>NZ_JIAV01000014.1 GCF_000620645.1 Nocardioides sp. URHA0032 | reverse complement strand
TGCCGGTGTGGAAGGCCCGCAAGATCGCCCGGGCCACCCAGTCCCTCCCTCCCGCGGGAGCGGGGTTCGTGGACCGGGCGCTGTACTTCGTGGCCCACAAGTGCACGTTCGCCGAGCTCGACCGGCAGGTCGAGAAGGCCCGCGCCGAGCACGACCCCGCCGAGACCGAGCGCCGCCGCCTGGCCGCGGCCGAGCAGCGGCACTTCAAGGTGCACCTGAAGTACATGACCGCCGAGGGCCTGGTCCCGATCTCCGGGCTGCTCGACGTCGCCGACGCGGTCGCCCTGGACGCCGTGGTCGCGGCGAAGGCCGACACCCTGGACCCCGCGCTGCCCCTCGACGTGCGCCGCGCGATCGCGGCCGGCATGCTCGGCACCGGACCCGCCGGGCAGCCGCGGCGGGAGGTGGTGATCTACGCCCACACCCGCCCCGGCCAGGAGATGGTCGACCTGGACAACACCCGCTCGGTGATCACCCCCGAACACCTCCAGCACTGGTGCCAGCAAGCCGGCACCACCGTGACCGTGCGGCCGGTCATCGACCTCAACGAGGAGCTCTCCACCGAGACCTACCAGGCCACCCCGCTGATCAAGGAACAGGTCCGACTCCGCCACCCGGAGTGCCCGTTCCCGTTCTGCCACCGGCCCTCCTGGCGCCAAGGCCAGCACGCCGACACCGACCACATCACCGAATGGCCCACCGGTGCGACCACCACCTCGAACCTCGCGCCCCTGTGCCGAGGACACCACCGGCTCAAGACCTTCACCGACTGGACCTACCAGCACGCCCCCGGCACCGGGTTCGTCTGGACCAGCCCCCTCGGCCACCGACATATCGGCTGACCCCCACCCCGCCGACCACGGCCGGCGGGGTCACTGTCATGCGCACCGAGTCACGGAGGCCCCGGAGCAGGAGCGCATCCTCTGTGCCATCGTCGCGGGCCGGGCGGCAGCAAGCCTCGTCCACCCGGACGAGTCGGTGGTGGTCTTCCTGGACTGAAGTTGCCGCGACCGCGACTGCTGGCAAGAATCGCATCCACCTGGACATCTACCCGACCGGGCAGGACACGCCGCGGAATCGGTTGCCGCGCGGCCACGTCTCCGAGCAGGGTGACGCCTATGACCGACCGAGCCATGACGGCAACGCAGGTGGTCGAGCTCGTAGCGGCCGCGTCGGCAGCGGGCATCCGCTGGTGGATCATGGGCGGCTGGGGAGTCGATGCCCTCCTCGGGCAGGAGACGAGGGATCACCACGATCTCGATGTGCTCGTGAGCGTCCGTGATCTACCTGTCCTGCACGCCTTGCTCCGGGAGCAGGGCTTCGCGCGCGCCTACGAGTGGGAGGAGAACGACCCGATCACGCTCGACGGGCGAACCTGGGACACCGCGTTCGTCGAGCGCCATGGCGACGGGCGCGAGCTGGACGTGCATGCCGTCGAGGTCGAGCATCGCTCGGTGTCGCTCAGGACCATGGACCCGTGGGTGCTGCCTCCCGGCTGCCTCGATGCCACAGGGACGGTCGGCGGCCGGCTTGTCCCGTGCGTCAGCGCCGCGGCTCAACGCGCCATGCACCAGGGATACGACCTACCCCGGAAGCATCGCGAGGATCTGCGTCGAGTGGCTCACCTCTGACTCAGGCGCCACGCTCGAAGTGCCAGACCATGATGCGAAGGCGTGTCCCAGGCGATTCGCGCTGCTTCGGGCACCCAGTCGAGCAGCTCCCATGTCCACCAGCGCCACTCGCCGATGGCGCGGTGCGGCTCCGAGAAGTCCTCATGGGAGGGCACGGCGACCGGTTCCTCGACCAGCCCCCGAACGATGAGGCCTGCAGCGAGCGCGGCGCGAAGGTGGTCCGCCACCGTCCTGCGCGCCGCCCCACGCACGCATCAGGGCCAGCCGGATGGTGGTACATCGCTCAGGCGGTGCCGCGGACGACCATCGGGCAGGGCAGGACCACGGTGCGGCCGGTGCCGCCGTAGCGCCCCGACATCCGGCTCATCAGCAGGTCGCCGGCGGTGCTGCCGGCCTCGTACGCCGGGTTGCGCACCGTGGTGAGCTGCGGAGTCACGATGGTGGCGGCGTCGACGTCGTCGAAGCCGACGATCGCGACGTCGCCGGGTACGTCGAGGCCGAGCTCGTGGGCGACGTCGAGGGCACCGATCGCCATCAGGTCGTTGGCGCAGAAGACCGCGTCCGGGCGGCTGGGGAGCGCCATCAGCGTGCGCATCGCCTCGTAGCCGCCCCTGCGGGTCCAGTCGCCGCGCACCAGGCGCTCCGTGGGCACCTTGCGACGGGCGGCCTGCATCGCGGCCCGGAAGCCGGCGGTGCGCTGCGCGCCGTGGCGGGGCGGCCCCTGGATCATCGCGATCCGCTCGAAGCCGCGACCGGCCAGGAACGCACCTGCCTCCCGCGACCCGGCCTCGTCGTCCGGGATGACGGCGTCGCAGAGCGGGTGGTCGAGGTGGTCGCCGATGCAGATGAGGGGCGTCGCGTAGTCGGCCGGCCCGAAGGTCACCTCCGACGCGGTCTCACCGGACGCGAACACGATGCCGTCCACGCCGCGGTCCATGACGTCCTCGAAGAACTTGCGCTCGCGGTCGTGCAGGCCGTCGGTGCTGCAGACGTAGGTCCCGTATCCGGCTGCGTCGACGGCGTCGGCGAGCCCACGGGTGAGCACCGCGTAGAACGGGTTGGTGATGTCGGGGACGACCACCGCGATCATGTGGGACTGCCGCGTGCGGAGGTTGCGCGCGACGTGGTTCGGCCGGTAGCCGAGCTCCTTGATGGCGTCCATCACCGAGCTGCGCGTCGCCGCGCCGACCACGCGCTTGCCGGAGAGGACGTGCGAGACCGTCGTCGGGCTGACGCCCGCCAGGTCGGCCACGTGGGCGATCGTCACGCGCGCAGGCAACGGCTGCGCATCGGTCCGCTCCGTCCGTTGCATGGCGGTACTGTACTGGACAACTGCCAAAACGATTTGAGGCGTGGAGGAGCCCCCGCATGACCGAGCCGATCGAGCGCTTCAGCGTCGCGTCGCTGCTCGCTCCGGCGCTCGGTGCACGGGTCATGCGGCAGCGGCTCCGGATGGTCGACGTGCACTGGCACGACTACTACGAGCTGTCGATGGTCGTCTCGGGCGAGGCGGAGCACGTCGTGAACGGCGTGCCGCGACCGATCGGTCCCGGGAGCGTGTTCCTGCTGTCACCGGCCGACTTCCACGCCATCCGGGTGACCGGCGACGAGCCGCTGACCTGCTACAACACCGTGATCGACCCGAGCGTGATGGAGCGCCGGCTCGCAGGGGTGGGTGCCCCGGCACTGGAGGGGTTCCCCTGGCAGGCCGACGGCTTCCTCGACGCCGAGGCCGACTTCCGGCGGCTCCAGCAGGAGTTCGACGAGCCGCGGCTCGGCTCGGCGACCGTGACCGAGGCGCTCGTGTCGTGCCTGGTGGTCGAGCTGGCCCGCCGGTGCGGCCTGGACGACCCGCGCCGCGCGCGCCCGCCCGCCCCGACGGATGACCTCCGGGCCGCGGTGCTCTACGTCGAGCGCAACTTCCGGGAGCCGCTGACGCTGGCGGACGTCGCCGCGCGCGCCCACCTCTCGCCCAACTACTTCAGCGAGCGCTTCCGCCAGTACACGGGCACCTCGTTCCAGCTCCACCTCCAGGAGTGCCGGCTACGGTTCGCCCGGTCGCTGCTGGCCGCGACCTCGCTCAGCGTCTCGGAGGTGTGCCACGCCGCCGGCTTCAACAGCCTGTCGCACTTCGGCCGCGCCTATCGGAGGAGGTACGGCGCGCCGCCCTCCTGGCGTCACGATGCGACACCGATGTGACGGAAAGCACGCGAATCCATTGACAAAGCGGAGGGTGTTGACGATGCTTCCCGCCAAGGAGCCAAACGATTTGCATCGGGTCGCATCGACGGTCTCCGAGTAGCCACTTGAAGAGCAAGGGAGCTGATTCGGTGAGGTTCAAACTGTCCCGGAAGGTGGCCGCCGCCGCGGTCGCCGTCGCCGTCGCATCCATGAGTCTGGCCGCCTGTGGCGGTTCAGACAAGCCGTCAGGCCCGCCGAAGGGCGAGGGCCAGGGCCCCGTCGCGGAGCCCACCTCGCCCACCACGGTGACGTTCTTCTCCTGGCTCGGCAACGAGCCCGAGATGAAGAAGATGGCGGCCGAGTTCCACCAGCAGCACCCGATGATCACCATCAAGTTCGAGAACGTGCCGGCCGAGCAGGCAGCGCAGGTGCTCTCGACCCGGATCGCGGGCAACAACGCCCCCGACGTGTCCTACGTCAACGCCAGCGACACGGCCGACTACGCCTCGCGCGGCGCGGCGGTCGACCTGAGCGACTACATCAGTCGGAGCGACGTGGTGAAGCCGGACGACTACGTCGACGCCTTCAAGACCTTCGTCACCTACGAGGACAAGATGTACGGCCTCCCGGTCGACGGTGAGACCACCGGCCTCTTCTACCGCACGGACCGCTTCGCGGAGGCGGGCATCGACTCTCCCCCCAAGACCTGGGACGAGTTCGAGGCCGACGCCGCCGCGCTGACCGACCCGGCCCAGAACAAGTACGGCTTCGAGATGTTCGCGTCCGAGTCGGCGTACTACTGGTACCCGTGGCTCTACCAGGCCGGTGGCGACCTGCTCTCCGCGGACGGCAAGGACATCCTGTTCACCAGCGACGAGGCCAAGAAGGCCGCGGAGTTCTACGTGGGCCTGGCCAAGTACTCCCCGCCGGACTACTTCAACTCCAACTCCTACGACGGCCGCACGGCCTTCGCCGAGGGTGACGTGGCGATGTACGTCGCGGGGGCCTGGCTGGCCGGCACGCTGTCGGACGAGTTCCCCGGCATCGACGGCAAGTGGGCGACGGCGCCCCTGCCGGAGGGCGACGCGGGCTGCAAGACCACGATCGCCGGCGACGCGCTGATGATGTCGGAGCAGACCAAGGTCCCGGACGCGGCATGGCTCTGGATGGAGTTCCTCTCCACGCCCGAGAACATCGCCCGGTCCACCTACAAGACCGAGGGCACCCTGCTGCCGCCGCTGAACTCGCTCCTCCAGGGCGAGGAGATCGTGAAGGAGAAGCCGGTCCTCAAGGGCTTCATCGACCTCATGCAGTGCGGCGTGGCCAGCACCGTGTCGAACCCGAAGTTCCCGCGGATCGAGACGATCCTGAACGACGAGCTCGGCAAGGCGATCTACGGTGACCAGAGCGCCGACGAGGCCCTGGAGAACACCGCGAACCAGGCGCAGGCGATCCTGGCCCGCTGACCTCTGCACCACGCACCGCCCGTTCGCCCGGGCCGACTCGGCCCGGGCGGACGGTTTCCCTGACGAGAGAAGGAGCAGGTATGTCGACGGCGGTGGCGCCGGCTGCGAAGGGCGCGAAGAAGGACGTCCGGGAGACCCGGGTGCGTCGCTTCTTCTGGAGGATCTGGCGAGAGCGATCGGCGTACCTGTTCCTCGCCCCGGGCGTGATCCTGTTCTCGATCTTCACGCTCGCGGCCCTGGTCTTCGCGATCTACCTGACGTTCCACCGGTGGAGCATCATCGAGCCGACGAAGCCGTACGTCGGTCTCCAGAACTACGAGGACATGATCCACGACGAGCGGTTCGTCCAGTCGGTCCTCAACACCGCCTACTTCACCGGCGCGTCGATCCCCCTGACGATGATCATCGGCCTGGTGCTGGCGCTGCTGCTCAACCAGCCGATCCGCGGCCGTGCCGTCTTCCGGACCGCGTACTACCTGCCCGTCGTCACGCCGTTCGTGGTCTCCGCCCTGCTGTGGAAGTGGCTCTACAACGGCCAGTACGGGCTCTTCAACTACTACCTGATGAAGGGCCACCTCATCGACCACCCGCTGCTGTGGCTCTCGGACAAGAACCTCGCCATGCCGGCCGTCGTGCTGATGAGCGTGTGGAGCGGCGTGGGGTTCTCGATGGTCGTCTACCTGGCCGGCCTCCAGGCCATCCCCGAGCAGCTCTACGAGTCGGCGATGCTCGACGGCGCCGGGACGTTGCGTCGGCTGTGGTACGTCACCATCCCGATGCTCCGGCCGACGACGCTGTTCCTGCTCGTGATCAGCATCATCGGCTCGCTGCAGGTCTTCACCCAGATCTTCGTGATGACCAACGGCGGGCCCGTCAACAAGACGGAGACGATGGTGTACTACATGTACCTCTGGGCCTTCAAGTACTACGACATGGGATATGCGAGCACCCTGGCCTTCGCGCTGTTCGCGATGCTGCTGGTGTTCACGGTCTTCCAGATCCGGCTGTTCCGCGACAACGAGGGCGTCTCATGACGGGGCTGACCGAGGAGCCCACCGCGAGCCGTCTCGTCAGCGAGATCGAGCCGATCCTGCCGGCCCCGCGGCGGCGGCGCGCCAAGCGCCCGCCGGGCGCACCCCGGGAGAAGGAGCACGTGTCCCTCCGGGCGAAGCTCCTGACGTACGTCGTCCTGGCGCCGATCGCGATCCTGTTCGTCGCGCCCTTCGCCTGGCTGATCAGCGCGTCGATGCAGCCGCTGAGCACGATCTTCCAGAACCCGCCGACGTGGATCCCCGGCGACCCCACGCTCGACGGCTACCGGGGCTTCCTGAACGTCGGTCACCTCACGAAGGCGCAGCAGGGCCAGGGGCACGGCGACTGGAGATGGTTCGCCAACAGCGCGTTCGTCGCGATCACCGTGACCGTGCTGCAGACGTTCTTCAACGCGCTCTGCGCCTACACGTTCGCGAAGCGGAAGTTCCCGGGTCGCAACGTGATCTTCGTGCTCTTCCTGGGGACCATGATGGTCCCTGGCCAGATCACGCTGATCCCCAACTACATCATCATCCAGCACATCCCGTTCTTCGGCGGGAACGACTGGCTGGGCAGCGGCGGGCACGGCTGGCTGGGCTCCTACTGGGGCCTGATCATGCCGGGCATCGTCGGCGCCTTCGGCATCTTCCTGCTGCGCCAGTACATGTCGACGATCCCCGACGAGCTGCTCGACGCCGCCCGCATCGACGGCGCCGGCGAGTTCCGGATCTTCTGGAGCGTCGTGCTGCCGCTCTGCGCTCCCGCGCTCGCCGCCAACGCGATCTTCACCTTCCAGTACTCGTGGGAGGACTTCCTCTGGCCGCTGCTGGTCACGTCGGGGGACCCGGAGCACACCACCGCACCGGTGGGGCTCGCGTTGTTCGTCGTGCAGAACCGGACGGACTGGAACCTGCTGTTCGCGGGCTCGGTCATCGCCACGCTGCCGATGGTCATCGTGTTCATCATCTTCCAGCGGCAGTTCGTCCGGGGCATCGCCGTGACGGGTGTCAAGGGTTGACGCGCGACGTCCTCGCCCGCCTGCTCGCGGACGGGAACGGCGTCCTGCGGTGCGAGCCGGCCTGGGTGGCGCGTGACTTCCTGCCGCCGGGACGCCGGCTCGGCCTACCCGAGGACGCGTACGACGTGGGGGACCGCGGCGCGATCTGCGAGCGGTGGCTCGCCTCGACCACCCGGGCCGACAACCGGGTCGGACCGGAGGACGAGGGACTGAGCCACCTCGTCGGCGACCACGGCGAGCGGATTCTGCTTCGCGACGCCGTGGCCGCCGACCCCGTGGCGCTGCTCGGCGAGGAGTACGCCGCGACGCATCCGGGCGGGCTCGGCCGGCTGGCCAAGATCTTCGACTACGGGTACCGGCTGCCGTACCACGTCCACCCGCCGCAGGATCTCGCCCGGCTGGTCGGCTGCAACGCCAAGGACGAGTCCTACCACTTCCTGCCCGGTGTGGAGCTGGGCGCGCACCCCGAGACCTTCTTCGGCGTGCACCCGTGGATCGCCGAGCAGCGGGCCCACGAGACGCTGCTGCCGTACCTCGTGGACTGGGACAGCGACCTGATCCTGCGCCACGCCCGTGCCGAGCTCCAGGTGCCCGGCGAGGGGTTCCACGTGCCGTCCGGGGTACTGCACGCCCCGGGCACCGCGCTGACGCTCGAGCTGCAGGAGGACTCGGACGTCCTGGCCATGTTCCAGGCGCTCAACGCCGGGACGATCATCTCCAAGGACCTGCTCTTCAAGGACGTGCGCGACGAGGACCGCGAGCGCGAGGGAGAGCGGTTCCCGCTCCGTTTCGTGGACTGGGACGTCAACGGAGACCCCTGGTTCTACGAGAACCGCCACCTCTCGCCGCGCCCGGTCGCCGGCGTGGCCGGCGACGGCGAGGAGGCCTGGGTCTTCTACAACACCAGCAGGTACGCCGGGAAGCGGCTGGTGCTGCCGCCCGGCGGCACCCACCGGCTCCGCGAGCCCGGGGTCTACAGCGTCTTCGCGTGGTCGGGGACCGGCACCTGGGCCGGCCACGAGGTCCGGGGCGGCGAGCCGGGCCTGGACGAGCTGGTCGTCACCCACGACGTCGCGACCCGCGACCACGAGGTCGTCAACACGGGAAGCGAGGACCTCGTGGTGTTCACGTTCTTCGGGCCCGACCTGCACACCGCGGCCCCGGCCATCGAGGTGCGCGGGCGATGAGCTCCGAGCTCACCGTCGGCCTGCTGGGGGCCGGCATGATCGCCGGGGTGCACGCGCACGCCTACCGGGCCGCGGCCGGCGTGCGGCTCGTCGCCGTCGCCGACCCGGTCCCGGGCAAGGCCGAACGGATCGCGGAGCAGTACGGCGCGCAGGTCGTGCCCGACCTGGATGCGATCCTCGACCTCGGCGTGGACGTCGTCGACATCTGCACGCCGCCGACCACCCACGCGGACGCCACGATCCGGGCGCTCGAGGCCGGCCGGCACGTGCTCTGCGAGAAGCCGATCACCCGCACGGTCGAGGAGGCGCGCCGCGTGCTCGCGGCGGCCGAGGCCGCGCCCGGGATCCTCTCGATCGGGCAGGTGGCCCGCTACGGCCCGGACCACCGGCTGGCCCGTGACGTGGCCGAGGCCGGCGAGATCGGGCAGGTCCGGATGATCACCCACTCGACGACCACCTCGCTGCCGGGGTGGAGCGAGGCCGGCTGGCTCGCGGACCCGGCGACCTCGGGCGGGCCGCTGCTCGACCAGGCGGTGCACAGCTTCGACTACGCGGCCTGGGTGATCGGCAGCCCCGCCGTACGTGTGCACTGCATGGCCGCCGACAGCGGCGCCGGGCCGAACACGTACACGCTCGCGACGGTCCGCTACGCCAACGGCGCGATCGCGCACGTGGAGTGCAGCTGGGCCCACCCGGTCTCGCGCGGCTTCAAGCTGCGCGCGGAGATCGTCGGCACCGAGGGCCGGATCTCGTGGGACTACGACCACCTGATGGGCGGCGTCCTCCACCAGCGCGAGAGCGACACGGAGTGGTGGGACGTGCTCGGCGACCGGGAGTTCACCCGTGAGCTCGGCGCCTTCTTCGACGCCGTACGCGCCGGCGGTCCGCCGCCGGTGCCGGCGACCGAGGCGACGGAGTCGTTGCGCACCGCCCTGGGAGCGCTGGAGTCGGCCCGCACCGGGCGGACGATCGACCTGACCACCTGGGAGACCCTGTGAACGGCACGCCGACCCGCGTCGCGATCCTGGGCGCCGCGCACATGGGCCACGCGTGGGCGTACGCGCGTGCGCTGACCCGGTCACCGCACGCCCAGGTCGTCGGCATCCACGACGTCGAGCCGGAGCACACCCGCTGGATCCGCCAGGACTTCGGCATCGAGGCCGCCGGGGACGCCGACGAGCTCGTCGAGTCCGCCGATGCGGTCCTGGTCTGCAGCGCGAACGCCGACCACCGCGCCCACGTCGAGCTCGCGGCCCGGCACGGCAGGCACGTGCTCTGCGAGAAGCCGATCGCCACGACGCTCGAGGACGCACACGCGATCGTGGCCGCCTGCGACGCCGCCGGCGTCCAGCTGCACCTGGCCTTCGTCTCGCGCTTCCTGCCCGTGGTCGCCCGCGCCCGCGACGCCGTCCGGGCCGGTCGGCTCGGCGACCTGATCGGCGTCGTGGGTGGCAACCGGGGCCGTCCGCCGCTGCCGCCGGCGTACCCGGCCTGGATCACCGACCCGGTCGCGGCCGGCGGGGGAGCGCTCATCGACCACTCGGTGCACGTCACCGACGTGATGCGGCACGTCACCGGGCTCGAGGTCGCCGAGGTCTCGGCCGAGGCCGGCGCGCTGCTCTGGGACTGCGGCGTCGACGACGTCGCCGTGGTGTCCCTGCGCTTCGAGAACGGCGCGGTCGGCAGCATCGACCCGAGCTGGTCCGTGCCGGCCGACCACCCGTGGGACTACGACTTCCACCTGCGCCTGGTCGGCACCGAGGGCGCCCTCGACCTCAACGACCTGGCCGAGTCGGTCCAGGTGGTCAGCACCCGCGACGGCGGGCCACGGGGCCTGCGGTACGCGTCGTTCGCCGAGGACGCCGACCGGGCGATGATCGAGGGCTTCCTCACCTCGGTCCGCACCGGCGTCCACCAGGAGCCCGGCGCCGACGGCGCGGACGGCGTGCGCGCCCTGGAGGTCGCACTCGCGGGCTACCGGTCCGCCGCCGAGGCGGCGGTCGTCCAGGTCCGGTAGCCCGCGAGCAGTCCCCCTACTGGCCCTTCTTCAGCCTCCAGAGCTGGTGGCGGTGCGGCGCGTGCCGGAACGCGTGGCTGATCGCGTAGTACGCCGGCTTCGGCTTCATGCTCCGGTCGAAGGCAAGCGGCCGGCGGTGGCTGCCGTCCTCGCGCGGTCGGTCCTCGTCGAGCCAGGTGTAGCGGTCGGTCAGCCCGAACGCGTTGACCACCTTCACGGCCTTCTCATCGAGCGTCACGTCGAGGTAGCGACGGTAGACGTCGGCGACCATCCGGTCGCGCGGCTCGAAGGCCTTGGGCAGCCCGTCGTCGAGGACGTCCAGCTCGGTGACCAGGATGTGCAGCCCGCGGTCCGCGATGTCGCGCAGGAACGCCCGGTAGCCGCGCTCGTGGAACTTGTGGCCGAAGCCGTCAGCGAGCAGGTGTCCCTGGATGCCGACCGCCTGGACCGGCGCGCCCACGTGGTGCAGCCGGTCCAGCGCCTTGAGGAAGGCACGACGACGCGGCTCGGCACGGTCACCCCACTCGTTGACGGTCTCGAAGCCGAACTCGTTGATGATCCGCAGCGCCTTCGGGTCCTGCTCCCGGGTGATGTGGAAGGACTCGGCGATGTAGCCGGGGCCGATCGTGTTGTACCACGGCACGTTGGTGCGGAAGCCGTGCTTGTCGGCGTCGTAGGGATCGGTGACCTCGTTGGCGACGATCCAGCCGTTCATCCGGCCCCGGTAGTGCCGGACCTCGCGGCCGATCACGCTGTAGAGCAGCTTGCGGGCCTTCTTCCGGCTGAGGCCCCACAGGTCGTCGTCGGACCAGCCGTCGCCGAAGCCCTCGTCCCAGGCGAGATGGGCTCCGATGGTGAGCTGGCGGTGCTGCTCGGCGAAGGCGATGATCTGGTCGCCCGGCCCGAAGTTGAGTCGAGAGTCGGGCGTCGGCTTGAGCTGGTACCAGAGCAGGTCGTCCTCGGTGAACAGCAGGCCGGCCTCCCGCGCGAACAGGTGGGGGTAGCGCTTGTCCAGCTGCCAGGTCGCGATCGACGACCCGAAGACGATGCCCTTGTTCTCGGCCTGGCGCCACAGCGGCGGACGGCCGGTGGCGTCCACGGTCCGGGCGGGCGACAGCGCCCCGGCGGCGAGCGCACCGGCTTCCGGCAGCCCCACGGTGGCCAGGCCGGCGGCGGCTCCAGCCGCGCCCAGGAGCAGGGAACGGCGGGCGACGGAGGGGGTGTCGTTCATGGCGGCTCCTCGGAGTGGCGGGCCGTCCCGACCGGCCCTGTACGGCGCTGTGTGACGAGAGTCACGCAAATCGATTGGCACGAACGTAGGCCGGGCGCGCCGCCCGCGCAAGACCCCCAAGGGCTGAAATTCAGACGACGCCCTTGGTGAGGAGGAAGCAGCCGTAGGGCCGGGCCTCGGTCGTGGCGACCACGACGTACGCCGCGGCCGCGCGGCGGTAGAACTCGAAGCGCTCGACCGGGGCCGACGGGACGGGGCGTCCCTCGGCCTCGTCGACCACCGCCTGCAGGTCGGCATGGACCTCCTGGACGACGCCCTCCTCGCCGACGGCGCCCATCCGGAGGACGGCCGGCTCGACGAAGGTGTCGACGGGGAGGACCGACAGGATCGCCCGCGCGGCCGTGGGGACGTCCACCCCGGGCAGGCTGACCAGCCGACGGGCGGTCGACGCCGCCGGGTAGTTGCGGTCGACGATCGCCAGCACGTCCCCGTGCCCCATCGCGGCGAGGTGGCCGAGCAGCGCGGCGTCGAGGAGGGGGTCGATGTTCTTGAGCACCGGGATCCTCGCGTCCGTCACGCGTGGAGGACGACCTCGTCGCCCTCCTGGGTCACGCGATAGGTCCGCAGGCCGACCCGCTCCGGTTCGAGCAGGGACCGGCCGGTCTCCAGGTCGAACTCCCAGCCGTGCCAGGGGCAGCGGATCACCCGGTCGTCGCGTCCGTAGACGAGCTCGTGCGGCTCGGCCGGCAGGAAGGTGCCGCTCAACGAGCCGGTGCACATCGAGGCGCCCATGTGCGGGCAGCGGTCGTGGACGGCAAAGAACTCGTCCCCGACGCTGATCACGCCGACCGGGCGGCCGTGGACCTCGACGATCCGGCAGCCCTCCCGGCGTACGTCGTCGACGGAGCCGATCCGAACTTCCACGGGGAACCTCCTGGCGCGGACCTATCGCGGAGCCAAACGATTTGCTATGCATGACTCTGACGGTTCCGGGCCGTCCCCGCAACGGTTGTCCGCACAGGAGCCCACCCCATGACCGACCTGCTGACCTCCCCGACCGTCGACGACGACCAGCGCAGCCGCTACCGGCTGGTGGACTGCGACGTGCACCCGATCATGAAGGGCGGGATGGCCGAGCTGCGGCCGTACCTGTCCCGCGAGGGCCAGCGCCGGCTGGGCCTGGACGAGCGGCGCAACCTGACGACGGTGGGCCACCGCGAGGCCGTCTCGGTCCCGCGGAACATGCTGTACGTCAACCAGGCCGGGGTGCTGCGCGACGACGCGAGGGCGCCCGACGGCTCGGCGCCCGGTGCGGACCCGGCGTTCACGGCGCAGCAGCTGCTGGACGGCAACGGGATCGACCGGGCCGTGCTGATCGGCGGGGAGGTCCTCGGCCTCGGCGCGATGCCGGACCCGGACGCCGCGGCGATCATCGCGTCGGCGTACAACGACTGGCTGGCCGCCACCTGGCTCGGTGCGGACGATCGGTACCGGGGCAACCTCGTGGTGGGGGCCCAGGATCCGCAGCTGGCGGCGGCCGAGATCCGGCGGGCCGGCGCCGACGAGCGGTTCGTGGCCGTGCTGCTCCCGCTCACCAACATCTTGATGGGGCAGCGGCACTACTACCCGATCTACGAGGCGGCCGCCGAGCTGGGGCTGCCGATCACGGTGCACCCGAACTCCGGTGAGGGGATCTTCCGCACGTCGCCGCCGATGGCCGGCGGGACCCCGACCTACTACGTCGAGTGGCACACGGGCCTGAGCCAGGTCTTCCAGGCCAACGTGATCAGCCTGATCTGCCACGGGGTCTTCGAGCGCTTCCCGAACCTCAAGGTGATCATGACCGAGGGCGGGCTGGGCTGGATCCCGGACGTGATCTGGCGGCTGGACAAGAACGTGAAGGGCCTGCGCGACGAGGTGCCGTGGATCAAGCGGCTGCCGAGCGAGTACGTCGCGGACCACGTCCGCTTCACCACGCAGCCGCTGCCCGAGCCGCGCCGCCGCCACCACCTGCACGTGCTGTGCGAGATCGCCCAGGCCGAGCGGACGCTGATGTTCAGCTCCGACTACCCGCACTGGGACTTCGACGACCCGCGGCACGCGCTCACCGCGCTGCCGGCCGGGATCCGGGAGCGGGTCAGCGTCGACAACGCCGTCGAGACCTACGGCTCGCGACTCTGACCCTGTTCGGCGAGCGCCGCGATCCCGGGGACCTGGGCGATCGCGTTGACCGCGACCGAGAACACCAGGAAGCCGATCGCCTCGGTGGGGTGGCCGAGGTCCCAGAGCGCCCACGCCGCGAGACCGAACACGAGGACCTTGACGAGCGGGCGGAGGACCGGGCCGCCGTAGCGCGCCCTGGGTGAGGCGAACCAGAACCACGCCTGCATGGCGAGCACCGGCAGCAACCATACCCACACCCACCACGGGTCCTGCTCGTAGCCCCAGAGGGCGAACGCGATCAGCGCGATGACCTCGTCGACGAAGACCAGGCCGAGCACACACCAGCCGAGAAACGTCACGAGGCCATCCTCTCCGCGGACTAGCGTCTGTGCATGCTCTTTCCCGAGTCCCGGCGCGCCCTCGAGGCAGCCGCCGGCGAGACCCCCGTGTGGACCGACGGCTACGACGTCGCCGGAGCCCGTGAGCAGGCGCAGGCGGCGGCCGCGCAGGAGCCGCGCGAGGAGGTCGCCGAGGTCGCCGACGTCGACGCGGACGGCGTACCCGCCCGCCTCTACACCCCCGCCGGTGCCGGTGCGGGCGGCATCGTGCACGTCCACGGCGGCGGGTTCGTCTTCAACGACGTCGAGGTGCACGACGCGGCCGCGCGCCGGCTCGCGAACCGGAGCGGGCTGCGGGTCCTGAGCGTCGACTTCCGCCGGCCGCCCGAGCACCGGTTCCCCGCCGCCGTCGACGACGTCGCGGTCGCGGGGGAGTGGGCGCGGCACCACCTCGGTGGTCCGCTGCTCGCCCACGGCGACAGCGCGGGCGGCAACCTCGCGCTCGTCGACACGCTCCGCCATCCCGGCCGGTACGCCGCACTCGCGCTGGTCTACCCGTTCCTCGACCCGACCGCGGGCTTCGAGTCGTACACGACCGCTGCCGACGGCTTCGACCCGCGCGAGGCCGCGTGGTACTGGGAGCAGTACGCGACCGCCGCGGACCGGACGGACCCGGACCTGGCCCCCCTGCTGTCGGACCGGCTCGGGACGCTGCCGCCCACCCTGGTCGTCACCGCGGAGCACGACCCGCTGCGCGACGAGGGCGAAGAGCTCGCCCGGCGGATCGCGGCGGCCGGCGGCGAGGTGACGGCGACGCGCTACCTCGGGCAGCTGCACGGGTTCTGGCGGCACCCCCAGGCGTTCCCGTCGGCCGAGCCCGCGGTGCGGCAGGTCGCCGGATTCCTCCGGCTGCACGCCTGACCGGCACGGCTGAGAAGATGTCCGCATGCGCGTGCACCTCGGCTGCGACCATGCCGGACTCGACCTCAAGGACCACCTGACCCGCTGGCTCACCGAGCACGGCTACGAGCCCGTCGACCACGGCCCGGTCCGCTACGACGCGCTGGACGACTACCCGGTGTTCTGCCTGCGGACCGCGGAGGCCGTCGCCGAGGACCGTGCCGCCGGGCTGGACAGCCTGGGGGTCGTGATCGGCGGGTCCGGGAACGGCGAGCAGATCGCCGCGAACAAGGTGAGGGGCGTGCGCGCCGCGCTCGTCTGGTCCGAGGAGACCGCCCGGCTGGCCCGGCAGCACAACGACGCCAACGTCGTCTCCGTCGGCGGCCGGATGCACTCGCTGGAGGACATGACCCGCTTCGTCGAGGTCTTCCTGGCCGAGCCGTTCAGCGACGAGGAGCGGCATGTCCGGCGGATCGGGCAGCTGTCGACGTACGAGCAGACCGGCGAGCTGCCCCCGCTGCCGGCGTCCGCGGGCGACGCCTAGAGATGCCGGAGGGGCACACTCTCCACCGCCTCGCCGACGAGCTGGCCACGACCTTCGCGGGACGCGTCGTGCGCGCGAGCAGTCCGCAGGGCCGGTTCGCCGACTCGGCCGCCCTGGTCGACGGGCAGGTCCTCGAGGGAGCCGAGGCGTGGGGCAAGCACCTGTTCATCGCCTTCGCCGGTGAGCGGTTCGTGCACGTCCACCTGGGCCTGTACGGCACCTTCGACGTCCACGACCGCGTCGACGAGGTCCCGCCCCCGGTCGGGCAGGTGCGGCTCCGCCTCGTGGGTGACGGCTCGTACGCCGACCTCCGGGGCGCGACCACCTGCGAGCTCGTGACGGCGGAGCAGCGCGACGCGGTCGTCGCGCGCTCCGGCCCGGACCCGCTGCGCGACGACGCCGAGCCCGACCGGGCGTGGGAGCGGATCCGCCGCAGCCGGGCGCCGCTCGGCGGGCTGCTCATGGACCAGGCCGTTGTCGCCGGGGTCGGGAACGTGTACCGCGCCGAGCTGCTGTTCCGGCACCGGCTGGACCCGATGCGCCCGGGCAGCACGCTGCGCCGCGGCCAGTGGCAGGCGATGTGGACCGACCTGGCCGAGCTGATGCGCGAGGGCGTGCGGACCGGGCGCATCGACACCGTGCGACCCGAGCACACCCCCGAGGCGATGGGTCGGCCGCCGCGCAGGGACGACCACGGCGGCGAGGTCTACGTCTACCGGCGCACCGGCCAGCCCTGCCACGTCTGCGGTGCGACGATCCGCACCACCGAGCTCCAGGGAAGAAACCTGTTCTGGTGTCCCGGATGCCAGCGCAGGTTCCGTTCCCGGTCGCTACAGTGAGGCCGCCACCGACCCGGAGGAACGTTGCATGACGGCTCGCCCGCACGGTCTCAGCCGCGCGCTGCGACGTCGCCTTCCGCGGCACAACCGCACGCTGATCATGCTCGTGGCGCTCACGGTGCTGCTCACGGCGGCCGTGCTGGCGTGGCCGGACACCGTGGCGCTGACCGTGCTGATGGTGCCGCTGCTGCTGGGCAGCCTGCTGATCAGCCCGCGACAGCTGCCGTGGTTCGTGGTCTTCCTGATGCTGATGCTGATGGTCACCATCGGGCGGCAGACGGACATCTCCCGGCGCACGGTCTTCGCGATCGCCGTCCTGTTCCTGCTGTGCTTCATCGTGCTGGTGACCTCCTTCCGCCGCTCAACGCTCGGTGTCGCGGGTGCGATGGGCGAGTCGATGCTGGTCGACCTGCGTGACCGGATCCTCAACCAGGGCGGGGTGCCGGTGCTGCCGGACGACTGGCTGGCCGAGACCGCGCTGCGGTCCGCCGGAGGCACGCCGTTCGCCGGCGACTTCGTCGTCGCCACCCGTCCCCGGCACTCGACCCGCGTCGAGATGGCCGTCGTCGACGTGTCGGGCAAGGGTGAGCAGGCGGGCACCCGTGCGCTCCTCCTGTCCGGTGCCTTCGGTGGCCTGCTCGGCGCGCTGCCGCCGGCCGACTTCCTCCCGGCCGCGAACGACTACCTGTTCAGGCAGGACTGGGCGGAGGGCTTCGCCACCGCGATCCACCTCTCCCTGGACGTGGCGACCGGGGAGTTCGAGGTCCGCACCGCAGGGCACCCGCCCGCCGCGCAGCTGACCGCGGGCGTCGGCCGGTGGACCGTGCACGAGGCCGAGGGCCCGGTGCTCGGGCTGATCGAGGACGCCGAGTTCACGGTCGCCACCGGGCAGCTCCGGCGCGGCGACGCGCTGCTGCTCTACACCGACGGCATGGTCGAGACCCCGCGCCGCGACATCGGGCTCGGCATCGACCGGATGCTCGGCCAGGCCGAGCAGCTGCTGCGCGGCAACTTCGACGGCGGCGCCGACCGGCTCGTCGAGGCGCTGGGCTCGGAGAACGACGACCGGGCGCTGGTGCTGATCCACCGACGGTGAGAGTGGGCGCTGATTCATGGGCGCCCGCCGTGGTGTGGCACCATGACTCCCGCACTCGTCCGGGATCACGAGCGGTCGAGCGTGCGCGGATGTAGCTCAATGGTAGAGCCCCAGTCTTCCAAACTGGCTACGCGGGTTCGATTCCCGTCATCCGCTCCAAGGGCCCGGAGGACGGGGCCTTGGCGGGGCGTAGCGTAGTGGCTAGCGCGCCTGCTTTGGGAGCAGGAGATCGCAGGTTCGAGTCCTGTCGCCCCGACTGCACCACCCACCCCCAGAACGATCTAGGAGAAGACCTGTGAAGAGCGCCGTCGAGACCTTGAGCCCGACCCGGGCCAAGCTGACCGTCGAGGTGCCCTTCGAGGAGCTCAAGCCGAGCCTCGACGCGGCGTACAAGCAGATTGCCAAGCAGATCAACGTCCCCGGCTTCCGTCGCGGCAAGGTCCCGCCGGCCGTGATCGACCGCCAGGTGGGCCGCGGCGCGGTGCTCGACCAGGCCATCAACGAGGTGGTCCCGCAGAAGTACGTCGAGGCGCTCGAGGCGAACTCCCTCCAGCCGCTCGCGCAGCCGGAGATCGAGGTGACGAAGTTCGAGGACAACGACACCCTGGAGTTCACCGCCGAGGTCGACATCCGCCCCGAGATCACGCTGCCGGAGTACGACGGCGTCGAGGCCGAGGTCGAGGACGTCGAGCTCACCGACGCCGACGTCGAGGAGCAGGTCGAGGCGCTGCGCGAGCGGTTCGCCACCCTGATCGACGTCGAGCGGCCGGCCGCCGACGGCGACTTCGTCGTCATGGACCTGGTCGCGACCAGGGACGGCGAGCCCGTCGAGGGTGCCGAGGTCAGCGGCATGTCGTACCGCGTCGGCCGGGGCGGCATGCTCGACGGCCTCGACGAGGCGCTGGTCGGCATGGCCGCCGGCGACGACAAGACCTTCACCTCGCAGCTGGTCGGTGGCGACCTGTTCGGCGAGGACGTCGAGGTCCAGGTCAAGGTCTCCCAGGTGCAGGAGCAGGAGCTCCCCGAGCTCGACGACGAGTTCGCGCAGATGGCGTCGGAGTTCGACACCGTCGACGAGCTCACCGCCGACGTGCGCGAGCGCCTCGGCCGCGGCAAGCGCCTCGAGCAGGCCGCCGCTGCCCGCGACGCGGTCCTCGAGGCCCTGCTGGAGAAGGTCGAGATCCCGCTGCCGGAGGTCGTGGTGACCGACGAGCTCAACGCGCGTCGCCGCAACATCGAGCAGCAGCTGGCGTTCGCCGGGATCACCATGGAGAAGTACCTCGAGGACGAGAAGCAGACCCAGGAGGAGTTCGAGGCCGACCTCGACCGCCGGGTCCGCGATGCGGTCGCCGCCCAGTTCATCCTCGACGAGATCGCCAAGAAGGAGGAGTTCGGCATCGACCAGGCCGAGCTCTCCGAGCACCTCGTGCGGCGCGCCCAGCAGTCCGGCCAGGACCCGCAGGAGTTCGCGAACCACATGTTCGAGCACAACCACATCCCCGAGCTCGTGCAGGAGATCCTGCGCGGCAAGGCCTTGGCGCGCATCGTCGAGGCCGCGGTGGTCAAGGACGCCTCCGGCAACGTGCTCGAGCTGAAGAACCTGCGCCCGGACGGCACCATCGGCGAGCCCGAGGACGAGACCGCCTCCGAGGAGGCCCCCGAGGCCGCCGCCGGTGCGGAGGTCGAGGAGACCGCTACCGAGGCGTGAGCCCGGCCGGTCGCGGGTGGACCGGGCGTACGACGCGGCGCGGTGGCGACACGCGTACGGTCACGCCGTCATGGTGTACGACTGTTCACCCAGGTGACTAGCATCAGCGCCATGAGCACCCGGACCGGGCCCACCTACCTCGATGCGTTCTCGCTGCTCTCCGAGGTGGCCGACGGCCTCGTGGTGCGCAGCGTCCGTGACACCCACGACGCGTGGGCCGACCGGTTCGGCGGCTATCCCGGCCGCGGCATCACCACCGCGGTGTGCGCCGGGCTCGGGCTGGGGCTCCGCGCCGCGTCGTACGGCCTCGGCAAGGCGGCGGACACCGGAGTGGGCCCGCGGCTCGAGGACGGGCCGCGCGGCCGGTTCGTGAGCTCGGCGGTCAACGGCCTGATCGGCGACCGGCTCGCGGAGGAGCGGCCGCGGATGGCGATCCGGATGGCCGTGCGGTCCGGCGGGCGCGACATCGCGATGACCGAGCTGGACACCGCCTTCCCGGACGCCACCGGGCGGGTGGCGGTCTTCCTCCACGGGCTGTGCGAGACCGAGGCCTACTGGAACCGCGGCCGCGAGAAGACCGGGACGACCTACGGCGCCATGCTCGCCGAGCGCGGCTGGACCCCGGTGTTCCTGCGCGCCAACACCGGCCTCGGCCTCCGGGCGAACGGCGTCGCGCTGTCAGCGCTGCTGCAGGACCTCGTGGAGGCCTGGCCCGTGCCGGTCACCCGGGTCGCCCTGGTCGGGCACTCGATGGGCGGGCTGATCGTCCGGGCCGCGGGTGCGGTCGCCACCGAGGTCGACCGGCCCTGGACCGATCTGGTCTCGGACGTCGTCACCCTCGGGACCCCGCACCTCGGCGCGCCGATCGCGCGCGGGATCGGGCACGGCAGCCGCGGCCTCGGCCGCCTGCCGGAGACCGCGCCGTTCGGGCGGATCCTGGACTGGCGCTCGGTCGGCGTGCACGACCTCGTGGCCGGCCTGGCCGAGGACGTGCCACCGCTGCCGCACGCGAGGTACCGGCTGGTCGCGGCCACGGTCACCACGCGCCCCCGGCATCCCGTCGGCCACGTCGTCGGCGACCTGCTCGTGCGGGTGCCGTCGGCGTACGGACGGGACCGGTACGGCCAGCGGCTGTTCCCGGGCGCGACCGTGCTGCACGTGGGCCGCGCCGACCACTTCGGGCTGCTCAACCACCCCGAGATCCATGCCGCTCTGCGAGAGTGGCTGGCATGAGTGCCCCCCAGGGTGCCCAGCGCGAGCTGCGCGCCGAGGCATACGTCGAGGCACCGCCCGACGAGGTGTGGGCGACGCTCGCCGACCTGTCGAGGATGCCGGACTGGAGCCCCGAGCTGGTCCGGATGGTGCCGCTGAAGCGCGGTGGCCTGCGCGTCGGGCAGTGGTACCTCGGCATCAACCGGCGCAAGGCCGTCGTCTGGCCGACCCGGTCCGTGGTCGCCGCCGTCGAGCCCGGGAAGGAGCTGACCTGGGACACGAGGTCGAGCGGCGCGCGGTGGATCTGGGAGCTGTCGCCCGAGGGCGCCGGCACCCGGGTGGTGCACCGGCGGCCGGTGCCGGACGGCATCACCGGGCTGTCGAAAGTGTTCGCGCCGCTGTTCCTCGGCGGCAGTGACGGCCACGCGGACGAGCTCGAGGCCGGGATGGCCCGCACCGTCGAGCGGCTGAAGGCGGCCGTCGGGACATGAGGGCGCTCGTCCCGGGACTGGTGGCGATCCTCCTCCTGTGCGGCTGCACGGGAGGGTCCTCGGACGGCGCACCGGCGACCTCCGTGCACCCGCTGCTCGCCCAGGTGGGGGAGGTGCTCGGTGCGGTGCCGACGGATCCCGAGGTCGAGCACCCGATCCCGCCGGAGTGCCCGGCCGCCTACCACCGGGTGCTCGCGAGCGCGACGTACGCCGGCGCGCGAGTGGCGGTGGACGTGGCCTCCGGACCGTGCCCCGGTCGCGACGGCGGCTACTACGCCTGCCGCGGCGTCCCGGACCTGCCGGGCCACGCGATCGAGCTGCGCGACTGCTCCCGCCGGAGGCTCGGGGACGGGAGCGTCCTGGTGGCGGGTCGGCAGCACGTCTACCAGGAGGGCACGTACCGGGTCGCCGCGATCTGGCGGCACCAGCACACCTGCATCGTCGGGTCGCCGGCGGACAGTGGGCTCGCGACCGGGGACCTGAGCCGGGTCGCCACCGAAATCCGCTGTGAGTGAACAGGGGCCCCTGGGTCGTGGAACTGTCGATCCTGACGGCTAGGGTCGCTCTCGTGACCCAGAACTCCAGCCCCCAGCTCAACGGCGGCGGGGGCATGAACGTCCTCGACGACCACATCTACCAGCGCCTGCTGCGCGAGCGGATCGTCTTCCTCGGCTCCGAGGTGCGCGACCAGAACGCCAACGCGATCTGTGCCCAGCTGCTGCTGCTCTCGGCGGAGGACCCCGAGGCGGACATCTTCCTCCACATCAACAGCCCGGGCGGCTCCGTGGACGCCGGCATGGCGATCTACGACACCATGAACTACATCCCGAACGACGTCGCCACGGTCGGCATGGGCCTCGCCGCGTCGATGGGGCAGTTCCTGCTCTGCGCCGGCACCAAGGGCAAGCGGTACGCGCTCCCGCACGCGCGGATCATGATGCACCAGCCGTCCTCCGGCATGGGCGGCTCGGCCTCGGACATCAAGATCCAGGCCCAGCAGTCCCTGCACATCAAGCAGGTGCTGCTCGACCTGATCGCCGAGCACACCGGCCAGACCCGCGAGCAGGTCGAGGCCGACGCCGACCGGGACCGCTGGTTCACCGCGGACCAGGCCAAGGACTACGGCCTGGTCGACCAGGTCATCAAGAGCGCCCGCGAGGCCGCCGACGACGGCCGCCCCGCCCACGGCAAGAACTGAAGGGCTGACCCGTGAACTACTACATCCCCCAGTGGGAAGAGCGCACGTCGTACGGCTTCCGCCGGATCGACCCCTACGCCAAGCTGTTCGAGGACCGCATCATCTACCTCGGCACCCCGATCTCCGACGACGTGGCGAACGCCGTGATCGCGCAGCTGCTGTGCCTGCAGTCGATGAACCCCGACCAGGACATCAGCATCTACATCAACAGCCCGGGTGGCTCGTTCACCGCGCTGACGGCGATCTACGACACGATGAAGTTCATCAAGCCCGACGTGCAGACGGTGTGCATCGGCCAGGCCGCCTCGGCCGCCGCGATCCTGCTCGCGGCCGGGACGCCCGGCAAGCGCCTCGCGCTGCCGAACAGCCGCATCCTGATCCACCAGCCCTACACCGAGGGCACCTTCGGCCAGACCTCGGACATCGAGATCCAGGCCAACGAGATCCTCCGGATGCGCGAGCTGCTGGAGAAGATGATCAGCGACCACAGCGGTCGGACCGTGGAGGAGGTCAGCCGCGACATCGAGCGCGACAAGATCCTCACCGCGGAGGGTGCGGTCGAGTACGGCCTCATCGACGCCGTGCTCCAGTCGCTCAAGGGCACCCCCGCCCTCACCTGACGACCCGCCGTACGCGTGCCCCGTGGAGTTCGTGTCTCTGCCCCCAACCGGGGGCGCCACGGGGTACGGTCGGAGGAGTCTGCACCACCATCCGGACCCGCTCGACCTGCTCGATCCAATCGGAGGATGACCGCCCGTGGCACGTATCGGTGACGGAGGCGACCTGCTCAAGTGCTCCTTCTGCGGAAAGAGCCAGAAGCAGGTCAAGAAGCTGATTGCTGGTCCCGGGGTCTACATCTGTGACGAGTGCATCGATCTCTGCAACGAGATCATCGAGGAGGAGCTCAGCGAGGGCACCGAGGTCGGCCTCGACGAGCTGCCGAAGCCGAAGGAGATCTTCGAGTTCCTCAACTCCTACGTGATCGGCCAGGAGCAGGCGAAGAAGTCGCTCGCGGTGGCGGTGTACAACCACTACAAGCGGGTGCAGGCCGGCCTCCAGCCCCTGTCGGGCAAGCACAGCAAGGAGGAGGTCGTCGAGGTCGCGAAGTCCAACATCCTCGTGATCGGACCGACCGGCTGCGGCAAGACCTACCTCGCGCAGACGCTGGCGCGGATGCTCAACGTCCCGTTCGCGATCGCGGACGCGACCGCGCTCACCGAGGCCGGGTACGTCGGCGAGGACGTCGAGAACATCCTCCTCAAGCTGATCCAGGCCGCCGACTACGATGTCAAGAAGGCCGAGACCGGCATCATCTACATCGACGAGATCGACAAGGTGGCCCGCAAGGCCGAGAACCCGTCGATCACGCGCGACGTCTCGGGCGAGGGTGTCCAGCAGGCCCTGCTCAAGATCATCGAGGGCACCACCGCGTCGGTCCCGCCGCAGGGCGGGCGCAAGCACCCGCACCAGGAGTTCATCCAGATCGACACGACGAACATCCTCTTCGTCGTCGGCGGCGCGTTCTCCGGCCTCGAGCACATCATCGAGCAGCGGGTGGGCAAGAAGACCCTCGGCTTCACCGCGGAGGTGCGCGGCAAGGCGGAGCGCGAGGCCGAGGACCTGCTCTCGCAGGTGCGCCCGGAGGACCTCACCAAGTTCGGCCTGATCCCCGAGTTCATCGGCCGGCTGCCCCTGATCGCGAGCGTCTCCAAGCTCGACCAGGAGGCACTGGTGCAGATCCTCACCGAGCCCCGCAACGCGCTGGTCAAGCAGTACCAGAAGCTCTTCGAGCTCGACGGCGTCGAGCTGGAGTTCACCCAGGACGCCATCGAGGCGATCGCCGACAAGGCGATGGAGCGCGGCACCGGTGCCCGGGGCCTGCGCGCGATCATCGAGGAGGTCCTCCTCTACGTGATGTACGACGTGCCCTCGCGCGGCGACGTCAGCAAGGTGATCGTGACCCGCGAGGTCGTCGAGGATGACGTCGCCCCGACGCTGGTCCCGCGCGAGTCCGAGGCGAAGAAGAAGAAGTCGGCCTGACCCCATGGTCCGCTAGGGCCATGACGGTCTAGTCCCTTCGAGTCATTTGTGGCCACGGGTTTGGCGGCGCCGGTCCGCGCCCGACAGACTCAGCCCGCCATGAACGCACGACGGAAGCCCCGGATCTTCGCCGACCACAAGCCCCCGCTCGTGGCGTTCGTGCTCATCGCGGTCATCTCGCTGGTACTGCTCATGCACACGGCCCGCAGCGAGGCCGCCCCCGGCTGGCTGCGCCACGGCATGGCCGGCGTCGTCGCCGGCGGCTCGCCGCTCGGCCAGCGGGTCGTCACCGCCACCCTCCTGAAGCCGGCTCCGGAGCCCGTCGCGGTCGCGCGCGAGCCCGAGGCCGCCCCGGTCGCGACACCGGCGCCCACCGGCCCGGCCGCGCCGGACCGCACACCGCAGCCCGGGTCGGCTCCCTCGCCGCAGCACGTCGCTGCCGATCCGGCCGGTCCGGCCCCGTCGGCGGCCCCGGCCCCCGCGTCCACCCCGGGCGCGCCCGGTCCGACCGGGTCACCGACGACCCCGACGACCCCGACGACTCCGACGACCCCGACGACTCCTCAGGGGCACGGTGCCCGCGGCCACGGTGTCGGCACACCGGCGGAGTGGGGCACGCACGGACACCCCGGCCACCCGGGGCACCCGGTCCGCGGCGACGGCCGCCACGAGCACGGCCAGCACCCGTGGTGGGGTGGCCACGACGAGCACGGGCACGGCCAGGAGCACGACCAGGGGCACGGCCCCGACGAGCACGAGCACGACCAGGGGCACGGCCCCGAGCACGGCCACGAGCACGGCCACGGCCAGGAGCACGGCCACGACCAGCACGGTCACGGCCACCACTACTGACCAGCCCTCCCGGCGGTAGGTCGAGGCCTCCGGCTACTCGACCGCGGCCAGCTCCGCGGCCACCACGATCTCGGTGGCGGACGCGTCGGGGGTGAAGACCAGGTCGCCGGTGATCTTGCCGGTCTTGCGCAGGTCCTCGGCGGCCTGCTCGGCGGCACGGACCATGGCCTCGGGGCCGCGGATCTCGACCCGGGACAGCGCGGCGCGCATCGACACCTTGGCGTTCGACTTGGCGCCGCGGATGCCGATCAGCGCGGCCGAGACCGCGTCCAGGGTCGCGGACTCGGTCGCCGCGGCGGACCCGAGCTCGACCACCGTCGGCCAGGTCGCCCGGTGGATCGAGCGGGACCCCGCGGAGTCCGCTGCGTCGCCGGAGCGCCACCAGGACCAGACCTCCTCGGTCACGTACGGCAGGAACGGCGCGAGCAGCCGCAGCTGGACGTCGAGCGCGATGGCGAGCGCCGACTTCGCGGACTCGGTGGCGGCGCCGCCCTGCTCGTCGTACGCCCGCTCCTTGACCAGCTCGAGGTAGTCGTCGCAGAACTCCCAGAAGAACTTCTCGACGGTCTCCAGCGCGGTCGTGTAGTCGTAGGCCTCGAACGCGTCGGTCGCCTTCGTGATCACCTCCGCGAGCCGGCCGAGCAGGGCGCAGTCCACCGGCTCGGAGACCTCGAACGGGTTCACGCTGGTGGCGCCGACGCCGCCGAGGACGAACTTGGAGGCGTTGAGGACCTTCATCGCCAGCCGGCGGCCGACCTTCATCTGGCTCTCGTCGAACGGCGAGTCCAGGCCCGGCCGGGCCATCGCGGCACGCCAGCGGACGGCGTCCGCACCGAACTTGTCGAGGATCTCGGTCGGGACCACGACGTTGCCCTTGGACTTCGACATCTTCTTGCGGTCCGGGTCCAAGATGAAGCCGGAGACCAGCGCGTGCGACCACGGCGCGGCGTCGTTCTCGAAGTGCGCGCGGACCACCCGGGAGAACAGCCAGGTGCGGATGATGTCGTGCGCCTGGGTGCACAGATCCATGGGGAAGACCCGCTGCCACAGGTCGTCGTCGGACTCCCAGCCCCCGGCGATCTGGGGCGTCAGCGACGAGGTCGCCCAGGTGTCCATCACGTCCGGGTCGCCGAGGAAGCCGCCCGGCTTGCCGCGCTGGTCCTCGGAGTAGCCGCTCGGCGCCGCCGTCGACGGGTCGATCGGCAGGTCCTCCTCGCGAGGGAGCAGGGGGTGGTCGTAGTCGGGCTCGCCGTCGGCGTCGAGCGGGTACCAGACCGGGAACGGGATGCCGAAGAAGCGCTGCCGCGAGATCAGCCAGTCGCCGTTCAGCCCGCCGACCCAGTTGTCGTAGCGGTGCTTCATGTGGGCCGGGATCCACTGGATCTCGGCACCGCGGTCGAGCATCTCGGTGCGCAGGGCGGCGTCGCGGCCGCCGTTGCGGATGTACCACTGGCGGGTGGCGACGATCTCGAGCGGCTTGTCGCCCTTCTCGTAGAAGTTCGTCATCCGCCGGGTCGGCGTCGGCTCGCCGTCCAGGTCACCTGTCTCGCGCAGCTGCGAGACGACCGCCTCGCGGGCCGAGAAGGCGCTCTTGCCCTTGAGGTCCTCGTACGCCGTGGCCGCGGGCTCGTGCGCCAACCACTCCGGGGTGTCGCGGGACATCCGGCCGTCGCGGCCGATCAGCGTGCGGACCGGGAGATCGAGCTCGCGCCACCACGTGACGTCGGTGAGGTCACCGAACGTGCAGCACATCGCGATACCGGCGCCCTTGTCCATCTCGGCCGCGGGGTGGGCGAGGACCGGCACCTCGACGCCGAAGACCGGGCTGGTGACGGTGCTCCCGAACAGCGGCTGGTAGCGCTCGTCGTCGGGGTGGGCGATCAGGGCGACCACGCTGGGGATCAGCTCGGGGCGGGTGGTCTCGATGAACACGGGACTGCCGTCCGGCCGGTGGAAGGCGACCCGGTGGTAGGCGCCGGCGTACTCCCGAGCCTCGAGCTCGGCCTGGGCGACGGCCGTCTGGAACGTCACGTCCCAGAGGGTCGGCGCCTCCTGGAGGTAGGCCTCGCCCCGGGCGAAGTTGCGGAGGAACGCGCGCTGGCTGACGGTCTGCGCCTTCGGCCCGATCGTCGTGTAGTGCTGCTTCCAGTCGACCGAGAGGCCGAGGATGCGCCAGAGCTGCTCGAAGACCTGCTCGTCCTGCTCGACGAGGCGTTCGCAGAGCTCGACGAAGTTCGGCCGGCTGACCGGGACCTGCCGCTTGGGGTCGGGCTTCTCCGGCGGGGTGAAGTCCGCGTCGTACGGCAGGCTCGGGTCGCACCGGACGCCGTAGTAGTTCTGGACCCGGCGCTCGGTCGGCAGGCCGTTGTCGTCCCACCCCATCGGGTAGAAGACGGACTTGCCGCGCATCCGCTGGAAGCGCGCGACCAGGTCGGTGTGGGTGTAGGAGAACACGTGCCCGACGTGCAGGCTGCCGCTCACGGTGGGCGGGGGCGTGTCGATCGCGTAGACGTTCTCCCGCGGCTGCGTGCGGTCGAAGGCGTACGTGTCGTCGGCCTTCCAGCGCTCGCTCCAGACGGTCTCGAGCCCCTCCAGCGCGGGCTTGTCGGGTACCGCTACGACGCGCCGCGGAGCGGTCGTCGTCCCGGGAACCTGGTCAGCCTGCGTCTCGGTCATGGTAGAAATCCTAGGGCGGCCCCCGTCGCACGGAGAAACCGGTTGTGGCAGCGGGCCCCGACTGGCTGACTTCCGTCATGCATCTGGAGTTCACCGAGGATCCTTCAGCGTTCCTCGCCGCGACCCGCGACCACCTCGCCGCGGAGCCCGTCCTGACGACGGTGATCGCGACCGTCACCGCCCGGTTCGCGGCCGGCGGCGGCTCGGAGGCGCCGTACCGCTGGTGGGTGATCGCCCGCGACGACGCCGGCGAGGTGACCGGGGTCGGGATGCGGACGGCGCCGTTCGCGCCCTACCCGGTGTACCTGCTGCCGATGCCCGACGAGGCGGCGGTCGGGCTCGCCCGGCGCCTCCACGAGCGCGGCGAGGTGGTCGGCGGCGTGAACGGCGCGCTGCCGGCGGCGCAGCTGTTCGCCGGCGAGACCGCCCGGCTCGCAGGGGGAGCGGCGAGGGTCGACGAGCACCTCCGCCTGTTCGAGCTCGGCGAGCTGGTGCTCCCGCCGGCCCCTCCTGGGCGGCTCCGCCCGGCCGTCCGTGACGACGCCGACCTCTGCCTCACCTGGTTCCGGGCGTTCGGGGCCGACGCCGCCGAGCAGGCCGGCCGCGAGGGCGAGCACGCGATGGAGGAGTTCTCCCTCGACATGATGCTGACGCGCATCGACGACGGGCTGATCTGGCTGTGGGAGGACGAGGCGGGAACGCCCGTGCACCTGACCGGTGCCAACCTCCCGGCGAACGGCGTCACCCGCGTCGGGCCGGTCTACACCCCGAAGGCGCAGCGCGGCCGCGGCGTCGCCGGCCGGGCCGTCGCCGAGGTGTCGCGGGGGTACGTCGAGCAGGGCGTCCGGTGCTGCCTGTTCACCGACCAGGCCAACCCGACGTCGAACAAGATCTACGAGGCGATCGGCTACCGGCGCGTGGCGGACATGATGAGTCTGCTGGTCGAGTGAGGTGTCTCTAGACTCGACGCGAGATGAGCCCGCATGAGTGAGACGCCCATGGCCCCCCGTCCGGCCGAGACCTTCGAGGAGGTCGAGGACGCGCTGCTGTCCCGCTGGCCGGAGACGAAGCTGGAGCCGACCCTCGACCGGATCCGCGCGTTCACCGAGGTGCTCGGCGACCCCCAGCGCGGCTACCCGGTCATCCACCTGACCGGCACCAACGGCAAGACCTCGACGTCGCGGATGATCGACACCCTGCTGCGGGCGCTCGACCTGCGCACCGGTCGTTTCACCAGCCCGCACGTGGAGCGGATGACCGAGCGGATCTCCGTGGACGGCGAGCCGCTCACCGACGAGGAGTTCGTCCGCGCGTTCAACGACGTCGCGCCGTACACCCACCTGATCGACGAGAGCGAGACCCACCCGCTGTCGTTCTTCGAGACGGTGGTCGGCATGGCCTACGCCGCCTTCGCGGACGCCCCGGTCGACGTGGCCGTGGTCGAGGTCGGCATGGGCGGGTCGTGGGACGCGACGAACGTCGCCGACGCGACCGTGGCGGTCGTGCTGCCGGTCGCGGTCGACCACGCGGCGTACCTGGGTGGGACGCCCGCCGCGATCGCGGTCGAGAAGGCCGGCATCATCAAGCCCGGCTCGATCGCCGTGCTCGCCGAGCAGACCCCGGACGTCGCCGCGATCCTGCTCGAGCGGGCCGCCGAGGTCGGTGCGACCGTGGTCCGAGAGGGCCTGGACTTCGGTGTCATCGCCCGGGTTCCCGCGGTCGGCGGCCAGGTCGTCTCGCTGCAGGGCCTCCGCGCACGGTACGACGACGTGTTCCTCCCGCTGTACGGCGCGCACCAGGCCCAGAACGCCGTGGTGGCGCTGGCCGCCGTCGAGGCGTTCGCCGCCGGCAACGAGCAGAGCCAGCCGCTGGACGACGAGGTGGTGCGCGCGGCGTTCGCGGAGGTGACCTCGCCGGGACGGCTCGAGATCGTCCGGCGCAGCCCGACGATCGTGCTCGACGCCGCCCACAACCCGCACGGCGCCGAGGCGGCCGCCGCCGCCCTCGAGGACTCGTTCTCGTTCTCCCCGCTGATCGGGGTGATCGGCGTGATGGCGGACAAGGACCACGAGGGGCTCCTCGCGGCGTTCGAGCCGCACCTCGCGCACCTGGTGTGCACCCAGAACTCCGCCGACCGGGCGCTGCCGGCGGAGCGACTGGCGGCGGTCGCCCGCGAGGTGTTCGGTGAGGACCGGGTCAGCGTCGCGCCGCGGCTGTCCGAGGCGCTCGACCAGGCCGCGGCCCTCGCGGAGGCCGGCGAGGCGTTCGGTGACCCGCTCGGATCGGGCGCGGTGCTGGTCACCGGATCCGTGGTCACCGTCGGCGAGGCCCGCACGCTGCTGGTCCGCGAGAGGGGCGGCCGGTCGTGACCGACGAGCGGACCCGGTCGCCGCGGCGGGGCATGTGTGCCGCCGTGCTCAGCCTCGAGGCGATCACCCTCGGCCTCACGACGCCGGTGATGATCAGCGTGTCCGGCGTCGACACCTCGACGGCTCTGTGGGTCGGGCTCGGCCTGTGCGTCGCGTGCCTGGTGCTCGCCGGCCTGCTGCGGGCGGAGTGGGCCTACAGCCTCGGCTGGGTGATCCAGGGCGCCGCGATCGGCCTCGGCTTCGTGATCCCGCTGATGTTCGTCCTCGGCGGGATCTTCGCGCTGCTGTGGGGTTCGGCCTACTTCCTCGGGAGGAAGATCGAGCGGGAGCGCGCCGCGGCGTTCGCGGCGTACGACGCCGCGCCGTCACCCCCGGGACCGACCGAGGGCTGAGGTCAGGGCCGCGAGCGCCCGGTCGAGCTCGTCGTCGGTGACCCCGCCGAACCCGAGCACCAGCCCGGTGAGCGTCGCGGTGCGGCAGTAGCCGGAGAGCAGGTTCAGCTCGAACCCGGCCCTCCGGGCCGCGTCGCGAGCGCGGAGCGCGTCGGCCTGGGACAGCAGCCAGGTCGAGTACATGCCGGCCACCGGCCCGCCCGGGGTCGCGTACGGCGAGAGCGCGGCGGCGACCCGCGGGGCACGCTCGGCGTACACGCGGCGGGCGGTGCGCACGACCTTGTCGACGTACCCGTCGCGCAGCAGGGCCAGGAACGCCCGCTGCACCGGCCACGGCGCGCCCTCGTGGGTGACCAGGCGGCGGGCGTTGATGCGGTCGAGCAGGTCGGGCGGGGGGACCAGCCAGCCGAGGCGCAGGGACGGGGCGACGGACTTCGCCGCGGTGCCGAGGTAGGCGACCCGTCCCCGGTCCAGGCTGGCGAGGGCGGGCACCGGCGCGACGTCGTACCGGAACTCCGAGTCGTAGTCGTCCTCGACCACCACCGCGTCCGCGGCCCGGGCGGCGTCCAGCAGCGCGACCCGCTCCGGGCCCGGGAGCACCCGGCCGAGCGGGTGCTGGTGGGCCGGTGTGACGTAGCACGCCACGACGCCGGTGAGGTCGGTGACCGGGGCGAGCGCCGGGAGGTCGAGCACCGTGCGGCCGAGCCCGGCGACGGTCTCGACCGCGGCGCGGTAGCCGGGATCCTCGATCGCCACCGGACCGTGCGGCAGCGCGGTGAGCAGGTGCCGCAGCCCGTCGGTGGTGCCGTTCGTGACGACCAGCTCGTCGGGGTCCAGGAGGACGCCGCGGCTGCGGCCGAGCCGGTCCGCCAGCAGGGCGCGGAGCTCGGGGAGCCCGCGCGGGTCGTCGTACCCGCGAGGCGGCGGGGCGGTCGACACCTCGCGCCAGGCCCGCCGCCAGCCGGCGGCGTGCCGCGGGTCGATCCACGGCGTGCCGGCGTCGAGGCGGACCAGCCCCGCCGTCGCCGGTGCCGTGGGCCGACGGGGTAGGGCGGCCCGCGCAGCACCGGTCGCGGTGACGAAGGTGCCGGAGCCGCGCCGGGCCTCGAGCCAGCCCTCCGCGAGCAGCTGCTCGTAGGCCTGCTCGGTGACCGAGCGGCTCACCCCGAGCTCAGCGGCCAGTGCGCGGCTGCTCGGCAGTCGGTCGCCGCGGGCGAGCGTGCCGGCCACCACCAGGTCCCGGATCCGGCCCGACAGCTGGACGCCGAGCGACCCGCCGGCGGTGCGGTCGAGGGTCACCGGGAGGGTGCTGCTCACGAGATTGTCCTGTCGAACTGGCGTCGGATTGGCCCGTGCGTGCAGGCCACTTCTCCGACAGGCTAGCCGGTGTGACGACGACACCGCTGTCCCCGACGCCCCGCACGACCATCGGCCGCGGCCGCAACCGGATGGTCGAGGATCGGGAGGTGCTGCACGGGCTCCTCGAGGACGCGCTGGTCGCGCACCTAGGGGTGGTCGTGGGCGGGCACCCGCTGGTGCTGCCGACGGCGTTCGCCGTCGACCCGGACGGGCCGGACGCCGACGGCACGCTCTACGTGCACGGCTCGGTCGCGGCCGGCTGGCTGGCGGCCGCCGCCGACACCACCGTGTGCGTGACGGTGACCGAGCTGGACGGGCTGGTCGCCGGGCGGTCGGCGTTCCACCACTCGATGAACTACCGCTCGGCGGTCGTGATCGGGCCGGCCCGGGTCGTCGACGACCCCGACGAGCGGCAGCACGCGCTCGACCTGATGGTCGACCACATGGTCCCGGGCCGCGCGGCCACCCTGCGGCCGAGCACCCGCAAGGAGCTCGCGGCGACCGCGGTGCTCGCCGTACCCCTGCACGAGGCGTCGATGAAGTCCCGGGGTGGGGGACCGGGCGACGAGCCCGAGGACCTCGCGGCCGGGCTCTGGGGCGGGCACATCCCGCTGCGCCGGGTCGCGGACTCGCCGGTCCCCGACGAGGACGCGGTCGGGCCGGTCCCGGCCGACGTGCTCGCGCGGACCGCGTCTCTGTAGTCTCCCCGCCATGACCCAGCGCACGCTCGTCCTGCTCAAGCCCGACGCCGTCCGCCGTGGGCTGGTCGGCCAGATCCTGGGCCGGTTCGAGGCCAAGGGCCTGTCCCTCGTCGAGCTCGAGCTGCGCACGATCAACGGCGAGCAGGCCGACGCCCACTACGCCGAGCACCTGGACCGCGACTTCTACCCGCCGCTGCGCACGTTCATCACCAGCGGCCCGCTCGTGGCCGTCGTCGTCGAGGGTGAGGAGGCGGTGCCGGTCGTCCGCACGCTGATCGGCCCGACCGACGGCCGCCAGGCCCCGGCCGGCACGATCCGTGGCGACTACTCCCTCTCCAACCGCGAGAACCTGGTGCACGCCTCCGACTCACCGGAATCCGCCGACCGCGAGATCGCCCTCTGGTTCCCCGCCGCCTGAGCCGAGTCGGCGCCGTCTCAGCTGAGTTGACGCCGAGTCGGCGCAGTCTCAGCTGAGACTGCGCCGGGTCGGCGTTCTGCGCGCCCCGAATGTGCTGGTCGGGCCGCGTGTCCTCCCCGCCGCACGCGGCGTCCCTTCGTAGCCTGTTGTCACTTCTTCCCCACCTGCACCACTGGTGCCTCCAGCGACAGGGCGACGCATGGCGAACAGCTTCATCGGCCGCGACATGGCCGTGGACCTCGGGACCGCCAACACACTGGTGTACGTCCGCGGCAGGGGCGTGCTGCTGGACGAGCCCAGCGTCGTCGCGCTGAACGCCACCACCGGCGAGATCCTCGCGGTGGGGCACGAGGCCAAGCGGATGATCGGCCGTACGCCGGACAACATCACCGCGATCCGGCCGCTCCAGGACGGCGTGATCGCCGACTTCGACGCCACCGAGCAGATGCTCCGGTACTTCATCCAGCAGGTGCACCGCCGCCGCTACTTCGCCAAGCCCCGGATGGTCATCTGCGTCCCGAGCGGCATCACCGCGGTCGAGCAGCGGGCGGTCAAGGAGGCCGGCTACCAGGCGGGCGCCCGCCGGGTCTACATCGTGGAGGAGCCGATGGCCGCCGCGATCGGGGCGGGGCTGCCCGTCCACCAGGCCACCGGGAACATGGTCGTCGACGTCGGTGGCGGTACGACGGAGGTCGCGGTCATCTCGCTCGGCGGCATCGTCACGAGCCTGTCGGTGCGCACCGCGGGGGACGAGCTCGACCAGGCGATCGTCGCGTGGATGAAGAAGGAGCACTCCCTGATGCTCGGCGAGCGCACCGCCGAGGAGGTCAAGATGACCCTCGGCTCGGCGTTCCCGACGCTCGACGAGCCGGAGGCGGAGATCCGCGGCCGCGACATGGTCACCGGCCTGCCCCGCACCGTGGTGGTCTCCAGCGCCGAGATCCGCCAGGCGATCGAGGAGCCGCTGCACGCGATCGTGGACGCGGTCCGCGCGACCCTCGACCAGACGCCGCCCGAGCTGGCCGGCGACATCATGGACCGCGGCATCGTGCTCACCGGGGGCGGCGCCCTGCTCCGCGGCCTCGACGAGCGGCTGCGCCACGAGACCGGCATGCCCGTGCACGTCGCCGAGGACCCGCTCACCTCCGTCGCGCTCGGCGCCGGCAAGTGCGTCGAGGAGTTCGAGGCGCTGCAGCAGGTCCTGGTCAGCGACCAGAGGCGCGCCGGATGAGGGAACGTCGCTGGCGCGGCCCGGAGGGGCCGAAGTCCCCGGTCGCCCTGCTGGTGGCCCTGGTCCTCGCGTCGTTCTGCCTGATGACGCTCGACTCCACCGCCGGCGGCCCGGTCGACTCCGCCCGCCGCGCGGCCGGCGAGGTCTTCGGCCCGGTCGAGGTCGCCACCGCGACCGCGGTCCGCCCGTTCACCGCCGTCCCGCACTGGTTCCGGTCCAAGGACGACATGCAGCAGGACCTGATCGCGCTGCAGGCCGAGAACTCCCGGCTGAAGTCCGACCTCGCCACCCACGACTACGACAAGAACCGCCTCGAGGAGTACGACGGCCTCACCGCGGCCGCCCGGAGCCTCGGCACCTCCCTCGTCCCGGCCCGCGTGGTCGGCATGGGCTCGTCGCAGTCGTTCTCACGCACCGTCACCATCGACGCGGGCTCCGACGCCGGCATCCGCCCCGACCTCACCGTGCTCGACAACGACGGCCTGGTCGGCCGGGTCCTGCGCGTCACCCACACCACCGCGACCGTGCTGCTGATCGTCGACGCCAACTCCGTGGTCGGCGCCCGGGTCGGTCGCAGCATGCAGGTCGGGCTGCTGCACGGCCGCGGGGCGCTGGGCACTGACGGCCGCCTCGACCTCGAGCTCGTCGACCAGACCGCCGTACCGTCCGAGGGCGACGCGGTCGTCACCTGGGGCAGCGAGGCCGGCGGCCCCTATGTCTCGGGCGTGCCGATCGGCAAGGTCACCCACGTCTACAGCAGCGTCCGTGAGACCACGCAGCGCGCGGTGATCGACCCGTACGTCGACTTCGGCGCGCTCGACCTGGTCGGCGTCGTCGTCCCGTCCGGTACGGCGAGCGACCGCGCCGTCATCGAGGCGAACGGGACGCTGCGATGAGGAGGCCCCGATGACCTGGCTCCGCGCGCTCGTCGCCTTCGCGATCGTCTCGTTCGCGCTGGTGCTCCAGGTGTCGCTGTTCCCGCACCTGGCCTGGCACGGCGTCGTCCCGAACCTCTGCCTGCTCGTGGTCGTCGGTGCCGCACTCACCCGCGGGCCGCAGTTCGCGATGGTGCTCGGCTTCGCGGCCGGCGTCGCCCTCGATCTCGCGCCTCCGGCCGACCACCTGGCCGGGCGCTGGGCGCTCGCGCTGGTGGTGGTCGGGTACGTCGCCGGCCAGGTCCGCCAGGGGAGCCGCGGGGACTCCCGACCCGCGAGCGGCACCGTGCTGGCGACCGTCGCCGCGTCGTCGTTCGTCGGCACCTCGGTGTTCGCGCTGTCCGGCGTCGTCCTCGGCGACCCGATCGCGATCCCGGAGCTGCTCGAGGTGATCGTGGGCGCGCTGCTGTGGGACCTGCTGCTGACGCCGCTCGTGCTGCCGCCGGTGATGGCGCTGTTCCGCCGCCTCGAACCCGCCCTCGCCCACATGAACGGCTGACTGCCGATGGCCACTCGTTCCGGCCGGCTGCGGCTGGTCGTCGTCCAGGCGCTGGTGTTCTCGCTGTTCGCGACCCTGTTCGCGCGCCTCTACTACCTCCAGGTCGTCAGCGGCGACGAGTACCACGCCCAGGCCGCCTCCCAGTCGGTGCGCGACATCGTCGTCCAGCCGCAGCGCGGCCTGATCGTGGACGACATGGGTCGCCCGCTGGTCGCGAACCGGCTCTCGTGGGTCGTCTCGGTCGACACGACGATGCTCGGCAAGATGACCGACCACCAGCAGGAGGTGCTGCTCGGCCGGGTCGCCGGGGCCGTCGGTGAGCCCGTGAAGTCGCTCCACCACGACCTGGACACCTGGAACGGCTCGCCGTACCAGCCGGTCCCGGTCGCGACGGACGTCGAGCAGGAGGTCGCGCTGCGCATCCTGGAGCAGCCCGAGGACTACCCGGGCGTGCTCGCCGAGCAGCAGAGCGTCCGTGCCTACCCCCAGCCGTACGGCGTGAACCTCGCGCACGTGCTCGGCTACCTGAGCCCGGTCACCGAGGACGAGTACGACCGCGCCCAGAAGGACGGCGACCGCTCGGTGAACGGCGCGTCCGTGGTCGGCCGGGCCGGCGTCGAGAAGGAGTACGACCGCTGGCTGCGCGGCATGCCCGGCTACCGCAGCGTCGCCGTCGACTCGATGGGCCGGGTGCTCGGCGACGACAGCGAGGTCGCGGGCCAGCCCGGCGACACGCTGGTGACCACGATCGACGCCAAGGTGCAGGGCGTGGTCGAGAAGCAGCTCGAGCAGACGATCCGGACCGCCCGGCAGACCTACGACCCGGTGACCCACAAGAACTACGTGGCCGACTCGGGTGCGGTCGTCGTGATGGAGGCGAAGACCGGCCGGATCGTGGCGATGGCCAGCCAGCCGACGTACGACCCCGGCGTCTGGGTCGGCGGCATCACCAGGAAGCAGCTCGCGCGGCTGTACTCCGCCAAGGCCGGCAACCCGTTGCTCGGCCGCGCCACCCAGGGGCAGTTCGCCCCCGGCTCGACGTGGAAGCCGATCATGACCGTCGGTGCGCTCAACAACGGCTTCTCCCCGGACACGCGCCTGGACTGCTCGTCCGGCCTCCAGGTCGGCAACCGCTGGTTCAAGAACTACGAGTCGGCGTCGTACGGCCCGATCACGTTCGCCCAGGCGCTGCAGCTGTCCTGCGACACCTTCTTCTACCGGGTCGGCCTGCACTTCTGGCAGCGGTACGGCTCGGACCCGCAGGACGTCGACGCCAAGGACCCGCTGGTCCAGGAGGCCAAGAACTTCGGCTTCGGCAGCGAGACCGGCGCGGACATCCCCGGCGAGGCGAGCGGGCGGATCGCCGACCGGCACTGGAAGCTCGCCTACTGGAAGGCGATGAAGCACTACTACTGCACGATGGACGAGAAGGGCACCGCGAAGTCGCCGTTCCTCAAGCTGTTCGCGCACGAGTTCTGCCTCGAGGGCAGCTACTACCGCGCCGGTGACGCCGTGAACTTCGCCATCGGCCAGGGCGACACCATGGTCACGCCGCTCCAGCTGGCGCGCGCGTACGCCGCGCTGTCGAACGGCGGCACCCTGTACGCGCCGCGGGTCGCGAAGGCGATCGTGAGCCCCGACGGCACGGTGCTCAAGCGCTTCGACCCCAAGGCGGTCGGCAAGGTCGACGCCTCGCCGGCCAGCATCCACTACGTCGACACCGCGCTGCAGGGCACGCCGAAGGTCGGCACCCTGGCGTGGAAGTTCGGCGGGTTCCCGCTCGACCGGGTGCACATCCGCGGGAAGACCGGGTCGGCCGAGGTCTACGGGAAGCAGTCGACGTCGTGGGTCGCGTCGTACGACGAGAACTACGTCGTGATCATGATGGTCAGCCAGGCGGGCACGGGTTCCGGCACCTCCGGCCCCGCGGTCCGCAAGATCTGGGAGACGCTCTACGGCATCGACGGCATGACCGTCGACCCCGCGAAGGCCGCGATCCCCGGGACCACGCCCCCGGCCGGGCTCCCGGTCTTCATGAAGGACGGCAGCATCCTGCCGCCGGCCCGCGACGAGAAGGGGGACTGAGGTGCTCCGCACACCACGCGTGGACTGGATCCTGCTGATCGCCGTGCTGGCGCTCGTGACCCTCGGCAGCCTGCTCGTCTGGTCGGCGACCAGCCACCGCGAGGACCTCACCGGCGCCGACCCCACGGCGTACCTGAAGAAGCAGCTCGTGAACGTCGTGATCGGCCTGGTGCTCATGGTCCTGGTGATCGCCACCGACCACCGCTGGGTGCGGATCATGGCGCCGCTGGTCTACCTCGCCTCGGTCGCGGGCCTGGTGCTGGTGCTGGCCATGGGATCGACCGTCAACGGCTCGCGCTCCTGGCTCCAGCTCGGCGGCATGTCGATCCAGCCCTCGGAGTTCGCCAAGCTCGCCGTCGTCATCGGCATGGCGCTGTGGGTGGCCGAGCGCGCCGAGGTGCGCCGGCAGCGGGCGGTCACCACCGGTCACGTCCTCGGGGACGTCGTCGGCATGCTGGCCATCGCCGGGGTCCCGGCGTCGCTGATCATCCTGCAGCCCGACCTCGGCACCATGCTGGTGCTGTCGGCGACCGTGTTCGGCGTGCTCGCCGTCTCGGGCGCGCCGCGCCGGTGGCTCGCGCTGCTCGCGGCCGGCGGTGTGACCGCGGCGGCCGCCGCCGTGGCCGCGGGGTTCCTCAAGCAGTACCAGGTGGACCGGTTCCTCGCGTTCACGAACCCCGACCTCGACCCGCGCGGCGCCGGCTACAACGTCGAGCAGGCCCGGATCGCGGTCGGCAACGGCGGGTTGTTCGGCCAGGGACTCTTCGACGGCTCGCAGACCCGCGCCGGCTTCGTCCCGGAGCAGCACACGGACTTCGTGTTCACGGTCGCCGGCGAGGAGCTCGGCCTGGTCGGCGCGGGCGTGCTGATCGCGCTGCTCGCGGTGGTGATCTGGCGGGCGCTGCGCATCGCCACGCACAGTGACGACGTTTTCGGCCGGCTGGCGGCGGCCGGCATCGCCTGCTGGTTCGGCTTCCAGGCGTTCCAGAACGTCGGCATGTGCCTGGGGATCATGCCGGTCACCGGCGTACCCCTGCCGTTCGTGTCGTACGGCGGCAGCTCGATGTTCGCGGGCATGCTCGCGATCGGCCTATTGCAGAACATCCACCTGCGCTCGGCGACGACGGTGCCGAGCCGGTTCACCGCCTCTCCGGCGCGGACGCCCGTCAGGGCTTGATCGACAGGAACGCGAACGCCGCCATCAGCACCAGGTGCACCATGCCTTGGAGCCCCTTCGCACGGCCCTGGACGACGGTGAGGATGGAGACCACCACCGTGATCGCGAGCAGGACCACCTGGGTCGGGCCGAGGCCGAGCTCGAGCGGTCCTTCCAGCCAGATCGACGCGACCGCGATGGTCGGGATGGTCAGCCCGATCGAGGCCATCGCCGAGCCGTAGGCGAGGTTGAGGCTGACCTGGACCCGGTCGTGGAGCGCGTTGCGCACGGCCGAGATCGTCTCGGGGGCGAGCACCAGCAGCGCGATCACGACGCCGACGACTGCGTAGGGGAAGCCGAGCCGGTCGACGCCCGACTCGATCGAGGGGGAGAGGAGCTTGGCGAGGCCCACCACCGAGACGAGCGAGAGGAGCAGCAGGCCGAGGCTGAGCCACGCCTCCCGCGCCGGCAGCGGGTCGGCGTGCCCGTCACCGTCCTCGTCGAGGATGCCCGTCACCCGGCCGAGCTCGTCGCTCGTCACCGGCAGGAAGAAGTCGCGGTGCCGGACGGTCTGGGTGAAGACGAACGAGCCGTACAGCGCGAGCGAGGCGACGGCGGCGAACGCCAGCTGGGACGGCGAGAACTGGCGACCCTCGCCGGAGACCGTGACGCTCGGCAGCACCATCGTGACGGTCGCGAGCGTGACCACGGTCGCGAGCGCCGAGCCGGACCCGGAGGCGTTGAAGCTGACGAGGTGGTGCCTGCCGGCACCGAGGAGCAGGGAGAGCCCGACGATGCCGTTGAGCGTGATCATCACGGCGGCGAAGACGGTGTCGCGGGCGTAGGTGCTGGTGTGGTCCCCGCCGCTGGTCATCAGCATCACGATCAGGCCGACCTCGATCACGGTGACCGCGACCGCGAGGATCAGCGACCCGAACGGCTCCCCGACGTGGTGGGCGATCACCTCGGCGTGGTAGACCGCGGCGAGCACGGCGCCGACCACACCCGCCGCCACGAGGGAGAGCACGACGGCGCCCTCGTGGTGACTCCAGCTCACGGCCAGCAGCGCCGCCGCGGCGACCGGTACGGCGACCGTCCACTGGAACCTGCCGCGTACCCGGGCGCCCACATCCATACCGTGACCCTACGGAGTTCCCCCCACGCCCTACGCTTGCGGACGATGAGCGACCACTCCGGCTCCGCGACGGGCGAGTACACCCACCGGCAGGTGCTGACCATCCTGTCCGGCCTGATGCTGGGCATGTTCCTCGGCGCCCTCGACCAGACCATCGTGTCCACGTCGATCCGCACCATCGCAGACGACCTCAACGGTCTGTCGGTGCAGGCCTGGGTGACGACGGCGTACCTGATCACCGCGACGATCACGACGCCGATCTACGGCAAGCTCGGCGACCTCTACGGCCGCAAGAAGCTGTTCATGTTCGCGATCAGCGTCTTCATCGTCGGCTCGGCGCTGTGCTCGTTCGCGAACTCGATGTACCAGCTCGCGGCGTTCCGTGCGGTCCAGGGCATCGGCGCCGGCGGCCTTTTCACGCTGGTCCTCGCGATCATCGGCGACATCGTGTCCCCTCGCGAGAGGGCCCGCTACTCGGGCTACTTCATGGCGATGTTCGGTACGTCGAGCGTGCTCGGCCCGCTGATCGGCGGGTTCTTCGCCGGCCAGGAGACGATCCTGGGGATCAGCGGGTGGCGCTGGGTCTTCCTCGTGAACGTCCCGATCGGCATCGCGGCCCTCTTCGTCGTGTTCCGCACGCTGCACGTGCACCACGACCGTCGCGACGTCCGGGTGGACTGGTGGGGCGCCGCCGCACTGGTCGTCGGGCTGGTCCCGCTGCTGACCGTCGCCGAGCAGGGCCGCACCTGGGGCTGGGACTCGCCGCGCTCGGTCGCGTGCTTCGTCGTCGGAGCCCTCGGCGTGGTCGCATTCTTCCTCGCGGAGCGCGCCATGGGCGATGCCGCGCTGATCCCGCTGCGGATCTTCCGGATCCGCGCCGCGTGGGTGACGATCTCGGCCAGCGTGATCGTCGGCGCGGCGATGTTCGGCGGCATCATGCTGCTGCCGCTCTACATGCAGATCGTGCACGGGGCCTCGCCGACCGAGTCCGGCCTGCTGATGCTGCCGATGGTGGTCGGCATGATGGCCGCGTCGATCGGGTCCGGCCAGTTCATCTCCCGCACCGGCCACGTCCGGCTGTTCCCGATCTTCGGCTCCGCGATCATCGTCACGGGCCTCGGCCTGCTCTCGCTGTGCGGTGCCGACACCCCGCTCGGCTGGGTGAGCGCCGCGATGTTCGTGCTCGGCATCGGCCTCGGCAACTGCATGCAGCCGCTGCTGCTGATCGTCCAGAGCGCGGTCCCGCCGGCCGAGATCGGGGTCGCGACCAGCTCGGCGACGTTCTTCCGCCAGATCGGTGGCACCCTCGGCGTCGCCGTTTTCCTGTCGGTGCTCTTCGGCAGCGTCGGCTCGAACATCGCGGACGCCATCAAGGTGGAGAGCCAGACACCGCAGTGGCAGCAGGCGGTCGCGGAGGGCCACGGGCTCGACCCGTCGGTGATCGCCCAGGTCCAGGACGACTCCTCGGTCATCGACCGGATGCACCCGGTCATCGCCCACCCGTTCAAGGTCGGCTTCGCCGAGTCCATGGACACCGTGTTCCTGCTGGCGGCCGGCATCGGGGTCCTCGCCTTCCTGATCCTGCTCCTGCTGCCGACCGTCGAGCTGCGGGCGACCTCCGCCAGCGTCGCGGCGCGCGCCCAGGCGGACGCCGCGGAACCCCAGCTCTGATCTGTTTGGATGGAGGCCATGAGCGACCAGACGATCGAGCCCGACATCGCCGACGCCGTTCAGCATGTGGCCAACCGGTACGGCGCCGCCGGCCTGGAGGACCTCATCGCCAGGGCGCAGGCGGCGCTGGACGAGGCCCGGCGTGCGTACGCCGAGCTGTCGCCGGACCCGGACTGACGGTTCGCTGCGACGACCGCTGCCGACGTAGGCTGGGGCGTTCCCCGAACCCCCAGTGCTGCGAGGTAGCTCCATGTCCGCGCCCGTGAGCGTCTTCCCGCGACTCGAGCCCCGGCTCCCGTCGGTGTCGAAGCCGATCCAGTACGTCGGCGGTGAGCTCAACTCCACCGTCAAGGACTGGGACTGCGCCCCTGAGGGCGAGACCGTCCGCTGGGCGCTGATGTACCCGGACGCGTACGAGGTCGGGCTGCCCAACCAGGGCGTGCAGATCCTCTACGAGGTGCTCAACGAGCGCGACTGGATCGTGGCCGAGCGCACCTACTCGGTGTGGCCGGACATGGAGAAGGTGATGCGGGCCGGGGACGAGCAGGGCAGCATCCCGCAGTTCACCGTCGACGCGCACCGGCCGGTGCGCGCTTTCGACGTCTTCGGCCTGAGCTTCTCCACCGAGCTCGGCTACACCAACATGCTCAACGCCCTCGACCTCGCCGGGATCCCGCTCCACGCGGCCGACCGCACCGAGGACGACCCGATCGTGCTCGCCGGGGGGCACGCTGCGTTCAACCCCGAGCCGATCGCCGACTTCCTCGACGCCGCCGTGCTCGGGGACGGCGAGGAGGTCGTGCTCGCGATCTCGGAGGTCGTCCGGGACTGGAAGGGCGAGGGCCGGCCGGGCGGCCGCGACGAGCTGCTCCGCCGGCTCGCGGTCAGCGGCAACATCTACGTGCCGCGCTTCTACGACGTCGTGTACGCCGAGGACGGCACCATCGAGGCCGTCGTCCCGAACCGCCCCGGCATCCCCTTCCGGGTCCGCAAGCACACGCTGATGGACCTCGACGCCTGGCCGTACCCGGCGAAGCCGCTGGTGCCGCTCGCCGAGACCGTGCACGAGCGCTTCTCCGTCGAGATCTTCCGCGGCTGCACCCGGGGCTGCCGGTTCTGCCAGGCAGGCATGATCACCCGCCCGGTCCGTGAGCGCTCCATCGGCACGATCGCCGACATGGTCGAGAACGGCATCCGCAAGTCCGGCTTCGAGGAGGTCGGCCTGCTGTCGCTCTCGAGCGCCGACCACACCGAGATCGGCGAGGTGGCCAAGGGCCTGGCCGACCGGTACGAAGGAACGAACGTCTCGCTCTCGCTGCCGTCGACCCGCGTCGACGCCTTCAACATCACGCTGGCCAACGAGTTCTCGCGCAACGGCCGGCGCTCCGGCCTCACGTTCGCCCCCGAGGGCGGCAGCGAGCGGATGCGACGGGTGATCAACAAGATGGTCACCGAGGAGGACCTGATCCGCACCGTGGCGACGGCGTACTCCCACGGCTGGCGGCAGGTGAAGCTCTACTTCATGGTCGGCCTGCCGACCGAGACCGACGAGGACGTGCTCCAGGTCGCTGAGCTCGCCAAGAAGGTGATCGCCAAGGGCCGCGAGGTGTCCGGGCGCAACGACATCCGCTGCACGGTCTCCATCGGCGGCTTCGTGCCGAAGCCGCACACGCCCTTCCAGTGGGCGGCCCAGCTCGACCACGAGACCACCGACGAGCGGCTGAAGAAGCTGCGCGACACCGTGCGGGACGACAAGCGGTTCGGCCGCGCGATCGGGTTCCGCTACCACGACGGGAAGCCCGGCACCATCGAGGGGCTGCTGTCCCGCGGCGACCGGCGGGTCGGCCGGATCATCGAGGCCGTCTGGCGCGACGGCGGCCGGTTCGACGGCTGGAGCGAGCACTTCTCCTACGACCGCTGGGTCACCGCCGCCGAGCAGGCGCTGGACGGGACCGGCGTCGACCTCGCCTGGTACACCACGCGGGAGCGGGAGTACGACGAGGTGCTGCCCTGGGACCACCTCGACTCCGGCCTGGACAAGGACTGGCTGTGGGCCGACTGGGAGGACGCGCTCGCGGCCGCGGACGGCGCCGACATCGAGGTCGAGGACTGCCGCTGGACGCCGTGCTACGACTGCGGCGTCTGCCCGGAGATGGGCACCGAGATCCAGATCGGCCCCACCGGCCAGACGCTGCTGCCCCTGTCGGTTGTCTGACGCCGGTCCGGTGCGTCAGGCCGGGTGCCCGGACGTCTCCGCGGTGGGCAGCTGGTCCTCGACCATCACCCTGCGGGAGACGTAGGCCGCGAGCGGGAACAACGGCAGCGCGAGCGCGAGCAGCAGCACCAGCGGCCACGTCCAGTCGCCGGTCGCGTCGTGCAGCACGCCCACGAGGAACGGGCCGACCGCGGCGATCAGGTAGCCGGTCGACTGGGTGAAGGCCGACAGCGAGGCGGTCCCCTCGGGGGTGCGGGCGCGCAGCCCGATCAGGGTGAGGATCAGCGGGAACGTCACCGTCGCGATGCCCACGATCACTGCCCACAGGATCGCGAGCGAGTGCGGGGCGATCATCAGGCCGACGAAGCCGACCGGGTACGCAGCGATCACGGCGAACAGCACCCGCCGGGGATCCTCGGTCCGGGCCAGCACGTTCGGCAGCCAGAGCGACAGCGGGATCGCCGTACCCGCGAGGACGCCGGCCAGGATGCCGGCGGTGGTCGCGGAGTAGCCGTTGTCACGCCACAGCTGGGCGAACCAGCCGAAGATCGCGTAGGCCTGCAACGACTGGAGCCCGAAGAACAGCGCCATCACCTGGCCGAGCCGGGTGCGGGCGACCTGGGTGAACGTGATCGTGCGGGGCGTGCGCTCGAGGTTGCGGTCGTGCGCCACCAGCGAGAGCCAGGGCAGAGCCGCGACGATCGCCAGCGCGGCCCACGCACCGAGCCCCCACCGCCAGCCGCCGAAAGCGTCGGAGACCGGGACCGTCAGCACCAGGGCCGCGGTCAGGCCGATCGACAGCGCGGTCGTGTAGATCGCGGTCACCCGGCCGATCCGGTCGGGGAAGTGCAGCTTGACCAGCGAGGGCAGCAGCACGTTCGCCATCGCCATCCCGCCCAGCGCGAGCAGGGAGAGCACCAGGAAGAGCGCCTCGCTGCCGGTGACGGCGCGGCCGAGCAGGCCGGCGACCGCGGCGATGATCGCGAGGAGGGTCACCCGGTGGATGCCGATCCGCCGCGCCGCCGCCGGGGCCAGCGCGCCGAACACCGCGAACGCGATCACCGGCAGCGACGTCAGCAGGCCCGCGACCGGTCCCGACATCCCGAACGAGTCGCGCACCTCCTTGAGCACCGGCCCGACACTCACGGCCGTCGGCCGGAGGTTGAAGGACAGCAGGACGATGCCGACCAGGACCAGGGCCGTCGCGCGGCGGGCGTTGGTGCTCACTCGCTCCATGCTCGCAGGGCGTCCGTCGGTGGTCTTCGGCAGGATGGACCACATGCGGACGGTGACGGACGGCGAGAGGCGACAACGGCTGGCCCGCAGGCACGCACTCGCGCCGGCGCACCACGCCGCCGACCCGCTCGAGGCCACCCGGGCGATGACCGTGCTGCACGCCACCGAGGCACCGTCGGTCTACCTGTCGCTGTGGGCGCGCGTCAACGGGCTCACCGTCGCGGACGTCGACCGCGCGCTGTACGACGACCGCAGCCTGGTCAAGCAGCTGGCGATGCGCCGCACCCTGTTCGTGTTCCCGCGGGACCTGCTGCCGGCCGCCTGGGGGAGTGCCTCGGCCCGGGTGGCGGCCGCCCACCGGGTCCGGCTGGCCAAGGACGTCGAGTGCGGTGGCGTCGCCACCGACGGCGCGGCCTGGGTCGACGCGGCCGAGGCGGCCGTCCTGGCCCGGCTCGCCGACGGCTCCGAGCTCTCCGCGTCCGAGCTGCGCGAGCAGGTGCCCGCGCTGGCGGGCCGGGTCGAGATGTCGCCGGGCAAGACCTACGGCGGCAGCTTCCCGATCGCGCCGCGCCTGCTCACCCAGCTCGGCGTCGAGGGCAAGATCGTGCGCGGGCACAACGGCGGTCACTGGCGCACGGCCCGGCCGCAGTGGACGGCGATGACGACCTGGCTGGGCGATCCCCCGGAGCCGCTGAAGGAGCGCGAGGGCTACGCCGAGCTGGTGCGCCGGTGGCTGGCGACGTTCGGACCCGGGACCGAGGCCGACCTGGTCTGGTGGCTCGGCTCGACCAAGACGGCCGTCCGCGCCGCCCTCGCCGACGTGGCCGCGGTGGAGGTCACGCTGGAGGACGGCAGGGGCTGGGTGCTGCCGGACGACGACCCCGACGACCCCGGCGACCCCGACGACCCGGTCGCGCCGTGGGCGGCGTTGCTGCCGGTGCTCGACCCGACGTTGATGGGCTGGAAGGAGCGCGGCTTCTACCTGGGCGACCACGGCCCGATGCTGTTCGACACCAACGGCAACGCCGGCACGACCGCCTGGTGGGACGGCCGGGTCGTCGGCTGCTGGGTGCAGGACCCCGACGGCGTCGTGACGCTCAACCTGCTCGAGGACGTCGGTTCCGATGCCCGCGCCGCGCTGGACGCCGAGGCCTCCCGGCTGACCGGGTGGCTCGACGGCCACCGGGTCAGCACCGTCTACCCGTCGATTGCGATGAAGCAGGCCCTCGCCCCCTAACCTTGTGCGGTGCGTGACCAGCCCGAGCAGCAAGCCCCGCCCGTCCAGCGGCTGCGGATCCGCTACGCCAAGCGCGGACGGCTCCGCTTCACCAGCCACCGGGACTTCAGCCGGGCGTTCGAGCGGGCCGTCTTCCGCGCCCGGGTGCCGATGGCGTACTCCTCGGGCTTCAACCCCCACCCCCGGATCTCGTACGCCGGGGCCTCGCCCACCGGATCGGCCAGCGAGGCGGAGTACCTCGAGATCGGCCTCGCCGAAGTGGTCGACCCGGCGGCGTTGCACGCCCGCCTCGCGGAGGCGCTGCCCGACGGGCTCGACGTGCTGGAGGTCGTCGAGTCCCCGGGCGGCTCGCTGGCCGACCGGCTCGAGGCCAGCCACTGGCTTCTGGACGTGGCCGCCCCGGTCGAGACCGCCGCGGCCGCCGTGACGGCGTTCCTGGACGCCGAGTCGGTGCCGGTCGAGCGGATGACCAAGAAGGGCCTGCGCCAGTTCGACTGCCGAGCCGCGGTCGTCGCCCTCGCGGCCGCGCCCCGCGAGGGCGGCACCCGCCTGGACCTGGTGCTGCGCCACGTCGAGCCCGCCGTCCGTCCCGACGACGTGCTGTCCGGGCTCGCCTCGGTCGGCGGCCTCGTGCTCGACGGCGCGCCGTTGCTCACCCGGCTCGCCCAGGGCCCGCTGGACCGGGCGACCGGAGAGGTCGGCGACCCGCTGCGGGTCTCGGAGTGAGGGAGTCCCGGGGTTCGTGTGCGATACTCGCCGTGGTCGCACCGGGCAGCCGTCCGGGACGACACGACGACGTTCTCGCCGGGCCCCCGTGGTCCGGCACACGTGTGACACGTTCGTCGCCAGACCGCGACGCGGCCCGGCAGGTCGGTGACAGCGACCCGCCACAGTGAACTGACTGAGGGCCCGGCGACCGCGGCAGGCGTACGTACGCGCCGCAGGTGACGCAGCCGCGGAGGGGTCGCCGCCACACGAAGGCTTTGCGTCAGCCGTCCTGAGTTCCCGGGCGGATGGCGTCGGACCGCCCGGGCGCGCAGCGCTGGGGCGCTAGGAGTGCAGCAATGGCCGACGACCTCCAGGTCGGATCAGACCAGACCACCGACGACGCGGCCCCGGCCGAGAAGCCGGTGAAGAAGACCGCGGCGAAGAAGGCCGCCAAGAAGGCGCCGGCCAAGAAGGCCGGCGCGAGGAAGACCGCGGCCAAGGCCGCGGCGCCGGCCGACGAGCCGCTCGACGTCACCGTCGACGCAGCCGTCGACACCGCCGAGGCGCCCGCCAAGAAGGCGCCAGCGAAGAAGGCCGCCAAGAAGGCCGCCACCAAGAAGACCACCGCGAAGACCACCGCGAAGAAGAGCGCCGCGAAGGCTGTGGCGCCGGCGGAGGACGACCCGGCCGAGGGCGAGGCGCCCGTCGCCGGTGCGCCCGCGGTGCTGTTCCAGGCGCCGGAGACGACGCCGGAGACGACGCCCGCGAAGAAGTCGGCGGCCAAGAAGACGGCGGCGAAGAAGACCACCGCCAAGAAGGCCACCGCGAAGAAGGCCGACCCGGAGTCGGAGGCGCCCGCCGAGGCCGAAGCCCCTGCCGAGGAGGAGTCCGCCGACGCCGCCGAGGGAGACGGCACCGGCGCCCGCCGGCGCCGCCGCCGTGGCGGCCGCCGCCGCCGCAAGCCCGGCGGCGAGGGCGGCGACGCCCAGACCGCCGAGGGCGACGAGTCGGGCGACGACGAGGACGAGCAGGACGAGGAGTCCACCCCTGCCGAGGACGGCCACGGCGAGAGCACCTCGTCCCGCCGCCGGCGCCGTCGGCGTCGCTCCGGCGACGACAGTGACGGGAACGACGACCCCGACAACACCGTCACCCGGGTCCGCAGCCGCCGGTCCGCCGAGGACGAGATCACCGCGGTCTCCGGCTCGACCCGCCTCGAGGCCAAGAAGCAGCGCCGGCGCGAGGGCCGCGAGGCCGGCCGCCGTCGCGCCCCGATCGTCAGCGAGGCGGAGTTCCTCGCCCGGCGCGAGTCCGTGGACCGCGTCATGGTGATCCGCCAGCGCGACGAGCTCACCCAGATCGGCGTCCTCGAGGACCGCGTCCTGGTCGAGCACTACGTCGCCCGCGAGTCCCAGACCTCCCTGATCGGCAACGTCTACCTCGGCCGGGTCCAGAACGTACTGCCCTCCATGGAGGCGGCGTTCATCGACATCGGCAAGGGCCGGAACGCGGTCCTGTACGCCGGCGAGGTGAACTGGTCCTCGCTGGGCCACAAGGACGGCCAGCCGCGCAAGATCGAGTCCGTGCTGTCGTCGGGCCAGACCGTGCTCGTGCAGGTCACCAAGGACCCGATCGGCCACAAGGGTGCCCGGCTGACCAGCCAGGTCAGCCTGGCCGGCCGCTTCCTCGTGTACGTGCCCGACGGCACCACCAGCGGCATCTCCCGCAAGCTCCCGGACACCGAGCGCAACCGCCTCAAGGCGCTGCTCAAGGAGATCGTCCCGGACAGCGCCGGCGTGATCGTGCGCACCGCCGCCGAGGGGGCCAGCGAGGATGAGCTCACCCGCGACGTGGAGCGGCTCAAGGCCCGCTGGGAGGACATCGAGCGCAAGGCCAAGGGCAGTGCGCCGCAGCTCCTCTACGGCGAGCCCGACCTCACGCTCAAGGTCGTCCGCGACCTGTTCACCGAGGACTTCTCCCGGTTGGTCATCCAGGGCGACGACGCCTGGGAGACCGTGCAGAGCTACGTCCAGCACGTGGCGCCGGACCTCGAGAAGCGCCTCGAGCGCTACGAGCCCGGCGAGCACGGCCGCGGCGGCAAGGCGGACGTGTTCGCCGAGTACCGCATCGACGAGCAGATCGCCAAGGGGCTGGACCGCAAGGTCTGGCTCCCGTCGGGTGGCTCGCTGGTCATCGACCGCACCGAGGCGATGACGGTCGTCGACGTCAACACCGGCAAGTTCACCGGCTCCGGGGGCAACCTCGAGGAGACGGTCACCAAGAACAACCTGGAGGCGGCCGAGGAGATCGTCCGGCAGCTCCGGCTCCGCGACATCGGCGGCATCATCGTCGTCGACTTCATCGACATGGTCCTGGAGTCCAACCGCGACCTGGTCCTGCGGCGGATGGTCGAGTGCCTGGGCCGGGACCGCACCCGTCACCAGGTCGCCGAGGTGACCTCGCTCGGCCTGGTGCAGATGACCCGCAAGCGGATCGGCACCGGCCTGCTCGAGGCGTTCAGCGAGACCTGCGAGCACTGCCAGGGCCGGGGCGTGATCGTCCACGAGCACCCGGTCGAGCCGCGGCGCGGCGACGACGAGTCGCGGCGACCGAGCAGTGGCGGTCGCCGCGGTCGCCGCGGTCGCGGCGAGGGCGAGCAGCAGTCGCAGCAGAAGGACGCCCCCAAGGCGGCACCGTCGCCCAAGGACGTGGCGGCGATGGCCAAGCCGGAGAACGGCGACCACGCCCCGTTCGACGAGCCGTTCGACGAGCCGTTCGAGCAGCCGGTCGCCGAGCCGGTCGACGAGCCGGCCCAGCAGCCGGCCGCCGAGCCCGAGAAGCCCCAGGTCAGCACCCGCAGCCGCCGACGGAGCGCCAGCCGCCCGGCCGGCGAGCCGGAGGCCGACGCCGAGCCCGCCGAGGAGCCGGCCGAGGAGCCGGTGGAGCAGCCGGTCGAGCAGCCTCCCGCCGAGCCCGAGAAGCCGCAGGTCAGCACCCGCAGCCGCCGACGGAGCGCCAGCCGCCCGGCCGGCGAGCCGGAGGCCGTCGTCGCAACGCCCGAGCCCGTCGTGGCGCCGGTGGTGGAGCCGGTGATCGAGGACGCTCCCGAGGAGGTCCCGGCCGCGCCGGAGCCGCCCAAGGTCGTGACGCGCACCCGCCGTCGTGCGGCCAGTCGTCCGGCCGGTCCGCCGGTGCGTGAGGAGCTGCCGGCTCCGGTCGGGACCCTCGGCAGCGTCGGCGCTCCGCCGGTGGACGGTGCCGTGGAGCCCGGTACGGCCGCTGCCGAGCCGGGCTCCGAGCCCGATGTGGACGGCGACCACCCCCACATCGAGCACGTGCCGATCAAGAAGAAGGGCTCCCGGAAGCGCTGACCTCGTCAGCGGCAGCGGGGTCCGGCGCCGAGCGCCGGAGACCGGGCGTGTTCGCGACGGTGACCGCCACCGAGGCCAGGGCCATCAGGCCCATGGCGTGGGCGGGGGAGACCCTGGTCGCGGCCAGGCCGCCGAGCAGCGCACCGATCGCCTGCCAGACCATCAGCCCGGTGCCGTAGAGCCCCATGGCCTGGCCGTGGACGGCGTCGTCGGTCCGGGCGAACAGCCGCTCCTGCAGCGGCAGCGACGCGGCGTACCCGACCGACGCCACGAACGCCACGACCACGGTGACCCCGGCGGGCGGGCTCAGCAGCAGGAGCAGGTACGGCGCGGCCAGCGTGATCCGCAGCGGCCCGATCAGCCGGTCCCGCAGGTGGTGGGGCACGAACCGCCCGACGACCAGGTCGCCGAGCATCATGCCGGCGGCGGCCGCGGCGAACAGGTAGCCGGCGGTCGAGCCGTGCCCGTAGGGGACGTAGAGCGCCTCGGCGCCGACCACCAGGCCGTTGGGCACCCACATCGCGACGTACAGGGGCCGGGTCACCACGGAGCCGAGCAGCAGCCGGTTCACCCGGGCGGTGCGTCGCACGACGCTGCCCCCGCCCGTGCCCCGGGCCGGCCTGTCGCGGAGCCCGAGCCGCAGGTTGACCAGGCACACGGCGTCCGCGACGGCGGCGACGAGGAACAGGTCCCGCGGGGAGAGCCACAGCAGCGCGAGGCCGCCGAGTCCGTAGCCGACCACCTGCATGCCGCCCACGGCCAGGTTCAGCGCGGACCGGGCCAGCACGTACGAGCCCTCCGGCACCACGTCGCGCACCACGACCCACTGGGTGCCGGAGAACATCGCGTTGACGACGTAGGGGATCGCCAGGAGCACGAAGCGGCCCTGCCACGGCACGCCGGGCACCGCCTGCAGCGCGTTCGCGACCATCGGCGCGGCCATCTGCCACAGCAGCGCGGTCCGCGGCCGCACCGAGTCCGAGCTCGCGAGGAGCAGCTGGGAGGCGACCAGCGACACCAGCGGGCCGCCGAACATCGCCATCGCGGTGAGCACCGGTGAGCCGGTCGCCTCGTAGGTGATCGTGCCGAGCGCGAGCCCGGACGCCGCCACCGAGAGCATCACGACGCAGCGGTTGACGAACAGCACCCGGAACTCCGGGATCCCGAACAGCTGGCGGTACGTCGACACGCTCGGAAGTCTGCGAGGCCCGGGCACCGGTGCGACAATCATTCGCGAGGAGGCGAAACATGGGGACGTGGCTGGTGCCGGCCGACCTGCTCGCGCGCAGCAGGTTCCAGGTCTCACCGCTGGCCGAGACGGTGGCGGCGCTGACCGTGCTCGACGCGCCGGAGCCGCCCGGCGTGCCCTGGCAACGGACGTTCCACGTCACCCACCGTGAGGCGTACGCCGAGATGCTCGCCGACGACCCGCTCCGCGGCGCGATCTCCGGGTGGCTGTGGCGGCCCCGGCGGGGGTCGGTCCCGGGGTGGATGGGCGACTTCCTCACGGCGCCGCCGCTCGGCCCGGGCGCGTCGTTCGCCGCCGAGCTCGCCCAGCTCGACGCCTGGGACGACGCGCGGATCCGGGCCGAGATCCGCACGATGCGGCCGGACGTGCCGCTTCCGGCGCTCCTGGAGGGCGGTGGCCTGCGGGCGGCGGTCGCCGCGATCCTGGCCTGGGTCTGGACCGCGACGGTGGCCGCGGACTGGCCGAGACGACGCCGGGTCCTGGAGGCGGACATCGTGTCCCGGACCGCACGGCTCGCGACCCAGGGGTGGGCGGGCGTCGTCCCGACGCTGGGCCGCCGGATGGACTGGAAGGGCGGCGGTCACCTCCAGATCAATTCCTACGACCTGCCCACCCGGGACCTCTCGGCCGCACGGGAGCTCACCTTCGTGCCGGTGCACAGCAACGGACAGTGGGTCGCCTGGGACCTGCCCGAGCGGTTCGCGGTCGTCTACCCGGTCACCGGCGCGCAGGCACCCGTCGACCGGGGCGCCGCGGACGGCCTGGCGCGGCTGGTCGGCACCAACCGGGCCCGGGTGCTGGTGCTGCTCGACGAGCCGCACTCGACCACCCAGCTGGCGGCGCTGACCGGGCTGCCCCTGGGCGCGGTCGGCAACCATCTCCGGGTGCTCCTGGACGCCGGGGCGGTGCCGCGCCGGCGATCGGGGCGGGAGGTGCTCTACTGGAGGACCTCGCTCGGGGACGGGCTGGTCGCGGCCGGGCGGTGACGTTTTGCCCGATCAGGCGTGGATCCGTAGTATTGACCCTCGGTGCGCGCTCTGGAGTGCGCCCAGTCTGTGCGGCGCCGCCCGAGCGTTGCGCCCCAGAACCTGATCAGGCTCGGAATCGACGAAGGAGACCGCGGTGTACGCGATCGTGCGCGCAGGCGCCACCCAGCAGAAGGTTGCCGTCGGCGACGTCATCGAGATCGACAAGATCGCGACCGAGGTGGGCGACTCGGTGACCCTGCCGGTGGTCCTCGTCGTGGACGGCGAGACGGTCACCTCCGACGCCACGAAACTCGGCAAGGCCTCCGTCACCGCCGAGGTCCTCGGCGCCACCAAGGGCCCCAAGATCATCATCCAGAAGTACAAGAACAAGACCGGCTACAAGAAGCGCCAGGGGCACCGCCAGAAGTACACCCAGGTCAAGGTCACCGCGATCAACGCCTGATCGCCCACGACGATTCTGACGACTCCGAAGGACTGAACAGATGGCACACAAGAAGGGCGCGGCGTCCACCAAGAACGGCCGCGACTCCAACTCCCAGCGGCTCGGCGTCAAGCGGTACGGCGGCCAGGTCGTCAACGCCGGCGAGATCATCGTCCGCCAGCGCGGCACCCACTTCCACCCGGGCAGCGGCGTCGGCCGCGGCGGTGACGACACCCTGTTCGCGCTCGTCGCGGGTGCCGTCGAGTTCGGCACGCGGCGCGGTCGCCGCGTCGTGAACATCGTCCCGGGCGAGTGACCTGACGCTCGCACCCACGCTTCATCGCAGAACGGGCGTCCCGCATCCGGGACGCCCGTTCCTGCATTTCGAGAAACCGAGAGAGTAGGCATCATGGCCGTCCCCACCTTCGTCGACCGGGTGTCGCTGCACGTCAGCGCCGGCCGCGGCGGGCACGGTGTGGCGTCAGTGCACCGTGAGAAGTTCAAGCCGCTCGGCGGACCCGACGGCGGCAACGGCGGCCCCGGCGGCTCGGTGATCCTCCGGGTCGACCCCGACGTCACCACGCTGCTGGCCTACCACCACAGCCCCAAGCGCAGCGCGGAGTCGGGGGGCCACGGCGCCGGTGACCACAAGAACGGCGGGCACGGCGCGGACCTCGTGCTGCCCGTCCCCGACGGCACCGTGGTCACCGACCCGGAGGGCAACGTCCTGGCCGACATGGTCGGACCGGGCACTGAGCTCGTGGTCGCCCAGGGCGGCCGGGGCGGCCTCGGCAACGCGGCGCTGGCCAGCTCCAAGCGCAAGGCGCCCGGCTTCGCGCTGCTCGGTGAGCCCGGCGACGAGCTCGAGATCGTGCTCGAGCTCAAGGTGGTCGCCGACATCGGCCTGGTCGGCTTCCCGAGCGCCGGCAAGTCCAGCCTGATCGCCGCGATCTCGCGGGCGCGGCCCAAGATCGCCGACTACCCGTTCACCACGCTGGTCCCGAACCTCGGGGTCGTCACCGCGGGCGACACGACGTTCACCGTCGCCGACGTGCCCGGCCTGATCGAGGGCGCGAGCGACGGTCGCGGCCTCGGCCACGACTTCCTGCGCCACATCGAGCGCTGCGCGGCGCTGGTCCACGTCATCGACACCGCGAGCATCGAGCCCGGTCGGAACCCGGTCGACGACCTCGACGTGATCGAGAACGAGCTGGCGCGGTACGGCGGCCTGGAGGACCGGCCGCGACTCGTGGCGCTGAACAAGATCGACGTCCCCGACGGGCGCGACATCGCGTCGTTCGTGGTCGACGAGCTGCGGGCCCGTGGGCTGGACGTCTTCGAGGTCTCCGCGGCCTCCGGCGAGGGGATGCGCGAGCTCACCTTCGCGATGGCCGGGATCGTCCGGTCCGCGCGGGCCGCGAAGCCCGCCGTCGAGGCGACCCGGATCGTGCTGCGCCCGCCCTCGGCGGACGGCAAGGACGAGTTCACCGTGACCCGGACCGCGAACGGCTGGCAGGTGCGGGGCGAGAAGCCCGAGCGCTGGATCCGGCAGACCGACTTCAGCAACGACGAGGCGGTCGGCTTCCTCGCGGACCGGCTCAACCGACTCGGCGTCGAGACCCGCCTGGTGCAGATGGGCGCGGAGGAGGGCGACGCCGTCCTCATCGGCCATCCCGACAACGCCGTGGTCTTCGACTTCAAGCCCGGCATCGACGCCGGAGCGGAGATCCTCAGCCGCCGTGGCGAGGACCAGCGCTTCGACGACTCGCGTCCCGCAGCCCGTCGCCGCCGCGCCATCGACGAGGCCATGGACGACCGCGCCGAGGGTGAGACCCGGGCCGACGTCGCCCGCCGGCTCGACCGGCCGGTGACCGCGGGACCCACGTCGTACGAGATCGGCAGCGCCGACGACCCCGACTGGGCCGAGCAGGACCCGGGGGACGACGCGGACGGATGAGCACGCGCAGCGAGGTGACCGGGGCGAAGCGGGTCGTCGTCAAGGTCGGGTCCTCGTCCCTGACGACCGCTGCCGGCGGCATCGACCCCGCCCGGGTCCGCGACCTCGTCGACGTGCTGGCGAGGCTGCGCGCCTCCGGCAAGGAGGTGGTGCTGGTCTCCTCGGGCGCGATCGCCGCCGGACTCGCGCCGCTCGGACTCACCACGCGGCCCAAGGCACTCCCGGCCCAGCAGGCCGCCGCCTCGGTCGGACAGGGACTGCTCGTGCACCGCTACACCGAGGAGCTCGCCCGGCACGGCGTGATCGTCGGCCAGGTGCTGCTCACCGTGGACGACGTCACCCGGCGCTCCCACTACCGCAACGCCTACCAGACGTTCGCGAAGCTGCTCGACCTGGGCGTGCTCCCGATCGTCAACGAGAACGACACCGTCGCGACCAGCGAGATCCGGTTCGGCGACAACGACCGGCTCGCCGCCCTGGTCGCGCACCTGGTGCACGCCGACCTGCTGGTGCTGCTCTCCGACGTCGACGGCCTGTACGACGCCAACCCGTCGAGGCCGGGCAGCTCGCTGCTGCCCGACGTCGTGTCGGTCGACGACCTGACCGACGTACGCATCGGGAAGACGGGTGCGGCCGGCCTCGGCTCGGGCGGCATGCAGACCAAGGTCGACGCCGCCCGGATCGCGACCGGCGCCGGCATCCCCGTCGTGCTCACCGCGGCCGACCGCGCGGGCGCGGCGCTGGCGGGGGAGCCGGTCGGGACGCTCTTCCACACCACCGGCCGCCGCCGGCCCACGCGGCTGCTGTGGCTGGCGCACGCGACCGAGCCGAAGGGCACGCTGGTGCTCGACGCCGGCGCGGTCAGGGCCGTGGTGGAGAGGCGCGCCTCGCTGCTCGCGGCCGGGATCACCGGCGTCGAGGGCACGTTCCACGCCGGCGAGCCGGTCGACCTCGCCGGGCCCGACGGCACACCGGTCGCCCGGGGGCTGGTGAACTTCGACGCCGAGGAGATCCCGGCGCTGCTCGGCCGCACCTCGCACGACCTGAAGCGCGAGCTCGGCGCGGAGTACGAGCGTGAGGTCGTCCACCGCGACGACCTGGTGCTGCTCTGACTCGACCGCTCGAGCAGCGACACCGGTAGGTTCGCCTCCGTGCCGGTGCGTCGTCTCGTCCTCGGGGTCGTCGTCGCCCTGCTGCTCGGGCCGGCGCTCGTCCTGACCGTCGACCGGCTCGTCGAGCCGCACGCGTCGTTCTGGCTCCTGCTCGAGGGCTTCGCCCCGCTCGCGATCATCCTGTACGGCGGGGCGGCGCTGGTGCTCGGCGTACGCCTGCTGTTCGTGCGGACCCGGGCGACCTGGGCCGCGGCGGCGGTGGCGCTCGCCGGGCTGGTCCTGCACTGCTGGTGGTTCGCACCGCAGGTGACCGGTGCGAACCCACCCCCGGCGGCCGGCGCCGAGCCGCTCGTCGTGATGAACGCGAACATCGCGCAGGACGACGGCGACCCCATCGAGCTGGTCCGGATGGCCGGCGAGGAGGACGTCGACCTGCTGGTCGTCGAGGAGATCACCGCCGCCGACCTGGCCGACCTGGACCGCTCCGGCATCGCCGACCTGCTGCCGTACCGCGTGGGCGAGCCCGGGACCGAGAGCGACGGGACGATGGTCTTCTCGCGCACCGAGCCCGGGCCGGCCGAGCGTCTCGACACCTGGCACGACGGCTGGATCTTCTCGCTGGGGGACCTCACGGTGATCGCCACCCATCCCCAGGCGCCGACCCTTCCCGACGTCTGGGCCGACGACCACGCGGCCCTGCTCGACGCCGTGCGCGGGCAGCGCCCCGACCTCGTCGTCGGGGACCTCAACGCGACCGCCGACCACGGCCCGATGCGGGCGCTGGCCGACGCCGGCTACCGCGACGTGGGCGAGCTCGCCAACGAGGGCTGGCAGCCCACCTGGCCGGCGAACGACCGGTTCACCCTGGTGCCCTGGCTCGGCCACCCGATGGCGCAGATCGACCACGTGCTGGTCGGTCCCCGGATGGCGGCGATCCGCATGCACACGGACCCGATCCCGGGCAGCGACCACCGCGCCGTCGTCGCGGAGGTGGCACGGAGGTGAACGCCCGCGGCGCGGGCCGTACGCTGGTCGGTGCGATGAACACAGAGCCCGATCCCCGCAGGACCGTCTACCTCGACCACGCCGCGACCACACCGATGGTCCCCGCGGCTGTCGAGGCGATGAGCGCCCACCTGCTCGAGGTCGGCAACGCCAGCGCGCTGCACGCCTCCGGCCGGCACGCCCGGCGGATCGTCGAGGAGTCCCGGGAGACCATCGCCCAGGCGCTGAACTGCCGGCCCGGCGAGGTCGTCTTCACCTCCGGCGGGACCGAGGCCGACAACCTCGCGGTCAAGGGCATCTACTGGGCACGGCGCGCCGGCGACCCCCGGCGCACCCGCGTCCTCAGCACCGCCGTCGAGCACCACGCGGTCCTCGACACGCTGCACTGGCTCGCCGCCGCCGAGGGCGCCGGGGTCGAGCTGCTGCCGGTCGACCAGCGCGGCCGGCTCGACGTCGATGCGCTGCGGGCCTCGGTCGAGCGCGATCCGGCGTCGGTCGCGATGGTCTCGGTGATGTGGGCGAACAACGAGGTCGGCACCATCCAGCCGATCGACGAGGTCGTCGCGATCGCCGCCGAGCACGGCATCCCCGTCCACACCGACGCGGTGCAGGCCGTCGGCCACGTGCCCGTCGACTTCGCGGCCTCCGGCGTCGACGCCCTGACCCTCACCGGGCACAAGCTGGGCGGGCCGTACGGCGTGGGCGCGCTCGTCGTCGGCCGCGAGGTCGAGGTGAGCCCGCTCGTGCACGGCGGCGGCCAGGAGCGCGACATCCGCAGCGGCACCCTGGACACCCCGGCGATCGCCGGGTTCGCGGCCGCGGTCGAGCTCGCGGTCAAGCAGCAGGGCGAGCACGCGGCCCGGATCGGCGCGCTCCGCGACGACCTGGTCCGCCGGGTGATCGAGGCGGTCCCGGACGCGCACGTCCACGGGCACCCGACCGAGCGGCTGCCCGGCAACGCCCACCTGGGGTTCCCAGGCTGCGAGGGCGACTCGCTGCTGATGCTGCTCGACGCGCGCGGGATCGAGTGCTCGACGGGGTCGGCCTGCTCGGCCGGCGTACCGCAGCCGTCGCACGTGCTGCTCGCGATGGGCTGCGACGAGGACCAGGCGCGGCACTCGCTGCGGTTCACCCTCGGTCACACCACGACCGCCGCCGACGTGGACGCGGTCGTCGAGGCCATCGTCCCCGTCGTCGAACGAGCCCGGGCAGCCAGGCGATGAGGGTCGTCGCTGCCATGTCCGGCGGCGTCGACTCGGCCGTCGCCGCGGCACGTGCCGCCGAGGCCGGCCACGACGTCACCGGCATCCACCTCGCGCTCTCGCGCAACCCGCAGTCCTACCGCACCGGCGCCCGTGGCTGCTGCACGATCGAGGACGCGAACGACGCCCGGCGCGCGGCCGATGTGATCGGCATCCCGTTCTACGTGTGGGACCTCAGCGACCGGTTCCACGAGGACGTCGTCGAGGACTTCATGGACGAGTACGCCGCCGGACGCACCCCGAACCCCTGCCTGCGCTGCAACGAGAAGATCAAGTTCGCGGCCGTCCTCGGCCGGGCGCTGGCCCTGGGGTTCGACGCGGTGGCCACCGGCCACTACGCCCGGCTGCGGACCGGCCCCGACGGGCTGATCGAGATGCACCGCGCGGTCGACCACGGCAAGGACCAGTCCTACGTGCTCGGCGTCCTCGACCAGGACCAGCTCGCGCACTCGCTGTTCCCGCTCGGCGGCTCCACGAAGGCCGACGTCCGGGCCGAGGCGGCCGAGCGCGGCCTGCTGGTCGCCGACAAGCCGGACAGCCACGACATCTGCTTCGTCGCGGACGGCGACAACGCGGGCTGGCTCCGCGAGAAGCTCGGCGACCGGGCGCCCAACCAGGGCGGCGACATCGTGGACGAGGCCGGCGCTGTGGTCGGCTCCCACGAGGGCACCTTCGCGTTCACGATCGGCCAGCGGCGCGGGCTCCGGCTCGGCCGGCCGGCGCCGGACGGCAGGCCGCGGTTCGTGCTCGACATCGAGCCGGTGTCCGGCACGGTCACCGTCGGACCGCGTGAGCGGCTCGCGGTGCACCGGCTGACCGGCATCCGCCCGCGCTGGTGCGGGACCGTCCCGCGGCAGCTGTCCGGCACCGTCCAGCTGCGCGCCCACGGCGTCGAGCTGCCGGCCCGGACGACCGTGGGTGACACCGTGGACATCGAGCTCCTCGAGCCGGCGTACGGCATCGCTCCCGGCCAGGCCGCCGTCCTGTACGACGGCACCCGCGTCGTCGGCTCCGCGACGATCGCCGCGACCGCATGACGGCCGCGACCGGCGTCGGCTCCTACCCGGGAGAGGACTTCCATCAGGCGATCGCGATCGTCCTCGGCGAGCTCGCCCAGGACCAGCACGGCCTGCCGCACCTGCCCGAGCTGCCCGACCGTGGTGCGGTCGCCGGCCTCACCGGCCGCGGGCTGGCGGTCGTCGCCGAGCTCGGCGCCGACCTCCAGCCGGCCGGGTGGCGGCTCACCGGCGGCGGCGCCGGCGTCGACCACCGTCGCGCCCGCAGCCTGCTCGCGCAGGACCTGGATGCCGTGGAGGAGCGTGCGGAGGGCTGGACGGGCCCGTTCAAGATCCAGGTCCCGGGGCCGTGGACGCTCGCGGCGACGGTCGAGAGGCCGCGCGGCGACAAGATCCTCGCCGACCACGGCGCCCGCCGCGACCTGGCCCAGGCGCTCGCCGAGGGCGTGCGCGGGCACGTGTCCGACGTACGCCGGCGGCTGCCGGGCGTGGACCGGCTCGTGGTGCAGGTGGACGAGCCTGCGCTGGCCGCGGTGCTCGACGCCCGGGTGCCGACCGCCTCCGGGTTCGGCCGGCACCGCAAGGTCGACGCGCCCGAGGCGTCGCAGGCGCTGGCGTGGGTGCTCGACGCGGTCGCCGGCGAGGGGGCCGAGCCGTGGGTGCACACCTGCGCGCCCGGGACGCCGCTGGACCTGCTGCGCGGCGCCGGCGCTCGGGCCCTCTCGGTCGACCTGACCGTGTTGTCGGCCGCCGACCACGACGTGCTCGGCGAGGCCCTCGAGGCGGGCGAGACCGTCGCGCTCGGCGTGGTCCCGGGGATCGACCCCGCCGACGAACCGACCGACGCCGGGCTCACCGAGTCGGTGCTGCGCTGGCTGGACATGCTCGGTCTCGACCCCGGTGAAGTGGGCGAACAGCTCGTCCTGACGCCCGCCTGCGGGCTGGCCGGCGCGTCGCCGGCGTGGGTGCGCCGGGCGCTCGCCCTGGTCCGGTCGGCAGCCGGGAACCTGACGGCCTGACCCCGTCCCCGCCTCGGTGGAATCCCCGTCCCCGAGACGGGTACCGGTGCCGCATGAGCGACCTGAGCGGCAAGACCGTGGCCATCATCGCGACCGACTTCTTCGAGGAGCCCGAGCTGGTCCAGCCTCGGGACCAGCTCCGCGAGGCCGGCGCGACCGTGAAGATCTACTCCGACACCGGCGACCCGATCCAGGCGGTGCAGGGCGACACCGAGCCGACGCAGAAGGTCGACGTCGACGGCTCGTTCGACGACCTCGACCCGAGCGCGATCCAGGCCCTCGTCGTGCCGGGCGGGACCGTGAACGCCGACCGGCTCCGCGTCGACCCGAAGGCCCAGGACATCGTGCGGAGGGTGATGGAGGACAAGCGGCCGCTGGCCGTGATCTGCCACGGTCCGTGGCTGCTGGTCTCCGCCGGGCTCGCCCGCGGGCGCAGCCTCACCAGCTTCCACACCCTCGCCGACGACATCCGGAACGCCGGCGCCACATGGACCGACGAGGAGGTCGTCGTCGACGGGAACCTCATCACCAGCCGCAGCCCCGACGACATCCCGGCGTTCGTCAAGGCACTGGAGGACGCACTCTCCTGACCCCGGACGCGGCACCGCCCCGCCCGAGACGGTCGGGCGGGGCGGTGCGTCGGGGGAGCGGCTCAGCCCACGTGGACGGGCGCCTCAGGACCGTCGGTCGCGAGCTCCTGGTGCTTGACGTTCAGGAACGCCCAGGTGACCAGCGAGGCGATCAGCATCAGGCCGGATCCGAGCAGGAACGCATCGGTCGCGCCTGCGGTGAAGATCTGGTGCTGGGCGATCACCTGCTGCGCCGGCGCGACCTGCGCGCTGGCCTTCGCCGCCGCGGCGCCGAGCCCGCCGACCAGGTCGTCGATGGTCTGGGTGGCCACCGTGGCGAGCAGCGACAGGCCGAGCGCGCCACCGACCTGCTGCATCGTGTTCAGGACGCCGGAGCCGATGCCGGTGTCCTGGTCACGCAGGTGGTGGACGGCGGTGAGCGTCAGGGGCACGAACGTCATGCCCATGCCGAACGACATCAGCACGATGTACGGCAGGATGTCGGCCCAGTAGCTCGCCTGGATGTCGTGGATCGGCAGCGCCGAGGTGTCGTGCGGGATCAGGGAGAAGCCGTACAGCGCGACCGCCGCCATCAGCGTGCCGACGCCCGCCAGGAAGCGGGGGTCGATCCGGTTGATGAGGTTCGACGAGATGCCTGCGGCCGCCACCAGGCCGAAGCAGAACGGCAGGAAGGCGACGCCGGCCTGGATCGGGGAGTAGCCCATCACGGTCTGGATGTACTGGCTCAGGTAGAAGAACATCGCGAACATCGCCGCCGGGGCGAAGAACATCGCCACGAAGCTCGCGGCCCGGGTGCGGTTCGCGAAGACCCGGACCGGGAGGAGCGGGTGCTCGACGCGACGCTCGATGAGGAGGAACGTCGCGAGCAGCAGCAGGCCCGCGCCGATGCTGGCCAGGGTCCACGTGTCGCCCCAGCCGTCCGTCCCGGCCCGGCTGATGCCGTAGACGAGGCCCAGGACGCCGAGGGTTCCGGTGACCGCGCCGGGCAGGTCGAGCTCGCCGGGGTGCGACTCGGACTCGTTGAGGAAGCGCGGGGCGAGCAGGGCGGTGACGATGCCGATCGGGGTGTTGATCAGCAGCGTGAGCCGCCAGCCCTCGACGTCGAGCCCGAAGACGCTGTCGAGGCCGGTCAGCCAGCCGCCGAGCAGCAGGCCGACGGCCGCACCGACGCCGGACATGGCGGCGTACACGGCGAACGCGCGGCTGCGCGCGGGACCGGCGGGGAACGTCGTCGCGATCAGCGCGAGCGCGGCCGGCGAGGCCAGCGCCGCGCCGAAGCCCTGGAACGCCCGGGCCGTGAGCAGCAGGCCCTCGTTGGTCGCGAGGCCACCGAGGAGCGAGGCCACGCCGAAGATCACCAGGCCGGTCATGAAGACCCGGCGCCGGCCGTAGAGGTCACCGAGGCGGCCGCCGAGCAGCAGCAGGCTGCCGAACGCGAGCGCGTAGCCGGTGACCACCCAGCGCAGGTTGGCGGTCTCGATGTCGAGGTCGTGCTGGATGAACGGGAGCGCGATGTTCACGATGGTGCCGTCCAGCACCACCATCAGCTGCGCCACCGAGATGAGCACGAGTGCCCACCCGAGGTGCTGCTTGCTGCCGGAGCTCGTGCTCTCGGCACTGGCCACGTCGGTCATCGGGGTGTCCTTCTCTCGAGGGTCAGTGGGTCGGAGCCGACTCGCGGGTGGCGGCCGGCAGGATGATCTGGTCGATCACGCGGGTGATCAGGTCGGGTGTCGGCTGCTCGCCCATGATGAAGACGCGATGCAGCACGATGCCGGCGAGCGCCGGCTCGAGCAGGGTCAGGTCGAGGTCGTCGCGGAGCTCGCCCCGGTCGCGGGCGCGCTGCCAGATCTGCTGGGAGATCGCGATCTTGGGGCCGACCACCTCGGCGCGGAAGGCGGCGGCGAAGTCCGCGTCGCGGGCGATCGCCGTGATGACGCTGGCGAAGGTCGCCACGGTCTGGGGATCGACGAGCCCGCCCATCCCGCAGAAGACGCCCATCAGGTCACCGCGCAGCGAGCCGGTGTCCGGGACCTCGGCCGGTCCCTTGCTGTGGTGCAGGGCGTCGATCACCAGGCTGACCTTGTTGGTCCAGCGGCGGTACAGCGTGGCCTTGGAGGCCTTCGCGCGGGCGGCGACGGCGTCCATGGTCAGCCGGTCGTAGCCGACGTCGCCCAGGACCTCCAGGGTGGCGGCGAGGATCTCCAGCTCGCGGTCGCCCTCGATGCGGGGTCGCTCGGTGGGGGTCATTCGGGTTTCCTCGGCTGTCGTCGGCTGTTCACGCGGATGAAACGAAACGGTTTCGTTTCATCGAGAACACCGTAGCCCCGGCCCCCATTCCGGCCCAACCGACTTTCTCGCGATTTCTTCCCGCCCCGCGGGGAGGTGGTCTGGACCGGAGCGTGGCGCGACGGGTGTTGGGGGCCGTCGGCGGGCACCGGCACAATGTCCCCGTGACCGACCCCCGCGAGGAGCACCGCCTGATCGCCGAGCAGGTCGAGGACGCCCGCTGGCGCTACTACGTGCTGGACAGCCCCACCCTCGACGACGCCGAGTTCGACCGCCTGATGCGGCGGCTCGAGGCGCTCGAGGAGGAGCTGCCCGAGCTCCGCACCCCGGACTCGCCGACGCAGAAGGTGGGCGGCGCGGTGTCGACCGAGTTCACGGCGGTCGACCACCTGCGGCGGATGGAGAGCCTCGACAACGCCTTCTCCTTCGAGGAACTGGAGGCGTGGTACGCCCGGCTCGGCCGGGACGGCATCGAGTCGCCGGCGCTGCTGTGCGAGCTCAAGGTGGACGGCCTGGCGATCAACCTGCTCTACGAGGGGGGCCGGCTGGTCCGGGCCCTCACCCGCGGTGACGGGACCACGGGCGAGGACGTCACGCCGAACGTCAAGACCATCGAGGCGATCCCGCACCGGCTCACCGGCACCGACGAGTTCCCCGTCCCCGCCCTGATCGAGGTGCGCGGCGAGGTGTTCCTGCCCGTCGAGGCGTTCGAGCGTCTCAACGACTCGCTGCTCGAGGCCGGCAAGGCGCCGTTCGCGAACCCGCGCAACTCCGCCGCCGGGTCGCTGCGGCAGAAGGACCCGCGCGTCACCGCCTCCCGGGCGCTCGGCATGGTCTGCCACGGCATCGGTGCCCGGGAGGGCTTCGAGCCGGAGGCGCAGTCGCACGCCTACGAGGCGCTCGCCGCCTGGGGGCTCCCGGTCTCCGAGCAGGTCCGAGTGCTGCCCACGCTCAAGGACGTCGAGGGCTACATCGAGAACGCGGGCGAGCACCGGCACACGATCGTGCCCTACGAGATCGACGGGGTCGTGGTGAAGGTGGACGACGTCGCGCTCCAGCGCCGGCTCGGGTCCACCAGCCGGGCGCCGCGCTGGGCGATCGCGTTCAAGTACCCGCCCGAGGAGGTCAACGCCAAGCTCCTCGAGATCCGGGTGAACGTCGGCCGCACCGGCCGTGTCACGCCGTACGGCGTGATGGAGCCGACCAAGGTGGCCGGGTCGACGGTCGAGAACGCCACGTTGCACAACTACTACGAGGTCGAGCGCAAGGACGTCCGCCCGGGCGACACGGTCATCCTGCGCAAGGCCGGTGACGTGATCCCGGAGATCCTGGGGCCGGTGCTCGCGCTGCGGCCCGAGGGGCTCGCCCCGTGGGTCGGTCCGACGGAGTGTCCCGCGTGCGGCACGGCCCTGGCGGAGCAGAAGGAGGGCGACAAGGACCGGCGCTGCCCCAACCACCGGTTCTGCCCCGCCCAGGTGCGCGAGCGGGTCTTCCACGTCGCCGGTCGCGGCGCCTTCGACATCGAGGGGCTCGGCTACGAGGCCGCCGCCGCGCTGCTGGACGCCGAGGTCATCGAGAACGAGGGCGACGTCTTCGGCCTCGACGCGGCGATGCTGCTGCAGGCGCCGCTGTTCACCCGCGCGCCGAAGAAGGGCGAGGAGGGACCGCAGCTCAGCGCGAACGGCCAGCGGCTGCTGGACAACCTCGCGAAGGCGAAGCAGGTGCCGCTCTGGCGCGTCCTGGTCGCACTCTCGATCCGGCACGTCGGGCCGACCGCCGCGCGGGCGCTGGCGGCCGAGTTCGGCTCGATGGAGCGGATCCGCGCGGCGACCGAGGAGGAGCTGGCCGCCGCCGAGGGGGTCGGCCCGACGATCGCCGAGGCGGTGATCGAGTGGTTCGGTGTCGACTGGCACGCACAGATCGTCGAGAAGTGGTCCCGGGCCGGGGTATCGATGGAGGACGAGCGGGACGCCTCGATGCCGCGCACCCTCGAGGGGCTGACCGTCGTGGTGACCGGCTCGCTGGTCGGCTTCAGCCGCGACTCGGCCAAGGAGGCGATCCTGTCGCGGGGCGGCAAGGCCGCCGGGTCGGTCTCGAAGAAGACCGACTACGTCGTGGTGGGCGAGAACGCCGGCTCCAAGGCCGACAAGGCCGAGCAGCTCGGCGTGCCCGTCCTCGACGAAGCCGGCTTCCAGGCGCTCCTCGACGGCGGCCCCGACGCCCTGGGTTGACGGGACGGTTGCCCTCAGCTCTCGAAGGTCTGGTTCCCGTAGCGCAGGTCCTTGGGTGCGACGCCGCCGCCCTCCTGCGGGATCGTCGTGGTGCCGGTGGTGCACTCCGCGGTGCTCGTCGAGCAGGTGATCACGTGATCGCCCTGCACGCGGAACAGGTCGCCGTCCGGTGACCAGCCGTAGCCGTAGGAGTGGCCGTCCAGCGCGATGTGGGTGCCGGCGTCGACGTCGTACACGTCGACGGACTTCCCGTCCGCCGAGTCCATGGTCGCGAAGCGGCCGTCGGGGGAGAGGAACAGGTAGCCGAACCGGCCCGCGTCGACGCTGAGGAGGACCTTGCCGCTCGCGGCGTCGATGACGGTGGCCTGGCCGCCGGACCGCGCGACGGCGCGGCCGCCCTTCACGTCGGGGTAGCCGGGCGGCAGGTTGTCGGTCGTGCCGACCTCGCCGGTGCGCCAGTCGACGGTCCGCATCACGTCGTCCGTGCCGACGTAGACGGTGTCCCCGTTCAGGGCGACCGGAGGCGCGGTCCAACCGCCCCAGCTCTCCGCGTCCGCCACCGGCCAGCGGGCGACCTCCTCGTCGGTCGCGACGTCGTGGACGACGACCTGCACCTGGCCGTCGACGACCTCCGCGTAGGCGAGGTACGGCTGCGTCGGGTCGACACCCGGCACGACCTCCTCGGTCACGACCGAGACCGGGTGCACGGTGCCGTCCTCGGTGACCAGCGAGAACCGCTGCGGTCCACCGCCGTCACTGGCGTTGTTGTTGCCGTGCCGGACCAGCAGCCCGGCGGAGGTGTAGTAGGTCGACTTGATCGCCTTGTCGTCGATCCGGGTGTGCTCGGTCCCGCCGTCCCAGTAGACGGTGGTGCCGATCGTGAAGACCGCCCCGTGGCCGGTGCTGGGGCCGGCCGGCTGGACGGCCCGGCCTCCGCCGTCCTCGCCGATCCGGGAGACGGCGTACCCGGTGCCGACGGTCACGACGGCCACGGCGGCGACGCAGGCGACCCCGGTCGCCAGCCGCCGGCGGCGACGCAGGCCGTGGCCGCGGCTGATGACCTCGGCGGCCGGCGGGGCGGGCACCTCGAGGCGCTCGGCCTCGGTGTGGAGGAGCGTGCTGAGGCGCTCAGTCATGACGGGCTCCTTCGGTCATCGGTACGACGGCATCGCCCAGCAGGGTGCGGAGGCGGGCGAGTGCCTCGGACGTCTGGCTCTTCACGGTGCCCTCGCTGATGCCGAGGGCCTGGGCGACGTCGCGGACGCCGAGGTCGTCGTAGTAGCGCAGCACCACGACGGCGCGCTGCCGCGGGGCCAGGGCCCGCAGGGCGTCCAGGACCGCGGGACGGGTGCTCGGGTCGTGCTCGCCGACCCGCTCCGGCAGCACCTCGGTGGGGGGCTCGTTGCGCCACGAGCGCCGCCGGAACCACGACGCCGCGGTGTTCGCCAGCACCACGCGGGCGTACGCAGGCGCAGCGGCCGGCTCGCGCACCTTGTGCCAGGACGCGTAGGTCTTCGCCAGCGCCGTCTGCACCAGGTCCTCGGCGAGCTGGTGCTCGCCGAGCATGAGGTACGCCGTGCGGTAGAGACTCGGCCACGCGGCATGGACGAACTCGGTGAACTCGTCGTCGGTCACGCTGGTTCTCGCCATCGATCCTCCTCGAGCGGGTCACAGCACAAGACGCCGCGGCGGCCCGATCGGTTGGGTCGGTCCACTCTCTCCTAGGATTGACCCCATGCCTGAAATCCCTGGATCGAGTGGCGCGCGCGGAACGAGCGCGCGTGTCGAGATCACCCGGGACGAGGTCGCGCACCTGGCGAACCTCGCCCGGATCGACCTCTCCGACGAGGAGCTCGACCACCTGGCGCCGCAGCTGAGCGTGATCCTCGAGTCGGTCGCCTCCATCAGCGGTGTGGCGGGCGACGACATCCCGCCGACCTCGCACGCGCTGCCGCTGACGAACGTGTTCCGCGAGGACGTCGTGACGCCCGGCCTCACCCCGGAGCAGGCGCTCGCCGGCGCCCCGGAGGTCGAGCAGCAGCGCTTCTCCGTGCCGCGGATCCTCGGGGAGGAGGCGTGAGCGCCGACTGGACCCGCAGGACCGCCGCGGAGCTGGCCGACGCGCTCGCCGCCGGCGAGACGACCTCGGTCGAGATCACCCGGGCCCACCTGGACCGGATCTCGTCGGTCGACGGAGCCGTGCACGCCTTCCTCCACGTCGACGCCCCCGGCGCGATCGCTCAGGCCGAGGCCTCCGACGCCCGGCGCGCCGCGGGCACCCTGCTGTCCTCGCTGGACGGCGTGCCGATCGCGGTCAAGGACGTGCTCGCCACGGAGGGCCTGCCGACCACGTGCGGCTCGAGGATCCTCGAGGGCTGGATCCCGCCGTACGACGCGACCGTGGTGCGCAAGCTCCGCGACGCAGGGCTGCCGATCCTGGGCAAGACCAACATGGACGAGTTCGCGATGGGCAGCTCGACCGAGCACTCGGCGTACGGCCCGACCCACAACCCGTGGGACCTGGACCGGATCCCCGGCGGCTCGGGCGGTGGCTCGGCGGCCGCGGTCGCGGCCTTCGAGGCACCGCTCGCGATCGGGACCGACACCGGCGGCTCGATCCGCCAGCCCGGTGCGGTCACCGGCACGGTCGGGGTCAAGCCCACGTACGGCGGGGTGTCCCGCTACGGCCTCGTGGCGCTGGCCAACTCGCTCGACCAGGCCGGCCCGGTCACCCGCACCGTCCTCGACTCGGCGCTGCTGCACGAGATCATCGGCGGCCACGACCCGAAGGACTCCACGAGCATCGACCAGCCGCTCCCCGCCCTGGTCGAGGCCGCCCGTCTCGGCGCCGGCGGTGACCTCGCAGGCGTGCGGGTCGGCGTCATCCAGGAGCTCGCCGGCGACGGCTGGCAGCCGGGCGTGATCACCCGCTTCCAGGAGTCGGTCGACCTGCTGATCAAGGCCGGGGCCGAGGTGGTCGAGGTGTCCTGCCCGACGTTCGTGCACGCCCTGGCGGCCTACTACCTGATCCTGCCGGCGGAGGCGTCCAGCAACCTCGCGAAGTTCGACGCGATGCGCTACGGCCTGCGCGTGTGGCCCGAGGGAAGGCCGGACGCGAGCGCCGAGGAGGTCATGCGCGCCACCCGCGACGCCGGCTTCGGCGACGAGGTCAAGCGGCGCATCATCCTCGGCACCTACGCGCTCTCCAGCGGCTACTACGACGCCTACTACGGCCAGGCCCAGAAGGTACGCACCCTCATCGCGCGCGACTTCGACGCAGCCTTCGAGAAGGCCGACGTGCTGGTCTCGCCGACCGCGCCCACCACGGCGTTCAAGCTCGGCGAGAAGCTCGACGACCCGCTCGCGATGTACCTCAACGACCTCGCGACGATCCCGGCGAACCTCGCCGGCGTGCCGGGCATCTCGGTGCCCAGCGGGCTCGCCGACGAGGACGGCCTGCCGGCCGGGTTCCAGATCCTGGCCCCGGCGCTCGCCGACGACCGCTGCTACCGGGTCGGCGCGGCCCTCGAGGCGGCGCTGGCCGACCAGTGGGGCGGTCCGCTGCTCGACAAGGCTCCCGCTCTGGAAGGGGCATGACCATGACCGACACCCTGGTTGCCTTCGACGACGTCCTCGCGTCGTACGACCCGGCGCTCGGCCTCGAGGTCCACGTCGAGCTGAACACCGCGTCCAAGATGTTCTGCGGCTGCCCGACCGAGTTCGGCGCCGAGCCGAACACCCAGGTCTGCCCGACCTGCCTGGGGCTGCCCGGCGCGATGCCGGTCGTGAACGTCAAGGCGGTCGAGTCGGCGATCCGGATCGGGCTGGCGCTGAACTGCGAGATCGCGCAGTGGTGCCGGTTCGCGCGGAAGAACTACTTCTACCCGGACATGCCGAAGAACTTCCAGACCTCCCAGTACGACGAGCCGATCTGTTTCGAGGGCTTCATGGACGTGGAGGTGGACGGCGAGACCTTCCGCGTCGAGATCGAGCGCGCGCACATGGAGGAGGACACCGGCAAGTCGCTGCACGTGGGCGGCGCCACCGGCCGCATCCACGGCGCCGACCACTCGCTGGTCGACTACAACCGCGCCGGCATCCCGCTCATCGAGATCGTCACCAAGCCGATCCTCGGCGCCGGCGCGAAGGCGCCCGACGTCGCCCGGGCCTACGTCGCCCAGCTGCGCGACCTGATCGTGGCGCTCGGCGTCTCCGACGCCCGGATGGACCAGGGCTCGATCCGCGCCGACGTGAACCTGTCGCTCTCGCCCAAGGGCTCGGGCGTCCTCGGCACCCGCACCGAGACGAAGAACGTGAACTCCCTGCGCTCGGTCGAGCGGGCCGTGCGCCACGAGATGTCCCGTCACGCGGCGGTCCTCGACCGCGGGACGAAGATCCTGCAGGAGACCCGGCACTGGCACGAGGACACCGGGGTGACGACCAGTGGCCGTGAGAAGTCCGACGCGGAGGACTACCGGTACTTCCCCGAGCCCGACCTGGTGCCCGTGGCGCCGTCCAGGGCGTGGGTCGATGAGCTGCGGGAGACGCTGCCCGAGAACCCGACCGCCCGCCGGGCCCGGCTGCAGGCCGAGTGGGGCTTCTCCGACCTGGACATGAGGGACACCGTCGGTGCGGGCGCGCTCGACGTCATCGAGCAGACCATCGCCGCCGGCACGCCGCCCCAGGCCGCCCGCAAGTGGTGGCTCGGCGAGCTGGCACGGCGCGCGAACGAGGACGGCATCGAGGTCACCGCGCTCGCGGTCACCGCCGCGGACGTCGCCCGGGTCCAGGCGCTGGTCGACGACGGCACCCTCAACGACAAGCTGGCCCGCCAGGTGTTCGACGGCCTGCTCGCCGGCGAGGGCAGCCCGGACGAGATCGTCGCCGGCCGCGGGCTGGCGATCGTCTCGGACGACGGTGCGCTCTCGACCGCGGTCGACAACGCGATCGCGGCCAACCCCGACGTCGCCGCAAAGATCCGCGACGGCAAGGTCGCGGCCGCCGGTGCCCTCATCGGTGCGGTCATGAAGGAGATGAGCGGGCAGGCCGACGCAGGCCGGGTCCGCGAGCTGGTCCTCGAGAAGCTCCAGTAGCCCCCGAGTCGTACGGCGGGCAGGACGCGCCGACTCTCGCCGTACTGCGGGCACGTCTCTGGGGCGGCCCGGCGACGGGATATGCTGCGCCCGCACAACTGAATCCATCACGCCCGCAGCGGGGGAAGCCGGTCGAAGTCCGGCGCTGACCCGCAACCGTAGGCACCCGGCCGTTGCCGGGGGCGAGCCGGAGCGCCTGTTGCGACGCGTCTTCACCCACGCTGTCGCGGAACGCAGCGGGTCGCTTCCGGGCAGGGTCCGGTGCCTCCCGCTACTGCAGCGGGAAGGAACACCATGAATCGCAGGACCCGTCTCGTCCCGGCACTCGTCGTCGGCGCGCTCGCCCTCGGCACCGCCGTCGGCACCACGCCCGCCGCGTCGGCCGCTGGCGGCCGCTCCGGCGACTGGCTCGAGGGCCAGCTCACCGGGGGCCTCATCCACAACGACGTCTACGACTTCGACGACTACGGCCTCACCGCGGACACCGCGATGGCGCTCACCGAGATCGGCGGCCACCGGCCGGCGGTGAAGAAGGTCAAGCGGGCCTTGGCCCACCACGTCGACAGCTGGACCACCGGCGTCGACTTCGGCAGCAGCGACATCTACGCCGGGTCGGTCGCCAAGGCGGTCGTCTTCGCGCAGGTCGCCGGAGCCGACCCGACCGCGTTCGGCGGGGTGGACCTCGTCGACCGGCTCGAGGGGCGGATCAGCACCGCCGACGGAACCACGGGCCGGCTGCAGGACCAGACCGACGGCACCGACTACGCGAACACCCTGGGCCAGGCGTACGCGGTCGCGGCCCTGAGCCGCGCCGGTTCCTCCGCGGCGGCCACGGCCACGACCTTCCTCCTCGATCAGCAGTGCGACGCCGGCTTCTTCCGGCTGTACTTCGCCGACAAGGCCGCGGCCGACCAGACCTGCGACGGCGCGGCCCGTTCCGACCGCGCGCCGGACACCGACGCGACCGCGGTCGCGGTGGCCCAGCTGCAGTCGGTGCATCACCCCTCGCGTGTGGTGAAGAGCGCGATCGCGGACGCGCTGCGCTGGCTGGTGCGCCACCAGAAGGACAACGGCAGCTTCGGCGGCGGTCCCACGACCTCGGCGGCGAACACGAACAGCACCGGCCTGGCCGCCCGGGCGCTCGCCCGCGGCGGGAAGTGCCGCGCCGCCGACAACGCCACCGACTGGGTCGCCGGGCTGCAGAAGAAGAACGGCGCCATCGCCTACGACCGCAAGGCCTACCGGGCGGGGATCTCGGACGACACCCTCGACCAGTGGCGCCGTGCGACCAGCCAGGCAGCACCGTCCCTGCAGCTCCCGGGGTGCTGAGGTCCAGGGTGGTCCACCGGCTCCTCCACCCGGTGGCACCGGTCGCGGCAGTCCTCGTCGCGGCCGTCGCGGTGGCGTTCCCGGGCGCCCCTGCATCAGCCGCCGGCTGCCCGACCGCCGACGGCGTGACCGTCGTCGTCGACTTCCACCAGCTCGACGGCGGCGTGCAGACGGCGTGCGTCGCCGACGGTGGCGGGGAGACCGCGGCCCAGCTGTTCCCGGCCGCCGGCTTCCCGCTCACCTACGTGCAGCGCCAGCCGAGCTTCGTGTGCCGGGTGTCGGGCAAGCCCGCCGACAACCCGTGCGTGAACACGCCGCCCGCGGACGCGTACTGGGCCCTGTACTGGTCCGACGGCAGGTCGGGACGCTGGACCTACGCGACCAGTGGCGCCGGCGGCCAGCACGTCCCCGACGGCGGGTACGTCGCGTTCTCCTGGCAGGGCAGCAGCGACAGCGCGGCGCCGGGTGCGAGCCCGGCGCCGCACCCCAGCGCCAGCCCCACGCCCACGCGCGCGCCGACGCACACCGCCGCACCGGGCCACACCGGCCCCTCGAGCGCACCGCCGTCGGCCACCTCGCCGGCCACCTCGTCGGCCACCTCGTCGGCCGCCACCGCGGGCCCGTCCGGGTCGCCGTCGGCGACGTCCTCGCGGACGAAGGCCGGCGACGGTCCGCACTCCCGGGAGCCGCAGCCCTCGGGGTCGTCCGCCACGACCGCCGGTGACTCGCCCACCGCGAGCGACTCACCCTCGCTCCTCCCCGCCTCCGCCGACCCGGCGGATCCCGGCGGCGGCGGGCTGCCGGGCTGGGTGGCGCCCGTCGTGATCGTGCTGCTGTTCGGTGCCGCGGGCGCGGTCGCCGTCGTACGCCGCCGGGGAGCCGCGTGAGCGTGGACCGGCTGCCCCGCGACCTGCATCCCGTGGCCTGGTGGGCCTGGGCGCTCGGGCTCGCGGTCGCTGCGTCGTTCACCACGAACCCGCTGATCCTGCTGATGCTGGTGGGGGTCGCGGCCACCGTGGTGTCGCTGCGCCGGTCCGACCAGCCGTGGGGCCGGTCGTTCCGCCTCTACGTCTGGCTCGGCGTCGTGATCGTCGGCGTCCGGCTGGCGTTCTGGATCGTGTTCGGCGGCTGGACCGGCGGGCGGGTGCTGCTCCGGCTGCCGGCGGTCCCGCTGCCGGACTGGGTCGCAGGGATCACCCTCCTCGGTCCGCTGTACGCGGAGGCGCTGGTGTTCGCCCTGTACGACGGGCTCCGGCTCGCCACGATCGTCATCTGCATCGGGGCCGCGAACTCGGTGGCCAACCCCAAGCGGCTGCTCCGCTCGGTCCCGCCCGCGCTCTACGAGATCGGCACCGCCCTCGTCGTCGCGGTGACGGTGCTGCCGCAGTTCGCCGACAGCGCCCGCCGGGTGCGTGCCGCGCAGGCGCTGCGGGCGGGCGAGACCGGTCGGGTCCGGCGGCTGCGCCGGTTCCTCGTGCCGGTGCTCGAGGACGCGCTGGAGCGCTCGCTCGCCCTGGCCGCAGGCATGGACACCCGGGGCTACGGTCGCGCGAGCGGGGCGACCCGTGCGCAGCGCCGTACGACCGGAGCGCTGATGCTGACCGGCCTCGGTGGCATCTGCGTCGGCACCTACGCCGTGCTGGACACGACCGCCCCGCGGTTCCTCGCGCTGCCGATGCTCGGCCTGGGCGTGGCAGCAGCCGCCGCCGGCCTGCTCAGCGCGGGACGCCGGGTCGAGCGGAGCCGGTACCGGCCGGACTCGTGGCGCTGGCCCGAGCTCGCCGTGGTCGCCAGCGGCGTGCTGGTCGGCGCGCTGGGCTGGTGGCTCAACGCGCACCAGTCGGCCGTCGCCTACCCGGCACTGGACGCTTTCCCGCCCGTCAGCGGCGCCGCGCTGCTGCTCGCGGTCGTCGGCCTCCTCGGCCCGCTCTGCTCGCCGCCGCCGCGGCTGGCCGCCGCGACGCTGGAGGCGGCGGTCGCATGATCGAGCTGCGCGGCATCACGTTCCGCTACGACGAGCTGCCGGTCCTCGAGGGCGTCGACCTGGCCGTGGACGAGGGCGAGCTGGTCCTGGTGTCCGGTCCGACGGGCGTCGGCAAGTCGACGCTGCTGGGGGTGGTGACCGGCCTGGTGCCGCGGTTCAGCGGCGGCACCCTGGACGGCGACGTGCTGCTCGACGGCGTCAGCATCGTGCACGCTCCGCCGCGCGAGCGCGCCCACGCGATCGGGTACGTCGGGCAGAACCCGGCCGCCGGCTTCGTCACCGACACCGTCGAGGAGGAGCTGGCGTACGGCATGGAGCAGCTCGGGCTGCCCTCCGAGACCATGCGCCGCCGGGTCGAGGAGACGCTCGACCTGCTCGGCATCGCCGAGCTGCGCGCTCGGGACCTGCGCACGCTCTCGGGCGGGCAGCAGCAGCGGGTGGCGATCGGGTCCGTGCTCACGATGCACCCGCGGCTGCTGGTGCTCGACGAGCCCACCTCCGCGCTCGACCCCACCGCTGCCGAGGAGGTGCTGGCGACCCTGACCCGGCTCGTGCACGACCTCGGCGTCTCCGTGCTGCTCGCCGAGCACCGGCTCGAGCGGGTCGTGCCGTTCGCCGACCGGATGTGCCTGCTCACCGGCGACGGCCGCGTGCACGTGGGCGAGCCGGGGGAGCTGCTGGTCGACTCGCCCGTCGTCCCCCCGATCGTGGAGCTGGGGCGCGCGGCCGGCTGGGACCCGTTGCCGCTCAGCGTGCGCGACGCCCGCCGCCGGGCGCGCGGGCTCGTGGAGCGGTTGCAGCCGCCGGTCACGGTCGACGAGGCGGTCGAGGTGGGCGTGTCGGTCAGCGGCCTGTCGGTCGTGCACGGGCGGACGGTCGCCCTGCGGCAGGTCGACCTGACCCTCGGCGCCGGCCGGGTGACCGCGCTGATGGGCCGCAACGGCGCCGGGAAGTCCTCGCTGATCTGGGCGCTGCAGGGCAGCGGCCGTCGCTCGGCGGGCCGGGTGTCCGCCGGCGGCGTGGACCCGAAGGACCTGGACGCCGCGGGCCGCCGCGCGCTGGTCGGGCTGGTGCCGCAGAACGCCGCCGACCTGCTGTACCTCGAGACCGTCGCGGAGGAGTGCGCCGCCGCCGACGGTGGCTCCGGCGCGTGCCGGGCGCTGCTGGACCGGCTGGTGCCGGGCATCCCCGACGACCACCACCCGCGTGACCTCTCGGAGGGACAGCGGCTGGCGCTCGTGCTCGCCCTGGTGCTCACCACCCGGCCTCGGGTGCTGCTGCTCGACGAGCCGACCCGCGGGCTCGACTACGCCGCGAAGCACGTCCTCGCGGGCGTGCTCCGCGGACTCGCCGCCGACGGCCACGACGTGCTGGTGGCCACCCACGACGTGGAGTTCGTCGCGCAGGTGGCCGACGACGTCGTCGTCCTCGCCGACGGCGACGTGGTCTCGTCCGGCCCGGTGCGCCGCGTGGTCGCCGAGTCGCCGTCGTTCGCGCCCCAGGTCATGAAGGTCCTCGGCCCGCCGTGGCTGCGGGTGGACGAGGTCGCAGCCCAGCTGGACGCGTCATGACACCGGCGGTCCGGATCTCGCCGCGATCCCTGGTCGTGCTCGCGGTCGCCTCGGCGGCCGGGTTGGCCATGCTCTGCTGGCCGCTGCTGCTCCGCGTCCACGACGCGACCCGGGTCGACCCGCCGTTCCTGTTCCTCGGCCTGCTGCCGGTGGTGCTCGCCGTCGTGCTCGCCGAGCTGAACGAGGGTGGGCTCGACCCGCGGGTGCTCGCGATCCTCGGCGTGCTCAGCGCGGCCAACGCGATCCTGCGCGGCGTCTCGCCGGGCACCGCCGGCGTGGAGCTGACGTTCTTCCTGCTGATCCTCGCCGGACGCGTGTTCGGCCCCGGCTTCGGGTTCGTGCTGGGCTGCACGTCGCTGTTCGCGTCCGCGCTGATGACCGCGGGCGTCGGCCCGTGGCTGCCGTACCAGATGCTCTGCGCCGCCTGGGTCGGCATGGGCGCCGGCCTGCTCCCACGCCGGGTCGCCGGTCGCGGCGAGATCGCGATGCTGGCGGCGTACGGCGTGGTGTCCGCCTACCTCTACGGCTTGTTCATGAACCTCTCGGGATGGCCGTTCATCGCAGGGATCGCCGTCGAGGGGCACGAGGGGTCGCTGGCCTACGTCGCCGGCGCGCCGGTGCTGGAGAACCTGCACACGTTCCTCGTCTACACCCTGCTCACCTCGACGGGCAGCTGGGACACCGCCCGCGCGATCACCAACGCCGTGGCGATCGTGGTGCTGGGTCCGGCGATCCTCACGACGCTGCGGCGGGCGTCGCGGCGCGCGACCGTGACCGGCCGGGTGCTCACGGGTCGATGAGCAGGATCCGGTCGTCACCCGGTTGCGGGTCGCCGCGGCCGTCGCGGTTGCTGGTCGTGACCCACAGCCTGCCGTCCGGCGTCACCACCACGGTGCGCATCCGGCCGTACTTCCCGACGAAGTAGTCGACCGGGTGGACGGCGTGGTCGCCGTGCAGGTCGACGCGCCAGAGCCGCTCGCCGCGCAGCGACGCGAGCCACAGGTGCCCGTCGAGGTAGGCCAGCCCGGAGGGCGACGCGACGTCGGTCGGCCAGACGACCTGCGGATTGGTGAGTCCCTTGCCCGAGCCGCGGCCCTCGACCATCGGCCAGCCGTAGTCGTGGCCCTTCTCGATCAGGTTCAGCTCGTCGTAGGTGTCCTGGCCGAACTCCGAGGCCCAGAGGCGGTCGTCGTCGTCGAACGCCAGGCCCTGCACGTTCCGGTGCCCGTAGGACCAGATCTGCGAGCCGGGGAACGGGTTGCCGGGGGCCGGCTTCCCGTCGGTGGTCATCCGCAGGATCTTGCCGGCGAGCGTGCCCTTGTCCTGGGCGAGCTCGGCGTCTCCGGTCTCGCCGGTGGAGGCGTAGAGGTAGCCGTCGGGGCCGAACGCGAGCCGGCCGCCATCGTGGATGAAGCCGTTCGGGATGCCGTCCAGGATCACCGTGGTCGGGCCGAGCCGGCCGTGCTCGAGGGTGGCCTTCACGATCCGGTTGTCCACGGCCGTGCTCAGGTAGAAGTACAGGAGGTGGTCCTGCTCGAAGTCCGGAGACACGGCGACCCCGAGCAGCCCGGCCTCGCCGCCCTGGTCGCCCAGCGGCACGGCCGCGCTGATCAGGCCGACCTGGTGGACGTCGTACGTCGACCCGTCGATCACCAGCACCCGCCGGGTGTCGCGCTCGGTGACGACGGCGTCGCCGTCGGGCAGGAAGCCGATGCCCCACGGCACGGCCAGCCCGATCGCGACCGTGTCGACGACTGTCGGAGGCGAGTCGTCCACCGACGGCGTGTTGTCGCCCGCCGGCCTGGACGGGCTGGTCGTGCCGGTCGGCGACTGGGGGGTGGCGGTCACGGTGTCGCCGGGGGCCGCGTCCGGCGGCTCGTCGTCGCTGCACGAGGAGAGCAGTGCCGCCGTGAGGACGGCGGAGGTGACGAGCGCGGCGGACCGTCCCATGTCAGCCGACTCTACGCAGGAACTCCCGGAGCAGGCCGTGGACGCGGTCGGGGTGCTCCATCTGGAGGAAGTGCGTGCCGCCGAGCTCGACGTACGTCGCGTCCCGCATCTTCGCGGCGGCCGACGCCATCGAGCGCGCGCCGGCGAGGAGGTCCCAGGTGCCCGCGACGAACACCGCCGGTGCGTCGATCCGGCTGAGTCGGACCCGGGGGTGACGGGAGGTGTGGAGGGCGACGTGGGAGTACCACTCGACCGGGGTCTGGAGGAACGCCGCGACCGCCCTGCGGGCGAGCTCGGGGTCGGCGACGGGCAGCATGAAGCCGCTGTGGCTGACCACGTCGATCGTGCGGCGGCCCACGGGCAGCCTGGTGGTGAGGGGCGTGACCAGGCGGCCGCCGTACTTGAGGGCACGCGCGAGGTTGACGGCGATCGCCTTGCTGGCGACGCCGGGCACGCGCAGCGGGCCGAGCATCGTGGCGAACGTGTCACCGGGGACACCGGCGACCGCGAACAGCCCGGTGACCCGCTCGGGGTGCCGGGCGGCGATCTCGAACGCGGTGTTGACACCCATCGACCAGCCGACGATCACGGCCCGGTCGATGCCGAAGTGGTCCATGACCGAGAGCCCGTCCTCGGCGAACTCCTCGATGCCGACCCGCTCGACGTCGTCGGGCCGCGCGGAGCCCCCGGTGCCACGGTGGTTCCACGAGACCACGCGGACGCCGCAGTCGGGGTCGAGGAAGGCCGGCCAGGCCCAGGCACTCGTGCCCAGCCCGTTGCAGAGCAGCACGGTCGGCCCGTCCATCAGCCCGTCCGGGTCGTTGGTCCAGGCGCGCAGCCGGGTCCCGTCGTCGGAGAGCACGTCGTGGAACGCGAGGCGTGGCGTGACCTCGGTGCGGGTGGGTGAGGCGGACATGGACCTGATTCTGCCCCGCGCCGCGCCCGGGATCGTGGAGGTGTGGCTGACCTCACCGGGCGGCCAGGGAGGTGGTTCCGCCCGGCGAGGTCAGCCGTGCGCAGCCCGGGCTGCTTCCTCCTGCGCCGTCGTCCTGCCGAGGGCGGCCAGGAACTCCTCGACGTCGTCGAGCTCGGCACGCCGTTGTGCGAGAGCGGTGGAGGCGACCATGGCGTTGCGTCTGGCACGGAGCTGGGACTCGACCGGCCACCGGCGTACCGCATCCACGAGCTGCGTCCCGAACATGGGCACCACCCTAGGAGCCGGGCGATTCCAGCCGGTCAACGTCGTGTGACGGTTGCGTGAACTCGCTGCGGAGCCGCGATCGGTCCGTAACACTGGCTCCACACGCGCGTTGCAGGTGTGGGGGACGGGTGAGGAGTGGGGGATGCGCAAGCGGGCGATGCTGCTCGTGGCCGCGGTCGTCGTGCTGTCCGGCTCGGCGCGGGCCGCGGCGGAGACGGTGGCGGACTGGCCGATGGACGAGAGCCGGAACGCGCAGGTCATGCACGACACGACCGGGAACCACGATGCCCCGATCGGCCGGAAGATCATCCCGGGCGGGGGTGTCTTCCACTTCCCGGGGAGCAGCAGCCGCTGGCGCTCGGACCACCAGCGCATCCTGGTCGTGGACGACGCCGACGACCTCGACCCCCAGAACGCCCGGTACGAGATCGAGATCCGGATCCGGACCACCGGCGGTTCCGAACCGAACCTGGTGCAGAAGGGCCAGCACGGCCAGCCGGGTGGATACTTCAAGCTCGCGCTGTTCGATGGCCGGCACCCTCGTTGCGGCTTCCACGACGCGTCCGGTCGCGGACGTGCGACCGGCCGGCGTGACCTCGACGTCACCGACGGGCGCTGGTGGACGATCCGCTGCACCAGCACGGCACGGGCCACCCGTCTCGTCCTGCGGCACGAGGGAAAGCGGTACGTCGCCGTCCAGCGCGGCCCCCTCGGCTCGGTGGAGAACGACCAGCCGCTCGCGATCGGGGGGAAGCCGAACTGCAGCTTCTCCTCGCGCGTCGACTGCGACTACTTCCGGGGCGACTTCGACTACGTGACCATCCGCAAGGGGAAGTAGCCGGCCGCTCAGTCCGGCGCGGGCGCCACCGCCCGTGAGGAGCGCGTCGCGCCGACCGAGGCGACGACCACGCACGCCATCGCGACCCACTGCGGAGCAGTGAGGAACTCGCCGAGGACGACTATGCCCGCGAGGGCGGCCGCCGCGGGCTCGAGGCTCATCAGGATGGAGAACGCCGCAGGGGCGAGGCTGCGGAGCGCGACCAGCTCGCAGCTGTAGGGGATGACCGACGAGAGCAGGCCCACCACCGCGCCGAGCGCGAGGATGCGCGGGTCGACGAGGTCGGACCCGCCCACGCCGACCGCGGCGGGCAGGAGCAGGAGCGCGGCCACCACGGAGGCGACCGCGAGCCCGTCGAAGCCGGGCCAGCGGCGCCCGGTCTGGGCACTCAGCAGGATGTACGCCGCCCAGCACGCGGCGGCCACCAGCGCGAACAGCACGCCGGCCACGGTCAGGGACCCGCGGCCGCCTGAGAGGCCGAGCAGCGCGACGCCGAGACCGGCGAGCGCGACCCAGAGCAGGTCGCGACGACGGCGCGACCCGACCACGGCGAGCGTGAGCGGGCCCATGAACTCCAGCGTCACCGCGACGCCGAGGGGGATCCGGGCGAACGCCTGGTAGAACGACCAGTTCATGAGGCCGAGCGAGCCGCCGAACGTGAGGGCGACGTACCAGTCCTGGCGGGTCCGGCCCCGCAGCGCCGGCCGGGCCACCGCCACCAGCACGAGCGCGCTGGTCGCCAGCCGGAGCCAGACGATCGTGGTGGGCGCGGCCTCGTCGAAGATCGACTTCGCGACCGAGGCACCGAACTGCACCGACAGGATCCCGATCAGCACCAGCCAGACCGGCGAGACCAGGCGGAGCGATGAGTTCCGGGTGGCCACCGGGTCAACCTAGCGGCACAGTAGAGCCACGAGAGTGGAGGACGAGATGGCAGACCGGACCCTGCTGATGGTCGGGACCCGCAAGGGTCTGTGGATCGGCACGTCGGACGAGGCGCGCGAGGACTGGGAGTTCACCGGCCCGCACTTCGACATGGAGGAGGTGTACTCCTGCCTGGTCGACACCCGTGGCGGTACGCCGCGGCTGCTGGCCGGTGCCTCGTCGAGCTGGCTCGGCCCGCAGGTGTGGCGCTCCGACGACCTCGGCGGGTCCTGGGAGGGCACCCCGAACGGTGCGGTCCGGTTCCCCGACGACACCGGCGCGAAGGTCGAGCGGGTCTGGCAGCTGGCGCCGGGCTGCGAGGACGGCGTCGTGTACGCCGGCACCGAGCCGGCCGCGGTCTTCCGCTCGACCGACCGCGGCGAGACCTTCACCCTCGAGCGCGCGCTCTGGGACCACCCGCACCGCCCGGAGTGGAACGCCGGGTTCGGTGGCCAGGCCTTCCACACGGTGCTGCCGCACCCGCAGGACCCGCTCAGCGTGACCGCAGCCCTCAGCACCGGCGGTGTCTACCAGACCAGCGACGGCGGGCAGAGCTGGGCGCCGCGCAACCACGGCATCCGGGCGGAGTTCCTGCCGGAGGGCCAGCAGTTCCCCGAGTTCGGCCAGTGCGTGCACAAGGTCACCCGGCACCCCGCCCGCCCGGAGCGCCTGTACCTGCAGAACCACGGAGGCGTCTACCGCTCCGACGACCACGGCGCGAGCTGGGCCTCGATCGCGGAGGGCCTGCCGGCGGAGTTCGGGTTCCCGATCGTGGTGCACCCCCACCAGCCCGACACCGTCTACGTCTTCCCGATCAACGGCGGGGACAAGCGCTACCCGCCGGACGCGAAGGCCCGGGTCTGGCGCTCGCGCGACGCCGGCGAGACGTGGGAGGAGCTCGCCGACGGGTTGCCGGACGCCTTCTACGTCGCGGTGATGCGCGACGCGATGTGCGCCGACGACCACGAGCGCAGCGGGCTGTACTTCGGCGCCCGCAACGGCGCGGTCTGGGGCTCGCCCGACGAGGGCGAGACCTGGCACCAGGTCGTCGCCGACCTGCCGGACGTCATGTGCGTCCGGGCGGCCGCGCTCTGACCGGGTGTGTCGCTGCTGCCCGGAACGAGCTTGTCGGCCGGACGAGCTCGAAGCCGCGCGATCGTGACCGGTTCGGTCTCGTCGCGGCGGGTGGGCAACGGTTCCCGGCTTGCGGGTCCTGTGTCCGTGGCTTTCTGGCCGTGGGTGGTTGCGACCGACATGGCAGCTACGGGAACGGCTGGTTGGTGGTCGTCGCGGGCTCCCGGCTTGCGCGTCCGATGGCCGCGAGTCGCGGGCCGTGGGTGGTTTCGACCGACATGGCAGCTACGGGGACGTGGGTTGGTGGTCGTCGCCGGTTCCCGGCCTGCGGGTCCCGGGGGTCGCACCGGCTGTGGAAACGCGCTCGGAATCGTGACCTGTTCGTTACCCAGGACCCTGTGGAACATGGGGTTCTGGGCCTCTCGGTGTCGGTGGCCGGTGCTTGAGTAGAGCCATGACAGCGATGGCCACACCTCGGCACCGGGTGTCGGTGACGGTTGCGCAGATGCGTGACCTGGCCGGCTCGGTGACCGATGCGTCGGTGTGGTCCATGGACGCCGCGGAGACCACGACGACGCTGATCGCGCTCACCCGGCTGAAGGCGCAGGTGGCCGAGCTCGAGGCCCGGGTGGCCGAGCACGCCGACGACGAACAGGTCGACGCGTGGGCGCACCGGACCCGGCAGACCAAGCCCGCGGTGCTCGGCCAGGTGAAGCTCGGCCAGGCCCTGGTCACCCGCGGCCAGGTCCGCGACGCGCTCGCCGCCGGTGACCTGGTGGTCGAGCAGGCGCGGGTGATCGTCACCGCGCTGGACCAGCTCCCCGGCGACCTCGACACCGCCCTGGTGGACCGGGCCGAGCGGCACCTGATCGCCGCCGGGCGCGAGCACACCGCCCCGACCCTGCGGATCCTGGGCAAGCGACTGATGGACGTGGTCGCCCCCGACCTGGCCGACGCCTACGAGGCCCGCCAGCTCGCCCGCGAGGAACGCGACGCGCTACTGGCCACCACGTTCACGATGGTCGATGACGGGCACGGCAAGTGCCACGGGAAGTTCACGGTCCCGTCCCTCCACGGTGCCGCGCTGAAGAAGATGCTGCTCGCGATCGCCGCCCCGAAACGGCAGGAACCCCAGGAACCCGGCGTCCCGCTGCGCCCCGGACCCGAACGCCGGGGCCGGGCGTTCTGCGAGCTCATCGAGCGCTACCCGGCCGACCAGCTCCCGCAGACCGGCGGGGTCTCGGCCACCATCGTCGTGACCATGACCCTCGAGGCCCTGGAGGGGCGGCTCGAGCAGGCCGCGCTGCTGGACACCGGGGAGAGGATCTCCGCGTCCACCGCCCGCCGGCTCGCGTGCGAGGCCGGGATCATCCCCGCCGTCCTCGGCGGCACCTCCGAGGTCCTCGACCTGGGCCGGACCCGCCGGTTCCACACCAAGGCCCAGCGGACCGCGATCGGCATCCGGGACAAGGGCTGCACCGAACCGGGCTGCGATTGGCCACCCGCGATGTGCCACGTCCATCACGACATCCCCTGGAGCCGAGGCGGACCCACCGACGTCGAGCACGGCAGGCTCCTCTGCCCGAAACACCACACCAGGTTCCACCGACGAACCTAGGCCGACCGGCCCGACGAACCTCCACCACAGACGGCGCCCGGTCGCGCGCAGCCTGACCACCCGCGTCACGAACCACGCGGAACGCCGCAGATCCGCGCACCCTGACCCCACTTCGCTCGCAGTCGGCACGCACGGCAAGGGCCTGCTCCGTCAGCGCGCAGGTGTTCGACGACGCCACCCGCGTGGTCGCCGGGGTCGACCTCGACCCCGAAAGCTGAACGAATTGGTCAATGTGGGGGAAGCGGCGGGCCGGGCCCGCTTCTAGCGTGAGGAGCAATCGCGTGGTCTGTGCGGGGCAGTCGGCGCCTGACGACGGAGGAACCGCATGACCATGCGTCGCTCGAGCATCCGTATCGCGATAGGAGCCGTGAGCGCCGCCGCGCTCCTTCTCGGCTCGTCGGCGAACGCCGGAGTGCTGGGTCAGCAACAGCATCACCACCACGATCACCACATCTCCATCAAGCCGGTGCTCAGCGGTCTGGCCGCACCGCGCGGGATCGCGTTCGACAGCCGGGGCGACATGTACGTCGCGGAGTCTGGCATCGCGGGCTCCGGCACGGCCGGCCTGACCCACACCGGCAAGGTGAGCAAGTACCGCTGGGGCTCCGACACTCCGGCGTGGACCACCCGCTTCGACTCGTTCTACGCGTCCGAGGACCCGTCTCAGCCGCCCGACGTCCTGGGTCCCGAAGGGCTCAGCGCGATGGGGAACGGATGTATGAAGGACGACGACGACCGCCACGGACGCGACCACGGCGACGGCCACCACCACGGCTGCCAGGTGCAGATGATCATGAGCGAGTCGACGCCGGGCATCCTCGCCGCCAGCAACGGTATGGTGAACGCGCCCCAGGCCGGCCACCTGTACCGGCTCGACGGCGTCAACGGCAGGGCCAAGTCGATCTCGGACGTCGGCTCGCAGATGTACCAGTGGACGACTGACCACTCCGACCTGTTCCCGGACGACTTCCCGGACTCCAACCCGTTCGGCCTGCTGATCACCAAGGGCCACCGCGGCGGGATCCGCACCTTCGTCGCGGACGCGGGCGCGAACACGATCAGCGAGATCATGCGGGACGGGACCGCCCGGGTGGTCGCGTACATTCCCAACGAGGACTTCGGGGCGATGCGCGACTCGACGCCCACCTGCATGGCACAGGGGCCGGACGGCTACCTGTACGTCGGCACGCTGGACCTGGTGTCCAACCTGTTCGTGCCCCCGGGCACCGGCGGCTTCTCCCGCGTCTGGCGGGTCGACCCGAACGCCGACTTCCCGACCGCGCCCACCGTCTGGGCGTCCGGCCTGACGACGATCACCGGGTGCACCTTCGACCGGCACGGCAACTTCTGGGCGGCGGAGATGTTCGCCGGTGGTACGACGGCCAACCCGCCGGGTGATGTCGTCGTCATCCCGTGGCGGCACCCGGAGTTCCAGAAGCACCTGGGCGCCGGGAAGTTGCCGCTGCCCGGGATGATCGCCCAGGGCCCGGACGGAGCGATGTACGTGACGACCGGATCGTCGGCACCTGACTCCGCCGGTGGCGTGTCGCGGATCAGCTTCCGCCACTGAGGCAGGTCGGTCGGCGAGATCCGACTGGCCGGCCGCCAGGTCGAACGACCGGAGGGCAGCGGCGACCGTCGCCGCGTCCTCCGGTCGCATCCCGTCCAGGATCTGACGTCCTGACGGCGTCGCTCGGTGACCGCGTCGAGCCGGACCCCATGGTCCGCACGTCGGCTGAGCGGAGCACCGCCCACTGACTTCACAGCGCGGGCCGCACAGGACGCCGCCGGCTATGCGAGCTCGGCGGCGGCGGCTTCGAGAAGAGTGATCTGCGCGTCGTCGAGCGTGATGGCCGGCGCTGCCAGGAGGTCGTCGAGCTGCGCGCTGGAGGTGGCGGAGGCCAAAGGCGCCGTCACGGTCGGTTGGTGCATCAGCCAGGCCAGAGCGATGGTGGCGGCACGGACGTGGTGTTCGTGGGCGATCGCTTCGATGGTGTCGAGCAGGCGGAGCCCCTGTGGCGTGAGCAGAGGTCGTACGCCGGCTCCTCTGGCTCGGTCCTCGGTGTCAGCCTCGGTGCGGTACTTGCCCGAGAGGAAGCCACCGCCGAGAGCACGGTAGGGCAGCACGGCAAGACCGGCCTCGGCCGCCAGGGACGCGAGCCCCGTCTCGTACGGCCGTCGGTGGACCAGGCTGAAGTGCGGTTGGAGCGCGACCGGTGCGACGAAGCCGTTCGTGCACGTCGTCTCGATCCACTGACGGACGGCGTCTGCGGTGAAGTTGGACAGTCCGACGGCCCGGATCTTGCCCGCCCGGACCAGGGCGTCGAACGCCTCCGCACTCTCCTGGATCGGCGTTCGGTCGTCCTGGTAGTGCGCGAAGTAGAGGTCGATGTAGTCGGTGCCCAGCCGACGCAGCGACTCGTCGACCGCCGCGGCCACGGTGCTCGCGGACAGACCCTCGAAAGCCGGGTGGTTGCCGCACTTCGTCGACACGATCATCTGGTCGCGATTCCGCCGGTCTCGCATCCAATCTCCGAGGATGACCTCCGATGCTCCGTCGGAGTACGTGTCGGCCGTGTCCACCAGTGCACCTCCGGCGTCGGCGAAGGCGTCGAGGATCCGATGGGATCCAGCGGCGTCGGTCGTGCGGCCGAACGTGTTGCCCCCGAGACCCACCGCAACTGCGAGGTCGTCACCCCAGCGGCGCTCGGGTGCACGGTCGACGGGCTGGGTGGTGGCTCCGGGTCGGGTCACGAGGTCTCCTTGATCGGCTCACGGATGAGCAATCCAAGCAGCCGGCCCCGACATCAGCTGAACCTGGGAGTTGCCGTCCCATGCCGGCGGATCCGGTAGCTGGGCCTGCACGCCCAGCTCCGAGAGGGTCACCCGTTGACACCCGTCAGGGCGCCGCTCCGAGCTCCTTCTCCTCGTACTCGGCCTCCCTGCGTGAGGCCTCGATGTGCTCCTCGATCTCCTCGCGCCGGAGCGGCACCAGGTACGCGATCACGTAGACGAGGACCGAGAGGGCGAACAGCGCCGGGATCGCCGTGCCGAAGCTGAGCACGTTCTGGTTGCCGGCGGCCGGCTCCGGGTAGCTTCCGAGCCAGGAGATGACCAGCAGGCCGGCCAGCCACGGGAGCACCCAGCTCGCGCCGGAGCGCAGGTCGAGCTTCGGGGTGTCGTGGCCCAGCACGTGGTAGATCGGGAGCAGCAGGAACCCGATGGCGATGGCCACCGCGAGCTTCCAGACGATGTCCCAGCCCGACCAGTAGATGATCAGGTTCGAGGACCAGAACGCCAGGAACGGGATGAGGTGCCCGCCCGGCACCCGGAACGGACGCTCGAGCTCCGGCATCCGCTTGCGCAGGGCGACGAGCACGAGGGGCCCGGAGGCGAACGACATCACGGTCGCCGAGGTGATGAAGCCGACCAGCTGCTGCCAGCTCGGGAACGGCAGGAACACGATGAGCCCCACCACGAAGGCGACCACGAGCGAGATCAGCGGGACACCGCGGTCGGTCGTGCGCGCGAGCGCCTTCGGCGCGTTGCCGTTGCGCGCCATGGCGTACGAGATCCGCGACGTGACGGTCGTGTAGATCAGGCCGGTGTCTCCGGGCGAGACGATGGCGTCGACGTAGAGCAGCACGGCCAGCCAGGACAGGCCGAGCAGGGACGCGAGCGCGGCGAGCGGGCCGAAGTCGTTCTCGAAGGTCAGCTTCGCCCAGCTGCCCGAGTCGCTCAGGACCTGCGTCGGCAGGGCGCCGATGAACGCCACCTGCAGGGCGATGTAGATGAGGCCCGTGAGCAGCACCGACCCGACGACCGCGAGCGGGACGTTGCGCCGTGGGTTGTCGGTCTCGCCGGCCAGCTCGATGCCCTGTCGGAACCCGAGGTAGGAGAAGACGATCCCGGACGTGGCGATCGCCGTGAAGACTCCGTGCCATCCCGACGGCTTGAAGCCGTGGCTGGTGAAGTTCTCGCCGTGGAACGCGGAGATCAGGAAGGCCGCGATGACCAGCAGGATGATGCCCAGCTTCCACCACACCAGCGCGTTGTTGATCCGCGCGAACCAGCGGATGCCGAAGTAGTTGATGACCACGAAGGTCGCCATGAGCACCACGGCGGCGCCGTAGCCGAGGGCCGTCAGCGTGTGCACGATCTCGCCGTTGACCGTGTGCTCGCGCGTGAACGGCGCGTACTTGGTCGCGTACTGCAGCGCCGCCTCGACCTCGATCGGGGCGGTGGTCGCGACGGCGACCCACGTGATCCAGCCGGCGCTGTAGCTCGCGAACGAGCCGAAGGCCAGGTGCGGGAAGCGGACCACCCCGCCGGACACCGGGAACATCGTGCCCAGCTCGGCGTACACCAGCGCGATCAGCAGGATCATGAAGCCGCCGAGGGCCCACGAGATGATCGCGGCCGGACCGGCCTGCTGGGAGGCGTTGAGCGCACCGAAGAGCCAGCCGGAGCCGATGATCGACCCGACGCTGGCGAACAACAGGCCGACGACGCCGACGTGCCGTTTGAGGTTGGGCTCCGTGGCCTCTCGGGTGGGTGTGGCGGTGGCCATCGAGGTCTCCTCCGTGTCGCGACACTTCAAACCCCGTGGGGGTGCCCGGCGCGACCGGCGGCCAAACCCGCTACGACTGCGAGATGTGCGTCCCGAGCGGCGGCGCGTCCATCGCGGCGATCGGGATCTCGCCGGTCGCCTCGAGCTCCTCCGGCGGATGGATGGGCTCGGGCACCCCGGCGGTGATGGTGCTGCCGTCCGCGCGCCGGCCGCCGACGACCGGGCGCTCCCCGAGCAGGCCGTCGATCCGCTCGCCCTGGTCGGACAGGACGACCTCGACCGGAGCGCCGGGGGTCACGACGTACTCGGTGCCGCGGACGGAGACCGGTACGGCGTCGTCGCCGGCGATGGCGGTGAACCGGATCCGGTCCTCGTCGAGCTCGACGAGGAGGCGGGAGCCCTGCCAGCAGATCCGGAACCGCAGGCTGTCCCAGGCGACCGGCAGCCGTGGGTCGAAGCTCAACCGGCCGTGGTAGTCGCGCATCCCGCCGAACCCGTACGCCAGCGCGCTCCAGACGCCGCCGCACGAGGCGATGTGCAGACCGTCGACGGTGTTCCCGTGCAGGTCCGCGAGGTCGACGTAGAGCGACTGGTGGAAGTAGTCGAGGGCCGCGTCGTGGTAGCCGACCTCGGCGGCGACCACGGACTGCACGACCGCCGACAGGGTGGAGTCGCCGGTGGTGATCGGGTCGTAGTACTCGAAGTCGGCGCGCTTCTCCTCGGGCGTGAACCGCTCGCCCTGGAGGAAGAGCGCGAGCACGACGTCCGCCTGCTTGAGCACCTGGAAGCGGTAGATCACGAGCGGGTGGTAGTGCAGCAGCAGCGGGAACAGGTCGTCGGGGGTCTTGGAGAGGTCCCAGACCTCCCGATCGAGGAAGTAGTCGTCCTGGGGATGGATGCCGAGGCCCTCGTCGTACGGGATCGTCATGCCGTCCGCGCAGCGCTGCCACTCCTCGACCTCGGCGGGGTCGAGGCGCAGGCGGGCGGCGATCCGGACGTACTCCTCGGGATGGGCGTCGCGGATCCGGGTGATGGCGGCGGCGGCCTGGTCGAGGTTGAAGCGCGCCATCACGTTGGTGAACAGGTTGTTGTTGACGACGGTCGTGTACTCGTCCGGCCCGGTGACGCCGTGGATGTGGAACGACGGGTCGCCGTTGCTGCGCCAGAAGCCGAGGTCCGCCCACATCCGCGCGGTCTCGACGAGGATGTCGATCCCCTCACGGATGAGGAACCCTTCGTCGCCGGTCGCACCGACGTACTTCATGAGCGCGTACGCCACGTCCGCGTCGATGTGCACCTGGGCCGAGCCGGCCGCGTAGTACGCCGAGGCCTCCTCGCCGTTGATGGTGCGCCAGGGGTACATGGCGCCGCTCCCCGCCAGCTCGCGGGCGCGCTCGCGCGCAGCGGGCAGCATCAGCGAGCGGAAGTGCAGGGCGTTCCGCGCCACCTCCGGGTTGGTGTAGCTGAGGAACGGGATGACGTAGATCTCGGTGTCCCAGAAGAAGTGACCCTCGTAGCCCGAGCCGGTCACGCCCTTCGCCGGCACGCCGAGCCCGTCGATCCGGCCGGTCGCCTGGGCCAGGCTGAACAGGTTGAAGCGCACGGCCTGCTGCACCGCGCGGTGCCCGGTGGTGTCGCCGCCGACCTCGATGTCGGCTCCCGCCCAGAAGTCGGCGTACCAGGCGCGCTGGTCCTCGACGTAGTTCTGGACGCCGTGCCGCTTCGCGCGGTCCAGGGTGCGCTCACAGCGGTCTGCGAGCTCACGGGCGGGGACGGCCCTGGACGTGTGGTAGGTGACGGTCTTCGTCAGGCGGGTGGTGGCGCCGCGGGTCGCGTCGACGCGGAACACCAGCTTCGCCTGGTCGGCGTCGGACCGCGCGACGATCTCGTGCTCGTCCTGGGTCTCGAGCACGTGGTCGGCCGCGACGGCGAGCGTCATGCCGGAGTGGGCGCACTGGTAGCCCAGCAGCAGCCGGTCGTTGGTCGCGTGGCTCATCCGCGGCTGCAGGACCCGCTCGGCGAACATCATGGTCTTGCGGGGATCGGCGGTCGTCGCCGCATGCTGGGGCATGCGGTACTCGTCCATGCCGTCCTGGCGGTTGAGGATCTGGGAGGAGATGACGACCGGTGCGTCGCCGGTGAGCACCTCGACCTCGAGCGTCATCACGGCGAGGTGGCGCTGGGTCATCGACACCATCCGGGTGGAGTCGATCCGCACCCGCTTGCCCGACGGCGTGCGCCAGATCAGGTTCCGCCGCAGCACGCCGTCGCGGAAGTCGAGCCGCCGTTCGTAGTGCTCGAGGTCGGCGGTGCCGAACGTCAGCGGCTCGTCGTCGACGTAGATCTTGAGCACCTTGGTGTCGGGCGCGTTCACGATGGTCTGGCCGGTGCGCGCGAAGCCGAACGCCGTCTCGGCGTGCCGGATCGGCCAGGTCTCGTGGAAGCCGTTGACGAACGTGCCGTGGGCGTACGCCGGCCGTCCCTCCTCGGGGTTCCCGCGCATGCCGAGGTAGCCGTTACCGACGGCGAACAGCGTCTCGGCGACGCCCATGTCGTCGAGGCTGTAGCTGGTCTCCACCAGCGCCCACGGCTCGATCGGGAACCGGCCGCGGTCCATCGGGTTCGGGCCGACCGTGCGCCGGCTCATGCGGCGTCCCCGGCCGGGACGAGGTCGGCGAGGTCGGCGACCACGACGTCCGCGCCGGCCTCACGCAGCGCCTTCTCGCCCGCGCCCCGGTCGACACCGACCACGCGTCCGAAGTCGCCGGCCCGCCCGGCGCGGACCCCGGAGACGGCGTCCTCGAGCACGACCGACCGCTGCGGCGTCGCCCCGAGCTCGGCGGCGGCGTGCAGGAAGGTGTCGGGTGCGGGCTTGCCGGGCAGGCCCAGCTCGGTCGCCACCGCGCCGCTCATGACCGTGCGGAAGCGGGCGAGCAGGCCCGCGGCCTCAAGCACCGCCGGCGCGTTCGCGGAGGACGACACGACGCCGAGGGGCGTGCCGAGCCGCCCCAGGTGGTCGAGCAGCCGGACCGATCCCGGGTAGGGCTGCACGCCGTCACGCGCGAGCACCACGTTGAACGCGTCGTTCTTCCGGTCGCCGAGCTCGCGGACGAGGTCCTGCGGCGCCGGGATGCCGCGCGAGGTCAGGAAGTCGCGGACGCCGTCGTACCGGGGCTTCCCGTCGACGTGGGCGAAGTAGTCGACATCCGTGTACGCCGCGGTGTCGCCCTCGCCGTCCCACGAGGCGAGGAACTCGCTGAACATGTCCGACCAGGCGCGCATGTGCACCTCCGCCGTCGGCGTGATGACGCCGTCGAGGTCGAACAGGACGGCGTCGTGCTCCTGCCAGGTCACGGTCACGGTACGAGGCTAGTGTTCGCGATGCTCCGGCGTCGCGACCAGGCGGTCACATCGTGACCTTCCGGTCCGGGGGCGGAGGCCGCGCCGATACCCTCGTGGCCATGACCAGCCCCGACATCAAGCCCCGCTCCCGCGACGTCACCGACGGCCTGGAGCGGGCCGCGGCCCGCGGCATGCTGCGCGCGGTGGGCATGGGCGACGAGGACTTCGCGAAGCCGCAGATCGGGGTCGCGTCCAGCTGGAACGAGATCACCCCCTGCAACCTGTCGCTGGACCGCCTGGCGAAGGCGGTCAAGAACGGCGTGCACGCGGCCGGCGGCTACCCGCTGGAGTTCGGCACCATCTCGGTGTCCGACGGCATCGCGATGGGCCACGAGGGCATGCACTTCTCGCTGGTCTCCCGCGAGGTGATCGCGGACTCGGTCGAGACCGTGATGATGGCCGAGCGGCTCGACGGCTCGGTCCTGCTGGCCGGCTGTGACAAGTCGCTGCCCGGCATGATGATGGCGGCGGCGCGGCTCGACCTCGCGAGCGTCTTCCTGTACGCCGGCTCGATCATGCCCGGCCAGGTCGACGGCAACGACGTGACGATCATCGACGCCTTCGAGGCGGTCGGCGCCTGCCTGGCCGGCAAGATCAGCCGCGAGGAGGTCGACCGGATCGAGCGGGCGATCTGCCCGGGCGAGGGCGCCTGCGGCGGCATGTACACCGCGAACACGATGGCCGCGGTCGCCGAGGCGATCGGCATGTCGCTGCCGGGCTCGGCCGCCCCGCCCGCCGTGGACCGCCGTCGCGACGGCTTCGCGCACCGCTCCGGCGAGGCCGTGGTCAACCTGCTCCGGCACGGCATCACGGCCCGTCAGATCATGACCAAGGAGGCGTTCGAGAACGCCATCACGGTCGTCATGGCTCTCGGCGGCTCGACCAACGCCGTCCTGCACCTGCTGGCGATGGCCCGCGAGGCCGACGTCGACCTGACGATCGACGACTTCAACCGGATCGGCGACAAGGTGCCGCACCTCGCGGACCTCAAGCCGTTCGGCCGCTACGTGATGAACGACGTCGACAAGATCGGCGGCATCCCGGTCGTGATGAAGGCGCTCCTCGACGCCGGTCTCATGCACGGCGACTGCCTGACGGTGACCGGGCGGACGATGGGGGAGAACCTCGCCGACCTGGCGCCGCCGGACCTGGACGACGACGTGATCCGCAGGCTGGACCGGCCGATCCACAAGACGGGCGGGCTGACGATCCTCAAGGGCTCGCTGGCCCCGGAGGGCGCGGTCGTGAAGACCGCGGGCTTCGACGAGTCGGTGTTCACCGGCACCGCGAGGGTCTTCGACGGCGAGCGGGCGGCGATGGACGCGCTCGAGCGCGGCGAGATCCGGCCCCGCGACGTCGTGGTGATCCGCTACGAGGGCCCCAAGGGCGGTCCGGGCATGCGTGAGATGCTCGCGATCACCGGTGCGATCAAGGGCGCCGGGCTCGGCAAGGACGTCCTGCTGATCACCGACGGCCGCTTCTCCGGTGGTACGACGGGCCTCTGCGTCGGACACATCGCGCCCGAGGCCGTGGACGGCGGCCCGATCGCGTTCGTCCGCGACGGCGACACGATCACCCTCGACGTCGCCAACCGGCTGCTCGAGGTCGAGATGGGCGCCGAGGACGAGTGGGCGGAGCGGCAGGTCGGCTGGGAGCCGCTGCCCCCGAAGTACACCCGCGGCGTGCTCGGCAAGTACGCCAAGATCGTGCAGTCCGCGGCGCACGGCGCGATCACCAGCTGACGGTGTCGTCGTCCAGATGACCCAGCAGCCGGACAACCGCGGCCCGGTGCTGTTCCTCGTGCTCCTGGCGATCGTCGCGCTGATCGTCGTCGCCTGGGGCGTCGACGGATCCGACGGCGGCGCCGGCTCGGCGCGTCCGGTCGAGGTCGTGCAGCTCGAGGACGCCGTTCGGGGGTCCGCCCCCTCGGCAGGGGCGGCGCAGCCCGACCCGGAGCCCGACCCGCGGCCCGGCGGCCGCCCGGTCCCGCTGCCCGACGGGGGCACCAGGGTGTTCGGCGGCAACCACTTCCTCGTCGCCTACTACGGCACCGGCCAGACCGCGGCGATGGGAGTGCTGGGCGAGAGCGATCCCGACACCATGGACGCGCGGCTGCACCACGCCGCGGCGCCGTTCGCGGGGACGGGCCGCCCGCTGCGTCACGTGTACGAGCTGATCGTCACCATCGCCGACGGCAGCGCCGGCGCGGACGGTTCCTACAGCCACGACATCCCGCGAGCGGTGGTCGAGACCTATCTCCGCGCGGCCCACCGCAACCATGCCCTGCTGCTGCTCGACCTGCAGCCCGGCCGGAGCGGGTTCCTCGAGGTCGCGAAGCGCTGGGGCTGGGCCCTGCGGGACCCGTGGGTCGGCCTCGCGCTCGACCCGGAGTGGCGGATGGCGCCGCACCAGGTCCCCGCCCGCACGGTCGGGCAGGTCGGCGCACCGGAGGTGAACCGGACCTCGAAGTGGCTCTCGCACCTCACCCGGGAGGAGGGCCTTCCCCAGAAGCTGTTCGTGCTGCACCAGTTCCGGGTCGACATGGTCGAGCACATCGAGGACGTCGTCCGCCGCAGGGGCCTGGCGATGGTCCAGCACGTCGACGGCTTCGGCACCCGCCGGCAGAAGCTCGCGACGTACCACGCGGTCGGCCGGCCACGGCAGTTCACGATGGGGTTCAAGCTCTTCTACGACGAGGACGTCGATCGGATGGGCGCGCCCGCCGTGCACGCGCTCCGGCCGACGGTGCGGCTCGTCAGCTTCCAGTGATCGTGAACGCCAGCCGGTGCGTGGCGCCCGGCTCGAGCACGACCAGGTCGGTGCCGGTGCGGAACGCGTCCGGCGGGCAGCTCATCGGCTCGATCGCCACCGCCCGCCGCGCCGGGTCGTGGGTGTCGCAGGTGAAGACGTGCAGCCACGCGCAGCCCTCGCCGAGCGTCACGCTGATGGCCCGGTCCCCGTGGCGCAGCGTCGCGGTGTCGCCCGTGAGACCGCCGAAGGGATGGTCCACGACCAGGTCGCCGATCGGGCGGGACTCGCGGAAGTCGTACGCCGAGCCCTCCACCGGCTGCGCCGGCGAGGGCAGGCCGCGCTCGTCCATCGCGCACCACGTGGTCGCCGGGAGCACGAGCTCGAGGTCGTCGGCGGGACGGTCGAGCGTGAAGTACGGATGGTGCCCGGCGCCGTACGGCGCGGGCGCCGAGCCGGCGTTCGTGGCCGCGATCGCCACGTGCAGGCCGTGGCCGTCCAGCCGGTACGCCGCCTCGAGGTCGAGCGCGAACGGGTAGCCCGCCTGCGGCACCAGCTCGTGCCGGAGCGTCGCGCTCGTGTCGTCGTGGTGCGCGACCCGCCAGTCGACCCAACCGGCCAGGCCGTGCAGGGCGTTGCCGTTCTCCGGCTCGGTGAGGGGGAGCTGGTGGGTGGACCCTCCGAAGTCGTAGCGGCCGTGACCCACCCGGTTCGGCCAGGGCTGGAGCACCCAGCCCCGGTAGTCGGGGCAGATCTCACCGGGCCGGTAGCCGGCGACCAGGTCGCGCCCGCCGTACGTGAAGGTGCGGAGGCCCGCGCCCACGGTGACGACCTCGGCCCGGTACGGACCGTGATCGAGGACGAGGGTGTGGCCGGCGGGCTCGCGCATGGGGGAAGCCTGCCAGAATCGCCGCATGCCTCTCGTCGCCGGGATCGACTCCTCCACCCAGTCCTGCAAGGTCGTCGTCTGCGACGCCGATACGGGGGAGCAGGTGCGCATCGGGACCGCCCCGCACCCCGAGGGCACCGAGGTGCACCCCGACCACTGGTGGTCGGCGCTCCAGCAGGCGATCGAGGCGGCCGGGGGGCTCGACGACGTCGCGGCGATCGCGGTCGGCGGCCAGCAGCACGGCATGGTCTGCCTCGACGAGCACGGCGAGGTGGTCCGGCCGGCACTGCTCTGGAACGACACCCGCTCCGCCCGAGCCGCGCTCGACCTGATCGAGGAGCTCGGCGGGCCCGGGCCCTGGGTGGACGCGGTCGGGCTGGTGCCGGTGGCGTCGTTCACGGTCACCAAGCTGCGCTGGCTGCGTGACCACGAGCCCGAGAACGCCGCGCGGGTCGCGGCGGTCTGCCTGCCGCACGACTGGTTGACGTGGAAGCTCGCCGGCGCGTCAGGCCTCGACGCCTTGGCCACCGACCGCGGGGACGCGAGCGGTACCGGCTACTGGTCACCGCTCACGGGGGAGTACCGCCGCGACCTGCTCACCATGGGCCTGGGCCACGACGCGGTCGTCCCCCGGGTGCTCGGCCCGGCGGAGGTCGCCGGCCACACGCCCGCGGGTCAGCCGCTCGGCCCCGGCACCGGCGACAACGCGGCCGCCGCGCTGGGGCTCGGCGCGGTCAGCGGCGACGTCATCGTCTCGATCGGCACCTCCGGCGTCGCGTGCGCCGTGGCCGAGAAGCCGGTGGGCGACGTCACCGGCGCGGTGGCCGGCTTCGCCGACGCGACCGGCCGGTTCCTGCCGCTGGTCGCCACCATGAACGCCGCCCGCGTGCTCGACGCGGCGGCCCGGATGGTCGGCACCGACCACGCCGGGCTCTCTGACCTGGCGCTCTCCGCGCCGGCCGGTGCCGGCGGCATGGCCCTGGTGCCGTACCTCGAGGGCGAGCGCACGCCGAACAAGCCCGACGCCACCGGGGCGATCCACGGGCTGCGCCTCGAGACCGCGAACCCGCCGTACCTCGCGCGCGCCGCCGTGGAGGGGATGCTCTGCGGCCTCGCCGACGCGGTCGACGCCGTGCGCGCGCTCGGCACGCCGGTCGAGCGCGTGGTGCTGGTCGGCGGCGCCGCCCGGTCTCAGGCGGTCCGGGAGATCGCGTCCGCGGTGCTCGGGCTGCCGGTGACCGTGCCGCAGCCGGGGGAGTACGTCGCCCGCGGCGCCGCCCGCCAGGCCGCGTGGGTGCTGTCCGGCGCGGCCGAGCCGCCGGCGTGGCAGCTCGCCGACGTCGTCGAGACGGAGGTGGAGGCGACGCCGTTCGTGCGCGCCCGGTACGCCTCCGTGCGTGACCTGACGGCGGTGCGCCCGTGATCCGGGACCCGCTCGCGTCGTACCGCGACCGCTTCGTCGGCGCCTCGTCCTCGCTGGTCTACTTCGACGGCAACTCGCTCGGGCGGCCCCTGAAGGTCACCGGACCCCGCCTCGCGGCGTTCGTCGAGGAGGAGTGGGGCGGTCGGCTGATCCGCGGCTGGGACGAGCGCTGGTTCGACCTGCCGCGCACGATCGGCGACGAGCTCGGCCGCGTCGTGCTCGGGGCCGGCCCGGGCCAGGCCGCGATCGGCGACTCGACCACGGTCCTGCTCTACAAGCTGATGCGGGCCGCGGTCGCGGCCCGCCCGGGGCGCACCGAGATCGTGATCGACCGCGACAACTTCCCGACCGACCGCTACGTCGCGGCCGGGATCGCCGCCGAGTGTGGCCTGACGCTGCGCTGGATCGACGTCGACACCAGCGCCGGCGTGACGGCGGACCTGCTCTCGGACGCCGTCGGACCGGACACCGCGCTCGTGGTGCTGTCGCACGTCGCGTACCGATCCGCCTGGCTCGCGGACGTCCCGGAGCTGACCCGGATCGCCCACGACGCCGGCGCCCTCGTGCTCTGGGACCTCTGCCACTCCGTGGGGTCGGTGCCGCTGTCGCTCGACGACTGGGGCGTGGACCTCGCGGTGGGGTGCACGTACAAGTACCTGAACGGCGGGCCCGGCGCGCCGGCGTTCTGCTACGTGGCCACGCGGCACCTCGACGACCTGGTCCAGCCGATCCAGGGCTGGATGGGCGCGGTCGACCCGTTCCTCATGGGCCCGGCGTACGCGCCGGCGAGCGGGATCCGGCGGTTCCTCTCCGGGACGCCCCCGATCGTCGGGATGCTCGCGGTGCAGGACATGCTCGCGCTGATCGACGAGGTCGGGATGCCCGCCGTCCGGGAGAAGTCGGTCGCGCTGACCGAGCACGCGATCTCGGTCGCCGACGGGACGCTCGCTGCCGCGGGGGTGGAGGTGGCCTCGCCCCGCGACCCGGCCCGGCGGGGTGGGCACGTGACGCTGAACCACCCGCTGATGCGCGAGGTGACCGCCGCGCTGTGGGAGCGCGACGTGATCCCGGACTACCGCGACCCGGGAGGCCTGCGGATCGGGCTGTCGCCGTTGTCGACGTCGTTCGAGGAGGTCGACCGCGGCCTGGAAATGGTTCGCGGGGTGCTGGCGGACCTGACAGCCTGAGGCATGCCCCCGACCCGGAGTCCGCGACCGCTGGAGCCCGGTGACCGGATCGGCGTCACCGCGCCGTCGAGCGGCGTGCAGGAGCCGATGCGGGCCAGGTTGGAGGTCGCCGTCTCATCGCTGGAGGCTCGCGGGTACGACGTGGTGCGTGGCTTGTGCCTCGGCACGTCCGGCGTGGTGTCCGCGCCGAAGGAGCAGCGCGCCGCCGAGCTCACCGAGATGCTGGTCGATCCCTCGATCCGGGCCGTGGTCCCGCCGTGGGGCGGGGAGCTGGCGATCGACCTGCTCGACCAGCTGGACTGGTCCGCGCTCGCCGGTGCCGAGCCGACCTGGTTCGTCGGCTACAGCGACCTGACCACGCTGATGGTGCCGATCACGCTGCGGCTCGGCTGGACCACGCTGCACGGCAGCAACCTGATGGACACGCCGTACTCCCCGCCGGACGGCCTGCTGCACTGGACCACGCTGGCCTCGCAGCCCGGTCCCTTCGTGCAGCGGAGCCCGGGCCGGTACCGCTCGACCGGCTGGGACGACTACGTCGCGCACCCCGACGTCTCGCGGTTGACGCTCGACTCGCCCGGCACCTGGCGGGTGCTGTCCGGGTCGTCGGTCGACGTCTCCGGCCGGCTGATCGGCGGCTGCATCGAGACGGTCGGCCCGATCGCGGCCACGCCGTACGGCGACGTCGCGGCGTTCGGCGAGGCGAGCCCGGAGGGGCTGGTCGTCTACCTCGAGGCCTGCGAGGACAACGCCTACACGATCGCCCGCACCCTCCACTCGCTGCGCTACGCGGGCTGGTTCGACCACGCCCGGGCCGTGCTCATCGGGCGCACGAACGCGCCGGACATGCCGGACCTCACCCAGGCCGAGGCGGTCGCCGACGCCCTCGGCGACCTCGGCATCCCGGTCGTGCTCGACGTCGAGTGCGGGCACGTCGCGCCGTACCTCCCGCTGGTGAACGGCGCGCTCGCCCGCGTCGTCGTCGACGGCGACGGCGACCGGCACGAGATCACGCAGACACTGGCCTGATCGTCGACGGACGTCCGGTCAGGGCTGGAATCGGTAGCCCATGCCGGGCTCGGTGCGGAGGAAACGAGGCCGGGAGGGATCGGGCTCGAGCTTGCGGCGGAGCTGGGCGACGTACAGCCGCAGGTTGCCCTGAGCGGTCTCGTAGCCGGGGCCCCAGACCTCGGCGAGGAGCTGCCGGTGACTGAGGAGCTTGCCGGGATGGCGCACGAGGACCTCGAGCAGGTGCCACTCGGTGGGGGTGAGCCGGACCTCGGTGCCGCCGACGGAGACGCGCGTGGCGGCGAGGTCCACCCGCACGTCGCCGAACTCCACGACGGGCTGCGACTCAGCAGGGGTGGTGCGGCGGAGCAAGGACCGCAGCCGCGCCATCAGCTCGTCCATCCCGAACGGCTTGGTCACGTAGTCGTCCGCACCCGCGTCGAGGGCGTCGACCTTGTCGACACTGTCGCTGCGACCGGAGAGCACCAGGATCGGCACGCTCGACCAGCCGCGGATGCCGGCGATGACGTCGACCCCGTCGAGGTCGGGCAGTCCCAGGTCGAGGATGACGACGTCGGGCGGGTGGGAGGCCGCGACCAGCAGTGCCTCGCCGCCGTCGCCGGCGGTGGACACCTCGTAGCCGCGGGCGCGGAGGTTGATGGCGAGGGCCCGGACGATCTGCGGCTCGTCGTCGACGACCAGGACGCGACTCACGGCGTCACCCGCGCTCTGCGACGACGGCCGGCGCGGCGGGAAGGGAGATGACCAGCGTCAGCCCGCCGCCGGGCGTCTCCGCGAGCGTCAGGCTTCCTGCCATGGCCTCGACCAGTCCGCGGGAGAGCGCCATCCCGAGACCGAGGCCGCTGGTGCCGCTGTCCCCGAGCCGCTGGAACGGCACGAACACCCGGTCGCGGTCGGGAACCGCGATACCCGGACCCCGGTCGACGACGCGGAGCTCCACGCGATCTCCGACGGCCCCGGCGGTCAGCAGCACGGGTCCGGGCGCATGGCGCTGGGCGTTGGCCACCAGGTTGACGACCACTCGCTCGAGCAGGCCCGGGTCCGCCACGACCTCGGGAAGCTGCTCGGGCAGGTCGATCGAGACGGCCACCGACCCGACCGCGAGCTCGTCGAGCGCCGCCGCGACGACGTCGTCGAGCGGGATCGGCCGGGTGCGGACCGGCATCGCGCCCGCCTGGAGCCGGCTGAGGTCGAGCAGGTTGTCGACCAGCGCGGCCAGTCGGTCGAGTGCGTCGTCGGCGGTCTCGAGCAGCTCCCTGCGGTCCTCCTCGGTCAGGGTCACCTCACGGCTGCGCAGCCCGGAGACGACGGCCTTCACGGTGGCCAGCGGCGTCCGCAGGTCATGGCCGACCGCCGCCAGGAGAGCGGTGCGCAACCGGTTCCCCGCCTCGAGCTCCGCAGCCTCTCGCACCGCCGCTGCCCGGCGGGCGGCGAGGTCGACGACCCAGCTGACCATCACGGCCACCATCGCGAAGACCACCAGCGCCACGACATCGCCGGCCTCGTGGATCCGGAAGGTGTGGAGCGGCTCGGTGAAGAAGAAGTTCACGAGGGCCGCTCCGAGGGCGCCGGCGAGCAGTGCCGGACCGATACCGCCGACGATGGCGGTGGTGACGACCAGCAGCAGGAACAGCATGGCCGCGCTCGCGATGTCGACGTGGCTGCCCACGGGGACCAGCACCGCGACCAGGAGTGCACTCCCGGCGACGGCCGAGAGGTAGCCGTAGGCGCGTCGCCTCGGGCTGAGACTGCTCCGACCCATCGCACCTCCGGTCCTGTCGGCGCCGGTGGACCGGCGTCGGGCCGTGCTCCCGGGCGGGATGGGTTCGACGGCGTTCACCCCAGTGTGCCGCGTCGGCTGGTGGCCAGGGCGGCGACGACGAAGACGACCAGGCGGAGCAGGTCGAGCTGCGCCAGGGTGAGCACGCCCGCCGTGTTGACGGCGAAGCCGGTGGCGAACGCCCAGCCGGCCAGGCCCAGCAGCAGTGAGTGCCGCGTGTCCAGTGCCGTCGCGAGCACGGTCGTGGCCAGGAACAGCACGACGACGCCGAGCGTTCCGCGCAGTCCGCTCGCGACGATGAGCGCCGCCAGGACGAACAGCACCCCGCCGCTCATCCCGAACCGGACGCCGACCTCGTCGGTCATGACGCGTTGAGCCATGTCGTGCAGTCAAGTCCACGGCGTCCGGGAACGTCGTCGTCCTGACAGGATCCTGACGACGTCGTCCCCGATCCGTGCGGGATCCTGACGCGCGAAGGACCCGGTGTTAGGGGTCTGTTAGGCCCCGTCCGATCCCGGTCGACGGCGAGTTGGATTGACGGCGTGAGTCTCGATCTCCCGCTGCGCGAGCAGCCCGGTGTCCGCTTCCGCCGGTGGCTCTTCTACCGGCCCGACGTCGCCGCCCGGCACGCCGGGCCACATGCGGTCGAGCACTCCGGCGAGGAGCCGCACCGCTGGTGGAAGGTGATGTGCCTGACCGGTGTCGACTACTTCTCGACCCTCGGCTACCAGCCCGGCATCGCGTTCCTCGCTGCGGGTCTCCTCAGCCCGCTGGCGACGGTCATCCTCGTGCTGCTCACCCTGTTCGGAGCCCTGCCGGTCTACCGACGGGTGGCCGCCGAGAGTCCGCACGGCCAGGGGTCGATCGCGATGCTCGAACGGCTGCTGCCCTTCTGGCGCGGCAAGCTCTTCGTGCTGGCGCTGCTCGGCTTCGCGCTCACGGACTTCGTCATCACGATCACGCTCTCGGCCGCCGACGCCAGCGCTCACGTCGTGGAGAACCCGCATGTGCCGAGCGTCCTGCACGGTCAGGAGCTGTGGATCACCCTCGGCCTCGTGGCCCTGCTCGGCGCGGTGTTCCTCAAGGGCTTCACCGAGGCCATCGGCGTGGCGGTCGCGCTCGTCGTGACCTACCTCGTGCTCAACGCCGTCGTGATCGGGGTAGCGGCCGGCCACGTGGTGTCGGCGGGCCACCGGGTCACCGACTGGACAGGCGCGCTCACCGCCGAACACGGGAACCTCGCGGTCATGGTGGCCGTCTCTCTCACACTGTTCCCCAAGCTGGCCCTGGGCCTGTCCGGGTTCGAGACCGGTGTGGCGGTGATGAGCCACGTCGAAGGCGGCGCGGTGGACGACCCGGCACATCCGGCCGGTCGGATCCGCAACACCAGGAAGCTCCTCACGGTGGCGGCCTGCATCATGAGCGTCTACCTGATCGCCTCCAGCCTGGTCACCACGCTGCTGATCCCCGCTGCGGAGTTCCAGGAAGGCGGATCCGCCAACGGACGAGCGTTGGCCTATCTCGCCCACCGCTACCTCGGCGACGGCTTCGGGACCGTCTACGACGCATCGACGATCCTGATCCTCTGGTTCGCCGGCGCCTCGGCGATGGCGGGCATGCTCAACCTGATCCCGCGCTACCTGCCCCGCTACGGCATGTCGCCGGAGTGGGCCGGTGCGGTGCGACCGCTCGTCCTCGTCCTCACCGGTGTCGCCGCCGCGATCACCTGGGTCTTCGATGCCGATGTCAACGCGCAGGGCGGTGCCTACGCCACCGGTGTGCTGGTCCTGATGACCTCGGCGGCCGTCGCGGTCACGCTCGCCGCGCGCAGGGCGGGCCAGCGCCGCCTGACCGTGGCGTTCGTCCTGATCGCGCTGGTGCTCACCTACACCACGCTCGACAACGTCCGCGAACGCCCCGACGGCGTCAAGATCGCCGCCTGCTTCATCGGCGCCATCGTGCTCGTGTCCCTGCTGTCGCGGATCTCGCGAGCGTTCGAGCTGCGTGCCACCGACATCACCTACGACGCACGGGCTGACTCCTTCCTCCGTGACTGCGCCCGCCGGTCCATCCGGTTGGTCGCCAACGAGCCCGACGCCCGGGACGTCGAGGAGTACCGCGAGAAGATCCAGCAGATCGTCGACGACCACGACCTCCCCAACGCCGGTGACATCGTCCTCGTCGAGGTGACCGTCGGCGACTACTCCGACTTCGAGAGCCGGATCGACGTCCGCGGCCTGGTCATGCACGACGAGTACCGGGTGCTCACCGTCACCGGCGCCTCCGTGCCGAACACGCTCGCCGCGCTGCTGATCGACATCCGTGACCGCACCGGCGTCCGGCCGCACATCTACTTCGAGTGGACGGAGGGCAACCCGTTCGGGCACCTGGTCCGGTTCCTCCTGTTCGGCGCCGGTGAGGTCGCCCCCATCACCCGCGAGGTGCTGCGCCGGGCCGAACCCGACCGGGCCAGGCGCCCCCACCTCCACGCCGGCTGACGCCGATCCAGGGACCATCGCGGCCGGAGCCGCCTCTCAGCAGGACGTGCTGGTGGCCAGGTCGAAGCAGTAGGTCCCGGCGGCGGTGCCGCCGGCGGCGAACGAGGTCACGGCGACCCGCGTGTAGTGCAGGCCGAGGGTGAGCCGCGGCGGCTTCGTCGAGCCCGACTGCGCGGTGCGCAGCTGGCTGATCGTCACGTCCGCGAGCTGCCAGACCTCCTGCTTCTTCGTCGTGCCCGGGCGGTAGAGGGTCACGGTGGCCTGCGCGATGTGGACGCCGGTCGTGACCGCGCGCAGCAGCAGGGGGTCGACGTCGTTCGCGTCGACGACCACCGTCGGGTCGTCGGGCACGAACTTGCCGGTGCCACCGCCGCTCCCGGCCGGCGCCGACGTGTTGACACCCCCGGCCCGGAAGGACAGGACCGGGAGCGTGGCCTGGACGCCGCCGGGGAGCGACGCGAACGCGATCTTCCCCGCCTGCGCGGTGCTCGCTGCACGGGCGGCCGGTGGACTCGCCTCGGAGTCGGCGCGGGTGGCCCACCACGTGAGCAGCGAGACGAGCAGCAGCGGGACCAGGACGAGCACGCGGCGGCGTGGGACGACGACAGCGGACATGGCGGACTCCTCGGGAGACGGACGACCATCGGACGTCTCGCAGTGTCCGCCCGGCCGGCGCCGCTGTCATCCGCCGGTCAGTCCTAGTGGATCTTGTCGCGCCAGTCCCCGGGCACCCGGTCGGCGGGCCCGGGCACCGTCTGGTCCTCGGGGTGGCACTCCGGCGGCGCCAGCCCGGGGCCGGCGAACCCGGACTCGGTGGTGTAGTCCCAGAACCACTCCTCGCCCGGCTCGAAGCTCCGGATCACCGGGTGGCCGGTCTCGCGGAAGTGCGCGGTGGCGTGCTGCATCGGCGAGGTGTCGCAGCAGCCGACGTGGCCGCACTGCGCACAGCGCCGCAGGTGCACCCACCAGCCACCGGTGGCCTCGCACTCCGCGCACCCGCTGCCACTCGGCGGGACGGACTGGTCGATGCCGGCGCGCTGGGTCATCCTCCGAGACTACGTCCCCCGGGTGGATCCGGGCCCGGCCCACGTGGCTGTGCCAAGGTGAAGGACGTGGACCAACGGATCAGCTTCGTCACGCTCGCCGTCCGCGACCTCGACGCCACCCGCGCGTTCTACGTCGACGGACTCGGCTGGGGCGCGTCGCTCGACGTCCCCGGCGACGTGCTGATGATCCAGGTCGGCGAGCACGTCGTCCTCTCGCTCTGGCAGGACACCGCCTTCGAGGCCGAGGTCGGCACGATCGTCCGCGGGGACGGCGTCGCGCCGCTCACCCTCGCGCACAACGTCCCCACCCGCGAGGACGTGGACGCCGCGCTCGAGACCGCACGGGCGGCCGGCGCGGAGCCGGTCCACGCCGCGGTCGATCGCGAGTGGGGCGGCTACACCGGCTACTTCGGCGACCCGGACGGGTACCGCTGGGAGGTCGCCTTCAACCCCGGACCGATCGGACAGGTGGTACTGCCATGACCCAGCCGGACCCGAAGCAGGTGCTCCGCTACCCCCAGGTGCAGGCCGAGGACCTCGCCGACTGGCGGTTCTTCCTCATGAAGCTGCACGCCCGCTTCCGGACCGGCAGCTTCGTGAAGGGGCTCGAGCTGGTCACGCGCATCACCGAGGCTGCCGAGGAGGCGAACCACCACCCCGACGTGGTGCTCACCTACCCCCAGGTCGACGTCGACCTGCACAGCCACGACGTGCACGGGGTCACCAGCCGCGACATCGCCCTGGCCCGCCGGATCTCCGACATCGCCGCCGAGCTCGGCGTCGAGGCGGCGCCGCGGGAGGTCTCGACGCTCGAGCTCGCCCTCGACGTCCCGGATGGCGACGTGGTCAAGCCGTTCTGGGCGACGGTCCTCGGGTACGACGACGAGCCCTACCACCAGGTCGAGGACCCGGCCGGCCGCAACAACGCGCTGTGGTTCCAGGAGGCTCCGGATGCCACGGGTGAGGTCCAGCAGCGCTTCCACCTCGACATCGTGGTGCCCCGCGACGTCGCCGAGGAGCGGGTCGAGGCGGCCGTCGCCGCCGGCGGCACGCTGGTCACCGACGAGCACGCTCCGGCGTTCTGGGTGCTCGCGGACGTCCACGGCAACAAGGTCTGCGTCTGCACGGCCGACGGGCGCGAACCCGGCTCGTTCGACTGACACGGACTGAGACCGCCGTCCCGGATGGTGGGACGCCTGCCACACTCGGATGCGGGCGGGAGGCCCGGGCGGCTACGGTGGCGTCATGCCCCAGGACATTCTTGTACGCACGCGACGTGTGAGCTGACCGGACACCGACTCAGCGCGCACGTCACCCCTCGCCGCCCACCAGGGCCGAGGGGTTTTTTGTTGGGCAGGCACGGACGAGACAGGACACAGTGATGAGCGAGCACATGACGGGCGCGCAGAGCCTGATCAGGTCGCTGGAAGCAGCCGGGACCACCGACATCTTCGGGATCCCGGGTGGCGCCATCCTCCCGGCGTACGACCCGCTGATGGACTCCTCGATCCGGCACATCCTGGTCCGTCACGAGCAGGGCGCGGGCCACGCCGCGCAGGGGTACGCCGCCGCCACGGGCCGGGTCGGGGTGTGCATGGCAACCAGCGGCCCCGGCGCCACCAACCTCGTCACGCCGCTCGCGGACGCACACATGGACTCGGTCCCGATCGTGGCGGTGACCGGCCAGGTCGGCGCCGCGTCGATCGGCACGGACGCGTTCCAGGAGGCCGACATCCGCGGCATCACGATGCCGATCACCAAGCACAACTTCCTGGTCACCGACCCGGCCGAGATCCCGCGCACCATCGCGGAGGCGTTCTACATCGCCTCGACCGGACGCCCCGGCCCGGTGCTCGTCGACGTGGCCAAGTCCGCGCTCCAGGCGGCGACGACCTTCGACTGGCCGACCGAGCTGAACCTGCCCGGCTACCGCCCGGTGACCAGGCCGCACTCGAAGCAGATCCGGGAGGCGGCGAAGCTCATCCTGGAGTCCCGTCGGCCGGTCCTGTACGTCGGCGGCGGCTGCATCCGCGCCGGCGCGGCGCGCGAGCTCAGGGTGCTCGCGGAGCTGACCGGCATGCCGGTGGTGACCACGCTGATGGCGCGCGGCGCCTTCCCCGACAGCCACCCGCAGCACCTCGGCATGCCCGGCATGCACGGCACCGTGGCCGCGGTGGCGGGCCTGCAGCGCAGCGACCTGATCATCAGCCTCGGCGCGCGCTTCGACGACCGCGTGACCGGCAACCTCGACACGTTCGCGCCGAACGCCCGTGTCATCCATGCCGACATCGACCCCGCGGAGATCGGGAAGAACCGCGTCGTCGACGTCCCGATCGTCGGCGACTGCCGCGAGGTGATCAGCGACCTCGTCGTGGCGCTCAAGGCCGAGGCGGACGCCGGGCACACCGGCGACTACGAGGCGTGGGTGGAGTTCCTGGCGGGGGTGAAGAAGAAGTACCCGCTCGGGTACGACGCGCCGAAGGGCGAGCTCGCACCGCAGTACGTCCTCGAGCGACTCGGGGCGATCGTCGGCCCCGAGGCGGTGTACGCCGCGGGCGTCGGCCAGCACCAGATGTGGGCGGCCCACTTCGTCGGCTACGAGCACCCGAACACCTGGATCAACTCCGGTGGCCTCGGCACCATGGGCTACGCCGTCCCGGCGGCGATGGGCGCGAAGGTCGGCCGCCCCGACGCCACGGTGTGGGCGATCGACGGGGACGGCTGCTTCCAGATGACCAACCAGGAGCTCGCCACCTGCGCGATCAACGACATCCCGATCAAGGTCGCGATCATCAACAACGAGTCGCTCGGCATGGTCCGCCAGTGGCAGACGCTGTTCTACAACGAGCGGTACTCCAACACCGACCTGCACTCGAAGCGGATCCCGGACTTCGTCAAGCTCGCCGACGCCTACGGCTGCGTGGGCCTCGCGTGTGAGAGCCCGGAGGACGTGGACGCCACCATCACCAAGGCGATGGAGATCAACGACGTCCCGGTGGTGGTGGACTTCCGCGTGCACCGCGACGCGATGGTGTGGCCGATGGTCGCCGCCGGCACCAGCAACGACGACATCAAGTACGCCCGCGACCTGGCCCCGAAGTTCGACGACGACGCAGACCTGGAGCTCCGCCCGTGACGACGCCCATCAACACCCGGCACACGCTCTCGGTGCTGGTCGAGAACAAGCCCGGCGTGCTGGCCCGGATCGCGGGCCTGTTCAGCCGCCGCGGCTTCAACATCGACTCCCTGGCCGTGGGTCCGACGGAGCACCCCGAGGTCTCGCGGATGACGATCGTCGTGAACGTCGAGGACTCGCCGCTCGAGCAGGTCACCAAGCAGCTGAACAAGCTGGTCGAGGTGATCAAGATCGTCGAGCTCGACGGCCCCGCCTCGGTCAACCGTGAGCTGCTGCTGGTCAAGGTGAAGGCCGACGTCGACACTCGCGGCAGCGTGCTCGACGCCGTGCAGCTGTTCCGCGCCAAGGTGGTCGACATCGCACCCGACGCCGTGACCATCCAGGCCGTGGGCAACGCCGACAAGCTCGCAGACCTGCTGCGCGTGCTGGAGCCCTTCGGCATCCGCGAGCTCGTGCAGTCCGGCATGGTCGCGATCGGCCGCGGCTCCCGTTCCATCTCCGAGCGCAACCTGCGTCCGGTCACCGTGCCGGCTCCGCCGGCGGCAAGCTGAGCCCGTCCCGCCCGCAGCGGGGCTGACGACGTACTGAAGTCCCAACCAGAAGGAGAAGCCCCCGTGGCTGAGATGTTCTACGACGACGACGCCGACCTGTCCCTGATCCAGGGCAAGAACGTGGCGGTCATCGGATACGGCAGCCAGGGCCACGCCCACGCGCTGTCGCTGCGCGACTCGGGCGTCGACGTCCGCGTCGGCCTGCAGCCGGGATCGAAGAGCCGCGCGAAGGCGGAGGCGGAGGGCCTCCGGGTCGTGACGCCCGCGGAGGCGGCCGAGGAGGCCGACGTCATCGTGATCCTCGCGCCCGACCAGCACCAGCGGAAGCTGTACGCCGAGGAGATCGAGCCGTCCCTCACCCCGGGCGACACCCTGGTCTTCGGCCACGGCTTCAACATCCGCTTCGGCTACATCACGCCGCCGGCCGGCGTGGACGTGTTCATGGTCGCGCCGAAGGGTCCCGGCCACCTGGTCCGGCGTGAGTACGTCGACGGTCGCGGCGTCCCGGTGCTCGTCGCCGTCGAGAAGGACGAGTCGGGCAAGGCCTGGGACCTCGCGCTGTCCTACGCCAAGGCGATCGGCGGGCTCCGCGCCGGCGGCATCAGGACCACCTTCACCGAGGAGACCGAGACCGACCTGTTCGGTGAGCAGGCCGTGCTCTGCGGTGGCGCGTCGCAGCTGGTCATGTACGGCTTCGAGGTCCTCACCGAGGCCGGCTACCAGCCCGAGGTCGCCTACTTCGAGTGCCTCCACGAGCTCAAGCTGATCGTCGACCTGATGTACGAGGGCGGCATCGCCAAGCAGCGCTGGTCGGTCTCGGACACCGCGGAGTTCGGCGACTACGTCTCCGGACCGCGCGTGATCACCCCTGAGGTGAAGGCGAACATGGAGGCGGTCCTCGCGGACATCAGGAACGGCTCGTTCGCCGAGCGCTTCATCACCGACATGGACAACGGGTCGCCGGAGTTCAACGAGCTGCGCAAGAAGGGCGAGCAGCACCCGATCGAGCAGACCGGGCGCGAGCTGCGCAAGCTGATGGCCTGGGTGAAGTCGCACGACTCGGACTACACCGAGGGCACCGCCACCCGCTGACGCCTGCCTCCACCTGTGCTGGACCTGACTCGGCGTTTCCGGGGCGCGGGCGTCCGGGAATCGCTAGGTTGCGCAGGTGGAGCCCGGACCGACCGATCACGGGGGCTGGTCGGACTCGTCCGCGCGTGCCGTCCTGCAGCTGATGGTCGAGTCCGTGGCGGAGATGGTCGGCTTCGAGGTCGCGGTCCTCTCGGTGGTCCTCGACGAGCGCCTGGTCACCGTCGCCTACACGGGTCCCGAGCAGTACCGCGAGTATCTCGAGGAGTCCGACCCGATCTCGGTGCTCGACTCCGTCCTGCCGGCTGCCGTCGAGTGGGGGCCGCGGCTGCGCTTCATCCCGGCCGGGACCCACGGCGAGCTGGAGGGTCACTGGGTCCTGATCGAGCAGGAGTCCTCCGGCACGCCGGACGCGTGGCACATCGAGGACGCGCTGCTGGCGCTCCTCACCGACGACGGCGGCCGCCCCGTCGGCCTCCTGTCCGTCGACCGACCGGTCTCCGGCCGCCGCCCCGACGACCGCCAGCGCAGCCTCCTCGAGCGGTACGCCGCGCAGGCCGAGCGCGCGGTGCTGACCGCGTTCGAGCGCGAGGAGCTGATCCACCAGGTCGAGCACGCGGAGGCCGCGCGCCGGCTGATCCGGTCCTCCTCGACCCGCGCGCAGGCATCGCTGGAGGCGGTGCTCGAGCACACGCACCGCCCGCTCGTCGAGGGCTTCGGGGCGAGCGGCTCCTGGATCCAGCTGCTCGACGGCTCCGGCTACGCCCGCTCCCACGACGGCAGCCCCGTCCACATCTCCGACGGGGTACGCCGGACCTCGGAGGAGCTCGCGCCCCGGCTGTGGGCCGATGAGCGTCCACTCCTCGTCTCGGCGGCGGACCCCGAGCAGCCCCGGCACGTCCGCCAGGAGCTCGCGGAGCTCGACCTGTCCTCGGTGCTCGCCGTCGCGCTGGGCGTCGGCACCGAGTGCGTCGGCTTCCTCGCGCTGACGCGGCGCTCCCAGGACCCGCCCTGGTCCCAGGTCGAGATCGACTCCGCGCTCCAGATCGGGCACGACCTCGGCGCGGCGCTGATGACCGCGAGGGCGCTGGAGCGCGAGCGGAACCTGGTCCGCGAGCTGCAGCAGCTCGACGACTACCGGAGCCAGTTGATCGCCACGCTCTCGCACGAGCTGCGCACCCCGCTCACCGTCATCGCCGGCAACCTCGAGCTCCTGGGCGCGGTGGATCTCGACGAGACCGCCGTACGACACCACCAGGCGATGACCCGCGGGACCGCCCGGATGGAGCGCGTGGTCGAGGACCTGCTGCTCCTGGCGCAGGTCAGCAACCCGCAGTACCCGCTGGTGCGCCGGTCCGTCGACCTCCGTGCGGTCACCGCCGACGTGATCGCGCTCGTCGACTCCGCCGCCCGGGCCAAGGGGATCGACCTGCGCCTCCAGCTCGGAGGCGGCGACCTGGTCGTGCCCGGCGACGAGAGTGAGCTGGACCGGCTGGTCGGGAACCTGGTGAGCAACGCCGTCAAGTACACGCCCGCCGGGGGCACCGTCGCGGTCTCGCTCACCTCCGGCGGCGACGACGTCGTCCTCCAGGTCTCCGACGACGGGCTGGGCATCTCCGAGGAGGACCAGATCGGGCTGTTCAGCGCCTTCTTCCGCACCACCAACCCGGACGCCCTCCGCGAGCCCGGCACCGGTCTGGGGCTCGCGATCGTCGCGACGATCGTCGAGCGGCACGCAGCCACCGTCGGCGTGCACTCGCGGCTCGGCGAGGGCACGACGTTCACGGTGACGCTGCCCACGGCCCAGCACCGACCGGAATAGCTCCGTCTGGTTGCCGGTTCAACCGGTCATGCGCATCGAGATCTGGAGCGACGTCGTCTGCCCGTGGTGCTTCGTCGGCAAGCGCCGCCTGGAGACCGCCCTCGCCGGCTTCGAGCACGCGGACGAGGTCGAGGTCGTCTACCGCTCCTTCGAGCTCGACCCGAGCGCACCCGCGCACGGGCACGAGCTCTCGACCGGTGTGATCGCGCGCAAGTACGGCCGGTCGGAGGCGGAGATGCGCCAGCTGCAGCAGCAGCTCATCGACGTCGCCGCCGAGGAGGGCCTGGCGCTCCGCCTCTTCGAGACCGTGCACACCAACACCGTCGATGCCCACCGGCTCCTGCACCTCGCGCTCGACGCGGGCGGTCCGGCCCTCCAGCGCGAGCTCAAGGAGGCCCTCCTCTCGGCGTACTTCGAGCAGGCGCAGGACGTCGGTGACCACGAGGTCCTGACCCGGGTCGCGGTCGGCACCGGCCTCGACGAGGCTCGCGTGCGCGCCGTCCTCGCGGGGGACGAGTACGCCGACGCGGTGGCCGCCGACGTGGCGCAGGCCCGCGCCTACGGCGCGACCGGCGTGCCCTTCTTCGTCGTGGACCGGGCGTACGGCGTCTCCGGCGCCCAGCCCGCGGAGGTCTTCGCCCAGGTGCTCGACCAGGCCTGGGCGGCCTCGCACCCCGTGCTCCAGACCGTGGGCGGCGACGCCGAGGCGTGCGGCCCCGACGGCTGCGCGATCTGAGCTCCGGCCGCTCGGCGGCCGGGACGTGAGATGGGCAACCTTTGGTTAGGCAAACCTAAGTAATTGGCGTAGCATCCGGGTCGTGCTCGCGAACTACCTCATCGGTCTGCGCGAGGGCCTCGAAGCGGCCCTCGTGGTCAGCATCCTCGTCGCCTACCTGGTCAAGACCGACCGCCGGCACCTGCTGCCGCGGATCTGGATCGGCGTGGGCATCGCGGTCGTCGTCGCGCTCGGGTTCGGGTTCGCGCTCTTCTACGGGCCGCGCAGCCTGACCTTCGAGGCGCAGGAGGCGATCGGCGGCACCCTCTCGATCGTCGCGGTCGCCCTCGTCACCTGGATGATCTTCTGGATGGCCCGCGCCGCCCGCTCGCTGAGCGGTGAGCTGCGCGGCCAGATCGACAGCGCGGCCGAGGGCTCGTGGTGGGCGCTGGTGCTCGTCGCGGTGCTCGCCGTCGGTCGCGAGGGCCTGGAGACCGCGCTGTTCCTGTGGTCCGCGACCGAGGCGGTCTCCCGCCACACCGACGCGACCTGGCAGCCGCTGCTCGGCGCCGCCCTCGGCATCGCCACCGCCGTGGTCCTGGGCTACCTCCTCTACCGCGGCGCGATCCGGATCAACCTGAGCACGTTCTTCACCTGGACCGGTGCATTCCTGATCCTGGTCGCCGGCGGCGTCCTGTCGTACGGCGTGCACGACCTCCAGGAGGCCGGCGTGCTGCCCGGCCTGCACCACCTGGCCTGGGACGTCTCGGACACGATCGACCCGACCACGTGGTACGCCACGCTGCTCAAGGGCGTCTTCAACTTCTCGCCGGAGACGACCGTCCTCGAGGCCACGGTCTGGGTGCTGTACGTCGTCCCGGTGATGACCCTGTTCCTGCTCGGCGCGCGCCGCCGCCGTACCCCTCCCCGGGCCGCCGCGCCCGCTGCCCCGACCACCGTCAGCCACTGACGCGAACAGAGAGACCCCGATGCGCAAGCCTGCCCTTGTGGCCCTGCTCCTGGCCACGCCCCTGCTCGCCGCGTGCACCGAGAACGTCAAGGCCGCGGACGACTCCGGCGACTCCCGCACCGTCTCGGTCACCTCGACCGACGACGGCTGCGAGCTGTCGAGCGCGCAGGCACCCTCCGGCACGCTGACCTTCGACGTGACCAACGACGGCTCGAAGGTCACCGAGTTCTACCTGCTCGGCGAGGACGGGCAACGGATCGTCGGCGAGGTCGAGAACATCGGCCCGCAGCTCTCCCGCCAGCTGGTCGTGAGCGCCCCCGAGGGTGACTACGTCGCCGCCTGCAAGCCGGGCATGGAGGGCGACGGCATCCGCGCCGACTTCACGGTCACCGGGTCGGACCAGGAGCCGAGCGTCTCCGCCGGGGACCAGCAGCAGGTGGACCAGGCCCTGGAGAGCTACGAGGACTACGTGCAGGACCAGTCCGACCAGCTCGTGGCCAAGACCCGGCAGTTCGTCGAGCTCTACACGAACGGCGAGGACGACGCCGCCCGCGCGCTCTACCCCGAGGCCCGGGTGCACTGGGAGCGGATCGAGACCGTCGCCGAGTCCTTCGGTGACCTCGACCCCAAGACCGACGCGCGCGAGGCCGACCTCGAGCCCGGTCAGAAGTGGACCGGCTGGCACCGGATCGAGAAGGACCTCTGGCCGCCGGCCACCGGCTACACCCCCCTCTCGACGAAGCAGCGCGCGTTCTACGCCGATGACCTGCTGGGCAACATCGAGACCCTCGACGGCCGGGTCCAGAAGCTCACCTACACCGTCGACCAGATCGCCAACGGCTCCCGCGGCCTGCTCGAGGAGGTCGCCAGCGGCAAGGTGACCGGCGAGGAGGAGATCTGGTCGCACACCGACCTCTGGGACTTCCAGGCGAACGTCGACGGAGCCCGGGTCGGCTACGAAGGCCTCGAGCCGATCGTTGAGCACAAGGATCCCGAGCTCGCCCAGACCCTGGAGGAGCGGTTCGCCGCGCTCCAGAAGCTGCTCGACGCGCAGAAGACCGACGACGGGTTCGTCTCCTACGACCGGCTCAGCCACGCCGAGGTCCGGCAGCTCGCGAACGCCGTCAACGCGCTGGCCGAGCCGCTCTCCGAGCTCACGGCGGTGGTGGTCTCCTGAGCACGCCGAGCGTCTCGCGCCGAGGCCTGGTCGGCGGGGGTGTCGCCGCCGGCCTGGCCGTCGGCGCGTTCGCGGCGGGACGGGCGACCGCGGCCGACGAGACGCCGGGGGCCACCGGCAGCGACGCCTTCGCCTTCCGCGGCGCCCACCAGGCCGGCATCACGACCCCCGCGCAGGACCGCCTCCACTTCGCGGCGTTCGACGTCACCACCGGTTCCCGGGCACAGCTGATCGCGCTCCTCGAGGCGTGGACCGAGGCCGCCGACCGGATGACCCGCGGCCTGCCCGCCGGCCGGATCGGCCCCACCGAAGGCGCCGTCGACCTGCCACCGGACGACACCGGCGAGGCGATCGGGCTGTCCGCGAGCGGCCTGACCATCACGTTCGGCTTCGGCCCCGCGCTCTTCCGCGACGCCAGGGGCCGCGACCGGTTCGGCATCGCCGACCGGCAGCCGGAGGCGCTCCGCACGCTCCCGCACTTCCCGGCCGACGTGCTCGACCCCGAGCGGTCCTACGGCGACCTGTGCGTGCAGGCCTGCGCCGACGACCCGCAGGTCGCCGTGCACGCGATCCGCAACCTGGCCCGGATCGGGTTCGGCACGGTCGCCGTGCGCTGGTCGCAGCTCGGGTTCGGCCGCACCTCGACCACCTCGACCTCGCAGTCCACGCCGCGCAACCTGTTCGGCTTCAAGGACGGCACCGCGAACGTCAAGGCGGAGGAGACGTCGGACGTCGCCCAGCACGTCTGGGTCGCCGACGGCGACGACGCGAAGGCCGCGTGGCTGGCCGGCGGCTCCTACCTCGTCGCCCGCCGCTTCAACATGAACATCGAGATCTGGGACCGCCAGTCGCTCGGCGACCAGGAGGACTTCATCGGCCGCACCAAGGCCAGCGGCGCTCCGCTCTCGGGCGGCACCGAGTTCACCGAGCCGGACTTCTCGATGCCCGGCAGCGACGGCCCCGTCATCCCGCGCGACGCCCACGTCCGGGTCGTGCACCCGGACTTCAACGACGGCGTCCGGATGCTGCGCCGCGGCTACAACTTCGTCGACGGCAGCGACCCGCTCGGCGGGCTGAACGCCGGCCTGTTCTTCATCGCGTTCATGCGCAACCCGGACACCCAGTTCATCCCGGTGCAGAACCGGATGGCGAAGGTGGACGCGCTGATGGAGTACGTCAAGGTCACCGGCTCCGCCCTGTTCGCCGTGCCGCCCGGCATCGGTGCGGGCGAGTACGTCGGCCAGGCGCTGTTCGCCTAGCGCCCGGCCGGGTCAGCCGAGGTCGACCACGCGGTCCACGCCGACGTCGTCGAGGAACGCCGGGTCGTGGCTCGCGACCACGAGAGCGCCCCGGTACGACGCGAGCGCCGAGACGAGGGCGTCGTACGACGCGAAGTCGAGGTTGTTGGTCGGCTCGTCGAGCAGCAGCAGCTGCGGCGCCGGGTCCGCCAGCAGCAGCGCGGCCAGGGTCGCGCGGAACCGCTCGCCGCCCGACAGGTCACCCACCCTGCGGTCCGCGGTCGCGCCGCGGAACAGGAAGCGTGCCAGTCGGGCCCGGACCGTGTTCGCGTCCGCACCGGGTGCTCGACGGGCGACGTTGCCGTAGACGGTGTCGTCGGAGTCGAGCACGTCGAGCCGCTGGGGGAGCAGCGCCACCGGCACCCGCGCCTGGTCGACCAGCCGGTGCAGCAGCGTCGTCTTGCCGGAGCCGTTCGGCCCCACGACGCCGATCCGGTCGGGCCCGTTGATCCGGAGGTCCTCGCTCTCGAGCACGACCCGCCCCCGGGGCACCTCGGTGCCGGGCAGGTCGATCCGGATCTCGCGCTCCTCCCGGAGCCGGGTCTCGGCCTCGTCGAGCCGCTCGCGGGCCTGGCCGACGCGGTCGTCCTGCACGCGCCGGTGCCGCGCGGCCGACTCCTCGGCCTGCTGCTTCTTGGCGTTGATCACGGCCTTGCCGAGTCCCGTGGTGCGCTCGGCCTTGTGGGCGGCGCGCCTGCGACCCGCCAGCATCCGCTCGGCCTCGACCCGCTCGTTGCGCTGCTTGCGCAGGTCCGAGCGAGCGCTCGACACCGCCTGGGCAGCGGCGTCCTGCTCGGCCTGGACCTGGGCGGCGTAGGAGGAGTAGCCGCCGCCGTACCAGCGCACGGAGCCGTCCCGCAGGTCACCGATCCGGTCCATCCGCTCGAGCAGCTCGCGGTCGTGGCTGACCACGAGCAGCGACCGGCTCCAGCCCTCGACGACGTCGTACAACCGGCGGCGGGCGTCGGCGTCGAGGTTGTTGGTCGGCTCGTCGAGCAGCAGCACGTCCGGCCGCCGGATCAGCAGCCGCGCCAGGCCGAGCTGGGTGACCTCACCTCCGGAGAGCTCGCCGAGCCGCCGGTCGAGCACGTCGCCGGGCAGGCCGAGCCGGGCCAGCTCCGCCACCGCACGCTCCTCGACGTCCCAGTCGTCGCCGATGGTGTCGAAGTGGAACGGGTCGACGTCGCCGGACTCGACGGCGCGGATCGCGCGGCGTACCGCCCCGATGCCGAGGAACTCCTCGACCGGCTGGTGCACGTCGAGGGTGAGGTCCTGGGCCAGGTAGGCGATCTCGCCCGCCACGCTGATGTGCCCGGCGGTGGGCCGCAGGAGGCCAGCGACGAGGCGAAGCAGGGTGGACTTGCCGGCGCCGTTGACGCCGACCAGCCCGGAGCGGCCCGGGCTGACGAGCAGGTCGAGGTCGCGCAGGACGGGGGTGCCGTCGGGCCAGGTGAAGGTGAGGCCGGACGCGGAGACGACCGCGGCGGTCGAGGACATGGAGACTCCTGGGAGAGGTCGGGAAGGGACGGGACGTCTCACAGCTCCATGGGCGCAAGGCTAGGTCGGCACGCTCGTGGACGCCAGCCGATTACGCGGACCGGTCGGGTACAGTCACGAGGAGCACAGCGCCGTGCCGTCACCTGTCCGCACCACGTCGAGGACAACCGCTGTGAGCATGCCCGTCGTACTCATCGCCGAGGAGCTCAGCCCGGCGACCGTCGAGGCCCTGGGGCCGGAGTTCGAGATCCGCCATTGCAACGGTGCGGACCGCGACGAGCTGCTCCGCTCGATCGTGGACGTGGACGCCGTCCTGGTCCGCTCGGCCACCCGCATCGACGCCGAGGCGCTCGGCGCCGCGACCCGGCTCAAGGTGGTCGCCCGCGCCGGCGTCGGCCTCGACAACGTCGACGTGCGGGCCGCCACCCAGGCCGGCGTGATGGTCGTCAACGCCCCGACCTCCAACATCGTCTCGGCTGCCGAGCTCGCGGTCGCACTGATGCTGGCCGCCGCCCGGCACGTCTCGCCGGCGCACGCCGCGCTGAAGAACGGCGAGTGGAAGCGCTCGCGCTACACCGGCACCGAGCTCTACGAGAAGACCGTCGGCATCGTCGGACTCGGGCGGATCGGCGTGCTCGTCGCGCAGCGTCTCTCGGCGTTCGGCATGAACGTGATCGCCTACGACCCCTACGTCCAGGCCGGGCGCGCCGCCCAGATGGGCGTCCGCCTCGTCGACCTGGACGTCCTGCTCGCCGAGGCCGACTTCATGTCCGTGCACCTGCCGAGGACCCCGGAGACCATCGGGCTCATCGGCGCAGAGCAGCTGTCCCGGGTGAAGCCGTCCCTGGTGCTGGTGAATGCCGCGCGTGGCGGCATCGTCGACGAGGTCGCGCTGTACGCCGCCCTCAAGGAGGGGCGGGTCGCGGCCGCCGGTCTCGACGTCTTCGCCCAGGAGCCGTGCACGGACAGCCCGCTGTTCGAGCTCGAGAACGTCGTGGCCACCCCGCACCTCGGTGCCTCCACCGACGAGGCCCAGGAGAAGGCCGGCATCGCGGTCGCCCGTTCGGTGCGCCTCGCCCTGTCCGGAGAGCTGGTCCCGGACGCGGTCAACGTCCAGGGCGGCGTGATCGCCGAGGACGTCCGGCCCGGCATCCCCCTCACCGAGAAGCTCGGCCGCGTCTTCACCGGCCTCGCCGGCGAGGTCGCCCAGCAGGTCGACGTCGAGGTCCGCGGCGAGATCACCGAGTACGACGTCAAGGTGCTCGAGCTGGCCGCGCTCAAGGGCGTCTTCGCCGACATCGTGGAGGAGCAGGTCTCCTACGTGAACGCGCCGCTGCTCGCGGCCGAGCGCGGCTGCGCCGTACGCCTGGTCGCCGACCCGGAGAGCCCCGACCACCGGAACCTCATCACGATCCGCGGCACCCTCGCCGACGGCTCGCAGGTCTCGGTCAGCGGGACCCTCGTCGGGATCAACCAGAAGGAGCGGCTGGTCGAGGTGAACGGCTTCGACGTCGACATCGAGCCGGCCGAGCACCTGGCGTTCTTCACCTACCAGGACCGCCCGGGGATGGTCGGGACGGTCGGCGGCATCCTGGGGGACGCCGGCATCAACATCGGCAGCATGCAGGTCTCCCGGACCGCCCCCGGCGGCGATGCGCTCGTCGCGCTCTCCGTCGACACCGCCATCCCGCACGACGCCCTGGCCGACATCCAGCACGCGATCGACGCCGGCTCCGTCCGGGCCGTCAACCTGGTCTGACGGCTCGTCCGGGTGAGCCGGGCAGGGCAACCGTTCCCGGCTGCCCCGCCCGCCGCACTCAGAAGTCCTCGTCGAACCCGACGACCCCGGTGACGCCGACCTGGTACGCGGACACCTTGCGCTCGAAGAAGTTCGAGAGCTCCTGCACGTCCTGGAGCTCCATGAACGCGAGCGGGTTCCGGGACCCGTAGATCGGCTCCAGGTCGAGGCGCTCCATGCGCCGGTCGGCGACGTACTCCAGGTAGGAGCGCATGTCGGCGGTCGACAGGCCGGCGACACCCCCGCCGAGGAGGTCGTCGGCGAACTGCGCCTCGGCGTCCACTCCGTCCACCAGCATCTGCCGGACCTGGGCAGCCAGCTCGTCGTCGAAGAGCTCGGGCTCCTCGGCACGGACGGTGTCGACGACGTCGAAGGCGAACGCCATGTGCATGGACTCGTCGCGGAACACCCAGTTCGTCCCCGAGGCGAGGCCGTTGAGGAAGCCCCGCGAGCGCAGGAAGTAGACGTAGGCGAACGCCCCGTAGAAGAAGAGCCCCTCGATGACGGCGGCGAAGCAGATCAGGTTGAGCAGGAACCTGCGCCGGTGCTCCCGGGTCTCGAGCCGGTCGAGGTCGAAGACCGAGTCGATCCACCGGAAGCAGAAGTCCGCCTTCGCCTTGATCGAGGGGATGTTGTCGACCGCGGCGAACGCCTCGTGTCGCTCGGTCTCGTCGGGGACGTAGGTGTCGAGCAGGGTCAGGTAGAACTGCACGTGCACCGCCTCCTCGAACAGCTGGCGGGAGAGGTACAGCCGGCCCTCCGGCGAGTTGATGTGCTGGTAGAGGTTCAGCACCAGGTTGTTGGCGACGATCGTGTCGCCGGTGGCGAAGAACGCCACCAGCCGCGAGACCAGGTGCCGCTCGGCGTCGCTGAGCCGCTGGAGGTCCTTGAGGTCGGAGTGCAGGTCGACCTCCTCGACGGTCCAGGTGTTCTTGATCGCGTCCCGGTAGCGGTCGTAGAAGTGCGGGTAGCGCATCGGCCGCAGGGTCAGGTTCATGCCGGGGTCCAACAGCATCTGGTTCATTCGCACGCCTCGCAGGTCTCGGGGTTCTCCAGGGAGCAGACGACGGCTGCGGTGTCGGACGCCGCGTCAGGGACAGCCACCGACACGGTCGTCTGCTGGATCCGCGTCGCGGGCCGCGAGCGCAGGTAGTACGTCGTCTTCAGCCCGGACTTCCAGGCGTGCAGGTACATCGACGAGAGCTTCCCGATCGACGGGCCGGCGATGAAGAGGTTGAGCGACTGGCTCTGGTCGACGTACGGCGAGCGGTCGGCCGCCATGTCGACCAGCGCGCGTTGCGGGAGCTCCCACGCCGTGCGGAAGAGCGCGCGCACGTCCTCCGGCAGCGCGGTGAGGCCCTGCACCGAGCCCTCGGCGCGCTTGATCGCCTCGCGCACCTCGGGTGTCCACAGCCCGCGCGCCTTCAGCTCACGGGTGAGGGCGGCGTTGACCTGGAGGAACTCCCCGGACAGCGTCTCGCGCTTGAACAGGTTGGAGACCTGGGGCTCGATGCACTCGTAGCAGCCCGCGATCGAGGCGATGGTCGCCGTCGGTGCGACCGCGACGAGCAGCGAGTTCCGCAGTCCGTGCGCGGCGATGTCGGCTCGCACCGCCTCCCAGCGCTCGGTCTGGTGCGGCGTGGCCTCCCAGTGGTCGAGCTGCAGGACGCCGGCGGCCGCTCGGGTCTCGTCGTACGACGGGTGCGGCCCGTGTCGCCTCGCGAGGTCGCACGACACCTCGAGCGCGGTCAGGTAGATCTCCTCCTGGATCCGGGTCGAGAGCTCACGGGCCTCGGGGGAGTCGAAGGGCATCCTGAGCGCGAAGAACACGTCCTGCAGGCCCATCAGCCCGAGCCCGACCGGGCGCCAGCGCGGGTTGGACGCCGCCGCTTCCTCGCTCGGGTAGTAGTTGATGTCGATCACCCGGTCCAGCAGCGGCACCGCCGTGCGCACGGTCTCGCGGAGCTTGTCCCAGTCGACCCCGTCGGCGAGCAGGTGCTGGGCCAGGTTGATCGAGCCGAGGTTGCAGACGGCGGTCTCCCCGTCGGAGGAGACCTCGATGATCTCGGTGCACAGGTTCGACAGGTGCACGACCGGTCCGCCCGGCGTGTCCCGGGTCTGGTTGCAGGTGCGGTTCGCCGCGTCCTTGAAGGTGATCCAGCCGTTGCCGGTCTGCGCGAGGGTGCGCATCATCTTCGCGTAGAGGTCACGGGCCCGCACCTGGCGGACGAGACGACCGTCCTCCTCGGCCCGGCGGTACGCCGCGTCGAACGCCTCGCCCCACAGGTCCGGGAGCTCCGGGGCCTGGTCGGGGTCGATGAGGGACCAGGCCTCGTCGGCTTCGACCCGCCGCATGAACTCGTCGGGGATCCAGTTGGCCAGGTTGAGGTTGTGGGCGCGCCGGGCGTCCTCGCCGGTGTTGTCCCGCAGCTCGAGGAACTCCTCGACATCGGGGTGCCACGGCTCGAGGTACACGCACGCGGCCCCCTTGCGGCGGCCGCCCTGGTTGACCGCCGCGACCGACGAGTCGAGGGTGCGCAGGAACGGCACGATCCCGTTGGACTGCCCGTTGGTGCCGCGGATCAGCGCGCCGCGCGACCGGACCCGGGAGAACGCGATCCCGATGCCGCCGGCGAACTTGGACAGCTTCGCGACCTGTCCGTAGCGCGCGTAGATCGAGTCGAGGTCGTCGCGGGGGCTGTCCACCAGGTAGCACGAGGACATCTGGGTGTGCCGCGTGCCGGAGTTGAAGAGCGTCGGGCTGCTCGGCAGGTAGGCGAGCGAGGACATCAGCCGGTAGAACCGGATCGCCTCGCCCGGGCTCTGCGCCAGGCCGCACGCCACCCGGAGGAGGAAGTACTGCGGGGTCTCGACCACCAGCCGGGTCGAGGGATGCCGCAGCAGGTAGCGGTCGTACACGGTCCGGAGGCCGAAGTACTCGAAGCGGCGATCGGCCCGGTCGTCGATCGCGAAGTCGAGCTTGCGGGCGTTGTCCTTCACGAACGCCGCGGTCTCGTCGCCGATCAGGCCCTCGGCGTGGCCGAGCGAGACCGACTGGCTGAACGACGCGACGCCCTGGTTGCGGACCTCCTTGTCGATGTAGCCCGACAGCAGCCGGGCCGCGAGCCGCGAGTACTGCGGTTCCTCGCCGATCATCTCCGCGGCCGTCTGGATCGACAGGCGGTCGAGCTCGGCGGTCGTGGCGCCGTCGTAGAGCCCGCTGATGGTCCGGGTCGCGACCCGCATCGGGTCGACGTCCGCCAGGTCGCCGCTGACGCGGTCCACCGCCCGCACGATCTTGTTGACGTCGACGGGCTCGCTGTCGCCGTTGCGCTTGCGGACCTGCATCGAGGTCCTGCCCACTGCTCGGCTGGATGCTGCTGTGACCGTCACTTCTCTCTCCTCGCGAGATCGGTCCCGACGGTCCGGGGTCGTGAGGAGAGGACGGAGGTACGAGTGCGGGTCCGGGCGAGCCGGGGACCTGCGTACGTCGTACGTGCCGTCGGCCGTCCCACGAGGCCTCGGACCACCCCGCCCGACGGGCGGGGTGCGCTGGCAGGTCTTCGGACTCGTGGGCACGTCGAACGATCTCGACCCCTACTGACCGTCGCTTCCCGGATCTCTCCAGTGCTGATGACGGCGCTCGTTCCCACTCACCGCTGCGGGGCAGTCCCGGTCTCTCACCGGGTTCCCTCTTGCCTCGGCGTCCCTGGCTGGGGCGCCGAACCAGCTGCGTCCGCCACCATATGTAGGACGGTCGGGGAAGTGTGGGACCACATCTTGTGTCGGCGTGTCCGGCTCGGGCCACCATCACCCGGCCTCCCGGCTCTCCGGTGGTCGAGCTTGTCGAGACCCCGGTACGGCGGGCGCGGCGACGTCGACTGCCAGCACCTCACCGGTCCGTTGGGGTTGCGACCGACAGGCAGCGACGGGGACGCGGGCGGCTGGTGACGGCCGCTTCCCGGCTCACGGCCCGCGCGGTGGTTGAGGTGCGAAGAGCGCCAACGACGAGCCTCGAAACCACCCGTCGCCACCTGTGGAAACAGGTCGTCGATCGTGACCTCATTGTGACCAGAACCCCTGTGAACAAGGGGATTCTGGGCGGTCCACTGTCGGTGGCGGGTGCTTGAGTGGGTGTCATGAGAGCGATGGCCACACGTCGGCACCGGGTGTCGGCAGCGACCGCGCAGATGCGCGCCGCGGCCGACGCGGTGGCCGACGCGTCGGTGTGGTCCATGGACGCTGAGGAGACCGCCGCGACCCTGGTCGAGCTGACCCGGGCGATCAACCAGGCGACCGAGCTGCGAGCCCGGGTGGCCGCACACGCCGACGACCTGCACGTCGGCCAGGACAAGGGCGCATCCAGTGCGGCGGCGTGGTTGGCACACGAGACGAACACCACCCGTGCGGCGGCCCACGCGGCGGTGCGGTTGGGCCGGGACCTGGAGGCGCATCCCGCGGTCCGCGACGCCCTGGCCGCCGGCCACCTTCATGTGGAGCAGGCGCGGGTGATCGTCCACTGGATCGACGACCTGCCCGACACCGTCCCGGCCGAGAAGGTCACAGGAGCCGAGGCCCCCCTGCTGGAGCAGGCCCGCCACCACGACGCGCACGCGTTGAACCGGCTGGGGAAGCGGCTGTTCGAGGTCATCGCCCCCGACGAGGCCGACGCCCGCGAAGCCGCGCTCCTGGCGAAAGAAGAGAACGCGGCGGCGAAGGCATGCCGGCTGTCCGGATACGACGACGGCAAGGGCAAGGCCCACTTCGCCGGCACCCTGCCCTCCTACCACTGGGCGGCGTTGAAGAAGATGCTGGCCGCGATCGCCGCGTCCAAACACCAGAACGCCACCAAGGGCGCCGGCGCCGCCGCCGACCGGCCGCCGACCCCCGAGGCGATGGGACAGGCGTTGTGCGAGCTCATCGAGCGGTACCCGGCCGACCGCCTGCCCCGCACCGGTGGGGTGTCGGCGACCACGGTGGTCCTGATCGACCTCGACGTCCTCCTCGGCCGCCTGGAGGAGAAGGCCTGCGTGCTGGACACCGGCGGCACGATCTCCCCCGGCGTGGCCCGCCGGCTGGCCTGCGAGGCCGGGATCATCCCCGTCGTCCTGGGCGGGGACTCCCAGCCGCTGGACGTCGGGCGCAAGCGCCGCTACTTCACCGAGGCCCAGCGCACCGCGATGCTGGTCCGGGATCGCGGCTGCCGCGCCGAGGGCTGCGACCGGAGCGCCAGCCTGCACGCCCACCACAAGACCCGTTGGATCGACGGCGGCCACACCGACCTCGCAGACGGCGTCAGTCTCTGCCACTGGCACCACAACCGCGCCCACGACACCAGGTACCAGACGAACTACCACCCCAACGGCGACGTCACCTTCCACCGACGGACGTAGGCCGAACGCGTTCAAAGTCGTGAGGCGCTGCAACTCTTGCGCGGTAAGACGCGGGTCGAAGAGTTCGCTGATCGCGGCAAGTGAGTGCGGTCGACCAGGGCCACTTGGGTGCGGCCATGAGTCGGCTGCCACCGTGCAGGGTGCCCTACTGCGTCGGAGTGATGCCGCAGAGGTCTGGGAACTTGGTGCACGGCCGCGGCGGGTCGTTGCGGTGACGGTCATCCTTCGGCTCCACGGCCGGCCGGGCGAGGGCGGCGTACCGCGCCCTGGCGGCGGCGTAGGCGACAAAGTCGTGGGCAGCCCGCGCCTTGCGCTGCCCGATCAGCTGGCCGGGGTCCGGCTCGGTCCGGACAGCGATCGTCTGCCCGTGGTGGTTGGTGGTGGCGTGGACCGGGCTGGCCCACGCGGTGCCGAGGCAGATCGTGATGGTGGTTGCGGCGATGATCTTCGTGGTGGTGTTCGTGTTCATGGCCCTGCTCCTTGCAGTGAGGTTGGACCACCACCGTCAAGCCGTCCGGGGCCCGCTTTACGCCGCCTGACAGAACTGGCCAACGAGAGGATGCTGGATTCCAGCGGTCGTGCGCGCGGGAGGTGCTGTGGGAGGTACTGGAGGACGGCTCGCACGTCCCGAGGTCCAGCCGGGTTCCCAACGAGACCTGGTCGATTCGCTCCATGCGCTGCACCACGAGGCGGGCTGGCCGAGCCTGCGGGCGCTCGCCCGGGAGGCGGGTTGCTCACATACAACGGTCGCCACGGTGTTCTCTTCACCCAAGCTGCCGTCGTGGGGGGTGCTGGAGCTGGTCGTGGAGGCGATGGGCGGTGACGTCGATGAGTTCCGCAGGTTGTGGCTAGCCGCGAGTGGTCCCGCTTCGACTCCGGGGTCGCCGATCGCCGGGCGCCGTGACGAGCTGGCTACGGTCCGGCGGCACCTCGAGTCCGGCAGCGGTCTGTTGCTGGTCACCGGCGAGGCGGGGATGGGGAAGACCCGGCTGGTGGACACGGCGGCGGGGTTCGCGGCTGGCTCTGGGCGCAACATGTTCGTAGCCAGGGGTACCTGCCGTCCGTTGTCGACCCAGGTGCCGCTGCTTCCGATCGCCGACGTCCTTCGCTCGGCGTACCAGGTGGACGAGGGCCGGTGGCTCGAGGAGGGCCTCGCCGGGTGCGCGCCGTACGTGCGGGCGGTGCTGTGTCGGCTGCTGCCCGAGCTCGGCGAGGCCGACGACACGCCGGGGATGTCGGCGGATGACTGGTGGCGGCACCGGATGTTCGCGGCGGTCTCGGCGGCCTGGACTTCGCTCGCCGCGGTCCGGCCGCTCGCGGTCCTGGTGGAGGACCTGCATTGGGCCGACTCCTCGACCCTGGACCTGCTCGAGCATCTGGTGTCTCGCGGCGTGGATGTGCCAATGGTGGGGACGTGGCGTCTCGAGGATCCGGCCACGTCCGTGGCCACGGCCGACTGGGGTATTCGGGTGCGACGGATGCCGAGCGTCGAGACGTTCGTCCTGGGCCCGCTGAGCCGCGAGGAGACGGCCGTCCAGCTTGAACTGCTGGCTGGCGATCGCCCGGCAGCTGAGCTGTTGGAAAGGATCTACCGCCGTACTCGTGGGCAACCCCTGTTCACCGAACAGCTCGCGGCGCACGACGACGGCCAGCCCCTCCCGGAACTTCTCGCGGACCTGCTCGACCGGCGCATCCAAGGGCTCGGCGATCCGGCATGGTCCATCGTGAGTGCCCTTGGCGCGGCTGACCGTTCCCTGACCGACTCGTTGTTGTCGGAGCTGACCCAGCTGCCGCCGACCGCGTTCGTCGCCGGCCTCCACGAGTTGGAGGCTCGGAGGTTGCTCCGTTCGGCCAAGGGCCACGAGGTCGAGTTGCGGCACCCGCTGCTGGCTGAAGCCGTGCGGCGGCACCTGGTGGCCCACGAGCTCGTCGAGGAACATCGCCGGCTTGCGACCGCACTCGCCCGGACTGCTGATCCATCCCCTGGTGAGGTCGCCGAGCAATGGCAGCTCGGCGAGGACCCTGCCCAGGAGATCGTCTGGCGTATACGCGCAGCCCAGGCTGCCGGCCAGCGACTCGCGATGAGAGCAGCGGCGGCGCACTGGCAGCGCGCCCTTCTGCTGTGGCCCGGAGACGACGAGCTGGCCGGCTCGCCGCCCGTCCGTAAGTGCGACGTCTATCTCGCGCTGATGGATGCACTGGGCCCCGTCGACGTTCTGCTCGCCGCAGCGGTAGCCCAGGAGGCGATGGAAGACCAGGCCGACTCCGAGAGTCCGGACGCGGCAGCGATCTATCAGCGCGCGGCCGAGTATCAAGGGAACCTCGGCGAGCAGGAGAGCGCCCTGCTTCTGATGGACAAGGCTCTCCACATCTACGAAGGGCTCGGACCCTCAGCGGACCACGTGCGTGCTCTGATCCGTCGGGAGTGGCTGCTTTGGTCTGTTGGTCGCGAGGAGGAGGGCGCCGCGACCGCACTGTTGGGAGCTGAGATGTGCGCCCTGATCGCGGCACCTGAACTGCATCGGTGGTTGCTGGCACTCCTGGCCTCGTATTCGGCCAAGGACGGCGACCTTGATCTCGCGCTCTCGCGGATCCGGGAGGCGGCTCGGATCCAGGTCCCGCAGCCGGATCCGGCTGGCGACGTCCACATCGCCATTGAGCACACCGTGATCTTGAACTGGGCTGCCGCTGACCCCGACTCGGTGATCGCGGCCGCACGTCCAGCACTGGATGTAGCAACGGCCTGGGGCTTCGACGCCCACATCGTCGCGGTCCTTCGGTACAACGTGGCACAGGCCCTGCGCCTGGCCGGTCACGTGGACCGGGCTGCCGAGCTGATCGACCCGATGACCGAAGGGATCCCCGTTCCACGCATCTTCGGCCTACACAGTGAACGCGCCCTCCTCGACCTTCTCCGTGGGCGTTTCGACACGGAGGCCATCGAGAGGTACGCGATGGTTGACCCGTCCCAGTTCGACGGCCTCGCCAACCTGATCGAGTCGACCGATGCGTTCGCCGCAGCCTCCCTGTGGTCCGGCCGACCGCAGATGGCACTTGACCGCCTCCTCATCGTCATCCGCAGGGCGGTGCGCACGGACGCTTCGGCGTTCATCGGTCCGCTGCTATGCCTTGCGGCACGCGCGGCCGCCGACAAGATGGAGATCTCGGCTGATCTCGACCACGACCGGGACCGCCTGCTCCACACCCTGCGTGACCTGCGCGATGCGACCGCAAGAGACCCTTTCCGGCCCAGTCTGGCGTTCGGAGCAAACAAGGCTCTGGCAGCGACCTGGGCGGCGGAGATCGCCCGCCTGGCTGGTCAACCCTCAGTGGACCGGTGGAACCGCGCTGCCAACGAGTGGCACCAGTTGCCCCGACCGCACGACGAGGCGTACTGCCTCTGGCGAGCGGGCCAGTCCGCCTTGACTCGCGGCCAGGCAACTACGGGAGCGAAGTTGCTACGGCGGGCACGAGTGCTCGCTCATCAGCATGTACCGCTACGGAACGCGATCGTGGGCGCCACCACGACTGCTCACCCTGCTTGACCACGCGTTGATAGGTGCCCATCCGCGGCGGTTGGACACGAGAGCCAGCCCCGTACGTCAGGCCACCATCACGCGCCCGGTCGGCGTGCGGCCGGACGGGCGCTCACGGACGACGGACCACGCCTCCGCCAGCCGGCCGACCGCGGCGGTGAGCTCGTCGGCGGGGCGACCCCACGGGATGCGGAGGAAGCTGTCCAGGCCGCCCTCGACCGCGAAGACCGGGCCGGGGGCGACGATCGCGCCCCGCGCCTCGGCCTCGGCGGCGACCGCCGTGCCGAAGGACCCCGGCAGCCGGCACCAGAGCGCGAGCCCGCCGGTCGGGACGTGGAACGACCAGTCCGGCAGCTGCTCACGCACGGCGCCGACCAGCGCGTCGCGGTGACCCCGGAGCCGGTCGCGGTTGACGGGGAGGATCTCGGGATCGGCGAGCAGCCGGACCAGCACCAGCTGCTCGAGCACGGGAGCGCCGAGGTCGAGGCTCACCCGCGCCCGGGTCAGCCGGTCGCCCATGCCCTTCGGCGCCCGGATCCAGCCGAGCCGCAGCCCGCCCCAGTAGGCCTTACTCGCGCTGCCGATCGTGATGGTGTCGGGCGCGTGGGCCGCGAACGGCCGTGGCATCTCCTGGCCCTCGAGAGGCAGCGCCTGGTGCGCCTCGTCGACGATCGCGGTGGTGTGCGTCCGGCGCAGGTGCCCGGCGTACTCCTCGCGCTGCGCGTCGGTCATGAGGTGACCGGTGGGGTTCTGGAAGTCGGGGATCAGGTACGCCATCCGCGGCGCGGTCTGGCGCAGCGCCGCCGCGGCCGCGGCCAGGTCCCAGCCGTCCGGGTCGACGGGGTACGCCGCGAGGCGGGCGCCACCGTGCCGCAGCGCGTCGGTCGCGTTCGGGTAGACCGGCGACTCCACGAGCACCCGCTCGCCGGGTCCGGTGAACGCCTGCGCGATGATCGACGCCGCGGCCAGCGCGCCGGGTGTCACCATGATCTGGTCGGGGTCGGTCGGCAGCCCGCGGTCGTCGTACGTCGCCGCGATCGCGCGCTGGAGCTCGGGCAGGCCGGCGGGGAAGTACCCGTGGCCACCGAGGTACGCCGGCAGGTCGGCGACCGCCGCGGCGTAGGCGGCCGCGATGCCGGGAGGCGCCGAGGGTGCGGCGCAGTTGAGGTCGATCGCGTCGGAGTCGCCGGCCCGGGGGAGCAGCGCCCGGTCGTGGGCCCGTGCGCGGCCGCCCGGCACCCGGGTGAACGTGCCGGCACCCTGCCGGGCGCGGGCGTACCCGGCGTCGCGGAGCTCGGCGTACGCCCGGGTCACGGTGGTCCGCGAGACCCCGAGCGCCTCGGTGAGCTCGCGCTCGCTGGGCAGCCGGGTGTCGAGCGTGATCCGTCCGTCGCCGATGAGCAGCACCAGCGCGTCGGCGAGCCCGGCGTACGCGGGGGAGCGGTCGAAGTCGCCGACCAGGGTGGCCACCCTGGCAGCGCTGATCGTGCGGGTCATGCAGGCCACTCTCGCACGATTGGCTATTCAGGAGAAGGCCAATCCTGCAGCAGAATGGTGGGGTGAACCTCGTCGACCTCGGCCCGATCGCCCAGCTCCGCGCCGGCCGCCTGGCGCGCCGGCTGCCGCAGCTCTACGTCGGGCTCGTGGCGTACGGCGTCTCACTGGCGCTGATGTACCGCGGCGACCTGGGCCTCGCGCCCTGGGACGTCCTCCACTCCGGCCTGATCCGGCACCTGCCGATCACCATCGGCCAGGCCGTGGTGCTGATGAGCTTCGTCGTCCTGGTGCTCTGGATCCCGCTCCGCGAGACCCCGGGTCTCGGGACGATCTCCAACGCGCTGGTCGTCGGGTTCGCCGCCGACGCGACGCTCTCGCTGCTGGACGAGCCGGACGCGATCGTCCTGCGGGTCGCACTGATGGTCGGCGGCATCCTGCTCTGCGGCCTGGCCAGCGCCCTCTACATCGGCGCCCAGCTCGGGCGCGGACCCCGCGACGGGCTGATGACGGGGCTGGCGCGGCGGACCGGCCGCTCGATCCGGCTGGTGCGCACCGGCCTCGAGGTCGCCGTGGTCATCGTCGGTGTCCTGCTCGGCGGCACCATCGGTCTCGGCACGGTGCTCTACGCGCTGGCGATCGGTCCGCTCACCCAGCTGTGGCTGCCGGCCTTCACGGTCGACCTGGGGGACGTCAGCGCTTGGTCGCGATCAGCGCCGACGCGTCCGGTGCCACCATCACCTCGACCGACGTGAACCGCTCGTCGGTGAGCCACTGCTCACGCAGGGAGTCGACGCGCCCGTAGCTGAGCGGCGGCCAGAGCTCGCACGGCGTGAAGTCGTCGAGCACGACGATGCCGCCCTCCTCGACGAGGTCGGCGACCGAGTCGACGCTCACCTCGGTGGGCTCGCCGGAGTCGAGGAAGAGCAGCGAGAACGGGCCCTTGTCGAGCAGCGTCGACCAGTCCGCGGACAGCACCTCGACCTGCGGGTCGTCCTCGAAGATCTCGGCAGCCGCATCGGCGAGCTTCGCGTCCAGCTCGGCGGTCACGATCCGCGCGTCGCCGCGGACGCCCGAGCGCAGCCACGCCGTACCGACGCCGCAGCCGGTGCCGAACTCCGCCATCGTCCCGTCCCGGGTCGCGGCCAGGGTGGCCAGCAGGCGGCCGGTCTCGTTGCGGCAGAACGACGCGTACCCCGCCTTGCGGGACACGTCGAACGCACGCGCGACGACCTCGGGAAGCTCGGGAGGGGCGCTCATGGCCCCGAGTCTTCCATTTCGGACCTTGTGTCTCGCATGTCGAACACTCTGTGCGATCTCGTGGCCGGTGGCGGCCGGCTACCGTACGGTCGGAGCACCATGCGGAGCGTCTTCGTACTCATCGACTGCCGCGGCGGGGCCTGAGAGAGGCCACCTCGCCGCGGTGTTCGGCGTTGACGGTCTCTCCGCCCGACCTGGTTCGGGCACATCTGGATCGAAGATGTCTCCGCGGCGAACGAGCGTCCAGCAGCACGGCGCGACCCGCTTCCTGATGGTTCTCCCTCAGCTCGTGTGATCCACGAGCCGATCGCTCACTCGAGCGGATCATCTTCGTTCCAGGTGTACCGGGACCACGGACACCTGATGCAACGGAACGAACCCACACGAGAGAGAGCACTGCGATGTACGACATGTACCCCGACTGGGGTCCGGCCCAGCACCACCCCGAGAACCCCCGCAGCCACGAGAACGTCCAGGCCGCCCTGCAGGCCTCGCTCGACCTGCGGGACAACGGCGGCCAGCGCCCGGACGACAACTAGTCTCCGGCGCATGACTTCCTCGAACTCCAGCACCACGGGAGGCACCCTCCAGCTCGCCGTCATCCCCGGCGACGGGATCGGGCAGGAGGTGACCGCCGAGGCGCTCAAGGTCCTCGAGGTCGCGTCCCCCGACGGCGTGAAGTTCGAGCAGACCCGCTACGACCTGGGCGCCGAGCGCTACCTCGCCACCGGTGAGGTGCTGCCCGACTCCGTGCTCCGCGAGATCCGCGAGCACGACGCGATCCTCCTCGGCGCCGTCGGGGGCAGGCCCAACGACCCGAACCTGCCGCCCGGCATCCTCGAGCGCGGCCTGCTGCTCCGGCTGCGCTTCGAGCTCGACCACTACGTGAACCTCCGGCCGTCCCGGATCTTCCCGGGCGTCCCCGGACCACTCGCCAGCCCCGGCGAGGTCGACTTCGTGGTGGTCCGCGAGGGCACCGAGGGTCCCTACACCGGCAACGGCGGCGCGCTCCGCGTGGGGACGCCGCACGAGATCGCCACCGAGGTCTCGGTGAACACCGCCTTCGGTGTCGAGCGGGTCGTCCGCGACGCGTTCGCCCGCGCGCAGCGCCGGACGCGCAAGAAGCTCACGCTGGTCCACAAGACCAACGTGCTCGTGAACGCCGGCGCCGTGTGGTGGCGGCTGTTCCAGCAGGTGGCGGCGGAGTACCCCGACGTCACGACCGACTACATGCACATCGACGCGGCGATGATCCACATGACCACCGACCCCGCGCGCTTCGACGTGATCGTCACCGACAACCTCTTCGGCGACATCATCACCGACCTCGCCGCCGCCATCACCGGCGGCATCGGCCTGGCGGCCTCCGGCAACGTCAACCCCGACCGGACGGCCCCCTCCATGTTCGAGCCGGTGCACGGCTCGGCGCCCGACATCGCGGGCCAGCAGAAGGCCGACCCCACCGCCGCCATCCTGTCCGCGTCGTTGCTGCTCGACCACCTCGGGTACGCCGACGCCGCCGCGGCCATCGAGAGCGCCGTGATCGACGACCTCGCCGCCCGTCAGCCGGGCACCACCCGCCGTACTCCCGAGGTCGGCGACGCGATCGCGGGGCGTCTGGTGGGCTGAGGCCGTCGGGATCCCCGGCTCGCCGGGTATGCCTGCACTTTTGGGCCGTTGCAATGCCCGTGAAGCGTCGGGATCCCCGGCTCGCCGGGTATGCCTGCACTTTTCGGCCGTTGCAATGCCCGTGAAGCGTCGGGATCCCCGGCTCACCGGGTATCCCGACGCATCCGACCCGTCTCCATTTCATCGGAAGGCCTACTAAGTTGTCCCCCATGGAGATCAGCACCACGTCGTCGAGCGCCCCCGTCTCCGACGAGCGCCTCGCCGAGATCCTCGCGAACCCGGGCTTCGGCCAGTTCTTCACCGACCACATGTTCACGGCCGAGTGGACCCCCGACGCCGGCTGGCACGCCGCGCGCATCGAGCCGTACGGCCCGCTCGCCCTCGACCCGGCGACCGCCGTCCTGCACTACGCGCAGGAGACGTTCGAGGGCATGAAGGCCTACCGCCACGACGACGGCTCGATCTGGTCGTTCCGGCCGGAGGAGAACGCCGCCCGGATGGTGCGCTCCAGCCACCGGCTCGCGTTCCCCGAGCTCCCGGTCGACGACTTCGTGCAGGCCGTCGACGCCCTGGTCGCGGCCGACCAGCGCTGGGTCCCTGACCCGGCGGGGGAGAAGAGCCTCTACGTCCGGCCGTTCATGATCGCGACCGAGGTGTTCCTCGGCGTCCGGCCGAGCCAGCACGTCACGTTCATGGTGATCGCCAGCCCCGCCGGCGCCTACTTCAAGGGCGGCGTCAAGCCCGTCACCCTGTGGCTCACCGAGGAGTACACCCGCGCCGGACGGGGTGGCATGGGTGCCGCGAAGACCGGCGGCAACTACGCGTCCTCGCTGGTCGCGCAGCAGGAGGCCACCGGCCACGGCTGCGACCAGGTGGTCTTCCTCGACGCCCAGCACGGGCGGTACGTCGAGGAGCTCGGCGGCATGAACATGTACTTCGTCCACGACGACGGCACCATCGTCACCCCCGAGACCGGCACCATCCTCGAGGGCATCACCCGCTCCAGCATCATCGAGCTGGCCGGCAAGCTCGGCCACCAGGTGGAGGAGCGGCGGTTCTCGATCGACGAGTGGCGCGAGGGCGTGGCCAGCGGGCGGATCACCGAGATCTTCGCGTGCGGGACCGCCGCGGTCGTGACCCCGGTGGGCGAGCTGAAGTGGGACGGCGGGTCGGCCCCGGCGCCCGCGAGCACCGACCTGACGATGCGGATCCGCCAGGCGCTGGTCGACATCCAGTACGGCCGCGCCGAGGACCCGTTCGGCTGGATGCACCGCATCGTCTGAGTATCCGTACCGATTCCCCGCCGGGCGCCGCCCGGCAAGGCTTGCGGCATGCCGTACGCCGATCCGTTCGTGTGCCCCAGCTGCTCCTCCCGGCTGCCCGTCGATGCGTCCGCGTGCCCTGAGTGCGGGCTGCTCCTGCGGGTGCCCCTGGCCGGGGAGCTGCTGCAGGCCCTTCGCACCGCCGACCAGCTGCTCGCCCGGCTCCGGGTCGAGTCGGCGGGGGCGCCGGCACCCGTGCCGCTCCGGCCGCCCGTGCCGGTCACTCGCCCGCCGCAGCGGCACCAGATGTCCGCACTCTCGGTGCCGAAGATCCTCCTCGGGCTCGGCGCACTGTGCCTCCTGGTCGCCGCGGTCGCGTTCCTCGTGGCGGCCTGGTCGTGGCTCGGCGTCGGAGGCCGGACGGCGGTCCTCACCGGGCTGACCGTGGTCACCGGCGGCCTGGGTGCGTGGCTGGGCCGACGGGACCTGCGGATCGCGGGTGAGGCGCTCACCACCGTCGGCCTCGGGCTGCTCGTCCTCGACGTCGTGGGCGCCGACCACGCGGGCTGGTGGGGCGACCTCGCGGCGGAGGAGCTGCTCGCCGTGGTCGGCGGGACCGTCACGGTCGCCGCCCTGGCGCTCGCCGTCATCACGCGGCTGATCTCGCCCCAGGCCGGCGCCGTCCTCGGCCTGGGAGCGCTCGGCGCCGGACTGGTGGCGACGACCGGCCACCTGACCACCGTGACGGTCGCCGTGATCCTCGGCCACGCGGTGCTGGCCGGCCTGGCACGGGCTCGTGGGCTCACCCCGCTGCTGGTCGCCGCGGCGGCCGGCGCGTCCTGCTGGTGGCTGGGGTTGCTCCTCGTCGGGCTGGCCGAGGCGGCCGACCTCGCCAGCCTGCGGACGCTCTGGCTCGACGGTCACGGCGCCTCGCTCCTCCTCGCCACGCTGCTCTCGCTGCTGCCGGTCCCCTTCCTGCGCGGGAACGTCGCGGCCGTCCGCGCGTGCGTCGCGGTGACCCTCACGCTGCTCACCGTGACCGTCGCACTGCCGGCGATCGACGAGGGCGCCACCGTCGTGGGGCTCGTGGCGCTCGCCGTGCTCGCGACCTGGGTCCTGGTCTCGCTGGTCCTGCCCGCTGCCTGGCGTCCGGTTGCGTGGCCGCCGATCGTCGTGGCCGGCGTGCCCCTCGGCCTGGTGACCACGGCTCTCGCCGTCCAGGCCCTCGGCAACGCGATCGACGTCGATGCGCCCTTCACGGGCTCGGTGACCACGAGCCTGGGCGACTCGGACCCGGTCGCCGTGCCGGTGCTGCTCCTGCTCGGCGCCGCGGGCCTGCTCGCCGCGCTCCTCGCGGTGCTCCCACGCCTCCCGCGCCCCCAGCTGCCGGCCGGCGTGCTGGCCCTCGCGCTGATCGGGACCCTCGCCCTCGGCCCGGTCCCGGTGTGGACGGTGGTCGCCGGGCTGGCCCTCCTGAGCGCCGCCCTGGTCGCGGACGCCCTCCGGCACGAGGGCACGTACGGCCTCGGCCAGTCGGTCGCCGGGGTCGCTGTGGGCGCGCTCGGCCTGCTCGTGGCCCTGCCGAGCGACGTGCTCACCGCGGTGGTGCTCGGCGTGCTGGTCCTGGTCGCGGCCACGTTGTGGCGCCTCGGCCGGGTCGACCAGCAGCTCGCCGGCGGCCTGTTGCTCTCGGCGACCGTGGCCGGGTTCGTGTGGGTGCTCGGCGAGGTCGCCGGCGTCGAGGAGAGCCACCGCGGTGTCCCTGTCCTGGTGATCCTGGGGGTGCTCGCGATCGCCCGGCCCCGCCCGGAGATCGAGGCGACCGCCGGGCCGGCCGCCACCGTGGCCGCGGCGTTCGCGGTCGGGTACGCCGACGACCCGAGCGTCGCGCTGGCACTGCACCTCACGGTCGCCGGCGTGCTGGTCTCGGTGAGCGCCCTGCTCCAGCCCGGGCGGCGCTCGCTCGGCTGGCTGGGGGGCGCTCTCCTCGCGGTCGCCACCTGGGTGCGGCTGTGGGACGTCGGTGTCACGGCGCCGGAGCCGTACACGCTGCCGAGCGCCGTCGCGCTCCTCGTGGTCGGGGTGGTCCACCTCCGCCGGCACCCCGAGGCCCCCACCTGGGGAGCGCTCGGACCAGCCCTGCTGCTGGCGACCGTGCCGTCCCTGCTCTGGGTGCTCGAGGACCCGCTCAGCCTGCGGGCGGCGACGCTGGGGGCAGCCTGCCTCGTCCTGGTGCTCCTCGGCGCGCGGCTGCGCTGGAGCGCGCCGCTCGTCGTCGGGGCAGCCGTCGGCGCGACGGTCGTGCTGCGCGAGCTCGCGCCGTACCTCGCCGGGGTGCCGCAGTGGGCGCTGATCGGGTCGGCGGGGACGCTGCTCACCGTCGTCGGCGTGACGTGGGAACGCCGGTTGCGCGACCTCCGGGCGACGGGGAGCTACCTCGGGGCGCTGCGCTGACCTCGCCTCAGGAGGTGTGCCGGTGAATCCGACCGGCGCCGCGGGCAGGGGGTGCCGCCTACCCGATCGCGACCCGCCGCGCGGGTAGCCTCGGCGCGTGACGACGTCTCCGCCGGCCGAGGGGCCGTCCGCCCGCACGGTGGGCGGCTACACCCTGCTGGCCCGGCTCGGCGAGGGGGGCATGGGTGTCGTGCACCTGGCCCGGCGTGGCCCGGCGGGCCAGCGGGTGGCGCTCAAGGTGCTGCGCCCGCACATCGTCGGCGACCAGGAGGCGCGCCGGAGGCTCGAGCGTGAGGTCGGGTCCCTGCAGCGGATCCGGAGCCAGTGGGTGGCCGAGATCGTGGACGCCGACCCCTGGGCGGAGGTCCCGTACGTCGCCACCCGCTACGTGCCCGGCCTGTCGCTCCACGACCTGGTGGTCGAGGAGGGGGCGATCGAGGGCGACGATCTTTACTGGCTGGCGGGCTGCCTCGCCGAGGGTGTGGCGTCGGTGCACTCCGTCGGCGTCCTGCACCGCGACGTGAAGCCCTCGAACGTGCTGATGGAGGGTCGGACGCCCATCCTCATCGACTTCGGCCTGGCCCGCGTCGCCGACGACCCGAAGCTGACCCACACCGGCTGGCTGCTCGGCACACCGGGCTACCTCGCGCCCGAGATCCTGTACGGCGAGGACGCGATCCCCGCCTCGGACGTGCACTCGTGGGCGGCCACGGTGGCGTACGCCGGCACCGGCCACCCGCCGTTCGGCCGCGGCCCCGCGATGGCGATCATGGACCGCGTCCGGCGCGGCCAGTTCGACCTCGACGGCCTGCCCCACGACCTGCGCCAGGTGGTCGCGGCCGCCCTCGACCCGGAGCCGCGGAACCGCCCCACGCTCGACCAGCTGCTCACCTGGTTGCGACCCCTGACCACCCGTCGCGGCGAGCGGCCGGCGGCCCCGCCGCCCAGCGCGCCGCCGCACGACCCGTACACCGTCCCGCTCGCACTCGCCGCCCAGGCGGCGGCCGACGACGAGACCGACGTCTGGCCGGGCCACGAGACCGCGGAGCCGCTCACGCTCGCACTGACGTCGTACCAGCCGCCGGTGGCGAAGGTCCCGGCCGCCGAGCGGTTCCGCCGGGGCGTGCTGCTGTCCGGGATCGCGCTGGTGTGCGGTGCCGGGTGCGCGGCGTACCCCTGGCTCACGACCGCGCTGATGCTGGTCCTGGCCTGGCTGCTGCGGAGCGGCTCGCTCGCCGCGTCGGCGCGGGACCAGCGCCGGGAGTACCGCGGCCGCAAGTGGTACGACGGCGTGCAGCTGCTGGTCGCCGCACCCTGGCACCTCGTGCAGTCCGTCCCGGGTGCGGTGCTGCTCGCCCTGTGGAGCCTCGGGCTGGCGGTCGCAGCGGCCCTGATCTGCTACGCGATCGCGACCGGCCTGGGCCTCGCGCTGTTCGTGTGCGGCGTCGTGCTCGCCGTCTCCCTGTGGCTCGGACCCGGTGGGTCCCGGGTCCGCGGACCGGTCGGGCGGGTCGTGAACCCGCTCGCCGCCGACCTCCGGCGGTGGACGGTCGCGCTGCTCGTGGTCCTCGCGGTCGCCGCGGTGCTGGGCTTCCGCGCGGACCTCGCCGGCGCGACGTGGACGCCCGCGAACGACCGCCCGCATGCCGAGATGCCGCGTCCGTGATCCGGTCGCCGTGGCACGATGGGCACGTGCAGCACCAGCAGATCATCATTTCCTAGCGCGCCGAGCTCCCGAGTGGAGCACCCGGCGCGCCGACCTCTCGTACCCCGAGAGGTTTTTTTGTGTCCGAAACCTGTACGAGAGAGAGCCCGATGGATCTCCACGGCGCGTTCCACGTCTACGACACCACCCTGCGCGACGGCGCGCAGCAGGAGGGCCTCAACCTCTCGGTCGCCGACAAGCTGTCCATCGCGCGCCAGCTCGACGGCCTCGGGGTCGGGTACATCGAGGGCGGCTGGCCGGGCGCGAACCCCAAGGACACCGAGTTCTTCCGCCGAGCCGCGGACGAGCTGGACCTGCGCCACGCGCGGCTCGCGGCGTTCGGCGCCACCCGGCGCGCGGGCGTCAAGGCCGCCGACGACCCGCTGGTCGCGGCGCTGCGCGACAGCGGAGCCGGCGTCGTCACGCTGGTCGCGAAGTCCCACGACCGGCACGTCGAGCTCGCCCTGCGCACCACCCTCGAGGAGAACCTCGAGATGATCCGCGACACCGTCAGCCACCTCCGCGCCGAGGGGCAGACCGTGTTCCTCGACGCCGAGCACTTCTTCGACGGGTACCGCGCGAACCGCGACTACGCGCTCGAGGTGCTGCGCACGGCATACGGCGCCGGCGCCGAGGTGGTCGCCCTCTGCGACACCAACGGCGGCATGCTGCCCGGCTGGGTGGCCGACGTGGTCCACGACGTCCGCGAGAGCGCGCAGGTGCGGGTCGGGATCCACTGCCACAACGACACCGGCTGTGCCGTGGCGAACACGCTCGCCGCCGTCGACGCCGGGGCGACGCACGTGCAGGGCACGATCAACGGGTACGGCGAGCGCACCGGCAACGCCGACCTCGTCTCGGTCGTGGCGAACCTCGAGCTCAAGCTGGGCCGCGAGGTGCTGCCCCAGGGGCTGCTCGGCGAGGCGACCCGGATCGCGCACGCGGTCGCGGAGGTCACCAACTTCCCGCCGGCGTCGCGGCAGCCGTACGTCGGCGCCTCGGCGTTCACCCACAAGGCCGGCCTGCACGCGAGCGCGATCAAGGTCGACCCCGACCTCTACCAGCACATGGACCCGGGCGGCGTCGGCAACGACATGCGGCTGCTCGTGTCCGACATGGCCGGCCGGGCCTCGATCGAGCTCAAGGGCCGCGAGCTCGGGTTCGACCTCTCGGGCGACCGGGAGCTCGTCACCCGGATCACCGACCGGGTCAAGGTGCTCGAGAGCCGGGGCTACACGTTCGAGGCGGCCGACGCGTCGTTCGAGCTGCTCCTCGTCGAGGAGGTCGAGGGCGCGCGCCCGGCGTACTTCGAGGTCGAGTCCTGGCGGGTGATCACCGAGACCCGCCCGGGCGAGGACGCGCTGTCCGAGGCGACGGTGAAGCTGAGGGCCGCCGACGTGCGGCACGTCGTGACGGGTGAGGGCAACGGCCCGGTCAACGCGCTGGACCAGGCGCTGCGGCACGCGATCGAGCGGGCGTACCCGGAGGTCGCGAAGTTCGAGCTGATCGACTACAAGGTGCGCATCCTCGACCAGGGCCACGGCACGGACGCGATCACCCGGGTGCTGATCGAGACCAGCGACGGCGAGTCGTCCTGGGTGACCGTCGGCGTCGGCGCCAATGTCATCGAGGCGTCGTGGGGAGCGCTCGTCGACGGCATGACCTTCGGCCTGCGCCGCCAGGAGGCGGCTACGGGCGGCGCGTGATCCTGCGGGCCAGGTCCACCCAGCCGTGGTAGACCCGGTCCACCGGGAACCCGTCGAGGCTCACCTGCTCGAGGATCGGCAGCTCGAGGGGCGCCAGCAGCGCCACGGCCAGGAGCGGCACGTCGCCGTCCACCTGGAGCTGGCTCAGCAGGTAGCGCACGTGGGTCGCCGTGAACGAGTACGCGCCCGAGGCCCGCGCGCCCGACCGTCCGGCCTCGCGGATCAGCTCGGCGTGCAGGAGCGTGGTCTCGAGGCGGGTGCGGCCGAAGGCGAGCAGCCGGTCCCACGGGTCGGCGCCCGGGCCGAGCGGCGGCTCGCCGGACATCACCTGCGCCTGCCACTCGCTCTCGGAGTGGTCGAGGATCGCGGCCATCAGGCCCTCACGGGACTCGAAGCGGCGGAAGACCGTCCCCTTCCCGACCCCGGCGGCCGCGGCGACCGCGTCCATGGTGGTCGCGGCCGCGCCGCACCGCTCGACCAGCTCCTTCGCGGCGTCCAGCAGCCGCTCCCGGTTGCGCGCCGCGTCGCGGCGCTCCGCCGGGGGAGCGCCGAGGAGGGGCAGCAGCTGGGGCTCCCGGGACGGCTCGGACATGTCGGCGTTCACCCTAGTGAGAGCCGTGATGCAGCGCTCGCGAAATCGCCGGGTCGCGGCGGGAATGAAACCGGACCGTGGTCCGTTTTGGGACCATGACCGAAACCACCATCGCCGTCCTGGTCGGCAGCCTCCGGACGGACTCCGTCAACCGCAAGCTGGCCGAGCTCCTCGCCGAGCAGGCGCCCGAGGGCGTCACCGTCGACATCGTCGACGGCCTGGGCCAGATCCCGTTCTACAACGAGGACATCGACAACCCGAGCGACGTGCCCGCCTCCGCGGCCGCCCTGCGTGAGCGGGTCGGCAGCGCCGACCGCGTCCTCGCGGTCACGCCCGAGTACAACGGCACCATGCCGGCAGTGCTCAACAACGCGATCGACTGGCTGTCCCGTCCGTACGGCGCGGGCGCCATCGTCGGCAAGCCGTTCGGCGTGGTGGGCGCGACCCCGACGCCGTTCGGCGGCAAGTGGGCGCACGAGGACACCGCCCGATCGGCGCGCATCGCCGGCGCGACCGTCGTCGAGGACGTCACCGTCTCGCAGTCGGCCATCGAGGTCGACGTGCTGACCGACCCCGACGTGATCGGCCGGCTCACCCGCGCGGTGCAGACCCTGGTCGAGTACGACCCGGCGACCGCCGCGGCCTGACCCCGGGTCCGGCTACGGTCGGGTCGTGGCCGAACTCCATGACCTGACCGCGCTGGAGCAGGGCGCGCTCGTGCGCCGCGGCGAGGTGTCGCCGCGCGAGCTCGTCGACCACTACCTCGAACGCGCCGACCGGCTCGACTCGGTCGGCGCGTTCGTCACGCTCACGCCCGACCTGGCCCGTGCGCGGGCGGACGCACTCGGCGCGCCCGACGGGTCACCGCTGTTCGGCGTGCCGACCGCGATCAAGGACCTCAACCTCACCGCCGGCGTGCGCACGACCTTCGGGTCGGCGGCGTTCGCCGACTTCGTGCCCGACGTGTCGGACGGCGTCACGCTGGCGCTCGAGGCGGCCGGGACGGTCAGCCTCGGCAAGACCAACACCCCGGAGTTCGGCTCGCCCTGCTACACCGAGCCGGACGTCGCGCCGCCGGCCGTCACGCCGTGGGACCGGACGCGCACGGCCGGCGGCTCCTCCGGCGGGGCCGCCGCGGCCGTCGCGGCGGGGCTGGTGCCGCTCGCCCAGGGCTCCGACGGCGGCGGCTCCATCCGGATCCCGGCCTCCTGCTGCGGACTCGTCGGCCTCAAGCCCACGCGCGGGCGGATCAGCGGTCGCCCGACGTACGGCGACCCCGTGGGCCTGGCGACCGCCGGGACGATCGCCCGGAGCGTGCGCGACGCGGCGGCGATGCTCGACGCACTCGCCGGTCGCGGGGTGGGGGACCCAGCCTGGGCGCCGCCTCCCTCCGAGAGCTTCCTGGCGGCCTGCGACCGGGAGCCGGGCCGGCTCCGGGTGGCGCGCTTCGGCACCCCCGTCATCACCGACACGACGGTCGACCCCGCGTGCGTGCGGGCCTGGGAGGACGCGTCCCGGCTGCTGGAGTCGCTCGGCCACGAGGTGGTCGACGTCGAGGTGCCGCTGCCGCGGGAGGCGGTCGCCACCTTCGAGACCTGCTGGGCGGTGCTGACCGCGCTGGCCGTCGTACCGCCCGAGCGGGAGCACCTGCTGCGGCCGCTGACCCGGTGGCTGTCCGCGCGCGGCCGCGCGGTGAGCGGCCCGGACTTCGGGCTCGCCATCGGCGCGCTGCGACGGTACGCCGCGGGCGCGCTCGAGGCGCTCGCGCCGTACGACGCCGTCCTCACCCCGACGCTCGCGAGCCCGCCGCTGCCGGTGGGTGCGATGCGCGACGACGATGATCCGGAGGCGGACTTCGAGGCGCAGAAGGCGTTCACCCCGTGGACGTCGGCGTGGAACGTCACCGGCATGCCGGCGGTCTCGCTGCCGCTGCACTGGACCGGCGACGGCCTGCCGGTCGGCGTGATGCTCGCGGCCCGGCCGGCCGAGGAGGAGCTGCTGCTCTCGCTCTCGGCCCAGGTCGAAGCCGCCGCGCCGTGGGCGGACCGCAGGCCGCCCGGCTGGTGACGGTCAGAGCGGTCGCAGCGCGCAGGTGTTGCGTCGCTTGATCTCCGGCGGCTCCCGGAAGTAGGACCGCAGCCCGGCCCGCCGGCCCTCCGGGAGCGTCTCCCAGTCGGCCCACTCCACGGCGTACCCGAGCGTGGCGGCCATCAGCTCCATGGCCGACCGGCTCGGGATGCCGGCCGGTGCCCGCACCTGGTCGGGGACGTGGGCGATGGAGTTGAGCCGGTTGTCGGTCTTCTCCCGGATCAGCCGGACGATCGGGTCCGGGCTGAGGGCGAACTCGCTGTCGACGATGACCAGCCGGGGCTCGAGCCGGGCGATCAGCTTGAGCAGGCCGTAGTGGTCCATCACGTGGTAGAAGAGCCCGAGCAGCGCCACCACGTCGAAGCGGCGTCCCTCCGCGACCAGCCGTGGCAGCTCCTCGTACACGTCGCCCTGGATGAAGCCGATCCGGTCCTTGACCGGGCCGTCCGGGTAGGCCGCGAACCCGGCGATGGACTCGGCGCGCGCCTCGATCCCGACGACCTCCCGGGCGCCGGCCGCGCTCAGCGCGTACGACCAGCGGCCGTCGTGCGAGGCCAGGTCGAGGACCGAGCTGCCCTCCAGCTCGGCGGCGTACGGCTTGACCAGGTAGCGGTGGCGGGTGTTGAGCCGCTTGACGCTGCCGGGGGTGGAGGCGTAGCGCTCGGTGTCGCGCAGGAAGTCGAAGAAGGGCACCGCGCCAACCTACGCGAGCGGCGGCCTAGGGTGGCGTCATGAGCAGGCCGGTGCTGGTGGTCGTCGCCGCGGGTCCCGGCGTGAGCGGGTCGGTGGCTCGACGCTTCGCGCGCGAGGGGTACGACGTGGGCCTGCTGGGTCGGGAGGAGGAGCCGCTCCGGGCGCTGGCGGCGGAGCTCGAGGAGCTCGGCGCCGAGGTCGGCCACGCCGTCGTCGACATCACCGACGCCGATGCGACGACCGCGGCGATCCGGCGGATGGGGGAGCACACGGGTCGGATCGACGTGCTGCACTTCAACCCGAGCGCGTTCCGCGAGAAGGACCCGCTCGAGCTCACCGTGCCCGAGCTGCTCGAGGACGTGACGCTCGGCGTCGGCGCGCTGCTCACGTCGGTGCAGGCCGCCCGCCCGTTCATGTCGGCCGGCGGCCGGGTCACCGCGACCGGGAGCATGGCGGCCGACAAGCCGTGGCACCGGGCCGCGTCCCTCGGCGTGCAGAAGGCCGGCCTCCGCAACCTCGTCCGGAGCCTGGACGCGACGCTCGTGGACGACGGGATCCGTGCGGTCTCCGTGACGGTGCGCGGCACGCTCGGCCAGGACGACCGCTTCACACCCGACCTGGTCGCCGACGCGATCTGGGACGCGGCCCGTCAGGACGAGGACGGCTGGCGGACCGAGGTGCCCTACTCGGGCTGAAGGAAGCCGAGCACGACCTCGGTGAACGCGGCGGGTTCCTTCGCGTGCACCAGGTGACCGGCCTCGATCGTCGTCATCGACGCCGACGGGACGCGGCGTACCAGCTCCTCGACCCGCTCCGGCGGCACCGGACTCGCGGTCCCGCCCCACACGACCAGCGTGTCGGCGGTGATCCGGGCGAGCCCGTCGAGCCAGGCCGGGTCGGGGTCGTCGAGCTCGGGACGTACGCCGACCACTACGTCCCAGTCGAACGCCAGCGCGCCGTCCGGCCGCACCGGGGGTGCCACCTCCCGGGGTAGCGGGGCCGGGACGTCCTCGAGCACCAGCCGGCGAACCCGCGACGGCGCCTGCTGGGCCACGAGGTGTGCGACGAACCCGCCGAGCGAGTGCCCGACCAGGTCGACGGCCGGCAGGTCCAGCGCGTCGAGCAGCGCGAGCACGTCGTCGCGCATCAGCTCCAGTGAGTACGCACCCGGCCAGTCGGACCCGCCGTGGCCGCGCAGGTCGACGGCGTGCACGGTGAAGCGCTCCTCGAACGCAGGCAGCACCACGTCCCAGTCCGCTGACGTCTCGCCGAGTGCGTGCAGGAGGACGAGCGGCGGTCCGGAGCCGGAGACGCGGACGTCCAGCTCGATCCCGTTCGCGGCGACTCGCACGCGGCTACGGTAGCCGGGTGGCCACGGTCGAGGACGTGCACGCGCTCGCGCTGGCGATGCCCCACGTCACCGTCGTCCGCGGCGAGCGGGCACAGAATCCCGTCTACCAGGTCGGCGGGAAGTCGTTCGTGTTCTTCCGGACGCCCCGTCCGGACGCGTTCGATCCCGAGACCGGGGAGCGGTACGACGACGTGATCGTGCTCTGGTGCCCGCCGGAGGAGAAGGAGGCGCTGCTCCAGGACGAGTCGAGCCCGTTCTTCACCACGCCGCACTTCGACGGCCACCCGTCGGTGCTCGTCCGCGCGAGCCGGCTCGACGAGATCAGCCGCGAGGAGCTCGCCGAGATCATCCAGGACGCCTGGCTGTCACGAGCCTCGAAGACGCGTGGCCGGCTCTGGCTTCAGGAGAACCAGGCCGGCGCCTGAGCCAGGAACTGGTCGCGGTCGAGCGCGCCGACGCCGACCGGGATCGTCGCGAGCACGGGCAGACCCGTGTGGTGGGGGAGGTCCTCGGCGTTGCACCGCTCCGCCAGCCCGGGCTCGGCCGGCCACGCACCGATGACGAGGCCGGCCGGCTCCAGGCCCCGGGCGCGTACGGCGGCGACGGTCAGCTCGGCGTGGTTGAGGGTGCCGAGCTGCGGGCCCACGACGACCACCAGGTCGAGCGGGACGGACTTCGCGAGCTCGGCCGCGAGGTCGAGCAGCGTCCCGCCGTCGGCGTCGAGGCGGACCAGCAGGCCGCCCGCGCCCTCGACGACGACGGTGTCATGGAGCTCGGCGAGCGCCCGGATCCGGTCGGCGTACTCCGCGACCGGTGGGATCGCGACGCCCTGCCGGCGGGCAGCGGTGTCCGGGGCGAGCGGGTCGTCCAGCGTCGTGTACTCCTGCACGGCGCACCCGGTCAGCCGGTGCACCTCCTCGGCGTCCGAGTCGCCGTCGACGACGCCGGTCTGCACGGGCTTCACGACCACGACCGAGCCGCGGTCGGCAGACCGCTGGGCGAGGGCCGCGGTGGCGACCGTCTTGCCGACGCCGGTGGACGTACCGGTGACGACCACGACGCGTCCGGTCACGCGCGGAACTCCTTCACGACGGCGACCAGCACCTCGGTGGCCCGCGCCCACTGCTCGTCCGACGGCCCGGCCGAGGCCGTGATCCGCAGGCGGGAGACGCCGTCCGGCACCGACGGCGGCCGGAAGCAGCCGACCCGCACGCCCTGCTCGAGCGCGGCGGCCTGCGCCGCCAGCGCCCCCCGCGGCGAGGGCATCGGCACCGAGAGCACGGCTCCGGTCGGTGGCTCGACGCCGAGGGCCGCGGCGAGGTCGGTGACCCGGTGCCGTACCCGGGTCGAGAGCTCCGGCGTCGCGGTCAGGACCCGCAGCGCGGCGAGCGCGGCGCCGGCCGCGGCCGGCGCCAGCCCGGTGTCGAAGATGAACGGGCGGGCCCGGTTGACCAGGTGGTCGAGCAGAGCCGGCGGGCCGAGCACGGCGCCCCCCTGGCTGCCCAGCGACTTGGAGAGGGTCGCGGTCACCACGACGTGCGGCGCTCCGGCCAGCCCGGCGGCGGCGACCAGGCCTGGGCCGTGCACGCCGAGGCCGTGCGCCTCGTCGACGACCAGGAGGGCGCCGTACGTCGCGCACACCTCGGCCAGCTCGGCCAGCGGCGCTGCGTCGCTGAGCACCGAGTAGACCGACTCCGCGAGCACCAGCACCCGCTCGCCCGGCGCGGCGGCGAGCGCGGCCTCGACGGCGGCGACGTCGTTGTGCGGGTTGACCACCAGGCGCGCCCGCGAGAGCCGGGCCGCATCGACCAGCGAGGCGTGGATGTGGGCATCGGAGACGACCAGCGCCGAACGGTCGGCGAGCGCGGTGACGACCGACAGGTTCGCGTGGTAGCCGGTCGAGAGCACCAGCGCGCCGGGCTGTCCGGTGTACGCCGCCAGCTCGCGCTCGAGGGTCGCGTGGATCTGGAGCGTGCCGCTCACCAGGCGCGAGGCGCCCGCACCGGCGCCGTACGCGCGCGCGGCGGCCTCGGCCCCGGCGATCACCTCGGGGTGGCGGGCGAGGCCCAGGTAGTCGTTGCCCGCGAGGTCGAGGACCGGGTCGTCGGCGGGTCGTACGACGAGCCGCCGGGTCAGCCCGGCCTCCTCGCGGGCGGCCGCCTGGGCCGCGAGCCACTCGTGCCAGCTCACGCGACCACCGCCGCTGCCTCGACGGCGGCACAGATGCGCGCCACGTCGTCGTCGGTCGAGACGTACGGCGGCATCGTGTAGACGAGGTCGCGGAACGGCCGCAGCCAGACGCCCTGCTCGATCGCCGCCCCGGTCGCCTTGACCACGTCGACGGGGTGGTCGAGCTGCACGACGCCGACGGCGCCGATGGTGCGGACGTCGGCGACACCGGCCTGTCGCCCGACCGGCTCCAGGCCGGCCGCGAGCCCCGCGCCGACCCGGGCGACCTGGGACCGCCAGTCGTTCTCGACCAAGAGGTCGAGCGAGGCGAGGGCGACGGCGCAGGCGAGGGGATTGCCCATGTACGTCGGCCCGTGCATGAGGACACCGCTCTCGGACCGCGAGAGCCCCTCGGCCACCCGCCTCGTGCACAACGCCGCGGCGAGGGTCAGGTAGCCGCCGGTCAGCGCCTTGCCGACGCACATCACGTCGGGGGAGACGCCGGCCGCGTCGGCGGCGAACAGCGTCCCGGTGCGGCCGAAGCCGGTGGCGATCTCGTCGAACACGAGCACCAGGTCGTGCCGGTCGGCGACCGCGCGCATCACGCGCAGGCACTCGGCCGGGTAGGTCCACATGCCGCCCGCACCCTGGAGGAGCGGCTCGACGATGATCCCCGCGAGCTCACCGGCGTGCTGCCCGGCGAGCGCCTCGAAGGCGCTCGCCCAGGCCGGGACGCCGGCCTCGTCCGCCGGCGGCTGTGGCGCGAACACCTGCTGGGGGAGCACGCCCGCGAACATCGAGTGCATGCCACCCACCGGGTCGCACACGCTCATGCAGCCGAACGTGTCGCCGTGGTAGCCGCCGCGGACCGTCAGCATCCGGGTGCGCTCGGGCCGCCCGGCGCCCCGCTGGTACTGCAGCACCATCTTCAGCGCCACCTCGACGCTGACCGATCCCGAGTCCGCGAGGAACACGTGCTCGAGCCCGTCGGGGGCGAGCTCGACGAGCCGCTCGGCGAGCCGGACGGCAGGTCCGTGGGTGAGCCCGCCGAACATCACGTGCGCGAACTCGCCGACCTGGGCGCGCAGTGCCGCGTCCAGTCGCGGGTGCCGGTACCCGTGGATCGCGGCCCACCACGAGGACATGCCGTCCACCAGCTCGGTGCCGTCGTCGAGGGTCAGCCGGGTCCCGGACGCGGCGGTCACCCGGCGCACCGGCGTCGGGTCGGTCATCGACGTGTACGGGTGCCAGACGTGGGCCCGGTCGAAGGAGAGGAGGTCGTCGTGCGTGGAGAGCATGCGCAGCCGGGTCAGGAGTTCGGGGCCACGGCGGTGCCGGCGCCGCGGCGGCGCTTGGCCGGGTCGTGGCCCCCGGTGTGCAGCGGCCGGGGGTCCTCGTCGGCGCCGAGCACCACGAAGCCGTTGTCGTGGATGAGCTCGAGGTCCGCTGCGGCATCCTGCCCCTCGGAGGTCAGGTAGTCACCGAGGAAGATCGAGTTGGCGACGTTCAGGGCGAGGGCCTGGAGCGACCGCAGGTGCATCTCCCGCCCGGCGGCGATCCGGATCTCCCGGTCGGGGCACACGAACCGCGCCATCGCCAGGATCTTGACGCAGCGGGTCGGGGACAGCTCCCAGGTGTTCTCGTACGGCGTGCCGTCGAACGGCATCAGGAAGTTGACCGGGATCGAGTCGGACCCGAGGTCGCGCAGCGCGAAGAGCGCCTCGACGAGCTGCTCGTCGGTCTCGCCCAGGCCGGCGATGAGGCCGCTGCACGCCGACAGCCCGGCGGTCTTCGCCTTGCCCACGGTGTCGACCCGGTCGGCGTACGTGTGGGTCTGCACGATGGTGTCGTGGTGGGACTCGGCGGTGTTGATGTTGTGGTTGTAGGCGTCGACGCCGGCCTCGCGCAGCCGCTCGGCCTGACCGTCCTTGAGCAGGCCGAGGCACGCGCAGATCTCGACGTCGGGGTGCTCCGCCTTGATGGTGCCGACCATGTCGGCGACGCGCTCGACGTCCTTGTTGGTGGGTCCGCGGCCGCTCGAGACCATGCAGACGCGGGTGGCGCCGCCACGCAGGCCCGCGGACGCCTGCTCCAGCGCCTGCTCGGTGTCGAGCCACTTGTACTTGAGGATGTCGGCCGTCGACCCGAGCGCCTGGGAGCAGTAGTTGCAGTTCTCGGGGCACAGCCCCGACTTGAGGTTGACGAGGTAGTTGACCTTGACGGTGTTGCCGAAGAACTCGCGGCGCAGGCGCCCGGCCGCCGCCACCACGTCGAGGAGCTCGTCGTCCCGGGCGCGCAGCACCGCCAGGGCGTCGTCCTCGGTCGCCGGCTTCCCGTCGAGGATGCTGGCGGCGAGGTGGTCGAACGACGTGGTCATGGGCACTCCCGGCAGAGCGGTGGTCAGGTGAACGGTGTTCAGGTTAGGGTTCGGCTGATTCGCGGTCAACGTGAAGGGGAGTGTGCGATGGGCCACCGCCGGGCCGACGTCGTCGAGCACGCGCTCGGCGTCCTCGACGCCTATGGGCTCGCGGATCTCACCATGCGCCGCCTCGGTGCGGAGCTCGGCGTGCAGCCCAGCGCGCTGTACCACCACTTCGCCAACAAGCAGTCCCTGCTCGCGGCGGTGGCCGACGAGATCCTCGCGCGCGGCCCCCACGGCCCGCGTCCGGAGACCTGGGACGACCGCGCCACCGTCGTCTGCACGGAGCTGCGCGAGGCAATGCTCGCCTACCGCGACGGTGCCGAGGTCGTCGCGACCGTGCACGCCTTCGGGCTCGGCGCCACGGCACCGGGGGAGGAGCTGGTGGCTGCGTGTCGCGACGCCGGTCTCGACCGGGCGCTGGCCGGCACGGCGGCCCGCACCCTCCTGCACTACGTCTTCGGCCACGTCGGTGACGAGCAGACCCACCTCCAGGCCGGCAGCGCTGGCGCGATCGACGGCGACCCTCGCCCGGAGTCGGACTTCGCCACGGGGCTCGGCATCGTCGTCGACGGGATCCGGCAGCGGGTCGGCGATCGGGTCGGCGATCGGTCAGGAATCGAGAAGCACCCCGGCGTACGCCGTCCGTAGCGTTCTCGTCATGACCACGACGACGAAGAACACCGGATTCACCGAGGCCGAGCGGGCCGCCATGAAGGCCCGCGCGGAGGAGCTCAAGGCCGAGGGCAGGAAGGGCGCCAAGAAGGCCGACGACCTCGAGGCGCTGCTGGCCAAGGTCGCGGAGATGCCCGACGACGAGCGGGTGATGGCCGAGCGCATCCACGCGATCGTCACCCGGGTCGCGCCGCAGCTCGACCCGAAGACCTGGTACGGCATGCCCGCCTGGGCCAGCGACGGCAAGGTCGTCTGCTTCTTCAAGCCGGCGTCGAAGTTCGGCAACCGGTACTCCAACCTCGGCTTCAACGACCCCGCGCTGCTGGACGACGGCAACATGTGGTCGACCGAGTACGCCCTGCTCCGGGTCGGCGACGACGAGGCGAGACGGATCGAGCAGCTGGTCGAGCAGGCGGCCGGCTAACCGGCCTCGACCACGGCGCCGTGCACCTCGGCGAGCAGCACGGCGCCGACCAGGTCGAGCCTGGTCCGGCGCAGCCGCGCGGTCGAGAGGTCGACGCCGTCCAGGAGGGCGCCGCGCAGGTCCGCCTCGGCCAGGTTCGTCTCGCGGAGGGTCGCGCCCCCGAGGTTCGCCCCGCGCAGGGACGTGCCGGACAGGTCGGACATCGACAGGTCCGCCTCGCGGAGGTCGACGCCGTCGAGCTCGAGCCGGGTCAGCGTCGCGCGGCGCATGCTGACCCCGCGCCACTGGCCGCCGCGCACCGCGATCGGCCGCAGCGTGCACTCGCTGAACTCCGAGCCGGTCAGCTTGCAGCCGTCGAGGATCGCGTCGAAGAAGTTGCAGCGCCGGAAGTCGCAGGACACGAACGCCGTGGCGACGTGGGTGGACGCGTTGAACCGGCAGTTGTGGAACACGCAGCGCTCGAACGTCGCGCCCTTCGTGATCACCTCGCTGAGGTCGACGTCGGTGAACACGACGTCGGAGTGGACGACCGCGCCGAGGTCCTCGCCGTACCAGTCCCGGCCGCGGACCTCCTCAGACATCGAACGTCCCGCCGCTGCGCCAGTAGACCCCGGCCTCGCGGGTGAGGAAGCCGTTCTCGACCAGGTACCGCCGCAGGGCCGCGTAGTCGGGGTGTGCGCGCGTGAGGATGACGTTGACCTCGGCCTCCTCGTAGCGCCGGCCGGGCTCGAACTGCTGCGCGAGCCGGTCGAGCACGACCAGCAGCTTGGCGTGCTTGCTCGGGATCGTGTGCAGGGTCCCGTCCTCGTCGAAGAACGCCTTGAGCACCTTCTCGGTCACGACCGGTCCCGCGGCGTCAGGCGCAGCAGCGCTCGCGGCCACCCGGCGGTCGACAGCCCACCTCCGACCGAACGCTCCTCGAAGTGCAGGTGGCAGCCGTCCGGCGCGCCGCGGTCGTTGGCGCGCGCGAACATGGTCCCCTTCGCGACCATGTCGCCCTCCCGCACGTACACCTTCTTCGTGTGCCCGATCACCAGGTCGAAGTGCTTCTTGCGGTTGCGCAGCAGCACCGGGTTGTCGCCGTACGCCGGGCCGAGCGAGTCGTTCGGGACGACGCGGACCCGGACCGCGGCGTACAAGGGGGTCCCGCAGGGCATCGCGATGTCCATCCCGTGGTGGAACCCGTGGTGGTCCCGGCAGCGCGGGTCGGGGGAGTAGTAGGGCGCCGCGGTGCAGCCGAACGGCACCATGATCCGGTGCGCGCCCTGGAACCACGGGGACGTGTAGTAGGTCCGGTCCTTGGTGTAGAAGACCCAGCGGGGGTCGGCCCCGCGGGCGGGTGCGGCCAGCCCGGCCGCGAGCAGCACGGTGAGGACGATCGCTCCGAGACGACGCATGCGCTCAACCTAACGGCCAGGACGTGACGAGGCGGGTGCGACGCGGCTCGTACCAGGCGAGGTCGAGCCGCTCCGCCCGGCAGTGCGCGGGAAGCACGCCGTCCAGCAGCGCCAGCGTCGACTCGACCGTCACGTCGTCGGACAGCCGGTCGAGCGTGAGGTGCGGGAAGACCTCGTCGTACGCCCCGGCGTACGGCGGGAAGCCCGGGAACTCCGCGACCAGCCGCGCGGTCAGCTTCCGGAACCCCTCGTCCGGCTCCGGCACCAGGTGCAGCGTGCCGTCGTCGAACCGCCCGATCCGCTCCAGCACGAAGCCGAACGGCTCGGTCTCCGCGGCGATCGCGGCCAGCCGTCGCTCGATGTCCGCGGTCAGCTCGTCCGTGAACGGTCCGAGGGCGGTGACGTGCGCGTGTCCGAACCCGGCCGCGCCGAGGTACGACGGGTCGTAGTGCGCGGTGCGGCCGCGGACGAACTCCTCCAGCGGCGGCACCGGCACCTGGAGCACGGAGTGGCCGGGATGCACGCGGCGATCCTGTCAGGGCGGCCGTCCCCGACCTACACTCCCCGGCGTGACGACCACGGCCTCGGACGAGCTCCCGAAGAGCCGGGTCCGCTCCCGGCTCGAGCTCGCGTGGCGCTGGGCGCTGATCGCCGGCTGGGTCGCGGTGCTCGCCGTCGCCGTCGGGACGGGCGAACGCGAGGGGTCCTGGTCCGACCTCCGGCACGCCGTCTCGAGCGGTGACGTGCACGAGGTGTCGACCACGCCGGGCCTGCCGCCGCATGCCCGGGGCTCCGGACCCGTGGAGGTGAGCTGGCGGGACGGGATCATCCGCTACCGGACGACGGTCAGGGAGTCACGGCCCGTCCGGCGGTGGACGCATCCCCGCGCCGTACCCGACGTCGACGCCGCCCTCACGCAGCTGCAGCCCGGCCTCACCATCGACCACCACGAGTGGGGCCACGCGACCTCGACCGTGCTGGGGTGGCGGGTGTCGGGGTGGCTCATGGCGGTGAGCGTCGCCCTAGGGGTGGCCACCCTCCTGCTGCTGATCACGCAGCCCGAGCCGTGGCGGGCCACCCGATGGGCGTGGTTCTGGCTGCTGGGAGCCGCGACGCCGCTGGGGCTCGCGGCGTACCTCCTGCTCAGCGGTCCGACCGGCCTCCTGCCGCCGCCGCGCGACCCCCGGCGCCGGCTCACCGGAGGCTGGGCCTTCCTCCTCGCGTTCGCCCTCTCCTCCCTCTCCAACGCCCTGGTCCTCGCCCTCACCTGACCCCCGGGCCATGTTGAATCAGACCTCCCGACTCGACGGTCGGAGATCGCGGCGCAGGTCAGCGAGGCGAGCGCGGAGCTCGGCATCGCGCATGACCTCGGCGACCAGCGGGCAGTCCTCGGGACCCGTGGCACCGGGTACGCACAGCGAGCACGGATCGCCGGGCCGGACCGGGCACATCGCGACGGGCTTCCTCACGTCATCGACGTTAGGACTCGAGGTCCCCTGGCCCTAGGGACCGAAGTCACCTGACGCTGAGGAGCCGATCACACTCGGCGACCAGGCGCGCTCGCAGCGGTGCGCCGCGCGCGGCGAAGGAGCGCTGCGCCGCGGCGTACGCCGCCTTGCCGTCCGCGGTCTCGACGCGCACCGGCGTGAAGCCCAGGTCCGTCAGGTCGTACGGCGCCGCGCGCATGTCGAGCACCCGGATGTCGCGGGCCAGCTCGAAGCAGTCCGCGACCAGGTCGGAGCTCACCATCGGGGTCAGCCGGAACGCGTGCTTGTAGAGGTCCATGCCGGCGTGCAGACAGGCCGGCTGCTCGAAGGCGTCGCGGTCGGACGACGACGGCGAGAGCGAGTTGAGCGGCGCGGCGGCCGGCGTGAAGAACCGGTAGGCGTCGAAGTGCGAGCAGGCGATCCGGTGGGAGTCGACGACGGCGTCCGTGCCCGCGGCACCGAGCCGCAGCGGCCGGTCGTGCCTGGTCTCGTCCGCCCGGTAGACCATCGCCCACTCGTGCATCCCGAAGCACCCGAAGTTCGCCGGCCGGGCCGCCGTCGCCGCGAGCAGCCTGCGCAGGGCGACCAGCAGTGGCCGCTGGGAGGCGACGTACGCCGCGGTGACCGCGCCGTCGTCGTACCCCTTCAACCCGGCGTACGGCGGCGCGTCGCCCAGCCGGACGCCGTACCCCGGGTGCCAGCGCCGCAGCTGGGCCGGCCGCTGGGAGTAGTAGGTGAACAGGAAGTCGTGCACCGGGTGCTTGACCCGCGCCTCGCGCCGGGCCAGGTGCGGCGCCACGAGCTCGTCGACGCGGGCCGCGTGCGCAGCGGCCCGCGGCTCCCACTCCTCGCGACCCATGACCTCCACGTCGCCCAAGGGTAGGTCGCTCAGCCGAGGCCCTGCCGGGCGCCCGGTCCTACGTGCACGCTGGCGAGAAACGCGACCATGGACTGCTCGTCCCACCCGGCTCCGAGCGGGTACTGGATCCGCACCACCCCAGCGGGTTCGCCCGCGACGGTGCGGGTGGCGATCGTCGTGTACCCCGAGTCGCCCGACACCCAGAAGCGGCGACCGTCGCGGTCCACCGGCCGGCCGTCGGGCGGGTTGGCGTCGAACAGGATGACGAGCTTGCCCCGGAAGTCGTCCGGCTCGTCCGACGTCGAGCCGTCGTCGGGCGCGATCGTGACCGCCGTCGGCTGCTGGGCCTGGACCGACCAGCCCTTCGGCGTCAGGTCGAAGGTGTACGGCGTCGCGTCGAGCCGGGCCGCGACGAGCCGGACGTGCTCGGGCGCCGGCGCGGGGGAGTCGGTCAGCACTGCGCCCGACCCCAGCCCGAGCACCGTCACGACGGCGGCACCGGCGAGCCCGACCCGGACCCGGCGGCGGAGGCGTGAGGACGCGGCGGCGTGGGCGCGCGCCAGGTCGGCGAGCGGGTCGGGGTCGGGGCGCTCGGCAGCGGCGGCGACACCCAGGACGTGCTTCAGGTCGTGCTCGGTCATCAGGGAACCTCCGCCGTCAGGTGGGCGGCGCCGAGCACGTCGCGGAGGTGGGCGAGTGCCCGGGCGTTCTGCGACTTCACGGTGCCGGTGGAGCAGTGGAGGATCCGTGCGGTCTCGGCGACGTCCAGGTCGTGCCAGTGCCGGAGCACCACTACCGCGCGCTGGCGTGGCCCGAGCGACTCCAGGGCCGCCAGCACCACGGCGCGCAGGTCGACGTCCGGGTCCCGGGCGAACGCCGGCTCGCCGGCCAGCGCCGGGTCCGCGACGGTCGTCTCGCGACGCCGGTGCGCCCGGCGGACCTCGTCGAAGAACACGTGGGTGAGCGTCGTCCGGGCGTACGCGAGCGGGCTCTCCGCCCTGCGTACCCGGTGCCAGGCCAGGTACAGGCGGGTCAGGGTGGTCTGCACGACGTCCTCGCCGAGCGCTTCGTCCCCGGCGCACAGCAGTGCCGCCGTCCGCACCAGGTCGGCCCGGTGGCCGCGGGTGAACGCCACGAACTCCGCTGATCGGTCGCTGTCTCGCACGGGCCTCCTCTCACCTCCCTGACCGGTGTCGCTCCTCGAAGGGTTGCATGCAACCTCCGATCCGTCCGCCCCCGTCAACCAGACGTGAGGACGAGAACGGCGCTGGCGGTCGTGGCCGCCCTGATCGGGACGGCGTGCAGCGCCCAGGACCCACCCGCGGCCGCTCCCGGCCCGGACCCGGTCGACACGACCGCGGCGGCGGTCCGCACCACGAGCGCGCCGCGCCACGAGTTCGACCGGACCGCGCACTCGACCACCGACCCCGCGAGCATGTGGGTGATCGTGAACAAGTCACACCCGATCCACCCGCTGGACTACGAGCCGGCGATCACGCTGGTCCGCGGCTACCAGGTGGCGACGCCGGCCGCCGGTCCGCTCACCGCCCTCCTCGCCGCGAGCGACCGGCAGGGGCTGGGCCTCAAGATCGCCAGTGCGTTCCGGTCCTTCGGCTACCAGGAGGGCGTCTACGGGGACCTCGTCGCCGCTGACGGCCGGGAGGAGGCGGACCGGGTGTCCGCCCGCCCCGGCTACAGCGAGCACCAGACCGGCCTGGCCGTCGACCTCGTCACTCCCGCCAGTCCGGCCTGCGACTTCGAGGCCTGCTTCGCCAGCACGCCGGGCGGGCGTTGGCTCGCCCACGATGCCTGGCGATTCGGCTTCGTGCTGCGGTACGGCCCCGGGACGGCCGCGGTCACCGGGTACTCGCCCGAGCCGTGGCACCTCCGGTACGTCGGCCGCGCGCTGGCCGCGGAGCTCCGGCGCACGCACACCACCACCCTCGAGGAGTTCTTCGGCGTCGCGGGCGGGGACTACCGCAGCTGATCCACTGAATCCGCGTCAAGAGCCGGACGAGACCAGTAGGTTCCGGTCGTGCATCCTCCGTATCGCCACCGCCACACTCGGGCCGTGCGCATCGCCCTGGCCACCCTGCTCCTGCTCACCCCCGCGACCGCGGCCGTCACCACGGCCCACGCCGCGTCGCCCCCGGGCGAGCGCACCGCGCCGTACGACGTGACGATCCGGATCACCGAGCACGGCATCCCGCACATCACGTCCGACACGTTCGAGGGCATGGCGTACGGCGCCGGGTGGATCACCACGGCCGAGGCGACCTGCAACCTGATGGACACCCTGCTGACCGCGCGCGGCGAACGATCCCTGTACGACGGCCCGGACGCCGTCTACAAGGACAACGTCGGCGGCTCCGGCACGAACCTGCAGTGGGACACGCTGGTGCGCGACATCCACGACCGCCAGGTCGTCGAGAAGCTCCTCACGGACCCGGTCGCGGGCCCGAGCGAGCGCGCCAAGGCGATGGTCGTCGCGGAGACCGCCGGCATCAACGACTGGCTGACGGACCACCAGGTCACCGACCCCGCGTGCGCGGACGACGACTGGATCCAGCCGAACGTCACGACGACGGACGTCTGGTACGCCTTCTACCTCGCGCAGCTGATCTCGTCGACGACGCAGCTGCTGCCCCAGGTCACCACCGCGACGCCTCCGACCGGCCCGACCAGGCCGGCACCGAGGCCGACCCGCGCCGCGCTGCGCGCGGCGTTCGGCACCGACGACCAGTTCGGCTCGAACGCCACGGCGGTCGGCGGCGGCGACACCTCGACCCGCAGCGGGATGATCCTCGGCAACCCGCACTTCCCGTGGTTGGGGCGCTACCGCTTCACCCAGATGCACCTGACCGTGCCCGGCAGGCTCGACGTCGCCGGCGGCGCGCTCACCGGCTTCCCGGCGATCAACATCGGCTTCAACAAGGACGTCGCCTGGAGCCACACGGTCTCGACGGGCTACCGCTTCACGCCGTACCAGTACCGCACCGCCGGCACGCCGACGAGCTACCGGACCGCCGACGGCGGCACCGCCGAGCTCGACCGACGGGACGTGCAGGTCCCGGTCCTGACCGACGACGGCGTGGAGACCGTGACCCGGACGCTCTGGCGGACCTCGGAGGGCTACGTCCTCAACGCGCCCAGCCTCTTCATGGGCTGGACCAAGGACAGCGTCTGGGCGTTCCGCGACGCCAACGCAGAGCACCTGCGCACCTTCGACACGTTCCTCTCGATGAACATGGCGAAGAACGTCCACGACCTGCTCCACCGCCAGGACAACGGCGGTGGCATGCCGTGGGTGAACACCATCGCCGCGGACCGCACCGGTGAGGTCCTGTACGCCGACCACGCGGTCACCCCGAACGTCACCAACGCGATGGCCAGCCGCTGCATGACCTCGGCCGGCGGGCTGATCTTCGCGGCCGCCGGGCTCCCCGGCCTCGACGGCACCCGCGCCGGGACCAGCTGTCGGTGGGGCAGCGACGCGGACGCCGAGCGTCCCGGCATCCTCGGGCCGAAGCAGCTGCCCGAGGTCTTCCGCCGCGACTGGGTGATGAACGCCAACGACTCCTACTGGATGCCGAACGACAAGGTCCAGCTGACCGGCTATCCCCGGATCATCGGCTGCGAGGACTGCCAGCGCACGATGCGCACCAAGGTCGTCATGTCCTACGTCCGCGACCAGCTGAGGAAGGGCAAGGAGACCCCGAGGACGCTGCGGTCGCACGAGTACGCCAACCGTGTGTACGCCGCCGAGGTGGCCCGCGCCGGTGGCCGGCTCGACGACGTGTGCGACGCCACCGGCCTGACGACGGCCTGCCAGGTCCTCCACGACTGGGACGGCCACTCCGACCCGACGTCGAACGCCGGCGCCGCGATCTTCGAGGAGTTCGTCTCGATCGCGAGCTCGCGCAAGGTCAGCCTGTGGGCCGTCCCGTTCGACAAGGACCACCCGCTGACCACGCCGCGCACGCTGTCGACCTCGCAGGACGTGGTCGATGCCATGGCGGCCGCGATCACGCGGGTCACCGACCGGGGCTACGACCTGTCCGAGACGTACGGCGAGCTGCACCGCTCCGGCGACCGGGGCTCCGCGGGCTGGCCGCTCGGAGGCGGCCTCGGCGACCTGTCCGGCGACGCCAACGCGGTCAGCAGCACGATCGGCGACGCGATCCTCGACCCGGCCACGCGCGGCTCGTCGTACATCCAGGCGGTCGCGTTCCGCGGGAAGACCGGCATCGAGGCGCGCACGATCCTCACCTACAGCCAGTACGAGGACCCCGCGTCACCGTGGTCGGACGACCAGACCCGGATGTTCTCGAACGAGCGCTGGGTGCGGTTCCCCTGGACGCCGGCCCAGATCAAGGCCCAGCTGATCACGACGCTGCACCTCACCGGAGGCTGACCAACGCTCGCTCGATAGGCTCGTCCGGTGCGCATCGCGAGATTCACCACCGGCGAGGACCCGATGTACGGCGTGGTCACGGGCGAGCTCGACCAGTTCGGCCAGCCGGACCCCGACAGCATCGTCGTCGCGCTGGCCGGCGACCCCCTGTACGTCGGCGTGAAGCTGCTCGACCAGGAGCACCGGCTCGAGGACGTGCGGCTGCTCGCGCCGGTGCTGCCGCGCAGCAAGGTGGTCGGCATCGGGCGCAACTACGCCGCCCACGCCGCCGAGATGGGCAGCGACGTGCCGGCCGAGCCGCTGATGTTCCTCAAGCCGAACACCAGCGTGGTCGGCCCGGGCGACCCGATCTTCTACCCGCCGCAGACGCGGAACCTCCACTACGAGGGCGAGCTCGCCGTCGTGATCGGCCGGATCTGCCGCGACGTACCCCCGGAGCAGGCCACTGACGTGATCCACGGCTACACGATCGGGAACGACGTCACCGCGCGGGACCTGCAGAAGAGCGACGTGCAGTTCACGCGGGCCAAGGGCTTCGACTCGTTCTGCCCGCTCGGGCCGTGGATCGAGACCGACCTGGACCCGCAGGCCTTCGCCGAGGGCAGGCAGGTCCAGACGCACCTCAACGGCGAGCTCAAGCAGGACGGCAGCACGGCGGACCTGATCTTCGACATCCCGACGCTGATCGCGCACGTCTCCAGCGTGATGACGCTGCTGCCCGGCGACGTCATCCTCACCGGCACCCCCGAGGGTGTCGGTCCCATGGAGGTCGGTGACGAGGTCGAGGTCTCGATCGCCGGCCTCGGCACCCTCACGAACAAGGTGGCTTCCCGATGACTGTCCGCGTCCGCATGGCTCCCAGCCCCACCGGGAGTCCCCACGTCGGCCTGGTCCGCACCGCCCTCTTCAACTGGGCCTTCGCGCGGCACGCCGGCGGCACGTTCGTGATGCGCATCGAGGACACCGACAAGGAGCGCAGCACCCAGGAGTCGTACGCCGCGATCATCGACCTGATGCGCTGGCTCGGCCTCGACTGGGACGAGGGCCCGGAGGTCGGCGGTCCGCACGCGCCGTACTTCCAGAGCGAGCGCGGCGACCTCTACCGCGACGCACTCGAGCGGCTGGCCGCCTCGTCGTACACCTACGACTGCTTCTGCACCAACGACGAGATCGAGGCGCGACGCAAGGCCTCCGGCTCGAAGGTGATGGGGTACGACGGCTTCTGCCGCGACCTCTCCGCCGAGCAGCGCGCGGCGTTCGAGGCCGAGGGGCGCAGGCCGGTCGTGCGGTTCCGGATGCCCGACGGCTCGATCGGCTGGAACGACCTGGTCCGCGGGGAGGTGACGTTCGAGGCGCGGTTCGTCCCCGACTACGCGCTCTGCCGCGCGAACGGCGACCCGCTCTACACGCTGGTCAACCCCGTCGACGACGCCTACATGGAGATCACCCACGTGCTCCGGGGCGAGGACCTGCTCTCCAGCACCCCGCGCCAGCTCGCGCTGTACGACGCGCTCAAGGAGCTCGGCATCGCCAAGGTGACGCCGGAGTTCGGCCACCTGCCGTACGTCATGGGCGAGGGGAACAAGAAGCTCTCCAAGCGCGACCCCGAGGCGCACGCGCTGGCGTACCGCGACCAGGGCTTCCTGCCCGAGGGGCTGCTCAACTACCTGGCCCTGCTGGGCTGGGCGATCGCCGCCGACCGCGACGTCTTCTCGCTCGAGGAGATGGTCGAGGCGTTCGAGATCGCCGACGTGAACCCGAACCCGGCCCGCTTCGACCTCAAGAAGGCCGAGGCCATCAACTCCGCCCACATGCGGCTGCTGTCGGTGGAGGAGATGACCGACCGCGTGCTGCCGTTCCTCAAGGCCGGCGGCGTCCTGTCGGACCCGGTCGACGACGCGGACGCGCAGCTGCTCGAGCAGGCGATGCCGCTGGTGGCCGAGCGGATCAACAAGCTCACCGAGGCCGTGGACATGCTCGGCTTCCTGTTCGTCGCCGACGCCGACTTCGCGGTCGACCCCACCGACGCCGAGAAGCTGCTGGACGACGACGGCAAGGCGGTCGTGCGGGCGTCGTACGACGTCCTCTCGGGGCTGTCGGCCTGGTCCACCGCCGCCATCCAGGAGGCGCTCCAGGCCAGGCTCGTCGACGAGCTGGGCCTGAAGCCGCGCAACGCGTTCGGACCCGTTCGCGTCGCGGTCACCGGTCGCCGGGTCTCGCCGCCGCTGTTCGAGTCGATGGAGCTGCTCGGTCGCGAGCGCAGCCTCGGCCGGCTGCAGAGCGCGCTGTCCTGACCATGCCCGGGGAAGCGGCCGAGGGCCTGTCGTACCCGCTGATCCAGCGTGGTGGTCGGCCAGGTGCCTGGCGACCGATCGTCGGCGTGCTCGCCCTCATCGCCTGCTTCGTCGTGGTCGCTCCGGTGCTGGTGCAGATCCCGTTCGCGATCGGGCTCGCGCTCGCCGGCAGGGACGTCGGGGACGGGCTCGACCGGCTGCTCGAGCTCGACGACCCGACGCCGCTCGGGCTGGCGTACCTGAACCTCGCCCTCGCCTCTGCGATCCCCGTGACCTGGGCGATCACCCGGGTGCTGCACGGGCTGCGGCCCGGATGGCTGGCATCGGTGGTCCCGCGGATCCGCTGGCGCTGGCTGCTGATCTGCTTCGGGCTGTCCTTCGTGTCGCTGTTCGCCACGCTGCTCGTGTCCGCCCTGGTGCCCTCGTCCGCGGACAGTGCCGAGGTCAGCGGTCACCTCAACGACTTCACGTCGACCACGCGGAACTTCCTGCTCGTGGTCGTCCTGCTCACGCCGCTGCAGGCCGCGGGGGAGGAGTACGCGTTCCGCGGCTACCTCACCCAGGCGATGGGCAACCTGTTCGGCAGCTGGGGCGGGCGCCCGTGGGCGGCGGTGCTGTTCCCGGCGCTGCTGTTCGCGGCGGCGCACGGCGCCCAGAGCCCGCCGGTGTTCTTCGACCGGTTCGCGTTCGGCATCGTCGCCGGCCTGCTCGTCGTCCTCACCGGAGGGCTCGAGGCAGGCATCGCGATGCACGTGCTCAACAACTGGCTCGCGTTCGGCCTCGCGCTCGCGTTCGGCGACATGGCCTCGACACTGAATCCCGTCGGCGGCAGCTGGTGGACGATCCCCGTGACCCTCACCCAGTCGCTCGTGTATCTCGCCCTGGTGCTGTGGGTGGCGCGCCGGATCCGGCTGCGGAACATGACCGAAACCCCAGCAGGGCCGGGCGTTTTGGTGGCCCCGAGAGGTCGCGTGTAGTGTTCTCCACCGTGCCCGACCGCCTCGGCGGAGAGGGCATGAACTAGTAAGTCAGTGGGATATGGTGTAATTGGCAGCACGACTGGTTCTGGTCCAGTTAGTCTAGGTTCGAGTCCTAGTATCCCAGCGAAGATCGCGGTCCTGAGGGGCCGCGATTTTGTGCGAACTCCGGCTTTCGCTAGAGTTTCGCAGGTTGCTCGCTGAGTCATCAGCTGGGCGACATGCCCCCGTTGTGTAGCGGCCTAGCACGCCGCCCTCTCAAGGCGGTAGCGCCGGTTCGAATCCGGTCGGGGGTACACAGGCACAAGGCCCCGGTCCCACGGATCGGGGCCTTTCTGCGTGCTGGCGTGCCGCGCCGTACGGCACGGCGCGCGCGTTCACAGGCAGCGGTCGGCCATGGATCGTCGAGTGACGTGAACTGGCTGCAGATCAGCCGGAAAAGCAGCCAGTTGCCGTCACTCGACGGGAGATCGCCAGTACGGTCAGCGCGGCTCGCCGCGCACCGCGCGGCCGGGGTAGGCGGCGAGGTCGAGCGCGCCGTCGCGGATCACGAAGGTGCCGCCGACCATCAGGTGGCGGACGCCGTGCGAGGGCCGGGTCGGGTCCGAGACGGTCGCCCGGTCCGTGACCGCCTCCGGGTCGAGCACGACCAGGTCGGCGTCGGCACCGGGTGCGAGGCGCCCCTTGCTCCGCATCGCGGGCGCCACGTCGTCGAGGACCCGGGCCGGCAGGTAGGAGCAGCGACGGAACGCCTCGGTCCAGGTCCACAGGGCGTGCTCGCGCACCATCAGCCGCAGGCTGCGGGCGAACGTCCCGGCCGTGCGCGGGTGGGTGGACGCTCCCGGCGGCAGCGGCCACTCGCGGGTGTCGTGGCGGTGGTCCGGCCACTCCAGCGGCATCGCGTCGCTGGCGACGATCGCGTCCGGGAACGCGAGGGCGCGCCGGAGCAGCTCCCGGTCCGCCTCGTCCCGCTCGTCGAGGAACTCGATCACGCAGGTGGCGCCCGGATCGAGCTCACGGACCTCGGCCAGGCGGCGTGCGTCGGCGATCCGCTCGCCGGTCCCGAGCATCACGATGCTCGAGGGGGTCAGGCCCCAGGCGGACAGGCGGTCGGGCGCGAGGAAGAAGGCCCCGACGCTGGTGCTGCCCATGCCGTAGGGGTAGGCCTCGACGGTGACCCGGGACCCGGCAGCGCGGGCCTCGTCCAGGGTGCCCAGCACGCGGTCGACGTGGCGGCGCGACGTGCTGTTCACGTGGCAGTGGTGCATCGCGGCGCCGGTCTCGGCGGCGGCGATCGCGACCTCCGTCGAGCCGTCGACCGGCGTGGTCGGCTCGGCCTCCACCAGCTCTCGGACGTGGGTGAAGGTGGGAGCCCCGGCGGACGCGGCGAGTCGCGCGACCGCGACGTACTCCGCGGGGTCCGAGCGAGGTGCGTAGCCGATCAGTACGCCGATCCCGAGGGCGCCGGCGGCGAGCTCGCGCTCCAGCAGCTCCAGCCACGCCGCCAGCTCGGCGGGGGAGGACGTCCGCTGCCACTCGGGGTTGCCGAGGAGGTCCGTCGAGGCGTCGAAGCGTGCCGTGGGGACCACCCCGGCCAGGACCTGCCCGCGGGCGTCGGCCCACGAGGCGGAGAATCCGTAGTTCAGCACCCGTCCGGCGGCCGCGGCCTCGGCGTACGCCCGGTCAAGGGGCATCAGCCCGGCCTCGAGGTCGAGGTTGGTGGTCACGCCGTCGAAGGCCTGCAGGCGCTGGCCGGCGATCGAGTGCACGTGGCTGTGCAGGTCGACGAAGCCGGGACCGACGACGAGGCCGCTGACGTCGACGACCGTCGCGCCGGCGTCCAGGACGGGGACGGTCGAGATCTCCGTGACGGTGCCGTCCCGGACGACGACGTCGGCCACCGTCTGCGTGGCCGCCGCGGGATCGATGACCTGGCCGCCCCGCAGGATCGTCGTTGTCATGGCGATGATTGTGGCGCGCGGTGGCGCGGGTCGGCTTGGCGGGCCGCACAGGCCGGTGGGTCGCCGCTGGTCGGATCGGACGACGACCGGTGCCGGCTGGGTCCGGCTGGTTCCGGTCAGGCGCACAGCCCGTTCTCGAAGGCCGTGGCCTTGCCGCCGTTGGGGTTCTTCCCGGTCACGGCGCCCTTGCCGAGCTTGCCGAGCGGTTCGTCGTCCCGGACCTTCTTCCAGAGCTCCTGCGCGGCGGGTGCCAGCTGGAGCCGGCCCCAGTTCGGGTCGCCGATCGGGAAGTCCGTGGTGGGCACGGTGACGAACTTGATGTGGCCGAGGTCGGTGTGCCGCAGCGATGCCGCGAGCTGCACCAGCTTGCCGGCGCTGGCGAGGTCGGGGCTCGCCTGCAGGGAGCCCGCGAGGCTGCTCGCGAACCGGTACAGCCGGTCCGGTCGGGTCAGCGTGTTGGCGGACATCACCTTCTTGATCATCGAGGCGATGAACGCCTGCTGGCGCTTCATCCGGCCGAGGTCGGAGTTCGCGGTCGAGTGCCGCTCGCGGACGTACTGCAGCGCCCGGTCGCCGTCGAGCTTCTGGGTGCCGGCGTCGAAGTGGATGTGCGCGACGCTGTCGTCGACGGGCTGGGGGATGCAGACCTCGACGCCGTTGATCGCGTCCACCATGTCCTTGAAGCCGCCGAAGTTCACCGTGATGTAGGAGTCGACGAAGACCCCGGTGACCGCCTCGACCTGGCGAGCCGTGCAGGCCGCGCCGCCGACGGTGTACGCCACGTTCCACGGCACGTCGGACGCGGCGGGGACCGACGTGCCGTCCGGGGCCTTGCAGGTCGGCCGGTCCACGAGCGCATCGCGCGGGATCGAGATGCCGTACGCCGAGCGCCGGCCGTCCGCGATGTGCAGCAGGATGGTGGTGTCCGACCCGCCCTCGCCCGCCTCGTTGTCGATGTCGCACCCGGCGCAGTCGCGGGAGTCGGTGCCCATCAGCAGGATGTTGAGCTCGCCCGACGGCAGTGGCGCCTTCCGGGTCTTGAGGTGCTCGATCGGGGCCCCGGTGTCGATCTTCTTGTCGACGTGGTTGTACGCGAACACCACGCCCGCCCCGGTCAGCAGCGCCACCACGAGCTCGGCGACGACGATCACGCGCAGCACCGCCAGGCGGTGCCGCGGCTTGGCGCTCGGTCGATCCTGGGGCAAGGTCGAGTTCCTCTCCGGATGCCCGAGATCCTCCGTCAACCCTAGAGGGCTCCACCACACCCCCCAGGGGTGAGAGACGGGCTAGGCTCGCGGCCGTGTCCGATTTCCGCCAGAGTGTGTCGGTGGCGTCGGTCAGGATGGGGTCATGACCAGCATCGACCCGGAGTCCTGCTACCGAGCGGTGAAGTCGCGGGACCGACGCTTCGACGGCGTCTTCTACACCGCGGTCCGGACGACCGGCATCTACTGCCGTCCGTCCTGCCCGGCGCGCACACCGGCGTTCCAGAACGTCTCCTTCCACCCGAGCGCCGCGTCCGCCCAAGCCGCTGGTTACCGCGCCTGCAAGCGCTGCCTGCCCGACGCGACGCCCGGCAGTCCCGACTGGGACGTCGCCGCCACGGCGGCCGGCCGGGCGATGCGGCTGATCGCGGACGGGGTCGTCGACCGCGACGGCGTCGAGGGCCTGGCCCGCCGGGTCGGCTACACGCCCCGCCACCTCACCCGGATCCTCACCTCCGAGCTCGGCGCCGGACCCCTTGCTCTCGCGCGCGCCAGGCGGGCGCAGACCGCGCGGGTGCTCATCGAGACCACCGAGCTGACCTACGCCGACATCGCGTTCGCCTCGGGCTTCTCCAGCGTCCGACAGTTCAACGACACGATCCGCGAGGTGTACGCCTCGTCGCCGACCGACCTCCGCGGCCGGCGCGGCGGCCGGCCCGCCACGGGCACCGTGACGATGCGACTGGCCGTGCGCACGCCGTACCTCGGCAGCGCCCTGCGGGCGTTCCTCGCCACGCGGGCGGTGCCGGGCGTCGAGGCGGCCGGCCCGGGCTGGTACGCGCGCACCCTGTCCCTTCCGCACGGGACCGGGACGGTCCGGCTCGAGGTCCCCGACGTCGAGGAGCCCGGGCTGACGGCGTTCGCGACCGCGACGTTCACGCTGGAGGACCTGCGCGACACCACTGCGGCGACGGAGCGGGTGCGCCGCATGCTCGACGCGGACTGTGACCCGTTGGCCGTCGCCGACGCGTTCGCCGGCGACCCCGTGATCGGCCCGCTGGTCCGGGCCAACCCCGGCCTGCGCGTCCCCGGCCACGTCGACGGGCACGAGATCGCCGTCCGCGCGGTGCTGGGCCAGCAGGTCAGCGTCGCCGGCGCGCGCACGGTCGCCGCCCGGCTGGTGGCCGAGCACGGCCGCCCGCTCCCCCAGCCGGTCGACGGTCTGACCCACCTCTTCCCGGATGCCGCGACGCTGGCCGCACTCGACCCCGAGGACCTGCCGATGCCGCGCGCCCGCGGACGCGCACTCGTGGCGCTCTGCGCCGCACTGGCGAGTGGCGAGCTGGCGCTCGACCGCGGCCCGGACCGCGACGACGTGCGCCGGCGGCTCCTGGACATCCCGGGCATCGGCCCGTGGACGGCCGACTACATCGCGCTGCGGGCGCTCGGCCACCCCGACGTCTTCCTCCCGACCGACGTCGGCGTCCGCGACGCGCTCGTCGGCCTCGGCCGCGACCCCGCGACGGCGACCCAGCTCAGCGCGGGTTGGGCGCCCTGGCGCTCCTACGCACAGCTGCACCTCTGGCAGAGCCTCGACCCCTCGGACAAGGAGAAGTGACATGTGGACCGTGATGGAGTCCCCGATCGGGCCGCTGCGGCTCGTGGAGCAGGGCGGTGCGATCACCGCCATCGAGTTCACGCCGTTCCGCGACCCGGACGGTCGTCCGCGCGGCGACCGTGACGACGCGGATCCCGTGCTCGTCGAGGCCACGCGACAGCTGACGGCCTACTTCGACCGCGACCTCAAGGAGTTCGACCTGCCTCTCGCTCCCGAGGGCAGCGCGTTCCAGAAGCGCGTGTGGGCCGAGCTGCTCGGCATCGGATGGGGCGAGACAGCGTCGTACGGCGAGATCGCCCACCGGCTCGGCATGACGAACGCCGCGTCCCGCGCGGTCGGACTGGCCAACGGCCGCAACCCGATCCCGATCGTGATCCCGTGCCACCGGGTGATCGGCGCGAACGGCACGCTCACCGGGTACGCCGGCGGCCTCGACCGCAAGCAGCTCCTGCTCACCCTCGAGCAGGATGCCTTGTTCTGAGCGCCCCTCGCCCGAGCTTGCTCGGGCGAGACGCGGGCGCCAGGTCGAGTAGCGCCCGCGACCGACCGAGGAGGGCGCGACGGCGTGTATCGAGACCCGTCGTTGCCATTCGGGTTACCGAGGTCTCGATACGCCGGTCGCGAGCTCGTTCCTCGCTCGCGCGGCTACTCGACCTGGCTGCTGATCTCGGCGCGAGCAAGCTCGCTCCGAGGCAGCTCACTCCGCCGCGGCGCGTCGCAAGGACTCGCTGAGCCGCTCGGCGGCGGCCAGCACGGCGGGCGCGTGCATGCGACCGGGCTGCCGCGACAGGCGCTCCAGCGGGCCGGAGACGGAGACGGCGGCGATGATCTTGCCGCCGGGGGAGCGGACGGGTGCGGACACCGAGGCGACACCCTGCTCGCGCTCGCCGACCGACTGCGCCCAGCCACGGCGGCGGATGCCGGAGAGGGCGGCGGCCGAGAAGGCGGCGTTCTGGAGTCCGCGGTGCATGCGCTCGGGGTCCTCCCACGCGAGCAGCACCTGGGCGGCCGACCCGGCCCGCATGGTGAGCTGCGACCCGACCGGGATCGTGTCGCGCAGGCCGGAGGGTCGCTCGGCCGCGGCGACGCACACGCGGTGCTCGCCCTGGCGGCGCCACAGCTGCGCGGACTCGCCGGTGATGTCGCGCAGCCGCGCGAGCACCGGCCCTGCCGTGGCGAGCAACCGGTCCTCTCCGGCGGCGGCGGACAGCTCGGACAGTCGGGGGCCGAGCACGAAGCGGCCCTGCATGTCGCGCGCGACGAGGCGGTGGTGCTCGAGCGCGACGGCCAGCCGGTGCGCGGTCGGGCGGGCCAGGCCGGTGCCGGCGACCAGGCCGGCGAGGGTGGCCGGTCCCGACTCGAGGGCGGTGAGCACGAGGGCGGCCTTGTCGAGGACGCCGACGCCACTGGAGTTGTCCATATGGCAATACTGACGTCTCAGATCATGGGATGCAAGCGGTAAGGTCTGTGACCTAGCACGGCGAAACGCGGACGTGAGGGAGAGAGCTGGATGGGCAAGACCCTGTCAGAGAAGGTCTGGGACGAGCACGTCGTCCGGTCGGTCGAAGGGGAGCCCGACCTCCTCTTCATCGACCTCCACCTCATCCACGAGGTCACCTCGCCGCAGGCGTTCGACGGCCTCCGGCTCGCGGGCCGGCAAGTACGCCGGCCGGACCTCACGATCGCCACCGAGGACCACAACGTCCCGACCGTCGACTGGGACAAGCCGATCGCGGACCCCGTCTCCCGCGCGCAGGTCGAGACGCTCCGCACCAACTGCGCGGAGTTCGGCGTCCGCCTCCACCCGCTGGGCGACGTCGAGCAGGGCATCGTGCACGTCGTCGGGCCGCAGCTCGGCCTCACCCAGCCCGGCATGACCATCGTCTGCGGGGACTCGCACACGGCGACGCACGGCGCGTTCGGCGCGATCGCGTTCGGCATCGGTACGTCGGAGGTCGAGCACGTGCTCGCCACCCAGACGCTGCCGCAGGCCCGGCCGAGGACGATGGCCGTGACCGTGAACGGCTCGCTGCCCGAGGGCGTCACCTCGAAGGACCTGATCCTGTACCTGATCACCCGGACCGGCACCGGCGGTGGCCAGGGCTACATCGTCGAGTACCGCGGCGCGGCGATCGAAGAGCTCTCCATGGAGGGCCGGATGACCGTCTGCAACATGAGCATCGAGTGGGGCGCCAAGGCGGGCCTGATCGCGCCCGACGACGTCACCTTCGCCTACCTGAAGGGCCGCCCGGAGGCCCCGAAGGGTGCCGAGTGGGATGCCGCCGTCGAGCACTGGCGGAGCCTGCGCACCGACGACGACGCGGAGTTCGACCACGAGATCGTCATCGACGCAGCCGAGGTGACCCCGTGGGTGACGTGGGGCACCAACCCCGGACAGGGCGCGCCCCTGGGCGGCACCGTGCCGGCGCCGGGTGACTTCGAGGAGGAGACCGACCGGGTCGCCGCCGAGAACGCCTTGCGCTACATGGATCTCGCGGCCGGCACCCCGCTGCGCGAGGTCCACGTCGACACCGTCTTCGTCGGCTCGTGCACGAACGGCCGGATCGAGGACCTGCGCACCGCGGCCGCGGTGATCAAGGGCCACAAGGTCGCCGACGGCACCCGCATGCTCGTCGTCCCCGGCTCGGCCCGGGTGCGGCTGGAGGCCGAGGCCGAGGGGCTCGACCTCGTCTTCAAGGAGGCGGGTGCCGAGTGGCGCGGCGCCGGTTGCTCCATGTGTCTCGGCATGAACGCCGACACGCTCTCACCGGGCGAGCGCAGCGCATCGACGTCCAACCGCAACTTCGAGGGCCGGCAGGGCAAGGGCGGCCGCACCCACCTGGTGTCGGTCCCGGTCGCGGCGGCGACCGCGGTCCGCGGCACGCTGTCCTCGCCCGCCGACCTGGAACTCGTGGGGAGCAACTGAGATGGAGAAGTTCACGACGCACACCGGCGTCGGCGTGCCGCTGCGGCGCAGCGACGTCGACACCGACCAGATCATCCCGGCCGAGTACCTCAAGCGGGTCACGCGCACCGGCTTCGAGGACGGGCTGTTCGCGGCCTGGCGCAACGATCCGGCGTTCGTCCTGAACCAGCCGGCGTACGCCGCGGGCTCGGTGCTGGTCGCCGGCCCCAACTTCGGCACCGGCTCCTCGCGGGAGCACGCGGTGTGGGCGCTGCAGAACTATGGCTTCAAGGCCGTGCTCTCGCCGCGCTTCGGTGACATCTTCCGCGGCAACTCGGGCAAGGCCGGGCTGCTCGCGGGTCGCGTCGACGAGAAGGTCGTGCAGCGACTGTGGGACCACCTCGAGACCAACCCGGGTGCGACCGTCACCGTCGACCTGGAGTCACGCACCGTGCGTGCCGGTGACGGCCCGGACGCCATCGAGGACTCCTTCGACATCGACGACTACACGCGTTGGCGTCTGCTCGAAGGCCTCGACGACATCGGCATCACACTCGGGCACGAGAACGAGATCACCAGCTACGAAGCGCAGCGGCCGAGCTGGAAACCGGTGACCCAGCACGCCGGCTGAATTGTCCTCGCAGAGGGCGAATCCCCAACAGGCACAGGGGATTCGCCATCTTTTCATTTCGAGAACCATCGGCTCCAAGGGCGCGAAATCAGCCGAAAGTCCCTCTGCTGACAGGGTTCTGCGCACTTCGGCGCTCGAAAAACACTTCAAGAAACGCGGCTCAGGTGATTGTGAGTACGGGCGCGTTTACCTAGCGTGCGAGGAAGTTAGTCGAGCACGGGCTCGACCACTTGTCGTTCATTGGAAGGGAAGACAGTGAACAAGTCTGAGTTCATCGACGCTCTCTCGTCGCGTTTCGAGGGGAACAAGAAGGCTGCCTCGCACGCCCTCGAGTCCGTTCTGGACACGATCACCCGCGAGGTCGCGAAGGGTGAGAAGGTCGCCATCACCGGCTTCGGGTCGTTCGAGAAGCGCGTCCGCGAGGCGCGCTGGGTGCGCAACCCGCAGACCGGGGCGCGGATCAAGGCGAAGAAGACCGCGGTGCCGAAGTTCACCGCTGGAGCCGACCTCAAGAACGTCGTCTCGGGTGCGAAGAAGCTGCCGAAGTTGACGCTCTCCGCAGGCCCGGCGGCCGCCAAGAAGGCGACGGGGCCGGCGCGGAAGGCGGCTGCTGCCGCAGCGAAGAAGGCAACGCCGGCAAAGAAGACCACGACCGCGAAGACCGCGGCCAAGAAGGCGCCGGCGAAGAAGGCGGCACCGGCCAAGAAGACGGCCCCCGCCAAGAAGGCCCCGGCGAAGACGACCACGACGGCCAAGAAGGCACCGGCGAAGAAGGCGGCACCGGCCAAGAAGACGGCCCCCGCCAAGAAGGCCCCGGCGAAGACGACCACGACGGCCAAGAAGGCACCGGCGAAGAAGGCGGCACCGGCCAAGAAGACGGCCCCCGCCAAGAAGGCCCCGGCGAAGACGACCACGACGGCCAAGAAGGCACCTGCGAAGAAGGCACCGGCGAAGTCGGCTGCCAAGAAGGCACCCGCCAAGAAGGCGCCGGCCAAGAAGACCGCCAAGAAGTCCTGACCCCGGTCCGGATCCACGGCAGACGGGCCGTCACCCTCGCGGGTGGCGGCCCGTCGTGCTCGCGTCAGGTCAGGGCTCTGGTGGCCCGGCCGACGCCGAGCGAGATCGCGTCGTCCAGATCGGCCAGGTCGTCGACGTCGCGACGCACGGACGGCGCGGCGCCCGTGAGCTCCCGGGCACCGGAGTCCAGGTGGGCCGCACGCGAACCCGGCCCGAAACGAGGAGTGAACTCGTCGTACCCCGCGACGTAGAGCGTGGTCCCCACGCCGGCGGCGTCCGGGACGAACGCCGGGTGCGGTCCGACCCGCCCGAGTACCTCGTCGAGGTCGGCGGGCCGCAGCGCAGGCAGGTCGGCGCAGAGCGCGACCGGGCGCAGGTCCGGCCAGCGTCGGTGTGCCTCGGCCGCGGCCAGGCGCAGGGTCCCGTTGAGGTCGCCGGCGACGCCGTCCGGGATCGCCGAGGTGCCGAGCCCGGTCAGCCGTGCGGAGAATCGCGCATCGTCGGTGACGACCAGCACCTCTGCCACGGACGCGGCCGCGACGCAGGCCGCCACCGTGTCCACGGCGAACGCCTCGGCGAGGGCGCGCCGGTCCGCGGTCGCGATCCCGGACAGACGGGACTTGCCGACCGCCGGCGGCTTGACGGGCACGAGGACGACGTACTGGGGAGGCTGCGAAGACACGGGCATCACGCCGATCCTGTCAGGTGTCGACCGAGTAGCCTGCGCACGTGGTCGTTCGACGGATGCAGGAGAAGAAGAGCTGGGCGTGGCGGCTCGCGGAGCCCATCGTCCGGGCGGCCCTGCTCTCGACCACGCGGCACGACTGGATCGACGGCGAGAACATCCCCGCCACCGGCGGCTGCATCATCGTGCTCAACCACGTGTCGCACGTCGACCCGCTGACCGCCGCCCACCTCGTCTACGACCACGGCCGGTTGCCGCACTACCTCGCGAAGTCGGGGTTGTTCAGGAACAAGGCATTGGGAGCCTTCTTCCGCGCCGCCGGCCAGATCCCCGTCGAGCGGTTGAGCAAGAACGCGGTCGGCGCCTTCGACGCTGCGGTGCAGGCCGTGCACGAGGGCAAGTGCGTGGTCGTCTACCCCGAGGGCACCATCACCCGCGACCCGGACGGCTGGCCGATGACCGGGAAGTCCGGGGCAGCGCGGATCGCCCTCGAGACCGGTTGCCCCGTGGTCCCCGTCGGCCAGTGGGGCGCGCAGCAGCTGCTCGCGCCGTACGCGAAGAGGCCCGACCTGTTCCCGCGCAAGCTCGTGACGATGAAGGTCGGCAAGCCGGTCGACCTCGGCGACCTCGCGGATCGGGAGCCTCGGACGGTCGCGGTCATCCAGGAAGCGACCGACCGGATCATGGACGCGATCACGGCGCTGGTCGCCGACGTGCGCGGCGAGCCCGCACCCGGCCAGCGCTTCGACATGAAGAAGGCTGGCGTCCGGCAGATCGGCAACCCGAACAAGCGCGAGGGGAAGAAGTGAGCGGATCCCACGGCAAGGTCGCGATCTTCGGCGCGGGATCCTGGGGCACGGCGTTCTCGATCGTGCTCGCGGACGCCGGCAACGACGTCACCGTCTGGGCACGCCGCGAGGAGGTGGCGGAGGCGATCAACGAGCGCCGCGAGAACGCCGACTACCTCCCGGGCATCGAGCTGCCACCGCAGGTGTCGGCGACGCACGACGTCGAGAAGGCCGCCCACGGAGCCGACCTGGTCGTCTTCGCCACGCCGTCGCAGTCGCTGCGCGGGAACCTCACCGAGTGGGCGCCGTACGTCGAGCCGGGCTCGGTGCTCGTCTCGCTGATGAAGGGCGTCGAGCTCGGCACCCTGGACCGGATGAGCCAGGTCATCGGCGAGGTCACCGGAGCCGGACCGGAGCGGATCGCGGTGATCAGCGGGCCGAACCTGGCCAAGGAGATCGCGAAGCGTGAGCCCGCCGCGTCGGTCGTCGCCTGCGCCGACGAGGACGTCGCCCGGCAGATCCAGCGCCGGATCCACTCGCCGGCCTTCCGGCCCTACACCAGCCCGGACGTGCTCGGCTGCGAGCTCGGCGGCGCCTACAAGAACGTCGTGGGCCTCGCGGTCGGCATGGCCGTCGGCCTGGGCTTCGGCGACAACACCACCGCGTCGGTGATCACCCGCGGACTGGCCGAGACCGCCCGGCTCGCGACCGCGCTCGGCGCGAACCCCCTCACGCTGATGGGCCTGGCCGGCCTCGGCGACCTCGTCGCCACCTGCTCGTCGCCGCTGTCCCGGAACCGCACGTTCGGCGAGAAGCTCGGGCGGGGCATGTCGACCGACGAGATCCTCGCGACGACCAGGCAGGTCGCCGAAGGCGCGAAGTCCTGTTCGTCGCTGCTCGCGCTCGCCGACCGGACCGGCGTGGACGCGCCGATCGCGCACCACGTCGACGCGGTCGTCGCCGGCCGGATGACGGCCCCCGAGATGATGGACGCCTTCATCGCGCGTGAGACGAAGGCCGAGACGGACTGACCGGACCCGCGCCGGCGACGGCTACCCGACCAGCGAGGAGAGGGCGTCGCGCAGGTCGTCCCAGAGGTCGTCGACGTCCTCGACGCCGACGGACAGCCGGACGAGCCCGTCCGGGATCGTCGCGGGCTCGGCCTTCCAGCGCCGGCGTCGCTCGAAGGTCGACTCCACGCCGCCCAGGGACGTCGCGTGCACCCAGATGCTGGTCTTGTGCACGAGGAGGTCAGCGGCCATCGCACCCTGGGCGAGCACGACCGAGACGATCCCGCCGAAGCCGGGGTACCGGACCTCGCCGATCGCGGGGTGGGTCGACAGCCGGCGTACCAGCTCCTGGGCGTTGGCCTGCGACCGCTCGACGCGCAGGTGCAGAGTGCGCAGGCCGCGCAGCGCCAGCCACGCCTCGAGGGTGCCCGGCGTCGACCCGAGCAGGTCGCGCCGCCCCTTGAGCACGCCGTGCAGCTGGTCGTCGTTCGTCACGACCGCGCCCATCAGCACGTCGCTGTGGCCGGCGAGGAACTTCGTCACCGAGTGCACGACGATGTCCGCGCCGAGGTCGAGGGGCTGCTGGAGCAGGGGAGTGGCGAAGGTGTTGTCGACGACGACGTACGCCCCGGCCTCGTGCGCGGCCGCGGCGATCCGGGGGATGTCGGCGACCTCGAGCGCGGGGTTCGTGGGCGACTCGAACCACACCAGCGCCGCGTCCTCGCACGCCGCGACGACGGCCTCGGTGTCGGTGATGTCCACGAGTCGGGTGCGGACGCGGCCACGGCTCTCCAGGTCGCCGAGCTGGAGCAGGGTGCCGGTGTAGGAGTGGGCGGGCGCGACCACCAGGCCGTCGTGGCCGACCAGGTCGAGCACGGTCGTCACCGCGGCCATCCCGGACGAGAACGCCAGCGCCCGGCCGCCCTCGAGGGCGCCGAGGGCCTCCTCGAACGCCGCCCAGGTCGGGTTGGCGTAGCGGCCGTACTCCCGCTCACCGCCTGCGACGTACGTGGAGGCCATCGTGATCGGCTCGCTCAGCGGCTGGTCCACCTCGTGCGGCGGGCGTCCGGCGGTCACGGCGACGGTGGCGGGCTTCATGGACCCGAGCGTAGGGCCGATAGGGTCGTCGCGATGAACGAGCCCAGCCGGAAGCCCCGCGTCGCCGTCGTCTTCGGTGGCAAGTCCAGCGAGCACGCGATCTCGTGCGTGACGGCGGGCAGCGTGCTCGCCGCGATCGACCGGGACACCTACGACGTGGTGCCGATCGGCATCGCCACCGACGGCCGCTGGGTGCTGGAGTCCGGCGACCCGGAGCGGCTGCGCATCACCGGACCGGACCGGCTGCCGCAGGTCGACGGCGACCGCGCGACGATCGCGCTCGCCCCCGAGGCGACGTCCACGGATCTCGTCGTCACGGAGCCGTCCCGGCCGCCGCACACGCTCGGCGAGGTGGACGTGGTCTTCCCGCTCCTGCACGGGCCGTGGGGCGAGGACGGCACCATCCAGGGCATGTTCGAGATGGCCGGGGTGCGCTACGTCGGCGCGGGCGTGCTCGCCTCCGCGGTCAGCATGGACAAGGCGTACATGAAGGTCGTGCTCGCGGCCGCGGGGCTCCCGGTGCTGCCGTCCACGACCGTCACCGCCCGCCAGTGGGAGCAGGACCAGGTCGGCTGCCGCGAGCGCGCCGCGGGGCTCGGCTACCCGCTGTTCGCGAAGCCCGCCCGCGGCGGCTCCAGCATCGGCATCTCCAAGGTGCACGACGACACCGAGCTCGCCGCCGCCCTCGAGGAGGCGATGCGCTACGACCCGAAGGTGCTCCTCGAGGCGTACGCCGAGGAGGCCCGCGAGGTCGAGTGCGGCGTGCTCCAGGCCCTGGACGGCACGCCCGAGACCAGCGTGCCCGCCGAGATCCGGATCTCCGGCGACCACGAGTTCTACGACTTCGCGGCCAAGTACCTCCCCGAGGAGCACACCGAGCTCGACGTACCGGCGCTGCTGCCGGACGCCGTGACCGCGCAGATCCGCGACCTGTCGGTGCGCGCGTTCGAGGCGGTCGGCGGCGAGGGCCTGGCGCGCGTGGACTTCTTCGTGCTGCCGGGCGACCGCGTGGTCGTCAACGAGATCAACACGATGCCGGGCTTCACGCCGACCTCGATGTACCCGCGGATGTGGGCGGCCTCCGGGGTCGACTACCCGGCGCTCGTCGACCGGCTCGTGAAGCTCGCGCTGCAGCGGGACACCGGCCTGCGCTAGACGCAGTGCCCGGTACGCCGGAGCGTCTGCGCGATCACCGCGCCGATCTCCCCGACGGCGTTCGTGAAGCCGTCGGGGCGGTACTCGCCCGGGACGAGCAGCTGCACCCGGGGCCGGTAGTTCAGCTCGGTCGTCGTGACGTCGAGCGCCTGGTCGTCGGTGACCCGGCCGATGTCCGGCACGAACCAGCCCGTGCTGTCGACCTGCAGGCAGGTCGAGGTGTCGGTGAAGCCGTCGGGCCGGCCGACGCCACAGGTCAGGACGATCGCCGGATCTCCCCAGGCGGCGCCGTACCCCGCGTCGCCGGTGACGTCGACCTCGTCGTGGCCGGCCAGCGTCTTCGGCAGCGCGGCCACGAGGTCGCGGCACGCGCTCGCATCGGCGGCGGACAGGTCGGGAGCGTCGATCTCCGGCGAGCTGTCGTCGCAGCCGGTGGCGAGCAGGACGAGGGCGCACGCGACGACGCCCCGTGTCCGCAGGGACACGGGGCGCCGCCGGCGTACTGCGGGACGCACCTAGATGTGCACGACCGGGCAGGTCAGCGTGCGGGTGATGCCGTCGAGGTTCTGCACCTTCGAGACCACCAGCTTGCCGAGCTCGTCGACGTTGCGGGCCTCGGCGCGGACGATCACGTCGTAGGGCCCGGTGACGTCCTCGGCGAGGGTCACGCCCTTGACCTGGGCGATGGCGGCAGCGACCTCGGCGGCCTTGCCGACATCGGTCTGGATCAGGATGTACGCCTGGACGACCATCGAGTGTCTCCTCGTGCGATCAGCGGCTGTGTCGTGCGCCAACCTACCGTGAGGTACAGACCCCGTCATCTGGTGGGATGGGGCCATGCCGATCCCACCAGATGCGACGCTCGCCGACGTCGGCGAGTTCGGACTGATCGCCGAGCTCGTCGGACTCTTCCCGCAGGGCGAGCAGGTGATCGTCGGGCCGGGCGACGACGCGGCCGTGCTGCGGGTGCGGACCGGGCACGTCGTTGTGTCCACCGACCTCGTCGTCGAGGGCCGGCACTTCCGCCGCGACTGGGCCAGCGCGGCCGACGTGGGGCACCGCGCCGCGGCGCAGAACCTCTCCGACATCAACGCGATGGGCGGCCGCGCCACGTCGCTGACGATCGGCCTGGCTGCGCCGGCCGACCTCCCTGCGCAGTGGGCGCTGGACTTCGCGCGCGGGTTCGCGGAGGAGTGCGCCCTGGTGGGCGCCTCGGTCGTCGGAGGCGACCTGACCCGCGCCGACCAGGTGGTGATCGCGGTGACCGTGCTCGGCGCCTGCACCCGGTCCCCGGTGCTGCGCTCCGGCGCCCGGCCCGGCGACGTGCTGGCGATCACCGGCCGGCAGGGCTGGGCCGCGGGCGGCCTTGCGGTGCTCGGCCGCGGCTTCCGGTCACCGAGGGTGCTGGTCGAGGCCTACCGCCGGCCCGAGCCGCCGTACGACGCCGGCCCGATCGCCGCCGAGGCCGGCGCGACCTCGATGATCGACGTCTCCGACGGGCTGCTCGCCGACGCCGGCCACCTCGCGTCGGGCTCCGGGGTCGCGATCGACGTGCACACCGCGGCCTTCGACGTGCCGGAGCCGCTCGAGGCGGTCGGCGCGGCCACCGGGGCCGAGCCGATCTCGTTCATCCTCGGCGGGGGAGACGACCACGCCCTGCTCGCGACGTTCGAGGACCTCGACGCCGTCCCCGACGGCTGGTCCGTGGTCGGCTCGGTCGCGGAGGGCTCGGGAGTCACGGTCGACGGTGCGGAGTACGACGGGCCCACGGGCTGGACGCACTTCTGAGCCGAGCCGGGACCCCGAAATGCAGAAGACCCCGACCACCAGGTCGGGGCCCCGCGGAGAGTGCGTGGGGTCAGCGGGTGACCTTGCCGGCCTTGAGGCAGCCGGTGCACACGTTCAGACGCTTCGGGGTGCCGTTGACGGTGGCCCGGACGCGCTGGATGTTGGGGTCGAAGCGGCGCTTCGTGATCTTGCGCGACCACGGGCGGTTGTTGCCGAAGCCGGGCTTCTTGGCGCAGATGTCGCAGACGGCAGCCACCGTGTACTCCTGAAACGAATCGATGATGTGGGAACTGAGCTGAAATCGTGGGGCCCGAGGGCGGGCAACCGCACAAGAGTATCCGATGCGCCCGCCCCGCCTGAAATCGAGCGGAAGCCACTAGCCTGTGGCACTCATCAACACCCGGCCAGTGTCCCCGATCGAGGACGACGATGGAAACTCCCCGCAGCGGACGCATCACGCTCGCGGTCGTGCTGCGGTTCGTCGACATCGCGGTGGACGCGCTGGCCGCGGCGCGCGAGGAGATCGACGCGCTGAACGTCTACCCGGTTCCGGACGGCGACACGGGGACGAACCTCTACCTGACCATGTCGGCCGCGCGGGACGCCGTCCGCGACGCAGCGGGCGGTGACGCGGACGCCGACCCGGGTACGGCGCTGGCGGCGTTCGCGCGCGGTGCGCTCCTCGGGGCGCGGGGCAACTCGGGCGTGATCCTCAGCGAGATGCTCGGGGCGATCGGCCGGCGGATCGCGCAGGCGGATCCGGGGGAGCGGAACGCCCACGTGATGGCCGACGCGATCCGGCGCGCCTCCGACGCCAGCTACGCCGCGGTCGGCACCCCGGTGGAGGGCACCATGCTCACGGTCGGCCGCGCGGCGGCCGAGGCCGCAGCCGAGGCCGCGAAGGCGCCCGACGCACGCGCCCGGGACGTGTTCACCAGGGCTGCGGCAGCTGCCCGGGAGGCCCTGGCGCGGACGCCGGACCAGCTGCCCGCGCTCCGCGCCGCCGGTGTCGTCGACGCCGGGGGACGCGGGGTCTGCGTGATCCTGGACGCCGCGGAGACCGTCCTCACCGGGCGCCGTCCGACGCCCGTCACGGCACCCATCGGCAGCCATCAGATCCCGATCCCGCACGCTCCGAGCGGAGACCTCACATCCGAAGGCCCCGCCTACGAGGTGATGTACCTCCTCGACGCCGAGGACTCCGCCGTGCCCCCGCTCCGCGAGGCGCTCGCCGGCCTCGGCGACTCCCTCGTGGTCGTCGGCGGCGAGGGGCTCTGGAACGTCCACGTCCACGTCGACGACGTCGGAGCAGCCGTCGAGGCAGGCATCGCGGCCGGCCGGCCGTACCGGATCCGGGTCACCCACTTCGCCGAGCAGGTCGCCGAGGCGCGCCCCCGCACCACGACCCGCACCGGGCGCAGGGTCGTCGCGGTCGCCGCCGGACCCGGCCTCGCGGCGCTGTTCGAGGAGGCCGGTGCGGTCGTCGTGACCGGCGGTCCCGGGCAACGGCCGTCCACCGGGCAGCTCCTGGAGGCGATCACCACGTGCAACGCCGCGGAGGTGATCGTGCTGCCCAACGACCAGGACACGGTGCGGGTCGCGCAGATCGCGGCACGGACGGCGGAGGCCGACTCCGGCGGCGCGATCCGGGTCGCGGTGATCCCGACCCACGCGCAGGTCACCGGCCTGGCCGCCGTCGCCGTGCACGAGCCCGGGCGCGCGTTCGACCAGGACGTGCTCGAGATGACCGCGACCGCGCGGCACGCCCGCCAGGGCGCGGTGACGGTCGCCGCCCGGCAGGCGATGACGATGGCCGGGCCGTGCGAGCCCGGCGACGTGCTGGGGGTGGTGTCGGGCGACTTCGTCGTCGTCGGGCAGGAGCTCTACGACGTCGCGACCAGCGTGCTCGACCGCCTGCTGGCGGGCGGTGGCGAGCTGGTCACGGTCGTCGCCGGCGCGGACGACGCGGAGGGCTCGCTGGCCACCCGGTGTGCGGCGTACGTCGAGGAGCACCACCCCGTTGTCGACGTCGTGGTGTACGACGGTGGCCAGGAGCGGTACCCGCTCCTGGTGTCGGTCGAGTGAGCGGACGGACGGAGTGACGGGGTGATCGATCTCGACTCGCCGGTGGTCGCCGTGCTCGGCGACCACAAGAAGAAGCGCGAGGCGATCGAGGAGAAGCTCGGCCTGCGCACGGTCGGCGACCTGCTGCACCACTTCCCTCGCCGGTACGTCAAGACCGGCGAGCTGACCCGCATCGACGAGCTGCACGAAGGCGACGTGCTCACCGTCGTCGGCCAGATCGCCAGCAGCAACCTGGCCACCTACAAGGACCGCCGCACCGGCCGCCCGGCGTACCGCGTGGACGTCACGGTCCGCACCGACGGCCCGTCGTTCCGCATCTCGATGTTCGCGAAGAACGAGAAGGTCGGCCGCTGGCAGCAGCAGCAGCGGATGCCGGTGGGGCGGCGCGGCATCTTCCTCGGCAAGGTCAGCAGCTTCCGGGGGGAGTGGCAGCTCACGCACCCCCAGGTCGTGCTGTTCGGGACGCCGGACGAGGACGCGGCCCAGCTCTCGCTGGACGCGATCGGCGAGTTCTACCCGATCTACCCGCTGACCAAGGGCGTGGACTCGTGGGACCTCCAGCGCGCGGTCGCGTTCGCGCTCACGGTCCTCGAGGACGTCCCCGACGTGGTGCCGGAGGCAGTACGCCGGCAGTACGACCTGCTCGACGTCCGCACGGCGCTGGAGCGCGTCCACAACCCGCACGACCAGGGCGAGATCAGCAGCGCGCAGCGGAGGTTCCGGTTCGAGGAGGCGCTGGTCACCCAGCTGGTGCTCGCGAAGCGCCGCCGGGTGCTGCGCGAGCAGGGTGCTCGGGCACGCACCGGCGACCAGGGCGGCCTGCTGGCCGCCTTCGACGAGCGGCTGCCGTTCGAGCTGACCGACGGCCAGCGCGAGATCGGGGCCCGGCTCGAGGAGGACCTCGCGCAGCCGCACCCGATGAACCGCCTGCTCCAGGGCGAGGTCGGCTCCGGCAAGACCGTGGTCGCGCTCCGGGCGATGCTGCGTGTCGTCGACTCCGGGGGCCAGGCCGCACTGCTCGCCCCCACCGAGGTGCTCGCCCAGCAGCACCACCGCTCGATCACCGCGCTCCTCGGCGACCTCGCCACCGGGGGCATGCTCGGCGGCGCCGCCGACGCCACGAACGTCGAGCTGCTGACCGGCTCGATGACCAAGGCCCAGCGGACCGGGCCGATGTCGCGGATCGCCACCGGCGAGGCCGGCATCGTGATCGGCACCCACGCGCTGCTCGAGGAGAAGGTGATCTTCGCCGACCTCGGCCTGGTGGTCGTCGACGAGCAGCACCGGTTCGGCGTCGAGCAGCGCGCCGCGCTCACCGACAAGGCCGGCACCCCGCCGCACGTGCTCGTGATGACGGCGACCCCGATCCCGCGCACCGTCGCGATGACGGTCTTCGGCGACCTGGAGACCTCGACGCTCACCGAGCTGCCGGCCGGCCGGGCACCGATCCAGACGAACGTCGTGGCGCTGGCCGAGCGCCCCACGTGGTTCGGCCGGGTGTGGGAGCGGGTGCGCGAGGAGGTCGGCAAGGGCCACCAGGCGTACGTCGTGTGCCCGCGGATCACCGGCGACGAGCAGGAGCAGGGCGAGAGCGACCAGCTCGACCTCGACGAGGACGGCGACGTCATGCCCGCCGCCAGCCCCGCCGGCGGACTGGCCGCCGTCGAGGAGGTCGCGGTCCAGCTCGCCGAGGGACCGCTGGCCGGCCTGCGGGTCGAGAAGCTGCACGGCCGGATGCCGCCGGACGAGAAGGACCGCGTGATGCGCGCGTTCGCCGCCGGCGAGATCGACGTGCTGGTCTCCACGACCGTGATCGAGGTCGGCGTCGACGTCGCCAACGCGACCGCGATGGTGCTGCTCGACGCCGAGCGGTTCGGCGTCTCCCAGCTGCACCAGCTCCGCGGCCGGGTCGGACGCGGCGGCCTGCCCGGCCTGTGCCTGCTGGTCTCCCACGCCGAGCCCGGCTCGCCCGCACGCGACCGGCTGGACGCCGTCGCCGCGACGACCGACGGCTTCGAGCTCAGCCGCGTGGACCTCGAGCAGCGCCGCGAGGGCGACGTTCTCGGGAAGTCGCAGTCGGGATACCGCTCGGGGTTGCAGAATCTCCGGGTGCTACGTGACGAGAAGACGATCCTGCAGGCCCGCGAGGCCGCGAACGCCCTCCTCGACGCCGACCCCCGGCTCCGCCAGGCGCCCGACCTGGCCGCCGAGGTGGCCCGCCTCGAGGAGTCGGTCCAGTCCGGCTTCATGGAGAAGTCGTGATCCCGCCCGACGCGTGCTCGCTCGGCTCCGTTCCGACAGAGGACGCCGGAACGCCATGACCCGCATCATCGGGGGAGCGGCCGGTGGCCGTCGCATCAACACGCCTCGAGGCGCGGCCACCCGTCCGACCAGCGACCGGGTGCGTGAGGCGTTGTTCTCGGCGATCGAGTCGTGGTGCGGTTCCCTGCACGGCCTGCGCTTCCTCGACCTGTACGCCGGCTCCGGCGCCATCGGCCTGGAAGCCTGGTCGCGCGGTGCGGGCGTGGTGACGTTGGTCGAGTCGGACCGCCGCACGGCCGCGCTGATCGCCGACAACGCCCGCACGCTCGGGTTCGCGAAGGCCGACGTCGTGTGCGCGCCCGTCGGCAGCACCCTGGCGCGGCCCCCGACCGCGCCGTACGACGTGGTCTTCATGGACCCGCCCTACCCGCTCGGCGACGCCGCGGTCGCGGAGGACCTCGGCCGGCTGGCCGCCGGCGGCTGGCTGGTGCCCGCCGCGATGCTGGTCGTCGAGCGCTCGTCGCGGAGCCCGGAACCGGTCTGGCCGGCCCACGTCGCCGGCACCCGCTCGAAGAGGTACGGCGAGACGACGCTGTGGTACGCCGAGTCCGACTCCGTGAAGCGATAGCCTCCACGCCATGACCCGCGCGGTGTGCCCCGGATCCTTCGACCCGGTGACCAACGGGCACCTCGACATCATCCGGCGCGCGGCCGTGATCTTCGACGAGCTCGTCGTCGCGACGGGGACGAACCCGTCCAAGTCCCGGCTGTTCCAGCCCGACGAGCGGCTCGAGATGCTGCGCGAGGTGTGCTCCGGCCTCCCGAACGTGACGGTCAGCGGCTTCAGCGGCCTGATCGTCGACTTCTGCCGCGAGATCGGCGCCCAGGCGATCGTGAAGGGCCTGCGCGGCGGCAGCGACTACGAGTACGAGCTGCCGATGGCCCAGATGAACGCCCACCTGACCGGCGTCGAGACCGTGTTCCTCACCACGAACGCCTCGTGGGGGTACGTCTCGTCCAGCCTGGTGAAGGAGGTCGCCTCGCTCGGTGGAGACGTCTCCGCCCTCGTTCCGCCCGGCGTGCACACCCGGCTGCTCGAGCGGCTGTCCTGACGCATTTGGCCGCGCGCCCGGCCGACCGGTACGCTTCTCGCTGATCTGTTTGTGCCTGAATCCGGAAGTGAAAACCTGAGCAGCCTGGACCCGAGAGCGCCGCTCGTGCTCGACACCCGCGAGCTCGGCCGCCGCCCGGGGTCCCAGCGCGAGGTGACGCGGACGGTTCCGGCACCGGCAGATCTGGGCATCGAAGTCCTCCATGTCCCGGAAGGATCGCCGGTCGAGCTCGACCTGCGGCTGGAAGCGGTCATGGAGGGTGTGCTGGTCACCGGTTCGGCCTCGGCCGAGCTCGCCGGTGAGTGCGCGCGGTGCCTGGAGCGGATCGACGACGAGATCGAGGTCCGGTTCCAGGAGCTGTTCGTGTACGACGACCAGGACTACTCCTCCGGGGAGGACGACGAGGTCAGCATGCTCGAGGGAGACCTGGTCGACCTCGAGACCCTGCTGCGGGACGCGGTGGTGCTCGCACTACCGTTCCAGCCCTTGTGCGAGGACGACTGTCCCGGACTGTGCCCCGACTGCGGGGCCCGGCTCAAGGACGACCCGGACCACTCGCACGAGGAGCCGGTGGACCCCCGTTGGGCAGGGCTGGCCGCCCTGAAGCAGGACGAGCAGGACCAAGACTGACGTTCAGGACCGGAGACCCGGTCTCGATAGAGGAGAAAACAGTGGCTGTCCCGAAGCGGAAGATGTCGCGCAGCAACACGCGCCACCGTCGTTCGGCCTGGAAGGCCGTCGCGCCGACCCTGGTGACGTGCGCGAACCCCGCCTGCGGTGCCAAGCACCTGCCGCACCGGGCGTGCGGCGAGTGCGGTCAGTACGGCGCACGCGCCGACCGTCGTCAGGTCCTCTGACCGGACCCGGTCCGCTGACCAACTACGCCGAGCTCCGAGCAGCGCTCGGGGATCCTGTCCTGGACCCCGAGCTCCTCGAGCGTGCCCTCACCCACCGTTCCTTCGCGTACGAGAACGGTGGCCTGCCGACCAACGAGCGGCTGGAGTTCCTGGGGGACTCCGTGCTCGGCGTGGTCGTCACCGAGACGCTGTACCGCACCCACCCGGACCTCTCCGAGGGTCGGCTCGCGAAGCTCCGCGCCGCCGTCGTGAACGCTCGTGCCCTGGCCGAGGTCGGTCGTGACATCGGCGTCGGCGGCCACGTGAAGCTCGGCCGCGGCGAGGAGTCGACGGGCGGCCGCAACAAGGCATCGATCCTCTCCGACACGGTCGAGGCCGTCATCGGCGCCGTGCACCTCAGCGGCGGCTTCGAGACCTCCGCGGACGTCGTCCACCGCCTCTTCGACCCCCTGATCGAGGCTGCGTCCGCGCTGGGCGCCGGCCTCGACTGGAAGACCTCCCTCCAGGAGCTGTCCGCCGAGCACGGGCTCGGTGTCCCCGAGTACGTCATCGAGGACGACGGTCCCGACCACATGAAGACGTTCACCGCGCAGGTGCGGGTCGGCGACGGCCTCTACGGCAACGGCGTGGGCCGTTCCAAGAAGGAGGCCGAGCAGGCCGCCGCCGAGACGGCGTACGGCGAGATCGCCACGGACCTCGGGGTCGAGGACCCGGCGCTCGACGCCGCTGCCCACGCCGTCCGCAAGAGCTGATCCCCGGCCGCCGTGCCTGAGCTGCCCGAGGTCGAGGTCGTCCGGGCCGGCATCGAGCGCCACGTCGTCGGCGCCACGATCGCCCGCGTCGACGTCCTCCACCCGCGCCCGGTGCGTCGCGACCTGCGCGGCCCCGACGGCTTCGCCGCGGCCCTGGCCGGGCGCCGGGTCGAGGCCGCCCGGCGGCGCGGCAAGTACCTCTGGCTCCCGCTCGACAACGGCGACGCGCTGCTCGGCCACCTCGGCATGAGCGGCCAGATCCTCGTCCAGCCCGCCGACGCTCCCGACGAGCGGCACCTCCGGGTCCGGTTCGCCCTCGACGGGGCGGACGAGGACCGCGAGATGCGGTTCGTCGACCAGCGCATGTTCGGCGGGCTCTCGATCTCCGATGCCGGCGCCGACCTGCCGCCGGAGATCGCACACATCGCCCGGGACCCGCTCGACCCGGAGTTCGACGAGGACCTCTTCGTCCGCAAGGTCCGCAAGCGGTCCTCCGGCATCAAGCGCCAGCTGCTCGACCAGAACCTCGTGTCCGGCGTCGGCAACATCTACGCCGACGAGGCGCTCTGGCGGGCCCGGCTGCACGGCGAGCGGCCCGGCGACCGGCTCACCGCCACCCAGGTCCGTGAGCTGCTCGGGCACGCCCGCGCGGTGATGGTCGCCGCGCTGGGGGAGGGCGGGACGTCGTTCGACGCGCTGTACGTGAACGTGAACGGTGAGTCGGGCTACTTCGACCGCTCCCTACACGCCTACGGCCGTGAGGGAGAGCCGTGCGACCGGTGCGGCGCACCGGTGCGGCGGGTCGCCTTCATGAACCGCTCGTCGTACTTCTGCCCGGTCTGCCAGCCCCCTCCGCGGCGGCGCCGGCCACGCCCGGAGGCGTCGGCCGTCCCGGATTGACCATGCGGGCCCCGGGTGGGACTCTTGAAGACGGCCCGCCACCGCGGGCGACCCCTCACGACCCGGAAGGTCCATCCATGGCCAAGGCGCTGATCGGATACATGAACAGCGACCTGCGGACCCCCGCCCGACTCGTAGCCGAGAACGACCGGTTGCGTGCGCGCGTGGGCGAGCTCGAGGCGCTGGTCCTGCGCCTCAGCGAGGAGAACGACAGGCTGACGGCCGCACAGGCCGCGACGCTTCTCGACATCGAGGCCGCCTCGATGCACCAGGAGATGCAGCCCGCCTGATCCCCGAAATCGAGTCGCCTCCCGAGGACTCGGCCGACTAGTCTCGCTCCCTTGTGAGCAGCCTGGTCGAGATCGTCGCGCCCCGCCGGTTCGGCGTCGGGTTCCGCTGGCTGCTCGCGTCCTCGTGGGTCTCGAACCTCGGCGACGGCATCGCGCTGGCCGCCGGCCCGCTGCTGGTCGCCTCGATGACGCACGACCCGTTCCTCGTCGCCCTCGGCGCGCTGCTCCAGTGGCTGCCGCCGCTGGTCTTCGGGCTCCTGGCGGGCGCGCTCGCCGACCGGCTCGACCGGCGGCTCATCATCGTCACCGTCGACCTGCTCCGCGCCGGCGTCCTGGTGCTGCTGACCGTCGCGGTCGCCACCGACGTCGCATCGATCGCGCTGGTGCTCCTGGCGATGTTCCTGCTCGGGACGGCGGAGGTGTTCGCCGACAACACCTCCTCGACGCTGATGCCGATGTTGGTGCACCGCGACGACCTGGCGATCGCGAACTCGCGGCTGGTGACCGGCTTCATCACCGTCAACCAGCTCGCCGGGCCGCCGATCGGGGCGGCGCTGTTCGCGGTCGGCCACGCCGTGCCGTTCGCCGCCCAGGCGAGCGTGGTCGCACTGGGCGCCGTGCTCATCTCCAGAGTGGTCCTCCCGCCGCACCGCCGCGAGCGGACCCGCGACACGCAGCTGCGCCACGCGCTGTCCGGTGACATCGCCGAGGCGTTCCGCTGGGTGCTGCACAACGCGGCGGTGCGGACCCTGGTCCTGACGATCTTCGTCTTCAACATCACCTTCGGCGCGGCCTGGTCGATCCTCGTCCTCTACGCGACGCAGCGGCTGGGGATGGGCGCGATCGGGTTCGGCCTGCTCACGACCTTCTCGGCGGTCGGCGGGCTGGTCGGCACCCTCTCCTACGGCTGGATCACCCGGCGGCTCAGCCTCGGCAACATCATGCGGATCGGGCTCGTCTTCGAGACCTTCACCCACCTGGCCCTGGCGCTGACCCGCACCCCGTGGGTCGCGCTCGGCATCTTCTTCGTGTTCGGCGCCCACGCGTTCATCTGGGGGACCACGTCGATGACGGTGCGCCAGCGCGCCGTGCCGACCGAGCTCCAGGGCCGGGTCGGCAGCGTGAACCTGGTCGGCACGTACGGCGGCCTCGTGATCGGCTCCGCCGTCGGCGGCGTGCTCGCCCAGCACTGGGGCGTGACCGCTCCGTTCTGGTTCGCGTTCGCCGGCTCCGCGCTCTTCGTGGTGCTGATCTGGGGGCAGCTCACCCACATCGCGCACGCCGACGAGGCGAGCGAGCCCTGAAGTACCGGACGACTCGGCGATGACGCGGATGCGGCACCTGGAGCGTGGCTGCCGGTATCGTGAGGCTCGCTGAGCTTCCCCCTTGGCCTGCTGCGATGATGCAGCCTTCGTCCTCAGCGGTGACGAAACCGACGACCGATGAGCTGGGAGCCGCACGTTGTACCTGAAGAGCCTGACCCTCAAGGGGTTCAAGTCCTTCGCCTCGTCGACCACGCTGCAGCTCGAGCCCGGGATCACCTGCATCGTGGGTCCGAACGGCTCCGGCAAGTCCAACGTCGTCGACGCGCTCGCCTGGGTGATGGGTGAGCAGGGCGCCAAGTCGCTGCGCGGCGGCAAGATGGAGGACGTCATCTTCGCCGGCACCTCGGGCCGCCCGCCGCTGGGCCGCGCCGAGGTCGTGCTGACCATCGACAACGCCGACGGCGCGCTGCCGATCGAGTACGCCGAGGTCACGATCAGCCGCACCATGTTCCGCTCCGGCGGCTCGGAGTACGCCATCAACGGCAACCCGTGCCGGCTGCTCGACGTCCAGGAGCTCCTGTCCGACTCCGGCATCGGCCGGGAGATGCACGTGATCGTCGGGCAGGGCCAGCTCGACACGATCCTGCACGCGACCCCCGAGGACCGCCGCGGGTTCATCGAGGAGGCCGCCGGCGTCCTCAAGCACCGCAAGCGCAAGGAGAAGGCGCTCCGCAAGCTCGACTCCACCGAGGGCAACCTGACCCGGCTCAACGACCTCCTCAGCGAGATCCGCCGCCAGCTCAAGCCGCTCGGCCGGCAGGCCGAGGTGGCCCGCCGCGCGCAGACCGTGCAGGCCGACGTGCGCGACGCCCGCGCCCGGCTGATGGCCGACGACCTGGTCGTCGCCCGCACCGCGCTCGAGCAGGAGATGGCCGACGAGTCGATCCTGGTCGCGCGCCGCGAGCAGGTGGAGGCCCAGACGGCGACGGCCCGTGAGCACGAGGCGCAGCTCGAGGCGGCCCTCCGTGAGGACCTGCCGGCCCTGGCGCGGGCGCAGGAGACCTGGTTCGCGCTCTCCGGGCTGCGCGAGCGGCTGCGCGGCACCCAGTCGCTGGCCGCCGAGCGGGTCCGCAACGCCGCCGGCACCGCCGACGTCGAGGCCGCCCGGTCGGGCCGCGACCCCGAGCAGCTCGAGGCCGAGGCGGCGCAGGTCCGAGAGGAGGAGCAGCGGATCGCCGCCGAGGTCGACGCCCACCGCACGGCGCTCGAGCACGCGGTCACGGCCCGCAGGGCCGCCGAGGACGCCGCCGCGGAGGAGGACCGGAAGATCGTCGCCCTCCAGCGCGCCGCCGCCGATCGCCGCGAGGGGCTGGCCCGGCTGCACGGCCAGGTCAACGCGATGAAGTCCCGCGCCTCCGCCGCCGACGAGGAGGTGGGCCGCCTGACCCTGGCCCGCGAGGAGGCGGTCGCGCGAGCCGACCGCGCCCAGCGCGACTTCACCGCGCTCGAGACCAAGGTCGCCGGCCTGGACGCCGGCGAGGAGGGCCTCGACGCGGAGCACGAGGCCGCCACCGCCCTCCTCGACGACGTCGAGGAGCGGCTGGCCAAGGCCCGCGACGAGGCACGCCAGGCGGACCGGGACCGGACCGCGCTCGCGGCCCGCAAGGACGCCCTCGAGATGGGCCTCAACCGCAAGGACGGCGCCGGCGCGCTGCTGGCCGCCTCCGACCAGGTCTCCGGCCTGCTCGGGTCGGTCGCCGCCCTGCTCACGGTCCGCAGCGGCTTCGAGGCCGCCGTCGCCCAGGCGCTGGGCGCGGCCGCGGACGCCGTCGCCGTGACCGACGCCGACGCCGCGGTCCGCGCGATCGGCCACCTCAAGGACGACGACCTCGGCCGCGCCGGAATGCTCCTCGGCGCGGGCCCTCCCCTGAATGGCGGAGCCGACCGCGACTGGCCCGGCCTCCCCGCCGGCGCGTCGTACGCCGTCGACGTCGTCGAGTGCCCCGAGCCGCTGCTCCCGGCTCTGACCCGCCTCCTGGACCGGGTCGCGGTCGTCGACGACCTCGACGCCGCGCGGGCGCTGGTCCGCGACCTGCCGGCGCTCACCGCGGTGACCCGCGAGGGCGACGTGCTCGGCGCCCACTACGCGTCCGGCGGATCGTCCAGCCAGCCCAGCCTGATCGAGGTGCAGGCCGCGGTCGACGAGGCCGCGGAGCAGCTCGCCGAGGCGATCGCCTCCTCCGAGCGGCTCGGGTTCGACATGTCGCGCCTCGAGGCGGAGCGGCTGGACGCGCAGAAGCGGGTCGACGTCGCACTCGCCAAGCTGCACGAGTCCGACGCCACGCTCGCGGCGGTCGCCGAGGAGCTCGGGCAGTACGGCTCCCAGGCCCGCGCCGCACGCGGCGAGGCCGACCGGCTCGCCGCGGCCATCGAGAAGGCCGAGGAGGCCCGCACCCAGGCGGTCGCCGGGCTCACCGGCCTCGAGACCCGGCTGGCCGCCGCGGAGGACGCCCCCGACGAGGAGCCCGACACCAGCACCCGGGAGCGCCTGGTCGAGGAGGCCCGGGACGGGCGCCAGTCCGAGACCGACGCCCGGCTCGCGCTGCGGACGTCGGAGGAGCGCGCCCGGGCGATGCACGGCCGCGCCGACGCGCTGGTGCGCGCCGCGAACGCCGAGCGGGAGGCCCGCGCCCGGGCGGCCGAGAGGCGGGAGCGGCTGGTCCGCGAGGGCCGGGCCGCCGAGGCGGTCGGCGTCGCGGTCGCCTTCGTCCTGGCCCGGCTCGAGGTCTCCGTCCACCGGGCCGCCGAGGCACGCGCCGCGGTCGAGCAGTCGCGCAGCGGCCGCGAGCAGGAGCTCCGCGACGTCCGCGCCACGCTGCGCGACCTCGCCAAGGAGCACGACGAGCTGGTCAACTCCGTCCACCGCGACGAGATGGCCCGCACCCAGCAACGGATGCGGATCGAGCAGCTCGAGGAGCGCGCGCTGGAGGAGCTCGGCCTGGACGCCGACGGGCTGGTCGCCGACTACGGCCCCGACCAGCTGGTCCCGTTCAGTGGCGAGCCCGAGGAGGGCCAGGCGGCACCGGAGCCCGTGCCCTATGTCCGCGAGGAGCAGCAGAAGCGGCTCCGGATCGCGGAGCGTGCGCTGCGCGAGCTCGGCCGGGTGAACCCGCTCGCCCTCGAGGAGTTCTCCGCGATGGAGGAGCGGCACAAGTTCCTCACCGAGCAGCTCGAGGACCTCCGCAAGACCCGCAAGGACCTCCTGGACATCGTCCGCGAGGTCGACCAGCGGGTCGAGCAGGTCTTCACCGAGGCGTACGCCGACGTCAGCAAGGCGTTCGACGCAACGTTCGCTCGGCTGTTCCCAGGAGGTGAGGGCCGGTTGGTGCTCACCGACCCCGACGACATGCTCGCCACCGGGGTCGAGGTCGAGGCCCGCCCGCCCGGCAAGAAGGTCAAGCGCCTCTCGCTGCTCTCCGGCGGTGAGCGGTCGCTGGTCGCGGTGGCGTTCCTGGTGGCGCTGTTCAAGGCGCGGCCGTCGCCGTTCTACATCCTCGACGAGGTCGAGGCGGCGCTCGACGACACGAACCTGGGCCGGCTGCTGGAGATCTACGAGGAGCTGCGCGAGAACTCCCAGCTGCTCGTCATCACCCACCAGAAGCGGACCATGGAGGTGGGTGACGCCCTGTACGGCGTGACGATGCGCGGCGACGGCGTGTCCGCGGTCATCAGCCAGCGGCTCAGGGAAGCCGAGCCGGCGTAGTGCCGGCCGACCGACCGACCCGCGACCGGTACGTCCACTGGGAACGGGTCACCACCCGCTGGGCCGACATCGACGTCTACGGGCACATGAACAACGCCCGCTACTTCGAGATCATCGACACCGTCGTCAACAACCACATGGACCGGTCCCTGGGCGTCGACATCCGGACGCTGCCGGTCGTCGCCGTGGTCGCCGAGGTGGGCTGCCGCTACTTCGCGGAGGTCGGCTACCCGGACCCCGTCGACGTCGGCCTGTACGTCGAGCGCCTGGGCAGGTCCTCGGTCGTCTACAAGGTCGGGATCTTCCAGGGGGACGGCGACGAGGCGTCGGCCGAGGGCACCTTCGTGCACGTGTACGTCGACAACACCGACCCCGCGCGTCCCGTGACGCCCGTCCCCGACGTGATGCGCGCCGCACTCGCCCCGCTCCTGCGTGCCTGAATTCGTCCGCGTCCGGGTATGTGGCACGGTGGAGGAAGCCGATCTCGGGAGGTAGTCCGTGCTGTTCGTCGTCGTCGCCATGCTGGTCGTGCTGGTCGTGGCGGGACTCGTCGTCGTCTACGTTGCGTTCCCGCACCGTGGCGAGGAGGTCCCCAACGCTCCGTGGCTCGGCGAGATGATGAACCGGGCGGCCGACGCCGTGCCGGTCCTGGAGCTCGAGTACGAGGACTCCGAGCACCGCCTCTGAGCCCTGCTCTGCTTGGATTGAGCCATGGGTGACTGGCTCTACCTGATCATCGCCATCGCGGTCGTCGCGGTGGCGTCCGTCGTCGGCCTGGTCGCGTCCCGGCGCGGCCGCGGGCCCGCCGAGGTCGCCGCGCCGCCGCCGCCGGTGGCGGTCGAGGCGCCGACCGAGGTCGAGCCCGTCGCGCCCGCACCCGAGCCGGTCCTCGAGCGCCCGGAGGGTACGGCGTCCCGCCTGGTCCGGCTGCGCCAGCGGCTGGCCGGCTCGCAGGGTGGCCTCGGCCGCGGCCTGCTCGCGCTGCTCTCGCGCGACCGTCTCGACGAGGACACCTGGGAGTCGATCGAGGACACCCTGCTCACCGCCGACGTCGGCGTCGCGCCGACCCAGGAGCTCGTCGAGCACCTGCGGACCCGCCTGCGGGTCGAGGGCGGTCCCGTGGACGCCCGCACGGTGCTCCGCGAGGAGCTGCTGAACCTGGTCGGCCCGGACCTGGACCGACGCCTGCAGGTGAGCGGTGCCGACGGCAACCCCGGCGTCGTCCTCGTCGTCGGCGTGAACGGCTCCGGCAAGACCACCACCGTCGGCAAGATCTCGCGGATCCTGGTCGCGGAGGACCGCAAGGTCGTGCTCGGCGCCGCCGACACCTTCCGCGCCGCCGCCGTCGAGCAGCTCGCCACCTGGGGCGAGCGCGTGGGCGTCGACGTGGTCCGCGGCCCCGAGGGCACCGACCCCGCCAGCGTCGCGTTCGAGGCGGTCAAGGAGGGCGTCGCCACCGGAGCCGACACCGTCATCGTCGACACCGCCGGCCGGCTGCAGAACAAGGCCGGCCTGATGGACGAGCTCGGCAAGGTCAAGCGCGTCATCGAGAAGCAGGCGCCGGTCACCGAGGTGCTGCTCGTCCTCGACGCCACCACCGGCCAGAACGGCCTGATCCAGGCACGCGTCTTCAGCGAGGTCGTGAACGTCACCGGCATCGTGCTCACCAAGCTCGACGGCTCCGCCAAGGGCGGCATCGTGGTGCAGGTGCAGCGTGAGCTCGGCGTACCCGTGAAGCTGGTCGGCCTCGGCGAGGGTCCCGACGACCTGGCGCCGTTCGACGCCGGTGCGTTCGTCGACGCGCTCCTGGGCTGAGGACGCCCTTGAGGTTGTCGTAACACCGAAGTTACACACGGCGGGAACTCGTTGCACGACCGCAACAAGTGGCCACCGGTCCTGAAACCTCCGCCGCCGAGGGTCTTCCCCAATGGGGCGGACCCCGGGGCCGACAGCGCTGTCGCGGCCGAGCTCGCCCTCCCGAGATGTGATCCCTGGAGGTTCAGTGGACGGCTACTACGCCTGGATGATCGTGGCGACCGCCCTCGTCCTGATGATGACGACCCCGGCACTGGCTCTGTTCTACGGCGGCATGAGCCGCTCCAAGTCCGTGCTGAACATGATGATGATGTCGTACGTCGCGCTCGGCATCGTCGGCATCGTCTACGTGCTGTGGGGCTGGTCGATGGCCTTCGCCGGCGACGACGTCGGCAGCCTGTTCGGCAACCCGTTCGACGCCTGGGCGCTCAAGGACGTGCCGTGGGAGTCCTACATCGGCGGCGTGATGTTCCAGATGACGTTCGCGGCCATCACGGTGGCGCTGATCTCGGGTGCGATCGCGGACCGCGTCAAGCTGTCCGCCTGGGTGGTGTTCGTCCCGGTCTGGGTGACGATCTGCTACTTCCCGATCTCCCACCAGGTGTGGAGCACCGGTGTCGGCTTCGTGTCCAAGCACTTCGGCGCGCAGGACTACGCCGGTGGCACGGTCGTGCACATCAACGCCGGCGTCGCCGGCCTGGTGCTCGCGCTGGTGATCGGCAAGCGGGTCGGCTTCGGCAAGGAGCCGATGCGGCCGCACAACCTGACGCTGACCATGATCGGGGCCGGCCTGCTGTGGTTCGGCTGGTACGGCTTCAACGTCGGCTCGATGGTCTTCCTCGAGGGTGACGGCGGCGAGAAGGACATCGCCCAGTTCATGTCCGAGACCGGCGTGACGTTCCTGAACACCACGATCGCCACCTGCGCCGCGATGCTGGCCTGGCTGGTGATGGAGCGGGTCCTGCACGGCAAGGCCACCTCGCTGGGCGCCGCGTCCGGCATCGTGGCCGGCCTGGTCGCGATCACACCCTCCTGCGGCGCGGTCGACATCGCCGGCGCGATCGTGATCGGCCTGGTCGCCGGCGCGCTCTGCGCCTGGGCCGTCGGCCTGAAGTTCAAGCTCGGCATGGACGACTCGCTCGACGTCGTCGGTGTGCACCTCGTCGGCGGCCTCGTCGGCACGCTGCTGATCGGCCTCTTCTCGACCGCCAGCGCCCCCGGCGGCATCGACGGCCTGTTCTACGGCGGCGGACTCGGTTCACTCGGGGACCAGGCGGCCGCGGCGGGGTGGGCGATCCTCTGGACCGGCGTCCTGACCACGATCATCGCGTACGCCATCAAGTTCACGCTCGGCTGGCGGATCAGCGAGGAGGCCGAGGTCGAGGGCATCGACTCCGACCAGCACGGCGAGTCGGCGTACGACCTGCACGCCGGCCTGGGCGGGAGCACCGGCGGCGCCGGTTCCATCCTCGCGAAGAGCACCGTGACCGAAGGAGTGAACGCATGAAGCTCGTGACCGCGGTGATCAAGCCGCACAAGTGGGAGGACGTGCGCGAGGCGCTGGAGACCTTCGGCGTCACCGGCATGACCGTCAGCGAGGTCAGCGGCTACGGCCGGCAGAAGGGCCACACCGAGGTCTACCGCGGGGCGGAGTACGACATCGCGCTGGTGCCGAAGATCCGCATCGAGATCGTCGTCGGCGACGACGACGCGGACGACGTGGTGGGCATCGTGGTGAAGACCGCGCAGACCGGCCGGATCGGTGACGGCAAGGTGTGGGTCAGCCCCGTCGACACCGTGGTGCGGGTCCGCACCGGCGACCGGGACGACGCCGCGCTGTGAGGGCACACCGTGGCCCGGCTCCTCACGCAGGGGCGGGGCCACGGCGCCCCTCCGGCATGATCGGGCCATGAAGCTCGTCACCGCGGTCATCAAGCCGCACAAGTGGGAGGACGCCCGGACGGCGCTCGAGGCCGCCGGCGTGTCCGGGATGACCGTCAGCGAGGTCAACGGCTACGGGCGGCAGAAGGGCCACAAGGAGGTCTACCGGGGGGCGGAGTACGACGTGACCCTGGTGCCGAAGCTCCGGATCGAGATCGTGGTCGCCGACGAGGACGCCGCGGACATCGTGGACACGATCGTGCGCTCGGCCGTCACCGGCCAGATCGGCGACGGCAAGGTCTGGGTCACGCCGGTGGCGTCCGTCGTGCGGGTCCGCACGGGGGACCGGGACGAGAGGGCGATCTGACCACCCGATGACCTCCGACGACCGGGCCAGCAGGACGGCCGACGCCGACGCGCTGTGCGCGAAGGCCTACGAGCAGAGCGGCGGCCCGGAGTCGGGCGCGGCCCTCGTCGCCGTGGGCGGCTACGGCCGGGGCGAGCTCGCGCCGTACTCCGACCTCGACGTCGTGCTCGTCTCCGACGACGGCGTCGACGTGGCGGGGGTCGCGCAGCAGGTCTGGTACCCGCTGTGGGACTCGGGCACCAGGCTCGACCACTCGGTGCGGACGATGGCCGAGATGGTCGAGGCCGCGGATGCCGACCTCAAGGTGGCGCTCGGGCTGCTCGACGCCCGTCACCTGGCCGGTGACACCGGCCTGACGATGCGGCTGCGGACCACGATGCTGGCGCACTGGCGGCGCGGGTCCCGCGACCGGCTGCCGGCGCTGCGTGAGCTGGTGCGGACCCGGCACGAGCTGGTCGGCGAGCTCGCCCACCTCTCGGTGCCGGACGTGAAGGAGGCCGAGGGCGGACTCCGGGACGCGACCGTGCTCAAGGCGCTGGTCGCCACCTGGCTGGTCGACGTCCCGCACGTCGAGCTGGAGCGCAGCCGGCTGGCGCTGCTGGACGTGCGCGATGCCGTGCAGGTCGCGGCCGGGCGGGGGACCGACCGGATCGGCCCGGAGCTGTGGAGCGAGGTCGCGCACCGGCTCTACCTGTCGGACGCGCGCGCCGCCCAGGTGCACGTCCGCGAGCTCGGCCGGCGGATCGCGCACCTCTCCCACCTGACCTGGCGGCGGGCCGACGCCGCGCTCGCCGAGCCGGCCCGGCTCCGCGGGCCGCGCCGCCCGCAGCTGGAGCCGCTGGCGCCCGGCGTCGCGCTGTCGGCGGGCGAGGTCGTCCTCGACGCCCGCGCGAAGCCCGCCGAGGACCCGCTGCTGCTGCTCCGCGCCGCCGCGGAGGCGGCCGAGCGCGACGTCGTCCTCGCCCCCGCGACGGCCGCCCGCCTGGCCCGCCAGTCCGCACCGATGCCTGAGCCCTGGCCCGCGGAGGCACGGCGGCTGCTGGTGCGGCTCCTCGCCTCCGGTCGCGGGCTGCTGGCGGTCTGGGAGACACTGGAGGAGACCGGCGCGCTGCCGGCGGTCCTGCCCGAGTGGGAGCGGATCCGGCTGCTGCCGCACGCGTCCGCGATCCACCGGTTCACCGTCGACCGGCACGTCGTCGAGACCTGCGTCGAGGCGTCCGCGCTGATCCGCCAGGTCGGGCGGCCGGACGTGCTCATGGTCGCCGCGCTGCTGCACGACATCGGCAAGGGTGGCCTGACCGAGCACAGCGTCGCGGGCGAGCCGATCGCCCGCGAGATCGCGCGCCGGATCGGCTTCGATGCGGAGGCGGTGGACCTCGTGGCGAGCCTGGTGCGCTGGCACCTGCTGCTCGCCGAGACCGCCACCACCCGGGACCCCGACGACCCCGCGACCGTGGCCCTGGTCGTGTCCCGGCTCGGGTCGGTCGAGGCCCTGGACCTGCTGCTCGCGCTCACCGAGGCCGACGCGCGGGCCACGGCGCCCAAGGCGTGGTCCTCCTGGCGCTCCGGGCTGGTGCGCGACCTGGCCCGCCGGGCGCGGGTCGCGCTGGACACCGGCACCACGCTGCCGCCGATCGCGACCGACGACGTCGAGGTGCCGACGGTGGTCCGCCAGGGCGGCACCTCGGTCGCCGTGGAACCGGCTGCCGACGGCTGTCGGGTCACCGTCGTGGCGCTCGACCGGCTCGGGCTGCTGGCCGACCTCGCGGCGACGTTCGCGCTCGCGCGGATCCCCGTGCGTGCCGCGCGCGCGTGGTCGCAGGACCAGTACGCCGTGTCCGTCTGGGAGGTGGGGGAGCCCGGGCTCGACCCGGCCGTGCTGAAGCAGCGGTACGACGGGGTGGTCGACGGCCGCCGCGACGCGGGCCGGCGGCTGCGGCCGACCGACGTCGCCGGGCTCGAGCCGACGGTCGTCGTACGCCCCGAGGCCTCCGCCCAGGCGACGGTGCTGGAGGTGCGGACCGCGGACCGGCCGGGTGTGGTCTACCTGGTCTGCGCCGCACTGGCCGCGCTCGACGTCGCCGTCCGATCGGCGCACGTGGACACCCTCGGCCCGCAGGCCGTGGACGTGTTCTACCTCCAGGAGCCGGGCGCCGGTGCCCTCCCCGACACCCGGGCGGCCGAGGCCGCGCACGCCGTACGCGCCGCGCTTTCGGGTGGTTCGAGGCCCCCCGGTTAGGCTGGGCGGACGCTCACGAACGACTGCTGAGGACGATCTTGTTCGCCACACTCTCCGACCGGCTCGCCGACACCTTCAAGAACCTCCGGGGGAAGGGCCGGCTCTCCGAGGCCGACATCGACGCCACCGCGCGCGAGATCCGGATCGCGCTGCTCGAGGCGGACGTCGCGCTGCCCGTCGTCAAGGAGTTCGTCGGTGCGGTCAAGGAGCGCGCCCGCGGCGAGGAGGTCAGCCAGGCGCTGAACCCCGCCCAGCAGGTCGTCAAGATCGTCAACGAGGAGCTCGTCACGATCCTCGGTGGCGAGACGCGCCGGCTGCGGTACGCCAAGACCGGCCCGACCGTGATCATGCTCGCCGGCCTCCAGGGCGCCGGCAAGACGACGCTGGCCGCCAAGCTCGCGCTGTGGCTCAAGGAGCAGGGCCGCACGCCCCTGCTCGTGGCCGCCGACCTCCAGCGCCCCAACGCCGTCAACCAGCTCCAGGTCAACGGCGAGCGCGTCGGCGTACCGGTGTTCGCGCCGGAGCCGGGCAACGGCGTGGGTGACCCGGTCGCGGTGGCCCGCCAGTCCCTCGAGGAGGCCCGGCGCACCCTCCACGACACCGTCATCGTCGACACCGCGGGCCGCCTGGGCGTGGACGCGGAGATGATGAAGCAGGCCGCGGACATCCGCGATGCCGTGCAGCCCGACGAGATCCTGTTCGTGGTCGACGCGATGATCGGGCAGGACGCGGTCACGACCGCCCAGGCGTTCCTCGACGGGGTGGGGTACGACGGCGTCGTCCTCACCAAGCTCGACGGCGACGCCCGCGGTGGTGCGGCGCTCTCGATCGCCTCGATCACCGGCAAGCCGGTCATGTTCGCCTCGAACGGCGAGAAGCTGACCGACTTCGACCTGTTCCACCCCGACCGGATGGCCTCGCGGATCCTCGACATGGGCGACGTGATGACGCTCATCGAGCAGGCCGAGAAGGCGTTCGACTCCGAGCAGGCGGCCAAGGCCGCGGCGAAGCTGACCGGGCAGGGCGGCGAGTTCACCCTCGACGACTTCCTCGAGCAGATGCAGCAGGTCCGCAAGCTCGGCTCGATGTCGAAGATCATGGGGATGCTGCCCGGGATGGGCCAGTTCCGCGACCAGCTCGAGAACTTCGACGAGCGGGAGATCGACCGGATCCAGGCGATCATCCAGTCGATGACGCCGGCCGAGCGGGCCAACCCGAAGCTGATCGACGGCTCCCGGCGGGCCCGCATCGCCCGCGGCTCCGGCCGTCAGGTGTCTGACGTGAACCAGCTCGTCGACCGGTTCTTCGAGGCCCGGAAGATGATGATGTCCTTCGCCCAGGGCGGCGGGATCCCCGGCATGCCGGGCATTCCGGGGACGGGCAAGCGGGGCAAGGCCAAGCAGGCGCCCAAGAAGGGCAAGGGCAAGCGGGTCTCCGGCAACCCGGCGAAGGCCGCCCAGCAGGCCGCGGCGGACAAGGAGCGGGCGGATGCCGCCAAGGCGAACCCGTTCGGCAAGCCAGCCGGCGAGGAGGAGCTCGACTACGAGAAGGCCGCCGCGCAGCTGAACCTGCCGAAGGACTTCTCCAAGTTCCTGAAGTAGTGGCCACGACGCTCGTCGTCGACGGCGCCAACGTCGTCGGCAGCCGCCCGGACGGGTGGTGGAAGGACCGGGCCGGCGCGGCCCGGCGCCTGCACGAGCAGCTGCTCGTCGCCGACCTGCCGTACGACGAGGTCGTGCTGGTGCTCGAGGGGCAGGCGAAGGGCGGGGTCAGGGCCGGCCGCGACGGCCATGTCCGCACCGTGCACGCGCAGGGCGAGGGCGACGAGGCGATCGTCGAGCAGGCCCGGGTCGCTGCCGGGCAGGGGCGCACCGTCGTGGTCACCGCGGACCGGATGCTCCAGGCCCGGGTCGGGGGCGTGGGTGCCCAGGCGCTCAGCCCCTCCTGGCTCCTCGACCACCTCTAGACGCTGATCCGGGCGATGGCGAGCGACACGGCGCCGACCACCTCCGCCCGGTCCCCGAGCTCGCCCGGCACGATCCGGAGCACGGCGGCGGTGTCGGGCTGGGCGTACCGCTCGACCGAGGAGCGGATCCCGTCGTGGAGCGACGCCGACGCGCCGAGCGAGCCGCCCACGACCACCACCTCGGGGTTGAGGCTGTTGCACAGGTCGGCCAGCGCCCGGCCGACCGCCCGGCCGCCGTCCGAGAGCACCCTGCGCACCCCGGCGTCACCGGACTGCTCGAGCTCGAGCACCCGCTCGACGGACAGCTCCTCGTCGTACGCCGGCTGCAGCAGGGCCAGCAGGCGGGGCGCCGACACCAGGGTCTCGAGGCAGCCCCGGTTGCCGCACCGGCACACCTGGCCGTCCTCGCCGACCTGCACGTGCCCGAGCTCGCCGGCGATCCCGCTCGCGCCGCGGTGCAGCCGGCCGCCGAGGACGATGCCGGCGCCGAGGCCGCTCGCGACCTTCACGTAGACGACGTCGCTCGCGCCGCGGGCCGCGCCGTGGCCGAGCTCCGCCAGCGCACCGAGGTTCGCGTCGTTGTCGGCGAACACCGGCACGCCGAGCCGGCGGTGCAGCTCCTCGGCCGGCGAGATCTCCCGCCAGCCCGGCAGGATCCCGGTGCGCACGCGCGCGGACCTCCGGTCCAGCGGAGCCGGTACGCACATGCCGGCGGCGGCGAGATCGGACGCCGGCAGCCCGACCGCCTGCAGGCCCTGGCGGACCATCCGGGCCGCGCGGTCCAGCGCCGCGACCCCGTCCTCGTCGACGTCGACCGCCTCGCTCTGCTCGGTGAGCACGACGCCGCGCCGGTCGGCGACCGCGACCCGGACGTGCCGGTGCCCGATGTCGACCCCGGCGACGCCGCCGCCGGGCGACACGAGCGCGACGAGCAGCGGGGGCCGCCCGCTGCCGCCCTTGTGCGGCCGGCCGCGGTCGCTGGTCTCGACGACGTGACCGGCCGCGATCAGCTCGCCGACCAGGCTGGAGACCGTGGTGCGGGACAGCCCGGAGCCGCGTACCAGGTTCGCGCGGCTCATCGGTCCCTCCACCGCGAGGAGCGCCGTGATCGCGCGCCGGTTGCCGTCGCGGAGCCGTTCCAGGGAGCTCGAGTGCGGCATCCCGCGACGGTACGCCGATTCATCCGGACCTCGCACGGATGGGCGGCTCCGCCAGCGGCCTTTCCGCATGGACCCGGAGGATCCGCGATCGCACTCGACCGCGGACCTGTACGGGCTCGGGCTGCGGGCGCACCAGCACCCGGTAGCGTCCGGGGACATGCGCGCCCTGCGGTTCTCCGGTCCGGTCCTGCCCGACGGCGAGCCCCGCACGCTGTACGTCGCCGACGGCCACGTCACCTTCGACCACGTGCCCGGGGCCGAGGGTGGCGTCGACGGCTGGATCGTCCCGGGACTGGTCGACGCGCACTGCCACCTCGGCCTGGACGACGACGGCGCGGTCTCCGACCAGGCGACCGAGCAGCAGGCGATCGAGGACCGCGACGCCGGCGCGCTGCTGATCCGCGACTGCGGCTCCGCCGCCGACACGTCGTGGATCCACGATCGCGACGACCTGCCCCGGCTGATCCGGGCCGGCCGCCACATCGCCCGGACCAAGCGGTACATCCGCGGCTACGCGCACGAGGTCGAACCGGCCGAGCTCCCGGCGTACGTCGCCCGGGAGGCCGAGCGCGGCGACGGCTGGGTGAAGCTGGTCGGCGACTGGATCTCGCGCGAGGACGGGGACCTCCGGCCGTCGTTCCCGCCCGAGGCGTTCGCCGCGGCCATCCGGGTCGCGCACGAGCACGGGGCCCGGGTGACCGCCCACTGCTTCGGTCACGAGGTGCTGAGCGGGCTCATCGAGGCCGGCATCGACTGCATCGAGCACGGCACCGGCCTGCACCAGGACCAGGTCGAGGCGATGGTCGCGGGCGGGGTGGCGCTGGTGCCGACCGTCATGCAGACCGACAAGTTCCCCGAGCACGCGGCGTCGGCCGCGGGGAAGTTCCCCGACTACGGCCGCACCATGACCGACCTGTTCGTGAGCCGGCGCGACACGATCATGGCGGCGTACGAGGCCGGGGTGGCGTTGTACGCCGGCTCCGACGGCGGCGGCATCAGCCGGCACGGCAACATCGCCGGTGAGGTGGTCGCGATGGCGGCGTTCGGCATGCCGCCCGAGTACGCCCTCGGGGCTGCGTCGTGGCGCGCGCGGGAGTGGCTCGGGTGGAACGCCGGCCTCGAGGAGGGGGCGCCCGCGGACTTCGTCGTCTACGACGCCAACCCGCTCGAGGACCTCTCGGTGCTGATGCGCCCGTCGGCCGTCGTCCTGCGCGGTGCCGTCGTGGCGTAGCTGCACCGGACATCCCCAATCTGCACCATGCCGAGCCCCACCGGCCGGACGTAGCGTGACGTCGCTCACATCGTCTGCTTGAGAGTTGGTGGTTCTCGTGTGGCAGTCACGGCGGGCCCGGATCGCGAAGGCGGTCGGCCTGGCAGCAGTGGTGGCGCTGGTCGCCGCGCCCTTCGCGGGCGCGACGCCGCACCAGCGAAGCATCTCGCCCGACGGGCTGGGACCGGCGGCCGGCAAGCTCTCGTCGGCTCCGGTCACCCGCTACCTGATCGCGCATCCCGAAGCGGCGCCCGAAGGAGCCCGGCCACGGTACGAGGAGCTGCGCGCGCTGATCGAGCAGCACCGCGCGGCATCGACGAGCTCCGGTCCCGGGACCGGGCCGCTGTCGTCGGCCGTGTTCAACCACGACGACACGGGGCTGCCGCAGAACGAGGAGTCGATCGCTGCCTGCGGACACCACGGGCAGAACGTCCTGGGCGGTACCAACGACTACCGCGGACTGCTCGACCCGGAGGAGAACTTCACCGGCTGGCACTTCTCGACGAACGGCGGGTCGTCCGTGCGCAACGAGGGTCTCCTGCCGGCGATCGACTTCGGCGGCGGCACGATGGTCCCGTCCGGAGGCGACCCGGTCGACATCTCGACCCGCGACTGCACGTTCCTCGCCGTCGACCTCAACTACGACCCCGAGGACTTCTTCCCCAACGGCGTCGGGATCTACCGCTCGGACGCGGCCACGCTCGCCCGCTGCCCGGGTGGTACCGACCCGTCGTGCTGGCCCGACCGTGAGGTCGTGGCCCAGTCGACCGATCCGCACGTGCTGCTCGACAAGCCGTGGGCGTACACCGACGGCAAGTACGTGTGGGTGGTCTACAGCGAGTTCCGGTGCCCCGACGTCGGCTGCACCGGCGTGTACACCTCCAACAGCATCATGGCGGTCCGGTGCACCCTGGACCTCGCCTGCACCGACCCGATGCTGATCAGCGGTGACCAGCCCAGCATCCAGTTCGGCGACGTCACGATCGCGCCCGACGGGTCGACGTACATCACGTGGGAGCAGGACAACGACCTGGAGACCGGTTTCGAGCCCCCGGAGCACATGACGTTCTGGCTGCGGGTCGCACCGCCGGGCAGCACCACGTTCGGCCCGCCGCGCCAGGTGGCGGAGGAACCTCTCAACATCGGCATCGCACCGCTGCACGCCAACGACTTCCGGGTGGCGACGTATCCGAAGAGCGACGTGAAGGTCGTGAACGGGAAGACACGGGTGTTCGTGGTCTGGGACGGGTGCCGGGCACGGGCACTGGGTGACAGCGTCTGCGAGGAGCCCGCGATCCGGATGCGGTACTCCGACAACCAGGGCGTCAGCTGGAGCGGCACGAGGACGTTGTCCGCGGGCGGCGACAACTACTTCCCGACCATCTCGGCCAACGAGGGCGGGCGGAATCTCGCGGTCGCCTGGTACACCAGCCGCTTCGACCCGGTGTTCCACAACCGGCAGGACGTCGAGGTCACCGAGGTGACCCCGGAGGGCCGGGTCGTGGACCGGCAGCGCCTCACCCGTGTGTCGAACGAGACCGAGGCTGACCCCCTGCTCGGCGGGGCGTTCATCGGCGACTACTTCGAGGTGCTGGCCCGGCACGACGTGGCGCTCACGCACTTCAACGCCAACTACCGCTCGGTCAAGCTGCTCGGCGAGGGCTTCCCGATTCCCCAGCAGGACAACTTCCTGATCCGCTCGCACCTGTAGGACCCGCACGACCGCGACCCCGGTCCGGCGCCCGGCGGCGCCCGGCCGGGGTCGCGGACGGGCGGTGCGCCGAGGGCGACGAGCAGGTGCCGACGGCCCGGGCCCTCAGACGCCCTTCGGCCTCGGCTGCCTCGTGGACCAGAGGATGCCGTTGACGATGATGATCACCAGTCCGGCCAGCCCGAGGAGCGCGGGCACGAGGATCGCGATCAGCACGCCGGCCACGAGGCTGCCGATCCGGGGCATCGGCCCGATCAGCACGGAGCCGGGGGAGCTGCCGTCGGTCTGCACGCAGGTGATCACGACGTGCCCGGATCCCGGTGAGAAGCGCAGGAAGCCCTCGAAGTCTCCGTGGCTGTCGGAGCGGGAGAAGTCGCCGCTCACCCGGTGCAGCGGGATCGGCTCCCCGCTGTCGAGGTCGATGAGCCGGCAGCTCTGGGCGGTGGAGTCGGTCCAGAGCATCCGGTCCCGGTCGGTGCCGACCGTGACGTTGTGCGGCTGCCCGTCGGCGTCGACGATCGCGTCGAAGTCCAGGAACGCCGCCAGCAGCCAGACGAACACCCCGACCGCGATGCCGATGGCGAGGACGACCAGGCCACTGCCGAGCACGAACCACCAGCCGCTCGGGCGGTACTTCTGCGGCCGCGCCGGGTACGCCGCCGGGTAGCCTCCGGGCGGCGGCGGGGGTGGCGCAGCGCTGCTCACGGGCCCACTCTGCCCGATTTCGGTCTCGGCCGGGGAGTCTGGCAGACTTGGCCGCTGAGTCCTGCGCGCCCGGACCCTCTCATCCGGACGCCGCAGTGCCCATCGAAGGTCCCTGCCGGTGCTTTCCCCACCTGGTCAGGACACTTCACCCACACACGAGTTCGAGGAGACACCACAGACGTGGCCGTCAAGATCCGTTTGAAGCGCCTGGGCAAGGTCCGGGTGCCGCAGTACCGCATCGTCGTCGTCGACTCGCGCAAGAAGCGCGACGGCCGGGTGATCGAGGAGATCGGCAAGTACCACCCCAAGGAGGACCCGTCGTACATCGACGTCGTCTCCGAGCGGGCGCAGTACTGGCTGGGCGTCGGCGCACAGCCGTCCGACGCGGTCGCCAAGATCCTGACGATCACCGGTGACTGGCAGAAGTTCAAGGGCATGTCGGGCACCGAGGGCACCCTCAAGGTCGCCACTCCGAAGCCGGACAAGCTCGACCTCTTCAACCAGGCCCTCAAGGACGCGCAGAGCGAGCCCCGGGGCGAGGCCGTGACCAAGAAGGCCGCCGCGAAGAAGAAGGTCGAGGCGCCCGCCGAGGAGGCCCCCGCCGCCGAGGCTCCTGCTGAGACTCCTGTCGAGGAGACCGCTCCGGTTCCCGCCGACGAGACCCCCGAGGTCGCCGCCGAGCAGGCCGAGGCCGCGGAGACCGCTCAGGTCGACGCGGAGAAGACCGAGTCCTGAGCGCCATGCTCGCCGAGGCGCTCGAGCACCTGGTGCGCGGAGTCGTCGACCACCCCGATGACGTGAGCGTGCGCGACAAGCAGCTTCGTCGCGGCTCGATCCTCGAGGTCAGGGTCCACCCCGACGACCTCGGGAAGGTGATCGGTCGGAACGGTCGCACCGCGACCGCCTTCCGCACCGTGGTCTCCGCGCTCGCGGGCCGCGGCGGGGCGCGGGTCGACTTCGTCGACACCGACCGCCGCCGCTAGGTCTCGACACGCGTTCGCTCGTCCCTCGCGATCGCTGCTCGACCAACGACATCGTTGGTCGACCGGCCGCGAGGGACGAGCGGTGTGTCGAGACCTGCTGTCATTTCCGAGAGAGTGGGATCTGTGGAGACCATCGAGGTCCTCGTCGGGCGGATCGGCAAGCCGCACGGCATCCGCGGTGAGGTGACCGTCGACGTCCGCACCGACGAGCCCGACCGCCGGTTCGCGGCCGGATCGGTGCTCCGGGTGGAGGCTCCGCGGGGATCCCACTCGCCGCTGCGCACCCTCACCGTCGCGGCCGCGAAGTGGCACACGTCCACGCTGCTGGTCCGCTTCGAGGAGATCGGTGACCGGAACGCCGCCGAGGCGGCGCGCGGCATCCTGCTGCACGCGGACATCCCGGCCGACGCCGTGCCCGACGACCCCGACGAGTACTACGACCACCAGCTGCTCGGGCTCGCGGCGTACGACCTCGACGGCCGCGCCCTCGGCGCGGTCACCGGCCTCGTGCACGGCGGTGCACAGGACCTGCTCACGATCCGGACCCCGGACGGGCGGGACGCACTGGTGCCGTTCGTCAAGGCGCTGGTCCCCGAGGTCGACCTGCCCGGACGCCGGGTGGTCGTCGCGGACCGACCCGGGCTCGTGACGCCGCTGGAGGACGACGAGTGAGGATCGACGTCGTCACCATCTTCCCCGACTACCTGGCCCCGCTGGAGCTCTCGCTCGCGGGCAAGGCACGGGACAAGGGCCTGATCGACGTCCGCGTGCACGACCTCCGACAGTGGACCCACGACCGCCACCGCACCGTCGACGACACGCCGTACGGCGGGGGCGCCGGCATGGTGATGAAGCCCGAGCCGTGGGGCGAGGCGTTCGACGACCTGCTGCGGGACGCCCCCGAGGCCGTCACGGTGGTCTTCACGACCCCGTCCGGCCGGCCGTTCACCCAGGCCGTCGCCCGCGAGCTCGCGAGCCGGGAGCGGATCGTGTTCGCGTGCGGCCGCTACGAGGGCATCGACCAGCGGGTCCTCGACGACCTGGCCGCGCGTGCCGAGGTGCACGAGATCTCGCTCGGTGACTACGTGCTCAACGGGGGCGAGGTCGCCGCGCTGGCGATCACCGAGGCCGTGGTGCGGCTCGTGCCCGGCTTCATGGGCAACGCCGACTCGCTGGTCGAGGAGTCCCACGAGGACGGGCTGCTCGAGTACCCGGTCTACACGAAGCCCGCCTCCTGGCGCGGCCACGACGTGCCGCCCGTGCTGCTGTCCGGCGACCACGCCGCGATCGCGTCGTGGCGTCACGACCGGGCGGTCCGGCGTACGGCGGAGCGCCGACCCGACCTGCTGCCCGCCTCGAGCCTGCTGGACGACGTCGAGATCCGCCCGGTGCGGCCGTCCGACGTAGGGGAGCTGTACGTGCTCCAGCTCGCCTGCTGGGTGCAGGAGCAGCACGACAACCCCGGGATACGGATCCCCGCGCTGCACGAGACGTACGACGACGCCCGCGCCTGGGCAGCGCGCGACACGGTGCTCGTGGCCCGGTCCGCCGGCCGGCTGGTCGGCGCGGTGCGCGCGTCGCTGGACGGCGAGTCGTGGGAGGTCGGCCGGCTGATGGTCGCTCCCGACCTGGCCGGGCGCGGCCTGGGACGCACGCTGCTCGAGCGGATCGAGGCGCTGGCGCCGGAGCAGGCGACGACGTACGCCCTGTTCACCGGCGCGGGGAGCGCGCGCAACCAGCGGATGTACAAGAGGGCCGGCTACCGGCTGCGCGGCGAGATCGCGCCGGGCACCGTGCGGATGACCAAGCAGATTCGTCGGCCCTGACCCCGCTGTGGCAGACTTGACCCTCGGCCCAGCCGGCCAAACAAGGGTCGTCCCGAGGACGCGTCCGAAGGGGACCCGCACCGCTTCCTGCCACAGGGGGAACGCGGCGCCGCCGGCCACACCAGCTGGGCCCACAACCGAACGCACCAGTTCCTGCAGCGCGGCTGACCTGTGGCACTCGCGAGGAGAGACAATGAGCAACGTCATTGCCGAGCTCGGCAACGCCATCAAGCGCGACGACGTCCCCGCCTTCCGCGCCGGCGACACCGTCAAGGTCCACGTCAAGGTCGTCGAGGGCAACCGCTCCCGCATCCAGGTCTTCCAGGGCGTCGTGATCCGCGTCCAGGGCTCCGGCATCGGCCGCAGCTTCACGGTCCGCAAGGTCTCCTTCGGTGTCGGCGTCGAGCGGACCTTCCCGCTGAACTCCCCGATCTTCGAGGAGATCGAGGTCGTGACCCGCGGCGACGTCCGCCGGGCGAAGCTCTACTACCTGCGCAACCTCCGCGGCAAGAAGGCCAAGATCAAGGAGCGCCGGGAGGCCTGAGGGCCTTTCTCAGCCTTCGTGGTTAGCCTCTGCCCGTGACTTCCGACGACCGCGACCCGACCACCGTCGCTGAACCCGACGAGCCGGTGTCGCGGTCGTCGTCCGTCTCTGCCGGGAAGCCCAAGAAGCACCTGCCGGTCTGGCAGGAGACGATCCTGCTGCTCGGGATCGCGCTGGTGCTCGCCATCGTCATCAAGGCGCTGTTCGTCCAGGCGTTCTACATCCCGTCGCAGTCGATGGAGCCGGGGCTGGTCAAGAACGACCGGATCCTGGTCCAGAAGATGTCGTACTGGTTCGGCGGCGGCCCCGAGCGCGGTGACGTCGTGGTCTTCAAGGACCCGGGTGGCTGGCTCGACGCCGAGGAGTCGGCGGGTCCGACGAACGGCGTCGCGAAGCTGATGTCCAAGGTGGGGCTCTACCCCTCGGGCGGCCACCTGGTGAAGCGGGTCATCGGCGTCGCCGGCGACACCATCAAGTGCTGCGACAGCCAGGGCCGGCTGATGGTCAACGGACAGCCGCTCGACGAGAAGGACTACGCCCGCCTCGGCGGCGCGGACTGCTACGGCCCGATGCCCTCCGGCACCTCGCACTGCTCCTGGCAGGTCGGTCCCGTGCCGGCCGGTCACGTGTTCGTGATGGGGGACAACCGCAACAACTCCGCGGACTCGACGGTCCACATGTGCCTGAAGACCGACCGCGACTGCACGAAGAACCCGTACGTCGACGTCGACGACGTGGTCGGCAAGGTGTTCGTGCTGCTCTGGCCCAGCGACCACTTCACGTTCCTGCACCGTCCGGACACCTTCGCGGACGTGCCGGACGCGTCCTGAGGCGATCGCCGTGAGTGTGCTGCCCCGCGGGTCCACGGTCCGGAAGGACGCCGGCCTCTACGGCTACGAGCGAGCGCTCCGGCGGCACGGGATCGAGCCGATCGCCGGGGTCGACGAGGCCGGCCGCGGCGCGTGTGCCGGACCACTGGTCGCGGGCGCGGCGATCCTGCCGCCCGGCAAGGCCGGGATCGTCCCCGGCCTGGCCGACTCCAAGCTGCTCACCGAGCGGGCCCGCGAGCGCTGCTACGAGCAGGTCGTGAAGCGCGCGGTGGCCTGGTCGGTGGTGGTCATCTCGCACGAGGAATGCGACCGGCTCGGCATGCACGTTGCGAACGTCGAGGCGCTGCGCCGGGCCGTCGCGCTGCTCGAGCTGCCGCCGGCGTACGTCCTCACCGACGGGTTCCCGGTGGACGGCCTCGGCGTGCCCGGGCTCGCGGTCTGGAAGGGCGACCGGGTGGCGGCCTGCATCTCGGCCGCCTCGGTGCTCGCGAAGGTCACCCGCGACCGGATCATGACCGAGCTCGACGCCGAGTGGCCGGCGTACGACTTCAAGACCCACAAGGGCTACATCACCGACGACCACGCGGCCGCACTCACCGAGCACGGGCCGTCGCCGGTGCACCGGATGCGGTTCGTGAACGTTCGCCGTGCGGCGGGCCTCGAACCGCTGCAGCCGGATATAGAGTCAACATCGTGAACACCCCACGAAAGCGCACGATGGGGGCGCTGCGCGCGGAGGCACGCTTCCGCGGGGACCCCGAACGAGCATGAGCGCCGAGGACCTCGAGAAGTACGAGACCGAGATGGAGCTGACGCTCTACCGGGAGTACCGGGACGTCGTCGGGATCTTCAAGTACGTCGTGGAGACCGACCGCCGCTTCTACCTCTGCAACCAGGTCGACGTGAAGGCCCGCACCGAGGCCGGCGACGTGTTCTTCGAGGTGTCCATGACCGACGCCTGGGTGTGGGACATGTACCGCCCGGCCCGGTTCGCCAAGAACGTCAAGGTCCTCACGTTCAAGGACGTGAACGTCGAGGAGCTCAGCCCCGCGGAGATCGACCCGCCCAAGGCCTGACCGCGCGACCGGACCCCGCGGCCTGGACCAGACCAGCGCGTCAGCCCGGCCCCGGCAGGGTATGACGTTGCCATGTGGGGTGGGGTGACCCGGCGCACTCGCAGAGGGGAGCGGGGCGCCGCGGCAGTGGAGTTCGCGCTCGTCGTACCGTTCCTGCTGCTGATCCTGTTCGGGATCATCAGCTACGGCTACCTGCTCAGCTTCCGCCAGGCGCTGAGCCAGGGCGCGGCCGAGGGCGCGCGCGCGGCGGCCGTGTCGGTCGCCGACGACGACGCGAGCCGGACCGCGGCTGCCCTCGCGTCGCTGAACGACAGCCTCGACCTGTACGGCGTCTCCTGCTCGGCCGGCAGCCTGCTCAAGGGCGCCACGACCGTGGGGACCTGCTCGCTGACGATCGCCGCGTGCGCGAACGACGCGACCGCGGACTGTGCGACCGTCGACGTGGACTACGCGTACGCCGACCACCCGCTGCTGCCGGACTTCCCGTTCGTGCCGCTGCCCGACTCGCTGCACTACTCGGCCGTCGCGCGGGTGAGCTAGTGCGCAGCCGGGACGAGCGCGGCGCGGTGGTGCCCATCGTCGCGGTCATGCTGACCGTGCTGGTGGCGATGACCGCGTTCACCGTCGACATCGGACTCCAGCGCGTGGCGCGCACGGACATGCAGTCGGTGGCCGACGTGGTCGCTCTCGACCTGTCCCGCGAGCTCGACGGCCGCGCCGCGTCGGCCATCTCGCCGACGCTGCAGGCGGCCGCCGACCGGGCACTCGCGCGCAACCCCGACGCGATGGGCGACGACGTCGCGGTCACCCCGGAGCTGGGGACCCTCGACGCGGACGGGGTGTTCAGCACGGTCAGCGACACGACCGTGCCCGACGCCGTACGCGTGACGGCCGCGACGAGCGTCGCGTTCCACTTCACCTCGGGCAGCGGCGGCGCGAGCCGCACGGCGGTCGCCGTCGCGCGGGCCCAGGGTTGCTACAAGCTCGGGTCGTGGGGCGCCCGGCTCTCCACCTCCGCGAACGCGAACCTGCTGTACCGCGCCCTCGCTGCCCACGGCATCGGAGCCTCGGTCGGCGCGGCGACGTACCAGGGCCTGGTCGGTGCCCACGTGGACGCCGCGGACCTCGCGACCGCGCTGGGGCTGGCGTCACCGGAGGCCCTGGGCACCGCGTCCGTGACGCTGTCGGCACTGCTCACGGCGACGGCGCAGGTGATCGGCACGAACGGCGCGAGCTCGGGCCAGATCGCTGCGCTGAACACGATCAAGGCCGATCTCGGCACCCTCGGCAGCAAGCCGGTCGGCCTCGCCAACCTCTTCTCGGTCGCGTCGGGGGCCGGCTCCGGGCTCTCGGCCGCCCTCGACCTCGCGGACCTGGTCGTGGGCGGGATCCTGGTCGCCGACGGGAACTCGGCCGTCACGGTCGACCTCGGCTCCGGCCTCCCGGGAGTCGGATCGTTCACGTCGTCCGTCGGGCTGATCCAGGCCGCGCGCACGGCCTGCGGGTTCGTCGGCTCGACGCCGAACTCCAGCAACCAGGCGTCGGTCTCGTCGAGCACGACCCTCACCTCGAACCAGACCGTCGCGAGCTCGCTGATCAGTGGCATCACCAACCTGCTGGGTGTCTCGGTGAGCTCGCCCACGGGGTCGCCGACCACGCTGACGGTCACGACGGCGTCGGCGACCTCCACGCTCGACGCGATCTCGTGCAACGCGTCCAGCAAGTCGGCGACGGTCGACACGACCGGCGGGCTGCTCTCCGCCCAGCTGGTGGTCCCGGTCCGGGTCAAGGTGACGGTGGTGCTGGGGTCGGTCGACGTGGACGGGACGATCCGCGCGACGCTCACCCCGTCGGGGACGCCGGGCAACGTGACGATCACCGTGCCGTCGCAGGCCTACGACACGGCGTACTCGAACGGCGGCTCGCGGGCCCAGCTGTCCCCGGTCACCGTCGACACCCCGACGGCCGGTGTGAGCGCCGGTCTCGTGACGCTCACGCTCGCCCAGGTCAAGACCGTCCTGAACGCCGTGGCGTCCTCGATCGTGCAGCCGCTGGCCACCGCCCTGAACGCGAACGTCATCGGACCGCTCTCCGACCTCGCCGGGCTGCGCACCTCGGGCGCCGACGTCCTGCTGCTCGACCACCCCAGCTGCACCACGCCTGCGCTGCGCGGCTGACCGGCCTACGGAGCCAGCTGGCCTTCGTGGAGCCGCTCGATGGCGGCGTCGATCCTTTCGGCGTGCTCGTACCTCCAGGCCTCGCTGGCGGCGAGGTCGTGGGTGCCGGTGGGATCGACGAGACGGGTCAGGCCATGGGGGCTGGTCCAGACGTAGCTGCCGTCATCCAGCTGTCTGGCGCGATAGCGACGGTGCGTCTTCGCCCGATGGTGACCGCGGGACAGGGGAGCGTCGTTGTGGTCCCCGGTCTGGCCGGGCGGCCCGGTGGGGTCGTAGGCGACGGGGTGGTCGTCGTCGAAGCGACCGGTGATCGTCGAGGTGTTGGTGGCGTGGGGGAAGACGTCGCCGCCGCATCGCAGCCGCGTGCGTTCGCGGACCGCGGTGGGGAACTCGTACGCGTCGACGCGCGTGTGCTCGTCCAGGTCGATGACCGGCTTGACGGTGACCCGGGCGTGGCCGAGGAGCCGGACGATCTGCTCGAGGATCATCGGCCCGTGGTGCTCGACCCGGGCGACCCCGTCGGTGGTCCCGGTGACCGCGCTCTCGTGCAGGTGCAGGTAGATCACGGCTCGCTGACGGCCCGTCTGCCGGGAGTTCCGACCCGTGGTCTCGCCGTCGCCCGGCTGTGCGGCAGCGCTGAGCAGGGCCTGGAGGTCCTCGGGGCGGGCGAGCCAGCCGAAGGCGAGCGCACGCAGCTCGTGGTGGGTGAGGTCGTCGAGCTCGGCCGGCAGGTCGCGGTGGTGGGCGCGCAGCAGGTCGGGCCGGGCGCGGAAGACGTCGACGACCTGCTCCAGCAGCACGTCGACGCCGGCGGCGTCAGCGGGATCCGTGCGGGCGAAGACGTCGCGGTTGCCGGTCTCGGCGTTGGTCTCGCCGACCCACACGCCGCGTGCGCGGCGGGCCTCCTCGAGGCGGGCGGCGTGCGCCGCCGTGTCGGCCTCGATCACCTTGGCCTCGGCGAGGGCGAGCACCCGGCCCGGGGAGCACCCGCCGATGGCGTCGGCAACGGCCGTGTCGACCAGGGCCGCCCGGTCGCGGTCCAGACGGCGGGTCATCCGGGCGACCTTGCCCGCCACCCACGGCTCGCAGGACAGCCCCTGCACCTGGGCCCAGGTGCGGGGCAGGCGGTGCCGCAGGTCCAGGGCGTCGGCCATCGTCGAGCGCGCCGCCAGGGAGTGGCAGCGCCGGGCGATGGCGAGCTCGTGGACACAGAGGTCGCGCACCGGCGGAGTCCCCTCGCCGCCGATCTCGACCAGCCGGTCGCCGCCGTAGCGGACGGGGATCGCACCGGGCTCCGCCTGGGGATCGCTGCCGTGGAGGTCCGCCCAGCGCAGCGCCAGCAGCAGGTCCTTCACGTCGGCGGCCCGCCTCTCCATCACCGCGGCCTCGGCGGCGGCCAGCGTGGCAGCCGGGTCGAGGTCGTCGGTGACGAGTGGCTCCATGCTCCGATTCTAGTCGAACATCTGTTCGATTGCCATGCGTTGATGAGGTTTCTCGGGGCGAGTCGCAGCCCTTGCACCGCTTTCCGTCCACAGGATCGGCTCCGTACGGCCAGCTCCACAGGCTCGCCCGTCCGTGCCGCCACCCGTCGCCGCTGCCGGAGACGCTGGCGCCATGACGCGAACGACGACTGGTGCGATCAAGCAGGCACTCGGTGCGTACGGCGAGGTCCTCGCCGCCCGGCACCTGGTCGAGCAGGGCATGGTGCTGCTCGACCGCAACTGGCGGTGCGAGACCGGCGAGATCGACCTGGTGCTGCGCGACGGCGACGTGCTGGTGGTCTGCGAGGTGAAGACCCGCAGCAGCACCCTGTACGGCACCCCGCACGAGGCCGTCACCGACATCAAGGTCGCCCGGCTGCGCCGGCTGGCGATCCGCTGGCTGGAGGAGCGCGGCGTCGCCGCCCGTGACATCCGCATCGACCTGGTCGGCATCGTCCGGCCGCGGCGGGGCGCCTCGCTGCTCGAGCACGTGCGGGGGATCGGCTGATGCCCTTCGCCACCGCCCACACCGTGTCCCTGCACGGCGCCGTCGGCCACCTGATCGACGTGCAGACCGACGTCTCGCCGGGTCAGGTCGGTGTCACGATGGTCGGCCGCGCCGACACCACCATCAACGAGGCCCGCGACCGGTGCCGGATGGCGATCATCAACAGCCATCTCGACTGGCCGGCGACCCGCCGGATCACGATCCTGCTCTCGCCCGCGGACCTGCTCAAGCGCGGCACGCACTTCGACCTGGCCATCGCGGTCTCGGTGCTCGCCGCCGCCGGCACGGTGCGGGCCGAGTCGCTCGAGCAGACGGCGTTCGTCGGCGAGCTCACCCTCGACGGCAACCTCCGCTCGGTCACGGGAGTGCTGCCGATGGTGCTGGCCGCGGCCGAGCGGGGGATCCGCGCGGTGTTCGTGCCCGAGCCGCAGGCGGCCGAGGCCGCGATGGTGCCCGACATGAGCGTGCTCGGCGTCCGCTCGCTGGGCCAGGTGGTAGCCGTGCTGTGCGGCGAGGAGCCCCCGGACGCGCCGCCCGTGGCGCCGGCGTCCGGCGCCCGGGTGCTCGCCTGGCGCGGTCAGGAGCGGCTGGAGGAGCTCGATCTCGAGGACCTGCTCGGGGTCGCGGACGCCCGGTACGCCGTCGAGGTCGCCGCCGCCGGCGGCCACCACCTCCTGCTCTCCGGTCCGAAGGGCTCCGGCAAGACGAGCCTCGCGGAGCGGATCCCCGGCATCCTGCCCGACCTCAGCAGTGCGGAGTCGCTGGAGCTGAGCGCGATCCACTCGCTCGCGGGCACGCTCGACCCGGCGGGCGGCATGCTCACCCGACCCCCGTTCTCCGCACCGCACCACGACGCCAGCAAGGCCAGCCTGATCGGTGGCGGCTCGGGGATCGTCAGGCCGGGTGAGGTCAGCCGCGCCCACACCGGAGTCCTGTTCCTGGACGAGTTCCCGCTGTTCCGCTCGGACGTCATCGAGGCGCTGCGCCAGCCCCTCGAGAGCGGCGACGTCACGGTGGCCCGCAGGGACGAGTCGGTGACGCTGCCGGCCCGCGGCATGGTCGTCCTCGCCTGCAACCCGTGCCCGTGTGGGGACTACAGCGGCGACGTGCGGTTCAACCGGTGCACCTGTCGCGAGGTCCAGCGGCGCGACTACAGGAACAAGGTCACCGGTCCGGTGGCCGACCGGGTCGACATCGTGCGGCACCTGCCCCCGCTCCGGAAGCACGACGGCGTCGTCGACCTCGAGCCGCCCGAGTCCTCGGCCACGGTGCGCGGCCGGGTCGAGGCGGCCCGGGGCCGGCAGGCCGAGCGGTACGCCGAGGAGAGCTGGCGGCTCAACGGCCACGCGCCCGGACCGGTGCTCCGGGAGCGCTGGCCGCTCACGAAGGCCGGCCAGCAGGCCGTCGACAACCAGCTCTACGACGGCAAGCTCAGCCGCCGGGGCGCTACCCGCGCGCACCGGCTGGCCTGGACGGTCGCCGACCTGCGCGGCCTCGAGCGGCCGGGCATCGACGAGGTCGAGACCGCTCTGCGGCTGCGCACCGGTGAGCCGCTGCTGCTCTCGATGCTGGAGCGCACCGGGTGACCGCGGCCGACGACGACCGCCTCGCCCGGATCGCGCTCTCCGCGGTGGGCGAGCCCGGCGACCCACGCCTCGCCGACCTGGTGACCGCCCACGGCGCCCTCGCGGTGCACGACCGGCTGCTCGGCGACCACGGGATCGACGACCTGCAGACCGACCCCGCCGCGCGGCGCTCGGCCACGGATCCGCAGCGGACGCTGGCCGATGCCGCGCGGCTCGGCCTGCGCTTCCTCGTGCCGGGCGATCCCGAGTGGCCGGTCCAGCTCGATGACCTGGCCGCCGCGGCGCCCCTGCAGCGTCGCGGTGGCGTCCCCCTGGGGCTCTGGGTACGCGGTCCGGCGCGGCTCGACGAGCTCGTCTCGTCGGTGGCGGTGGTGGGCTCGCGCTCCGCGACGACGTACGGCGCGGACGTCGCTGCCGACGTCGCCGCCACGGTCGCCGAGACCGGCCGCGCGGTCGTCTCCGGCGCCGCGTTCGGCATCGACCAGGCCGGCCACCGGGGCGCGCTCGCCGGCGGCGGGACGACGATCGCCGTGCTCGCCTGCGGCGCCGACCGCGCGTACCCGGCCGCCCACCTCCAGCTGATCGAGCACATCGCCGCGCACGGCGCGGTCGTCTCCGAGGCGCTGCCCGGCTGGGCACCGACACGACTGCGGTTCCTGGCCCGCAACCGGCTCATCGCCGGCCTCACGACCGGGACCGTGGTCGTCGAGGCGGCGGTCCGCAGCGGCGCGCTCAACACCGCGAACTGGGCGTCGCGGCTCAACCGGCACCTGCTCGGCGTGCCCGGACCGGTCACCAGCGGGCCGTCCCAGGGCGTGCACCAGCTGATCCGCTCGGGCGCGGCGACCCTGGTCACGTCCGGTGCCGAGGTGCTGGAGGCCGTCGGCGCGGTGGGGGAGCACCTCGCGGCCGAGCCGCGCGGCCGGGACCGCGCCCGCGACCGGCTCAGCACCCGCCAGCAGCAGGTCCTCGACGCAGTGCCGGCCGTCCGGCCGGCGCCGGAGGCGTCGATCGCCCGGACCGCCGGCCTGGGCCTTGCCGACGTGCGCGGCATGCTCGCTGTCCTCGCCGAGCTGGGACTCGTCGAGCAGGAGCAGGGTGGCTGGCGGCTCGCCGCGCTCGCTCACGAGTGAGGGGCCGATCGGTTCCTAGACTCGGTGCGTGGGCGTCCAGGAGCAGAGCGAGCAGCCGGACCCGCTGCCAGAGCCGATGGCGCGGGTGCTCGGCGAGTACGAGCGGCACCTCTCCGCCGAACGCGACCTGACCCCGCACACCGTGCGCGCCTACCTCTCCGATGTCGGCGGTCTGCTCGACCACGCCGCCCGGCTCGGCCACACCACCGTCGAGACGGTCGACCTGCGCACGTTGCGCAGCTGGCTCGCGAAGCAGCAGACGCTCGGCAAGTCGCGCACCACGATCGCCCGGCGAGCCACCGCCGCCCGGGTGTTCACCGCCTGGCTGGCCCGCACGGGTCGCACGCCGCTGGACGCCGGCGCCAGCCTCGGTTCCCCGAAGCGGCACAAGACGCTGCCCCCGGTGCTGCGAGCGGACGAGGCGAGCGACCTGATCCGTGCGGCCGCGGAGCGGGCGGACGACGGTAGCCCGGTCGGGCTGCGCGACGTCGCGATGCTCGAGCTGCTCTACGCCACCGGGATCCGGGTCGGCGAGCTCGTCGGGCTCGACGTCGACGACATCGACCGCGAGCGGAACGTGGTCCGCGTGTTCGGCAAGGGGCGCAAGGAGCGCAGCGTGCCGTTCGGCCGGCCGGCGGCCCGGGCACTGGACTTCTGGCTGAAGCACGGCCGCCTGCAGCTGGCGGTCCCCGGCAGCGGGCCCGCGGTGTTCCTCGGCGCCCGCGGCGGGCGGATCGACCAGCGCGCGGTGCGGACCATGGTGCACCAGCGGATCGCGGACGTCCCCGGGGCACCGGACATCGGTCCGCACGGCCTCCGGCACACCGCCGCCACGCACCTGCTCGAGGGCGGTGCCGACCTCCGCTCGGTCCAGGAGCTGCTCGGTCACGCCTCGCTCGCGACCACCCAGCTGTACACGCACGTCACCACGGACCGGCTACGGCGGGCCTACCAGCAGGCACACCCCAGAGCATGAGCGGCGGCACCCACCGGGCGTAGGGCACCGGCATCGGCTCCCCCCGCCAGAGCGGCAGCAGCCGCACGGGACCGGCGCCGACCAGCCGCAGCGGGTCGAGGTACTCCTCGGCGCCCCGGATCCAGCCCCAGTGCAGGCACGCGCGCGGCAGGCAGTGCGACCCGACGGGGGAGAGGCGGCCGATCCGGTCGCCCGCGTCGACGCGCGTGCCGACCGCGACCGTGGCCTCGACCGGCTCGTAGGTCGTGCGCGTGCTGTGGTGGTCGACCACCACGACGCCGCGGCCGGCGAGCACGCCGGCCCAGCGCACCGTCCCGGGCAGCGCCGACCGGACCGGCTGGCCGGGAGAGCCGAGCAGGTCGACGCCCCGGTGACCGGCGCCCCAGGGATCGTCGGGCGGGTCGAACCCGCGGACCACCTCGGGCTCGGGCACCAGCGGCCAGACGCCGACCGGATCGGCGTCGGTGGCCGAGGCGGACGCCGGCGCCAGCAGCGTCAGCAGCGTCAGGAGGAGCGTGACGAGCGGGGCGGGACGGATGGCCATGCGTCGACCCTGCCCCGCGCCGGGGACGAGCGGGACGATGATGAGGAGCCTGGGGAGAACCGGGGAGCTGCAGGCTGTCTGTGGACGACAACCGGCGATTAGCCCGCTCCGCCGTCCGTCGACTACTCTGGACGACGCAATCCTTGCGGATTGACTACGCACGCTCGCTGACCGCGACGGGCCCTGGAGCTCCGAGGACCCGACCACCCGTGGGCGACGACCCTCAGTCCGGTTCCCAGCAATGCATGGGGGCGCCGGTGGGGTCGCGCGCGAGCGTCAGGGCCGTCGGCACCCGCCGGGGGCAGCAACTGAAAACAACAGGATCACACCTCCGGCCGGACCTGCCTCAAGGACGGCTCGAACGGCGGTGTGCTCCGCGAAACCAGGAGATCCACATGGCAGTCGTGACCATGCGCCAGCTTCTCGAGAGCGGCGTGCACTTCGGACACCAGACCCGGCGCTGGAACCCGAAGATGAAGCGCTTCATCATGACCGAGCGCAACGGCATCTACATCATCGACCTGCAGCAGTCGCTGGCCTACATCGACCGCTCGTACGCCTTCATCAAGGACACGGTCGCCAAGGGCGGCACGATCATGTTCGTCGGCACGAAGAAGCAGGCCCAGGAGGCGATCGCCGAGCAGGCGACCCGCGTCGGCATGCCCTACGTCAACCAGCGCTGGCTCGGCGGCATGCTCACCAACTTCCAGACGGTGCACCAGCGGATCAACCGCCTCAAGGAGCTCGACGAGATCGACTTCGACGACGTCGCCGGCAGCAGCCGCACCAAGAAGGAGCTGCTGCAGATGCGCCGCGAGCGCGACAAGCTGAACAAGTCGCTCGGCGGTATCCGCGAGATGACCCGGACCCCCTCCGCGGTCTGGATCGTCGACACCAACAAGGAGCACCTCGCCGTCGAGGAGGCGCGCAAGCTGCACATCCCGATCGTCGGCATCCTCGACTCCAACTGCGACCCGGACGTCGTCGACTTCCCGATCCCGGGCAACGACGACGCGATCCGCGCCGTCGGCCTGCTGACCCGGGTGGTCGCGGACGCCGTCGCCGAGGGCCTGATCGCCCGCTCCGGCGCCAAGCCGAGCGAGGGCACGGAGGCCGTGGGCGCCGAGGAGCCGCTGGCCGAGTGGGAGCGCGAGCTGCTGGGCGGCGATGCCGAGAAGGCCGCCGTCGAGGCCACCGGTGGCGACGCCGCGGCCGCCGAGGCCCCCGCGGCCGAGTCGACCGGCGCGTCGACCGAGGCTGCCGAGGCCACCGAGGCCGCCGCCGAGGTGACCGAGGCCCCCGCTGCCGAGGCCACCGAGGAGGCTCCGGCTGCTGCCGAGGCCACCGAGGCTCCCGCCGCCGAGGCGACCGAGGAGGCCCCGGCTGCTGCCGAGGTCGCCGAGGCCGCCGAGCAGGCCTGAGCCACCCCCACCGCACATCGGTTAGAACTTCGAGGAAGAAGGACCATGGCTAACTTCTCCGCCGCCGACGTCAAGAAGCTCCGTGAGCTGACCGGCGCCGGCATGATGGACTGCAAGAAGGCGCTGGAGGAGTCCGACGGCGACTTCGACAAGGCCGTCGAGCTGCTCCGCGTCAAGGGCGCCGCCAAGGCCGCCAAGCGCGGTGCCGAGCGTGAGGCCACGGCCGGCCTCGTCGCCCACTCGGCGGGCGTGCTCGTCGAGCTGCGGTGCGAGACCGACTTCGTGGCCAAGGGCGAGGACTTCGTCGCGACGGCGCAGAAGATCGCGGACGCCGCTGCGGAGGCCAAGCCGGCCGACATCGAGGCGCTCAAGCGGGTCCCGCTCGACGACCAGACCGTCGGCGACGTGGTCGAGGGCCTGGCCGTGTCGATCGGCGAGAAGATCGAGCTCGGTCAGTACGTCCACTTCGACGGCCCGGTCGTGGCCTACATGCACAAGCGTGCGGCCGACCTGCCGCCGGCCGTCGGGGTGCTCGTCGAGTACGACGGTGACGCCGACGCCGCCCGCGGCGCCGCGATGCAGATCGCGGCGATGCGCCCGCAGTACCTCACCCGCGAGGAGGTGCCCGCCGACATCGTCGCCAAGGAGCGCGAGATCGCGGAGGCCACCTCGCGCGAGGAGGGCAAGCCGGAGCAGGCGATCGCCAAGATCACCGAGGGCCGCCTGAACGGCTTCTTCAAGGACGTCGTCCTCCTGGAGCAGCCGTCGGTCACCGAGAACAAGAAGTCGGTCAAGACGGTCCTCGACGAGGCCGGCACCACCCTGAAGCGGTTCGCCCGTTTCGAGGTCGGGGCCTGACCGGATAGGTTCTAGCCAGACGACACGAGGAGGCCGGTTCGATGACAGCAGACCTGATCATCGGACCGGCCTTCTTCGTCCCCCGACCGCGCCCCACTCCACGAAGGAGCCGCCCGTGACCGGTTACCACCGCGTCCTGCTCAAGCTGTCCGGCGAGGTCTTCGGGGGTGGCAAGGTCGGGGTCGATCCCGACGTCGTCCAGACGGTCGCCCGCGAGATCGCAGCGGTCGCGCGGGCCGGGGTGCAGATCGCGGTCGTGACCGGAGGTGGCAACTTCTTCCGCGGCGCCGAGCTCCACCAGCGCGGCATGGACCGGGTCCGCGCGGACTACATGGGCATGCTGGGCATCGTCATGAACTGCTTGGCCCTGCAGGACTTCCTGGAGAAGATGGGCGTCGAGACGCGTGTCCAGACCGCGATCACGATGGGCCAGGTCGCCGAGCCGTACATCCCGCGGCGCGCGATCCGGCACATGGAGAAGGGTCGCGTGGTCATCTTCGGTGCCGGCATGGGCATGCCGTTCTTCTCCACGGACACCGTCGCCGTCCAGCGGGCGCTGGAGAGCAGGTGCGACGTCGTGCTCGTCGCCAAGAGCGGCGTGGACGGCGTCTACACCGCCGACCCGCACCTCGACCCGACCGCGACCAAGTTCGACGAGCTCACGTACGCCGAGGCGATCGGCCGCGGATTGCGGATCATGGACCAGACGGCGTTCGCCCTGTGCGGCGAGAACAAGCTGCCGATGGTCGTCTTCGGCATGGAGCCCGAGGGCAACATCCTGCGCGTCGTGCAGGGTGAGAAGATTGGCACGCTCGTCAGCGCCGGCTGACCCGCGCCCGAGCCAGCAACCAGCGACCCAGCGTGACTGAGCAGGAGAAGCCGTGATCAACGACATCCTCAACGAGGCCGACAGCAAGATGGACAAGTCGGTCGAGTCGACGCGCGAGGAGTTCGCGGCGATCCGGGCCGGCCGGGCACACCCGAGCATGTTCAGCAAGATCGTCGTCGACTACTACGGCTCGCCCACCCCGATCCAGCAGCTCGCGTCGTTCACGGCGCCCGAGGCGCGCGTCATCCTGATCGCGCCGTTCGACCAGGGCTCCATGCAGAACATCGAGAAGGCGATCCGCGAGTCGGACCTGGGCGTGAACCCGGCCGACGACGGCAAGGTGATCCGCTGCGTGTTCCCCGAGCTCACCGAGGAGCGCCGCAAGGAGTACATCAAGGTCGCCAGGGGGAAGGCGGAGGACGGCCGGGTGGCGGTCCGCAACCTCCGGCGTACGGCGAAGCAGCAGCTCGAGAAGCTCGAGAAGGACGGCGAGGTCGGCAAGGACGACGTCACGGGCGCCGAGAAGCGCCTCGACGGCATGACCAAGAAGCACACCGACGCCATCGACGAGATGCTGAAGAACAAGGAGTCCGAGCTGCTCGAGGTCTGAGCCGCTCGACACCCATGACCGAGGTGAAGAACCACGGCCGCGCCGGTCGTGACCTGCGCGCTGCCTTCGCGAGCGCGATCGTGCTGCTCGTGGCGATCGCGGTGTCGCTGCTGTTCTGGAAGACGGCGTTCATGTTCATCGTCGCGGCCGCGGTGGTCGTCGCGATCTGGGAGCTCGGTCGCGGCTTCTCCGCGAAGGGCATCGACCTGCCCGAGCAGCCGCTGATGCTCGGCGGCGTCGTCATGGTCGTCGTCGCCTACTTCTGGGGCGCCCCCGCGCTCGTGACCGCGACGGCCGTCACCGCGCTGGTGACGATGCTGTGGCTGCTCCGGCGCGGCGTCGAGGGCTACGTCCAGGACGCCACGGCGTCGGTGTTCAGCCTGGTCTACGTCCCGTTCCTCGGCTCGTTCGTCGCGCTGCTGCTGTCCGAGGGCGGGGGCGTGAACGGCCACGGCCTCGACGACGCCGGCGTGCAGGGGATCATCGCGTTCATCGTCGTCACGATCGCCTCCGACATCGGCGGGTACGTCGCCGGCGTGCTGTTCGGGCGGCACCCGATGGCTCCGGTCATCTCGCCGAAGAAGTCCTGGGAGGGCTTCGCCGGCTCCGTGGTGTTCTGCCTCGCCGCCGGCTGGGCGCTCGTCGTCTACCTGCTCGACGGCGACTGGTGGGTCGGGCTCCTCCTGGGCCTGATCGCGGTCGTGATGGCGACCCTGGGCGACCTCTGCGAGTCGGTCATCAAGCGCGACCTCGGCATCAAGGACATGAGCCAGGTGATCCCGGGCCACGGCGGCCTGATGGACCGGCTGGACTCGCTGCTCGCGACAGTCGCGCCGATCTGGCTGCTGCTGCACTACCTCGTGTTCTGATGCTGTACCTCGTGCGGCACGGCCGACCCGTCGTCGACGAGGGACTGCTGGCCAGCGCCTGGGAGCTCGACCCGGCCGGGTTCGACGACATCTGGGCGCTGCGCGAGTCCGGCCGACTGCCGCGGCGCGCCCGGTGGTTCACCTCGCCCGAGGCCAAGGCGATCGCGACCGCGCAGCTGCTGACCGACGACGACGTGGCGATCGTGGACGGCCTGCGCGAGCAGGTCCGGGAGACCTCCGACTGGCTGGACGACGTCGAGACGACCGTTCGTCGCGCGTTCGCCGAGCCAGGCGTACCGGCCCACGACGGCTGGGAGCCGCTGGCACACACCCGGGACCGGGTGGTGACCGTCGTGCGGGGTCTCATCGACGAGCACCCGGGCGAGGACCTGGTCCTGGTCGGCCACGGCACGGCGTGGACCTTGCTTGCCGCGGAGCTGACGGGCTCCGAGCCCGACCTCGACCGCTGGGCGGCGCTGCGGATGCCCGACGTCATCGAGGTCGCGTGATCGGTCACACCTTGCACCTCCGACGGCATGCCGCGACGGCCGCTCGGGGGTGGGACACATAGCATCGAGGTGATGTCGACCGAGCAGGAGAACGCCGAGCAGGCCGCGACCGATGACGCGCGTGCCCCGGACTGGTGGCACCGCGACCACCCGACGTTCACCGCGCTCACCGGGTTCTTCACGGGCCTCGCCTTCGTGATCGTGGTGCCGGGGCTGTTCGCGGCGGTGCTGGGCCTGGTCTTCGAGTCCCACACGGCCGAGGACCTCTTCCCGTTCGTGCTCGTGACGCTGGTGATCCCGTTCGGGCTGGTGATCGCACCCCGCACCCGGCGGTTCGGGGCGTACATGCTGATCGGCATGGTCACGACCGGCCTGGTCATCGGCGGCGTGGCGGGTCTCGTGCTCTGGTACCTGGTCAACCGCCAGAGTTAGGGCGCACCGCCCCCCGGATGGGATGATCGGCGTCTGATGTCCGACGACGAGCGCACCCCCCTTCCCCTGGTCTTCGACGAGCCCGTCGGGCGGCGGAAGCCGCCGCGGCACCTGGCCGGCTGCACACCCGACGAGCGGGTCGAGTGGGTCAAGGAGCTCGGCCTGCCGGGCTTCCGGGCCAAGCAGCTCGCCACCCACTACTTCGCCCGGCTGACCGACGACCCAGCGGAGATGACCGACCTCCCGGCCGGCCAGCGCGACGAGCTGGTCGGCGCGCTGCTGCCGACGCTGATGACGCCGCTGCGCACCATGGAGGCCGACCGCGGCACCACCCGCAAGACGCTCTGGAAGCTCTTCGACGGCGCGCTCGTCGAGTCGGTCCTGATGCGCTACCCCGATCGGGCCACCGTCTGCGTGTCCAGCCAGGCCGGCTGCGGCATGGCCTGCCCGTTCTGCGCCACCGGGCAGGGCGGGCTGCAGCGGAACATGTCGACCGGGGAGATCGTCGAGCAGGTCGTGGCCGCTGCGCGGTCGCTGGCCCGCGGCGAGGTGCCGGGCGGTCCGGGCCGGGTCTCGAACGTCGTCTTCATGGGCATGGGCGAGCCGATGGCCAACTACCGCGCGGTGATCGGCGCCGTACGACGGCTCACCGACCCGCAGCCCGACGGCCTGGGGATGAGCGCCCGCGGCGTCACCGTCTCCACGGTCGGCCTCGTGCCCCGGATGCTCCAGCTGGCCGAGGAGGGCATCCCGGTCACGCTCGCGCTCAGCCTGCACGCCCCCGACGACGAGCTGCGCAACGAGCTGGTCCCGATCAACACGCGCTTCTCGGTCGCCGAGACCGTCGACGCCGCGTGGAACTACGCCCGGGTCACCAAGCGTCGCGTCTCGATCGAGTACGCCATGATGCGCGGCATCAACGACCAGGCCTGGCGCGCCGACCTGCTCGCCGACGTCCTGCTCGCGCGCGGCGACTGGGGCTGGGTCCACGTGAACCTGATCCCTCTCAACCCGACCCCCGGCTCGAAGTGGACGGCGTCCGAGCCGGCCGACGAGCGCGAGTTCGTGCGCCGGCTGGAGGCGAAGGGCATCCCGACGACGGTCCGCGACACCCGCGGCCGCGAGATCGACGGGGCCTGCGGACAGCTCGCCGCGACCGAGGCCTGAGCGGTTTCCCCACCAGCCGCGCCGGGAACGCTCGCCGCATGACGACGGACCGCCCACCCTTCCCGCCCGTGGTGTACGCACCCACGCTGGCGCCGGGCGAGGGCGACGAGACGCGGCTGGCGGTGCACCGCACGGACGATGGTCGGGTCGCGCTGTTCGTGTACTCCGCGCTCGACCGGCTCGTCGAGTACTACCGCTCCGACTCGCCCTGGGTACTGCTGACGGTCCCGGACCTGCAGCGCGCGTACGACGCCGCGCCGTACGACCTGATCTTCCTCGACCAGCGTCCTGCCCGCGTGGAGGCGTCGTGACCATCGACCTGACGTGGGCGACCGCCGAGTCGATCGCGACCAGCCTCGACCACGCCCGGACGGACCTGGACGGTACGGCGGGGTCGGCACCTGCCGGCGTCGACGCCGGTGAGGCGACCGCGATGGTCGAGGCGCTCCTGGCCCGGGTCAGCGAGAGCGCCGCCGGTCTCAGCGAGGGGCTGGCCGCGGCGAGCGGCAAGGTGCGGATGTCGGCGACGTCGTTCCTCGACGTCGACCTCGGCGTCCAGCAGGGCTTCCTGACGGGAGAGCCGTGATGCCGGTCGATACCGAGATCAAGGGCTCGCCCGGCTCCATCGAGGCCGCGGCCGACTGGCTGCGCAGCTCCCTGGGCAAGGCCGTCTCGTCCAGCGCCGACGCGCTCGCGGCCGCGCGGTCGACCGCGGCGTCGGACTGGCAGGGCCAGACCGGCAGCACGTTCGCGGGCACGATGGGCACCGCGGTCGGTCGCGCCGACGCGCTCGCCTCTGCCGCCTCCGGGGTCGCCGGCGCCCTGGACGCCTTCGCCACGAAGCTGGCCAACCTCCAGAACCGGATGGCCGACATCAGGGGAACGGCGCAGGGCGCCGGCCTGGTCGTCACGGCGTACCTCATCCAGGAGCCCGGCGCCGGCCCCGCCGACCCGGGACCGCCGCCGACCGGCCCGATCTCGCCGGAGGCGGCGAACGCCTACAACGCCGCGGTGGACGCCTGGAACGAGCAGCAGGACAAGATCCGCGCCTACAACAAGGCCGCGGCCGACGCCGCCGAGACGCGCTCGGAGCTGACGGCCGCCACGCAGGGCCTGCAGGACGAGTACCGCGGGCTCGAGGGACCGGACTGGGTGCTCAATGCGGCCGACATCGCGGGCGGCTTCGCGGGCGGGGTCATGGAGTTCAACGCCTCCGCCCTGCGCGGCACCTCGCGGTACTTCGGCGATCTCGCCGCCGAGAACCTCTCCCGGCTCCGGGCCGACCCCGGTGACCTGAGCCGGCTGTACGACGACCTGGACCACTGGGGCCAGACCGCGAGGAACGCCGACGAGATGGCCGCGGGCGCCGACGACCTGGCGAAGGCCGGCAAGTCGATCCCGCTCAAGGGCAGCGGTGCGCTGGCGATCGCCGGCATCGGCCTCGACATCGCCGGTGGCGAGGACCCCGTCCAGGCGACGGCGTCCGGCGCCGGCGGCTTCCTCGCCTCGGTCGGCGCCGGCGCCGCGACCGGTGCGGTCGTGGGCAGCTTCGTCCCGGTGCCCGGCGTCGGTACGGCGGCCGGGGCGGTCGTCGGTGCCGGCGTCGGCATCTTCACCTCCGGCGCGATCGACTCGCTGTTCGAGAACGGTCCGGACGTCGGCGCGGCGGTCGACTCCGGTGTCGACGCGCTCGAGGACACCGGCGGCGCGATCGCGGACGGCGCGGGCGCCGTGGTCGACGGCATCGGAGGGCTGTTCGGCTGATGAGCGACGCACGCAACGGCCGCAACCTGGTCTACGCCCTCGGCTACATCCTCCTGGCCCTGCTCGGGGCAGCCGTGGTCGGGTACGCCAGGGACCGCACGCTCGGGCTCGTCGGCGGCACTCTGCTGCTCCTGGTCGCCGCGGGTGGATTCGCGCTCGTCGGCTTCGACAGCTGGTACGTCCGCCACCGGCCCGGCCTCACGACGGCCGAGGCGCCGTCCGGCGCGTCCGCCACGGCGTTCCTGCGCTCGCCGGTGCCGTTCGTCCTGTCGGTGGTCGTGCCCGTGCTGCTCGCCCTCTGGGCGCTGGCCGGCAGCCTGGTCGCCGACCAGATCGCGACCCGGGTCGTGCTGCTGGTGATCGCGATCGGGTTCGCCACGCCGCTGGTCGCCGCCGTGCGCGGCCGGGTGGCGCCGGGCGGGCTCTACCTCACGCCGAGCGGCATCGAGCAGCGCAAGGAGGCCGTCAGCTGGTCGGTCCCGTGGGAGCACGTCTCCGGTGTCGTGCCGGGCGAGCCGCTGGCGCTGACGCTGAGCGGCCCGCCGCCGCAGCCCGTTGTCCGCACCCGGTGGCTGTGGCGTCGGGAGCCGAGCGCCCCCGCCGGCGTCCTCGCGGTCGACAGCCGCTACCTGGCCGAGCCCCCGGTCGTCGTCGCCGAGCTGGTCGCCCGGTGCCTGGTCGACCCCGGCGTGCGAGCGCGGATGGGCACGCCCGAGGTGGTCGCGGAGATCCGGCGCAGCTAGCACGAGACGTTCACCGCGGCGCCACGTCGATCCGCCGTCCGGCCAGCACCGCTTCCTGGCGTCGGCGCCGTGGACGAGCTTCCCTGCGGGACGCTACGTCGGGCGCCGCGCCGCCTCGCTCAGCGCAGGAACCTCGGCGTCCGCACCACCAGCTCGACGTTGCGCGCCGTGCGCGCGCCCCGGCGGTCGCGGTTGCGCTCCTGCCAGTCGTTCGCGGCGAGCTCGCGGGACAGCGCCGCGAGCTGGATCGGCTCGTCGAGCTGGTCCGGCGACCACGCGGTGGGCGCGGCGTGGTCGAGCATCGTGCAGAAGATCGAGAGCGTGTCGTCCTTGTTGTCCGCGATCTCCACGACCCGGCCCTGCTGCGGCCAGTCGATGTGGGAGGCGGTGTTGACCTCCCAGAAGCCGTTGACGACCTGCCCCTTCCGCTTGCGGACGTGCGCCTTGATGTTGTTCGTGTGGGTGTGGCCGTTGATCCAGGCGATCACGTTGTCGTGCTTCAGCAGCTCCGCGACCAGTGCCGTGCCGAGGACCCGCGGGCCGGGGTCGACGTCGCCCTCCAGGGTGTTGACCATGCTCCACGACGGGTGGTGGCTCGAGAAGACCAGCAGCTTGCGCTTCGACGACGCGATGACGTCCTTGATCCAGGCGAACTCGGACCTGCTCAGCGAGCCGTCGTCACCGCCGTTCGCGTTCACGGTGTCCATCACGACGAAGCGGACCAGGCCCTTGTCGAAGGTGTAGTACGCCGTGCCGTCGGCGCGGTTGTCCTCGGTGTAGCCGTGGCCGACGGGGAAGCCGGTCGTCGTGAAGTGTTCGTCGACGATCTCGGCGGTGCTCAGCTCGCGGCGGTTGGGGTCGGCGGTGACGGTGAGCTTCTTGGTGCTGAGCGTCTTCTGGTTCCCGGTCGCCCGCGACTGGCTGGAGTCGTCCGGATGGTTGTTGCCCTGGACGAGCTTGTCGTGGTTGCCGATCACGCTGTACCACGGCATGTCGAGCCCGGTGGCGTCGAACGGCGCCCGGGCCTTGGTGAGCAGCCCCGGGATGGTCGGGTAGCCGTACTTGGTGCGCGGGTCGTCGTCGACCAGCCCCGCCGGCGTGCCCTCGGGATGCCAGAACATCACGTCGTACAGCGCCGGGTCGGTCTCCGCGACGCTCTCCGTCCTGGTGTGGTCGCCGGAGTCCGGGGTGATGGCGCCGCCGTCGAGGATGTCGATGTTCCAGCGGACCTCGTTGTACTGCGCGTTGTCGGCGTTGTCGCCGGTCTGCAGCGTGAACGCGATCGGCTTGCCGGTGGCCGGACCGTTCTTCACGGCGTTGATGCCCTGGACCATCGACTCCGCGACGTGCAGGGTGAGGAACTCCTGCGGGCGGTACGCCGAGCTGCTGAACGACTCGGCGTTCTCGACCCGCATCGGGGACTCGGAGTCGACGAGGTGGACGTCGCTGACCTGGGCGAACGCGACCAGCGGCTTGCGACGCTTCGCGCGGCCCCGCTTCGGCTTGGTGCCGAGGTCGGAGCGCACCAGCCACGACTCACCCGCGGCGGTGACGACCGGGCCGTACCCGCCGGCACCCGGCGTACCTCGGACGAGCACCGCCTGGCGCGTGGTCAGGGCGCCGCCGTCCACGCGTCCGACCGGGTGGACGGTGCCGGCGACGGCAGCGGCGGAGAGCCCGCCGACGCCGCTCAGGACGGTGGCGCTGCCGGCTACGGCGGCGGAGGAGCGGAGGAGGTCGCGACGAGAGATCTGCACCGCGTCAATCTAGGGTTCGCCGCGCGTTCACGTCCCCGGAATGAGCAGGTTCACGGCCTCGGCGGGGGAGTCGACGAGGTGGACCCGGCCCTCCATCGGCCGGCCGCGCGCGAGCCGCTCGAGGAGCGGCCACGCCGGGAGTTCCTCGGTCCAGTACGCCGCGCCGACCAGCACCATCGGCGCCACCGTCGCCGCGTCGGCGTAGTAGTTCTCGCAGGCATCCTGGAACACCTCCTGCACGGTGCCGCCCACGCCGGGGAGGAACACGATCCCGGCGTCGCAGACCTGGAGCAGGATCGCCTCGCGCGTGGAGTTCCTGAAGTACTTCGCGATCGCCGACGCGAAGGCGTTCGGCGGCTCGTGGCCGTAGTGCCAGGTGGGGATGCCGAGCGTGTCGACCTCGCTCGGGAACCGCTCCCGCACGTCGAACGCCCGACGTACCCATGCGTCGACCGACGGGCGGTACGACGGCACCTCGGCCAGCATCGCCAGAGCCGCGTCCAGGTCGTCGGGACGGTCGCTGAACTGCGCGCCGAGGTTGGCCGCCTCCATCGCGCCCGGGCCGCCCCCGGTCGCGACGACCAGGCCCCGGCCCAGCCCGGCGCCGAGGCGGGCGGCGTCGGCGTACGCCGGTTGGTCGCGCTCGAGCCGGTGCCCGCCCATCACGCCGACCAGCCGGCGACCGGACACCCAGTCCTCGAGCGCGACGTCGATCGCGTGGTCGTGCAGCGCCCTGGCCAGCGCCGCGTCGCGCGTGAACGGCGACCCCGACCAGGCGTGGGCGCGGGCGTCCAGCGAGTCGGCGTACCGCTCGGTGTCGTAGAGCTCGCGCGCTGTGTAGAGCGCCTCGCGCGTGGTGTCGACCGGGATCTCCGGGTGGTCGGCGAACCACTGCTCCACCCCGAGCTCGGTCGTCGACGGCACGGCGCGTGGCTTCACGCCGCGACAGTAGTCTCACGGGGCCGGTGCCGACCGCGTCCAACCCGTCGTCGGTCGAGCAGCCGAGACCCGCTGGGGCGGCTCTCGTCGGTGGTCGAGTAGCCGTCGCGAGGGACGAGCGGCGGCGTCTCGAGACCCGGTGGGGCTCTCTCGTCGTCGGTCGAGTAGCCGTCGCGAGGGACGAGCGGCGGCGTATCGAGACCCCGTGGGACAGGTCGGTCTCGATACGCCGGTCGCGAGCTCGTTCCTCGCTCGCGCGGCTACTCGACCTGGCTGCTGATTCCCAGCCCTCGCAGGCTCGGGCTGGGGCAGCTCAGAACGCGTGGGACATCAGGTCTCCGAAGAGGTCGTGCTCGTCGACCGCGAGTCCCCGCGCGCGGAACCACGAGCAGACGTTCGTGCAGTCGCGCAGCAGGAAGTCCATGCCCTCCGGGTTGCCGACCAGGTCCACCATCTGCGGCAGGTCGATCACGACCAGCTGCTCGCCGGCGGCGAGGATGTTGTACGGCGACAGGTCGCCGTGCACCAGTCCGTGTCGCGCCAGCTCGGAGAGGAAGTCGCGGACCTGGTCGAAGTACGAGGCCAGCAGGTCCTCGCCGGGCCGGGTCTGCGCCAGGCGGGGCGCCGTCTCGCCGTCCACGGTGATCCACTCCATGAGGAGCTCGGTGCCGTCGATCTGGACCGGGTAGGGGACCGCGAGACCGAGCCCGTGGCAGCGCACGAGCGCCTGCCACTCGGCCCACGCCCACTGCCCGGCGGCGACCGCCCGGCCGTGTGCGGACTTGCGGACCATCGCCCGGTTGTCGCGGCTGTTGCGGACCTTCCGGCCGGCCGTGTACGCCGCGGATCGGTGGAAGTCGCGGTGGTCCTCGCCGCGGTAGCGCTTGGCGACCATGACGACGGACTCACCGGGGGCGTCGCTGCCGGGGACCGCCCGCTCGAGCAGGAACGCGTCGGCCTCCTTGCCCGTCTTGAGGATGCCGAGCTCGGTGTCAACCGCGGCCTGCGAGGTCACCACCCAGTCGGGGCGGGGCTCCGGGCCGCGGCAGAGCGGCTCCACGCTGAGCCAGGTCGACCAGCGCTGGCCGTCGCCGACCTCGTCGTAGGTCTGGAACTCGAAGACGAAGGTGGGGTCGAGATCAGAGGTCTCGGAGAAGTCGTGGGACATCGGTGGTGGTGCTCCAGGTGTGGGAGAGGAGGCGGTCTGCGGACAGGCCAGCAACAGTCGTGGACATGTCGCGCCTCCTCTCGTGGAGCACCCGGCCGGTCCGGACGCTGGTGCGATCCTTCCGGCCCGGCCCGGGACGGGCAACCGAATTACGCCGCTACGCCGCGACACCGCCGGTCGCGACGGTCGGGATGGCCAGCTCGACGACCCGGTCCCACGCGTCGTCCACGTGGACGACGCTGCGGCCCATCCGGTGCAGCAGGCTGGCGGCGATGCCCGCGCGGTAGCCCGACCGGCAGTGGACCCAGAGCTCGCCGGACGGCAGGTCCCGGCCGCGGACGTCGACGTCCTGCACCGGGACGTGCAGCGCGCCGGGCAGGTGCCCGGCGTCGAACTCGTGCTGCTGCCGCACGTCGACGACGACCTTCGGTCCGGCCGCCTCGAGGTACTCCTGCCACCCGGCGCGGCGGTACGTCGCGGTGAGCGCCGACCCGGTGTCCAGCACGTGCGTGTCGGGCCCGTCGATGCCGATCGCCGCCAGGTCGGTCAGCGCCCGCTCGATCTCCTCGGGCCGGTCGCACAGCAGCACCAGGTCGTCGTGCCACGGCACCAGCCAGCCGACGTACGTCGCGAACTGGGTGCCGTACTCCACGCTGACCGTCCCCGGCAGGTGTCCCCGGGCGAAGGCATCGCGGGACCGCAGGTCGATGACCCACACCCCGGCGAGCACGGCGTCGGTGACCTGCTCGGCCGTCACGGGACGGGCCGGCCGGGGGAGACCGGCGCCGGCGGCGGCCCGGTTCAAGGGGGCCATGTGACCGTAGTACGACGGGACCGGTCCGAACCCGGCGACCAGCTCGGCGACGAACCGCTCGCGGTTGGTGGTCAGCGCCGGGTTGGTGCGCAGTTGGTCGCCGACGGTCCGGCCGCCGTCCGTGGCCGGTGCGGCCGCGCAGAAGCTGCCGAAGCCGTGGGTGGGGTGCAAGGTCGTGGCCGGGTCGAGCGCACCGAGCAACCTCGCGCTGGCCCACTGCTGACGCGCGAGGTCGTGGGTGAGCCGGTCGTCGACCAGGTCCGTCCGGCCGACGGTGCCGCGCAGCAGGCTGCCGCCGCTGAAGAGCGCCGCCGGATCGGTCGGCTCGTCGTGGTGGCGGACCAGGAAGGCCTGGTGGTGACGGGTGTGGCCGGGCGTCGCCACGACGGTCACGTCGAGCCGCCCGACGGGGACCACGTCGCCGTCGCGGACCCCGACCCGCTCGAAGCGGACCGGCTCGTCGGCGGCGAGGAGGTAGTCGGCGCCGTGCCGCCGGGCCAGCGCGAGCGCCCCCGACAGGTAGTCGTTGTGCACGTGGGAGTCGGCCACCGCCGCGATCTCGACGCCGGCCGCCTCGGCGGCGCGCTCGACCACCGTGACGTCCCGGGGCGGGTCGACGACCAGGGCGCGCACCCCGTCGTGGACGAGGTGGGAGCGGTTGCCGAGCTCCGGGATCTCCAGCGTGACGACCTGCATCGGCGTACTCCTTCTTCTTAAAGTCGAGTGACTTACTAAAGTTATAGCATGCCGAGGTGACCCGACGCCGCGTGCTCGCACTCACTGTCGCCGCCGGTCTGGCGGTCTCCTCGCTGGCCGGCTCGCCGGCGTCGTACGCCGCCGCGCCGCACGGCGCCCCGGGGATCGGTGACCCGTACTTCCCGCTGGACGGGAACGGCGGGATCGACGTGCAGTCCTACGACATCCACGACCGCTACCGCTTCGCCTCCGGGCGGCTCTCCGGGTGGACGGCCCTGCGGTTGACCGCGACCGAGGCACTGTCCGGGTTCGACCTCGACTTCCTGCTGCCGGTGTCGCGGGTGGAGGTCGACGGGCACCGCGCCCCGTTCGACCAGACCCACCACGAGCTGTCGATCGACGCTCCGCTCGCGGACGGCGAGTCCGCGCGGGTCGTCGTGCGCTACGCCGGCGCGCCCGGCCACTACTCCTACGCGGGCGAGAGCAACTGGCTCGCCGACCGGCACGAGGTCGTCGCGATGAACCAGCCGCACATGGCGCCCTGGTGGTTCCCCGCCAACGACCACCCGCTCGACAGGTCGACGGTGCGGATGTCGATCACGGTGCCGAAGCAGAAGCAGGTCGTCGGGAACGGCCGCCAGGTCGGACGCACCGTGCGGCGCGGCCTCGCCACCACGACGTGGGAGGCGGGCGAGCCGATGGTGCCCTACCTCGCGTTCTTCGCGGCCGGCTCCTACGAGATCGCCAGGGGCCACGCGGGCGGACGGCCCTGGTACGTCGCGGTCTCGAAGGGCCTGGGCACCACGTCGCGGCAGGTGGCCATGGGGCTGATGAAGCAGACCCCGACGCTGCTGCACTGGCTCGAGGGCGTCATCGGCGACTACCCGTTCGCCGAGGCCGGGGGGCTGACCACCGCGCTGCCCGTCGGCTTCGCGCTGGAGAACCAGACCCGCCCGACGTACCCCTTCATGGGCGACAGCCCCGGCGCCGTGCGGACCGTGGCGCACGAGCTCGCGCACCAGTGGTTCGGCGACTCGGTCGCGGTCCGGGGCTGGACGGACATCTGGCTCAACGAGGGCTGGGCGACCTACTTCGAGAACTTCTACACCGAGACGCACGGCGGTCCGACGACCGATGAGCTGATGCGCGACGAGTACGGCGACATCCCTGCCGGCGACGCGTTCTGGAACCACGAGGTCGCGGACCCGTGCCCGGACCACGAGGACTGCGTGGGGCCGATCTTCGCGTCGTTCGTGTACGACCGCGGCGGGATGGCGCTTGCCGCGCTGCGCAACCGGATCGGCGACCAGCACTTCTCCGAGCTGATCCACCAGTGGGTCACCGACCACCAGGGCGGCAACGGCGACACGACCGAGTTCGAGACGCTTGCGGAGTCGGTCAGCGGCGCGGACCTGACCGGCTTCTTCGACGCCTGGCTGCACTCGGACTCGAAGCCGGCGGACACCGCGGCCAACGGCCTCGGCTGACGGCTATCCGAGGAGCGGCGAGACGACCTTGGCGGCCAGGCTGGGGAGGCGGGTCACCGACTCCTCGGCGTCGGCGAGCGTCATCGCGCGCAGCCCGGCGTTGATGCCCAGCCAGCGCAGCGGCTCGCGCTCCCAGGCGGGGGACCGGTGCCCCACCCAGGGCAGCCGGGTGAGCTCGGTGTCGCGCTCGAGGACCAGGTCCCGCAGCGTGCGGCCGGCGAGGTTCGTGGTGCTCACCCCGTCCCCGACGTACCCGCCGGCCCAGCCGACGCCGGTCTCGCGGTCCAGGCCGACCGAGGCGCACCAGTCGCGGGGGATGCCGAGCGCGCCGCCCCATGCGTGCGTGACACGGGTGCCGCCCTCGAGCGCCGGGAACAGGTCGATGAGGGTGGCGTAGAGACGCGCGAACACCTTCTGGTCCTGGTCGAACTCCGGGTTGGTGCGCGATCCGAAGTGGTACGGCGCGCCCCGGCCGCCGAACACCAGCCGGTCGTCGGCCGTGCGCTGCCCGTAGACGATCAGGTGCCGGTGGTCGCTGAACGTCTCGCGCCGCGCGAGCCCGATCTCGTCCCAGGTCGACGCGGAGAGCGGCTCGGTCGCGATCACCAGCGAGTAGACCGGGATCATCGCGCGCTCGTGCCCGGCCAGCGTCGCCGTGTAGCCCTCGGTCGCCCGGATCACCGTGCGCGCCCGGACGTCGCCGTCGGCAGTGTGCGCCCGGCCCGGCGCGATGGCGTGCACCCGCGTGCGCTCGTGGATGGTGACCCCGCGGCGCTCGACCGCGTCGGCGAGCCCCCGCACGAGCTTGGCCGGATGGATCGCGGCGCAGTCGGGGGTGTACGTCGCCCCGACCGTGCGGGTGCCGCGCAGCACGGCCTGCGCCTCGGCCTTGCCGAGCAACCGTAGGTCGTCCTCGTCGCGGTCCCACGTGCGGGCCTCGGCGACCTCCCGTCGTGCCCGGCGCAGCTGGGCGCGACTGCGGGCTAGCACGATGGTGCCGCCCTTGGCGAGATCCGCGTCGATGCCCTCGGCAGCCGCCGCGCGAGCGACCTCGTCGACGGTCTCGCGCATCGCCCGGTGCTGCGCGAGCGCGCCGTCGCGGTCCGACATCCCTGCCAGCGTCGACAGCGACGCGGGGAAGAGGGCCGAGCACCAGCCGCCGTTGCGGCCGGACGCGCCGTACCCCGCGGTCTCGGCCTCGAGCACGACGATCCGCAGGGACGGGTCCGCCTCGGCGAGATAGTACGCCGTCCACAGGCCGGTCAAACCGGCTCCCACGATCGCCACGTCGGCTTCCGTGTCCCCACGCAGGCCGGCCCGGGGCGACCAGTCCGTGATGACCGTGTCGTGCCACAGCGAGAGGCGCTCCCAGTGCGGGTCCTTCTCCGTCAGGTTCAGCGGACACCCCACGAGTAGGTCTGCTTGCGCAGTCGCAGGTACATGAAGGTCTCGGTCGCGGCGACCCCCTCGATCGCGCGGATCCGCTCCGAGATCAGCTCGAGCAGGTGCTCGTCGCTCTCGCAGACGACCTCGACGAGGAGGTCGTAGGAGCCCGCGGTCACCACGACGTAGTCCACCTCGTTCAGCTCGGCGATCTTGTCGGCGATCGGCTCGAGGGCGCCCGTGACCCGGATGCCGACCATCGCCTGGCGGGCGAACCCGAGCTCCAGAGGGTCGGTCACCGCGACCACCTGCATCACGCCGCTCTCGATCAGCCGCTGGACCCGCTGGCGGACGGCGGCCTCGGAGAGCCCGACCACCTTGCCGATCGCGGCGTACGAACGGCGCCCGTCCTGCTGGAGCTGCTCGATGATCGCCTTGGACACGTCGTCGAGCTGCGTCGCGGGACGTCCGGGCTTCCTGGTCATGGGCGTGATGGTTCCCCATCGGCGCAGGCGGGTCAAAGGTCTTCGCGGCGTGTGGACAAGCGATTTCGTTGCGAGCGTGTTTCGGATCGACGGTTTCGCTTGTCGCGAGGGCGTCCACGTGACACGATCCGAGGGATCCAGCTGCCTTCGCGATAGGAGCCGCATGACCGGACTGACCCGCAGGGGACTGCTCCACGGAGGCGGCGCCGTTGCCTTCGCCGGCGTCAGTCTGGCGGCGCTCAAGCTCCCGCTCTTCGGCGTCTCCGGTGCCAAGCAGGTCCCGGCAGACTGCCGGGCGACCGACCTCTCGGACACCGAGAAGAAGGTCATCGTCTCGAACTGGCCGGCGTACATCGACCCGCGCAAGAAGTCGACGTCGACCGCGTCGGTGTTCACCGAGCGCACCGGCATCGAGGTCGACTACACCGACGACATCAACGACAACGCGGAGTTCTTCGCGAAGGTGAAGAACCAGCTCGGGTCCTGCCAGACCATCAACCGGGACATGATCATCATGACCGACTGGATGGCGGCCCGGATGATCGGGCTGGGCTGGATCCAGCCCCTGGATGCGGACAAGATCCCGAACGTCCACAAGAACCTCATCGAGCCACTGCGCAACCGGCAGTGGGACAAGGACCTGAAGTTCCACGCACCGTGGCAGGCGGGCCTGACCGGCATCGCCTACAACGCCGCGAAGGTGCCGGAGGTCAAGAGCTTCGAGGAGCTGCTGACCCGCTCCGACCTCAAGGGCCGGATGACGCTGCTCTCGGAGATGCGCGACACGATGGCGTTCATGCTGCGCGTCGTCGGCGCCGATCCCGACAAGTTCACCGACGCGGAGTGGAGCAAGGCGATCGACCGGCTCCAGGAGGTCGTCGCGAGCGGCCAGGTCCGGTCGTTCACCGGCAACGAGTACATCCAGGACCTCGCGGCGGGGAACATCGTCGCCTGCGAGGCGTGGTCCGGCGACGTGATCCAGGCGCAGTTCGACAACCCCGACATCAAGTTCGTCACGCCCGAGGAGGGGCTCTCCCTCTGGGCGGACAACATGATGGTGCCGAACCTCGCGGAGCACCAGGCGAACGCCGAGGCCTGGATGAACTACTACTACGAGCCCGAGGTCGCGGCGAAGCTCGCCGCCTGGGTCAACTACATCTGCCCGGTCGAGGGGGCGAAGCAGGAGATGGAGAAGATCGATCCCTCCCTCGTCGACAACAAGCTGATCTTCCCGGACAACGAGGACCTCGTGGACGCGTTCGACTTCATGCCCCTGACCGACCAGCAGTCCCAGCAGTACGAAGGAGACTTCAACGATGTCATCGTCGGCTGACGTGGCGCAGGAGCGGAGGGCGCCGGCGCGCGCGTCCTTCGACGGACTGCGGCTCGAGAACCTCACCAAGTCGTTCGGCGCCTTCACGGCGGTCGACGACCTCGACCTCGACGTACCCCGGGGCTCGTTCTTCGCCCTCCTCGGCCCGTCGGGGTGCGGCAAGACGACGACCCTGCGGATGGTCGCCGGCCTGGAGACGCCCACCTCGGGCGGGATCACGCTGGCCGGCCAGGACATCACCTACGCGAAGCCGTACAAGCGCCCGGTGAACACCGTCTTCCAGAACTACGCGCTCTTCCCGCACCTCGACATCTACGAGAACGTCGCCTTCGGCCTCAAGCGGCGCAAGGCCGGGAACGTCGACGCGCAGGTCAAGGAGATGCTGTCCCTGGTCGAGCTCGACAGCCAGACGCGCAAGCGGCCGGCACAGCTCTCGGGCGGCCAGCAGCAGCGGGTCGCGCTGGCCCGGGCGCTGATCAACAAGCCCGAGGTGCTGCTGCTCGACGAGCCGCTCGGCGCACTCGACCTCAAGCTCCGGCGCAACATGCAGATCGAGCTCAAGCGGATCCAGACCGAGGTCGGCCTCACGTTCATCCACGTGACCCACGACCAGGAGGAGGCCATGACCATGGCCGACACGGTTGCGGTCATGAACGCCGGCGTCATCGAGCAGATGGGTGCTCCCGAGGAGCTGTACGAGAACCCGCGCACGACGTTCGTCGCGAACTTCCTGGGCCAGTCGAACCTCATCGAGGGCACCATCAAGGGCCGCTCGGGAGACCTGGTCACCGTCGACATGCACGGGATCGACGTGTCGGTCCCGGCGGCCCGCTCGCACGCCGACGGCGACAAGGGCTGGATCGGCATCCGCCCGGAGAAGGTGCTGATCGGCGACCCGGGCGAGCAGCTCGATGCGCCCGGCAACTCGGTGCCGGGGGGTGTGGTGAGCGATGTCAGCTTCGTCGGGGTCAGCACCCAGTACCTCGTCCGGATGCCGTGGGGCCAGGAGCTCCAGGTCTTTGCGCAGAACACCGGCCACCGGCGGATCTATCGCTCCGGCGAGCAGGTCGACCTGTCCTGGCGGCCGGACTACGCCTTCCTCCTCGATGCCAGCCAGGACGCCAGGGCCGGGGCCCAGGAAGGCACGGACTGATGGCGAGCACCGCCGGCACGGCGCCGGTGACGACCGCTCCCGCCTCCGACGACTCGAGTCGGCGCCGCGGCCTCACCGGCTACGTCCTGCTGGTGCCGGGAGTCGTCTGGCTCGCGCTGTTCTTCGTCATCCCGTTCTACTCGTTGGTCGCCACGAGCCTGTACGACCCGGGCGGGTCGGTGTTCAGCGGCTACGAGATGAGCTACCAGTTCTCCAACTACTGGCACGCGATCCAGGACTACTGGGAGCCGCTGCTCCGCTCGCTCTGGTACGCCGGGCTGGCGACGCTGATCTGCCTGGTCCTCGGCTACGTGCTGGCGTACGCGATCGCGTTCAAGGCCGGCCGTTGGAAGAACCTCATGCTGGTGCTGGTCATCGCGCCGTTCTTCACCAGCTTCCTGGTCCGCACGCTGTCGTGGAAGCTGATCCTGGCCGACGGTGGCCTCATCGTGAACTCGCTGCAGGCGGTGCACCTGCTGGGGCCTGACGGCCGGCTGCTCGCCACGCCGTTCGCCGTGATCTGCGGCATCGTCTACAACTTCCTGCCGTTCATGGTGCTGCCGCTGTTCGCCAGCATCGACAAGATCGACCACCGCCTGATCGAGGCGTCGAGCGATCTCTACGCGAACCCGTTCGTCGGCTTCTGGAAGGTGACCTGGCCGCTGTCGCTGCCCGGTGTCGTCTCCGGCACGCTGCTGACGTTCATCCCGGCGGCCGGCGACTACATCAACGCCCAGCTGCTCGGCAGCCCGAACCAGCGGATGGTCGGCAACGTGATCCAGAACCTCTTCACGCAGGCCAACGACTACCCGGCGGCCGGTGCCCTGTCGATGATCCTGATGATCCTGATCGTCGCGATGGTGCTGTTCTACGTGCGCCGGGCCGGCACGGAGGAGCTCCTCTGATGCGGTGGCTGCGCGATCACCTGGTGCTGATCCTCGGGATCCTGATCCTGCTCTACACGTTCGTCCCGATCTTCGTGGTCGTCCTGATGAGCTTCAACGACCCGAGCAGCAAGCTCATCTACCGCTTCGACGGCTTCACCCTGCACAACTGGCTGAACCCGTGCGAGCCGGAGGGCATGTGCCACGCGCTCGGGACGAGCATCCAGATCAGCCTGCTGGCGACCATCGGCTCGACGATCCTCGGGACGCTGATGGCCTTCGCCCTGGTCCGGCACGACTTCCTCGGCAGGTCCTCGATGAACCTGCTGATCTTCCTGCCGATGGCGACGCCCGAGATCGTGATGGGCTCCTCGTTGCTCGCGCTGTTCGTCGCCGCGGGCTTCGCCGGCCAGCTGGGCTTCTGGACGATCCTCATCGCGCACGTCATGTTCTGCCTGTCGTTCGTCGTCGTCACGGTGCGCGCCCGCCTGGCGGGCATGGACGACAACCTCGAGCAGGCGGCGATGGACCTCTACGCGACACCGCGGCAGACGTTCTGGCGGATCACGTTCCCGCTGGTCTTCCCGGGCATCCTGGGCGCGGCGCTGCTGTCGTTCTCGCTGTCCTTCGACGACTTCATCGTCACGAACCTCAACGCCGGCAACACCACGACGTTCCCCATGTACGTCTGGGGTGTCGCCCAGCGCGGCATCCCGATGCAGGTCAACGTCATCGGCACGCTGATGTTCATGGTCTCGGTGCTGATCGTGGTCGGCAGCGAGGTCAACTCCCGCCGCCGGACCGCCAAGCTCGCCACCCGTTAGCCGAGTCGGCGCAGTCTCAGTCTCGAGCGATGCCGAGTCGGCGCAGTCTCAGCTGAGACTGCGCCGACTCGGCGAGGCGTTTCAGTCGCAGGTCGGCGTCCTGGTGGTGACCGAAGACGTGCTCACGGCGGAACACCTCGATCTGCCAGCGCTCCACGTCGATCAGGTGCGCCCGCCGTACGGTGTCGTGCTCACGTTGCTCCGGGCTCGAGTGCCACGCCTCGCCGTCGTACTCCGCGCCGATGCCGAGCTCCTCGAGACCCATGTCGATGTAGTACAGGACTCGTTCGCCCACGACCACCGGGATCTGGGTGCGCGGAGCGGGCAGTCCGGCGTCGTACCAGCGAAGCCGCAGGGCTGACTCGCCGAACGACTGGGAGCCGGGGTCGGCGAGCGGTGCGAGCACGCGGAGGAGGACGACGCCGCGCCGCCGGTTGAACCGGGGCACCTCAGCGAGCAGCTCGTCGTGACCGAAGGCGCCGAGCCCGAGCATGCTGTCCATTCCGTGCAGCCTCAGGTCGCGCGTGGGCTGCAGGCGTCCGAGATCGAGCGCTGTTCGCAACGGCGTCGTGACGGTGAGGCCGTGGAGCTGCATCAGGTCGTGTGGCGCGATCTCGCGTTCGCCACTGTCGGTCAGGGAGTTGCGGAGGCGGCCACCATCGCTGGGGCGGAAGCAGCAGAGGGCTGGTACGGCGAGATGCTCGCCCGGCCCCAGCGCCCGGTCTCCGGCGTGCAGCCACGCCGCGGTCCGATCACAGATGAAGCAGTCCGGTGGTACGACGAGGCGCACCACGTCGCAGCGCATCGAGATGGTGTCGGGCACCGCCGCGTCGACGTACACCCCGGCCACCGGGCGCCGCAGGGCGCCGGCCCGCGTCAGGTACGACAGCGCCTGGTAGCTGAGGCCGGCCGAGCGGGCCGTTGCGGTCGTGAACGGCAGACCCCGAGGGAGTCCGTCGAGGCGGTCCAGCCATCTCTTCGTCATGCATCTCGCCTGCCCCTCCCGGGGCACCCGTCACCACGGAGCGTCGTCGCCTGTGGATAAGGGCTGAGACTGCGCCGACTCGGCGGGCGGCGGGAGTGAGACTGCGCCGACTCGGCGGGCGGCAAGACTGAGATTGCGCCGACTCGGCCTAGAGGAGCGACCAGGCCTTGTCGAGGACGACGCGGAGGACCTGCTCCATCTCGTCGAAGTGCTGCTGGTCGCAGATCAACGGAGGAGAGAGCTGGATGACCGGGTCGCCGCGGTCGTCGGCGCGGCAGTAGAGGCCCTCGGCGAAGAGCTGCTTGGAGACGAAGCCGAACAGGATCCGCTCGCACTCCTCGTCGGTGAAGGTCTCGCGGGTCGCCTTGTCCTTGACGAGCTCGATCCCGTAGAAGTACCCGTCGCCACGGACGTCGCCGACGATCGGCAGGTCGCGCAGCCGCTCGAGGGTGGCGCGGAAGGCGTCCTCGTTGCTGCGGACGTGCTCGAGGATCTTCTCCTCCTCGAAGATGTCGAGGTTCTTCATCGCGACCGCGGTGGAGACCGGGTGGCCGCCGAAGGTGTAGCCGTGCGCGAACATCGCGCCGTCCTCGAGGAACGGCTCCATCAGCTCGTCCGAGGCGATCATCGCGCCGAGCGGGGCGTACCCCGAGGTGATGCCCTTGGCGCAGGTGATCATGTCCGGCTCGTAGCCGTAGCGCTCGGCGCCGAACATGTGGCCCAGCCGGCCGAAGGCGCAGATGACCTCGTCGGAGACCATCAGGACGTCGTACTCGTCGCAGATCTCGCGGACCCGCTGGAAGTAGCCGGGCGGGGGCGGGAAGCAGCCGCCGGCGTTCTGCACCGGCTCGAGGAAGACGGCGGCGACGGTGTCGGGGCCCTCGTTCTCGATCGCGACCGCGATCTGGTCGGCGGCCCAGCGACCGAACGCCTCGGGGTCGTCGCCGAACAGCGGCGCCCGGTAGATGTTGGTGTTCGGCACGCGGAACGTCGAAGGCACCAGCGGCTCGAACTGCTGCTTCAACGGCGGCAGCCCGGTGATGGACAGCGCGCCCTGGGTGGTCCCGTGGTAGGCGATCGCCCGCGAGATCACCTTGTGCTTCATCGGCCTGCCGGTGAGCTTGAAGTAGTTCTTCGCGAGCTTCCAGGCGGTCTCGACGGACTCGCCGCCGCCGCTGCTGAAGAAGACGCGGTTCAGCGAGCCGGGCGCGTAGCCCGCGATCCGCTCGGCGAGCAGGATCGCGTTCGGGTGCGCGTAGGACCACAGCGGGTGGAACGCGAGCTCCTTGGCCTGCGCGGCGGCCGCCTCGGCGAGCTCGGTGCGGCCGTGGCCCAGCTGGGACACGAACAGCCCGCCCAGGCCGTCGAGGTAGCGCTTGCCCTGGGCGTCGTAGATGTAGGCGCCCTCACCGCGGACGATGATGGGCACGTCGGCGTTCTCGTACGACGAGTGCCGCGTGAAGTGCATCCACAGGTGGTCCTTCGCGGCGCGCTGGAGGTGCTCGTAGTCCGGTTGAGTGTCCGAGTGCATGCCTCCATGATGCTCGGTCGGCTACGCGAATTGCAAGTGAATCCGTCGCCTGAAGGGGTGATTTGCGCGGAATCCGTCGTGATCGGCGTGACAGGATGTGCGCATGACACGGTACGGCGCGCAGTTCGGCCCCGACATCACCTTCCTCGGGGTCGACCCCGTCGACCTCGACGACGCCGAGGCGCTGGCGGCCGCGGACGTGGTGGTCGTGGGTGCGCCGTTCGACGGCGGTACGTCGCACCGGCCCGGCACCCGCTTCGGGCCGATGGCGATCCGGCAGACCGACTACCTCCCGCAGGACGGCTCCCGCCCGCACCTCGCGCTGCGCGTCGACGCGCTCCGGGACCTCCGCGTCGTGGACGCCGGCGACGTCGAGATGCCGCCCGGTGAGATCGAGCGCGCGCTCGGCGCCCTCGAGCAGGCGGTCTACCGGGTCTCCGCCGCGGGCGCGATCCCGCTGGTCCTGGGCGGCGACCACTCGATCGCGCTGCCCGACGCGACCGGCGTCGCCCGCCACCACGGCTACGGCAAGGTCTCGATGATCCACTTCGACGCGCACGCCGACACCGGTGACATCGAGTTCGGCTCGCTCTACGGCCACGGCCAGCCGATGCGCCGGCTGATCGAGTCCGGCGCGCTGCGCGGGGACCGCTTCCTCCAGATGGGCCTGCGCGGCTACTGGCCCGGCCCCGAGACGCTCGACTGGATGGCCGAGCAGGACATGCGCTCCTACGAGATGACCGAGATCGGCAAGCGCGGCCTCGACGCCTGCCTCGACGAGGCGTTCGAGATCGCGCTGGACGAGTGCGACGCCGTCTTCCTCTCGGTGGACATCGACGTCTGCGACCCGGGCCACGCACCGGGGACGGGTACGCCGGAGCCGGGTGGGCTCTCCAGCCGCCAGCTGCTCGACGCCGTACGCCGGATCTGCCGCGAGCTCCCGGTCGCCGGCATCGACGTGGTCGAGGTGTCGCCGCCGTACGACCACGCCGAGATCACGGCGTACCTCGCGAACCGCGTCTGCCTCGAGGCCCTGTCCGCGCTGGCTGCGCGCAGGCACGGCATCTCCCACGACCCGGCGGGCCCGCTGCTGGAGGGCCGGTGAGCATCCTCTTCCGGGCCGGTGCCGTCTTCGACGGCCGCCGCCACCTCGGTCGCGCCGACGTCCTCGTGGAGGACGGCCGGATCGTCGCGGTCGGCGAGGGGCTGTCCGGCGACGAGGTCGTCGACGCCCCCTTCGTCTCGCCCGGGTTCACCGACGCGCACGTGCATCCGATCCAGGGCGGCCTCGAACGGCTGCGCTGCGACCTCTCGGAGCACGAGACCCGCCAGGAGTACCTCCGCGCGATCAGGGAGTACGCCGACAGCCACCCCGACGTCGGGTGGATCCTCGGTGGCGGCTGGGCGATGCCGGCGTTCCCCGGCGGCACGCCGACCGCGGCCGACCTCGACGGCGTGGTGGCGGACCGGCCGGTGTTCCTGCCCAACCGCGACCACCACGGCGCGTGGGTCAACAGCCGAGCGCTCGAGATCGCGGGCATCGCCGAGCACACGCCCGACCCGCCGGACGGCCGGATCGAGCGCGACGCCGACGGCCGGCCGAGCGGCACCCTGCACGAGGGCGCGACCGCGCTGGTGTCGCGCCACCTCCCGCGCACGACCGGGGAGGACTACTACGCCGCGCTGATGGCCGGGCAGTCCTACCTGCACTCGGTCGGCGTCACGTCCTGGCAGGACGCGATCGTCGGCGCCTACTCCGGCATGGACGACCCGGCCTCGACGTACCAGACCGCGGCTGCCAACGGCGACCTGAGGTCGTACGTCGTCGGCGCGCTCTGGTGGGAGCGGCGGCTCGGCATCGAGCAGGTCGCCGACCTGGTCGGCCGCCGGGAGACGATGAGCAGCGGACGGTTCCGCGCGACGACCGTGAAGATCATGCAGGACGGCGTCGCCGAGAACTACACGGCCGCGATGCTCACGCCGTACCTCGACCGGTGCGGCCACCCGACCGACAACAGCGGTCACTCGTTCCTGACCGCCGAGGCGATCCGCGACGCCGTGCAGGCGCTCGACGCTGCCGGGTTCCAGGTGCACGTGCACGCGATCGGCGACCGCGGCGTGCGCGAGGCGCTCGACGCGTTCGAGGGCACGTCTCCCGAGCGGAGGCACCACGTCGCGCACCTCCAGGTGGTGCACCCCGACGACGTACGCCGGTTCGCCGGGCTCGGCGTCGCCGCGAACCTGCAGATGCTCTGGGCCTGCCTCGACGAGCAGATGGTCGAGCTGACGATCCCGTTCCTCGGGGCGGAGCGGAGCCGCTGGCAGTACCCGTTCGGCGACCTCGCCCGCGCGGGCGCGCGGCTGGTGGCCGGCAGCGACTGGCCGGTCAGCACCCCCGACCCGCTCCAGGCGATCCAGGTCGCGGTGACCCGGGTCGAGCCGGGAGCCGGTGCCGCGCCGTTCCTGCCCGAGCAGGCGCTGACGCTCGAGCAGGCGTTCACGGCCTACACCTCGGGGTCGGCGTGGGCGAACCACCGTGACGACGCGGGCACCGTCTCGCCCGGGACGGTCGCGGACCTCGTCGTGCTCGATCGCGACCCGTTCGCCGGGGCGTCCGAGGACACCGGATCCGCGCGCGTGGTGTCCACCTGGATCGACGGAAGTGCTGTCTACGAGGCCTGAATCAACGAAATCCGCGCGCGAACGCCGCGAACCCCTACAGATTCCGTTGCGGCATCACTAGGCTCGCCCGCATGGCCGACCAGACCTTCAAGAACGTCATCAACGGAGAGCTCGTCGACAGCGTGTCGGGGGAGACCTACGACATCGTCGACCCGACCACCGGCGAGGTGTACGCGCAGGCGCCCAAGTCGGGTGACGAGGACGTCGACCGGGCGTACACCGCGGCTGCGGCCGCGTTCGAGTCGTGGGGGAGCAGCACGCCCAAGGAGCGGTCGGAGGCGATGCTGAGGATCGCCGACGCGATCGAGTCCCGGGTCGACGAGATCAACGCCGTCGAGTGCAGGGACACGGGCAAGCCCGTCCAGATCACGCTCGACGAGGAGATGCCGTACGCCTCCGACCACTTCCGGTTCTTCGCCGGCGCGTCCCGGATCCTGGAGGGGCGGTCCGCGGGCGAGTACATGGCCGACCACACCTCGTGGGTCCGCCGCGAGCCGGTCGGCGTCGTCGGGCAGGTGACGCCGTGGAACTACCCGCTGCTGATGATGATCTGGAAGATCGCCCCGGCGCTCGCCGGCGGCAACACCATCGTCCTCAAGCCGAGCGACACGACGCCGGCGAGCTCCACGCTGCTCGCCGAGCTCGCGCAGGAGTTCCTGCCGCCCGGCGTCCTCAACGTGGTGACCGGTGACCGCGACACCGGCCGCGCGCTGGTCGCCCACAAGACCCCGCAGATGGTCGCGATCACCGGCTCGGTACGCGCGGGCATGGAGGTCGCGGAGTCGGCCTCCCACGACCTCAAGCGCGTCCACCTCGAGCTGGGTGGCAAGGCCCCGGTGATCGTCTTCGACGACGCCGACATCGAGAAGGCCGCCGAGGGCATCGCCGGCGCGGGCCTGTTCAACGCGGGCCAGGACTGCACCGCCGCGACCCGGGTGCTCGTGGGCCCGGGCATCCACGACGAGTTCGTCTCCGCGCTCACCGCGGCCGCGAAGGGGATGCCGACCGGCATGCCCGACGACGAGAGCACCTACTACGGCCCGCTCAACAACCAGAACCAGCTGGACCGCGTCTCCGGCATGGTCGACCGGCTGCCCGACCACGCGAGCGTGCAGACGGGCGGGTCCCGCAAGGGCGACCGCGGCTACTTCTACGAGCCGACCGTGCTGTCCGGCCTGAAGCAGGACGACGAGCAGATCCAGACCGAGATCTTCGGCCCGGTGATGACCGTGCAGAGGTTCAGCGACGAGGCCGAGGCGCTCCGCTGGGCGAACGGCGTGGAGTACGGCCTCTCCTCCAGCGTCTGGACCAGGGACCACGCCCGCGCGATGCGGATGTCGCGCGGCCTGGACTTCGGCGTCGTCTGGATCAACACCCACATCCCGTTCATCAGCGAGATGCCGCACGGCGGGTTCAAGCACTCCGGCTACGGCAAGGACCTGTCCATGTACGGGCTCGAGGACTACACCCGGATCAAGCACGTGATGTCGTACATCGGTGAGTGATCCGATGCGGATCCTGCTCGTCGGTGCCGGCGGTGTCGGGTCGGCGTTCTGCGCGATCGCCGCTCGTCGCGACTTCTTCGAGGTGATCGTGATCGCCGACTACGACGAGTCGCGTGCCGAGAAGGCGGCCGCCGAGGACGAGAGGTACGTCGGCGCCCAGGTCGATGCCTCCTCGGCCGACTCGGTGGCGGCGCTGTGCCGCGAGCACCGGATCACGCACGTGATGAACGCGGTCGACCCGGTCTTCGACATGTCCGTCTTCGACGGCGCGTTCGCCGCCGGCGCGGACTACCTCGACATGGCGATGTCGCTGTCGCGGCCGCACCCGACCTCGCCGTACGAGAAGACCGGCGTGAAGCTCGGTGACGAGCAGTTCGCGGTCGCCTCCGACTGGGAGGCGGCCGGCCGACTCGCGCTCGTCGGCATCGGCGTCGAGCCGGGCCTGTCCGACGTGTTCGCGAGGTACGCCGCCGACCACCTGTTCAGCGAGATCGACGAGCTCGGCACCCGCGACGGGGCGAACCTGGTCGTGACCGACGACGAGGGCAACGAGATCTTCGCGCCGTCGTTCTCGATGTGGACCACGATCGAGGAGTGCCTCAACCCGCCCGTCATCTGGCAGGACGGGGAATGGTTCACGACGCCGCCGTTCTCCGAGCCGGAGGTCTTCGACTTCCCGGAGGGCATCGGCCCGGTCGAGTGCGTGAACGTCGAGCACGAGGAGGTCCTCCTCATGCCGCGCTGGGTGGAGTGCAGGCGCGCGACGTTCAAGTACGGCCTCGGCGACGAGTTCATCAACATCCTCAAGGTCCTGCACACCCTCGGTCTCGACTCGACCGAGAAGGTGCGGGTGAAGGGCGTCGAGGTGTCACCGCGCGACGTGGTCGCGGCCGTGTTGCCGGACCCGGCCACGGTCGGGCCTCGGATGACGGGCAAGACCTGTGCGGGCCTGTGGGTCACCGGCCGTGGCAAGGACGGCGCCGAGAGGTCGACGTACCTCTACCACGTGGTCGACAACGAGTGGACGATGCGCGAGTACGGGCACCAGTGCGTCGTCTGGCAGACCGCGATCAACCCGGTGGTGGCGCTCGAGCTGCTGTCCCGCGGGACCTGGCAGGGCGCCGGCGTCCTCGGCCCGGAGGCCTTCGACGCGGTCCCTTCCTCGAGCTGCTCACCGAGTACGGCAGCCCGTGGGGGATGAAGGAGCTCTAGCAGAGCCGGCCGGCGACGAGCTCGACCTCGACGCCGAGGCGCTCACGCGCCGAGCCCGCACGAGCGGATGCCGGAACCACGCGTCGCCGCCGGCTCCGGGCACGAGGAGCAGGGTCGTCACGGCAGGTTGACCGCCGGGCGACCCACTCGTCGTCCTACAGCTTGGCCATCTTGCTGTAGGGGCTGGTGATGCGCACCTTCTGCGAGCGGAAGTCGACCGTCACGGCCGCCGCCTCGAGTTGGATGACGCGACCCATGCCGTAGGAGTCGTGGGAGACCAGGTCGTCGACCGCGTAGACCTCGATCGTCGGCTCGGGCTTGGGCTGGAAGGGGCTGCTGGCCAGGTGTCGGCGTACCCCGGGCGAAGTTGTCATCGGCTCCAGTATCGCAGGCCTTCGGCCGTCCGGCGCAATTGTTGCGATACCGGTGTGGATCCGATTCTGCTCCGTCGTCGCGCGCGTGCGTCCTCCGGAGCCGATCGGGTCGTTCAGAAGATCGGCCGCACCCTCACGTCCGGCCAGCGCACGCGCGCCACCGCGGCCCGCGCGGCCTCGAGCCACGTCCGGCCGGACGGCTCGATCGTCAGGGTCGCCGACGAGGCGCCGGCGGCGTGCAGGGCGACCTCGCGTCCACGAGCCGTGGCGGGGACGCTCACCGTGCCGACGCCGTGCCGGGAGAACGCCGGCACCGTGATCCGCGCCGGGCCGAGGTCGCTCCGGACGACGACCCGGGTCGGCCGGTCCCGGGGGCGGTCCAGGTGCACCGCCACGGTGGCGGCCACAGGCACCAGGGGAGAGGCCGTGACGGTCGCATCCACGACCGAGACGACGGGCGGCGGGTCGTCGTCGACGACCCGGACCACGGTGCCAGCGAAGACCGTGACGTCCTCCGGTCTCTCGTCGGCGCGGTCCTGCGGGGCCCGGAACCAGAGGTGCGCGACCTGACGGCCGGCCGCGACCTCCACGCTCCCTGCCGCCGTGTGCACCCGGGTGGCCCGGGTCGTCGGCCGGTCCAGCCGGACGGTGAGCCGCACCCGGTCGCCCTCCGTGATCCGGCGCCGATCCGGGGAGACCGAGATGACCGGGACCGGCGCGGCCGGCTCACCGTGGGCGTCGAGCGAGGCGAAGCAGTAGCCCCGCTGCTGCAGGGTCGCGATCTCGTGCGGCAGCGCCCGCACCGTGGCCGGGGAGTTGGTGACACCGTCGTGCTGGAGCACGACGTTGATGCGGTGCCGCCGCACGTGACCGACGACGCCGTTCGCGATCCGGCGCGGCGACAGCCCGGTCCAGTCGCGCGAGTCGATGGTCCACAGCGTCGGCACCAGGCCCAGGCCCGCCATCACCCGCCGGACCCGGTCGTCCACGGCGCCGTACGGCGGGCGCGCGAGGTCGGTCGGCTGCACGCCCGCGTCGAGGAGCGCGTGTCGGGTGGTGACGAGGGCGTGCCGGGCCTCCGCAGGCGTCTGTGTGGTGAGGTCGGTGTGCGCCCAGGTGTGGTTGCCGATCGCGAACCCGGCGCGGTCGACGAGCCGCACCAGCTCGGGGTGTGCGGCGACCCGGTCGCCCACCATGAAGAAGGTCGCGGGGACGTCCAGCCGCACCAGCAGCCGCACCACACGCGGGGTCACCGACGCGAGCGGTCCGTCGTCGAACGTCAGCGCCACCAGCCCGCGCGAGCACGGGCGCGCCGGCGCAGCCGTCGCCGGAGCCGGCACCAGCACGGCAGCGACCAGTGCCACGAGCAGTGCCACGAGCACGAGACGCACCCTCACGAGGGTCTGACGCCCCGGCGCGGCGCACGGTTGTCGTCGCTGTCATCCGACGTCACAGGAGCGTGACGCTGGTGATGTTCCCGGGCGCGGCGCGGTGGGTACACGCCGGTCGTGGTAGCCCCCCGATGGACGAACGGCCCCGCGAGCCTGACGCTCGTCCGGCACGGCGAGAGTGTCGGCAACCTCGCGGACGGACGCGCCCGCGAGGCCGCGGCCGAGGTGCTGGACCTCGACGAGCGGGACGCCGACGTCGAGCTGTCGCCGGCCGGCCGCGACCAGGCCGCCGCCCTCGCGACCTGGCTCGAGGAGAAGGCGCCCGACGACTGGCGGCCGACGATCGCGCTGGCCTCGCCGTACCGCCGGGCCGCGGAGACCGCCCAGCACGCCCTGCGCCCGGTCGGCCTCGAGGCGGTCCTCGACGAGCGGCTGCGGGAGCGCGACCTCGGGGTCTTCGACGGACTGACCGGCGCGGGCATCCGGGCCCGCCACCCCGACGAGGCCAAGCGCCGGACGAAGGTCGGGAAGTTCTACTACCAGCCGCCGTCCGGTGAGAGCTGGGCCGACGTGGTGATGCGTGTGCGGAGCCTGCTCACCGACCTGCGGCACGGGTACGACGGCGAGCGGCTGTGGCTGTTCACGCACCAGGCGGTGATCATGGCGTTCCGCTACGCCCTCGAGCGGCTCGACGAGAAGGAGCTGCTCGACATCGACCGGACCACGCCGATCCCGAACGCGTCGTTCACCAGGTTCTGCCGCGACGGCGACCGCTTCGAGCTCGACGTCTTCGCTGACGCGCGGGCGATCGACGACCTCGACGCGCCGGTGACCCACGAGGACCCGCAGCGCGGGCGGGGCCATGACCACTGAGCTGCTCACGGCGGGAGCCCTGCGCGACTGGCCGCTGCCCGACGCCTCGGGCGGCAAGGAATCGCGCGGGCAGCTGCTCGTGCTGGGCGGCACCCGGACGACGCCGGGCGCGGTGCTGCTCGCGGGGGAGGCCGGGCTGCGTGCCGGAGCCGGCAAGCTCGCCCTCGCCACCACGGCGACCACGGCCGGCCCGCTCGGTGTCGCGGTCCCGGAGGCGCAGGTCGTCGGCCTGGACGAGGACGACGACGGCAACGTCGCGCCCGGCTCGGCGGGGGTCGTCGTCGACCGGGCCGGCCCCGCTGCCGCAGTGCTCGTCGGCCCGGGCTTCGGGGACCCCGACGCCGCGGTCGCGCTCCTGCGCCGCGTGCTGCCGCACCTCGACCTGCCCGTCGTGCTCGATGCGGTCGCGTCGGCGTACCTGACGGAGGATCCCGACGGCCTGGCCCACCTGTCGGGTCGCGCGGTGCTCACCGTCAACGTCTCCGAGCTCGCGCGCACCGCCGGCGTCGAGGAGTCCCGCGTCGAGCGCGACGTGGCCGACGTCGCCGTCCAGGTCGCCCGGCGGAGCGGCGTGGTCGTGCTGTGCGGCGGCGAGGGCAAGTGCATCGCGGCGCCCGACGGCCGCACGTGGGGTGTGGACGGGGGTGGGCCCGTTCTCGGGGTGTCCGGGTCGGGCGACGTGCAGGCCGGCATCGTCGCGGGACTGCTGGCTCGCGGGGCCGAGCCCGCTCAGGCAGCCGCCTGGGGCGGCTATGTGCACGCCCGGGTGGGCGAGCGGCTGGCGGCCGCGGTCGCCACGGTCGGCTACCTCGCGCGAGAGCTGCCGGCACAGGTGCCGGCAGCGCTCGCGGAGATCGGCTGACCTCAGCCCGACCTGGGTCCCTGTCGTCAGTCGCCCTGCGCGTCCGAGCGCACCGAGTCGACGGCCGAGCCGCTCTCGGACCGGATGCGCTCCGCGCCGCCGGTGGCGGTGTCCCTGACCTCCTGGACGGCGTCGCCCGCCGAGGCGCCGACCTGCTGGACCACGTCCCGGCCGGCTGCCTTGGCCTCGTCGAGGAGCGGGGCCGCCTTCTCCTTCGCGGTGTCGACGGCCCGGGCCGCGGCCCGGGCCTCCGCATCGGCAGCGGGGACGAGCGAGGCGAGCACCATCCCCGCTCCGAAGGCCACCAGGCCGGCCGCGAGCGGCGAGCCCTCCACCTTGTCCTGCATCGCGCCGACCGCGTCCTTGGCGGACCCGGCGGCGGACCCCGCCGAGCCGGCTGTCGTGGTGCGGACGTCGTGGGCGGTGCCCATCACCCGCGAGCGCACGCTGCTCAGGCGGCTGCGGGCGGCGGCCTTGCGGCGCTCGATGATCGCCGTCGGGCTCACCCGTTCCTGGAGCGCGTCGACGTCCGCCGTCAACGCCTCCCTGGTCTCGGCGATGTTGCTGCTCAGCTCTTCTGTGCTCTGGCCCATGCCGCGTCCTCCTTGAGTGTCTGCTGCGTGGTCGGTAGCTGGGGGTTGCTCTCCCGGAGCGCCTTGTGGCCGGTGAGCGCGAGGATGCCGGCAACGGCGGCCCAGATCAGGGTGACGATCAGGAACGCGAGCTCCACGGGCATCCAGTTCTCGAGCAGGTAGACCACCGCGAACGTGGCCGAGATCAGGAGCAGGTGCCCGGCGACGCCGGCGCCGCCGAGCAGGCCCGCGCCCTTGCCGGCGCGCGCGGCCTCCTGCTTCAGCTCGGTGCGGGCCAGCTCCAGCTCCTGCTTGACCAGCGTCGTCAGGTCCTGGGACAGGTCGCCCACGATCTCCCCGAGGCTGCGCTGGTCCATCTGGTGGGGGGTCGGGTCGCTCACGAGCCAGCACCCTCCGCGCCGGGTACGCCGACCGGCTGGCCGGGGACCGGGATGGGCGTCGTCGGCGAGGCCGCCGGCGGCGGCAACGGCGGCGTCGTCGTGACCGCCCCGGTGGAGCGCGCCCCGCCGGTCGGCGCCGTCGCCGTCGCCGGCGGCGTGACGGGCGTCGTCGGCGTCGGAGCGCTGGGCGCGGCCGGAGCAAGGCTGGCCGCCGCCGCGCCGTCGGCGGCGCCACGGAACAGCCGTCCGGCGACCACGCCCGCCGCGAGGGCGCCGAGCAGGAACGTCCCCGGCCGGCGCCGCGCGAAGTCGCGCGCGTCATCGAGGAGCTGGCGCGGCTCCCGGCTCTCGAGCTGCGCACCCAGGCTCCGGGCCCGCTCGGCGACCTCGTGCGCCAGGTTGCTCGCCAGCCCGGAGCTCGGGGACTGCGACGCCATCTGCTCCAGGTCCTCGCCGAGGGTGCGGAGCGTGCCGGACAACCGGTCGCGCTGGGTGGTCGCCTGCTCGCCGAGCTGGCTGCCGACCTGGTCCACGGCGTCGCCCATCACGGAACGAGCCTGGTCGGCGGCCGTGGCCGCGACGTTCGTCGCCTCTTCCTTCGCGACGCTCGCCACGTGTCGCCCTTCGTCGGCGGCCGTCGACGCTGTCTCCTTGGCGCGCTCGGTGGCGCCGGTGTTCGTCGTCATGTGCCCTCCCATGGGTCGGATAGAGCGCAGTAGCCAGTCGTGCCCACCGCACTCTCACCCGGACGGGCGTGATTGGATCCCAGCAGATCGGCCAGAGCGTTCCCGCCGCACGGAAATGGGGGGACGGGCGTCGGTGCCGCGACATAGCGTCGTACCTCGCCATGACTGCCACCGATCTCGACGCCCAGCGCCCCGTCGGCACCCCGCCCCGGGTCACGCCGCCTGCGGAGCGCACCGTGGACTGGCGCCGGCTGCGCAGCCCGGTCGCGACCGTGGCACTGGTCGCCTGCGCGATCGCGGCGGTCGGCACGTCGCTGGGGTCGCTCGTCGCGGGCCACCTGGCCGAGGACGCCACGAGCCGGCTCGTGGGGCTGCTGGCACTCTGCGTGGTCGGCGCGGCGGTGCTCGACACCGGGGCACGCACGTTGTGGGCGGGCGTCGTCGATCGCGCCGAGGGGCGGCTGCGCGCCGACCTGCTCGACGCCGCGTTGCACCAGCCGCTCGCGACGCTCACGGAGCAGGCCGTCGGCGAGGTGCTCGACCGGGTCGACGACGACACCCACGAGGTCGGCACGCTGCTGCGCCAGAGCGCCTGGCTCGCGATCCGGACGCTGCTCGCCTCCGGCCCGCTCTGGGTGGTGGCCAGCGTGACCTGGTGGCCGGCGTTCTTCCTCTTCCCGCTCGCGGGCCTGGCCGCCCTGCTGACCGTCCGCCCGCTGCTGCCCCAACTCTCCGCCCGCAAGGTGGAGGAGGAGGCGGCGTGGACCGATCACGCCGCCGCGCTGGAGGAGGGCATCGCCGGGCGTGACGACGTGCGCACCAGCCTCGGCCGCGCGCACGTCCTGCGGCGGTGCACGGCGCTGGCGGCCGAGGTGAACCGCCGCTTCGCCGTCGTGGTCGGCCTCGAGGCACGCATCAGCCGCCGCACGGGCACGCTCCTGCACGGTGTCCTCGCGGCCACCGCGCTCGTCGGCGTCGCGCTGGTCGCCGACGGCGACCTGGACACCGCGTCGCTGGTGACGCTGTACCTCGTCACGACCATGTTCGTCGGCCAGGTGGACAACCTGGCCCGGCACCTGCCCGACCTCCAGGCCGGCTTCGGCGCGGTGCTGCGGCTGCGCAGCCTCCTCGGTGCCGAGCGGGAGCCGGTCGGCGGGATGGAGCTGCCCGACAGCCGGCTCGACGTGCAGTTCCACGACCTCCACTTCGCGTACGTCGAGGGCCGGTTCGCCCTCGAGCACGTCGACCTCAACGTCCCGGCGGGGACCACCTGCGCGCTGGTCGGCCGCACCGGCTCCGGCAAGTCGACGCTGGCGTCGCTGCTCTCGCGGGCAGTCGAGCCGGAGCGCGGCTCGGTGTTCCTGGGGGGCGTCGACGTCCTCGATCTGGACCTGCAGAAGCTGCGCTCCTCGGTGGGCGTCGTGACCCAGCGCACCGAGATCCTGGCCGGCACGCTCGCCGAGAACATCACGTTGTTCGAGCCGGTCCCGCGCGCCGAGGTCGAGGCCGCCGTCGCCGAGCTCGGGCTGGACGCCTGGGTCGCCGGTCTGCGAGACGGCCTGGACACCCTGCTGGGTCCCGGCGGCACCACGCTGTCGTCGGGCGAGGAGCAGCTGGTCGCCTTCGCCCGGCTGCTCGTGCGGCACGTCCGCGTGGTGGTGCTCGATGAGGCCACGGCGCGGATGGACCCGGTCACCGAGGGCCACGTGGTCCGTGCGGCCGAGCGGCTGCTCGCCGGGCGCACCGGGATCCTGGTCGCGCACCGGCTCTCGACCACCGAGCGGGCCGAGCAGGTCGCCGTGCTCGACGGCGGCCGCGTCGTGCAACTCGGTCTGCGGGCGGTGCTCGCCGCGGAGCCCGGCCCGTTCCGGGACCTTCTCGAGGCATCCGCCGAGGACGGGGTCGTCCGCCCCGTCGACGAGTCGGCGGACCGGAGCGTCGGCACCGCCCGGCGTACCGGTGAGCCGCCCCCGCCGCCCCGGCTGCGCGACATCCCGGGGCTGGCGCGCGCGACGTACTCCGCTCTGGTCGTCGAGCCCCGCTGGGGGCTGGTGAGCGTCGCGCTCTTCCTCTTCTCGGTGCTGACCGGTGCGCTGGGTGCTGTGAGCGGGTGGATCTGGGGCCACCTCGTGGTGGCGCTCCAGCGCGGCGAGACCCCGACGGTCCTCACTGCGGCGCTCGTCGTGTCGCTGCTGACCTCGCCGCTGCTGCTCGCCGAGGCGATCCGCCGCTACCCGCGCTGGTGGGTCTCGGTGATGCTGCGCGTCCGCACCTCGGTCCTCGCCGGCCAGACCGCCCAGCACCGCCTCGAGCGCACGCCCGCCGGCGAGGTGGTCGCCCGGACGATGGACGCCGACCGGCTGGCCCGGTACGCCGACCGCTGGGTCGACTTCGTCAACGGCCTGCTGATCGCGGTCGTGACCGCGATCCTCGCGCGGAGCCTGCTGGCCGGCGGCGTGCTCCTCGGGGTGATGGTCGCGTCGTCGCTGGCGTCGTCGCTCGGTCGCCGGGTGGCCGGCCGCTCCGCCGCGGCGTCGGCCGCCGCGCGCGCCGGGTTCGGCCGCTCCCTGGTCTCCGCCCTCGACTCGGTGCGCACCGTGAAGCTCGCTGCCTCGACCCCCAGCGTGCACGCCCACCTGAGCCGGGTCGACGGAGGCCGGGTCGACGCGGCGGTCCGCGAGCACCGCGTCCAGGCACTGCTCGACGGCGTCCCGATCGTGATGGTCCAGTGCGGCGTGGTGACGGCGTGGGCGGTCCTGGTCGGCGGCGGCTGGGGCCTGGCCACCGCGCTGCTGGTCGCCGGGGCGGTCAACGGGTTCGACTGGTTCGGCCGGGTCGCCGGCTCGGTGATCACCGAGGCCCCGGGCACGCGCGCCTGGATGCAGACCACCAGCCGGCTCGCGGGGGGTGGCGACCTGATGGAGCTGCCGGCCGATGTCGACCTCGTCACGGGCGCCTCGCCCGCGCCCGAGCCCGGGGTCCGCGACCCGCTGCGCACGCTGGAGCTGCGCGGCCTCACCGCGGTCCACGACGACGGCACGATCGGCGTCAGCGACGTCGAGCTGACCGTCGGGTCCCGGGAGCTGGTGCTGCTGCTCGGCCAGGTCGGCTCGGGCAAGTCGAGCCTCCTGTCCGCTCTCGCCGGCCTGGTCTCCAGCCACGGCCAGATCCGCTGGAACGACGAGGCGGTCGCGGACCCGCAGACGTTCCTGCGGCCCGGGCGCGTCGCTCACGTCGCCCAGGTGCCGAGGGTGATGTCGGGGACGTTCGCCGACAACGTCCGGCTCGATCATCCCGATCGCGCCGTCGTCCCGTCCCTCGAGACCGCGCGGCTGACGCCCGACGTCGAGGCGGCGGGCGGGCCGGACGCGCTGGTCGGGCACCGCGGGGTGCGGCTGTCCGGGGGTCAGGTGCAGCGCCTCGCCCTCGCCCGCGGGCTCGCGTGCGAGGCCGAGCTGCTGCTGGCCGACGACGTGTCCTCGGCGCTCGACGCCGCGACCGAGGTCGAGCTCTGGACCGCGCTGCGCGAGCGCGGCGCAACCGTGGTCGGCGCGACCTCGAAGCGCGCGGCGCTGGTCCAGGCCGACCGGGTCGTCGTGCTCGTCGAGGGCAGGGTCGCCGCGGTCGGCCCGTGGACCGAGCTGTCGGCGTCCTGGGGGCACCTCGCGGGCTAGCGCGAGCCGGATCGAGCTCCTCCGCTGCCGCCCAGAGCTCGCCGCCCAGCAAGCGCTCGATCGGGTCGGCGCCGCTGCCGACGCGCAAGGTCCGCGAGCGGTTACGGTGTGCCCCTCATCTCGGACACGGGGGTCCTCATGCGTCGTACCTTGCTCGCGCTCGCCGTTCTCGCCGCCGCGCTCGTCGCGGCACCCGCCACCGCAGGACCGCCGCCGGGCCGCCCGTCGGGGCCGGCCGCGCGACCGCTGGCCGTGACCCAGGTCCGGACGGTCCACCTGATCACCGGCGACACCGTGCTGCTGACGACCCGCGCGGACGGCTCGCGGGTGTCGCGGATCGTGTCGGGACCGCACCTCGGCGGGCAGGTGATGCACGGGGACGTCGGGACCTCGAGCTACCTCGTGCCCCGGCTGCCGGCGGCGCTCCGGTCGAAGCTCGACCCGTCGCTCTACGACGTCACGCGCCTCGCGCGGCTCCACGGGTCGCGAGTCCCGGTGGTGGTGACGCTGCGGGACGACGCGGCGCCACGTGCCCGCAGCGCCGCCGGCGACGCGCTGCACCTGCGGCGTACGTCCTCGGGCACGGTGCTCGGGTCCTACTCTGCGGCCGGCGTGCAGGCCGCCGACCTCCAGGCGGTCCGCTCGGTGCGGCTCGCCGGGGCAGCGACGACCCACACCGCCTCCCGTGCCCGGCACACGCTGACGATCGAGCTCCACAGCGGCGGTGGGGATCCGGTCGGGTACGCCGACGTGCTCCTGATGGACCTCGACGATCCCGCGTTCGGCGGCTTCCTCACGACCGGCGCCGACGGCACCGTCACGGCGAAGGTTCCCGAGGGCAGGTACGTGCTCGTCGCCTCGACGTTCAGCGCGGTGCTGCTCCCGCCGGAGTTCGCCGTGACCGACGACAGCACCGTGTCGCTGAACCTCGCGGACGCGACCGCACGGCCCCACGTCTCGATGCCCGGCCACCGGGTGGTCGAGGCGGACCTGACCATCAGCGCCGAGGTCGGCGACTCCAACGGCTACTCGTTCGGATTCTCCGGGAAGCACTTCTTCACGCGCGTGCAACCGGTCGCCGCGCAGCCGACCTACGGCACCGTGCACACGGGTGTCTCCGCCCAGCTGGTCCGGAGGGGCAGCGGACCTGCCCGCACCGCGCACCGGCTCGCGGTGACCGCCGACGTCGCCGACGGGGTCCCGGCCGACTTGACCTTCGTGCACCACCACGACGACTTCGCGCGCGTGGTCCAGGAGTTCTACGCCAACGGCCCCGCGGGTCGCCGACCCACGTTCGTGGAGGTCGGGACGTCGGACCTGGGCCTGTCCGGTGGCCAGTCTTTCGAGACGCGGGTGCCCGGCCGGCGGGTGCTGTTCCTCCAGGCCTCGCGGGAGCTGTCCTACACGCAGGTCGTCATGCCCCTGATGACCCGGCGCCACGAGAACCTCACCCAGCTGATCGACGTGCACCGCTATCCCCGTGCCGGGCACACCTACCGGACCGTCTTCGCCCACGGCCCGGTCGGACCGGGCGCGGAGGGGCCGAGCCCGTTCGCGCTCACCGGGCGTTACCGCAACGTGCTGTACGGACAGCTCCCGCTGTTCTCCGGGGCCGGGTCGGAGATGCTCGGCTTCGTGCCGGACGAGGACGGTGAGTGGGCGCTCCGGCAGGACGGCCGGGTGATCGCGGACGGAACGGGCCTGATCTCCTACGCCGTCGAGGTTCCGCGGGACCGGCGGACCTTCGAGCTGACCGCCGTCTCGCACCCGAGCGCCCCCACCTGGACGCTCTCGACGAACGTCGAGGACGTGTGGACCTTCCACTCGGCGCACGGCGCTGCCCGCCAGCCGATCCTGACGCCGTCGTACGTGCCGCCGTCGACGCTGGCGGGGTACGTCGCCCCGGGCCGCACCACGTTCGGCCTCTCGTTCAGCACGCCGGCCCACGACCAGCACGTCGCCCGCGCCACCGTCGAGGTGTCGACCGACGGCGTGCACTGGCGGGACGCGCGCGTCGTCCGGACCTCGACGGACTCGTTCCGGGTGCGGTACGCCACCCCGCGTGCCCACGGCGACCGGGGGACGATGAGCATCCGGGTCACGGGTCGCGACCGGCACGGCAACGCCGTGCGGGAGACCGCGATGGACGTGTACCGCCTGCGCTAGACGGACCTCGGCCGTCGTCCCCGCCCCGCCGGCCGGGCACGGCCACGTGCACGTCGGCCGTCCGGTGGGCGCCTACAGCTCCCCGCTCGCGTCGTACACCCAGCTGGTGTCGGCGGTGGCGAGCCCCTCGACCCAGGAGGCCGGCGCGGCGCTCATGATCGCGCCGTAGTCCCAGTAGTCCTTCCAGAGGCACACGCGGCCGTCGCGCACCCGGTGGACGGTCACGAACGGCAGCGTCACGACCTCGCCCGAGGCGAACGTCCACGTCTCGGAGTGCTCGTACATCACGTCCGCGCCCTGGGCGACGAGCACGCCGTCGTGGTTCTCGTACGCCGCGAGATCGCCCCAGCCGACCTCGAGCCGCCTGGCGATGTCCACCGGGCCTCGGGCGGCCAGGGTCGGGCCGACCGGCACGTCCAGGTAGACGCAGTCCTCGGTCACCCACTCCGCGATGCCGTCGTAGTCCCGCTCGGACAGCGTCCGCCAGAGGCCCCGGACGGCCTCCTCCGGGGTCCGGCTCACGAGGCCGCCTCGACGGCCGGAGCCGGTACGGCGGCGCCGCCGCGCCCGGCCCGCAGGAACTGCCCGGTCCGCTCACGCCCGAGCAGCGCCGTCGGCTCGCCGTCCTCAACGACCCGACGCCCGCTAACGAACACGGCGGGCACGGCGGCGTCGTTGCGGTTCACCATCCGCGACAGCCCGCCGTACTGCTCGACCGGAGCCTCGTGGTACTCCTCCAGCGCGGCGTCGAGGCGGTCGGGGTCCAGCACCACGAGGTCCGCCCGGTCGCCGACGCGCAGCGTGCCCGCGTCGATCCGATACCACTCGCCGAGCTCCCCGGTGAGCCGGTGCACGGCCTGCTCGACGCTCATGAACGGCGTGCCCGCGGCGTCGGCGTCGCGGACGTGCTTGAGCAGCCGCAGCCCGAAGTTGTAGAACGCCATGTTCCGCAGGTGTGCCCCGGCGTCGGAGAACCCGACCTGGATGCCCGGGTCCCGCGCGAGCTTGCGCAGCACCGCCGGCCGGTGGTTGCTGATCGTCGTGCGCCAGCGGATCGCCGTCCCGTGCTCGAGCACCAGGTCCAAGAAGGCGTCCACCGGGTGCTTGCCGCCGCGCTCGACACCGACCTGGCCGAACGACTTGCCCACCACGGAGCCGTCCGGGCAGGCGACGATCTCGGCGTCGAAGAAGTCCCGGTGCCAGACCCGGGGGCCGTACTTGCTCTCGTAGTCCTTGCGGAACTGCCGGCGGTACGCGGGATCGCGCATCAGCTCGTCGCGGGCCAGCTTCTCCTGCAGGTGCAGGGCGGCGGCTCCGGAGCCGAACTCCTCGAAGATCACCAGGTCGATGCCGTCGGCGTACACCTCGAACGGCACGGGCAGGTGCTGCCAGCGGAAGTCGGCGCCGAGCCGGTTCACGACCCGGGCGAGCGGCCGCATCAGGTGGATCACGAACGGGATCGCCTTGATGTCCGCGGCGGACAGCAGGCTGGTGCGCAGGGCCGGCCGGCCGAACCAGCCGATCGAGCCGACGGCCTGGGTGATGATCGTGTGCGGGTGGCTCGCGTCCGGCCCCGCTTGGAGCGCCCGGCGCCGGCGGCGGAGGATCGAGCGCAGCCCGCGCATCTCCTTGCCCTTCGCGTACGTCGAGGGCAGCGTGCGCGAGCGGCACAGGTCGCCGTCGATCTTGTCGAAGAGCAGCTGCTGGGCCGACATGCCGACGAACCCCGCGTCCAGCGCCTCGGCCAGCATCCTCTCCATCCGGGCCCGCTCGCGGCGGCTGGGCCGCACCTCCTTGCGGGTCGCGCGGTCCAGGCCCATGGTCGCGGTGCGCATGTCGGAGTGCCCGATGAACGCGGCCAGGTTCGGTCCGAGGGGCAGCGACTCCAGCGCGGCGGCGTACTCCTCGGCGCTCGACCAGGTCCGGTGCTCGTCGACGGCGCGGATCACGTGCTGGCGGGGGATCGCCTCGACCCTCCCGAACAGGTCGCCGGCGTCGACGCCACCGACGTGCACGGTCGACAGCGAGCACGACCCCAGCAGCAGCGTGGTCACCCCGTGCCGCACCGACTCGGCCAGCCCGGGGCCGTCGAGCACCTCGACGTCGTAGTGCGTGTGGATGTCGACGAGCCCCGGGATCACCCACTTCCCGGCCGCGTCGACCACCTCGGGGCAGCCCGTCTCGTCGAGCTCCTCGCTGGTGACGGCCACGACGTGGCCGTCCCGGATGCCGAGGTTGCGGACCGCGGACGCCGCGCCCGTCCCGTCGAACCAGCGGCCGCCCTTGATGATCGCGTCGAAGGTCATGCCTCGGAATGGAACCGGTTCCAGTTGACACGCGTCAAGAGCGGGAGCTTTCGAGTCTCCTCATCACCGGCGCGGCGAGCGCGCCGTGCACGAAGACGGACAGCACGATCGCGAACGACACCGTCGACCACATCCAGTCGGTGGCCAGGCCCTCGGCCTCCCCGCCGGCGTACGCGAGGTAGTAGATCGAGCCGATCCCGCGCACCCCGAAGAAGGCCACCGTCCGCCGCTCATCAGGCTCGAGGCAGCCGTGCAGCCCGACGGTCCCGGCGAGCGGCCGCACGACGAGGACCAGTGCGACCGCGATCGCGACGCCCTTCCAGTCCAGGCTCCCGAAGAGCCCGCGGGTCGTCGCGATGCCGAGCACCAGCAGCACGAACAGCGTCAGCAGCCGCTCCAGGCGCTCGGCGACCTCGTGCATCGCCGCGTGGTAGTCGTGGGAGCGCTCGGCGGAGCGGAAGGTCATCGCGCACGCGAAGACCGACAGGAAGCCGTAGCCGCCGACGACCTGGCCCACGCCGTACGCCGACACGAGCGCCGCGAGCGCCATCAGGGACTCGCCGCGCTCGGCCACCCGCAGCGACGCGCTGCTCGAGCGGAACGCCGCGTACGCCAGCACCCGGCCGACGAGGATGCCGGCGAGCACGCCGAGGAGGACCTTGCCGACGAGGTACCAGCCCACCCACTCGAGCACCCAGCCGGACAGGGCGCCGTGGGTCGCGAGCAGGATCGCGGCGTACACGAACGGGAAGGCCAGGCCGTCGTTCAACCCGGCCTCGGAGGTGAGCGTGAACCGCACCTCGTCGTCCTCGTCGACCTCATGGTCCCCGGTCTGCGGCCCGGCCACCTGGACGTCGGAGGCGAGCACCGGGTCGGTGGGCGACAGCACCGCGCCGAGGAGCACCGCGGCCGCGGCCGGGAGCCCGGCCGCCCAGCCGAGGAGGCCGATCGCGCCGATCGTCAGCGGCATGCTGATGCCGAGCAGGCGCCAGGTGGCGCCCCAGCGCCGCCACGACGCCCAGCGGCGGACCTCGAGCGGCCGGTCGAGCGCCAGGCCGACCCCCATCAGCGCGACCAGCACGACCAGCTCGGTGACGTGCTCGATCGTGGCCCGGTTCGCCTGGGGGTCGAGCGGCATCCCGTCGGGGAGCGGGGTCAGGCCCAGCAGCAGTCCGACGGTGACCAGCACCATCGGCGCCGACACCGCCCAGCGGTCCAGGAGCGCAGGGAGCACGATCGCCAGCAGGAGGCTCGCGCCGGCGACGAGGTAGACGAGGTCGGCGGTCACGGGCGCGTGGTACCCGATGCCTGCGGTTCCGCACCTCGTCACCGCCCCGGAGTGACAGGAGCGTGAACGCGGTCAGACCCGGGTCGCGGCCGGCGGGGAGGGGTGGACCGGTCAGCCGGCCGTCGCCGCGAACGCCTCCGCGACGACGTCGAACCCCTCGTCGAGCAGCTCGTCGCCGATCGAGAGCGGAGGGAGGAACCGGAACACGTTGCCCCAAGTGCCGCAGGTCAGGGTGACCACGCCGTTGCGGTGGCAGTACGCCGAGACCGCCGCGGTCCGGACCGGGTCCGGCTCCGTGGTGCCCGGCCTGCAGAGCTCGATCGCCATCATCGCGCCACGGCCCCGGATGTCCGCGACCACGTCGTGCTCGGCCCGCAAATCCGCCAGCCGCTTCTCCATGCGGGCACCGATCTCGCGGGCGCGGGCGCCGAGGTCGTGCCGGCGCATCTCCTCGATCGCGCCGAGGCCGGCGGCGCAGGCGACGGGGTTGCCGCCGTACGTGCCGCCGAGACCGCCGACGTGCACGGAGTCCATCAGCTCGGCGCGCCCGGTGACGGCGGCGAGCGGCAGGCCGCCGGCGATGCCCTTCGCGGTCGTCACCAGGTCCGGCACGACCGCCTCGTGGTCGACGGCGAACCAGTCGCCGGTGCGACAGAAGCCGGACTGGATCTCGTCGGCGACGAACACCACGCCGTTCTCCTTCGCCCAGGCGGCGAGCGCGGGCAGGAACCCCGGCGCCGGTACGACGAAGCCGCCCTCGCCCTGGATCGGCTCGATGACCAGGCAGGCGAGGTTCTGGACGCCGACCTGCTTGTCGAGCACGTCGATCGCGCGGGCCGCGGCCTGCTCGCCGGTCAGCCCGTCACGCAGCGGGTACGACATCGGCGCGCGGTAGACCTCGCCGGCGAACGGGCCGAAGCCGTTCTTGTACGGCATGTTCTTCGCGGTCATCGCCATCGTCAGGTTGGTGCGGCCGTGGTACGCGTGGTCGAAGACCGCCACCGCGTCGCGTCCGGTGGCCACGCGCGCGATCTTCACGGCGTTCTCGACGGCCTCGGCGCCCGAGTTGAACAGGGCGCTCTTCTTCGCGTGGTCGCCGGGGGTGAGCTCGGCGAGCGCGGCGCACACGTCCACGTAGCCGTCGTACGGCGTGATCATGAAGCAGGTGTGGGTGAACGCCTCGACCTGCGCGGTGACGTTCCGGACCACCGCCGGTGCCGCGTTGCCGACCGAGGTCACGGCGATGCCGGACCCGAGGTCGATCAGCGAGTTCCCGTCCACGTCGACGAGGACGCCGCCCCCGGCCGCGACCACGAACACCGGCAGCATCGTGCCGACGCCGTCCGCGACGTGCGCCTTCTTGCGGTCCAGGCGCTCCAGCGAGCCGGGGCCCGGGATCTCGGTGACGAGGCGGCGCTCCTGGGGGAGCGAGGGCCCGCCAACAGCAGATTCGGTCATGCATCGAAGCCTCTCACGAGTGGTTCCGTTCCCGGCAGGGGGTTTGGCTGAGGATTTCGTGACCACCAGCCCCCGTGCGGGAGACTGGGGGCGTGAGAGACGTCGCGATCCTGGGCAGCACCGGGTCCATCGGCACCCAGGCCATCGAGATCGTGCGCGCCAACCCGGACCGCTTCCGGGTCGTCGCGCTGACGGCGGGCGGGTCGAACCCCGGCCTGTTCGAGGAGCAGGTGGCCGAGCTCGCCCCGGCGTACTCCGGTCTGGGGGAGGACGCGAGCATCGAGGCCGCGTCGATGTACTGCGACGTCGTCCTCAACGGCATCACCGGCGCGGTCGGCCTGCGCCCCACGCTCGCCGCCCTCGACGCCGGCAACACGCTCGCGCTCGCCAACAAGGAGTCGCTGATCATGGGTGGCCCGCTGGTGCTGGACCGCGCCGCGCCCGGCCAGATCGTGCCGGTCGACTCCGAGCACAGCGCGCTCGCCCAGTGCCTGCGCGGCGGGTCGGCCGAGGAGGTACGCCGGCTGGTGCTGACGGCCAGCGGCGGCCCGTTCCGCGGCCGCACCCGCGAGGAGCTCGCCGGCGTCACGGTCGAGGAGGCGCTCGCGCACCCGACCTGGGACATGGGCCCGGTCGTCACCATCAACTCCGCGACCCTGGTCAACAAGGGCCTCGAGGTGATCGAGGCTCATCTGCTCTTCGGCATCCCGTTCGACCGGATCGAGGTCGTGGTGCACCCCACGAGCGTCGTGCACTCGATGGTGGAGTTCGTGGACGGCTCGACGCTGGTGCAGGCCAGCCCGCCGACCATGCTGATCCCGATCGCGCTCGGCCTCGCCTGGCCGGACCGGGTGCCCGGCACCGCCCCGCCCGTCGACTGGTCGCGGCCGCAGACGTGGGAGTTCTTCCCCCTCGACGACGAGGCGTTCCCGGCGGTCGCGCTCGCGCGCTCGGCAGGGGAGCGGGGCGCCACGGCGCCGGCGGTCTACAACGCCGCGAACGAGGTGTGCGTCGAGGAGTTCCGCCGCGGGCGGCTCGTCTTCGCGGAGATCGTCCCCACGGTTAAGGCGGTTCTCAGCCGCCACGACGTACCCTCTGAGGTGACGGTCGAGGGCATCCTCGACGCAGATGCCTGGGCTCGGGAGACGGCCCGCCAGCTGATCGAGGGAACCAAGTGACCACTCTGTTCTACGCGCTGGGCGTGCTGATCTTCGCGGTCGGCATCCTCGCGTCGATCGGCCTTCACGAGCTCGGCCACATGATCCCCGCGAAGAAGTTCGGCGGGAAGGTCACCCAGTACTTCGTCGGCTTCGGCCCGACGGTGTGGAGCAAGCAGGTCGGCGAGACCGAGTGCGGCGTCAAGGCGATCCCGCTCGGCGGCTACGTCAAGATCGTCGGGATGCTCCCGCCGGGCGCCGCGCAGCTGGCCGACGAGGTCACCACCGACGCCGAGGGCAACCAGGTCGTCAAGGTCCGCAAGTCCAACACCGGGCTGTTCACGCAGCTCATCTCCGACGCCCGCGCGGCCGAGTGGGAGACGATCGGCCCGGAGGACAGCGAGCGCCTCTTCTACAAGATGGTCTGGTGGAAGAAGGTCATCGTGATGGCCGGCGGGCCGACGGTGAACATCCTGATCGCGTTCACGCTGTTCTGGATCGTCTTCGGGACCTACGGACAGCGCAGCATCGAGCCGGACGCCGGCCGACCGGTCATCGACGAGGTCTCGCAGTGCGTGATCCCGTACGTCGACAACCGGACCACCTGCACCTCGAGCGACCCGATCAGCCCCGCCGCCGAGGCCGGGCTCCGGCCGGGCGACGTCGTCACCACCTTCAACGGCACCCCGATCGCCGACTGGGACCAGCTCCGCACGCTGATCCGGGGCAACTCAGACGGTGACGCGGTGATCGGCTACGAGCGCGACGGCAGGCAGCTGACCGGGACCGCCAACACCACCGTCGAGGCCCGCCCCACCTCCCAGACCGACCAGACCCTGCGCCAGGTCGGCTTCCTCGGAGTCACGCCCACCACGCACACCCAGATTCAGACCGGCGGCCCGCTCTACACCCTCGACCAGATGGGCACGATGACCAAGCAGAGCGTGCAGGCGCTCGCCACGCTGCCGGTCAAGGTGTGGGGGGTCGCCGAGGCGATCGCCGGCGTCAAGGACCGTGCCGTCGACAGCCCGGTCAGCATCGTGGGCGGGAGCCGGATGGCCGGCGAGACCGTCTCGGACGCGGGCTTCCCGCTCGCCGAGAAGGCCGTCTTCCTGATGCTGCTGCTCGCCGGGTTCAACCTGTTCATCGGCCTGTTCAACTTCATCCCGCTGCTCCCGCTCGACGGTGGCCACATCGCCGGCGCGCTCTGGGAGGCGATCCGCCGCGGGTTCGCCCGGCTGCGCGGCCGTCCCGACCCCGGGTACGTCGACGTCGCCCGGCTGCTGCCGATCGCCTACTGCGTGGCCGGTGTGCTCCTCGTCATGGGCGTGGTGCTGATCGTCGGGGACCTCGTCGTACCGATTCACATCGAGTCCTAGGCTTAGGGCCATGACCGAGATCAGCCTGGGCATGCCCACGGCCCCGCCGCCGGTGCTCGCCCCCCGGCGCAAGACCCGTCAGATCAAGGTCGGCAAGGTCGGCGTCGGCAGTGACTCTCCCGTCTCGGTCCAGTCGATGACGACGACCCTCACCGCGGACGTCAACGCGACGCTGCAGCAGATCGCGGAGCTCACCGCCACGGGGTGCGACATCGTGCGGGTGGCGTGCCCGAGCCAGGACGACGCCGAGGCGCTGCCCGCGATCGCCCAGCACTCGCAGATCCCGGTGATCGCCGACATCCACTTCCAGCCGAAGTACGTCTACGCCGCGATCGACGCCGGCTGCGCCGCCGTCCGCGTGAACCCCGGCAACATCCGGCAGTTCGACGACCAGGTCAAGGAGATCGCGGCGGCCGCCAAGGACCGCGGCACCTCGATCCGGATCGGCGTCAACGCCGGGTCGCTCGACAAGCGGCTGCTCGAGAAGTACGGCAAGGCCACGCCCGAGGCACTGGTCGAGTCGGCGGTGTGGGAGGCCAGCCTCTTCGAGGAGCACGACTTCCACGACTTCAAGATCTCGGTCAAGCACAACGACCCGGTCGTGATGGTGCGCGCCTACGAGATGCTCGCCGAGCGCGGCGACTGGCCCCTGCACCTGGGCGTCACCGAGGCCGGCCCGGCCTTCCAGGGCACGATCAAGTCCGCGACCGCCTTCGGCGCGCTGCTCTCCCGGGGCATCGGCGACACGATCCGCGTCTCCCTCTCGGCCCCGCCGGTCGAGGAGGTCAAGGTCGGCATCCAGATCCTGCAGTCGCTCAACCTCCGCCCCCGCAAGCTCGAGATCGTCTCGTGCCCCTCGTGCGGGCGCGCGCAGGTGGACGTCTACAAGCTCGCGGACGAGGTGACGGCCGGTCTCGAGGGCATGGAGGTCCCGCTCCGGGTCGCCGTGATGGGCTGCGTCGTGAATGGTCCCGGCGAGGCCCGCGAGGCCGATCTCGGCGTCGCCTCGGGCAACGGGAAGGGTCAGATCTTCGTCAAGGGCGAAGTCGTCAAGACCGTGCCCGAGTCGCAGATCGTGGAGACCCTGATCGAGGAGGCCATGCGGATCGCGGAGGGCATGGAGTCCGTCGACGGCGCCGCCGCGCAGGTCACCGTCTCCTGAACGACGGGCGAACACCACCCGTTCGGGGGTGACGGACGGCGTCCGCTGCCCCAGACTTCGCCTGTGACCATCTCCCGCAGGCGGCTGCTCGGCACCGCGACCGTGTCCGGAGTGGCGACGGCCACGGGTGCGACCCGCTGGCTCCCCGCGACCGCAGCCGTCGACCTCCCGTCGCCGGAGGACTCCGGCATCGAGCACGTCGTGCTCGTGATGATGGAGAACCGCTCGTTCGACCACTACCTGGGCTGGCTGCCCGGAGCCGACGGGAAGCAGGCGGGGCTCAGTTACGTCGACCGGCACGGCGTACGCCACGACACCCACCACCTCACGGCGCCCGACGGCTGCGGGTTCGAGGACCCCGACCACTCCTGGGAGGGCGGCCGGATCCAGCTCAACGGCGGGAAGCTGGACGGCTTCCTGAAGTCCGGCAACAACGACCTGATGGCGATCGGCTACTACACCGACGAGGACCTGTCGTTCTACTCCGGCGCCGCCCGGGACTGGACCGTGTTCGACCGGTACTTCTCCGCGGTGATGGCCGAGACGTACCCGAACCGCTTCTACCAGCACGCCGCGCAGACCGACCGGCTGCACAACAACACCGACAAGTCGACGCTGCCGACGATCTGGGACCGGCTGGCCGCGAAGGGCCTGACCGGGACCTACTACTACAGCGACATCCCGTTCACGGCGCTCTGGTACGAGAAGCACCTCGACATCTCCCAGCACTTCGCGCAGTTCCTGCTCGACGCCGCCACCGGCACGCTGCCCCAGGTGTCCTTCGTCGACCCCCGGTTCCTCAACGAGGAGAGCGGGATGTCGAACGACGACCACCCGCTCGCCGACATCCGGGCCGGCCAGCTCTTCCTGAACCAGGTGTACGACGCGGTGCGCAACGGTCCCGGCTGGGAGAAGACCGTGCTCGTGATCAACTACGACGAGTGGGGAGGCTTCTACGACCACGTCCGGCCGCGCCGGGCGCCGGACGTCTCGAAGAAGACCGCACTGCGCGGCTTCCGGACACCGGCCCTGATGATCTCGCCGCTCGCGCGGCGCGGGCACGTCTCGCACCACGTCTACGACCACACCTCGGTGCTGAGGATGATCGAGTGGCGGTGGGGACTGAAGCCGCTGACGCCCCGCGACAAGGCGGCCCGGAACATGGCGGAGGCCCTCGACTTCGGGAGCGGGCCCGACCTGTCCGCGCCGACGTACGACGTCCCGGTGATCGTGCCGGCCGCGTGTGCACCGGACGAGACGAAGTCGGCGGACTGGGCGGACCTCAAACGGCTGGCCCGCGACGTCGGCTTCAGGTTGCCGCGATGATCGCGCGCCCGCTCGTCGCCCTCGCGATCGTGCTCACCGGGGCGTTGCTCTCGCCGGCGAGCAGTGCCCTCCCGGACACGCCGGCCCGGCCGACGGCGTACGTGCCACCGGTCAAGCACGTCTTCGTGATCAACATCGAGAACAAGGGCTACGACGAGACCTGGGGCGGCGACTCCGCGGCGCCGTACCTGGCGCGGACGCTGCGGGCGAAGGGCGTCCTGCTCAACCACTACTACGGCACCGCGCACAACTCGCAGCCGAACTACATCGCGCAGGTCTCCGGCCAGGGGCCTAATCCCGAGATGCAGGCAGACTGCCAGCTGTTCACGGACTTCACCCGCACCTCGACGGTCGATCCGGACCAGGCCGTGGGCTCGGGGTGCGTCTTCCCGGCGGACGTGCCGACGCTGCCGGGGCAGCTGACCGCGGCGGGCCGGACCTGGAAGGGCTACATGGACGACATGACGAAGCCCTGCCAGCATCCCGACGTCGGTGCGGTGGACCCGACCCAGCGTGCGACGGCGGAGCAGAACTACGCGGCGCGGCACAACCCGTTCGTCTACTTCCACTCGATCATCGACGACCCGGCGTACTGCAAGCGGCACGTCGTCCCCCTGGGCGGTCTTGTGCACGACCTGAAGCGGGTCCGTACGACGCCGAACCTGACCTACATCGCCCCGGACCTCTGCCACGACGGCCACGACGCCCCGTGCGCCGACGGCCGGCCGGGAGGCCTGGCGTCCGTGAACGCCTGGATGAAGCGGTGGGTGCCTAGGATCCTCGCGTCACCGGCGTTCCGGAAGAACGGGGCGCTGATCATCACCGCCGACGAGTCGGACGGGCCGCAGGCGGACGCGGACGCGTGCTGCGGGCCGGCGACGTCGGCCAACAGCCCGATGCCCGGCATCCTGGGACCGGGTGGCGGCAAGATCGGCGCGCTGGTGATCTCGAAGTTCGTGCAGCCCGGCTCGTGGAGCACCACGCCGTACAACCACTACTCCCTGCTCGGCTCGATGGAGGAGATCTTCGGGCTGCCGAAGCTCGGATACGCGCGCGACGAGGGCGTCGACACGTTCGGCCTCGACGTGTGGAACGACTACTCCTCGTCGAGCTCGGCTTCGCCGATCACCCGGTAGGGCTGCGGCCGTGCGGGTCGCCGTTCTCCCGTGCGGCTGCCCGAGGTCCGCCCCTGCCGGCGGCACCCGTCGTCCGCGGCGCTGCTGCCCGCCCTGCGCGGCGTCGGAACGCTGGCAATGATCGTGGCGAGAGTGCGCCTCGGCCCGCCCCAGGGACGTAGGCTGCCGCCGTGCTCACCACTCGCCACGGTGTCCGCCCCCTGGGGGCGGCGGATCTCGACGCCTTCCTGGCGCTCGCCCGGCGCGACCCGGTGGTCAACGTGTTCGCCGACTACCGGGCGACCACGACGAACCTGGAGCCGCGCTGGCTCGGCGGCGAGATGTGGGGCCGGTTCGAGAACGGCGAGCTCGCCGCGGCCTGCCACGTGGGCGCGAACCTGGTGCCGGTGCAGGCCACCGCGGACGACGCCGCGGCCTTCGCGGAGCGGGCGCTGACCCGCGGCCGCACGGTGTCGACGATCGTGGGACCGCAGGAGGCGGTCCGGGTGTTCTGGAACGGCGTCTCGGCTGCGTGGGGACGCCCGCGCGAGGCGCGCTGGGAGCAGCCGCACCTCGAGATCGCGGCGCTGCCGAAGGTCGCGGCCGACCCGCGGGTGCGGAAGTCGACCCGGTCGGACCTCAACGCGCTCTACCCGGCCTGCGTCGCGATGTACACCGAGGAGGTCGGCATCTCGCCGGAGTACGGCGGGGGAGCGGAGCTCTACCGCGCGCGGGTCACCCAGCTGGTCAGCCGCGGCTGGTCGTTCGCGCGGTACGACGAGGGGCGGCTCGTCTTCAAGGCCGAGGTCGCGTGCGCCACGCCGTACGCCGCCCAGATCCAGGGGGTCTACGTGCCGCCGTCCGAGCGTGGGCGCGGGCTCGCGACCGCCGGCATGGCGGCCGTGGTGAACATCGTGCGGCGCGAGCTCGCGCCGGTGGTGTCGCTCTACGTCAACGACTGGAACACGTCTGCGCGGGCGGTCTACGAGAAGGTCGGCTTCCGGGAGACCGCGCGGTTCGCGACAGTGATGTTCTGATGCCGCGCGGCGTGCGGCTCCGGCGGCCCGCCGGCTGGGCCAGCGCCGCCCTGCTCCTCGGCGTCTACCCGGGCAACCTGAAGATGGCCGCCGACGCCGCCTCGTCCTCCTCGACCGGCTTCAAGGTCCTCGCGTTCACCCGCCTGCCGCTGCAGCTGCCGATGGTCCGCTGGGCGCTGCGCGCCGCCCGCGGCTGAGGTTCTCCACAGGCTCGACGCGGGCAGTTTCGCGGGCGCCCCGGCCGGGGAATGATCGTGCCGTGACCGGTACTCGGGCGGTCATCGCCGCTGTTGGTGTTGCGCTGGCGCTCGGGGTCTCCGCCTGTTCGGGCGGCGACCCCGAGCCCAGGGTCGCACCCCCCTCGACCTCGCCGCCCACCTCGCCCAGCACCACCCCCGCCTCCGACACCGTCCCGCCGACGATGCCGCCGGAGGCGCGCGGCACCGACGCGGCCTCGGCTGAGGCGTTCGTGAAGTTCTACTTCGACACCGTCAACTACGCCCAGAGCACGGGCGATGTCAACGCACTCAACCACCTTGCTGCTCGATGCGGTGGCTGCGATGCAGGCGTGCAGTCGATCGAGCGCACCTACGATGAGGGCGGCTCAATCAAGGGCGGCGAGGGACGAGCGGCTGAGTTCAAGACGGGCTTCCTCGACAAGGTTGGCGGAGATTGGGCCGTCGTCGAGTGCACCGTATTCACGCGGAAGCAGCTGATCGATCGGCCGGGCGAGTCAGACGATGTCAGGTACCCCAAAGGAAGCACGGACGTCAGGCTGATCCTTCAGCCGTCAAGCGGAGCGTGGGTTGTTCGTTCGCTGGTGACCAGATGACTGGGCTCCTCCGTCCGTTCATCGTCACGGGAGCCTCATTCCTGCTAGCCGTGGCGCCATCGCGAGCAGCGGACCACGATCACGTGGGTGCTGGGTCAAACGACTTCTTCGTCTCGGTGTCTCACCACCAACAGGGGTCATGGGCTCAGGGCTCCACGGACAATCCGCAAGAGGTGGTCACGGTCAACGAGGACGTCCAGTGTGCGCCCGGAGGCGCTCAGACCTGCGGCGAGCCCGCCCTCTGCGACGACGGCACCATCATGACGATCAGCACCTTCATAGTTAACGGGGAGGTCGTTGATCAAGGGAGTAGCTGCCCTGTTGACGTCGGGCCCGTCCAGCCGCCGGCGGTCACCCCGGGCATCGTGTCCGCGGCGTTCCGGCGTCTATCGCTCCCAGCATCAAAGCTTCAGGTCCAACCACCCAACGGCCGCACCCTGGTCAACTTCGACACGAACTTCTACACGCACAACGGGGAGTTCACCCGCACGGTGACCCTGCTGGGGCGGCGGGTGGAGCTGCGGATCTGGCCGGCCCGGTACGGGTGGCGGTTCGGGGACGGCCAGCAGCGCTGGACCACCACACCCGGCGATAGGTACCCCCACCTGGAGGTCACGCACCGCTACCTCCGCGAGGGCCGGGTCAGCCCGAGCGTCGACACGACGTACGCGGCTCGGTTCCGGGTCGGTGGCGGTCCGTGGCGCGACGTGAACGGCACCGTGACGATCCCCGGCTCACCACAGGCCCTGCGAGTGGTGACGGCGCGGCCGGTGCTGGTCGGCGGCTGAGGGAACCGTACGTTCCCGGGTCCGTCCAGCACCGGACCAGGCGTCACCGGGCGATCACAGTTCCACCATGGGATCCGGGGAAACCCGCACATCCCACGGTCTGCTCGCCGTGGGAGGTGCAGGCTCCCCTGCAGACCATGGTGAAGCTGCGACGGGCGGAACCGACGCACCCGACCCTCAGGAGATCGGACTGCGAACGGTCTTCGACGCGCGCTCGCACGACTCCAGGACGCAGCGGACCGTGGTGACCTTCCGGGTCGTGTAGGTGTCGAGGAGGAGGGTGGCGTCGTCCTCGAACGAGACCCGGCCGAAGACGTACGGCGCCTCGTACCGGACGAGGGCGGCACCACCGGACGCGCGGCGGAGCACCGCCGCGCTCGCCCCTGGTCCGTCGGACAGCAGCCCGACCGTGGCGACGCGGCCGCCCGAGGGCGACACCGCCACGACGCGGTAGGAGCAGGACCGCCACAGCCGGTCGCCGTCCAGCGTGGTCAGCACCGAGCAGCCGCCGTCGTACGGATCACCCGTGTACGCCGCAAGGCGGTCGGCGGCGATCGAGGCGACGTAGCCCACGCGGTGGTTGACCGTCACCGTCGTGTCGGAGCGGTAGTTCCACCAGAACGTCCGGTCCGGCCCCCAGCCGCCCAGGACCGCGCGGCTCTCATCGGCGTCCAGCACGTCGACCGCGCCGGCGAAGGTCCGCGCCCCGACGACTCGCCCGGTCCGGGCGTCGAGCACGCGAAGCGTCGTCTCCTCCGAGGTCTGCTTCGGCGCCGTCAGGAGGTCCTTGCCGTCGTCGCTGAGCCACACGAGCTCGGAGGCGAGCCCGCGCACCAGGACCTTCTGCCGCTCCGACGGCGTGATCCAGAGGACCCGGGCGTGGCCGCCGGTGCGCCGCGACAGGTGCACGTAGTAGCGGTTGCCGGACTTGCCGAGGTAGGTCACCACCGGTGCCCGGAACGTCATCCGCATCGGCCCGTCGACGAGCACCCGCCCCTCGACGTGCGGGCCGGTCACGTCGGGACCACGGTCGAGGGACGAGGGATGGACCGACACCGTCGGCGCGGCGACGGCGAGGAGCAGGGACAGCAGTGCGGTCTTCATGCCAACCAGACGCGATAACCCGGAGGAAGGTTGCACCTCCCGGCAAGTAGCCTTCTCCGCATGATCATGCGGATGTCGAGCCTGTTCGTGCGCACCCTCCGGGAGGACCCGGCGGACGCCGAGGTGCCGTCGCACCGGCTCCTGGTGCGGGCCGGCTACATCCGCCGCGCCGCGCCCGGCATCTACACCTGGCTGCCGCTCGGGCTCAAGGTGCTGCGCCGGATCGAGAACGTGATCCGCGAGGAGATGGACGCCATCGGCGCCCAGGAGCTGAGCTTCCCGGCGCTGCTGCCGCGTGAGCCCTACGAGGCGACCGGCCGGTGGACGGAGTACGGCGACGGCATCTTCCGCCTCCAGGACCGCAAGGGCGCCGACTACCTCCTCGGCCCGACCCACGAGGAGATGTTCACCCTCGTGGTGAAGGACCTGTACAGCTCGTACAAGGACCTGCCGCTGTCGATCTACCAGATCCAGACCAAGTACCGCGACGAGGCGCGACCGCGCGCCGGCCTGCTGCGCGGCCGCGAGTTCGTCATGAAGGACTCCTACTCCTTCGACGTCGACGACGCCGGTCTCGAGGCCAGCTACCAGGCCCACCGCGACGCCTACGTCCGGATCTTCGACCGCCTCGGTTTCGAGTACGTCATCGTCAAGGCGATGTCGGGCGCGATGGGCGGCTCGAGGTCCGAGGAGTTCCTCGCCAAGGCCGCGGTCGGCGAGGACACCTACGTCCGCTGCTCGCTGTGCGACTACGCCGCGAACGTCGAGGCCGTCGAGCTCCCGCCGCCCGCCCCCGTGCCGTACGACGACGCGCCCGCCGCCCACGCCGAGCAGACGCCCGACACGCCGACGATCGACACGCTTGTCGACCACCTCAACGAGAAGTTCCCGCGCGACGACCGCCCCTGGCACGCCGGCGACACGCTCAAGAACGTCGTGTTCTCGGTGCGCCACCCCGACGGATCGACCGAGGCGATCGCCGTCGGCCTGCCCGGGGACCGCGACGTCGACGCGAAGCGGCTCGAGGCCAACCTCGGCGAGGGCGTGGTCTTCGAGCCCTTCGGCGAGGAGGACTTCAAGGCGCGCCCGACCCTCGCGAAGGGCTACATCGGGCCGGGTGCGCTGGGGGAGAAGAAGCCCGCCGGCGTCCGCTACCTGCTCGACCCCCGCATCGTCGAGGGCACCCGCTGGGTCACCGGCGCGGACGTCGCCGGCAGCCACGTGCTCGACCTCGTGGCCGGCCGCGACTTCAACGGCGACGGTTTCATCGAGGTCGCCGAGGTCCGCGACGGCGACCCCTGCCCGCGCGGGGACGGCGGGGTGCTCGTGACCGCCCGCGGGATCGAGATGGGCCACATCTTCCAGCTCGGCCGCAAGTACGCCGACGCGCTCGACCTGAAGGTGCTCGACGAGCACGGCAAGCTCGTCACCGTCACCATGGGCTCCTACGGCATCGGTCCCTCGCGCGCGGTCGCGGCGATCGCGGAGAACACCCACGACGAGCTCGGCCTCGTCTGGCCGCGCGAGGTGGCGCCCGCCGACGTCCACGTCGTCGCCACCGGCAAGGACGAGCACGTGTACGCCGCCGCCGAGCGGGTCGTGCACGAGCTCAACAGCCAGGGCATCGAGGTCCTGTACGACGACCGGCCGAAGGTCAGCCCCGGCGTGAAGTTCAAGGACGCCGAGCTGATCGGCGTCCCGACCATCGTGGTGGTCGGCAAGGGCCTGGCCGACGGCACCATCGAGGTCAAGGACCGCGCGACCGGCGAGCGCGAGGACGTGCCCGCCGACCACGTCGTCGACCACGTCGTCCGGCTCGTGCGGGCATGACCACCCCACCAGATCGATCGCTGCGCTCCGGACCGGGCGGGGACCCCGCATGACGGTCCGGGCGGTCATCTTCGACTGGGGCGGCACGCTCACCGCCTGGCACGACGTGGACTTCCACGCGGAGTCGCTCGCGCTCGCCCAGGCGGTCGTGAACGTCGACCACGAGGTCGAGGTCTCCCAGGCCCGGCTGCACGAGGCGAACCAGGCGATCTGGGGCCGCTCCCGCGACCACCAGCAGAGCTCGACGCTCGCGGACCTCTTCACCGAGGCCGGGCTCGAGCACGACCCCGACCTGCTCACGGCGTACTACGAGTTCTGGGAGCCGCACACCCGGACCGACCCCGAGGTCGGCCCGCTCTGGGAGGGGCTCCGGGCGGAAGGCATCAGGGTCGGGGTCCTCTCCAACACCATCTGGCCCCGCGCGTGGCACGAGGGCTTCTTCCGGCGCGACGGGGTCCACCACCTCATCGACGGCGACGTCTACACGAGCGAGATCCCGTGGACCAAGCCGTCGCCGCACGCCTTCCGGGCCGCAATGGCCGCCGTGGGCGTCGACGACCCGGCCACCTGCGTCTACGTCGGCGACCGGCTCTTCGACGACGTGTACGGCGCGCGCAGCGTCGGGATGCGCGCGATCCACATCCCGCTGAGCCGGATCCCCGCCGAGCAGCTCGGCCACACCGAGGGCGATCCGGACGCCGTCGTGCACCGCCTGGCGGAGATCGCGGACGTGGTCCGCGCCTGGTCCTGACCGGCGCCGAACTGCACCTTTCTGCAATGCAGAAAGGTGAGGAACGGAAGTGGTCGCGCCTCGCTGCACCCTGTTGCATAGTTTTGCAAGAGCGGTCCTCCCGTCAGTCCCCCCACATCCCGGCGGGGAACCGCTCACCGGCCTCAGTCCAGGCCTCAGCGGTCCGCGTACTCGTCGCCTCCGGGGAACGTCTCGGGAGTTCCCCGGAAGACGAGTTCGCGGACCGCTGTCTCTCTCAGCGCGTCGATCGCCCAGCGCCGTCGGTCCTCGACCGTCGTGGCCACCAGGTACGCGTACGTCGCGGCGCAGGACCGTTCCAGGTCCAGCGCGGCGCGCTCGACCTGCGCCGGTGTGTCCAGCGGCTGTGGCACGTCGTACGCCGCCTCGCCCGCGACCGGGTCCTCGCCGAGCCCCGTGAGCTCGCGGACCAGGTGGTCGCGGCGGGCCCGGTGCGCGGCGTAGGCGGCGGTGACGGAGTCGAACAGCTCCGGCGTCGCGGCGCGTGAGGTGCGGCCGCCGAGCACGCCGTACACGAAGACGGCCGCGTGCTCGGCGGCGAGCGTCGTCTGGAGGGCGTCGGTCTCGCTCATCCGAGCCCCTGCGCCAGCCGCTGGGCGACGGCCGCCGACATCGAGGCGAGCAGCCGGGCGAGGGCCCCGCTGGCCGCCGCGAGCGCGGCGCCCTCCAGGTACTCCTGGAGCCGCTGCTCCTCGCCACGGACGGCGCCCGGAGCCGACTTCGCGGGCGAGCTGCCCTCGGAGGTCGTGCCGTCGAGAGCCTCGATGTGGGTGCGGTGCAGGACGGCCAGCTCCGACTCGCCGCCCGCCTCGGCGACGTGCTGGGCGTGCCGCAGCCGGCGGATCACCTTCTCCACGAGCGCGACGTCCGGGTCGGCCGTCGGGGTGGCCGACGGCGTCGGGGTCGCCCGGTCGTCGCAGCCCGTCACTGCGACCAGCCCGGCCGCGGCCAGGGCGATCGCCGTACGGCGGGGGAGGAGCGGACCGACGGACACGGCGCCGACCCTATCGAGTGGATCGTCAGCCGCTATCGTGGCGACCAACAACAGCACAAGGAGGTCGCCCGCCCGTGAGCAGCGCCAAGCAGGACGCCACCAGGGACCGGATCGAGGCGGAGCTCGACGACCCCCTGCGTGCCCTGGGCCTCGACATCGAGGCCGTCGAGATCACTCCGGCCGGCAAGCGGCGGATCCTGCGGGTCGCCGTGGACAAGGACGGCGGCGTGACGCTGGACGAGGTCGCCGAGGCGACCCGGGAGGTGAACCGGGTCCTCGACGGGTCCGAGGTGATGGGTGAGCACCCCTACACGCTCGAGGTCACCTCGCGCGGCGTCGACCGGCCCCTGACGCTGCCGCGCCACTGGCGCCGCAACGCCGGCCGGCTGGTCAAGGTCACCTTCGCCGACGGCGGATCGGTGACCGGGCGGATCGGCGGTTCGACCGAGGAGCAGGTCACGCTCGACGTCGACGGCGCGCAGCGCCAGGTCGAGTACGCCGAGGTGCAGAAGGCGCTGGTGCAGGTGGAGTTCAACCGCCGTGCCAGTGACGACGGGGACGACGTGGATGGCGAGGAGGCCTGATGGACATCGACATGAGCATCCTGCGGATGCTGGAGCGCGAGAAGGAGATCTCCTTCGACGTGCTCGTGGAGGCCATCGAGCAGGCCCTGCTGACGGCGTACCACAAGACGCCGGGCGCCCAAGAGAAGGCCCGCGTCGAGCTGGACCGCAAGACCGGTCACGTCACGGTGCTGGCGGCGGAGGTCGACGACGAGGGCAACACGCTCGGCGAGTACGACGACACGCCCGAGGGGTTCGGCCGGATCGCGGCCACGACCGCCAAGCAGATCATGCTGCAGCGGCTCCGCGACGCGGAGGACGACATCCGGTTCGGCGAGTTCTCCGGCAAGGAGGGCGACATCATCTCCGGGATCATCCAGCAGGGCCGGAACCCCGACGACGTGATGGTCGACCTCGGCAAGCTCGAGGCGCTGCTCCCGGCCGGTGAGCGCGTCCCCGGGGAGCGGTACCAGCACGGCACCCGGATCAAGTGCCTGGTCGTGTCGGTCCGCAAGGGCATGCGCGGCCCCCAGATCACGCTGTCGCGGTCCCACCCGAACCTGGTCAAGAAGCTGTTCGCGCTCGAGGTCCCCGAGATCGCCGACGGCACGGTCGAGATCGCGGCGATCGCCCGCGAGGCGGGACACCGCACCAAGATCGCCGTGAAGTCGACCGCACCCGGCGTGAACGCCAAGGGCGCCTGCATCGGCCCGATGGGCCAGCGGGTCCGCAACGTGATGTCGGAGCTGCACGGCGAGAAGATCGACATCGTCGACTGGTCCGACGACCCCGCCGACCTGGTCGCGCACGCGCTCTCGCCGGCCCGGGTCACGTCGGTGGAGGTCGTCGACGCCGAGGCCAGGTCCGCCCGGGTGGTGGTGCCGGACTTCCAGCTCTCGCTGGCGATCGGCAAGGAGGGCCAGAACGCCCGGCTCGCCGCGCGCCTGACGGGCTGGCGCATCGACATCCGCTCCGACGAGGCGCCCGCCGACGACTGAGCGGTCCCGGCCACCCCGACCGGGGGCGGCAGGGGCTCCCGGTTCGAATAGCTGGCGCGATCGCGGTAAGGTTGACGGCAGTGGCGCGTGAACACACTCCTTCTGCATGCCCGGAACTCCCCGCTCCGGCGGGGCCGGTCCGGACCTGCGTGGGATGTCGGGCACGGGCCGCCAAGGCTGAGTTGTTACGGGTGACCGTCGGCTCGGACGCGGATGGCCACCCGGCCGTCGTGCCCGATCCGGAGGCCACCGCTCCCGGCCGCGGGGCGCACCTGCACCCCACGACCGAGTGCTATGAGCTCGCGGTGCGCCGGCGAGCCTTCGCCCGGGCCCTGCGGTTCGCGGGGAAGGGGCCAGGGCTGACCAGCGCCCCGCTCGCTGAACACCTCGGCGCAGACATCTGATCGACCGACCTGACACAGAAACTGGAGCAGCAGCTCATGAGCACTCGATGAGTACTTCCCGATGAGCATGCACAACCACTAACGGTCTGAATCACCCCCCGGCAACAAGGCTGGACCCGGGTCTCAGGCCAGAAGGAGAAGCGTGGCTAAGACCCGAGTTCACGAACTCGCCAAGGAGTTCGGTGTCGAGAGCAAGTTCGTTCTCGAGAAGTTCAAGGAGATGGGGGAGTTCGTCAAGTCGGCGAGCTCGACCGTCGAGCTCCCCGCGGAGATGCGGTTCCGCAAGGAGTACGGCGACAAGCTGAAGTCCGAGGCGTCGGCGGCTCCCGCCGCGCCGGCCGAGCCGGCCGCGGGGAAGCCCGCGCCGGCCAGGAAGGCGCCGGCCAAGAAGGCTGCCGCCGCTCCGGTCGCGGAGCCCGAGGCCGTCGAGGCGCCCGCTGAGGCGCCCGCTGAGGCGCCCGCGGAGGAGGCTGCTCCCGCCGCGAAGACGGCGGCGCCGAAGCCCGGCCCCAAGCCGGCCCCGAAGGCCGAGGAGCCGCCGGCCGAGCCGACCTCCGAGCCCGAGGCCCCCGCGGCCGAGGGTCCGGCCGACGGCGCGCCCAAGTCGCCGGCCCCGCGGCCGGTCGGCCGTCCGGGTGCACCGCGCCCGGGCAACAACCCGTTCGCGTCCAGCCAGGGCATGGGCCGTCGGCCCGAGCCCGCCCGCCCGGCGCCCGCGACCGGTGGCGGCGACAACCGCCCACCGCGTCCGCCGGCTGCCGGCGCGCGCCCGGGCATGCCGCGCCCGAACCCCGCCATGATGCCCAAGTCCCCGGCCGCCTTCGGGCAGGGCCCGGGTGGTCGCTCCGGCGCCCCGGCGCGCGGTGGCGCTCCGGGTCGCGGTGGTGCTCCGGGTCGTGGCGGCGCACCGGGTCGCGGTGGCGCCCCGGGTGGTGCGGGTGCCGGTGCTCCGGGTCGTCCCGGCGGCTTCGGCCCCAGCGGCGGCGGTCGCCCCGGCGGCGGTCGCCCCGGCCAGCGTGGTCAGACCCAGGGTGCCTTCGGTCGCCCGGGCGGCCCGTCGCGCCGCGGTCGCAAGTCGAAGCGGGCCCGTCGCCAGGAGTTCGAGGCCATGGAGGCCCCGACGATCGGCGGCATCCGCGTCCGCAAGGGCAACGGCGAGACCGTCCGCCTGCCGCGCGGCGCCTCGCTGACCGACTTCGCCGAGCGCATCGGTGTCGACGCCGCCTCGCTGGTCCAGATGCTGTTCAGCCTCGGCGAGATGGTCACGGCGACCGAGTCGGTGAACGACGAGACCCTCGAGCTGCTCGGCGAGGAGCTCAACTACGTCGTCCAGGTCGTCTCCCCCGAGGACGAGGACCGCGAGCTGCTCGAGTCCTTCGACATCGAGTTCGGTGACGACGAGGACACCAACGAGGAGGACCTGGTGGCGCGGCCGCCGGTCGTCACCGTCATGGGTCACGTCGACCACGGCAAGACCAAGCTCCTCGACGCGCTCCGCAGCGCGAACGTCGTCGCGGGCGAGGCCGGTGGCATCACCCAGCACATCGGTGCGTACCAGGTGCACACCGAGGTCGACGGCGACGACCGCAAGATCACGTTCATCGACACCCCGGGTCACGAGGCGTTCACCGCCATGCGTGCCCGCGGCTCGCAGTCGTCGGACATCGCGGTCCTCGTGGTCGCGGCCGACGACGGCGTGATGCCGCAGACCGTGGAGGCGCTCAACCACGCCAACGCGGCCGGCGTCCCGATCGTGGTCGCGGTCAACAAGATCGACAAGCCGGAGGCGGACCCGACCAAGGTCCGTGGCCAGCTGACCGAGTACGGCCTGGTGCCCGAGGAGTACGGCGGCGACACGATGTTCGTCGACGTCTCGGCCAAGTCCGAGCTCAACCTCGACAAGCTGCTCGAGGCGATCGTGCTCACGGCCGACGCGTCGCTGGACCTGCGTGCAGACGCGGGTCGTGAGGCGCAGGGCCTGGTCATCGAGGCGCACCTGGACCGCGGTCGCGGCCCGGTCGCCACCGTGCTCGTCCAGCGCGGCACGCTCAACGTCGGCGACTCGATCGTCGCCGGACCGGCCCACGGCCGCGTCCGCGCGATGCTCGACGAGTACGGCAACGAGCTGGCCGAGGCCGGTCCGTCGCGGCCGGCGATGGTGCTCGGCCTGTCCGCCGTCCCCGGCGCGGGTCAGAACTTCATCGTGGTCGACGACGACCGGATGGCGCGCCAGATCGCCGAGAAGCGCGAGGCGCGGGAGCGGGCGGCCATGCAGGCCAAGCGCCGCGTCCGCCGTACCCTCGAGGACTTCATGGCCTCCATGGAGAAGGGCGAGAGCCAGGAGCTCAACCTCATCCTCAAGGGCGACGTGTCCGGCTCGGTCGAGGCGCTCGAGGACGCGCTGGCCAAGATCGACGTCGGTGACGAGGTCAGCCTGCGGGTCATCGACCGCGGTGTCGGTGCGATCACCGAGACCAACGTCGACCTGGCGGCCGCGTCCGACGCGATCATCATCGGCTTCAACGTCCGCCCGCAGGGCAAGGCGACGGAGCTGGCCGACCGCGAGGGCGTGGAGATCCGGTACTACACCGTCATCTACCAGGCCATCGAGGAGATCGAGGCCGCGCTCAAGGGCATGCTCAAGCCGGAGTACGAGGAGTCGACCCTCGGCCAGGCGGAGATCCGTGCGATCTTCCGCTCGTCGAAGATCGGCAACATCGCCGGCTGCATGGTCACGAGTGGCGTGATCCGGCGCAACGCCAAGGTGCGGGTCATCCGTGACGGCGCCGTGGTGGCCGACAACCTCGACCTCGCGTCGCTCAAGCGGGAGAAGGACGACGCGTCCGAGGTCCGCGAGGGCTTCGAGTGCGGTCTGGTGCTGCGCAACTTCCAGGACATCAAGGAAGGCGACGTGATCGAGGCGTTCGAGATGCGGGAGATCCCCCGCAGCTGATCCATCCCGAGTCGGCGCAGTCTCAGCTGAGACTGCGCCGACTCGGCGTCCAGGAGTAAGAAGGAACCATGACCAACCCTCGCGTCCGCAAGATCGCGGACCGGATCCAGGTGATCGTCGCGGAGATGCTGGAGCGTCGGATCAAGGATCCGCGGCTCGGCTTCGTCACCATCACCGACGTGCGCGTCACGGGCGACAGCCAGCAGGCCACGATCTTCTACACGGTCCTGGACGCCGGTGAGGACGACTCCGCCCGCGAGGCGTCCGCGGCCGCGCTCGAGTCCGCCAAGGGACTGCTGCGCTCCGAGGTCGCCAAGCAGCTCGGCATGCGGCACGCGCCTACGCTGACGTTCATCCACGACGCGCTGCCGGAGAACGCGCGGCACCTCGACGAGGTGCTGGCGAAGGCCAAGCAGCTCGACGAGCAGCTCGCGGCCGAGCGCGGCGCGGCGTACGCCGGCGAGCCCGACCCCTACAAGAAGCCGCGCGAGGCCGGGGACGACGAGTCCGACGAGGACGAGTGACCGACGGCCTCGTCGTCGTCGACAAGCCCGGGGGGATGACGTCGCACGACGTCGTCTCGCGGGTACGCCGGCTGGCCGGCACCCGCAAGGTCGGGCACGCCGGCACGCTGGACCCGATGGCGACCGGCGTGCTGGTGCTCGGCCTCAACCGGGCGACCCGGCTGCTCGGGCACCTGATGCTCACCGAGAAGCGGTACGACGCGACCGTCCGGCTCGGCGTGGCCACGACGACCGACGACGCCGAGGGCGAGGTCGTCGCGACCAGCACCACCGACGGGCTCGACGAGGCGACGATCCGGGCGGCGGCCGCCGAGCTGGTCGGTGATCTCATGCAGGTCCCCACGGCCGTCTCCGCGATCAAGGTCGACGGCAAGCGCGCCTACCAGCGGGTGCGCGAGGGCGAGGACGTCCGGCTCGAGGCGCGCCCCGTGACGGTGCACGAGCTCACCGTGACCGACGTGCGGGTCTCCGACGCCACCGAGCTCGACATCACGGTGCGCTGCTCCAGCGGCACCTACGTCCGCGCGATCGCCCGTGACCTGGGCGCGCGACTCGGCGTCGGGGGACACCTGACCGCGCTGCGGCGTACCGCCGTCGGGCCGTACGACCTGGCTGCGGCCCACACCCTCGAGGAGCTCGAGGAGGAGCTCGCGGTGCTGCCCATCGCGGCCGCGGCCCGGGCGGCGTTCAGCTCGCTCGAGCTCGACGACGCGCAGGCGACCGACGTCCGGTACGGCCGCGCGCTCGACCTCGAGCTCGCCGGGCTGACCGCGGTGTTCGCACCGGACGGCGAGTTCCTCGCGCTCTACGAACCCCGCGGCGGCGTGGCGAAAGCGGTCGCCGTCTTCACCGGCTGACCCCGCTCGGTAGTCTTCCCGGCGTGCAGATCTGGCGAAGCCTCGACGAGGTCCCGGCCGACCTCGGCCCGACCGCCGTCGTGATCGGCAACTTCGACGGGGTGCACCTCGGTCACCGGCACGTCGTCTCCCGGGCTCGGGAGCTCGCCGACGAGCGCGGCCTCGCGGTCGTGGCGGTCACCTTCGACCCGCACCCGATGGCGGTGCTGCGCCCCGAGCACGCTCCGACCACCCTCACCTCTCTGGAGGAGCGCGCCGAGCTGCTCGCCGGCTGCGGTGCCGACGCGGTCTTCGCGCTGCCGTTCGACCGCGACGTCGCCTCGTGGACCCCGGAGGAGTTCGTCGAGCGCGTGCTCGTCGACGGACTCCACGCGGCCGCCGTCGTCGTGGGCGCGAACTTCCGGTTCGGGAACAAGGCGGCCGGCGACGTCGCGACGCTGCGCGAGACGGGGGAGCGGTACGGCTTCACCGCCGAGGGCATCCCCCTGGACGGTGGCCCCCAGGTGTGGTCCTCGACGTACGTCCGGATGAGCCTGGCCGCCGGTGACGTCGCGGGCGCGGCCGAGGCCCTCGGCCGCCCGTACACCGTGCGCGGCACCGTCGTGCAGGGCGACCAGCGCGGCCGCGAGCTCGGCTTCCCGACCGCGAACGTGCCCACGTCCGTGATGACCGCCGCCCCACCCGACGGCGTGTACGCCGGCCGGCTGCGCCGCCTGGACACCGGTGAGTCGTACCCGGCCGCGATCAGCGTCGGCACCAACCCGACCTTCGACGGCGTCCGCGAGCGCCGCGTGGAAAGCTACGTGCTCGACCGTGACGACCTCGAGCTGTACGGCGTCCAGGTCGAGGTGAGCTTCGTGGAGCGGCTGCGCGGCATGGTGGCGTTCGACTCGATCGAGGCCCTGGTCGAGCAGATGACGGCCGACGTCGACCGCGCCCGCGAGCTGCTGACGTGACCCGCGAGGAGACCCTCGCGGCCACGGACGCGTGGTTCCTCGCGCACGGCCTGTCCTACTTCGTGCCGGAGCGGCGGGCCGACGTGCGGAAGGCGCTGCGGCTCCGGCGCACGCTGCCGCTCGTGGTGCTGGTCGCGCTGCTCGCGGCCGGCGCGGGCGTCGCGCTCGCGTGGGTGTCCGGCGAGTTCAGCGCCGCGCCCGCGACCCTCGTCGCGCTCGGCGCCGCGGCCACGCTCTGGTACGCGCTGACCGCGCTGCACGCCCGGCAGATCGTGACGTGGAGCCTCGGCCGGACTCTCGGCAGCCTCCGCCGGGTCCTGCCGATGACCACCAGGGCGCTGCCGCTCCTGCTGCTCGCGATCACCTTCCTGTTCATCAACACCGAGGTGTGGCAGGTCGCCTCGAACCTGTCGGTCGCGTCGCTCTGGCTGGTCGTGGCCCTGTTCTCGGCGCTGGCGATCGGGTTCCTGCTCGTCCGCCTGCCCGAGGAGGTCGACCGCGCCGACGACGACGTGAACGACGCGCTGCTGCTGCGGGCCTGTCGCGGCACGCCGCTCGAGGCGCACTGCCGTGAGCTCGTCGAGGACCCCGACGCCGACCCGGCGGCGTACGCCGAGGTGACCGGCTACGAGCGCTGGAACCTGATCCTGGTGCTGATGATCGTCCAGACGGTCCAGGTCGTGCTGCTCTCGCTGACCGTATTCGCCTTCCTCATGCTGCTCGGGTCGATCACGATGACGGATCCGGTGCTGAACACCTGGCAGACCAGCCCGCCGTTCACGCAGTCGCGCGCGCTGCTCCAGGTGTCGGTGTTCCTGGCGTCGTTCTCCGGCCTGTACCTGATGGTCTCGACCGTGACCGACGAGGACTACCGCAAGCAGTTCTTCGGCGGGGTCACCCGGGAGCTCGAGCGGGCCGTCGGCGTGCGTGCGGTGTACCTCGACCTGCGCGCCGCGGGCTGAGCACGTCGGAGGCCGCGGCCTGGAGCCGTTCCATGAGCGCGCGGACCGCGGGCACGGACTCGGCTCCGGGCCGGTGCACCATGCCCACGTGCCGCTCGCCGAACGCCGGAGCCGGCCGCGCCTCGACGTCCGGGTGGCGGAACGCCGTCAGCGCGAGCTGGGGGAGCACCGTGACGCCGAGACCGTGGGCGACGAGGTTCTGCACCACGACGTAGTCGTCGCTCTCGTGCAGGAGGCGGGGCTCGAACCCGGCGTCGCGGCAGCGCTCGACCAGGTGCTGCCGGCAACGCTCGCACCCCGCGACCCAGTCCTGGCCGGCCAGCCAGGTCGAGGTCGCGCGGGCCGGGACCGCCCCGTCGCGGGCGAGGACCAGGTGCAACGGCTCGACGCCGAGCGGCACCCAGGCCAGCGACCCGTCGTCGTCGGACGGCCCGTCGTACCCGAAGACCAGGGCGACGTCCACGTCACCGGCCAGCACCGCGGCCGACGCCTCCGGCGGCTCCTGCTCCACGAGCGTCACCTGGACGCCGGCGTGCTCGTCGTGGAGGGCGCGGACGGCCGACGGCACGAGGGTGGCCGCGGCCGACGGGAACGCCGCGAGCCGGACGGTGCCGGAGCGCAGGTCCGCCAGGGCGCCGAGCTCCTCGCGCGCGTCGTGGAGGGCGTTGTGCACGGCGTCCGCGCGGGCGAGCAGGGTCGCGCCGGCCTCGGTGAGCTGGGTGCCGCGCGGGGTGCGCACCAGGAGCGGGCCGCCCGCCTCCCGCTCCAGGAGCCGCAGCTGCTGGCTGACGGCCGACTGGGTCGTCCCGAGGTCACGCGCGGCCGCGCTCAGTGAGCCCGACCGGGCGACGGTGCGGAAGAGCAGCACGCGGCGCGGGTCCATGAGGGTATTAGACCAGCTAAGGGATGCGTTCAGGAATCACAGTCTTCCTCGGGGTCAGTCCATCGCGCAGCATGGACGTCATGGAGACCCTGGGACTGATCGGCGGGATGAGCTGGCACTCGACCGCGACCTACTACCGGCTGATCAACGAGGAGGTCGCCGCCGCCGGCGGTGGCCACGCGTCGGCCCGCATCGCCCTGCAGTCGCTGGACTTCGCCGAGGTCCGCGACTGCCAGGTGCGCGGCGATTGGGACGCCGCGGCGGCGCTGCTCGCCGAGGCGGGGCGCCGATGCGTCGCCGGTGGTGCGACGACGGTGGCGATCTGCACCAACCTGATGCACAAGGTCGCACCGCAGGTCGAGGCGGCGATCGACGTACCGCTGCTGCACATCGGCGACGCGGTCGCGGCCGAGGCGGCGCGCCACGGCTGGCGCACGCTCGGCCTGCTGGGGACCCGGTGGGTCATGGAGGAGACGTTCTACTCAGACCGCCTCGCGCGGCACGGCGTCACGACGGTCGTCCCGGGCCAGGAGGAGCGGGCGATGGTCGACGCGATCGTGTTCGACGAGCTGACGCAGGGCGTCGTGCGTGAGGCGTCCCGCCACCGGTACGTCGAGGTCATCGACCGGCTGGCCGAGCAGGGGGCGGAGGCCGTCGTGTTCGCGTGCACGGAGATCGGCCTGCTGATCGGGCCCGAGGACAGCGCGCTCCCGGTCATCGACAGCGCCGAGGTGCACGCGCGCGAGCTGGCGCGCGTGCACCTCCGCTGAGCCCGTCAGGCGTCCAGGTCCTTCTCGACGAGGGCGACGATCGTGTCCAGGGCGCCCGGGTCGTCGCTGCTCACCTCGACCAGGTCGCCGGGACCGGCGCCCAAGGTCATGATCAGCAGCGAGGAACTGGCGTCCACCGGCTCGTCGCCGGGGATGCCGATCAGCACCTCGACGCCGAGCTCCTCGGCGGCCTCGGCGATCAGCTGGGCGGGCCGGGCGTGCAGGCCGACGGACGAGCCGACGGCGACGGTCTTGCTGGGCATTCGTGCTCCTTGGTTGACGATTCAGGCGTTGACGATCCGGGGTTGACGGTCAGGCGGTGACGAGCTCGCGGTCGGCGGTCTCGGGATCCTCGGTGCCGATGGACTTCAGGACGATGACGGCCATCGCGCCCACGACGGTGCCGGCGACCAGGGCGATGAAGTAGCCGAGGATGTTGTGGACGGCGAACAGCACGAAGATGCCGCCGTGCGGCGCCCGGACCGCGACGTCCAGCGCCATGGACAGCCCCCCGGTCACGGCACTGCCCAGCATGATCGCCGGGATCACGCGCAGCGGGTCCGCAGCGGCGAACGGGATCGCGCCCTCGGTGATGAACGAGAGCCCGAGGGCCCAGCCGGCCTTGCCGTTCTCGTCCTCGGCCGAGCTGAACAGCCGCGGCCGCAGGACGGTGGCCAGCGCGAGCGCGATCGGCGGGACCATTCCCGCGAGCATCACCGCGGCCATGATCTTCAGCTCCGGGGAGTCGCTCGCGGCGCCGGCCGTGCCCACGCCGGCTGCGGCGAAGCTGTACGCCACCTTGTTCAGCGGGCCACCCATGTCGAAGGCCATCATCAGGCCCAGGATCACGCCGAGCACGATGGCGCTGCCGCCGTTGAGCGAGTTCAGGCCCTGGGTGAGCTGGTCCATCAGCCAGGCGATCGGCTTGCCGAAGACGATGATCATCAGCAGGCCGACGATCACCGAGGTGAAGAGCGGGATGACCATCACCGGCATCAGGCCGCGCGCCCAGGTGGGCACCTTCCAGCCGCCGATCCAGTGTGCGACCACTCCGGCGAGCACGCCGCCGATGATCGCGCCGATGAAGCCGGTGGCCGGCATCGCGACCGGGCTGTCGCCCGCCGACTGCACGGCGAAGATGTTGCCGGCCAGGCCGCCCATCACGAAGCCCGGTGCGATGCCGGGGCGGTCGGCGATCGCGTAGGCGATGTAGCCGGCCAGCGCCGGGATGAACAGCATGAACGCGGTCTTGCCGATGACGAAGAACAGTGCGCCGATGTAGGCCGCGAGCCCGGACCCGAACAGGGCGTGGTCCAGGCCCAACGCGGACGGGCTCGGCAGGTCGAACAAGGAGTTGTTGACCGCGATCTCGCCGTAGTTGTTGTCGTTGGCGATCTCGTAGCCGCCCAGCAGGAAGGACAGGGCGATCAGCAGGCCGCCGGCCGCGACGAACGGGATCATGTACGACACGCCGGTCATCAGCACCCGGCGGGTGCGGCCGCCCCAGCTCTCGCCGGCCCCGCCGCCCGTGCCGACGGAGTCACCGGCGCCGGCACCCGAGCCCTCGACGCGCGGGGCGTTCGGGTCGTCGGCGTACCGAAGGGCCTCGGCGATCATCTGGTCGGCCTGGTCGAACGGCCGCTTCACGCCGGAGGAGACGAGCGGCTTCCCCGCGAACCGGTGCCGGTCGCGCACGCCGACGTCGACGGCGAAGATCACCGCGTCGGCCGCGGCGATGGTGCCGGGCGCGAGGGGCTTGGCGCCGGCCGAGCCCTGGGTCTCGACCTGGAGGTCGACCCCGGCGCGGGACGCGGCGGCCTCGAGGGCCTCGGCGGCCATGTAGGTGTGCGCGATGCCGGTCGGGCAGGCGGTGACCGCGACCAGCGAGTGCTTCTTCTCCGGTGCGGCCGGGGCGGCGTGCTTGGCGGCGGGCGCCGCGCTCACCACGTCGTTCACGAGTACGGCGACCTCGTCGGGCGTCGTGGCGGCGCGCAGCGCGTCGGTGAAGGCGGGCTTCACCAGTGCGCGGGCGAGCTTGGTGAGCAGCTGGAGATGGGTGTTGTCGCCGCCGGCCGGTGCCGCGATGAGGAACACCAGGTCGGCCGGGCCGTCCTTGGCGCCGAAGTCGACCGTCGGGGACAGCCGCGCGAAGCCGAGGACCGGCTCGGCCACCCCGGCGGTCCGGCAGTGCGGGATCGCGATGCCCCCGGGGAGGCCGGTCCCGGACGTCGCCTCGCGGGCGAACGCGTCCTCGACGAGCTGGGCGACGTCGGTGGCGCGCCCGGCGTCGCCGACGACGCCGGCGAGCGCACGGATCACGTCGTGCCGGTCCGCGCCGAGATCGGCGTCGAGGCGCACGAGGTCGGCAGTGATGAGGTCCTGCATGGGTGTCACCCTCCCTGGGTGATGTCCAGGTCGCGCACCGGGACGAGCTCGGGGCGGACCTGATGGGGTTGCGGGATCGTTGTCCCTGGTAGGCCTGCGGCGGCACTGCCGTAGGCCACGGCCAGTGCGAGTCGCTCCTGCGGACGACGTCCGCGCAGCTCGCCCAGCAGATATCCGAAGAGGCTCGAGTCGCCGGCACCGACGGTGCTGACGACCTCGACCGGCACCGGCTCGGCGGACCAGGCGCCGTCGGCGGTGACGAGGACGGCGCCGCGGGCGCCGAGGGTGGCGAGCACGGTCTCGACGCCGGACTCGACCAGGGCGCGGGCCGCCTTCGCGGCGGCCAGCGGGTCGGCCTCGAGCAGGTCGGGGTCGTCCCCGGTGAACGAGGCGAGCTCCTCGCCGTTGGGCTTCATCAGGTGCGGCGCCGAGTCCGGCAGCCGGTCCACCAGTGCGCGCAACGGCTCGTCGCTGGTGTCGACCGCGACCCGGGCCCCGCTGGCGCGGAGCAGCACGACGAGCTCGGCGTACCACGCGGGCGGCGTGCCGGGCGGCAGAGAGCCGGCGAGCACGACCCAGTCGGCCGCGGCGGCGCGGCGGCGCAGGGACTCGCCGAGCTCACGGCGTACGGCGTCGGTCAGCTGCGGCCCGGGGCTGTTCAGCTTGGTGGTGGTGCCGTCGGGCTCGGTGACGGTGATGTTCACGCGCAGCGCGCCGTCGTGGTGGACGGGGCGGCAGTCGATGCCGGCGGTCAGGAGCTCGAGCACGAACGGGTCGTCCTTCGCGGCGGGGAGCACCGAGATCGTCGGCACGCCGGCGGCCACGCAGGCGCGGGAGATGTTGACCCCCTTGCCGCCGGCCTGCGAGGTCACCGCGTCCGCGCGGATGACCGCACCCCGCTCGAGCGGCCCGCTGAGCACGACGGTGCGGTCGTGGCTGGGGTTGGCGGTGAGGGTCAGGATCACGCGACCACGACCTCGGGACCAGCGGCCTCGAACGCCTCGCGGTCGGCCGGGCCGACGCCGCCGTCGGTCACGACCACGTCGATCTCGTCGAGGGTGGCGAACCGGATCGCGGCCTCGGTGCCGACCTTGCTGGCGTCGGTCAGGCAGACGACGCGGCGCGCCGCGCCGACCATCGCCCGCTTGGCCGCGGCCTCGTCGTGGTCGGGGGTGGAGAGGCCGTGCTCGACCGTGATGCCGTTGGTGCCCAGGAAGGCGACGTCGACCCGCAGGTGGTGGAGCGCCGTCACGGTGTCGGCGCCGACCGCGGCCTGGGTCGTGGTCCGGACCCGGCCCGGGAGCAGGTGCAGCTCGATCTGCGGGTGCACGGCGAGCCGGGCCGCGATCGGGACCGCGTGGGTGATCACCGTGAGGCGGTGGTCGCGGGGGAGGAGGCTGGCGAGCCGGGCGGTGGTGGAGCCCGCGTCGAGCAGCACGGTGCCGCCGGGCGGCGGGAGCTGCTCGAGGGCGGCCTTGGCGACCAGCTCCTTCTGCGCGGTGTTCGCCTGGTCGCGCTCGCCGAGCCCGGACTCGATGACCGCGAGCGAGCTGGCCGGCACCGCGCCGCCGTGCACGCGGCGCAGGAGGCCCATCCGCTCGAGCACCGAGAGGTCGCGGCGGACCGTCTCGGTGGTCACGTCGAACCGCTCGGCGATCGCGGCGACGGAGAGCCGGCCCTGCTCGGTGACGAGCTGGGCCATGGCCTGCTGGCGCTCTTCGGCGTACATTGTCGGCTGGCTCCTTCGATCTTTGTATCTGTTGTTTTACGCCCGAATGTGTTGACTGTCAAGGGCGGTCGGGCGTTTACTGTGGTCATGGCCACCGACACCCTCCTGCGCGGCACCCCGGTCGTCCCCGGCGTCGCGTTCGCGCCGGCCCTCGTCGTGCGTGCCGAGGTCTCGCCCGAGGCGGTCGCCCGCTTCGACACCTCGCAGTACGCCGACGCCGAGGCCGCGCTGGCGGCGTACGACCAGGCCGCGCAGGCGGTCGCGGACGGGTTCCTCCGCAAGGCCGCCGGGGTGTCCGGCGACGCCGCGAAGGTGCTCACCGCCAGCGCCGGGCTGGCCCGCGACAAGGGGCTGCGCGGTGCGGTGAGCAAGCACCTGCGCGGCGGTGACGACCTGCTCGCGTCCGTGCACGCCGGGGTCGAGCAGTTCGTCACCGTGTTCACCGGCATGGGTGGCCTGATGGCCGAGCGGGTGACCGACCTGCGGGACATCGAGCGGCGGATCACCGCGCACCTCGTCGGTGAGCCCGAGCCGGGCGTCGGCGCACCGGAGGCGCCCTGTGTCCTGGTCGCCGAGGACCTCGCGCCGTCCGACACGGCCGGGCTGGACCCGGCCGTGGTGCTGGCACTCGTGACCGAGCGCGGTGGGCCGACCAGCCACACCGCGATCATCGCCCGCCAGCTCGCCATCCCGTGCGTCGTCGGCGTCGGCGGCGCGACGGCGCTCGCGAACGGCACCCCGCTGCTCGTCGACGGGGCCGCCGGCACCGTCGAGACCGACGCGGCGGACGCCGAGGCGCGGGTCGCCGCAGACGCCGAGCAGCGGGCCGCGCTCGCCGCGTGGGAGGGACCGGGCCGGACGGCGGACGGCGTGCCGGTCAAGATCCTCGCGAACGTCGCCGACGCCGAGTCCGCCCGCCGGGCCGCGAGCGCCCCGGTCCAGGGGGTGGGGCTGTTCCGCACCGAGCTGTGCTTCCTGAACCGGAAGGAGGAGCCGTCGGCCGAGGAGCAGGCGTCGATCTACGGCGGGGTGCTCGATGCCTTCCACGGCGGGGGTCGGTACGTCGTCGTGCGCACCCTGGACGCCGGCTCGGACAAGCCGGTCGGCTTCGCCACCCACGACGGCGAGGAGAACCCGGCGCTCGGCGTGCGCGGCCTGCGGCTGTCGTTCGACAACCCCGGACTGATGGATCGGCAGCTCGATGCGATCGCCGCGGCGGCGGCCGCCACGGGGACCGAGACGTGGGTGATGGCGCCGATGGTCGCGACCGTCGCCGAGGCCCACGAGTTCGCCGGCAAGGTGCACGCCCGCGGATTGAAGGCCGGGGTGATGGTCGAGGTGCCCAGCGCCGCCCTGCTCGCCCACCGGATGCTGGAGGCCGTGGACTTCCTCTCGATCGGCACCAACGACCTCACGCAGTACACGATGGCCGCCGACCGGATGGCGACCGACCTCGCGCACCTGACCGACCCGTGGCAGCCCGCCGTGCTCCAGCTGATCGCGATCACCGCGGAGGCCGGCCGCCAGGCCCGCAAGCCGGTCGGCGTCTGCGGCGAGGCGGCCGCCGACCCGCTGCTCGCCTGCGTGCTCGTCGGCATGGGCATCACGTCCCTGTCGATGGCCGCGGCCGCCGTACGACCGGTGGGCGCGCGGCTCGCCGGCGTCCCGCTCGACCTGTGCGAGGAGGCCGCCGAGGCCGCCCTCGCCGCGTCCGACCCCGGGGCCGGCCGGACGGCGGTCCGCGAGCTCCTGGGCTAGAGCTCCGGGGCCACGAGCGGCCAGTAGTCGTGGTCGGCGAGCAGCCGCGCCACCATCTCGGCGCGCGAGGAGACCGCGAGCTTCGCGAAGATCCGGCGCAGGTGGGTCGACACCGTCCAGACGCTGATGTCGAGGGAGGTCGCGATCGCCTGGTTGGTCCGGCCGTGCGCGACCATCAGCGCGATCTGCCGCTCGCGCGGCGACAGGGTCACGCGCAGCGCGGGTTCCTGGTGGACGAGCAGGCACCGCACGTTCCCGACCGTGACGTCGAGCAGCACGCCCTCGCGCTCGTCGGCCGTGTACTCGCCCGATCTCAGCAGCACGCCGACCTCGGCGAGCAGCGCGTCGAGACGTCGGGGATCCGTGGTCCCGGGCGACAACGGTGTCGTGTCCCCGAGCCGGTTGGGCATGGTCATGTGGGCTCCCGAGCTCGCTCACGCCCGCGTCCTGTGCCCCATGCGACGGCAGGCCTTTGGACGGTAGCACCGTAGGTCAGCTGGGTGCCGTGGCCCAACTGAGTGGTTCCGGTGGCGGCAACCCGGTCCAGCAGGACCACGTGCGCATCGACCTGGGCCCGCCACTCCCGCACGTCCAGGTACTCGTCCGGGCCGTGCGCCGCGGGCAGGAACGAACGAACTGCCCGTCCTCGCCCTCAGCCCGGCGGGGGCTCCAGGACCCAGCTGACCGGACGGTCCGGGTCCGACTCGTAGCGGCACTCGAAGCCGGTGTGGACGCGGTCCCGCAGGTGGCGTCCCAGCCACGGGTCCGCCTCGGCGATCCTGGCCAGCGCGGCGACGATGGCCTTGCGCACGGCGACCCTGGCCCGCTCGGCGTGCGACCCCGTGGTCCGGCTGCGGCCACGCAACCCGGACCCGCCCGCGAGGTACGCCGCGACCGCGTCGCGCTCCTCGCGGAGCTCCGGTCGGTCGCGGTCCACGAGCTCGGCGTCCAGCGCCGAGAGGCGAGCGCCCAGGACGCGACGGGACTCCTCGTCCAGGATCTCCAGCGGGGCCTGCTCGACGACGACGTCGCCCATCAGTGCCGCGGCCGGCAGGTCGGCGTCGGGCCGGTCGAGCAGCGCGTGCAGGTGGACGAGGCCGCGCATCCGGGGCAGCACGAACGTCGCGCCCTCGCGCCCGACCAGCCACAGGCCACCGGGCTGCTGGTGCAGATGGACCGTCACGACGTCCGCGGCCGCCACCGCCCCCGCGGGGAGCGCGCCGAGCAGCCGGTCCCGCCACCAGGTCGCGCCGACCCGCTCGTACGTCGCCAGCGCGGCCGCTCGGTGCCGGTCAGCCGCGTCCGCGTCACCGAGCAACGCGTGCGCCCGGGCGAGGGTGTCGTCGGTGACCCCGTGCCACATCACCGCACCGGCGTTGACCACCGAGCGCCCGGCGTACGGTGCCAGCAGCGCGAGCACCGCCGCCGTCGTGCCGGTGTCGCCGATGGCCAGTGCGCCCTCGAGGACGCACTGGAGGACGAGCAGCCAGTCACTGTCCCGCGGCAGCGTCGCAAGCACCTCGGGCGTGAAGGCCCCGATCATCTCCGCGACCTTGTCGAGCCGACCGGCGCCGAGCCAGATCACGGTCGCCTCGGCCCGCACGGTCGCGACCCCCAGGTCGACGCCGTAGTGCTCGAAGGCGGGTGCCTCGGCGGCGCACCCGTCGCGATCGCCGCTGAAGTAGGCCGTGTAGCCGCGCATCGAGTGGAGCACGCCGGACGCATCGGGGATCACCGCCTCGTCAGCCGCGGCGGCAGCGCGTTGAGCGAGGACACCGGCGGCGTCGAGGTTCCTGCGCAGCAGCTCGACCGGCAGCCGGCGGCTCGCGGCGAAGAACGCGGCCCGCGGTGACTCCTCCGCCAGCTGCTCGAGCGCGTGCACCGACCGGTGCATCCGCGGCAGGTCGAGCACCTCCCACGCGACGGTGAGCGACCAGAGCTGGGCCTGCAGCCGGGCACCCGGGTCGGCCAGGTGGGCCGCGGCGTCGTCCAGCCGGGCCGCCCAGTCCCGGCGGAGCGCGATGTCGTCGGGTCCCCAGTGTGACGCGAGCGCCGCGTCGAGGGCGTCCGCCAGCAGCACCGGTTCGTCCTCGCGCTCGGCGAGGTGCAGCGCCTCGATCGCGAACGGCCGAGCCCGGCGGGGCTGGTTCGCGTAGGCCCAGCAACGTGCGAGGGCCGCGGCGAGCCGGGCCCGCAGCACCGGGTCCTCGACGGCGTCGTACGCCGCGTGCAGCCGGACCGGCAGCAGCCCCGGCGTCAGGTTGTACTCCTGGCCTCGAGCCAGGCCGAGGACCGCGGCCGCCCGGCGCGGGAGGTCGTCCTGCTGCTCCGCGACCTCCGCGGCCCGGTCGAACCACGTCATGGCGGACGCGCCGTCCCCGCTCGCCCACGCCGCCTCGGCACGGGCCAGCAGCGACGACGCGGACGCCGGGACGCTCGCCATGGTCGTGAGGCTAGGTCACGGCCGCAGCAGCCGCACCTGGTCGGCGTGGAGGCGCTGCCGCTCCTCGTCCCAGTCGCCGGTGCACGAGACGGTGAGCTCGCTGATCCGGCCGTCGGTGACCCCGCAGTGGATCAGCTCGCGGCAGTACCACCGCTGCCCCTCGGACTCCCACCGCTCCTCGAACTGCAGGAGGAAGCCGCGCGCGGTGCGATCCAGGGCCTCGACCCGGACCTCGCCCGCGAACGGGTGGCTGTCCTCGCGCAGGTGGAACGCGGCGTCCGCACCCTGCGCCTGGACCCGCCACTGGGGGACGGTGAGGTCGGCGAACACGTCCTCGGCGAACATCGAGTCCGGGCGGATCCCCGTCTCCAGCCAGGTCACGAAGTCCCGGGCGAGGTCGCCCAGGCCGCCCTCGAGCGCGGGCAGCGCCTCGACGGCCGTCATGACCCGGCACCCGCCATCGCCTCGATGTTGCGGCCGATGGCCGCCATCACCGGCTGCAGGTCAGCCGTCCGGCTGAACTCCACGACCGACGTACCGGCGGCGATCAGCGGACGGTGGCCCGGGCCGGCGACGTAGGCGTCGCCCTCGACGTACGTCTCCTCGTGGTCGGGCCACCGGAACGTGATCTGCCCCGAGATCACGTACCCGACGTGCTCGCAGGTGCAGGCGTCGCCGGGCAGGCCGCGGAAGTACGGCGTGACGTCGAGGTCCTGCTTGAACGTCTCGAAGGAGACGGTGTGGTCGTCGAGCTCGGCGTAGCGGCCCTCGACGACGTCCATGTCGATGCCGACCGGTGTGGTCGAGCGGGATGCGCTGGGCATCGGGTCCTCCTCGGATGGTGGGTTGGTGGTGCACTCATCCGTGAGGCGTGACTTCGGCCGTCACATCGTGACGACTACACGCGCAGCCACGCGAGCACCGCGCGGACGCGCCGGTGGTCGTCCTCGTCGAGGGGCAGGTCGAGCTTCGTGAAGATGCTGTTGATGTGCTTGGCGACGGCCTTCTCGGTGACCGACAGGCGTACGCCGATGGCTGCGTTCGAGCGCCCCTCCGCCATCAGGGCGAGCACCTCCTGCTCGCGTGGGGAGAGCCGGTCTCGCGGCTCCTCGCGCTGCCGGGCCATCACGGTCGCGACCACCTCCGGGTCCAGGACGGTGCCGCCCGCGGCCACCCGGCGTACGCCGTCGACGAACTCGGCGACGTCCGAGACCCGGTCCTTGAGCAGGTAGCCGACGGCGCCCACGCCACTGGCCAGCAGCTCGCGGGCGTAGAGCTGCTCGACGTACTGCGAGAGCACCACCACCGGGAAGCCGGGCCGGGCGCCGCGCACCTCGATGGCCGCGCGCAGTCCTTCGTCGGTCTGGGTCGGCGGCAGGCGTACGTCGAGCACGGCCGCCTCGGCCGCGGGGTCCCGCAGCGCGACGGCGAGGGACGCGGCGTTGTCGACCGCGTGCAGGATCTCGAAGCCGTTGCCCTCGAGCAGCTGGATCAGCCCGGCGCGGAGGAGGGCGTGGTCTTCGGCGAGGACAAGGCGCACGGGACCTCCAGGGTGACCAGGGTCGGGCCGCCGGCCGGGCTCGACACGGACATCGTGCCGTCGAACGCGGCCATCCGCCGCATCACGCCCAGCATGCCGGTTCCGGACTCGGGGTCCGCGCCGCCACGCCCGTCGTCGCCGACGGCGGCCCGCAGCACGCCGGCTCCATCGATGGTCTCGTGCGAGAGCGTGATCCATGCGTTCGCGGCGCCGGAGTGCTTGCCGACGTTCGCCAGGCACTCCGCCACGCCGAAGTAGACCGCCGACTCCACCGGCGCCGGCGGCCGCCCGTCGAGGCGTACGGCGACGCTCACCGGGATCGCCATGTCCAGCGCGATCGCCTGCACCGCGCCGCCGAGGCCGCGGTCGGCCAGCACCGGTGGATGGATCCCGCGGACGACGGAGCGGAGGTCGCCGATCGCACCCGCGGTCGTCGCCCGGGCGTCCTGCACCAGTCGCCGGGCCGCGTCCGGGTCCTCGTCGAAGGCCGCGTCGGCCATGCCGAGGCTCATCGACAGGGCGACCAGCCGAGCCTGCGCGCCGTCGTGCAGGTCGCGCTCGAGCCGACGCAGCTCGGCCGCGGAGTGGTCGACCAGGTCGGCGCGGGTCTCGGTGAGCTGCTGCACCCGCTGCTCGAGCTTCTCGGTGCGGCTGTAGGCGAGGAAGAACCGGTCGAAGTGCGCCCGCGCGACCATCAGCGGCGGCGTCGCGAACCACCAGATGAAGCCCGTGACGATCCCCAGCAGCAGGATCAGGACGACCAGCGACACCAGGATGCCCACGACCGGCGCGACGAACAGCCAGGCCAGGTCGCGCCAGGTCATCGGGTCGGCGAGGACCGACCGTGCCCGCTGGAAGAACCCGCCGTCCGGCAGCGGTCGGTACGGGACCGGGACCGGCTGGCCCAGGGTGCGCGCGGCCATCTCGCGGTGCAGGTTCGCGACCCAGCGGGTCGCGACCACCGTCCCGGCCAGGATGGGCAGCCCGACCCAGATGACGACGAGCACGCCGCCGACGATCCAGAGCACCAGCAGCACGATCAGCACGAAGGCGAGGAAGAGCTGGGCAACGGCGTACCCGGTCAGGCGCAGGCGATCCACGCCCCCATCCTGCTGGCGCGCCCGACGTCGCGCAGGGGTGCAGGCACCACCAGCGCCCGGGTTCCTACGCCCCTGACCCGCGGCGCCGGCGACCCGAGGCTGGGAGCACCACACCGAGACCCGAGGAGAGACGGCCATGGGCAACCCGTTGACAGCAGTGCCGATGCGAGCGGCGAGATGGAGCGCCGAGCACCCGTGGCGCGCGATCCTCGCGTGGATCGCGTTCGTCGCGGTGGCGGTCGGTCTCGCGATCGCCGTACCCACCACCGAGACGACCGACGCCGACTACCGGGTCGGCGAGTCCGGCCGGGCGGACGCGATGGTCGCGGAGGCCGGCCTCACGCCGCCGGACACCGAGAACATCCTGGTCGAGGGCGCGCACGGCGAGCAGGCCGCGGCCGAGCTCGTCGCGAAGGCGAAGGCCGTCGCCGGCGTCGCCCACGTCTCCGACCCGCAGCCGAGCCGGAACGGTACGGCGCTGCTCGTCGCCGTCGAGCTCGAGCACGGTGTCGAGGACGCGGACGCCGTCCAGGCGGTCACAACGGAGGTCGCGGGGGAGCACCCCGACCTGACCATCCGCGAGGCCGGTGACCTGAGCATCGACGCGGCCATCAACGACCGCGTCTCCGAGGACCTCGGCTCCGCCGAGACGATCAGCCTGCCGATCACGCTGGTCCTGATGCTGCTGGCGTTCGGTGCGCTGATCGCCGCCGGCATCCCGGTGCTGCTCGCTGCGACCAGTGTCGCCGCGACACTCGGCCTGATGGCGCCGTTGTCGCACCTCGTCCCGGCCGACCTGACGGTGTCCAGCATGATCGTGCTGATCGGCATGGCCGTCGGCGTCGACTACTCGCTCTTCTACCTCAAGCGCGAGCGCGAGGAGCGCGCCAAGGGCCGCACGACGCTGGAGGCGGTCGAGATCGCCGCGCAGACCTCCGGCCACTCGATCCTGGTCTCCGGCGGCGCCGTGATCGCCTCCATGGCCGGCCTGTTCGTGGTCGGTGACGCGACGTTCAATTCGCTCGCGATCGGCTCGATCCTCGTGGTCGCGGTGGCGGTGCTCGGCTCGATCACCGTGCTGCCCGCACTGCTCGTCAAGCTCGGCCGTTGGTCGGACCGCCCGCGCGTCCCGCTGCTGTGGCGGCTCAACCGCCGCATCGGCCGGGGCGGCATCAGCCGCCGGCTGCTCGGCCCGGTCGTGCGGCACCCCGCGGCCGCGCTCGCGCTGTCGAGCCTCCTGGTCGTCGGCCTGGCGATCCCGGCGTTCGGCATGAAGACGCACTCCGGGACGCTCGACACGCTGCCCCAGTCGATCCCCGAGGTGCAGACCGTGAAGGCGATCAGCGCCGGCTTCCCGGCCGACGAGGGCGCCAACGCGTCGGTCGTGGTCAGGGCCGGCGCGTCCGAGCAGGCGCGGGTGAGGGCCGCGCTCGAGCAGCTCACGAGGAACGCGGTCGGCACCGGCACGTTCGTCGCCTCCGGACAGGGCGTGCAGGTCTCGGACGACGGCACCACGTCGATGATCCTGCTCGGCATGCCGTACGACGAGACCGACGCCCGGGTCCCGGCCGCGATCCACGAGCTGCGCGGTGAGCTGGTCCCGGCCGCGCTCGACGACCTGCACGCCGATCACGCCGTCGGCGGCGGGGCGGCCGAGGAGGTCGACTTCATGAAGCAGCAGGAGGGCCGGCTCGCGCTGGTGATCGGGTTCGTGCTCCTGCTGACCATGCTGATCATGGCGGTGACGTTCCGCAGCATCCCGCTCGCGATCGTCTCCACGGTGCTGAACCTGGCGTCGGTCGGCGCGGCGTTCGGCGTCCTCACGCTGGTCTTCCAGCACGGCTGGGGGAGCGGGATGCTCGACTTCACCAGTCCGGGCTTCGTGATCGACTGGCTGCCGCTGTTCGTGCTGGTCGTCCTGGTCGGGCTGTCGATGGACTACCACGTGTTCGTGCTGAGCCGGGTCCGCGAGCACCTGGACCGCGGGCTCCCGACGAGGCTGGCCGTCGAGCGCGGCATCACCGACACAGCCGGTGTGGTCACGAGCGCCGCCGCGGTCATGGTCTCGGTGTTCGCGATCTTCGCGACGCTCTCCATGATCGAGATGAAGATGATGGGCGTCGGCCTGGCTGCCGCGATCCTGCTCGACGCGACGCTGGTCCGCCTGGTCATGCTGCCGGCGATCCTGGTGCTGCTCGGTGACCGGGTCTGGTGGCCGCTCAGGCCCCGTGCGCCGCGCGGCGACGTCGTCGCCGAGCCGGAGCCGGCGTACGCCGGCAGCTGACCTGTCGCCTCCGGTGCGGGTTTGCGCGAAGCCCGCACCGGGGACTAGGGGGGGCATGGGATATGGACTGGGAGTTTTCCTGCTCGCGCTGGGCCTGATCCTGGCGCTGGCCGTGACTGACAGCATCAACGGCGTCGACCTCACGATGGTCGGCTGGATCCTCGCCGCCGCGGGTGTGCTCTGCATCGTCCTCGTCGCGGCCACGACCGCAAGCCGGCGCCGCAGCACGGCGGTCACGACGCACGCCGACGGCAGCCGCACGGTCAGCGAGCGGAACGACGTCCCGCCGGCCGTCTGAGCCGGCGGTGCTGCCCGACCCGGGGCGTCGCCCCGGGTCAGAGGCATGTGGATTCGGTGGGTGGAGCACCCCCGCGCTAGAGTTCTGAGGTTGCCTCCAGGGGTGACGACTGCCGTCCAACGGCCGCGGAACCAGAGTGCCCGGGTGAACAGGCCCCGGCGCGCCGCGCAGCAAACCCACCGGAAGGAGCCCGCATGTCGATCGGTACCGACGCGGAGACCAAGAAGAAGATCATCGCCGAGTACGCCACGACCGAGGGCGACACCGGTTCGCCGGAGGTCCAGGTCGCGCTGCTGAGCCACCGGATCAGCCACCTGACCGAGCACCTCAAGCAGCACAAGCACGACCACCACAGCCGTCGCGGCCTGCTGCTGCTCGTCGGCCAGCGCCGCCGGTTGCTGAACTACCTGCAGAAGACGGACATCAACCGTTACCGCTCGATCGTCGAGCGTCTCGGCCTCCGCCGCTGATTTACCGTGAAGGGCCTGCCTCAGGTGGGCCCTTCACGCTTTCTCGGGAGCGTCTCCGGACGCTAGATTCACCAGCAGACCCACTCAGAAGTACATCTGAACACCAGGAGCGACCCGCACGTTCTGGCTCGGTCCTCGGTAGTGGCTCTCAGAGCACGGCTCTGCGGGCCTCGATCGAAGACCAGGCCTCTGCATGACGCGGGACGCCGCGGATCGCTCCGCGAGCAGAACAGGGACATCCCTTGACTGAACCCGTCATCCACGTTGTCGAGACCACTCTCGACAACGGCAAGTTCGGCACCCGGACCATCAAGTTCGAGAGCGGGCTCCTCGCCCGCCAGGCTGCCGGTGCCGTCACCGCCTACCTCGACGACGACACGATGCTGCTGTCCGCGACCACCGCGGGCAAGCACCCCAAGGACCACTTCGACTTCTTCCCCCTGACGATCGACGTCGAGGAGCGGATGTACGCCGCGGGCAAGATCCCCGGCTCGTTCTTCCGCTCCGAGGGCCGGCCCGGCGAGGACGCGATCCTCACCTGCCGCCTGATCGACCGGCCGCTGCGCCCGACGTTCAAGAAGGGCCTCCGCAACGAGGTCCAGGTCGTCATCACGGTGATGGCGCTGAACCCGGACGCGCCCTACGACGTCCTCGCGATCAACGCCGCATCGCTGTCGACGCAGCTCTCCGGCCTGCCGTTCTCCGGCCCGGTCGGCGGCGTCCGCGTGGCGCTGATCGACGGCCAGTGGGTCGCGTTCCCGACCCACAGCCAGCTCGAGGACGCCGTCTTCGACATGGTCGTGGCCGGCCGCGTCACCGACACGGGCGACGTCGCGATCATGATGGTCGAGGCCGAGGCGACCGAGCAGACCATCGAGCTGGTCCGGGGCGGCGCCACCGCGCCGACCGAGGAGGTCGTGGCCGGCGGCCTCGACGCCGCCAAGCCCTTCATCAAGCAGCTCGTCGAGGCCCAGGCCGAGCTGGCGAACGTCGCCGCGAAGCCGGTCCAGGAGTTCCCGATCTTCCTCGACTACGAGGACGACGTGTTCGCCGCGGTCGAGGCGGCCGTCAAGGACGACCTGGTCGCCGCGATGAAGATCGCCGACAAGGAGGAGCGCAACGACCGCACCGACGAGCTCAAGGACGGTGTGCTCGAGCAGCTCGCCGGCCAGTTCGAGGGTCGCGAGAAGGAGATCGGCGCGGCCTTCCGCTCGGTCAACAAGCAGGTCGTCCGCGAGAGCATCCTCAAGGACAAGGTCCGCATCGACGGCCGTGGCCTGGCCGACATCCGCCCGCTGCACGCCGAGGTCGGCGTGATCCCGCGCGTGCACGGCTCGGCGCTCTTCGAGCGCGGCGAGACCCAGATCCTGGGCGTCACCACGCTGGACATGCTGAAGATGGAGCAGCAGCTGGACACGCTCTCCCCGGAGAAGCACCGCCGCTACATGCACAAGTACGTCTTCCCGCCGTTCTCGACCGGTGAGACCGGCCGGGTCGGCTCGCCGAAGCGCCGCGAGGTCGGCCACGGTGCGCTCGCGCGCCGTGCGCTGCTGCCGGTGCTGCCCTCCCGCGAGGAGTTCCCGTACGCCATCCGCCAGCTCTCCGAGGCGATGGGCTCCAACGGCTCGACCTCGATGGGCTCGGTCTGCGCCTCGACACTGGCGCTGCTCCAGGCCGGCGTGCCGCTGAAGGCCCCGGTCGCGGGCATCGCGATGGGCCTCGTCTCCGGCGAGATCGACGGCTCGATGCAGTACGTCGCGCTCACCGACATCCTCGGCGCCGAGGACGCGTTCGGCGACATGGACTTCAAGGTCGCCGGCACCCGTCAGTTCGTGACCGCGCTCCAGCTCGACACCAAGCTCGACGGCATCCCCGCCGAGGTGCTCGCGCAGGCGCTGCAGCAGGCGCGTGACGCCCGGATGGCGATCCTCGACGTGATGGCCGAGGCCATCGATGAGCCCGAGGAGATGTCGATCCACGCCCCGCGGATCATCACGATCAACATCCCGGTCGACAAGATCGGCGAGGTCATCGGCCCCAAGGGCAAGATCATCAACCAGATCCAGGACGACACCGGCGCCTCGATCTCGATCGAGGACGACGGCACGATCTACATCGGCGCCACCAACGGTGAGGCTGCGCAGGCGGCGAAGGACCAGATCAACCAGATCGCCAACCCGACGATGCCGGAGATCGGTGAGCGCTACCTGGGCACCGTCGTCAAGACGACCAACTTCGGTGCGTTCGTCTCGCTGATGCCGGGCAAGGACGGGCTGCTGCACATCAGCAAGCTGCGCGGCCTGGCCGGCGGCAAGCGCGTCGACGCGGTCGAGGACGTCGTGTCCGTGGGCCAGAAGATCCAGGTCCAGATCGCCGAGATCGACGACCGCGGCAAGCTGTCGCTGGTCCCGGTGGTCGACGAGGCCGAGTCCTCCGAGTCCGCCGAGTCCTCCGACGCCGAAGGCGCGGACGACTCCGAGTGACCAAGGCTGCACCGGTGACCCGCCAGAAGGTCTCTTCTGGCGGGTCACCGTCTTCTCCGGGCACCCGCACGCTCTTCACCGAGCGCGATGCGGACGGCCAGGTGACCTCGCGCATCCGGCGCACGGTCCTGCCGTCGGGGCTGCGCATCATCAGCGAGCACCAGGCGGGCGTGCGCTCGGCCGCGATCGGGGTGTGGGTCGGCGTCGGCTCGCGCGACGAGTCGCCGACCCTGCACGGCTGCTCGCACTTCCTGGAGCACCTGCTCTTCAAGGGCACGGGTGAGCGGTCGGCGCTGGACATCTCGATCGCGCTGGACGCGGTCGGTGGTGAGTTCAACGCGTTCACCGCCAAGGAGTACACCTGCTTCCACGCGCGGGTCCTCGACGAGGACCTGCCGCTGGCGGTCGACGTGCTCGGCGACATGATCACGGGGTCGACCCTGCTCCCCGAGGACGTCGAGGCCGAGCGCGACGTGATCCTCGACGAGATCGCGATGCACGACGACGACCCGGACGACGTCGTGCACAACCTCTTCGCGGCGCAGGCCTGGGGAGACACGCCCCTCGGCCGCCCGATCGCCGGCACCGACGCCTCGATCCAGGCGATCACACGCGCGCAGATCGTCCGGTTCCACCGGCGCCACTACCGTCCGGAGAACATCGTCGTCTCGGCGGCCGGCAACGTCGACCACGCCGCCCTGGTGCGCCAGGTCAGGAAGGCGTTCGCCCGCAACGACTGGCTGGCCGGCACGGCCAGCCCGCTGCCCGCACGGCGTGGCTCGCGCAAGCGCGTGCAGCCCGGCGAGGTGCACACCACCCGCCCGTTCGAGCAGGTGAACGTCGTGCTCGGCATGGAGGGCCTGGTCCGCGACGATCCCCGGCGCTTCGCGCTCGGGGTGCTCAACACCGCGCTCGGGGGCGGCACGTCCTCCCGACTCTTCCAGGAGGTCCGCGAGCACCGCGGCCTCGCGTACTCGGTCTTCTCCTTCGCCTCCCACCACGCCGACTCCGGCCTGGTCGGCGTCTCCGTCGGTTGCCTCCCGTCCAAGCTCGACGACGTGCTCGCCGTCGTGCGGGAGGAGCTGGCGAAGGTCGCCACCACGGGCATCACGGCCGAGGAGCTCGCCCGCGGCAAGGGGCAGCTCCGCGGCGGGCTGGTGCTCGGGCTCGAGGACTCCGCATCCCGGATGTCGCGTCTCGGCAAGGCCGAGCTCGTCCACGACGAGCTGCTCAGCATCGACGAGGTGATGGCCCGCGTCGAGGGCGTCACCCTGGACGACGTGCGGTCGGTCGCCGCCGACGTCTTCACGAAGCCGGAGATCCTCGCGGTGGTCGGGCCGAGCTAGGACCGCCCGCGGTGAACCGCGGGCCGCGCGATCCCGTGTGCACGGATGACCCGACTGTCCGGGTTGCCGACGAACGGAGAATCACCATGAGGATGCGTGCCCTGGCCGCCCTGGGAGTGCTCGTCTCGGGGTTGGTGCACTTCAAGCTCTACTTCGACTGGGCGCACGAGGACAGCCAGATCGGCCCGGCGTTCCTGCTGAACGCCGGCGCCGGGCTGGTGATCGCCGTGCTCCTGATGACCTGGCGGCACTGGCTGCCGCCGCTGCTCGCCGTGGGGTTCGGCCTCTCCACCCTCGCCGCGTTCGTCACCGCCGCGACGGTCGGCCTGTTCGGGGTGTCGGAGGTCTGGACGGGGTGGGCCGTCTGGACGGCGGCGATCGCCGAGATCGTGGCCGTGGTGGCGGGCGTGGCGATCCTCCTGCAGGAGCCGCGGCCACAGCTGCGGCGCAGCCGGCCGGTCGCTCAGCCGGACAGGTCGCGGTAGGCGACCGCCGCACGGCCGCGGTGCTCCTCCCGGCTCATCCCGTGGGGTCCTGACCTCGCCACTCCCGCCGGAGCAGCCCGTAGACCCACGAGTCCGAGACGTCGCCGTTCACGACGCAGTCCTCACGCAGCGTGCCCTCCCGCACGAAGCCGAGCTTCTCCAGGACGCGGGCGGACGCGACGTTGCGGGTGTCGGTCTCCGCCTGGACCCGGTTCAGGTCCAGGGTGTCGAACGCCCAGGCCAGCACGGCGCCGGCGGCCTCGGTCGCGTAGCCGTGGCCCCAGGCCGCTCGGTCGAAGCAGTAGCCCATCGCCGCGCTCCGGTGGTCGGGGTTCCACCGGACCAGTGCGCACCATCCGATGAACGCCCCGTCCGAGGTCCGGTCGACGGCCAACCTGGCGCCGGCGCCCTTCTCCGCCAGCCGGTGGGACATCGCGATGAAGCGCGTGGCGCTCCCCCGGTCTGTCCACGGCGGCGAGTCCCAGTACCGCAGCACGTCGGCGCTGCTGTGCATCGCGAAGAGGGCGTCGGCGTCCGCGTCGGCCACCGCGCGCAGCCGGAGGCGCGCCGTCTGCAGTGCGGGGGTGGGCAACGACATGGACGCCATGGTGCCCTGTCCTGGGTGCCCGGCAACTTCTCGGGCGTCGACGGAACCCGCGACCGGCCTCACAGCTCTTGACTGGTGAGGACACCGACCGGACAGGAGCCAGGGTGGGACGCACGCCGGCATGGGAGAGCGCGTACCGCGAGTTCTTCGTGGTCCGGCAGCGTTCGCTGATGCGGACGGCGTACGCCGTCCTGGGCAGCTGGCCGGCGGCGGAGGACGCCGTGCAGACGGCGTTCACGCAGCTCTACGTGCACTGGCCCCGGATCCAGCCGGGGGCCGTGGACACCTACGCGCGACGAACGGTGGTGCACACGTGCTTCCGGATGGCTCGGCAGCGCAACCGGGAGCCGGCCACCGGCGAGCTGCCCGAGCGCCAGGTGGCCGGTCCCGAGACCGGGCTCGAGCGGCTCGACCTGATGCGGGCGCTGGCCGGGCTCTCTCCGCGCGACCGGGCGGTGGTCGCGCTGCGGTTCCTCGACGACCTCCCGGTCGCCGAGGTGGCGCGGGTCCTCGACCTGCCCGAGGGCACCGTCAAGAGCCGGACCGCGCGTGCCCTCGACCGTCTCCAGGCGGTGCTCGCCGCACCCCAGACCTCCGAAGGGAGCTCCCATGACCTCTGAGCAGATCCTCCGCGACCAGCTCGACCGCGTGACCAGCGACGTACCCGGCGCACCCGACCTGGAGCAGGCCGTCCGGCGCGGGCGGCGCAAGCGCGTCCAGCGGCGCGCCCGCCTGGGCACCGCCGTCGCGGTGGTGGGCATCGCCACCGGCGGGGTCCTCGCGGCCACCGGAGGCGACGGCGGCCCGACCGTGGCGCACGACGCGCCGCTCGCCGGCGCGCCCGCTCCTGCCCCCGACTTCGTGCCGGGCACCGACATCGACGAGCGGATGACCGGCGTGATCGCCGAGCACCTGCCGTCGCTGCCCCCGCCCGACGACGTCTACCCCAGCGACAGCCACACCGCGGGGCCGATCGCCGACCCGGACTTCGCGCAGGCCGAGGACTGGCAGGCGTCCTACACGCTGGCCGGCAGCAAGCTGCTCGTGATCATGGCCGCGCCCAGCGAGGGCGGCCTGCAGTGCGACGGGTGCACCGAGCAGAAGGTCCAGGGCGGCACGGTCTACCGCCAGGCGTTCAGCTCCGGCGATCCCGTGGAGTGGTACTTCGGCGTCTACTTCGTCCGCCCGGACGGCTCCGCCGTCAACGCCTTCGAGTCCGTCCCGGCCCAGAGCGAGCAGGCCGGCACGGCGGGCCGCCAGCTCTCCGACGCCGACCTCGCGGACCTGGTGCGGGACCCGCGGCTGCACTTCACCGGCTCCTGAGCGCGCGCCGCCGGCGTCGGCGCCGGTTTGAGGGGGTGACCCGTTGGGCACGTTCAGGCATCAGCCCGGCTGCTGCGAGGTCACACATCCCGTGCGGACCTGGCGGACCTGTCGGCTGTCGGCACGACAGCTCATCCAACGGAATGGAGTTTCGCCATGTTGTGGACCATCCTCATCATCCTCGCCATCGTCGCGCTGGTGCTGTTCATCCTGGGTCGCGTCCGAGGAGGCCGCGGAGTCTGATCCACAGCCACTCGCGTCACGAGGCACCGTCTCCGGTGGGGACGGTGCCTCGTTCGTCGTCCGCGCAGGCGGCTCGGGCTAGCGGACGAGCACGACCACTCCGGCGCACCCGCACGCCCACAGCACGCTGGCGAAGGTCCCGATGATGAAGCGCTCGGCGGCGCCGGTGCGGACGCCGTCCTCGGCCGCGCGGAGCTCGGGGTAGCGGCCGAGGCCCTTGACGGCGAGGACGACCGCGAGGCCCTCGGGCCAGCCGGCGACGAGGGTGGCGAAGATGGCGACCCGCTCCAGGGCCCCGATCCAGGCGCCGCCGCGGAGGACGTGGCCGGCGCGGTCCAGGGAGTCGGCCGGCGTCTCACGACGGTCGACCAGGTCGAACACCAGGGAGGTGAGGGGGCCGCCGCCGGCGATGGCGAGGATGCCGCCGAAGGCGACGAGGACGACGGTCTGCCAGCCCGGGGAGACGTCGACGGTGGCGGGGACCGCCGCGACGGCACCGGCGGCGACCAGGACCGCCAAGCTCGCGGGCGCGAAGATCCGGCGGGCAGGCGCGTGCCAGGCCATGGTGCCGGCGAGGACGGCGAAGCCGAGCAGGACCAACAGCAGCGCGCCGTAGTCGGACGGGCTCATGAGGGCTCCTTCCCGAGCAGGCGAGCGGTGAGGTCGGTGGCGAGCTCGCGGGCCCGCCGCGACTCCACGATGCCAGCCGCGGCGGCTCGCTGGCTCACCGCGGAGGGGGTGATGCCGAGTCGGTGGGCCGTCTCCTCGTACGACAGCCCGTCGGCGACGAGGTCGGCGACCTCCCAGCCCCGGGCGGTACGCCGCGCGAGCACGCTCGCCCACAACCAGAGGACGGTCTCGAGCGCGCGGGTGCCGGGATCGTCGCCGAGGACCCGGAGGTGCCACGGGCTGGACTTCGCGGCCGTGACCGCCGCGCGGGCGTGCAGGTAGGCCGGGCCGCGGCCGGCGCGGGCGTGCGCCGGCAGGGGCTCCTCGACCGGGCCGACCCCGATGCCGACGTGCCAGGTGCTGTGGCGGAGCAGGGTCTCGACGACGGACGGCAGGGCGGCGGGGGAGTCGAGGACGCCCTGGAACTCGTCACCCACGGTCTGCTCGAACGGGCGCAGGACCGGGACGTCCCCCAGCGCGGTCAGGGCGGCCTGGACCAGGTCGGGAGAGCGACGGCTGCCCTGCTGGTCGACGGTGAGCACCAGGACGGACATGCGATCCAGGTTAGTTCAGGGAATAGCCTAATGCAAGATGAGTTCAGGGAATTGCCTTCACCGACGGCCGATAAGGCCGACCACCGGCGGCGCCTTCTGGTCCACCACGGAGACCCGGAAACCACCCTCGACGAGCGCGGCCGAGGCCTTCTTGACGATGGTCGGCACCAGCTCGGGCTGGGTCGCCTCGTAGAAGAGGTAGACGGCGCCGCCCGGCACCACCCGCTCGTGCAGGAGCGCGACCTCGTCGGCGCAGTCGCGCACCCAGAACAGGTTGACGTTGAACGCGAACACCTTGTTCAGCCGCTTCACCGGCACCCGCAGCGTGGCCAGGTCGATCTGGCGGACGGTGAGCCGGCCGGACTCGACGAAGCGGGCGCACCGGCGCTTGGTGCGGTCCACGCCTGACTCGGAGCGGTCGATGGCGAACAGCTTGCCGGTCTCGAGCTTCTCGCAGATCAGCTCCGCGCCGGCCCCCGGCCCGCAGCCGATCTCGAGGACGTGGTCGCTCGGCTGGACATCCATCATGTCCACCGCCCACCGGATCCGGGGCGGGATGGTCTGCAGCGCCATGGACCCAGACTGCCAGATAGGTTGGCCCCCGTGATCAGGGTGGGCGTGCTGGGCGCACGCGGCAAGGTCGGGACCGAGGTGTGCCGCGCCGTCGCCGCGGCCGACGACCTGGAGCTCGTCGCCGAGATCGATGCCGGGGACGCGATCGACACGCTGGTCTCCGAGGGCGCGGAGGCGGTCGTCGACTTCACCCACCCCGACGTCGTCATGGACAACCTCCAGTTCTGCATCGAGCACGGGATCCACGCGGTCGTGGGGACCACGGGCTTCGACGAGCAGCGGCTCGACACCCTCCGCGGCTGGCTCGAGGGCGCGGCCGGCACCGGCGTGCTGATCGCCCCCAACTTCTCGATCGGCGCCATCCTGATGATGCGGTTCGCGGCCGTCGCGGCGCCGTTCTACGAGTCGGTGGAGGTCATCGAGATGCACCACCCGACCAAGGCGGACGCGCCGTCCGGCACCGCCCGGCGCACCGCCGAGCTCATCGCTGCCGCCCGCCGCGAGGCCGGGAAGGGGCCGGTGCCGGACGCCACCACGACCGGGCTCGACGGAGCCCGTGGCGCGGACGTCGACGGGATCCGGGTGCATGCCCTGCGGGTGCGCGGGCTGGTCGCCCACCAGGAGGTGCTGCTGGGCGGCGTGGGGGAGACGCTGACGATCCGGCACGACTCGCTGGACCGGGTGTCGTTCACCCCCGGCGTCCTCGCCGGACTGCGCGCGATCGCGGACCACCCCGGTCTCACCGTCGGGCTGGAGCACTTCCTCCCGCTGGACTGATCCGTCGCGGATCTGCAGGTTCGTGCATTGCACGTATCCGCAGGTAACCGGGTCTTCCGTCGGCCGTTGGAGCAGGCGAGGCTTCCGCCCCCAGCAGTTCCCGACGAACGAGAAGGACCAGTCCATGCGCAAGATCTCGGGCTTCGCATCCCTCGCTGTCCTCGCCCTGACGGCCGCCACCTTCCAGGCCGTCGACGGCGCGTCAGCCGCCCCACCGGCTCGCCCATCGGCGGCCGACGTCCTCCGGCAGCACCCGGCTGCCGCGCTCACCAGCGCCGGCACGACCTACCGGGTCACCGACCGCATCACCGACGCCAACGGCGCCACCCACGTCCGGATGGACCGCTTCTACCGCGGCCTCCCGGTCCTCGGCGGCGACCTGGTCGTCCACCAGGGCTCGGCGGGCGCGCTCACCGGCGTCAGCAGGACCCTCGACCGGGCGATCCGCCTGTCGGTCAAGCCCGCGGTCAGCAGGGCGACGGCCCGCAACGAGCCGGCCCGCAAGGCCCGGTCGACCCGCCTGGTCGTCGACGCGACGTCCGGGACCGGCCGGCTCGCGTGGGAGGTCATCACGGGCGGCACGCAGAAGGACGGCACCCCGAGCCGGCTCGCGACGTACGTCGACGCGAAGACCGGCGCGGTGATCCGCCGCGAGCAGCAGATCGAGACCGTGGACGGCTCCGGCCAGACGCTCTACTCGGGCACCGTCCCGCTGAGCGTCACGAAGTCCGGCTCGACGTACCAGCTCAAGAACGACGGCCTGCGTGGCAACACGTACACGACCGACATGAACAACAAGTCCGACTCCTATGCCTGCCAGCTCTTCGGGATCAACTGCTCCACCGGCACCCTGATCACCTCCGCCACCACGGTGTTCGGCAATGGCACGAACAGCAACCGGGCCAGCGCCGGTGCGGACGCGCAGTACGGCAGCAACGAGACCTGGGACTTCTACAAGGCCACGTTCAACCGGGACGGCATCTTCGGCAACGGCGCCGGCTCCTACAACCGGGTCCACTACGGCAGCAAGTACGTCAACGCGTTCTGGGACGGCGCCAAGATGACCTACGGCGACGGCGACGGCACCAACTACGGCCCGCTGGTCTCCCTCGACGTGGCCGGTCACGAGATGAGCCACGGCGTCACCGAGAACACCGCCGGTCTCGACTACAGCGGTGAGTCCGGCGGCCTCAACGAGGCCACCTCGGACATCTTCGGCACCATGGTGGAGTTCTTCGCGAACAACGCCAACGACCCGGGCGACTACCTGATCGGCGAGGAGTTCGACCTCAAGAAGCACCTCGGCTTCCGCCGGATGGACAACCCGGCCTCGGACGGCAGCTCGCTGAACTGCTGGTCCGCGACCGCCGGCAACGCCGACGTGCACTACTCCTCGGGCATCGGCAACCACTTCTTCTACCTGCTGTCCGAGGGCTCGGGTGCCAAGACGCTCAACGGCGTCTCCTACAACAGCCCGACCTGCAACGGCTCCACCGTGACCGGCATCGGGCGGGACGCCGCTGCCGCCATCTGGTACCGCGCCCTGACCGTCTACATGACCTCGAGCACGAACTACGCGGGTGCCCGCACGGCCACCCTCAACGCGGCCAAGGACCTGTACGGCGCAGGCAGCGCCCAGTACAACGCCGTCGCCGCGGCCTGGAGCGCGGTCAGCGTGAGCTGACCGGCTGCCGACGCACAGGGGTTCGCGCCCACGGAACGGGCGCGGGCCCCTGTGCCCGTTCTAGAGGAGGAGTCGCGCGACCGCCGCGACCAGGGCGGCGCCGAACACCACGACCAGGAACGGCGCGCGCAGGAGCAGCAGCACCACCGCGACGCCCAGCCCGAGGGCGCGAGCATCGACCACGATCTCGTGCCCTCGGGTGAACACCTGGACCGCCACGAGCGCGGACAGCAGGGCGACCGGGATCAGGTCGGCGACCCGCTCGACCACGGGTCGCTCGAGGACCCACGGCGGCACCGACAGGCCGCCCAGCTTGAGCAGATAGCAGCCGACCGCGGCGACGATCACCGCCGTCCACATCATGCGTCCCGCTCCCGGGTGAGCACGCCGGCGACCAGGGCCACGCCGGCCGCGGCGAGCACCGGCACGCCGGCGGGTGCCATCGGCACGATCCCCAGGGCGACCGCGGCGGCAGCGACCGCCACCAGCCGGTTGCGGCGGCGGTGCAGCCGCGGCCAGAGCAGCGCGAGGAACGCCGCGCCGACGGCCGCGTCGAGGCCGTACCGGCGCGGGTCCCCGAGCTCGTTGCCCGCGACGGCTCCGGCGAACGTGGCGACGTTCCAGAGCACGAAGACCGAGACGCCGGTGACCAGGAAGCCGAGCCGGGCGGCGTCGCGGGTCTCGCGGGTCACCGACATGGCCGTGGACTCGTCGATCAGCACGTGTGCGGCGAGCACCCGCCTGACGCCACGCCAGGCGAGCAGCGGGGCGAGCCGCAGCCCGTAGAGGGTGTTGCGGGTGCCGAGCAGCAGGGCGGTCAGCGCGCCCGAGATCGGTGCACCGCCGGCGGCCACGACACCGACCAGGGCGAACTGGCTGGCGCCGGTGAACACCAACAGGGACAGGGCGCACGTCTGTGCCACCGAGAGTCCGGACGCGACGGAGATCGCGCCGAAGCTGACGCCGTACGCCCCGGTGGCGACGCCCACGCCGAGGCTGTCGCGGATGATCGCGGACCGCGCGCGGGGCTCGAGGGGCGCGTCGCTCACGCGGCCGAGGCTAGCGCCGGCGTACCCGCACCGGCGTGGGGCGGTGGTGGAAGTCGTGCAGCAGCACGTAGGTGAGCAGCAGTCCGGCGAGCAGACCCCAGCCGACCCCGGCGGCGATGAGCGCCGGCACCTCGGTGACGTGGACCAGCCAGATGCCGGAGAGCATGCCCACGATCAGCGCGGTGGCCACCACCAGGAGGCGGTGGAGCGGGGGCAGTGGACCGAACACAGGTCCATCGTCTCCCCGGATCCCCGGAAATCAAGGGGTACGGGCTAGGAGATTGCTGTGTGCAGCCGGACCTGCTTGACGACGGTGGTGCCCTCGCCGTCCAGGTCGAGCTCGCGGTGGGCCTGGTCGGCAGCCCAGCCGGCGTCGGCGAGGAAGGTGCGCAGCGCGTCGTCGGACGCGATCGCCCACAGCACGGCACGCGAGAACCGGTCGGCCGCCATCGTGTCCACCGCCGCCTGGAGCAGCCGGGATCCGTGCCCCTGGCCGCGCGCGTCCGGGTCGACGGTCAGGTCGGCGAGCTCGGCGTCGACGACCGGGTCGCAGTCCGGGTCCGCAGCGGGCGAGGTCAGCGCGAAGCCCACGACCCGGTTGCGCTCGAGCGCGACGAGCACCCGGTTGCGGGCGTCGCGCGGCTTGGAGAGCGCCGCGTGCCAGGCGGCGGCCGCCGCCTCGACGTCGCTCGGGAGCGCCTCGGCCGGCAGCACCCCGGCGTACGTCGCCCGCCAGGTGCGGAGCTGGACCTCGGCGATCGCGCGGGCGTCGTCGGCCCAGGCGACGCGGACCGACACGTCACTCATGGACGCATCCTGTCAGCCGGTCCCGCTGTTACAAATCTCTGTCATGGATGCAGACATCTGTAACACGGTCGGGTAGCGTCGTCGTGTGGACTTCGACGACCTCCTCGCCGGTGACGGACGGGTGGAGCCGCGGGACGAGATGCCCGACGGCTACCGCCGCACGCTGGTCCGCCAGATCGCCCAGCACGCCCACTCCGAGATCATCGGCATGCAGCCCGAGGGCAACTGGATCAGCCGCGCGCCGAGCCTGCGCCGCAAGGCGATCCTGATGGCGAAGGTGCAGGACGAGGCGGGGCACGGCCTCTACCTGTACGCCGCCGCCGAGACGCTCGGCGTCGACCGCGAGGACCTGCTCGACCAGCTGCACACCGGCCGGCAGAAGTACTCCTCGATCTTCAACTACCCGACGCTGACGTGGGCCGACGTCGGCGCGATCGGCTGGCTGGTCGACGGCGCCGCGATCGTGAACCAGGTGCCGCTGTGCCGCTGCTCCTACGGGCCGTACGCCCGCGCGATGGTGCGGGTCTGCAAGGAGGAGTCCTTCCACCAGCGGCAGGGCTTCGAGATCCTGCACACGCTGTCGCACGGCACCCCTGCGCAGCGGGCGATGGCGCAGGACGCCGTCGACCGCTACTGGTGGCCGTCGCTGATGATGTTCGGCCCGCCGGACGACGACTCGCCGAACTCCGCCCAGTCGATGGCGTGGGGCATCAAGCGCTTCTCCAACGACGACCTGCGCCAGCGCTTCGTCGACATGACCGTGCCGCAGGCGGAGGCGCTCGGCCTGACGCTCCCGGACCCGGAGATCCGGTGGAACGAGGAGCGCGGCCACTACGACTTCGGCACGGTGGACTTCACCGAGCTGTTCGAGGTGATCAAGGGCAACGGTCCCTGCAACCAGCAACGACTCGCGCACCGTGTGGGGGCGCACGAGGACGGAGCCTGGGTGCGGGAGGCCGCCTCGGCATATGCCGCCAAGCAGGCGGTTCGGGAGGGTGCCGCGTGAGGGACTGGCCGCTCTGGGAGGTGTTCGTGCGGTCTCGGAGGGGGCTGTCGCACGTCCACGTCGGGTCGTTGCACGCGCCGGACGCCGAGATGGCGCTCCGCAACGCGCGCGACGTCTACACGCGGCGCCAGGAGGGCGTCTCGCTCTGGGTCGTGCCGGCGGCGGAGATCGTCGCGTCCGACCCGGGGGAGCGAGACGCGTTCTTCGACCCCGCGGACGACAAGGTCTACCGGCACCCGACCTTCTACAACGTCCCCGAGGGCGTGGAGCACCTGTGAGCACTCCCTCGAAGACACTCGGTGACTACGTCCTGGGCCTCGCCGACGACGCGCTGGTCTCCGCCCAGCGGATGGGCTGGTGGATCAGCCGCGCGCCGCAGCTCGAGGAGGACCTCGCGCTCGCGAACATCGGCCTCGACCAGCTCGGCCAGGCGCGCACGCTGCTGTCGTACGCCGGGCAGCTCGAGGGCGACGGCCGGACCGAGGACGACCTCGCCTACCTGCGCGACGAGCGCGAGTTCCGCAACGTCTGGCTGGTGGAGCGCGCGCAGAGTGACTTCGGCGTGACGATGGCGCGGCTGCTGCTGTTCGCGGCGTGGCAGTCCGAGCTGTACGCCGCCCTCGCCTCCTGCCCGGACCCGACACTGGCCGGCGTGGCCGGCAAGGCCGTGAAGGAGGTCGCCTACCACCTCGACCACGCCGCGCGGTGGGTCGTGCGGCTCGGCGACGGCACCGAGGAGTCGCACCAGCGCATGCAGGCGGCGCTCGACGCCGAGTGGCCCTACCTCGACGAGCTGTTCCGGCCGGTCGAGGGAGCCGTCGTCGACCCGGCCTCGCTGCACCCGCTCGTGCTGGCCCGGATCGAGCCGGTGGTCGCCGAGGCGACCCTCGAGGTGCCCCAGGTCGCGCCGGCGCGCGGCGGCGGCCGCGCGGGCCTGCACACCGAGGAGCTGGGCTACCTGCTCGCCGAGATGCAGCACCTGCACCGCTCGCACCCGGGGGCCACCTGGTGAACACGATGAGCAGTGCCTGGAAGATCGTCGCGGACCTGCCCGACCCCGAGCTGCCGGTGGTGACCATCGCCGACCTCGGGATCCTGCGCGACGTCACCGAGGACGACCAGGGCCGCGTGCACGTGCAGATCACCCCGACGTACTCCGGCTGCCCGGCGATGGAGACCATCAGCGAGGACCTCGTCGAGGCGCTGCTGTCGGCCGGCTACCAGCACGTCGACGTCGAGTTCGTGCTGTCGCCGGCGTGGACGACCGACTGGATGACCGAGGATGCCAAGCAGAAGCTGCTGGCGTACGGCATCGCGCCACCCGGCGCCGTCGGCCACGGCGGCGCCGTGGCGCTGCCGCTGAGCGTGCGCTGCCCCCAGTGCGGGTCGCTCGACACCCGTGAGTCGAGCCGGTTCGGGTCGACGGCCTGCAAGTCGCTGTGGGTCTGCCGCAGCTGCCACGAGCCCTTCGACCACTTCAAGGCACTCTGATGGGGCGACTCTGACGTGTCGGCCACCTTCCACTCGCTGCGGGTCGCGGCGATCGACGAGCTGACCGACGATGCGGTCGCCCTGACCTTCGACGTGCCCCCGGAGCTGGCCGGCGAGTTCCGCTTCGTGCACGGCCAGCACCTCTCCATCCGGGGCGGCGACGACGTGCGCCGCTCGTACTCGATCTGCTCGCCGCCGTCGTCCGGGGTGCTGCGCATCGGCGTGAAGCGGCTGCCGGGTGGCGCCTTCAGCGAGGGCGTGGTCTCGCGGTTGGCGGTCGGCGACACGCTCGAGGTGATGACGCCCGCCGGGCGGTTCACCTCGCAGCTCGACCCGACGGCCCGCCGTACGTACGTCGCGATCGCGGCGGGCTCCGGCATCACGCCGGTGCTCTCGATCCTCGCCGCGATCCTCGAGGGCGAGCCGGGCGCTCGGGTGATGCTGGTCTACGCGAACCGCACGCACCGCTCGGTGATGTTCCTCGACGAGGTGCACGACCTCAAGGACCGCTTCCCGGAGCGGTTCCAGGTGGTGCACGTGCTGTCGCGCGAGACCCAGGACGTCGAGCTGTTCTCCGGGCGGCTCGACGGCGAGCGGCTCTCGCGGATCCTCGGCGCGCTGATGCCGCCGGCCGAGGTCGACCAGTGGTTCCTCTGCGGGCCGCAGGTGCTGGTGACCGAGCTCCGCTCGATGCTCTCGTCGCTGGGCGTGCCGGCCGACCACGTGCACACCGAGCTGTTCCACGCCGACCCGGTGCCGCGCGCGCCGATCGAGGCGCTCGACGTCCCCGACGGCGCTGCCCACGTGACGATCCGGCTCGACGGCCGCACCTCGACGCTGGACCTCCGGCCGGACGGCGAGCCCGTGCTCGACGCCGCCATCGCCGTACGCTCCGACCTGCCGTTCGCCTGCAAGGGCGGCGTCTGCGGCACCTGCCGTGCCCGGCTCGTCGAGGGGACCGTCGCCATGGACGCCAACTACGCGCTGGAGCCGGACGAGATCGAGCGCGGCTACGTGCTCACCTGTCAGTCGCACCCCACCTCCGAGAAGGTCGTGCTCGACTTCGACGGCTGAGGTTGGGGGCGCCACTAGGGTCGGACCCATGCAGACTCGCAACCTCGGCAAGAGCGGCCTCAAGGTCTCGGAGATCGCGTACGGCAACTGGCTGACCCACGGGTCCCAGGTCGAGGAGGACGCCGCCCTGGCCTGCGTGCGCCGCGCGCTCGACGAGGGCATCACGACCTTCGACACCGCGGACGTGTACGCCAACACCCGCGCGGAGTCGGTGCTCGGCCGGGCACTCCAGGGTGAGCGCCGCGAGGGGCTCGAGATCTTCACCAAGGTCTTCTGGCCCACCGGCCCGGGGATGCACAACGACCACGGGCTGTCCCGCAAGCACATCATGGAGTCGATCGACGCCTCGCTGAAGCGGCTGGGCACCGACTACGTCGACCTCTACCAGGCCCACCGGTACGACGACGAGACGCCGCTCGAGGAGACCATGGAGGCGTTCGCCGACGTGGTGCGCCACGGCAAGGCGCTCTACATCGGCGTCTCGGAGTGGCGCGCCGACCAGATCCGCGCCGCGCACGTGCTGGCCCGCGAGCTCCGCATCTCGCTGGTCTCCAACCAGCCGCAGTACAACCTGATCTGGCGGGTCATCGAGGCCGAGGTGGAGCCGACCTGCCGCGAGCTCGGCCTGGGGCAGGTCGTGTTCTCACCGATCGCGCAGGGCGTCCTCACCGGCAAGTACGTCCCGGGGCAGCCGCACCCGGAGGGTTCGCGGGCGACCGACGACAAGGGCGGCGCGGACATGATCAGCCGCTGGATGCAGGACGACGTCCTCGAGCGCGTCCAGCAGCTCAAGCCGATCGCCGACGGGGCGGGCCTCACGATGGCGCAGCTCGCCGTCGCGTGGGTGCTCCAGAACGACAACGTCTCGTGCGCCATCGTCGGCGCCAGCCGGCCGGACCAGGTGAGCGACAACGCTCGCGCGGCCGGCGTACGCCTCGATGCCGACGCGATGAAGGCGATCGACGAGGTGATCGAGCCGGTCGTCGTCCGCGACCCGGAGCAGACCCAGCAGATCAGCCGGGCCGCGCTGATGCAGCGCTGAGTCTGCGGGCTAGCGGTAGGTGTCGGGCAGCTTCTGCCCGAGCTTGACCTGCGACTTGGGCAGCCGCATGAACTTCATCTGCAGCGCCCGGGTGATCGCGTAGTAGGTCAGGCCCTTGGTCGACTCGTCGGGGAACCGCCGCGCGAGCTCGCGGCGCAGCCGGAACCGCAGCATCACCATGTCGAGCAGCACGAACAGCACCATCACCATCAGCAGGGTGTTGCCCCACTGGCGCAGGGTCGTGTTGCCGGAGTAGCCCAGGATCAGCGTCACCAGCAGCAGCGGGATGACCAGCTCGATGAGCGAGAACCGGGCGTCGACGAAGTCGCGCACGAACCGGCGGACCGGGCCGCGGTCGCGCGCGGGGTAGTAGCGCTCGTCGCCGCTCTTCATCGCCTGCCGGACCTTCTGGCTGGACTCCGAGCGGGCGCCGCGCTGCGCGGTGGCGACCTCCTTGCGGCCCTGGGGCGCCTTGGCGCGAGCCTTCGCGGCCGCCTCCGCCTCCTTGCGCGTGGGAGTGGGCCGGCCCTTGCCGCCCACCTTGTCGGTGACGGTGGTGGCGGGGGTCTCGGTCTTCGAGCGACGGAACAACGCAGGGCCTCACACAGCAGGGGGACGACGGGCTGACACCAGACTACCGGCGGGGCTGCTCGTCTACGCTGGGGCCATGGGACTCTGGCAGCGCTTCACCCTGATCTTCCGCTCGAAGGCGAACAAGGCGCTCGACCGCGCCGAGGACCCGCGCGAGACCCTCGACTACAGCTACCAGCGGCAGCTGGACCTGCTCTCGAAGGTACGCCGCGGCGTTGCCGACGTGGCCACCAGCCGCAAGCGGGTCGAGCTGCAGATCAATCAGCTCGACCAGCAGTCCGCGAAGCTCCAGGACCAGGCCCAGAAGGCGATCTCCGTCAGTCGCGAGGACCTTGCCCGCGAGGCGCTGACCCGCAAGTCCGGGCTGACCACCCAGATCAACGACCTCAAGGCTCAGCACGCGCAGCTCCAGGCGGAGGAGGAGAAGCTCACCCTCGCGCAGCAGCGGCTGCAGGCGAGGGTCGAGTCGTTCCGCACCCGCAAGGAGACGATCAAGGCGACGTACACGGCGGCCGAGGCACAGACGCGGATCAACGAGGCGTTCTCCGGCCTCGGTGACGAGCTCGGCGACGTCGGCCAGGCGATCCAGCGCGCCGAGGACAAGACCGCGCAGATGCAGGCCCGGGCCGGCGCCATCGACGAGCTGATCGCCTCCGGTGCATTGGAGGATGTGACCGGCGGAGGCGGGGACGACATCGCGCGCGAGCTCGAGGCGATGAGCTCAGAGGCCGACGTCGAGGCCGAGCTCGCCGCGCTCAAGGCCGGCGGCGCCCCGCCGCCCCCGCAGGCGATCGAGCCCGCCGAGGCCGGCGGCGACATCATCGCGACCGAGCCGGAGGCGACCGAGCAGCCGAAGGGCGACGCCTGACGGCTTTGGGGGCACCGGCAACAATCGGTGGCATGGCACGTACGCGCTTCGTCGGGGACCCGGGGCTGACCGCCCGGATGACCACGGTCATGTTCCTCCTGGGCGGACTCTTCGTCGGGCTGATCGTCGCGCTCATGCTCGCGGTGCAGTCCCCGGCCCTCTCGCTGCTGATCGGCGTCGTCGGCCTGGGCATCGCGTGGGGCCAGTGGTACTTCTCGGACACGGTCGCGATGAAGGCGATGCGCGCCCGCGAGGTCTCTCCCGAGCAGGCGCCCGAGCTGCACGCGATGATCGAGCGGCTCTGCGCGCTCGCGGACATGCCGAAGCCGAGGGTCGGCGTCGCCGACACCGAGCTGCCGAACGCGTTCGCCACCGGTCGCTCGCCCCACCGGTCGGTGGTCGTGGTGACCACCGGCATCCTGCGCCGGCTCGACGCCGAGGAGCTCGAGGGCGTCCTCGCGCACGAGCTGTCCCACGTCGCCCACCGCGACGTCCTGGTGATGACCGTGGCCGCCAGCGCCGGCATCCTCGCCGGCATGCTGACGCGCGGCGCCCAGTACGGCGCGATCTTCGGCGGCGGACGCCGGGACAACAACTCGGGTCTCCCCGTGTGGCTGGTCGTCCTCGCGGTGAGCCTGGTGACGTACGCCGTCAGCTTCGTGCTGCTCCGCCTCCTCTCCCGCTACCGCGAGCTGTCGGCGGACCGGGCCGGCGCGTACCTCACGCTGAAGCCGCACGCCCTCGCGTCCGCCCTCCAGAAGATCACCGGCGAGATCAACCAGATCCCCGACCGCGACCTGCGGGCGACCCAGGCCATGAACGCGTTCTTCATCGCGCCCGCCGCGCGCGGCGTCTCGCTCCGCACGCTGACCTCGACGCACCCGTCCCTCGAGCAGCGGCTCGAGCAGCTGGCCAGGATCCAGGCCGAGCTCGACCGGCCCGCCTGACGGCCCGGCTGACGACATGGGCTTCTGGGACGTCATCGCCGGCAGGAGCCGGCCCAAGCAGGCCAACCTCGACGCGCTCTTCGGCGTACCGAGCGCCGCGATCACGCTGCAGGTCTCGCTGGGGCTGGAGCCGACCGGGAGCGGCGCCGTCTGCTACCGGGCGGCCGAGGGCCCGGCGTTCCGCCAGACCCAGGACGAGGTGGTCGCGCTCCTGGACGCCGATCCCAGCGCCCCCCCGGTCGAGGTGACCCGGGACGAGTTCGGCTACACGTGGCTGCTCAACCGCCACGATCCCGCCGACGTCTCCGGGCTCGTCACCGACCTGCACGCGGTGAACACCTCGCTGGAGGCGCAGGGCTTCGGGCCCGGCCTCCTGTGCTCGCTGGTGCCGTTCGCCGACGCCGGTGGACGACGGGTCGGCCTGGTGTACCTCTACAAGCAGGGCACGTTCTACCCGTTCGCGCCGAAGCCGGGAGCGAACCGGCAGCGCGACAACCTGCTGGAGATCCAGGTCCGCGACACCCTCGGCGGCGAGCTGCCCGTCGAGGACGACCTGAGCCGCTGGCTCGCGATCTGGGGCGCCCCCGGGCTGTAGCCGCCGCCCGCCGTACCTCCCCGCCCGTCAGGAGTCCCGACTCGACCGGCGTCAGTCCTTGGCGGTCTTGCCGGGGAGGGCGAGCATCCGCTCGAGGGCGACCAGGGCCCAGCGGGAGGTCTCGGGGTCGACCTCGATCCGGTTCACGACGGTGCCCTCGACCAGCGCCTCCATCGCCCAGACGAAGTGCGGCAGGTCGATGCGGTTCATCGTCGAGCAGTAGCAGACGGTCTTGTCGAGGAAGACGATCCGCTTGTCCGGGTGGGCGGCCGCCAGCCGCTGCACGAGGTTCAGCTCGGTCCCGATCGCCCAGGCGGAGCCGGCGGGGGCGGCCTCGATGGTCTGGATGATGAACTCGGTCGAGCCGACCAGGTCCGCCTTGAGGACGACCTCGTGGCGGCACTCGGGGTGCACCAGGATGTTGATGCCGGGGATCTCGGCGCGCAGGTTGTCGACCACCTCGGGGGAGAAGCGGCCGTGCACGGAGCAGTGGCCCTTCCAGAGGATCATCTTCGCGTCGCGCAGTTGCTCGGGGCTGAGGCCGCCGTTGGCGCGGTGCGGGTCCCAGACGACGCAGTCGTCGAGGGTGAGGCCCATCTTCAGCACCGCGGTGTTGCGGCCGAGGTGCTGGTCGGGCAGGAACAGGACCTTGGCGTCCGGCTTCTGCCCGAACGCCCACTCCAGCGCCGTCTCGGCGTTGCTCGACGTGCAGACGACGCCGCCGTTGCGCCCGCAGAAGGCCTTGATGTCCGCGGAGGAGTTCATGTAGGTGACGGGTACGACGCTGTCGGCAACGCCGGCGTCGGCCATCGCCTGCCAGGCCATCTCCACCTGGGTCAGCCGCGCCATGTCGGCCATCGAGCAGCCGGCGGCGAGGTCGGGCAGGATCACCTGCTGGTCCGGACCGGTGAGGATGTCGGCGGACTCGGCCATGAAGTGCACGCCACAGAAGACGATGTACTCGGCCTCGGGCCGGGCCGCCGCGTCCCGCGCGAGCTTGAAGGAGTCGCCGGTGACGTCCGCGAACTGGATGACCTCGTCGCGCTGGTAGTGGTGGCCGAGGACGAACACCTTGTCGCCGAGCGCCTCCTTGGCGGCCAGCGCCCGCGCCACCAGGTCCGGGTCGGACGCCGCGGGCAGGTCGCCCGGGCACTCCACGCCACGCTCGCTGTTGAGATCGGTGCCGCGGCCGAGCGGCAGCAGCGGGAGGTCCACGGTGGTCATGGCTCGATCCTATTCTCGCGGTGATCTGCTCAGAGCAGCGCACCGTTGTGAACGTACGGCGAGGGCGGCTTCATCCCGCGCAGCGCGAGGTAGCCCTCCTGGTGCAGTGCCAGCCGGGCCGCGAAACCCACGTCGAGCACCCACTGGTTCGCGCCCGTCACGTGGCTGATCGTCGCCTCGTCCGGGCCGTCGGCCAGCGCGGCCCACAGCAGGCGGGTCGCCGTACGCCGGTTCGACGCGGCCAGCAGCGCCAGCGAGCCGCGCTCGTTCAGGTAGGCGTAGCCCGAGCCGGTCGAGGTGTCGCTGACCAGCAGCCGCCACGTCGACAGCATCAGCTCGTGGTCCGGCCCGTGGCCCGCGCCGCGGGCGGCCCGGTCGAGGGAGTCCATCAGCTCGAAGTCCGACGCCGTGCCCTCACGCACCTTGTCCACGGTCGGGATCGCGGAGCGGTCGAGCGTGCCGGTCAGGTACATCTGCGGGTGCAGCTGAAACCCTGCCTGGTGGTAGACCCGCACCGCCCGGGTGTCCGACGACGCGGACAGCATCGCGCGGGTGCAGCCGCGGCCGTGGCTCATCGCGGCGGCCATCAGCGGCTTGCCGATGCCCTGGCCCTGGCGGCCCGGCAGGACGGCGTACGTCGCCAGGCACCACAACGTCTCGCGGCGGTACGACGTGGCCATGCCGACCAGGCCGGTCTCGTCCTCGGCGACCCAGCAACCGCCCGGATCGGTCTCGACGAAGTGCCGCGTCCGCCTCATCCACACCTCGCGGTGCGGGTCCGAGCGGCGCTGCGGCTCGGGGCCGTCCAGCCGCCGGGTCCGGCTGTCCAGCTCGAAGAAGCCCTCGTCGCTGATCCGCTCGGCCTCGGGCACGTCGGCCAGGGTCATCGGGCGGATCTGCACGTCCGACAGACTAGGTGCATGCGCATCCTGGTCGCCCCGGACAAGTTCGCGGGCACGCTCACGGCGGTCGAGGCCGCCGACGCCATCGCGGCCGGGTGGCGTCGTCGCGCTCCCGACGACGAGCTCGACCTGGCGCCGATGGCCGACGGCGGACCGGGATTCGTCGACGTCCTCCACGCGGCGCTCGGCGGCGAGCTGCTGGCGGTGACCGTCCGCGGCCCGCACGGCGAGCCGACACCCGCGACCGTGCTGCTGACCGGCACCACGGCGTACGTCGAGGCCGCGCAGGCGTGCGGTCTCGAGCTGACCGGCGGCGAGCGGCCCGAGTCGGCCACGACGTACGGCGTCGGCGAGCTGCTGCTCGCGGCCGTCGACGCCGGCGCGACGAAGGTCGTGGTCGGCCTCGGCGGCAGCGGCACCAACGACGGGGGCGCCGGCTTGCTCGCCGCCCTGGGCGCGACCGCGGACCGGCCGCTCGACCAGGGTGCCGCCGGGCTGCCGGGCATCACGACCGTCGAGCTGCCGGCGCTCGCCGTGGAGCTGGTCGCGGCCACCGACGTGGACAACCCGCTGACCGGGCTGTTCGGTGCGACCAAGGTGTTCGGCCCGCAGAAGGGCATCGCGGAGGACCGGCTCCCGGTCGTGGACGGCTGGCTCGAGGAGCTGGCCGTGGCGGCCGACCGCCGGATCGCGCTCGAGAAGGGCGCCGGGGCCGCGGGCGGTCTCGGGTTCGCCCTGCTGCTGCTCGGGGCCACCCGCGAACCCGGCATCGGGCTCGTCGCCGGCGCGCTGCGCCTGGCCCAGCGCGCGCGGGCCGCCGACCTCGTGGTGACCGGCGAGGGAGCGTTCGACTACTCCAGTCGCGGCGGCAAGGTCCCGTACGGCGTCGCCGAGGTCGCCGCCGCGGCGCTCCGGCCCTGCGTGGTGCTGGCCGGCCAGGTGCACGTCGGCTCGCGGGAGATGCGGGCGCTCGGCGTCGAGTCGGCGTACTCCCTCGTGGACGCCGTGGGGGAGCAGCGGGCGTTCGCGGATCCCGTGGGGGCGCTCGGTGACCTCGCGGAACGCGTCGCGCGCACGTGGTCACGGGAATAACCGGCCGTGTGCGACCATTGACCGAGCAAGACCTTTCCACCTACTTCGGGAGAAGCAGCCCATGACCGAGCAGGTCGAGACCAGCACCGAGCGTCGCACCGACTCCATCAACCTGAGCCCGGTGGCCGCCGGCAAGGTGAAGAGCCTCCTGGAGCAGGAAGGCCGTGACGATCTCTCGCTGCGCATCTCGGTGCAGCCGGGCGGGTGCTCGGGCCTCCGCTACCAGCTGTTCTTCGACGAGCGCAGCCTGGACGGCGACGTGGTGACCGACTTCGACGGCGTCTCCGTCGTCGTGGACCGGATGAGCGTCCCCTACCTGAACGGCGCGATGATCGACTTCGTGGACTCGATCGAGAAGCAGGGCTTCACGATCGACAACCCGAACGCCACCGGCTCCTGCGCCTGCGGCGACTCGTTCCACTGATCCAGGACGCGTCAGCGGCCTCGATGATGGTGGTCGAGCGAGCGCTCTGACTGAGCCTGCGAAGTCAGCAGGCGGGTGTCGATACCCCGTGAGACAGCTGCAGCCTGAACCGACAGATCAGCCCCGGACCTCCTCGGTCCGGGGCTGATGTGCGTCTGGAGCGCGCGGTCGTCCGACCGGGACGCTCCTATGTCGCGTCAAGCCCTGTCGGGGCGTTCGAGGAGCCGGTAGAGGTCGCGGGCGATGTAGCGCTTGAGGCAGCGTCGGATCTCGCGGGGGTTCTTGCCTTCGGTGGTGCGTCGCTGGGTGTAGGCCTGGGTTTTGGTGTCGTGTCGTTGGCGGGTGATGACGATGGTGTGCAGGGCGCAGTTGAGGCGTCGGTCGCCGTAGGGGTTGAGCCGGTGGCGGGTGTGGACCTGTCCGCTGGTCGCCTCGATCGGGCTGGTGCCGGCGAGCTTGGCGAAAGCGGCCTCGGAGTGGATCCGGCGGGGGTGGGACCAGGCACAGAGCACGACCGCGGCGACGATGGGGCCGATCCCGGTCTCCTCGAGGAGGTCAGGTCGCCAGGAGCGGACCAGGGTGCGGATCTGCTTCTCGTGGTCGGTGGCCTCGGCGGTCAGCGCCTGGATCCGTCAGGCCCAGGTCTGCAGACACACCACGGTGGTCGCGGTCTCGACATTGACGTTCGCCCAGGCGGCGTTGGTGCGCAGCCCCGCGATCTTGGCGACCAGCGCCTCGGAGGTGAGCCCGCGCAGCCTGGCGCGGACCGGCTCGGGGGCGGTCAGCACAGCGGAGAACAGCTGGCGTCGTGCGTCACCGGCCGCTTGAACCGCGGAGCGACGGATCGCCAGCCGGACCGCGAGCACCTGGCGGGTCCCGGCCTGCTCAGCGTCACTGCCCGACCCCCGCGGGGTGCCGACGGGCCCGGGAGATGGCTTCACGGGCAGCACGGATCGCGTCCGCGGGATCGGACTTCACCCCGCCACGGCGCCGGGCACGTTCGGGACGGTCGAGCTCGACGACCATCTCCTCGGTCTCGTGCAGATGCACCGTCAGGCCTCGGCCGTGGCTGCCGGTGCCCTCGATCGCCCAGGCCCGCAACGCCGCGTGCTCGGCGCCGACCTGGTCGGCGAACTCGACGAGCTCGGCGTACGCCAGCGCGGTGGCCTCGACGACGATCTGGGCCAGTACCCCGCCGGTACGGGCATCGACGGCCGCCGCGGCATGGGTGTCGACGTGGGTGTCGACCCCGATCACGACATCGACAACCTCGGACAGTTTCATCACACTGGACATGCGTTCCTCCTTGAACCGGGGACGTGGACGGTTCCCGGTCCCGGCGGATTCGGCAGGACTGTGATGAGACACGAACGGCGCGCGAACGCCGAACGGTCAAGCTCCTGATCAGGCCAGCACTCCGTCGTGGACCGGGGGCCGGCAACCCAGGCGGACAAGTCCTAGAAAGGGCACGAAGCCAATCTCGATACGGGTCACACGCAGGTTGCCGACCACAACCCGACCACCAGTCAGGGCCGCAGGGAAAGACTCACAGTCTCGATACGCTCGCCGCGACCTCGTTCCTCGGTCACGCCGTGCTACTCGACCACCGATGAGGTGAGTCGGCCGGCGCGGCCTCACTCCCCGTCGAGCTGGAGGTTCAGCGCCGCGGCCAGTCGCGCGGCCGCCGCGGGGATCTCCACCTCGCGCTTGGTCGCCTCCCGCGGCACGTAGGTGCCCGGCAGCCAGCCGAGCGCGGTGAGGACGGCGAGAGCGTCGGTGCCCATCTCGGCCGGGGTCGAGATGTCGTCGTACACGAGTCGCTGAGGCGTCATGCCACCGACGCTAGGGCCTACCGATTGGTACCGGGAGCAGTACCGCTCGGTAGTGTTCCGTCACGTGTCTCTGCTGATCGCGGGCTCCATCGCCACCGACCACCTGATGAGCTTCGGCGGCAAGTTCGCCGACTCCCTGGTCGTCGAGCAGCTCGACAAGCTCTCCGTGTCGTTCCTCGTGGACGACCTGGAGATCCGGCGTGGGGGTGTCGCCGCCAACATCTGCTTCGGCCTCGGCCAGCTGGGCGTCCGTCCGGTGCTGGTGGGCGCGGCCGGCGAGGACTTCGCGGGCTACCGCTCCTGGCTCGAGCGGCACGGCGTCGACTGCGGCCACGTGCGCATCTCCGAGACCCGGCACACGGCGCGGTTCGTCTGCACGACCGACCCGACCGGCGCCCAGATCGCGTCGTTCTACCCCGGCGCGATGAGCGAGGCCCGGCTGATCGAGCTCGGCCCGATCGCGGAGCGCGTCGGCGCGCCGGACTACGTGCTGATCGGCGCCGACGACCCCGACGGCATGCTCCGGCACACCGAGGAGTGCCGCCAGCGCGGCTACCTGTTCATCGCCGACCCGAGCCAGCAGCTGGCGTTCAGCGGCGGGGAGCTGATCCGTGAGCTGATCGACGGCGCGGCGATCCTGTTCTCCAACGAGTACGAGTCCGCGATGATCGAGCAGAAGACCGGCTGGTCCGCCGACGAGGTGCTCTCCCGGGTCGGCATCCAGGTCACCACGCTCGGCAGGAACGGCGCCCGGATCCTGCGCCGGGGCGAGGAGCCGATCGAGCTCGCGGCCGCCCGCGGCGTCACCGCGCTCGAGCCGACCGGGGTGGGCGACGCGTTCCGCGCCGGGTTCCTGGCCGCGATGGAGTGGCAGGTCGGGCTCGAGCGCGCGGCTCAGGTGGGCTGCGTGCTCGCGGCGTACGTCGTCGAGACGGTCGGCACCCAGGAGTACGCCTTCACGCCCGCGCAGTTCCTCGGCCGCCTCGAGGAGTCCTACGGCGCCGCGGCCGCCGACGACGTGGCGCCGCACCTCAAGGCGCTGGGCTGACCTCGGGGCTGACCCGGGCCTTCACGCAGCACTGTCCCGGCTCGGGCTCCAGGCACGCGGTGACGCCGCACCTGATCCCGTCGGCCACGCCCTGGACGAACGCGCGGTTCAGCCCGCACACCAGCGCCGTGTGGCTCTTCGCGAGCGTGTCGAACGGGCAGTTGGCGAGCAGCACGGTGTCGCCCTCCACCCGGGGCTCGAACCCCTGCGCGGCGAGCAGCTGGGCGAACGCCGCGACGTCGCCCGGCGCCGCCTCCGCCCCGAGGTCGCGGCCGGTCTCGCCCGCGGCCGCGTCGATCGCCTCGTCGAGGGACGTCCCTGCGCTGGCGCGCTCGACCCCGCTGGCCAGGATGTGCCCGACCAGGTCGTACCTGCGGTCGGGCAGCGACACCGACACCTCGCCCTCGGCCCGCCGGTAGAGCTTGCTCGTCCGGCCCGCGCCCGGCCCGGTCCGGTCGCCGAGTCGCCGGAACTCCGTCGCCAGCAGCCCGGCCCCGACCAGCTTGTCGAGGTGGAACTTCACCGTGTGCAGGGGGAGCTCCAGGGCGGCCGCCGCCTCCTCGCGGCCGACCGGCGCGTGTCGCGTCGCGACGTACTCGTAGAGCGAGCGGCGGGTCGGGTCCGCGAGGGCGCCGACGCTGGCGGCCCGGGAGAGGTCCATGCGCCACCCATTTCTCGAGGCGAAACCGTTGACGCAATGGTGTCACAGGTTCTAACATCTAATCAAATCTCTTTTAGACATCGGAGGGGCCCATGACCACCCTGCACCGGCCGTCCGTCGTGACGGCCGACCACACCGAGCAGGCCTTCCTGCTGCTGCGCACCGCGTTCGTCGTGGCGCCGATCCTGTTCGGCCTCGACAAGTTCCTGACGATCCTCACCGACGACTGGGAGGGGTACCTGGCCCCGTGGGTCAACGACCTCGTCCCCGGGTCGGCGCACGACGCGATGCTGATGGTCGGCGTCGTCGAGATCGTGGCCGGCCTGGTCGTGCTGGTCACGCCGCGGTGGGGCGGCCTGCTGGTGGCCGCCTGGCTCGCCGGCATCATCGTGAACCTGGTCAGCACGGGGGAGTACTACGACATCGCGCTGCGCGACTTCGGCCTGATGCTCGCGGCCCTCGCCCTCACGCTGCTCGCGATGGGCAGGTCGAAGGCATGAGCGAGGCGCCCCAGGACCTCGCCCGCTGGCGGGTCGAGCACCACTCGCGGGTGGACCTCCGGGCGGCGGAGGTCGCCGCAGCCGACCTGCTGACCGCGCTCGGCATGGACCTCGCCGACGAGTCCACGGCCGAGACGCCCGGCCGGATGGCCCGGGCGCTCGCGGAGATGCTGAGCCCGACCGACTTCGAGATGACGACGTTCCCCAACACGGAGGGGTACGACGAGCTGGTGCTCGTCCAGGACATCCCGGTCCAGTCGCTGTGCGAGCACCACGTCCTGCCGTTCGTGGGCGTCGCGCACGTCGGCTACCTGCCGGGGGAGCGGATCCTCGGCCTGTCCAAGCTCGCCCGGACCGTGGAGTACCACGCGCGGGGCGCGCAGACCCAGGAGCGGCTGACTCAGCGGGTCGCCGACCACCTCCGGACCGCGCTCGGGGCCAAGGGCGTGGGTGTCGTCATCGAGGCCGAGCACACCTGCATGTCGCTGCGGGGCGCGCGGGTGCCGGGGAGTCGTACTGTGACGTCAGCACTGTTCGGAAGGCTCCGGGACGACGCGGCGTCCCGCGCGGAGTTCCTCGCGCTGACCCGCTCGGGAAGGTGAACCCATGGCACACGTGATCGTCGGTGGAGGCCTCGCGGGCGCGTCCGCGGTCGAGGAGCTGCGCGAGCAGGGGTACGACGGCGACGTGGTGGTCCTGGGTGCGGAGTCGTACCTGCCCTACCATCGGCCACCGCTCTCCAAGGAGGTCCTGCTCGGCAAGGAGGAGGCCGACGGCACCGACGTCCACGACGCGCAGTGGTACGCCGACCAGGGCGTGGACATGCGCACCGGCTCGGCGGCGCGCCGGATCGACCGGCTCCGGCAGGTCGTCGAGACCGATGCCGGCGACGTCGCGTACGAGCGGCTCCTGCTCGCCACCGGGTCGGAGCCGCGGCGGCTCCCGGTCGAGGGCGCCGTCTACCTGCGGACCCGCGACGACTCCCGCGCCCTGCGCGCGGCCCTGCTCCAGCAGCCGCGCGTGCTGGTGGTGGGAGGCGGCTGGATCGGCCTCGAGGTGACCGCCGCCGCCCGGGCCGCCGGCTGCGAGGTCACCGTCGTGGAGCCCCAGGCGCAGCCGCTGCTCGGCGTGGTGGGCGAGCGGGTCGGGTCGATGTTCGCCGACCTCCACCGGGAGCACGGCGTCGACCTCCGGCTCGGCACCTCCTTCGACGGGACGCCGCCCGTGCCGGCCGACCTCGTGCTCGTCGCCGTCGGGGCCGTGCCGCGGGTCGACCTGGCCCGCGACGCCGGGCTGGACGTCGACAACGGGGTGCTCGTGGACGCGACGTTGCGCACGTCCGACCCGCTCGTCCTCGCCGCCGGCGACATCGCCGCCCACGACCACCCGGTGTTCGGCCGGCTGCGCGTCGAGCACTGGGACAACGCGATCGAGCAGGGCAAGGCCGCCGCCCGGGTGATGCTCGGCGGGACCGAGGCGTACGAGCGGTCGCCGTACTTCTTCACCGACCAGTACGACCTCGGCATGGAGTACGTCGGCCACGTCCCGCGCGAGCACCTCGGCAGCGTCGTGGTGAGGGGCGACCTCGCCGCGCGACAGGCGGTGGTCTTCTGGCACGACGCCGGCCGGGTGCTGGGCGCGATGCACGTCAACGAGTGGGACGCGATCGACGAGATGAGGGAGCTGGTGGGGCAGACCGTCGACCCGGATCAGCTGAGCCGGCGGACGACGTAGCGACCTGTCGGCTCCTCGCCGACGTACTCCTGGCCGCGCATCCGGCACCAGGCCGGGATGTCGGTGCGGGCCGCGACGTCGTCGGCGAGCACGGCGACCAGGCCGCCGACCGGCACCTCGGCGTACCGCTTGCCGAGCTCGATGACCGGCAGCGGGCAGAGCATCCCGCGGCAGTCGAGCTCCAGCTCGGCGCCGGTCACAGCCCCACCCGGGACCGGATCTCGCGCACGACGTCGGGCAGCACGGCCAGGAACCCGTCCACGTCGGCCGCGGTGGTCTCCCGGGTGAGCGAGACCCGGACGTTGCCGTGGGTGAGCACGCCCATCGCCTCGAGGACGTGGCTCGGCGCGAGTGTCGAGGCGGTGCAGGCCGACCCGCTGGCGACGCCGTACCCGCGCCGGTCGAGCTCCGTCACGATCGCCTCACCGTCGACGTAGAGGCAGGAGAAGGTGACGAGGTGGGGGAGGCGGTCGACGGGGTCACCGACCACCTCGACGTCCGGGATCTCCGCGGCCGCCGCCCGGATCCGGTCGACGAGCGCGTGCTGGCGAGCGTTCGTCTCGGCGCGGTCGGTGACCACCGCCCGGAGGGCGGCGGCCGCGGCGAGCGCGGCGGGGACGTTCTCGAAGCCGGCCGACCGCTCGTCCACGCGGTCGTCGCCGGGGAACGGGTTCACCCAGAGTGCGCCCTTGCGCACCACGAGCACGCCGACCCCGGCCGGGCCGCCCCACTTGTGGGCGGAGCCGGCGACCACGTCCCAGCGGTCCGGGAGCGGCAGCCGGCCCATGCTGGCGCAGGCGTCCACGAAGAGCGGTACGCCGACCTCCAGGTCGGCGAGCGGCTGGACGGTGCCGACCTCGTGGTTGGCGTGCTGGAGCGCGGCCACCCCGCCGGTCGACCCGGCGAACCCGGACGGGGCGACCCGGCCGAGCCGGTCGACCTGCGCGACGACCGGCTCCACGCCCGTCCAGCGGGCCGCGTGGAGGACGGAGGAGTGCTCGACGGCCGAGTGGGAAACCGGGGTGTCGGCACCGTGCGGCAGACCCAGCCGCAGGCCCAGCAGCCCGCGATGGACCGCGTCGGTGCCGGAGGAGGTGAAGGTGACCTCGTCGGCGCGCACCCCGAGGCACTCCGCGACGACCGCCCGCGCGTTGTCGAGCAGCAGCCGGGCGTCCCGGCCGGGCCCGTGCAGCCGCCGCGGGTCGGCGTACCCCCGGTCGAGCGCCGCCGCCAGGGTCTCCCGGGCGGCCGGGTGGAGCGGCTCCGACGACGCGGCGTCGAGGTACCCGGAGGCGTTTCTCACACCCGCAACGTACCGGCCCCCCACCAGTCGATCCGGGGCCCGGTTCCGATAGTGTTCTGCGTATCCGTGATCGTGCTGAGAGAGAGGCTCAAGCGTTGAGTCTGCAACTCCCCAAGCGTGTGGCCGCCCTGGCCGCCGTGGGCGTCGGTGTCCTCGCGTTGGGCGGCTGTTCGTCCGAGACCCAGGGCCAGTGGGAGCGGTTCGCCATGCCGGACCCCGCGTCCGAGCAGGGCGAGCACATCCTCAACCTCTGGCAGGGCGCGTGGATCGCCGCGCTGATCACCGGAGTCGTCGTCTGGGGCCTCATCTTCTGGGCGGTCTTCCGGTTCCGTCGCCGCAGCGATGACGAGATCCCGATCCAGACGCGCTACAACCTGCCGCTCGAGATCTTCTACACGATCGCGCCGATCATCATGGTGATCGTGTTCTTCGCGCACACCGTGAAGGTCCAGAACTTCGTGCTCGACGACGACCGGCCCGTCGACAACACCATCGAGGTCACCGGCCAGCAGTGGTCGTGGACCTTCAACTACGGCATCGGCAACCAGGACCGGTCCGCGGACGACGACCTGTTCGACGACAACTTCCCGTACCAGTCGTACGTCCACGACTCCGGCACCGGCTCGCACTTCCCGCTGCTGGTCCTGCCCGTCGGCGAGACGACGCGGTTCAACCTGCACTCGCCCGACGTCATCCACGACCTCGGCGTGCCGGCGTTCCTGATGAAGATGGACGTCGTCCCGGGTCGCGTGAACCACTACGAGATCACCCCCACCCGCATCGGCGACTACCGCGGCAAGTGCTACGAGCTGTGCGGCGTCTACCACTCGCGGATGCTGTTCGACGTGAAGGTCGTGTCCCGCGAGGACTACGACGCCTACGTGCAGAGCCTCCAGGACGCGGGCGCCGAGAGCGACAAGCCGCTGATCGGCGGCCAGAACGCCAGCACCCAGGTCGGACTGGACGAGGAACCCGAGGGAGAAGGCAAGTGACCGCCACCGCCGCCACGCCCACCAGCGTCGCGAAGCGTCGTCCGCTCGGGCAGGAGCTCGCGCGGATCCTGACCACGACCGACCACAAGCTGATCGGCAAGCTGTACCTCGGCACGTCGTTCGCCTGGTTCCTGATCGCTGGCCTGATGGCCATGCTGATCCGCTCGGAGCTGGCGTACCCGGGCATGCAGATCGTGAACGACGAGGTCTACAACCAGCTCTTCACGATGCACGGCACGATCATGCTGCTGCTGTTCGCGACCCCGCTGTTCTTCGGCTTCGGCAACGTCATCATGCCGCTGCAGATCGGCTCGCCCGACGTCGCGTTCCCGCGCCTGAACATGTTCAGCTACTGGCTGTTCCTGTTCGGTGGGCTGATCGCGGGCTCCGGCTTCCTCACCCCGCAGGGCGCCGCCGACTTCGGCTGGTTCGCCTACACCCCGCTGTCGGACGCCGTCCGGTCGCCGGGCGTCGGTGGTGACCTCTGGATCATGGGCCTCTGGATGGCCGGTCTCGGCACCATCCTGGGCGCGGTCAACTTCATCACCACGATCATCTGCATGCGCGCGCCCGGCATGACGATGTTCCGGATGCCGATCTTCGTCTGGAACACGCTGGTCACCAGCCTGCTGGTGCTCATCGCGTTCCCGGTGCTCGCCGGCGCGCTGCTCTCGCTCGAGGCGGACCGCCAGCTCGGCGCGCACGTGTTCGACACCTCGCACGGCGGCGCCATCCTCTGGCAGCACCTGTTCTGGTTCTTCGGTCACCCCGAGGTCTACATCATCGCGCTGCCGTTCTTCGGCATCGTGACCGAGATCCTGCCGGTGTTCAGCCGCAAGCCGGTGTTCGGCTACATCGGCCTCGTCGGCGCGACCCTCGGCATCGCGATCCTGTCGGTCGCGGTGTGGGCGCACCACATGTTCGTCACCGGCGCCGTGGACCTGCCGTTCTTCTCGGGCATGACCTTCCTGATCGCGGTTCCAACAGGAGTGAAGTTCTTCAACTGGATCGGGACGATGTGGGGCGGGTCGATCTCCTTCGACACGCCCATGCTCTGGTCGATCGGCTTCCTGACGACGTTCCTCTTCGGCGGCCTGACCGGCGTGATCCTGGCGAGCCCGCCGCTGGACTTCCACGTGTCCGACTCCTACTTCGTGGTCGCGCACTTCCACTACGTCGTCTTCGGCACGGTGGTGTTCGCGATGTTCGCGGGCTTCTACTTCTGGTGGCCCAAGATGACCGGGCGGATGCTCGACGAGCGCCTCGGCAAGCTGCACTTCTGGCTGCTGTTCATCGGCTTCCATACGACGTTCCTCATCCAGCACTGGCTGGGTGTCGAGGGCATGCCGCGGCGGTATGCCGACTACCTGCCGGGCGACGGGTTCACGACGCTCAACCAGGTCTCGACCATCGGAGCGTTCCTGCTCGGTGCCTCGACGCTGCCGTTCCTCTACAACGTCTACGTCTCGCGGCGCGCCCCGCTGGTCAACACCGACGACCCGTGGGGCTGGGGCCGCTCGCTGGAGTGGGCGACCAGCTGCCCGCCGCCACGGCACAACTTCGTGTCGATCCCGCGGATCCGCTCGGAGTCGCCGGCGTTCGACCTCCACCACCCGGAGGTCGCCGCGATCGAGCTCGAGGACAACGAGATGGCGCGGGTCGGCGGGCCGGCCGACGCGCCTGACATGGAGGGTCGCGAGGAGATGCTGCGCGACCGCAACCACGACAACCCGGAGGGCAACGCCTGATGAAGTCCGAGGCCTGGATCTTCGGGATCGTCACGATCTTCTTCCTGCTGGTCAGCCCGGCGTACTGGTTCATCACCTCTGAGTGGACCGGCACCTCCGCCCTCACCATGACCACCCTGCTCGCGGGCATGATGACGCTCTACCTGGGCTTCCACGCGAAGAAGATGGACCCGCGCCCCGAGGACCGCAAGGACGGCGAGATCGCCGACGGCGCGGGCGAGCTGGGCTTCTTCCCGCCGTACTCCTGGTGGCCGCTGTGGTGCGCCGCCACGCTCGGCGTGTGCGTGTACGGCGTGGCCATGGGCGCGTGGTGGCTGTTCATCATCGGCGTCGTCCTGGGCGCGCTGGCGCTGTCGGGGTGGATCTTCGAGTACTACCGGGGCGTGCACGCGCACTGAGGCAACTCTCACGCCGCGCCGAATCGGATCCTGTGGTGGGTCCGGTTAGTCTGGTGGTGATCGATCAGCACGCTCGTCACGGGGAGTTCCTGCATGTCCGACAGTCGTCTGCTCCTGCGCGCGGCCACCTTCGTCACGGTGGGCGCTCTGAGCCTGACCCTGGCCGCGTGCAACACCGACGACGCGGTCCCGGGCGCCGCCGGGAGTGATGAGCCGTCGTCGGCCTCTCCCTCGGAGCCGGTCCCGGCGCTCCGGCTCACGACGAGCATCAAGAAGGGCGCCCAGGACGTCCCGGTGGACCACGCGGTGAGCGTGTCCGCGCAGGGCGGCACGATCGACGCCGTGAAGGTGTCCTCCTCGGGCGCCACCCTGGCCGGCGAGCTCGCGAGCGACGGGTCCAGCTGGACCGCCACCGACCGGCTCGAGCCCGGCACGTCGTACACGATGACCGCGACGGCGGAGAAGACCGACGGCTCGAAGGTCACCCGCACCGCGAACTTCCACACCCAGGCGCTCACCCTGGACCAGCAGACCTACCCCTCCGTCGCGCCTTTGGCCGGCGAGACCGTCGGGGTCGGCATGCCGGTGATCGTCACGTTCGACGTCCCGGTGACCGACAAGGCGGCGTTCGAGAAGCACATGACGGTCACGTCGAAGCCGGCCCAGCCCGGCGCGTGGCACTGGCTGAGCAGCACCGAGGCGCACTGGCGCCCGAAGTCGTACTGGAAGGCCGACACCGACGTGCACGTCGACGTCGACGTGAACAGCGTCCCGGCCGGCAACGGCATCTACGGCCAGGAGAGCCGTGAGCTGAACTTCCACGTCGGCGACGCGCACGTCTACCGCGTGAACATGGTGTCGCACCAGATGAAGGTCTTCAGCAACGGCAAGCTGCTGCGCACCATCCCCATCACGACCGGCCAGCAGCCGACGTACACGACGCGCTCCGGCACCAAGGTCATCATCGAGAAGTTCGCGTCCAAGGACATGAACTCCGAGACCGTCGGCATCACCGGCGCCGACGCCTACAACATCGAGGGCGTCCAGTGGGCGATGCGCCTCACCTACTCCGGTGAGTTCATCCACGCCGCCCCGTGGTCGGTCGGCTCGCAGGGCTACGCCAACGTCTCCCACGGCTGCACCGGCATGAGCACCGCCAACGCCGCCTGGCTCTACGCGATGTCCCGCCGCGGCGACGTGGTCGAGTACACCGGCAGCGACAAGCCGATGACCCTCGACAACGGCTACGGCGACTGGAACGAGTCGTTCAAGCAGTACGAGCAGGGCTCCGCCCTGAGCTGAGCCCCTCAGCGACGCCGAGTCGGCGCCAACTCAGCTGCAGCGACGCCGAGTCGGCGCCATCTCAGCTGAGACTGCGCCGACTCGGCGGGCGGGCTGGCTGAGACTGCGCCGACTCGGCGGGCGGGCTGGCTGAGACTGCGCCGACTCGGCGGGCGGGCTGGCTGAGACTGCGCCGACTCGGCGGGCCGGCTGGCTGAGACTGCGCCGACTCGGCGGGCGGGCTGGCTGAGACTGCGCCGACTCGGCGGGCGGGCTGGCTGAGACTGCGCCGACTCGGCGGGGAACACGAAAGGCCGCCCGACTCCCGGAGGGGGAGAGGGGCGGCCTTCGCAGTGGTACGGCCTTCTCAGTGGTACGGGTACGCCGAGGCGGGGGGCCTCAGTGGTGGCGCAGGCCCTCGTCCTCGACGAGGTGGTGGCCGTCGAACTGGTGGCCGTCCGCGGCGTGGCCGTCCAAGGCGGTCTGGAGCTCGTGCTCGTGCTCGGCGTGGTGGTGGCCCGCGTCGAGCTCCTCCGCGGTCGGCTTCTGCACGTTGTCCGACCACATCAGGGTGCGGAGCCGGTTGCGGACCCCGGACAACCGCCCGGTGTGCGGAGTGGGTACGCCGTTGCCGTCCACCTCGTGCTGCACCTCGCCGTCGACGACCGGGTCGCGGTCGCGGGCGGTGAGGACGTAGGCGCGGGTGGCGTCGAGCGGCAGGTGCCGCTCCGTGTAGCCACCCTCCGGGGAGCGCATGATGATGCCGGTCTCGTAGCCGTGCAGCAGTGTCTCGTTGTCCTTGCGCTGGAGCGAGATGCACCAGCGCCGGGTCACCAGGAACGCGATGACCGGTCCCACGATCACGGCGGCCCGGAGGAAGTACGTGATCTGGTTGATCGAGGCGTGCAGCCGGATCGCGATGATGTCGTTGCCGCCGGCCGCCCAGAAGAGGCCGTACATCGTCATCAGCGCCACCATCACCGCGCTGCGGGTCGGGGCGTTCCGCGGCCGGTAGAGCAGGTGGTGGTCGCGCTTGTCGCCGGTCACCCAGGCGTCGATGAACGGGAGCAGGAGCAGCACCGTGAACGCCACGACCGGGAGGATCAGGATCGGCAGCATCACGTTCCAGGAGATCGTGACCCCCCAGATGTGGGTCTCGATGCCGGGCATGATGCGCAGCGCGCCGTCCGGCCAGCCCATGTACCAGTCCGGCTGGGAGCCCGCGGTCACCTTCGATGGATCGTAGGGACCGTACTTCCACACCGGGTTGATCGAGAGCAACGCGCCCATCAGGGCGGTCACGCCGAACACGATGAAGAAGAAGCCACCGGCCTTGGCGGCGTACACCGGGAGCATCGGGAAGCCCACGACGTTCTTCTCGGTGCGGCCGGGACCGGGCCACTGGGTGTGCTTGTGGTACACGAGCAGCAGCATGTGCGCGCCGACCAGCGCGAGCAGCAGGCCCGGGATCAGCAGCACGTGGATGATGTAGAGCCGCGGGATGATCGACTCACCCGGGAACTCGCCACCGAACAGCAGGAACGACATGTAGGTGCCGACCACCGGGCTGGCCTTGATGAAGCCGTCCGCGGCGCGGATGCCGGTGCCGGAGAGCAGATCATCGGGGAGCGAGTAGCCGGTGAAGCCCTCGAGGGTGCCGAGGAGCAGCAGCAGGCAGCCGATCACCCAGTTCAGCTCGCGCGGCTTGCGGAACGCGCCGGTGAACCAGACGCGCAGCAGGTGCACCATCATCGAGGCGACGAACAGCATCGCGGACCAGTGGTGCATCTGGCGCATCAGCAGGCCGCCGCGCACGTCGAAGGAGATCTTCAGGCTCGAGGCGTACGCCTCGGACATCTGGATGCCCCGCAGCTGCTCGTAGCTGCCGTTGTACTGGACCTCGCCCATGCTCGGGGTGAACCACAGGGTGAGGAACACGCCGGTCAGCAGGAGTACGACGAAGCTCCAGAGCGCGATCTCGCCGAGCATGAACGACCAGTGGTCAGGGAAGACCTTGCGGAGGTTCTTCTTCGCCATGGTCGCGAGACCGAGGCGATCATCCGCCCAGGACGCGACCGCGCCCGCACGACTCGGCTTCGCCGCGATCGCCGGCTCGGTGCCGTTCGTGTTGGCGACCTTGGTGGTGTCCATGTTCAGCCACGCTCCCAGAAGCTCGGTCCGACCGGTTCATCGAAGTCCCGCTGCGCCACGAGGTAGCCGTCGGCGTCGACCTGGAGCGGCAGCTGCGGCAGCGGCCGCGCGGCCGGGCCGAACACGACCCGGGCCGAGTCGGCCAGGTCGAAGGTCGACTGGTGACAGGGGCACAGCAGGTGGTGGGTGGTCCGCTCGTATAGCGAGATCGGGCAGCCCACGTGCGTGCAGATCTTGGAGTAGCAGATGATGCCGTCGACCGACCAGTTCTCGCGGCCCTTGCCCGGGATGATCTCCTCGGGCTCCATCCGGACGACGACGACCGCGCCCTTGGACTTGCCGACCTGGAGCGCGACGCCCTCCAGCGGCTCGCCGTCGGGGCCGCCGTTGAACAGGCCCTCGGGCTCGGCGTTCACGAGGTCGCCGATCTGCAGGTCGCCCGGCCGGATCGGGGTGCCGACGACGTCGCGTACGACGCGCATGCCGGGGGCCCAGATCGTGTTCTCGAGGCCGGCGCCGGGGTAAGGCTGCTCCTTGGTGACCTTGGCGTTGGTCGGGCCGAGGTCCCACAGCGGGACGACTGCCGTCACGCCGACGAGGCCGACCGCGCCGAGCAGCGAGTTGCGCACCAGCGGGCGCCGCCCGATGCCGGACTCCGCGATGCCCTGGTCGAGGGACTCGAGGGTGGCCGCGCGGTCCGCCTCGGAGGACGAGGCCGGGTGCCGGCTCTCGACGATCTCGAGGTCGGCCATCAGCTTGCGGGCCCACTGGATGACGCCGATGCCGATGAAGAGCAGCGCACCCGCCAGGGTCAGGCCGAGGGTGAGGTTCTGCGCGCCGAGGCCGGCGAAGGTGTCGGTCTTGTCGACGGTGAAGTAGGAGACCACGAACAGGATCGTGCAGATCGTGGAGAGGCCGAACAGGGTCGCGACCTGGCGCTCGGCGCGCTTCTCCATCTTCGGGTCGACGTCGGTCGGCCGCCAGTGGTGCTCGGCCAGGCCCGGGTTCGCGTACAGGTCGTCCGTCACTGTCGCGTCGGGGACAGTGTCGAGCTCGTGGGCGTCGTCGCTCACGCCTCCACCTTCTTCTTGTTCGAACGGGTCGTGTGGGCCGCGATCCAGACCGCGAACCCGACACAGATGCCGATGCCGCCGATCCAGGCCGCGAGGCCCTCCGGAACGGGGCCGAGGCCGCCGAGGCCGAAGCCGCCGTAGTTCGGCATCTCCTCCAGCGAGCCCAGGTAGGCGATCACGTCGCGCTTCTCGTCGGGCGAGAGGTTGCCGTTGGAGAAGTTCGGCATGTTCTGAGGGCCGGTCAGGAGCGCCTCGTAGATGTAGCGCGGCTCCACGCCGCGGATCCGCGGGGCGTAGCCGCCACGCGGCATGGCCCCGCCCGAGCCCTCGAAGTTGTGGCAGGCGGTGCAGTTCGTCAGGAAGATCTGGCCGCCGCGGGTGATCGCGGCCTGGCGCTCCTCGTCGGACATCCCCGCCAGGCTGTAGTCGCCCTCGTCGGGGACGGCCGGGCCGGGGCCCAGCGAGGCGACGTACGCCGCGAGCGCGGCGACCTCGTCGTCGTCGAAGGTCGGCGGCTTCTCCTGTGCCTGCGCGCCCGGCTGGGCCAACGGCATCCGACCGGTGCCGACCTGGAAGTCGACCGCGGCGGCGCCGACCCCGACCAGGGACGGGCCGATCTGGTTGCCGTCCTCGCTGCGGACGCCCTCGCCGTTCTGCCCGTGGCAGAACGAGCAGCTCACCAGGAACAGCTCACGGCCCTTCGCGATCTGGTCCGCGCTGGAGGCGGTCTCGTCCGCGGACGCGGGGGAGAAGGCGGCGTACAGGCCACCGGTCATCAGCAGCCCCAGCAGGAGGACGACGAGGCCCGCCAGGGGACCACGGCGGTGCCGGGAGAGGCGACCTGCGGATCGGTTCAGGAGACGCACATCAAGTCCTTGCGATTCAGTCGTGCGGCGGTGGGGACTACTGGACGAGGTAGATGGTCGCGAACAGGCCGATCCACACCACGTCGACGAAGTGCCAGTAGTAGGAGACGACGATCGCGCTGACCGCCTGCTCGTGGGTGAACTTGCGCGCCACGAACGTGCGGCCGAGAACGAAGAGGAAGGCGATCAGGCCGCCGGTCACGTGCAGGCCGTGGAACCCGGTGGTCAGGTAGAACATCGTGCCGTACGCCGAGTCCTGGATCGTGACGCCCTCGCGGACCAGGGAGGCGTACTCGGTGGCCTGGCCGGCGATGAAGACCGCGCCCATGATGTAGGTGAGCACGAACCACTCGCGCAGGCCCCAGCCCTTGACCTTGAGGACCGAGCCGGTGCGGCCGACCTGGCCGCGCTCGGCGGCGAAGACACCGAGCTGGCAGGTGAGCGAGGACAGCACCAGGATCGTGGTGTTCACCGAGGCGAACGGGACGTTCAGGATCGCGGTGTTCTTGGCCCAGAGGTCGGGGCTGACGGCGCGGATGGTGAAGTACGACGCGAACAGCGCCGCGAAGAACATCAGCTCGCTGGAGAGCCAGATGATCGTCCCGACGCTGACCATGCTCGGTCGGTCGTGGTGCCCGTGCAGTCGGGATGCCGGAATCGCGGTTGCTGTCGCCACCCGTTCATTATGTCGTGACCGCTTCCCGAGGGCACCCCGGCCCCCCGTGTTTCGAGGTCATAAAGTTCACACCGTGCTCCAACCCCTGTCCGGGGCCCTGCTGACGGCCACCGGTGACCTTCCCCGCTTCACCCTCGGCACCGTCTTCACCGGCTGGTCGCTCGAGCCGGTGCCCTTCGTGCTGACCGTCTGGGTGGCCGGCCTCTACCTGTACGGCGCGTCCTTGCTGCGGCGGCGCGGCGACCGCTGGCCGGTGGGCCGGACCGTCGCGTTCGTGCCGGCCGGGATGGGGCTGTTCTACTTCGCGACCGCATCGGGGCTGGGCACCTACGACACCACGCTGCTGAGCGTGCACATGGTCCAGCACATGATCCTGTCGATGCTGGTGCCGATGGCCCTCGCCCTCGGCGCGCCGGTGACGCTCGCGCTGCGCACCCTGCCGCCGCGGCCGCGACGCTGGCTGCTCGCCGTGCTGCACTCGCGGGTCGCGAAGGTGCTGTCCTTCCCGCCGCTGACGCTGCTGCTGTACGTGACCTCGCCCTGGGCGCTCTACTTCTCGGGCTGGTACACCGCCACGCTGCACTCGGCGTACCTCCACGAGGTGATGCACCTGCACCTGGTGCTGGTCGGCTGCCTGTTCTTCTGGCCGATCATCGGCATCGACCCGGTGCCCGGGAAGGTCGCCTACCCCTTCCGGATGCTGCTGGTGGTGCTGACGCTGCCGTTCCACGCCTTCCTCGGCGTGACGATCATGGGGGAGGAGACGCTGATCGGCGGCGACTGGTACCCGAACCTGCACCACGGCCCGATGGGCGCCTGGCTGCCCGACCCGCTCGACGACCAGCACCTGGCCGGGGGCCTGCTGTGGGGGTCCGGCGACCTGGTCGCCCTGGCGCTGTTCGGGGTGCTGTTCACCCAGTGGGTGCGGTCCTCGCTCCAGGAGGCCAAGCGGGAGGACCGGCGCCTGGACCTGCTCGAGGCGCGGGAACGGGCGGCGTCCCAGCGCGCCGCCGACGCCGACTAGTAGCATCGCGGCCGTGAGCGACTCGACCTCCCGGCGCGAGCCCCTGCGGGTGCTCGTCTACAGCGACGACGTGAACACCCGCCAGCAGGTCATCCTGGCCCTGGGCCGCCGCCCGCACCCCGACCTGCCCGAGCTCCAGTACGTCGAGGTCGCGACCGAGCCGGTCGTGATCTCGAACATGGACGCCGGCACCATCGACCTCGCCATCCTGGACGGCGAGGCGGTCCCGGCGGGCGGGATGGGCATCGCCAAGCAGCTCAAGGACGAGATCTACCAGTGCCCGCCGGTGGTGGTGCTGACCGGCCGGCCGCAGGACGCCTGGTTGGCGACCTGGTCCCGCGCCGAGGCCGCCGTACCGCACCCGCTGGACCCGATCCAGCTCGCCGACACGGTCGTCTCGCTGCTGAAGTCACGCGTCCCCGCCAGCACGTGAGCAGCTGGCCCGAGGTCCTCACGGCGCTGGTCGGCGGCTCGGACCTCAGCGCGGCGCAGGCCGCGTGGGCGATGGGCGAGATCCTCGCCGGCGAGGCGACGCCGTCGCAGATCGCCGGCTTCGCGGTCGCGCTGCGCGCCAAGGGCGAGACCTCCGAGGAGGTCACCGGGCTGGCCGCCGCGATGCTGGCCCGCGCCAACCCGATCGAGGTGCCCGGCCGGCTCCTCGACGTCGTCGGCACCGGTGGCGACCGGTCGATGTCGGTGAACATCTCCACGATGGCCGCGATCGTCGCGGCCGGGGCGGGCGCCAAGGTCGCCAAGCACGGCAACCGGTCGGCCTCGTCGCAGTCCGGGTCCGCCGACGTGCTCGAGCAGCTCGGCATCCGGCTGGACCTGCCCGTGGACCGGGTCGCCGAGGTGGCCGAGGAGGCCGGCATCACCTTCTGCTTCTCGGCCGCGTTCCACCCGGCGATGCGGCACGCCGCGGTGCCCCGCCGTGAGCTGGGCATCGCCACGTCGTTCAACCTGCTCGGGCCGCTGACCAACCCGACCCGGCCGGCCGCCCAGGCGATCGGCTGCGCCGACGCTCGGGTCGCGCCGGTGATGGCCGGCGTCTTCGCCCGCCGCGGCGTCGACGCCTGGGTGTTCCGGGGCGACGACGGACTGGACGAGCTGACCACCACGACGACCTCCCGGCTGTGGCGCGTGCACGCCGGCGAGGTCAGCGAGACGACGGTCGACGCGGCCGCGCACGGCATCCCGCGCGGCACCGCCGAGGGGCTCCGGGGCGGCGACGCGGCCCACAACGCCGAGGTCGTACGCCGGCTGGTCGACGGTGAACAGGGACCGGTGCGCGACGCCGTGCTGCTCAACGCCGGGGCCGCCCTCGCCGTCCACGAGGCGCCGGGCGCCGACCCGGACGAGGCGCTGGCGGCCGGGCTCGAGCGGGCCCGCGAGGCGGTCGACTCCGGCGCGGCCCGGGCGACGCTGGACCGCTGGGTCGCCGCGACCTCGGCCTAGCCGGTCGCCGTCAGAGGTCGAGCACGTACGCCGAGCCGCTGCTGCGGAAGCCGACCTTGTCGTAGTAGGCGCCGACCATCGTCGGTGAGGTCTCCACCCGGGTGAAGCCGAGCCCGTTGAGCAGGCCGCTGCGCCGCCAGACGAACTCGCCCGGGGTGAAGTCGCGGTACTTCGGCGTCACGTAGTCGAGCACCACCCGGGCCACGTCGCCGTCGCGGTGCACGACCACCACGCCGACGGTCTCGTCACCCTTCATCACGATGAAGGCGCCCTCGTCGGGCTGCGGCGCGGTGAAGTCGGGCTGGTGCTGGCGGATGTCCTCGCCGTGCATGGTGAGCACGTGCCGCAGGTAGTCGTCGCCGGTGCCCACCCGCAGCACATCGAACGCCGCCTCGTCGTGGCGCTGCCGCTGCAGCTGCGCGATGAACCAGAGGTTGATCGCGGCGAGCACGATGTTCATCGCGACCATCGGCCAGACGCCGATCAACGCGTTGAAGAACACCAGCACGCAGCAGGCGATCGTGTTCAGCACCCGGAAGCGCAGCACGCGCGCCTGGAGGAGCGAGAAGACCAGCAGCGCGCTGCCGGCCCACCCGACGATGTCGAGCCAGTCCATGGGCTAGTCCAGGCCGAGGGAGAACGCCGACTCGAGGTCGTGGCGCGAGTAGGTGCGGAACGCGATGTGGGTCTCGGTGGCGTTGACGCCGGGCACCTTGTTCAGCTTGTCGGCGACGACGCTGGCGACGTCCTCGTGCGCGCGGACCCGGACCAGCGCGATCAGGTCGATCTGCCCCGTCACGGAGTAGACCTCGCTGACGCCGTCGAGGGCGGCGATCTGCTCGGCCACCTCGGGGATCCGGGCGACGTCTGCCTTGACGAAGACGATGGCGGTGATCACAGGACGGACCCTAGCCCGTCAGCGCGCCGGCTGGTGCACCGTCGTGAGGCCGCGGCGCTCCGCGAACGGCACCAGGGACAGCCGGGACTGGTTGACCGCGTCGTGGACGGCGAGGTGGCGGGTGGCGCCCGCGACCGGGCAGGTCCACTCGCCGTCGACGTCGACCAGGCGGATGCCGGGGGACTCGAGCCAGCGCAGCACCTTCTCGGTCTCCTCGGCCGTCGCCGCTGGCGTCGGCCCGGGCGCGGGGGAGACGGTCTCCGCGGAGAGCCGGAGCGTGGTGACGTAGGAGGGCGCGTCCGCGCCCGCCGGGATCACGCCGGCGGCGGCGAGCCGGCCGTAGCGGACCACGTGGACCGCCCACCTCCCGTCGTCCTCGCGCCGAGCGGCCACCACCTCGGGGCAGCGGGTGAGGGCGGTCAGGCGCTGGGTCCGGGCGGCCGCCCGGACGAAGGCGGAGAGCCGGTCGCGGTGGATGCCGGCCTCCTCGAACCGCTCGTCGGCAGCAAGGGCGGCCATCCGGTGGTTGATCGCGTCGACCACCTCGTCGGGGCGGCGGAGCAGGGAGTCGCGCAGCTGGCGGACGACCGCGGCGTACGTCGTGTCGTCGACGCTGCCGTCACACGGCGACAGGCAACGGCCCATCTCGGCGAGCACGCAAGGGGCCCGCGACGGGTCGCGCGGCAGCCGGTCGGAGCACTGCCGGACCGGGAAGGTGTCGTGCAGCGCGGCCAGGCACTTCTCGGCGGTCTTCTTCGACGCGAACGGGCCGAGGTAGTCGGCGTCGTCGTCGAGCACCCGGCGCACCAGCGACAGCCGTGGCCAGGGCTCCCGGGTGAGCTTGATGAAGTGCACCTTCTCGGGGAACCGCGAGCGCCGGTTGTAGCGCGGCTTGTGCTCCGCGATCAGCCGCAGCTCGCGCACCTCGGCCTCGAGGGCGGTCGCGCACTCGATGCCGTCGACGCGGCTGGCGATGTTGACCATCTCGCCCATCCGGGACCGGGTCTCCGAGGCGGTGAAGTAGGAGCGGACCCGGGTGCGCAGGTCGCGCGAGGTGCCGACGTACAGGACCCGGGCGCGCTCGTCGCGGAACAGGTAGACACCAGGAGCGTGCGGCAGCCCCTCGGCCAGGTGCCGCTTGCGGCGCTGGGCGGCGGTGACCCGCGAGGAGAACGTCTGGAGCTCCTCGAGCGTGTGCACGCCGAGCCCGCCGAGGCGCTCCATCATCCCGTGCAGCACGTGCACGGTGGCGCGGGCGTCCTCGAGCGCGCGGTGGTTGGGCGTGACGGGTGAGCCGAACGCCTTGGCCAGCGACGAGAGCTTGCAGTTCGGGGCGTCGTCGCGGGTGACGACCCGGCGCGCGAGCCGGGCGGTGTCGAGGACCTCGAACCGCGGCCACGGCCGGCCCTGCTGCTCGGCGAAGTGCTTGAGGAAGCCGACGTCGAACGGCGCGTTGTGGGCCACGAGCACGGTCCCGACCGCGAACTCCAGGAACGCCGGCAGCGCCGACTCGATCGGCGGAGCATCGGAGACCATGGTGTTGGTGATGCCGGTCAGGACCGCGATGAACGCCGGGATCTCGGTGCGGGGGTTGACGAGGGTCTGGAACTCGCCCAGCACCTCGCCGCCGCGGACCTTGACCGCCCCGATCTCGGTGATCATCGCGCCGCCCTCGGCCGACCCGCCGGTCGTCTCGAGGTCGACGACGCAGAACGTGATGTCCCGCAGCGGACGCCCCAGCTCGTCGAAACTCCGTTGCGACTCCCACCGGGAGGTCGCACGCTGGACGCCGCTGCTCATGGCTTCGACGCTAGATCCGGCCACCGACATTCGCGGGGACGACGCGCGGACCCGGGCATTGACTACGCTCGGGGCCACCACGAGAGAGGAGCCGGCGATGAGCCCCGCGATCCCTGACGACCAGCGCTGGCGCTGCGCCGGCTGCGGCAACCTCACCCGGTTCGACGTGACGCGGACCCAGCGGACCACGGAGTTCTGGCACTTCGACCTCGCGGGGGAGCACCGGGTCGAGGAGACCGACGTGCACGGCGAGTCGGTCGACCAGGTCACCTGCCGCTGGTGCGGGCGCTCCGACGCGATCGAGCTCGTGCCCCGCCACCAGCCCGCGCCATGACCGACCGACGCGGTCCCGCCCTGGCCGAGCTGCCCGAGCCGGTCCGCGCCCGGATCGTCGCGCTGACGGCCGACGTGCTCCCCGACGTACCCAAGCTCCCGCCGGCGGTACGCCGGGTGGCCGGCTTCGCCCCCGCGCGCCGGGCCCGGCTGGGGGCGACCGCGATCGCCGACGCGCTCGGGGACGACGAGCTGCGCGAGCGGGTGGGCACCCAGGTCGCCGCGCGACCGGCGCCGGACCCGGCCGATCCCGCGGCCGACGCGGCGCTGCGCTGGCTGACCCGGCCCGAGCACTGGGAGGACGGCTTCGAGGACGCGCTGCGCCGTGTCGCCGAGCGGCCGGCCCCGGCCGGTGACCGGACCGAGCGGGAGCTGGAGCGGCTGCGGAGCCGGCTGGCCGAGGCGGAGCAGTCGGCCCGCGAGCTGCGTGCTGCGCACAAGGCGCAGCTCGACGAGGTCAAAGCCGACAACACCGCGCTCCGCCGCAGGCTCGGCGAGAGCCGGGTCACCGAGAAGGAGGCGCGGGCGTCGGCCGAGGAGGCCGCCGCCGCCGGACGGGCCGCGGGGGAGCGCACCACGGCGCTGGAGCGGGAGAACAAGCGGCTGCGCGCGCAGGTCGAGCGGCTCGAGGAGGACGCCCGGGAGGGACGCCGCGACGCGCGGGCCGAGCGCGACGAGGCGACGCTGCGCGCCCGGATCCTGCTGGAGACCGTGATCGACGCGGCGACCGGACTGCGCCGCGAGCTCGCGCTGCCGCAGGTGAGCGGCGCGCCCTCGGACCGGGTCGAGGCCGACGTGGCCGAGGCGGGCCAGCGGGTGCCGAGCCAGGCGTCGCTCGAGCAGTACCTCGCGATGCCGCGCGCCCGCCTGGTCGTCGACGGCTACAACGTGAGCAAGGCCGCGTGGCCCAGCTCGTCGCTGGAGGCCCAGCGGGTCCGCCTGATGGGCTCGCTCGCCCCCCTGGTGGCTCGCACCGGTGCCGAGACCACCGTCGTGTTCGACGCCGCCGAGACCGACCACCGACCGCCGGTGAACGCGCCGCGCGGCGTCCGGGTGCTGTTCAGTCCGCGCGGCGTGATCGCCGACGACGTGATCCGCGACCTGGTCGCGGCCGAGCCCGAGGGCCGGGTGGTCGTGGTGGTCACCGCCGACCAGGCGGTCGCCCGCGACGTGGCCCGCGACGGCGCCCGCGTCGTACCGCCCGACGCGCTCCTGGACCTGGTCACGCGGTAGCGGCGACACGCCGGTGCCCCGGGCGGCCGGTCCGACTGTCGGTGGTGCCTGCGACCGTTCCCGGCATGACGAGAATCGACTGCGACTCCTGCACGGTGCGGGGTCTCCACTGCCACGACTGCGTGGTGACCGTCCTGCTCGGGCCGCCACCCGAGCTCAGTCTCGACGACGACGGCGCCCGCGCGCTCGACGTCCTGGCCGCGGGCGGGCTGGTGCCACCGCTGCGCCTGGTCCAGCCGGTCGACACGCCCCACGTGGAGTCCGCATGAGCCGGCCGCCCCTGTGACTGGTGTGACTGGTGTGACCTGTGTGACACCCCCTGCCCATCTCGCGGCGAAACACGCCCACCTTTTACGTTGAAAGTTTGGTCGTCCTGCGAGACCCCCGTTAACGTGTGGCACTCAGGTGGCCGGACCGTGGATCACTCGGATCCTCGCGGCCACCGCGCTGAGTCTCGGACCGGTTCGCCGGCCCGGGAGCCGGGGAACCAACCGGTGGCCGTGCTCGGACGACCACCACTGGGGTGAATCCTCCGCGATGCGGAGGTAGGGCAAATGTCGTGCCCGAATCCGTCAGCTCACCCGGTAGGCGTACGACGTAACAAGGAGAGCGCCGGCTCGTGCTGAACGCCCGGAAGCGACTGATCACCCTGGTGTCCGGAAGTGCCCTCGTCGCAGTGGTGGGTTTCATGCCCTCCACGCCGGCGAGCGCGGAGCCGGACATCGGCGACGTCCAGGCCCGGGTGGACCGGCTCTACCACGAGGCCGAGCAGGCCTCCGAGCGCTACAACGACGCGAAGCTCGAGCTGACCTCGCTCAAGCGCGACCTCGGCCTCCTCAAGGCCGACCAGGGTCGCCAGGGCAACCGGCTGGAGAAGGTCCGCCGGCAGGTCCAGGACTCCGTCATCCGGCAGTACGAGGGCCAGAGCCTCTCCGCCATGGGCCAGGTCGTCCTCTCCGACGACCCGCAGAAGTTCCTCTCGCAGCTGAGCACCATGTCGTCGTACAACGACATGCAGGACCAGCTCTTCGACGACTACGCCACCGAGCTCAAGTCGCTCGACATCCGCAGCGACGCGACCGCCAAGCGGGCCGCGCAGGTCGCGGAGCTCCAGAAGGACCTCGGCGCCGAGAAGGCGACCGCCGACAAGAAGCTCGCCGAGGCCAAGACCCTCCTCGGGCAGCTGCAGGCCGAGCAGCGCCAGGAGATCCTCTCCCGCGGCACGGTCCGCACGCCCTCCGACATCCCTGTCTCGGGGCGGGCCTCGGCCGCCGTGGCGTACGCGATGGCTCAGGTCGGCAAGGCCTACGTCTACGGCGCCGCCGGCCCGAACGCGTTCGACTGCTCCGGCCTCACGATGATGGCCTGGGCCCAGGCCGGTGTGGCCCTGCCGCACTCGTCGAGCGCGCAGTACTCCTCCGGCCCGCACATCGCCGAGAGCGACCTCCAGCCGGGCGACCTGGTCTTCTACTACAGCCCGATCAGCCACGTCGGCATGTACATCGGCAACGGCCTGATCGTGAACGCCGAGAACCCCGGCTCCGGCATCCGGGTCACCGGCCTGCACGCCATGCCGTACGTCGGAGCGGTCCGCCCCGGCTGAGATACTCCTTCGCGTGAAGACCGGTCGTCCCCTCTGGTGGGTGGCCGGTCTTTCGCTGTGCCTGCTCGTCGCCGTCGGCGTCGTCTCCTGGGTGGTCGTCGTCGACGACGGTCCGTACGTCGTCCCGACGCAGCCGGCCGCCACCCGGTCGAGCCCGTCGCCGGCACTCGCGAGCGAGGTGCTGCGCGCCTTCGAGCGCGCCGTCCGCACCGGTGACGAGGACGCCGCACGCGCGCTCGCGCCGACGGGCGACGACGCGGCCGCCGACCGCCTGGCCGGCATCGTCGCCAACGCCCGCGCCGCGCGGGTGGAGGACTTCACGCTGCGCTACGTCGACGCCGAGGGTGCGTACGCCGACGGTGGCTGGCACGCCGCCGTGGACGCGACCTGGCGGTTCGCCGGGTTCGACCGGGCGCCGGCGCACGCGGAGGTGCTGGTGGCTCTCCAGGACGACGGCGACCGGGTCGCGCTGACCGGGTTCGGCGGCGGCGACCGGGTGTCGCCGTTGTGGCTGTCGGGTCCGCTCCAGGTCCGGCGTACGCCGAGGACGCTGGTGCTGGTCGACGGGACGCCGGCCGAGGCGCGGCAGTACGCGCTGCGGGCGGCCACCGCCGTGCCCGTCGTACGACGCGTGCTCCCGGACTGGCGGCGCGGGCTGGTGGTCGAGGTGCCGGCGTCCGAGAAGGCGCTGGACGGGGTCCTGGACGCCGACCCGGGCAGCTACGACCAGATCGCCGCGGTCACGACGTCCGACGACGGGCAGCTCACCGCGAACGCACCGGTGCACGTGTTCGTGAACCCCGACGTCTTCGGCGGCCTGAAGCCGACCGGTGCGCAGGTGGTGATGAGCCACGAGGCGACGCACGTCGCGACGGGTGCGTTCACCAGCCCGATGCCCCTGTGGATCCTGGAGGGCTTCGCCGACTACGTCGCGCTCCGTGACGTCGACCTGCCGGTGCCGCGGTCGGCGTCGCAGATCATCGCCGAGGTGCGCAAGGACGGCGCGCCGCGGTCGCTCCCGTCCGAGGACGACTTCGGCACCCGCACGCCGGACCTCGGTGCGACGTACGAGAGCGCCTGGCTCGCCAACCGGCTGCTCGCCCGGGACGGCGGGGAGCCCGCACTGGTGCGGTTCTACCGGGAGGTGGACGGTGGTGCCCCGGTCGGCCGCGCGATGCGGTCGACGTTCGGCTTCGGCGTGCCGGCCTTCACGGAGCAGTGGCGGACGCTCCTGCAACACTTGGCCGGGTGAGCAGCGCAGACCGCCGCGTGGCGTGGGTCGTGACCGCGGTCGGGGGCATCGCGTTCGTGGTGATCGCAGCGGTGCTCGTGCCGTGGCACCCGGTCCCGGGCGGGACGCCGCCGCCGGTGGCGGCGAGCTCGGTCCTGACGTCGGAGCAGGTCCGGCGCGCCGAGGACTTCTCCGCGCTGGCCCGCACCTGGGGGTGGTCCTCGCTCGCGGTCTCGCTCGTCGTGGCATGCGTGCTCGGCTTCAGCAGCTGGGGCCGCCGGATCGTGGCGAGGCTGCCCGGCTGGTGGTGGGTGCGGGTGGTGCTCGCGGTCCTGGTGGTCGCGCTGATCGGCCGGCTGGCGACCCTGCCGCTCGCCGTGCTGGCCCGCCGGCACGTCCTCGACTACGGGCTCAGCACCCAGGCCTGGTCGGGCTTCGCGCGCGACGTCGCCCTCTCGTTCGGCGTCTCGGCGGTCGTCACGTCGGTGCTGCTGGTCGTGCTCGTCGGGTGCGCGCGACGCTGGCCGCGGGCCTGGCCGGCCGTCGCGGGTGGCGCCCTCGGCGTCTTCGTGATGGTCGCGTCCTTCGGCTACCCGGTGGTGGTCGAGCCGCTCTTCAACAACTTCACGTCGCTGCCCGACGGCGACCTGCGCACGAAGGTGTTCGCGCTCGCCGACCAGGAGGGCGTGCCGATCGACGACGTGCTGGTGGCCGACGCGTCCCGGCGTACGACGACGCTCAACGCCTACGTGTCCGGCTTCGGCGACACCCGCCGCGTGGTGCTCTACGACAACCTGGTCGACGACGTGCCGGAGGACCAGACCCTCTCGGTCGTCGCGCACGAGCTCGCGCACGCCAAGCACGACGACGTGTTGACCGGTTCGCTGCTCGGCGCCGCCGGCGCCGTCCTCGGGGTCGGGCTGCTCGCGCTGGTGGTCGGGGCAGTGGGGGAGCGTCGTGGCGTGCGGATGCGAGACCCGGAGGTCGTGCCGCTCGTGCTCGCGCTGATCGCGGTCGGGACGCTGCTCTCCATGCCGGTCCAGAACGGCATCAGCCGGCACATCGAGACCCGCGCGGACGTCGATGCGCTCGAGGTGACCCGGGACCCCGGCGCCTTCCAGGCGGTGCAGCGGCAGCTGATGGTGCGCTCCCTCGCCGATCCGACCCCACCCGCCTGGGCGCAGCTCTGGTTCGGCTCGCACCCGCTGGGCCTGACCCGGATCGCGATCGCCCGGCAGCTCGACCTGCAGCCGGCGCAAGACGGGGCCCACCAGCCCTGAGACGCGCCGAAGGCCGCGGACCTCGCGGTCCGCGGCCTTCGACGTCGGGGGATCTCTGTCAGCTACCACCGGGCGTGGTGGTCGTGCAGCTCGCTGCGGCGCCGCCCCCGGTCTTCACGGCGTCGCAGGTGTCCGAGAACTTGTCCTTGATCTGGCTCCCGAGTGCGAACACGAGAACGACGATGACGGCGGCGATGCCGCCGACCAGAAGGCCGTACTCGACGGCGGACGCGCCGCGCTCGTCCCTCTCCCGGTGGCCGTTCATCAGGTTGCGGATGTACTGGAGCATGTGGTTTCCCTCCCACTTGTTCTTGCGAGTGCCCGGCGGGGCCCTCACCCCTCGGAACCACAACATTCCCCGCAGACGGGTGACCCGAACCGGACGATCGCCCTGGTTCATCTAGTCATTTATGACTAGGTCAGCGCGTCGATCGGCCATCGGTCGCGGGGCACGCGCGGGCCATCCCGGTGGCAGCTGCCGCCGGGGTCGAGCCGCCGGGGTCAGGCGTCGAGCGGGCCGACCGACGAGAGCAGGCCGACCCGCATCGCGGTCACCAGGGCCTGGGCACGGTTCGAGACGCCGAGCTTCTGGTAGATGTGCCCGATGTGCGACTTCGCCGTCGACTCGCTCATGAACAGCCGCTCGGCGATGCCGGCCGTCCCGACGCCGTCGGCGAGCAGCAGCAGCACCTCGTGCTCGCGCTCGGAGAGCCGGGTCGAGCCGGACCCGGCCCGGCGCAGCACGACCTCGGACAGCCCGCTGCAGACGAACGAGCGCGGCGCCACCGCGGCGTGCCGGGCCGTGCGGACGACCTCGGCCGCCGGGGCGTCCTTGCCGACGAACCCGGACGCGCCGGCCTCCATGGCCGCGAAGATCTGGTCGTCCCCCGAGTGCAGGGTGAGCACCACCAGGCCGGTGGCCTGGTCGGTGCGCCGCACCGCGCGCACGATGTCGAGCCCGGTGCCGTCGGGCAGCTGGAGATCGGTGATCACGACGCCCGGACGGAGGTCCTCGTACGCCGCGAGGGCCTCCGCGACGGTGCCGGCGGTCCCGAGGACGTCGAGATCCGGCTCGAGGTCGAGCACGGCGGCCAGGCCGTTGCGGATCAGCTCGTGGTCGTCGACCAGCAGCACGGACGTCGTCATGCGGTGACCGCCTCCTCCCGGGTGGCTGCCGGCGTGGCACGGGTTCCCAGACGGACGGTCACGGTGGTGCCGTGAGGGTGTCGCTCCGCGATGTCCAGGCGGGCGCCGATGAGGGTGGCGCGCTCGCGCATGATGTCGAGGCCCTGGGAGTCCGGGCGCGCGGGCTGAAGCCCGCGGCCGTCGTCGGCCACGGTGATGACCGCCCCCGGTGGCCGCACCCGGCAGTGCACGTGGATGGCCGTGGCGCCCGCGTGGCGCACCGCGTTGCTCATCGCCTGCTGGGCGATCCGGAACAGCTCCGCCTCGATCTCCGGACGGAGCCGGGTCTCCCGCTCGTCCAGCGTGACGTGCACGGGGACGCCGAACGACTCGGTCAGGTTCCGCGCCACCGTGCCGAGTGCGGCGCCCAGGCTGGCCGCCTCGCCGACCCCGGTGCGCAGGGTGACCACCGAGCTGCGCACCTCCGCCACGACCGCGGTGATGCTCCTCCGGAGCGCATCGATCCGGGCCGCCTGCTCGGGCGAGCTCGGGGTCGCCGCCAGCGCGTCGGTGAGGTAGCCGAGGGAGGCGATGTCCTGGGCCAGTCCGTCGTGCATCTCGCGGGCCAGCCGGCGCCGCTCGGTCGCGGCGGCCCGGTCGCGCAGCTCGGCGAACAACAGCGCGGTGTCGAGCCGGACCGCGCTGGGGCCGAGCCGCCTGCCGAGCTCGCGCACGCGGTCCGCCAGCCCGATGCCGGTGGGGTCGACGCGCTCGGAGAACCGGCCGGCAACGACCGCGACCACGCTGTCGTCAGCAGTCAGCGGGAACGCGAACGCAGGTCCGTCGAGCACCGGCTCCCTGCCCGTCCAGCAGTTGAGCGCGACCTCGGTGACGGCAGGCGCCTGGGCAGTGGACACCAGAGGGGTCAGGTCCGGCCCGCGGGGCACGTACAGGACGAGCGCGGTCGTCGGCAGCTCGTCGCGGACGGCGTCGAGCAGGGTCGTGGCCAGCGTGGTCGGGTCGAGTCCGGAGCTGAGTCCGTCCGACACCCTGATCAGCTGGCGGATCAGCTCCCGGGCGTCGTGGTACGGCGTCAGAGGATCCGGGTCGCGACGCAGGGCCGAGTGCAGGAAGGCCGCGATCATCGCGAACCCGACCGCCGCGAACGCCCAGGTCGTGAGCGCGCGGACCTCGGTGCCGGACATCCGGTCGCCGACGAGCAGGGCGGCGACCACGGCAGCGGCCAGCTCCACGGCGAGCGAGAACCCGGAGCCGCGCGACCCCCGGCGTACGCCCGCGGTGAAGGGTGGGACCACCAGCGTGGCGAGGACCGCGGTGGTCGTCGGCAGCGTGGCGCCGCAGAGCGCTCCGAGCGCAAGCGACTCGATCGCGATCGAGGCCCACCCGCCGGGCAGGTCGACCAGCTCGGCGACGAACCACAGGCCCCCGATGGCGAGCAGTGCGACCACTGCCGTGAGGTCGCGGGTCCACAGCGCGGGGGCGAGCAGCACGACGATGGCCGCGAGGCGGGTGATCCTGACGAGCCGGTTCATCCGAACGAGTCCATGATGCTCAGTGCCGCCGGCCCGAGGACGACGACGAACAGGCAGGGCAGGATGCAGAAGATCAGCGGGATGGTCATCTTCACCGGCACCTTCTGGGCGCGCTCCTCGGCCAGCTGACGGCGCTTCACGCGGATCTCGGCAGACTGGACGCGCAGCACCTGCGCGATCGGGATGCCGAGCGAGTCCGCCTGCACCATGGCGCCGACGAAGGCGCGCAGCTCGGGGACGTTCGAGCGGGCGGCGAGGCCGCGCAGTGCCGCGGCCCGGCCCTGGCCGAGCTGCATCTCGCGGATCACCCGCGAGAGCTCGTCGGCGAGCGGTCCCTCGGTGTTGTGCGCGACCTGCTGGACGGCCGCGTCGAACCCGAGCCCGGCCTCGACGCTGATCGTGAGCAGGTCGATGGCGTCGGGGAGCGCGCGGCGCACCTGCTCGGAGCGGTCGTACGCGCGCTGGTACAGGAGCAGTCCGGGGGAGTAGAACCCGAGCACGGCACCCCCCGCGACGAGCACGAGCAGCACCGGCACCGAGGCGCCGAGCAGCAGCCCGAGCACGCCCGCGCCGCCGGCTCCCGCGAGCGCGCCGAGCACGGTCCAGGTCAGGACGCGGTCCACGTTCCACCCGGGCGGGTTGCCGGCCAGGTCCAGGCGGCGACGGATCCGCTCGGGTGCGTCCGCGCCGGCCAGGCGCCGGCCGAGCCCGCGGAACCAGTCCAGGGCGGGGTCGAGGACCCGTTCGCGGAACGGCGGACGCGCATCCTCGAGCAGCCGCTGAGGCGCCGTCGAGGAGGCCTCGACGAGCGCCAGCGACCGGGCCACGCCCCGCTGGTCGGGCTCCTCGCGCAGCGCGACCGACAGCAGCCCGATCGCGACCGCGACGAGGAGCGCACCCAGCAGGAGGATCACGTCAGACCTCCACCTTCACCATGCGGCTCATCCAGAAGACGCCGACGGCCAGCAGCATGCCGCCGAATCCGAGCAGCACCAGTCCGCGCGGATCGGTGAACAGCGGCATGATGTACGCGCGGTTCGCCAGCAGCATGTACAGCAGGAACAGCACCGGCAGGCAGCCGAGCACCCACGCCGACAGGCGGCCCTCCGCGGAGAGCGCGCTGACCTGGCGCCGGACGTACTCCCGCTCGCGCATCGTGGCGGCCACCGTGTCGAGCAGCTCGGCCAGGTTGCCGCCGACCTCCCGCTGGATCCGGATCGCCATCACCGCCCAGTGCAGGTCGTCGCTGTCGAAGCGCTGCGCCACGCCCTCCAGCGCGTCCTCGAGGGGTACGCCGAGGCGGGTCTCGACCAACGCGCGGCGGAACTCACCCGAGACCGGCTCGGAGCCCTCGCGGGTCACCGTCTCCGCGGCCTGGGCCAGCGACAGACCGGCCGCCAGCGAGCCCGACATCAGCTGCAGCGTGTCCGGGACCGCCGCCGCGAAGGCCTTGCGGCGCCGCCCGTGCCGGATCCCGAGGTAGAGCCAGGGTCCGAGCGCGCCGAGAGCGCCGACCAGCAGGAAGAGGGGCACGTTCCCGCCGCCGAGCAGCAGCCCGGCGAGGCCGGCGAGCACGAAGATCGCGGTGTGCAGGAGCAGCCACTCGGCCGAGGTGAGCCGGCTGCCCGCCCCCTCGAGCCGGTGGTGGATCCGCTGCTCGAGGCCGCGGTTGCTGCCCAGCACGTGGGCGGCCGCGCCGGTCGCCTGGGCGACCGCGCCGGGGCGGTGGGCGGCCGCCGCGGCCGCGATGTCGGCGCCCGGCCCTGCGTACGTCGTCACCCGCTCCTCGGCCGACATCACCCGTGGGCCCGATGCCGGCACGAGGAGCACGAGCACGGCGAGGACGCCGAGGCCCAGGGCCGCGGCGCCGACGACCAGCTGCCAGCTCACCGGCGCCTCGCGGGCGGGGTCGGAGGCACGGCGAACAGGGCAGGGTCGACCTCCACATCGGCGTACGCGAGCTTCTCGAGCACCTTGGGCCGCAGCCCGCTGGGCACCAGCGTGCCCCCCGCGCGGTCGAGCACGAACACGTCCTGGAGGGTGACGACGTCGCCCTCCATCCGCTCGACCTCGGTGACGTGCGTGACCCGTCGCGAGCCGTCCTTGAAGCGGGTCTGGTGCACGATCACGTCGATCGCGGAGGCCATCTGCTCACGGATCGCCCGCATCGGCAGGTCCATGCCGGCCATCAGCACCATGGTCTCGATCCGGGACAGCGTGTCGCGCGGCCCGTTCGAGTGGACGGTGCAGATCGAGCCGTCGTGGCCGGTGTTCATGGCCTGGAGCATGTCCAGGGCGGACGCGTCCCGGACCTCGCCGACGACGATCCGGTCGGGGCGCATGCGCAGCGCGTTGCGCACCAGGTCGCGGGTGTCGATCGCGCCGCGCCCCTCGATGTTCGGCGGCCGCGACTCCAGCCGGACGACGTGCTCCTGCTTGAGCTGCAGCTCGGCGGCGTCCTCGATGGTGACGATCCGCTCGTCCTCGGGGATGAACGACGACAGCACGTTCAGCGTGGTGGTCTTCCCGGCGCCGGTGCTGCCGGAGACGATGATGTTGAGGCGCCCGCGGACACACGCCGAGAGGAAGTCGTGAGCCCCGGGAGTGAGGGTGCCGTTCGCCACCAGGTCGTCGGCGCCGAGCGGGTCGGCGGCGAACTTCCGGATCGTCAGGGCCGAGCCGTCGACCGCGAGCGGCGGCACCACGGCGTTCACCCGGCTGCCGTCCGGCAGTCGGGCATCGACCATCGGGCTCGACTCGTCGACGCGCCGGCCGATCCGCGACACGATCTTGTCGATCGTCCTGCGCAGATGCGACTCGTCGACGAACCGCGCCGCGGTCGGCTCCAGCCGGCCGTTCCGCTCCAGCCAGACCTGGTGCGGGCCGTTGACCATCACCTCGGAGACGGTGGGATCGCGCAGGAACGGCTCGATCGGGCCGTAGCCGAGGATGTCGTCGGTGATCTCCTGGGTCACGCGAGCTCGGTCGGAGTGGCTGAGCGGCTTCTCCTGGGCGCCGAGGACGTCGGCCAGCACGGCGCGGACCCTGCCGGCGAGCTCGTCCTGGTCCATCTCGGCGTCGTACAGCTGCGGTCCCAGCTCCTGGAGGAGCTCGGCGTGCACCGTGCCCTTGATCTCCTCGAGCGGGTCCTGCTTGCCCAGCTGCGACATCCGCTCGGTGAGCGGCGTCGGCTCGGCGGGCTCGGGTCCGGCATCCTCACGGGCAGCGGCGAGGCGGTCGGCGAGGCTCATCGGGTCACCTCCGGATCCGGAAGCGGCGGCCGGCCGGCGCCAGCTGCTCGGCGGCCGGCTCGGCCGGGTCCCCGGTCAGCCGCGTCGCCAGGCCGCGGATCGCGGTGCTGGAGGGGTGGTCCGGCTTGCCGACGACGATCGGGGTGCCGGCGTTGGTGGACGCCGCGATGTCGATGGACGTGGCGACCTGGGTCGCGACGGACAGCCCGAGGATCGCCTCGACCTTGTCCGGCCCGATCCCGACCGCGTCGTCCGCGCGGTTGAGCAGCAGGTGCCGGTGGCCGCGGGCGATCCCGAGCATCTCCAGCGTCTCGAGCGCGACCCGCACGTTCTTCAGCGTCGGTACGTCGAGGGTGGCGATCACCACGCACTCGTCGGTCTCGTCGAGCGCGGCGAGCGTCGGCTCGTCGAACGCCGGGGCGGTGTCGATCACGACGTAGTCGAACGACTCCCGCAGCAGCGCGAGCACCCGGCTCACCAGCGCGGGCGTCACCCGCTCGCGGACGTCGGGCTGGCTCGGGGCGGCGAGCACCATGAGCGCGTCCTGGTGCCGGGTCAGCAGGGTGCCGACCAGTGCGGCGTCCAGGGCGTCCTCGGAGCCGATCGCGTGCTCGATCGTGTGCGACGGGAACAGCTGCAGCGTGATCGCCACGTCGCCGAACGCGAGGTCGAGGTCGACCAGGCACACCCGTCGGGCGCCCCGGTCGGCGAGCGCCAGTGCGAGGTTGACCGCCATCGTGGTCTTGCCGACGCCGCCCTTGGGCGAGAAGACGGTGACCACCTTCCCGTGCTGGGTCGCGCCGGACGGCCCGCGCAGGGCGACGTACAGCTGGTGGGCGCGGTTCGCGGCGGCCGCGACGGCATCGAGGTCGTGGTCCGGTACGACGTCGCGGGCGCCGGCCTTCATGGCCCGGCCGAGCACCCCCGCGTCGATCGCGTCCCGCGCGAGCACGACGCTGACCGTCGGCCGGCCCGTGCGCAGGCCCTCGCAGACCGCGAGCGCGTCGTCCAGGTCGAGGTGCGGACCGAGCAGCACCAGGTACTCCTCGGTGTGCTCGGCGAGCCAGGCGGCCAGCCGCTCGGTGGAGTCGACGCCGTGCGCGGAGTCGGGCATCGCCGTCAGCAGCTCGGCGACGGCGGTCGGGTCGGGATCGACGACGACGGGCATCAGCTCAGCCTCACTTGAAGAGATTCGTCGAGGTCACGCCGCCGCCGCCGCCCTTGACCTTGCTGTCCCCGTTGATGAGGGCGAACGCCAGCTCGCCGTTCGAGGACGCGTAGAGCACCTTCTGGGCGTCCTTCTGGTCGACGGCGACGGTGAGCAGCGTGCGAGGCAGCTCCTCGGTCGTCGGGGCGCCGTCGTCGCCGGTGGTCGTCGTGGTCACGGGTGCCGTCGAGCCGACGCCGAGCACGGTCACCCGGGGCAGCAGCAGCCGGGTGAACGTCTGGCCGGTCTGCGGGTCGGTGCCGTTGAGGAACACCGACACCTCCGAGCCCGGCTCGAGGAACCCGGAGACCCGCGCCGCGTCGGTGAGGTTGACCGAGACGGCCATCTTCCCCGGCGGGATCGGCAGCGTCGCGGCAGCCTCGGCGGAGGACCCGAACTTCGCGGCGATCAGCTGCTCGCCGGGGTAGATCGGCACCAGCGCGACCTCGCCCTTCAACGCGTCCGCCGTGGCGCCGGCGCCGTCGAGGACGTCGCCGCGCGCGACCTTGGCGGTGCCGATCTTGCCGGCCGCCTCGGCCGCCTCGATGGTCTCGCCGGGTGCGAGCTGCTGGGTCGCGACGAGCACGTCGACCCCGCCGAAGCGGTCCTCGGCGCGCGCGTCGGCGCTGCGGGCGTACGTCAGTACCAGTGCCACCCCCAGCACGGCCACCACGGCCGCGCCCAGGATCAGCAGTCGTCGTCGGTCCATCCCCGGATGCCCTCCCATCTGACGACGGCGGACAACCGGACTCTCACCCCCGACAGTCCGGTTCCTCAGCCGGACTGTAGAGCCGTTCTTGACGCGTGTGAATCGGCGGAGCAGACCACTGCGGGACGAAGGTTTGGAAACCCGCTACTCCTGGGTAATGGACCCGGATTCACTGGTACAAGGCGGCAACGTCGTCCTTGAACTCGCGCATCACGACGTTGCGCTTGAGCTTGAGGCTCGGCGTGAGCTGGCCGTTCTCCTCGGTCCACTCGTCGGCGAGGACGGCGAACTTGCGGATGGCCTCGGCCTTCGACACGGCCTTGTTGGCGTCGTCCACGGCCTCCTGCACCGCGGCCCGCAGGTCGGGGTCGTCGACGAGGTCGGCGACGGTGCCGGTCTTGCCGTGCTGCTCGGCCCACATAGGGAGGGACTCGCGGTCGATGGTCACCAGGGCGCCGATGAAGGGCTGCCCGTCGCCGACGACCATGCACTGGTCCACGAGGAAGTGCAGCCGGACCCGGTCCTCCAGCACCGAGGGCGCGACGTTCTTGCCGCCGGCCGTCACGATGATCTCCTTCTTGCGGCCGGTGATCCGGACGAAGCCCTCGTCGTCGACCTCGCCGAGGTCGCCGGTGTGGAACCAGCCGTCCCGCTCGAACGCCTCGATCGTCGCCTGCTCGTTGTGCCAGTAGCCAGCGAACACCTGGCCGCCCTGGAAGAGCAGCTCGCCGTCGTCGGCCGCCCGGACGGCGGTGCCGGGCAGGGGCCGTCCGACCGAGCCGACCTTGATCGCGGCCGGGAGGTTCGCGGTCAGGGCCGCCGTGGTCTCGGTCAGGCCGTAGCCCTCGAGGACGGTCAGGCCGATGCCGCGGTAGAAGTGGCCGAGCTTGTCGCCCAGCGGAGCGCCGCCGGACACGGCGTAGACGCACCGGCCGCCCAGCGCGTCGAGGAGCTTTCCGTAGACCAGCCTCTTGAACACCACGTGCTTCGCGCGGGTCGCGACCGAGGGCCGGCCGCGGTCGAGCCCGCGTGAGTAGTCGATGGCGGTCTGTGCGGCCTGGTCGAAGATCTTGCCGCGGCCGTCCGCGGTGGCCCGCTGCGAGGCGGTGTTGAAGACCTTCTCGAACACCCGCGGCACGGCGAGGATGAACGTCGGCCGGAACGCCTGGAGGTCCGGCAGCAGGTTCTTGATGTCGGCGCTGTGACCCAGCCGGGTGCGGGACTTGATGCAGCCGACCTGGATGATCCGCGCGAACACGTGGGCCAGCGGGAGGAACAGCAGCGTCGAGGCGTCGTCGGTGTCGAACAGCTCGGGCAGCTCCTCGAGGGCCACCGCGAGCTCGAACATGAAGTTGCCGTGGGTGAGCATGCAGCCCTTGGGCCGCCCGGTGGTGCCCGAGGTGTAGATCAGGGTGGCGAGGTCGAGGGGCGTCGCCGACGTACGCCGCTTCTCCAGCTCCTCGTCCGAGATGTCGTCGCCCAGGCTGGTGAGCGTGCCGATGGCGTTGTCGGAGATCGACCAGACGTGGTTGAGCTCGTCGAGGCCGCCGCGCACCTCCCGGATCCGGGCGAGGTGGTCCGGACCCTCGGCGACCACGGCCCGGGCTCCGGAGTCCTGGAGGATCCAGGCGATCTGCTCGGCGGACGAGGTCTCGTAGACGGGAACGGTGACCGCGCCCGCGAACCAGATCGCGTAGTCGAGGAGTGTCCACTCGTAGCGGGTCTTGGAGACCAGGGCGACGCGGTCGCCCACCTCGATGCCGGCCGCGATGAGGCCCTTCGCCACGGCGCTGACCTCGGCGAGGAAGCCGGCCGCGGTGACGTCCTCCCAACCGTCGGCACCGGGACGGCTGAACTGCACCCGGTCGCCGGCGTCGCGGGCGTTGTTCACGACGTCGTCGGTGAGGTTGCCGGTGGCCGGGACACCGGTCGTCATCGGGGTCGAGAACTCACGCACGAGCCGACGTTACCGCGTGGCGAGGGGCCCCGGTCCATCCGGTACGCTCGCTGCCCGAGTCACACCAGCCCGTGGAGCAAGGGGACCCGATGGCCGAGCAGACCACCTCGTCGATCGTCATCGACGCCGACCCGGCGGACATCATGGGCGTGATCGGCGACTTCCCGGCGTACCCCCAGTGGGCGAAGGGTGTGACCAGGGCCGAGGTCGTCAAGGACGGACCCGACGGCTGGGCCGAGCAGGTGTTCTTCGCGCTGGACGTCAGCCCGATCAAGGACGAGTACACGCTGGCCTACGAGTGGGACGGGTACGACGAGGTCACCTGGACGCTGGTCGAGGGCAAGATGCTGCGTGCGCTCGACGGTGCCTACGTGCTCCGCGACCTGGGCAACGGCTCCACCGAGGTGACCTACCGGCTCTCCCTCGACGTCTCGATCCCGCTGATCGGCATGCTCAAGCGCAAGGGCGAGAAGATCCTGATCGACACCGCGCTCAAGGGCCTGAAGAAGCGCGTGGAGTCGCTCTGAGGATCCTTCTCTTCACCGGCAAGGGCGGGGTCGGGAAGTCCACCGTCGCTGCCGGGACCGCGGCTCTGGCGGCTGCCGAGGGTCGCCGCACGCTGGTGCTGTCCACCGACGCGGCGCACTCGCTGGCCGACGCCTTCGGTTGCCCGACCGGTGCCATCGGGGCAGAGCCGACCGAGGTGGCGGAGCAGCTGTTCGTGCAGCAGGTCGACGCGCAGCTGCGGTTCGAGCAGTCCTGGGCCGACATCCAGCGGTACCTCCTGTCCGTGCTCGACGCCGCGGGCGTCGACCCGGTCGCGGCCGAGGAGCTCACGGTCATCCCGGGCGCCGAGGAGGTGCTGGCGCTGCTCGAGCTGCGCCACCAGGCGCTGTCGGGCGACTGGGAGGTGATCGTCGTCGACTGCGCGCCGACCGCCGAGACGCTGCGGCTGCTGGCGCTCCCCGAGGCGCTCGGCTGGTACATGCACCGCGTGCTCCCGGTCGAGCGGCGGGTGGTCAAGGCGCTGCGGCCCGTCCTGAACCGCGCCGCCGGTGTCCCGATGCCCGGCGACACCGTCTTCGACGCCGTGGAGCGGCTGCACGCCGAGCTCGAGGAGGTCCGCCAGCTGCTCAGCGGACCGGACTCGAGCGTCCGGCTCGTGCTCACCCCGGAGAACGTCGTGCTCGCCGAGGCCCGACGCTCGTACACGACGCTCTCGCTCTTCGGCTACCGCGTCGACGGCGTGGTCGCGAACCGCGTGTTCCCCGCCGACGGCGCCGACGACTGGCGGGCCGGCTGGGTGGTCGCGCAGGACGAGGTGCTGGAGCGGGTCGGCGAGTCGTTCGCAGGGCTGCCGATCTGGCGTTCGGAGTACCGCGCGAGCGAGCCGGTCGGGGTCGAGTCCGTGGTGACGATGGCGCGCGACCTGTACGCCGGCGCCGACCCGCTGGCGACCGGGACGGGCCGTGGACCGTTCCGGATCCGGCGTACCGAGGCCGGCGCGGTGCTCCGCCTCGCGCTGCCGCTCGTCTCACGCGCCGACGTGGACCTGGCGCGCAATGGCGACGATCTGGTCGTGACCGTGGGATCGTATCGTCGGCTGCTGACGCTCCCGTCCGGGCTGGCGCGCTTCCGCATCGCCGGGGCCCGGGTGGAGCAGGGGGAACTGCAGGTGCGGTTCGTCGAGGACCCCGTGGACGAGGCCGGAAGGTGACATGAGCGGGGACCGGGATGACGTCGGGTCCGTGGCCGACGAGGCGGCGAAGCTGCTGGCTGCCCTCTCGGAGTGGGCGAAGGACGCGGCGCACGATGTCGAGAGCCACGTCGCGACCGGCGCCGAGGAGTGCACGTACTGTCCGATCTGCCGGACCGTGCACGCGGTGCGCGGGCTGAGCCCGGAGGTGCGGACGCAGCTCGCGACGGCCGCGACGACGTTCCTCCAGGCCGCGGCCGGACTGATGGCGAACGCCTCGCCCGACGCCCGGGGTGGCAGTGTCGAGCACATCGACCTCGACGGCCACGATGACGACGGTGACTGGCCCGAGGACACTGATCCCGAGGAGGGTGAGCGATGAGCCTGGCCTGCGGGATCGATGTCGGGGGCACCAAGATCGCCGGCGGCGTGGTCGACGAGGACGGCAGGATCCTCGAGGAGCTGCGGGTCGAGTCGCCGGCGACCGACGCGGAGGCGATCGAGGAGGCGATCGCGGGCCTGGTCACGGAGCTGCGTTCGCGGCACCCGATCGCGACGGTCGGGGTCGGTGCGGCCGGGTACGTCGACAAGGCGCGCGCGGTGGTGCTGTTCGCCCCCAACGTCGCGTGGCGCAACGAGGACCTGAAGGCCGAGCTCGAGAAGCGCGTGGAGCTGCCGGTGGTCATCGAGAACGACGCGAACGCCGCGGCGTGGGGTGAGTTCCGGTACGGCGCTGCCCACGACGCCGATGACCTGCTGCTGGTCACGGTGGGGACCGGTGTCGGCGGTGGCCTGGTGCTGGACGGCGAGGTCTACCGCGGTGCGAACGGGGTGGGTGCGGAGATCGGGCACATGCGGGTGGTGCCGAACGGGATCCTGTGCGGCTGCGGGAAGCACGGCTGCTTCGAGCAGTACGCGTCGGGGTCGGCGCTGGTGCGCGAGGCCCGGGCGCTGGCGATGAGCGGCGCGCAGATCGCGCAGGGGATGCTGCGGCGGGCCGGCGGCGACCTGACGGGGATCACCGGGCCGCTGATCACCGAGGCCGCCCAGGCCGGCGACGCCGGGGCCACCCAGCAGCTGGCCGAGCTGGGCCGCTGGCTCGGCGAAGGCATCGCGTCGCTGACCGAGATCCTCGACCCGGAGGTCGTCGTGATCGGCGGCGGTGTCAGCGAGGCGGACGAGCTGCTGCTCGACCCGACCCGGACGGCGTTCGCCGGGCAGCTCGTCGGCCGCGGCTTCCGGCCGATCCCCGAGATCCGCAAGGCCCGCCTGGGCAACAAGGCCGGCATGATCGGCGCGGCGGACCTCTCCCGGCGCTGAGGACCCGGGGTCGAGCCCGCCGCGGCCGACGATGCCATCCTGTGCGCATGCATCCCCTCCAGGTGTGGATCCGGTCCGAGTCCCGCGGCACGGAGCGACGTGCGCCCGTCGTACCTGCCGACGTCCCGGTGTTGCTGGACGCCGGGATCGAGGTGACCGTCGAGGAGTCGCCGCAACGGATCTTCGACGTCGAGGAGTACGCCGCGGCCGGAGCGTCCGTCGTGGCCGAAGGCACCTGGGTTGACGCACCCGACGACGCCTACGTCCTCGGGATCAAGGAGCTGCCGGACGAGCCGGCGTCGCTCCGGCACCGGCACATCTACTTCGCGCACGCATTCAAGGGCCAGGAGGACGCCCGGCGCACCCTGGAGCGGTTCCGCCGCGGCGGAGGCCGGCTGCTCGACATCGAGTACCTCACCGACGAACACGGCAAGCGGGTCGTCGCCTTCGGCTACTGGGCCGGCTACGTCGGGGCCGCGCTCGGCGTGCTGCACCTGGCCGGCATGCTGGCCGCGCCGCTCGCCCCGATGGCCAAGCACGAGCTCGACGCCGAGCTGGAGCAGGCCGGGAAGGCGGGAGCCGACCAGCTGCTGGCGTTGGTCACCGGCGCGCGTGGACGGTCCGGTCGAGGCGCCCAGAGGGCGCTGATGACCGCTGGTCTGCCGATCACCCGGTGGGATCGCCCGGAGACGCGGGACCTGCACAAGCAGGCCCTGCTCGGCCACGACCTGCTGGTGAACTGCGTCGTCACGCACACCCCGACGACTCCGTTCGTGGAGCAGGCGGACCTGGACCACGAGCGCCGGCTCCGGGTTCTCGCGGACGTGACCTGCGACGTCACCGGCCCGACGAACATGCTCCCGGTGAACACCGAGATCACCACCTGGCAGGAACCGGTCCGGCGACTGCACGACGGCACCCCCGAGCACGGCAGCGCGCCGTTGGAGGTCATCGCCATCGACAACCTGCCCTCGCTGCTCCCGCGCGAAGCCAGCGAAGGGTTCAGCGCGGAACTGACCCCGCAGCTGCTCGGCCTGGCCGGGGAGGTCGGGCCGTCGGGACCGTGGCAGGCGGCCGGCCGCGCGTTCGACCAGGCGCTGCGCGTCCGCGCGTGAACGAGGCGCACGCCGCGGCGAGGCCGAGGCCTGCCGTGCAGGCGATCATCCTGGGCCGCCCGGCCTGTGATCAGCTGCGCGACTCCGGGCAGGTGCCGCCCGTGCGCTCATAGATCGCCTTGGCGCCGGCCGACAACGGCTCGACTCGCGGCCCCATGGTCTCCAGGCTGATCGTCATCATGCAGCGGCCCTGGGTCCAGTACACCTGGCCGATCGCGTTGCCGTGAATGTCGGGTCCAGTCCACCCGTTCGCGCCAGGGACCTCCGGAACTTCGAACCGCTTGTACCGCTCGCCCGGGATCTGGGCGTTGAGCGCCTCGTCGCTCGTCTCGTAGGCCATCCAGCCACGTGCCCCGGCCTCGGTCTCGGTCTCGAAGAGCAGGACGCTGCTGACGCCGGCGCTGCTGGCGCCCCGGCCGGGCTGGTAGGTGTTCGCGATGTAGCCGCTGCGCTGAAGGCGCTCAGCGCCCCCCTGAGAGAGATCGAACGGTTCCTCCGAGTCGGTCTGCGGCGACACCACCGGTTCCAGGCTGGGCCCCTCATCTTCTTGCAGGAGAAACCGTTCGAGGTCGGGCGACGCCGCAGCCGTGGCTGCGTCCGTGCCTGCATCCGGGGCTGGGTCTGTGGAGCGTGATGATTCGTCGGCACCACCTCCGCAGCCCGCGATCAGCGCTCCGAGGAGTCCCGCGAGGGCAATGCGGGCGAGCGGTGCCATGCCTCAGGATCCGTCTCGACGCGCCCTCGCAGCAAGCAGTGCGACGCACTGATCCGTCGCGGCGCGAGCGTCCGCTCATCGCGGGCGGCCACCGGCCCTAGCAGGTGACCGCAGGATGTCGCGCCACCACCTGGATTCGGGGGCTCGGTGCTCAATGGGGTGCGGATTCCGCCGACCGGCGGACCAACGCTCTGGACGGGCACTCGCGGCCCGAGCATGCTGAGACCGAACGTCGGGAGCCCAACCGGTCCCGGATGGGAGGCGGCTCTTGATCGTTTCCGGACTTCCTGAGCGTGGCGTCGGCTGGGTCGTCGGCGGCGGCGGTGGGGCTCTCTGGCTCGTCGTCCTGGTCGGCCTCTACGAGACCGATGCGCGCTCGGACACGGGTGGGATCTCGTCGGCCTGGTTCGCGTGGTGGTTCGCGCTCGCGACGGCGGCGTGCCTTGTCGCGGTCGTGTTGACGACACGGCGCTCCACTCGCCTCTTGGGGCAAGGCATGCTCCTCGGGCTGACCACACTGTTCCTCGTCGGGGTTGCGGTTGTCTTCCTCCAGGCCGTACTCACGCCCAGCTGAGCTGGCCGGACCGTGGGGCGAAGGCACTTGGTGGCGCCCGACGAGCTCAGTGCTCGAGGCGCCGAGGAGGACGGACGAGGAGCTCGTCCGCAGCGTCGCGCAGGGCAGCAGCGCACCGGCGATGGACGACGACCCCGACGGGTACCGCCTCCCAGTACCGCAGGCCCTCGGCTTCCGAGGCGGCGGCGGTCTCCTCCTGGCCGGCCAACCGCAGCAGCTCCCGTCGCAGCGCGTCGTTCAGCTGGCCGGGCCCGGCGGCGACAGGTGTGACCATCGGTCTCACCATCACTCAGGTGTAGGCGTGGGGGAGGTGGACGAGGCGCCAGAGCCGGGAGTGGCGCCGGGACTGGTCGCTCGTGGTCGTCTCCTTCGGGGCGGGAGCCCCTGCTCGGACCTCGCGGACCAGTCGCCGGTGGGTCGCCTCTCGCAGGCGGTCTTCGATGTTCGCACGGGTGATTGCTTCGGCTTCGTAGGGGAACATGTCGGGCTCCTTGCGGGATCGGGTGATCACCCGATCCTGCGCGTGCACCGAGGAAGTATCTGTTCGCCGGATGACTCTGTGGATGTCCGGCGCCGGACAGTGGCCGGCCCGACCCGGCTCTAGGCAGGGCACCGTCGTCGTAGCTCGGCCAGGTCCAGGATCTCGATACGTGCCCGGCCGAGCCGCAGCACCCGGCGATCGGCGAGACGCTTCAGCACCTGGTTGACCGGAGGGCGCGTCGCGCCCACGAGATCGGCGAGCTGGCCCTGGCTCAGCGGGACGACCGTGACGGTGTCGTCGGCCCCACCGTAGGCGAGGGCGAGCTCCACGAGGCGCCGGTAGACGCGGCGGTCCAGGCTCTCGTACATCGTCTCCAGCAGCCGTCGGCTGAGGTCGTCGATCCGGTCCGCCAGCAGGGTGGAGACGATCCGCTCCACCCCCGGGTTGCGGCTGCGGAGTCCGTCGAATGCGGCAGCAGCGACTGCCAGCGTCCGGCTCGGCTCGAGGGCGACCACGGTCGCCGTACGCCGGCGGTCGGCTCGCAGCAGCGCGAGCTCGCCGACGTAGTCGCTGGCGGAGAGCACCGAGAAGGTCGCGGTGGCGCCGGACGCCAGCGTGCCCCGCACGGAGAGGTGCCCGTCCTCCACGAGGTGCAACGAGTCAGCCGGATCGCCCTCGTGGCACAGGACCTCGTTGCGTGTGAACGTACGACGGTGGGCGAGGGCGAGGAACGCCTCGCGCTCCTCGGCTCGCAGCGGTTCGAGCAGCCGCCACACGCCGTCAGTGAAGCACACGCGCGGGGTCGCCGTCGCGGGGCTCGATGCCGGGCATCCGCGCCAGGTAGCGGTCGATCCGGTCGGTCTCCCACCCGTGTGCCTCGCGCAGGCCCGTGACGATCCAACTCAGGTACGCCGCGGCCGGTGGTACAGGTGTCATCCCTGCGACGTCGCGGCGTGCGATCGTGACGAGCGGGACGCCGTTGCGCCGGCCGAGGACGGTCACGCTGTCGTAGAGCACCGTGGCGTCCCAGCCGTCGGGGGTCCCGTCCTGCTCGCGGAGCCAGTCCTCGATCCCGAGCGCCACGCGGCCGCCGGGCGGCTGCCGCACCTCCTGTGCGACGACGTCGGCGAACTGGCCCGGCGTGACCAGGTAGCCGCGCGCGGCGACCTGCCCCGGGCCTCCGGGATCGTGGAAGGCCATGCCACCTCCCCACACGGTCGACCGGCCGGCGAAGACGAGCCGACCGGGGAGACAGAGACCGGCTGCCTCCTCCGGGTCGGCGGCATCGCGGCACCCCGGGTAGGTCCGGGAGCCTCCCGGCACGGCACCACCGCGCAGGTAGTAGCGGAACCGCTCCAGCGACAGGTTGGACGCGTAGGCGACGTACCAGACCCGCGTCGGCGCCTTGGCGCTCATCCGGGGAGCGGCTGCTCCTGGAGGGCGAGCCGCGCCTCCTCCAGGAGGATCCGTTCGGCCGCGACGTACCGTTCCCAGGCGTCAGCCGGGGTGTCGCCGACGGCGGTCAGCCCCACGCGGCCGTGCTCGGTCAGGCAGCTGATCATGTGGAAGACCACCCCCGCCTGGAGGGACTGGTCGAAGAGCAGGCCGTGCCGGGCAACGATGTCGAAGAGGTCGGCGGGCGCCAGACCTCGCAGCACGTCCGACTCGAGGTGGTCCGTCGCCACGAGGTGCTTCTCGCGTCCGCGAGGTGTGAGGAAGAGCCCCGAGTCCGGGTGGTACCGCCCATCGGTGAGGAACTGCAGGGTCAGGAACGGGTGCGTGGTGCCCCCACGGCGCAGGTTGAGCTCGATGGCGTAGGACGACCACGACCCGGCGTCGTCCCGCACGACGACGAAGTCGACCGCGAACCGGCCCAGCGCGCCGAGCTCCGCAAGGCGATCACCGACACGCGCGGCCTGCTCGGAGATGATCGCGGCGTACTCGGGAGAGGCCGGGAAGGTGCAGCCGAGGTAGCTCTGGCCGCTCGCGCCGCCGAGCAGCTGGTCGTGGGTCGAGAGCAGCTCGACCTCTCGGTTCGGCAGCACGCGCAACTGCACGCTCGGGCTACGGAGGTCGGTGCCGGTGATGCGCTCCTCGACGATCCCGGCGCCTTCCTCGAGCTTGGCGAGGTACACCTCTCGTGGCGTCTCCTTCGACTCGAGCTCCATGTCGCCGAGCCGTGCGAGGACGGCAGCGCGCTCGTCGGCCGCGCCGGGGACCGGCAGGCCGTCCAACCGGACGAGCGCGTTGCCGGCGCCGGACACACCTTCGTTCAGCTTGACGATCACGCCCTGCATGGAAGGTCGCGCGGCTCGCATCCCGAGCACCGCGTCGGCGACCTCGTCGAGGCGCCTCAGGTCCTCCGCACCGAGTGGATGGGGGACACCGACCTCCGCGAACAGGCGGCGACACCCGGTCTTCGACCCGAGGGGAGCCAGGCGCGGGTCGGCGCCGAACATGGGCACTCCGAGGCCGAGCGCCAGGTCCCGCTCGAGCTCGGTGGAGTTGTACGGCACCAGGTGGCAGCGCTTCGGGTTCGGGATCAGGGCGGCGATGCGACGCAGCAGCCGCGGCCGGTCGAGCAGCTTCTCGCTCAGGGACCGCTCCGACAGGTCGTTGACGGCGACCAGGGACAGTCGGGCGCGCGCGTGACTGGGGATGACGCCCGGCAGCAGCGACAGGTAGTACTCGATGATCTCAGGAGCGACGGGAGTCGAGGTCACGTAGATCATCCGCAGCCGCGGCTGACGCAGGAGCATCAGCATGAAGAGGTAGCGCTCCTCGTAGGCCTGGGTGAGGCTCCCGCTCGCCGACACCGCGCGGTCGAGCGTGACCGACGGGATCACCACCACGGACTCATCGGGGTGGTTGAGCCGCATCTCGGACCAGACGTCCGCCAGCCGGCGCTGCAGCTCGTCGAACCGGCGGTTGCGCGCCTCCTCGGGGAGCTCGGACAGGAGGTCGCCACGTGTGCTCACGACGGCGTCCTCGCTGCGTCGAGACCGGTGATCGCGAACGCCCGCACGGGGCGGCTGAAGCCACGGAGCTGGCGCGTCCCCACCTCCTGAGCCACGACCGAGGGCCCGGCGGCTGCGTGCACGCGCTCGGTGGTGAGGATCTCCCACGGCCCGGCGTCGGAACAGAGCCGGGCTGCCAAGTTGGTGACGGTGCCGATCGCTGCGTAGTCGGACCGGCCCTCGAACCCGATCCTGCCCAAGGTGGCATATCCCTGCGCGATCCCGATCCCGAGCGCGAGATCGTGACCCTGACGGCTCCATGTCTCTGCCAGGCCCATCACCCGTGACCGCATGGCAACGCTCATGCGGAGGGCGCGCAGCGGCCCGTCGTCACAAGGGACCGGGTCGTTGAAGAACACCATCAGCCCGTCGCCTGTGAAGCGCTCCAGGGTGCCCTCGAACCGAAAGATGAGGTCGCCGAGCGCCGCGTGGTAGTCGGCCAGCACGCCCATCACCTCCTCCGGCTCGCTCGCTTCGGCGAACGGCGTGAAACCGCGGAGGTCGCAGAACACGACGACGATCTCCCGCCGGTGGCTGTCCAGGAAGGACGCGTCGCCGGAGTCGACGATGAGCTCGGCGAGCTGCGGGGCGAGGAAACGTCGCAGGCGTCCCATGCGGTCCAGCTCGGCGACCTGGGTCTCCACCCTGCTCTCGAGCTCCCGGTTCCAGCTCGCGAGCTCGTTCGCCTGGCGCCTGATGGTGTCCTGGTACCGCTTGATGCGGGTCAGGGAGGCGACGCGCGCGATCAGCTCGTTGCGATCGATCGGCTTGGTGAGGAAGTCGTCGGCGCCTGCTTGGAGGGCCTGCACCTTCTGCGCGTCGCCGCTCGCGGTGACCATGACGACCGGGAGATAGGCCGTCTCCGGCCTCTCCCGGATGCGTTCGCACACCTCGTAGCCGTCCATGCCCGGCATCACGATGTCGAGCAGCACGAGGTCCGGCTCCAGGTCGGCGATCGCTAGCAGCGCCTCGTCGCCCGAGGCCGCGGTAGGTACGTCGTAGCCGAGCGGCGTGAGGATGGCATCGAGCAGGCGGACATTCGCGGGCTGGTCATCGACCACCAGCACCCTTGTGCGCGGCTCGGCGGTCGTCATCTCACTCGTCCGAGCCGGAGGAACGTCTCGACCTGCTGCGGCAGCGCACGCACGCTGATCGGCTTCTCGACGTACGCATCGAACCCCGACGCGAGCGCACGCTCGCGATCGTCGTCCATGGCGAAGGCCGTCACCGCCACCACGGGCACCGCGTCGATGGACTCGATCGCCCGGATCTGCCGTAGCGTCTCGACGCCGTCGATGCCGGGCAGCTGGAGGTCCATCAGCACGAGGTCCGGTGCGATCTCCCCGGCCAGGCGAACCCCGTCCTCACCGGTGGTCGCCCCGACGACCTCGTAGCCGAAGTGGACGAGCACGTCGCAGACGAGCTTGAGGTTCTTGGGGTTGTCCTCGACCACGAGGATCCGTCTGTCGCCCATCGCCGTCCTCACACTTCTTCCGCCCTGCGTTCGGTCGTGGCGGCCGGAGCGCCGACCCGATCCAGGGCACCGAGCAGCATGTCGCGGCTGACCGGCTTGACCAGGTAGGCCGCCGCGCCAAGGGCTGCGCCGCGCTGGCGTTCGTCCACGATCGACACCACGATCACCGGGATGTCGCGCGTCTCCGGGTCCTGCTTGAGCGCGGTCAGCACGGCCCAGCCGTCTATGCCCGGGAGCCGGATGTCCAGCAGCACGGCGCTCGGCCGGTTCACACGCACGGCGTCGAGTCCCGCGAGCCCGTCGCGAGCAGCCGTGACACGCACGGAGGCGCCGGTCAGGAACGCCGTGAAGAGGTCGAGCGACGGCCGGTCGTCCTCGATGACGACGACGTCGCGAACGCCGGGGGCGAGGTCCGGGCCGGTCGGACCGTCGTTGGTCCGGGAAGGGAGGGAGAAGCCGAAGGTGCTGCCGACGCCGACCTCGCTCTCCAGCCACATCCGTCCGCCCAGCAACTCGACGATCCGTCGTGACAGGGTCAGTCCCAACCCGGTCCCTTCCTCCCGCGAGGCGCCCCGACCGCCCTGCTGGAACGACTCGAATATGCGTTCCTGGTCGGCCTCGGGGACGCCGATCCCGGTGTCGGTGACCGTGACCTCCATGTCGAACGGCGTCCGACGTGCCCGGATGATGACCGTGCCGCCGTCCGGAGTGAACTTGACGGCGTTCGTGACCAGGTTGAGGACGACCTGCTTCAGCCGCAGGTGGTCGGAGTACACGGAGTCGAGGCCCGGATCGGCCTCGACGTGCAGCGCGATGCGGTGGGCGGCCGCTCGTTCACGGATCATCCCGGCGGCCTCCTCCAGGACGACCCGCAGCTCGAACGACGAGTACTCCAGCTCCATCCGCCCCGCTTCGACCTTCGACAGGTCGAGGATCTCGTTCAAGAGCTCGAGCAGGTGCTTGCCCGACCCGTGGATGTCGCGGAGGTACTCCTCCTGGCGTTCGTTGATGTCGCCGAACATGCGATCGAGCAGCACCTCGGAGAACCCGAGGACCGCGTTGAGGGGAGTGCGGAGCTCGTGCGACATGCTCGCCAGGAACTCCGACTTGTGCCGGCTCGCCAGCTCGAGCTCGAGGCTCTGCTCCTTGAGCTCGCGGAAGAGCTGCGCGTTGAGCAACGCCAGGGCCGACTGGCTCGCGAAGGTCTCCAGGAGGTCGACGACCTCGGCAGAGAAGTTGCCGGTGCGCCTGCGACGCACGATGAGTGACCCGACGATCGTGCCTTCGCGCAGGAGGGGGACCGCGACGAGGGATCGCCACCCCCCTTTGTGCAGGATCGCCAGGTGCGGGTCCAGCTCGACCGCACCGAGATCAGGGACGACGATCGGCCGGCGTTCCCCGGCCGCGCGGCCGACGAGGGTGCTGTCGAGGTCGATCCGCACCGAGCGCAGCCGCTCGACGACCTCGGGCTCGGTGCGGTAGACGCTCCGCACGAAGAATCTCCGGTCACGCTCGACATACTCCATGATCGAGCCGCCATCGGTTCCGGACAACGCGACCGCGTGCTCCGCGATGGTCTCCAGGACGTCCTCGAGGTCGAGCGTGGAGCTGACCGCCTCGCCCACCGCCCGGAGCGCCTCGAGCTCGTCGACCTTCCGGGCGAGCTGGGCGCCCCGCGCCTCGAGCTGCTGGACCAGCGTGACCCCGTGGACGGCGATGCCTGCCTGGACGGCGAAGGCGCTGACGATGGCCATCTCGCGGTCGTCGAAGGGGCGGACGTCGTTCCGCCAGACGTTGAGGGCGCCCACGACCTCGTCGTCGACGACCAGCGGCGCCGCGATCACGGTACGGAAGCCGGCGGCGCGCTGGAGGTCGAGACGTCCGTAGTCCGGGTCCGCCAGGACGTCGGCGATCTGGAGGGTCCGACGCTCCAGGCCGACACGTCCGGTGAGGGTCTCCCGGTCCGCCGCGATCGGGTGCTCGATCAACAGGCGGCGGGACTCCTCGGAGAGACCGACCGTGGTCATCACGCGGTAGGTGTCGTCCTCCAGGAGGTAGAGGTGCGCGGCCTCGGACCGGCACAGTCGGCGCGCGCTCTCGACGATCGTCCTCAGCACCGCATCGGGATCGGCGGCCGACCGGCCCATGGCCTCGAGGACGTCGGACGTGGCACCGAGCTGGTCCTTCAGGGCGCCATGGTCCCGACGGAGCCGTTCGTACTCCGCGACGTCGACGCCGCCCCGGCTGCGAGACGGTCCAAGCTCGACCACGGGTGGTCCCTCCCTGCGGACGGGCACCCCCGGCCGCGTCGTCCACTCTCCTCGCGTTGCCCGACGGCGGCAAGGCCGCCGGTGGTCGAGAGGACCGCAATGGCTAGCACCCGCGGGCGGCCACCAGCCCGAGACGATGACCGCCAGGATGTTGCGCCACCACCTATCGTGAGGCGAGCTCCAGCCACGCGAAGTCGCCGGTGAAGCGGGTCTCGCTCTTCATCGACGTGTTCGCGCTGACCCACTCGGCCAGTGCGGCGTCTGCCGACTTGGCGTGCTCCTCGGACTCCCACTGGCTCACCGACACCACGCGGTCGCCGTCGAACATGACCCCGTAGGAGATGTAGCCCGGAGCACTGGTGACGATCGGGATCACGCCGGCCCTGGCCTTGGCTTCCAGTGCATCCCTGTCCTCGTCGTGCGTGTAGACAACTACTCGTCCGTACATGCCTGACTCCTCTGCGGACAGACTCCGCGGCCGAATGACCGTCGAGTCTGACCCGGCGCTCGGAACGTAGCGTGATCTGGCCCCCCGCGGCATCGCCAAGCCTGAGGAACTCCGGCACCGCGAGTCAGCAAGCCTGTCGCAGTCCGGTGGCCGGACGGACCGTCAGGTCCGCCTGTGGAACTGGACCTTGCCGGTGGGCAGGTAGGTGGTGTCGTAGTTGGTGTCGTGGGCACGGTTGTGGTGCCAGTGGCACAGGGACACACCGTCTTTGAGGTCGGTGTGGCCGTCGTCGGCCCAGCGGGTCTTGTGGTGGGCGTGGAGTCCGGTGGTGCGGTCGCAGCCCTCGGCGCGGCAGCCGCGGTCGCGGACGTGCATGGCGGTCCGCTGGGCTTCGGTGAAGTAGCGCTTCTTGCGGCCGACGTCGAGGGGCTGGGAGTCGCCGTCGAGGACGACGGGGATGATCCCGGCCTGGCAGGCGAGGCGGCGGGCGAGGCCGGGGGAGATCTTCTCCCCGGTGTCCAGCACGCACGCCTTGTCCAGCTTGCCCAGGAGGACGTCGAGGTCGATGAGCACCACGGCCGTGGCCGAGACGCCGCCGGTGGTGGGGAGCTGGTCGGCGGGGTAGCGCTCGATCAGCTCGCAGAACGCTTGGCCGAGTGCTTCGGGAGTGGGTGGCCGCTCAATTCCGGCGCCCTGGGTAGCCGCGACGTGCCTCGGGGCGGCGAGGGCGCCGAGGATCTTGCGCAAGGCGGCGCCGTGGAGGGTGGGGAGGGTGAAGGTGCCGTGGGTCTTGCCCTGCCCGTCGTCGTAGATCGAGAGCCGGCAGGCCTTGGCGGCGGCCGCCTCCTCCTTGGCCAGCAGTGCGGCTTCGCGGGCGTCGGCCTCCTCGGGGGCGACCACCTCGAACAGGTGCTTCCCGAGCCGGTTCAGCGCCTTCGCGTCGTGGTGCCGGGCCTGGCCCAGCAGGTGCGCCTCCGCCTTCGCGATGGCCTGGGGATCGAGGGTGTCGGGGAGCTGGTCGACCCACCGGATCACCACCCGCGCCTGGTCGGCCAACACCCGCCCGGCGGCCAACGCCGCCCGGGTCAGGGAGTGGGCCTCGAGGTCGCGGCCGAGCCGGACCGCGGCATATGCCGCGGCCCGGGTCGCCTTCGTCTCGTGGGCCAGCCAGTTCGCCGCGGACGACGCCCCGACCTCGTGGCCGACGTGCAGGTCCTCGGCGTGCGCCGCGACCCGGGCCTTCAGCTCGACCAGCCGGGCCTCGGCGCGCTGCAGCGCGACCAGCGTCTGGCCGGTCTCGACCGGGTCCATCGACCACACCGACGCCTCGGCGACCGCGTCGAGCTCGGCGTGCACATGCGCGGTCGCGACACTGACCCGGTGCCGGGGCGTCGCGATCGCTGTCATGGATCCATCACAGCATCGACCACCGACACTCAGAGGCCCAGAACCCCTGTATCCACAGGGTTCTGAGCATTTCCAAAGTAAAATCTCGGCCGGGTCTCAACGCGGTCCCGCCGGCCGGGAAGTGGCGGCGACCAACCGCCCCGCCTGCCGTCGCTGCCTTGTCGGTCGCAACCAGCTAGAAGCCCGCAGCCCGCCGTCACCGACCAGGTGATGGTCTTCAAGTTCAACCACTGGCGCGGACCCGCAGGCCGGGAAGCGACCTCGACCCGCGCCTGCCGTACCCGCTTAGCTGCCATGTCGGTCGTAACCATCCAGAGGCCCGCAGCCCGCGGCCACCGGCGAAGTGATGGTCCTGAACTCCACACCACCGGCACGAACCCGCAACCTGGAAAGCGACCTCGACCCCAGCGCACCGCACCCGCTCCGCCGCCACGTCGGCCGCCACCACAGAAGGCCTGCGACTAGCCGTCACCGACCGAGCACCGTTTCGACGGCAACCCGCAGAGCGCGTTCCCCGACCACCAGCGATGCGGTCTGGTCGAATAACCCCCATGGCGCTCTTCATCGGTGTCGACATCGGCGGCACCAAGGTCCTCGCGGCCGCGGTCTCCTCGACCGGTCGGGTCCTCCGCACCGCACGGCGGACGACGCCGGGCCGGCGGGTCGAGGCCCGGCTCGTCGAGGACGCGCTGACCGAGGCGGTCCAGGAGATCGCAGGGATACGGCGTCCCTCGGCGATCGGCATCGCCGCGGCCGGCTTCGTCGACGCGCAGGGGGAGCGAGTGCGGTTCGCCCCGCACCTGCCCTGGCGCGACGAGGGCGTGCGCGCCCGGCTCGCCGAGCGCTGGAGCGCTCCGGTGGTGCTCGACAACGACGCGAACTGCGCGGCCCGCGCGGAGGTCGTGTACGGCGCGGTCGGCAACGTCGAGGATGCCCTGGTCATCACGCTCGGCACCGGGATCGGCGGGGCGGTCGTGCTCGACGGCGCCGTGCACCGCGGCTACAACGGCATGGCGGGCGAGTTCGGCCACATGCAGGTCGTCCCCGGTGGCCGGGCGTGCGAGTGCGGGGGCACGGGCTGCTGGGAGCAGTACTGCAGCGGCAACGCGCTGGGCCGGTTCGTCCGTGAGAACGGCGGCCCCGAGGACCTGACCGGTCCCCAGGTGATGGAGGCGGCCGAGGCGGGTGACCCGGTGGCGCGGGCGGCGTTCGAGTCGATCGGCAGCTGGCTGGGCGTCGGCACCGCCAACCTGGTGGCCGCCTTCGACCCGCAGATCGTGGTGGTCGGTGGTGGCCCGTCGATCGCGGGCGACCTGCTCCTCGAGCCGGCGCGCGCCGCGCTGCGCGAGTCCCTGGTGGGTGCGGAGCACCGGGTCGTGCCGCCGCTCGTCCGGGCGGGACTCGGACCGGAGGCGGGCGCCATCGGGGCGGCGTACCTGGCCCGGCAGACCTTCAGGAACGCCGGTACTCGGGCACGAGCTCGACTGCAAGCTGCTCGAGGAACAGCCCCACGTCGGTGACGATGCCGCGCGCCTGCGACGACCCTCGGTCGGCGAGCTTGGTGACGGTCGCCGGATTGATGTCCACGCAGACCAGGGGTATCGAGGCCGGCAGGATGTTGCCGGTCGCGACGGAGTGCAGCATGGTCGCCACCATCAGGCAGAACCCGACGCCCTGGAGCTGGGCGCGCATCGCCCGCTGGCCCTCGATCACGTCGGTGTAGACGTCCGGAAGCGGACCGTCGTCACGGACCGAGCCGACGAGGACGAACTCCTTCCGGTGCGTGACGAGCGCGTGCATGATGCCGCCGGTCAGTACGCCACTGTCCACGGCGGCCTTGATCGAGCCCTCCTTGCGGATCGTGTTGAGCGCGCGGATGTGGTGCTCGTGACCGTGCTCGACGCCGCGGCCCATGGCCAGGTCGATGCCGAGGCTGGTGCCGTACAGCGAGGACTCGATGTCGTGGGTGGCGAGGGCGTTGCCCGCGAAGAGCACGTCGACGAAGCCGGCGTGGACCATCGCGACCAGCGCCGGCGCGGCGCCGGTGTGCACGACGCCGGGGCCGCCGACCCAGAGGACCTTCTTGCCCTCCGCCTTGGCCTCGCGCATGCCGTCGGCCACCTGGCGGACCAGGACGGCCTGCGGCTTCTCGGAGGACACCTCGGACTCCATGAACCCGAACGCGCCCGCGGTCCGGTCCGGCTCGGGGACCGACACCTTGACGCCGGACGCACCGGTGATCACCAGCATGCCCTCGCGCACGTCGGACATCGGCAGCGTGTAGACGCGCGTGGGTCGCCCGTCGGCGTCGCGCTCGAGCACCAGGCCGCAGTCCATCTCGGGGTTCTCGACCTCCAGCCAGGTGCCGTCGACGCGGACCCGGGTGTCGAGGTTGGTGGTCGAGTAGAAGCTGTCGGGGAACACGCCGTCGCGGTCCGCGACGGCCACGGACGCCTCGCCCGGGTCCACCTGGTTCACGCCACGGGTCTGCAGCCGCATCAGCAGCCGCTGGAGCGACTCCTCGTCCTCGGCGACCACCGTGATCACCGCGTGCGACGGGTCGTCGGTCTCCCGGCCGACGTCGAAGCGGTCGATCGAGTAGTCGCCGCCGTACTCGCGAATGTCGTCGAGGACCCGCGACAGGATGCCGTGGTCCATCAGGTGGCCGGTGATCTCGACCGTCTCGTTGGCGCTCACGCTGCGCACACTAACCGTCAGACTTGCGCGCCGTCGTCCCAGGGGTCACGCGGCTCGCGGGGCATCTTCACCACCAGGTAGAGGAACCCGCCGACGAACCCGGCGACCAGCAGGTAGCCCAGCCACTCGGGCACGCTGATCGCGAAGACCAGGGCGCAGAGCAGCACCACGGGGGAGCCCAGGACCCCCACCCAGGCGAGCATCCGGTCCGGCTCGACGCGGGGGAGCGGTGGCGGCTCGGGCGGGACGAAGCCCTCGTCCTCTTCCGCCGCCACGAACGGCTCGTCCTCGTTCTCGGACGGGAACGCCCGCAGGTCACCGAAGCGGCCGGCGAACGGCGCACCGGACGCGGGCGGCGCCGTCGGCGGAGCCGTGGGCGGGGCGGAGTCGTCGATCTCGGCGCGGTCGCCGTAGTTGTCCACGATCGCGCGCCAGGCCTGGTCCTCGGCCTCGTCGTCGTGGTGGTCGGGCTGCACACTCCGAGGGTATGCCCCCGGCGTTAGGACGCCGAAGTCACGCGGGCGATGAACGCGGACGACTCCGCGACGATCTTGTCGAAGTCGTTGTCGAGGGTCGCCACGTGGTAGCTCTCCTCGAGCGGTACGACGGTCACGTCGGTCGACGAGACGCCGCCGGTGATCAGCGGCTGGGACTTCTCGTCGACGACGTGGTCCTCGGTGGAGCGCAGGTAGAGCAGCGGCGCGGTCACCTTCGACAGGTCGGCCACGAGCAGCGGCCACGCCTGCATCATCGAGTGGGCGGCCTTGAGCGGCGTCTTCGTGTAGCCGTACTCCTCGCCGCCCTCCTTCTTGATGTCGTTGGCGATCCCGGGGAACGACTTCACCAGGTGCTTGAGCACCGGCAGTAGCTTCACGTCGAGCCGCTTGGTCGCGACCGCGGGGTTGACCACCACGACGCCGGCGACGTCGTCCGGCCGGTCGGCGGCGAGGCGGAGCACCAGGGCGCCGCCCATGGACAGCCCGCAGAGCACGACCGCGTCGTTGTCCGCACGCAGCTTGTCCAGCGCGCCCGACACCTCGGCGTACCAGTCCGCCCAGGTCGTGGAGTTCATCTCCTGCCAGGTGGTGCCGTGGCCGGGCAGGCGCGGCACCTCGACGGCGTACCCCAGGGCCGCGAGCGCCTCGCCCCAGGGCTTCATCGAGGCCGGCTGCCCGGTGAAGCCGTGGCTGAGGAGGACGCCGATGCTGCGCCCCCCGGTGAGCTCCGGCCGGGCCGGGGCGGAGTACGGCGAGGCTTGGGGATGCACAGTCATGGCGGCATGATGCCCCACCGGAGCCATCCACGGACTGGGGTATGGGGAAGTCCCCGGCGACGGTCTAGGCTGCCCGCGTCGGGTCGTCTCGGGATCGCGTGCGGAGGTGTCGGGTGTTCTACTGGTTCCTGAAGTGGATCGCCCTGGGTCCGTGGCTCAAGCTGGTGTTCCGCCCGAGGGTCTCCGGGGCCGAGAACGTGCCGCTCGAGGGCCCGGCCATCCTCGCGAGCAACCACCTCTCGTACGCCGACTGGCTGTTCATGCCGCTCACGCTGCCGCGCCGCGTCACGTTCGTCGCGAAGGCGGAGTACTTCACGTCGCCCGGCCTCAAGGGCTGGCTGCAGAAGACGTTCTTCAAGGGCTCCGGCCAGGTGCCGATCGACCGGTCCGGCGGCAACGCGTCCGAGGGCGCGATCATCTCGGCCAAGCGACTCCTCGACCAGGGCGAGCTGTTCGGCATCTACCCCGAGGGCACCCGCTCCCACGACGGCAAGCTCTACCGCGGCAAGGTCGGCGTCGCGCGGCTGGCGCTCGAAACGAAGGCGCCGGTCATCCCGGTCGCGGTCGTCGGCACCGACGTCGTCGCGCCTCCCGGCAAGACGTTCGGCCGGTTCACGCGTCCCGTCGTCCGGTTCGGCAGGCCGCTGGACTTCAGCCGCTACGAGGGCATGGAGAACGACCGCTACATCCTGCGGTCGATCACCGACGAGATCATGTACGAGATCATGCGGCTCTCCGGCCAGGAGTACGTCGACATGTACGCCTCCCGCGCCAAGGAGGAGTCCAAGAAGGACAAGGACGGCGGCTCCGAGGCCGACAAGCTGGCGTCTTGACCATCCACTCCAGCCACCCGTTCGCCGATCCCGAGCCCGACCCGGTACGCCGGCTCCGCGGCCGGCTCACCGGGACGGTCGCCCTGGTCACGGCCGGAGGGGACGGTGAGCGCGCCGGCCTGACGGTGAGCTCGCTGATGGTCGCCAACGGTGAGCCGGCGCGGGTGCTGGCGCTGGTCGACCCGGACAGCGACCTGGCCGAGGAGGTCGCGCGCACCGGGCGGGCCGTCGTGCAGCTGCTGTCCTGGTCGCACCGCGACCTCGCGGAGGCGTTCGCCGGCACCGCCCCCGCACCGGGCGGTCCCTTCCGCACCGGGACCTTCGAGGACACCGCGTGGGGGCCTCGACTGGCCGACGCCGCGACCTGGGTCGGCACCACGCTCGAGTCGGCGGCCCCGGTCGGCTGGTCGACGCTGCTCACGCTGGCCGTGGACGAGATCACGGCCGGCGACGACCCGGAGCCGCTCGTGCACCGGCGCGGGCGCTACGTGCGCCCCGGCCGGTGAGCGCGACCGCGGCGTACCTGAGCCGCCTCGGCTTCGACATCCCGCCGCCACCGACCCTGGAGACCCTGGTGCTCCTGCACCGGCGGCACCTCGAGCGGGTGCCGTACGAGAACCTCGGCGTGATGCTCGGCCGGCCGCCGTCCGTGGACGCCGTCGCGTCGCTGGAGCGGGTCGGCGAGCTCGGCCGGGCCGGGTACTGCTTCCACCAGAACGGCGCGATCGAGCTCGTGCTGAGGGAGCTGGGGTACGACGTCACCCGGCGCCACGGTCACGTCTGGACCGACGAGTGGGACCGCCACGGGGACTTCCTCAACCACCTCGTCCTCCAGGTCGCGGGGCTGCCGACCTCCGCCAACCCCGGCGGCGAGTGGTGGGTCGACGTCGGGCTCGGCGACGCGTTCCGCGATCCGCTGCCGCTGGTCGTCGGCGAGCACCGGCAGGACCCCTTCACCTACGTCGTCGACGAGGTGCGCCCCGACGGCTGGTCGTTCCGCCACGACGCCACGGGCAGCTTCACCGGGGTCGAGGTGACGTCGCGCCCGACGGAGCCCGCGGACCTGCTCGCCTCGCACGCGGAGCTGTCCGCGCCCGGGACCGGACGGTTCTCGAAGGTGCTCGTCGTCCAGCGCCGGTACGCCGGCGGCGCGGCCACCCTGCGCGGCTGCCTGCTCACGCGGGTCGGCGCCGGCGGCACCACCGAGACCGAGCTGGCGACGTTCGGGACGTGGTGCACGGCCCTCGCCGACCTGCACCTGCCGCTCGACGACCTCGACGAGGACGAGCTGCGCGAGCTGTACGAGCGGATGTGGGCCGCGCACCTCGTCCGGCGGGACTCCTAGGATCACCCGCATGGCCGACCAGTCCACGGACCTGCTGAGCATCGCGGACGAGCTCTACGGCCTGTCGCTGCCCGAGTTCACCCCCGCCCGGGACGCGAAGGCGAAGGAGCTGAAGGGCGCCGACCTGGGCAAGCAGGTCAAGGCCCTGCGCAAGCCGTCGGTCGCGGCGTGGGTCGTGAACCTCCTGGTCCGCCGCGAGACCGAGCAGGTCGAGCAGGTGCTGTCCGTGGGTGCCGCGCTGCGCGAGGCGCAGGCGTCGATGTCGGGCGACGCGCTGCGCGAGCTGACCCGGCAGCGGCGGCAGCTCACCGCGGCGGTCACCACCCAGGCCCGGCGCACCGCTCGCGAGGAGGGCACCAAGGTCACCGACGCGGTCGCCGACCAGGTCGAGGCCACGCTGACCGCCGCGATGGTCGACGAGCAGTGCGGCCTCGCGGTGCGCAGCGGGATGCTGGTCGCCGCGCTGTCCTCGACCGGCCTCGACCCGGCGGACCTCGCGGGAGCGGTCGCCGTGCCGGAGGCGATCGGGTTCAGCGCCAGCGCCCGGGAGGTGGAGCCGCCGCCGCGGCCCGAGCTGCACGTGGTGCCCGACCCCGAGGCGGACCGGAAGGCGGTCGAGGCCGCCGAGCAGGCGCTCGCCGCCGCCCAGTCCCAGCTGGACGAGGCCACCCAGGCGTACGACGGCGCGCGGTCGGCGTACGACGAGCTCGAGGCCCGCAGCCTGCAGCTCCAGGCCGAGATCGACGAGCTGCGCGGGAGGATCGCGGAGCTCGAGTCGACGGCCGAGGAGGTCGACGACGAGCTCTCCGACGCCGAGGACACCCGCGACGAGGCCGAGGCCGGCGTCCGGGAGGCGACCAGGTCCCGGGATGCCGCGGCCGCGGCGCTCGAGAAGCTGCGGAGCTAGGCCCAGCCCTTCGAGCGCTCGACCGCGTCCCGCCACCGGGCGTGCGCCGCGTCCGCGGCCGCCCGGTCCCCGCCCGGCTCGAAGCGGCGGTCCAGGCTCCAGGTGTGCCGCAGGTCGTCGGTGGAGTCCCAGACGCCGGCGCCGAGGCCGGCGAGGAACGCTGCGCCCAGGGCGGTGGTCTCCACGACCTTCGGCCGCTCCACCGGTACGCCGACCTGGTCGGCCTGCACCTGGCAGAGCAGGTCGTTCGCGGCCGCGCCGCCGTCCACCCGTAGCGACGACAGCGCGGGCATCGTCTCCAGCACGTCGCGGACCTCGAACGCGATCGCCTCGAGCGTCGCCCGGACGATGTGGGCGCGGGTCGTGCCCCGGGTGATGCCGATGATCAGGCCGCGGGCGCGCGGGTCCCAGTGCGGGGCGCCCAGCCCGGTCAGCGCGGGCACGAACACCACGCCCTCGGTGTCGCGGACGGTCCCGGCGATCGCCTGCGTCTCGGCGGCCGAGCCGACGATCTGCAGCCCGTCGCGCAGCCACTGCACGGCGGCGCCGGTGACGAAGATCGCGCCCTCGCTGGCGTAGGTCAGCTCGCCGTCCGGCGAGCGCCACGCGGCGGTCGCCAGCAGGCCGGCGTCGGAGCGCTGGATCGACGTTCCGGTGTTGGAGAGCACGAACGAGCCGGTGCCGTAGGTGCACTTCGAGTCGCCCTCGTCGAAGCAGGTCTGGCCGAAGAGCGCGGACTGCTGGTCGCCGGCGACCCCCGCGATCGGGAGCGACAGGTCGAGGAACGACTTCGGGTCGGTCGTGGCGATCTCGCCCCAGTTCGGCACCAGCTCCGGCAGCGCGTCGCGGGGGACGCCGAACAGGTCGCAGAGCTCGTCGGACCAGTCTCCGGCGGCGAGGTCCATCAGCAGCGTGCGCGACGCGTTCGAGACGTCGGTGACGTGGTAGGTCCCGCGGGTCATCCGCGCGATGAGGTACGAGTCCACGGTGCCGACGGCGTACCGCCCGGACTCGACGAGCGCCCAGGTGTGCGGCTCGTTCTCGCGCAGCCACATCAGCTTGGTGCCGGAGAAGTACGGGTCGAGGCGCAGCCCGGTCAGCTCGCTGACCCGCTCCTCGTGGCCCTCGTCGCGCAGCCGCGTGCACAGGTCGGCGGTACGCCGGTCCTGCCAGACGATCGCCCTGCGTGGCGAGCCGAGGGTCTCGCGGTCCCACAGCAGCACGGTCTCGCGCTGGTTGGTGATGCCGACCGCCCGGAGCCGGCCGGCGTCGTGGGAGGCCAGGACCTGGCGGGTCGCCTCGAGGGTGGCCTGCCAGATCTCCTCCGGCGCGTGCTCGACCCAGCCCGGCCGGGGGAAGTGCTGCGCGAACTCCTGGTAGCCCTTCGCCGCGATGGACCCGTCCTGCTCGACGACGACCGCGGTGACGCCGGTCGTCCCGGCGTCGATCGCGAGGACGCTCATGCGCGGGCGGCCCGGATGATCTCCAGGACCTTCCGGTCGATCCAGGAACCGTCCGCGGCGACGCGCATCTCGTAGTTCTGGGTGCCGACCCAGGCCGGGAAGTCGCGGGCGCCGGCGGCCCGGGCGAGCTCCTCGAGCTCGGCCTCGAGCTCGGGCGTGACCGGCACCTTCTCGTCCTCGGTGGAGGCCGTCAGGTAGAGGTCGCTGAGGTCGAGCAGCCGGGTCAGCTCGGGGATCGGCTGCTCGTGGTCGTCGACCCGCAGGTCGACGGCGATGTCGTCGAGGCCGCCGTACCCGGCACCGTCCTCCACGACCAGCACGGCCGCCGACTGCCGGCCGCGGGAGTCACCGCCGGCCTCGTCGCCCGCGACCAGCGCCGCGAGCAGCCGGCGGGCGAGCGGGGCGTCCTCGGGCGAGGCCAGCCACGCGGCCTGTATCGCCTGGACGACCTCCTCGCCGGTGAGGATGTTGCCCTGGATCGCGTACCCGTCGCCGGTCACGCCGCCCGCCCAGTCCAGGCACGCGGGGCCGGTGTGGCTGGCGGCGCCGCCGTCGACGTCGACGATCCCGACCTGCCGGTGGTCGCGGCCCTCGTCGTCCTCGAGCAGCCGCTGGAGCGCGACGGACGCGGTCGCGCCGTCGTCGAGGTGGGCCAGCGCCTGGCCCTTGTAGGCCACGTTGGCGTCGGCCTGGGTGGCGATCGCACCGACTCCGGCGACGGCTGCGGGGACGGGGGAGCCCACGGCGAGGAACTTCGAGGCGACGGCCACGCCCCAGGACCGGCCGTCGGCGGAGCGGGCCACGATCGAGAACGTCATGACGCGACACTACCGATAACGATTTGCTCTCGAGCGGGGTCGAAGCCGGAGGATGGGCGGGTGCTCGATCGCGTCACCGACAAGCTCGGCTTCCCCTCCCTCGGCCACCACCGCCGGTTCGTCACCGCGATCGCGATCGACGCGGTCGGCAGCGGCGTGTTCATGCCGGTGTCGATGCTCTACTTCCTCGTCACCACCGACCTGAGCCTGGTGCAGATCGGCGCCGCGATCTCGGTCGCGTCGGCAGCCGCCATCCCGGCCGGCCCGCTCCTCGGCGGCATCGTCGATCGGTACGGCGCGAAGCGGGTGCTGCTCGCCGGCAACCTGGCCCAGTTCGTCGGCTTCCTGGCCTACCTGGTCACCGACTCGTTCCTCGGCCTCACGCTCTGGACCGTGGTGGTCGCGGTCGGCCGCACCGCGTTCTGGGGGTCGTACGGCAACATCGTCGCCGCGATCTCCCAGCCGGGGGAGCGGGAGAAGTGGTTCGGCTTCCTCGGCGCACTGCGCAACGTCGGGTTCGCGGCCGGCGGCCTGCTGTCCGGCCTCGCGATCACGATCGGGACGCACGAGGCGTACCTGTCGGTCGTGCTGGTCAACGCGGTGTCGTACGCCGTCGCCTTCCTGCTGCTCCTCGCCGTGCCGCCCACCGCGCCGAGCGGGCACCGGTCGCCCGAGGGGGCCTGGGCGACCGTGCTCCGGGACCGGCCCTACCGGCTGCTGTGGCTCGTCCAGCTCTGCTACTCGACCGCGATGATGGCGCTCAACTTCGCGATGCCGATCTACGCGGTCACGGTGCTCGGCCTGCCGGGCTGGGTGACCGGCGCGGTGTTCACGATCAACACGGTGATGGTCGGCTTCGGCCAGGGCCTGGTCGTCCGTGGCATGACCGGCCACCACCGCTGGCGGGTCCTGGTGCTGACGAACCTGGTGTTCGCTGCCTCGTTCGTCGTGCTGGTGGGCGCGACCGCGGTCTCCGTCGTGCTCGCGACCGTCGTGGTGCTGGTGGGCTCGGTCGTGTACACCGGCGGTGAGCTGCTCGGCGGCCCGGTCCTCGGCGCGCTCGGTGCCGAGGCCGCGCCGGAGCACCTGCGCGGCCGCTACCTCTCGCTGATGCAGCTGGCCTGGACGATCTCCGGCGCGGTCGCGCCCGTCGCGTTCGCCTGGCTGCTGGCCCGTGGCTCGTCGCCGATCTGGCTGGCGCTCGCCGCGCTGAGCCTGGTCGGCTCCCTGCTCGCCGTCCAGCTCGGCCGGGTGCTGCCGGAGGCCGCGCTGCGGGTCACGAACCGGGCGGGGCAGCAGGCCCCGGCCTGACCAGCCGCCACGAGACCGGGTCCAGCCGGACGTCGAAGGTGGCGAGGCCGAGCGCTCGCGCGTCGACGGCGACCTCGGCCGGCTCGGTCGAGCGGTTGACGAGCACCAGCGCCACGGCGCCCGACGCCTCGTCGTACGTCGCCGTCGCGTCGACCAGGGGCACGTCGCCCGACTCGCTCTCGTACGTCGCGACGCGGGGCCGCACGTCGAGCACGTCGCCGCGCGCGGCACCCGCGATCGCCGCGAACGGCTCGAAGATGCTCTGCTTCCACGCGCGCCCGCCCGGCTCGGTGCGGATCGGCGCGATCACGTTCACCAGCTGGGCCAGGCAGGCCAGGTGCACCCGGTCCGCGTGCCGGAGCAGGGTCACGAGCAGCGAGGCGACCATGGTCGCGTCCACGTCGTCGTAGGTGTCCTCGATCAGCGGCCCGGCCTCGCGCCACTCGGCGACCGCCTCGGGGTCCCACGCGGAGTAGTACCAGACGTTCCACTCGTCCACCGAGACCCCGAGCCTCCGGCGAGACCTGAGCCGGGCGCCGACGTGGTCGGCGGTCGCGACCACCGCGTCGATGGCCCGGTCCAGATCCGCAGCGCCGGCGAGGAACTCGCCGACGGACTTCCCGGTGGGGTCGTAGTAGCTGTGCAGCGACACGTGGTCGACGGCGTCGTAGCAGTGCTCGAGCACCGTCGCCTCCCAGGCGCCGAACGTCGGCATGCCGCTGTTCGAGCTCCCGCACGCGACGAGCTCGATCCGGGGGTCCAGCATCTTCATCGCCCGGGCGGTCCGGCCCGCGAGCGCGCCGTACTCCGCCGCCGAGCGGTGCCCGATCTGCCACGGCCCGTCCATCTCGTTGCCGAGGCACCAGACGCGGACGTCGTGCGGGTCGGGAGAGCCGTTCGCGCGCCGCTGGTCCGACAGGCGGGTCCCGCCGGGGTGGTTGCAGTACTCGAGGAGGTCGACGGCCTCCTGCACGCCGCGGGTCCCGAGGTTGACGGCGAGCATCGGCTCGACGGCGGCCGCGCGGCACCACGCGACGAACTCGTCGGTCCCGAACGTGTTCGGCTCGACCGCGTGCCACGCGAGGTCCAGCCGCCTCGGTCGCTCGGCCACCGGGCCGACGCCATCCTCCCAGCGGTAGCCGGACACGAAGTTGCCGCCGGGGTAGCGGATCATCGACGGCCCGAGCTCGCGGATCAGGTCGAGCACGTCGGCCCGGAAGCCGCGCTCGTCGGCCGCGGGGTGGCCCGGCTCGAAGATCCCGGTGTGGACGCAGCGGCCCATGTGCTCGACGAACGACCCGAAGAGGCGGCGGTCGACGGGGCCGACCCGGGCAGCCGGGTCCACGGTCAGGGAGGCTCTGGTCACGGGGGGCACCGGGCCTTTCTACCGGTCCGCGCGTCCCACTAGAGTCGCCCTGTTTGTTGTGAACGATCCAAACCTTTTGATCAGGAGTGGTCATGCGCGTCGGAGTGCTCACCGGAGGCGGGGACTGCCCCGGCCTGAACGCCGTCATCCGGGCGGTCGTGCGCAAGGGGGTCAAGGAGCACGGCTTCGAGTTCGTCGGCTACCGGGACGGCTGGCGCGGCCCGCTCGAGGGCGTGACCATGGAGCTCGGCATCGAGCAGTGCCGGGGCATCCTCCCGCGTGGCGGCACCATCCTCGGCTCGTCCAGGACCAACCCGTTCAAGCTCGAGAACGGCGTGGAGCGGATCAAGCAGAACCTCGCGACCGACGGCGTCGACGCGTTGGTCGCCATCGGCGGCGAGGACACCCTCGGCGTCGCCACCAAGCTCGCCGACCTCGGGGTGAACGTCGTCGGCGTCCCGAAGACGATCGACAACGACCTCTCCGGCACCGACTTCACATTCGGCTTCGACACCGCGGTCAACATCGCGACCGAGGCGATCGACCGGTTGCACACCACCGCCGAGTCCCACCACCGGGTGCTCGTCGTCGAGGTGATGGGGCGGCACGCGGGCTGGATCGCACTGCACTCGGGCATCGCCGGCGGCGCGAACATCGTGCTGATCCCCGAGCAGCCGTTCGACATCGAGGAGGTGTGCGCCCTGGTCGAGAGCCGGTTCGAGTCCCACTACGCGCCGATCCTCGTCGTGTCCGAGGGAGCGGTCCCGCGCGAGAGCACCTCCGACGGGGAGGGCATGACGCTGGTGTCCGGGGAGCTGGACGCCTTCGGGCACGTCCGGCTCGGCGGCATCGGGGACCGGCTCTCCCACGAGATCGAGCAGCGCACCGGCAAGGAGGCGCGGGCGGTCGTGCTCGGCCACATCCAGCGCGGCGGCACGCCGACGGCGTTCGACCGCTGGCTCGCCACCCGCTTCGGGCTCCAGGCGATCGACGCGGTCGCGGACGGCGACTTCGGCACCATGATGGCGCTGCGCGGCACGAAGATCGTGCGGGTGCCGCTCATCGAGGGCACCGGCGCCCTGAAGCTGGTCAGCCCCGAGGAGTACGCCGAGGCACAGGTCTTCTTCGGCTGACGGCGTCAGCCTGGCGCCAGGTCGACGACCAGCGCCCGGTGGTCGGACAGCGGGAATCGGGCGGCCGCCGTGGCGGTCACGCCGAGCTGCCCGTCGAGGAGCACGTGGTCGATCTGCTCGCGCGGCGCGTCGGCGGGGAACGTCGCGTGCACCGCGATCGGTCGCAGGCGCGTGACCGCCCTGGCCGGCGCCGGGCCCATGTTGAGGTCGCCGACCAGCACGAGCGGCCGCGGCGCGGTGCCGACGGCGGCGACGACCCGGCGCAGCTGCCGCCGGTTCCACGACCGCAGGAACGACAGGTGCGTGTTCACGACCGTCACGCACCCGAGCGGCGACTCGACCTCGGCGGCGACGGCGACCCGCGGCTCGTCGCGCACCAGCGTCGGCAGCCGGCTGCCGCGGAACCACATCGGCACCGGTGTCGGGGCCGGGGCCAGCCGGACCACCTGCCAGGCGCGGACCGGGTAGCGGGTGAGCAGGGCGATGCCGTAGGCGGCCGCGTCCGGCTGCTCGTCGCCGGTCGCGGCGGTCCAGGTCGCCGGACTGCCGTGGAGGGCCGCGACGAAGCGGTGGTCCACCGCACCCATCGCCTCCGCCGCCACGGCGGTGAGGTCGGCGTGCGCGGACCTCGCCTGGTTGCGGTCCACCTCCTGGAGGGCGAGGACGTCGGCGTCCAGGTCGCGGACCGCCTGGGCCAGCCGCGCCGGCTCGACGTGGTCGTCGGCGGGGTGCCGCCCGTGCAGGATGTTGAAGGTCGCGAGGCGCATCGGGACACCGGTACCCCGTCGTACCGCACCGGCATGCCGCGCGGCTGGGCGGGTACGCGGGGGCATGAGCGACGGGCAGCGGCACCTGCGTGAGGCGTTGAAGCTGGTCGCGGTGGCGCTCAAGGGCGGCGACGCGCCGTTCGCGCTCACCGGCGGCTACGCGCTGTGGGCGCGCGGCGGGCCCGAGCCCGACCACGACGTGGACTTCCTGGTCGCCGAGGAGGACGCCGCCGAGACGGCCGCCCTGCTCGCCGGCCGAGGACTGGACGTGGTGCAGCCCCCCGAGGACTGGCTCTTCAAGGTGTACGTCGACGACGCGATGGTCGACGTGCTCTTCCGGGCCGGGAGCGAACCGGTGGGGCGGGAGCGGTTCGAGCACGTCGACCAGCTGGAGGTCGAGTCCGTCCTGATGCCCGTGCTGTCGGCCACCGAGCTCATGGTCGACAAGCTGGGGGCACTCGAGGAGCACGCCTGCGACCTCGGCAAGACGGTCGCCGCCGCGCGCGCCGTGCGCGAGCAGGTGGACTGGGACGAGGTCGCGCGGCGCACGGAGGGCAACCCGTTCGCCGAGGCCGCGCTGTTCCTGCTCCGCCGGCTGGAGGTGGTCGAGCCGTCCGCCTGAGGACGCCGAGCTGGCTCTGGTTAGAGGCGCCGGTCCCGGGGCAGGGTGGGGCCCATGACCACCCAGAGCTCGGACTCCGTGGACGTCAACGGCCCCACCCCGGACCTCAAGCGGGTCCTCGGTCCCCGGCTGCTCCTGCTGTTCATCGTCGGCGACATCCTCGGCGCCGGCATCTACGCGGTCACCGGCGAGATGGCGCTCGAGGTCGGCGGACTGGTGTGGCTGCCGTTCCTGGTCGCGTTCGCGGTCGCGACGCTGACGGCGCTCTCCTACCTCGAGCTGGTCACCAAGTACCCGCAGGCCGCCGGTGCGGCGCTCTACACGCACAAGGCGTTCGGGATCCACTTCGTCACTTTCCTCGTCGCGTTCGCGGTGATCTGCTCCGGGGTCACCAGCGCGTCGACGTCCTCCAACCTGCTGGCCACCAACCTGCTCGCGGGCTTCGACGGCCTGGGCTGGGACGTGCCGCAGGGCGACACCGCCATCACGGTCGTGGCCATCGCCTTCATGCTGCTGCTCGCCGGCATCAACCTGCGCGGCGTCGGCGAGAGCGTGAAGTTCAACGTCGTGCTGACGCTGATCGAGATGGCGGCACTGGTGATCGTGATCGTGATCGGCTTCTGGGTGATGGCCCAGGGCGACGCCGACCTGGGCCGGATCGTGGTGTTCGACTCGAAGTCCGACCGCGGCCTGTTCCTGGCGGTGACGGTCGCGACCGCCATCGCGTTCTTCGCGATGGTCGGCTTCGAGGACTCCGTCAACATGGTCGAGGAGACCCGGGAGCCGGAGCGGATCTTCCCGCGGATCATGCTCAGCGGCCTCGGCATCGCGGTCGTGTTCTACGTGCTGGTCGCGATCTCGGTGATCGCGGTGATCCCCGAGGGCGAGATCGAGTCCGTCGTCGCCGACGAGGGCAAGGTGCTGCTCGCGGTCGTCCAGACCGGCGCGCCGGGCCTCCCCATCGACAAGATCTTCCCGTTCCTGACCGTGATCGCGGTGGCGAACACCGCCCTGCTGAACATGCTGATGGCCAGCCGGCTGCTCTACGGCCTCGCCCAGCAGGACGTGCTGCCCCGCACCCTCGGGAAGGTGCTGCCGGGCCGCCGGACGCCGTACGCCGGCATCGGCTTCTCGACGGTGCTCGCGCTGGGGCTGATCGTCGTGGTGACCTTCCTCGCCGACACCTCGGTCATCTCGGCACTGTCCGGCACGACCGCGCTGCTGCTGCTGTGCGTCTTCGCGGTCGTGAACGTCGCCTGCGTGGTCCTGCGCCGTGACTCCTCCGCGGAGAGCCGGTTCAGCGCGCCCGGCTGGACGCCGTTCGTCGGCGCCGCCGCGTGCGTGTTCCTCGCCGGGCCGTGGGCCCGGGACCGCGAGGACTGGGTGCAGTACCAGGTCGCCGGCGGCCTGCTGGTCCTCGGGATCGCGCTCTGGGCGTTCACGTGGCTGACCAACCGGGCGGTGCGGGCGAAGAGGACCGGCTTCCGCGACATCGAGCACGTCGACGGGGAGTAGCCGTCTCGCGCCGGGCTGCCGAATCGGGCCGGGACCGGGCCGCGCCGTACCCTTGCCGGGTGAGTGTCGTCCCGTCCCTGACCGACCTGCACGCCCTCGGCCCGGCGCAGCAGCCGTCGTACCCCGACCGTGCCGCGGTCGACGCCGCCGTCGCCCGCCTGCGCACGGTGCCGCCGCTGGTGTTCGCGGGGGAGTGCGACGAGCTCAAGGCCAAGATCGCCCAGGTCGCGCGGGGCGAGGCGTTCCTGCTCCAGGGCGGCGACTGCGCCGAGACGTTCGCGGGCGTGACCGCCGACAACGTCCGCAACAAGTTGCGGGTGCTGCTGCAGATGGCGGTCGTGCTGACGTACGCCGCCTCCGTGCCGGTCGTGAAGGTCGGGCGGCTCGCCGGGCAGTACGCCAAGCCGCGCTCGTCGGACCTCGAGACCCGCGACGGCGTGACGCTCCCGGCCTACCGCGGCGACGCCGTCAACGGCTACGACTTCACACCCGATTCGCGGATTCCGGACCCGCAGCGGCTCGTGGACGTCTACAACTCCAGCGCCGCGACGCTGAACCTGGTCCGCGCGTTCGTGACCGGCGGCTACGCCGACCTGCGCCAGGTGCACACCTGGAACACCGACTTCGTGCGGGAGTCCTCGGTCGGCCAGCAGTACGAGGCGATGGCGAACGAGATCGAGCGCGCGCTGACGTTCATGCAGGCGATCGGCGCGGACCCGGACGAGTTCCACCGCGTCGACTTCCACTCCAGCCACGAGGCGCTGGTGCTCGAGTACGAGCACTCCATGACGCGCATCGACTCGCGGACCAGCACGCCGTACGACGTGTCGGCCCACTTCGTGTGGATCGGCGAGCGGACCCGGCAGCTGGACGGCGCGCACGTCGAGCTGATGAGCCACATCCGCAACCCGATCGGCGTGAAGCTCGGCCCGACGACCAGCCCGGACGACGCGCTGGCGCTGGCCGCGAAGCTGAACCCCGCCAACGAGCCGGGCCGGCTGACGTTCATCACCCGCTTCGGCGCCGGCAGGATCCGGGACGGGCTGCCGGACCTCGTCGAGAAGGTCACCGCCGCGGGCCTGGAGGTCGCCTGGGTCTGCGACCCGATGCACGGCAACACCTTCGAGGCGTCCTCGGGCTACAAGACCCGCCGCTTCGGCGACGTGATCGACGAGGTCCAGGGCTTCTTCGACGTGCACCGCTCGCTCGGCACCTGGCCCGGCGGCCTGCACGTCGAGCTCACCGGCGACGACGTCACGGAGTGCGTGGGCGGTGGCGAGGAGCTCACCGATCTCGACCTGGCGCACCGGTACGAGTCGGTCTGCGACCCGCGCCTGAACCGGGTCCAGTCGCTCGAGCTGGCGTTCCTCGTCGCGGAGATGCTGCGCCAGGCCTAGTCTGCGGGGCGTGACCGAGGTGCTGCGCACTCCCGACGAGTGCTTCGCGGACCTGCCCGGCCACCCGTTCGAGCCGCACTACGCCGAGGTCGTGGCCGACGGCCTCGGCCCCGTGCGGATGCACCACCTCGACGAGGGTCCGGCGGACGGCCCGGTCGCGCTGCTGCTGCACGGCCAGCCGACCTGGTCCTACCTGTACCGGTCGCTGGTGCCGGTCCTGGTCGCGCGGGGCATCCGGGTCGTGGCCCCGGACAACATCGGCTTCGGCCGCTCCGACAAGCCGGCGCGCCCCACGGACTACACCTTCGCCCGGCACATCGAGTGGATGCGGAGCCTGGTCACCACCCTCGACCTGCGCGACGTCACGCTGGTCGCGCAGGACTGGGGCGGGCCGATCGGCTTCAGTGTGCTGGCCGCGGAACCCGACCGGTTCTCGGCTGTCGTCGCCGCGAACACGATCCTGCACACGGCCGACCCCGCGCTCGCCGGCCGGCTCGACTGGGCCGTGCACGGATCCGGTGAGAGCCGGGTCGTGCTCGAGCAGGCGCTGGTCGACTACCTCCTCCACACCCAGCGGGCGCCGCAGCTGCGGGCCAGTGACTTCGTCGGCGCCGCGACCGCCCGGCCGCTGGCGGCCGAGGTGCTGGCGGCGTACGACGCGCCGTACCCCTCGGAGGACCTCACGGCCGGGCTGCGCCAGATGACCGCGCTGCTCCCGCTGACCCGCAACGACGTGGGCGCGCGGATCGGCCGCCGGACGATGCGCGCACTCGAGGAGTTCGAGCGGCCGTTCCTGACCTGCTACTCCGACGGCGACCCGGCCACGCGGGGCTGGGACCGGATCTTCCAGGAATGTGTCCCCGGCGCGCGCGGCCAGGACCACGTGACGCTCGCCGGGGCCGGGCACTTCCTCCAGGAGGACGCGGGGGAGGAGCTGGCGCTGATCGTCGCCGCTCTCATGAAGCGGGTCTAGCGTCCCGGCCATGATCACTCGCGTAGTTGCCGGCCTGCTGCTGGCGGCCGGGCTCAGCGTCGTACCCGCTGCCTCCACGTCGGCCGGCGGGCCCACCGTGTCGGTGGCGGACATGCAGTTCACCCCGGCCACCCTCAAGACCGGGCTCGGCGCCACGGTCACGTGGAGCTTCCCGGACTCGATCGCTCACACCACGACCTCCACGCAGGGCTTCTGGAACAGCGGCCAGAAGTCCGGCGGGGCGTCCTACCAGCGGACCTTCGGCTCGGCGGGCACGTATCCGTACCACTGCACGATCCACCCGGAGATGCGCGGCTCGATCCGGGTCCCGGTGTCCCGCTCCGGCTCGACCTCGTCCGGCTGGACCCTGCGCTGGGCGACCGGCTCCGGCGCGACGTACGACGTCCAGGTCCGCAAGGGACACCGCACCTGGAAGGCGCTGAAGAACGACACCTCCGCCACCTCGGCGTCGTTCCATCGGGTCGGCACCTGGTCGGTGCGCGCGCGGACCCAGATCGGCTCCTCGACCTCCGGCTGGTCCCCGGCGGTGAAGGTCAGGTCGAGCTGAGCAGCTGCCACGTCCCCTCGGAGACCACGTCGACCTGGCCGTCGACGACCCGGATCGCGGTCTGGTCGTCCATCGCGTACGCCGGCCCGCCGATGTCGCCTGCCCACCGCTCGGCCGCGGCCAGGGTGTTGTCCGGGAAGACGTCGAGGTGCGGGAAGATCGAGAAGTCGACGATCCCCAGCGTGCGGTCGGTCTCGCTGTGGGTCCAGCTGACGAAGTCCGCGCCGATCCGCGGCGTCATCACCATGCTGCCGGCGCTCACGCCGACCCAGACGGTGTCCTCGAGCGTCGGGAGCAGGTCGGCCAGCCCGGACTCCCGCATCCAGTGGCACAGGTAGGTCGCATCGCCGCCGTCCACGAGCAGGACGTCGGCGTCCCGGACCCACGGGACCCAGCGCTCCGCGCCGATCGTGGGCAGCGCCGTGAGCTCCAGGACGCCCACGGACCTCCAGCCCATGCTGGTCAGGCCCCAAGGCGGCTCGCCCGTGACGAATCCGCGCACCGATGCCGGACCGCACATCTGGTGGCCCCACTGGGCGGTGGGGATGCAGAGTGCCGTGGACTCGGCGATCGGCTTGCCCAGCATCTCGACCAGCGCGTCCCGGATGCTCGGGTTCGCGACACCCCCGGACGTCAGCAGCAGCTTCACGTGGCCTCCTGGTGCGGTTGCGATGGATGGGTACGGCGTACGGACCGGCGGCCGGCGCCGGAATCATCGTCTCGTCCGGTGTCGTCCTCGTCCCGCACCGCTCAGGCGAGGGACTCGACCAGGTCCCGGTAGGTCCGGTCTTCCGCACCCTCGACGCTCCTGACGATCTTCGCCCGGGATCGCCGTGCCGCCAGCTCCTCGAGCGCCCTGTGGCACTGCACCAGGCGCTGGTCCCCGCCCTCCCCGGCCACGATCTGCCGCACCTGGTCGTGCCACGGGTCCGGGTCGCCACCGGCTCCGCGGCGGTGGAACCGCGCGATCGTCGAGTCGGCGGAGTCCATGAGGAACCGCTCGACGAAGTCGGCGCCGGCGTCGGTGGCTGCCTTCTCGAAGCGCGCGAGCTCGGCCGGGTCGACCAGCATCTGGGGCATCACGACGTCCCGGCCCTCGGCGAGGTACGCGTGGATCATCGCCAGCGCTGCGGGCCGGATGGCGGCCCCGGCACCGGCGAAGTCGTCCTGCCAGCCACCGACCAGCGTCCGCAACACGTCGATGTCGCAGTTCAGCACGCCCGGGTGATCGGCGCCGTAGCGCCGGGCCATGGTCGACTTGCCCACTCCCGGTGGACCGTTGAGGTGGATCAGTCGGCTCACCGACCGAGGCTAGCGCCGGCTCACGTCCGTCGGTGGTAGCGGGCGTGGTGGCGGGGGCAGAGCAGTCTGCCGTGCTCGACGTCGGTGGGTCCGCCGCGGCTCCACGGGATGTCGTGATGGACGTGACACATCGCCGGTGGCCAATCGCAGCCCGGTTCGGTGCAGCCCTTGTCGCGGATCCCGATCGCGATGCGCTGGGCCTTGGTGTGGAAGCGGCGGGTGCGGCCGAGGTCGAGCACCTCAGAGTTGCCGCCGAGCACGGCCGGGATGATCCCCGCCTCGCAGGCCAGCCGGCGGGCCGTCGATGCGGTGATCCTCTCTCCGGTGTCCAGGAGTGCGGCCTGCTCGAGGCGGCCTTCGAGGGCCTCGAGGGTCATGGTGACCACGATGGTGGCGGAGACTCCGCCGGTCTGGGGGAGCTGGTGGGCGGGGTAGCGCTCGAGGAGCTCGCAGAACGCCCGCCCCAGGCGTTCCCGGCCGGGCCGGGGCACGGCACCGGCGGCGGGGCCGTCGGTGGCGGTGCGGTGCTTGGGGGCGGCGATTGCGAGCAGCATCTTCTTCAGCGCGGCGCCGTGGAGGGACGGGACGGTGAACCGGCCGTGGCACTTGCCGTGGCCGTCGTCGACCATCGTGAACGTGGTGGCCAGTAGCGCGTCGGCCTCTTCGCGTTCGAGCTGCCGCGCTTCGTAGGCGTCGGCCAGGTCGGGGGCGACCACGTCCATCAGTCGCTTGCCCAGGATCCGCAGGGTGGGGGCGGTGTGTTCGCGTCCGGCGGCGACCAGGTGCCGCTCGGCCTTGGCCACCAAGGCCGGGTGGAGGTCGCCGGGGAGCTGGTCGAGGGCGGTGACGATCACCCGGGCCTGCTCGAGCACCAGGTCACCGGCCGCGAGCGCGTCCCGGACATGGCCGCGGGTGACCAGGGCCTGGCCGAGCTTCACCTGGCCGAGCACCGCGGGCTTGGTCTGCCGGGTCCGGTGCGCCCACGCGTCCACGGCTTCGTCGTCGGCGTGCTCGGCGACCCGGGCCTCCAGCTCGGCGACCTTCGCCTTGAGCTTGCTGATCTCCACGAGCGTCGCGGTGGTCTCCGCGGGCTCCATGGACCACACCGAGGCGTCCGCGACCGCATCGATCTCGGTGTGGGCGTGGGCGACGGCCACCGAGACTCGGTGCCTGGGTGTGGCCATCGCTGTCATGGTGCTACTCAAGCATCGAGCACCGACACTGAGAGGCCCAGAACCCCTTGTTCCACAGGGATCTGGGTGACGAACAGGTCACGATTCCGAGCCGCTTTCCACAGGCCCGGTGGCACGGCGGACCCGCAAGTCGGCAACCGGCGACGACCACCCACCGACCGTTCCCGTAGCTGCCCTTTCGGTCGCCACCACTGGCGACCGGAAAGCTGCCGACACGTCCTCAACCACCAGCGCTGGCGGCCCGGAGCGCGTCGACGACGGCCGCGACGGTCGGGGTGGTGCCGCGGCGGGTCTGGACGTAGACGTGCCGCTCGACACTTCCGTGGGCGAGCTCGCGCACCACCACACCGGGGGCGTCCTGGGGGTGGATGAGCTCGGGGAGCAGGGCCGCGGAGCCGGTGGCCCGCGCCAGCTCGAGCAGGATCACGAAGTCGTCCGAGGTGTGCCGGATGCGCGGCTCGAAGCCGCCGAGCTGGCGACAGACCCGCAGGTGCATCTGGTGGTGTCCCGTCCCGGGCTGGCACGCGGCCCACGGTGTGTCGGCCAGGTCGCGGAGCACCACCTCGGCACCCGACGCCGCGGGGTGGTCCTCGGGGAGCACGAGGTTGATCTGCTCGCGCAGCAGGGTGATGAGGTTGAGGTCGTCGTAGACGGGGCGAGGTTGCTCGGCGTACTCGTCGCCGATGAGGAGGTCGAGGTGCTGGAGGCGCAAGGCAGGGACCGACTGCTCGACCTCGGCCTCGGTGACCTCGACGGTGATGTCGGGGTGCGTGACGGCCAGGGCCCGTACGGCGGGCGCCACGATGCGGAGCACGGCGGACTGGAACCCGGCCACGCGGACCACACCGGCCAGCCGTCCGGCGGTGACCTCGGCCACCGCCGCCTCCGCCGCCTCGGCCTCGGCCAGGAGCACGTCGGCGCGCGCCGCGAGGAGCTCGCCGACCGGGGTGAGCCGGACGTTGCGACCGACCTTCTCGAGCACCGCAGCCCCGACCTCGCGCTCGAGGACGGCGAGCTGACGGGACACCGCGCTCGTGGAGTACCCGAGTGCTGTCGCGGTGGCGTGGATCGTCCCGAGCTCCCGGAGCTCTCGGAGCAGGTGCAGGCGGCGCAGGTCCATCACCGTCCCGATCATAGGGACGATACCGTTCGAAAGATTGCGCTGGACGCACAAGTTTCGGAGGCCGGACGATGGTGGCGTGGGTCCCGTCTTCTGCCTCTTGTCCGCCGTCGGCTTCGGCCTGATGGCCGTGTTCGCGAAGCTGGCGTACGCCGACGGGGCGTCGGTCGACGGGCTCCTCGTCGTCCGGTTCGGGCTGGCGGGCCTGGTCCTGCTCGTCATCGGGGCGGCGACGGGTGCGCTGCGCCGGCTCGAGAGGCGCACGGTCCTGACCGGCCTCGCGATGGGCGGGCTCGGCTACGCGCTGCAGGCCGGCCTGTACCTCGCCGCCGTGTCCCGCGTCGACGCGTCCCAGGTCGCCCTGGTGTTCTGCGTCTACCCGGTGCTCGTGATGGTCGCGGCGATCGCGATCGGTCGGGAGAGGTCCTCGGCCCGGCGCCTGGCGGCACTTGTCCTGGCGCTCGCCGGGATCGTGCTCGTGCTCGGTGGCGCCGCCGGGGGTGGGTTCGACCCGGTCGGGGCCGCACTGTCGTTCGGCTCCGCCCTGGTCTACTGCGTCTACATCCTGGTCGGGGACCGGGTCGTCACCGACATCCCGCCCCTGCCGCTGGCCGCGTTCATCTGCGTCGGTGCCTTCATCAGCTGCCTCGCGGCGAGCCTGCTCGTCGGCGGTGGACCCGACCTCGATCTCGGCCGGGCGGCCTGGGGCTGGCTGAGCGCGCTGGCCCTGGTCAGCACCGTCGGCGCGATCCTGCTGTTCTTCGCGGGCATGGCGCGGGTGGGCCCGACGCCGGCCGCGCTGCTCTCCATCATCGAGCCGGTCGTCACGGTCGGCGCCGCCGCCATCGTCTTCGGGGAGGCCCTGGCCGCAGGACAGGCGTTCGGTGGGCTGCTCGTCCTGTCCGCGGTCGCCGTCGTCCAGTGGCCCGTGCGGCAGCAGGGGCTCGAGCTGGAGCCCGCGTCGGCCTGACAGGATGGCTCCGTGATCGACCTCCGCTCCGACACCCTGACCCGGCCCACCGACGAGATGCGCGCGGCGATGGCGCGCGCCGAGGTCGGCGACGACGTGTACGGCGAGGACCCGACGGTCGCCGCGCTGGAGGAGAGGGTCGCGGGGATGTTCGGGCACGAGGCGGCGCTGTTCACGCCGACCGGATCGATGGCGAACGTCCTCGCCGTACGGTCCGTGGTGAACGCCGGCCAGGAGGTGCTCTGCGAGGCGAGCGCGCACATCGCGCGCGCGGAGCTGGGTGCGCACGGCGCGTACACGGGCCTGACCATGCGCACCTGGATCCACCCGCGTGGCCAGGTCGACCTCCCGACGATCCAGACGATCTTCGCGCCGGACATGGGGCCGTTCTTCGTGCCTACCGCGGCGATCTCGGTCGAGAACACCCACAACTTCGCGGGCGGCGCGGTGCTGCCGCTGGCGGACCTCCGCGACCTGCGCGAGTACGCCACCGGTGTCGGGGTCCGGGTGCACATGGACGGCGCCCGGATCTGGAACGCGCACGTCGCGACCGGCACGCCGTTCGAGGAGTACGGCGCGGTCGCCGACGTCATGAGCGTCTGCCTCTCGAAGGGACTCGGCGCCCCGGTCGGCTCGCTGATGATCGGCAGCCGCGACGCGATCGCCGAGGCGCGGGTGTGGCGCAAGCGGATGGGCGGCGGCATGCGCCAGGTCGGCATCCTCGCCGCGGCCGGGCTGCACGCACTGGACCACCACGTCGCGCGGCTGGCCGACGACCACGCACACGCGAAGCTCCTCGCCGAAGCCTGTGGCGTGGACCCGGCGACGGTCGACACCAACATCGTGGTCGTGCACCGGTCCGACGCCGCGGACTTCGTGGCGAGGGCCCGGGACGAGGGTGTCGTGATCTCCACGGTCGGCCCCACCGCCGTGCGCCTGGTCACGCACCTCGACGTGACCCGCGAGGACGCCGAGAAGGCCGCAGCGGTCCTGGGGGCGCTCTAGCCCGCCACGAACGACAGGTCGCTGATCGCGGTGTAGTCGCGGGCCGCCCGACCCGTCCCCGGCGGCGAGACCGTGACCAGCCGCAGGACGACGGTCGTGGTGGTGACGTCGACGTCGAGCCACTGCACGGCCCGGGTGTCCGAGAGGTCCTGCTGCTCCGTCGTGCCGTCGTCGAAGACCCACTCGACGCTGAGCACGCGGCGGTTGCCGTGGTACCAGTCGAGCTCGTTGCCCTGCGCGTCCCGTGCGGTCTTCGCGTACCCGTTGATCAACCCGACCCGGCGCAGGCGTGTCTCCTGCGGCAGCGTCACGGTGATCTCCTCGCCGGTGCCGTCGCCGGGCATCCGCCAGCAGGTCTCGGGCACGCCGTCGAGCATGTTGTCGCCGTCGTACGTCGTGGGCCTGCCGGTGACGTCCTGGTTCGGCGGTGCCGTGGCCGGGACGGAGACCGTCGACCCCGTGGCCAGGTCGGCGCCGGACGGCGTGGCCGAGGAGGAGTGTCCGTGCCCGGTGCTCCCGGGGGTCGCGGCCGGCGGGGGGTCGTCGTCACCGGACAGCGCGGCGATCCCGGCCAGCACGCCGACCGCCAGCACCAGCGCGGCCGCGGCGACCGCGGCGGGCCAGACCGGGCGGCGACGGCGCCGGGGAGGTGAGGGCGGCGGAGCGTCGTACGTCGGCTCCGACTCGTCGGCGAACAACGGGTACCGCGGAGCCGGCTGCGGCACCTGACCCGCCTGCGGGGGCGGGGGAGTCGAGGGCGGGGGCGGGGGCGCGCCGACCGGGCGGCCGCAGCTCGTGCAGAACCGGCCGCCCCCGAGCTCGTGGCCACAGCTCACACAGGTGCCCATCGACCCTCCTCCCAGCCTTCCGGCCCGCGGGTCAGAGTAGTGCGCCCGTGCTGCTGCCCAGGAGGGTGCCCGTGGCATCGTCCACCGCTGCGCTGCGGGCGAGGACGCCGAGCACCCTCCGGGAGCTCGATGGCCGGCACCGGGCGTGGGACGAGAGCAGTGGGGTCGACCGAGGCACAGGCTAGGGCCGCGGGACGGCCGTCCACCGGCATTTGGGTGGTACTAGGACCAAAGGGCAGTTTCGCCCGGTACGGGTGAACCGCGCCGTCCGGGGGCGGCGGAGAGTGCGGGCATGGTCGACAACACAACGCCCCGCGAGCGTGCCTGGGCCGAAGGCACCGGCATCTTCGCCGGCACGATCCTCGCGACGCTCGGCGTCTTCCAGTTCCTGGAGGGCCTGTCCGCCGCCGCCAAGGACGACGTCTTCGTGCGGACGCAGAACTACCTGTTCGACGTCGACGTCAACGCGTGGGGCTGGGTCCACATGCTCATCGGCGCTGCCGCCGTCGTCATCGGTGTCTGCGTGCTGCTCGGCCAGTACTGGGCGATGGTCGCCGGCATCTGCGTCGCGGTCCTCTCGGCGCTCGCCAACTTCGCGTTCCTGCCGTTCTACCCGTTCTGGACCCTCGCGATCATCGCCTTCGACCTCGCGGTCATCTGGGCCATGACGGTGATGATGGGCCAGCGCCGCTAGCCCGGCTCAGGGAAGCACCGGCTCGAGACCGAGCCAGGCGGCCAGGTCGTCGACCTCGGCCAGCACCGCGTCGCGCGCGGTGTCGTCGAGGGGCTCGTCCTCGTGCAGCGCGTGCACGATCAGCTCGCCCTCGGCCCGGTCGGCGGTGGCGTCGACCTTGCCGACGAACCGGTCGCCGTACAGGACGGGGAGGGCGTAGTAGCCCCAGCGCCGCTTCTCGACCGGCTTGTACATCTCGAGCTGGTACTCGAAGCCGAACAGGTCCGCCAGCCGCTTGCGGTCGAACACCAGCCGGTCGAACGGCGACAGCAGTGCCGCCCGGGCCGTCAGCTGCGCGTCGAGCAGGGACGGCTCGACCCGCCAGGTCCCGCGCACGCCGTCCACCTTCGCCGGCTCGCCCGCGTCGCCGCGGCGGACGATGCCGAGCGCCTGCAGCTCACGCTCCGCCCGGATCCGCCGGGCCTCCTCGAGGTCCGGCACCCGGTCGTCGGGGTAGACCCGCTCGGCCAGGTCCCACAACGGCTCGCGGCCCTGCCGGCCGACCGTCACGACCTCGCCCCTCTCGACCATCAGGTTCAGCAGCCGTGGCAGGTTGCGGTTGTCGTTCCAGCCGCTGGAGCGCCAGGGCACCTCGCAGGTGTCGGGCAGCGCGCTGGTCGGCAGCGGCCCGTCGGTGCGCAGCAGCTCGAGGACCTCGCGCCGGCAGCCGTCGTTCGCCTCGACCCACCCGGCCCGCCAGACCTCCCAGTCCTTCAGCTCACCGGTGCCCGGCCACACCGCCATCTCGGCGCGGAACAGCGCGAGGTCCTCGACCGGCCGGACGAAGCCCTGGTGCTCGACCAGCACCTGCTCGTCGAGCGCGGCGCGCAGGTCGGCCGGGTCGTACGTCGAGCCGAGCCGGCTCCACAGCACCAGGTCGGCGCTCGGCGCGACGGCGTTCGTCGGCTCGGCCTGAAGCGCGGTCAGGTGCCGGACGACCTCGAGGAGGTCGCTCGGCCGACGTGCGTCGAGCAGCTGCGCACGCACGGCGACCCGGCGGGCGTCGTCGCGGGTCAGCTCGTGCACCGGACGAGCGTAGTCAGACGGCGATGTGGGGGACCTCGGCCTCGACCTTGCGGCGCGGCCCGAGCTCCACGATCAGCATCGCGGTCAGCACCAGCACGCCGCCGGTGACCATCCGCACCGTGAACGACTCCCCGCCGAAGAGCACTGCGAAGAAGGCCGCGAACACCGGCTCCATGCTCATCACGATCGCGGTGCGGGTCGCCGACAGGTGCGCCTGCGCCCAGGTCTGGCCGAGAAGCGCGAGCGCCGCCGGGAACACCGCCATGTAGACCACCGACAGCCAGTCGCGGCCGTTGTCGGGCAGCACGATGCCGTGCGGAGCGCTGGCGACCAGGCAGATCACCGCGACCACGACAACCTGGAGGATCGACATCCCGAGCGCGTCCCGGGCGTTCGACCAGGCGCCAAGCCCGACGATGTGCAGCGCGTAGAGCATCGCCGCCACGAAGGTCAGCGCCTCGCCGTACCCGACCGAGAGCCCGTCGAGGGTCAGCACCGCCAGCCCCACGAACGCGAGCAGCACCGCCGCCCAGGTCAGCCCGGTGATCCGGTTGTGCAGCAGCACGGCCGCGAACAGCGGCGTGGCCACGACGTACATGCCGGTGATGAAGCCGGACACGCTCGCCGGGGTGTGCGCGAGGCCGAGGGTCTGGAGGATCTGCGCGACGCCGTACAGGCCGCCGAGCACCACGGCCTGGCGGCGCGCCTGCGGCGAGAGCCGGAGGACGGCCTTCGGCGCGACCACGAGCAGCAGCACGCCGGCGATCGAGAACCGCACCGCGAGGAAGTCGACAGCGGGGATCCGGTCCAGCAGGTCGTGGATGAGGAAGAAGGTCGATCCCCAGCACGCGGTGATGCCCAGCAGGGTGAGCGTGGCGAGCAGCGAGGTACGGCGGCTCATCCGCGCAGCCGCTTCAGCAGCGGGATGTCGCGGGTGTCGGCGTCCCGCGAGTCGGGGGTCTCGAGGATGAACGGCACCCCCTCGGTCGCGGGGTGCGCGAACAGCTCGACGAACGCCGCCTCGCCGATGTGCCCCTCGCCGATCCGCTGGTGCCGGTCCCGGAACGCGCCGCGCACGTCCATGGAGTCGTTGGCGTGGACCAGGCGGAGCCGCCCGGGGCCGCCGATCTCGACGACCCGGTCGACGGTGGCGGTGGTGCCGCCGGGCTCGTCGAGCGGCGCCCCGGCTGCGAATACGTGGCAGGTGTCGAGGCAGATCCCGGCCTTGGGGTGGAAGTCGAGGGCCGCCAGGTACGCCTCGAGGTCGTCGACGCCAGCGCACAGCGACCGCCCTTGGCCGGCGGTCGGCTCCAGCAGCAGCCACGGCGCGGCGTCGTCCGCGATCGCGTCGAGGATCGGCAGCAGCCCTTCGCGGACCTGCCTCATCGCGCGGGTGTCGTCCACGTCCCCGACGTACGACCCGGTGTGCACGACGACGCCCTCGGCGCCGATCTCGGCGGCCCGCCTGAGGTTGTGCGCGACCGACGCCACCGAGCGCTCGTACGTCGCCGGCGTCGGGCTGCCGAGGTTCACCAGGTACGGCGAGTGGATGAAGGTGCGCGTGCGCCGCTCGGCCATCAGGTCGCGGAACCGCGCGTCCTCCGCCGGCTTCCCGTCGCTCAGCGCCCAGCCGCGTGGGTTGCCGACGAAGACCTGGAAGGTCTCGCAGCCCACGAGGTCGGCGTTCGCGACGGCTCCGTCGACCAGCCCCTTGCCGACCAGCACATGGGTTCCGATCGGGTTGCGCACCGCGTCAACCTATCGAGCACGGCGCGGACGGTCAGATCAGGGTGAGCGTGATCGTCGAGCCCTTCGGCACCCGCGCGCCGCCCTCGGGGTCCTGGGACCAGACGAAGCCGAGGCCGAGCGAGCCGGACGCCTCCCGGGTCACGACGTGGAAGCCGAGGCCCTCGAGGGTCTGGGTCGCCGCGTCGACGCCCTGGCCGCGCACGGACGGCACGTCGACCAGCTCCGGGCCCTTCGAGACCACGAGGCGCACCGTGTCGCCGCGGTGCAGCGTGGTGCCTCCGGTCGGGTCCATCGAGATGACGTCGCCGTCGTCCACGGTGTCGGAGTACTCCGAGCTGGTCACCTTGCCGTCCAGGCCCCTGCTGTCGAGCCACGCCAGCGCGTCGTCGGAGTCCTTGCCGACCCAGTCCTTGAGCGTGACCGGCTTCGGCCCCTTGCTCACGACCAGGTCGACGGCGGTGTCCGGGCGCAGCGTCGTACCCGCGCCGGGCTTGCTGGTGATGACCTGGCCCTCGGGTACGGTCCCAGACCAGCGCCCCGTCGAGGTTCCGTACGCCAGGTGCGTGCCGGCGAGCGCGTCCTGCGCCTCGTCCTCGGTCATCCCCTTGAGCTTCGGTACGTCGTAGCGCTCCTTGCCCAGCGAGAGCGTGAGCGTGACGGTGCCGCCGTCGAGCACCTTCGCGCCCGGGTCCGGGTCGGTCGCGACGACGTGCCCCGCGGGGACCGTCTCGGAGTACGCCGGGTCGCCGGTCCCGGCGGTGAGCCCGGCGTCCTCGAGCTCGTGCTCGGCGGCCGCCTTCGTCATGCCGAGCACCCCGGGGGTCGAGGTGTAGCGCCCGTCGAGGAACCACCACGCGCCGACGCCGAGGCCCGCGACGAGGAGGACGGTCAGGACCGTCGCGAGCAGGCCGCGGCGACGCCGTCGAGGCCCCGAGGTCCGGCCCGGCGGCGGAGGTGGCGGGGGAGACGTGCGCAGCTGCGTGGTCCGCTCCTCGGCGAGGTCCGACGGCGCCATCAGCGTGGCCATCTCGCGGGAGTCGAAGGGGTCGGCCGCGGTGTCCTCGTGGCTCGCGGTCATCAGGAGGGGCGTGAGGTCCGCGGTCAGGTCCGGGTCCTCGGCCACGCCCTCGGCGAGTGCGTGCGTGACCCGGTGGACCTGGTGCAGCAGCACGCCCGCGTCGGCGGGCCGCAGGCTGCGGTCGCGTGCGGTGGCGCGGGCGACGAGCGCGTCGACGTACGCCGGGATGCCGGGCTCGAGGCTCGAGGGCGGGGGGACATCCTCGTGCACGTGCTTGTAGGCGACCTGGATCGGGGTCTCGCCGTCGTGCGGCTTGACCCCGGTGAGCAGCTCGAACAGCACGATGCCCGCGGCGTACACGTCCGCGCGCGCGTCGGCGCGGCCGTCGACGACGAGCTCGGGCGCGAGGTAGGAGACGGTCCCGATCAGCACGCCGCCGGTCGCGGTGTGCTGGGTCTCGGCGCTGACCGCGCGGGCCAGGCCGAAGTCGGCGACCTTGACGCGGCTCGCCCCGGAGTCGGACTCGGAGGCGATCAGGACGTTCTCGGGCTTCACGTCGCGGTGGATCAGCCCCGCCCGGTGCGCGGCGGCGAGGGCCGAGAGGACCGGCTCCAGCAGCGCCAGCGCCCGAGCCGGCGACATCGGCGCCTCCTTGCGGATGACGTCACGCAGCGTGATGCCGTCGATCAGCTCCATCGCCAGGAACACGGTTCCGTGGTCGTCGCCCTGGTCGTAGACCGCGACCACGTTCGGGTGCGAGAGGCGGGCGGCGGCGCGCGCCTCGCGCACGAACCGGGCCGCGAACTCCTCGTCGTCGCCGAGCCCGGGGTGCATCACCTTGACCGCGACGGTGCGGTCGAGCCGCATGTCGGTGGCCTCGTAGACACTGGCCATCCCGCCGCGAGCGATCCGCGGCCCGATCCGGTAGCGACCGTCGAGCACCCGGCCGGTCATGGGGTCGACGGGGGCGTCGGCAGCGCCCTTCTGGGCGTGCCGCTCCGAGCGCCGGTCAGGCGTCACAGCGACCCTCCTGTGGCCGGATGGGGAAGGATCCGGTGCCCCAATCGTACGGACGCGGAGGCGTGGCGCCGTGCTCAGCCCTCCCCGGCGTGGCGCGGCCGACGGTGCAAGACTGATCCCATGAACGACCCGAGCCTCGCCGACGCCGATCTCGCCGCCCTCGTGCCCGAGTGGATCGACTGGGCCGCGGCCGCTGAGCAGCTGGGCGTCACCGTCGCGAAGGTCCGCACCATGATCCGCGAGCACGAGCTGGCCGCCGCGGTGCCCGCGCCCGGCGCCGGCCAGCAGGTGCCGGCCGACTTCTTCCAGGACGGACTCCCCGTGAAGGGCCTGCGGGGGCTGCTGACGATCCTGCACGACGCCGGCTTCGACGACCGCGAGTGCATCGCGTGGATCTTCACCGACGACGACCTCCCGGGCCGCCCGATCGACGCGCTCCGCGAGAACCGCGGCTCGGAGGTCAAGCGCCGCGCCCAGGCGATGCTCTAGCCAGGTGCTCCGGTCAGACGACCCGTTGGGTCGCTGACGACGCCAGACCGCGCAGCACGCCGCGGGCGCGTTCGTCGAGGTCGGCCCGGCCGAGCGCGGCGACCGCATGGCCGGCGAGCTCCTCGATGACGGCCTCGACCTGCGCGTGCGCGCCGGAGGCGTCGATGATCGCGCGCAGCTCGGCCACCTGCTCCTCGGAGAGGTCGGTGCCGAGGGCGGCATCGAGCTTCGCGGCGTCAGCGGGGCCGGCGGCATCGAGGGCGAGCGCCACGAGCACGGTGCGCTTGCCCTCGATCAGGTCGTCCCCGGCCGGCTTGCCGGTGGCGGACGGGTCGCCGAAGACACCGAGCAGGTCGTCGCGGAGCTGGAACGCCTCGCCGAGCGGGAGGCCGAACCGGGACAGCTCCGCCATCGTGGTGGGCGACGCGCCGGCGAGCGCGGCGCCGATGTGCAGCGGCCGCTCGATGGAGTACTTCGCGGACTTGTAGCGCAGCACCGTCATCGCCGCCTCCACGTCGGCGCGGCCGCGTGCCTGCACCGAGACGTCGAGGAACTGGCCGGCGATCACCTCGGCGCGGCACGTGTCGAAGACCTCGAGCGCCGGCGCCACCTGGGCGAACGGGAGCCCGCAGCGACGCAGCAGCTCGTCGGACCAGCTGAGCAGCAGGTCGCCGAGCAGGATCGCCGCGGCGGCGCCGTACTGCCCGGGGTCGCCGCGCCACCCCGCCCCGCGGTGCTCCGCCTCGAACTGCCGGTGCGTGGCCGGCCGGCCCCGCCGGGTGTCGGAGGCGTCCATGAAGTCGTCATGCACCAGCGCGCTCGCGTGCAGGAGCTCAAGCGAGGCGCAGGCGCGGACCAGGGCGTCCTCGTCGGCCACGTCCGGCGCGACGGCGCGGTGGCCCCAGTAGCAGAACGCGGCGCGGAACCGCTTGCCCCCGGCGACGGAGGTGTGCGCCTCACGGACCAGGCGGTCGGCGTCGGGGCCGAGCGGCGCGAGGGTGGTGGCCCGCTCGTCGATGAACGCGTCGAGCGCGGACTGGACCCGGTCGCGGAACCCGGCGCTGTCCCAAGCGGTGTCGCAGCCGTCCTCGCCCGTCACGGCGTCGAGACTAGCCAGTGGACGGCGTCGGGCCCGACGCGGCCCCGTCCCTAGACTGTTGCGCATGGTGCACGGGCAGACTCGGCGGATCGGTGACCTGGTCCGGGACGGCGAGCGGTCGTTCTCGTTCGAGTTCTTCCCGCCGCGTGACGCCGCCGGCGAGGAGCAGCTCTGGCAGGCGATCCGCGACCTCGAGCCGTACGCCCCCACCTTCGTCTCCGTGACGTACGGCGCCGGCGGCTCCACCCGGGACACCACGGTGCGGGTGACGGGCCGGATCGCCGCCGAGACGTCGCTGACCGCGATGGCCCACCTGACCTGCGTCGGCCACACCCGGGCCGAGCTCGAGGGCATCCTCGACGCGTACGCCGCGGCCGGCATCGGCAACGTGATGGTGCTCCGTGGCGACCCGGAGGAGGGCCCGCGCGCGCCGTGGACCCCGACCGAGGGCGGCTTCACCTACGCACGGGAGCTGGTCGAGCTGGTCCGCGAGCGCGGTGAGTTCAGCATCGGCGTCGCGGCGTTCCCGGAGGGGCACCCGTCGGCGGAGTCGCTCGACCACGACGCGGACGTGCTCGTGGCCAAGGCGCGCGCGGGTGCCGAGTTCGCGGTCACCCAGATGTTCTTCCGGGCGGAGGACTACTTCGGGCTGGTCGACCGGGTGCGGGCACGTGGCGTCGACCTGCCGATCCTGCCGGGGATCATGCCGATCCTGAACCTGGCCAACATCCGCCGCCAGGGCGAGCTGATCGGCACCGAGGTGCCGGCCCCGGTGGTCGCCCGGATCACCGCCCACGACGGCGACCCGGCGTCCATGCGCGCCGCGGGCATCGAGCTCGCCGCCGAGCTCTGCGACGAGCTGCTGGCGGGTGGCGCGCCCGGCCTGCACTTCTACACGTTGAACCGGTCCAAGGCGACGCGCGAGATCTTCGCCGCGCTGAACATGTCGGTCTGATCGCCGGTCAGGCAGGGCCGATCTCCGCCGCCACGAGCGCCGCGGACAGCCCGACGAAGGGGATGCCGGCCCCGGGGGTGGCGTGCGCCCCGGCGGCGTACACGCCGGCGACCGGCGTGCGCGGCCCGAGCCGCCGGCGGACGGTCCCGCGGCCCTGCCAGCGCACGCCCATCGGCGAGCTGCCCCAGAGCTCGACCTGGTCGCGCGGACTGCGGTCCACCCGGGCCGCGACCTGGGCGCGCACGTCGATCCGGTGCCTCGCCAGCGCGCGCAGGATGTCCTCGGAGAGCCGGCCGCGTCCGTGCACGGTGAGCGCGTCGCCGCTCCGGCGGACGACCAGCATCGGGTCGCCGTGCAGGACGAGCTCGTGGGGGAGGTCGGGCGCCTCACCGGACAGCCCGACGTGCACGACGACCGGCGGGATGGCGGGCATCGTGCGCTCGACGTACGGCGCGAGCGTCGGCAGGCCTCGCGGGTCGATCGCGCACACGACGGCGTCCGCGTCGAGGTCGCCGGTGGCCGTGCGCACCGCGGTCACCCGGCCCTCGCGGATCACGAGGTCACGCGCCTCGGTGCCCGTCACCGTGGTCACGCCACGGGTCGCGAGCCGGTCAGCCAGCGCGGCACCGAGCCGGTGCATGCCCCCCTCGACGGTCCATGCGCCGAAGCGCTGCTCGACGTACGCCGTGACGCCCAGCCAGGCCGGCACGTTGCGCAGCTCGTGCCCCTCGGCGACGAACGGGTGGCCGGCGACCAGCCGCAGGCGCTCGTCCTTGAACGCCTTCTTCAGGCGCTTGTGCAGCATCTCCCGGCCGTCGAGGAGCCGCGAAGGGGCGGCCGGGTCCCACGGGTTCTCCAGGTAGGTGCGGCGCAGCACGTCCCAGTCGTCGGCGTACGACTCCACGTAGTCCACCCAGCGCCGGCCCAGGCCGGCGCCGAGCTCCTCGAACGCCGCGAGCTGGGCCGCGCGCCCGGTGGCGACGCGGACCGACGAGCCGTCCTCGAAGCGGTGCTCGCGGACCAGGTCCAGCGGGACCAGCTCGAGCTCGCGCTCGACCGGGCGGCCGGACTTGCGGAACAGGTCGCGCACCACGGCGGGCAGCAGGGTGTACGTCGGACCGGCGTCCCAGCTGAAGCCGTCCTCGGTGACCTCGGAGAGCGCGCCGCCGACGGTCGGTGCGCGCTCGACGACGGTCACGGCGTGACCGAGCTTGGCGAGCCGCACCGCGGCGGCGAGGCCGCCGAAGCCCCCACCGACCACCACGACCCGCATGGGCCGTGACTCTAGGGCTTGAGGTCGGGAGCGGCCTCGAGGTGCCCGGCCGACACCGCGAGCCGGTCGCCGGGTCGGAGCAGCCGGTCGGTGCTGCTGCGCCGCTCGGCGTCCATGTCCGGAAGGAAGCCCTCGACGTCCGGCACCGTGACGCCGGCGTCGATACCCATGAGCAGGTTGGCCTGGAGCAGCTGGAAGAAGTCGGGGTCGACGCCGGTCAGGAGCGTGCACCCGGCCGACATCCGGGGGTTGAGCTCGGTGGGCCGGAAGCCGTCGGCGGTGAGCACGCCGTCGACGCCGAACGCGCCGCGGAACCCGTGCTCGGCGCGCAGGTGCTCGCCCACCCGGCGGGCGACGTCCCGCAGGTGCTCCCGGTCGGCGGGTGGCGGGTCCCAGCCTGAGCCGACGCCGGCGTACTCGAACGTCCGCGCGGCGCGGTCGCGCAGCACCGCGATCTCCACGGGGCGCAGCACGGCGGTGCCGTCGGGCAGCACGAAGCCGTGGATCGAGCACGGCACCCCGTCGAGGAACCGCATCACCCGGACGCGCTCGCACCGCGGCGCGAAGAACGCCCGGGCGCGGACCCGGTCGTCGCGGTCGAGCACCCAGCGCACGTAGTCGCCGCCGCCGGTGAAGCCGTCGCCCGACCACACCGCGCCCAGGGGACCGGCGACCTCCCGGGTGGCCTCCGCGAGCGCGTCCTCCTGCAGCGGCACGATCCGGTACGGCGCGGCGTCGACCCCGGCGGCGGCCCAGATCGCGTCAGCGCGCAGCTTGTCCTCGAGGGCCAGGAACGCGCGCGGCCGGCCGCCCGTCACCGGGCGGCCGAGGACCGGCTCGTCGCTGGTGACGAACGGCGAGGTGCGGAACACCCCGCGCCGGTCGGGGTCGAAGCGCTCCACCGCCGCGACCGTCTCGGGCGGCAGGTCGCGCAGCAGCCGGTCGTGCAGCCGGGCGCCGTCCGTGGCCAGCAGGGTCGCGGGTGCCGGCAGGTCGAGCGCCAGCGTCGGGCAGCCGAGGCGGCCCAGGCGCTCGACCCAGGGCGCCCAGGCGGCCACCGGTCCGGGGCCGAGGACGACCGGGCGGCCGGCGTACAGCTCGGCCAGTCGATCGCGGAGCTCAGCCCTCCGCATCGAGCACCCGCCGCAGCGAGTCCTCGTCGCGTCCCACGACGGTGGTGCCGTCGGCAGCGGTGATGATCGGCCGCTGGATCGCCCGCGGGTGTGCGGCCAGCGCGGCCAGCCAGTCGTCGCGGTGGGCGGCGTCCTTCGGCAGGTCGATGCCCTCCTGGCGGGCCTCCTTGTCCCGGGCCACGTCCCAGGGCTGGAGCCCCAGCCGGGCCACGACCTCGCCGAGCTCGGCGGCGGTCGGCGGGTCGTCGAGGTAACGGCGCACGGTGTACTCGACCCCGGCGGCGTCGAGCTCCGAGACCGCGGTGCGGCACTTCGAGCAGCCCGGGTTGAGCCAGATCTCCATCACTCGACCTCGATCTCGGTCGCGCCCGTCATCGCGGCGAGCTCGTCGAAGGTCGTCGAGAACACCGCGGAGGGGTGGCCGGCGGCGGCCCAGACCGCGGGATAGCGGCGCAGCCAGGAGTCGAGGTACGTCGGGACCGGCGCCGGGTGGGCGATGGGGGAGACACCGCCGATCACCTGGCCGGTGTGCGCGCGCACGAACTCCGGGGTCGCGCGGCTGAGCCTCCCCACCCCGATGAACGCCGCGACCTTGCCGGTGTCGACGCGGTGCGCGCCGGAGGTCAGGACCAGGACCGGTCCGCCGTCCGCGTCGAACAGCAGGCTGTTCGCGATCGCGCCGACCTCGCAGCCGAGCGCCTCCGCGGCCAGGGCCGCGGTGTGCACGGAGTCGGGCAGGACCACGATCTCCCCGGCGCCACCGCGGGCGGAGTGGTCCTCGCGGAAGCGGCTGATCGAGGGGTGCTCGGTCGTCATACAGCGAGACCCTAGGGTGTCCAGCGGACAGCGACACCCGAGGGACCAGTGAGGAGAGCGGATGACCCCGCAGCGCCCGGCCGTGGTGACCGGTGCGACCTGGCTCGCCGCCGCCGCCGTGGCGATGACCGGCCTCACCGCACTGATGACCATCGTGTTCAAGGACGAGCTGGTGCGGGCGTGGGCCGCCGACCGCTCCGACGCCGGAGCGGTCGAGCCGCCGGCGTTCGTGCCGGTGGCGATCACGATGTTCGTCGTGGTCGCGCTGCTCGCCGTGGTGCTGATCTCGTTCTTCCGCGGCGGGCACAACTGGGCCCGGATCCTGCTCAGCGCCCTGGTGGTGATGATCGGCATCGCGACGTTCGCGATCCTGCGCACCAACCCGCCGGCGCTGTTCCTCGTCGTCGCGATCGTCTCGCTCCTCGTCGACGTCGCGGCCGTCGTCGGGCTGTGGCACAAGGACACCCGCGTCTTCTGCGGCACCGGGGACCGCGCCGCCTGACCGGCCTTGACGCCCTGTCCGGGGGCGGGTGTAGCGTGAGGGTCCTGTTCGAACATGCGTTCGAACAGACCCGGCGGGGGCGACCTCGACCCCCGCCCCCGCCGGGGTCGCACGACGCAGGCCCAGGGGTCGCGGTCCCGGGGTCGAGGAGAGGTCAGCGATGAACCCGTACGCCCTGCCCGCCACCACCCACTCCTACCTCGCCCGTGCCGCCGAGTCGCTCAGTGAGGCGATCGCCGCGACCGAGGTCCCGACCCGCTACGCCTGTGCGCACGTCGCCGCGCTCCGGGCGGCGGCGGCGCTGCTCGCGGCCCGCGCCCAGCCCACGCCGGCCCGGCGGCGCCGCCAGAAGAACGCGTGGGTGCTGCTCGCCGAGGTCGCGCCCGAGCTCACCGAGTGGGCGCAGTTCTTCGCCGGGGGAGCGGCGAAGCGGGCGGCCGCGGAGGCCGGCTCGACCCGCGCGGTCAGCGAGCGGGAGGCCGACGACCTGGTCCGCGACGCGGACCGGTTCCTCGCCGTCGTCGAGCGGTCGCTCGGCCTGGTCCCGCACGCGACCGGGCCCGCGCGGTCGGTGGCGATGCGGGCCGGCTGAGCCCTCTAGGGTGGGGCCATGCCCGACAGCGTCAAGCCCAGCGAGCGCCGCAGCTCCGCCCGGACCTCGCTGGTCTGGACGGCGCTCGAGCAGGTGCTGGCCGGTGCCGGCGACGTGCTCGACATCGGCGGGGGCACGGGCGGGTTCGCGGTCCGGGTCGCCGAGCTCGGCCACCGGGTCACCGTGGTCGACCCGAGCCCGGACGCACTCGCCGCCCTCGACCGCCGGGCGCGTGAGCTCGGTGTGGCCGTCACCGGCGAGCAGGGTGACCTGTCCACGCTGCTCGACGTCAGCGGCCCCGCGAGCGCCGACGTGGTGCTCTGCCACGGGGTGCTCGAGGTGGTCGACGACCCGGCTGCCGCACTGACGACGCTGCGCCAGGTGCTGCGGCCGGGCGGCACGTTGAGCCTGCTGGTCGCCCAGCGGTACGCCTCGGTCGTGGCGCGCGCGATGGCCGGCCACTTCGCCCAGGCGCTCGCGATGCTCGACGATCCCGCCGCCGGAAGCGGCCGCGCCGGGCACCGCTTCACCGAGGAGGAGGTCCGCGCCCTGCTGGTCGGTGCCGGCTTCGAGATCGGGACCGTGCACGGCGTACGCGTGTTCGCCGACCTGGTGCCGGGGTCACTGCTCGACCTGGAGCCAGGGGCGACGGCCGCCCTCGTGGAGCTGGAGCGGGCGGTCGCAGAACGGACGGAGTTCCGGCCGCTGGCGACGCAGCTGCACGTGCTTGCGCGCTGAGCCCTCGTTTCGGGTCCGTGAGAACGGGAACGGTTGAATCACGAATTTACGATCCCGCCTACCGAGTTGCCCGGCCGCTGCCTAGACTTGCCACAACCGGACCCGGACCGGCGCTGACATGGCAGGGGAGGCACAGTGCCACTCTCGGAAGAGGAGCTCCGACTGCTCGAGCAGATGGAACGTGCCCTCGTCGAGGAGGACCCCAAGCTCGCCTCGACGCTGCGCGGCACCGCGTTCCGTCGCTCCGCCCGTCGCCGCGCGATCGTCGCGGGTGTCGGCTTCGTGGTCGGCGTGGTCGTGCTGATGACCGGTGCGGTCGCCCAGATCACCCCCGTCGGCATCGTCGGGTTCGTGATCATGCTCGTCTCGGCCACCGTGGCGCTCACCGCGATGCGCGGCCAGCAGGGCCACGGCCACGACCCGCGGTCCGCCCACCCCAGCCACGGGTTCACCGTCATCGAGGGCGGCAAGACCGGCAAGACCGGCAAGGCCAGGCGGCTGCGCCGCAGCCACTCCGGCCACTCCTTCATGGAGCGGGTCGAGGAGCGGTGGCGTCGCCGCCGCGAGGACGGCGGGTTCTAGCGTCCTCGCCCCGAGCTTGCTCGGGGTGAAAGACAGACGCAAAGGTCGAGGAGCCGTCCGAGCGAGGAACGAGCTCGGATCCGGCGTATCGAGACCGATCCAGACGCGCTGACCAGCTGACCCTCAGTTGACGTGGTCGACGACCCCGCCGTACCGCGCCTCGACGGTGGTGGGTGCGGGGCCGGTCGGGCGGGAGGCGAAGGCCAGCACCGACCGCGGCCACCAGGTCGCGCGGCGCCGCGCGGACCGCATCGCGCCCCCGGCGAGCGAGTCGAGCAGGGTCTGGGCGTCGGCACGCACCCGCACCGGGTCGGGTGCCCAGCCGGGGCGGGCGTAGCGGAGCCGCTCGAGGTCGTGCACCAGCCGGTCCAGGGCCGCCACCGCCGCGGGCGCCTCGACCGGGCCGTGCGCCGGTCGGTCCGGGGTGTGGGGACCGAGCGGGGCGCCGAGGTGGTCGACCAGCAGGTTCCTGGTCGCGCGTGGTGACCGGCCGGCCGGCCACGGGACGCCGAGGTCGACCGCGGTGTCGCGGAGCTCGACCCACGCCTCCTCCGGCGCGCCGGCCGTCAGCCGTCGCTCGCGGCGCCGCCCCCGGACGGCCCGGGGGAGGAGCAGCAGCCCGCCGACGACCAGCGCCGCGACCAGCGCGCCGCCGAGCGGGAGCCACGGCCCGTTGCCGCCGTGGTCGTTCGGGCCGGCACCGGCCGCGGACTGCTCGTCCAGGCTCGGGCGGTTGTTGGTGGGCTGGATCGCGCTCTGGCCACCGGTCGGACCGGCCGGGTCGGTCACGCCCTCGCCCGGCCCGGTCGCGATCCGGGTGTAGGTCGGCACCGTCTCGGCGCGCCCTGCGGGGGTGGGCTCGAACCGCACCCAGCCGGCGCCCTCGAAGAAGAGCTCCGGCCAGGCGTGCATGTCGTCGGAGCTGTAGATCCAGGTGTCCGGGCCGGCCGGGTCGGGATGGAGGAAGCCGATCGCGACCCGGGCCGGGATGCCGAGCAGTCGCGCCATCACCGCCATCGCGGAGGCGAACTGCTCGCAGTAGCCGGTGCGCCCGCCGGGACCGTCGCTGAGGAAGCTGACCAGCGCGTCGTACCCGCTGCCGTCCGCGTTGGCGAGGGAGTAGGTGAAGCCCCCGCCCGAGCGGAACCAGTCCTGCAGCGCGACCGCCTTCTCGAACCGGGTGGTGGCGTCCTGCGTCACCTCGACGGCGAGCTCGCGCACGATCGGCGGGACGTCGGCGGGGACGTCGGTGAACGCCTCGCTGACCCGGCCGACCGCGCTGCCCGCGTCCTCGAGCCGCTGGGAGGTGAGCCTCAGGTCCAGCGCGCTCATCGTGTAGTGCATGCCGGAGGTCGACAGGTCGTCCGGTACGGCGAGGAAGTCCATGGTCTTGCTGTCGTAGCGCCAGTCGCCGGCGGCCTGGATCCTGCTGATCGGCGCCTGCGTGGGCAGCCAGCGGGAGTTGAACGCCGGGAGGATCGTGACGTCGTACGGCGTCTCCTGGCGTCCGACCGACGCGGACACCCCCTCGGGCGGGGGCACCGCGCCGTCCGCGCCCTGGTCCGCCGGCACGTCCCGGTTCCCCGGGCTCCACTCGGTGTCGCTGAAGCGGGTGAGCGCGAGGATGCGGAGATACGACGGGTCCGGATCGGTCGTGGTGATCTGCACCAGGGGAGTGTCGTCGCCGCGCTTGAGGTCGCGCACCAGGTCCGCGGTCGGGTTGTCGATCCGGATGTCGTTGCCGCCGCCGTGCCCCGGTCCGAAGTCCAGGAGGTGCACGCCGGCGGTCGGCACCAGTGCGGGCAGGAAGACCGCGAGCGCGGTGGCCACGCCGCCGATCGCGCCGGCGGTGCTGCGGACGACGTGGGCGCCGGCGCCGAAGGAGATCGGGTCGCCGGTCTCGCGGTCGATGCCGATCGGCCGTCCCCAGCGGGCCACGCGGTCGCCCTCCTGGAGGAACAGCATGACGAGGAAGCCGGCCGCGGTCGCGACGAACACCCACCAGCTGATGCCGTGGCCGACCATGCTGACCGGGATGCTGTAGATCGTCAGCAGCGGCAGGCCCGCCAGCGGGACCCGGCGCAGCGTGCAGGCCAGGAGGTCGACGAGCAGCAGGCAGAGCAGCCCGCACAGGATCAGCAGCGGGTCGATCGGCGGGGCGGTGTCGGGCACCGGTGCCGCGAACTGGCGCGAGGTGTCGAGCGCCTCCGAGATCGCGCGGTGGAGCTCGGTCCACCCCCCGCCGACCGGCAGCGGCGACCCGGTGATGAGCAGCATCGCCACCAGGCCGGACGCCAGGACCTGGACCGTGACGACGAGCGACGCCGGCGTCCGCCACCGGCGCAGCGCGGTGCCCGTGCCCGCGACGACGATCGCCAGCAGGAACAGGGGATTGAGGAAGCCACCCGGGGTGGCGGCGAAGTCCCGCCAGGCGTACATCGCGATCCAGGTGGTGCCGGCGGCGACGGCCGGGAGCGTGACCGACGCGGCCAGGCTGCCGCGGTTCCTGCTCATCCGACGACCCCCTCGCGTGGGTGGGCGGCCCCGCGGGAGGAGTGGGCGCTGCTGCGGCCGAGCTCCTGCCAGACGGCGTCGAGACGGTCGCGGGGCCCGAGCACGACCGAACGCCAGCCCTGCTGGGCGAGCGCCCTGGTCGCCCCCGGGCTCGGGGGCGCGCCGGCCCACGCGTCCACGTCGACCGCGACCGCCAGCGCGGAACCGGCCTGGTGCTGCATCCGGCGCATCGCCGGGAGGTCGGAGGCGTCGACCTTGCCGAACACCGAGACCGTGAGGCCGCCGTGCGAGCCCTCCGTCAGCCAGGAGGTGTCGAGCCGCAGCTGCGGGACCGCCTGCACCACCGCGAGCGCCTCGAGCAGCGGACCGGTGTTGAGGTCGGCGTTCCGGACGTGCCAGGCGCTGCTGGGGTCCTCGCCCGTCGCCGTCACCAGGCGTACGGCGAAGCCGCGGTGGGTCAGGTGGACCGCGATCGACGCCGCGGCGGACACGGCCGCCTCGAGCGAGGACGCGATGCCGTGGCCGCGGTGGGCGCTGGAGCGGTTGTCGAGGAACAGCGTCGCCCGGGACTGCCACGGCTGCTCCTCGCGGCGCACCATCAGCTCGCCGACCTTGGCCGAGCTGCGCCAGTGCACGCGGCGCAGGTCGTCGCCGCGGCGGTACTCGCGCACGGTGACGTCCTCCGCCGAGCCGGTCGCGAACGCGCGCGGCCGGTTGTCGCCGGAGCCGGTCCAGGCGCCCCCGAGCGGGATCTGGGGCAGGACGACGGTGCGCGGGGTGACCGTGAGCGGCACCGTGGTGCGGAACGCGCGACCGAGCTCGACGAGGCCGAACGGGTCGGTCACCCGCACCGACATCGGGCCGATCTCGAAGTGGCCGCGGATGTCGGACCGGACCTGGTAGGTCACCGTCTGCTTCCAGCCCATGCCGATGCCCTCGACGATGAAGCGCGGTCGGGTGCCGAGCACGTAGGGCACCTGGTCCTCGAGCAGCAGCACGCCGTTCGGCGTACGCCCCTCGTTGGTGACGCTGAGCGTCACCCGGGCGGGCTGGCCGGCGGCGACCAGCTGCGGGGTCACGGTGCGGACCAGCGCGAGGCGGTACCGGTTGCGGCCGACGACCCACGCGGTGATCAGTGGCAGCGCGACGACGAGGATCCCGACCCGGGTCAGCGCGGACTGGTCGAGCACGATGGCGCAGACCAGCGCCGTCACCCCGGCGGCCAGGAACGCCCGTCCGCGGACGGTCAGGCCGGCCAGTGCCTCTTTCATGACGTGCTCACGGCTGAGGGACCGGTACGCCGGTGAGCACCGCCTCGAGGATGGCGGCGGTCGAGCGGCCGCTCATCGCGGCCTCGACGCTCGGGAGCAGCCGGTGCGACAGCACCGGTCGGGCGAGGCGGAGCACGTCGTCGGGGAGCACGTAGTCCCGGCCGTCCATCGCGGCGACGGCCTTGGAGGCGCGGACCAGGTGCAGCGACGCGCGCGGCGACGCACCGAGGGTGAGCTCGTCGGAGCGACGGGTGGCGGAGGTGATCGCCACGGCGTACCGCTGCACGGCCTCGGACACGTGCACCTGGCCGACGATGCCCACGAGCTTGCGCACCTCGGCGGCGTCGGTCACCGGCTCGAGGTCGTCGAGCGGGTTCTGGCCGGTGTGCGAGGTGAGCATCGCGATCTCGGCGGCCTCGACCGGGTAGCCGATCGACACGCGCGCCATGAAGCGGTCCCGCTGCGCCTCGGGGAGGGCGTAGGTGCCCTCCATCTCGATCGGGTTCTGGGTCGCGATCACCATGAACGGCTGCTCGAGCTGGTACGTCGTGTTGTCGACGGTGACCTGCCGCTCCTCCATGCATTCCAGGAGGGCGGACTGGGTCTTGGGCGACGCGCGGTTGATCTCGTCGCCGACCACGATGTTCGCGAAGACGCCGCCGGGGCGGAACTCGAACTCCCGGGTGTTCTGGTTGAACACCGAGACGCCGGTCACGTCGGAGGGCAGCAGGTCCGGGGTGAACTGGATGCGCCGCACCGAGCAGTCGATGCTCCGCGCCAGGGACTTGCTCAGCATCGTCTTGCCGACTCCCGGCACGTCCTCGATGAGCAGGTGGCCCTCGGCGAGCAGCACCACGAGCGCGGCGTTGACGACGTCGGGCTTGCCCTCGATGACGCGCTCGATGTTCGACCGCACCCGGCCGACCACGCGGGCCAGGGTCTGCAGGTCCGCTCCGCCCGTCGCCCCATCTGACTCTGTTCCCACTGGTGTCCCTTCCCCGATCCCCCGCGTGACCCACGCCACTTGCTGGTCTCACCGTAGTCGTGCCGGAGAAACCTACGTGGACCGAGCACCGATGCGTTCGACTCCCCGGGTCACGAATTGGTTGCAGTGGGGGAGTGCGGGGGTTCCACCCCTCCCTCCACTCCGCCCCACGCGCCCTGCGCCGAGCCCTCCACCACGCCCCACTCTCCGTGGGTCGTCTGGCTTCGCACGCGCTGACCTGCAGGAACGGGACTCCTCCCGTTGCCGGCTCCCGGTGCGACCGACGTGGAGAACCGGGCGGAAACAGCGGCGAAACGCGCGGAAGATGGTTGACGGTGGGGGAAAGTGGCGTAAAGTGGAGCGCAGTGGAGGAAGGGTCAGGAGTGGAGGTGCCCGATGTTCTTCATGGGCACGTACACGCCGAAGCTCGACGACAAGGGCCGGCTGTTCCTCCCGGCGAAGTTCAGGGACCGACTCGCGGAGGGGCTCGTGGTGACCCAAGGTCAGGAGAACTGCCTGGTCGTGTGGCCCACGGACGTCTTCATGGAGGAGGCCCGGCGGGCGCAGGCCACGCCGTTGACGGTGCGAGGAGCGCGTGACTACGCGCGCATCCTGTTCGCCGGCGCCGACGAGGGCTCGCTCGACAAGCAGGGCCGGATCGGCATCCAGGCCTCGCTGCGGGAGTACGCCGGGCTCGACCGCGACGTGGTCGTGATCGGCGTGATGGACCGCATCGAGATCTGGGACCCGGCCCGGTGGCAGGACTACTCCTCCGGTGCGCAGGCGAAGTTCGCCGAGCTGGACGAGCAGCCCAACCCGCAGCAGCACCAGCAGAACTAGCACCACGAACTCAACAGCGATCCGCAGGACGAGGTCTCGAGCCCGCTCCCGCTGCCATCTGGGTCAACTTCCCCGGTTCCAGATGGCCTTCCCCAGGGAGCGGGCAGGGACCTGGTCAGGCGGATCGCCATCGGATTTCCGGGACACACGAGGGTCGAGGCAGGGTCGAATGAGCATCGCGCACGCGGCGGTCACGCCGCTCCGGGTCGAGGAGGAGGCTCCGGTACGCCGGGTCCGCCACCAGGCTCGCGACGCCGCGGCGCTGATGGCCTTCTCGGCCGTGACCTCACTCGGGGTAGCCGGGGGCTTCCTGCCGCTGGCACTGCTGGCGCGTCAGGCCTGACATGAGCAGCCCCTCCCACGTCCCGGTCCTCCTCGACCGGGTCGTCGCCCTGCTGGCGCCTGCGCTCGACCGCCCGGGCGCCGTGCTCGTGGACTGCACGCTGGGCCTCGGTGGACACAGCGCCGCGGTGCTCGAGCGGCTCGACGCGGTCCGGGTGGTCGGCATCGACCGCGACCCCGAGGCGCTGCGTCGGGCGGGCGAGCGGCTGGCGCCGTTCGGCGACCGGTTCACGGGCGTGCTCGCGGTGTACGACGAGCTGCGGGAGGTGCTCGACGACCTCGGCCTGCCGACCGTGGACGGCGTGCTCTTCGACCTCGGCGTCTCCTCGATGCAGCTCGACGTGCGTGAGCGCGGGTTCGCCTACGCCGAGGACGCGCCGCTCGACATGCGGATGGGCGGCGACGGCCCGACCGCCGCCGACGTCCTCAACACCTACGACGCGGCCGAGCTGACCCGGGTGCTGCGGGAGTACGGCGAGGAGAGGTTCGCGCGCAAGATCGCCGCCGCCGTCGTGCGGGAGCGTGCGAAGGAGCCGTTCACGACATCGGCCCGGCTGGTCGAGCTGCTCTACGCCGAGATCCCGGCGCCGGCCCGGCGTACCGGGGGGCACCCGGCGAAGCGGACCTTCCAGGCCCTCCGCATGGAGGTCAACGACGAGCTCGCGGTCCTGCGCCGCGCCCTGCCGGCCGCCATCGACGCGGTCAGCGTCGGCGGGCGAGTGGTGGTCGAGTCCTACCACTCGCTGGAGGACCGGCTCGTGAAGCAGGCGTTCGCCGCGGCCACGCGGCTCGACGTCCCGGAGGACCTGCCGTTCGTGCCGGAGGGGCACGAGCCGGCCCTCCGGCTGGTCACCCGGGGCGCCGAGAAGGCGAGCCCGGAGGAGATCTCACAGAACCCGCGCGCGGCCTCGGTCCGGCTGCGCGCGGTCGAGCGTGTCACCCAGGGAGGGGTTGCAGCATGAGCAGTACGGTCGCCCAGATCCGCACCAGGATGCCGCGGATCGCCGAGGTCGCCGTCGAGCGCGCCCGGCTCACCGTGGTCCCGCGCCGGCGCACCCGCGCGGCCCGGATGCCGTTCGTGGCGCTCGTCTCGATGGTGCTGCTCGGCGGCGTCGTCGGGCTGCTCCTCTTCAACACCTCGATGCAGCAGGCGTCGTTCGCGTCGACCGCCCTCGAGGACCAGGCGAGCACGCTGGCCGCCCGCCAGCAGACGCTCCAGATGGACCTCGACCAGCTGCGCAACCCCCAGCGGATCGCCAAGGCCGCGATCGGCCTGGGCATGGTGCAGGCGGGCAACCCGGCGTTCCTCGAGCTCGGCACCGGCAAGGTCACCGGGGTCCCCTCACCGGGCGACGGCACCACCGCGCTGCGGATCAACCCGCTGCCGCCGAAGAAGCCGGCGCTGCTGAACCCGCCGGCGCACGTCGTCACGGTCACGCCGGAGGAATCTCACGACACGGGGCAGCAGAGCACCGGAAACGGGCGGCACCGCGACAAGAATCACCAGTAGTCACACCCGCCCCACCTGACCCGCGGAAGAATCGAGCAGACGTGCGCCAGACCCGCCCGCCGCGCGGATCCCGTCGTGGCTCGCCGCAGCTGCGGCTGCGCGTCGGGTTCGTCTTCATCGCGATGGTGCTGTCGCTGTTCGGCGCCCGCCTGGTGCAGCTGCAGGGCCTCGACCCGAACTCGTACGCCGCGATGGCGGCCGCCGAGGGTCTGGTCCGGGTCGACCTGCCCGCCGAGCGCGGCGACATCCTGGACCGCAACGGCGAGCCGCTCGCGGACTCGGTCGACGGGATGATGGTCGTGGCGGATCCCGCCCTGACCGCCGCGAAGGCCCCCGAGCTGGCGCGGTTCCTCTACAAGCGCCTCGACATCGACTACGTCTCGACGCTCACCAAGCTGCGCGCGCCCGGCAGCCGGTTCGAGTACATCGCCCGCCGGGTCCCGTCGACGCTCGCGACGGCCGTCATCGCGGCGGCGGAGAAGCACGGGTACGACGGGCTCGACACGCGCCGCGACCCGGTGCGCGACTACCCGGCCGGCGACGTCGCGGCGAACCTGGTCGGCTTCATGGGCACCGACGAGCCGCTCGCCGGCTTCGAGCGGACCTTCGACACCCAGCTCTCGGGCACCGACGGCTCGGCCCGGTACGAGGTCGGGGGTGGCAACCGGATCCCCCTCGGCGACCAGACCGTGACCAAGCCGGTCGACGGACAGGACCTGAGGACCACGATCGACCTCGACCTGCAGTGGTACACCCAGCGGGTGCTGCGCCAGACCGTCGAGGACGCCGGCGCGGAGTCGGGCTTCGCCGTCGTGATGGACAGCCGCACGGGCGAGCTCCTCGCGGTCGCGGACGACCCGACGTACGACGCCAACGACCCGACAGACGCGCCCAAGGCGGACCTCGGCTCGCGTGCGATGCAGGACGTCTACGAGCCGGGCTCGGTCGAGAAGGTGCTCACGGTGAGCTCGCTGCTCGACGAGGGCCTCGTGACGCCGCAGACGCGGATCGTCGTGCCCCCCATGCTGATGCGCGAGGACCGCCCGATCCACGACTGGTTCCCGCACGGCACCATCCACCTCACCATGGCCGGCGCGATCGCGAAGTCGTCGAACATCGCGACCGTGCTCGCCGCCGACCGGTTCAAGCAGGGCCAGCTCTACGACTACCTGCGCCAGTTCGGCCTCGGCCAGCCGACCGGCATCGGCGTCCGCGGCGAGACCGCAGGTCTGCTGCCCGCCAGGAGCGTGTGGACCCACCAGACCCAGGACCGGATCGCCTTCGGCCAGTCGCTGTCGGTCAACGGCGTCCAGATGGCCGCCGCGATCAACACCATCGCGAACGACGGGGTCCGCGTGTCGCCCAGCCTCATCGAGGGGTCCGCGACCACCGACGACGGCCAGCCCGTCGGCACCGACCACACCACGAAGCGGCGGGTGGTCAGCTCCCGCGCCGCGACCCAGATGACGCACATGATGGAGCGGGTCGTCGACCCCGAGGTCGGCGTCGCCCCGGCCGCGCAGGTGCCCGGCTACGTGGTCGCCGGCAAGACCGGCACGGCCCAGCGCGTGGGCAAGGCCTGCGGCTGCTACGACGGCACGTTCACAGTGTCGTTCGCCGGCTTCGCTCCGGCCGACGACCCGCGCTTCACGGTCTACGTCGTGGTGCAGAACCCCAGCAACGGTGGGGGTGGCGGCTCGGTCGGCGGCCCTGCCTTCTCCAAGATCATGAGCTACGCGCTCAAGCGCTACGCGGTCCCGCCGACCGGTGCGAAGCCCTCCACCCTCCCTGTGGAGTGGTGAGGGTTTCGCAGCGATAGGTTCACGTGGTGAGCGACTCCACCCGGCCCGACGCACCTGCGCGGACGCCGCTCCCGACCGTCGCGGCCTGGCTCGACGCGGGCCTGCGCGGCGACGCCGAGGGCGTCGAGGTCACCGGGATCTCGCTGTCCTCGCAGCGGATCCGGCCCGGTGACCTGTACGCCGCCCTGCCCGGCTCCCGCGCGCACGGGATCGAGTTCGCGGCCGCCGCGGTGCGGGCCGGCGCCGTCGCCGTCCTGACCGACCCCGCCGGCGCGGATGCGGTGTCCGTCGACGTGCCGCTCCTCGTCGTCGACCAGCCCCGCGCGGTGCTCGGCCGGCTCGCGGCGCGGCTGTACGGCGAGCCGGCGGCCGCGATGCGGATGGTCGGCGTCACGGGCACGCAGGGCAAGACCACGACCACACGCCTGCTGGAGAGCGGGCTGGCCGGCGCCGGCGTCCCGGCCGCCGTGATCGGCACCGTCGGCACCCGGGTCGGCGGCGAGGACGTGAGGACCACGCTCACCACGCCCGAGGCGCCGGACCTGCACGGGTTGTTCGCGATGATGCGCGAGCGCGGGGTGCAGGCGTGCGCGATGGAGGTCTCCAGCCACGCGCTGGTGATGGGACGCGTGGACGGGGTCGTCTTCGACGTCGCGGTGTTCCTCAACCTCGGCCGCGACCACCTCGACTTCCACGCCGACGTCGAGGACTACTTCCTCGCCAAGGCGTCGCTGTTCACCCCTGGTCGCGCCCGGCTCGGGCTGGTCAACGTCGACGACGAGCACGGCCGGCGGCTGGTCCGCGAGGCGACGGTCCCGGTGCGCACCTTCTCCGCCACCGGGGCGGAGGCGGACTGGCGGGCCGGCGAGGTCCAGCTGAGGCCGGACGGCTCGACGTTCGTGGTCACCGGGCCGGAGGGTGAGACCTTCGCGGCCGGCTGCCCGCTGCCCGGCGGCTTCAACGTCGCCAACACGCTGGCTGCCGTGGCCGCCGCCGGTGAGGCCGGGCTCGACGCGCCCGCGGTCGCGGCTGCCATCGCGGCGGGCGGCGGCGTACCCGGGCGGCTCGAGCGCATCGAGGCCGGCCAGGACTTCGTGGTCGTCGTCGACTACGCCCACAAGCCGGACGCCGTCGAGGCCGCGATCGGGACCCTGCGCCCGCTGACCGACGGCCGCGTGATCATGGTGCTCGGCGCGGGCGGGGACCGGGACCCCGGCAAGCGCCCGATCATGGCGGGGATCGCCGCGCGGCTCGCGGACCTGCTCGTCGTCACCGACGACAACCCGCGCACCGAGGACCCGGCCGCGATCCGGGCCGCCATGCTCGCGGGTGTCGGGGACGACGCGGGTGGCGAGGTGCTCGAGGTCGGCGACCGGCGGCTCGCGATCCGCGAGGCGGTGCGCCGGGCCCGGCCCGGCGACATCGTGCTGATCGCCGGCAAGGGCCACGAGACCGGCCAGGAGGTCGACGGCGTGGTGCACCCCTTCGACGACCGCGAGGTCGCCCGGGAGGAGCTCGCGTGCTTGTGATGACCCTGCAGGAGATCGCCGAGGTCGTGGGCGGCACCGTCCACGGCGACCCGGATCTGGTGGTCGACGCCCCCGCGTTCCTCGACAGCCGGAAGGCCGAGCCGGGCGGGCTGTTCGTGGCGGTCGTCGGCGAGCACGTCGACGGTCACGAGTACGCCGCCGGGGCGCACGCCGTGCTGGGCAGCCGGCCGATCGGCGCACCGACCGTCGTCGTCGGCGACCCGGAGACGGCGCTCGCGGCGCTCGCGCGTCACGTCGCGCGCCGCCTCGACGCGACGGTGCTGGCGCTGACCGGTTCGCAGGGCAAGACCGGGACCAAGGACTACCTCGCGCAGGTGCTCGCCGCGGCGGGCCCGACCGTCGCCACCGCGGGCAGCTTCAACAACGAGCTCGGCCTGCCGCTCACGGTGCTCCGCGCGGACGCGGGCACCGAGTTCCTCGTGCTGGAGATGGGCGCCCGCGGCATCGGCCACATCGCCTTCCTCTGCGAGATCGCACGGCCGTCCATCGCCGCCGTGCTCAACGTCGGCACGGCGCACCTCGGCGAGTTCGGGAGCCGAGAGGCGATCGCGATCGCGAAGGGCGAGATCGTCGAGGCGCTGCCGTCCACGGGCACCGCCGTCCTCAACGTCGACGACGAGCTCGTGGCCGCGATGCGCGCTCGCACGTCCGCGACGGTCCTGACCTTCGGCGCCGCCGGCGACGTCGCGTGGCGGGGCGTCGAGCTGGACGACCTGGGCCGACCGTCGTTCGAGCTGGGGCACGCGGGGGAGTGGCGGCCCGTGCGGCTCACGCAGTCCGGCCTCCACCAGGTCGCGAACGCCACCGCGGCGGCGGCGATGGCGGTCGCCGCCGGTGTCCCGCTGGCCACGGTCGCCTCGGCGCTCAGCACGGCGACGGCGGCGTCGCCGATGCGGATGGAGCTGCACGAGCGCGGCGACGGGCTGCTGGTCGTCAACGACGCCTACAACGCCAACCCCGCCTCCATGACCGCGGCGCTCGAGGCGCTGGTCGCGATCGGCGCGCGCCGGTCCCGGCGCACGGTCGCGGTCCTCGGCGAGATGCGCGAGCTCGGCCCGACGTCGTACGACGAGCACGTGGGTGTGGGGCGCACCGCGGCCGACCTGGGGGTGGACCTGCTGGTGGTCGTCGGCGAGGGCGCGGCCGGCATCGCCGTCGGCTTCGGACGCGAGACGATCGTCACGGCGGGGCGTGCCGAGGCACTGGCGTGGGTGCGGGAGAATGCGTCGGGCGCCGATGTCGTGCTGGTCAAGGCATCGCGCGGCGCCGCGTTGGAGACGATCGCTGAGGGTTTGCTGGTGGAGGGAGACGGAACCGCGCCATGAGAGCCATCCTGCTCGGCGGCGGCCTCGCCCTGCTCGTCTCGCTGCTCGGCACCCGGGTCGCGATCACGCTGTTCACCCAGTGGGGGTACGGCCAGGAGATCCGCGACGACGGTCCGACCAGCCACCACACCAAGCGCGGCACGCCCACGATGGGGGGCGTCGTCATCATCCTCGCCACCGTGATCGGCTACTTCGCCGCGAAGCTGATCACCCAGGACATGCCGACGGCCTCGGCGCTGCTGCTGCTGTTCCTGTTCGTCGGCACCGGCCTGGTCGGCTTCCTCGACGACTTCATCAAGATCTCCAAGCAGCGGAGCCTGGGCCTGCGCAGCAAGGCGAAGATGATCGGGCTGACCGTGATCGCGCTGGTCTTCGGCGCGCTCTCGCTGTCGCCGTGGCTGGAGGACGACCGCGGCCAGACCCCGGCGTCCAAGCACATCTCGTTCATCCGCGACATCGGCTGGATCACGCTGCCGACCGTCGTCGTGCTGGTGCTGATCTGGCTCGTCATCGCCGCCACGTCGAACGGCGTGAATCTCACCGACGGCCTCGACGGGCTCGCCAGCGGTGCGTGCGTGATGGTCTTCGGCGCCTACATGTTCGTGAACATCTGGCAGAACAACCAGTGGTGCGGCCAGTCCGGCCTCGACCAGCCCAACCTCTGCTACGAGGTCCGGGACCCCCTCGACCTCGCGGTGGTCGCCGCCGCGATCACCGGCGCGTGCTTCGGGTTCCTGTGGTGGAACGCGTCGCCCGCCGCGATCTTCATGGGCGACACCGGGTCGCTCGCGCTCGGCGGAGCGCTCGCGGGGCTCGCGATCCTCACCCGCACCGAGCTGCTGCTGATCATCCTCGGCGGGCTCTTCGTCCTCGAGACGGTCTCGGTGATGCTCCAGGTCACGACGTTCAAGGTCACCAAGAGGCTGACCGGGACGGGGCGGCGGGTCTTCCGGATCGCGCCCGTCCACCACCACTTCGAGATGCTCGGCTGGGAGCAGGTGACGGTCGTGATCCGGTTCTGGATCATCACCGGCATCTGCGTCGCCGCCGGCCTCGGCATCTTCTACGCCGAATGGGTCGCGGGCATCTGATGGACCCGCGCAGTCTCGGACGCCACGACTCCTGGGAGGGTGTCCACGCGGTCGTCGCGGGCTTCGGCGTGTCCGGGTTCGCCGCCGCCGACAACCTCAACCACCTCGGCGCGCGGGTGGTCGCGCTCGACGAGTCCGAGGCGGGCGACCGCCCCCAGAAGGCCGAGCTCCTGGAGGTGCTGGGCGCCGACGTCCGCCTGGGGCTCGGGAGCACCGCGACGCTGCCGGACGACGCCGACCTGCTCGTCACCTCGCCCGGCTGGCGGCCGGACGCGCCGCTGCTGGCGCAGGCGCGAGCGCGCGGCGTGCCGGTCTGGGGCGAGGTCGAGCTCGCCTGGCGGTTGCGCGACCCGAACCACCACACCCCGTGGCTCTGCGTCACCGGCACCAACGGCAAGACCACGACCGTGCAGATGCTCGACACGATCCTGCGCGCCGCCGGCCTGCGCAGCATCGCGGTCGGCAACGTCGGCCTGCCGATCGTCGAGGCCGTGATGGACCCCGAGCCGTACGACGTCTTCGCCGTCGAGCTCTCCAGCTTCCAGCTGCACTACACCGACTCGATGGCCGCGGAGTCGGCCGCGGTGCTCAACGTCGCCGAGGACCATCTCGACTGGTACTCCTCGATGGCGGACTACGCGGCCGACAAGGGCCGCATCTACGAGCGGGTCAGCCGGGCCTGCGTCTACAACGTCGCCGACCCCGAGACGGAGCGCCTGGTGCGCGAGGCCGACGTCGTCGAGGGGGCACGGGCCGTCGGCTTCACCCTCGGGATGCCCGGCGTCGGCATGCTCGGCGTCGTCGAGGACATCCTCGCGGACCGGGCGTTCATCGAGCAGCGTGAGTCGAGTGCGGCGGAGCTGTGCACGATCTCCGACCTCTCCTCGCCCGCGCCGCACAACGTGCAGAACGCCCTCGCGGCCGCCGCGCTGGCCCGGGCCCACGGCGTCTCCCAGGCCGCGGTCCGCGAGGGGCTCCGCAACTTCCGTCCCGACGGTCACCGGATCGCGGTCGTCGGGGAGCGCGACGGCGTCACCTGGGTCGACGACTCGAAGGCCACCAACCCGCACGCCGCCCAGTCGTCGCTGCAGGCCTACGACCCGGTCGTCTGGGTCGCCGGAGGCCTGGCCAAGGGTGCGCGCTTCGACGAGCTCGTCCTCGCGGTGCGCGACCGCCTGCGCGGCGTCGTCCTGCTCGGCCGGGACCGGGACGTGATCGCGGGCGCGCTTTCGCGACACGCCCCCGATGTGCCCGTGATCGTGGTCGGTGCCGACGAGACTGGTCCCGTAGACGGTGGGCATGCCATGGAGCGTGCCGTGGGAGCCGCAGCCGAGTTGGCTCGACCCGGCGACACGGTCCTGCTGGCTCCCGGGTGCGCGTCCATGGACATGTTCACCAACTACGCCGAGCGCGGCGACGCGTTCGCAGACGCCGTACGCCGCAGGCTCTAGCCAGCTCGACCCCGAGGAGGACGCGATGACCACCGCGGACCCCCTCGACCAGACGCGGCGCCGCTCCGCCCTCGGGAGCTGGTACGCGTCGGTCCGCGAGGCGCTCGACCGCCCGCTCACGGCGTACTACCTGCTGCTCGGCGCCTCCGGGCTGCTGCTCACCATCGGGCTCGTCATGGTGCTCAGCGCGTCGAGCGTCTACTCCTACGAGCAGAACGGCAACTCCTACGCGGTCGTCGAGCGGCAGCTGGTCTGGGTGCTGATCGGCATCCCGTGCGCGTTCGTCGCCTCGCGGCTGCCGCACTCGCTGATCCGGCGGTTCGCGTGGCTCGGCCTGTTCACCTCGATCGTGCTGCTCGGCCTGACCCAGACCGGACTCGGCCGTACGGTGAACGGCAACCAGAACTGGCTCGGCGTCGGGCCGTTCGTCGTCCAGCCCGCCGAGATCGCCAAGCTCGCGATCGTGCTCTGGGCGGCCCACGTGTACGCGATGAAGGACAAGCGGCTGGGCAGCTTCCACGAGGTCTTCATGCCCGTGGTGCCCGGCCTGCTCGCGGTCATCGGACTGGTCGTCTTCGGCAAGGACCTGGGCACCGCGCTGGTGCTCTTCGCGATCCTGCTGGCGATGCTGTGGGTGGTCGGCGCTCCCGGCCGGCTCTTCACGTTCGCGCTGACCATCGTGGGCGTGGTCGCGATCGGGCTCGCGTCCACGAGCTCGGAACGGCTGCAGCGGATCACGAACTTCGCGGATCCGTTCAAGGACTACCACAACGCGGGCTGGCAGCCCGCGCACGGGCTGTTCGCGCTCGCCAGCGGCGGCATCTTCGGCGAGGGCATCGGCGCCAGCCGGCAGAAGTGGGGCGAGCTGCCCGAGGCGCACACCGACTTCATCTTCGCGGTGCTCGGCGAGGAGCTGGGGCTGGTCGGCACGCTGCTGGTGATCGCGCTCTTCCTCACCATCGCGTACGCCGCCATCCGGGTCGCGGCGCAGACCAAGGACTCGTTCGTCCGGTACATGACCTTCGGCATCGTGGTCTGGCTCCTCGGCCAGATGATCATCAACGTCGGCATGGTGCTGGCCCTCCTCCCCGTCATCGGCATCCCGTTGCCGCTGGTGTCGTACGGCGGCTCGGCCCTGGTGCCCTCGCTCGTCGCGCTCGGCATCCTGGTCGGCTTCGCACGCCGCGAGCCCGAGGCCGCGCGCGCCCTGGCGCAGCGCAGGAAGGCCCGCTCCGCCGGACTGTCGGCGGGTCGCGTCTCCTAGGGTTGACCGCGATGCGCGTACTCCTCGCCGGCGGCGGCACCGCCGGCCACACCTCACCCCTGCTCGCCACCGCCGACGCCCTGCGCCGCCTGGCGCCCGGCGTCGAGGTCACCTGTCTCGGCACGCCGCGCGGCCTGGAGAACAAGGTCGTCCCCGAGGCGGGCTACCCGCTCGAGCTGATCCCGCCGGTGCCGCTGCCGCGCCGCCCCAACGCCGACTTCTTCAAGGTCCCCGCCCGGCTCCGCGCCGCGGTGCGCGAGACCCGCGCGGTGCTCGATCGAGTGCGGCCCGACGTCGTCGTCGGGTACGGCGGCTACGTCTCGATGCCGCTCTACCTCGCGGTCCGCAAGGGCCAGGTCCCGCTGGTGATCCACGAGCAGAACGCCGTCCCCGGCCTGGCGAACAAGGCCGGTGCCAGATTCGCCGAGCGGGTGCTGGTGAGCTTCCCGGACACCCCGCTGAGGAAGGCTGAGTACGTCGGCCTGCCGATCCGCACGATGATCTCCGGCCTCGACCGGGCCGCGCGGCGCGCCGAGGCCCGGGCGTTCTTCGGCCTCGACCCCGACCGCCCCACGCTGCTGGTCACCGGCGGCTCCCAGGGCGCCCGCCGGCTCAACCAGGCGGTGTCCGGAGCGGCGGCCTCGCTGGCCGCGGCCGGCGTGCAGGTGCTGCACGCGCAGGGCAAGCACGGTGGCGCCACGCCGGACCCGACCGACCTGCCGTACGTCGTCGTCGACTACATCGACCGGATGGACCTCGCGTACGCCGCCGCCGACCTCGTCGTCTGCCGGGCGGGCGCCTCCAGCGTGACCGAGGCCGCCGCCGTCGGCCTGCCCGCGGTCTTCGTGCCGCTGCCGATCGGCAACGGCGAGCAGGAGAAGAACGCCGCGCCCGTGGTCGCCGCGGGCGGCGGGCTCCTGGTGCGGGACGCCGACCTGACGACGGAGTGGGTCGTCGCGCACGTCCCGGACCTCGCCGCCGACACCGCGCGGCTGGCGGCGATGGGCGCTTCGGCCGCGGCCCTGATCCCGCGCGACGCCGACGAGAGGCTCGCGCGCATCGTCCTCGAGGCGGCGCGTCCGTGAAGGTGCCCGTCCCGGACGAGATCCTCCCCGCCGACCGGCTCGGTCACGTCCACTTCGTCGGCATCGGCGGGGCCGGCCTGTCCGGCATCGCCCGGATCATGCTGGCCCGCGGCATCACGGTGAGCGGCAGCGACGGTGCCGACTCGCCGGCGCTGGCCGCCCTGCGGGCGCTGGGCGCCTCCGTCTTCGTCGGGCACTCCGCGTCCCAGCTGGGCGACGCGGACACGGTGGTCGTGTCGACGGCGGTCCGTGCGGACAACCCGGAGTACGCCGAGGCCGTCCGCCGCGGGCTGCGCGTCCTCCCGCGGTCGGCGGCGCTGGCCGCGGTGATGGCCGGGCGTCGCGTCGTCGCGGTCGCGGGCACGCACGGCAAGACGACGACCACCTCCTTGCTCACGGTCGCACTTCAGGCGGCGGGCGCGGACCCGACGTACGCGATCGGCGGCGACCTGGCGGCCACCGGCGTGAACGCCGCGGAGGGCACCGGACTCGACTTCGTCGCGGAGGCGGACGAGAGCGACGGTGCGTTCCTGCACTACTCGCCGTACGCCGCGATCGTCACGAACGTCGAGGCCGACCACCTCGACCACTGGGGGACCGAGGAGGGCTACCGGCGCGCGTTCGAGGACTTCGCCGACACCGTCGCGCCCGACGGCTTCCTGGTCTGCTGCGTGGACGACCCGGGGGCCGCCGCGCTCGCGTCGCGTGCGGAGGACCGGGGCCGGCGGGTCGTGCGGGTGTCGGCGTCGTCGCCCGGCCTGCTGACGGACGTCACGCTCTGGTCGCCGGGGGAGCACTACCTCGTCGACGCCCTGGCGGCGCTGGCCGCCGGTGTCGCGCTGGGCTACGACGCCGACGACCTGGTGCGCGGCATCGCGGCGTACACCGGCACCAAGCGCCGGATGGAGCTCAAGGGCGAGGCCGGGGGAGTGCGCGTCTACGACAGCTACGCGCACCACCCGACCGAGATCGCCGGGGACCTGCAAGCCGCGCGGGCGCTCGCCGGGTCGGGCCGGGTCGTGGTGGGCTACCAGCCGCACCTGGTCTCGCGCACCCGGATCTTCGGTGTGCAGATGGGCGAGGCGCTGGGTGCCGCGGACGAGGTCGTCGTGCTCGACGTCTACCTCGCCCGCGAGGACCCGGACCCGGACGTGACGGGGGCGATGGTGGCGGCCGCCGTACCGCTCCCGGCCGATCGGGTGGCGTTCGTGCCGTCGTTCGACGACGTCGCCGCGGCGCTCGTCGCCCGGGCCCGGCCCGGCGACCTGGTGCTCACGCTGGGCGCGGGCACCGTGACGGCGATCGGCCCTCAGGTCCTGGAGCTGCTCGGATGACCGAGGCGTCGACCGACCTGCGCACCCGGAAGCGGTTCGCGCGCCGCCAGTGGGCCCGCCGCTGGCTGAACTGGAAGCCCGTGCTCGCGGTGGTGCTGGTCCTGGTCCTCCTGGTCGGCACCGTCTGGCTGGTCTTCTTCTCCTCCTACCTCTCGGTCACGGGCGTCGACGTGCACGGCGCCCGGCTGCTCTCGGACAGCCAGGTCCGCCAGGCGGCCGCGGTGCCCGAGGGCCAGGCCCTCGCCCGGGTCGACCTCGAGCGGATCCGCACCCGGGTCGAGGCGCTCGCCGCCGTACGCTCCGCCGACGTCTCGCGCGAGTGGCCGGACCAGGTCCGCATCGACGTCACCGAGCGCGTCCCCGTCGCGGTCGTCGAGATCGCCGGACAGCTGCGCGGCATGGACGCCGACGGCGTGGTGTTCCGCGACTACGCCCAGGCCCCACCCGACCTCCCGCGTGTGGTGACCGGCAACGACACCGGGAACGCCGCCCTGCGCGAGGCCGCCCTCGTCGTCGCCGCCCTGCCCGCCGACCTGGCCGCGAAGGTCGACCACGTCGAGGTCGAGACCGTCGACGAGATCACCCTCGACCTCCGTGACGGTCGGACCGTCCGCTGGGGGAGCTCCGCCGACTCCGATCTCAAGGCCGAGGTGCTCGCCCAGCTCCTGGTCGCCCGCAAGGCCCAGACCTACGACGTCTCCGTCCCGGGTCAGCCGACCACGAAGTAGGAGCAGCGCCCGCATCCACCGGCGTGTCTCCATCGATCGAGCGCGGCGGCTGCCTAGTGTCGTGACCACGGCGAGGTTGACATAACTATAACCCTCAGGCTGAGGGTCAGAGTTAACGGACAGGCCGACGCCGACTTCCCCGAGTCACGCAGACACACCCGAGACACAGCACATCGACCAGCATCCGACGAGCAGCGAAGGGCGAAAGCCGTGGCAGCAGCGCAGAACTACCTGGCCATCATCAAGGTCGTGGGCATCGGCGGTGGTGGTGTCAACGCCGTCAACCGGATGATCGAGGTCGGCCTCAAGGGCGTCGAGTTCATCGCGATCAACACCGACGCGCAGGCGCTCCTCATGAGCGACGCCGACGTGAAGCTCGACATCGGTCGTGAGTTGACCCGCGGGCTCGGCGCCGGGGCGAACCCCGACGTGGGCGCCCGGGCGGCGGAGGACCACGCCGACGAGATCGAGGAGGTCATGAAGGGCGCCGACATGGTGTTCGTGACCGCCGGCGAGGGCGGTGGCACCGGCACCGGCGGCGCACCCGTCGTGGCCCGGATCGCCCGGAGCCTCGGCGCCCTGACCATCGGCGTCGTGACCCGGCCGTTCTCGTTCGAGGGCCGGCGTCGCGCCAACTCCGCCGAGGAGGGCATCGCGCAGCTGCGCGAGGAGGTCGACACCCTCATCGTGATCCCGAACGACCGGCTGCTCTCGATCAGCGACCGCAACGTCTCGGTGCTCGACGCGTTCAAGCAGGCCGACCAGGTGCTGCTCCAGGGCGTCTCGGGCATCACCGACCTGATCACCACGCCCGGACTGATCAACCTCGACTTCGCGGACGTGAAGTCCGTGATGTCGAACGCCGGCTCCGCGCTGATGGGCATCGGCTCGGCCCGGGGCGAGGACCGCTCCGTGGCGGCGGCCGAGATGGCGGTGTCGAGCCCGCTCCTCGAGGCCAGCATCGACGGAGCGCACGGCGTGCTGCTCTCGATCGCCGGCGGCTCCGACCTGGGCCTGTTCGAGATCAACGAGGCGGCCGCGCTGGTCGCCGAGGCCGTGCACGCCGAGGCGAACATCATCTTCGGCGCGACCATCGACGACGCGCTCGGCGACGAGGTGCGGGTCACGGTCATTGCGGCCGGGTTCGACGGCGGCCAGCCGAAGCGTCGTGACGAGGGCGCCGTGCTGCGCCGCGACACCCGGCCGGCCCAGGCCCCCTCCGAGACGAAGGCGCCGGCGCAGGCCGGCCCCGCCGCCCCGCCGGCGGCCGACAGGGACAAGGGCCGGGACCAGGACCGCGAGAAGGAGAAGGAGAAGGTCGGCACGACCGCTTCCCAGGCCAGTACGCCGCGACCCGCTCCGCACCAGGTGCAGTTCGACGACGACGACCTGGACGTGCCCGACTTCCTCAAGTGACCTTCCTCTTCCAGGACACCGTGCCGGTCACGACCGGCACGGTGTCGGTCGCGTTCACCGACCGCACCCTCGACCTCGGCGACCTCGCGACGGACCACGTCCGTGGCGCGGCTCTCGCGACGGTCGCGGCCGAGACCGGCGCGACGCCGTACCTGATGCACCAGGTGCACGGCACCGCCGTCCACCTCGTCGATGGCTCGTACGAGGCGGCGCCGGACGCGGACGCCCTGCTCACCACCGAGCCGGGGATCGCACTGCTCGCGCGCGCGGCCGACTGCGTGCCGGTGCTCCTGGTCGCCGCCGGCGGCGAGATCGGGGCGGTGCACGCCGGCCGGGAGGGCGTACGCCGGGGCGTCGTCACCGCCGCCGTCGAGCGGCTGCGCGAGCTCGGCGCGACCGGTCTCCGGGCCTGGGTCGGGCCGCACATCTGTGGCCGCTGCTACGAGGTGCCCGAGGAGCTGCGGGCCGAGGTCGCGGCGGCCGTGCCCGAGACCGGCGCCACCACCAGCTGGGGCACTCCTGCCCTCGACCTCGGTGCCGGCGTCCTGGCCCAGCTCGCCGCGGCCGGCGTACCCGCGACCGAGGTCGGCGGCTGCACCCGCGAGGACGAGAGCCTGCACTCCTACCGCCGCGACGGCGTGGCCGCCGGCCGGCTCGCCGGCGTGGTCTGGAGGAGTGCATGACCCGCCAGGAGCAGGTCGCCTCCGGGCTCGAGGTCGTCCGGGGCCGGATCGCGGGCGCCTGCGCCGACGCCGGCCGCGACCCGGGCGAGGTCCGGCTCGTCGTGGTCACCAAGTTCTTCCCGGCCTCCGACGTCCGGATCCTCGCCGACCTCGGCATCACCGACGTGGGGGAGAACCGTCACCAGGAGGCCCAGGCGAAGGCAGCTGAGTGCGCCGACCTCGGGCTCACCTGGCACTTCATCGGCGGCCTGCAGAGCAACAAGGCGGCGGCCGTCGCGTCGTACGCCGACGTCGTCGAGTCCGTCGACCGCGCGAAGCTGCTCACCGGCCTCGACCGCGGCGCGCACGAGCGTGACCGCGCCCTCGACGTCCTGCTCCAGGTCAGCCTCGACCCGCCCGGGCGCGAGGGCCGGGCCGGCGTCGACCCCGACGGGCTGGCCGCCCTCGGCACCGCGGTCGCCGCGGCCGGCATGCTCCGGCTGCGGGGGCTGATGGCCGTAGCGCCGCTCGGTGAGGATCCGGCGTCCGCGTTCGAGCGGCTCGCCGGGATCCGCCGTGACTTCCTCGCCGACCACCCCGACGCGACCTGGCTGTCGGCCGGGATGAGCGGCGACCTCGAGCACGCCGTCCGGGCCGGCGCGACACACGTGCGCATTGGCTCGGCGGTCCTCGGTTCGAGGCCACAGGTCAAGTAATGTCCCAACCACCACACCACCACCGGAGGGCACAGTCATGAGCGGCGCTATGCGCAGGATCGGCGAGTACCTCGGCCTGCTCGAGGACACCGGCCGGTACGACGACGAGTACGCCTACGAGGGCGAGTACGAGACCCAGGAGACCGCTCCTGTCCGTGCGCCGAAGCGCGAGGTGCGTCCCGCACCCGTGTCCGACATCTCCGAGCGCCGGCGTCCGGCTCCCGGACCGACCGGAGTGGTGGCCGAGCTGTCCCGCATCACGACCCTGCACCCGCGCACCTACAACGAGGCGCGCACCATCGGCGAGAACTTCCGCGAGGGCACGCCGGTGATCATGAACCTCTCGGAGATGGACGATTCCGACGCCAAGCGGCTCGTCGACTTCGCGGCCGGGCTGGTGTTTGCCACGCGTGGCACGATCGAGCGCGTCACCAACAAGGTGTTCCTGCTCTCGCCGCCGAACGTGACGGTGGCCGCCGAGGACAAGCAGCGGATCGTCGCAGGCGGGTTCTTCAACCAGAGCTGACGCCGTCCAGAGCGAGGATCCGTCGTACGTGAATGTTGCCGGTGGCTTGATCGAGGCCGTGCTGTGGTTCTTCATCGCCCTGCTGTGGGTCCGGTTCGTGGTGGACTGGGTGCAGGTGTTCGCGCGGGCGTGGGTGCCCCACGGCGTGCTCCTGGTGGCGCTCGAGGGCGTGTACTCCACCACGGATCCGCCGATCAAGGCGCTGCGCCGGGTGATCCCGCCACTGCGGATCGGGAGCATCTCGCTCGACCTGAGCTTCCTGATCGTGATCGTCGCCGCGTACGTCCTGCTCCGGGTCAACCGCGAGATCTTCCTGGCCTGAACCGGCCGGGAGCAGGGGAGCGCCGGCGTCGATGAGCCGCTCACCTGTGCAAGCGCTATTGTTCGACCGACAGTAACTTTGACGACGAGAATGGGTGAGGTCATGCCGCTGACGCCTGAGGACGTGAGCAACAAGCGCTTTACTCCCGTCCGGCTCCGCGAGGGCTACGACATGGGTGAGGTCGACCAGTTCCTCGACGAGGTGGAAGCCGAGCTGGCGCGTCTCACGAAGGAGAACGACGACCTCAGGGCGAAGCTGTCCACGGCCCAGGGTGGCGTCTCGACCGAGACGGCCCCGCAGCCGCGCGCCGAGGAGAAGGCACCCGAGCCGACGCCGGCGCCGGAGCCGGAGGTGGTCGCCACGCCGGCCCCCGTGGTCGCCGCGACCCCCGTCGAGACGATCCGGGTCGAGACCGTCCCGCAGGCCTCGAACGCCGCGGCTCGGCTGCTCGAGATCGCGACCCGCAACGCCGACGAGCTCGTCGAGGACGCGAAGAACGAGGCCGACAAGATCGTCGGCGAGGCCCGTACCAAGGCCGAGCGCCTGGAGTCGGAGTCGAAGACCAAGGCCGACCGCCTCGAGTCGGATGCCCGCACCCGTGCCCAGATGCTCGACTCGGAGACGGCCGAGCGCCGTCGCCAGATGTTCGGGGACCTCGAGCGCGAGCGCGACATCCTGAACGGCGAGGTCGAGAAGCTCCGCTCCTTCGAGCGCGAGTACCGCTCCCGCCTCAAGAGCTACTTCAGCCAGCAGCTGGAGGCGCTCGGCAGCGGCACGTCCGACGGCCCGGCGGGCGAGGACACCCCGGCACCGAAGCGGTTGCGCTCGATCCTCGGCGAGGACGACGCCTGACCGCCGTACCATCGCTTGGCGCGAGCGGCCGGCCCCCGAGGGGGCCGGCCGCTTTCGCATTCCGCGGTGTGGCTGATTTGAGGCCCTTGGAGTCACCGGCTACCCTCCCCGCACACGCTGTGGTTGAAGCCACAGTCGCCGAGGCCTGAGGAGGCCCGACCATGGCTCGCAGCACGAGGAAGTCGCTCGCTGGGCAGGCGGCCTCCGCCGCTCGCAAGGTGATCGGCCGCAAGCCGGCCGCCAAGGCAGCCACGCCGGCCAAGAAGGCGGCCCCGAAGGCCACGTCGACGAGGAACGGCGCCGTGGCGAAGGCCACTCCGACCAAGAGGACGGTCGCCGCCAAGGCTCCGGCGAAGAAGGCGGCTCCGGCGAAGAAGGCGGCTCCGGCGAAGAAGGCGGCTCCGGCGAAGAAGGCGGCTCCGGTCAAGAAGGCGGCTCCGGTCAAGAAGGCGGCTCCGGCGAAGAAGGCTCCGGCGAAGAAGGCGACCCCGGCGAAGAAGGCGACCCCGGTGAAGAAGGCGGCTCCGGTGAAGAAGGCGGCGGCACCCGTGAAGAAGGCGGCTCCGGCGAAGAAGGCGGCGGCACCGGTCAAGAAGGCGGCTCCCGCGACGAAGGCCGTGCCCGCGAAGAAGGCGGCCCCGGCCAAGAAGGCCGCTCCGCGCAAGGCCGCCCGCAGCTCGCTCGTGGTCAAGGAGGGCGAGGGCGCCTGGACCAAGGCCGAGCTCAAGGAGCTCGTCGCCGAGCTGCACGAGCAGCTCGAGCACAGCCGCTCGATCGTCGAGGCGCAGGAGACCGAGCTCAGCGGCCTGATGCGCGACTCCGGCGACGGGGCCGGCCAGGACCAGGCCGACCTCGGCGCCACCAGCTTCGAGCGCGACCACGAGCTCACCGTGCTCAACAGCGAGCGCGACAAGCTGGCCCAGATCGAGCGCGCGCTCGCCCGGATCGACGACGGCACGTACGGCGTGTGCGAGTCGTGCGGCAACCCCATCGGCAAGATGCGGCTCATGGCGTTCCCCCGTGCCACACTGTGCATGACATGCAAGCAGCGCGAGGAGCGTCGCTGACCGGCGACGAGAACGACAGCGGAACGACCCGTCCCCACGGCCCTCGCGGCCGGTACCTCGCGGTCTTCGCCGCGGTCGCGATCGCGGCGTACGCCGTCGACGTCGTCGCCAAGGTGGTCGCGGTCGAGAAGCTGACGGACCGCGCCGACGTCGAGGTCGTGGGGGATCTGTTCGTCCTGCACCTGGTGCGCAACCCGGGCGCCGCCTTCAGCACCGGCACCGCCTACACCGAGGTGTTCAGCGTCGTGGCGATCGCCGCCGTGCTGGTGATCGCGTGGTTCTCGCGGAAGCTCGGCAACGCCGTCTGGGCGGTCGCGTTCGGCCTCCTGATGGCGGGCGTCGCCGGCAACCTGACCGACCGGCTGGTCCGCGCGCCCGGTCCGCTGCGTGGGCACGTCATCGACTTCTTCATGCTGCCGCACTGGCCGGTCTTCAACGTCGCTGACATGTGCATCGACGTCGCGGCCGCGCTGATCCTGGTGCAGGTCTACCGCGGCATCCGGCTCGACGGCAGTCGCGCATCCCGGGAGGGCGCGACGTGATGGCCGCCGCCGACCACCGGGTCCTGTCGGTGCCCGAGAGCCTGGACGGTGAGCGGGTGGACGCCGCCATGGCGCGCCTGTTCGGGCTGTCCCGCACCCGGGCAGCCGACCTGATCGCCCGCGGCAACGTCGAGCTCGACGGCAGGGCGGTCGGCAAGAGCGACCGGGTCGTCCCGGGCGCCGTGCTCGACGTGCGGATCCCTGTCGAGGCCAACCCCCTCGAGGTCGTCCCCGAGGTCGTCGAGGGGATCAAGATCATCCACGACGACGACGCCATCGTGGTGATCGACAAGCCGGTCGGCGTCGCCGTGCACCCCTCGCCCGGCTGGTCCGGGCCCACGGTGGTCGGGCACCTCGCCGGTGCCGGCTTCCGGATCTCGACCAGCGGCGCCTCGGAGCGGCAGGGCATCGTGCAGCGACTGGACGTCGGGACCTCGGGGGTGATGGTGATCTGCAAGTCCGAGCACGCCTACTCCGTGCTCAAGAACGCGTTCCGCCACCGGACCGTCGACAAGGTCTACCACGCGCTGGTCCAGGGCCACCCGGACCCGCTCGAGGGCACCATCGACGCGCCGATCGGGCGCCACCCGCGCGCGGACTATAAGTTCGCGGTGATGGCAGACGGCCGGCACAGCGTCACCCACTACGAGACGCTCGAGGCGCACCGCTTCGCCAGCCTGCTCGAGATCCACCTCGAGACCGGGCGCACCCACCAGATCCGGGTCCACATGGCCGCGCTCAAGCACCCGTGCGTGGGCGACCTGACCTACGGCGCGGACCCCTCGCTCGCCAGGCGGGTCGGCCTCGAGCGGCAGTGGCTGCACGCCGTGCGCCTCGGCTTCGAGCACCCCGACTCGGGGGAGTACGTCGAGTACGAGACCGCGTATCCGGAGGACCTCGCGCACGCGCTCGAAGTGATCCGCGATGCCGACTGACGAGCTCCAGCTGCGACCGGCGACCGCCGACGACCTGCCGGCGATCGCGAACATCTACCTGCTGGTCCGCACCGCCGCGGTTCCCGCGATGCCACCCCAGATCCACACGCCCGACGAGGTGCACGCCTACGTCGGCGGCTGGGACCTGGCCCGCCGGGACGTCTGGCTCGCCGAGCTGGACGGCCGCCCGGTCGGGTTCCTGGTGGTCGAGGACGCCTGGCTGAACTCGCTGTACGTGCTGCCCGAGGCCGCGGGCCACGGTGTGGGCAGTGCCCTGCTCGACGTCGCGAAGGGCCTGCGCCCGGAGGGGTTCTGCCTCTGGGTGTTCGAGAGCAACCTGCCGGCCCGCGGCTTCTACCAGCGGCGTGGCCTGGTCGACCTCGAGCACACGGACGGATCCACGAACGAGGAGCGGTCGCCCGACCTGCGGATGGCCTGGCCGGGGCAGGACCCGCTGGCGTTCTACCGGCGCCTGATCGACGAGGTCGACGAGCAGCTCGGTGACCTGCTGGCCCGGCGCGCCGCGCTCACCCACGCGGTGCAGGCGCACAAGGACGACTCGTCCCGCGATCCCGAGCGCGAGCAGGAGATCGCCGCCGCGCTGGCACGGCGCGCGCCCGCGCTCGGCCACGACCGGCTGTCGCGGATCGTGCACGCGATCATCACCGAGAGCCTGGACGCCGCCACCGAGCTCTGAGCTGGCCTGATCCGAGCGTGCGAGGATCAGCACCCAGCAGCCAGGTCGAGTAGCCGCGCGAGCGAGGCACGAGCTCGCGACCGGCGTATCGAGACCGGTATCTGTCGGCTGTCGGTGCGTCCCCCTACCGTGGGTCTCGCGGTCGCGTAGGCTGGCGCCCTTCCCCAACAGCGGCGCCACGACGCGACCGTGGCTCTGTGCAGCATGCCCGAAGATCGACTCGAGGAGTGGCCCGCGACCATGGCCAACGGCGCCCAGGACTCGTTCGTCCACCTCCACGTGCACACCGAGTACTCCATGCTCGACGGGGCCGCCCGGCTCCAGGCGATGGCGGAGCGCACGGCCGAGCTGGGGATGCCCGCGATCGCGATGACCGACCACGGCAACGTGTTCGGCGCCTACGAGTTCTACCGCAAGGCGAAGGCGGCCGGGGTCAAGCCGATCATCGGCATCGAGGCCTACTTCACGCCCAACATCAGCCGGTTCGAGCGCAAGGGCGTCAACTTCTACGGCGGCGGCCCGGACGACGTCTCGGCGCGCGGCGCCTACACGCACATGACGCTGCTCTCGGAGACCACCGAGGGCATGCACAACCTGTTCCGGCTGAGCACCGGCGCCTGGCGCGACGGCTTCTTCAAGCAGCCGCGCATGGACCGCGAGCTGCTCGCCCAGCACGGCAAGGGCATCATCGGCACGACCGGCTGCCCGTCGGGCGAGGTGCAGGTGCACCTGCGGCACGGCCAGTACGACGCCGCCCGCAAGGTCGCGGGCGAGTTCCAGGACATCCTCGGCAAGGAGAACTACTTCCTCGAGCTGATGGACCACGGGCTCGACATCGAGAACCGCGTCCGCGACGGGCTGCTGCGGCTCCACAAGGACCTCGGCATCCCGCTGCTCGCGACCAACGACTCCCACTACGTGATGCGGGAGGACGCGCCCTCCCAGGAGCACCTGCTCTGCATCAACTCGGGCTCGACGATGGACATCCCGGCCGGCGACGGGCCGGGGCAGCGGTTCGCGTTCTCCGGTGACGGCTACTACATCAAGTCGGCCGAGGAGATGCGCGCTCTCTGGGTCGACAAGCACGGCCTCCGGGAGGCCTGTGACAACACGCTGCTGATCGCCGAGCGGTGCGACGTCTCCTTCACCGAGGGCAACGGCACCTTCATGCCCCGGTTCCCCTGCCCGCCCGGGGAGAACGAGGACTCCTGGCTGGTCAAGGAGGTCGAGACCGGCCTGAGCCGGCGCTACCCCGCGGGCGTGCCGGACAAGGTCCGCAGGCAGGCCGAGTTCGAGATCGGCGTGATCACCCAGATGGGCTTCGCGGGCTACTTCCTCGTGGTCGCGGACTTCATCAACTGGGCAAAGGACCACGGCATCCGGGTCGGCCCCGGGCGTGGCTCGGGCGCGGGCTCGATGGTCGCTTACGCCATGCGGATCACCGACCTGGACCCGCTCGAGCACGGCCTGATCTTCGAGCGCTTCCTCAACCCCGACCGCGTCTCGATGCCCGACTTCGACATCGACTTCGACGAGCGCCGGCGCGGCGAGGTGATCAGGTACGTCACCGAGAAGTACGGCGACGACCGGGTCTCCTACATCGTCACCTACGGCACCATCAAGGCGAAGCAGGCGGTCAAGGACTCCAGCCGGATCCTCGGCTACCCGTTCGCGATGGGCGACCGGATCACCAAGGCGATGCCCGCCGCGGTGATGGGCAAGGACGTCCCGCTCCAGGAGATCTTCAACTCCGAGCACAAGCGGTACGGCGAGGGCGGCGAGTTCCGCTCGCTCTACGACGCCGACAACGACGTCAAGCGCGTGGTCGACACCGCGATCGGGATCGAGGGCCTCAAGCGGCAGTGGGGCGTGCACGCAGCCGGCGTGATCATGTCCAGCGAGCCGCTGCTCGACATCATCCCGATGCTCAAGCGGCCCGCCGACGGGGCGATGATCACGCAGTTCGACTACCCCACCTGTGAGGCCCTCGGCCTGATCAAGATGGACTTCCTGGGGCTGCGCAACCTCACGGTGCTCGACGACGCGGTCAAGAACATCAAGGCGAACCGGGGCGAGGACATCGTCCTCGAGGACCTGGCGCTGACCGACGAGGCGACGTACCGCCTGCTCCAGCGTGGCGACACCCTGGGCGTCTTCCAGCTCGACGGCGGCCCCATGCGGGCGCTGCTGCGCAGCATGCGCCCGGACACCTTCGAGGACATCTCCGCGGTCGGCGCGCTCTACCGGCCCGGCCCGATGGGCGCGGACTCCCACAACAAGTACGCCCGCCGCAAGACCGGCCGCGAGCCGGTCGAGGCGATCCACCCCGAGCTGGCCGAGCCGTTGGCGGACATCCTGGGGGAGACCTACGGCCTGATCGTCTACCAGGAGCAGGTCATGGCGATCGCCCAGAAGCTCGCGGGCTACAGCCTCGGGCAGGCGGACATCCTGCGCCGGGCGATGGGCAAGAAGAAGAAGGAGGAGCTGGACAAGCAGTTCGAGGGCTTCTCCGCCGGCATGCGCGAGCGGGGCTACTCCGCCGGTGCCGTCAAGACGCTCTGGGACATCCTGCTGCCGTTCTCCGACTACGCCTTCAACAAGGCGCACTCCGCGGCGTACGGCCTGGTGTCGTACTGGACCGCCTACCTCAAGGCGAACTACCCGGCCGAGTACATGGCCGCGCTGCTGACCTCGGTGAAGGACGACAAGGACAAGTCGGCGATCTACCTCAACGAGTGCCGCCGGATGAAGATCCAGGTGCTGCCGCCGGACGTCAACGAGTCGGCCCACAACTTCACCCCCGTCGGCCACGACATCCGCTTCGGCCTGACCGCCGTGCGGAACGTCGGCGCCAACGTCGTCGACGGGATCGTCGCGGCCCGCGAGGAGAAGGGCCGCTACGAGACGTTCAACGACTTCCTCGAGAAGGTCCCGGCCCAGGTCTGCAACAAGCGGGTCATCGAGTCGCTGATCAAGTCCGGCGCGTTCGACGACATGAAGCACCGGCGCCGTGCGCTGGTGGCGGTGCACGAGACCGCCGTGGACCAGTACGTCGACATCAAGCGCAACGAGGCGATCGGGCAGGACTCGCTGTTCGGCGGGCTCGACGACGCGGACGGCGGCTTCGGCGTCTCGGTCGCGATCCCGGAGATCGACGAGTGGGACAAGACCACCCTGCTCGGCCACGAGCGCGAGATGCTCGGTCTCTACGTCTCCGACCACCCGCTGCTCGGCCTCGAGCACGTCCTGTCGAACAGCTCCGACTGCACCATCGGCCAGCTGATGCTGGACGAGGAGCGTCCCGACGGCGCCTCGATCACGATCTCCGGCCTGGTCACGACCGTGCAGCGCAAGATCACCAAGCGTGGTGACGCCTGGGCGATGGTGACGCTGGAGGACCTGGACGGCGCCATCGACGTCCTGCTGTTCCCGAGCGCCTACCAGCTCGCCGGGCCGCACCTGGTCGAGGACGCGATCATCACGGTCCGCGGCCGGCTGTCGCGCAGCAAGGACCAGCCGGAGATCCACGGCCAGGAGGTGTCCGTCCCGGACCTGTCCGACGGCCCGTCCGGACCGGTGGTGATCAGCCTCCCGTCGACCAGGTGCACGCCACCGGTGGTCGAGCAGCTGAAGGACGTGCTCGGCACCCACCCCGGCATGACCGAGGTGCGCCTGCGACTCTTGACCCGTGAGCAGACCATGGTCATGCGCCTCGACGACCGCCTGCGGGTCAGCCCGAGCCCCGCGCTCTTCGCGGACCTCAAGCAGCTGCTGGGGCCCGGATGCCTGACGGGCTGAAGCCGGCGCTGCTGCAGGTCGGCCTCGCCGTCATCGTCCTCGCCGTCACCGGCGCGCTCGCGGGCGTGGTGTGGGAGTGGGTCTGGACCGCGCCCACCGGCGTGGTGGTCGACCACAAGTGGGTCGCGCTCGACGAGGCCAGCCTGCGCGGGCAGTTCTCCGCCACCGGCCTGTACGTCGTCGTGGGCTCGGTCGCCGGGCTCGTCGGCGGCGCGCTGGTCGCGTTGTTCCTCGACCGGGTGCCGATCGCGACCCTGATCGGCGTGACGGTCGGCTCGCTCCTCGGCGCCGCCCTGATGTACCGCGTCGGCGTCCTCCTCGGCCCGTCGGACCCGACGAAGGTGGCGCTCAGCCAGAAGCAGGGCGCGCACCTGCCCGCCCAACTCTCGATCTCGGGCGGCAGCCCGTGGGTCGCGCTCCCGGCCGCCGCCCTGGTCGCGCTGGCGCTGGTGTTCATCGGCCTGTCGGCCGTGCACCGGTCCGACGTCACCGCCGACTGATCCCGGCGACGGTCGCGCCGGTGACCCGCACGAGGTCCGCCGGCGCGATCCCCAGGTCGAGCCCGCGCCGCCCGCCGGAGACGTAGACGACCGCGAAGCCCGTCGCGCTGTCGTCGAGCACCGTCGGGTGGGGGCGCTTCTGACCGATCGGCGAGATCCCGCCGGCGACGTACCCGGTGGCGCGTTCGGCCGCGGCGACGTCGGCCATCGCGGCCCGGCTCCCGCCGCTCGCCCGAGCCAGGGCCTTGAGGTCGAGCTGGCCGGAGACCGGGACGATGCCGACGGTGAGCTTCCCGTCGACGGTGGCCACCAGCGTCTTGAGGACGCAGCCCGGGTCGAGCCCGAGCGCCGCCGCGGCCTCGAGGCCGAAGGACTCCGCACGCGGGTCGTGCTCGTACTCGTGCACGCTGAAGTCGATGCCGGCGCGCGTCAGCGCGACCGTGGCGGGCGTGCCTGCCATCAGTTCGGTGACCAGCGGGTGCGCGCGACCTCGGTCGCCGGCAGCGACGGGATCACGTTCATCGCGCGGAGCTCCGCACGCAGCAGGTCGGTGACCATGACCAGCCGGACCCCGGCGTCCTCGGCCTCCAGCAGTGCCTGACGTTCGGGCATCGGCAGCGGCGCGACGGCGGCCAGCGTCCACGAGAGGTACGTCGGGTCGCGGGGGAGCGACCCGGAGTACGGGTCCGCCCGGATGTCGGCGAGCGCGGCGCGGTACGCGGTGAACGCGATCCGCGCCTTCTCCAGGACGGCCTCGGCGACCTGCGCCTCGGGGTCGGGACGATCGGTGACGTGACCCACCGGGAAGAGATCGCCCGGGTCGAGGCTGTCCAGCTGGATCCGTTCCAGGCCGACGGCGACCACCTCGAACGTGCCGTCGGCGTTCTCCTCGATCTCCGTGAGCTGCATCCGGACGCCGACCCGGTAGAGCGACTGGGCCCCGTGCTCGCCGACCTCGTAGCCCTCGCGGATGCCGACGGTCCCGAAGACCCGGTGGGCGGGGTCGGGGATGCGCTTGAGGTGGTGGACCAGCGCGCGGTACCGGTCCTCGAACACGGTCAGCGGCACGGTCACGCCGGGAAAGAGCACCGCGTTCAGCGGGAACATCGGCAGTGGGTCGGCCACGAGCCCAACCTAGGCCACGACACCCGCCCCGGACGCCCGCCCCCGCGGCGTTTCCCGGTCTGCGGTCAGTCCAGCCGCTGTCGCGGATCCGGCGAGACCGGCGCCCGTCCGTAGAATCGAGCCATGATCCAGCGCATCGACCTGCGAGGAGCCGACCGGTCGACGGTCGACTACCGCGCAGCCGTGCCCCGTGCCGACTTCGACGTCGAGGCGGCGGTGCCGGCGGTGCACGCGATCTGCGAGGCGGTGCGCACCCGTGGGGTGGACGCGATCCGCGAGTACTCCGAGCGCTTCGACGGCATCGTGGTCGACGACCTGCGGATCGCGCCCGCGGCGATCACCCGCGCGCTCGACGAGCTCGACCCCGACATCCGGGCCGGTCTCGAGGAGTCGGTCCGCCGCCTGCGGGCGACCTGCGCGAACGAGCTCGAGCAGGACGCCGTCACCGACCTCGGGCCCGGCGCCCGCGTCACCCACCGCAAGGTGGCGATCGACCGGGTGGGGCTCTACGTCCCCGGCGGCATCGCCCCGCTGGTCTCCAGCGTGCTGATGAACGTCGTCCCTGCGCAGACGGCCGGCGTCGGGTCCATCGCGCTCGCCAGCCCGCCCCAGAAGGAGTTCGGGGGCTCGGTGCACCCGACGATCCTGGCGGCGTGCGCGCTGCTGGGCGTCGACGAGGTGTACGCCGTCGGCGGCGCCCAGGCCATCGCGATGTTCGCCTACGGCACCGGCCCGTGCGCCAGGGTCGACCTGGTCACCGGGCCGGGCAACATCTACACGGTCACGGCCAAGCGACTGCTGAAGGGCCAGGTCGGCATCGACTCCGAGGCCGGCCCCACCGAGATCGCGATCCTCGCCGACGACACCGCCGACCCGGCGTACGTCGCAGCGGACCTGATCAGCCAGGCGGAGCACGACCCGCTCGCGGCGTCGGTGCTGGTGACGCCGTCGACGACCCTCGCCGCCGCGGTCGAGGCCGCGCTGGAGGACCAGGTCGCCGTGACCAAGCACGTCGAGCGGATCCGCACCAGCCTGTCGGGCAACCAGTCGGGGATCGTGCTCGTCGACGACCTCGAGCAGGGACTCGATGTCGTCAACGCGTACGCCGCCGAGCACCTCGAGGTCCAGACCGCGGACGCGTCCGCGTGGGCCGCCCGGGTCCGCAACGCCGGCGCGATCTTCGTGGGTCCCTACGCCCCGGTCAGCCTGGGCGACTACTGCGCCGGCTCCAACCATGTGCTCCCCACCGCCGGGTGCGCCTGCCACTCCTCGGGGCTGTCCGTGCGTGCGTTCACCAAGTCGGTGCACGTCGTCGACTACTCCCGCGATGCGCTCGAGGAGGTCGCCGGCCACGTCGTGACGCTCGCCGACGCCGAGAACCTGCCCGGCCACGGCGCCGCGGTCTCCGTCCGGTTCCGGGACTGATCGCCGTGTCCTGGCCACCGCTCCGCGAGGAGCTGCGGGGCATCGAGCCCTACGGCGCGCCCCAGCTGGACGTCCCGGTCCAGCTCAACGTCAACGAGAACCCCTACGGTCCCTCGCCCGAGTGCGCCGCCGACATCGCGCGCTCCGTCGCCGAGGCCGCGGCGACGCTCAACCGCTATCCGGACCGCGAGTTCACCGAGCTCCGGACCGCGCTGGCGGCGTACCTCGCCAAGGACACGGTGCACGGCGTCACACCCGAGCAGGTCTGGGCCGCGAACGGCTCCAACGAGGTGATGCTCCAGCTGCTCCAGGCCTTCGGCGGCCCGGGGCGGGTGGCGCTGAGCTTCGCGCCGACGTACTCGATGTACCCGGAGTACGCCCGCGACACGGTCACCGAGTGGGTCGTCGGCCACCGCGAGACCGACTTCGCGCTCGACCTCGACCACGCGCGCGACCTGGTGAAGGAGAAGCAGCCGAGCGTCGTGCTGCTGCCGAGCCCGAACAACCCGACCGGCACCGCCCTGCCGCCGGAGGCGGTCACCGCGCTGTGCGAAGCCGCCGGCGACGGGATCGTCGTCGTCGACGAGGCGTACGGCGAGTTCCGCCGGACCGGTGTCCCGAGCGCGGTCGAGCTGCTGCCGCGGCACCGCAACCTGGTCGTGACCCGCACGATGAGCAAGGCGTTCGCCGCGGCCGGCCTGCGGCTCGGCTACCTCGCCGCGGACCCGGCGATCTGCGACGCGATCCGCGTCGTACGGCTGCCGTACCACCTCTCGTCGGTCACCCAGGCGACCGCCCTGGCGGCGCTGCGGCACGCCCCCGAGCTGCTCGGGAGGGTCGAGGAGCTGCGCGCCGAGCGGGACAGCACGGTCGACTGGCTGCGCGCCCGGGGACTGACCGTCGCGGACAGCGATGCGAACTTCGCGTTGTTCGGGACGTTTCCGGACCGCCATGCTGTGTGGCAGGGGCTGCTCGACCGGGGCGTGCTGATCCGGGAGACGGGCCCCGACGGGTGGCTGCGGGTCTCGATCGGCACCGCCGAGGAGATGGACGCGTTCAAGAATGCACTGATGGAGGAGCTATGAGCAGGACTGCCCGCCTCGAGCGGCAGACCAAGGAGTCGAAGGTCCTCGTCGAGGTCGACCTCGACGGGACCGGCCGCACCGACGTCTCCACGGGTGTCGGCTTCTACGACCACATGCTCGACGCGTTCGGCCGGCACGCCCTGGTCGACCTGACCGTGCAGACCGAGGGCGACACCCACATCGACGCGCACCACACCGTCGAGGACACCGCGATCGTGCTCGGCCAGGCGCTGCGCGAGGCGCTCGGCGACAAGCAGGGCATCCGCCGCTTCGGCGACGCCACCGTGCCGCTCGACGAGGCGCTGGTGCAGGCCGTGGTCGACGTGTCGGGCAGGCCCTACTGCGTGCACACCGGCGAGCCCGAGGGGCAGCAGTACGTCGTCCTCGGCGGCGACTACCTCGGCTCGCTGACCCGCCACGTCTTCGAGACGGTGGCGTTCCACGCCCACCTCGCGCTGCACGTGCGGGTGCTGGCCGGCCGCGAGCCGCACCACATCGTGGAGGCGCAGTTCAAGGCGTTCGCCCGCGCGTTCCGCGACGCCGTCGCGCTCGACCCGCGCGAGACCGGGGTGCCCAGCACCAAGGGAAGTCTGTGAGCACCCCCCGACGTTCTTCGGTTCCCCCGCTTCGCTCCTCCACCGAACAACGCCGCGGGGACCCCGCATGACCGCTCGGAACGTCGTGGTCCTCGACTACGGGTCGGGGAACCTCCGCTCCGCCGTGCGCGCCGTCGAGCGGGCGGGTGCCGAGGTGACCCTGACGGGCGACTTCGACGCGGCACTCGAGGCCGACGGGCTCGTCGTACCGGGCGTCGGGGCGTTCGCCGCGTGCATGGCGGGGCTGCGGGCGATCAGGGGCGAGCGGATCATCGGCCGGCGGCTCGCCGGCGGGCGGCCGGTGCTCGGCATCTGCGTCGGCATGCAGATCCTCTTCGAGCGCGGGGTCGAGCACGGCGTCGAGACCGACGGCTGCGATGAGTGGCCCGGCGTCGTCGAGCGGCTCCGGGCGCCGATCGTGCCGCACATGGGCTGGAACTCCGTCGAGGTCCCCCCGGGCACGACGCTGTTCGACGGCATCGAGGACGAGCGGTTCTATTTCGTGCACTCGTACGGGGTGCGCGACTGGACGCTGGTCACCAACGACCGCACCCGGGCGCCGCTGGTGACCTGGGCCGAGCACGGTGGTGACCGGTTCGTCGCGGCGGTCGAGAACGGGCCGCTCAGCGCGACCCAGTTCCACCCCGAGAAGTCCGGTGACGCCGGCGCCGCCCTGCTGCGCAACTGGGTGGAGTCGCTGGCATGAGCAAGGAGCGCGCCCAGCGTCGCGCCGAGCGAGAGCGGGAGGCGGCGGTCCTCGCCGCCGCCCGCGCCGCGGAGGCCGAACGCAAGGAGCGCCGCGACGCGCGGGTCCGCGCGGTCACCTCCAAGCTGCCCCGGCGGCGCCGCGGTCCCGCCGGCATCCTGGCCGAGCGCCGCCGCAAGCAGAACGGCGCCCTGTTCGCCGTCCTCCTCGCGATCAACGTGCTGGTCTGGATCTTCAGCGACGACTGGGCGCTGCGCCTCGCCGCACTCGTGGTGAGCGTGCTCGCCGCACCCGTGATCCACACCCTCCTGTTCCGCCGAAGCTGAAGGACACCATGGCTGACTACCTCGAGCTGCTCCCCGCCGTCGACATCACCGAGGGGCGCGCCGTCCAGCTCGCCCAGGGCGTCGCCGGCTCCGAGCGCGCGTACGGCGACCCGGTGGCGGCGGCGATGCGCTGGCAGGACGCCGGCGCGGAGTGGATCCACCTGGTCGACCTGGACGCGGCGTTCGGCCGCGGCAGCAACCGGGAGCTCCAGGCCGACATCGTCGGCGCCCTGGACATCAAGGTCGAGATGAGCGGCGGGATCCGGGACGACGAGTCGCTGGCCGCCGCGCTGGCCACCGGCTGCCGGCGCGTGAACATCGGCACCGCCGCGCTCGAGCAGCCCGAGTGGTGCGCGCGGATCATCGCCGAGCACGGAGACCGGGTCGCGATCGGCCTCGACGTCCGCGGCCGCACCCTCGCTGCGCGCGGCTGGACCGAGGACGGTGGCGACCTCTACGAGACGCTTGCTCGCCTGGACTCCGAGGGGTGCGCGCGGTACGTCGTCACCGACGTCAACAAGGACGGCATGCTGCAGGGTCCGAACCTCCAGCTGCTCCGTGACGTCTGCGCGGCCACGTCCGCGCCGGTCGTCGCATCGGGAGGGGTCACCACGCTCGACGACATCCGCGCGCTGATGGACCTCGTGCGTCCTGCGGGATCTCCGGGAGGCGTCGAGGGCGCGATCGCCGGGACCGCGCTGTACGAGGGCCGGTTCACCCTCGAGGACGCGCTCGCCCTGACCAGGGGCGCGCCATGACCCTCGCCGTACGCGTCATCCCGTGCCTGGACGTCGACGCCGGCCGGGTGGTCAAGGGCATCAGGTTCCAGGAGCTCCGCGACGCCGGTGACCCCGTCGAGCTGGCGCGCACCTACGACGCCGAGGGCGCCGACGAGCTGACCTTCCTGGACATCTCGGCCGCGCACGAGGGCCGCACCACGACGATGGAGGTCGTGTCGCGGTGCGCCGAGGAGGTCTTCATCCCGCTGACCGTGGGCGGGGGAGTGTCGTCGGTCGAGGACGTCGACCGGCTGCTCCGCGCGGGCGCGGACAAGGTGGCGGTCAACACCGCCGCCATCCACCGGCCGGAGCTGGTCGCCGAGGTTGCGGACCGGTTCGGCAGCCAGGTCCTGGTCCTCTCGGTCGACGCTCGCCGTGCCGCGGGGACGGCCTCGGGCTTCGAGGTGACCACGCACGGCGGCCGGAAGTCGGCGGGCCTGGACGCGATCGGCTGGGCGGTCCGCGCCGCCGAGCTCGGCGCGGGCGAGATCCTGCTCAACGCGATGGACGCCGACGGCACCCGGGACGGCTTCGACCTGGAGCTGATCCGCGCCGTACGCCGCGAGGTCACGATCCCGGTCATCGCGTCCGGGGGTGCGGGCGCGCTCGAGCACTTCCCGCCGGCCGTCGACGCGGGCGCCGACGCGGTGCTGGCCGCCACGGTCTTCCACTTCGGCACGCTGCGGATCGCGGACGTGAAGAGCTCGCTCGCGCAGGCGGGTCACCCGGTGCGCTGACGCCGCTCTCGACAGCCGCCGATCCGAGGAGGAGCATCGGAAGACACTCCCGGAGGGAGACAGCCATGGTGTGGATCGTGCTCGTGCTCGTCGTCCTGGCCCTTGCGGGCCTGGGGCTGTGGGTCGACCGCAAGAGGAAGCACGCCGGTGGAGCCGGCACCGACCGAGCACACGGTCCCGAGACCCGCTTCTTCGACAGGTACAGATCCGGCGGCTGATGCGGCGGGATGGGTGGCGGGGACGGTGGTGGTGGCGGCGGCTTCTGACACCCGGAGTCATGGCAGCGGCAGCGAGTAGATCTTCTGCTCGTCCGGGTGGGTGACGACCAGCTCGTCGTCGACGAGGGCGGCACCCACGTTCTCACTCGTCGGCATGGCGTCGCCGAGCCGCACGGTGTCCCGCAACCTCCCGCTGGCCGCGTCGAGGACGTAGACGGTCGGGCCGGACTGGCCGACCACGTAGACCGTCGAGCCGTTCGCCACGACGGCGTCCGCGTCGGGGAGGTTCGGAACCTCGGCCACCTGCTTCATGGTCCGGGCATCGAGGGAGACGGCCTTGCCGCTCAGCGTGCAGGAGACCCACACCCGTCCGGCGACCTCGGCGATGCCCTGCGGCCCGACGCACGAGGCGAGGGGCACGGTCCTCACGCGGCCGTCGGCGACGCGCGAGACCGACGTACCGCCGTAGTTCGCGACCCAGATCCCGGAGTCGCCCGCGGCGACCAGCCGGGGCTCGTCGTCAGTGGTGTAGGAGCCGACGACCTTGCCGGAGGGGTCCAGCTCGACCACGCGGCCGCCGGCCTGGTCGACCACCCACAGGTGGGTGCCGTCCCATGCCAGGCCCTCCGGTTCGCTGCCGGCCGGCCTCAGCGCGACGGTGGCGTCGACCTGGAGCGTCTCCGGGTCGATGCGGACGACCGTGCCGTCCCGGATCACGCTGACCCACACACCGCCGGGCGTGCTGACGATCCGCAGCGGAGCGTCGCCGACCGCCACCCGCCGGTCGTCCGCCGTCCGCACCTCCCCGGCGTCCGTCAGCACCGTCCAGGCCTCGCCGTCCACGTCGGCCACGCCGACCGGGCCGGAGTCCAGCTCGGTCGCGTCCGGGCTGGGCGGCGCCGCCGGCACCAGACCGGTGTCAGAGCCGCCGCAGCCGGCGAGAGTGAACGCCAGCACCACGGCCCAGGGGAGGAGGCGTCTCATGAGCAGAGTGTGGGGGAGACGGCGCCGGACCGGGTGGGTGAGCGGCGAGTCGTGACCGCTTCGTTGCCGGGCAGGTGTGGCGCGGCGCCGGACGGGGTACGTCGACGCCGACCATCCGAGGCCGAGCGGCCGCGGTTTGCACGGGGGTGAGTGTGGCGTCAGCGCTGGCCGGAGACGAGCTGTTCTCGCTGTCGGTGGAGGACCTCGGCTCGTACTGCCTGCTCCGCCTCGAGGGCGAGCTCGACGTGCTCACGACCGCGAAGCTGCGGGCCGCGCTGAGCGAGCTGCTGGTCGATGCCGGTCAGGTGCACCTGGTCGTGGACCTGACGGGCCTGACGTTCATGGACTCGTCCGGGCTGGGCACGCTGGTGCGTGCGCAGCGGCAGGCCCGCGGGTTGCGCGGCTCGTTCGCCGTCGTCTGCCCCGAGGGACCCGTGCGGCGGGTGCTGGCCCTGACCGGGCTCGTGCACGTGCTGCGGGTCTTCGGATCGCTGGACGCCGCGACCGCCGAGCGTGCCGCGTCCGGGACTGATCAGGCGACGGGCGCGACCAGCTCGTCGTGAAGGTGCTCGATGACCGCGTCGAGCTCGTCGGCGTGCTCGAGCCGCCACGCCTCGAGCTCGCAGAGGTCGTGGGTGCCGGTGGGGTCGACGAGACGACGCAGGCCGTGGGGCGTGGTCCACACGTAGGTGCCGGCATCGACCTGCCTGACCCGGTAGCCGCGGCGATGGGTCTTGGCCCGGTGGTGGGAACGGGAGAGCGGGGCGTCGTTGTGGTCCCCGGTCTGGCCCGGTGGACCGCCCGGATCGTACGGAACGGCGTGGTCGTCGTCGTACCGGCCGGACATCGTCGCCGTGCCGACGGCGTACGGGAACACGTCGCCGACGCAGCGCAGCCGGGTGCGCTCGGAGACCCGCGCCGGGAACTCGTAGGCGTTGACGCTCGTGCGCTCGCCGAGGTCGATGACCGGCTTGAGGGTCACCTGGGCGTGGCCGAGCAGCCGGGTCACCTGCTCGAGCAGCATCGGGCCGAGGCGCTCGACGCGGGCGACGCCGTCGGAGGTGGCGGAGAGCGCACTCTCGTGCAGGTGCAGGTAGACGACCGCGCGGTGGTGCGGCCTGCGCCGGACCTCGGTGTCGCCGGCCAGGAGGTCGTGGACGTCGTCGGGCCGCGCGAGCCAGCCGAACGCGATCGCGCGCAGCTCGTCGTGGGTGAGGTCGTCGAGGGCCGCGGGCAGGTCGGGGTGGTGCGCTCTCACGATGTCGGGCCGGGCGAGGAGCGCGTCGACAACGCGCTCGACGGTCGCGTCGACCCAGACGGCGTCGCCGGGCTCCACCCGGGCGACCACGGTTCGCGTGCCGGTCTCGAGGTCGGTGCGGCCCAGCCACACTCCGCGCCGCCGGCGCTCCTCCTCCAGTCGCGTGGCGTGCCCCGCGGCGTCGGCCTCGATCACCTTGGCCTCGGCGACCGCGAGCACCCGGCCGGGTGACTGTCCGCCGATCGCCTCGGCGACAGCCAGGTCGACGAGCTGCACCTGCTGCCGGTCGAGCCGCCGCGACATCCGCGCGACCTTGCAGGCCACCCACGGCTCGCAGGTGAGCTCGAGGACCTGCGCCCAGACGTGGGGGAGCCGGTGCCGGAGGTCGAGCGCGTCCGCCATGGTCGAGCGGGTCGAGGCCGGGTGAGTGTGCCGGGCGATCGCCAGCTCGTGGATGCAGAGGTCCTGGACCAGCGGGGTCCCGTCGCCGCCGAGCCCGACCAGCCGATCACCTCCGAACCGGGCCGGCACCGCACCCGGCACCAGCTGCGGGTCACCGCCGTGCAGGTCCGCCCACTGGAGCACGAGCAGCAGGTCCTTCACCTGCGCCGCACGACGCTCGACCAGGGCAGCCTCGGCCTCGGCCAGCACGCCGGCCGGTGCGAGATAGCTGATCGAGAGCTCCATCCCTCCATGATAATCGAACAGCTGTTCGAAGACAAGGCCTTCCTTCTCGGAACACCCCTGTTCTCACGGCCGGTCGGGTCGCGCTCCCGCCTGACCCCACCTCTCGCGAACAAACGCCGCCAGGGCCTCTCGGGAGGGATGCCCCCAGCCGATACAGAACGGGTGGCCGGCTGGGTCGGCGTACACCTGGTGCCCCTCGTCGCTGTCCAGGTCACCGGCACGGAGGAGGCGCGCACCGAGCCTTGTCGCCTGCTCGTGCGCCGGCTTCGGGTCCTCGACGTGGAGATCCAGGTGTACCTGCTGCGGCGCACCGTCGGGCCACTCAGGGGAGACGTGCTCCGGGGCGAGCTGGACACCGATCCGCCACTCCCCGGCCGCGTCGATCACGCTGTGGAACGTCTCGTCGGCAAAGACGTGCCCGTCGAGCATGCCCGACCAGAACCCGCTCTCAGCTGGTAGGTCGGCCGCGTCGAACACGACCACGCTTCGCACCGGTTCCATACCTGGACATGAGGGGGGTGCGCCACGGTCATCGGAGGCCACAATTGGTGATGCCGGGACGTTCGTCCGACGGATACCGTCCACGGTACGTGGGACCTGCCGGTTCGACGTGTGGACAGGGGTGCTGATGCGACGACTCCACTCGCTGCTCGTGGTCACCGCGTTGATCGCGGCGGTGCCGATCGCCGGTGCGAGTCCCGCTGTCTCAGCAGCGGTCGCCGCGCCGGAGAACGGCCTCGTACTCCACTACTCGATGGAGACGCTGTCGCAGGGCACGATCACCGACACGTCCCCGAGCTCGCTGGACGGACAGGTCGTGGCGGGCTCGGGCACGGTGCGGCTGGTGACCGGCCTTGCGGGCTACGGACGGGCGCTGCAGCTCGCGGGCACCCAGCACCAGTTCGTCGACGTCCCTTCCTCGACGGTCCTGGATCTGGACACCTACACGTTGTCCGCGTGGGTGCGCTACACCGGGATCCCGAACGATCAGACGCTCGGGCGCTGGGAGGTCCTCGAGAAGGCCGGCGCGTACTGGATGAACGTCAGGACCAATGGCCTCGTGCGGGTCGGTGGCTTCTACGGCGGCTGCGCGAGCGCCAGCTGGACGTACTTCGACAGCACCCGCGCGCTTCCCGTCGATCGCTGGAAGCACGTGGCGACGACGTACGACGGCACGTGGTTGAGGATCTACATCGACGGCCGCGCCGCCGGGGCGAAGCGGGTCTCGGGCCGCACGTGCATCAGTGGTGAGCCGTTGGCGGTCGGCGCGAAGAACAACCCGACCAAGGGGTTGCTCGAGGCGTTCTGGGACGGGCGTCTGGACGAGGTCCGCGTCTACGACCGCGCGCTCGACGCCACCGAGATCGGCCAGCTCGCGTCGCGATCCTGACGACGCGCGATGGCCTCGGAGCTGGAGGTGCTGACGAGAGGTCGGCCCCGCCAGTCGGTGGTTCCAGGTCAGTTCTGGAGGGCCGCGAACAGGTAGTCGCCCGAGCCGAAGGTGATCTCTCCGTGATCGGCGTCGGGCTGAACGGCGAGGGTCGCGGTGGGGAGTTGTCCGGCGAGCCACTCGCCGTTGGTCGCTGGGACCATGGCGTCCGCGTCGCCGTAGCAGAGGAGGACGGGGGAGACCACGTCGGCGAGGTCGAAGTCCCAGGACCCGAGCCAGCTGAGGTTGTCGCGTACGAACCCGTCGTAGCGTTCCAGGCTGCGGCGGAAGTCGGCCACGAACTCAGCGCGTCGTTCGGGACGTGTGTCGAAGTAGTGCTCGCTGGGGGGTGCCATCTGGTCCAGCGCCTCCTCGAACCCACCATCGGGAAGCTGGCGCCAGGGGTCGAAGTCTCGCTGGGCCGCGGCAGTGACCAGGGCGACGGCGCCATCGACGTCGCCGGCGGCCAGCCGTTCGAGGGCCAGCACGTCGTCCGGTTCGAGGTGCTGCGGGGCGAGCAGGTGGACCGGGCCCGGGCCGGCGGCCACCAGGACGCGGTGCACCCGAGCCGGCAGCGCGGCGGCGGTGGCCAACGCGAACGGTCCACCGCCCGAGGTGCCGAGCACCGCGAACTCATCGACCCCCAGCCAGCCGGCAAGCTCGCCGACGTCGCGTGCCACCGACAGCAGTCCCGGCGGCGTCGTGGTCGACCGGCCGTATCCGGGCCGCGAGACCGCCACCAGCCGTACGCCCTTGCGGTGGGCGGCATCCGCCAGGAGTCTCACCGACCCAGCGGTGCCCGGCGTGCCGTGCAGGTGCACGACAAGCTGGCCGCCCGGATCGCCGACCTCGACGTACTCCAGGTCGCGGCCATCGGCCGTCCGGAACAGCTCCATGGCTCGACGCTACTCCCGGCAAGCGGCCACGCACCGGATCTCGGCGAACGACGGGTGCATCAGCGGTCGATGGTGGCCATGTTGGCTTCGTCGTGCCGCTCGCCCGCGGCGGGCTGGAGCGAGTCGAGTCGGTGGAGCTGGTCGGCGGTCAGCTGGATGCCCTCGGCTGAGGTGTTCTCCTCGACGCGTGCGATGCGCCGGGTGCCGGGGATGGGGGCGATGTCGTCGCCGCGGGTGAGTAGCCAGGCCAGTGCGGTCTGGGCGGGGGTGGCGCCGTTTTCGGCGCCGATCGCGGTGACCTCGTCGACGATGGCGAGGTTGCGGTGGAAGTTGTCGCCGGTGAAGCGCGGGTTCGTCCTGCGCCAGTCGTCGTCGCCGAAGTCGTCGACCGAGCGGATCTGCCCGGTGAGCAGGCCGTGGCCGAGCGGGGAGTACGGCACCAGGCCGATGCCGAGCTCGCGCAGCAGGGGAAGGATCTCGTCCTCCACGTCTCGCGTCCACAGGGAGTACTCGGTCTGGAGCGCGGCGACCGGGTGGACGGCGTGGGCACGGCGGATCGTGGCGGGAGCTGCCTCGGAGAGCCCGAAGTGCCGGACCTTGCCCTCGGCGATGAGCTCGGCGACGGCTCCCGCGGTCTCCTCGATGGGCGTGTCCGGGTCGACGCGGTGCTGGTAGTAGAGGTCGATGTAGTCGGTGTCGAGTCGTCGCAGTGATCCCTCGACTGCCGCCCGGATGTTCGCCGGACTGCTGTCGGTGCCGAACGAGTGCCCGTTTCCGTGATGCTGGACGAGGCCGAACTTGGTAGCGATCTGAACCTTGTCGCGGCGGCCCTTCACGGCGCGTCCGACGACTTCCTCGCTGTGGAAGGGCCCGTAGACCTCGGCGGTGTCGATGTGGGTGACGCCGAGATCGAGTGCCCGGTGGATGGCGCGGACCGACTCGGTGTCGTCCAGCGGTCCGCCGGTCGTGTAGGTGCCGGCCATCGTCATGGCCCCCAGGCCGATGCGGGACGCCACGAGGTCGCCGAGGCGTGCGTTCTTCATCAGACTGCTTCCTTGGATGGTGGATGGATGGTGGATCTTGGGGCGGCGGTCTGGGCGAGCTGCTGCCCGTGACCACAGAAGCAGCACGCGACAGCCTGCGGGAGTCCCTGGCGTGGGGGCCACCAGCAGTGACTCCCACGCCGGGTCCGGCGTTCGTACAGTGGTTGCATGACCGCCTCGGAGCCGAACCCCCGCGACGCCGTCCGGGCCGAGATCCGGGAGTTCCTCAGCACCCGCCGGGCGCGGATCACCCCGGAGCAGGCTGGGCTCCCGTCGTACGGCGGAGAGCGTCGTCGGGTGCCAGGGCTACGCCGAGAGGAGGCCGCGCTCCTGGTCGGGGTCTCGCCCCAGTACTACATCCGCCTGGAGCGTGGCGACGCCGCCGGAGTCTCCGACGGCGTCATCGACGGGATCGCCCACGCGCTCCGCCTCGACGACGCCGAGCGAGCACACCTGCTCGACCTGCTTCGCACCGCGGGCGCACCCGCAGGGACCAGGAAGCAGCGGCGCCCGTCCCCGGACCGGGTGCGACCGACGGTCCAGCGCCTCCTCGACGCGATGCCCACTGTGCCGGCCGTCGTGCTCAACGGACGCCTCGACGTGCTCGCCCACAATTCGCTCGGGCGCGCACTCTTCACACCGTTCTACGACTCCGACGCGCCGGTGAACAACGCCCGTCTCGTCTTCCTCGACCCGCGCGCGACCTTGATCTTCCGCGACTGGGAGACCGTCGCCAACGACACCGTCGCCCTGCTCCGTGCCGAAGCAGGCCGCGACCCCTACGGCCGTCAGCTCTCCGACCTCGTCGGTGAGCTGTCCACGCGCAGCGAGGACTTCCGGCACCGGTGGGCCGCCCACGACGTCCGCATCCACAACACCGGCGTCAAGAAGCTGCGCCACCCGGTCGTCGGCGACCTCGACCTGCCCTTCGAGTCACTGCCCCTCGAGGCCGGCGCCAGCACCAATCTGGTCACCTACCTGCCCGAGCCGGGCACCCCGTCCCACGACGCGCTCGCCCTGCTGGCCAGCTGGGCCGCCAGCGAGATCCACACGACCCTCGACGACAGAACTCAGCAACTGCGACCCTGAGTGCGCCAGCGGCGCGCGGCGAGGCCAGACGACGGTTGCACTCAAGACATGCCGCGGTCATTCGTTCGCGCCGGATTGGTCACCCCACTAGGCGGCGGAAGGACCCACCTGACCGGGCACGTTGCAGTGACTCGCCCAGGACGCGCGCAGCGGTGTGGTGGGATCAGTCTGCCGGTGCCAGCATGGACGGATGGCGGGGCTGCGTTCCGTTCCGATGGTGGGCCGCGACGCGCCACTCGCGGACCTGCTGAGGTTGGCGGCTGACGCGGCGGCCGGCAGACCCCGGGTTGCGGTGGTGCTCGGCGAGGCCGGGATCGGGAAGACCCGCCTCCTGGACGAAGTGTCGGCCAGGCTCCAGCGAAACCGCGCGCAAGTCGGCTGGGGCAGCTGCTCGGTCGGCGCCGCCGGCACCTTGCCGCTTGCCCCTATCCGCGAAGTACTCGAAGACCTCCACCGGATCCTGGGGCCGCGAATGGGGCGCCTCGCCGGAGCCAGCGGACAGCTCGCCATCGGCGCCCTTGTGCCCAGGTTCGCCGTCGCAGGGGATGCCAGCAACCCCGACGCACCGGTCCCGTCACAAGCCCAGCTCTTCGACGTCGTCGCCCGGCTCCTGCGAGACGCCGGCCGCGCCCGGTTGCTGGTGATCGTCGTCGAGGACGTGCACTGGGCCGACGAGACCAGCCGCGACCTCCTCGACTTCCTGGCCCGCTCGCTGCGCGATGAACGCATCCTGCTCCTCCTCAGTGCCCGCACCGACGACCCGGCCTTCACCAACTGCCAACCCCTCGTCGCCGAGCTGACCAGCCTCCGCCACGGGCTACGCCTCGAGCTCCTCCGCCTCTCGGCCGAGGAGATCGCGACCCAGGTGGCCGCGCTACGCCAGGGCGCCCGCCCATCGGAGACCGAGCTGGCACGGATGACCGAGATCACCGGTGGCATCCCCCTCCTGGTCGAGGAGGTCGTCGACGCCGACCTCGCCGACGTCGGCGGACTCGCGGACCGGCTCCTCGGCCATCGACTCGCCCGACTCTCGCCTGACGGCCGCGCTGTCGTCGACGCGGCAGCGGTCGCCGCATTCGCGGCGTCAGCTGACGAGCTCGCCTCAGCCGTCCCAGAGGTCCAAGATTTCGATGCGGCGTTCGCCGCGACGGTCTCCGCCGGCGTCCTGGTCCGCCGGGGCGACATCGTCAGGTTCCGACATGAGCTGCTCCGCGAGGCGGCCCTGGCACGGATCCTTCCGCAGGCCGAGAGGGCGCTGCACCGGCGGTGGAGTGGTGTGCTCGGGGACAACCCCGCCGGCCTGGGTCCGCTCATTGCCGCCGCGCGGCACCGGAAGGGGGCCGGCGACGCCGCCGGAACGCTGGTGGCCTACGTGCGCGCGGCCGACGCTGCCCAGCGACTCTCGGCGTACGCGGAACAGAAGCAGCTGCTCGTGCAGGCCACCGAGATCTGGCCCGCTGTCCAGGACGCGGAGGCGCTGACCGGCACCAACCTTGTCGACGTGTACGGCGACGCGGGGTGGGCGACGTACCTGACGTTGGGGCCGGTTGAGGAAGCTCAGCGGCTCATCGACGTCTCCGCCAGGGCGATGCCAGCGGACGCCTCACCGCACCGCAAGGCCATGCATCGGCTGCTCTGGCACCGGACCCGCGCCTCCAGCCCCGAACGCCTCTCGCCCGACGAGCTGCTCGCATGCGTCGCCGACGTCTCGATGGACCCGCCGAGCGAGGACGCGATGCTGGCGTGCCTGGAGGCAACCGACGCGCACCGCAGGCTCGGACAGATGGAGCTGGCCGCGTCGGCCGCGCAGCAGGCGGTCGCGGTCGCCGACGCCCTGGGTCGCCCCGAGCTCCTCGCTCGGGCCCTCGCCGGCGCCGCGCACAGCGACGCCCGCTTGGGTGAGACCGCGGCCGCCGCGAGAGAGGCGCAGCAGGCGGTGGCGGCCGGCGAGCTCGCTGATGACCTCTTCGTCCACGCGGAGGTACTCCAGTGCCTGGTGGACGTTCAGAAGCTGTGCGGGGAAGACTCGCTCGACATCATCCACCGGCTTCTGACAATCCTCGGCGGTGACCGTCCCGGCCCGCTGTCGGGGTGGTGGGGGATCGCCCACCTGAACCATGCGGACACTCTGATCGAGCTCGGCCGGTGGGACGAAGCCCAGGCGGCCCTGGCACTGGTGCTCGGCGAGGACCTGCCGGAGTGGGTGCTCGGGGAAGCGAGGCGGCTCGCGGACCACCTCTCGGTATGGCGCGACGGCCACCTGAACCGGGCAGACGGTGAGCCGCCACGACCCACAGGGGAATCGCTCGTCGACCCGGACCTCAACGACCTGCTCGCCGTATGTCTCACCGACGCCGACATCGAGGCCCGCCTGGGCCACCTTGCCTCCGCCCGCGTGCACCTGGCCGCGGTGCTCGGAGACGACCGGCTCGCCACCTATCCCGGGTTCGTTCACCTGCTGCTGTGGGTGGCCGCCCGGGTCGAGGCAGAGCTCGCCGCCTCAGGGACGGACCCCGCCACCTCCGACGGGGACTGGGTGATCCAACGCATCCAGCACCTCCTGTCCCTCGTGCCGCCTCGGAACCGTCAGGACCACGCCTACGCGGCGCACGCGCTCGCGGACCTCGAACGACGCGGCCGTGTCGACACCCCCGAGCTGTGGGCGGGCGTCGTCGACGCCTGGCGCAAGGTCAACCGCCCGTTCCCGCTGGCAACCGCTCTGGTCCGGACCGGCGCAGCGTTCGCAGCTGCTGGTCGGACGGACGAAGCAGGTGTTCTGCTCCGCGAGGCGCACGACATCGCCGAGCAGCTCGGCGCTCGACCGCTCTCCGAGGAGGCGGCGACCGTGGCTCGCGCGGCCCACCTCCGGATGCACGCCAGCGCGTCCCACTCGGGCACGGGTCTGGGGCTGACCCCGCGGGAGCTCGACGTGCTCCGACTGGTGGCCGAAGGCGCATCGAATCCGGTGATCGCGACCACGCTGGTGATCTCCCCGAAGACCGCGTCGGTGCACGTCTCGAACATCCTCGCCAAGCTCGGCGTCGCCAACCGTGGAGAGGCCGCGGCCATCGCCCACCGAGCCGGCTTGGTGTGAGCGCCACCGAGCCTGAGTGTCTCGAATAGGGCGATCGCCCTATGTCGCAGTGCCCCGCTCAGCGTCAGTCTGCGGGTACCAAGAACTCTGCCGAGCTGAGGAGGACGCCATGTGGGCATGGGTGTTGGGACTGATCGTCACGGGGGTCGTCGGCTGGGGCGCCTATCGCAGCATCCGACCCAGTCGCCGGAAGGCGTGGCTCTCACCCGACACGATCCGGACACGGGTCGAGGGAGGCATGGTCACCGGACGGGACTGGCAGTCCGGACCGCACTGAGGCCGTGGCGCTGAGGCGTCGATGTTGGCTGGGTGGGGCGTGTCTTGGTGGGCGGAGGGCGCACGCCCACCAGAACGCCACCGGCCCGCCGTCTCGAGGACGACGGGCCGGTGGCGTAACCGACCGCCGGTCAGCCCTTCTTCAGCACCACGAAGCTGATCTCCTTCGAGACCTTCTGGTTGTCCGCGCTGCCCAGGTAGGTCACCTCGAGGGTCACCTTGCCGTTCTTGGTGAAGACCGGCAGCTTGATCCTCACGGAGCCGCCCGAGAGCGTCGCCAGGATCGTGCCGCCCGGGGCACCGGTGACCTTGACGTCGCCCGTGACCACCTGGCCGGGCGCGGCCACGGCCACGTCCAGGACCACCCGGGTCTCCTTCTGCACGACCGTGTCGGGGCTGCGGTCCACGGTCAGCTTCGGCGTCGCCCGGGTGACGGTGACCGACCCACTGGCCTGTGAGCCGGTGGTCGAGTCGTCCCCGGTGTAGCGGGCGGTGACGTCGTGCGTGCGGACCGTGTCGAACGGGCCGATCTGCGCGGTCGCGGTGCCGTCGGTACCCACCGGGACGGTCGCCACGACCAGGCCGTCGGCGGCGAACTCCACCGAGCCACCGGGTACGCCGGCCGGCGAGCTCACCTGGGCGGTCACGGTGACCTTGCCCTGGTGGACCGTGACCGAGGCCGGGTCGACGGTGACCGTGGTCGTGGACGAGGTCTTGATCACCTCGACCGTGACCGGACCCGTGGACGCGTTGTTCTTCGCGTCGCCGCTGTACCGGAGCGTCAGCACGTGGCTGCCGGCCGCGAGCGACTTCGCCGGGACGACCACGTCGGCGGTGCCGTCAGTGGCCACGCCTGCGCTACCGAGGACACTGTCGCCCTCGGACAGCGTCACCGTGCCGGTGGTCGCCTTGGTCGAGGTCACCGTCACGTGGACGCTGCCGGCGTTGCCCCAGGTGATCGGGTCGGCCTGGCCGGACACCGTGGTGTCGACCGGGGTCGAGCCGCCCCCTCCGGGCGCGGTCACCGCGATGGCGACGGTGGTGCTGCCGGCCTCGGTGTTGGCGTCACCGGAGTAGGTGAGCGTGACCGTCTTGGTGCCGCTCGTGGCGAACGGGCCCACGGTGCAGGTAGTCGCGCCGGACGCCAGGACGACGTCGGCCGGTGTGCCGTCGTCGCACGTGATCGTGCCGGTCGGCGTGGCTCCCGCGGACGACACGGTGACCGACACGTCCGAGGTGCCGGTGCCCTGCGTGACCGTGGTCGGGTTGGCCAGAGCGCTGACCGTCGGCGCGACCCGGGCAACCGAGACGGTCTCGGTCGTCCGGCCGGACGCCGTGTGGCCGTCGCCGCTGTAGTCGACCGTGACGGTCCGGTCGCCGGCCGTGGTCCACGGCCCGACCTCGCAGCTGGCCTCGCCGCCGCTGAGCGTGGCGTCGACGTCGGTCATGCCGGGCGCCGAGCAGGTGACGGTGCCGGTCGGGGTGGACCCCGTCGCCGAGACCTGCACCTGGACGGTCGAGGTCTCGCCGGGGGCGACGGTGGCGGGGGAGGCCGCCGCGTCGACGGTGGGCGTGGCCTTCGACACCGTGACGTCCACCGGGGAGGTCGACGGCGCGTAGGTCGCGTCGCCGCCGTACGCCAGGCTCAGCGTGTGGTCGCCGGGCTCGAGAGACCCGGCCGCCAGGGTGTAGGTCGCCTCACCGCCGGCCAGCGTGGCCGTCCCGAGGACCGTCGAGCCGTCCTTGACGGTGACCGTCCCGGTCGCCGCGGCCGGGGCCACGGTGATCGCGAGGTCCCCGGACTCGCCGTACGTGACGGCGGCGTCGTCGGCGGAGACCGTGGTCGCCGTGCGGTTGTCGCGCGTCGGGATCGAGATCGGGAACGCCGTACCGGTCCGGTCGCCCTCGAGGAGGAACGTCGTGGTCGGGCCGGTGACGCCGGCGGGGACCGTGAACGTCACGTGGGCGGTGCCGGCCTCGTCGTCCGGCAGGCTGCGCAGCGTGTTGTCGACGGCCGCCGCCGGGCCGACCGGGTCGCTGCCGTCGTAGACCCGGACGGCGGTGTCCTGGGTGTCGGACTGCACCTGGTCGCCGGTCATCGCCAGCGACGCCACGTCGAGGGTGACCGTGTCGCCGGTGCCGTAGCCGCCGCCGGGGGTGGCGCTGGTGACCTGGACGTCGACCGCGTGCTGGCCGAAGTCGGGGCTCACGGTCGGGTGCGCCGCGAGGTAGTCGACCGTCGCCTGCAGGTCGGAGAACCCGGTGTCCTGCTGGTGCGTGCCGGCGATCAGCCCGCGGAAGTTGTCACCGCCCTCGAACAGGAAGTTCGTCGCGGAGACCCGGTACGTCGTGGCCGCGTCGAGCGGGTCGCCGTCCAGCCACATCCCGGTGATCCGGTCGCCCTCGGGGCGGGTCGGGTCGTAGGAGAACTGGAAGCCCTTCGAGGTGCCGAGCCTCAGGAACGGGCGCGACGGCACGTTGCCGTCGGGGTCGCGCTGCCACTGCTGCTCCAGCACCGTCTTGATCTGCGCGCCGGTCAGGTCGGCGGTCATCAGCGTGTTGGCGAACGGCTGCACGTCGGCCGCCTGCCGGTAGGTGATGTCCGAGGGGTAGCTGCCCGAGCCCATCAGGTCGGCCCGCAGCCCGCCCGGGTTCATGAACCCGATCTCCGCGCCGGTCTTCCAGCGCTGGATCTCCGCGACCAGGTTGCCCAGGGTCGACTCGCCACCGCGGTTCTCGACCACCGTGCTGGTGGCCGGGTCCTGGCGACGCGCCCGCTGGAACGGGCCGTCCTCCGAGCCGAGGCTGACCTGGCCCTGGACGTTCGCGTTGTCGACGGCGTCGGCGACGATGTCCTGGGTGGCGCTGTCCGGGTCGTAGTCCTTCATCGCCAGGACGTGCTGGCGGACGTCGAGCAGGTTGTCGGTGCCCGGCTCGAAGTCGAACTCGAGCTGGTTGAGGTACGAGCCGTACTGGCCGGCCGACACCACAGGACGCTCGGTGACCGCACGATCCTCGGTGGCCCACGCCTCCACGGGAAGCTTGTGGTTGTACTTCAGGTGCGTGTGGCCGGACACGATCGCGTCGACGTTCTCGTTCGCGCCGTTGACGATCTGCGCGAACTTGGAGCCATCGGTCAGCGAGGAGAGCGCCGGCGTCGCGGCACCCTCGTGGACCAGCTCGATGACGAGGTCACAGCCGTCGTCGGAGCCGCAGCCCCCGGGGCCCTTGAGCCGGTCGGCGGCCGCGTTGACCTCGGCGACGATCGGGGTGACGTCGACCTCCTCGAGCGCGGACGGCGCCACCAGGGACGGCAGGTCCTCGGTGACCGCGCCGATGAACCCGACCGTGTGGCCGTCGTCCAGCGTCTTCCACCAGGTCGCGCCGTCGGAGTGGTCGTAGCCGTGGTCCGCGCGGTCGGACTTCAGCGCGTAGCTGCCGTCCGACTTCAGCCGCACGTTGGCCGCGAGGTAGGGCCAGTTCGCGCCGCCGTACTTGTTGTCGGTGGCGTCGTAGGGCTTCATGACCCGGTCGATCAGGTCGCGGTAGCCCTTGTCGAACTCGTGGTTGCCCGCTGACGAGACGTCCAGGCCGGCCTCGTTCATCGCGTCGATGGTCGGCTTGTCCTTGGCGATGAAGGACTCGAACGTCGAGCCGCCGATGAGGTCGCCGGCCATCGCGAAGAGCGTGTTCGGGTTGTCGGCACGCAGCCCCTTGACCGCGCCGGCCATCGCGGCGGCACCGGCAGCGGCGCTCGCCGGGTCGTCGAGGATCCGGCCGTGGAAGTCGTTCGAGGCGAGCACCTGGACGGTGTCGACGTCCTCGAGCGGCGGGTTCACCGGAGCGTCGACGCCGATGATCTCCGGGTTGTGGTCCGAAGCGCGGAACGGGACGGTGCCGTCGTAGAACTGGGTGAGGTCGTAGTTGTACCGGCTGTACTCGTAGTAGACCGGCTCGTTGGCGTTGATCGGCCAGACGGTCTGACCGGACACCATGCCGACGGCGGCGTCGTTCGCGAAGACGTGGTCCAGCGACCCGGCCAGGCCGGCGAAGGAGTACGACGCCTCGCCGTTCTGCGGCTCGAGGTTGTGCCAGCCGGCGGCCTCGAGGGTCTGCACCGGGTCCTCGTGGCTGTAGGCGTTGTAGTCGCCGGTCATGAAGACCGCCGGGATGCCCTTGTCCTGGGAGACGGAGTCGGCGAACGCGGCGAGGGCCCTGGCCTGCCGCACCCGGTCGCCGTTGTAGTAGCCGGCGCCCTTGCCGGCGTCGTCGTTGTCGGTGCCGACGACGGTCGTCGGGTCCTGCGGAGCACTCTTGGACTTGAGGTGGTTGACGATGACGACGAAGCCGTCGTCGCGGTTGCCGCCGACCCGCTTGAAGGCCTGGGCCAGCGGCTCACGGGCGTTGCGGAACGGTGCGGAGTTCACCAGGATCTCCGAGCGGCCGACCGTCTCGATCTTGCGGGGGTTGTAGATGAAGGCCGAGCGGATGGCGTCCTGCTCAGCGATCGTCGGCTGGGCCTCCGGCCGCGGGCTGGGCACGAACGCCCAGCGCGGGTTGGCCACCGTGTCCTCGCCGCCGTGTCCGGCGCTCCAGGCCTGGTTCAGCACGTCGACCAGGTGGGCGACCGCGATGTCGCGGTCGGCAGCGGTCGGCGTGACGCCGCCGTAGCCGAGCTTGATCGGGTTCTCGACCTCCTCCAGGCTCATCACGTCCGCGTCCATCGTGTTGATGGCGAGGATCTCCTTGGCCTGCTGGCGCTCGAAGTCGGCGTTGGGGTCGCTCAGGTCCGCGCAGTTGCACTTCTGCGCCGCACCGCGGGGGCCGAGGCCGCCGTCCACGACCGGGCTCGCCGGGGGGACGACGCCGCGGGTGTCGGTCCACGAGCAGGTGTTGGCGGTGACGCGGTTGCCGGGAGCCGTGCTCCCGCTGCGCTCCGTGTAGTACGTGCAGTGCCGGTCGTGTCCGGCCGCGTCGTCGGGCAGGCTCGCCCAGCTCTGCGCGTCGTGCACGAAGTAGTTGAGCATGTTGAACGTGGCGATCTTGACGTTGCCGGTGGTGCCGAGGACGTCGTCGGGGGCGGCCGGCCGGTCCTGCTCGATCGAGACCTTGCCCTCACCGGTGTCGCCGGCGGTCACCGGGTGGATCGGCTGGAGGTTCCACGCGCTGTTGCGGTAGTCGAGGACGACGGGCTCGGGGAACGTGACGGCGGCGCCGACCCGGACGGTGTGGTCCTTGGTCATCCACGGGAAGGCCGCGCTCGTCGAGGCCGTGCCCGACTGGGCGTCGGACAGCGTGATCGCGTGGGCCTCGTTGAACGCCTCGTTGGCGTTGAACGCGGCCAGGTCGTCGCGGGGGTTGACCAGGTCGACGCTGAGGTAGAGCGGCTTGGTCGAGTTCGCGGCCAGGCCGATCTCACCGAAGTTGCTCGAGCCCGAGTCGGCCCACGGGCTGCCGTCGTACCCGTCGGTGACCGTGAACGGGTCGGTCGGCTGGTAGAGCTCGCCCTCGTGCTTCTCGCGCTCGGCGGCCAGGGCCGCGCCGGTGAGGCAGTCGGCGGCCGCGGCGGTGCAGTCGGTGCCGGGCAGGCGCGTGCCGGGGACGACCGCGGGCAGCGCGGAGGCGAGCGTGGTGACGTCGCCGGCCGTGCTGGGTGTCAGCTCGGTCATCCCGGAGAACTCCGAGACCCGGCCGGTGACCGAGACGGAGGTGCCGACCGCGGGCGAGGTCTTGCTGCCCATGAAGACGAAGATCGCATCGGACGCGTCGGGCGTGGTCTCGGGCCCACCGGTCTGCAGGTAGAAGCCCTTGAAGTCCGTGGCGCCGGTGCCGTACGACGCGGTGACGAGGCCCTGCGTCTCGACGATGGCGTTGGGCATCGGCGTGGTGGCGCCGGTGCCCTGGATCTCTGCGATGGTCAGCTCGGGGATCGCCGGTGCGCCGTTCGGCGTCGGGTCGAGGACGTTGAGGTCGGCGCTGTTGTCGTCGGTGTCGGTGCCGCCGGCCAGGCGGGTGATCGCCTTGGCCGGGGTCACGGTGCTGCTGTCGGCCGCTGCCGTCTCGAAGGTGTTGCCGCTGCCCCAGCCCACGAGGTCGGCGCGGAACTGGTCCGCCGTCACCGCGCCCGTGCCCGGGTCGTAGTCGCTGGTCCTCTTGGCCACGAAGAGGGTGCCGCCGGCGCTGTCGAGGTTCGGCCCGGTGCTGCTGAGGTCGTACTGGACGTCCGCGACGGGCGCGCCCGCGGCGCCGTCGGTGCCGAGCTGGACGACGTCGTAGGTGTTGGCCGCCATGCTGCCGGTCAGGTCGACGAGCTTCGTGGCGGTGCCGGTGGCGCCCGGGGCGCGGTACTGCAGGCTGAGCCCGGTCATGGTGAGCGTCGAACCGCTGGTGTTCTGGATCTCGACGTAGTCGTGGTCGTACGCCGCGCCGGTCCTGCCGCCCTCGGTGTAGATCTCGGTGATCTTGAGCGCGGTCGGGGCGATGCAGTCGCAGACCTGCGGCGTACCGGTCGCCGCGGTGGAGAAGTCGGTGCCGTTGTTGTCGGTGTCGGTCGCGCCGTTGCCCGCGCGGTTCAGGACCGGCTTCGGGGGAGTGCCCGACGTGGTCGGGGCCGGGGCCTTGCTGGTCTCGTAGAGCGTGGCGGTCGTTCCGTACCCGACGAGATCGATCACCGCGGCCGGGAAGGTCGAGGGATCGGTCGCGGCCGGCAGGGACAGCAGGGTCTGGGAGTTGGCCAGCACGACGACACCAGCAGTGCCGGACAGGTTCATGCCCGTGTTGGCTGCGTCCGGAGTGATGGTCGCCGCGGTGGTGGGCGTGGTGGAGGCGCCGCCGACCAGGAAATGCCCGCCCGCCGGCAGCAGGATCGACGGCAGGTCGACCTTGCTGCTCGCCGCGGTGCCCGTCGCCGACCGGTACTGGACCGACTTGCCGGCCAGCGAGATCGCCGACGCCGTCGGGTTGTAGACCTCGACGTAGTCCTGGTTGTACGCCGCGGCCGCGGCGTTCGCGCCGAAGACCTCGCTGATGACCAGGCCGGTGCTGCCGGCCGCCTGCGCCGGTGCGGCCAGCAGGGCCAGCGGCGAGAGGACGACGGCCAGCACCAGGGCGAGCAGCCCGAGGCGGCGGAGCGGCGTGGAGGGGGCAGTGGACACGCGGGTGGCCTTTCGCGGGGCGGCTGCGGGCATGCCGGAGCAACCGAGATGGAGAGCGTGCTGCGGAGAGATCGATCCCGAGAGAGCACCCCCGGAAAGTGCGCTCAGCCTAAGCAGCGATCCGGCGTCCTGAAGAGAACCTCAGAAAAAGTATGGACGAACCGTTCGCCGTCGAATTGGCAACAGTTGCCACTTGCTCACCCTTCTGGGTGCGTCATGCCCCCAGATCGGCGGCCCGGAGCGCGGCGACGCGGTCCTCGGGCCCCTCGAACGTGACGTCCCGGATCGCCGACCGCCCGAACAGGAACAGCACCAGCTCGACCACGGGTCCGCTGACGGTGACCGGGTGGTCGCCCTTGCGCATCGTCGCCGAGGCGCCGGTGTCGGAGCGGCGCAGGACGGTCGGGACCGGGAGCTTGCGGCCGAAGAAGGCACCGCCCCGGCTCAGCTGCGACCAGATCACCTCGGCGTCGGCGGGCGCGAGGTCACGCGGCTCCCAGCCGCCCTCGCCGCGACGCAGGTCCTCGTGGTGCACGACCATCTCGAACGTGTTGATCATCTTGTCGACCGGCCGCAGGGCACGCAGGAGCGGCGACGGCGTCCGGAGCTTCTCGACCTGCACCTCGAAGGACTTCGCCTTCCGGCGCTCCATCGCCCGCGCATTGAGACCCGCGAGCGGGGGCACGATGTTGCCGAGCGACGAGATCGGGTTGCGCTCGCGCACGAGCAGGTGCGCGACCAGATCCTGGGCGTCCCATCCCTCGCAGAGCGTCGGCGCGTCGGGTCCGAGCGCGAGGGCGAGGTCGCACAGAGCGATCCGCTCGCGCAGCGCCAGGTACTCGGTCATGTCGGGAGGATACGGCGGTCGCGACGGCACCCGTCCCGATGTCAGTGGGTGGGAATAGGCTGACCCGTCCGCGGGTTGGCCCGCGGACAGAGAGGTGGGCAGGTGGCGAAGAGACGGGGTACGACGAGCGCGGGCTTCGCCGTACTCGGGGTCGCGATCCGCCGCGAGCCGCTGATCTTCACCCTCTCCACGATCGGCAGCGTGCTGTTCGGCGCGCTCACCGTCGCCGACGCGTGGGTCCTCGGCTGGGCCACCGACCACGTCGTGCTGCCGGCCTTCGAGAACGGCGAGATCGACAGCTCGCTGCTGTGGGCGGTGTTCGCGCTGTTCCTCGGCGTGGCGCTGCTGCGCGCGGTCGGGATCGTGGCGCGCCGCCTTGGAGCGGGCGTCATGCAGTACCGCATGCAGGCGCACACCCGTCGTGCCGTGACCCGGCAGTACCTCTCCCTCCCGATGGAGTGGCACCAGCGTCACCCGACCGGGCAGCTGCTCTCGAACGCCAACTCCGACGTCGAGGCCGCGTGGGGCCCGATCGCGCCGCTGCCGATGGCGGTCGGCACCGTCGCGATGATGGTGATCGCGATCGTGCAGATGTTCCTCGCCGACGTCGTGATGGCCGTCGTCGGCCTGCTGGTGTTCCCGGCCGTGGTCGTCGCGAACCTCTTCTACCAGCGCTACTCCTCGCCGCTCATGACGAAGGCGCAGCAGCTGCGCGCCGAGCTCAGCGAGGTCGCGCACGAGTCGTTCGACGGCGCGATGGTCGTCAAGACCCTGGGCCGCGAGTCCGAGGAGACGGAGCGGTTCGCCGAGACCGCCCACCGGCTGCGCGACGTCAACATGCGGGCCGGCCGGATCCGCGCGGCGTTCGACCCGACCCTGGCCGCGCTGCCCAGCCTCGGCGTCCTCGTCGTCCTCGCCGTCGGCGTCGAGCGGGTGCTCGGCGGTGCCACCGACGCCGGTGACGTCGTGACCGTCGCCTACCTCCTCACCATCGTCGCGTTCCCGATCCGCTCGATCGGCTGGCTGCTCGGCGAGTTCCCGCGCAGCGTCGTCGGCTTCAACCGGGTGCGCAGCGTGCTGCGCGCCACCGGCGAGATGCAGTACGGCGACGCGCCGGCGGTCCGCTCGCAGGCCGGCGCCCGGCTCGCGGTCGAGGGCCTGGCGTACCGGTACGACCCGGAGCAGCACCTGCTCGAGGACGTGACGTTCACCGTCGAGCCCGGCCGCACGGTCGCGCTGGTCGGTGCGACCGCGTCCGGCAAGAGCACGCTCACCAACCTGATGGCCCGGCTGGTCGACCCCGCCGAGGGCCGGATCCTGCTCGACGGGACCGACCTGCGCGACCTGGCCAGGGGCGAGCTCGCGCAGGTGGTCTCGGTGGTCGCCCAGACGGCGTTCCTCTTCGACGACACGGTGCGCGACAACGTCACCCTCGGGGCGGACGTCTCCGACGAGGAGGTCTGGGCGGCGCTGCGCGCGGCGCAGGCCGACGGGTTCGTCGCCGCCCTGCCGCACGGCCTGGACACCCAGCTGGGGGAGCGCGGCGCCTCGCTCTCGGGCGGGCAGCGGCAGCGCATCTCCCTGGCCCGCGCCTTGGTCCGCAAGCCGCGGCTGCTCGTCCTCGACGACGCGACGTCGGCCGTCGACCCGGAGGTCGAGGCACGGATCCTCGAGGCGCTCCGGTCCGGCAGCCACGACAGCACGCTGGTCGTCGTCGCCTACCGCAAGGCCACGATCTCGCTGGCCGACGAGGTCGTGCACCTCGAGGACGGCCGCGTGGCCGACCGGGGCACGCACGCGGAGCTGCTCGCGCGCAGCCCGGCGTACGCCCACCTCGTGAACGCCTACGAGATGCGCGCCGACGTGCCGGCCGAGTCGTCGGCCGAGATGCAGGAGGCGGAGTGAGCACGGCTGCCGGCACGAGCATGGACACCGGCGAGGAGATCGGCGCGATCGCGACGATCCGCCGCGGCGTGCACTTCTCACCCGAGCTGAAGGACGGCATCGGCTGGACGCTGGTGCTCGCGCTCATCGCCTCGATCGGCCAGGTCATCGTCCCGGTGGCGGTGCAGCGGACCATCGACCACGGCCTCAACGGCCCGGACGGCCCGGACGTCGCCTTCACCGTCGAGATGGGCATCGCCGCGGCGCTCGCGCTCGCCGTCACGAGCTTCGCGTCGTACCTGATGACGTCCCGCCTGTTCACCACTTCCGAGCGCGGCCTCGCGACACTGCGGATCAAGGCGTTCCGCCACGTCCACGACCTGCCGCTGCTCACCCAGAACACCGAGCGCCGTGGCGCCCTGGTCTCGCGGGTCACCAGCGACGTCGACCAGGTCAGCCAGTTCCTCGTGTACGGCGGCCTGCTCTTCGTCGTCAGCACCGGCCAGGTGCTGGTCGCGACGATCGTGATGGTCATCTACAGCTGGCAGCTCGCGCTCGTCGTCTGGGTCTGCTTCGCTCCTCTCTTCCTGTCGATCCGCTACTTCCAGCGCAAGCTCTCGGACGCCTACTCCGTGGTGCGCCGGCAGGTCGGCGCGATGCTCTCGGCGATCTCCGAGCCCGTGGTCGGCGCGGCGGTCGTGCGGTCCTACGCCGTCGAGGACCGCACCCAGGCGCGGATCGACCACGCGATCGACGAGTACAAGACGTCGAGCACCAGCGCCCAGCGCTTCACGGTGATCTCGTTCTCCCTCGGCGGCGTCTCGGCGGGCCTGGCCAACGCCGGCGTGCTGATCGTCGGGGTCTGGCTCGGCTTCGCCGGCGACATCACGGCCGGCACGGTGCTGGCGTTCGCGTTCCTCGTGTCGCTGTTCGTCGGCCCGGTGCAGATGGGCACCCAGATCCTCACCGACGCGCAGAACGCGATCGCGTCGTGGCGCCGGGTGATCGGCATCCTCGACACGCCCGCCGACCTCGTGGACCCCGGCCCCGACGGCGCGACCCTGCCGCACGAGCCGGTGGACGTGACGTTCCGCGACGTGACGTTCGCCTACCCGGGCGGCCCGCCGGTGCTCCGCGACATCGACCTGGAGATCGCGGCCGGCACCCGCATCGCGGTCGTCGGCGAGACCGGCTCCGGCAAGTCCACCATCGCGAAGCTGCTCACCCGGCTGATGGACCCGACCGAGGGTGCCGTGCTGCTGGACGGGATAGACGTGCGCGACATCGCGCAGGCCTCGATGCGGCGCAGCGTGGTGCTGGTGCCTCAGGAGGGCTTCCTGTTCGACGACTCGATCGCCGCCAACGTGCGCTACGGCCGTCTCGACGCCACCGACGAGGAGATCGTCGCGGCCGCCGACGACCTCGGCCTCGGCGACTGGCTGGCGGGGCTGCCCGGCGGCATCGCCACCCAGGTGGGCCAGCGCGGCGAGTCGATGTCGGCCGGCGAGCGCCAGCTGGTGGCGCTGTGGCGCGCACAGCTCGCCGACCCCGACCTGCTGGTCCTGGACGAGGCGACGAGTGCCGTCGACCCCGCCCTGGAGATGCGGATCAGCCGGGCGCTCGAGCGGCTGATGCGCGGCCGTACGTCGGTCACGATCGCGCACCGGCTCACGACCGCCGAGGGTGCCGACGAGGTGATCGTGGTCGACAAGGGCCGGATCGTGCAGCGCGGCCCGCACGCCGTCCTCGCCCAGCAGGAGGGCTCGGTGTACGCCGGGCTGTACGCCAGCTGGGTCGCCCAGCAGGCCAGCTGATAGCCACGGCGGGGACAATGGGTGCCGTGACCTCCCTCGACCCGGCGATCGCGGACCGCCTCAAGCGCTCCGCCGACCGACTCGTGCCCGCCGTCGTCCAGCAGCACGACACCGGCGAGGTGCTGATGCTCGGCTGGATGGACGACGAGGCGTTGGCCCGCACGCTGAGCAGCGGGCGGGCGACGTACTGGAGCCGCTCCCGCCAGGAGTACTGGGTCAAGGGCGACACGTCCGGGCACGTGCAGTGGGTCAAGGAGGTCCGGCTCGACTGCGACGGCGACACCCTGCTGGTCAAGGTCGACCAGGTCGGTGCCGCCTGCCACACCGGCGACCGGACCTGCTTCGACGCCGACCTCCTGCTCGCCGATGCCTGACCGCCGGCGTACCTTCGGGCCGGTCGTGCTGCTCGGCCTCGCCGCCGGCACGGTGACCGCGGTCGCCGGCAACCATCCGGCCGTGTCGGGCAGCGGTGCCGCCGCGGGGGCGATGTCGAGCCTGCTGATCTCGTTCGACGCCCACATGCCGCTCGTCACCGCGCTGGGCCTGGTGGTGCTGGCCTGCTGGGGCGTGGTGCTGGTGACCCGCGGCCGGGTACGCCGCGCCGTGGCCGTTCTCGCCGCGCTGGCCTCCACGGGGGCGCTGGTCGCCACGCTCGTCGCCTGGAGCCAGGTGCCCGCCCAGCTGCGCGACGAGCTGGCCCAGGTCGGGGTGACCAGCTCCTCGATCAGCCACACCTCGTGGTGGTGGGCCGCCGCGGTCGGTGCGGTGCTCTCGATGGTGGCCGCGGTGGCTGCGTTCGTGCTCGCGCCGGCGTGGCCGGAGATGGGCGCCCGCTACGACGCGCCCGGGGCAGCCGCCGAGCCGATCGCGGCAGAGCCGGAGGAGCAGTCCAGCCTGGACCTGTGGAAGGCCATGGACGAGGGTCGCGATCCGACGGCCGCCGACCCTGAATAGACTGTCCCAGCAACGCCATGACTTCCCCTGGAGGAGCCCCGCATGTCTGACAACCACGGCAACACCCCCGCTGCCTGGACGGCCGTCACGGTCGCCATGCTCGGCTTCGTGGTCGGCGCCGTGGGCCTGCTGCTGGACCCGGTCAACATGACCATCTTCTGGGTCGGCGTCGCACTCGGCGCCGCGTCGCTGGTGGTGTTCGGCGTCATGGCAAAGCTCGGCTTCCACGAGTCCGGCCACTGAGCCGCTGAGGGTCCAGCCATGACCGTGACCGTGCCGCCGCCCCCGGTGGGTGCGGCGTGGTCGGAACAGCGCTGGCGCCGGGTCGTCGGACCCGCGGTGACGATCGGCGGGCTCGCGCTCCTCACCGCCGCCCTCCACGTCCGCGACCCGCACGACAGCGGGTCGTGGGGCTACTGCCCCAGTGCGGCGCTGGGCTTCTACTGCCCGGGATGCGGGGGCCTGCGCGCGGTCAACGACCTGACCCGGGGCCAGGTCGGCGCCGCGGCCTCGAGCAACATCCTGTTCGTGGCGTTGCTGCCGCTGCTGGTGTTCCTGCTCGGACGCTGGGCTTACGAGCGGTGGACCGGCCGGGTGCGTGAGCCGAACGTGCGGCTGACCCGGGCCTTCCTGGTCTCGCTCGGCATCGCGGCGGTGGTGTTCACCGTGCTCCGCAACCTCGCGATCGGCGCCTGGCTGGCACCCTGACCGGTCCCGCTGCGTCGGTGGGTCAGCTGACCCGGACGAGGATGTTGACGATGATGCCGACGACCGAGAGCACGGTGCCGATGATGCCGCAGATGTAACCCGCGTTGACCTGGCCGCGACCGCCGTACTGACCGGGGTTGGCGTCGATCTCGGCGAGGGCGCCGCGTCCCAGGATGATCGCCGGGATGCCGGTGAACAGGCCGCAGCACGGGATGCTGAGGATGCCGAGGATCAGCGTCAGCGTGGCTCGCGGGTGGTTCGGCGCCGGCGCTCCACCGTACGGCGGCTGGGGTGCGCCGTACTGCGGCGGCGGGGGAGGCGGTTCGGAGTAGCTCACAGGTGGAACCCTTCGTCGAGGCCGTCCGTCTGCCGGCCGTTGGGCGGGACACTACCCATGCGCGTGGGCCACTGACAGCGTGAAACACTGTGCGTCATGTCCGTGCTCGACGAGATCGTCGCCGGCGTGCGGGTCGACCTCGCCGAGCGGGAGTCCGCGACCAGCCTGGCCGACCTCCGCGCCGCGCTCGCGGACGCCGACCCGCCGCGTGACCCGATGCCGCACCTCCGCGCGCCGGGCTCCAGCGTCATCGCGGAGGTCAAGCGCCGCAGCCCCAGCAAGGGCGACCTGGCCGACATCCCCGACCCGGCCGAGCTCGCGCAGCGGTACGCCGCGGGCGGGGCCGCCGCGATCAGCGTGCTGACCGAGCAGCGCCGCTTCGGCGGCAGCCTCGACGACCTGCGTGCGGTCCGCGCCGCCGTGGACATCCCGGTCCTCCGCAAGGACTTCATCGTCACGAGCTACCAGCTCGTCGAGGCCCGCGCGGCCGGTGCCGACCTGGTGCTGCTGATCGTCGCCGCCCTCGACGACGACACCCTCCGCCGCCTGCACGACGAGGCCAGCGAGCTGGGGCTCACCGTGCTCGTGGAGGTGCACGACGAGGCGGAGACCGAGCGGGCGGTCGCGCTCGGCGCCGAGCTGGTGGGAGTCAACGCCCGCGACCTCAGGACCCTCACGATCCACGACGACACCTTCGGGCGGCTCGCGCCGCTCGTCCCCGATGACCGCGTCAAGGTCGCGGAGAGCGGGATCTTCAGCCCTGCCGACGTGCGGCGCTTCATGGGCGAAGGCGCCCGCGCGGTGCTGGTCGGTGAGGCGCTGGTGAAGGACGGCGACCCGGAGGCCGCGGTCGCCGCGATGACAGGAGTGGTGGCATGAGCACGGCACCGACCCGCTTCGACGCCGACGAGCGCGGCTGGTTCGGCGACCCGGTCACGGGGTTCGGGGGCCGGTTCATGCCGGAGGCCCTGGTCGCCGCCCTGGACGAGCTGACCGTCGCCTGGCACGAGGCGATGGCCGATCCCGCGTTCGTCGCGGAGTTCGAGGCGATCCTGCGCGAGTACGCCGGCCTGCCCAGCCCGCTCTACCACGCGGAGCGGCTCAGCCAGCGGCTCGGCGCCCGGATCCTGCTCAAGCGCGAGGACCTCAACCACACCGGCGCACACAAGATCCGCAACGTGCTCGGCCAGGCGCTGCTCACCCGCCGGATGGGCAAGACCCGCGTGATCGCGGAGACCGGCGCCGGCCAGCACGGCGTCGCGAGCGCCACCGCGGCGGCGTACTTCGGCCTGGACTGCACGGTCTACATGGGCTCGGTGGACACCAGGCGCCAGGCACTCAACGTGGCGCGGATGAACCTGCTCGGCGCGACGGTCGTCCCGGTCGACTCCGGCAGCGCGACGCTCAAGGACGCGATCAACGAGGCGCTGCGCGACTGGGTGGCCAGCGTCGACCACACGGCGTACCTCTTCGGCACCGCGGCCGGTCCGCACCCCTTCCCGAGCATGGTCCGCGACTTCACGCGCGGCATCGGCGACGAGGCGCGCGCCCAGTGCCTCGAGCAGTACGGCGTACTCCCGGACGTGATCGCGGCCTGCGTGGGCGGCGGGTCCAACGCGATCGGCCTGTTCACGGCGTTCCTCGACGACGAGGCCGTGGCGATCTACGGGTTCGAGGCCGGGGGAGAGGGCTTCGACACCGGCCGACACGCCTCGACGATCCACGCCGGAGACCCCGGGGTGCTGCACGGTGCCCGCACGTACGTGCTCCAGGACGACGACGGCCAGACGGTCGAGTCGCACTCGATCTCCGCCGGCCTCGACTACCCGGGGGTCGGCCCCCAGCACGCGCACCTCGCCGCGACCGGCCGGGCGACGTACCTCCCCGCCACCGACGCCGAGGCGATGGACGCGATGGCGCTGCTCGCGCGCACCGAGGGGATCATCCCCGCGATCGAGTCCGCGCACGCCGTCGCCGGCGCCGTCAGGCTCGCGGAGGAGCGACCGGGCCAGACCATCCTGGTCAACCTCTCGGGCCGCGGCGACAAGGACATGGAGACCGCGATGGAGTACTTCGGCCTGAACCGGACGGAGGCGCCGCGGTGACGGCCCGGACCGCGTTCGAGAAGGCCGCGGCCGACGGCCGGGCCGCGCTGGTGGGCTACCTCCCCGCCGGCTTCCCCGACGTCCAGGGCGGCATCGACGCGCTGCGGGCCATGGTCGACGCCGGCTGCGACGTGATCGAGATCGGGCTGCCGTACAGCGACCCGGTCATGGACGGTCCGACGATCCAGGCCGCGGCGCAGCAGGCACTCGAGGGCGGCGTCCGCACCTCCGACGTGCTCCGCACGGTCGAGGCGGTCGCGGCGACCGGCACGCCCACGCTCGTGATGACCTACTGGAACCCCGTCGTGAGGTACGGCGTCGAGCGCTTCGCCGCGGACCTCGCGAACGCCGGCGGGGCCGGCCTCATCACGCCGGACCTGACCCCGGACAGCGGTCCGGAGTGGATCGCGGCCGCCGACCAGCACGACCTGGACAAGGTCTTCCTGGTGGCGCCGTCCTCGACCGACGAGCGGATCACGATGACGACGGCCGCCTGCCGCGGCTTCGTCTACGCCACCGCGGTCATGGGCGTCACCGGCGCCCGCACCACCACCAGCGACCTGGCCGGCCCGCTCGTCGCCCGCACCAAGGCCGCGACCGACCTCCCGGTCGGTGTCGGCCTCGGCGTCAGCAACGGCGCCCAGGCCGCCGAGATCGCCAGGTACGCGGACGGCGTGATCGTCGGCTCGGCGTTCGTCCGCGCGCTCCTCGACCACCCCGGCGACGGGGACGCGGGCCTGCGGGCCCTCACCGCGCTCACCGAGGACCTGGCTGCGGGGGTACGGCGTGCGTAGCGCCGCCGCCCTGCTGATCGCCTCCCTCCTCGCGCTCAGCGCCTGCGGCGGATCCGCGCAGGGCGACGGAGAGCTGCACGGGCACGTCCTCGACCCGCCGTTCCACGTCTCGGCCACGCCGCTGACCGACACCGACGGCCAGCCGTACTCGCTCACCAAGGACACCGACCGCCCCCTGACGCTGGTGTTCTTCGGCTACTCGCACTGCCCGGACATCTGCCAGACGGTGATGTCCAACCTCGGCTCCGCGATGACCCGGCTCGACGAGAAGGACCGCGACCGGGTCGACGTGGTCTTCGTGACCACCGACCCCGCCCGCGACACCGCGTCCGCGCTGAAGCAGTACCTCGCGCACTTCGACCCGCAGTTCATCGGCCTCACCGGCGACCTCCGCACGATCATCGACATCGCCAAGCCGATGGGCGTCGGGATCACCCAGGGCGAGAAGCTGCCGACCGGCGGGTACGACGTCACCCACGGCACCACCATCACCGGGGTCGACGCCGACGACGAGGGCTCGGTGTACTGGAACGAGACGACCTCGTCGGCGGACTTCGCCGCCGACATCCACACGCTGCTCGACGACTGACGGGGATGCCGATGCTGACTGCGCTCTCGATCCCGAGCCCGTCCGAGGGCGTCTGGTACCTCGGCCCGCTCCCGATCCGGGGCTACGCCCTGGCGATCATTCTCGGCATCGTCGCCGCGATCTGGATCGGCGAGCGGCGCTGGATCGCCCGCGGGGGCAGGGCCGGCGAGGTCCAGGACCTGGCGATCTGGGCGGTGCCGTTCGGCCTCGTCGGTGGCCGGCTGTACCACGTGCTGACCGACCACGACCTCTACTTCGGTGCCGGCAAGCACCCCATCGACGCCCTCTACATCTGGCGCGGCGGGCTCGGCGTGTGGGGCGCGGTCGCGCTCGGCGCTCTCGGCCTGGTGCTCGGCGCCCGCCGCAAGGGCATCAAGCTGCTGCCGGTGCTCGACGCGTGCGCGCCCGGCGTCCTCGTGGCCCAGGCGTTCGGCCGGTGGGGGAACTGGTTCAACCAGGAGCTCTTCGGGAAGCCCACCGACCTGCCCTGGGGGCTGTCGGTGAGCGACGAGACCGCCGTCAACGCCGGCTACCCGCCCGGCACGACGTTCCACCCCACGTTCCTCTACGAGAGCCTGTGGTGCCTCGCCGCGTTCGCCGTGCTGATCTGGGCGGACCGCCGGTTCCGGCTCGGGCACGGCCGCGTCCTGGCGCTCTACATCATGGTCTACACGGCCGGCCGCGGCTGGATCGAGATGCTGCGGATCGACAACGTGGAGCTCCACGACGTGTTCGGGCTGCGGCTCAACGTCTGGACCTCGATCGTGCTCTTCGTCGCGGGGCTGGTGTGGTTCGTGGCGAGTGCCAAGAGGCGGCCCGGGCGAGAGGAGACGGTGTACGTCGAGCGCGACCAGCCCGGCGTCCACGCGGCGACGGACGGGGAGTCCTCGGGCTGACCTGGTGATAGCCTGACACCTCCCCGCTAGGGCCAATGTCGTCCCCTGCACAGCACTTGCACTGCCGAACCGCCGGCGCCGGCCCCGACAACGTCGTGGGGTCGTCGCGGCGCTGAGACGACGGGAGAATGCCCGGTGCCGTACTCGCACGCATTCCCGCCGCCCCAAGGGTTGTACGACCCCCGCCACGAGCACGACGCCTGTGGCGTGGCGTTCGTCGCGACCCTGACCGGCGTCCCCAGCCACGACATCGTGAAGCAGGGCATCCGTGCCCTGCGGAACCTGGACCACCGCGGTGCCGCGGGCGCGGAGCAGAACACCGGCGACGGCGCCGGGATCCTGCTCCAGGTCCCCGACGCGTTCCTGCGCGCTGTCGTCGAGTTCGACCTGCCGCCGCAGCACGCGTACGCCGTGGGCACGGCGTTCCTGCCGGGTGACGAGGAGCAGGTCGCGAAGACCCGCAGCCGGATCGAGGAGATCGCGGCCGAGGAGGGCCTCACGGTCCTCGGCTGGCGGGACCTCCCGACCGACGACTCCGAGGTCGGTGGGATGGCCCGGGGCGTGATGCCGGCGTTCAGCCAGCTGTTCGTGGCCGGTGCCGGCTCGCGGGTGACCGGGATGGCGCTGGAGCGGCTGGCGTTCTGCCTGCGCAAGCGCGCCGAGCACGAGACCGATGCGTACTTCCCGTCGCTGTCGTCGCGAACCCTGGTCTACAAGGGCATGCTGACGACCGACCAGCTCGACCACTTCTTCCCCGACCTGCTCGACGAGCGGATGGCCTCCGCGCTGGCGGTCGTGCACTCGCGCTTCTCGACGAACACCTTCCCGAGCTGGCCGCTGGCGCACCCGTTCCGGTTCATCGCCCACAACGGCGAGATCAACACGGTGATGGGCAACCGCAACTGGATGCGGGCCCGCGAGGCGCTGCTGGCCTCCGACCTGATCCCGGGCGACCTGGACCGGCTCTACCCGATCTGCACCCCGGGCGCGTCCGACTCGGCGTCGTTCGACGAGGTGCTCGAGCTCCTGCACATGGGCGGCCGGTCACTGCCGCACTCGGTGCTGATGATGATCCCCGAGGCGTGGGAGAACCACGCCGAGATGGACGCCAAGCGCCGCGCGTTCTACGAGTTCCACTCCGCGCTGATGGAGCCGTGGGACGGCCCGGCCTGCGTGGTGTTCACCGACGGCTCGCAGATCGGCGCGGTCCTCGACCGCAACGGGCTGCGCCCTTCGCGCTACTGGGTCACCGACGACGGGCTCGTGGTCCTCGCCTCCGAGGTCGGGGTGCTCGACATCGACCCGGCGACCGTCGTCCGCAAGGGCCGGCTCCAGCCGGGCCGGATGTTCCTCGTCGACACCGACGAGCACCGGATCATCGAGGACGAGGAGATCAAGTCCGAGCTCGCCGCCGAGCACCCGTACGACGAGTGGCTGCACGCGGGCCTGATCCACCTCGGCGACGTCCCGGAACGCGAGCACATCGTGCACACGCACGCATCGGTCACCCGGCGTCAGCAGGTCTTCGGCTACACCGAGGAGGAGCTGCGCATCCTGCTCACCCCGATGGCCAACACCGGCGGGGAGCCGCTCGGCTCGATGGGCACCGACACCCCCATCGCGGCGCTCAGCGAGAAGCCCCGGCTGTTGTTCGACTACTTCAGCCAGCTGTTCGCGCAGGTCACGAACCCGCCGCTGGACGCGATCCGCGAGGAGCTCGTCACCTCGCTGGCCGGCACCATCGGCCCCGAGGCGAACCTGCTCGAGCCGGCGCCGGCGTCCTGCCGGATGGTGGAGCTGCCGTTCCCGGTCATCTCCAACGACGACCTGGCCAAGATCCGGCACATCAACCGCGACGGCGACATGCCCGGCTTCATCACCCACGTCGCCCGCGGCCTCTACCCGGTCGAGGGCGGGGGAGCGGGGATGGCGCAGCGGCTCGACGAGATCTGCGAGGAGGTGTCCGCGGCGATCGCCGACGGCGCGCGCATCATCGTGCTCTCGGACCGGCACTCCACCGCGGAGCTGGCGCCGATCCCGTCGCTGCTGCTGACCGGAGCCGTGCACCACCACCTGGTCCGCGAGAAGACCCGCACCCAGGTCGGCCTGCTCGTCGAGGCTGGCGACGTCCGCGAGGTCCACCACGTGGCGCTGCTCGTCGGGTACGGCGCGGCCGCGGTCAACCCGTACCTCGCGATGGAGTCCGTCGAGGACCTCGCGCGTGAGGGCTACTACGTCAAGACCGACGGCGAGAAGGCGGTCGCGAACCTGATCAAGGCGCTCGGCAAGGGCGTGCTCAAGGTGATGTCGAAGATGGGCGTCTCCACGGTCGCGTCGTACACCGGTGCCCAGATCTTCGAGGCGGTCGGCCTCTCGCAGGCGCTCGTCGACCGCTACTTCACCGGCACGGTCTCCAAGCTCGGTGGCGTCGAGCTCGACACGATCGCCGAGGAGGTCGCGCGCCGGCACGCCACGGCGTACCCGCGCGGCGGCATCCTGCCCGCACACCGCGAGCTCGAGATCGGCGGCGAGTACCAGTGGCGCCGCGAGGGCGAGCCGCACCTCTTCGACCCGGAGACGGTGTTCCGGCTCCAGCACGCCACCCGGTCCGGCCGCTACGACGTCTTCAAGCAGTACACGTCCCGCGTGGACGAGCAGTCGAAGCGGCTGATGACGCTGCGCGGGCTGTTCCGGCTGCGGGACGCCGGCGAGGCCGGCCGGCAGCCGATCCCGATCGACGAGGTCGAGCCGGTGTCCGAGATCGTCAAGCGGTTCTCGACGGGCGCGATGTCGTACGGCTCGATCTCCCGGGAGGCGCACGAGACCCTCGCGATCGCGATGAACCGGCTGGGCGCGAAGTCCAACACCGGTGAGGGCGGCGAGGACCCGGACCGGCTGTACGACCCCGAGCGGCGCAGCTCGATCAAGCAGGTCGCGTCCGGCCGCTTCGGCGTCACGGCGGAGTACCTCACGAACTCCGACGACATCCAGATCAAGATGGCGCAGGGCGCGAAGCCGGGCGAGGGCGGCCAGCTGCCCGGCAACAAGGTGTACCCCTGGGTCGCGAAGACCCGGCATTCCACGCCGGGCGTGGGCCTGATCAGCCCGCCGCCGCACCACGACATCTACTCGATCGAGGACCTGGCGCAGCTGATCCACGACCTCAAGAACGCCAACCCGCGGGCGCGCGTGCACGTGAAGCTGGTGTCCGAGGTCGGGGTCGGCACGGTCGCGGCCGGCGTCTCCAAGGCGCACGCCGACGTCGTGCTGATCTCGGGCCACGACGGCGGCACCGGCGCGGCGCCGCTGACCTCGCTCAAGCATGCCGGCGGTCCTTGGGAGCTCGGCCTCGCCGAGACCCAGCAGACCCTGCTCCTCAACGGGCTGCGGGACCGGATCGTCGTGCAGACCGACGGCCAGCTGAAGACCGGGCGGGACGTGGTGATCGCGGCCCTGCTCGGCGCGGAGGAGTTCGGCTTCGCGTCGGCCCCGTTGGTGGTCTCCGGCTGCATCATGATGCGGGTCTGCCACCTGGACACCTGCCCCGTGGGCGTCGCGACGCAGAACCCGGTCCTGCGCGAGCGCTACTCCGGCAAGCCGGAGTTCGTCGTCAACTTCTTCGAGTACATCGCGGAGGAGGTGCGCGAACACCTGGCCGCCCTCGGCTTCCGCACGCTCGACGAGGCGATCGGCCAGGTCGGCAGCCTGGACGTCGAGGAGGCCGTGGACCACTGGAAGGCGTCCGGTCTCGACCTGTCGCCGGTGCTCCACCAGCCCGACCGGGCGGCGTTCCCCGACCAGGACCTGCGCCGGACGAAGTCGCAGGACCACGCGCTGGAGAAGTCGCTCGACGTCACGCAGCTGGTGCCGCTGGCGCGCGACGCGCTCGAGAAGGGCGAGCCGGTGCGGGCCCAGGTCGCGATCCGCAACGTGAACCGCACCGTCGGGACGATCCTCGGCCACGAGGTGACCAAGAAGTACGGCGGCGCCGGACTGCCCGACGGCACCATCGACCTCACGTTCACCGGGTCCGCCGGTCAGTCCTTCGGGGCGTTCGTCCCCCGGGGGATGACCCTGCGCCTCGAGGGCGACGCGAACGACTACCTCGGCAAGGGGCTCTCCGGCGGGCGGATCGTGGTCCGGCCGGACCGGGCCGCGACCTTCGTCGCGAACGAGCAGATCATCGCCGGCAACGTGATCGCGTACGGCGCGACCGCGGGCGAGATCTTCATCCGCGGTGGAGTGGGCGAGCGGTTCTGCGTCCGCAACTCCGGCGCCCGAGCCGTGACCGAGGGGGTGGGCGACCACGGCTGCGAGTACATGACCGGCGGGCGGGTCGTCGTCCTCGGACCGACCGGTCGCAACTTCGCGGCCGGCATGTCCGGCGGCGTCGCGTGGGTCCTCGACCTGGCCCCGCAGCGGGTCAACGGCGAGCTGGTCGAGCTCGGCCCGGTCACCGGCGACGCGGCCACGGAGCTCGAGCAGCTGGTGCGCACGCACCTCGAGGAGACCGGCTCGACGGTCGCCGAGGAGCTGCTCGCCGACTGGGAGACCTCGCTGACCAGGTTCACCGAGATCATGCCGACCGACTACCGCAAGTCGCTGGAGGCGAAGGCCAAGGCGGAGGCCGACGGCCTCGACGAGAACGAGACCGCCCACGCGATGATGGAGGCACTCCATGGCTGAGACGTTGCTTCCCACCTCGCGGTCCGCGCTCCACGCGGTCCGCTCGATGATGGAGGGCTCCGTCAACATGGATGAGCGAAGCGAAGGAATGGAGGGGGTGGCTCGGCATGGCTGATCCCAGAGGCTTCCTCAAGACCGGCCGGGAGGTCGCGGAGCGGCGCCCGGTGGAGGAGCGCATCCAGGACTGGCACGAGGTCTACCCCGGCAGTGCCGGGCGTGCGCTGCTCCCGATCATCACCGAGCAGGCGGGCCGCTGCATGGACTGCGGCATCCCGTTCTGCCATCAGGGCTGCCCGCTCGGGAACATCATCCCGGAGTGGAACGACCTGGTCTGGCGCGACGACTGGGAGGGCGCGATCGAGCGCCTGCACGCGACCAACAACTTCCCGGAGTTCACCGGTCGCCTGTGCCCGGCGCCCTGCGAGACCGCCTGCGTGCTCGGCATCAACCAGGACCCGGTGACGATCAAGAACGTCGAGGTCACGATCATCGACAAGGCGTGGGACTCCGGCCTCGTCCGGCCGCAGCCGCCGGAGTGGCTCTCGGGCCGCACCGTCGCGGTGGTCGGCTCGGGCCCGGCCGGCCTCGCCGCCGCGCAGCAGCTCACCCGCGCCGGCCACACGGTCGCGGTCTACGAGCGCGCGGACAAGATCGGCGGGCTGCTGCGCTACGGCATCCCGGAGTTCAAGATGGAGAAGCAGCACCTCGACAAGCGCCTCGAGCAGATGCGCCGCGAGGGCACCGTCTTCCGCGCCGGCGTCCAGGTCGGCGAGGACCAGCTGACCGGCGAGAAGCTCCGGGAGCGGTACGACGCCGTCGTGCTCGCCATCGGCGCGACCGCCGCCCGCGACCTGCCGGCTCCCGGTCGTGAGCTCGGGGGCATCCACCAGGCCATGGAGTTCCTGCCGCAGGCGAACCGCGTCGCGCTCGGCCAGGAGGTCGAGGGCCAGATCACCGCGACCGGCAAGAACGTCGTGATCATCGGCGGCGGCGACACCGGCGCGGACTGCCTCGGCACGTCGACCCGTCAGGGCGCCGCGTCGATCACGCAGCTCGAGATCATGGCCGAGCCGCCCGAGGTCCGGCCGGCGAACCAGCCCTGGCCGACCTACCCCATGGTCTTCCGGGTCTCCTCGGCGCACGAGGAGGCGGCCGAGGCAGATCTGGGGAGCCGGGTCTACGGCGTCTCGACCAAGGAGTTCCTCGGCGACGAGGACGGCAACGTCCGCGCACTGCGGCTGGTCGACGTGCGGTTCGAGAACGGCACGTTCGCCGAGGTCGAGGGCTCCGAGCGCGAGATCCCGGCGGAGCTGGTGCTGTTCGCGATGGGCTTCACCGGGCCGGAGCGGGCGGGCCTCGTCGAGCAGCTCGGCGTCGACCTCGACGAGCGCGGGAACGTCGCGCGCGACGCGTCGTACCGGTCCTCGGTCGACGGCGTGTTCGTGGCCGGTGACGCGGGTCGCGGCCAGTCGTTGATCGTGTGGGCGATCGCCGAGGGGCGGGCCGCCGCGGCCGCGGTGGACCGGTTCCTGACCGGCTCGACGACGCTGCCGGCGCCGATCCTGCCGACGGAGCGCCCGCTCGTCGTGTGAGCGGCGGGCCGGCGGACGACATCGGGTCGGGGGTTAGGTCTTTGAAGGATCAAAGTCGCGGTAGGGTGAAGCACGTGCGTAGAGCCAAGATCGTCTGCACCCTCGGCCCGGCTACCTCGTCCCCGCGGCGGATCCGGGAGCTGGTGTACGCCGGGATGGATGTCGCCCGGCTCAACATGAGCCACGGCAGCCACGAGGACCACGCCGAGGCGTACCGCCTGGTCCGTGAGGCGTCGGACGCCAGCGGCCACGGGGTCGGCATCTTCGCGGACCTCCAGGGACCGAAGATCCGGCTCGAGTCCTTCGCCGAGGGCTCCGCCCTGCTGCGCCGCGGCCAGGAGTGGACGATCACCACCCGCGACGTGCCGGGCGACGACCAGGTGTGCGGCACGACGTACAAGGGGCTCCCGGGCGACGTGAAGCCCGGCGACCCGCTGCTCATCGACGACGGCAAGATCCGGCTGCGGGTGACGTCGGTCGACGACACCGACGTGGTGACCGAGGTGCTGGTCGGCGGCAAGGTCAGCAACCACAAGGGCATCAACCTCCCCGGCGTCGCGGTCTCCGTGCCGGCGCTGTCGGACAAGGACGAGCGCGACCTGCGGTTCGCGCTGGGCCTCGCGGTGGACTTCATCGCGCTGAGCTTCGTCCGCGACGCCAAGGACGTCGATGACGTCCGGCGCGTCATGGACGACATGGGCGTGCACGTGCCGGTCATCGCGAAGATCGAGAAGCCGCAGGCGATCGAGAACCTCGACGAGATCATCGCGGCGTTCGACGGGTTCATGGTCGCGCGCGGCGACCTGGGCGTGGAGTGCCCGCTCGAGGACGTCCCGTTCCTCCAGAAGCGGATCGTCGAGAAGGCCCGCCTCAACGCGAAGCCCGTCATCGTCGCGACCCAGATGCTCGAGTCGATGATCAGCAACCCGGCGCCGACGCGTGCCGAGGCCTCCGACGTCGCCAACGCCGTCCTCGATGGGGCCGACGCGGTCATGCTGTCGGGCGAGACGAGCGTGGGGGAGTACCCCGTCCACACGGTCGAGACGATGGCGCGGATCATCACCGCCACCGAGCAGAACGCGCTCGAGGAGGCGGACTCCCGGTCGCGCGTGGCCGCGATCGAGTGGGACCCCCACACCCGCGGCGGCGTGATCGCCAAGGCGGCCGCCGAGGTGGCCGAGCGGGTCGGGGCCAAGTACGTCGTCGCGTTCACGCAGAGCGGTGACTCCGCGAAGCGGATGTCGCGCCTGCGCGGCCCGATCCCGATCCTCGCCTTCACCCCGCTGGCCCAGGTGCGCTCGCAGCTCGCCCTGACGTGGGGCGTCGAGACGTTCAAGACCCAGTCGGTCGAGCACACCGACGAGATGGTCCGGCAGGTCGACGAGCAGCTGCTCCAGATCGGCCGCGTCTCGGAGGGGGAGCTGGTCGTCATCATCGCCGGCAGCCCGCCGGGCATCCCCGGCTCGACCAACGCGCTACGCATCCACCGGATGGGCGACGCCATCAACGAGGTCGCCCCGGCGTACCGGCGCAGCTCCGCGCGCTGAGGGTGCCCCGGGTGGGATTCGAACCCACACTGGACGGTGTTTGAGACCGCTTCCTCTGCCGTTGGGATACCGGGGCCGCCGGGCGCCAGAAACCTTAACCGAACGCCCCTTGGCTGATGTCGAGTGATCTACTACAGTTTCGACCGACCGAGTCTCGGAGCCGTGGAGGTCGCCATGTGGAAGCCGTGGGAGTGGGCCGGCGTCAGCCAGGCCGTGGCGCTCGCCAACGCCCGGGACGGTGCGACCGAGCTGAGCCGGCGGCGGGTCGAGCGCGAGGACGTGGAGATCTTCCTGGCCGGGCACGAGCTCGAGCTCCGGTCCGAGACGGTACGGCGCGTGGGGGCCGGTTAGCCTTCTGCCCGTGAGCGAGCAGCCCGGCCCGGAGCCCAGCCCCGACACCGCGCCCCGTCGTGTGGTGATCGCCGAGGACGAGGTGCTGATCCGGATGGATCTCGCCGAGATGCTCGGCGAGGAGGGCTACGAGGTCGTCGGCCAGGCCGGGGACGGCGGCACCGCCGTCCAGCTGGCCGAGGAGCTGCGACCGGACCTCGTCATCCTGGACGTGAAGATGCCCGTCCTGGACGGCATCGCCGCCGCCGAGCGGATCGCCGGCCAGCGGATCGCGCCGGTGGTCATCCTCACCGCGTTCTCCCAGCGCGACCTGGTCGAGCGGGCCCGGGACGCCGGGGCGATGGCGTACCTCGTGAAGCCGTTCTCGCAGACCGACCTGGTGCCGGCGATCGAGATGGCGGTGAGCCGGTTCGCCGAGCTCACGGTGCTCGAGTCCGAGGTCGCGGACCTCACCGAGCGGCTGGAGACCCGCAAGTCGGTCGAGCGCGCCAAGAACGTGCTCCAGCAGCAGCTCAGCCTGTCCGAGCCCGAGGCCTTCCGCTGGATCCAGAAGACCGCCATGGACCTGCGGCTGTCGATGCGCCAGGTCGCGGACGGCGTCATCGAGCACGGCCCCGGCATCGCCGGCTGACCGGCTCTGGCCGATCCTCAGACTCCGCTGCAGCATGATGACCGGATATCGGACGCCCCGTGCGGTGCTCTCGGGTTGGTCACGATTCAGCAACCGTCGAAGACGCGATGCCCCAAACCCCCTGCGCGGGTGTCGAGTGACGCTAGGTTGTCCGCCATCGAGAGATGCTCCGTGCCCACCTGCCCGGAGTCCGAGAGTTCGATGGAGGACTTCCATGATTCGCTTCACCAAGTCAGCCCGGGTCCTGGCCGCCGTGGCCGCGACCGGTCTGATGCTCAGCGCTTGCGGCAGCAGCGACAGCGGCGGCGGTAGCGGCAGCGACGGCGGCTCGTCCGACGGCAGCGCCAGCAGCGCCCTCTGCGGCAAGAACCTCGCGTTCATGGGCGCCCTGACCGGCGACGCCGGCGCGCTCGGCCAGAACATGGTCGGTGGTATCGAGCTGGCGCTCCAGCAGTACAACGACAAGAACCCCGACTGCCAGGTCAACCTGAAGAAGTTCGACTCCCAGGGCAGCCCCGACACCGCGCCGGGCCTCGCGACCCAGATCGTCAACGACGACTCCATCTTCGGCCTGATCGGCCCCGGCTTCTCCGGTGAGTCGCTGGCGACCGGCAAGACCTTCTTCGAGGCCGGCCTGCCGTCGATCTCCCCGTCGGCGACCAACGTCACGATCACCCAGCAGGGCTGGACCACCTGGCACCGCGTCATCGGCAACGACGACGCCCAGGGCAAGGCCGACGCGGCGTACCTGACCGGTGACGGCGGCGCGACCAAGGTCTTCGTCATCGACGACGGCCAGGACTACAGCAAGGGCCTCGCCGGCACGGTCAAGGACGCGCTGGGCGACGCCCTCGCCGACTCCGACCAGATCTCGGTCGGCCAGACCGACATGTCGGCTGCGGTCACCAAGGTCAAGGCCTCCGGTGCTGACGCCGTCTTCTACGGTGGCTACTACACCGAGGCGGGCCTGCTGGCCAAGGCGCTGCGCCAGGGCGGCTTCACCGGCCTGTTCATGTCGGGCGACGGCTCGGAGGACCCGAACTTCGTGAAGGTCGCCGGTGCGGACGCCGCCGAAGGCGCCGTCCTCTCGGCTCCCGCCGGCCCGCCGCCGGCCGACTTCGGTGCCAGCGGCCTGTACGCCACCCAGTCCTACGACGCGACGAACATCTTCCTCGCCGCGCTCGATGACGGTGCGTCCACGCCGGAGGAGATCAACACCTTCATCGGCAGCTACACCGGTGACGGCGTCAGCGGCCCGATCGCCTTCGACGAGAACGGCGACATCAAGGAGTCGAAGATCTACGCGTACTTCGTCAAGGATGGCAAGCTCGACGTCGACAACCCGCAGGCGATCTCCTGATCCAGGTCGACTGACACAACTGACATAGGCTGCGGCCGGAGGGGGATCCCCTCCGGCCGCAGCTGATCAGAACGACTGAGGAGTCTTCACTTGGATTTGGGCGCGCTCTTCGGCAGCTTCGACAGCTTCCTCAGCTTCACCATCGGGGGGCTGGTCTTCGGCGCGATCTACGCGCTGATCGCACTCGGCTACACCATGGTGTACGGCGTGTTGCAGCTCATCAACTTCGCCCACTCCGAGGTCTTCATGTACGGGACCTTCGCGGTGGCCTGGGTGTTCGTGTTCCTGCACGGCACCGGCTCGGCGACGTGGGACCTCAAGCAGGCCGCACCGACACTCCTGGTGGCCCTCGTGGCCGCCATGGCGATGTCGGCGGCCATCGCGCTGCTGCTCGAGCGCGTGGCGTACCGGCCCCTGATCAAGAAGAACGCGCCGAAGCTGATCATCCTGATCTCGGCGATCGGCGCGTCGTTCGCCCTGTCCGAGGCCATGGGCCTGCGGGACCGCTTCGCCGGCTGGTTCGGGGTGGACAACAAGCTGGCCAACTACGTCACCCCGGCCAAGGCCCGTGACGTCTACACGAACCCGGTCACGATCGAGCCGCACGGCCTGTTCGACATCGGCGGCTACACGGTCACCGACGTGGACCTGACGATCATCGTCGCGGCCCTGGCCATGATGATCGTCCTCGACCAGCTCGTGCGCCGGACGCGGTTCGGCCGCGGCATCCGGTCGGTGGCCCAGGACCCGGAGTCGGCGGCGCTGATGGGGGTGAACGCGACCCGGGTCGTGCAGATCACGTTCCTCATCGGTGGCCTCGCGGCGGGTGTCGCCGCGACCCTGTACATGATGAAGATCGGCGCGACGAAGCAGAGCGCCGGCTTCCTCCTCGGTGTCAAGGCGTTCACCGCCGCCGTCATGGGCGGCATCGGCAACCTGCGAGGAGCCCTCCTGGGCGGTCTGACGCTCGGTGTCATGGAGAACTGGGGCGCGGCCGTCTTCGGCAACGAGTGGCGCGACGTCGTCTCCTTCGTCCTCCTGGTGCTGATCCTGCTGGTCCGTCCGTCCGGCATCCTCGGTGAGTCCCTCGGAAAGGCGCGTGCGTGATGGCCGGGCTCGGAATCGCCAGGCGCTGGGACCGCGTGGTCGACCGCTACAACGCCCAGCCCAAGATCTTCAGGATCCTCTTCGTCACGCTGCTGCTGGTGTTCGCCTACGCGCTGCCGCTGCTGCGGCCGCCGATCCTGACGACCAACAGCATCGACTTCGGCGGCGTGATGTTCCGCGTCATCGCGTTCGCGCTCGTGGCGCTGGGGCTCAACATCGTCATCGGCTACGCGGGCCTGCTCGACCTCGGGTACGTCGGCTTCTACTGCGTCGGCGCCTACACGACGGCCGTCCTGACCGTGTACCACTTCAGCTGGCCGTTCTTCCTGGCGCTCCCGGTCGCGATCGGCGTCACGATGCTGACCGGTGTGCTCCTGGGTGCGCCGACACTGCGCGTGCGGGGTGACTACCTCGCGATCGTCACGCTCGGGTTCGGAGAGATCATCCGGATCACGGTGACCAACGTCGAGTGGGTCGGCGCGGCGGCCGGCATCAAGGACATCCCGCACCCGAACAACCTCGGGCCGGAGCCGACGCCGCCGTTCGACCCGGGCGGCTGGTTCGCGATCCCGCGCGTGCAGTGGGACGGCTTCGTGCCGTCGCTCGACCGGGTGCACGAGACCCACGTGCTGGTGTTCGGTGCGCTCGACGCGGTGCCGTACTACTGGCTCGTGCTCACCGTCCTGATCCTCGTCTTCATCGCCGACAAGCTGATGCTGTCGAGCCGGGTCGGACGAGCGTGGGAGGCGACCCGCGAGGACGAGGAGGCCGCCGAGCTCATGGGCGTCCCGACGTTCCGCTACAAGCTGCTCGCGTTCGCGATGGGCGCGGCCATCGGCGGCCTCTCGGGCTCGTTCTACGCCAGCAGCCAGAGCGGCTACATCAACCCGCAGAGCTTCCCGCTGCTGCTGTCCATGCTCTTCGTGGCCGCGGTGATCGTCGGCGGGGCCGGCAACCGCTGGGGTGCGATCCTCGGCGGCGCGATCGTGGCGTACCTGCCCGAGCGGTTCCGGGACTTCGCCGACTACCGTCTGCTGTTCTTCGGCCTGGCGCTGATGCTGCTGGCGATCTGGCGACCACAGGGGCTGCTGCCGCCACGCCGGACCAGGCGGGCGCTCGCTGCCCAGGAGAAGATCGAGGAACTGGAAGGAGAGCCGGTCGATGTCCTCTGAGAACCCCGGTCGCGCCCTGCTCGAGGTCGACGACGTCACCATCCGGTTCGGCGGCGTGACCGCGCTCGACCAGGTGTCCTTCGACATCCGCGAGGGCGAGATCCTCGGCCTGATCGGCCCCAACGGCGCCGGCAAGACGACCTGCTTCAACGTCATGACCGGCGTCTACCAGGCGACCAGCGGCCAGATCCGCTTCGACGGGACCCGGCTGGCCAAGATGAAGCGGTACGCGATCACCAAGCTCGGGATCGCGCGCACCTTCCAGAACATCCGCCTCTTCAAGGCCATGACGGCCGTGGAGAACGTGATGGTCGGCGCCGATGCCCGCAGCAAGGTGGGGCTGCTGAACGCGCTGTTCCGCACCCCGCTGCACCGGCGCACCGAGGCGGCGGCCCGCGAGGAGGCGCTCGAGCTCCTCGACTTCGTCGGGGTGCGCGGGCGCGCCGACGAGCTGGCCGAGAACCTGTCGTACGGCGACCAGCGCCGCCTCGAGATCGCGCGCGCCATGGCGACGCACCCGAAGCTGCTGTGCCTCGACGAGCCGGCCGCGGGCTTCAACCCTGCGGAGAAGCAGCGCCTGATGGAGCTGATCCGCAAGGTGCGCGACCAGGGCATCACGGTGCTGCTGATCGAGCACGACATGCGGCTCGTGATGGGCGTGACCGACCGGATCGTCGTCCTCGAGTTCGGTCGCAAGATCGCCGAGGGCTCGCCCGCCGAGATCCGCGACAACCCGGCCGTCATCGCCGCCTACCTGGGAGTGGACGAAGAAGATGCTTCTTGAGGTAGAGGGCCTGTGCGTCAACTACGGCCACATCGAGGCGATCCGCGACATCAGCTTCACGGTCGAGGAGGGGTCGGTCGTCACGCTGATCGGGGCGAACGGCGCCGGCAAGACGACCACGATGAAGACGCTGTCCGGCCTGCGCCGGGTGCGTGCCGGCCGGGTCGTCTTCGACGGCAACGACATCACGCACCTCCCGCCGTACGAGCGGGTGAAGCTCGGGCTGAGCCAGTCGCCCGAGGGCCGCGGGATCTTCCCCGGCATGACGGTGCGCGAGAACCTCGACATGGGCGCCTACGCCCGCAAGGACAAGGCCGGCGTCGCCGCCGACCTGGACCGGGCGCTCGGGCTCTTCCCGCGACTGCAGGAGCGGATCGCCCAGGTCGCGGGCACCCTCTCGGGCGGTGAGCAGCAGATGCTGGCGATCGGGCGCGCGCTGATGGCGCGCCCGCGGGTGGTCCTGCTCGACGAGCCGTCGATGGGCCTGGCGCCCAAGCTGATCCAGCAGATCTTCTCGATCATCAAGGAGATCAACGCTCAGGGCACGACCGTGCTGCTCGTGGAGCAGAACGCCGCGCAGGCGCTCAAGGCCGCCGACGAGGCGTACGTGCTGGAGACCGGCGAGATCGTGCGCTCGGGCACCGGCGCGCAGCTCGCGGGCGACGAGTCGGTGCGAGCGGCGTACCTCGGCGGCGATCTCTGACGAGCCCGCATTCCCCGTCGTCGGTCGCCGCCTGACAGGAGGGCTCACGACCGGGTCGATGTCTCCGTGTTCGGCTTCTCGTCACGCGCGAGCCGGTTGCGGCGGTCCTGCTCTCGCTTGGAGTACGCGGCTGCACGGATCGCTTCGTCCGACTCCAGTCCGCTGCCCAGCGCGCCGCCGACGGTGGCTGCCGATGCGACGAACCAGCTCAGGACGAACAGGTCGCGGTAGCTCAGCGTCATGCCGAGGTATCCGCCCATCACGGCGGGGTCGAGAACGAACATCGCCCACACCAGGTTCAGGCCGCTGTCCGCGCCGGGATCTGCCATGCCGCTGATCAGTTCGCGCAACGCGTGACGGCTGCGTCTCTGCATGCGAAGGCCGCCGAGCGCGGGCAGGGACAGCACCGCTGTCCGGTGCTGCGGGTCGGTCTCGACGAGCAGGTAGCGGCCATCGCCGTCCCGGAGGGGAAGCTCCGTGAGCCCGACGACCACGTCCCAGTGACGCTCCTGGCCTCGATCCGTGAGCCGTGACAGCACCGTACCCACGTCCTCACAGGCGACGGTGAAGGGCTCGCTGACCACTTCGACGTCCCAATCGCGCCGATTCTCACCATCCGACGAACGGCAGCCGCCGAACCGGCGGGCGATCTGGGTGGGCTTGGCTGGTCAGCGACGAGGCCGACTTCGAGCGGCTTCATTCCGCCGAGGTACCCAGGCGTCTGGCGGACGAACACTGCGGGCAGATGGGTGGACTGGCGGCTACGGACCGGTGGGTGGGGGTCTGCTGTCGCCGGGCTCGCGGGTTGATGGCCGTGGGTTTCCGGCCCTGGGTGGTGGCGACCGAAAGGCAGCTACGGGGACGGTGGGTGGGTGGTCGTCGCCGCCTCCCGGCTTGCGGGTCCGCCGTGCTACCGGGCCTGTGGAAAGGGGCGGGGAATCGTGACCTGTTCGTGACCCAGGGCCCTGTGGAGCAAGGGGTTCTGGGCCTCTCGGTGTCGGTGGCCGGTGCTTGAGTGGAGCCATGACAGCGATGGCCACACCCCGACACCGGGTCTCGGTGGCGGTCGCGCACGCGCACGCGGAGATCGATGCGGTCGCGGACGCGTCGGTGTGGTCCATGGACCACACCGAGACCACCGCGACCCTGATCCAGCTGACCCGGCTGAAGGCGCAGGTCGCCGAGCTCGAGGCCCGGGTCGCCGAGCACGCCGACGACGAGGCCGTGGACGCGTGGGCGCACCGGACCCGGCAGACCAAGCCCGCGGTGCTGGGCCAGGTGAAGCTCGGCCAGGCCCTGGTCACCCGGGGCCATGTCCGGGACGCGCTCGCGGCCGGTGACCTGGTGGTCGAGCAGGCCCGGGTCATCGTCACCGCGCTCGACCAGTTGCCCGGGGACCTCGACACCGCCCTGGTGGACCGGGCCGAGCGGCACCTGGTCGCCGCCGGGCGCGAGCACACCGCCCCGACCCTGCGGGTCCTGGGCAAGCGGCTGATGGACGTGGTCGCCCCCGACCTGGCGGACGCCTACGAAGCGAAGCAGCTCGCCCGCGAAGAGGCCGACGCCATGTTGGCCACCACGTTCACGATGGTCGACGACGGGCACGGCAAGTGCCACGGCCGGTTCACGGTCCCGTCCTTCCACGGCGCGGCGCTGAAGAAGATGCTGCTCGCGATCGCCGCCCCCAAACGGCAGGACCCGCAGGAACTCGGCGTCCCGCTGCGCCCCGGACCCGAACGCCGGGGTCGGGCGTTCTGCGAGCTCATCGAGCGCTACCCGGCCGACCAGCTCCCGCAGACCGGCGGGGTCTCGGCCACCATCGTGGTGACCATGACCCTCGACAGCCTGCTCGGGAAGCTCGAGCAGGCCGCACTCCTGGACACCGGGGAGCGGATCTCAGCTTCGACGGCCCGCCGGCTGGCCTGCGAGGCCGGCCTGATCCCCGCGGTGCTCGGCGGACGATCTGAGGTCCTCGACCTGGGCCGCACCCGCCGGTTCCACACCAAGGCCCAGCGCATCGCGATCGGGATCCGCGACAAGGGCTGCACCGAGCCGGGCTGCGATTGGCCGCCGGCGATGTGTCACGTCCATCACGACATCCCGTGGAGCCGCGGCGGACCCACCGACGTCGAGCACGGCCGGCTCCTCTGCCCGAAACACCACACCAGGTTCCACCGACGAACCTAGGCCGACCTGCCCGACGAAGCACCACCACAGACCGGCCGACGGGCGCGGTCCCGCCTGCGAGCACCCAACGCCGCGAACCGCGCGGGAATGCGAGTAGATGTGCGCCCTTCGCCGAGCCGTCAGTCCAAGGCGAACGGGTCGTCTGGTGACCAGCCGTGCTGTCTCGCTTCCGCCAGGACGCGCTTCCAATCCTTGACCCTGTTGTAGTCGGAGATCCCCGGTCTCTCAGGCCCCAGAACGCGGCAGTCACGGGCCGCATGGAGGAACCCTCGGGTGCTCCACACCGCCTCTTCGTCTCCCTCCGTGATGTGGGTCTCCTTGTACAACTTGACCAACGCTGGATCGTCGTCGAGTTCCGGGGCGAGGGCGATGGTTTCCTGCCACGGCACGTCGTAGCCACGCCTCTCCATGCACTCGCTGTACTCGCCGTTGCGCCGCCATGCGCTCACGACATTGGCTGCCTGATGTCGATCGGCCGTGGAGACCCGTCCTTCCGTCCGCGGGTCGAGCGTGCTGTCGGGTATCAAGCCGATCAACATCGGGGCGACGAAGACCGCTCCGGTCACGGCCCCTGCCGTCAGGGCGACGACCGTCGACTTTGTCTTCCTCACGTGGCGTTCCTCCGCATGATGGCGCCCTGGCTTCCGGGTCCACGATGGGCGCGGCAAGCAGTCACTGGTCGGCGAAGATGGATCATTTCCTCGAAGTTGGCGATGGCGACCAGCTCATCGACTGGCGACCACGCGACGGCTGGTAGCCGATCTGCTCGGCCCGGCGCGCTCCGGACGATCTCGCAAGCCGCGGCGTACGACCCGGCGCACCCGGACGACGCCCAGTACGTCGAGAACGTGATCTGGCAGCGCAAGGGCTTCGTGTTCGTCACGCTCGACATCCCCGGCGGCTCGAACAACGACACCGACCCCTGGTACGGCGCGCCGGCGATGAGCGACGAGCAGGGCACCGCGACCCGGCAGCGCACCGCCGCCGACCTGTGCTGGCTGGACCGCGCCTTCGCGATCGCGTCGGCCCGAGACGCGCAGGGTCTCGTCGTGGTCCAGCAGGCGGACATGTGGGACCTCGACGGGAAGCCGCAGACCCACCTGAGCCAGTACGAGCCGCTCGTGAAGAGCCTGGCCGACCACACCCTGGCGTTCGGCCGGCCGGTGCTCGCCCTCGAGGGTGACTCGCACGTCTACCGCTCGGACAACCCGCTCCAGCAGAGCGCACCCTGCGCCGGCGACGGGGACGTGTGTTCCTACGACGCCTGGCGAAGCCACCCGTCGTACGCCGTGCCCAACTTCCACCGCATCGTCGTCCATGGGAGCACGGTGCCGCTGGAGTACCTGAGGCTCGTGGTCACCCCCGGCGGCCACCAGCCCACGACCGGTACCTCCTTCGGTCCGTTCTCATGGTCGCGGACGGAGGGCTGACCCCGCCGATCAGGTCGACATCAGCCGATCTCCATCAGCTGGTACGTTGGCGTGAGCTCTTCCCAGCGGTCCTTCCAGCCGGGCGCCCCGGCCTCGGAGCTCCAGCCCTCCGGATGGACCGGCCCGTCGATCTCCAGCGACCGACCGAGATCCTCGAGGTGGACCCGCCAACCGGAGGCGTGGAACGGGAGGTGCGTGATCGGCAGGCCACGCTCCTCCACGACCAAGCGGGTCCTGGAGCCCTCCTCGGTCAGCCACGCCTCGATCTGTCCCTCGTCGTCCGTACCCGGCTCCGTCGTCAGCAGCAGGTGGTGGGGCGCCTCGCACACCTCGACGCGTGCCGCGCCGGTCCAGCTGCTCGTGAAGACGCACAGGACCGTACCGCCGACCCGCAGGTCGCCGTCGACCCGGGCGATCCAGCGGGCCAGCCGCTCAGGCGTCGTACACGCCTGCCAGACGTCGCCGATGTCCGTGTCGTAGACGTCCTCCACGCGGACTGCTCCGCGGGTCTCGTCGAGTGTTCGCATCGTCGCGATCGTGGTCACTGTCGTGCCTTCTTTCCTCGTGCGATCTCGGTGTGGAGGGCGCCGAGCCGGTTCTCCCAGAGCTGGCGGTACTTGCCTAGCCACTCGTCGACCTCGACGAGCGCCTCCGGGCGGAGTGTGTAGATCCGACGCTGCGCGTCCTGGCGGACGTCGACCAGCCCGGCCTCCCGCAGCACGCGGAGGTGCCGGGACACGCCCGGGCGAGCGATCGGAAGGGCCTCTGCCAGCTCTCCCGAGGTCGCTGCGTGGTCGCGGAGGATCTCGAGAACCGTACGGCGGCTCTCGTCCGCCAGCGCGTGCAGCACGACGTCCATGAACCGAAGGTACCGAGTCGGGTATGTAACCGTCAAGGTACATAGCGCGAGTCTGTGCTTGATCAGCCCGCGACGGTGCGGACCCGTAGGTCGTCGATCACTGCCATCAGGTCACCGCCGGCGGCGGCGCGGCGTTGGTGATCGGCGCCGCAGCCTTCGCGGGCTATTCGCGGCAAGCTCGCGGTGACCCGCTCGAGGTCGCCTGCGTCGTCGAGCGCATCTCGCACGTGGTCGACCAAGGTCTCGAGAGCGGTCGCAGCCGGCACCAGCGCGCCGCTTCGGGGGTCGACGAGTGAGTCGTTGACACCGAAGCGACCTGCGCGCCATCCGGCGCTGCGGAGACTGTCCACGCGCCACGGTGCCGGGCCGATGCCCTGGCCGGCCTCGCGGGCAGCTGTCTCGGTCAGTCCGCGAGCCAGGGCCGCTACGAGCAGGGTGTCGTCGAGCGAGGTGCACACATCGGCAATCCGGAACTCCACCGTGGGGTATCGGGCCGACAGCCTGACCTGGAGATTGAGCAACCCCACGTCGAGGATCGTCTGGTCGCGCAGCAGTCGATCGATGAGGGCGTCGTAGGCGGCCAGGTCGCCGAAGACCTCGTGCGGACCGCTGCTCGGCCACAGCTGCCACAGCTGAGAGCGCCAGCTCGCAAACCCTGTGTCACGGCCGTGCCAGAACGGGGAGTTCGCGCTCACGGCTGTCAGCAACGGCAGCCACGGGCGGACGCCGTCCAGCACCGCGACCCCCTCTTCCCGGCTCGCCACCTCGACGTGCACGTGCAGCGCACACATGAGGGACTCGGCCGCCAGCCCGGCGTAGTGCTGGGTGATGCGAGCGAATCGTTCGTGCTCGACATACGGACCCGGTGGCTTGGCGAGGACGGGGACGGCGACGGCCAGGGGGCTGACGCCCAGTACTGCCCCGCTGCGGGCCAGCGACGCCCGTGCCGCGCGAAGATGATCTTCCGCGTCGGCGAGCTTGTGGAGCGGAGGGGTCACGGTCTCCACCTGCGCCTGGAAGAACTCATGCACCAGCACGGTGCCGGGGAGCAGGTCGTCGGCAGCGGCGCAGCGGGCAAGCAGGTCGCGTGCTCGCCCCGCGGGCGCGCCGCAGTCGTCGACGAGGAGCAGCTCCTCCTCGATGCCGAACCGGCGTGGGCTCATCGCCTTCCTTTCGAGCGGCAGGCCGTGCTCGTCGTCGGCCGTCGTGTCAGTGTGGGTCCTACCGGCCACCAGATCGACCCCGGAGAACCGCATGTACGCCGACGAGCTGCTCGTTCCCTGGTTCGAAGCCCTGCGCGCGGACGTGGGCGCACTCGAGGTCTACGACGCCCACACCCATGTCGGAGCGCAGGACCCGAGCGGGTTCTCGGCCACGGTCGCCGAGCTGACCGACTCGCTGGACCTGTGCGACGGCCGGGCGCTCGTCTTCCCCCTCACCGAGCCCGATGGCTACCGCGAGCCGAACCGGCGCTGCATCGAGCAGGCAGCAGCCAGCCGCGGTCGGCTCACCGCGCTGGCACGCCTCACCCCGGGTGGAGATCCGGTACGGCTGCTCAGCGACGCACTCGATGCCGGCGCCCGTGGGATCAAGCTGCATCCGTCCAGTGACCAGTTCGAGCTGGGTGACCCTCGACTGGAGGGTGTGTTCGAGATCGCCGACGCTCAGCGGCTGCCGGTAGTGGTGCACGCGGGCCCCGAGCTCGAGACCATCGGGCGCACGGTTCTCGACGTGAGCGAGCGCTATCCGCAGGTGCGGATGATCCTGGCGCACTGCGCCCTGGTCGACCTCGCCTGGCTGTGGCGCGAGGCTGCTTCGGCGCCGTCGATCTTCTACGACACGTCGTGGTGGTCCCCAGCTCACCTGATGGCCCTGATGCGGCTGGTGCCACCCGGGCGCATCCTGGCGGCCTCCGATCTGCCGTACAGCACCCCTCTGGCCGCAGCGATCGCGGCGGTGCGGTGTGGCCTTCAGGCTGGGCTCGACGCTGCGCAGCTGCGCTCGGTGGCGGGCGGACAGGTGGCCCGGCTGGCCAACGGTGAGGAGCCGCTGGATCTCGGCCCGGCGCCTGCCGTTGAGGCACGCCCGATCACACCCGCGCTCGAGGTGCTGGTCGAGAGCCTGGTCGCGGCCCTCGAGCCGATGCAGCGCGGCGAGGACCCGGGCACCCCGATCCAGGTCGCCCGGCACGCGTGTGACCTGCCCGCCGACGACCCCGACCAGCCGGTGGCCGCGTCGGTGCTCCGCCTGGTCGACCTCTACGACGAGCACCGCCACGACCTTCCCCGCCGCAACCAGTTCGCCCCCGGGCGCGACCTCATCATGATCGCGGCCATGGTGGCCCGCACCCCCGCGGCGACACTGCCGAGCTGACTGGGGGCCTTCACCAACGTCACGGAACCGGCAACGTGCGGTTGACGGGGCGCTCTCAATGAGTCATCGCAACACTTCCTGATTGAAGGAGGTCGCGATGGCGCGTCAGAGCTATCAGCGGTTGTCGCCTGCAGACATCGACGAGATCTGGAGGCGGTTGCGGTCCGGGCACTCGGTCAAGCCGACTGCTCGGGCTCTGGGTCTGCCGACCAGCACGGTGCGGACCTACCTGATTCGGTGCGGTGGGATCAGACCTGATCCACGACATCGAGCAGTCGGTCGATTGAGCCTCGAAGAGCGCGAAGAGATCTCGCGTGGTCTGGCCGCCGGGTTGTCGCTTCGGGCGATCGCGGCAG
>NZ_KK211160.1:438835-593363 GCF_000620645.1 Nocardioides sp. URHA0032 | reverse complement strand
CAACCACAAGGCCGACGCCGTCGCCGACGCCCTGGCCGCAGCAGTGCAGCACCTGCCCAAGCACCTGGCGAAGTCGCTGACCTGGGACCAGGGCCACGAGATGGCCGAGCACAAGCGGTTCACCAACCAGACCGGCATCGACGTCTACTTCTGCGACCCGAAGTCGCCCTGGCAGCGCGGCAGCAACGAGAACACCAACGGGCTGCTGCGCCAGTACATGCCCCGACGACTCGACTTCCGCACTCTCACACAAGACGACCTCGACGCCATCGCACTCGAGCTCAACGACCGTCCTCGACAGACCCTCGCCTTCAAGACACCATCACAAGCACTAGCCGAAATGTTGCGTTGACCGCCTGAGCCCGCACCGCATTCCGCGCGGCTCGCGGCGTTGGGGTTTGTCAGGCAGGACCGCGCGGATCGGCCGTTCTGTGGTGGAGCTTCGTCGGGCCGGTCGGCCTAGGTCCGTCGGTGGAATCTGGTGTGGTGTCTAGGGCAAAGGAGCCTGCCGTGGTCGAGGTCGGTGGGTCCGCCGCGGCTCCACGGGATGTCGTGATGGACGTGGCACATCGCCGGGGGCCAGTCGCAGCCGGGTTCGGTGCAGTGCTGGTCCCGGATCGCGATCGCGGTCCGCTGGGCCCTGGTGTGGAACCGGCGGGTGCGGCCGAGGTCGAGGACCTCGGAGTTGCCGCCGAGCACGGCGGGGATGATCCCGGCCTCGCAGGCCAGCCGGCGGGCGGTGGCCGCGGTGATCCGCTCCCCGGTGTCCAGCAGTGCGGCGTGCTCGATGCGGCCTTCGAGGGCCTCCAGGGTCATGGTGACCACGATGGTGGCCGAGACGCCCCCGGTCTGGGGGAGCTGGTGGGCGGGGTAGCGCTCGATGAGCTCGCAGAACGCCCGGCCCCGGCGTTCGGGTCCGGGGCGCAGCGGGACGCCCGGTTCCTGCGGTTCCAGCCGTTTGGGGGCGGCGATTGCGAGCAGCATCTTCTTCAGCGCGGCACCGTGGAAGGACGGGACGGTGAACCGGCCGTGGCACTTGCCGTGCCCGTCGTCGACCATGACCAGCTTGGTGGCGAGCAGCGCGTCGCGTTCTTCGCGGGCGAGCTGGCGGGCTTCGTAGGCGTCGGCCAGGTCGGGTGCGACCACGTCCATCAGTCGCTTGCCCAGGACCCGCAGGGTCGGGGCGGTGTGCTCCCGTCCAGCGGCCACCAGGTGCCGCTCCGCCCGACCCACCAGAGTCGTGTCGAGGTCGCCGGGCAGCCGGTCCAGCGCCGTGACGATGACCCGGGCCTGCTCGACCACCAGGTCACCGGCCGCAAGCGCGTCCCGGACATGGCCGCGGGTCACCAGTGCCTGGCCGAGCCTGACCCGGCCCAGCACCGCGGGCTTGGTCTGCCGGGTCCGGTGCGCCCACGCGTCCACGGTCTCGTCGTCGGCGTGCTCGGCGACCCGGGCCTCGAGCTCGGCGACCTTCGCCTTGAGCTTGCTGATCTCCACGAGCGTCGCGGTGGTCTCGGCGGGCTCCATGGACCACACCGAGGCGTCCGCGACCGCATCGATCTCGGTGTGGGCGTGGGCGACGGCCACCGAGACTCGGTGTCGAGGTGTGGCCATCGCTGTCATGGCCCTACTCAAGCACCGGCCACCGACACTGAGAGGCCCAGAACCCCTTGCTCCACAGGGATCTGGGTAACGAAAAGGTCACGATTCCGAGCCGCTTTCCACAGGCGGCGCGCGGCCCCCGAGACCCGCAGGCCGGGAACCGGTGACGACCACCCACCCACCCTTCCCGTAGCTGCCCTGTCGGTCGCAACCACCCACGGCCAGAAAGCCACGGACACAGGAGGGCCGCTCGGGCAGGTTGAGCACGTCACGCGGGCCAGAGCATGAACGCTGGCATGCCACGGCCCGACCGCTACCAGCCGGTTACCGAGGGGCTTCATCAGCCGCTGTCGTGCTTCACTCCACATCGCAGCCCCAACCGTCAGGGCACTGCCGCCTCGGCTGCGAACCCGCCCGGTGAAATGCTGGCCCGTTCGGCGGACGTGCGACCGATGTGGCCCACGCACGCCGTGGCTGAGGTTGGAAGTCGAACGCCAGGCGCAGGGTGAGACGCCCACCCTCTGCTTGGTCGCTTCGCCAGCAACCCCGCTCACTCCGGAACGTCCGCCTCGCCCTCCCCAGGGTCGTGCGACGTTGTGACGTGCCCCGCTTCCCCTGACTCCTCTCGCCGCCTCCGTCGCACGTGCCCGACCACCAGCGCCGTGACCACCAGTACGGCGATGACGACGGCGGTCCCCTCGCCGATGGCCGAGGCGACCTTCTCGTAGGAGGCGCCGGCGAAGTAGCCGACCAGGCACATGGCGACGCCCCACGTGACGCCCCCGAGGGCGTTCCAGAGCAGAAAGGTCCGGTAGCGCATCTGACTGAGGCCGGCGATCCCTGGCATGACGGCTCGGAAGAAGGCGGTCCATCTGCCGAGGAAGATCGCCGGTCCTCCGCGCCGGCGGAGCATCTCCTGAGCCTTCGCGAGCCGCGGCTGGTGCTTGCGCAGGACGCCGAACTGCAACACCCGTGGTCCGAGATGCTTGCCGACCTCGTAGCCGACGGTGTCGCCGAGGATCGCGCTGACCACGACGACCACGATCAAGGTGACGATGTCGAGGTGGCCCTGGCTCGCCATGAAGCCACCGAGCAGCACGGCGGTCTCGCCAGGAAGGACGAACCCGACGAAGACGGCGGCCTCGGCGAAGACGAGCAGGGCGATGATGGCGTAGGCGAGCGCGGCGGGAACGGATCGGATCGCATCCAGCGCGCCCTGCAGCATGCGCAATCTGTACCCCGGTGAACCTGTGAGGAACCTGCGCCCAGCGGTCCATGACGGCATCCGGCAGTCGGCGCGGGCGCGAACGGACTCCGGGGGATCCCCGCGGTCGCACCGCCGAGAGGCCGCCGCACTTCATCTCGCCTTCATGGGCCTTCCCTACGGTCGCGAGCATGACCGGAGCACGTGAAGGAGAGCCCGTCGTATCGGCTCAGGGCCTGACGAAGACGTACGGCGCGCTGAGCGCGGTCGACCACGTCGACCTGGAGGTGGGCGCGGGCGACGTCTACGGCCTCCTCGGTCCCAACGGGGCTGGCAAGACGACATTCATGCGGATGCTGTTCGGCCTGATCCGTCCCGACAGCGGGGAGATCTCGGTCTCCGGAGTCCCGGTGCAGCCCGAGCCCCGGCGCGCGCTCGCCGAGGTGGCCGGGTTCGTCGAGGCGCCGCGCTTCTACCCCTACCTGTCGGGTCGCAAGAACCTCGAGCTGCTCGGTCGCCTCGACGGCGGTCTGCGGCCCCAACGGATCAACGAGGTCCTGGAGGTCGTGGACCTGTTCGACCGACGCGACAGCCGGGTCCGCGAGTACTCCTACGGGATGGTGCAGCGACTCGGGGTGGCCGCAGCGCTGATGCGGGACCCGCGCCTGCTCGTGCTCGACGAGCCGACCAACGGCCTGGACCCGGCGGGGATCCGCGACATGCGGAACCTGATCCATCGGCTGGTCGACACCGGGCTGACCATCCTGCTCTCGAGCCACCACATGGTCGAGGTCGACGAGATCTGCACGCGCGTCGCCATCATGCGCAGGGGACGTCTCGCGTACGACGGGCCGATCACCGAGCTGCGTGCACAGGCCGGGCGGGCGACCCGGCACCTGGACACCACCGACAACCACGTCGCGGTGGAGGTGTGCCGTGGCTTCGCCGGCGTCGAACACGTCCAGCTCGACGGGCCGCAGATCGTCTTCGACGCGGACGAGGCGACCGTCGAACGGCTCTCGCGCGAGCTCGTGCACGCCGGCCTCGGCATCCACCGACTGCACGCCCCCACCTCGGCACTGGAGACCCTGTTCTTCCGCCTGACCGAGGGCGGCACCGGCACGCCGACCGACGAGGAGGCGGCGGCATGACGACGACGAGCGCCGCGACCACCAGGACACCCATCACGACCGCCAGGACGACGGCCGGCGCCGGCACGGTGTTCGGCGTCGAGCTGCGCAAGCTGCTCGGCCAGACGAGGACCAGGGTCGTGGCGACCGTCCTGCTGGTGGCACCGTGGATCTTCATCCTGCTGGTGCTCCACCAGGACCAGCTCCCTCTCGAGACCCTGTACGGCCGGTACCTCAAGACCACCGGGTTCGCGACTCCGATGGTCGTCCTCGTGACCGCGACCCAGTGGCTGTTCCCCCTGATCGCCGCGTTCATCTCCGGCGACATCTTCTCCTCCGAGGACAACTACGGGACCTACAAGACGATCTTGACCCGCTCGGTCAGCAGACGAGCAGTGTTCTGGGGGAAGGTGACCGCAGCTCTCGTCGCGACCGTCGGCCTCGTGATCGCCATCGGCGCGAGCGCGCTGATCGCCGGGCTCGTGGCGGTCGGCGACCAGCCGTTCATCACGGTCGGCAACCTCGAGGTCCCGTCCACCGCCCACGCGATCGGAATGGTGGCCGAGAGCTGGCTGAGCGTGCTGCCGCCCCTGATCGGGTTCGCGTCGATCGCCATGTGCGTGTCCGTGCTGACCCGCAACAGCGTGCTCGGCGTCGTCGTACCGGTCGTGATCGGCCTGGTCTTCCAGATGTACATGTTCCTCAACGCGTGGGACACGGTGCGGCACGCCTTGCTGAACTGGCCCATGAACGCGTGGCGCGGCCTGCTCGACGATCCGTCGTACGCCGAGCCGTTCCTGCGGGGCCTCGTGGTCTCAGCGATCTACACGGCGGTCGCGCTGACGATCGCCTACGTCGTGTTCCACCGCCGAGACATCCAGGAGGGCTGATCCATGCGGCACCTGAGAAAGGTCCTTGCCACGACCGTCGCTCTCGGCGCGGTCGTCGTCGGCGCCAGCGCCTGCACGCCGGACACCACTCGCGGACGCGTCGAGAACGACGTGCCAGCGACGTTCGCGCACGCCTACGCTCTCAGCGAGCAGCTCCAGGGGCACCGTCCGGTGACCCCGGATGTCACCAGCACCGAGTGCCACAGCTCGGTCAACACCAAGCAGGACTCGCAACCGGGCTCGTGGGGCTGCGACCTCTCCTACACCGTCGACGGGAAGAAGAAGGACGTCTCACTCCTCGTCCTCATCGACCAGCTCGGCTGCTACCAGGCCTCGAACACCGACAACCGCAACGCCATGATCACCGACGCCTCGACAGGGGCGCAGCTCCCGGACCCGAAGGTCGGCTTCGACGGGTGCTTCGACGTCTACGACAACCGCACGAACACCAGCAACCGGTAGCGCCAGCACTCAGGACCGCAAGGCGGGGAGCACGGTCGACGGTGAACGCCGCCTCCGCCTCGTTGCAGTCCTCCAGACCTGCCGGACCTCGGCTCAGCATGACCAGCCGGTCGATGTCGCGTCTTGCCTGCCCCCACTGACCAGCGCAGGCATGACGAGAGATCTAGATGGGAGTGCGCGTCGGCGCCCCCTGGAAGGCCTGCAGGATGGCGTTGTACGCCGGCTTGGGTTGCAGGTTCTCGTCGAAGGGCAGTGGCCGGCGCGCGGCGCCGTCCTTGCGCGGGTAGTCCTCCTGGAGCCAGGTGTAGCGGTCCGAGAGCCCGAAGTTCAGCACGACCTTCACCGCGGGCTCCTGGAGCGCGACGGACAGGTACCTCGTGTAGACGTCGGCGACGCCCGCGTCCCTGGACGCGACGTCAGCCTTGAGCCCGTCGTCCTGGACGTCCAGCTCGGTGATGAAGATGGCCAGGAACGTCCGGTACGCGGTGGTGTCGAAGCTGCGCGCGAACCCGTTGGCGTTGAGGTGCGCCTGGATGCCGACGGCATGCACGGGGACGTTCTTGCTCTTCAGGTAGTCGATCGCCGCCAGCATCGACGTCCGCCGGGATGCGGCGTCCGAGCCGGTCTCGAAGCCGAAGTCGTTGATGAGGAGCAGCGCGTTGGGGTCTTGCTGGTGGGCCAGGTTGAAGGCCTCCTCGACGTAGGTCGGCCCGATGGTCTGGTACCAGGGGTTCACCGTCCAGAAGCCGTGCGCGTCCTTGCGCCGGCCGTCGGTCACCTCGTTGGCCACCACCCACGCCTTGACCTGGCCCCGGTAGTGGGCGACTTCCTGCTGGATCGTCGGGAACAGCAGATCGCGCGCCTCCTGCGTACTGAGGTTGTAGAGCGCGTCCTGCTCCCACCCGTCCCCGAGGCCCTCGTCCCACACCAGGTGGGCGGCCAGCACGGGTTGGGCGTTGCTCGTGGCGAACGAGACGATCTGGTCGCCGTAGGTGAAGTCGAGCGGCGAATCCTTGGTCGGCTTGAGCCGGTACCAGAGCAGGTCGTCCTCGGTCAGCAGGAAGCCGCTCTCGCGGGCGTACAAGGCGGCATAGGCCGCGTCGGGCTGGACCTGCCAGGTCGCTGCCGACGACCCGTACCGGATGCCCTTGGCCAGCGCCGCCTGGTACAGCGAACCGCCGGGCGCCGCGGCGGCCGGCGCCATGCCCAGGAAAGTCGATGCGCTTCCGCCGAGCACGGCAGCTGCCCCGATCCCGCTGCCGATGAGGAATGACCTTCGTGTCGATCCGACAGTTGCCATTGCCTGTCCCTTCCCGAGATGCCCGCGCCAGCGGCGCGAGTACCGCGCCGGTCCCCGTTGACCGGCCGGCGACGAGAGAACCGCGACGGGCCTCATGCGCCCAAATCGATTTCTCGTAGGACTGGCATACACCCCGGAGGCCGGCGTCCGGAAGACCTGTGCGGAACCGCACTGAGCCAACGGCTCCGCGCTGCCATGTCACTTCCTGAACCGTGGCGAAACCCGCGCTCGTGTGCCATCCTGCGAACTGAAGCTGAAGTAGTCGGCTTCCGGACGAGACGCGCCGTACCCGAAGCAAAGACGACGCACCCGGGAGTACGGCATGGTCAAGCCCGCAGGTCACGACATCCCGCCGCACGGCGTGCCGGTGGCAACCCTGCCAGTGCACCTCGAGATGCGACTCCTCGGCCTGATACTCGACGCCCTGGAGTCGACGCTCTTCGAAGCAGGTGCCACGCGAGTGTGGATCGACCGCAACCGGCCGCCGCTGACGGTGATGGCGGAGCTGCCCGAGAGCAATGCCGGGGGTCACGCGTCCGACCGCGTACCCCGTCGGGCTTCAACAAGCCGTGTCACATCGCCGCTGTAGAGCACTGGTATCGAGGAGCGCCGAGATCGTTGATGCTCGCTGCGTGAGCCGTGGCCCGCAGCGGTAGGTGCGCCCTCCCGCACCTCCTCGGCACCATGTCGAGCGCACACATCTCTTGACAAGATTTATTGTCAAGGCGATCGTGGGGCGATGCAGGATGTCGAGGTCATCGAGAGCGCGGAGGCAGCCGCCGCCGCGCTGGATCCGGTCCGGGCCCGGCTGCTCGCCGAGCTGGCCCGACCAGCCTCCGCGGCCGGGCTCGCCGCTCGAGTCGGGATCGCGCGCCAGAAGGTCAACTACCACCTCAAGGCGCTCGAGGCGCACGGCCTGGTGGAGCTGTCCGACGAGCGGCGGCACGGGGGCATCACCGAGCGGGTGCTGCAGGCCTCAGCGGCGTCGTACGTCGTGTCGCCGGCTGCGGTCAGCGCGTCCGCGGCCGACCCGGCCGCCAACGCTGACCACCTGTCGGCCGGGTACCTCGTCGCGCTGGCCGGTCGGCTGGTGCGCGAGGTCGGCGCCCTGGCGCGCCGGGCCGGCGCGTCCGGCAAGCGCCTGCCGACGCTGACCATCGACACGCAGATCGGCTTCCGGTCGGCCGCCGACCGGGCGGCCTTCGCCGACGACCTGACCGCTGCAGTGGTCGACCTGGCAGCTCGCTACCACCACGACGACGGGCGCCCGCACCGGCTCCTCGTCGCCGCCCACCCCCTCCCTGAGGAGAACCCATGAGCACCACCCCGAACGTCCCGTACCGCCTGGAGTTCAGCGTCGAGGTTCCGGGCACCGCCGAGCAGGTCTGGCAGGCCATCGCGACCGCGAAGGGCATGAGTGCCTGGTTCACGCCGACCGAGATGGAGGAGCGCGAGGGCGGCTCCCTTCACTTCACCATGGGCCCCGAGATGGGCTCGGACGGCCAGGTCACCGCATGGGAGCCGCCGCGCCGCCTCGTCTATGAGGAGGACTGGGCCTCCCTCATGGGCAAGGACCCCGATGCTCTCAGCCCGCTGACGTCGGAGTTCCTCGTCGAGGCACAGTCCGGCGGGACCTGCATCGTGCGCGTCACCAGCAGCGGCTTCGGGACCGGCGCCGCCTGGGAGTCGGAGTTCTGGGACACCATGGGTCCGGGCTGGATGCCGTTCTTCGACAACCTGCGCCTCTACCTGTCGTACTTCCCCGGCCAGGAGGCCACACACCTGGAGGCCAGCGCCTCCCACCCCGGCGACGCGGAGACGCTCTGGTCGATCCTGCACGACGCGCTCGGGCTGGGCGACGAGGGCGCCACGGTCGAGGTGCGTGGCGCCACCGGTACGGTCGAGCGCGTCGGCGAGCGGCAGACACTCGTGCGGCTCACCGCGCCGGTGCCCGGAATGCTCAGCGTCTTCACGTGGGACGAGGGCGATGGCAAGGCGACGGCGGGCGTCCGGGCGTACCTGTTCTCCGCCGACGCCGCGGACTACGTGCGGCGCGAACAGCCGGCTTGGCAGGCCTGGCTGCAGGCAATCTCCGTCCCGGCCTGATCTTCTACCGTTACCGGGCGAGGCCCTGTCGACGCAGGTGCGTCGCCCTCCGCCAGTCGGCGCACCGAGTGCACGGCTGCATCGAGCCGATCAGCGGACGCGCTGAGTCACCTCTCGGTGCAGGGCTTCGGTCCACGGCCAGACACCGACGGTCGCGTGAATGCCCCGTCACCACTGGGCGCTTTCCGCCTACTTCGCCTGCCTCTGCTTCGCCCGCGGCCGCTACGACCTGCGGCACGCCTGCCTGTCGGCTGGCTCGACGCGCGAAGGGCCCCCGGCCGCTCTTCCGCTGGTCAGAGCCCTTCTGTCCCGTGTGGCAGGTGAAGGATTCGAACCTTCGAAGGCAAAGCCGACGGATTTACAGTCCACACTGCGTAGTCGTCCCGCCCTCGACCGCATGTGGCCGCCACCAACCGGGCCTCCGTGCTACGACCTCGGCGAGCGGATCCAACCTCGGTTCGGGTCCCAAACCCTCTGGAAGTGATCGAGTGCTTCGGAATAGCTCGGATGATCGTGTCTCTCCTCGGACAAACGCGCGCAGACCTCGCGGAACGGCATCTTTCCCGCGCCGGCGGCCACCAGGACGCCTCCGACATCCAAGGTGACGGCGACGGGGAGGTTCCCAACCCCAGGAGTGACACGACCGGCCGCTCCTGGCGTCACCCTTGCGGCGCCCGAGACGCCGCACCACCCGACGGTAGGTCCTCCAGCGGAGGGCCCATCGTCGACGTCTGCGCGCCGCCACCCACCGGTCGAGTCAGACCAAGCGACGCGACGCAACGTCGCCGGGTCGTCGAGCGAGGGTCTGTACAGCCGGCTCGGTCGCGGACCAAGGTGGCCTCACGGCCACGTCGCGATGGCTGGAGGAGGCCGGGTGAACGCCACGACAGGAGAGGCCGCAGGCGCGGGGCGCGCGCGGGGATTCCTTGCGCGTCCGCGGACCGTCGTGCCCCGGCTGGTGCTGGGCAGCTTCTTGATGCTGTTCCTCGAACTGGCGTTGATCCGCTGGCTCGGCGCGAACATCGTCCACCTGTCGTACTTCACGAACTTCGTGCTGCTGGGGTCCTTCCTGGGCGTCGGACTCGGCTTCCTCATCGCCCGCAAGAGCTGGTCGGTGCTGCCGTGGACGCCCGTCCTGCTCGCCCTGCTGGTGCTGGGCGTGCACCTGTTCCCGGTGACCATCGACCGGACCGGAGCCGACCTCATCTACTTCACGGCACTGAACAGCTCCGGCCCGCCGGCCTGGCTGGTGCTGCCGCTGGTGTTCCTGCTGACCGCGGCGGTGCTGGCCGGCCCGGCCGAGGCCGTGGGCCGATGCTTCGCGGACCTGGAGCCGCTGACGGCGTACCGCTGGGACCTCATCGGCTCGCTGCTCGGCATCGGCACGTTCACGGTGCTGTCGTTCCTGTGGGCGCCGTCGGTGGCGTGGGGGATCCTGGTCGCGATCGGCCTCGTCGTCCTGGTCCGCGGCCGCGCTCGGTGGGTGGCGATCGGCGCTGCCGTCGTCGTGGTGGGCGCCCTGCTCTCCGAGACCCTGAGCCCCGGTGTCTCGTGGTCGCCCTACTACAAGGTCACCACCCGCACCGAGACCGACCAGGGCGCCACCCGCGTGTACATCTCGGTCAACGGCGTCCCGCACCAGTCGATGTCGCCGGCCTCGTGGAAGCTGAGCCGCTCCTCGGCGATCTACGGCGCGCCGTACGCCCACCGCACCGACGCCCCGCTGCGCGACGTGCTGATCATCGGCGCCGGCTCGGGCTCGGACGTCGCGATCGCCCTCAGCGAGGGCGCCGAGCGCGTCGACGCAGTCGACATCGACCCGCGACTGGTGCAGATCGGCGTGGACGGCAACCCGGACCACGCCTACCAGGATCCCGGGGTCACTCGGCACATCGACGACGGCCGCGCGTTCCTCGAGAACACCGACGAGAAGTACGACCTGATCCTGTTCGCGCTGCCCGACTCGCTCGCGCTGGTCAGCGGCGCCTCGCAGATTCGCCTGGAGTCCTTCCTGTTCACCGAGGAGGCGCTACGCGCCGCACGCGACCACCTCACCGCGGACGGCGTCTTCGCGATGTACAACTACTACCGCGAGAGTTGGCTCGTGGATCGTCTCGGCGGTACGGCGGCCGAGGCCTTCGGCCACCCGCCCTGCATCGACATCGTCTCCGGCGCTACCGCGGTCATCTCGGTCGCCCGCGATGCCGCCAACCAGCGGTGCTTGGCGGACAACCACGCGCTGCCCGCGTCGTACCCCGCACCGGTGCACGACGACGCGCCGTTCCTCTACTACGACGGTGGCATGCTGCCCGCAATCTACCTGTGGGCACTGGGCGGCATCCTGTTGCTCTCGCTGGTCCTCGTCCGGGCGATCGGCGGGCCGCTGCGGTCGATGCGTCCGTACGCCGACCTGTTCTGCATGGGCGCGGCGTTCCTGCTGCTCGAGACCAAGAACATCGCGACCTTCGCCAACCTCTTCGGCACCACGTGGGTCGTCAACGCGATGGTGTTCACCGGCGTGCTCCTCAGCGTGCTGGCCGCGGTCGAGGCGACGAGGAGGTTCCGGACGCCCTCGTTGCCGGTGGTGTTCGCTCTCATCGCGGCCTCGCTCGCCTTGGCGTACGTCGTGAAGCCGGAGTGGCTACTGCAGCTGCCGTTCTGGCCGCGGCTCCTGCTGGCGACCGCGATCGCGTTCCTCCCGATCTTCCTGGCCAACGTCGCGTTCGCGAAGAGATTCGCGGAGTCGGACAACTCGCAGGCGGCGTTCGGGGTCAACCTGCTCGGTGCGATCCTCGGCGGCTGCCTGGAGTACGCCGCGCTGCTGACCGGCTACCGCAACCTGCTGGTCGTGGTCGGCGCGCTCTACCTCCTGGCGTTCCTGCTCAAGCCGCGGGCGCCGGCGCTGAGGTAGTCCCGTCAGGAGGCTGGGCCGTGCCGCCGCTGCGACCTCCGCGGCGCGCTCGTACAACCGGGCGGTTCTCCGAAGCGCGGCAGGCCAGTCGTGCTCGATCGGGGTTCGCTCGTCGTGATCGCGGTCGCCTCGCGAAGCGCGACGTCCGTGACCAGCCGCGCCATCGAGGCGACCATGCTCCTGTCGTCTCCTGCGAGCAGGACCTCGCGGCCGCTGTGGATGAACTCGCGCACGCGGGAAGAAGCCCGAGCCGATGACGGGCAGGCCGGCGGCCTACTCGGTAACCCACAACCATTTGTGAGTGGGGCCCCGGCCCGCAACCCTCAGCAGCCCTGAGGGGTCACTCCATACCGTCTAGCGATCCACCGAGTCCTCCGCTGAGGAACGATGCTCGTGGCCAAGGTGCCGGATGGCGCTCGTCGATCCGGCCCGGAACTTCTCCGTTGTGGCCAAGAACAATGGCGCAGTCGTCAACGTGGACAGGGCTTATGGCGACGGACCCACTATCCGTCGGCGATCGATACCCCTGGCTCGCCGTCGCCGCAGGTCAGAACATCGAGCACCACGTTCGCAGCGCGAGTCGCGACCGAACTTCGACACGTATTCGACACAGCCACAGCTCGGCCGAATGATCCGATCAGCGTTTCCGCAGGTCAGAGCGTTGCGACGCCAGCCCGAGGCGGGGCGCCAGAAGCAAGCGCGGAACCTACCCCACCCGGGTTACGAAAGGCCCCTGACTTGCGTTTCCGCAGGTCAGGGGCCCTTCTGTCCCGTGTGGCAGGTGGTCTTCCTGACCCCGAGCAAGGTCTGCGACGCGTCTTCACGATTCACGCTCAGATACCCAGGTATTGCCCCAGGTCGTTCCCCAGATCCGCACGCTCACAACCCACCAATCCCGACAAAGAGCTCGACAAACGGTCACCTTGCCGGTCTCGATCACAGCACGACGGACAGACACAACCACACCGCGAGCTAACCGCACTTGCCGGATCTGCCCACGCATGTGATCGAGCGGGGCGCATCTGGGTCTGCTGCACGGATAGGTGACATCTGATCTGCGTCGATGTGTGTCGGCGCTGGAAGGATGTGCACCATGCCGAAGGCGTTCCCCAAGGAGTTCCGCGAGGACGTGATCCGGGTCTTCCGGGAGTCTGACTCGTCCATCGCCCAGGTCGCGAAGGCGAACTCCGCAACGTGTGATCGATGGGTAGAAGTCCCAAGCGGCGGAGGCTTCGCGCATCCACTCAGCTTGCGACCAGATGCTCCGGCGCCAGAATGTCCCCATGCCCAGCATTCAAATCAAGGGGGTGCCGGAGGAGACTCACACCGTGCTGCGCGAGCGCGCGGCAGCCGCGAACCAGTCTTTACAGGAGTATCTGCGGTCTTGGCTCATTGCTGAGGCATCCCGGCCGACGTTGGACGAGGTGCTAGCTCGAGCCGGCGGAAGGTCCGGCTGGCAGGTGACGTTTCGCTCGTCGAGCGAAGCGGTCCGGGACCACCGCGCTACACGGTAGATCGGTTCACCTACCCGGTCGTGATTCGGAGTGATTCGGAAGTCCGATTGCGACTAGGGGTACCGCCGGCGAGGCGGCCCCTGTGGAAGGCTGAGCCCCCGTGAACGGAGCCGAACTCGTCAACGCCTTCTACGCCGACCTGTGGAACCGCTGGGACGACACCATGGTCGACACCGTCTTGACCGTCGACTTCTCGTTCCGCGGGTCGCTAGGGAACGAGACGCATGGGCGTGCCGGCTGGCGGCAGTACCGCGACCTCATCCGTGCGGGGTCGAGCGACTTCCACAACGCCATTCAGGCCCTGGTCGTCGACGGCAACCAAGCAGCGGCACGACTGTTGTACACCGGAACCCACGATGGACCGCTCGCAGGATTGCGGCCTACGGGTCGTCGGTTCGCCTACGCCGGCGCTGCATTCTTCACTCTTCACGACGGCCAGCTAGCGGACGCCTGGGTGCTCGGTGACCTAGCCGGACTGCGAGCACAGCTGGCCCCCAGAGACTGACCCTCAACGCGCGCAGACTCCGCGCGGTCAGGCTCTTGACCGGTCCATGGCCACCGTACGCGCCGACTTCCACGGCTGGCCAGGAGCCACCGGTCAGCCGTGGAAGTCGGCTCCCGCGAGGATCGCGATCGCAAGGATGACCGCGACGACGACGTCGACAACCGCGCAGAACGGTGGCCACCAGCGGGTGTTGGCCACGAACTGGGTGCGGTGCTGCCAGTAGTCCTTCAGCCCGTGCCCGAGGAGGCCGGCCACGAGCAGCCACGCGGTGCCTGTGACCCCGGCGGCCGCGACAACGAGGAAGCCCGTCGCGACGACCGTCTCTACCGCGATTACCCTCGGGCGGCCGTCGGCAACGCTGAAACCGATGTAGATCGCGGCGATGACGGCCACGCCCATCGCGTACACCGTCGCAGCCGACAGCCACCAGAATGCGAACGGGGTCAGCGCCTGCAATACGCCAACCGCGACTCCGGCCAGGATCGGGACGCGGAGGTCTCGCAGGCTCGTGGCCGTGGACAGGTCGGGACCGGTCGAGTTGTCCGCGGGCTGGTGTGCGGTCATGGCGTGTGTGTTACCTCCAGTGGTTGGCATGGTGCCACCCGATGCGGCTGACTGGGCGAATGACGGCCCTTTTCACCTCGATGGAGGTGCTCCCTTCGACCGGCGCCAGCGCCGCCGCATGAGGTCAGGGCTTGCCGGTCGCAGGAACCGCGCAGAACCGGTTGTCTTCCGGATCGGTGTAGACCGACCACCGGCCCTGCGGCTCGTCCCAGACCAGGGTGGCGCCGGCGTCGAGGAGATCTTGTGGCCCGAAGTCGTCGTCGAGGCGGACGTCGAGGTGGACCCGTCCGCCCAGCTCCGGCAGTTCATCCGCGGGGCTGACCCAAACGTGCAGCCCGTCGCGTTGCCCGAGGAGCACGGACTCGCGGTCACCGAGGGTTCCGTCGGCGATCGCGGCCACGTCGGCGGGGTCGATCGGCAACCCGAGGGCGGCGGACCAGAACGGGGCCAGCTCGGCGGGCTGCCGGGCGTGGATGGTGATGGCTTCAAGGTGAGGCATTGAGATCTTTCTATCGCGTTCACGCAGGCACGACTTGTGCAGGGCGATTGCCGTGTGGCTCCCGGGGTAGCCGGGGTCGGGCAGGGTGGTCCCGGGTTCATCGAAGCAGCCGAAGGGCGCGGACTGGCGGTCGCGATGCGATCGGCCGAGAAGCTTCAGCTGCGCTCGTGCCGTCAGAGGTCTCGTAGCCAGGAGTGGTGCGCGTCGAGGAGCGCGACGGTGCGCCGCAGCCAGTCCCGGGCATGGTCTTCCAACATCGGCAGCGCGATCTCGGCGTCGCGCCGGTCCTTTTCCCGCGTCTGAGCGGCCTTGAACATCAAGGTGACCTCGGGCTTGGCGTAGCGCAGTCCGTCCGGGGCGACCCAAGTGACATCAGCGAGGTCCTCGGTGTGCGCGCGGTGCCGCTTGTTCGTCCAGCGGCCGCCGGTGGCGGGGGTGAACGGGACGTCGAGGATCCACGGCGAGCTGGCGTCCCGGCGGACCCAAATCTGGCTGTCCGGGCGGACGTCGGTGAACCGGGAATCGAACGGTCGGAACCAGCCCTCGTCGACGTTCCACGGCGTCCACCGGTCACCGAGGAAAACCCGGAACGCCTCGGCGTCGCTGGACAGGATTGAGATGTCCATGTCCTCGTGATCGCGGGGCACGCCGGTGAATACCTCGATGCTCCAGCCGCCGATGATCCACCAGGGCCGGTCGAACCCGTCCAGGAATTCAGCGATCGTCGTTGGAGTCAAGGGGTCCCAGCCGCCGTACCAGCGGTTGAACTCCTCGGGTGGAAGGTGGCCGGTCGCCGCCGGCTGCGCGCTAGGCGGTTGTTCGGTCGGCGGCTCGGTCGAGCTGGTGTCTTCTCGCGACGGGGATTCCATGGGTCCTCTCTAGTCCTCCTCGAGCATCATCGCTGCGGCTCTGGCTTCGTGTCAGCGGCGGACGATGGTCATAGCTAGGCCCGCGGTGGCAACCGCGACAACCGCGGCAGCGGTGAACGCGGCGGTGAACCCGTCGATGATGCCTTGGCCGCTGCCGAGTGCGATGGCGGTGAAGGTTGCGGTGCCCAGGGCCGCGCCGACCTGCGTCGCGGAGCTCGCGAGCCCCGAGGCGAGTCCACTGTGGGTGTCGGGGGCAGCGGAGGCGATCACCATGGTGGTCGGGGTGAAGCTAAGCGCTACGCCGGTCGCGACCAGCAGCAGCCCCGGCAGGACCGCGACCGGGTAGCCGGCGCCGGTGGGTGCGTACGCGATCCACAGGTGGCCGACCGCCAGGATGCCGAGGCCGACGACCATGCTGCGGCGCGGGCCGATCGCGCGAAGCACCCGCGGGAGCACCGCCAGGTTCACCACGAAGCCCATCACCGAGGTCGGCACCATCGCCAGGCCCGCGTGCTCCGGGGACATCGCGAGCGCCTTCTGCAGGTACAGCGCGACCAGCACGAACGTCGATGCGCGGGCCGCACCACCGAGCACCGCGAGGGCGACGCCGGTGGAGAGCACCGGGGCACCGAATAGCTCCAGCGGGACGAGCGGGTCGGTGGCGCGGCGCTCGATGGCGATGAACGCGCCCAGGAGGGCAGCGGCGGTGCCGAGCGCGATGAGCACGCTCGGCGCAGCCAGGCCGTGGTCGGCGGCGCCAAGGCCGCCGTGGACCAGCGCGACGACCGCCCCGGTGATGGTGACGGCGCCGCCGGCGTCGAATCGGCGGCGGGCGCCGCCGGCAGTGTCGTCGAGGACCCGGCGGGCCAGGACGACGGCAGCAACCGACGCGGGGACGGTCACGAAGAACACCGACGACCAGCCGAACGTCCCGGTGAGCAGTCCGCCGGCTAGGACGCCGGTGGCGCCGCCGACCGCCGAGGACGCGCCCCACAGGCTCATCGCCCGGGCCCGCTGCTCGCCGGGGAAGTTCAGCATCAGCAGCGACATCGCGGCCGGGCTGAGCGCGGCGGCGCCGGCGCCCTGGATGACGCGTCCGGCGACCAGCATCCACTCGTTGACCGCGGTCGCGGCCACCAGAGTGCCGAGGGTGAACGCCGCGGACCCGGCGATGAACATGCGCCGCCGACCGAGAAGGTCGGCGACCCGGCCGAAGAGCAGCAGCAGGCCGCCGAAGGTGAGCACGTACGCGTTCACGATCCAGCTGAGCCCGGTGGAGCTCAGCGACATGTCGGCCTGGATGGACGGCAGGGCGACGTTGACGATCGAGGTGTCGAGCATGACGACGAACTGCGCGGAGATCAGCAGCCCGAGCCCGATCACTCGCCGCCGGCTGCCGGCCGCCGAAGCGCTCGTCGGGGCGGCCGTCGTCGGGGCGCTCGTGGGGCTGGTGGTCGGGATGGTGGTGGCGGTGCTGGTCATGGCTCTCACCTGGTCATGGGACGGTCGGGGCGGGGTCTGTAATGCCTTCACCGTTTCGTGCGGAGGGTGTGGCTCGCACCGGCGAGATCACCGGGATCGAGGAGGACTTCGCTCTTACCGCCTCAGACCCGCCGCCTGTTAGCCGACGCTCGAGAGGCCTCTGTTAACTGCTCGAGCACTCCGGCTTCACAGAACATGGTTTGAGGGCGGTGACGGGCCGGCCCTTGTGGGGCGGGGAGCCGGGTCAGGCCCGCTGCTCGGCCGCGGTCGGGCTGGCGACTTGGGCGGTGATGCGCTCGGCGAGCCAGGCGGCGTCGTCCTTGACGAAGCCGAGTAGAGCCGAGCCGCGGGTGTGCTGCCACGGCAGGCCGATGAACGACAGGCCGGGCACCGGGCTGACGCCGCGGTGGTGGGCGACGCCGGTCTCGTTGACGGCGCCGTCGATTTTGATCCAGGAGTAGTCCGACCGGAACCCGGTCGCCCAGATGATCGTCGCGGGGCGGCTCTCGGTGTGGTCGGCGAACGTCACGGTGTCGCCGGCCGCGGCGGTGAGCCGGGGCCGGATGTCGACACCGGCCGCGCGGAGCTGCTTCATTGGGCTGCCAATGACAAGGTCGCCCCGGGCCCGCATCCGGCGCGCAAGGCGGGAGCCGACGGGCTTCGCAAGCAGCCGGGTCTTGGTCAGCCACCAGAACAGGTCACGGCCGAGGATGCGCTGCGGAAGCTCGGGCTCCTCGGTACCGACCGCGAGCGTCACGTCGTGGCTTCCGGAGGGGACGCCGATGTGGCTGCTCGCGAGCTCGAGCGCGATCTGGCGCCCGGAGTTCCCGCCACCGACGACCACGACCCGGCCGGGCCGGATCTGGGCAGGGTTGCGGTACTCGGCACTGTGCAGCTGGGTCACCTCCGACCCGAGGCCACGGCTGACCGCTGGGATGACCGGGGTCTGGAACGGTCCGGTCGCGACCACGACCTGACGAGCGTGCAGCAGTCCCTGAGGCGTGTGGGCGACGAACCCGTCTCCGTCCCAGCGAGGGTCGCGCTCGAGCCGGGTGACCGGGGTGCCGAGCAGCACCGCCAACTCGAACCGGGCGGCGTACGCCGTCAGGTAGTCCGCGACCTCCGTGCGAGTCGGGTAAGTGCCGGTCCGCGCGGGGAACGCCATGCCGGGCAGCCCGTCGTACTGAGCGGGGGTGAACAGCCGCAGGGAGTCCCACCGGTTGCGCCAGGAGGAGCCTAGTTCGGTCGCGGCGTCGACGATGAGGAACCGCAAGCCCGCCCGTCGCAGGTGGTAGCCGATCGCTAGGCCGGCCTGCCCGGCGCCGATAACGAGCACGTCGAGGGCGTCGTGGTCAAAAGGCGTCGCCGGCCGCTGGGGGTCGTGGCGGGTGCTGGGAGTGGTCACGGTCGTCTCCTCCATGTCGGTCCGGGTCGATCGGTGGTGTCGGCTTGGGGCGGGTCGGGAGCAGAACCGCTGAGGCGAACTGCTCCCGTCCCGATGCCAGAGACGCTATGAACGCAGCCGGGCCGCTCACACCGGGTGAATTGCCAGGTTCAGCGGGACCGGCTGACGGCAGGCCGCGTCGACAGCTGTCCCATGGGGTCCAGCAGGCGCGACGCCCCGGGCGCACTCGCGTGCGCTCTCCCCCTGCACTGCGGCCCGCGCCCTGCGCTCTCGTCGGCGCCGTGCCGCTCCAGGCTTCTGACACCCGGGCGCGCGAGATCCCGGCGATTTCGCCAGCGCGACCAAGTCCCCCGGCGACAACGCTCAGAGACATCACCGGCACCGCCACCGCGCCGGCCCCCATCCGCGTGAAGGAGAAGACGATGTCCACGAAGTCCACGGAGTCCGCCGGGCTCCACCACCCCCCGGCGGCTCACACCACGCACGAGGCCCCAGACGCCCACGGCCACGCCCACGGCCACGCCCACGGCCACGCCGACGGCCACGCCCACGGGCACGGTCACGGGCACGGCGCTGCAGGCCACGAGGCCAACGGGCCGCGCCGCCCGTGGACCGTGCTTGGGTTGATGCTCGCCGCGCAGGTGATGGTCGTCCTCGACGTCAGCGTCGTGAACGTCGCCCTGCCCAGCATCGCGAGCGACCTGCACCTGTCCTCGGGCGACTACCAGTGGGCGGTCAGCGCCTACGTGCTCCTCAGCGGCGGGTTCCTGCTGCTCGGCGGCCGGATGGCCGACCTGTTCGACCGCCGCCGGATGTTCCTCACCGGCCTCGCCGTCTTCACCCTCGGCTCCCTGGCCTCGGGACTCGCCGCCTCACCGTTGATGCTGATCCTCGCCCGCGGCGCCCAGGGCGCCGGCGCGGCCATGCTGACCCCCGCGGCGATGTCGATCGTCATGACCACCTACGCCGGACGGCAACGCGCCACCGCGCTCGGCCTGTGGGGCACCGTCGCCAGCATGGGCATCGCCGCCGGCGTCCTGTTCGGCGGCATCCTGACCACCGTCTTCGACTGGCGCGCGGTCTTCTTCATCAACGTCCCCGTCGGCGCCGCCGTCCTCGCCGGCGTGCTCCGGAAGGTCCCGGCCATGCCCGGCAGCGGCGGCAGCCGCCGCCTCGACGTCTCCGGCGCACTTACCCTGGTCACCGGCCTGCTCGCCCTGGTGTACGCCGTCGAGTCCACCACCAGCCACGGCTGGACCGCACCCCAGACCCTGGTCGCCGCCGCCGCTGCCGCCGTGCTGCTCGCCGGGTTCGCCGCGAACGAGCGGAAGGTCACCGACCCGATCGTTCCGGCCGCCACCTGGCGCATTCGCTCCCTGGTCTCCGCGTCGGTGGTCATGGCCGGTGTCACCGGCGCGGTGGTCGGCGTCATCTTCCTCAGCTCGCTGTACCTCCAGCAGGTCCTCGGCGCCTCCGCGCTCGTCGCCGGCGTGGAGTTCCTCCCGCTCGCCGCGTTCATCACCATCAGCGCCGCCGTCGCGTCGAAGGTGCTGCCGCACGTCGGCGCGAAGAAGCTCATCGCCGCCGGGCTCGTCATCTCTGCGGCCGGCGCCCTGGTGCTCGCCTCGATCGACACCGACCCCAGCTACCTCACCGACGTGCTGCCCGGCTTCGCGCTCCTCGGCCTGGGCGTTGGCCCAATGTTCGTGGCGATCTCGGTCGCCGCGATGAGCGACGTCCCGCACGAGCAGTCCGGCATGGCGTCCGGTCTGATGATGACCGGCCACGAGATCGGCGCCGCCCTGGGTGTCGCCGCGCTCACCGCGATCGCCGGCGACCTCACCACCCGCGCCGGCATCGTCACCGGCACCCACGACGCGTTCCTCGCCGTCGCCGTCGGCTTGGTCGGGCTTCTGCTCCCCGCCGCCCTGCTGCCCGCTCACGACCCGAACGCCGCCGCCGCGGGCCACGGACACGGCCACGGGCACGGGCACTAGCGGCGGAAGCTCCGCCGGGCTGACGGCAACCCCAGCCGACAGCCCGGCGACAATCCCGGCGATTTCCCCGGTGCCAACCCCATGACCGGCGACGACGCTGTTACCCGTCCCCAGCAACACCCACCTCCCCCTCCCCCAGCGAATCCACAACCCGCTGCACTCACCCGAAGGAGCACCCGATGTCCACCACCCAGACGACCCGCACCTACCAGGTCACCGGCATGACCTGCGGCCACTGCGTCAACGCCGTCCAGCAGGAGGTCGGCGCCATCGACTGCGTCACCGACGTCACCGTCGACCTCACCACCGGCGCCGTCACCGTCACCAGCACCCAGCCCATCGCCGACGACCAGATGACCGCCGCGATCGACGAGGCCGGCTACCAGCTCGCCTCCTGACCACCCTCTCCCACAGCACCCCTCCCACCGCAGCCCGCACCGAGGAGACCGAGATGACCGCGACCACCACCCTGACCGGCACCACCGCCCCCGAGGCGAGCGGCGCCGAGGTCGAGACGACCCTGACCATCGGCGGCATGACCTGCGCCTCCTGCGTCGGGCGCGTCACCAAGGCGCTCAACCGCGTCGAGGGTGTGGTCGCGGCCTCGGTGAACCTCGCCACCGAGACGGCCACCGTCACCCACGACCCGTCCCTAGTGCCGGTCACCGACCTGACCGCCGCCGTCGACCGGGTCGGCTACACCGCCACCCCCAAGCCGCCTCGGACCCCCGATCTCACCCTGCCCACCGGACCCACCGTTCCTGGGAAGCCGCCCGCCGACGATTTGGACGCGCGGCGCGACCACGAAATCGCCCGTCTCGCCCGCCGCTGGCGCGTCGCGCTTGTCGCCGGCCTGTCACTGATGGGAGTCATGTACCTGCCCTTGCACCTGGACACCATGGATTGGCTGATGCCGCTGCTCATGGTCATCGCCACGGCCGTCCAGATCTGGGCCGGCGGCGACATCTACCGCCACGCCTGGGCCGCCGCCCGCAACCGCGCCACCACCATGGACACCCTGGTCGCGCTCGGCACCGGCGTCGCCTACGGATACAGCGCGTTCGTCACCCTCTGGCCCGGCCAGGCGCAGGCCTGGGGCCTCCCCCTGCACCTGTACTTCGAGACCGCCCTGGTCGTCATCGCCCTCGTGCTGATGGGCCGCTGGCTCGAGCTCAAGGCCAAGAAGCGCACCGCCGGCTCCATCAAGGCCCTCGTCGGGCTCGCGCCCACCACCGCCCGCGTCGTCCGCGGCGAGACCGAGGTCGACGTGCCGGTCGAGCAGGTCGTCGCCGGCGACATCGTCCGAGTCCGCCCCGGCGAGAAGGTCCCCGTCGACGGCGTCGTTACCGACGGCTCCTCCGCCGTGGACGAGTCCATGCTGACCGGCGAGAGCGCCCCCGTCGCGAAGCGCGCCGGCGACGAGGTCATCGGCGCCACGCTCAACCGCACCGGCACCCTGCTCGTCCAGGTCACCGCGGTCGGTGACGACAGCACACTCGCGCAGATCATCCGCCTCGTCGAGGAGGCCCAAGGCGCCCAGGCGCCGATGCAGCGGCTCGCCGACCGGGTCTCGGCGTGGTTCGTCCCCGCCGTGCTCGTCGCCGCGGCCCTCACCTTCACCGCGTGGCTATTCCTGGGCCCGGAGCAGGACGCCCTGGTGAACGCGGTCGGCACTGCGATCGCCGTGCTCATCATCGCCTGCCCCTGCGCCCTTGGGCTGGCCACACCGACCGCCGTCATGGTCGGCACCGGCAAGGCCGCCGAGCTCGGCATCCTCATCGGTGACGGCCAGGCGCTGGAGACCGCCCGCCGGATCACCGCCGTCGCGCTGGACAAGACCGGCACCATCACCGCCGGTCGCCCCGAGGTCGTTGGCGTCACGGTTCTCCCCGGCTGGTCCCAGGCTGAGCTGCTCGCGCTTGTGGCCGCGGCCGAGCTCGGCAGCGAGCACCCGGTCGGCGAGGCGATCGTCACTGCCGCCCGCGACCGCAACCTGAGGCTTCCCCAGGCGACCGGGTTCGAGGCGATCCCAGGACACGGCATCGCGGCCCTCGTCGACGGACGACAGGTGCTGGTGGGCAACCAGGCGCTCATGAATCGCCACGGCGTCGACGTCACCGCCCTGGCTGCGGCTGCGGGCCGGTCCGCGCACCTGGCGCGCACCCCGATGTACGTCGCCGTCGACGCCACTCCTGCCGGCCTGATCGAGGTCGCCGACCCGGTCAAGTCGACGTCCGCCGAGGCCGTCGCCGCCCTGAAGACGCTCGGCCTGGAGGTGTGGATGCTGACCGGCGACAACGTCGCGACCGCCCGCGCGGTCGCCGCCGAGGTCGGCATTGACCACGTCCTCGCCGAAGTCCTCCCCAGCGAGAAGGCCGACCGGGTCGCCGAACTACAGGCCGCGGGACACGTCGTCTCAGTCGCGGGCGACGGGATCAATGACGCCCCGGCGCTGGCGCGCGCCGACCTGGGTGTCGCGATCGGCACCGGCACCGACGTCGCCATCGCCGCCTCCGACATCACGCTCGTCGGTGGCGACCTGAACGGCCTGGTGAACGCGATCGCGCTCTCCCGCGAGACCGTGCTCACCATCAAGCAAGGCCTGGCTTGGGCGTTCGCGTACAACGTGCTTTTGATCCCCGTCGCCGCCGGTGCCCTCTACTGGTGGAACGGGCTCCTGCTGGACCCGGTCCTGGCCAGCGCCGCGATGGCGATGAGCTCGGTCAGCGTCGTCACGAACGCTCTGCGGCTACGCCGGTTCCGTCCCGGCGCCGACACCCACACCTTCGCCGCCCGGCTCGGCCGCTGGTCCTACCTCGCCGCGATCGCCGTCGTCGCCCTGGCGCTCGGCGCCGGGTTCACCTGGCTGTCCCGCACCGACCAGGCCGAACGCGGCATGAATGGCACGCTCGCCTGGTCCGAGGGCATGGGCATGCCGATGCGCCCGACGATGAGCACGATGGAGGAGACCGACGTCCCGCCGATCAGCACCCACGACGCCGGCCTCGACGTCGCCATCGCCGCGGACCACACCCCGGCGCCGGGCCGGCCGGCCACGCTGACCGTCACCGTCCGTGACGCTGCCACCGGCGACCTGGTCGACGACCTCGTCCGCACCCACCAGGTGTGGATGCACATGATCATCACCCGCGACGACCTCGGGACCTTCGCACACATCCACCCCGAACCCACCGGCACCCCCGGCACCTACGCCGTCCGGGCCACCTTCCCAACGGCTGGCACCTACACGCTGCACACCGAGTTCCGCCGGCAGGGCCAGATGGCCGACGTCCTCGACACCCACCGGGTCACCATCACCGGACCCGCCCCGGCGCCCTCAACCATCCCAGCCGGGGACGTTCGCAGCTCGACCAGCCACGGTATCCGCGTGACGCTCGACGGCGACGCGCACCTCGGCGAGACCAGCGACTTCACACTGCGGTTCACCGACACCGCCGGACGACCGGTCGCCGACCTCCAGCCCTACCTCGGCGCTGCCGGCCACGTGGTCGTGATGCGCGCCGACGGGTCGACCTTCGCACACCGGCACGCGGAGACCTTCGACGACCAGGGCCGCCCCGTCTTCGCCCTCCCCGGCACGACCTTCGGCCCCGAGCTGAACCTGCACGTGAACTTCGACCGGCCCGGCGCCTACCGCCTGTGGGCGCAGTTCCGACTCGGCGACGGCACCGTCATCACCGCCCCGTTCGTCGTCCACGTCGCCGACCACCACGCCACTCCGGAGGTCGTGACCACGAACGCCGGCTGAAATCGCCACCCGAACACCGCCCCGGCAACCGCTTCACCGCACACCGACACCGCACTCAAGCCCAGGAGCACACCGTGTCCGCACTCGAGCAGGGCAACGCAGCCCCCTACCCCGTCGCCACAGCCACCGACGCCCGAGCCACCCTGCCCACCACCCTGCCCACCACCCTGCCCGTCGCTCGCTGCGAGGCTCTGACGAAGGTCTACGGCGACGGCGAGGCCCGCGTCGTGGCCCTCGACGGCGTCTCGGTCAAGTTCCACCCCGGCCAGTTCACCGCCATCATGGGACCGTCCGGCTCCGGGAAGTCGACCTTGATGCACGTCATGGCCGGCCTCGACGCCCCGACGTACGGCCGCGCCTGGATCGGCGACGCCGAGCTCAGCGGCCTAGGCGACAAGGGCCTGACCCGGCTCCGCCGGGACCGGATCGGGTTCATCTTCCAGGCGTTCAACCTGGTCCCGACGCTGTCGGCGCTGGAGAACATCACGCTGCCCATGGACATCGCGGGCCGCAAACCCGACCAGGCGTGGCTGGACCAGGTCATCGACACCGTCGGCCTGCGCCCCCGGCTCTCGCACCGGCCCGCGGAGCTGTCCGGCGGCCAGCAGCAGCGGGTCGCGTGCGCCCGCGCGCTGGCCAGCCGCCCCGACATCGTGTTCGCCGACGAGCCCACCGGCAACCTCGACTCCCGCACCGGCGCCGAGATCCTCGGCTTTCTCCAGTCCTCGGCCCGCACCCTGGGGCAGACCATCGTGATGGTCACCCACGACCCGGTCGCCGCGTCCTACGCCGACCGCGTCGTGTTCCTCGCCGACGGCCGCATCGTCGACGAGATCGACTCCCCCACCGCCGACCGGGTGCTGGAGCGGATGAAGTCCTTCGACGGCACCGAGCTCACCGACCGGAACGGAGCCGCGTGATGCTGCGCACCGCGATCCGCAACCTGCTCGCGCACAAGGCGCGGCTGACGATGAGCGGGCTCGCTGTCATCCTCGGCGTCGCGTTCGTCGCCGGCACCCTGACCTTCACCGACGCGCTGAACAAGACCTTCACCGACCTGTTCAAGGACGCCGCCGCCGACGTCAGCGTCGAACCCAAGGCGGCGTTCGACACCGGCATGGCCGGGATGGACATGAACTCCGCCTCCTCCTCGCTGCCCGCAGCCCTGGTCGAGAAGGTCACGGGCGTCGACGGCGTCGCCGCGGCCGCCGGCTACGTGCAGGCCAACGGCGTCTACGTCCTCGACGCCGACGGTCACGTCGCCGACACCGGCGGCGCTCCCGGCATCGGGATCAGCTGGACTACGGACCCGGAGCTGAACTCCGCCTCCCTGATCGACGGCCACGCGCCCACCTCATCCGATGAGGTCGCCATCGACAGCGCCACCGCCGACGACCTCGGCTACCACGTTGGCGACACGATCACCGTCCTGACCACCGGCCCGCGCATGCACGCCACCCTGGTCGGCATCTTCCGGTACGGACAGGACGGCGGCCTGGCCGGTGCGTCGATGACCGCGTTCGACACCGCCACCGCCCAGCGGCTGCTGCTCGCGCCGGGCCGGTTCAGCGAGATCGGGATCGCCGCCGCCGACGGCACCAGCCACACCGTGCTCGCCGGCCGCCTCGCCGACGCCCTCGGGGCCAGCTACCAGGTGAACACCAAGGAGCAGAAGGCCGCCGACCAGGCCGCCTCCCTCGAGGACTCGCTGAAGTTCATCAACACCTTCCTGCTCGTGTTCGCCGGCGTCGCGCTGTTCGTCGGCAGCTTCCTCATCCTCAACACGTTCTCGATGCTGGTCGCCCAACGCACCCGTGAGCTCGCGCTGCTCCGGGCGCTCGGCGCCAGCCGCCGCCAGGTGACCCGCGCGGTCCTGATCGAGGCGTTGCTGCTCGGCCTCGTGGGCGCCACCGTCGGACTCGGCGGCGGGTACGCCCTCGCATACGCCCTCAAGGGGCTGTTCGGACAGTTCGGCCTCACCATCGACAGCAACCTGACCCTTACCGGCGCCACCATCACCTGGTCCTACGCCATCGGAGTCGCGGTCACGCTCGTCGCCGCCTACCTCCCGGCCCGTCGAGCGGCGAAGGTCCCGCCGGTCGCAGCCATGCGCGCCGACCTCGTCACCACCCCGCGCCCGCTGCGGGTCCGCACGATCACCGGAGGCGTCACCGCCGCGCTGTCCGGCGTCGGCCTCGCCGCGGGGACCGCCGGCGGAACGCCGCCGCTGGTGGCGATGGGTGCGGTGGGGTTGCTCGTCGCCGTCATCGTGCTCAGCCCGGTGCTGGCGGTGCCGTTCGTCCGCGGCCTCGGCGCCGTGCTGCCCCGGCTCGCCGGCACCACCGGCCGGCTCGCGAAGGAGAACGCGCTCCGGAACCCGCGCCGCACCGCGGCGACCTCCTCGGCGCTGATGATCGGGCTGGCGCTGGTCACCGGGTTCAGCATCATCGGCGCCTCCGCTCGCGCCTCGATCGACCGGACCGTCGACGACGTGCTCCGCGCCGACTACGTGATGTCGGCTGCGATGGGTCAGCCGTTCACCACGAAGGTCGCCGACCAGGTCCGCGGCATCGACGGCGTCCGTTCGGTGGCCGTCGAGCGGTACGGCACCGCACAGATCAATGGCCACCAGGGGTACTTCTCCGCCTACGACCCCGCCGTCGTCGGTGACGCACTCGCGATCCACATGACCGACGGGAAGCTGAGCGCCCTGGCCGGGGACACGATCCTGGTCTCGGCGAAGGAAGCGACGTCGGCAGGGCTCGAGGTGGGTGACCCGGTGAGCTTCGAAGTCGCGAACGGGCAGAGCCGCCGCCTGACGGTCGCAGGCGTCTACGGCGACGACAACGCCCTCGGCCCCTACGTCATCGCCCTGGACACCTACACCGCCACCGGCGGCGTCCCGCTCGACCAAAACGTCTACGTCACCCTCGACCCCGACGCCGACACGGCCGCGGTCCACGAGGCGCTGGACCGGGTCGTCGCGGACTACCCGGTGGTGCAGTTGCGCGACGCCGAGGGCTACAAGCAGGACAAGCGCGCCGGCATCGACCAGCTCCTCACGCTGATCAACGCGCTCCTCGCCCTCTCGGTCCTCATCGCGGTCCTCGTAGTGGTCAACACCCTCGTGCTGTCCGTGATCGAGCGGACCCGCGAGCTCGGGCTCCTACGAGCCCTCGGCATGAACCGGCGCCAGGTCCGCCGCATGGTGCGCCTCGAGGCGATCGTCATCTCCCTGTACGGTGCCGCGCTCGGCATCGGCCTCGGCACCGTCCTCGGTCTGGCGCTCACCACAGTGCTGCACAGCCAAGGCCTCGTTGCGACCGCCGTCCCGGTCCCGCAGCTGGTCCTCGAGCTGGCCCTCGGCGGCCTCATCGGGCTCGTCGCCGCCGCCCTCCCTGCCCGCCGAGCGGGACGGCTCGACGTTCTCGACGCCATCAGCGCGACCTGAGGAGCGAGCGTAGAAGGCATCCCGAGCACCGACTCGGCGATGGCCGGCCCACCCAGCGCTCCTGGACCGGCCGTCACGGCGCCCCGGCGCCTGCCCCAACCGGTCCACCACCCGACCGAGCACCCCGTGGGCGAGACAGGCCACTCGAGCCAGACGCACAGCCACCCACAGCCACCTGTCCACAGCAACGCCGACCCTGCGCCGAGAGGCACCGGCCAGTCACCACCAAGTCCCAGCCCCCAATTCACACAGCACCGGAGGTTCCCAGCTTGTCCAGCGCCCCGACCACCCACACCGTCATCGAACCCAAGGTTCTCTATTTCGGCACACCGGTCACGGTGATCAGCAGCCTCAACCCCGACGGCACCACCAACATCGCGCCGATCTCCTCCTCCTGGTACCTCGGCCACACCGTGGTGCTCGGGATCGGAACCGACGGCCAGACCCTGCCCAACCTGGCCCGCGAACGCTCCTGCGTCATCAACCTGCCCGCCGCCGAACACCAACAAGCCGTCGAACGCCTCGCGCCGCTGACCGGATGTGACCCCGTGCCCCCTGTGAAGCGGCAGCAGTACCGCTACGAGCCGGACAAGTTCACCGCCGCGGGACTCACGTGCACACCCAGCGAGTTCGTACGACCGGCCCGCGTCGCGGAGTTCCCGGTGCACCTGGAGGCGACCGTCGCGGCCATCCACGAACCCGCGGACGACAACTTCGCGATCGTCGAGGCCCGCGTGGTCCGCGTGCACGTCGCCACCGACCTGGTCATTCCCGGAACCCAGTACGTCGACACCAACCACTGGCGCCCACTCATGTACGTGTTCCGGCACTACTTCGAGCTCGGCCGCCGACGCGGCCGCAACTTCCGTGCCGACCAGTAGCCCGGACGACCGACCCCCACCTACCAGAAGGGCACCCCATGAACACCACCCCGGCGAGCGTTGAACTCCCGCCCAGAAAAGCCGAACGCCACCCCGACCACGTCGACCACGCCGACACCGACCGGTACGCGCTCGTCGTGGTCGACGTTCAGGCCGGATTCGACGCCCCCTGGTGGGGCCAGCGCAACAACCCCGACTGCGACGACAACATCGAACGTCTCGTCACCGCCTGGCACCAACAGGAAACACCCCTGGTCTACGTCCGCCACGACTCCGAGGAACTCGACTCGCCGCTCCACCCCGACAACCCGGGCAATCAGCTCAAGCCCTACCTGCCCGCCGAGCCCGACCTGGTGGTCACCAAGCAGGTCAACTCCGCCTTCCACGGATACCCGACCTGCACGCCTGGCTGACCGCGGCCGACATCGACGGGATCGTGGTCTGCGGCATCACCACCAACCACTGCTGCGAGACCACCGCTCGAGTCGGGGGCAACCTCGGCTACCGGGTGCTGTTCGCCCTCGACGCCACCCACACCTTCGACCGCCAAGGGCCCGACGGAACAGTGCTCACCGCCGACCAGCTCGCCCAAGCAACCGCCACCAACCTGCACGGCGAGTTCGCCACGGTAGTCACCGTCGACCAGCTGCTGGCCGCCCCGCCGGGCACTAGCTCGAACTGAGCAGGCGGCCCTCAGTTCCCCGTCGCCCCGGGGCCGCCCATCCCGGCGGTTTACCCGGTGCCAGCCCGGCCCGCCTCCGCGAGGGTTGACCTCAGTTGGTTCACCCGCCCGACACCCGCCCCAAGCCTGGCCGTACGCCCAGACCGCACCATCAAGGAGAGTCATGGCTCAACAGCTCGACACCGCCGTCAGTCGCAGCACGCCCCCGGCCACCGCCGCTGACACGACCGACATCACCAGCACCACCACGAGGACCACCACCGAGGCCACCGTCCGGCGCGCCGGCGTCGAGGACGCCGCCCTCGTACGCACCATGCTGATCGAGCTCGCCACCCACGAGAACTCCGCACACGCCGTCCACGCAGGCGTCGAGGACTGGCAGCGGATGCTCGCCAACCCCGCAGTGGTGGTCCTCATCGCCTACCTCGACGACCAGCCCGTCGGCTACGTCAGCGGCATCCACCAGCTCAACCTCTGGGTCGGCGAGGACATCTTCGCGATGGACGACCTCTACGTCCGCGCCGAGGCCAGAGACCGCGGCATCGGCAGCCGACTGATGGCTGCGCTCGCCCAACACGCCGCCGAAAGCAACCTCCTCGTCACCTGGGGCGTCCGAGAGGACAACGACGCCGGCCACCGCTTCTACCGGCGCCTCGGCGCCGCGCTGCGCACCAAGGTCGTCGCCTCCTGGCAGCCCCACGCCTACCGGGCCTACCTCACGGCCCGACCCTGACACACCCGAACGGCCGCACGGCCCCGCCGCACCCGCTCCCGGCGTCCAGGCCCGCTGGCCGCTTCAGCCACAGCCCCTCCAGCCCTCACCAGACCCAGGAAGACCCCCTCATGCGCATCCCGTTCGCCGCCGCCTTCGCGGCGGCCCTCATGACCCTGAGCGTCACCCTTGCCCCGGTCGCGCTCTCGGCCACCCCGGCCGCGGCGACGCCGTCGGCGGCTCGGCCCGCAGGCCCGCCGAAGCTCGTCCGGGAGACCGTCGCCTACGGCGACCAGGACAAGTCGGTCTCCCAGATCGCGCACGTCCACGAGTTGCAGTACCGGCTGACGTGGGCCGGGGTCTACGACGGACCTGTCACCGGCTACTTCGGCGACCTCACCAAGGCAGCCGTCCAGCGCTACCAGCGCCGCACCCACCTGCCCGTCACCGGCACCGCGGACCGCGCAACGTGGAAGCGGCTGATCGCCGCCACCATCCGCGGACGCGCCGACATCCCCGCCGCCTGCGACGACGGCACCGGGTGGGACGTCTGCTACGACCGCACCCGGCACGAGGTCACGCTCTGGCACGGCGGCACCCTCATCAACGCCTGGCTCGTCCGCGGCGGCGCGTCGGATCACCAGACCCGCACCGGCGACTTCCGCGTCTACTACCGCGACATCGACCACGTCAGCAGCCTGTACAACAGCCCCATGCCCTTCAGCCAATTCTTCTCCGGCGGCGAGGCGTTCCACGGCTCGGCGACCATGATTGACCCGTTCACCGGCCACAGCCACGGCTGCATCAACATGTACATCGAGGACGCCCGCCAGCTGTGGCACCTCACCTCCAAGGTGCGCCTGGCCGTCCACGTGCACGGAGCCTGGTCATGACCGGCATGCTGCGCCTGCGACCGCTGACCGATCGCGACCTTCCCGCCCTCCAAGAGCTGCTCGACGCAGACCCCGGATACGCGTTGCGGGTGACCGGCGAGGCACCGGAGCCCGGCGGTGCCGTCGACCTGGTCGTCGACCGGCCGCCGGACCTGCCCGCGAACCAGAAGATCGTCCTGGGCGCGTTCGATGACGACGGGCTGGCCGCGGTCATCGACGTCTTGCGCGGCTGGCCCAACCGCACGACCGCCCACATCGGGTTGCTGCAGGTCCACCCGTCACGCAAACGGCAAGGCGTCGGTCGGCGTGCCCACGACCTACTCCTGGCCCACGTCGCGGACTGGGCCGAAGTCACCACGCTGCGCGCCGCGATCGTCGGTACCAACGCCGCCGAAGCCGAACCCTTCTGGGCCGCGCTTGGCTACCAGCCCACCGGCACGCCCAGGCCGTACCAGGCTGGTGCCACCACCACCGACGTCACCGCCTGGACCCGGTCTGCTCACGGCTCCAACCCCACTCCGCACCCGGATCAGCCCCCACGGAGGACCCGATGATGCGAGACACGCCACGAACCTTCGTGGGCCCGACCGTGTTCACCCTCGACGGCCCCGTCTGCGTCCACATCGCCGACGACGTCCGCACCCGGATCGGTGCGATGCCCGGCATCAGTGGCTGCGAGCTCGACATCCCCGCTCGGCTCCTGCTCGTGACCGCCGAAGCGCCCGTCGACCGCGCCGAGGTCCTCGACGTGCTGCGCACCGCCGGCTGCCCGGTCCGGGCATGACCATCCGCGAGCCATCTCCGCGTCCGGCCCTCGCCGTCGGCCCGCACACCGGCCGGGGACTGGTGACCGAGGTGACCGTTCCACCTGCTGGCGGTCCGCGTGGTGAGCCGGCACGATTCCCGACTCGTGAACCCAGCCCAACCGCGGCCGTCGGTGCCCCACGTCGCGAATGCGGGGGAAGTCGTCGCGAACCCTCCCCGACCGTCCAGCGCTGTCACTAGGGTGACAAGCGTGTCGATCGCGGAGGGCGTCTCCGGTGTGCCGGGGGTGCTGCGGGGCAGGGAACGCGAACAAGCCGCGCTCGCAGACATGGTGGGCCGAGCAAGAGCCGGCCACGGTTCCGCGCTGCTGTTGCAGGGTCAGCCAGGTGTGGGGAAGTCCGCGCTGCTCGAGGACGCCATCGCCGCCGCCGACGGCATGGCGGTGCTGCGCACCCGCGGCGTGGAGTCCGAAGCTCCCCTGCCGTTCGCTGCACTGCACCGGTTGCTGCGCCCCACCCTGACCCATCTCGACCGCGTCCCGACTCGGCAGGCAGACGCCCTGCGTGCCGCGTTCGGCGAGAGCGGCGACAACGTCGAAGACCGTCACCTGGTCTTCCTCGCCACCTTGAACCTGCTCTCCGTCGTGGCCGAGGACCAGCCGATCCTCGCGGTCGTAGACGACGCCCACTGGCTCGATGACGCCTCCGCCGCGGCGCTGCAGTTCGCGGCCCGTCGGCTCGAGGGTGAGGCGGTCGCCATCCTGTTCGCGGTCCGGGACCAGGAGACCGGACAGTTCGACCCACGCGACCTGACGGTCCTGACCGTCGCCGGGGTTGACGAGGTCGCCGCCGAGGCGCTGATCGCCGACCACGTCGGCGACACAGTCGCCGAGAACGTCCGTGCCGAGCTCCTCGAAGCCACCGGCGGAAACCCGCTCGGACTCGTGGAGCTCACCCGGGCGCTGAGCCCCGCCCAGCTCTCGGGCGCGGAACCGCTGCCCGACCGGCTCCCGCTGACTGAGGGGGTCGAGCGCGCCTTCCTGGACCGGTACCGCCGGCTGCCAGCCACCGCCCAGACGTTGCTGCTGGTCGCCGCGGCTGACGACTCCGGACGCACCGCCGCCGTCACCCGAGCCGCCAGCCATCTCGGCGCCGGATCAGAGGCCCTCGACGCGGCCGAGGAATCCGGCCTAGTGCACGTCGGTGACCGTGTGCTGACACTGCGACACCCGCTGGTCCGCTCGGCCATCTACGCCGCCGCGACCAGCAGCCGTCGTCGCCAGGCCCACAGGGCGCTGGCCGATGCGCTCGCCGGGACCCCGGACGAGGATCGCCGGGCGTGGCATCTGGCTGCCTCCGTGGACGGCCCCGACGAAGAGGTCGTCGAGGCGCTCGACGAGGCCGCTGAGCGGGCACGGCGACGTGGTGGCCACGAGGCGGCGGCGTCGGCTTCAGTCCGCGCCGCCGAGCTCACCCTCGACCCGCAGGCACGCGCGGTCCGGCTGTTCGCCGCGGCCGGTGCCAGCGTCGCCGCCGGCCGGCCCGCTGACGGCGACCGGCTCGCCCGCACCGCCCTTCTCGACGCCGTCGACCCGTTGCTGCGTTCCGACATCCTGCTGCTGCAGGGCCGGATCGAGTGGAACACCGGCTCTCTGGACGACGGCTACCGGGTCGTGTGCCAAGCCGCCACCACCGCCGCCCCGCACGACCGCGGACGAGCCCGGGTGCTCGCCATGCTCGCGGCCGCCCTCGCCTCCTTCGGTGCCCGCTCGGCCGACGCCCCGGACCCGACCACGATCACCGCGCCTCCCGGCCCCGACGCCCCGCTGGAGCAGCGAGTGGCCGGCTGGCTCCTCGAGGGCTTCTCAGCGGTGCTCCGCGATGACTGGGCCACGGCCGCCAGCGCATTCCGCCGTGCATGGGACACCCCGCTCGGACCGGATGCGCCTCCGATGCTGCATCACAACCTCGCCATCGCCACCATGCACCTCGGCGACGACGACCGCGCCACCGCGCTGCACGACCTGCAACTGCAGCAGGCCCGCGACGCCAGCGCCGTCAACATGATCGAGCACGCCCTCACCCGCGGCGCCGTGTCCCGGATCGCGACCGGCGCGTGGGCCGATGCCGCCTCCTACGCCGAGGAGGCGGTGCTGCTGGACCGCAATCTCGCGCTCGACGAGCTAATCACCTTCCCGCTCGCCCAGCTCGCCGTGATCGCCGCACTCCGCGGCGACCCGCAGGCGCCGGAGCGCCTGAAGACGCTGGAGCAGGCCCTCGAGCAACACCCGCCGCACGGGACGATCGCCGGGCTCGTCACCGGACTCACCCACTGGGCGGCGGCCCGACAGGCCGGCGTCGCATCCGCGACCGCCCTGCACCACCTCGAGCAGATCGACCTGCCCGCCGCCCGGTGGCTGTCGGCGCTGGACCGGATCGAGACCGCCGTCCGCGCCGACCGACGCGACCTGGCGGACAGGTGGCTCGAGGAGCTGCGCGCATTCGCTGAAGGCACGGAGATGGCGTGGGCGTGGGCCGCAGTCCACCACTGCGAAGCCATCGTCGGTGGCCCCGACGCCGAGGAGCACTTCCGTCGGGCCCTGGAGTGGCACGCCCGCTCCTCGAGACTGCCGGCCAAGGCCCGCACGCAGCTCGCGTTCGGCGAGTTCCTGCGCCGACACCGCCGCCGCACCGACGCACGGGTGCCCTTGCGGGAAGCGCTGGAGACCTTCGAGAGCCTCGGTGCCACCTTCTGGGCCGAGCGGGCCCGCCAAGAACTGCGGGCGTCCGGGGAAACCGCGCGCCGAGGCCACGACCTCGTCGCTACCCAGCTGACGCCGTCCGAAGCGCAGATCGCGGCGCTCGTGCGACAGGGACTATCGAACAAGGACGTCGCAGGACGGCTGTTCGTCAGCCCCCGCACGGTCGACTTCCACCTGCGCAACGTCTACACCAAGCTCGGCATCTCCTCGCGCACCGAGCTCGCCGCCCTCGCGCTCGACCCGGCCTGACCGCACTACCCGGTCAGATTCGGGTCCCGACTCCGCTCCGGACGCGACCCACGAGCCCGCATCAGCCGAACGTGGCTGTGAACCCTGGCGAATCTCCCGGTTCGACGAGGAGCCGAACGCGACAGCGTGGACTCATCACCAGCTGACCAAGGACCAGAAGGTCAGCCCATCGAAGGAGATGAGTTTAATGTCGTACATCATCGAGGAAGAGACCGGCACCTACACCGGAACCCGGCACCGCCACAACGGCTACTACGCCGGCGACTTCAGCAGCACGCCCATGGCCACCCGACAGCAACTCGACACGATCATGCGGATGCGTCCTACAACCCTGCCGAGGCCGTCCTCCTGACACTCAGCCCCGCCCCGCAGCGCTCGGCTACGAGCTCGGCCGCTCGCGGCAGCTGATCGCTCCCAACGTCGCGATGCCACCGGCAGCGACCATCAGCGCAGCGGCTGGCTAGTGGGCGCCCCCGCTGCGGCCCATCAGCCAGCTGGTCACGATCGGCAGCAGCGCTCCGCCGAGCACCGCGGGGACCTAGAAGCACACTGAGACGCCCGTGTAGCGCAGCTGCCCCAGGAACTGGGCGGCGAGAAGGCTGGGCAACACCGCGACACCGCCGACGGCCAGAGCGCTCGCCGCCCCTATGACCAGGGCCAGCCCGCCGAAGGTGGCCGCGCCGATGGGACGCGCGAGGAATCCGACCCCGAACGTCGAGAACGCGAGCAGGGTCGCGGCCAGCGGATCGTCGGTCCCCAAGAACAGCGGACCCAGGACAAGCACCGCACTGGTGCCGTAGACGAAGAAGTCGTACCACTCGATCGCGTTACCGATCATGGCCGCGACCGCCACCGGGCGCTGACGTTCGACGAGGCAATCGTCATGTGCCGAGGTTGGCGATCTCCCCGGGAGCAGGACTCACCCACCTGGGCGAACCGACTCCGCGCCGAGGGGGAAGGCCCCCCGCGGAGCCGCGGCCGGCCCGTGCACCAACGCGGACGCCGTCAGGACACCCGGCCGCTTGGACGCCACCCCGCCGGCCCCCAGATCCCGGCAGACTTCGGCGATCCTGGCGGATCTCCCGGCGCCACCCCGGCGACTCGGCGAACACGATAGAACTTCCCCCGGTCACCAAAGACCCGGGAACACACCCCAGGAGAGCGTCATGAGCATCATCTACCCGTTGTACCTGGAAGCCGCCCGCCACGAGGTCAGCCGCCGACTCCGCGACGCCGACGACGAGCACCGCCGCCTGGCGCGGCGCCCGTCCGCGACCCGCCCGAGGTTCCGCACCCCGACCATCGCTGCCTGAGGAGTCGTCCCGTGCCGACCCACCCGCTGTGGAACCCGTACGACCCACCCTCGGCAGAAGAGATCCTCGCTGCCCGCGTCCACCCGGCCGCCGCGGCTCCCGCGCCGGTCGAGGTCGTCCCACCCGACCCGGCCTGGGCCGACTGGTACACGGTCGTACGCACACGCATCGTCGACGCGCTCGGCGACCGAGTGCTCGCCGTCGAGCACGTCGGCTCCACCGCGGTCCCCGGGCTCTGGGCGAAGCCGGTCATCGATGTCGACCTCACGGTGGCCGACCCGGCCGATGAAGCCGCCTGGCTGCCCGACCTCGAACGCGCCGGTTTCAAGCTCCGGGTCCGGGAACCGGACTGGGAACAGCACCGCATGCTCCGCGGCGCACGACCCGCGACCAACCTGCACGTGTTCGGTCCCGGCGCGCGGGAACCGCGGCGCCACGTGCTCTTCCGCGACTGGCTCCTGACCCACGCCGAGGACCGCGAGCGCTACGCCACCATCAAACGACAGGTCGCCGGTCAGGGCTTCAGCGACGCCATGCTCTACAACAACGCCAAGGCGTGGGTCGTCTACGACATCTACGAGAACATCTTCGTCGCCGACCCCGACCACGACCACGACCCGCATCCCCGCTCGGGCGGCGCTGGGCCGCAATGAGTGGACGGCATGCCGACGCACCAGGGCGTTCAACCCGGCGCGATCCTGGCGATTTTCCCGGCGCCACCCCGGGTATCCGGCGGACACGATGGACCTCCACTCCCGATCACCCACGATCCGGACAGCACCTCCCAGGAGACCCCTCATGAGCACCTACCCGAGGTCCCTCGAGGCCGCCCACCACGAGATGAGCCGCCGGCTCCGCGCCGCCGACGACGAGCGTCAGCGCCGACTGGCCCGCCGCTCGTTGCGCCGCACCCACCGCGCCGACGCTGGCACGATGTGTCGATGAGGTCGACGAAACGGATCGGGCTGATCGGCGGGATGAGCTGGGAGAGCACCGCGCTGTACTACCAGCTCATCAACCAGGGCGTCGCCGAGCGGCTTGGGGGCCTGCACTCGGCCGACTGTCTGCTCGCCTCGGTCGACTTCGCGACCGTCGCCGAGCTCCAGGCCGAGGACCGGTGGGACGAAGCCGGTGATCTCCTCGCCGAGAAGGCCCGCACCCTCGAAGCGGCCGGTGCCGACCTGCTGCTTTTGTGCACCAACACGATGCACAAGGTCGCTCCGGCGATCGAGGCCGCGGTCGGTATCCCGCTGCTGCACATCATCGACATCACCGCCGACGCCGCGCGCAGTCAGGGCCTTCGCCGACTGGGACTGCTCGCCACCGGCTTCACCATGGGACAGCCGTTCTACCGCGACCGGATCGGCACCCACGGACTCGAGACCATCATCCCCGACAGCGACGACCGCGAGCTCGTGCACCGGATCATCTACGACGAACTGTGCCGCGGCATGGTCACCGACGACTCCCGCCAGCGGATGCGGGCCGTCATCGACGACCTGGTCGCTCGCGGTGCAGACGGAGTCATCCTCGGCTGCACCGAGATCGAGCTGCTCATCAAGCCCGGCGACAGCCCGGTGCCGGTGCTGGCCACCACCGCCCTGCACGCCGCCGCAGCCGTGGACGCTGCGCTCAGCTGATATCTGCACGACTCGCTAGGGAGGACCCCCGCCAGATGACCTTACATCGACCCGGCAACGCGGACGCCTCGACAGACCCCGTGACGGCCATGGAGCTGCTGTCGGGCTACGAGGCGCGACCGCTGTCCATCGGCGATGCGGCCGCGGTCGCCGACGCCTACATCCGCAACCGCGAGCACCTCGCACCCTGGGAGCCAACCCGGCGCCCCGAGTTCTTCACCGAGGCAACCCAGCGCGGCGACGCCGAAGCGAAGGTTGCAGCCGCAGCAGCCGGCCAGCAGGACCCGTGGCTCATCTGGCACGACGGCGAGGTGGTCGCCCGCGTGAATCTGACCAACGTCGCCCGCGGACCGTTCCAGAACGCCTCCCTGGGCTACTGGGTCGACCACCGCCACACCGGGCGCGGGCTCGCCACCGCCGCGGTCATGTTCGCCGTTGCCCGCGCCACCGACCTGGGGTTGCACCGGCTAGAGGCGGGCACCCTCGCCCACAACGAACCGTCTCAGGTGGTGCTGCGCCGTTGTGGGTTCATCGAGTACGGCCGCGCTCCGCAGTACCTGCTCATCGCCGGTGCCTGGCAAGACCACGTCATGTTCCAGCGGATCCTGCACAACCGGACCGACCCGTGAGCCGCTGCCAGAGTCTTGCGTTCCTCGTGAACCCCCGGTCTAGGGGATGCCGATATGCGCCCGGTGGTCGCATCATGCGGGGCACCCGTATGCGCAACCGAAGGGGGTCTCTGGGATGAAAGATCGTCTCTCCAGCGCCCGCGCCGGCGTCTGGGCCGGGCTGCTCGCGGCCGCGGCCGGTGAGATCGCCGCCTCTGCCAGCCGCCGAGGCCGGTCCCCGGCCTCAGGGCTGGCTCGTGGCATGGTCGACGTCTCGCCGGCGATGTTCGTCGATGGCGGCGTTGCCGTGGTCGGGCAGGCCGACAAGCCCGGGCTGATCGTTATCGCGACCGGCGTCAGCGCAGCGGCCGCGGCCGCCGGCGCTGCCCTCGCCGCCCGCAGCGTCACGGTGGGCGCCGCGACGGCCGCCGCGCCACACGCGCTGGGCGGGCTGCTGGCGCTGCGTCACGGTGACGCGTCGGTGTCCGGCACTGCCGCCGCGACCGGCGCCGGCGTCTTCGTAGCGACGGCGGCGGTCGCCCCCGTGCGGCCGAGGACGCGGGTCGCGTTCGCCGCGGTCGCGGCCGCGGGTGCCGCCGCAGTCGCCGCCGACCGGCGTGCCCGACGTCGCGCCGCCACCGAGCTCCGCGACCGCGCGAAGCTGCCCCAGCCGGCACGACCGCTAGCGCCGGTGCCAGCCGGCGAGATGACCCGACCGGCAGGGGTCGCGCCTCTGCTCTTCAAGCCCGGCCAGTTCCCGGTCATCGACATCACCGTGCCCGAGCCCCGCGTGGACCTCGACTTGTGGCGGCTCGAGGTCGATGGCGAGGTCGCCGCGCCGTTCGCGATGACGTTGCCTGAGCTCCTCGAGCTGCCGCTGGAGGAGCGCGACCTGCTGATGATCTGCGTCCACAACCCGGTCGGCGGGGACCGAATGGGCTGCACGCGCTGGACCGGGATCCCGGTCGCGGACCTGCTCGACCGGGCCGGCGCCACGGTCGGTGCGGGCGAGGGCGACGGCTGGCTGGTCGTCGAGTCGGTCGACGGGTACTCCAACGTGCTGCCGCTCGCCGAGGCCCGCGAACGAGCGTTCCTGGCGGTCGGGATGGCCGGCGAGCCCCTGCCGCGTGAGCACGGCAGCCCGGCCCGGCTGCTGGTGCCGGGGCGCACCGGACAGGACGGGCAGACCAAATGGGTGCGACGGCTTACCGTGACCGGCACCGCGCCGTTGTCGTACTGGGGCCAGCGCGGCTGGCTCGATGGCACCTACCCGGTGCATCCGTCGGCCCGCATCGACGTCCCCGGCCCCCACAGCCGGCTGGCCGCCGGCGAGACGGGTATTCACGGCTATGCGTGGGCACCGCCGGTCGGGGTCGACGCGGTTCAGGTGCAGGTCGATGGCGGGCCGTGGCTCGACGCCACCCTCGGCGTCGACCTCGGTCCCGATGCGTGGCGGCCGTGGTCGTTGACCTGGCAGGCGACCCCGGGCCGCCACCGGCTCCGGGTGCGGTGCCGTCCGATCGGTGGCGACTGGCAGGACGACACCGACGCGACGCCCTACCCGCACGGTGTGCGCGGCATCCACACGGTCACCGTGCACGTTGGCGGCAGCGCCGCCGCAGCCGCCACCCGCCGCGTGGCCGACGAGGCCGCCACCAGGATGAGCTGGGGCGTACGCAGCGTGGCCGCCTGGCGCACCGGCGCCGGACAGCAAGCCGCCCACGGCAGGTAGCTGATCGTTGGGAATCACCATCGAGCGGTACACCGGGCCGCACCGTTGTCTGGAGCGGTCGTTCCGGCTTGCCGAGGATTCCGACCAGGCGCTCGACGCCTACATCGACCTGGGCGTCGGGTGGGTCGCCCAGGCCGGCGACGGTGAGGTGATCGGCCACCTCCAGACGGTTCCACGCGCTGACGTTGGGCAATTGGGGCCCCCCAGAATAGGGGGGTCTTACGCGCCCGGTTCGCCTCACGGGCGGCGTGATCTCCGACGCGTGTGCATCGGTGTTCGCGCTCGACGGTTCCATGTGGGGAAAGGCCCGCTGGGCACCGAGCACCCGGCGTAGGGCCTGCATGGCGTGGAGTGCGACGTCGGGGTCTTCGATGAGAACTACCAGGGTCTCGGGGGTCAGGAGCGCGGGGACGTCGTCGCCGCGGTCGACATCCCCGGCGCCGGCGCTCCTGATCCGGCCGGCAGTCTCTGCGAAGGCCGTCCCGTTCGCCGCGGGTCAGTTGCGGCGTACCGCCACGCCATCAATTCGCACTGGCTTGCCGTCGCTGAGGACTCGAATCTTTAGGATTCCTGTCGCAGGGTTGCCGACCTCGTGGACCGCCTTCCTCAACACGAGTGCCTTCGTACTGGTGGTCTTCAGGTTGATCGTGCGCCGTTCGAATCCCATGCGGGTCTGGATCCTGCCCGCGGTCGGGCCGGTGGCGACGACCAGGTAGACGAAGTTGGCGGGTCCGGTGTCCAGGCGCAAGGTGGCGCCCTGACGCGTGGTCGCGAGCAGTGACCTGTGGTAGTAGCCGGCACCGGTCTGACGTTTCCAGGCTGGGCCGGCGGCGAAGACGCGGTCGTCGAGCGGGACGGTGGCGCAGTTGGTGTCGACTCCCCAGCCGACGGGCCAAGGGCTGACGCGGCCCACAGCGTCGGTGGCTCGGGCGCGGTAGCAGTAGGTGGATCCGGGCCGCAGTCCGTCCTGCGCCGTCGACGTGGCAGTCGTGGCGGTCAGCAGGTCAGTGATCTTCCACTCGGTGCCGTTCAGCGTGCGGACACCGCGTTGGACGTCGTAGGTCGCGATCGGTGACCAGTCGTCCTGGCCGAGCCAGCTGACGCCGGTGGTCTGGCGGACCGCGATCTGAGGCTTCACGGTCGTCGTGGTGTGCGGGGCGGCGAGGTCGGGCCCGCGGACCAGCACCTGCGAGGTCCCCCCGCTGGTGCGAGTCATGGCCACGCCCAGGAACGGGTCGCGGCTACCGGGCGCCCCGGCGTTGGCGTCGGATGCGTCGGCCGACTCGGCGGTCTCGCCCAGGGTCGTGGGCGTCGTCCACCCGGTGCCGCGTTCGTTTGCCGCGTACCGCAGTCCCCATGCCCCGTCTCGCTGTTCGGGCCAGGTGACGAACACCGGGCCCGCGTCGACGCCGTGGCCGGGGCCGGACGCGGCTGCCGGTCGGGTGTCCACCCCGGCCGCGGACAAGAACCGGGTGTCCCCCCAGCCGGTGTCATTGCTGACTCCGGGCCCGCCGGCGTCAACTGCCGCCACCCGGGTCACCCCGGAGGGACCGGGGCTGTGCTCTTGCCAGACGACCTCCGCGGCGTCGGCCGGCGGACCGACCAGCGCGGGGCGGCTGCCGGCGTACGTGATGCCGATGACGTCCGCGCCGGCGCTGGACAGCGTCTGCGGTTGCGACCCCATCAAGGCGCGTAGCCGGGTCACCCCGGCTTGTTCGTTCGTCCATACGATCGCGGGGCCGTACATGGCCGGGGTGTGCATGTCCTCGTCGATCGTGTCGAGGGTGACGACGTCCTGGACCCTGGGCAAGAAAGTGTCCAAGAGCATCCACTGGGCGCGCCAGAAGGTCCCGTCGAAACGGCTCCACGTCAAGGTTCCGTCGCTCAGTCGCAGGTCCTCGGCCGGGCCCGCGGCGGAAAAGGTCTTGATCTCGCCGGCGATTTCGCCGGTGGTATCGGAGACAGCGGCCCCTTGGATGCGCCAATTAGTGCCGTCGAAGCCTCGCCAGAACACCATCGGGTGCTTGAACACGAACACCGGGTCTTCTTGATTGAGGATGACGGGGATGGGGTCGACCGCGGCCTCGCCGGCTGGGGTGACGGTCTGTGGCTTCGACCAGGTGCGGCGGCTCCCAACCGCCACCTGCACCCGGTCCGTGCCGTCGTCGTCGACCACCCACGCCGCGAGCTGGAACGCCCTGCTTTCGAAAACGGCCACCTGCGGGGTTGAGGCGTCCATCCGGGCAGGCGACAGGTACACGGGCGCGGACCAACGCCCGCTGAAAAGATACGTGGAGGACTGGATGCGCCAATGGGCCCCGTCGAAGGTCCGCCAGACCGCCCCAATCGACCCGTTGTCGGTCGCGACCGCCGGAGAGTCGGACTCCTGCCCGTCGACCGACAGCTCCTGCGGGGCCGGCCAGACCGCGTCATCGGGCAACGACCTGTTCGCCGCCGGCTCGGCGTGGCGGGTCAGGCTGGTCGCGGAGGCCGCGGGACCGAGCGCGGCGGCAGCGGCCACGGCGGCCACGGCGGCGGCGGCCACGGCGGCGGCGCGAGCGCGTCCCCGGGTCGGGGTGAATCGAAGCATCCAAGTGGTCATGGGTCGGTCTTCCTAGGCAGTCCTTGGCGATGAGTCTGGAGTCGGGACAGGTCTTTGGCCGCGCTCGGTTCCGGTTCTCACGGTGGGGGATTTCGCCCGTCCGGTCTATACGCACATGTGCGTATAGCGGCGGTACCGTGGAATGCGTAGCGCGAGCACTTGTCGGAGCGCCTGCGGAACCGGGGCTTCCGGCGGAATCGGAAGTTGCGATGTCTGATGACCGACGACTCATCGAATGGCTGGATCTGGTCTCAGACGTGCTGTGTCGCCCGCTGCCGGAGTTCCCCCGCGACCAGATCGGAGCGCAGCTCTCGCGCACCTTCGACGTCGTTGCTACCTCGTGCGACTGGCGCGAGGAGGACGGCCGGTCGGGGCTGTTCCAGACGTGGCCAGAAGTTGACTTCAGCGCCGCCGACGGCATGCCGGACTTTCATCAGGACGCGAACTTGGACCGACACCCGTTAGTCCGTTGGTTCAACGTCACCCAAGACGTCACCGCCCAGTCCGACGGGCGGGTACCGTTCCAGATCTCGAGCCAGTACAACCGGGACTGCATCAACGAGTACCTCAAGCCGGTGGGCATCGAGAAACAGCTGTCGTTGCCGTTCGTCCTGCAGGGGGCGACGTATGAGGCGTTCGTCCTGGGCCGCCCCGACGATGACTACACCGAGGAGGAGCTCGAGCTCGCCCGGCACCTGCAGCGGCTCATCCTCGGCCTGCATCGCACCACCGGCCGGGTGGCCGGCTCCCCGCAACGCACCGACATGTGCGCCGCCGCGAGTACCGCGGGTCTCACGGCCACCGAGTTGGCGGTGTTGAACCTGCTCGCCGACGGGCACACTGCCTACGGGATAGCCCGCCGCCTCGCGAACTCGCCGCGAACGGTGACCAAGCACCTCGAACACATCTACCGCAAGCTCGGAGTCACGGACCGACTTCAGGCGGTCGCGGTCGCTCGCGAGCGAGGTCTCGTCGAACCGGAGGTGTCTTCCAAAAGCTAGCCGGCTTCTGAACCCCGCGGTGATTTCACTCGCGGACCGGCCGACGTCGATCTAGAGGCTGGGTGTCCATTGCCGGAATAGGGACACACCCAGTTATGAGCTGCTGGTCGTCGGCGCTCAGCGGGCGCACGTCGAGAGTCATGGCGTCTGATCCGGTCAACGTCGCCGCCTCGACCATTCGGCCGGTGCTGCGTCGCGCGAGCACCAGGCGCTGGGTAGCCCGGGTGAGGCTCACGTACAGGTCGCCAGGCCCGAGCCGGGAGGCGATGTGGTCGGGGTCGACGACGATGACGGTGTCGAACTCCAGCCCCTTCGCCTGCGGCGGCGTCAGCACCGCGACGTACGCGGGCAGGCGCTCCGCGAGGCTGCCAGACTCGTGCGTCACGACGGCGAGGGTGCCGTGGCAAGCGTCGAGCTGCTCGGCGACCAGGCCCGGGAGATTCGTGTCGGTGACGTCGACCTCGCGGACGGTGCCGCCCCAGCGGGCGCAGTCGACGTCGGGGATGTCGACACCGGTCTCACCGAGGCGGCGGCGGGCGAGCTGGAGGTGCTCGCCGGGTGTCCGGTAGTTCACCGTCAACGTCTCCTCGCGCCAGCTGGACAGATGCGGTGCAAGCACGTCAGCCCACACGCGTGGCCGGGTGGCGGTACCGGAGCGCTGGTTGAGGTCTCCGACAATGGTCAGCGACCGCGACGGGCAGCGCCGCAGCACCATCCGCCACTGCATCGCGGTGAGGTCTTGGGCCTCGTCGACGATGACATGTCCGTACGCCCAGGACGGGTCCGCGGCGGCGCGTTCGGCTAGGGGTCGGTGGTCGGCTAGGTGGTCGTCGACGCCGTAGCGGTGTGCGAGCTCCTCGGCAGTGATGGTCTCGGCGACGCCGTAGGAGCTGAGCGTGTCGCTGGCGAACCGGACTGCCTCGCGCTTCGCGGCCGCCTGCACCGCGGCCTCGGCTCGATCGGCGGCGGACGGCGGTGGCGGCCCGAGCATTGCCGCGACCTCGTCGAGCAGCGCGATGTCGTCTCGCGTCCAGGCAGCGTCACGCCGGCGAACCAGCAGCGCCCGGTCGGCTGCCGGCCAATCCGGTGCGGCGGCCCGCAGCCGCTCGTCGCTGGTGAACAGGTCGCGCAGGAGCTTCTCCGGGGCCAGCGGCATCCACCGCAGGTTCACCTCCCGGCGCACAGCGACGCTTAGATGTAGGGCGGCCAGGGCCTGCGCACGTGAGCTCCGGTCGTCGTCCTGCCCGTCAGCCTGCTCGCGAGTAGGGGAATCGGCCGGGTGGTCAGCTGATCCGTCGGAGTTGCCGGACGCCGGGTCGCGGTAGCCTGCACCGCCTGACGTGGCTGTGAGGAACTGGTCGACGAGGTCCTCGAGGACGATCTCGGCGTAGATGTCCCGTGCCTGGTTGTGCGGTTCTCCGCTGGCGCGGGCCGCATCGCGGGCGCGGCGGATCACCTCGGGCCGCAGGAGGACCTCGACGCCGTCGACGAGCATCGGGACCGGGCCGGGGAGCAGGCGCTGCCGGTGGGCGACGGCGCGCCGCAGCACCTCGACCATCCGGAGATCCGCCTTCAGCTGCGCGACAGTGGGGTCCTCAGCCGTGAGGTCTGGCTCGGTGACCGGGTAGAGGTCGGTCGGCTGGGCGAGAACGACGTCGGTCTCCCCGAGCGCGGGCAGCACCTGCTCGATGTACCGCAGGAACCGTGGGTTCGGGCCGACGACGAGCACGCCCCCGGCCCGGCGGGCCGGCTCGCTGTAGAGCAGGTACGCCGCCCGGTGCAACGCGACGACCGTCTTCCCGGTGCCCGGTGCGCCGTGGACTACGAGCGCCCCTTGGCCCGGGCTGCGGATGATCCGGTCCTGCTCGGCTTGGAGGGTGGCGACGATGTCGCCCATCCGACCGGTTCGGGGCGCCGCCAACACCCGCGTCAGGAGGTCCACCGACCCCTCCGCCAACTCATCGACCGATCGATTCGCCGAGCCCTCGCCGAGCGCGCCGTCGGCCTGCTCGTCAACCCCCTGGTGGTCGGGGACGAGGACCTCCTCGTTCACGTCGACGAGCCGGCGGCCATCGAGGTGGAGCTGTCGACGTCGCAGGACCGGGCCAGGGCAGGCCGGCGTCGCCTGGTAGAACGCCGCCGCAGCGGGGGCCCGCCAGTCGACCAGGACCCGGCCCTCGGGTCGGAGGCCGAGCCTGCCGACGTAGAGGGTGGTGCGGTCGGTGAGGTCGAGGCGTCCGAAGACCAGTCGCCGCTCGGCGGCCCGCAGCTGGCCCAGCCGTCGGCTCAGTCGAGCCACCTGCGCCTCTCGTTCGACCTGCGCCTGGGCTGAGAGGCGGTTCGAGGACCGCAGCTCGGCGCCGAGTTCCGTTTCAGCGGACTCGATCGAGGTGTCGAGGCAGCCGTAGAGGTCCGCGACAGCGGCGGTGTCTTCGGCAAAGCGGCCACGCATGTCTTGGCTGCTTTGGCGGACATCGCGGGCTGGGCGCTCCCCGGTGATCATCCAACCTCGCCCAGCATCGGGGCAGTGGGCGTGTACGTCGCCAGTCGCTGCATCGCCTCACGCAGGACCTCGGGACTAGTGCCGAAGTTGAGGCGGAGATGGCCGGCGCCCTGAGGCCCGAAGTCGTCGCCCGAGCTCAGCGCGACACCGCAGCTGCCCAGGATGTCGCGGGCGAGCTGACCGGACCCGGACAGCCGAGCCACCCCAGGTAGGTGGCGGAAGTCCAACCACGCCAGGTAGCTGGCCTCCGGCGGCCGGTACCGGACCTCTGGCAGGTGCTCGGCCAGGAGGTCGCTCACGAGGTGCCGGTTGACGTCCAGGACGCCGATGACGTCATCGAGCCACTCCTCGCCGTCGGTGAAGGCGGCGGTGCTGGCCAGCACGCCCAGGTGCCCGGTCCGCCATGCCAGCTCCGCGGGGAAGCGCCCGTGGATCTCCTGCACCCGCGGGTCTCCGGTCACGATCATCGCCGCCTTGAGGCCAGCGAGGTTCCATCCCTTGCTCGCCGACTCCAATGCGACGCCGCACCGACGCGCCTCGGCGTTCACGTTGAGGAAGGGGACGAAGACGGCGCCCGGCAGCACGAGTGGTGCGTGGATCTCGTCGCTGACCACGCTCACGCCGTAGCGGACCGCCAGCTGCGCGACTGCCGCCAGCTCGTCATGGGTGTGCACGGTGCCGACGGGATTGTGCGGGTTGCACAACAGGTAGACGTCCACGCCGGCCCGAAAGGCCGCCTCGAGCGCCGGCAGGTCCAGCCGGGGCCCCTCGCCGGCATCACCGTTTTCACGTAGCGGAACTTCGACGGTGCGGGCGCCGACCTCGCAGATCCAGCCGTAGAAGGGCGGGTACACCGGCGGGCTGAGCGCGATGGTGGCGTCGGTGCCGCGGGCCCCCCTGCCCTTGTCTTCCAGCAGGACCCTCAGGGTCTCCACCATGGCGACACTGACGTCGGGCGCGAGACTCACCTGCTCGACGTCAACGTCCCAGCTCCAGCGCCGTGCAGCGAACCGGGCGAAGGCGGCAGGCAGTTCGGTATCGGGGGCGACGTACCCGGTGTCGGACACGTCGATGGCCCTGTGGAGCACCTCAGAGATCGCCGGCGCCAGTCGCACATCCATCTCGGCCACGAACAACGGCAGGACCTCGTCAGGGTAGGTGCGCCACTTCGCGCTACGGCGTCGGCGCAGCTCGGTCAATGGCGCCATGGGCGCGATAGGAGTCATGCAAGCTCCTCGGAGGTCGGTGGAGTGGTCGGGCTCTTGATGCTCGCCCCTACCTTCAGGTCATGGCACTGGCGAAATCGCCGGGATGTGGGGCCGAGGTCATCACGAGCCCCACGGCGGATCGGCTGCACCCCATGGCCCACGGCGCCCGGCAGTCCCCGAAAGCGAGCTGACGACCTCGTTGACATCACCTACCACCTCGCCCTCGCGGAGACCACGCACTGGCGCACAGCACCAACTCCCGGTCATTACCACGTTCCCGCCGCCCGGCATCACGCCTTTGACTGTCCCGATTCGATCTGACGCGAGGGCTGAGTGTCCGGAGTGGAACGGGGAGTGTCCGACCTGGACCTGAGTGTCTTAACGGGACTGCATGACACTGCCACCAGACTCCGCACCAGACTGAGTGCGCGACGACTGGCGGTACGAACAGTCCGAGCTGTGTCTGGGTTCGCGTTCCGCCGTCACTCCGTCCACGTTCCATCTTCGCGGGGGCCGAAGCTGGCGTTGTCCGAAGCTCGCAGGTCAGAACTGGTTCCCAGACCCGCACCGCTTGGTGGGTGAGGGAACGAGGCAGCCGGCCAGGAGGCTGCGCTCATGGCCGGCCGCCCGCTTGGTGCTGCCGTGGTGGGTCAGTCCTGTGCGATCGAGGCGCCGAAGGTGCGAGCCGAACCGAGCCAGTCGACAACCGACTTGCCGTCGGCGGTGCCGGAAGTGCGGACCTCGACACGCATGTCGCCGTCCCCTGGCACTGCCTCGAAGCACTCTTTGCTGATGCGGATCCGGGCCGTGTTCGCGGCATTGTCCAGCCGCAGGGTGTGCGAGCAGGTCATCGGCGTCCTCGCCTTGCCGAGCTTCCAAGAGTCGGTGCGGACGAGGTAGTAGTCGGCGCCCCCGGTCAGACCGGCGACCATCGCGTACTCCGGGCCGCGCTCGCCGTCGGTGTCGAGGAACACTGTGGCGCCCACGCCCTTGTTCGGCGCGAGGTCCCGGACTGTCAACCTGATGCGAACGTTCTTGTCAGCGTTGTTCACCGACACCGAACGCAAATCGGCGCTATGCGAGATGTCCCCCACGGCGTCATTGAAAGTCGCGGTGGCCGCGTAAGCCGGTGCGGCTGCTAGGACCGGGGTTAGGGCGGCGAGGGCGGCGAGGGCGGCTGCGGCTGACAAGGTGCGCATGACCGTCGTGGACATTGGGGCTCCTAGGTACGAACGGCCACCGCGAAGGATGACCGGGGTGCCTCCGAGTGAGGCACACTTGCTAGACACGAATTCCTTGTCGAGAGTTGGAATTTCACGATCTTGGCGCCCGTGGCGTGGCTCACATCCGCGGCGAGTGCGGCGGACGCGACGTTGGTGACCAGGCGCAAGTCGGCGAAGTGGATGCGTCGCCGACCCCGCTGGCCCGCAGCCGGGGAGACACTCCGCCGAGGACGCCGCGATCATCGCGAGTTGTCACGATTCGCACGGACCTGTCGAGCGGGGATACCGAACAGGAAGATCGGCCCCAGGTGTCGAACCGGCTCAGTACCTTCGGCCGAGAGCGATTGCTTCCCCTCCGGCTCAACACCTAGGGCGAGATCGAGCGCGCCGGGTCCGCGGAGGAACGGACATCGCGCCGCGCCAGCAACGGTGTCGACTGAGCGGGGCGTGACCAGCCCGTTCCCCACCCCTGCGTCACCAGCCCGACGAGGATCAAGACGGCCCCAGCCATACCGATCGCAGGGAGGCCTTCGCCGAGCGCGAGCACCGCCAGCGCGGTAGCGACCAGCGGCTCAGCCAGCATCATGGTCGTTATCTCTGCCGCCGGCAGCACGGTCAGGCTCCGACCGAAGAGGACGTAGGCGAGCGTGACCGTGCCCAGCCCGAGGTACAGCGCAAGGACGGCGCCCGGCGGCGTCCACACCCAGCCAACCGGTTGGACGGCGAGCACTGGCAGCAACAGCAGCCCACCGAGCCCAAAGGCCGCGGTCATCACTACCTCACTCCGCGCCCCCTCCTTGACGAGCGAACGCGAGGCCACCGTGTACACGGCATACGCCAGACCCGAACCCAGCCCGAGCAGCACTCCGACGGGTTCCACAGTGGCGTCTGCGGCCCCGCCGAGCGTGAGGAGCGCTAGCCCGGAGGCGCAGATACCGGTTGCCGCGGCCCACCCGCGTGCCGGCCTTTCGCCCAGGGTCGGCCAAGCCAGCGTGCCGGTGAAGATCGGGGCGCTTCCGATCGCGACCAGCGTGCCCACGGCGACGCCGGTGTGGTTCACGCAGGCGAAGAAGCACAGCTGGTACCCCGCTGTGGACACCCCCGCGATGAGGCCCCGCCGGGTGCGCCACAGCCGTGCTGCGTCCTCAGCAGCCAGACCGAGAATCGGCAGCACGGCGACAAGGCCGGCGCCTCCCACGACGAGTCTCAGCGCACCGATTCCAACGGGCGTGGTTCCGTGTGGGCCGATCGCCTGGGCGGTACCGGTGGTGCCAAACAGCAGCGCGGCAAGGACGGCCTGCAGCGCAGGTATCAACGGGCGCTCCTGACGTCGCTTGAGCATTCTTGAACCTCACCCGCTCGGGTCGAATCATTCGCGGCACGCTGTTCATGCGCCGCAGGCATGGGCTGGCGTAAGGGACGCGCAAGTCGTCATGGACGGACGTCCGTCTGGCGGCAGGACAGCGACGACCTGCGGGATGCAGCTCACGGAGTTTCCGCGTGCGTCCCCCGCGCTCGTGGAGCCGACGTCTCTGAGAGGAAGAGGCTGGAGGTGACCCCCGCTTCCGACTTGCGAGCCCGCTTGCGCACCGCGTAGCTGATTGCCAGGAGCAGCGCCCAACCAGCGCCGACGTAGAGGGCGACGCGGGTGTCGGGACTCCGGCCGAGCAGGACGACGACGAGCGCGACGAGGGCCAACGTGACCCAGTTGGTGAGCGGGGCCCCAGGCATCTTGAACTCGCTGGCGGGCAGTCGACCCGCGCGGACCGCGGTGCGATAGCGGAGATGGCAGACGACGATGACGGTCCACGCGCCAAGCACTGCACAAGCAGCAATCGCGACGAGGAGGCTGAAGGCACCCTCCGGTGACGCGAGATTGACGGCGAGACCAACCGCGATGCCGACGGTGATCAGGGCGAGCGCAGGTGTGGGAACCTGCCGAGCGCTCAGACGTCCGAACACAGCGGACGCCTCGCCCTGGATGGACATCCGACGCATGAGACGGCTTGCCATGTAGATGTTCACGTTGCACCCGGACAAGGCGGCCGTCAGGACTACGAAGTTCATGATCCCAGCCGCGGCGGGCAGTCCGATGCCCGCGAACACTTGCACGAAGGGGCTGCTGCTCTCGTCGTAACTGGTCCAGGGCATCAGCGTCAGGATCACCGCTAGCGACCCGACGTAGAAGACGCCGATTCGCAGGGGAATCAGGTTGATCGCCTTGCGAAGTGTCCGGCGCGGGTCGACCGCCTCGCCGGCAGTGCCAGCCGCTAGCTCCATTCCCGAGTAGGCGAAGAAAGCTGCCGGCAGGGCGACCAAGATCTGCCCTGCACCCTTGGGGGCGAATCCCCCGTGGTGCCACAGGTTCGTGATCGATGCGGTGTCTCCGAGCGAGGAAAGTCCGAAGACCAGGACCCCGACGCCGATCACGATCAAGACCAGGATCGCCGTGACCTTGATGCTGGCGAACCAGAACTCCAGCTCGCCGAAGATCTTGACCGAGAGGAGGTTCGCGACCAGAAGGACCGCGAGGGCGACAGCGGCGGTCAGGCCAACCGGCACGCCAGGAAACCAGTAAGTCATGTAGTAGCCGGCCGCGATCAACTCGGCGGTACAGACGGTGACAGCTGTCACCCAGTAGGACCAGCCGATGGCGAAGCCGGCGAAGGGGCCGAGGAACTCTCTGGCGTAGTCCATGACGCTGCCGGAGGTCGGCCGGTAAACGACCAGCTCGCCGAGGGCACGCGTCACCAGGAAGCCGATGAGGCCGGCGACCAGGAACGTAACGATGATCGCTGGCCCGGCCGTGGTGATCGCGGCGCCTGTTCCGTAGAACAGTCCGACTCCGATGGCGCTACCGATGGCCATCATCTGGATCTGCCGAGAGCTCAGTCCTCGGTGGTATCCCTCGTCGAGGACGGTCTGGGTCGTGTGGACGCGGCCGTTTTGGGCGTGCGAACTCATCGGTACTTCCTGTCGTGGGCGGGCCTGATCGCCCGCACTGATGGCCTACGGCGACCCCGGGCGCGGGGCGGTATCAATCCTGGGTGGCAGCTCACGTCGCGAAAAGCGAGAGTTCGCGAAGGGCATGTTGAAGAAGAAGAGGAGGTTGGCGATCCAACGTTCGCCCGCGTGCGTGACCGCGGGCTCCGGTGGCGTCGCGCCGGGCAAGCACTGACCCGAGAGTGGCCGGAGTCATGCGCGGTCATCTTCACTCGTCACGCTTGTGTCCCGGGCGGTTGCCCGCCCGGGACACAGGCTTCACACCCGGGTCATCTCGCCGCTCGTGCGGGCGCGAGTGAGGGACTACTGTTCATAGGCGAGCACGATCTGCGGCAGCTGTCGGGTGACGCCACCCAGCGTCCAGGTGTCGGTCGTGGTGTCGGTGTAGACCACGGCCGCCTTGCCGGTGGCGGGGTCTTCGGCGACCTCGAACAGGTCGAGCAGTTCGCGGTCGCTGGTGCATTCCTCGCCCTCAAGGCAGATCTTGCCGACATGGTTCGGCGCGTTGCTGACGCGTCCATTCGTCCATGCGCCGCCCTGGAGCTGCGCGTCGTAGACGTTCCAGACTGCGGTTGCTTCGTCGACCGAGTCGGCGGTCGAGCCGTAGTAGACGACGTCGACCTTGCCGTCGCGCGCCGCGACCGTCGGCATCACGGTGGTGGTGAGGGCGGCGGGTGATACCTGCAGCGGTGCGCTCCAGTGGTCCCCCTTGTCCGACGACGAGCTGGCCCAGACGCCGTGCTCGTCGCTCCAAGCCGTCCACAGCACGCCGGTCGCGGGATCAACGGCGAGTGTGGGCCAGAAGTTCGACAGGTTGGTGGACCGGGGGGCGTGGTAGACGAGCTGCGCCTTCCACGACTCACCGCCGTCGGTCGAACGCGAGACGTAGACATTGTTGAAGTCTTCGCTCTTCCCCTTCTCGGCGCTGGCCTCCCCTGTCATGAAGACCTCGTAGACGTTGCCGCTTTGGGGGTCGGCCACGATCGGCCCGACGCGGTTGTTCGCCATGCCGTCGCCGGTCACACCGCCCTGGCCCGAGATCGGACTGGCCACGCGCGTCCACGTCCGACCGTCGTCGGTCGAGCGCCACACCCGAATCAGTTCGCTCTCGACCGAATCGTGGTAGGACAGCCAGGCATTCTCTCCATTCGTCGTGATCCACTGGCGGTCGGCACCGGCCACGTCGATCGGGGTGGTCGTGCACCCAGACGGTCCCGACGCCTCCGCCGGGCAGCGGGTCACGGAGACGCCGAGCCGCGCCGAACTGAGCGGGGCATGACCGCCGAGCACCCCGCGGTTGACGAGGGTGTCAAGGTCGGCGAGCAGGACCGTCCCCGCCGAGGTGACTTCCACGTCCGCGTCCCCGTCGCCGACGGTGGTCCGGCCGGAGCCGTTGGTCGGCAGGAACGTGTCCATCGCGCCGAAGTACGCCGGCGGCGTCTCGCCGAAGTGGCCCTTCCAGAGGTTGACCTGAACCGACATCTGGCCTAGCCCGTCGACCGCCATCACGTTCCCGGGCCCGCCGAAGGCGATCGCCGGCTCGCTGTTGCCCGACTGGCCAGAGTGCGGCGCGGTCGTCGCGCCGGGCTGCAGTGGGAACGCAGCCGGCGAAGCTGGCGAGAACAACGTCGTGTTTGAGAACGCGGGCTCAGCCGGTGCGGTGGTCGGTGCGCCCTGGGCTGCGGCGGCGACCGGTGTTGCAGCGAGCACGGACGCTGCGACTCCAGCGAGTAGGTGATGCTTGTTCAACGTGTTGCCCTTCCTTTGTGACTTCCGGTGCAGCGGTGTGCTGCCTCGTGCGCTCGGAGGCGCCGAGAAATGGGATGGAGCGGGGGCGGGCGCGCCGACTGAATCAACCCACGCCGGTGAGGGCTCGGCCTGAGACCGCGGCCGCTGCTGACCCGACCTCGGCGTGTGAGTCGTCAACCCCGCAGGGTCGAGCTGTCCTGCCTCCGCAGAGCGGGCGTCGCGTCAAGCAGTTCCTGGGTGTACCGGTGGCTGGGGTTCTCGACGACAGCGGCGGCGGTGCCCTGTTCGACAATCCGGCCCTCGTGCATCACGATCAGCCGATCGCAGAAAGCCGCCGCGGTGGGTAGGTCGTGAGTGATCATCAGCACCGCGGCGTTGTCTCGTCGGCGAGAGGCGTCGAGTGTGTGGAGGACGCCGGCTCGCACGGAGACGTCGAGCATCGATACCGGCTCGTCGGCGATCACGACGAACGGGTCGACAATCAGGCATGCGGCGACGCAGACGCGCTGCCGCTGTCCACCGGAAAGCTCGTGCGGGCGGCGGTTTTCGAAGTCCTCGGCCGGGGACAGGCCGACGCGCTCGAGCGCGTCGCGCACGCGAGCTCGGCGCTTGGCCTTGGAGAGTCCCAACCGGTGGACGATCAGTGGCTCCTCAATGAGGCGGTGCACGTTCATGTGCGGGTCGAGGGCCTCGAAGGGGTCTTGCATCACCAGCTGTAGCCGCCGGCGGGCGTGCCGGGCTTGCTTGCCTCGCAGGGCACCGAGGTTAGTGTCGCCGAGCCAGAGTTCACCGGCCGTGACGGGCGCCAGGCCCATGATGGCGTTCGCGATCGAAGACTTGCCGGACCCCGATTCGCCGACGATGCCGACGAACTCCCCGCGATTGAGTTGCAGGTTGACGCCATCCACCGCCCGGGTGACGCCGCTTCCGCGCCGCGCCGGGTACTCGATGACGAGGTCGCGGATGTCGAGGTCGAGGGACGTCATGCCGACACGCTCGCGGTGCGCCTGGCGAAGCAGCTGACGTGGTGGTCTGCCGCAACCCGGTCGAGCGCTGGGACTGCGGTGGTGCAGGCGTCGAACCGTTCGGGGCAACGTGGGGCGAATGGGCACCCGGAGTGCGCCAGGGTCAAGCTGGGTGGGGCGCCCGGAATGGTGATCACGTCGTCCTTGTGAGTGCCTAGGTCGGCTGTCGCGGCGAGCAACAACCTGGTGTACGGATGTGCGGGGTTTCCTGAGATCTCCTGGCGGGAGGCCTGCTCGATCACCCGGCCGGCGTACATGACCATGAGGCGGTCGCAGAACTGTGCCGCCAGTGCCAGGTGGTGGGAGACGAGGATGACCGCGAGCTGGTCGTCCGCGCACAAGGTGTCGAGCAGCTCCATGATGCGGGCCTGGACGATGGTGTCCAGCGCGGTGGTCGGCTCATCTGCCAGGAGAAGCTTGGGTTCGGGAGCAAGCGCCATCGCGATGGCGATCCGTTGGCGCATGCCGCCGGACAGCTCGTGGGGGTAGGCCCGGGCGACGCGATCGGGTAGACCCACGCGGTCGAGGAGCTCACTGATGCGCGCACGAGCCGTGGTGCTGTCGGCGCGCACCTGGGCGGGGAGGACCTCTCGCAGCTGACGGTCGACTCGGTAGACCGGGTTGAGCGTGTTCATGCTGCTTTGCAGGACCACGCCGATGTCGCGACCGCGGACGGCGTCGAGGGCGTGTCCCCGCGGCGCCGCGCCGCCCAGGATGTCGACGCCGTCGAGGAGGATGGACCCGGAGACGGCGGCGCGGGCCGGCAGCAGACCGACCAGGGAGAGCAGCGTCGTCGACTTGCCGCACCCGGACTCCCCGACGACGCCGAGCCGCTCACCGCGACCGACGGTGAACGACACGTCGCGCACGATGTGCACCCGCGTCCCGCGTCTGCGGCCGGGGAGCCAGACGTTGAGGTCCTTGACCTCCAGGAGCGAATCACTGCTCATCGCGCACCACCTCCAGACGGCCGGCGAAGATGTGGGACTCCGGCACGCGCGCGTTGCCGGCGTCCTCGAAGGACATCGCGACCAGGCTGCAGGCCAGCACCATGAGTGCGATGCACGCTCCGGGTGGGACGAACGCCCACCAGGCTCCCGCGCTCGAAGCGGCCCGGTTGAACGCGTTCGCGATCAGGGTGCCCCACGACGTGGTGGCGACGCTCTCCAGTCCGAGGAACGCCAGGGCTGCCTCGAAGAAGATCGCGGACGCCAGCACGATCACCGAGTTGGCGACGAGCAGGCCGCGCACCCGGGGGAGGACGTGGTGCCAGATGACCCCGGCGTGCCCGGCCCCCAGGGCTTTCGCTCGGCGGACGAAGGCCCGTTCGCGTGTGGCGAGGACCTGCGATCGCATGATTCGCGCCGTTGGGGTCCACGACAGCAGGCCGATGATCAAGATGGCGTGGCCCACGCTCGGGCCCCACAGTGCCGCCACGACGATCATCAGCGGCAGGATCGGCACGACGAGGAAGACGTCGGTCAGGCGCATGAGCACCGAGTCGACCCTCCCCCCGAAGTAACCGGCCAGCACGCCGATCGCGCCGCCGAGGAGGACGGCGATGGCTGTGGAGGTCAGCCCGACCAGCATGCTGATCCGCGTCCCCACGAGCACCAGGCCGAGCATGTCGGCTCCGCTGTCGTCCAACCCAAGAGGGTGGCTGCTCGACGGGGGCCCGAACACCGGTCCCGCCTGCTGGTGAACCGACGACGGCGTGATCACCGGCGCGAGCACGGCGAGGGTGCCGAAGCCGACGATGATCAACAGCCCCAGCGTGGCTGCCTTGTGGTCCCGGATCCGCGGCCGCCGGTTGCCCTCGACGGTAGCGATGGCCGTCAGCGGCGTCACAGCCGCACCCGCGGATCGAGGTAGCTGTAGGTCATGTCGACGACCAGGTTGCTCAGCACGACCACGACCGTCAGGAGCAGGAACGCCCCCTGCAGCATCGGGTAGTCGCGGGCGTTGACCGCGTCGTAGATCGCCTCCCCCAGGCCGGGCCAGGAGAACACGCTCTCGACGAGGATGACGCCCGCGACCATTGTCCCGATCGTCAGCCCGATCAGGGTGACCAGGGGAAGCAGGGCGTTGCGCAGGGCGTGGCGGCGCAGGATGACGCGGTTGCTCAGTCCCCGCGCTTTCGCGGCCAAGATGTAGCCCTCGGAGAGGGTCTCGACCAGCGAGGTCCGCAGCACGATCATGAAGGCTCCGTAGACGATCAAGGCGTAGGTCAGGCATGGCAACACCATGTGTTGGAGGCGGTCGGCCAGCTCGGCCTGGAAGCCGGTCCCGACGAGGAAGGGATCAGAGATCCCGCCCGCCGGCAGGTGGCCCCGAGCGCCGTAGAGCAGCACCATCCCCAACCACTGTCCTGGGATCGCGAACATGGTCAGCGCCACCGCCCGCAGCGCGTGGTCACTGACCGAGCCGCGCCGCCACGCCGCGTACACCCCGGTGATGAGAGCCAGGACCAGGGCCAGGATGAGTCCTGGGACCACCATGGCCAGGGTGTTGAGCAGGGCAGTCCACAGGTTGTCGGCCACCGGCCGCCGGTTGGCGAAGGAGACCCCGAGGTTTCCGTGCGCGAGCTGGATCAGGTAGGCCTGCAGCTGGGTGGCCGTGGACTGGTCCAACCCGAACTGGTGCTCCAACGACGCCCGGAGCTCGGGCGAGGCGTTGGGCACCAGCCCGAGGTTGGCAGCGTTGCCTGGCGCCAGCCGGAAGAGGAAGAAGTTGCCCACGGCGACCGCCAGCGTGACCACGACGGCAGCGGCCAGGCGTCGGGTCAGCGGGAGCAGCGCGGTCAAGGGTGAGTTCCTCATCCCAGCGTGGCCTGCTCGATCCAAAGCTTCGACATGTAGTTCACCACGACCAGGGGGGAGCTGGTCTGCTCCGGCACGTTGCCGACGCTGCGGGCCACGCTGATCGCGTTCGCGACGTAGAGCGGGATGACCGGCTTCTGCTGCGCGAATCGCTGCTGGGCCTCGCGGACGGTCTGGACACGCTCGTCACCGATCTGGGTGCTTTGGCGGGCGAACAGGTCGTCGTAGTCCTTGTCGCAGTAACCGGTGAGGTTGTTGCCGCCGAGCTGCGCGCAGGTCCACGAGAACAGGTAGCCGGACGGGTCGTAGCCGAACGCGTAGTCGCTGATCATCATGTCCCAGCCGCGGTACTGGTTGTCAGGCCCGTAGATGGCCTGGAGGAAGCTGGGGAAGTCCGAAGATCGCGCCTCGACCTTGATGCCGATAGCGGCGAGCTGCTTGACGACCTCGGTCACCACGGTGGGGGCTCCGGTGGCCACCGACGGGAACAGCAGTGTGTAGTCCATCGGGTGGCCGTCGGCGGTGCGGATGCCGTCAGCGCCCTTGGTGTAGCCCAGCGAGTCCAGGAGCTTGTTGGCGGCGTCGAGATCGGACGGGGTCGCTGTGACGGACGGGTCGTTCCACTTCTCCAGGACGGGCGGAACCATGGTGCCGGTGAGAGTGCCGGAGCCGTCGGCGACGACGTCGATCAGGGACTCCTTGTCGATCGCCAGGTCGATGGCCTGCCGCACCTTTGGGTTCTTCAGCTCGGGGTGCTCGTCCTGGGAGGCGCTGGAGTTGAAGCCGAGCACGTCGATGTCCAGACCGGGGACGTTGTTGACGGTCAGCGACTTGTCGGACTCCAGCTGCGACACAGCCGTAGGAGGAACCTCGTAGGCGACGTCGAGCTCGTGCGAACGCAGCGCGCTCAGCATCGCGTCGTTGCTGGTGAAGAACTGGAATCCGAAGCCCTTGAGCTTCGGGGCCGGGCCGTAGTACCCGTCGTAGGCGGAGAAGTTCACGAACTGGTTCTCGGTGTACTTGGTGACCTGGAACGGTCCGGCACCGACAGGGGCGTCGTTGACGAACGTCGTCAACTGCTCGCCCTTCCCCTCCGCCATGGGCGCCCAGATGTGCTCGGGAAGGATCGGCAACGAGGCCAGACCGTCTTCGGCAGTGGCGGTCGGAGTGCTGTACTCCACAGTCAGGGTCGTGGGCGTGGGCGCCGTGGCGCGCACGATGTTGGCGACGTAGGGGGCGAACTTGGCGGCCGCTCCGTCCTTGAGACGAACGATCGTGTTGATGGTCCAGGCAGCGTCCTCGGCGGTGAGGTCCTCGCCGTCGCTCCACTTCCCCCCGTCGTAGGTGGTGAACGTCAGCGTCTTCGCGTCGTCGGAGACCTCGGTCGTCTTGGCGAAGTCACCCACGATGCTCTGCGTCTCGTCGTACTGGAGCAAGTACGGGTAGATGACACGGAACGTCGCGGTAGCGAACCCATTGCGACCCACGAACGGGTTCAAGGAGTCGATGCGCGACAGGGCGTCGCCGATGCGGAGCACCCCGCCACCGCCGCCGGCCGAGCTCGAGTCGCCGCTCCCGCAGCCGGCAAGCAGACAGACCGGGAGCACTGCGCTGGCAAGACCGATCCCGACGCGCCTGGCAAGGCGCCGTGCGTGTTGACGCGACTTCAGCATGAGAAACCCTTTCGACGGTGGCGTAGCCGAATCCTGAGGGCCGCCGTTGGCTGAAGAAAAGCGGGAAATTCCGGCCTCGATCTTGAAGCACAACCGGACATTTGCCTTTCCTCGTCTACCTCGCCTCGAGCCCCGCGTGCACAGGCGGCCATCGAGGCGCCGCCGGCCCGAGCTAGGCGGCAACGTGCGGATATCCTTCACCGTGACGACCAGACCTTGTCGCTTTTCATCCAGGCTCGACGCCGCCACGATGGGTGGCCGGCAGGCTGGAGTGCGGCCTCGCGCAGACGAGGACGCCCTGGAGGGCGGAACGCCGGTGCTCGACCGCATCTGGCGCACCGACGCGTCGACGAACCGCGCGTTTCCCGCCCAGGCTCGACGATGCCCGCCCAGGCTCGAGAGCACGAGCCACCAGATCCCCCACGCCGCCAGGTTCCGCAACGGGTGTCAGCACCAGACATCCCTGGACCGGCCCCACGACCTCAACGAATGGAGACCCCCATGTCGACTCCCGGCTCGAGCTACGACGAAGCAGTCGCAGCGACCAGCTCTCCGAGCGCCGCGACAGCGATGGCACAGACCGGCGGCGACTACCGCATGGCAACCCTCCCTGACGGTCGCGAGGTCGAGTACCTCGTCGAAGGGGACCCGGAGGGATTCCCGCTGGTCTTCCACCACGGCACCCCGGGAGCCGCAGTCCCCTACCCGCGCGTCGCCCGAGCAGCGGCCGACCGAGGTCTCGCCCTGGTCGTGGCCAGCCGCCCCGGGTACGGCGCGTCGACCGCACTCCCCAACCGCACCATCGGCGACATCGCCCAGGACATCGCGGGCGTGCTCGACGACATGGGCTGCCAGGAGTTCATCACCCTCGGGTGGTCCGGTGGCGGTCCGCACGCGCTTGCCTGCGCAGCCACGCTGCCCGACCGCTGCCGCGCAGCGGCAGTCGGCGCCGGGGTAGCCCCGTTCCGCGCCGACGGCCTGAACTTCTTTGAAGGGATGGGCCAGGACAACATCGTCGAGTACACCGCCGCCCTCGCCGGGCGGCACGCGCTCCGACCGCTCCTGGAGTCCGAGGCCGCGAAGTTCGACGCCGTGTCCATCGAGCAGGTCGCCGACGCGCTGGGAGACCTGGCCTCGCCGGCGGACAAGGCCTACGCCACCGGCGAGTTCGCGTCCCGACTGCTCGCGTCGATCAACCGGGGCCTCACCCATGGCGTCGACGGCTGGCTCGACGACGACTTCGCCTTCACCCAGCACTGGGGCTTCGACCTGGCCGACATCACCGTGCCGGTGTCCATCTGGCACGGCACCGCGGACTGGACCATCCCCTTCGCCCACGGGAAGTGGCTGGCCGCCCACGTGCCCGGCGCAGTCGCGCACCTGTACGACAACGAGGGTCACCTCTCGCTGTGGAGCGAGGTCGAAGTGATCTTCGACGACCTCATCAACCAGGCCGGCCTGTGAGCCCGCGAACAGTGACCGCCTGACCGGCGGCCCCGCCCGGCACCCCCTCCCCCAGCAGCACCCATCCGTGAATCCCCACCAGGAAGCAGGTCGTCAACGGTGCGTGAAGCAGTGATCGTCGAGGCGATTCGTACTCCGATCGGCAAACGCAACGGTTCGTTGGTGGACATCCACCCCGCCGACCTCAGCGCCGTGGTGCTAAGCGAGCTGTGCGCGAGGACCGGCATCGACCCGGCCGACGTCGACGACGTCATCTGGGGCTGCGTCACACAGCTCGGCGACCAGTCGAGCAACATCGGGCGGTTCGCCGTGCTGGCGGCGGGCTGGCCCGAGACCGTGCCGGCGGTGACGGTTAACCGTGCCTGCGGATCAAGCCAGCAGGCGATCGACCAGGCGGCACATGCGGTGATGTCGGGGGCATTCGACCTGGTGGTGGCCGGCGGCGTGGAGTCGATGAGCCGCGTCCCGCTGGGTGCCGCGCGAGCCAGCGGCTTCCCCTACGGGCAGACCGTGCTGGACCGGTTCGGCGTTACCGAGCTCGCCCAGGGACCGAGCGCTGAGTTTGTGGCCCAACACTGGGCGCTGGACCGCGGCGCCCTGGACGCGTATGCGGCCGAGAGCCACCGACGGGCCGCCGCTGCAACCGACGCCGGGGCGTTCGACCAGCAGATCGTGCCGGTGCCGTTCCAGGGCGGCACCTTGTCGGCCGACGAAGGTCTGCGCCGCGGCACCACGGTCGACACGCTCGCCCAGCTCAAGCCGTCCTTCCTTGACGACGGCACCATCCACGCCGGCAACTCCTCCCAGATCTCCGACGGCGCGGCCGCCATCGTGATGACCACCCCCGAACGTGCGGCGGAGCTGAGACTGACCCCGATCGTGCGGTACCACAGCGGCGCCGTGGTGGGCGACGACCCGGTCATGATGCTCACCGGCCCGATCCCGGCTACGCACAAGGTCCTCCAGCGAGCGGGACTGAGGCTGGACGACATCGGGGCATTCGAGGTCAACGAGGCGTTCGCGTCGGTCCCGCTGGCCTGGCTCGCCGAGACCGGCGCGGACCCGGAGCTGACCAACCCGGTCGGTGGCGCGATCGCCGTCGGCCATCCGCTGGGCGCGTCGGGCGCGGTCCTGGCGACCCGACTCATCCACCACATGCGCGACCACGGGATCCGTTACGGCCTGCAGACCATGTGCGAAGGCGGCGGTACCGCCAACGCCACGGTCTTCGAGCTGCTCGACCAGGCTGCCCGGTGACCGCCCGGTGACCGCTCGCGACGTCGCGGAAGACGCAGAACGGCCCCACGTCATGGCACCAGCCATCAGCAGTTCGTCCCAGCCCGAGGAGGCACCATGGATGTGAAGGGAACATCGGCCCTGGTGACAGGAGGCACGTCCGGCCTCGGGCTGGCGACCACCAGCAGGTTGGTTGCAGCCGGCGCGACCGTCACCGTCCTCGACCTGCCCGAGAGCCCGGGCGACGCTGCCCTGCACCCCTTCGGGAGTGCTACGCGGTTTCACCCGGCTGACATCACCGACGAGGCGCAGGTCGCGGATGCCCTCGAGGCGGCCTCCCAGATCATGCCTCTGCGGGCTGTCGTGCACTGCGCGGGTCGCGGCGGCGACCGTACGCGCATCCTGGACGAGCACGGGATGCCCGCACCGCTCGACGCCTTCGAGAACGTCGTGAGGATCAACCTGATCGGCACCTACAACGTGCTACGTCATGCCGCAGCCGTGATGGCGAAGAACGACGTCGTCGACGGCGACCGCGGGGCCATCGTCCTGACCTCCTCGGTCGCAGCCTTCGACGGCCAGATCGGCCAGACCTCCTACACGGCGACCAAGGCCGCCGTCCACGGCATCACCCTGGTCGCCGCACGCGACCTGGCGAGTCGTCAGATCCGGGTGAACACCATCGCCCCGGGCACCTTCGACACTCCGATGCTCGCTCGTCTCCGACAAGACATCCGCGAGGGCCTCGCCGCGTCCGTCCCCCACCCCAGAAGGCTGGGCGACCCCGACGACTACGCCCGCCTCGCCGTCAGCATCATCGAGAACTCCTACCTGAACGGCGAGACCATCAGGCTGGACGGAGCCATCCGCATGGCGCCGCGATGAGTCCAGTGCTCGAGCGGGCCGATCCCCCGCCGACGAGGAGATCTCGGTGACACTCAGCGCCTTCGACCTGTACTCCGTCGGCATCGGACCCTCGTCCTCACACACCGTGGGCCCGATGCGGGCCGCCAAGCGCTTCGCCGACGACCTGAACGACATCGATACCCGGCATCGAGTCGTCCAGGTGCGTGCCGAGCTCTTCGGCTCCCTGGGAGCGACCGGTCGCGGACACGGGTCCGCGACCGCGGTTCTGCTCGGCCTCGAGGGCGAGGACCCGGCCACCGTGGACACCGACTCCGTGGACCGACGTGTCGCCGCCACGGCCGCCCGAGGTGCCCTGCTGCTCGGCGGCAGGAGGGAGATCCGCTTCTACCCCGAGCACGACATCGTGCTCCATCGGCGTCGAACCCTGCCCGGACACCCCAACGCCATGACGTTCACCGGCTACGACGACGTCGGCACACCGGTGCTCCAGAAGACGTACTACTCCATCGGCGGCGGTTTCGTGCTCGACGACGCCGAGCTCAACGCACCCTCAGATCCTCACGCTGCCATCCAGGTCCGGTACCCGTTCACGACCGGCGCTGAGCTCCTCGACGTCTGCGCGTCAGAGGGGCTGCGGGTCAGTGACGTCATGCTGGCCAACGAGTACACGTGGCGGTCCGAGGCCGAGGTCCGGTCGGGCCTGCTCGAGCTGTGGCACACGATGGAGTCCTGTGTCGAAGCCGGCTGTGGCCGCGACCCGGTGACCGAGGCGGAGCTCCCGGGCGCGCTGCGGGTGCCGCGGCGTGCACCGGCGATCTACCGCACGCTGACCCAAGCCGGCGAGACCGCTACCGCCAGTGATCCGATGCAGGTCCTGGACTGGGTGAACCTGTTCGCCCTCGCGGTCAACGAGGAGAACGCTTCCGGCGGCAGGATCGTGACCGCCCCGACCAATGGAGCCGCGGGGATCGTGCCCGCGGTGCTGCACTACTACGTGCGGTTCGTACCCAGCGCCGATGAGGACGGGATCGTGAGGTTCCTCCTCACCGCCGCAGCCATCGGCATCCTCGTCAAGATGAACGCCTCGATCTCGGGCGCGGAGGTCGGCTGCCAAGGTGAGGTCGGCTCCGCCTGCGCGATGGCCGCGGCCGCGCTTTGTGAGGTCCTGGGCGGCTCTCCCGCACAGGTCGAGAACGCCGCCGAGATCGGCATCGAACACCACCTGGGACTGACGTGCGACCCGATCGGCGGACTGGTGCAGATCCCGTGCATCGAACGCAACGCGATCGCGTCGGTCAAGGCCATCAACGCCGCCCGCCTGGCGAGCCACGGTGATGGCTCACACAAGGTCAGCTTGGACGATGCCATCAAGACCATGCGCGACACCGGCAGGGACATGCACTCCAAGTACAAGGAGACGTCGCGCGGTGGTCTGGCCGTCAACGTCGTCGAATGCTGACTAACTCAGCCGTATCCGCGGATAGGCGTCGTTCGGGCGACGCGGGGCCTGGTCAAGCTCTAAGGTGCGGTCCATGCGACGCACGGGGGTGTCGGTCGCCGTGTTGGCGACCCTGGCCGGTCTGACGGCGTGTGGAGGTGCGGACGACGGACCCGCGGCTGCCGCGCCCCGGGAGACGGCGACTACGACGGTGTCGACTGCTGCTGACCCGTCAGATGTTGCGACACGCAGCACGGCACCTGCAGTAACGCCGACGGAGAAGCCGGAGATGCCGCCGGCTCCGTTCCCGAAGGGTTATCCGAAGAAGGTGGCGGTGTCCTCACTACCGGACCAGGTGCGGTCCTGGTACCAGATGAGCGGGGAAGCGAAGTTCGCGGTCGCGATTGCGCCGGGCGTGTGGGCCGAGCTTCCCCCGGGCGCGACCGTGGCCGACGCGGTGGCGGCCGAGCTTTACGACGGGTTCTGTGCGTCCATCAAGGCCTACGAGCGCAAGTACACGCCGGGACAGCAGCACGCCGGGACCTGCTGGTGAACAGAAGCTCGCGGGTCGTGGTCGGCATCGCGGCGCCGGCGCTGGTGGTCGCGGGTGTGGTAGCCGGGGATTGGTGGGAGTCGAACCGCGAGCTGGACACGCTGCTAGATCAGATGGAGGCCTCTCAACAGGTCATCCGGGCCGCGAATGAGGAGATGTCGAACGAGATCGCCGGGATCAACCGAGCCGCCCCGACTGCGGCTGACGACCAGGCGTACGCGACCGCGCAAACCCAGGCGATCGAGGTGTCCGGAGAGCTGGCGGCATCCCGATCCGATGCCGAGGGGCTGCTCGTTCTTCCCTGGCACCGCTCGACCGACCGAGCCCGCGACGCCTACGTGGACTACACCCGTTCCTGGTCGGCGTACTTCGACGACGCAGCCACCAGGCCGCTGGACGAGTGGACGGCCGACCTCAAGGCGCTGTTGCTGAGCATCTACAACGACTGGAGGGTCGTCGAAGCCCGGCTACCCGAGACGGTTCCGCCGATGCCGCTCCATGATTCGAGCGGACGAGTGGATGCCCTTCTTGACGGCAAGTGACGGCGCCGCGCCACAACCTCGTTCCCGGCCCACGTTCGTTCACCGCAGGTACAGGCGCACGACGTCGATCTCCTCGCGCAGGAGGCGGACCTCCTCGACCGTCGGGCGTTCGGTCTCGGTGACGGTGGCGGCGACACGGATCGGCCAGCCCGTGGCGGCGCGCACGTCGTTCACGCTCGTACCCGGGTGCACTTGGGCTATCTCCAGCTCGCCGAACTTCTCGGGCCGTCGCAGCACAGCGAGAGGAGTGATGACCGTCGACACCCCATGGCCGGCGGGGACCATGCGCACGTCCTCCGCGCAGACACGCACCGGGCTGGGCGAGGTGCAGAAGTCCAACTCGAGTGGCAGCGCGTCCGGGTCGTGTCGGCGGAGCACGACTATGCACTCCCGGGCGTTGCGCAGGACTTCGACCGCACCACCAGAACCCGGCAGCCGCACAGCCGGGGTTTTCCAGTCGCCGATGATGCTGGTGTTCAGGCTGCCATAGCGATCTACCTGGCCCGCCCCCAGGAACCCGACGTCGATGTGCCCTCCTTGCAGGACGTACCCGAACAGCGCGGCCATGGGCAGGACAGCTGCGGCACCGGAGACGAGCACCGAGTCGGCGATGCCCTCGGCCATGGCGCCGGGTGCCGCACCGCACACACCGGACTCGTACACGAGGTCGAGGTCGGGGTTGATGGTCCGCCGCGCCAGGTCTACGGCGAGCGTGGGCAGGCCCACTCCGGCGAAAACACGGTGCTTGTCCGCCAACTGGCGGGCCGCCACGCACGCGAGGAACTCAGCGCTCGACGGCGGGACGTCGGAGAGGACACGCGACGCGTCGGTCATCAGCCCTCACCTCCGGGAGTGCTGACGTCGCGACGAAGGGAGGCGCTCGGCTCGATCGGGACCGGGCCGGCCTTCAGGCGCTGCCATCGGGCCGGGCCCAGACGATCGAGGTAGGCCGCCCGATCGGGCGCGCGGTCCACCCAATGGTCGAGCCATGCCAGCAGCTGACGTCGATCGCGGCTGATGGCTGTCCACTCGCGGTAGAAGGCGTTGTCGCGGACGTAGTAGTCCAGGACGTAGGAAGGGTGTGCTCCACCCGGGCAGTGGACGACGGCGTCGACCTTGTGCGCGGGGATCATGGTTCGGTTCGGGGCCGAGCGGACGACGGGGTCTTCAACGATCTCTTCGACGGTGACGATCACCCGTCGGGCTGCGTAGGCGGCCTCCTGCTGGACCCCGACGATGCCCCACATCTGGACGTTGCCGTCCCGGTCGGCGCGCTGGGCGTGCACGATCGTGACGTCGGGTCGCAGCGGCGGGACCACGTAGATGGCCGGGCCGCCGTAGGGGTCGGCGACCTTCTTGATGTCGGGGTTGACGGCGGGGATGTCACTGCCGGCGTAGGAGAGCAGCGGGAAGAACGGCAGGCCCGCAGCGCCGGCCTGGTAACGGCAGACCATGCCGTAGTGGCTGTACTCCTCGACGTCCAGGGGATCCGGGTCGGCGTTCTCGACACGCCGTCGGATCTCGTACAGCGCTCCAGCGGACCCGCTCGCGAAGTAGGAGGCGACGAGACGGGAGACACAGCCGGCCCCGATGAGCTGGTCTGCGAGCAGGTCAGGCGTCATCCGACACAGCGTCAACCCTCGGCGACGTTGACGGATGACCTCATGGGCGGCGGCGAACGGGATGAGATGGCCGAAGCCCTCGAACGCAACCGTCGCACCGTCGGTGACGTAGCGCGAGACCGCCGTCGGGAGGTCGAGGACCTTCGAGCTGGTCATACCTCTGCCCCGACGCCGCTGGCCGACGTCGCGCGGAGATCGCGAAGCACCGGCTTGGCGACCTTGCCCAGAGCGTTGCGCGGCAAGGCGTCCAGGACGTGGAACTCGACAGGGCGCTTGTAGCCGCTGAGGTGGTCCGCGCAGTGGGCCTCCAGCTGCCCAACCTCGACGACCTGGCCGGCCTCGAGCTCGAGGTAGGCGACGACGATCTCTCCCCATACCGGGTCGGGTGCGCCGATCACGGCCGCTTCGGCCACCGCCGGGTGGGCCGCCAGGGCGTGCTCGATCTCCTGGGGGTAGATGTTCGCTCCCCCGCGGATGATCAGGTCCTTGGAGCGGCCGACCAACGTCAGGTAGCCATCCTCGTCGACGTAACCGAGGTCGCCGGTGTGCAGCCACCCATCGACGAGCACCTTGGCGGTCTCCTCGGGCCGGCCGAGATAGCCGCGCATCACGTTGGCGCCGCGCAGAACCACCTCCCCCGGCACACCGACGGGAGCGTCGGCTCCGTCGGCGCCCACGATCCGCACGTCCTGGCCCGGGAACGGCAGACCCACCGAACCGGGCCGGCGGAGACCGGCGAGCGGGTTGATCGTCGCCCCGCAGGTCGCCTCGGACAGGCCGTAGCCCTCGAGAACGGGGATGCCGTAGCGGTCCTCGAAGCGGTCCAACAGGTCCGGGGAGGCGGGTGCCGCGCCACAGATGGCGTACCGCACCGATGAGGTGTCCGGGGCGATCTCCGGTGGGAGCGCGGCCAGCATGGTGAGGATCGTGGGCACGGCACTGAAGTAGGTCGGACGGTGCGCCTCGACGTGGCCGAAGAACGTGTGGGGGTCGAACCTGTCGGCGATGATCACGCTGCCTCCGGTCGAGAGCGGGAGGAGGACGCTGATCACGATGCCGTTGACGTGGAACAGGGGCAGGATCAGCAGGCACCGGTCGTCGGCGCCGAGGTCGAGGCTGGGGTGACCCATCGCCAGCGTGGCGTTGAGGTTGGCGTGGTCGAGCATGACGCCCTTGGGCACGCCGGTGGTTCCGCTGGTGTAGATGAGCAGAGCCAGCGCCGCCGGGTCGGTCTCCGCAGTCATCTCCGGCTGCAGCGACGTACGCCGCAGGTGGCCGACCGCGAGCGTCGGGACCCGTGGGTCGTCCGCGGCATCGTCCACGGCGTCGTCCACGGCGTCGGTGACCAGCAGGCGGGCGCCGGCGTCGTCGAGCTGGCGAGCGACCTCGACCTCGGTCAGGCTCGGATTGACCGGGGTGACGGTCGCGCCGAGACGCCAGGTCGCGAACATCAGGGTGACGAACTCGATCCGATTGGTCAGCTTGAGTGCCACCACGTCGCCCCGGCCGATCCCGAGCTCCCGGAGGTGTTCGGCGGCGGCGATGACCTCGCGGAGCAGCTCTGCATTGGTCAGGCTCCGCGCGTGGTCGGACATGGCGCGTCGATCCGGTGCGATACGCGCACGGAGGTCGGGCAAGGAGGCGAGATGCACGATGAGGACTCCTGGAGAGAGGGCGGACAAGGGACGCCCGAGTGCGTGGTCGGTGGCTGCGGTGGGCGTGACCTCGCGGGCGGGACCAGGACCGCGAAAGCGGGGCGGGGGTCGGTGTCGTCGCTGCGCTACTGGCGTAGGACGCTGCGGACGAGGCCGGCGTAGTACTGCACGCCGAGCTCGAGGATGTCGTCGTTGAAGTCGTAGTCGGTGCTGTGCAGGGGGTCGCCGCCCTGGCCGGGCTCGACGCCGTTGCCGATGAATGCGAAGCATCCGGGGACCGCACGTGCGAACACACCGAAGTCTTCGCTGCCCATGTGGGGATCGCAGTCAGCCTCCACGGCGTCGAAGACGGAACGGGCAGCCTCAACTGCGACCTCGACGCAGGCGGCGTCGTTGACTGTGGGTTGGAACTCGTGGGTGTAGGTGACCTCGCACGTTCCGCCATGACTCCGTGCGATGCCGTCCGCCAGCTCTCGGATGCGCCGCTCGAGGAGGTCGCTGACCTCGGTCGTGTAGCTGCGGGTGTCTCCGCGGATCACCACCTGGTTGGGGATGGCGTTGCGGGAGCCGTCGGTGAACACCTCGGTGCAGGACAGGACGGCTGACTCGCCGTAGGGGACGTTGCGGGCGACGATGGTCTGCAGCGCGGTCACGATCTCCGCGCCGATCACGATGGGGTCGATGACTCGGTGCGGCATCGACGAGTGCCCGCCGCGGCCGAGGACGCGGATCTCGAAGTTGTCCTCGTTGCCCAGGATCGGGCCGGTGCGGGTGCTGAACCATCCGACGGGCAGTCCCGGGGCGTTGTGCAGGCCGTAGATGGTGTCGACGGGGTAGGTGTCGAACAGCCAGTCGTCGAGCATGGCCTGGGCGCCGCGGCCCGGTTCCTCGGCGGGCTGGAAGATGAAGCGCACCGTTCCGTCGAACCCGCCCTCCGAGGCCAGAACGGCTGCTGCCCCGAGCACCATGGTCATGTGACCGTCGTGGCCGCAGGCGTGCATCGCGCCGGGATTGCGAGAGGCATGGTTCCGCGAACCGGCCTCGGTCAGCGGCAAGCAGTCCATGTCCGCACGCAACCCGATGACCCCAGTCCCGTCACCGCAGCGCAGGGTGGCGACGAGACCGGTGCCGCCGATGCCGGTCGCGATGTCGGTGACCCCCGCTGCGCGGAGGGCGTCGGCCAGGTAGGCGGCCGTGGCGTGCTCCTGGAAGGGCAGCTCGGGGTTGCGGTGCAGGTGGTGGCGCCAGTCGCGAAGCTGGCTGGCGAAGCGGTCACGCGGGTAGGCCGCGGAGGTGGGCACGGATGGGTCTCCGTTCGAATCGGGGTGTCGTGTGTCGGGTCGGCGGGGGCACCGGTAGCCCGGTGGGCTTCCTGCCGTTGGGGTGGCCGGGCGGAGGGCTAGGTGAATCGCGCCAGCGCCACGCCCATGCTGGGGGGACGCGGGCGCGGGGAACAGCGGCGAAATCCGTAGGGATCCGTGAAGCAAATCGGGTCGGTCGCGGGTTCGGGAGCGCTCAGCGGAACGCCTGGATTCCGGTGAGCACCTGGCCGAGCACCAGGGTGTGCATCTCGACGCTGCCTTCGTAGGTCAGCACCGATTCGAGGTTGTTCTGGTGTCGGATGACGGGGTATTCGAGGGAGATGCCGTTGGCGCCGAGGATGGTGCGCGCGGTGCGGCAGATCTCGATCGCCTCGCGCACGTTGTTGAGCTTGCCGATGCTGACCTGTTCGGGGCGGAGGCCTCCGGCGTCCTTGCGCAAGCCGAGGTGCACCGCCAACAGGTAGCCCTTGACGTACTCCAGCGTCATGTCGGCGAGCTTCTGCTGGGTCAGCTGGAACGCGCCGATCGGTTTGCCGAACTGGGTTCGTTCGACCGCGTACCGTCGCGCGGTCTCGATGCTGGAGCGTGCGGCGCCCAGCGCCCCCCACACGACTCCGTAGCGTGCTTCATTGAGGCATGCGAGGGGACCGCGCAGCCCCCGGACCTCGGGGAAGGCAGCGGTGTCGGGAAGCCGGACGTCGTCGAGGACGAGCTCGCCTGTCGCCGACGCGCGAAGGGACATCTTGTGCCGGATCTCGTGGACGGTGAAGCCGGGTGAGTCGGTCGGTACGACGAACCCTCTGATCCCCTCGTCCGTGCCGTTCTGTCCGTACGCGTGGGCCCACACGACGGCCACGTCTGCGTGCGGGGCGTTGGAGATCCACATCTTGCGCCCGTTGAGGATCCAGTCGGTTCCGTCCCGGCGGGCCCGCGTGGTCATCGCTCCCGGGTCCGAGCCGACGTCGGGCTCGGTGAGGCCGAAGCAGCCGATCAGGTCGCCCGCGGCCATCGGGGGGAGCCACTCCTGTCGTTGCTCCTCGCTTCCCCACTGCCAGATCGCGAACATCGCCAGCGAGCCCTGGACCGAGACCAGAGACCGGATCCCGGAGTCCGTGGCCTCGAGCTCGAGGCAGGCGACGCCGTAGTCGACGGCAGACATGCCGGCGCAGCCGTAGCCTTCGAGGTGCATGCCCAGCACGCCGAGCGCTCCGAGCTCCTTGGTGACCTCGCGGATGTTCGGGATGCGGCCCTGCTCGAACCAGTCCGCGATGTAGGGCTCGACGGACGTGTCGAGCATGGCTCGCACGGCGCTGCGGACCGCCTTCTCGTCGGCCGAGAGCAGGTCGTCGAGGCAGGCCGGGTCGGCGGGGTCAATGTCCGGCAGGGTCATGGGGTCCGTGAAGCTCATATGGTGCGGTGCTCCGGGCTCTCGGTGGGCGGTTGGGGGCTGCCGAGGTGGTGCAGCAGCAAGGCTTCGGCCAGGACCACGCGCGCGAACTCGCCGAGGTGAAGGCTCTCGTTGGCGCCGTGGGCACGGCTGTCGGGGTCCTCGACGCCGGTGATCAGGACGGTCGCTCCGGGGAACGCCTCGCGGAACTCAGCGACGAACGGGATGGAGCCACCGACGCCCATGGTCACGGGTTCGATGCCGTCCCAGGCTTCCTTGAAGGCGGCCCGGGCGGCGTCGTAGGCCGGGCCGGAGGGGTCGAGCTGGGTTGCCTTGCCGGTGTCGACCACGGTGAGGTCCAGGTGGGCGCCCCAGGGCACGTGGGCGTTCAGGTGGGCAGTCAGGCAGGCCACCGCGTTGTCGGGGGTGTCTCCGGGCGCGATCCGCAACGAGATCCGCGCGCGGGCGGTCGGCACCAGGGTGTTGCTGGCGCCGTCGACGCGCGGTGCGTCGATGCCGGTGACGCTCAAGGCCGGCTTGGCCCACAGTCGGTCGACCGCGGAGCCGTCGCCGATCCACTCCACGCCCTCGGCAGCACTGGAGCCGGCGCGCAGCAGCTCCGCGGCACCCTCGATGTCCGCGGTCCGTCCGTGGCGCAGTCCCTCGACTGCGACGTTGCCGCGATCGTCGTGCAGGCTGGCGACCAGGCGGCAGAGTGTGATCAGCGCGTCGGGGAGTAGCCCGCCCCAGCCGCCGGAGTGGACGCCATGGGTGAGGGTGCGGACCTCGACGTCGACGCGGACCAGACCGCGCAGGCTGGTGGTCAGGGCGGGAACACCAACGGCTGCGTTGGTGGAGTCGGCGATGACGATGACGTCAGCGTCGAGCTTGCCGCGATGCTCCCTGAGCAGGGCCGGCAAGGTGGCGGAGCCGACCTCCTCCTCCCCCTCGATGAAGACGGTGACGCTGGCCGGGAGGTCGTCGCCGTAGGCGCGAACGGCGCCGAGGTGGGCGGCGATGCCGGCCTTGTCGTCGGCGGCGCCGCGGGCGTAGAGCCGGCCGTCTCGCTCGGTCGGCACGAACGGGGGCGAGTGCCAGTCGTGGTGGTCGTTCTCCGGTTGGACGTCGTGGTGTGCGTACAGCAGCACCGTTGGCGCCCCAGCAGGGCCGGCCTTGTGGGCGATCACTGCGGGGGCGCCACCGTCGATGCTCACGATCTCGACGGTCTTGAATGCTGCGGCCCGGAGCAGGTCGGCGACCGCCTCGGCGCTGCGCCGCACGTCCCCGGCTCTCGCCGGGTCGGCGCTGACCGACTCGATCCTGACCAGCTCCTCCAGGTCTTGGCGGATGCCGGGCAGGACGGCGGTCACGCGCGCCTTGATGTCGTCGACGCTCGTCACGGCGACCATCTTGCTGAGACCAACCGTGAAGCAAAAGCGGCACTTTCCGGACTGTCTCGTTCACTTCTACTTCACCGTCTCGGCCCTGACCCGGCCAGCCCGGAGCGGGCGGTCCGGCCCCCGGGGAAGAGGCGAACGAAAACCCGGTGATTTCGCCGGTCCGAAGTCCTGGCTACCCGCGGCACCGTGGACCGGTCATCCCCCGTCACCAGCACAGGAGGTCACCGTGACCACCGGATCTTTGCCGTCACACCAGGCTGGGCGCCCTGCCCTTCGACTCGCGGCGAGGTTGCTCCTTGCCGGGCAGCTGCTCTTCATCCTTGTCACACAGTTCCACACCGGCGGGGACGCCAACGATCACGACTCCATCTTCTCCGCGTACGCCCACAGCGGCGATTGGAAGGGCGTGCATGCCCTCCAGTTCGTGGCGGTCGCCGTCCTGGTCGCCGGGCTCGTGGTCCTGTCCGGCGCGCTTGAGATCTCGGCACGTCGTCCCGTCTGGGCCGGTCGCGTTGGCGCCGCCTTGGCGGTGGTCTCGCTGGGGCTGTACGGCGTCCTGCAAGCCGTCGACGGTATCGGGAACAAGCAGGTCGACCACGCCTGGCTGACGGCGTCCGACGCAGACAAGTCGGCCCGGTTCGCCAGCGCCGAGGCGATGCGGTGGTTGGAGTGGGGCATGAGCAGCTACCACGCCTACGCGATGGGGTTCGCCCTGATCGCTCTTGCGGCCGCCCTGGCGGCGGTCCGGACAGGCGCCCCCCGCGTGGTGGCGGCCTTGGTCGCTGTGACGGGCCTGGTCTACCTCGTCGAGGGCTGGGTCGCAGGGACCGGCGGATTCAACGCCGTCCACTCGGTGCTCATCGTCGCCTCGTGGCTCCTGAGCCTGACCTGGATGATCTGGCTGGTCGTCATCACCGGCCGAGCATCGGGTGACCGCGTCGTGGCCGAGCCGGCCGCTACGACAGCGTGAGGTGGGTCGAGCGCACCGTGCCGGACCCGACGTCGACGCTGACGTCGACGCTGACACTGACGCCGAGCGGGGCAGGGGACGCGGTGCCTGCGCGCCAGGCACCGGCGGTACCAATGCGTGACCTTAAGCCAGCGGCCGCGTCAGCCGAGGGGGTTTGCCTGGAACCCTTCGGTGCTGACCAGCACAACGACGGCTTGGTCGTCGAGGCCGAGCGCGTCCCGGCGAGCCCTCATCGCGGCGACCTTCCGCACGCCGGCGAGGGTGGAGGCGCCGCACGGTCCGACGTCCTGCGCCAGGTTGGTCAGGTCCGCGACGGCGCGACGGCATTCCTCGTCGGAGACCGTGATGGCGGCGTCCATGCCGGCGAGCAGCGCGGGCCAGCCGAGCTCCGACGGCGTCCCGCAGTTCATCCCGGTCATGATGGTCTCGCCGGTCTTGACGGTCAGCGGCTGTCCGGCCAGGAGGGATTGCGCCAGGCAGGCGGCGGTGTCCGGCTCGACGCTGAGCAGGGCCGGGGAGCTGGCTCGCGACCGGTAGTGGTCGACCATCGCGTGGGCGAACGCACCCACTCCGACCGGACAGGCCACCAGGTGGGGGCCGGACAGGCCGCGCATCTCGAGCGCTTCGTCGACCTCCTCGAACAAGGTCGCGTAGCCGTCGACGATCCACCGGGGGACGTCGGTGTAGCCGGCCCACGAGGTGTCCTGGATGAGAAGGTCGACCTCGTCGTCCTCTGTCGACCGGGCCGCCAACGCGACCGCGTCGTCGTAGTCCAGGTCGGTCTCGACCAGCTTCGCTCCCTCGTTCCGGATCGCTTCGAGCGCCGCGTCGCTCACGCCCTTCGGGACGTAGATCCGCGCGGCCAGACCGAGCAGGGACGCCACCCGGGCCACGGCCCTTCCGTGGTTGCCGTCGGTGGCCGTTACCAGCACCGGTCGCAGCTCCGCTGCGACTTCAGCGCCGAGGTAGGTGCCGAGGCTGGCGACCGTCGCGGCGCCCAGGTCCAGGCCGTAGCGCGTGCAGAGCGCGCGGCAGGTTGCCCACGATGCGCCCAGGATCTTGAACGCGGGCAGCCCGAGGCGATGCGACTCGTCCTTCAACAAGACGTGCCCGACAGCGAGCTCAGCAGCCAAAGCCGGCAGCGAGGTCAAGGGCGTAGGTCGGTAGCCCGTGAACGTCCGGTGGAAGGCGCGCGCCGACTCCGGCGGCGGGGTGCGCCACGCCCTCGCGGCGGGGTTCGCATACCAGTGGTCCAGCACCATGGCGCCCATCATGGTCGGCCACACCTTGAAGACAAAGCGGCAGTTCTGGGACATTTCCTTCCGGCGCTGCTTCACAATCAGTCCCCGTCGCCTCAGGGGCGACATCAGGTCGATGCCGCACGGCGGCGCGAGAGAGGCCGCAAATGCTCAACATCATGCGCTTGAAGGTGCTGCGCGAACTGCACCGTCGCGGCACGCTTTCTGCCGTCGCCGAGAGTCTGTCGTACAGCACGTCCGCGGTCTCCCAGCAGATTCGTCAGCTCGAACGTGAGGTCGGCGTTTCCCTGGTCGAGCCTGTTGGCCGCCGGCTGCACCTCACGCCGCAGGGAACCATCTTGGTGGACCATGCGGCACGCATCCTGGACCTCGTGGAGCTGGCCGAGGCCGACATCTCCCAATCACTCGACCAGCCGCGCGGCACCGTGCGAGTTGCCGCGTTCCAGTCAGCTGCGATGACCCTCGTCCCGCAGGCCGTCGCCATTCTCCGCGAGAACCATCCGGAGCTGACCGTCGAGTTCCACCAGGGCGAGCCGGAAAGGACGCTTCCGGCGTTGCACGCAGCCGACCTTGATGTGGTCGTCGCGGAGGCCTATCCCGGCATCCCAGCACCCGCCACACCGGGGCTGGTGTTCGACCATCTGCTCGATGACCCCCTCATGCTCGTCATGGACGAAGACACCTTCGCCTCTGTCGACAGCGAGGCCAACGTCATCGCACAGCTCAGTGACGCCGGCTGGGCAGTCGAGGCTGCGGACTCCGTCCCGCACACGTGGGTGGTCAGCCAGTGCCGCCAGCAGGGATTCGAACCACGCGTCGTGTGCTCCACCGAGGATCTCGCCGTGCAGCTGCGTTTCGTCGAGGCCGGCCTGGCCGTCGCGGTCCTCCCCCGGCTTGCGCTCCAGCTGGCCATCTCCGAGGTGCGCAGCTTGCCGGCCGCGCCGCAGGTCCAGAATCGCCAGCTCCTGCTGGCCTACCGGGAGGCGGCACGCAACCGGACCGCGATCGTCGCGATGCGCGCCGCACTCGAGCAGGCGGCCGCGACCCTCGCTCCTACCTAGGACGCGGTCCGCACCTGGTTTGACGCCGACAGCACGACCCTGGGTACCCGGCGAGGCCGCGCTGACAGACGCCGCTCGTGGGCGGCCCCGTGAAGCGGGCGCCGAGCACAGTGGGACTGGGCACCGTCATCATGCGTGTTTGCTTCAGCATTGCGGCCGCTTCTTCCCGCTTTACTCCTAGCAGTCCGGATCGGCACGATTGCTTGAGAACGAGGCGCTCGAGCCGGGCACGTCTCCGTGCTGGCGGGCCGTGGGCTCTACTCCGTGGCAGCGTCATGGGGCACGCTCGCGCGGAGGGGCACTACGTGGGCCACCGATACCTGGCACTACTGAACCGGTCACGCTGCGGCGGTTCGGTCACCGAAGCAACACTCGCGAAGGAGACAACCGTCATGCCCTCTCTGACTCAGCAAGACGGTGTGCACGTCCTGTGCCTGGGCGACGACGAGAACCGCTTTTCCCTCAGCTGGGTTGATGCCGTCGGTGGCGCACTCGATGAGGTGATGGCGTCCCCGGCTCCGCTGGTCACGGTCGCGGAGGGCAAGTTCTACTCCACCGGGCTCGACCTCGAACAGCTGGAGGCGAACCCGGACCTGCGCGAGGTGCACGGCCGGCGCATCGCAGGACTGCTGGCCCGCGTGCTGACCCTGCCGGTGCCGACGGTCGCCGCCATCAACGGGCACGCCTTCGGGGCGGGAGCCATGTTCGCGCTGGCTCACGACTGGCGTGTGATGAGGAGCCACCGCGGCTACTTCTGCCTGCCCGAGGTCGATCTGGGCGTGGCCTTCTCGCCTGGGATGGCGGCACTCATCCAGGCCAAACTCACCCCGGCCGCCGCCGTCGCGGCGATGACGACCGGCCACCGTTTCACTGCCCCCGAAGCACTCGGTATCGGGTTGGTGGACGACACCGCAGCGGTCGATGACCTGCTGGGCACTGCGATCGACCGAGTCGCGCTGTTGGCGGGCAAGGACCACCAGGCGCTCGGCACGATCAAGGCGATGATGTTCGCCCCGGCAGTCGCTCGCCTCGCGCCGGCTCCGGAGAGCTGGGTCTCGGCGAGCTAGCCGAGTCAGCGATTGGCGGAATCTAAAGGTGACTTACCGCGCATGGGAGACCCGTCAACTCGTGAAGCGGCGCCGCCGTCCCCACCGGCCGACCCGCGACGGCCGACCGACGGCTCAGCCAGTCGCGCGAACGGCCGCAGACGTCGTTCAGCGGGAGAGCGGGGACCCCTCGAGGACGCGCCGGACGCGGTGGCTGTCGCGGCGCTGTACCGGCGACTCGACGCGCTCGGGGACGCCGCTCGCGAGGAGCTGAAGGCAGCCCTCGAGGCGTCCGACCGGCTGCCCCCCGCGGCTCACGGCCGGTCGCGAGCGATGAGACTGGAGCGCGAAGGGAGCTAGTGTCCCTCTCATGTCTCGGACCCTGCGTGTCGCCTCAGGCGCTGCTGTGGCCGCGGTCCTCTTCGCCGCGACGGGAGTGTCGTCCGCGATGGCACAGAACAAGACCGCGTTGGACCCGGCGCGCGACACCAACGCTCCTAACGACGTGATTCAGGTGGCCGTCAAGGACAAGGGTTCGCGCATCGACGCGGTCGCGACCTACCGCGACCTTCGCGCCGGACACCTCGGGGCCTCGTTGAACGTCAACCCTGGGCCATCGGGCGGCCCGGAGTATGCACTGATGCGATTCCAAGACTTCGACGGCCGCTGGAAGGTCACACTCTGGCAGGTCCGCGGCGACCGGCTCGTGAGAAAGGTCAGGTGCCCCGGGAAGGGTGTCACCGCCGACTACCGTGCCGACACCATCACCTTCCGGCTCCCCCACAAGTGCACCGACCGCGGCACCAACCCTCGCCGCGACCACGTCCAAGTCGTCGGAGGCGTTCAGGAAGGCGGCGGGGTCCGCCGCGAGTACGCGCCCAACAAGCCACTCACGCTGCGCCGCGGCTAACTCTCCAGGCTCAACGCACCCCCGCGCCTCGGAGGCCCCGCTTAGTCCCGGCCCGTTGTTCGAACATACGTTCTACTCTTGGGTGATGGGGCGCGCGGGCGATGGGACGGGGCTGCGGCGCCACGTCTCGCCTCGGCACGTGTGGGTTCGGTTCGGGTCGATGGCCTCACCAGGGGTTCTCCTGAACTGGCGCAAGGACCGGGACGGGCAATGGTTCGCGTACGTCATGTACGCGACCGGCGGCGGCAACGTGGACGTCACCGTCACCACGCAGTGGGTACCGGCCGCCCACGTTCGGCCGGCCAGCGACTAGGGCCTCGGACATGGCTTCACGCGTGCGCTTCCGCCCGGCCGTCGACCCCGAGTGGTTTGCTGTGGCCATGTCCAAGCCGGGTCGCTACGCCGACGGCCGCCAGTTCGCACTGCCCGATTCTTGGCCGTCTGCCACCGACGAGGTTCTCGACACGGCGGTCACGCAGGCGCTGGCCGCGCTCACGGCCGCCGACGCCGTGGGCGCGATGGCGGCTTACTACGACCGCGCCGGCGGGTACTCCGGGACCCTATTCCTGGACGCGTCTCCGAACGACCCGGTCGGCATCGACGCGGCCGACCTGTACGCCGTCACCACCCTCAGCATCACGCTCGACGCCCGGTACGGGCGGCTCCTGCTCGAGCCCAGCGACGTGCGCCGGGACGTGATTCGTCAGCTTGAGGGACTAGACCCTTCGCCGCACATCACCGACCTCGAACACGGGCCCGGCGGGAGCGTCGAGACCTTGACCCGCATGTGGGAACTTCACCACCGGTTCAAGACCCTGCTCCGCGAGGACGCGAACCGCTGGGTGACCGCGGCGAAGCTCTGCGCCCGCAAGCGGCCCTACCTGTTCCCAGTGCGCGACAACCTCGTCTGCACCTACCTCGGCGGCGACCGCCCCCTGGGTGCGAAGGATCGACCAGGCAACTTCTCGATCGACATCCAGGTCTATGCCCACCTGATGACCGACGCGAAGGTCAAGGTCGCCCTGGGATGGCTACGCCAAGAGGCGGCCGAACGTGAAGTGCAGGTCGACGCCGTCGACCTCCGTCTGCTCGACGCCGTGTTGTGGATGCATGCGGCAAGGAGCACGCGGGCAGGTTGAGGTCGATGACTGAGGCCGAGGTGGAGGCCGCCCTGGTTGCGCACCTGCTTGAGCGCGGGTGGGACGTCACCACTACGAACCTGGACCACACCGACGTCATCGCGCGCCGAGGCGCCGAGCTCATCGTCGCCGAGGTCAAGGGCCACACCTCCGAGCCGGCACCGACCTCGACACCGGGTACGGACAGCTCCTACGCCGGATGACCGACGCGAACTCTGACGCGATGTTCGTCCTCGCCGTCCCCGAGACACTTGGGGCGGCGACCGCACGCGTGCCCGCCCGGGTTCGTCGCAAGCTCGGCGTCGAAGTGTGGCTGGTCCCCGACGTTGGTCCGGTGCACCCGCTCGACGACTAGGTGTAGTTCCCCGACAGGTTGTGAACGCCAAGGCGTAGACGAATGAGGAGGACCTCCAGTACGGAGGGGGTTACCACACCAACCCTCTTACTGGAGGTCCTCATGACTCACGCTAATGCTCCGCTGACTCCGGTCGGACGCCGGCGGCTGGCCGAGTTGATCGTCGTGCACGGCTGGTCGGTCCGCCGGGCGGCCGAGCGGTTCCAGTGTTCGCCCGCCACTGCTTCAAAGTGGGCTGCCCGGTTGCGGGCGGGGCTGCCGATGACGGACTTCTCGTCGCGACCTCACTCGTCCCCGACCAAGACCCCGACCCGCCTCGAGCGCCGGATCGTGAAGCTGCGCTACTGCCGGCGGTGGGGCCCGCACCGGATCAGCTATCACCTGCGTGTGCCTCGCTCGACGGTCGGCCGGGTGCTGCAGCGATACCGGATGCCGTTGCTTGCGCACGTCGATCAGGCCACGGGCCTGGTGATCCGCAAACCCAAGCCACACCGCTACGAAGCCGCCGCACCAGGCGAACTTGTGCACGTGGACATCAAGAAGCTCGGCCGGATCCCGGACGGCGGCAGCTGGCGCGCGTTCGGACGAGGCTCGGCTCAGCACAAGCGTGCACAGGCTGCCACTGACCGCGCTGCTCGCGCTGGCGCATCACCCTCACGCCGCTACGTGTTTCTCCACCACGCCGTCGACGACCATTCCCGGCTGACCTACTCCGAGCAACTCCTCGACGAGCGCAAGGAGACGGCCGCTGGCTTCTGGCTGCGAGCCAAGGCCTACTTCGCCGACGCCGGGATCACCGTCCAAGCAGTCATGACCGACAACGGCGCCTGCTACCGCTCGCACGACTTCGCGGCCGCGCTCGGCGAAGGGGTCAAGCACCGCAGGACCCGGCCCTACCGGCCTCAGACCAACGGCAAGGTAGAGCGCTTCAACCGCACCCTGGTCACTGAATGGGCCTACGCCGGGGTCTACCTCTCAGACGATGCCCGCGCAGCGACCTACGCCGCCTGGCTCCACTTCTACAATCACCACAGACCCCACACCGGCATCGGAGGCCGGGTCCCCGCCGACCGCGTTCACAACGTCACGGGGAACTACACCCTAAGCCTCGAGAAGCACGCCCCTGTCGCCGACGGCGAGGTCGAGCCCGCGGCAGCCGCCAGCAATCCCTCAGCCGAGGAGCTCGCCAGCCGCTAGAGCAACCCCGAAGGGCCGCCCGCCGTCACCGGAGACATCCGGTGGCGGCGGGCTGCATCGCGCTCGGCGTCGATGCCGACAGGCCGCCTCGATGCGTGCCCGCGATCGCTAGCCAGCAGTGGCAACGGTGAGCACTGCAGCCGCAACCAGACAGATTGCGCCGGCACTCAGCATCAGCCGGCCGCCATGCCAGCGCCACCACCGACCCATCAGCTGGGAATGTTGCGCGGGCCGTGCCCGTAGGTGTTGCGCTCCCCAATGGTGCCGTCGAGGTTGCGAAAGATGTGCTCGACGTGCCCGGCACGTCCTGTTGCGCGCGCGGCGACCACGGTCTAGAAGTTGGCGGCGTACACTGCTTCGATGAGGGCGGGAAGATCGTCGGCGGGCACGTACGCCTGTGCGACGGCCCAGATGAGTTCATCGGGCGCTTGCTCCAAGGATTCGAACGCGGTCAGAGCCGGCGCGAAAGCGACCGCCGGATCGGCGGACACGCCTACGTCGTGGAAGTGCACGGTCCCGCTACCCGTGTAACACGTGATGGCGCTGACCCAGTGGTCGCGTCGTCGGCGGAACACGATGTGGATGTGTGTCGCAGTGAGGTCGATCGGCATAGCAATGACAGTGCGGCGATCTCCGATGCGCGCAGCCGTTCGTAGACGGGCGCCGCGTCGTGGGGGACGCCCTGTTGACATCGACTCACGTCCGGCAACCGACACCTGTGATGAGGCATCTTCGGCGCGGTGAACTATTGCGCTCAGCGAATCGGCGGAGCACAGGTCGACCGTACCGGCCCGCTCGCGCGCACCGGCCGAGGGGAGCTGATGGCCGGTCGCGACGGCATGCGCCAGTGCGATGTTGGCCTACCTGGGGCGCGGGCCGTAGCCACTGCACCGACGGCTCCCGAGGGCACCCATGGTCTCGTCAGCTGCTCGCTGTCCGCTCGAGTTCCCGAGCCCGTTGGAGGACCCATGCAGAAGCTTCCCCACAGTCAGCCACCCGCCGTCCAACCGGTTCCGTCCGGGGCGACAACCCAATCACCCGACGAACCGGGGAATGGAACAGAGCCCTCAACACTGACGAACGGCGTGGCTCGGCCTGCCCCAGTCGACCTGAAGCACTTCATTCAGCAACTAGCTGTGATGCCCAGGCACGTTGTGCGATTGGGTACGGCGAAGTCGTAGATGGGTGAAGGCCTCCCGGTGTGGAGTGGAGCTACCTAGGAACCACTCCCACCCAGGAGGCCTTCATGTCTCACGTTAATGCTGCTCTGACCCCACGGCATCGGCTACGGCTGGCTCGGTTGGTCGTCGAGGACGGGTGGCCACCGTCGCGTGCTGCTGAGTTCTTCAACGTCACCTGGCGCACCGCGGACAAGTGGGCTCGCCGGTACCGCGACGAGGGCGTCGCCGGGATGAACGACCGGTCCTCGGCACGTCATGCCCAGCACGCCAAGACCCCGCAGCCGGTGGTGCGCAAGATCGTGCACCTGCGTTGGAAGCAACGACTGGGTCCGGTCCAGATCGGCGCGAAGCTCGACGTGCCGGCCTCGACCGTGCACGCGGTGCTGGTCCGCTGCGGCCTCAACCGGCTCGCCTACATCGACCGGGCCACCGGGGAACCAGCCAGGCGCTACGAGAAGTCGCGACCCGGGGAGCTGCTCCATGTCGATGTCACCAAGTTCGGCAACATCCCCGACGGTGGCGGGTGGCGCTTCGTTGGCAAGTCCCAGGGCTACGCCAACCGGCGTGCCACCCGCGACCGGACCGGGATCAAGGCCCGCAAGTACCACCCGAAGGTCGGGACGTGCTTCGTGCACACCGTGATCGACGACTACACCCGCCTGGCCTATGCCGAGTGCCACGACGACGAGAAGGCCATCACCGCGGTCGGGGTCCTCTACCGGGCGGTGGCTTGGTTCGCCGAACGCGGCGTCGTCGTCGAGCGGATCTTGTCCGACAACGGCGCGGCCTACAAGTCGTACCTGTGGCACGACACCTGTGCGGAGCTCGGCATCAAGGTCAAGAAGACCCGACCCCGACGCCCCCAGACCAACGGCAAGATCGAGAGACTCCACCGCACCATGGCCGACGGGTGGGCCTACAAGAAGCTCTACGCATCCGAGAGCACCCGCAGGGCCGCACTGGCAGGATGGCTCCACCAGTACAACCACCACCGGCCCCACTCAGCACTCGGCGGCCAACCACCCATCACCCGGTTGGACAACCTGGCTGAACATCACAACTAGCGCGTCACCGCCCCGACGGCACGGCAACCGCCGGTGGCTACCGTCGGACGGCCTTCGTCGTGGAGGACGGGCCGCGGCCAGTCGGGGACCGGTCACTGGAACCGATCGGGTGGATCGATGGCATCCAGACGCGCTGCCTGGCAGGGCGGGTCGCCGGCCACCGAGACATCACCTTGGCCTACTGCTCGGCCGGGACGGTGCTGGGACGGGACCTCCTCAACGTCGAGGAGGAACTCGCGGCGTTGTGTAGTGCTGCCGATGCCGCAGAGGTCCGGCGTGCCTGCGACGACATGCCGATCGTCGCCCTTCCCGACCTCCAGCCCTGGGATCTCGCACTCTCCACCGACACCTGGATCGACCAGACCCGTCGACGCCTCGAGCGGCAGGCCCTCGAGGAAGCTCCTGCCCGGCCGGGCGCCTTTGTCATGGTCGACGGATCGCTGCCGCCTACCTCCCGCCCCGACGTAGCGGGCATCATCAAGGGCGCCGCGGACACGCCGTGGTTGACCGACCCAAGCGGCCTCCCTCAGGAAGGCGGCTGGCGGTCGCCGGCCCTACGACTGCCGGCGACCCGCATCGGTGAGCGGGACCGGCTCACGGCATTCCTCCGCCTCCGGACCGCCACGTCCGCACACCCCTGGTCCTACTCCCTCATCCGCGTCGAGTGCTTCCTCGACGCCGGTCTTGAAGCACTGGACGCCGCCTGCGCGTTGGCCCTGAAGCACCGCCAACCCCCCACCTCCAGCGACCGGCGCCGAGACGTCCACCTCGTAGGCTTCGCGCGAGCCGAAGCCGTGCTCCGAGCGCGCATGCCCTTGGTCATCAGCCAACTCAGCTGACGTCGCCCGGCCCCGGCAGCGGGCCGGCTTGCACGATTCGGGATACAGGCAGGAGGACGGGCTGGCCGGACGGTAGGGCACATGACCCAGGACGGCCGACCCAACGACGACCTCGACTCCCCGCAGGACCACGTCGCCGCCGGTCGGTGCTCGCTCGACGGCGCGCTACGGGAGCTCGCTCTCGCGATCGCCGAGCATCTGGACCGCGGAAGCGACCTCATCACGCTCCTGCGCTTGGCCCGCCAGGCCCACCCGGCCGCGGACCCCGACTGCCTCGCGGACGCCTTCCTGCTCGCTCACGGGTTACTTGCCGGCGTCGCCGCACCTGCGCCCGGGTTCTGCACGATCTGGGGCGCGGAGCCGCTGCGGGACGCCGCGGCCGCCGCTGCTCGGACGCTCGCTGCACGCTGATCTCGACTCCAGCTCATCTGACTTGCCTGCAGCGGGCTCGCCCCCACGGTGCCGTTCGCCACGTCCAACATGACGTGCCGCGCCCAGGGCCCCAAGCCTGGGGTTCCGGCGCCGAGACACGGAGTCGTCTGATGAACGATCTCGAACTACAGCTCCATGACCAGCTCCCCCGCGGCAAGCGGCGGCGCCTCGTCCAACTCGCCAAGCACCGGCTGTACCTGGCGCGGATCATCGCTGAACTCGCCTGCTGGGGCGTCGTCGAAGTGCCGGCCCTGGAGCGACAGCTAGAGTTGGTGGAGGCCTCCATCGTCGGGCTCGCGGTCGACCCCGCCCTAGCCCGACAGCTGGTCGCCTTCTGGGTCGCCTACGATGCGAGCCTGGTCCATGACCCGGGCACACCGCCGCTCCATCTGGACTGCGCCACCTGCGCGCACGGCGCTCTCGGCTTGGGAGACATCCTGGCCCGCTTGCCCGACTGACCCATCGACATGGCGGCCGACGACGCGTCGGCCGCCATGTGGCACTCAAGGCATCTGCACGCCGACCGCAGCCGGACTGCCTCAACGTCGATGCTCGCCCGCGCGGTCCACGGCAACCGGCGGCGACCGCACAGTGGCACCGAACAGGCTGACTGACGCACTCCGGGCACAGAACCGACCAGTCGGCCGCGCAGGCTCCGACGCCGAGCATCGACTCGATGAGTGGCCACGCGGACTGGTGCAAACCCTGACCGCTGCTAACCACCCTTTGCGGCGGCCAGGGTTGGCGCCATGTCGTCGCAGATGCAGGTCAGAGACCATTGCGTCGCGCGAGGCATTGCGCACCGTCCCCGACATGACCAACCGCTCCGAGAGGCTCGCCGGGAACGACGACCCGGCATCGACTCCTCGCCGTTCCGTGGTGCCCTCACCCGCACGCGCCAAGGCTCGTGACCGGTTGCGAGCCGTGGCGTCGGCGCATGCCACCGCCGGCGACGGGCCCGGCGGAGGCGACCTGTCCAGCACCGGGACGGACGTCCCACGCCTGGTCGGTCCCCCCGGCGGTGCCGACTCGCCCCGCTCCGCTGCGGTGCGGATGTTCGCTCGCGCCGCCTCGCCTGCCGGCGCATCGCACTCGGTGGGCGCGCCCGATGGATTCAACCCGGTGCAGTCGAAGCCCGGCGCGGGCGCCGGGGTGCCTGCCGCGGCCCGCCCGAACGACGCGGCGGAGCCGGCCGACCTGGCGGATCTGGCGGATCGTGACGGCGACGTGCTCGACCAGCTGCGACGCGAGTTCGCGGAGCACTCGCTGGCCACGCAGACACGGCGCAATTACGCGGGACATCAACGTGCTTGGGAGAACTGGTGCCGTGACCGCGAGATCGCCCCGGGCGAGGCGACGCCCCAGGACGTGGCGCGCCACCTCACCGGCTACCTGATCGAGTGCGACGAGAGCGGGCAGGTGCTGCGCGACGAGGAGGGCAACCCGGTGGCTTCGGTCGCGACCTCGACGCTGGCCCTCCGGCTCGCGGCCATCGACAAGGCGTTCGAACGGACCGGGCGCGATCGGCCCGGTCAGCACCTGGTGGTCCGCGAGCTCATGGAGGGGATCCGGCGCCTCTACGGTGTGGCGCCGGTGCACGCCAAGGGGCCCCTGCTCCTGGCGGATCTGCGGCTCATCGTCGCCGGGGTGCGCCGCGAGCAGGCGCAGTCGGTGCGCGACCGCGTGATGGCTGAGGCGCGCCGACAGTTGCGCGCGACCCCGGGCCAGCTGGCCCGGCTGGACTGGGCCGACGTCGAGATCGGTGACGTTGACGCCTACCTGGTCCTCGCGCCGGAACGACGCGGCGGTCCGCGGCGCCGGGCCCGGCTGCGGGCCGCTACCGTGCCCACGCGGTGCCCCGTAGCGGCCTTGCGCGACCTGCGTGACCTCGCGGGCGCAACCGGGCCGGTGCTCACCGGTCCTGCCGGTGAGGCGTTGACCCGGCAGGCGATCGACAAGCGGTTGCGGGTTCTGGCCCGTCGCCCCGCAGGGGACGTCGCGCCCACCCCGCGCCCCAGCAACAAGAGTCTTCGTGACGCCGCCCTGCTCACCTGCGGCTGGTTCGCCGCGCTGCGGCGCTCGAACATCGTCGCGCTGCGATGGTCCGACCTGACCTGGTACCCCGGGGGCGAGATCCGGGTCCGGCTGCGCCGATCGAAGACCGACCAGCAGGGCACCGGGAAGTGGAACTGGCTGCCTCGTCTGGACGGTGACAGCGCTTGCCCCGCCACGGCGCTCACCGAATGGCGCAATCGGGTGGCTGAGCTGGTCGGTGGCGACCCGGCCGCGGTGTGCCCGGACGCGCCGGTGTTTGCGGCGATGAACCGCCACGACCAGTTCAAGATGAAGGAGGGTTCGATGCGGCGACTGCGAGGCGAGGCCGTCAACGACCTCATCCAGCAGCTCGTCGTTCGGACCGGCCTGGTGACCGGCGACCGTCAGGGCCGCAACCCGTTTGGCGGCCACAGCCTGCGCTCGGGTTTTGTCACGCAGGCCTGCCTGAACCGGGTCCCGCTGATCGAGATCGCTCAGGTCACCCACCACGCCGATCCGCGCAGCCTGGTGACCTACAACAAGCCCAACGACCGCTCATCCATGGACACGCTCCGCGACGTCGCGCGCGCAGTGTGACCATGCCGCGGTCGCACTCCCCTCTCACCACTGATGGCGCCCGGGCCGCCACCCGGGCGCCATCAGTGGTGGTCGAGGACGTCATTCGAATCGAGGATGAACCTCGTCGTTCCTGGTGAGTTCCACGTAGGAGGCGAAGACGGTCAGCGTCTGATGGTTGGTGACGTGTTCGGCTGCCTCGGACATGCTCATGCCTGCGGCGATGGCCCACGTGGCAGCGGTCCGGCGCAGTGACCTGGTCGCGATCCTGCGCTTCTCCCCGCGTTCGCCGGCGGTCTCATCGGTGGTCTCAGCTGCCGTGCCGTCGGCTGCTTGGCACGCTGCTTGGCCGGCGGCCCGGCCCGTTGCTTCACCGGCGTACGCGCGCGAGATCGATCCCCAGGCTCGAAGAATCCGCAGGCGCCCGTTCTGGCGGGTCATCGCCCGCCACCGGCCGCCGTAGTAGGTCGCGAGGACCGGGCCCGTGGTTCGTCCTTGGCGCCGGCAGGCGTCGAGCTGCCGGGCGAGCGCACAGACAGGGCACAAGATGTCGATGCAGGTGTCGGGATCGGCGCCGAGGTGGTGGAACTCCTTGGTCAAGGTCTTGCCCGCGGACAGCTTGGCCTTGCGGAACACGACCCGGTACCCGGTGGGGGTCGGGTACACGTCGCGGATGTCGAAGTCGGCGAGACTGATGTGCCTCAGCCCACCGCCGATGCCCAGCGTGAGCCAAGCGAGGTCCCGGGTATGGCGGTCCACATCCGGATCACAGTGGGCGATCAGGGAGTGGAACTCGCCGCTGTCCAGGTTCTGCACCTCTGCCGGCCCCGCGACTGCCAGGCCGGCCCTGCGCGCAGCGGCGTGGACACGCTCCCCGATCCCCGCCTTGCCCGTGGAATCTCCGGACCGGATGGCGCGGACGGCGTCCTCGAGCAGCTCGGCCTCGGGCGACGCGGGGTGGACCTCGATGGCGGTACCGTCATAGGTGAACCCGAGGTTCGGGACGAGTGCGAGCTTGTCGAGTCGAGCCTGGCTCCACTTCGTGGCCTTCAGCAGCCTGACCAGGCACAGACGGCCGCGAATGTACGCGACCGACGCAGCCGCGATCGCAGGTTCCTTCAGCCGTTGTGCCATTTGCTCGGCCTCGTCCTGGTGCAACGCGCTGACCTTCGGCTGGCGGGCTGGCGCGGTGCGTCTGAGGTAGTTGAGCTGCTTCTCGACGCGACCCCAGGGCGGGCAATCGGCTCCTTCATCGCGATGCTTCTGTCGAATCCGCGTGACCAGGTCCCTGGCATAGGTGTGACGTGTCCACTCCGGCGTGGCGGCGAGGAACGCGAGGACCGTGTCCTCGCTACAGGGCAGCGGTTCTCGGCCGTAGCTGGCACAGAAGGCCGCGAACCGAGGCCACACGCCATCCATCTGCCATTGGGTCGTCTCGGCGAACCTGCCTTTCGTGGAGATCTCCGCCGTGACGGTGTCCAGGCGTTCGAGGTCGTCGCGCACGGCACTCACCGGTTTCCCCGCGGCGCATCACCGGCAGCCCGCCTGCCGATCGCCGCGGTCCTCGAGCTCACCTCAGCAAGGAGCCGGGCGACGTGCTGGGGATTCCTCCGGCGCAGGGTGTAGTACAGGTTCGCCTCCGTGGCGCCTTGCTCGTACAGCGTCTTGCCGTGGAGCTTCTGCGCGGATTCCCAGCGATAACCCATTTCGGCGAGCCCGGCGGCTTCGAGAAGTTTCCTGAACTGGACGCGCGCGGCGCCCATGGTGATCGACTGCGCGGACCCGTCAGCCCAACCCGCGGACCCGACGAACAGGCCGGCATCTGGTCGCAGCGGCTGACCCGCTGCGGCTTCGCGAACCAGTAGCCACTCGGTCAGGGCGGTGACCGGACAGAGGGCCGGGTTGCTACTCGGCTGAACGGTCAACCAACTGACCTCTTGCTCGCGGCCGCGGACTGTGTCGCGAAGCTGCAGCTCCACGGCGCTCGGGTCCTCCGACGAGCGCCGCACCTTGGCGACGGTGAGTCGGTCGAACAGGTCAGCGGCGGTCAGACCGCGGTGGGCGACGAGCTTGATCGCAGTCTGGGCAGCCAGCAGGCCGCGGCTTCCTTGCGTGGGCGCGACGGCGAGCAGCTGCCGGGCACCCAGGGCGGCCCGTTCGCTCGCCGCGGCGGAGTACTCCACCCGCACCCTGCCGCGACCACGGGCCAGGCTCAAGGCGGCCGAGCTGGCAGCGGCTCGGCGCAACAGGACGCTCATCCACGCTCGGAACACCGGGCTGCCCGGCGCATGGTCGGGCTGCTGGGCCAGGAACGCGCCTTCGGGGTCGGATCCGGCCTTGAGCCGGTAGTAGTGCGTGGTCAGGCACGCGGCACAGGCCGGTCGGATCCTCTGGGCCAGCTCATGTCGGCACACGAGGGTGACCTGGTGGTGTCGAAAGCCGATGGTGATCGCGCCGTCGGTGCCGGGCTGCACGTCGCTCGTCTTAAGCCAGACCAGGTCGTCGAGGTTCGCCTGGGCATCGAGAGACAACAGGCCGGCGATCGCGATGGCGCCGTGGTGAGCTATGCCGAACCACGGCGTCTCACAGAGGGTGACGAGGTCGTCGGAAGTCATGACGGGCGAAGGGGCTTCTTGGCGCGCCTGGTTGGCGTACCGCCTCCGGTAGGCGCGACGCAGGCTCGCCATCTCCTCGCCGCTGTAGGCGTCGAAGGGGGTCGGGCGACCAGCAACGACGTGGAGGTGGCGCACTGCGGCGAACACGGCGTCCACATAGCCGGGACTGAGCGCGCCGCTACGGGCCGGTCCCCGTCCGTGCCGCCTCCACTTCCCATGTGCGGCGTCATCGAGGAACGCGACGACGGAGTCTGGCGGACTTCCGTACGGTGAGTACCCGTGGTGCTCGCAGAACGGGACCCAGACATTGGCGAAGGCATTGCTGTACACCTGCTCGGTGTCTTCAGTGACCGCCTGCGCCACCATCTCGCTCGCCACCTCGAGCAGCCGCTGGAAATCGTCCCCGGTCTCGTCGACCGGGCCGCGTGCCGGGGTCATCTCATCGCTCGCAGGGCTTGGCGGGCGGCGTCCTCGTCTGGTCGATCGACTCCGCACATCTCCGTCATCCAGAGTTCGAGGAGTTCGGCCGTCGCGACGTGGCCGGTCGACCAACAAAAGTCGAGGAACCGCGCGTACAGACGGCCGCCCTGGATCTCCTCACTCATCCGCTGACGTCCGAGGCAACGGAGGGCGTGCAGGGTCCCGTCGACCAGATCGCCGGCAACGACGTCGGTCACTGGCAGATTGCTCATGCGTCGTGTCATGTGGGCGACCGTCCTGACCTAGACGAAGGTCGCAATCATTCCCATGCGGAATCCGGTGGGAGTGTCCGGTCGTCCGAACAGGAAACTCCAGTCGAGACAGTCCGCGTCCGGTCGGCGACGGTATGGCGGAACGGCCTCGCCGGCCAGCTGCGCCCAGGGAACCAGCTCGTGCATCCGGTTGAGGATCCGCAGGACGTCGGCTTGCGGCAGCCCGAGGGACCGATCAGCGCGGTGATCTGCCCAGCGGGCAGCGCCTCGTCGAGAACGTCTGGGCGTGGTTCGTGCCCTCTCGGTCATTGCCGCTGCCGTGGTCGCCTTCGCCGTCTGGCGGCGGTCGACCCGGACCCGAATCTCGCGCACGCAGTCGCCGTCACGGTGCTCATCATCGCCTGCCCGTGTGCACCCGGTCTGGCGACGCCGATGTCGATCATGGTCCGCGGCGCCCGCGCCGAGGAGGACCGCCGCACGCGTCAGCCGTGCGTCCCTTCAACGCACGCAGCTGTCGTGGCGGTCGGGTAGCCGAAGCAGTAGCCCGACATAATTAGGTCGCCGGCACTCCAGGGGTTGGCCAGCTCATGCAGGCACACGTCCTCACCCGCCGTCTGCTGCAGCCGCCTGAGCGCACCGCCGGTGTAGAGATCCGGGAGCTGGCGCGCGTACTCCTCTTCGAGGGTCGCCAGGCACTCCTCGCTCGCCAGCGGCCCCGAGCGCGCGATCAGCACGCTGAGATGGGGCTGGCCAAGTCCGTTGGTCCAGGACCTGTCCGTCCGGACGACCAGGCCCCGGTCCTGCGCAACGGCCGCCCAGCCCTCCACCTCAACGGGGCTCCCGTAGACAGACCCGACCAGCTTGGAACCGTTCAGCACGCTGTTCAGGACGATCGGCTCGTTCCAGAGCGGCCGCCACCACGCGAAGGGTGACTCGCTGGCCGGGAGGTTCGTGACGGGACGCTCGGCGTCGTCGGGAACCTTCCAGGGTTCCAGGGTGTGAACGAGGTTGGCGAAGCTCCGGACGGGGCTGGGCGCGCATTCGGCGTGACTGGTCCGGTACGTGTAGCGGTGGACGACGTTGCCGTTGTTGACGAGGGCGGCACGGAAGCCGGACTCCAACTTGCGCTCATAGACGCCGTGCAGCGGCATCCCCGTCCGATCTCTCAGCCCCCCGGTGCGGGAGGCACGGGGGTACGGAAGTGACTCGATCAGGCGGTAGCGAGCATTGGTCATGGGGTTCTCCTCGGTTGGTGCCCCGACGGCGTAAGGGCGGACAGGAGGCACCGTGCAGCGCTCGCCCACGCCGTCAATCACGCACACCATGCTGTCGAGTTGCGGCGGATTGACGGCGGGTATCTGCGCCACCGCCAACGAGGTTGCGCCGCCGCCATCCGCGTTTGCGTTGCCGCCATCGGGACTCCGCGCTAACAGTTGCGCGGCCGCCAATCGGGCCCCTCGATCGGCCCGGCGTACGGGAAGAACAAGAATGCCCGGCTCACGGGCGGAACAAGAATGCCCGGCTCACGGGCGCTGAGATCGTTGATCAGCACGCCGAAGGGACCCTCGTCTACACCTCCGTCGGCCGCGCCCGCAGAGGAGTCCGCACCGCGCGCGCCTGACCAGGCGGTATCACCGCGAGACCCGTGAACGCACCCCCGCTGTGCTGACCTGGCACTCCTGCGGTTCGCTCGGGTCGCCATCAACCTCTACCAGGCCGACCTCGGGATGCTCATGGCCCCTCGGCGGGCGGGAGAACGAGGCGACGGTGCTCAACCGCTACTACCGCACCGGCGCCGAGCTCACGCCCCGTGGGCTGGCACGGCAAGCCCAGCTGCCAGTAACCGACTGACCAGATCGCCCGCGCAATCCCGCCCACTAAGACGCATCTCGGTCTGCCACGAACGCGGTTACACCTCGATACCCGGCGTTGAGCGCGTTCAACACTCAGGCTCTGAATCAAACGAGACTCACTCCGAACCTCGTTCCCGGGTCGCGATGTGGATCTGCCCGGGGTGGTGCGGCGGGGTGAGGTCAGATCGCCGTCACGTCGTAGATGTCCTTGCCCATCCTCTTCCGGAACTGCTTGACGACACCACCCTCACGAAGGGTCGTCAGCACGGCCGTGTGGGCGTCGTCCTTGCCGACGTGGAACTTCTTCCCTGGGGTGAGGACCTTCGCGTACTCGGCGCCGAGCGCCGTGAACACCTCCACGACCTGCTGCGCGGACGCGATCGGAACGGCGGCGGCAAGGAGACGAATGACCTGCTCCGCCTTGCCCGGCTGAGCAGCCGCGACCCGGGCAACCGTGGCCGGTTGGAGCGCGATTCCGTGCTCGACGGCGTACTCGGCCACCGCCCGCAGGGCGTCGGTGTCGGGGCCGGGGACGTACGCCTCGACGTTGGAGACGATCTTGTCGCCGAGCTTGTCGCGACCGGTGGTGTTGGTGAGGACCTTGTCGACCATGCCGTCCACCAGTGCCGGGGTCAGGAACGTGGCGATGTCGGACGAGGCCTTGATGGCGGGCTTGATCGCGTCCCATCCGGCTGTGTGGAAGTGCTCGAACGACTCCGCCTCGTCGGCGACTATGCCTGCGGTCAGCATGCGCGCGAACAGGTCGCTCGGCTCGGGCGTGATGTCGGCGACGGGCAGAGGGAACTCGGCGCCGAGGCTTGCGGCCAGCGCGACGCGCACAGCCGTTGAGGAGAACGTGGTCGCGTTGAGGACAGCGACCGCGGCCGCGACCGGGTCGAACTCCTCACCGCTGCCATCATCGACGTCGTCGATCGTTGCGGCCGCTTCCAGGAGCCCGGCGAGGTCGGCATCGATCTCCCCACCAACGTGCGCGCGGTACCGCTCGACGTTGGCCAGCGTGGCGTCGAACAGACCCGCGGCGGCGAGCTCGGCCCAGGTGGCGTCCGGGACGGCCCGCAGCTGCGGAATCCGTGCCTTCGGCGATGCGCCGACGACTAGGTCGTGAAGGTGGTTTGCGAGCTGATCCTCGCTCCACTGCTCGACGGCGTCCTTGAGGACCTTCACCAGGATCTTCGGGGTGCGAACGGTGCGCTTGGTCTTCGGGTCCTGCTCGACAGCGGTCAGGTACGCGCCCGGGTTGGTCAGGCAGTGCTCGTACACGGTGTCGTTGGCGAGGACGGCGTCGAGCGACACCGCACCGTCGACGCCGAGCGCGGCGCGCAGGTTCTCACCGGTCAGCGTGTACCGGTCGTGCTCGACGATGACGTCGCAGAGATCGTCGTCGATGGCGGACAGGTCGGGCAGGCGAACACCGGTGCGTTCCAGAAGCGCGACGACCGCCCCGATCGCGTCCTCGGGCAGCGGTTCAATGAATGCGGGCATGTCGGTGTAGTTGGCGGTGATGAACTCGCGGACCTTCTCGCCCAGCTCGTACGGGACGTCGCCGACGGCGGCCGCGAGCGCAGCGCCGACGAGCGCTGGGCGCGCCTCGTCGGGCACGTCGGGGTCGGTGACGAGGTACTGGAACACGATCGGCCACGGTTGTGCGGCGAGGCGGCCGACGAGCGCCTCGCGTTCCTTCCCGGAGGTCAGGTAGGCGGTCAGGAACGTGGCGGCGTCATCGTCGTGGTCGGTCACGAGCCGCTTGATCATGCGGTTCGCACCGGGGTGATCGGTGGCAAGGAGGTAGTTGACGATGTCGATGTTGTACGCGGCGACGGTGTCGGTGAGCTCCTCGCCGACCTCCTCAGTCTCGGCGAGGAGGTTCTCGACGGCGCCGGGGCGGCTGAGCTTGTAGTCGACGTTCATCGTGTTCGCCTGGACGTGGTGAACCATGAAGTTCGCTACGTCGGTGCCGGAGAAGTGGCCGTAGAACTGGGCGGCGTACAGGGAGAAGTTCCGGTCCAGGTAGCCGCGCAAGACCAGGTCCCGGGCCAGCTGCGACTTCATCGTGGACTTCACGAGCTGAGCGAACGTCTGCTCGGCAAACGTCACCTCGCCCGCGTCGTCGGACTTCGCCTTCTTCGACCTCGGCAAGCCCACAGGGACGTTGAGCTTGTGGGACGACATCGTGGCCAGGTCCTTGAAGTCAGCGCTGCGCAACCGCTCGATGTCGACACCCAGCTGTGCCAGCTCGACGCGGGCCGCCTCCTCGTCGATGGCGTTCCACTGGGTGCCGTCCAGGCCTTCCGGGACCACGACCTCGAGGTCTGCGCGCGCCATGGTCAGCACGTTGTACTTCTGGCCGCCCTGTGCGTTCGGGGAGGCCGCAACCACGATCGACTCCGCGTCGGCGACCGCGCCCCAGAACTCGTACCCCGTGACGTCGTTGAGCTCGAACGACGCCGACCCGACGGTGAGCGTCAGGTAGGGCCATCCGCTGTAGCTCGACCCCCCGTGGACTGCCTGAACGTACCGAGTCAGCCGATCCCCAACACGCTGGGCCACAGCCGCCTGGGTGCGGCGCCGCCCCCGACCGACCCTAAGGTCACGCACCCGCTTCTCGTTGGCCGCGACCGCCTTCCGCACCAGCTGCTGGTGGAAGTCGTAGAGCCGGTCCAGGTCACTGGCGCGTCGCGAGATGTTCTCGAAGTCCTCGAGGTGGAAGTTCTTGTACGCGACCAACGCGAACAGCTTCGACGGCTCCAACCCCGGCGCCGTGTCCTTCGACTCCAACAGCCGCTCCGCGAACACCAGGTATTCATTGCACATGTTGCGCAGGAGCCGCATGTCCGTCGAGTTCTGAGAGACCAGACCCACCAGGGCACGGTCGATGCCGGTGATGGCGGACTCCTCAAGAAGGTCCGAGAGCAGCTCGCGGGCGTTGCGGTGCGAGATGAACGGCACGATCGGGATGACGATGTCGAAGAACTTCGTGCGGTTCGCTCGTAACGTCTCCGCCGCCGCAGCCTCCCCGGCGGCCGCGAGCTTCTTCGTGTCCGCGCCGAGCTTCTCGAACATCGAGTCCTTCACGGCGTACACGAACCGCAACGGAACCCCGAGCCCCAGCAGACGCCGAGACCACTTCGCCGGCAGCTTCTCCGCGAGCCGTCCGGGCACGTCACCAGGCAGCTTCATCAGTACCCAGTGAAGCCACCGGCCCGGTGCGCGACCACGGCGTCGCGCACGCCGGTGCGGGGTGTCGTTGAGCAGAATGTTGAGCTCGCGAACGGCTTCGAAGATGCCCGGTTCCTCGAACCGGTCCAAGTCCTCGAAGATCACGATGTCCTTCGACTCACGGTCGAAGTAGTAGACGATCTCGTCGAGGTACTTGTCGAAGAACGTCGACGACGACTCCTTCGACGTCAACGTCACCGTCGCACCGCCGGCCCCCACGTCCGAGATGAACCACCCGTACGTCATCACCCTGACGGCCGCGACCACCGCCACCGCCACCGCAGCAACGACACCCCACGCGGCCGCGCGCTTCCACCCGTCAGCGTCCGAGTCCGGCCAGTGGAGCTCCGGCAACCACCCGAAGATCAGGAGCACCAGAGCGACGGCGCCGACGACCCCCACCGCCTCGGCGAACACCCGCCGCTTCGACAAGACCGCGATCCGACTGAAGCGTGAGTTCTTCCCGACCTTGCGGGACGCCCCGTAGAGGAGCTGCTTGACGATCTCCTTCTGAATGCGGTTCGTCGTCGACTCGTTCGGCTCACCAGGAGCCAGGGTCGAGATCGCCAGCCGCTGCGTCGCCTTGCGGTGGTTCTCCTCGAACTTGTCGAGCACGCTCGACTTGCCCGCGCCGTACCGGCCCGTGAGCGCGATGTTGTGGTTGCGGGGGTCCTTCAGGGCCTCCTCGAGGCGCAGCAGGTACGTCTCGTGGTGCTCTTCCTCGTAGTGCGGAGTCAGGGAGCGCAACGGCACGTCGGCCGACCTAGAGCCCTCGTCCTCCTCGCCGCCCTCGTCCTCGTCCTCGGCGCCGTCCGGCTCGCCGTCGTGCGCGGCACCGTGGTCAGTGTCCGCGGCGGCGTCCGAGTTCTGCGGGTTACCCGACCCCGCGCTGTGCTCGTCAGGGGTCTCCGACTCGTGGTTGTCCTGGCCAGAACCGTTGATCACTGTGCCCCCTTTGAGCGCGCGTCAGCCTACGAGTCGCACCCTGCTCGCAGGAGCCGCCCGGGCAGTGACCGCAAGGCCTCGGCTCGCGCTGACGCAACGGCGTCAGATTAGTCGCGTCCACCGACGCCCGTTGGCGCTTTGGCGACCCCGGAGCGCGGCTGGCCGGGGATGTCCGGCTCCCTCGCGATCGACCGGAGATCCACACCCGGACGCTGAATCTCGATGGGTCGCGCCGGCTATGTCACCCCGGACACCGCGTCTTTTCGCCGCCTGTCAACACGGCGCGAAGCGACCGATTCTGGCCGATGAGCGGATGCCCCGCGCCCTGTCCCGGTTGCTTCAAACTGTGCGCTGGACGGCGACCTGATCTCCGCTGCTAGGTGAATCGCGCGGTTCGCTCACGTTCTGACGGCGCGAGACCGATACTGAATCCGTATCGGAGATTCGGGCTGCGACGGGGGAGCATGTAGTGACGCGGGTGCGTGCGACGGCAGCGATCTTCGGCTTTCTGGTGACGTTGGCGTGGTCGGGGGCGTTCTCCGACCCGGCGGACGCGTCAACCGGCCCAACGGCCCCGGCTGCGCAGGCTGCCGCGGCGTCGGCCGCGTCGGTCGCCGAGCCCGCGCTGACCTCGTCTGCGAAGAATGTCGAGGAGGGTGACCGATACACCTTGACCGCCACACTCAGGTCGGCAGCGACGGCCACGCGGGCGACCTTGGAGAAATGGCACCCGTCCCTGTACGGCTGGGACCCGGCGGGGTGGGATCCAGTCAAGGCCGTCAAGGTTGGACACAGGGGCAAGGTTCCGTTCAAGTTGGTCGCTGCCGACCTCAACAGCGAGCGGTACCGCGTGGCGGTCGCCTATAAAAAGACCGCCAAGCCTGCCGTCTCCAGGCCCGTGACTGTGACGGTGTGGCGCTGGATTCCGCTGTCGGAGTATGACCCGTACTACACCACCGGCGGCACCGGCTTCGGGACCACCACGATCAACGGCGTCGCGTACACCGGTTGGGGAGCCGCCACGTACTCCCACGCTGGGACATGGGAGAGCCGGTTCACGCCCGGACGGCATTGCAAGTCGTTCACGGCAGTCCTCGGCGTCGGAGACATCTCCGCCGACGGGTCCTCCGCAACCATCTCCTTTACCGCCGACGACGAGCACATCTACACCTCTTCGACACTGACGCCCGGCATGAGCGCCCCCGTCACCGTCGCCCTCCCGATGCTGCCGTATCGGTTCGGCATCCAGCTGCTTGACACCACCCCCGGCGCTACCACCGACCGCGACGCGGTCGAGTCCTGGCCGGTACTCGGCGCGCCCGCTTTCCTGTGCACCGGCGTCTAAACGCCGTTCATGTTGCGGTTAAGGGCGTTCCAGGGCGCGTCACACCGCCGCGTGTACTCCTATCGCCTCGAAGCAGGGCAGGGCCCGCAACTACTCGCCATCGGGCGCGTTGAGATCCGTATGCTCCCGACATGCCAACAGACGAGGCGACACCCGTCGAACTCCTTCGCGGGAGCTTGGACATCGTCAACTGGGGTCCGTTCCGAGACGATGCGCTCCGAAGCCTGCTCTCAGCGATGCTCGACTTGATTGCCGAGGTCGACCGAACTGTCGAAGGGACGAGTGCATCGAAGCACTGGGATAGCGACGCTGTCCTGGAGTCGCTCAGCAAGCGACTAGAGATGGGCGAGACTCCGGACGACCCCGACCCTTCTCATTCGGTTGACGCTGCTCTCGACGCGCTCACGACTCGGCTCGCGAACCTAATCCGGTCAATGACCGGTGGTTGGGGCGGGCCGCCGACCGATGACGTTGACGCGGTCGACGTAGCGAAGCTTGAGAAGCTCTTGAACAGTGGGTGGGATCTTCGCAACTCGGCCGGGTTCCGCGCCCACCTCCGTGCGCTTACCGCCACCGCAGCGGCACGGGCGGCCGAGGCCGACTTGCACGCACGCAGTGCTGACGACGCCCGGAAGAGTGCGGAGAAGGCTGCGGGGCTCGCCGCCGACGCGACTTTGGCGCAGCAGTTCAAGACCGAGGCGAGTAATCAAAATGTAGCGAAGTGGACATACCGGATCTTGGCAACCGGGCTCTTTGCAACATCGATCGCAATCGCAGTGCGGTTGAGCTCGACTATTGAGGACGAACCGCGCGACACCCAGTGGCCGTACTTGGTAGCCCATCTCCTAGTCACGACCGCCGTTCTAGCGCTAGGTGCTTATCTCGCGCGCCTGGGAAATCAACATGCCGAGCGCAGCGCATGGGCAAAGACGATCGAGATGCAGCTGAAGACATTCGAGGCGTTCACGGCACCGATTGATGATCCGCCGACCAGATGGCGCATCCATGAGGAGTTCGCGCGCCGCGTGCTGGGATCTCCGCCCGCCGCGAGCGCGTCCGACGAAACTGCGAGTGCACCATCTGTCGCGGCGTTGGCAGAGGTCGCGGCCTTACTACGTCGGGAGCCATAGGGTCGCTAGCGGCTGCGATCACCGGCTGGGCGGCGTAGGCATGGCAGCGCCATGGCTTGTCGTTTGCTGAGCGGCGTTCGGCAAGACATCCGGACTTGCGCGACGAGCGCGCTCCCGAAGGCGCGTCACACCGCCGCCAATGCGCCGCGCAAGATGAGTCACTCAGGCGGCGACAGACGCCTGCAGCACTCGTAATGGGAGCGCAGCAAAGGCCAACCACGGTCCCAGTCTCCGAAGAGCAGCGGCTCGTCGGACTCTTCGAGCAATTCGAGCAGCTCGTCCATATCGAACGCCATCCCGAGATAGACAACGTTTGTTGTGTCGGTCCATGTCGTTTCCCAGGCGGTCCCGTCGGGGTCGAGCAGCCAGGCGTGCTCAAACAAGAGGTCCTGGGTCAGGTCGTACGCGTAACCCTCGCAGTACCTCCATCCGCCACGTTCGGCGGCAGTGGCAGCCAGTGCGCGCGTTGAGTTGGAGAAGCAGAGCTTCAGCGGTCCCCGAAGGGGCCTTGGCGCCAACCGAGCTGAGGTCGAGGCGTGCCCGTGCTGAAGCAGGATGCCCGCCTGAGCGGGGCGGCCGTCCGCCGTGTAGGCCATGGGCTGAAGGCAGCGGACGAGTGCGGTGGGAAGCGGCCCGGCCGCAAGAGATGTGTTGGTCACGGCCCGGACGGTGCGCCGGAGAGTGGGCTGCGCAATCGCTCGAAACTGGGTGTCCCTATCCGCCGTCCGCGGCTGCGAGGTGGCTTCATGGCCGCGCGCCGCTGCGGCTCCGGCTCCCCTCGGCTCCCTCGGCTCGGGCATGACCCGCCTTACGCGAAGGTGACTTGCCGTTTGACGAGCGTCAGGTCGTCGCGGCCATGCACGGTCATCAGCGCCAGGCCGGCCGCCACCGGTGCAGCCCCGGCGTCGTCATCGGGGTCCTCCTGGGCGTCGGGCCAGCGGTCCCGACGGCGGCCTTGGCCCGGCCCGGAGGGACACGCCAGTTAGAGCCGACCGGCGAGCATCGCCGCGTCGCGCCACGCCTCGGTGGCCTTGCCGGAGGTGAGCCGCAGGTCGCTTTGGAAGACGTCTCGAGTGACACCGGAGTCGCGTGCTTGGCGAGCGTCCCGTGCCAGGGAAAGGCGCGACGGGTCGGACTCTGGGTTCTCGGAGAACTTCGCGTCGCGCAGCAGCGCCTTCACCGTCTCGACGCCGACGCCGAGGGAGCTGGCGATCTCGGCGCGGCTTGAGCCCGACCGCTGCATGGTCAGGGCTCGGCTCGCGCGCTCTCCGCGCGCTTCCATCGAATTGTCCGTCCCGGCTCCGCCCTCGGCCGTGACCGAGGCGTGTGCAGGCTGCGGCGCCGGTGTTGGGGCGGTCGGCTGAAGGTCGCCGTAGTAGTCGGGCAGGCTGAGCGCCTTTGCCGCTGTGCGCAGCTGCCTGATTTCGGCGGCGGTGAGCAGGTCGTCCTCTAGGGCCGCCGCCTTGAGGCCGTCGAGGAACCGTTCGTTCAACCCGATGACCTGGGCGCCGCCCATGCCCGCGGAGCCGGCGAGGTGTGCCAGGGCGTCGGCCTCCTCGCCCGTCAGGCGACCGTCGGAGAGCACCTCGGCAAGCGCGTCAAGGTACGCCTCGGCCGCGGCGTCGTCGGGTGCGAGTCCGGTCCCGGGCAGGCGGGAGACCAGCGTGTGCATCCAGCCGTCGGTCCCCTTGCGCAGGGCGACCGCCCGGGTGACCACTGGCAACGGGCGGGCCGGGTTCGTGGGCGGCCAGGTTGGTGTCTTGACGGAGTACCGCATGGGCGAGCTGAGCCTGTCGGTCATCTGCGGGAGAAGGCGGCTGACGGCGCGGACGTCTCCGAGCGCGGCGTGCTTGTCGACGAGCGGGACGCCGCCGGCTCGGGCGAGCGTGCCCAGCTTGTAGTTGGGCGTCGCGAACGTCTGGCGACCCAGCCACAGGGTGCAGAGCGCGGGGACTGGGACGACGTCAATACCGGCTCGCTTCAGCTCGGCTGCCAGGAACGCCTCTTCGAAGGTTGCGTTGTGAGCGACGACGACCGCGCCGCTCATACGGGCGAGCAGTTCCGGAGCCACCTCAGCGAACACCGGCGCGTTCTTGACCTGCGCGTTGGTGATGCCGTGGATGAACGTCGGGCCAACGTCTCGTACCGGGTTGACCAACGTGGCGAACTCATCCTCGATCCGGCCATTCGCGTCAACCCGTGCTATTGCAACCTCGACCACCCGGTCACGGCGAGGGGACAACCCCGTGGTCTCGAAGTCGATGACCGCGTAGGGACCGAAATGCTCGACGCCGTCTCGGACCGTGGCGCCTCCGTAGCGAAACATTGGGCCCGCGAACCCCGGCTCGGCGAATGGGATCTCGCGACCTTCTGAGTTCCACCGCTCCGCAGTCCGCGCCGCTGCTGGCGCCACCGGCGAACGCGGCCGGGTGGAGGTCAAAGGTCGCGTCGCCGATGTAGGCACGGTCCGGGCATGGTGTCGCGGCGGTGCAGGTTGCGCTGGGTCCGACCGGGCGGGTCCTCGGCGACCTCGTGTCGCGACGACGAGGCCCGCGCTGATGAGGACGACAAGCAGCACCCAACCCATGCGCGGAACCGTAGTTGCAGACGTCGACCGATGATGCCGGAACGAGACGTTCCGTTCGCGCAGCGGCCAGGATGACTACTCCGCCGGGGATGAGAAGTACACGACCGTACTCGACCCGGCTCGTGGTACGCCTACATCATGCACGCCACCGGAGCCGCGAGCGTCGACGTTACCGTCACCTCGCAATGCGTCCGCGCTGCTCACGTACCCGGCCGACCGGTGACCAACTACGACAGGCGCACTCGAACTTCGATAGGCGTCGTCGGCGCTCGTGACTCCACGTGGCGGTGGCTCGGCACTGACTTCAGGGGACAACCTCCCTCGGCCTACGGCCCGCAACGGCCCGGCGGATCGAGGCAAGGTCGGACAGTCCGTTGCCCTTGCCACGGACTGGAGCCGACGGTCGGCGCCAATTCGGGCCTTCGTGCGACCAGCCCGTCTTCCACGTCGCGACGGAGACCACTGCTCGAGTCGCGTGGATTGATTGCGGATCAGAGCGCGCGGCGGACGTTGAAGGTCAGCGGCGCGACGTGCGCCCCCAACCTTGGAGAACAGCATGAACCAGATGCAGCCCACCCTCGACCCCACCCTCGACGCGGTCGCCACCGATGTCTTCGACGCAGCTCGCTGGCTCGACTCGCAGTCGAACAGCAGCGCGAAGGCGGTGGCACCCGACGAGATCGAGTGGCAATGCAACATGTGGGGAAGCGGACGCGGCCGCGGCTATGAGGACGACGCCGCGATCTTTTACGTGATCATCGCGGCCTTCGACCTTCGCACATGGTGCAACAAGGAAGGGCGCGAGGAGCTCGTCGTTGCGGTCCCGCTGGACCGCTTCGCACGGATCGCACAGATGATCGACCGACTCGATCAGGACGAGCCGGGGTCGTGGCCCTGGGCCGATGAGGACTCCGAAGACCCGATCGCCGATGCAGCCGAGTACCTCGAGATGTCTCCGTCAGAGCTGCTAGGGAACGCTCCCCTCCTCGAGGCACTGGGCCTGCGCGAGTCCTGAGTACTGATGAGTCACCCGCCGGCGCCGGCTGCTAGCAAGCAGCCGGCGTCTGTGCGTTGGCGGTGGCGGCTACCAGAATGACAGGCCTGCGCGGGCCTGCGTCGACGTACCGTGGACGCGGGCGAACCACCGCCCGGAGCATGAGGGGCAGATGACCACCACACCAGCCGGCGACCTGGCCGGGGCAGCGCAGTCCGCCGCCGTCGAGTGCGTACCGCACCCTGCGGCCGTCTATCCACCGTCGGCCTCTCGCAGTGACTGCAAGGCTGTCATCGTCGATGTCGACGGCGTTGTGTCCCCGGTCGGGGACGCACAGGGTCCGGGGAATCTGCCCTGGCACGACGAGGCGGTCACGGGAAATGTCTTCGGTCCAGTGCTGGTCTCACCGACGTTGACCAGCCTGCTCGACGAAGTGCACCGGCTGCCCGGCGTCACGTGTTGGTGGCTCACGAGTTGGACCAGCGAGATGCGTGCCGCCATGTCGTTCTTTCCAGGCAGGCATTGGCCCGTGGTCGCGGAGCCCGACCCGACGCGGGTTCCGTCGCAGGGCTGGTGGAAGCTCGCCGCCGTGGAGGCGTGGCTCGACTCCCATCCCGAGGTCAGTGATGTCGCGTGGTGTGACGACGACCTCCGCGGTGGCCTACCAGGCGCGGTGCAGCGCCGGATGGCAGCTCGGGGCATGCCCAAGCCGCTCCTCATCGCACCTAGGGCGTCGATCGGCCTGACGCCGCGCGATCTGGATCGGCTGCAACGTTGGGCCACCTCGCCGATCGTGGCCTCAACCAAGTGAGTCTGTGTGGCCATGCGAACGCCTATGGCAGCGGGCGCCGGTCGGCGTCGTCACCGGTCACCGTGACGGACGACCGTGTTGCCGTCGTCGTCCGCCTCAACCCACGGTTCACCTGCGGCGATGAGTGCGGGCTCGTAGTCGAGCTCCCCGAGCCTGTACTCGATCGCCAACTCCCACGCCACCCGGACCGCAGCCTGCTCGAGATCGGGTAGGTCGTCGTAGCGCCGGTGTCCCGCGAGAACCAGTGCGACCGCTTGCCGGTCCAGGACCTGATCGACCTGCTTCCCGAGACGAGCCCAATGGCCCAACTGCTGCTGTTCGCCGTGGCCCGTCGTGGCACCCGCCGCACGCGCAGCATTCACCAGGTCATCGTCCATGGGAACAGGCGTCCTGCCTGTCGGCGGCGTTGAGCTCATCGTCCCCGCCTTCCGATTGCACCGTGTCCCCAGAATACGTGGCCGCTGTGGGTGGGGCACCCAGCCATGCCGGCGCCCTGGTCAAGCTGTCAGGCGCGTCGACGGCCGCGGGTCGGGCGGACGCGGTACGCATCCAGGCTCGGTCGCGTGATCGACTGGACGCCTCCGTGGAAGCGGAGGTCCTCCACGAGCCGGCCTTGCCTGACGAGCGTCTTGATCGCGGCCACGCTGATGCCGAGCTCCTTGGCCACATCGGGCATCCGGGCAGCCCGGAGCTCGAGCGCCTGCTGCTCACGGAAGTAGGCACGGACGTGGTCGGCGACCTCGTCGGGCACGCTGTAGTCACGTCCCCCGAGGGGCTCACAAGTGAGGTCGGGGTGGCGTCGGATGTACTGGCGGACCTTGTCGTAGGGCTCGCCCAACTCGTCGGCGAGCTGGCGCATCCCGGACCCGGCTCCGAGGCGGTCGGCCATGGCGAGCACCTCGGTCTCGTCGACGAGGTAGTGGCTGCCGCCCTGGTCCGGTCGATCGACCAGGATCGCTCGCAGGTGACCGGCGCGGATGTCTGCCTGGATCTGGGCGGTGACGACACCGCGCAACTGGGCAGCCGTGGCGACCGTGATCCAATCGCCGTCCGGGCGTTGTTCCACCACTCGCCAGCCCGCCACGGCCAGTAGGTCCTCGATGCGGGCAGCGTCGGTGGCCAGGGCCGGCTGACGAGCGGTCGTGCATGAGATCGCGGTCGGGACCATCAGCGTTCCGGAGGTCTCGGTAGCGATCTGCTTGGTGAGCGCCTTCGCGATCCGCCGTTGCGGCTTCATCGCGGGGTCCTCGACGAGATAGTGCTCGTGGATGACCTCCGCGCCCCGACGGTGGCCGAGAGCGGCGCGGATGTCCTCGATCGTCTCCCGGTCCGCCTGGAGCGCGGTGGAGAACGCCTTTCTCATCGACTTCGGCGTGGGAATGATGACCAGGCGACCGTCGCCGTGCGTCCCACGCCGCCTGATGTCGGCGACCAGGTTGAGCCCTTCCTTGCGGGCAGCCCGTTCGAGGGCGTTGCGGAAGGTGGACTGTCCGCCTCGGTTCCGCTTCTTCAGGCCTGGGACAAGCCGGGCCTTGGTGTCGACCCCGCCATCGGGGTCCGTGTGGAAGACGTCGATCACAAGGCGGATCAGGTCCATTAGCGGCGCTGGCGCGACCAGGATGCGGTAGGAGTCGCGCTTGGTCTCGTCGACGTGGTCGAGAACCAGGACGCTGCCATCGTGCTGGCGCCGGCGGAACTTCCGGCCGCCCTGCGACTGCACGGTGACTATGCCGGGCTGACCCGGGCCGGCATCGATGACGTCCTCGACCAGGAGCCCGAACGCCTCGGAAGGCCGCAGGCCCAGGCAGCGCAGGATCCAGAGGACGACCTGGTGCACGACGTGGAGCCGGGCGGCCACCCTCTCTGTCTCGGCGAGTGTGAGGGCGCGCGTCTTGCGCTTCGGAGTCGTGTTTTTCGGTAGACCGGCCTTGCGGACGCCGGGCTGGAGGACGATCCCCTCCCCCTCGGCGTAGTCGAGGACTGCCCGGAAGGTGCTGCGGACCGCTTGCAGGGTGCTGTGGCTGTACCTGCCCGCAGTCCGGCGGCCCGGGCGGCCCGCCGCGAAGCTGAAGACGTCCCCGACACGGAACTGGTGCGCACGGCGCGACGTGTCGGCCGGGAGCAGCTCACCACGTTGACGCCCCCGCTTGAAGGTGGACACGGAGATTGGAAGACCGTTCTCGGCCAGGAGCTCGAGAGCCTCGGTCATCGTGACGAGAGCATCCGCATCCAGGTCGTGCGGGACGTCCGCGCTGTTCTGGTCGGACTCACTGCGCAGCATGGCCCAGAACATCTTCCGTGCCGCCTTGCGTGTGGTGGTCTCGGTGCGCAGGCCCTGCGACTGGAGATAGGTGTCGATGGCCGCGATGTAGCCGCGGACCTGGCCCTCACGGTCGACGTCACCCTTTCTGTCCTCGACGTAGGTCTCCTGGATCCAGGCCTCACCCACCGTGAGGAAACCGGTGCCTGTGGCAACTCCCGAGAAGGCGTGCGCGCTGCGGCTCAGGTCGGCCGGGTCCGGAGGGGGCAACGGCTGGCCGGCGTCGAGGGCCGCGATGCCGGCGTTGACCCAACGCTGGGCCCCGGCCTTGCTGGCGAAGGTGTGGGACTTGCGGCGCCGCTCACCGATGGCGACCGGCAGGCTGGCCTCGAAAGAGCCCGCTCGGGTCCTGTTGATGCTGCCGGTGCGTGGCTTGCTCATCGGGCTCCTCCTGCCGGGAGGGCACGGGTGAGCAGCTGCTGGAGGAACTCGACGTTCTTCTCCCGCTCGGAGGCGAGGGCTGCGGTGGTCGCGAGCTCGGCCTCGAGCACGACGACGCGGTCGCGGAGCTCGGCGACCTGCCTGGTCTCGCGCAGCGCCTCGAGCGTCGCGGCGACCTCGACGACCTGGGCGGGGTCGAGGTCCCCGGCGTCGACGAGGTCCTGGACCGGCACGGTCCAGCCCTTGCGTCCGCCCGTCTCCTGGACCGCGTTCGGGTACCGGCTGGGGGTGGCGTTGATCCAGGTGTTGATGGTCTTGCGGTCGCGTCCGGTGATGTCGCAGATCTGACGGACCGTCAGCAGGGTGTGGGTGGTGAGCTGTGGGGCGTCGGGGCCCTCTTGGGTGAGTGTCATGGCCGGGGACCGTCCGGGGCGGGACGGGGTCGCCAATCGTGCACCCCGTGACTTGCGCCCCAGGTTGCCGCAGGTCGCCGCAAGTCGCCCGCAGGATGGCTGCGTGGGCTCGGTCGTGAGCGGCCCGACGCCGGGCGCGGCCATGCTCGCGCGGTGGATCTGGGCGGACCTGGGCGCACCTGCGGCGACCTGGGTCACGCGCCCCGGTTTCCCGACATTGGCCCCGACATTGGCGCGGGGTGGGTAGCAATCGTCCGGCGAGGGCGGACGATCTGCGCCGATTCTTCTCCGAAATGCACGAGACCCCCACACGAAGTGGGGGTCAGGCGCCTGGTGGAGGTTCCATCCAGTGGCAGGTGAAGGATTCGAACCTTCGAAGGCAAAGCCGACGGATTTACAGTCCGCTCCCATTGGCCGCTCGGGCAACCTGCCGGGGCGTTGAGCAGGGGCCGTTTGGCCCCGCGACAACAAGGCGAAAGAATAGCGCAGCCCGCGCGGCACGCGAAAACCAGACCTGAGGAGTGAAGATGGCCGACTCGTCGTTCGACATCGTCAGCAAGATCGACCGCCAGGAGGTCGACAACGCACTCGGCCAGGCGGCCCGGGAGATCGCCACGCGATTCGACTTCAAGGGCACCGGCGCGACCATCGAGTGGCAGGGCGAGCACGCGATCGAGATCTCGGCATCGGCCGACGACCGGGCGAACGCCGTGCTCGACGTCTTCAAGGACAAGCTGGTCAAGCGCCAGCAGAGCCTCAAGATCCTGGACGCCTCGGAGCCGCGCCAGTCCGGCCAGCAGAGCAAGATCTCGATCACCCTCAAGGAGGGCATCAGCTCCGAGGACGCCAAGAAGGTCTCCAAGCTGATCCGGGACGAGGGTCCGAAGGGCGTGAAGGCGCAGATCCAGGGCGACGAGCTGCGCGTCTCCTCCAAGAAGCGCGACGACCTGCAGGCCGTCCAGGCCCTCGTCAAGGCGCAGGACTACGACTTCGCGGTGCAGTTCACGAACTATCGCTGATTCCCGCGAATCTGAGCGTGGGAGCGCCCCCTCGCGGGCGAATCCTCCGCGGAGCGCGGTGCCATGAGAGTGCGGCGGGCTTGCTCATCAGCCGCTCGGAGGATGCCGGAACTCCGGGTGCACTCGGCCCTGTGGCCGTGGCAGCCCTTCCTCGAAGGTTTCTCACGTGCGAGAGTGCCGGAGTCGGTACGGAGATGATGCGCGACATGCCCCGTTCCACGAGGGAGGGCCATGGCGAGTCGACCAGCCAGATGGCGACGCTCGAGGGGTGCGGTGATGGCGCTCGCGGCGACGGCTGGGATGGGGTCCTGCGGGGGAAGTGATGGCTCCTCACCAACGCCGGCGGCGGCGCCGCCTCCAATTCCCGCGAGCCTGCTCGGGACCTACACGATGTCCCTCAAGCCGTCCGACATCCCACCGTCGCCACCGCCTGAGCTCACCGACCATGCCATGCACTGGACGATGAAGATTCTCTCGTCGGGTGGGCCGAGCGGCGGGCCCGCCTTGGTGATCATCAACGACGAGCTCGGATCGCTGGAGGAGCCCGACCTGGAAGTCGACGGAAACCGCCTCATGCTCGGCCACGAGGAATGCGCCTCAACGAGCGGTCCCGCCCCCTACACCTACGTGTCCAGCGAGTACTCATGGTCGCTGGTGGGACATGACCTCCGAATATCAACCGTCAGGGCCGGGTGTCCCGACCGCGTGGCCAGCACCCTGCTGACCGCCGAAACGTGGAAGAAGCAGTAGGGCAGCACGTGCCGAGCCGGGCCAAGCGCGAGCTGGCCGGATCGCGAAGTCGGGAGATCGACCGCTCATCGACGATGAGCGGATGCGCCGCGGGGGCTCACACCCGGGCACGCGACGGCCTCCAGGTGACGTGGAGCGCGACGCCACGGATGTGGCGCCAGGAGGCGGACGTCGTACGACGGTTCGTCGACTCGGTCCGCCTCCCGGCGCGCTGACTCAGCCCGCCGTCGCCACCATGGGCGGCACGCTCGCGGCGCCGGAGGCGGGTGTCACCCAGACCCGGTCGCCCTCACGGAGCTCGAGCTGGCGCGCGTGCGTCCTGGTGAGGACGACGTGCACCTCCTCGCCGTCGTCAGTGAGCACGGTCGCCCGCACCTCGAAGCCGACCCGCAGCAACCGGGAGATCACGCCCTCCGCGGCGCCGGCGAGCTCGGGTGCGCGCGAGAGGTGCACGTCGTGCGGCCGCAGCCGGACGCCGTTCAGCACGGTGGTGTCGCCGAGGAAGCCCATGACGAAGTCGTTGGCCGGCTCGTCGTACAGCTCGTCGGGCGTACCGACCTGCTCGACCCGGCCCTCGTTGATCACCACGATCTCGTCGGCGACCTCCATGGCCTCCTCCTGGTCGTGGGTCACGAACACCGTGGTGACGTGCACCTCGTCGTGCAGCCGGCGCAGCCACTCACGCAGCTCCTTGCGGACCTTGGCGTCGAGGGCGCCGAACGGCTCGTCGAGCAGGAGGACGGTCGGCTCGACCGCGAGGGCGCGCGCCAGCGCCATCCGCTGCCGCTGGCCGCCGGAGAGCTGCGAGGGCAGCCGGTGGGCGAACTGCGACAGGTGCACGAGCCTGAGCAGCTCATCGACCTTCGCCGCGATCTCGGCCTTGGGGCGCTTGCGGATCTCCAGCCCGAACGCGACGTTCTTGGCGACCGTCATGTGCTTGAAGACCGCGTAGTGCTGGAACACGAAGCCGACGTTGCGCTTCTGCGGGGGCAGGTGGGTCGCCTCGGTCCCCGCGATCGTGACCGTGCCGGTGTCGGCGGAGTCGAGCCCCGCGATGATGCGCAGCAGCGTGGACTTCCCGCCGCCCGACGGACCGAGCAGCGCGGTGAGCTGACCGGTCGGCAGCGAGACGTTGACGTCGTCGAGCGCGACGAAGTCACCGAACCGCTTGCTGACTCCCTTGACCTCGATACTCATCTTTCCTTGCCCTCCTTCGGGCGGAGCAGCGCGACGACGACCAGGCAGAGCACGGCCGCGAAGACCAGCATGAACGCCACCGAGTACGCCGTCTGCTGCTCGAAGTTCTGATATTTCTGCTGGACGAGGACAGTGGCGACCTGGGTGTCCCCACCGACGTTGCCGGCCACGACCTTGATCGCGCCGAACTCGCCGAGCGCACGGGCGAGGCTCAGCACCACGCCGTACACGACCGCCCACTTGATGCCGGGCAGGGTCACCCGCCAGAAGCTCTGCCACCCGTTCGCCCCGAGGCTGCGCGCGGCCTGCTCCTGGTCGTCGCCCAGCTCCTCGAGCACGGGCACGATCTCGCGGATCACCAGCGGCAGGATCACGAAGCAGGTGGCCATCACCATCCCGGGTCTCGCGAACACGACCTGCAGGCCGTGGTCCTCGAGCCAGGGCCCGAACCAGCCGAACCGGCCGTTGTAGACGAGGATCAGCGCGAGGCCCACCACGACCGGCGACACCGACAGCGGCAGGTCGATCAGCACGGAGAGCGCGCGCTTGCCGATGAACGTGTAGCGCACCAGCAGCAGGGACATGCCCACGCCGAACACGGTGTTGATCAGGACCGAGATCACCGCGACCTCGACGGTCAGCTTCAGCGCGTGCACGACGTCGGGGTCGGCGAGCGCCTCCTGGATGCCGGTGAGCCCGTCGGCGAACGTGTGCCTGACGACGTACGCCGTCGGCCAGATCACCAGCATCAGGAGGTAGCCGACCACCAGCAGGCGCAACACCCACTTCACGACCGGCGAGCCGTTGCCCACCGCGGTGCTGCTGGTGCTAGCCACGGCGCGCCACCCGCCTCTGGATCATGTCGAGCGCCACGATCGCGAGCAGGGCGACGAACAGCATGATGGTCGCCACCGCCGCTGCGGCCTCGGTGTTGCCGCCCTCGAGGAAGGAGAACAGCCGCACCGAGACGACCTCGGTCTTGCGCGGCAGGTTGCCGGAGATCAGCACGAGCGCGCCGTACTCGCTGATGCCGCGTGCGAACGCCAGCGCGGCGCCGGCGAAGATCGCGGGGACCAGCGCCGGAAGCACGACCCGGCGGAACGTCGTGAACCGGCTTGAGCCGAGCGATGCCGCGGCGTCCTCGACGTCGGTGTCGAGCTCCTCGAGCACGGGTTGGACCGTCCGGACCACGAACGGCAGCGTCACGAACGCCATCGCGAGCAGGACCGACCAGCGGGTGCCGTTCACCTGGACGCCGATCGGGCTCTGCGGCCCGTACAGCGACAGCAGGACCAGGCCCGCCACGATCGTCGGCATCGCGAACGGGATGTCGATGACCAGGTCGAGGATCGCCTTGCCGTGGAACCGGTCGCGGACCAGGACCCACGCGATGATCGTGCCCATCACCATGTTGACCAGCGTGATCAGGAGGGCGGAGACGACGGTCAGCTGCAGGGCGGCGCGGGTGTTCTCACTGGTCAGGACCGCCTCGTACGTCGACCAGCCACCCCCGCTCGCCTTGACGACGATCGCGGACAGCGGGATCAGGACCAGCAGGCTGAACCAGATCATGGAGACGCCCAGGCCGAGGCCGGACGCGGGAGTCAGTGCGGTTCCCGATCTCCGGGACGACGACGCCGACCGGCGCTTGCGCGCCGGCCGGCTGTCGACCGCAACGGGTGCGGTGGTCATCGCTACTGGCCCGCGTCGGCCTGGATCTGGGTGAGGATGCCCATCGGCGCGCCGTCGGTGCCGTCGCCGAAGTACTTCCCGTTGGCGACGTCCCAGCCCTCGAAGTCGTCGTCGATGTTGAGGAGGGTCTTCGGCTCCGGGAACGCGTTGCCCGGGTCGTTGGCACCCTCGACCGTCACGTCGCCCACGTCGGTGAGCGGGCGGTAGCCCGTCTCGGCGTACAACTTCTGGCCGTCGGTGCTCTTCTGGAAGTCGAGGAACGCCTGCGCGTCGTCGGAGGCGCCCTCGGTCAGCGCGCACGGGTTGTCGATGCGGAGCGTGGTGTCCGGGACGATGTAGTCGAAGTCGGTGCCGCTCTGGCGGGCGAGGATCGCCTCGTTCTCGTAGGAGAGGAGCACGTCACCGGTGCCGCCGGTGAACGCGGTGGTCGCGTCCCGGCCGCTGTCGGGCAGCGCCACGACGTTGTCGAAGAAGGAGGTCATGTAGTCCTTCGCGGCAGCCTCGTCGCCACCGCCGGAGATCACCGAGCCGTACGCCGCGAGCAGGTTCCACTTCGCGGAGCCGGACGAGGCCGGGTTCGGGGTGACGATGCCGACGCCGGGCTTGACCAGGTCGGACCAGTCCTCGATGCCCTTCGGGTTGCCCGGCTTGACGACGAACACCACCACGGACTGCGTGCAGATGCCGTTGGTGTCGTTGTCCTTCCAGTCCTTGGCCACCAGGCCCGCGTCGACCAGACGGGTCACGTCGGGCTCGAGCGACAGGTGGACCTCGTCGGCGTCGAGCCCGGCCGCCACGGCGCGGCTCTGGTCACCGGAGGCGCCGTACGCGCCCTTGATCGTGACGTCCTTGCCCGCGTCGGTGTCGTTGAACGCCTTGATCACGTTCTCGTTGGCCTGCTCGAGCACCGAGTACCCGACGACGTTGATGGTGTTACCGCTGTCCGCGGACGAGTCGCCGGAGCACCCCGTCAAGGCCAGCACCCCGGCAGCCGAGAGGGCTGCCGCAACCTTGAGCGTCCTGTTCATCGTGTCTCTTCCTGTTCGCGCACCTGCCCCGCTGGAAGGCGCCTTTCTTCGTAGTGTCGAGCAGACTAGTCGACTTACCCCACTCGATCCGCAATATATACACAAAATTCTTCGTGTCGCGGCTCACACATCCGCAAGGAGAGACGCCTTCGGCCCTTCCGGCCGCCGGACTATCGTGGACAACCGTGCCGGTGCCGAGGTCCGGCGAACTGGAACGTGTTCCAGTTCCCGCCGTACCGCGAGTACGATTCCGGTGCCGCAGTACACGACGAGGGAGTGGGCGCGAGGTGTCGAAGCAGGTCAAGCAGCTCGACCGGGTGATCATCCGGTTCGCGGGCGACTCCGGTGACGGCATGCAGCTCACCGGCGACCGGTTCACGCAGGAGTCGGCGGTCTTCGGCAACGACCTCGTGACGCTGCCGAACTTCCCGGCCGAGATCAGGGCGCCCCAGGGGACCCTGCCCGGCGTCTCGTCGTTCCAGGTCCACTTCGCCGACCACGACATCCTCACCGCCGGCGACGCGCCCGACGTCCTGGTCGCGATGAACCCCGCGGCCCTCAAGGCGAACCTCGGCGACCTCCCTCGCGGCGCCACGATCATCGTCGACACCCACGACTTCACCGCCCGCAACCTGACCAAGGCCGGGTACGACGCCAACCCGCTCGACTCGCTCGGCGACGCGAACGACGCTCTCGGCGAGTTCAACGTGCAGCCGGTCGACCTGACCGGGATGACGGTCGAGGCGGTCAAGGAGTTCGGGCTGTCCCGCAAGGACGCGGCGCGGGCCAAGAACATGTTCGCCCTCGGCCTGCTGTCCTGGATGTACGGCCGCCCGACCGACCCGACGATCGCGTTCCTCGAGAAGCGGTTCGCGAAGGTCGCCGACATCCGCGACGCGAACATCACGGCGTTCAAGGCCGGCTGGAACTTCGGCGAGACCACCGAGACGTTCGTGGTCCAGTACGAGATCAAGCCCGCCCCGATGGCGGCGGGCACCTACCGCAACATCACCGGCAACCTCGCCCTCGCCTACGGCCTGGTCGCCGGCGGCGTGCAGTCCGGGCTGCCGGTGTTCCTCGGGTCCTACCCGATCACGCCGGCCTCCGACATCCTCCACGAGCTGAGCAAGCACAAGGCGTTCGGTGTCACGACGTTCCAGGCCGAGGACGAGATCGCGGGCATCGGCGCGGCGATCGGCGCGTCCTTCGGCGGTGCGCTCGGCGTCACCACCACGTCCGGGCCCGGCATCGCACTGAAGTCCGAGGCGATCGGCCTGGCGGTGATGACCGAGCTCCCCCTGATCGTCGTCGACGTGCAGCGCGGCGGCCCGTCGACCGGCCTGCCGACCAAGACCGAGCAGGCCGACCTGCTGCAGGCGATGTTCGGCCGCAACGGCGAGGCGCCGGTCCCGATCGTCGCGCCGCAGTCACCGGGCGACTGCTTCGACGCCGCCATCGAGGCCGTGCGGATCGCGGTCACCTACCGGACCCCGGTGATGCTGCTCTCCGACGGCTACCTGGCCAACGGCTCCGAGCCCTGGCGGATCCCGGAGATCGCGGACCTGCCGACCATCGACCCCGACTTCGCGAAGCCCCCGGTCGCGGGACCGGACGGCGCCGTTCCGACCTTCGAGCCGTACGCCCGCGACCCCGAGACGCTCGCCCGCCCGTGGGCGCCGCCGGGCGTGGCGGGGCTCGAGCACCGGATCGGCGGGCTGGAGAAGGCCGACATCACCGGCAACATCTCCTACGACCCGGCCAACCACGACTTCATGGTGCGGACCCGCCAGGCCAAGGTCGACCGGATCGCCGAGTCGCTGCCGCCGCTGCACGTGGACGACCCCTCCGGTGAGGCCAAGGTGGTCGTGCTGGGCTGGGGCTCGACGTACGGGCCGATCGGCGCCGGCGTACGCCGGGTGCGCAAGGCCGGCTACCACGTCGCGCAGGTGCACCTGCGCCACCTCAACCCGTTCCCGAAGGACCTGGGCGAGATCCTCGCCCGGTACGACAAGGTCCTGGTCCCCGAGATGAACCTCGGCCAGCTCTCGCTGCTGGTCCGCGCCAAGTACCTCGTCGACGCGGTCGGCTACAACCAGGTCCGCGGCCTGCCGCTGAAGGCGGCCGAGCTCGCCGAGGCCATCGGCGGCCTGGTCGCCGACGCCGAGGGCGTGCACGTCGACCTGACCACTCCCGCCGAGGAGGCGATCAAGTGAGCACCACCGAGCTTCCGTTCCCCGGTCTCCACTCCGGTATCGAGCTCGTCCCGACGACCGACCAGCAGCAGACCGGCAAGGACTTCACCAGCGACCAGGAGGTGCGCTGGTGCCCCGGCTGCGGTGACTACGCCGTGCTCAAGGCCGTGCAGGGCTTCCTGCCCGACCTCGGCCTGCGCCGCGAGAACATCGTGTTCGTCTCCGGCATCGGCTGCTCGTCGCGGTTCCCGTACTACCTGGACACCTACGGCATGCACTCGATCCACGGCCGGGCGCCGTCGATCGCGACCGGGCTCGCCACCGCCCGTGAGGACCTGTCGGTGTGGGTCGTCACCGGTGACGGCGACGCCCTCTCGATCGGCGGGAACCACCTGATCCACGCGCTGCGCCGCAACGTGAACATGACGATCCTGCTGTTCAACAACCGGATCTACGGCCTGACCAAGGGCCAGTACTCCCCCACGTCCGAGACGGGCAAGGTCACCAAGTCCACCCCGATGGGCTCGGTCGACCACCCGTTCAACCCGGTCTCGCTGGCGCTGGGTGCCGAGGGCTCGTTCGTGGCGCGCACCATCGACTCCGACCGCAAGCACCTCACCGCCGTGCTCTCCGCGGCCGCCGCACACCGCGGCACGTCGTTCGTGGAGATCTACCAGAACTGCCCGATCTTCAACGACGGGGCGTTCGACGCGATCAAGAGCAACGACACCAAGGCCGACGCGATCATCCCGCTGGTGCACGGCGAGCCGATCCGGTTCGGCTCCCCGGACAGCTCTGGGCAGGGCACGAAGGGCCTGATCCGGGACTCCGAGACCGGCGGCGTGAAGGTCGTCGAGGTCGCGGACGTCGGGGAGGACTCGATCCTCGTGCACGACGCCCACAACCCCGACCCCACCACGGCGTTCGCGATCTCGCGGCTCACGGCGGCCGACTACCTGCACCAGGCGCCGATCGGCATCTTCCGCCAGGTCGAGCGCCCGTCGTACGACGACCAGGCCCGGGCCCAGGTGGCGACCGCCCAGGAGGCCGCACCCGGCGAGCGGTCGGACCGTCTGGCGGCGCTCATCGGGGGCGGCGACACCTGGACCGTGGTCTAGCAGCGGGTCACGTCCGTCTTCCAGACGTGCGGACGCTCCGGTCTCCCTCCGAGAACGCAGGAGCCCGCTGCGGCGCCCGTCGCGTCGGACCATCCCCACGCCGTTCTCCCGTGAGACCCGCTCGCGGGCCCACCTAGACTGTGCCGGTGCCGGACGCCCGACGAGGACTGCTGCTGGGCGTAGCGGCCTACGTCATGTGGGGCGCGTTCCCGCTGTACTGGCCACTCCTCGAGCCGGCCGGGGCGGTCGAGATCCTCGCCCACCGAGCCCTCTGGTCGTGCCTGACGATGGGCGTCCTGGTCCTCGCGCTGCGGCGCAGCGGCCAGTTCCGGGCCATCGTCCGGGACCGACGGGTCCGGGTGATCCTGACCCTGGCCGCGGTCGCGATCGCGATCAACTGGACGACCTTCATCTGGGGTGTCAACAACGGCCACGTGCTCGAGACGTCGCTGGGCTACTTCATCAACCCGCTGGTCACCGTCCTGATGGGGGTGCTGATCCTCGACGAGCACCTGCGCCCGCTGCAGTGGGTCGCCCTGGGGATCGCCTCGGCAGCCGTGGTGGTCCTGACGGTCGACTACGGGCGCCTGCCGTGGGTGGCGCTGGCGCTGGCGTTCTCGTTCGGCAGCTACGGACTCTGCAAGAAGACGGCGAACGTCGGGGCGACCGAGAGCCTGGCGTATGAGACGGCGGTCACCGCGCCGTTCGCGGCGGCGTACCTGGCCTGGCTGGGCCTCACCGGCGGCTCCAACTTCGCGAGTCACGGCGCGGACCATGCACTGCTGTTCGTGTCCACCGGCCTCGTGACCGCCGTACCGCTGATCTGCTTCGGCGCCGCCGCGACCAGGGTGTCGATGGTGACGCTCGGGCTGCTGCAGTACCTGGCGCCGATCCTGCAGTTCGCGCTCGGCGTCCTGTACTTCCACGAGGACATGACCGCCGGGCGGTGGGCCGGCTTCGTGCTGGTCTGGTCCGCGCTGGCGATCTTCACCGTCGAGGCGGTCAACCACCAGCGCCGCCAGCTCCGGCTCACCGTCGAGACGACGACCGCGGCCTGAGATAGTCACGTAATTCAGTAGTCTTTGTTATCTTCAGGTCATGGAGCTTCTCTGGTACATCCCGAACCAGGTCCGCGCCGGGCACCGCGGCGACGACGACACCTCTCCCGGCCACAACAGCCTGGACGCGCTGACGGAGCACGCCCGCCTCCTCGAGGACCACGGCTGGGACGGCGCACTGCTGGGCACCGGCTGGGGCCGCCCCGACACGTTCACCGTGGCCACCGCGCTCGCGGCCCGCACGTCGACGTTCCGGCCGCTGGTCGCGATCCGGCCCGGCTACTGGCGCCCGGCGCACTTCGCGTCCTCCGCGGCGACGCTGCAGCACCTGACCGGCGGACGGCTGCTGGTGAACATCGTGTCCGGCAAGGACGACCTCGCGGCGTACGGCGACGCCGAGGGCGACCAGACGCACCGCTATGCCCGGACCCGGGAGTTCATGCAGCTGGTGCGGCGGCTCTGGACCGAGGAGGACGTGACGTACGCCGGCGAGCACTTCTCGGTGACGGGCTCGACCGTCCTCCCGCGGATCGACACTCCCCCGCGGCTCTACTTCGGCGGTGCGTCCGCCGCTGCCGAGCGCGTCGCCGCCGCCGAGGCGGACGTGCAGCTGTTCTGGGGCGAGCCCCTGGACGGCGTCGCGGAGCGGATCGCCCGGCTCAGGTCGCTGACCGAGGAGCTGGGCCGGGAGCACGCGCCGCTGGAGTTCGGGCTGCGGATCACGACCTTCGTCCGCGACACCACCGAGCAGGCCTGGGCGGACGCGGAGGCGAAGGTCGCCGAGATGGCGGCCGGGCGCGCGGACTTCTTCGCCGACCGGCACCGCGGCACCGCGGTCGGCCAGCAGCGCCTGCTCGACCTCGCGGCCCGGGGGGACGTCCTGGACGACAACCTCTACACCGCTCCCGGCAGGTACGGCGGTGGCGGGGCCGGCACCACGTGGCTGGTCGGCTCGGCGCAGGACGTCGCGAAGTCGCTGCGGCGCTACGCGGACCTCGGGATCACGCACTTCGTCCTGTCGGACACGCCGTACCTGCGCGAGATCGAGCGCCAGGGCAGGGAGCTGCTGCCGCTGCTGCGGTGAGTGCTCAGGAGGCGGAGCTCAGCGACGGCCCGCGAGCCGCGGTGCCGAGGTCGCTCTCGGTGGCGCTGCCCGGCAGCGTCCACACCGTGATCCCGCAGCCGGCCGCCTCGGCGGCACACCGGGCGCGGTGGACCGCGGCGGCCACCTCGTCGGGGAGCCCGGCGAGCCGGGTGAGGTCGATCACGAGGCCGCGCATCGGCTCGGCGGAGCTGCGGATCGCATCCGCCACCGCACCGGCGTCCGTGGCCCAGCACGGCCCGTCGACGACCAGGCGCCTCTCCCGCGCGTTGAACGACACCGCCACCATCACGACCCCTTTCGCCCGACCGACACCCCGCCAGTACCCCCAGGGGGTGTCCCGCATGCGGTCGTCCCCCGGGTTGAATCGGGAGTTCCGACTCGACGGCTAGGTGGAGCGGACGGCGACGATGTCGGCGAAGGCCTCGAGGGCGTCGCGCACGGGGCCGTGCGGTACGACGGCGAGGTGGTCCTTGGCCTCCCGGGCGCGGGCCACGACGTACGCGCGGGCCTCGTCGAGGGCGGGGTGCTTGCGGAGCAGGTCCAGCGCCTCCGCGTGCCGGTCGTCATCGGTGAGGTCCCCGTCGAGCAGCTCGATGAGGCGGGCGTCGGCGGGGTCGTTCGCCGCCCGAGCCATCAGGACCGGCAGCGTGGGGACGCCCTCGCGCAGGTCGGTGCCGGGCGTCTTGCCGGACTCCCCGGAGTCGGAGGCGATGTCGAGGATGTCGTCGGAGAGCTGGAACGCCGAGCCGACGATCTCGCCGTACGACGTGAGCGCCTCCTCGACCTCCTGCGTGGCACCGCCGAAGCGCGCGCCGTACCTGGCCGACGTCGCGATCAGCGACCCGGTCTTGCCCGCGACGACGTCGAGGTAGTGGGCGAGCGGGTCCTCGCCCTCCTGCGGCGCGACCGTCTCGAGGATCTGGCCCTCGACGAGCCGGGTGAAGGTCTTCGCCTGGATGCGGACGGCCTCCGCGCCGAGCTCGGCGGTCAGCTCCGAGGACTTCGAGAACAGGAAGTCCCCGGTGAGGATCGCGACGTGGTTGCCCCAGCGTGAGTGCGCCGTGTCGGCGCCACGGCGCAGCTCGGCCTCGTCCATGACGTCGTCGTGGTACAGCGACGCGAGGTGGGTCAGCTCCACCACGCAGGCCGCGGTGACGACCTCGTGGGAGTCGGGCCGGTCGCCCGCCTCCGCGGCGAGCAGCACCAGCAGCGGCCGGAACCGCTTCCCGCCGGCCTCCATCAGGTGGCTCGCGGTCTCGCTCACGAAACCGGCCCGGCTGCGCACGTGACCGGCCAGCGCCGCCTCGACCTCCGCCATCCGCTCCCGCAGGCGTAGGGCGAGCGCCGCGTCCGCGACGGGCAGGGCCAGAGCAGCTGAACTCGTGGTCACCTGACGAATTGTCCCGCATTCGCCGCGAGATCGAGCACCGGGCCGGGAACGATGCCCAGGACCAGCGTCGCGGCGACGCCGACGAGGATGGTGCCGGACGTCAGCAGGGACGGCCTGGTGACGACCGCGAGCTCGCCGTCAGCGGCGTCGCCGTCCACGAAGAACATCAGCACGATCACCCGCACGTAGAAGAACACCGCGATGATGCTGCACACGATCGCGGCGATCACGACCGGCCACGCGCCGGCCGACAGGGCGACGGTGAAGACCGCCCACTTGCCGACGAACCCGGCCGTCAGCGGGATGCCCGCCATCGAGAGCAGGAAGAACGCGAACAGGCCGGCCACCAGCGGTGACCGCCGGCCGAGGCCCTGCCAGCGGGCGAACGTCGTCGCCTCGCCGCCCGAGTCGCGCACGAGCGTGACCACCGCGAACGCGCCGATGATCGCGAAGCCGTACGTCGCCAGGTAGAACAGCACCGCCTGCAGCGAGGTGACCTGCCCGTCGGAGAGCTCCGAGGCCTGCTGGACGCCGAGGACGCCGGTGAGCAGGAAGCCGGTGTGCGCCACCGACGAGTACGCCAGCAGCCGCTTCATGTCGGTCTGCACGACCGCCAGTACGGCGCCCACGACCATCGTCAGGATCGCGATCACCCAGAGCATCGGCTGCCACGACCAGCGGTCCGACCCGAAGGCCACGTAGTAGAGCCGCAGCATCGCGCCGAACGCCGCGATCTTGGTGCCGGCCGCCATGAACGCCGTGACCGGGGTCGGGGCGCCCTGGTAGACGTCGGGCGTCCAGCTGTGGAACGGCGCCGCGCCGACCTTGAAGAGCAGGCCTACCGAGACCATCCCGAGGCCGATCAGCAGCAGGACGCCGTTGTCGGTGTCGTTGCGCACCGCCTCGTTGATCTCGGCGAAGCCCATCGAGCCCGCGAAGCCGTAGACCAGCGCGACGCCGTAGGCGAAGAAGGCCGAGGAGAATGCACCGAGCAGGAAGTACTTGAGGGCCGCCTCCTGGCTGAGCAGCCGGCGCCGGCGCGCCAGGCCGCAGAGGAGGTAGAGCGGCAGCGAGAGGACCTCGAGGGCCACGAACAGCGTCAGCAGGTCGTTCGCGGCGGGGAACAGCATCATGCCGCCGACCGCGAACATCATCAGCGGGTAGACCTCGGTGTGCTCGAGGCCGCGGGTCGACGCCAGGCGCTCGGCCTCGGTGCCGGGCAGCGCGGCGGCCTGGCCGGCGAACGCCGACACCCCGCCCTCGAGCCGGCGCTCCGCGAAGAGCAGCACGCCGCCGATCGCGAAGACCAGGATGATGCCCCAGAGGAAGACGGTCGGGCCGTCGACGACGATCGTGCCCTCCACGTCGATCGCGCCGCGGGCCACCCCGCCGCCGAGCTCGTCGAGGTTGCTGCCGACCCAGATGGTGCCGCCCAGAGCGACCACCAGGCCCAGCGCCGCCAGCACGGTCTGCACCCCGAACCGCAGCGCACGCGGCACGAACGCCTCGATCACCACACCGGCGCAGGCCACGCCGTACACGACCAGCATCGGCCACAGCTGGCTGTACTCGATCGTGGGCTTCACGAAGTCCATCAGTGAGCACCTTCCTCGGCGTTGACCGGAACCATCGGGTCGTCGTCGGAGACGCCGACGTGATGCAGCAGGGACTCGACGGTCGGGTTCGCAGCGTTCAGCAGCGGCATCGGGTAGAAGCCGAAGAGGACCAGCGCGGCGACCAAGGGTACGACGGCGACCAGCTCGCGCCGGTTCAGGTCGGTCATCACGGCGTCACCCGGCGTGGGCGGACCGGTCATCGTGCGCTGGTAGAGCCAGAGCACGTACACCGCCGCCAGCACGGTGCCGGTGACCGAGACGGCGCCCACCCACCAGTGGTAGTCGAACGCGGCGATCATCACCATGATCTCGGAGACGAACTGGCTCAGGCCGGGCAGGCCGAGCGTCGCCAGGCCCGCCACCAGGAACAGCCCGGCGAGCACGGGCGCCCTGCTCTCGACGCCGGTGATCTCGCTGATGAGGGACGTGCCCTTGCGCCGGATCAGGAAGCCGGCGATCAGGAACAGCGCGGCCGTGCCGACACCGTGGTTGACCATGTAGAGGATCGAGCCGGACCCGCCCTGCGTGGTGAGCGCGAAGATGCCGAGCGTGATGAAGCCGAAGTGGCTCAGCGAGGTCAGTCCGATCAGGCGCAGGATGTCGTCCTGCCCGATCGCCATTAACGCGCCGTACACGATCGAGATCAGCGCGAGCGTCACCACCACCGGTGTCGCCCACTGCGAGGCCTCCGGGAACAGGCCGAGGCAGAACCGCAGCATCCCGAAGGTGCCGATCTTGTCGAGGATGCAGACCAGCAGCACAGACGTGCCGGGGGTGGCCTTCTCGGTGGTGTCCGCGAGCCAGGTGTGCAGCGGGAACAGCGGCGCCTTCACGGCGAACGCGATCATGAAGCCGACGAACAGCCATCGCTCCCACGTCTGGCTCATGTCGACGTTCTGGAGGTCCGAGAGCAGGTACGACGGGCTGCCGGCCTGCGCGGACACGACGTACAGCCCGATCACCGCGGCCAGCAGGACCAGGCCGCCGCCGAGCTGGTACATCAGGAACTTCAGCGCCGCGAACGCCCGGCCCTCGCGGCCGAAGCGGCCGATGAGGAAGTACGCCGGGATCAGCGTGGCCTCGAAGACGACGTAGAAGAGGAACACGTCGGTGGCGGCGAAGACCACGAGCGCGAACGCCTCGAGCGCGAGTGCCCAGGCGAAGAACGACGCCGGGTCGCGGCCGTCGGCCTCGTGCCAGGACGCGACGAAGACGACCGGGACGAGCGCGACGGTCAGCAGGATCAGCAGCAGGCCGAGGCCGTCGACACCGAGCGCGTAGTGCACGCCGAACGCCGAGATCCAGTCGTGGGTCTCGGTCATCTGCATGCCGGTACCGGCGTCGTACTGCACCGCGATCGCGACACCGACGGCGAGCGTCAGCACCGAGACCGCGAGCCCGACCTGCTTGGGCAGCAGCTCGCCGCGCGTCCGCGGCACGAACGCCGTCACGACCGCGCCGACGAACGGCACCGCCCAGAGGACGGTGAGCCAGGGGAAGTCGCTCATGTGAGGTTCACCGCCAGGAGGGCCAGGACGACGATCAGTGCGCCGCCGAGGAGGGACAGGGCGTAGGAGCGGACGAAGCCGTTCTGCGCGCGCCGGGCGATCGTCGCGATCGCGCCGATCGCGACCGGGCCGCCGGTGAGGACACCGTCGACGACCCGCTTGTCGGTGACGAGCAGCCCCGAGGTCAGGTGCCGGCTCGGATTCACGACCAGGGTGTCGTTGATCTGGTTGCCGTAGACCTCCTCGCGGCCCGCGCGGGTCACGAAGGAGACGTCCCGCGGGGCCTCGCGCGGCACCGCGTGCCGGCCGAAGACGAACCAGGCGACGGCGACCCCGATCGCGACCACGACGACCGCGATGGCGCTGACCGCGAGCACGGGGATCGGTGGGTCCTCGTGCTCGGAAACACCGGTGACGGGCTGGAGGAAGTCCACGATCCACTCGCCGGCCAGCATGATGCCGCCGAGGACCGAGAGGGCCGCGAGCACGACGAGCGGACCGGTCATCACCGCGGGCGACTCGTGCGGGTGGACGCCCTTGGACCAGCGCTTCTCGGTGAAGAACGTCATCAGCATCAGCCGCGTCATGTAGAAGCCCGTGACGCCGGCACCGAGGAGGGCGACCAGGCCGACCACGATGTTCTGGGTGAGCGCGACCTCGATGATCTTGTCCTTCGACCAGAACCCGGAGAAGCCGGGGAAGCCGATGATCGCGAGGTAGCCCATCGCAAAGGTGAGGAACGTGATCGGCATGGCCTTGCGGATCGCCCCGTAGTGGCGCATGTCGACGTCGTCGTCCATGCCGTGCATGACCGAGCCGGCGCCGAGGAACATGTTGGCCTTGAAGAAGCCGTGGGTCAGCAGGTGGAAGATCGCGAACGCGTAGCCGGCGACGCCGAGGCCAGCGCCGAGCATCATGTAGCCGATCTGGCTCATCGTGGAGCCGGCCAGCGCCTTCTTGATGTCGTCCTTCGCGCAGCCGATCCAGGCACCCCAGAGGATCGAGATCCCCGCGATCACGATGACCACCGTCTGGGCGTTCGGTGCGAGCTCGAAGACGAAGTTCGACCGGACGATCAGGTAGACGCCGGCGGTCACCATGGTCGCCGCGTGGATGAGCGCCGAGACCGGCGTGGGGCCCTCCATCGCGTCGAGCAGCCAGGCCTGCAGCGGGAACTGCGCGGACTTGCCGCACGCGGCCAGCAGGAGCAGCAGGCCGAGGACCGTCATCTGGGTCTCGGACGCGTTGCCGGCGGCCGAGCTGATGACCGAGAAGCTCGTCGAGCCGAAGAGGACGAAGAACATCATGATCGCCAGCGAGAGACCCATGTCGCCCACGCGGTTGATCACGAACGCCTTCTTGGCCGCGGCGGCGGCGGACGGCTTGTGCTGCCAGAAGCCGATCAGGAGGTACGACGCCAGGCCGACGCCCTCCCAGCCGAGGAACAGCCCGAGGTAGTTCTCGGACAGCACCAGCATCAGCATCGCCGCGACGAACAGGTTGAGGTACCCGAAGAAGCGGCGCCGGCGCGGGTCGTGCGCCATGTAGCCGATCGAGTAGATGTGGATCAGCGAGCCGACGCCGGTGATCAGCAGCAGGAACAGCGCCGACAAGGGGTCGTAGAGCAGGTCCATCCCGACGTTCAGGTGGCCGGCCTCGATCCAGGTGTAGAGGTGCTGCATCACCTGGCGGTCGCTGTCGTCCCGGCCGAGGACCGAGATGAACATGACCAGCGAGATCACGAACGAGCCGATCGGCAGCAGGGTGCCGAGCAGGTGACCCCACCTGTCGGTGTACTTCCCGCCGACCAGCAGGATCGCGGCGCCGGCGAGCGGCAGCGCGACCACCAGCCAGAGCAGCGCGAAGACCCCGTCGGCCGACGACGGGTCGACGACCGGGATCGACTCGCCTCCTTGGAGTGCGTACATCTGGGCGTACCTCTCAGTACTTCAGGAGGCTGGCGTCGTCGACGGAGGCCGAGCGACGGGTGCGGAAGATGGTCATGATGATCGCGAGCCCGACGACGACCTCGGCCGCGGCCACCACCATCACGAAGAAGGCGGCGATCTGGCCGTCGAGGTTGCCGTGCTGCTTGGCGAAGGCGACGAGTGCGAGGTTCGTGGCGTTGAGCATCAGCTCGATGCACATGAACACGACGATCGCGTTGCGCCGCGTCAGCACGCCCACGCAGCCGATCGTGAACAGGATCCCGGAGAGGACGACGTACGCCGTGATGTTCACTGGTGGTCACCTCCGGTCGCGGGCGTGGTCTCGGTCGTCGTCGCGGGTGCCTCGCTCTGCCGGCCGGCGTGGGGGGCGCCGCCGATCTGGCCCTCGATCACGGTGATGTCGTCGGCCAGCGCCGGCGCGGACCGCACCGTGCCCCGGGCGACGAGCACCCGGGAGATCGACGCCTCGGACGGGGTGCCGTCCGGGAGCAGCGCCGGGGTGTCGACCGCGTTGTGGCGGGCGTAGACGCCCGGAGTCGGCAGCGGGCCGAGGTGGGTGCCCTTCTCGGCGTAGTCGCGGACGCGCTGCGCCGCCAGGCTGGTCTGCGTCGACTTGGGCGTCAAGCGCTCGCGGTGGGCGAGCACCATCGCCCCGACCGCCGCCGTGATCAGCAGGGCGCTGGTCACCTCGAAGCCGAAGACGTAGTGGGAGAACAGGATGTTCGCGAGCGCCTGGATGTTGCCGGCGTCGTTCGCCTCGTCGAGGCCGACCGCAGTGCCCAGCGAGATCTGGCCGAGACCGATCACGAGCACCAGCCCGAGCAGCAGGCCGCCGATCATCGCCGCCACCCGCTGGCCGCGGATCGTCTCCACCACCGAGTCCGAGGCGTCGACGCCGACCAGCATCAGCACGAACAGGAACAGCATCAGGATCGCGCCGGTGTAGACGATGATCTGCACCGCGAACAGGAACGGCGCGTCGAGCGCGGCGTACAGGATCGCGAGGCTGATCATCACCACGGCCAGCAGCAGGGCCGCGTGCACGGCCTTGCGGACGAACAGGATGCCCAGCGCCGCGATCGTCATGATCGGCGCGAGGATCCAGAAGGCGATCACTTGCCCGCCTCCCGTCCGGTCGGCGCCGGCGCCGCGAACTCGCCGCGGTAGTACGCGCCCTCGTCGTCACCGAGCCGCATCGGGTGCGGCGGCTGCTCCATCCCTGGCAGCAGCGGGGCGAGGAGGTCCTGCTTCTCGTAGATGAGGTCCGCGCGGTTGTCGTCGGCGAGCTCGTACTCGTTGGTCATCGTCAGCGCGCGGGTGGGGCAGGCCTCGATGCACAGGCCGCACAGGATGCAGCGCAGGTAGTTGATCTGGTAGACGCGGCCGTACCGCTCACCAGGGCTGAACCGACCGTCGGGGTCGTCGGTGTTCGAGGCGCCCTCCACGTAGATCGCGTCCGCCGGGCAGGCCCACGCGCACAGCTCGCAGCCGATGCACTTCTCGAGGCCGTCGGGCCAGCGGTTGAGCTGGTGCCGGCCGTGGAAGCGTGGCGCGGTCGGCGTCTTCTCGAACGGGTACTGCTCGGTGACGACCTTCTTGAACATGGTCCGGAACGTGACGCCGAAGCCGGCGACCGGATCCCAGAACTGCTCCTTGAGGCTCTTGGACGATTCGTCGGCCATCAGGCGTCGCCTCCCGTGACGGTGGAGCTCGTGCGGAACGTGAGCGGCTGCGCAGCGCCGCGGACCGGGCCGCCGGTCGGCATCGGCGGGACCGGGAACCCACCCGGGGTGGCCGCTGCCGGCTCGGTGGTGTCCTCGGCCTCGGCCCGGTCGCCGATGAAGAACAGGACCAGGAAGAACACCGCGAGGATGCCGATGCCGATCATCAGGTAGCGCCGGTCGAGACCGCCGTCGAGCGAGATCGCCCGGATGGTCGCCACCGCGACGATCCAGACCAGCGCGATCGGGATCAGCCGCTTCCAGCCGAACGCCATGAACTGGTCGTACCGGAGCCGCGGCAGCGAGCCGCGGAGCCAGATGAACAGGAAGATGAAGAACATGATCTTGCCGAAGAACCACAACAGCGGCCAGTAGCCCTCGTTGGCGCCCGCCCACGCGTGGTCGATCCAGAACGGCGCGTGCCAGCCGCCGAGGAACAGCGTCGTCGCGAGCGCGGAGACCGTCGCCATGTTGATGTACTCGGCAAGGAAGAACAGGGCGAACTTCAGCGAGCTGTACTCGGTGTGGAAGCCGCCGACCAGCTCGCCCTCGGCCTCCGGGAGGTCGAACGGCGCCCGGTTGGTCTCGCCGACCATGGCGATCATGTAGATCACGAACGACGGCACCAGGATCAGGCCGAACCACAGGTCGTCCTGGGCCGCCACGATCTCGGAGGTCGACATCGAGCCGGCGTACAGGAACACCGCCACCAGCGCGAGGCCCATCGCGACCTCGTAGGAGATCATCTGGGCGCTCGAGCGCAGGCCGCCGAGCAGGGAGTACGTCGAGCCGCTGGACCAGCCGCCGAGGACGATGCCGTAGATGCCGACCGAGGCGATCGCCAGCACGAACAGCACCGCCACCGGCATGTCGGTCAGCTGGAGCGGCGTCTCCTGGCCGAAGAAGTTCACCACCGGGCCGAACGGGATCACCGCGAACGTCACGAACGCGGCCGTCGCGGAGATCACCGGCGCCAGGACGAAGACCACCTTGTCCGCGGCCTTCGGGACGATGTCCTCCTTCAGCGCCAGCTTCACGCCGTCGGCCAGCGACTGCAGCAGGCCGAACGGGCCGTGCACGTTCGGGCCGATGCGGTGCTGCATCCGGGCCACGACGCGGCGCTCCCACCAGATGTTGAAGAGCGTCAGCAGCACCAGGATCAGGAAGATGAACACGGCCTTGAGCCCGATCACCCACCACGCGTCCTGCCCGAACATCGACAGGTCGTCGGCCATGACGATCACTGGTCAGCTCCCTTCGTGACGGTCACGCGGCTGCCGGGCGAGGCCAGGTCGGCCAGCACGCCGTTGCCGAACGAGTTGGCCGGGACCCACACGACGTCGTCGTCGAGGTCGGCCACCTCGGCCGGCAGCGTGACCGAGCCGCGGTCACCGGTGAGGGTGACCGTCGGGCCGTGCGCGTCGTACGCCGCCCGGCTGAGCCGCGCGACCGGAGCCCGGCCGGTGGCGCGGTAGGCCTTGTCGCCGTCCTGCATGGAACCGTTGTCGACCAGCAGCTTCCAGGTCGCCAGGGCGAAGTCCCCGGTCGCTGGCCGAGTCGCGGCCGAGGAACGAGGCGACCCGTCGAGACCGGCGCGCTCGCCGTCCCACGGCCCCATGTCCTCCATCTGCGCACGGGCCTCGGCGACCGTCCGGAAGCCCAGCGGCGTGTCGAGCTCCTCGGCGATGCCGGCCAGGATGCGCAGGTCGGGCAGCGAGGTCGGGCTGGAGAACACGGCCTCGAAGGTCCGCGGGCGGCCCTCCCAGGTGACGAACATGCCGGCCTTGTCCACGACCGGCGCGACGGGGAAGACCACGTCGGCGGCCCGGGTCACCTCGGTCTCGCGGAGCTCGAGGGCGACGACGAACGACGCCGCCTCGATCGCCGCGCGCGTGGCGGCCGGGTCGCTGGTGTCGTCGGGGTCGACGCCGCTGACGACCAGGCCGCGGAGCTCACCCGAGGCGAGCGCCGCGACGATGGCGTCGGCGTCCCGGCCGGGTGCCTCCGGCAGCCGGTCGACGCCCCACGCGGTCGCCGCGTCGACGCGGGCGGCCGGGTCGGTGACGGGACGCCCGCCGGGGAGCAGGTTCGGGAGGCAGCCGGTCTCGACGGCCCCGCGGTCGCCGGCGCGGCGGGGCACCCAGGCCAGCCGGGCGCCGGTCCTGGCGGACAGGCCGGCCGCGGCGGTCAGGGCGCCGGGGACGGTCGCCAACCGCTCGCCGACCAGGATCACGGACCGCTTGTCGATGCCGTGCTCGGCGTGCTCGACCATCGCGTCGAGAGCCGCGGCCTCGGCACCGGGCGCGGTGCGGACCAGGTGGCCGTGCATCTTGGCCAGGCCACGGGAGGCGTACGGCGCGATCGAGACCACCCGGGTCCCGCCACCGGGGCGGCCGGGGCTCGACGCCTTGCGCAGGCGCAGGAAGATCGTGGCCGCCTCGTCCTCGGGCTCGAGGCCCGCGAGCAGCACCGTCGAGGCCGACTCCAGGTCGGCGTACGTGACGGTGCTGCGGAGGACGACCTCGCTCGCGAGGAACGCCGCCTCCTCGGCCGAGTGCGGGCGGGCCCGGAAGTCGATGTCGTTGGTGCCGAGCGCGACGCGCGCGAACTTGCTGTACGCGTAGGCGTCCTCGGCGGTGACCCGGCCGCCGGTGAGCACGGCGGACGCGCCCGCTGCCTGCAGGCCGCGGGCCGCGACGGCGAAGGCCTCCGGCCACGACGCCGGTCGCAGGGAGCCGTCCTCGTCGCGGACCTGCGGGTAGGCCAGCCGGTCGGCCTCGGTCGCGTAGTGGAACGCGAACCGGTCCTTGTCGGTGATCCACTCCTCGTTGACCTCGGGGTCGTTGCCGGCCAGGCGGCGCATCACCTTCCCCCGGCGGTGGTCGACGCGGATCGCGGCACCGCAGGCGTCGTGCTCGGCGACGCTCGGAGTGGAGACGAGGTCGAACGGGCGGGAGCGGAAGCGGTAGTCGGCGCTGGTCAGCGCACCCACCGGGCAGATCTGGATGGTGTTGCCGGAGAAGTAGGAGTCGAACGGCTCGCGCTCGTAGATGCCGACCTGCTGCAGGGCACCGCGCTCGATGAGGGCGATGAAGGGGTCGCCGGCGATCTGCTCGGAGAACCTGGTGCAGCGCGCGCAGAGCACGCAGCGCTCGCGGTCGAGCAGCACCTGGGCGGAGATGTTGATCGGCTTCGGGTAGGTCCGCTTCAGGCCGTGGAAGCGGGACTCGCCGCGACCGTTGGACATCGCCTGGTTCTGCAGCGGGCACTCGCCGCCCTTGTCGCAGACCGGGCAGTCCAGCGGGTGGTTGATCAGCAGGAACTCCATGATCCCCTGCTGGGCCTTGTCGGCGACCTCGCTGGTGGCCTGGGTGTTCACGACCATGCCCTCGGCGACCGGCAGCGTGCAGGAGGCCTGCGGCTTCGGGAAGCCGCGGCCGTTGCCCGCGTCCGGCACGTCGACCAGGCACTGGCGGCAGGCGCCGACCGGCGCGAGCAGCGGGTGGTCGCAGAACCGCGGCACCTGCACGCCGACCTGCTCGGCGGCGCGGATCACGAGCGTGTCCTTGGGGACGCTGACCTGGATGCCGTCGATGGTCACGCTGACCAGGTCGGTCTTCTCCGGGGTGGTCGTCATGCGGGGTCCTCGCGAAGTTGTTCGATGGAGGAGCGAAGGGGGGGAAGCGAAGAACTTCGTGGGGTGCTCATGCTGTGGCTCCCTCGGGCGCGAAGAGGGTGGCGGCGGCCGGGTCGAACGGGCACCCGCCGTTGCTCAGGTGGGCGAGGTACTCGTCGCGGAAGTACTGGATCGAGCTCTGGATCGGGCTGACCGCACCGTCGGCGAGCGCGCAGAACGAGCGACCGAGGATGTTGTCGCACTGGTCGAGCAGGAGGTCGAGGTCGGCCTCGCTGCCCTGGCCCTTCTCCAGCGCGGAGAGGGTCTGCACGAGCCACCAGGTGCCCTCGCGGCAGGGCGTGCACTTGCCGCAGGACTCGTGCTTGTAGAACTCCGTCCACCGCAGCGTCGCGCGCACCACGCACGTGGTGTCGTCGAAGATCTGCAGCGCACGGGTGCCGAGCATCGAGCCCGCGGCGCCGACGCCCTCGAAGTCGAGGGGTACGTCGAGGTGCTCGGCGGTGAGCAGCGGCGTGCTGGACCCGCCGGGCGTCCAGAACTTCAGCTCGTGGCCCTCGCGGACGCCGCCCGCGAGGTCGATGAGCGTGCGCAGCGTGATGCCGAGCGGCGCTTCGTACTGCCCCGGCCGCTGCACGTGGCCGGACAGCGAGAAGATGCCGAAGCCCTTGGACTTCTCGGTGCCCATCGAGCCGAACCAGCCGTGGCCGTGCTCGATGATGCTCGGCACCGAGGCGATCGACTCGACGTTGTTGATAACCGTCGGGCTGGCGTACAGGCCGGCGACCGCCGGGAACGGGGGACGCAGCCGCGGCTGCCCGCGGCGTCCCTCGAGGCCCTCCAGGAGAGCCGTCTCCTCACCGCAGATGTAGGCGCCGGCTCCGGCGTGCACGACGACGTCGAGGTCGAACCCGGAGCCGTGGATGTCCGTGCCGAGGTGGCCGGCCGCGTAGGCCTCCGCCACGGCGCGCTGCACCCGGCGGACCACGTGCAGGACCTCACCGCGGATGTAGATGAACGCCTTGTTCGCGCGGATCGCGTAGCTGCTGATGATGACGCCCTCGACCAGCGTGTGCGGGCTGGCCATCATCAGCGGGATGTCCTTGCAGGTGCCCGGCTCGGACTCGTCGGCGTTGACGACGAGGTACTTCGGCTTCGGGTTGTCCTGCGGGATGAAGCCCCACTTCATGCCGGTCGGGAAGCCGGCGCCGCCGCGGCCGCGCAGGCCGGACTCCTTGACCTCCTCGATCACGGCGTCGGGCGCCATCGCGAACGCCTTGTCGAGCGCCCGGTAGCCGCCGCGTGCTGCGTACGCCGCGAGCGTCCACGCGCGGTCGTCGCCCCAGTTGTCCGTGAGGACGGGGGTGAGGGTGTCCGTCATTCCTTGCCCTCCTCCTGCTTGGTCTCCGTCTCGGCACGCGACGTATCGGCCTGCTCGACCGCCTCGGTCTTCGAGCCGGCGGTGCTGCTGTCGCCGGCGTCGCTCTCCGGGTGCGGGGCGCTCCAGCCGCGGTCGCGGGCGATGCCGAGGCCGACCAGGGACGCCGGGCCGGCGGCCGGGCCGGCGTCGGCGAGGTCGTCGGGGAAGCCCGCGAGCACGCGCTCGGCCTCCCGCCAGGTGACGACCCGCGGACCGCGGGTCGAGGTGACCTCGGCCCCGGCGCGGAGGTCGTCGACGAGCTGGACCGCGGACTCCGGAGTCATGTTGTCCATGAACTCCCAGTTGACCATCATCACCGGCGCGTAGTCGCAGGCCGCGTTGCACTCGACGTGCTCGAGGGTGATCTTGCCGTCCTCGGTGGTCTCGTCGTTGCCGACGTCCAGGTGGCCCTTGAGCCGCTCGAAGATCAGGTCGCCGCCCATCACCGCGCACAGCGTGTTGGTGCAGACGCCGACGTGGTAGTCGCCCACCGGGCGGCGCTTGTACATCGTGTAGAACGTCGCGACGCCGCTGACGTCGGCGGCCGAGATGTCCAGGATCTCGGCGCAGGCCTCGATGCCCTCGGGGGTCACCCGGCCCTCGACCGACTGCACGAGGTGCAGCATCGGCAGCAGCCCCGAGCGCGGCTCCGGGTAGCGGGCCGCGATCTCGCGCAGCTCGCCGTACGTCTTGTCGTCGAGCATCAGCGGTCGACGCCTCCCATCACCGGGTCGATGGACGCGATCGCGACGATGACGTCGGCGACCATGCCGCCCTCGCTCATCACGCTCGTGGCCTGGAGGTTCGTGAACGACGGGTCGCGGAAGTGCGCCCGGAACGGGCGCGTGCCGCCGTCGGAGACGACGTGCGCACCGAGCTCGCCGCGCGGCGACTCGATCGGCACGTAGGCCTGGCCGGGCGGGACCCGGAAGCCCTCGGTGACCAGCTTGAAGTGGTGGATCAGGGCCTCCATCGACTCACCCATGATGTGCCGGATGTGGTCGAGGGAGTTGCCCATGCCGTCGCTGCCGATCGCGAGCTGGCTCGGCCAGGCGATCTTCTTGTCCGCGACCATGACCGGCGCGCCGTCGAGCCTCGCCAGCCGGTCGGCGGCCTGCTCGACGATGCGCAGGGACTCCCACATCTCGTTGAGACGGACCCGGAACCGGCCGTAGGAGTCGGCGGTGTCCCAGGTCTGCACGTCGAAGTCGTAGGTCTCGTAGCCCGAGTACGGCTGGGTCTTGCGGAGGTCCCACGGGTAGCCGGTGCTGCGCAGCACCGGACCGGACAGCCCGAGCGCGAGGCAGCCGGCGAGGTCGAGGTGGCCGACGCCCTCCAGCCTGGCCTTGAAGATCGGGTTCGCGTTGCAGAGGTCGGCGTACTCCTTGAGACGCTTGCGCATCAGGGCGATGAAGCCGCGGATCTCGTCGAGCGCACCCGGCGGCAGGTCCTGCGCGACCCCGCCCGGGCGGATGAACGCGTGGTTCATCCGCAGGCCGGTGATCAGCTCGAACAGGTCGAGCACCAGCTCCCGCTCGCGGAAGCCGACGGTCATCACGGTCAGGGCGCCGATCTCCATGCCGCCGGTCGCGATGCAGACCAGGTGCGAGGAGATCCGGTTCAGCTCCATGAGCAGGACCCGCATGACCTGGGCCTTCTCGGGCACGTCGTCCTCGATGTCGAGGAGTCGCTCGACGCCGAGCACGTAGGTCATCTCGTTGTAGAAGGGCGAGAGGTAGTCCATCCGGGTGCAGAACGTGACGCCCTGCGTCCAGGAGCGGAACTCCATGTTCTTCTCGATGCCGGTGTGCAGGTAGCCGATGCCGCAGCGGGCCTCGGTCACGGTCTCGCCCTCGAGCTCGAGGATCAGCCTGAGCACGCCGTGGGTCGACGGGTGCTGCGGGCCCATGTTGACGACGACCCGCTCGTCCGCCTCCTCGCCGAGGCCGTCGACGATGGAGTCCCAGTCCTGGCCGCTGACGGTGAAGACCCTGCCCTCGGTGGTCTCGCTGGCTCCGGCGTACATGTCCTGGCTCATCAGTTGTAGCTCCTGCGCTGGTCGGGCGGCGGGACGGTGGCGCCCTTGTACTCGACGGGGATGCCGCCCAGCGGGTAGTCCTTGCGCTGCGGATGGCCGGGCCAGTCGTCCGGCATCAGGATGCGCGTGAGGGCCGGGTGGCCATCGAACACGATGCCGAACATGTCGAAGGTCTCGCGCTCGTGCCAGTCGTTGGTGGGGTACACCGAGACGATCGACGGGATGTGCGGGTCGGCGTCGGGCGCGGTCACCTCGAGGCGGATCCGCCGGTTGTGGGTCATCGAGAGCAGGTGGTACACGGCGTGCAGCTCGCGCCCGGTGTCCTCGGGGTAGTGCACCCCGCTGACGCCCGAGCAGAACTCGAAGCGCAGCCGCTCGTCGTCGCGGAGCACCTGCGCCACGGCCACCAGGTCCTCCCGGCGCACGTGGAAGGTGATCTCGCCGCGGTGGATGACGACCCGGGGTACGGCGATCTCGACGGCGGCGTCGCCCGCCCGGCTCTCGACCAGCGCGGACTCGAGGGCGTCCGCCACCTCGTCGTACCAGCCGCCGTACGGGCGCTGGGCGTCACCGGGGAAGGCGATCGCCTGGACCAGGCCGCCGTACCCGCTGGTGTCGCCGGTGCCGTGGGTGCCGAACATGCCGTGCCGGACGCCGACCTGGTGCACCTCGCCGGCGGGAGCCGGGACGTTCTCCGGCGTCCGGTCCGTGTGGTCGCGCTCCGTCATCGCAGCTGTCCCTTCATCTGCGACGTCGGGAGCGCGGTGAGCGCCGCGGACTCGAGCTCGACGATCTCGTTCGCGCGATTGCCGCCGAGCTTCGCGTGCTGGACCTGGTCGTGCAGCTTGAGGATCGCGTCGATGAGCATCTCCGGGCGCGGCGGGCAGCCGGGGAGGTACATGTCGACGGGCACGACGTGGTCGACTCCCTGGACGACGGCGTAGTTGTTGAACATGCCGCCGCTGCTCGCGCAGACGCCCATCGCCAGCACCCACTTGGGGTTCGGCATCTGGTCGTAGATCTGGCGCAGCACCGGCGCCATCTTCTGGCTGACCCGGCCGGCGACGATCATCAGGTCGGCCTGGCGCGGGCTGGCACGGAACACCTCCATGCCGAACCGGGCCAGGTCGTACTTCGGACCGCCGGTCGTCATCATCTCGATGGCGCAGCACGCGAGGCCGAACGTGGCCGGCCAGAAGGACGCCTTGCGCATGTAGCCGGCGACGCCCTCGACGGTCGTCAGCAGGACGCCGCTGGGGAGCTTCTCCTCGATACCCACGTCAGTCCTCGCTTCTCAATCCCATTCCAGGCCGCCGCGTCGCCACACGTAGGCGTACGCGATGAACACGGTGGCGATGAACACGACCATCTCGGCGAGCCCGAACATCTTGAGCGAGTCGAAGTAGACCGCCCACGGGTACAGGAAGATGGTCTCGATGTCGAAGACGATGAACAGCATCGCGGTGATGTAGTACTTCACCGGGAACCGGCCACCGCCGACCGGCTGCGGGGTCGGCTCGATCCCGCACTCGTAGGAGTCCAGACGGGCCCGGTTGTAGCGCCGCGGGCCGACGGCGGTGCTCATGATCACGGAGAACACCGCGAACGCCGCGGCCAGGGCCGCCAGGGCCAGGACCGGCGTGTAGAGCTCCATGTCTCGCCTCTCTTCCGGACTCGCTGCCGAGCCGTTTCGCAGAGCCGCCTTGTGACTTTGTGAACTGAATCACGAAGTGGGCTGAGACACATCTAACCACTCGGGAAACGCCCTCGCACCCGGGGGTCGGCAACTGCCCGCGACGGCCCGCGACCGACCCGAGAACGAGCCTGACCTGCGGAATTACGGAACAGGATCGTGCCCTAATTCTCAGCCGGTGGCGCGGTGCAGGGCGACGATCCCCCCGGAGAGGTTCCGCCACTGCGGTGCGTGCCAGCCGGCCTCCCCGATCAGCGCCGCCAGGCCGCGCTGGTCGGGCCAGGCCCGGATGGACTCCGCCAGGTACACGTAGGCGTCCGGGGAGGACGAGACCGCGCGGGCGATCGGCGGCAGCGCGCGCATCAGGTACTCGAGGTAGACCGTGCGGAAGGGCGCCCAGGTGGGGTGGCTGAACTCGCACACCACGAGCCGGCCACCGGGGCGCGTGACGCGGCGCATCTCCGCCAGCCCGGCGCGGGGGTCGACGATGTTGCGCAGGCCGAACGAGATCGTCACCGCGTCGAAGGTGTCGTCCGCGAACGGCAGCCGGGTCCCGTCGCCGGCGGTGAAGGGCAGCTGCGGCCGCGCGGCCTTGCCGACCTGGAGCATGCCGAGCGAGAAGTCGCACGGGACGACGCGCGCGCCGCGCTCGGCGAACGGCTGGCTCGACGTCCCGGTGCCCGCCGCGAGGTCGAGGATCCGCTCGCCCGGCCGGGGATCGACGGCAGCGAGCACCGCACGCCGCCACTGGCGGTCCTGGCCGAGCGACAGCACGTCGTTGGTGACGTCGTACCGGCGGGCGACCGCGTCGAACATGGTGCGGACGTCGGACGGCTGCTTGTCGAGCTCTGCGCGGACCACGCGGCGAAGACTACTTCCGGTCACAGGTTGGTCACGGCGGCGGGGCTCGCCGGTCGACGTGCAACCGATCGGGCGCTCCAGGCGTCACCCTCGTGTCCGGCTCACTTCACTTCCCCGGGAGAGCTCATGCGTCGTCTGCTGTCCGTCCTCGCCGTCGCGGCCGTGCTGGTCGCGGGTGCCTTCCTGGCGGGCTACACCACCGACGACGGCCCGGCGGCGAGCCCGACCGCCGCCGGCACGGGCGCCGTCGAGGCCCCCACGCCGGCACCCACGCCGACCCGCACGCCGACCCGCACGCCACCGCCGACTGCCGCCCCGACCACCGCGCCGGTCAGCGTCGAGACGCCGCGGCCGAGCGCCACGGCCGGCGTACCGCTGCTCGGTCCCGGCGACGAGGGCCCCCGGGTCCGCGAGCTCCAGGCCCGGCTGAAGCAGATCTACTGGTTCGCCGCCGACGTCACCGGCGTGTACGGCGACGTGACGACCGAAGCCGTGCGCGGGTTCCAGGGCAAGCGGCAGATCCCCGTCACCGGCGACGTCGACCGGCGCACTCTCGACCGGCTGCTCGCGATGACCTCGGAGCCGACCGTGGCGGAGCTGCACAACCGAGCGAACCAGCCCGGCGCACTGGACCCGCGCTGCCGCACCGGCCGGGTGCTGTGCGTCGACAAGACCAGCAGCACCCTGCGCTGGGTCGTCGACGGCACGGTGCTGCAGACGCTCGACGTGCGGTTCGGTGCGTCCACGACGCCGACGCGCGAGGGCGTCTTCCACGTGTACCTCAAGGACGCCGACCACGTGTCGCACCTGTACGGCTCGTCGATGCCGCTCTCGATGTTCTTCTCCGGGGGCCAGGCGGTCCACTACTCGTCGGACTTCGCCACCGTCGGGTACGCCGGGGCGTCGCACGGCTGCGTCAACGTGCGCGACTACGACGGCCTGGCGAAGCTCTTCGGCCAGGTGCGCGTCGGCGACGCCGTGGTCGTCTACTGGTCCTGACCGGTGTCCTGCAGGTCGTCGAGCAGCGCGCCGGCGACCTTGACCAGATCCTCGGCCGGCACCGTCGACGACTGGATCTGGGCGGTGAGCTCGCCGTGGGAGACCTGGCACTGCACGGCGGACGGGTCCCCCGTCGAACCGTCCTGGCTCTGGCCGTAGGTGAGGATGCAGACGCCGTCCCCGACGTTGTCCATCGTGGTGCCGCCGGCGCCGTTGGTCGTCGCCGGATCGGTGAGCACGGTCGGTGCGAAGGCGCCACCCCGGGCCTGGAAGACCTGGATGAACACGGCCTTGGTGCCGTCGACGACGTAGCTGCGCGTCGCGGCAGGGGTCCCGAGCACGGCGGGCAGGACCTCGTTGCCGTACTTGGTGCTGGCCGCCTGCTGCTGCGCGATCTGGTCGGCCTGCTGGGCGAGCTGGCTGTCGGCGAAGGAGTCGGGGTCGTCGGCGGCGGCGTAGCCGCCCGGGAGCGTCGCGGGCAGCACGATGTCGATCGCGGGCGCGGCCTCGGGCTCGTCCGCACCGGACGCCTTGGGCAGGCCGATCGCGAACGCCGCCACCAGGCCGAGGAGGACGAGGCCGACGGCGATGCCGACCCAGGTGGACGTGCGGCTGTTCGAAGTGCTGGCGCTCACGTCCTGCGACGCTACCCGCACGCCCGACGGGGTCCGAGGCCGGGTCCGTGAGTACTCTCGGCTGCGTGACGATGACCGTCCGCACCGTCCGCCTCGACCTCGAGGAGGCCACGCGACTCCTCGACCTGGTCCCGGCCGACCGTCCGGTGACCTGGTTGCGGCGTGGCGACGGCCTCGTGGGCTGGGGCGTGGCCGCCGAGGTGCGCACGCACGGGGACACCCGGTTCGCGGACGCCGGCAAGTGGTGGAGCGAGCTGACCGCCCGTGCCGTCGTGCGCGACGACGTCAACGAGCCCGGGTCCGGGCTGGTGTCGTTCGGGACGTTCGCGTTCGCAGACGAGCCGGGCGACTCGGTGCTGGTCGTGCCCCGCGTGGTCGTCGGCCGCCGGGGCGACGTCGCCTGGCTGACCACCGTGGACGAGCCGGCGCCGGAGCTCGTGGCGACCGAGCCGCCGGCGGCGCCGTCGGGCGTGAGCTTCGCCGACGGAGCCCTCAACGGCGAGCAGTGGATGTCGGTGGTCGCCGACGCCGTCGCGCGGATCGGGCGCGGAGACCTGGAGAAGGTCGTCCTGGCCCGGGACCTGGTCGCCACCGCCGACGAGCCGATCGACGTGCGCTGGCCGCTGGGACGGCTGGCGGAGGTCTACCCGATGTGCTGGACGTTCCACGTCGACGGCATGTTCGGCGCGACGCCCGAGATGCTGGTGCGCCGCGAGCGCGGCCTGGTCACCTCGCGGGTGCTGGCCGGCACCATCCGGCGTACCGGGGACGACGAGCGCGACCTGGCGCTCGCCGCCACCCTGGCCCGCTCGTCCAAGGACCTCGAGGAGCACGAGTACGCCGTGCGCTCGGTCGCCGACGCGCTCGAGCCGCACTGCTCCTCGATGAACGTGCCCGAGGCGCCGTTCGTCCTGCACCTGCCGAACGTCATGCACCTCGCGACCGACGTCGCGGGAGTGGTGCACGACGCGGCCACCGTCTCGTCCCTCCAGCTCGCGGAGGCGCTGCATCCTTCCGCTGCCGTGGGCGGCACCCCGACCGCGGTCGCCACCGACCTGATCGCCCGGATCGAGGGCATGGACCGGGACCGGTACGCCGGGCCGGTCGGCTGGATGGACGCCGCCGGCGACGGTGAGTGGGGCATCGCGCTCCGCTCGGCACGCGTCTCCGGCTCGACCGTGCGGCTGTTCGCGGGCTGCGGCATCGTGGCGTCGTCCGACCCCGAGGCCGAGCTGGCCGAGGCACAGGCGAAGTTCGTGCCGGTCAGGGACGCGCTCACCGCGGACTAGCGTCCGGCTGGCGCGGCCTACAGGTCCTCGCCGTCGGCGCGGCGCACGTACTCCAGCCCTTCCTTCGGCAGGAACGCGTTCATGTGCTGCTCGAGGATGCCGTGTGCGGCCTCGGTGTAGATGCGGTCGTGGATGGCGAGGTTCCGGGGTGCCTTGACGGCGCGCGCGAACTCCACCGCCTCGGACGCCTTCAGCCACGGCGCCGACGACGGCACCAGGAGCACCTCGACCGCCTCGCCGGGCTCGGTGAGCGCGTCACCGGGGTGGTAGACCTTCGCGTCCCCGAGCGTCAGGACGTAGCCACTGTTGGTGATCCGCGGGAACTCCGGGTGGATCACGGCGTGCAGCTCGCCCACCGCGCGCACCGGGACCCCGACGTCGAACGTCGAGCCGGGGGCCACGACCGTGAGCCGCTCGGCGACGGCCGGCGCCTCCTCCCGGATCTTCGCCGCGACCGCCTCGATCGTGAACACCGGCGCCCCCGCGGCGAGCAGGTGGTCGGGCAGGTAGTGGTCGGCGTGCTCGTGGGTGATCAGCACGGCATCGGCGCTGTCGACGGCCGACGGATCGGTGAACACTCCCGGGTCGAGGACCACGGTCGTGCCGTCGTGCTCGACCCGGACGCAGGCGTGGCCGAACTTCGTGATCCGCATGCGCCTCACGGTAGCCCGCCCTTTCTACGATGCTCGCGTGACCGATCCCTTGTCCGACCTCAGGCTCAGGACCGCCGTGCCGGCCGATGCGGTCGCGGGCGCGACCATGCACGCGGCCTGCTGGCGCGAGGCCTACGGGCCGTACGTCGACGCCGCGCTGCTCGAGGAGCGGCTGGCCGACACCGCCCGCTGGGTCGCGGCGTGGACCCGGCACCTGGTCGACGGCCCGCCCCGGGTGCTCGCCGAGACGAGCGGCGACCTGATCGGCTTCTCGGTCGTCGGCCCGACCCGTGACGAGGACGCGGCCACGCCCACGGAGCTCTACGCGATCTACACCCGCGCCGCGTACTGGGGCACCGGCCTCGGGCAGCTGCTCTGGGACGCCGTACGCCCGGACGAGCCCTGCTCGCTGTGGGTCCTGGAGGCCAACGCGCGCGCCCAGGGCTTCTACCGGCGCAACGGGTTCGAGCCCGACGGGGCCCGCGAGCACTATGCCGGGCTGGACGCGTCGGAGATCAGGATGGTGCGCGGTCGCTAGGCCGTCAGGTGGTGCACGTAGCACCACCGCCAGTCCTCGACGGGCTCGCCCGACTGCATGACCGGGTGCTGCGAGTCGTGGAAGTGCCGGGTCGCGTGCTGCCGCGGCGAGGAGTCGCAGCAGGCGACGTTGCCGCACTCGAGGCACCGGCGCAGGGCCACCCAGTACGTGCCCTCGTCGATGCAGGCCTGGCAGAAGGTCGCGGGCTCTGCGGCCACGGTCGGGTAGTGCTCGAGGTCCGCGCAGGCCTCGCCGACCGCCCAGCGGCGGCGCGCGTACTGGGCGGTGTCGTCGCGCTCCTGCTCGGCGCTGTCGAGCATCGACTCCTCCACGTCGAGGCTCGCCAGCACGTCGGCGATCACCTCGGACGGCACGGTGCCGGACTTGCGGATGTCGAGGATCCGGCGCCGTTCGGCGTCGATCAGCTGGGTGCGGACCCGGTAGTACGTGGCGGCCGGCGACTCCTGGTCGGCCGTCGTGGCCAGCCGCTCCCAGGCGGCGAAGTTGCGCTGGTCGAGCCGCTGGCGGATCAGGTCGTACACGCCCGCCTGGTCCTCCTGCTCGATCTGCTCGAGCTCGTCGAGCGCGGCCTTGGACGCCTGCTGCAGCAGGGTCGCGCGGGCGAGTGCGTCGTCGAGGGGATCCGGCGAGGGCACGTGCAGCCGGCGCGCGAACCACGGCAGCGACAGGCCCTGGATCAGCAGCGTCCCGGCCACGACGGTGAAGGCGGCGACGAGCAGCACCTCGCGGTGCTCGGTGTCCTTCGGGATCAGGAACGCCGCCGCGAGGGTGACGACGCCGCGCATGCCTGCCCAGCCGACCAGGAAGGTCTGGCCCAGCGGCTGTCGCTGCCCCGTCAGCGGATCCGGCCCGGGACGGACCAGCGTCCACCGCGAGGCGAGGACGCAGACCAGGCGGAGCACGATGCACGCCGCGAGCGTGGCGGCGCACACGGCGACGATGCGGACGGCGGACAGCGAGCTGTCCGCGAGGTCCTGGAAGATCCACTGCGCCTGCAGGCCGATCAGGCCGAACACCGCGTTCTCCAGCAGGAAGGCGATCGTGCGCCAGTTGATCCGCTCGGCGATCCGCGACTGCGCCGTCTGGAGGATCGGCGCCTTGTGGCCGAGCAGCAGGCCGGCGACCACGACGGCCACCACTCCCGAGGAGTGCAGCTCCTCGGCCGCCAGGAAGCAGGCGAACGGGATCACGAACGAGAGGCCGACGTCGAGTACCGGGTCGGTGATCCGCCGCCGCAGCTTGGCGACGAGCATGAAGACGGCGATGCCGAGCAGCACGCCACCGACCGAGGCGACGAGGAAGTCGACGCCGACCCGCCACAGCTCGACGCCGACCCCGGCGGCCGCGATCGCCGTCCGCAGGGAGACCAGCGCCGTGGCGTCGTTGAACAGCGACTCGCCCTCGAGGATCGTGACGATCCGCCGCGGCAGGCCGATGTTGCGACCGATGGCCGTCGCGGCGACGGCGTCGGGCGGGGCGACGACAGCGCCGAGGGCGAAGGCGATGGCCCACGAGACGTCCGGCACCATCATGTGCACGATCCAGCCGACGCCGGCGGTCGTGACGAGCACCGCACCCACCGACAGGGTCAGGATCGCCCGCCGGTGGGCGTTGAAGTCCACGAGCGAGGAGCTGACGGCGGCCGAGTAGAGCAGCGGCGGGAGCAGTCCGAGGAGCACCACCTCGGACTCGAGGTGCACCTGCGGCACGAACGGCAGGAACGACGCGCCGGCGCCGGCGACCACGAGCAGGAGGGGCGCGGGCACGCCGAGCCAGCGCGCGACCACGACCCCCGCCAGCACGCCGACGGCGAGCGCGACCAGGAAGAGGGCGACGTCCACGCACCCATCCTTCCCGATCAGCGGTCAGACGAGCTGTGCCGCCCAGGTCTTGGGTCGCCCCGCTGGCGCCCGCGGGATCAGGATTGTGGACGCAGCGCCCGGATCCGCGCGTCGAGCTCGCGGCGGTTGTCGCGTCGTACGGCCACCTCGACCACCTCGATCCCGCCGTTCGGGCTGGCGAGCGCCTGCTCGAGCTCCGGCAGGCTGGTGACCCGCAGGTGCGGGGTGCGGGTCGCGGCACAGAGGCTCGCGAGGTCGACGCCGTGCGGGGTGCCGAAGAGCCGCTCGTACTGCTCGGCGTACTCCCCCGCCCCCTGCTCCAGCATCGTGAAGATCGAGCCGCCGTCGTCGTTGACGACCACGATCGTCAGGTCGGGGACCGGCTCGCCGGGCCCGATCACCAGGCCGTTGGCGTCGTGCAGGAAGGTCACGTCGCCCATCAGCGCCAGCGCGCGGGTGCTCGAGGGCCGCGCGAGCGCGGCGCCGATGGCCGTCGACACGGTGCCGTCGATGCCGGACAGGCCGCGGTTGGCGAGCACCTTGCGCCTCCGGCCGACGTCGTAGCGGGGCACCATCAGGTCGAGGTCGCGGATCGGACTCGACGCCCCGACGACGAGCAGGCCGCCCTCGGGCAGGTGCCGGGCGACCGCGCCGGCGACCTCGTGCGGCGTCAGCTCGGGCTCGGCGGCGAGCAACGCGTCGAGCCGCCGGGACACGTCGCGGTCCGCCGCGCGCCACTCCGCGAGCCAGGAGGGGTCGTCCGGCTCGGCGACCGCTGGCACCACGACCAGTCGCTCGTCGACCGGGAACGGTCGATCGGTCCATACGCCGTACGCCGGGGTGTCGACCACCCGGACCTCCGGGCGCGCGAGCAGCCGGCTGACCGGGCGAGACAGCGTCGGGTGGCCGCAGACCACCACCCGCTCGATCCGGTCGCCGAGGTCCGAGCCGAGCAGCAGCCGGTAGGTGCGGATCGCGTTGTCGCCGGTGCGTGATCCGCTCGAGGGCTCGGCGAGCAGCGGCCAGCCGGCGCTCTCGGCGAGGCCCCGCGCGGGCGGGCCGGCGTCGTCGCCGGCCACGACCACCGTGCGCGGGCCGGTCGGGATCGTCAGGTGGATCATCGGACGGGCGCGCTGCACGGGCGGGCCCGGCGTCACCTCGGGCACCCACCGGTCCGCCGGCACCAGCGGCTCCTCGAGCGGCACGTTCAGGTGCACGGGGCCCGCGACGAGCAGGTCGTAGTCGCCGGTCGCGTCCTGGGTCGGCACGAGCGGGCCGAAGATGCCGACCTGGTCGGTCGTCTGGTTGGCGCTGGTGCCGCGAAGCCGGGCCGGCCGGTCCGCCGTCACGACGACCACGTCCACGCCCGAATGGGCGGCCTCGAGGACGGCGGGGTGCAGGTTCGCGACACCGGTGCCGGAGGTGCAGACCACCGCCGCGCGACGGTGGTTGCGAGACAGCCCGAGGCCGAGGAACCCCGCCGTGCGCTCGTCGATCCGGGTGTGCAGCCGCACCAGCCCGGCGGCGGCAGCGTCGTAGGCCGCGAACGAGAGCGGCGCGTTCCGCGACCCGGGCGCGACCACGATCTCGGTCACGCCCGCCTCGACGAGACGGGCGATCACGGACCGTGCGAGCTCGGTGGAGGTCACGGGCGTCGATCCTGCCGCACCGCGCGGACCTCGGCGAGCCGGGCCTCCCAGTGCGCGACCCGGTCGGGCGCCGCCGCCGGCCGCGCCTCGTCGACGATCGGCACCCGCACGGGCAGCTCACCGTCGACCGGCAGCAGCGGGTCCGTGACGACGTCGCGCTCGAGCAGCTGCACGGTCGCGAGCCCGCACGCGTAGGGCAGCTCGGGCAGGGCCGCCGCCAGCGCCACGCCGGCGGCGATCCCGACGCTGGTCTCCAGTGCCGACGACACGACGACCGGCAGCCCGATGTCCTCGGCGATCCGCAGGCACGCGCGCACGCCGCCCAGCGGCTGCACCTTGAGCACGGCGACGTCCGCCGCGTCGAGCTCGCGGACCCGGTAGGGATCGGCGGCCCGGCGGATCGACTCGTCGGCCGCGACCGGCACGTCGACCGCGCGTCGTACGGCGGCGAGCTCCTCGACGCTCGCGCAGGGCTGCTCGACGTACTCCAGACCACCGGCCGCGCGGTCCAGCAGCCGGATCGCCGCGACCGCGGTGTCCACGTCCCAGCCGCCGTTGGCGTCGATCCGCACCCGCCCGTCGGGGCCGAGGGCGTCACGCACCGCCTCCAGCCGCGCCTGGTCGTCGGCCAGCGACTGGCCCGGCTCGGCGACCTTGACCTTGGCGGTGCGGCAGCCCCCGTCGGCGACGATCCGGCGCGCGTGCTCGGCCCCGACCGCGGGCACGGTGACGTTGACGGGCACGCGGGACCGCACGGGCGCCGGCCAGTCGCCCGCGGCCGCCTCCTCGGCGCAGCGCAGCCACGGCTCGGCGACGACCGCGTCGTACTCCAGGAACGGGCTCCACTCGCCCCAGCCGGCGGCGCCCCGGAGCAGCACGCCCTCACGCACGGTGATGCCGCGGAAGCGGGTCCGCATCGGAAGGCTGAAGACGTTCACGCGAGGCCCCGGAGCCGTAGCCGGTCGGGCTTGCCGTTGTCGAGCAGCGGGATCGCGTCGAGCCGGACCAGCTGCCGCGGCGCCCAGGAGCGCGGGTGCGTCTCCGCCACCCAGGCGCGCGCCGCCGCTGCGCTCAGCTCGCCGACGACGAACGCGACGACCCGGTTGCCCCACTCCTCGTCGGGTACGCCGAGCACCTCGGCCGCCCGGACGTCCGGGTGCTCGCGCAGCCGGGCCGCGACCGCGGCCGCGGGCACGTTCACCCCGCCGCTCACGACCATGTCGTCGAGGCGCCCGAGCACCTGGAGCCGGCCGTCCTCGTCGAGCCGACCGGCGTCGGACGTGAGGAACCAGCCGTCCACGAGCACCTCGGCGGTGCGCGCCGGGTCGCCGTCGTACCCGTCGAAGAGCACCGGCCCCCCGATCCGCACCCGGCCGTCGTCCCCGATCGCGACGCCGACGCCGTCGAGGGGCAGCCCGTCGTAGACGCAGCCGCCGGCGGTCTCCGCCGAGCCGTAGGTCCCGACGACCCGCACGCCGGCGTCGGCCGCGCGGCGCCGCAGCGCGGCGTCGATCGGGCCGCCGCCGAGCAGCACGGTGTGGAAGGTCCGCAGCGCGTCCGCGTCAGTGTCGAGCAGCCGGTGCAGCTGCGTCGGCACCAGCGAGACGAAGCGGTCCACCTCGCCGAGCGCCTCGGTCGCGGCCCCGAAGTCGTCCTCGAGCACCACCGGCTCGTGACCGGCGACCAGGGAGCGGCACACGACCTGGAGCCCGGCGACGTACGTCGGCGGCAGCGCGAGCAGCCAGCGGCCCGAGCCGCCGACCCGGCGCGCCGAGGCGCGCACGGACGCGAGGACCGCGGGCCTGGACAGCAGGACCCGCTTCGGCGTCCCGGTCGAGCCCGAGGTCTCGACGACCCACGGGTCGGGGTCGTCGGCGGCCAGCCAGGCGTCGAGCTCGCGGACCACGGAATTCACGCGACCGACCCTAGTGGCGCGTGATGGGATCCCTCCGTGCCCTCCCGCCTCGACCGGTTCCTGCCGCCGACCCCGCTGGCGCGACGGTTGTCGCTGCAGTCGGTGATGTTCGCGACCGGCGAGGGCGCGTTCATGACCGGCTCGGCGGTGTTCTTCACCCAGGTGGTCGGCCTGACCGCCGCCCAGGTCGGTGTCGGCCTGACGGTGGCGGGCGTGTTCGCGTTCTCGTTCGCCGTCCCCCTCGGCAGGCTCGCGGACCGGGTCGGCCCCAAGCGGCAGTGGGCGGCGGGCGCGTTCCTGAGCGCCGCGCTCTACCTGGTGTGGCCGTTCATCGGGAGCTTCCCGGCGTACGTCGCGATGGTGGTGGTGCTCCAGCTCGTGGCGAACGCCGGCTGGTCCGGCCGGGGCGCGTACACGATCGACGTGTTCCCCCGCGAGGAGCGGGTCCGGTCGATGGCGTTCATGCGGGCGGCGCTCAACATCGGGTTCACCGTCGGGGCGGCGATCGGCGGCATCGCGCTGGCGTTCGACAACAACGACGTCGTCCGCGTCGTGCCGTGGCTGACGTCGGCGATCCTGTTCGTGAACGCGCTCTTCATCACCCGGCTCCCGGACGCGACCCACGACAAGGTCGACGAGCTGCCGGCCGAGAAGGCGCTCGGCGGGAGCCCCCTGCGGAACCGCGGCTTCCTGCTGCTGAACGTCTTCGACGGGGTGCTGAGCACCAACCAGGTGCTCCTCAACATCGTGATCCCGCTGTGGCTCGTGCAGGAGACCGACGCCCCGCGGGTGCTGCTGGCATGGCTCGTCGGCACCAACACGGTGATGGCGGTGCTGCTCCAGGTCCCGGCCGCCCGCGGCGTGAACTCGGTGCGCACGTCGCTGCGCGCGGCCCGGATCAGCGCGGCGTTCTTCGTGCTGTCGTGCTGCATCGTCCTGGTCACCCACGACACCCTCGGGTGGACCACGATCCTGCTGGTCTGGCTCGGCCACGTCACCGTCACCGGCGCGGAGCTGTTCCAGTCCGCCGGCCGGTGGGGCTTCCTCGCCGAGCTGTCCGACCCGGACCGGCGCGGGGAGTACCAGGGCGTGGCCCAGCTCGGCGACACGCTCGGCAACGTCTGGGCACCCGCGGCGTACACCTTCCTCGCGCTGTCCTGGGGCGCGGCCGGCTGGGTGACCATCGCCGGGATCGTCGTGCTCGCCGTCCTCGCCATGGGACCCACCTCGCGGGCGGCCGAGCGGTACCTGGCGCGCGCCCGACGACCCGTGACTGCTTGAATCTCCCCTCGTGGCAACTCCCGCACAGTGGCTGGCCGGCGCCAGGCCGCGCACCCTCCCGGCCGCCGTCGCGCCCGTGGTCGCCGGCACCGGCGTCGCGGCGTACGAGGACTCCTTCATCTGGTGGAAGGCGCTGCTCGCGCTCGTGGTCGCGCTGGCGCTCCAGGTCGCGGTCAACTACGCGAACGACTACTCCGACGGCATCCGCGGCACCGACGCCGACCGGGTCGGCCCGATGCGGCTGGTCGGGTCCGGTGCGGCGTCCGCGGGCGCGGTGAAGCGCGCGGCCTTCCTGGCGTTCGGCGTCGCCGGCGTGGCCGGGCTCGCGCTGGCCGCGACGACGGCCTGGTGGCTGGTGCTCGTCGGCCTGGTCTCGGCGCTCGCCGCCTGGTTCTACACCGGCGGCTCGCGCCCGTACGGCTACCTCGGGCTGGGCGAGGTGATGGTGTTCGTCTTCTTCGGGCTGGTCGCCGTGATCGGCACGACGTACGTCCAGACCGAGACGTGGGAGTGGGCGGCGCTGGGGGCCGCGATCGGCGTCGGGTCGCTCGCCTGCGCGATCCTGGTCGCGAACAACCTGCGCGACATCCCCACCGACACGCTCGCCGGCAAGCGCACCCTCGCCGTACTGCTGGGGGACCGGCGGACCCGGCTGCTGTACGTCGCGCTGGTCGCGGTCGCCGCGCTCGCGGTCCTGCTGGTCGCCCTGGCCACGTCGTGGTGGGTGCTGATCGGCATCGGCTTCCTGGTGCTGGCCGCGCCCGCCGCCCGCACCGTCGTCTCCGGAGCCGTCGGGCCCGGCCTGATCCCCGTCCTCCAGTCCACCGGCCTCGCCGAGCTCGTCTGGGCGGTCCTCGTCGCCGTCGGCCTGGTCGTCGGCCGCTGACCCCATATAAGGCGGGGTGCCTCACCACGGGGACCCAGCCAGCGGCAACGTAGGCTCGCCGCATGCTGTGGATCATCCTGCTGGTCGTGGTGGTGGGCGTGCTCGCCTACCGGTTCCGCGTCCCGCTGCTCGCGAAGGTGCTCGGGCAGGACGAGGCGCGGGTACGCCGCCAGCTCGACCGGCGCAAGGACTAGGACGAGGGCTAGGACGAGGCCGAGGGCGGGGCCGAGGTGTCGTCCTCGGCGTCCTCCTTGGCCTTCATCTCCTCGATCTTCGCGGTCATCGCCTCCGCGCGGACCTGCACCCGCCGCGCCAGCGCCTCGCGCTGCCGGTTGAGCACGACGTAGGAGCCCACGCCGCTGACGACGAGCGCGATCACGAGGGCCCACAGGATCGGCACCGAGTCGGTGAACACGAACCACAGTCCGACGACGATCCCGAAGGACGCGGCGAACAGCACCAGGCGCAGGGCGGTGTAGATCCAGAACTCCTTCACGGATTCAGGGTAGGCGTGACCACGGGGTGCCTACTCTGGGGGTGTGCTGAAGTTCCTGCTGGTCGTGATCCTGATCGCGGTCGCCGTCTACCTGGCGACGCGGGCGATCCAGCGCCGCGGCGACCTGCCGACCCCGCGCCGCCCGCGACCGACGCAGCGGCCGCCCCGCGTGGTCGGTCCGGACGACGACCCGGACTTCCTGCGCGACCTGGACCGGAAGCGCCGGCACCCCGAGGATCCCGAGGCCTAGCCGGCGGTCCCGCCGGACGGCACCGTCGACCGCTCAGCCGTCACCAGCGCCGGAGCGCCGGCGTACGAGTGCTGCGACGTGGTCGAGAAGTAGTTGATCCCGATGAAGTTGAACCACAGCGTGGCCACCCCCACGAGCGCGAGGATCGCGGCGTTGCGGCCCTTCCAGCCCGCCGTGGTGCGGGCGTGCAGGTACGCCGCGTAGACGACCCAGGTGATGAAGGCCCACACCTCCTTCGGGTCCCAGTTCCAGTACGACGACCAGGCCTGGTGCGCCCAGATCGGCCCGGTGATCAGCACCGCGAACGTCCACACCGGGAACCCGAAGGCGTGCAGCCGGTAGGACACCCGGTCGAGGACCTCGGGCTTCGGCAGCCGCGCGACGTACCCGGTCGTCCGCTGCCCCTGTCTGCTGAGCGCGCGGGACTTCACCAGGTACAGCGCCGACGTGATGCCGCCGAGGGTGAACGCACCGGTGGCGATGATCGCCGACACGACGTGGATGACCAGCCAGTACGACGACAGCGCCTCGGTCAGCGGCGCGACCGGCGCGTAGAGCCAGGTCACCGCCACCATCAGCACGGTCAGCACGAACGCCAGCACGATCGGCGCCATCCAGGCGAGCTTGAGCCGTCCGCGGAGCGCGACGTACAGGAACGCGACCACGAAGGTGCCGGTCAGCGTGAACTCGTACATGTTGCCCCAGGGCACCCGGTTCGGGTCCGCGGCCATGCCGCGCGCCAGGAGGCCGACGAAGTGGATCGCGACGGCGAGCCAGGTGACCAGGAACCCGAGCCGCCCGAAGAGTGCGGTACGCCGGGCGGCCGACTCGTCCGCGACCGACTCACCGGGGCCGGTCGCCACGGCGACCCCGCCGGACGAGGCGTTCGCCGCGGCCGCGGTCACCGGCACGTTGCGCAACGAGGCCCACTCCACGAGGTGCGCGAGCAGGGCCAGGAAGTACACCAGCCCGCAGGCCGCGACGGCCTGGTTGCTGAGACTCTCCCACGCGGCGTCGGTCACGACTCGTCCTCTCGGTTGCCCTCTCGATGGTCCTGGAGCACAGCCACGACCTCGTCCACGACCGCGGCCATGTCGCCGCCGCCGGACCGGTCGAGCGCGGCCACCTCGACCAGTGTGCCGTCACCATCGCGCCGGGCGCGAACCCAGACCCTTCGCGGCCGGATGAACAGCGAGCCGAGCAGCCCGAGCAGGGCCAGCACGACGCCGCTCAGGGCGATCCACTTGCCGGGCGTCTGGCTGATCTGGATCTTGTTCCACTCCTTCAGCCCCTGGAAGGTGACGGTGCCGAGGCCGTTCGGCAGCTTGACGGACTGGCCCGGCCGCAGGTCGACGCGGTACGGCGCGCCGTTCTTCTTGGTCAGCATCGTGGTGTGCGACTTGTCGAGCGCGTACACCGACTGCGGCTGCCCCGTGTCCATGCCCAGGTCGCCGGTGTAGACGAGCATCGAGATCATCGGGTCCAGCGGCTTGCCGAGCAGCGAGAAGTAGCTGCCAGTCTGCTTGGAGAACGCCACGGTCGGGTAGAACTCGCCCTCCAGCCCGATCTGGGTGGGCTCGGCGTCCGGCGCCTTCACCACGCCGATCGACTGGAAGCTCTCGTTCACGGGCAGGAAGACCGCGGGGCCCCCGGAGCGGTGACCGTCGGCGTCGGTGATGGTGATGACCGGCGCGTACCCGTGCCCGATGAGGAACACCTCGGTGTTTCCGATGCTCAGCGGGTGGTTCACCTGGAGGTCGTAGGTCTTCTCCGGCGCGTCGGGTGACTCCTGGTAGGTCAGGTGCGACTTGAAGCCGCGGGCCATGCCCGCCCGCGGGCCGGTCGTCAGCCAGTCGACGTCGAAGTCGTCGATCTTGAACGAGAACGGCTCCATGTCCTCGGCGCGGAAGAGGCTGCCGGGATCGAAGTCGTCGTACTGGGTGAGGTTGTTGGAGAAGCCGTACTGGTCCCCGACCAGCAGGATCACGCCACCCTTGTAGCCGAACAGGCTGCCGAGCGCGAAGCCGACCAGCACCACCAGCACGGACAGGTGGAAGACCAGGTTCCCGGCCTCCCGGAGGTAGCCACGCTCGGCGGAGACCGCGTCGCCGTCGAGGGTCAGGCGGTACCGGCGCTTCCTCAGCGCGCGCCGGGCCCGCTCGAGGAGCTCGTCCGGCGGCTCGGAGATCACGTACGTCGCGTGCTCCGGCAGCCGCGTCAGGTTGCGCGGTGCCGCCGGCGGCTTCGCCCGCAGCCCGCGCCAGTAGTGGAACGTGCGCGGCACGATGCAGCCGACCAGCGAGAGCATCAGCAGGATGTAGATCGCCGAGAACCAGGGCGAGTCGTAGACGGAGAACAGCCCGAGCCGCTCGTAGACCGGCGTCAGCTGCGGGTGGGCCGACTGCCAGTTAGAGGTCTTGAGGGAGTCGACGCCCTCCTGCGGGATGATCGAGCCCGGGATCGCGGCGAGCGCCAGCAGCAGCAGCAGGATCAGCGCCGTCCGCATCGACGTGACCTGTCGCCAGGTCCAGCGCAGCAGCTCGCGCACGCCCAGCTCGCCGGGGCGGCGGTCGTCCTCCGGCGGACGGGTGCTCAGCGACGTCTGCGGCGGGGCGCTCATACGACCGTCCCCGAGTCCTGCACGAGCCTGACCTGCACCCAGCTCACCGCCTCGGCCCACCAGCCCGTGATCAGCAGGATGCCGACCGCGACCAGCATCAGCCCGCCGGCCCGCATCACCCACACCTGGTGCCGGCGGACCCAGCCGATCGCGGAGAGCGCCTTCTCGTAGGCCAGGCCGGCAGCGATGAACGGCAGGCCGAGCCCGAGCGCATAGACCGCCGAGAGGAACGCGCCGCGCGCGGCGGTGCCCTCGCTGATCGCGAGGGTGCTGATCGCGGCCAGGGTCGGTCCGATGCACGGCGTCCAGCCGAGCCCGAACAGGAAGCCCAGGACGGGCGCGGCCGCGAGCCCGACCGCCGGGACGGTGTGCACGCGCCACTCCCGGTTCAGGAACGGCAGCCAGCCGCCGAAGGCCAGGCCGAGCACGATCATCAGGATGCCCAGGGTGACGGCGAGCTGGCGGCTCCAGGTCACCAGCCAGGCGCCGAGCGCGCCGGACGCCGTACCGAGGATCACGAAGACGACCGTGAAGCCGAGCACGAACAGCAGGGACCCCAGGAACATCCGGCCACGCCGCGAGCCGGCCACGCCGTTCGCCAGGTCGGCGCCGGACAGCCCGGTGGCGTACGAGAGGTAGCCGGGCAGCAGCGGGATCACGCACGGGGAGAAGAACGAGACCAGGCCGGCGACCAGCGCGACCGGGACGGCGAGGACGAGCGACCCGGAGGCGGCCTGGTCGTGGAACCACTCACCCATCGACGGCGTCCGTGGACTCGCTCGCGGTGTCGTCCACGAGGTCGACCAGGGTCCGCGTCGACGGCAGCGCCCCGAGGATGCTGGCGGCGACCCGGCCCTCGTCGTCGAGGACGACGAACGACGGGATGGAGTTCGGGCTCAGCGTGCCGCGGAACTGCAGCATCGCCTTGCCGTCGGGCGAGAACACCGACGGGTACGGCACGTCGAAGCGCCGCACGAACGCCTGACCGGTGGACGTGGAGGCGTCGCGCAGGTTGATGCCGACGAACTGCGCCCGGTCGCCCACCTGGTTCGCGGCGGCCACCACGTCCGGCGCCTCACCGCGGCACGGCCCGCACCACGAGCCCCACACCACGACGACGACGGGCTCACCGCGGTAGTCGGCGAGGTCGATCGGCTTGCCGTCGAGATCCTCGCCCTGGAGGTCGACGGGGTCGCCACGGCTCCCGGCCTCGACGACGTTCACGTCGCCGGGCCCGGTGTAGAAGCCCTTGTCCCCGGAGCCGGAGAGCGACGAGCACCCGGTGGCCCCGACGGCGAGGAGCAGGCAGCCGAGGACGGCTGCCGGGAGGGAGCGCAAGATCAGGGCCTCTTCTCCTCGGGCGCGTTGCCGGCCGAGAACGGCGCCTTCTTGTCCTTCACCGGGATCAGGTCGCCGGCGGGCTCGGAGTAGCTGACCTGGGTCAGCCGGTCCCCGACGAAGTGGAACGAGGTCAGCGAGCAGAGGGTGCACTGGCGCTTGCGCGGGTCGTGGAGGAACGACCGGTGCTCCACGTGCAACCGCGTGATCCAGATCGGCAGCTGGTGCGACACGATCACGGCCTCGTGACCGGCGGCGGCCTCGCGGGCGTCGTGCACCGCGGCCATCATCCGCTTCACCACCTGCTTGTACGGCTCACCCCAGGACGGCTTGACCGGGTTCCAGAGGTGTCGCCAGGTGCGCGGGTCGCGCAGCGCGTTCTCGCCACCGGCGAACCGCTTGCCCTCGAAGATGTTGGTCGACTCGATGACCCGGTCGTCGGTGACCATGTCCAGCCCGCGGGCGGTCGCCAACGGCTGTGCGGTCTCCTGGGCCCGCTCGAGCGGCGAGACCCGCAGGTGGGTGATGTCCCGGTCCTTGATCGAGTCCGCGACCTTCTCAGCCATCTGGCGGCCGAGGTCGGAGAGGTGGAAGCCGTCGCGACGGCCGTAGAGGACGCCGTCGGGGTTGTGCACCTCGCCGTGGCGCAGCAGGTGGACGATCGTGTCGGGCGTCTGGGTCACTGCTGGGCTCCCGGGGTCTCCTGGGCTGCGGCCGCGGCGCGCGCGGCGTGGGGCAGGGCATCGAGGACGGTCTGCACGGCGCGGTCGTCGTGCGCGGAGGAGAGGAACCACGCCTCGTACGCCGACGGCGGCAGGTAGACACCGCGGTCGAGCATCGCGTGGAAGAACGCGGCGTACGCCGCCTGGTCGGTCCGCGACGCGTCGTCGAAGTCGCGGACGGCGCCGTCGGCCAGGAACACCGAGAACATGGTGCCGGTGGCCTGGACGACGTGCGGGACCCCGGCCCTGGTCAGCTCGTCCGACGCCGCCGTCTTCACGGTGTCGGCGACGGAGCCGATGTGGGCGTACACCTCCTCGGTCGCGAGGCGCAGCGTGGCGAGGCCGGCGGTGGTGGCGATCGGGTTCCCGGACAGGGTGCCGGCCTGGTAGACGGGGCCGTCGGGCGCCAGCCGCGACATCACGTCGGCGCGACCGCCGAACGCCGCGGCCGGGAAGCCGCCGCCCATCACCTTGCCGAAGGTCACCAGGTCGGGCCGCCAGCCCTCGACGGCGCCGTCCAGACCCCACTGGCCCAGGCGCGAGGCGCGGAACCCGGTCATCACCTCGTCACTGACGAACAGCGCGCCGTGCGCGCGGCAGGTCTCCGCCAGGAACTGGTTGAAGCCGGGCTCGGGAGGGACCACGCCCATGTTGCCGGGCGCGGCCTCGGTGATCAGGCACGCGATCCGGTCGCCGTGCTCGGCGAAGGCCTTCTCGACCGCCGACCGGTCGTTGTAGGGCAGCACCAGCGTCAGCGCGGTGGAGGACTCCGGGACACCGGGCGTCCCGGGGAGCGCGAAGGTGGCGACCCCGGAGCCGGCGGCGGCGAGCAGCGAGTCCACGTGCCCGTGGTAGCAGCCGGCGAACTTCACGACCACGTCGCGGCCGGTGAAGCCGCGCGCGAGACGGATCGCCGACATGGTCGCCTCGGTGCCGCTGGACACGAACCGGACCCGCTCGACGGGCGCTCGGGACACGACCTCCTCGGCGAGCTCGACCTCGGGCTCCGTGGGCGTGCCGTACGACGTCCCACGCCGGACCGCCTCCAGCACCGCGGACTGCACCTCGGGGTGCGCGTGGCCCAGCAGCATCGGACCCCACGAGCAGATCAGGTCGACGTACTCGTTGCCGTCCACGTCGGTCAGCCAGGCGCCCTGAGCGGAGCGGATGAACCGGGGTGTGCCGCCGACCGCGTTGAATGCGCGGACCGGTGAGTTCACCCCTCCGGGCGTGACCGCGCGGGCGCGCTCGAACAGCGCGGCGGAGCGGGCGGGCCCTGCGGACGACGGAGCGGTCACCGGGTCATTGTCCCCGAGCGGCCCAACCGGCCCGACCCGAGGGTGCCGCCCGCGCTCGTCGAACGTGGCCGGGACCACGTCCAGACCGGATGAGAACGAGTTTCACCGTCATGACCTGCGGGAATGGTCGTCCCGTGAACGAGGGCCCGAGACATCGACGCGCACCGAACCGTAACCGGTGGGTAACACGTTCGTTGGATCGGGCAGCGCGTGCCGAGGGACATGCGTTCGTCGTGGGAACAGGGAGAGCAACGATGTCGAATGCGCGATTCGGTCGCGGCCAGAAGGCCATGGCCCTGGTGCCGCTGGCCGTGCTGTCAGCCGCCTGGACGGCGAGCATCGCCGGTGTGGGTGCGAGCACCGCGAGCGCCGACACCCAGCCCGAGCTCCGCCTGCCGGACGGCTCGACCGTCCCGACCCAGGCGATCAAGGCACCCGCGAGCGTCTCCACCTCCGGCGGCGTGGCACCCGGCGTGCACGGCGACCCCGGCACCGTCGTCGCGACGGCATCGACCTCGGGCATCCCGGCCGCAGCGCTGGCGGCGTACCAGCGCGCCGAGACCGTCATCAACTCCGCGGACAAGAGCTGCCACCTCTCCTGGCAGCTGATCGCGGCGATCGGCCGGGTCGAGTCCGACCACGGCCGGACCAACGGCAACAGCCTCGACGCGGACGGCGTCGCCCAGCCGGGCATCTACGGCCCCGCGCTCGACGGCACCGACGGCACCACCCGGATCGCCGACACCGACGCCGGGCAGTACGACGACGACGCGAAGTTCGACCGCGCGATCGGACCGATGCAGTTCATCCCCTCGACCTGGTCCGTGGTCGGCGTGGACGCCGACGGCGACGGCCAGCGCAACCCGCAGGACATCGACGACGCGGCGCTCGCCACGGCGGTCTACCTGTGCTCCGGCGACGACGACCTGTCGAGCGCGGCCGGGCAGCACTCCGCGGTCTACCGCTACAACCACTCGACGTCGTACGTCGACCTGGTCCTCTCGATCATGAACGCCTACCTGCAGGGCGAGTTCACGTCGGTCCCCAACGGCACCACGTCCGCGGGCTACCTGGTCCCGGCCGAGCACCAGCCGGCCGAGCACGGCCCGAAGAAGCACCACCACACCAGCCACGCGCACGGCCAGCAGAACGGCGGGTCCGGCCCGAGCAGCACCCCGGCCGAGCAGCCGAGCGAGCAGCCGACCACGCCCGCCGCACCGGGCACCGGCGGCGGCACGGGCGGCACCGGTGGCGGTGGCGTCCAGGTGCCCACCCCGAGCGTCCCGCCGCTGCCCTCGACCTCGATCCCGCCGGTGGACGACCTGCTCACCCACGCCCAGGCCGTCGTCCAGTGCACGCTCGACGGGTTCGTCGACAACATCCTGCGCGACGACGACCCGTTCGACCAGTGCGTGTACGACTACACGCACAACTGACCGCCCCGGCGAAACCGGTGGTCGAGTAGCGAGCGCCAGCGAGGCCCGGCCAACCGCTCGGTGGTCGAGTAGCGAGCGCCAACGAGGCCCGGCCAACC
>NZ_KK211160.1:0-438725 GCF_000620645.1 Nocardioides sp. URHA0032 | reverse complement strand
GCCAACCCCTCGGTGGTCGAGTAGCGAGCGCCAACGAGGCCCTGCCAACCCCTCGGTGGTCGAGTAGCGAGCGCCAGCGAGCGTATCGAGACCCGCTGATGCCGCAAGAGAGGTCTCGATACGCCGCCGCTCGTTCCCCGCGACGGCTACTCGACCAACGAAACAAGCCCGCAGCGCGGCCTAACCCACTCCGCCGCGACGAACCAACGAGCGTCAGCGCGCGAGCAACCGGGCGGCCTCGGCGGCCCAGTAGGTGAGCACGACGTCCGCGCCGGCCCGCCGGATCGAGAGCAGCGTCTCGAGGATGGCCAGCTCGCGGTCGATCCACCCGTTCGCCGCGGCCGCCTCGAGCATGGCGTACTCGCCGGAGACGTTGTACGCCGCGACCGGGACGTCGACCGCGTCGCGCACCCGGCGGATCACGTCGAGGTAGGCGAGGGCGGGCTTCACCATGACGATGTCCGCACCCTCGTCGACGTCGAGGAGCGCCTCCCGGACGCCTTCCACGGCGTTCGCGGAGTCCTGCTGGTAGGTCCGCCGGTCGCCCTCGAGCGAGGACCCGACCGCCTCGCGGAACGGGCCGAAGAAGGCGGAGGCGTACTTCGCGGAGTACGCCAGGATCGAGATGTCCGTGTGCCCGGCACCGTCGAGGGCCTCGCGGATCGCGCCGACCTGGCCGTCCATCATCCCGCTCGGCCCGACCATGTCGACGCCGGCGGCTGCATGGGCGAGCGCCATCTCGGCGTACAGCTCCAGGGTGCGGTCGTTGTCGACCCGGCCGTCGGGGGTGAGGACGCCGCAGTGGCCGTGGTCGGTGAACTCGTCGAGACACAGGTCGCTCATCACCGTGATCGCGTCGCCGACCTCGGCGACGACGTCAGCGATCGCGACGTTGAGGATCCCGGCCGGGTCGAGCGCACCCGACCCGGTCGCGTCCTTCGAGGCCGGGATGCCGAACAGCATCACACCGCCGAGCCCCAGCGACGCCGCCTCCGACACCGCCGCGAGCAGGGACGAGCGGGTGTGCTGCACGACGCCCGGCATCGACGAGATCGGCTGCGGCTCGGAGATGTCCTCGCGCACGAAGACGGGCAGGATCAGCTGCCGCGCCTCGAGGGAGGTCTCGGCCACCATCCGGCGCAGCGCCGCGGTGGTCCGCAGGCGCCGCGGCCGGACGACGGGACCGAGGTGGCTCATCGGGAGGTGCTGGCCTTCCGGCGCGCCGACGGCTTGCGGTCGGACGGGCGGGTGACCGGCTGGCCGGCCTCGACCATCGCGATCCGGCGGGCGGCACCGAAGTCGGCGAGCGCGTCGACCAGCTCGTCGACGTCCGGCCTGGCGGCCAGCACGTCGACCCGCAGGCCGTGCTCCTCGGCGGTCTTCGCGGTCGCGGGCCCGATCACGGCGATCACCGTCGACGGGTGCGGCTTGCCGGCGATGCCGACCAGGTTGCGCACCGTGGAGGACGAGGTGAACACGACCGCGTCGAACTTCCCGGTCTTGATCGCGTCGCGGGTCGGCGCCGGCGGCGGTGCGGCCCGGACCGTCCGGTACGCCGTCACGTCGTCGCACTCCCAGCCGAGGTCGATGAGGCCGGCGACGAGGTTCTCGGTGGCGATGTCGGCGCGCGGCAGGAAGACCCGGTTGATCGGGTCGAGCAGCTCGTCGTACTCGGGCCAGTCCTCGAGGAGGCCGGCCGCGGACTGCTCACCGGACGGCACCAGGTCGGCGCGCAGGCCCCATGCGGCGATCGCCTGCGCGGTCTTGTCGCCGACCGCGGCGATCTTCAGGCCCGAGAAGGCGCGCGCGTCGAGGCCGTACTCCTCGAACTTCTCGCGGACCGCGCGGACCGCGTTGACCGAGGTGAACGCGATCCACTCGTACCGGCCCTCGACCAGGCCGCGCACGGCCTTGTCCATCTGCTGCGGGTTGCGCGGCGGCTCGACCGAGATGGTCGGCACCTCGTCGGGCACGGCGCCGTAGCCGCGGAGCCGCTGCGAGACCGATCCGGCCTGCTCCTTGGTGCGGGGCACCAGGACGCGCCAGCCGAACAGCGGCTTGGTCTCGAACCAGGACAGGGACTCGCGCAGGTCGACCACGTCACCGACGACGGTGACCGCCGGCGGGGACATCCGGGCGTTCCGGGCGTCCGCGGCGATCCGCTCCAGGGTGGAGGTGACCGTCGACTGCTCGGTGGTGGTGCCGACGCGGGTCATGGCCACGGGCGTCTGCGGTGAGCGGCCGGCGGCGACCAGCGCCCTGGCGATGTCGCCGATCTGGCCGACCGCCGAGAGCAGCACGAGCGTGCGCTTGTCGGCGTACTGCGCCCAGTCGACCTTGTCACCGCACGTCACGACGGCGACCTCGCGGTGGTCCTTCGTGGTCAGCGGGACGCCGGCGTACGCCGGGACCGCGGTGACCGACGAGACGCCGGGGACGATCTCGAACGCGATGCCCGCCTTCACGCAGGCCTGCGCCTCCTCGGGGCCGGACGCGTACAGGAACGGGTCGCCGGACATCAGGCGGACGACGCGCAGCCCGCGCTTCGCCTGCCGCACGACGACCTTCGCCCGAGCGGCGTGGGTGAGCGGCTGCCCGTCCTCCCCGAAGCCGCCGTCGACGAGCTCCGGCCCGTCCTCGGTGGCGCCCCGCAGGACCCGGACCAGCTCGGTGTGCTCGGGCACCTCGGTGATCACGACGTCGGCCTGCTGCAACAGGTCCACGGCGCGCACCGTCAGCAGGCCCGGGTCGCCCGGACCGCTGCCGACGAACGACACCCAGCCGCGGGTGGACCCCGTGCCGGTGGTGGTGGTCTTGCCTCGCGTCATGCGTCCTGCCTCTTGTCTGCTGCGGGTGATGTCAGTCCTGCTGCCCCGTCGGCGAGCATCTCGTCCGCCAACCGGGTTCCGACGCCGTGTGCGTCGTTGGGCTTCCCCGTCGCGGACATCCGCACCGAGAGCGCCCCGTCGGGTGAGAGCGCAACCGCCCGCACCCAGAGCTCTTCGCCGTCGTCGCCCTCGACGACCTCCGCCAGGGCCCCGATCGGCGCGGAGCACCCGCCCTCGAGGGTGGCGAGGACCGCGCGCTCGGCCGTGACCGCCGCCCGGGCGTGCGGATCGTCGAGGACGGCGGCGATCTGGTCACCCAGCTCGTCGTCCGCCCGGCACTCGACCGCCAGCGCCCCCTGCCCGGGAGCGGGCAGCATCTGCAACGGGTCGAGCACCTCGGTCGCCTCGTCGAGGCGGCCGAGCCGGGCCAGACCCGCTCGCGCGAGCACGACGGCGTCGTACTCACCGGAGCGGACCTTGCCGATCCGGGTGTCGACGTTCCCACGAACGCCGACCACGTCCAAACCGAGGCCGAGGGCGTGCAGCTGCGCGACCCGGCGCGGGGAGCCGGTGCCGACCCTGCTGCCGACCGGCAGCTCGCCGAGCGTCAGCCCGTCGCGGGCCGCGACGACGTCGCGCGGGTCCTCACGGGCGGGTACGGCGACCAGCGCGATCCCCTCGGCGGCATAGGTCGGCAGGTCCTTGAGCGAGTGCACGGCGATGTCCACGCGGCCGTCCAGGAGGGCGTCGCGCAGCGCGGAGACGAACACGCCCGTCGACGCCGTGCCCGCGAGCGGGGTGCCGGCGGCCTGGGTGCGGTCGCCCTCGGTGCTGATCTCGACGAGCTCGACCTCGCGGCCGAGACGCTGCGACAGCTGGTCGGCGACCAGCCGGGACTGGGTCGTCGCGAGGGCCGAGGCCCGGGTGCCGATCCGGATCGTCCGGGTCATGAGAGACCCTCCGCCCGGGTCACGGCGTCCACGGCCTCGGGGTCGAGCGCGAACAGCTCGGCCAGGGCGGCGGCGTACGACACGGCGCCGGTCTCGTTCGCGAGCTCCTTGACCCGGACCGTCGGCTGGTGGAGCAGCTTGTCGGCGACCCGGCGCACGGTGTGCAGCACCTCCGCGCGGGTGGCGTCGTCGAGGTCGGGGAGCCGGCCGGCGAGCCGCTCCATCTCGGCGTCGACGACCGAGGTCGCCATCGAGCGGAGCGCGACGACGGTCGGCGTGACGCTCGCCTGGCGGCGGGCGCCGAGGAACGCGGAGACCTCCTGGGCGACGATCCGGCGCACCTCGAGGACCTCGCGGCCGGCGTCGGAGTCGCGCAGCTCCTCCGCGAGCTCGGCCAGGTTGATCAGCGTGACGCCGGGCAGCTCGGCGACCGTCGGGTCGACGTCGTGCGGGAGCGCCAGGTCGATGATCGCGAGCTCGCGGCCACCGGCGGTCGCCGCGGCGACGACCTCGCGGCTGACGACGAGTCCGGTGGAGCCGGTGCAGGAGACCAGGACGTCGGCGAGCGCGAGCTCGGCCTCGAGGTCGGCGAGGGCGGCCGCGCGGGCGCCGTACTCGGCCGCGAGCCGGTCGGCGTTGCCGGTGGTGCGGTTGGCGACGGTGACGCTGCCCGCGCCGCGGCGGGCGACGGTGGCGGTCGCGAGTCCCGCCATCGCACCGGCACCGAGCACCAGCACCCGCTTGCCGGAGAGGTCACCGACGGCGGCGTGGGTGCGGTCCAGGGCGGCGCTCACCAGCGAGGGTGCGGCGCGGTCGATGTCGGTCTCGGCGCGGGCCCGCTTGCCGACCCGGAGCGCCTGCTGGAACAGCAGGTTCAGGGCCGGGCCGACGGTGCCGATCTCCTGGCCCGAGCTCAGCGCGTCGCGGGTCTGGCCGAGGATCTGCCCTTCGCCGACGGCCATCGACTCGAGGCCGGCGACGACCTGGAACAGGTGCGAGACCGCGCCGTCGTCGTAGTGCACGTAGAGGTGCGGCAGCATCGCCTCGGTGGACTCGCCGGCGCGCTCGACGAGCAGCCGGGACACCTCCTCGACGGAGCCGTGGAAGCGGTCCACCTCGGCGTAGATCTCGAGCCGGTTGCAGGTCGCGATGACGGTCGCCTCGGTGACGTGCTCGCAGGCGGCGACGTCGTCGATGAGCTTGTGCACACCGTCACCGTCGAGCGCGACCCGCTCCAGCAGCGAGACGGGCGCGGACTTGTGGGACATCCCCACCACGAGAACGCTCACGCGGGCGCCCCCTGACCGGTCTTGCGCTGCTCGCGGTAGGCCAGGATCTGCAGCTCGATCGAGAGGTCGACCTTGCGCACGTCGACCTGGTCGGGCACGTTCAGCGGGAACGGCGCGAAGTTCAGGATGCTGGTGATGCCGCAGGCGACCATCCGGTCGGCGACGTCCTGCGCCGACAGCGCCGGCGTGGCGATCACGCCGATCGCGACGGAGTGCTCGCGGACGATCCCCTCCAGGTCGTCGAAGGGGCGAACCTCGATCCCGGCGACGACCTCGTCGCGGCGGGCCGGGTCGGCGTCGAGCAGCGCCACCACGCGGAAGCCGCGGCTGCGGAAGCCGGAGTAGTTCGCGAGCGCCTGGCCGAGGTTGCCGATGCCGACGATGACGACCGGCCAGTCCTGGGTGACCCCGATCTCACGGGCGATCTGGTAGCGCAGGTAGTCGACGTCGTACCCGACCCCGCGCGTGCCGTAGCTGCCGAGGTAGGAGAGGTCCTTGCGCAGCTTCGCGCTGTTCACCCCGGCCGCGCCCGCGAGCTCCTCGCTCGAGCAGGTGCCGGTGCCCTGCTCGGAGAGCGTGGTGAGGGCCCGGAGGTAGACGGGCAGTCGCGCGACCGTCGCCTCGGGGATGTCCCGGGCACTCTCGGGGGAGGTCCGTGCGGTCACTGCAGCTCTTTCCATCACCAGGTGACTGGGCCGTCGTCGGGCATGGCGAACGACGCTCATTTCGAGGCCCGCTGCGCACCCGGCGGCGCCTTCACTGTAGGAGTTTGTGAACGGGAGAACAAACCGGGACGGCACCCTGCGGGCGTTGGGCTTAGCACATGTGACATGAGCCACTCCCGCGGGGTCGGACTAGGCGCGCAGAGCCGTTCGGAGCCGCTGCTCGTCGACCCGCCAGAAGTCGTGCTGGCGGCCGTCCACGAACGTCACCGGGATCTCCTCGCCGTACCTCTCGGCCAGGTCCGGGTCGTCGTCGATCGACACCTCGTCGTACTCCTCGCCGAGCTCGGCGCAGACCCGCGCGACCACCTCCCGGGCGTCGTCGCAGAGGTGGCAGCCCGGGCGTGAGTACAGCGTGACGCGCGCGGTCATCGGGTCACTCGAGGAGCCCGACGCTGCGCCGTCGCTCGATCCCGCGCAGCCGGCCCTTCTGCACCTTCCCGGTGACGGTCTTCGGCAGCTCGTCGACGACCTCGATCCGGGAGGGCCGCTTGAACCGGGCCAGCCGGACCGCGCAGTGCTCCCGCACCGCCGCGACGATCGCGTCGGGGTCGCTGGCGGGCGCGCGGACGTAGGCGACCACGGCCTCGCCGGTGTGCGGGTCGTCGACGCCGATCACCGCGACGTCGAGCACTCCGGGGACCTCCTCGACCACGTCCTCGACCTCGGTCGGGTAGACGTTGAAGCCGCTGACGATCACCAGCTCCTTGAGCCGGTCGACCAGGAACAGGTCGCCGTCCTCGTCGAGGAAGCCGACATCGCCGGTCGACCACCAGCCCTGGTCGTCCGGGCCGGAGTCGCCGTCGGGCCAGTAGCCGCTGAACAGGTTCGCGCCGCGGACCTGGATCTCGCCGGGGTCCTCGCCCTCGGGCGGCCGGCCGGTCTCGTCGACCAGGCGCAGCTCCACCCCCGGCAGCGCCGCCCCGACCGAGCCGACCTTGGGCCGGGCGCTGCACAGCGTGCTGGTGACGACCGGCGCGGCCTCGGTGAGCCCGTAGCCCTGGTGGACCGGGATCCTGGTGCGCGCGGTGAACCGCTCGACGACCTCGGCCGCCAGCGGAGCCGAGCCCGACAGGATCAGCCGCACCGGTCCGAGGTGCTCGGCCAGGTCGGGCTCGTCCTCCCAGTACGCGAACACCGGCGGGGCGAGGGGTACGACGCTGCACGCCTCGTCGTCGATGAGGCCGAGCGTCTCGTGCGGGTCGAAGCGCTCCACGAGCACCAGCTTCGCCCGGTGGCACAGCACGCCGCCGAGCACGGCGTTCAGGCCGTAGACATGGAACAGCGGGAGCACCCCGAGCACCACGTCGTCGCCGTGCATCATCGGCGGGTCGACCTCGGCGACCTGCTGGAGGTTCGCGAGCAGCGCCCGGTGGGTGAGCATCGCGGCGCGCGGGCGACCCGAGGTACCGCTGGTGTACAGGAGGGCGGCGAGCTTCTCGGGGTCCTGGAGCGGCGGCACGGGGCGCGCCGGGGCGGCCCGCAGCTCGTCGTACGACGGCTCGCCCATGACCACCACGCGGGGCGCCGGCTCGAGCGTCGCGACGGCCTCGCGCACGGCGCCGGCGGAGGCCTCGTCGGCGACCACCACGCGCGAGCCCGAGTCCTCGAGCATCCGCGCCAGCTCGCCGACCGTGGACCCGGGGTTGACCGGCACCGCGACCGCCTGCGCCCGCAGCACGCCGAGGTAGGTCGCGACGAACTCGAGGCGGTTGCCGGAGGCGATCATCACCCGTTGCCCGCCTACGACCCCAGCGGCGCCGAGGCCGGTGGCGATCCGCCCGACCTCGTCCTCGAGGCCGCCCCAGGTCAGCGACCGGCCGCCGGACTCCACCACCGCGAGGTGGTCGGGCTGCTCGGCGGCAGCGGTGGCGACCAGCTCCGCGACGTCGCGCACTCCGGACATGGGCCGATCCTTCCACAGCGTCCGTGCCCACCGCCGCCGAGCACTAGGCTCCGACTGTGTCCGAGAAGCGCGCGAGGCCACGCAACCTCCAGCTCCGCTCCGTGCTCGCGGGCGAGGCCGCCGCGGCCGCCGCGGAGGTCGAGTCCGCGCTCACGCCGCCGACCGATCCCGATGCGGCCGCGTTCTTCGACGTCGACAACACCGTGATGCAGGGCGCCAGCATCTTCCACCTCGCCCGCGGCCTGCACCGGCGGAAGTTCTTCACGACCCGCGAGATCCTCGGCGCGGCCTGGAAGCAGGCCTACTTCCGCGTCGTCGGGGTCGAGGACCCCGAGCACGTCGCCGACGCCCGCGCCTCCGCGCTCGGATTCATCGCCGGGCACACCGTCACCGAGCTCCAGGAGCTGGGTGAGGAGATCTTCGAGGAGGCGATGGCCGACCGGATCTGGCCGGGCACCCGCGCCCTCGCGCAGATGCACCTCGACGAGGGCCAGCGGGTCTGGCTGGTCACCGCGGCGCCGATCGAGATCGCCCAGATCATCGCGCGCCGGCTCGGGCTCACCGGGGCGATGGGCACGGTCGCCGAGCACCAGGACGGCGTCTACACGGGCCGGCTGGTCGGGGACCTGCTGCACGGCCCGGCCAAGGCCGAGGCGGTGCGCGCGCTGGCCGAGCGCGAGGGACTCGACCTGCGCCGCTGCTCGGCGTACTCCGACTCGGCCAACGACCTGCCGATGCTGTCCCTGGTCGGCGATCCCTGCGCGATCAACCCGGACGCCAGGCTGCGCGCGCACGCCCGCGAGCAGGGCTGGCGGATCCACGACTACCGGACCGGGCGCAAGGCGGTGCGCGGTGGACTCGTCGTCGGAGCCGTCGCCGGCGCGGTCTCCGGTGCGGTCGCGGCGGGCGTCGCACTCAGGAGCAAGCGTCACTGATCGTCCGTAACCATCCCGGCACGCGAGACGGTTCCCAGAACCGTAACTCGCGTTTACGATGGGGAAGGCTTCGGGGGAAGCTTTCTGGGAGGATCGATCCATGTCGTCGGAGGACAGCGACGTCGTGCACGGGCTGGACGCCCTGCGCCGGCTCGTCGCCCAGGCGCTGCTGAGCGGGCGCCCCGCGCTGGTCGGCGCGCCCGGGATGCTCCTCACCGAGGCGATCGCGAGCGACCGCGCCGGGGCCGGCACCGGTGGCGGCGGTGGGTACGACGACGCCGACCTGGCCGCCTCCTCGGAGGAGGACGCCGCCGAGCGGACCCGGCTGATCGCGCTGGTCGAGCTGGCCCGCAAGGGCGACGCAGACGCGTTCGGCATGCTCTACGACCACTACCAGGCCTCCGTCTACCGGTTCCTCTTCTACCGGACCCGCTCCAGCACGCTGGCCGAGGACCTCACCTCGGAGACGTTCTTCCGCGCGCTGCGGAGCATGAACAACTTCCGGTGGCAGGGCAAGGACTTCGGGGCCTGGCTGATGACGATCGCCAGGAACCTCGCCACCGACCACTTCAAGGCCGGCCGGACCCGCCTCGAGCTGACGACCGAGGACATGGCGCTGCACGACGACGCCACCGAGGGGCCCGAGTCGTCGGTGCTCGCCGGTCTCACCAACGAGATCCTCCTCAAGGCCCTCACCGAGCTGCCGCCCGAGCAGCGCGACTGCCTGGTGATGAGGTTCCTCCAGGGCATGAGCATCGCCGAGACGGCCGAGGTCCTCGGCCGCTCCGACGGCGCCGTCAAGCAGCTCCAGCTGCGCGGGGTGCGCAACCTCGCGAAGCTGATGCCGGAAGGGATCCGGGACTGATGACGCGGCTCCACGAAATCGTTTACGTAGCGGATCCCCGCCGCGTAACCTCGCCGCCCCGCGCGTCGTTGGGTTCGACATGACATGGGGCTTCACGGCGCAACGTCGCGCCGACGCGTTCCAGGACCTGGTCGAGGCCCCCTCGGCTGGTGAACCGGCGACCCGGGACGCCGATCTCCTCGAGCTGGTCGGCGCCCTCCGGACCGTCCCCCAGGTGACCGCGCGGCCCGAGTTCGTCGCCGACCTGCGGATGCAGCTGATGGCGGAGGCCGCCACGGCCCTCGTCCCCGCGGACACCTCCAGGCTCCGGCTCCCCGACCGCCGCCCGACGCGCGAGCGGCGGCTCGCCGCCGTGATCGGCGGCATCGCGGTCGTCGGTGTCACCACCGGGGTCGCGGTCGCGTCGCAGGGCGCGCTGCCCGGCGACTCCCTCTACCCGATCAAGCGCGTCATCGAGAGTGCCCACACCGGCCTGTCCGTCGGCGAGGGCGGCAAGGGCGCCACGATGCTCGGGAACGCCTCCGACCGCCTCACGGAGGTCGACGCGCTGACGCACCAGGACAACCTCGGCGACGACCTGCGCATCGCCGACACGCTCAACACCTTCACCGACCAGGCGACGCAGGCCTCCGACCTGCTGCTCGCCGACTACGCGCACACCGGCGACGCGGCCTCGATCGCGCAGCTGCGCGACTTCGCCTCCTCCAGCCTCGACCAGCTCGAGGCGCTCGAGCCGCTCATCCCGGCCGACGCCCGCGACGAGCTGATCCGCGCGGCCCGGGCCATGGAGGCCATCGACTCGGAAGCGGGCCAGCGCTGCCCGGACTGCGGGGGTACGCCGATCGCGTCGATCCCGCCGCTCCTCACCGCGGCACAGGAGAACGTCTTCGTGCCCCTCGCGCCGCGCGACACCGGCGCGCCGGGCTCCGGCACCGGCGGCAAGCAGCACCGGCACGGCGACGGCGGCCGCCCGAACCTGCCCCACGTCCAACCCGGCGACCTCGGGCCCGGCAGCGTCTCCGACCCCGGTCAGGGCTCGGGCGACGGCTCCGGCTCGGACCCGATCCAGGCGATCACCGACAGCCTCAGCGCCGGCGGCAACTCGCACGGCACCCCGTCGAGCGGCGGCTCGTCGCTGCCGTCGGTGGACGACGTCGTGGACGGCGTCACCGGCATCCTCGAGGGTGCCGTCGGCGGGCTGACCGGGCAGACCCCCTCGCCGTAGCCCGTCCGGGCACCGGTCAGCGGAACACGGACTCCCGCTGCATCAGGAGGGAGTACAACGTCTGCTGGATCGTCTCCCGCACCTGGTCGGTCACGTTGAAGACCAGCATCGGGTCGTCGGCCGCGCCCTGGTCGAACTCGTCGGTGCGGATCGGCTCGCCGAACTCCAGCAGCCACTTGGACGGCAGCGGCACCAGGCCCAGCGGGCCGAGCAGCGGGAAGAACGGCGTGATCGGGATGTACGGCAGCCCGAGGAGGCGGGCCAGCGACGGGACGTTCCCGACCAGTGGGTAGATCTCCTCGGCGCCCACCACGGAGAGCGGCACGATCGGCACGCCGGCGCGGAGGGCGGCCGACACGAAGCCGCCCCGGCCGAAGCGCTGGAGCTTGTAGCGCTGGGAGTACGGCTTGCCGATGCCCTTGAACCCCTCCGGCCACACGCCGACCAGCTCGCCGCCGCGCAGCATCCGCTCGGCGTCCTCGTTGCAGGCCAGCGTCGCGCCGCTGCGTCGTGCCATGGTGCTGACGAACGGCAGCCGGAACACCAGGTCGGCGCCGAGCGGGCGCAGGAACCGGCCGGTGGCGTCGTGGATCGAGACCATCGTCATCAGCCCGTCGACCGGGATCGTCCCGGAGTGGTTGGAGACGACCAGCGCCCCGCCCTCGGTGGGGATGTTCTCCACCCCGCGGACCTCGACCCGGAACCACTTCTCCGCGATCGGCCGCAGCGTCGCCATCAGGAAGCGCTCGGTGACCTCCGGGTCGAAGCCGTACTCGTCGACCTCGAAGGCGCCGGTCAGACGGCGGCGCAGGAACGCGAGGAACCGGGCCAGCTGCGGCTCCCACTGATCGCCGAACACCTCGGTCGCCGCCCCGCGCAGGGCGGCCTGCCAGTCCGAGACGGGGATGCCACCTGCGGGCACGCGATCGACGGCCGTGACGGGCGCGCGCTCGGCCACCGGGTCCGGCTGGGCGGCCGTCCTCTTCGGCGGCGGAGCCTTCTTCGCCGCCGCCTTCTTCACCGCGGCCTTCTTCACCGCAGCCTTCTTCGCCGGGGCCTTGGTGGCCGGCGGCTTGGCCGACAGGCCGCGGGCGGCCGAGGACGGCTGCGTGCTGCCGGTGCCGCGGCCGGGTCGGCCGCGGGTCCCGATCGGGATGATCTCGGCGTCACCCATGGACGACTCCTCCGTCGGGCTCGGGCAGGCCGGCGGCGACCCGGGCGAGCACCCGCTCGGCCCGGCCGCCGGTGGGCGTGAGGGGCTCGGCGAAGTCGGCGACGGCGGCCGCGGTGGAGAACGCCGGCTCGAAGCCGAGCTCGCGCCGCATCCGGGTCGTGTCGACGCCGCGGCCGTAGGTGATCAGCGCGAGCAGCTCCGGCGAGAGGTCGGTGACCCGGGCGGAGCGGAGCGCGGAGCCGACCCCGCCGACGGCGAACGACGGCAGCGCGACCGAGGCCCGCCCCAGACGGCGCAGGACCTGCGAGAGCGTGAGGACACCGTCACCCGCGACGTTGAAGGTGCCGGCGGCCTCCGTGGTCGCCGCGTGCCGGAGCACGTCGACGAGGTCCTGCTCGTGCAGCAGCTGGAGGCGGGGGTCGAAGCCGAGCACGGTCGGGACGACCGGCAGGCGGAGGTACGCCGTCAGCGGGCTGACGACGTGGGGTCCGATGACGTTGGCGGCGCGGATCGTCGTCACGCGGACGTCCGGGCGGCGGCGGGCGAACCCACGGACGTACCCCTCGACCTCGGCGAGGTCCTTGGCGTACCCGGCCCGCGGCGCGCGGCGCGGCTCCATGGCCTCGGTGAACATGGCCGGGTCGCGGCTGCTCGCGCCGTAGATCGTGGTGGACGACTTGACCACCAGGGAGCGCAGCCCCGGCGCCTTCTGGCAGGCGGCCAGCAGCTGCATCGTCCCGATGACGTTGAGCTCCTTCATCGTGTTCCGCCCGCCGGCGGAGCCGGGGGTGGCGATGACGCTCATGTGGACGACGGTGTCGACGTCCTCCTTGACGATCACCTTGGCGATGACCGGGTTGCGGATGTCCGCACGCACGAAGGAGACGTCACCGATGTCGCCGCGAGGCGGCACCGCGTCCACGCCGATCACCCGGGCGACGCCGGGCTCGGCAGCCACCGCACGCGCGAATCGGCGGCCGAGGTCGCGCGAGACCCCGGTGACCAGGACGACCCTGCCGGCGCTGCCCATGCGGCGTGCGCGTGCCTACTTGCCGAGCTTGCGACGCTGGACGCGCGTCTTCTTCAGCAGCTTGCGATGCTTCTTCTTGGCCATGCGCTTGCGCCGCTTCTTGATGACAGAACCCACAGGGAAACCTTTCAACGCACTATTGCGGTCCCCGGTCGGCCCGCGGGACCGGCCAAGCCTATCCGGCGTGGTCGCCCGCGGCAGAATCGGCCCGTCAGCCGGCGCTGTAGAAGCTCTTGCGCAGGTACTCGTCGACGTCCTTCTCGAGGACGCGGAACGACCGGCCGACCCGCACGGCCGGGAGCTCGCCGTTGTGGACCAGGCGGTACACGGTCATCTTGGAGACCCGCATCATCGCGGCCACCTCGGCAACGGTGAGGAACTTCGAGTCGGAGATGTCCCCGGAGTTGGTAGCCATCGTGCACCGATACTTTCTGTCTGACGCGCCACCGGCTTCCCCACCGGTGAGTGCACGCGTCACGCAAGCGTGAGAATAGAGCCTGATGTGACTCGTGGGGAAGGGGTTCACCAAAGTAGCCCGCGGGACGCGGCGTGTCCGCTTGCGTCCGGCCTGCAGATGTCTAGGGCAGCGGATCCAGTCCGTGCAGCGGGAACGCCGCCATCCGGGTCGCGTGGATGGCCCGGTCCAGCCAGGCCTCGGGGTCGTACCCCTCACGCCAGTCCCGGTAGGCCGGGGTCCGCCCGTCGGTCATCCGGTACGGCGCGACCCGGCCCAGGGCCGTGCGCACGTGGTCCCGCCACACGTCGGGGGTGTCGGTGAGCGGGTCGAGCGGGCTGCCGCCCACGATCGCGAGCAGGTGGGTCCAGGCGCGCGGCACCACCTCGACCAGGGCGTAGCCGCCCCCTCCCGTCGCCACCCAGCGCCCCTCGCAGACCTCGTGGGCGAGATCGTGGAGGGCGAGGTACGCCGCGCGCTGGCCGTCCACGGTCAGGCTCAGGTGCGCGAGCGGGTCCTCGACGTGGGAGTCACAGCCGTGCTGGGTGACCAGCACGTCGGGACGGAACTCGCGGAGCAGGTCCGGCACGACCGCGTGGAAGGCGCGCAGCCAGCCGCCGTCGCCGGTGCCCGGCGGGAGCGCGACGTTCACCGCCGTCCCGAGGGCGTCCGGCCCACCCAGGTCGTTCGGGAACCCGGTGCCGGGGAACAGGATCTGCCCGGTCTCGTGCAGCGAGATCGTCAGGACCCGTGGGTCGTTCCAGAAGATCCGCTCCACCCCGTCGCCGTGGTGCACGTCGACGTCGACGTACGCGACCCGTTCGGCGCCCTGGTCGAGGAGCTGCTGGATGCCGACGGCGACGTCGTTGTAGATGCAGAACCCGCTGGCCCGGCCGCGCATCGCGTGGTGCAGGCCACCGGCGATGTTCACCGCGTGCAGGGACTCGCGCGACCAGACCCGGCGGAACGCCTCCACGCTGGCGCCGACGATGTGCGCCGCCGCGCGGTGCATCCCCGGGAAGACCGGGTTGTCGTCGGTCCCGAGACCGCGGGCCTCGTCGTACTCGGCCTTCATCACCGCCTCGATCAGCGCGGCGTCGTGCACCCGCGCGATCTGGTCCTCGGTCGCGACCGGCGCCGGGACGCGCACCAGCCGCGCACCGGCCGCCCCGACCACGCCGAGGCTCTCGGCGAGCCGCATGGTGAGGTCCACGCGCACCGGTGACATCGGGTGGGAGGCACCGAAGTCGTACTCGGTGAGGCTCTGGTCGAAGACCACCACCGCGGGCCCGGGACACATCGTCGACGCCGGAGGCATGCCGGCGACGGTACCGGTACTCTGGGGGCGTGCTGACGCGTCCCATGTTGTGGTGGCCCGCCTGAGGGCGGACCACCTCTCGACGCGCACCCACGTCACCCACCGGCCGCCCACGGGCGGCCGTTGTCGTGTCCGGCGCCGACCCGTGGGCTCTCACAGGAGCTCACCATGACCCGCACCCTCTCCCTCCTCACCCCGTCCGGGCGGCTCACGCTCGGCAGCTACCTCGGGGCCCTCCGCCCCATGTCGCGACGCCAGGAGGACGCCTTCTACGGCGTCTCCGACCTGCACGCGATGACGACCGAGCACGATCCGCGGCTGCTGCGCGCGTACGCCGACGAGACGGCCGCGCTGTTCCTCGCCACCGGGCTGGACCGGGCGACGCTGTTCCGGCAGAGCCACGTGCCCGCGCACGCGCAGCTGGCCTACCTGCTCGAGTGCGTCGCCACGACCGGTGAGCTGAACCGGATGATCCAGTTCAAGGAGAAGGGCCGAGGTGTCGACTCGACGCGCGTCTCGCTGTTCACCTACCCGGCGCTGATGGCGGCCGACATCCTCCTGTACCGGCCGGCCCAGGTCCCCGTGGGCGCCGACCAGAACCAGCACGTCGAGCTCACCCGGGACCTCGCACTGCGCTTCAACCGCCGGTACGGCGAGGTGTTCACGATCCCCGAGGTCGTCACCGCCACGGACGGCACCGCCCGGGTCATGGACCTGCTGCACCCGACCCGCAAGATGTCGAAGTCCGCCGACGCGGCCGGTTCGGTGTGCCTGCTCGACCCGCCCGACGTCGTACGCCGCAAGGTCGCCCGGGCCGTGACCGACTCCGATACGGGGCCCGATGCGGTCCGGGCCGAGCGGGAGACCAAGCCCGGCGTCACCAACCTGCTGGACATCCTGGCCGCGTGCGGGGGCTCGGCCGACGGGATCACGACGTACGGCGCCCTCAAGCGGGCGGTGACCGACGCGGTGGTCGCGGAGCTCGAGCCGGTGCAGAAGCGGTACGCCGAGCTCGCCGCGGACCCGAGCCACGTGGCGTCGGTGTTCGCCGCCGGCGCGGCCCGCTGCCGGGAGGTGACGGCGCCGGTGGTCGCCGCGGCCCAGACCGCACTCGGACTCTGATCTTGAACATGTTCAAAAACGGGCGTACGGTCGCTCCATCGGAAGTTTTGAACACGTTCAAGAAAGCGAGAGCACCGTGACCTGGACCGTCGGCACCTACGTCGTCTACCTGCTCATCACCGTCCCCCTCACCATCTGGGTCGCCAGCACCCTGTCGCGCAACGGCCGGGTCTTCCTGGAGGACGTGTTCGCCGGGGACGAGCGGCTCGCGCACGCCGTGAACCGGCTGCTCGTCGTCGGCTTCTACCTGCTGAACCTCGGCTTCGTGATGCTCTTCCTGCGGATCAGCGAGCCGGTCGCCGACCTGCGCGGCATGTTCGACACCCTCAGCGTGAAGGTCGGGGTCGTCACGCTGACGCTCGGCGTCCTGCACTTCGTCAACGTCTACGCGTTCAACGCGATCCGCCGCCGGAGCCGGCTGGAGCGGACCCGGACCGCGCCGCTCCCGCCGCAGGGCTTCCTCCCGCCGACGCAGCCGGCGTACCCCGCATGACCGCGGTGGCCGTCGAGCGCCTGACGGTGCTCACCGACCCGGACTGCCCGCTGTGCCGGGGATTCGCGGGGTGGCTGGCCCGGCAGCCGATGCTGGTCCCGCTCGACGTGGTCGCGGCCGGCTCGCTCGAGGCGCAGCGCCGGTTCCCGGACCTCGACCACGCGCGCACCCTCGAGGAGGTCACCGTGATCGGCGGGGACGGTGCGATGTGGGTCCACGACCGGGCGTGGGTGATGTGCCTGTGGGCGACCCGGTCCTACCGCGGGCTGGCCGAGCGGCTGTCCAGCCCGCGGCTGCTGCCGACGGCCCGCGCCGCGGCGTACGGCGCCGCCGGGCTCCGTCACCTGTTGGGCTCCAGGGGCGCGTCGGGGGGTGACTACGCTGATGACTGTGCCGGACCCTGCCGCCCGCTCCCCCAAGGCTGAGCAGACCAGGCAGACCATCGTGGACGCTGCGATGCGGCTGTTCAGCCGCGACGGCTACGGGCGGACGACGATGCGCGCGATCGCGACCGAGGCCGGGGTCTCCCTCGGGAACGCCTATTACTACTTCGGCTCCAAGGAGCACCTGATCCAGGCGTTCTACGACCAGCTCCAGGTCGAGCACGAGGCGGCGGCGGAGCGGGTCCTCGGGCGGGACAGCCGGTTCGACCAGCGGCTGCGCGGCGTGCTGGACGCGTGGCTGTACGTCGCCGAGCCGCACCACGAGTTCGCCGGTGAGTTCTTCCGCAACGCCGCGGACCCGCACAGCCCGCTGTCGCCGTTCAGCCCCGAGTCCGCCCCGGCCCGGGACGCCTCCATCGGGGTCTTCCGCACGCTGGTGACCGGCTCGAACGTCAAGGCGTCCGCGGACCTCCGCGCCGAGCTGCCTGAGCTCCTGTGGCTGCTGCAGATGGGCGTGGTGCTGTTCTGGGTGTACGACGACAGCCCGCGCCAGGAGCGCAGCCGGCGGCTGGTCGCCGGCCTGGTGCCTATCGTGGACCGGCTCGTGAAGCTCGCCCGGCTGCCCGTCGCTCGCGGGCTCGTCGACGACGTCCTCGGGCTGGTCAGGGACCTGCGGTCATGATCGGCCGCCTCGTCGCGATGGCGTACGTCGGGACGGTGGCCGGGCTCGCGGGTGCCGGTTTCGCCGGCGACTCCACGGTGGCGATCCTGTCCGCGACAGCACTCGCGCTCCCCTCCGGCCTCGCGGGCCTGGTCGCCTTCTACGCGGCGTACGGCCTCCTGGCACTGGTGCCCGGCGCGAACCCCGACGCGAGCAGCGGGAGCGGGTCGTGCAATGCGGGCGGGGCCTGTGAGTCGTCGTCCACCGGGGACCTCGCCTCGTGGTTCCAGCTCACCACCGACGCCATCGGGGTGTTCATGCTGACCGCCGCGGCGATCACGAACGTGCTCCTCGCCCACTGGCTGCTCACCCGGTCTCGGCGTGCCCGCTCACGGCCGTCGGCCGGCGGCCGGCCGTAGCCAGCCGCCGCGCCGCGGGGACACGCCTCGCGATGCCGGACACCCGACGCCCTGGTCGACCTTGTCGGGTGAAACCCGACGGACACGCCGGGGCAGCGCGGCGTGTCGGTCGGGTTTCTCCGGTCAGCCGGAGAAACCGGCCGGCGTGTCGCCGCGCTGCGGGCACGCGCCCGCGCGATGCCCGACAGACCACGCGCTGGCCGACCTTGTCGGGTGAAACCCGACGGACACGCCGGGGCAGCGCGGCGTGTCGGTCGGGTTTCTCCGGTCAGCCGGAGAAACCGGCCGGCGTGTCGCCGTCAGCTGCCGTCGGCGAGCGACCGCGAGCGGTCGCGGGCGGCCTCCATGGCGGCGAGGAACGCCGCGCGGACCTTGTGCACCTCGAGCTCGCGCAGCGCGGCGGCCGTGGTCCCGCCGGGCGAGGTGACCTGCTCGCGCAGCACGACGGGGTGGGTGCCGGTCTCGCGGAGCATCTTCGCCGAGCCGACCACGGTCTGGACGACGAGCTCGGTCGCGGTCGCGCGCGGCAGGCCGAGGTGGACACCGGCCTCGATCATCGACTCCACGACGAAGAAGATGTAGGCCGGGCCGGAGCCGGAGATCGCGGTGACCGCGTCCTGCTGGCGCTCGGGGATCCGGACGACCCGCCCGACCGAGGCCATCAGCGACTCGGCCTCGGCGAGGTGCTCCTCGGAGCAGTGCGAGCCGGGCGAGACCGCGGCCATGCCCTCGTCGACCAGGGCCGGCGTGTTCGGCATGACCCGGACGACCGCGACGCCCTCGGGCACCCGGGACTCGATGAACGCCGTCGTGATCCCGGCGGCGAGCGAGACGACGAGCTGGCCGGGGCGCAGCTCGCCGGCGATCTCGTCGAGCAGGTCCGCCATGTCCTGCGGCTTGACCACGAGCGCGAGGGTGTCCGCCTTGCGGGCCGCCTCGGCGTTGCCGACCACTGCGACGCCGTACCGCTCCTCGAGCTCGCGGGCCCGGTCGGCCCGCTTCTCGCCGACCAGGAGGTGGTCGACGCGGCGGCCGGCGCGGACCAGGCCGGACAGCAGGGTCTCCCCCATCACGCCGGCTCCGAGGATCGCGGTCTGCGCCATGTCGTACCTACTTCTTGGAGATCAGGGACCTCAGGAAGAATGTCAGGTTCTGCGGGCGCTCGGCGAGCCTTCTCATCAGGTAGCCGTACCACTCGAGGCCGTAGGGGACGTAGACCCGGACGGTCTCGCCGTCCTTCGCCAGGCGCCGCTGCTCCTCGGGGCGGATGCCGTAGAGCATCTGGAACTCGTAGGTCCCCGGGGTGCGGCCGTAGCGGCTGGCCAGCGACGAGGCGATCCGGACCATCCGCGGGTCGTGGGTGGCGATCATCGGGTAGCCCTCGCCGGCGAGCAGCACCTTGAGGCAGCGCACGTAGGACCGGTCGATCTCGAGCTTGTCGACGAACGCGGCGTGCTCGGGCTCGAGGTACGCACCCTTGCACAGCCGGACCCGTGAGCCCTCGTGGGCCAGCGCGCGGCAGTCGGCCTCGGTCCTCCGCAGCGCCGCCTGCAGCACCGCGCCGGTCTCGGGGAAGTCCTTGCGCAGCTCGTGCAGGATCGCCAGTGTCGAGTCGGTGGTGGTGTGGTCCTCCATGTCCAGCGTCACCGTCGTGCCGGCGTTGCGGGCTGCGCGACAGATGGTGCGGGCGTTCTCGAGCGCGATCTTGTGACCGTTGTCCGGAAGGGCCTGCCCGACGGCGCTGAGCTTGACCGACACCTCGGCGCTCCGGGTCAGCCCGCGGACGGCGAGCTGCTCGAGGAGGTCGACGTACGCCGCCACCGTGGCCTCCGCCTGCTCGGCGTCCAGGGTGTCCTCACCGAGGAAGTCCAGGGTGACCCGGAGCCCGTCGTCGACCAGGTCGGCGGTGGCGTCGACGGCGGTGGCGGTGGTCTCGCCGGGGACGTAGCTGCGGACGATCCCGGCCGAGACCGGCATGGTGCTGACCGCCTTCTTGACCGCGGCGCTGCGGGCCAGGAGGAGGAGCGGCTGACGGAGGAGCGACATGTCCCTCAGGCTACGACGGGAGGGTCCGAACCTCCGATTTCAGGGGGTACGCCGGCGCAGCGTGGCCGCCCCCAGCGCGAGGCCGGCCAGGGCGAACCCCGCCACCACCGCGAGGTCCTGCCAGACGTCCGCGGTGGCGGTGGTGCTGGTGAGGGTCTGCATCGCGTCGACCGCGTAGCTGAGCGGCAGCACGTTGCTGACCGCCTCCAGGGTGGCGGGCAGCTGGTCGCGGGGGATGAACAGCCCGCAGAGCAGGATCTGCGGGATCACCAGCGCCGGCATGAACTGGACCGCCTGGAACTCGGTCTGGGCGAACGCACTCACGAACAGCCCGAGCGCGGAGCCGAGCACCGCGTCGACGACGGCGACGACGGTGAGCAGCCAGACCGGGCCCTGCACGTCGAGGCCCAGGAAGCCGACGCTGAGCGCGACTGCGAGCGCGGACTGCACGGCCGCGACCACCCCGAACGCGACGCCGTACCCGAGCAGGAAGTCCAGCTTGCCCATCGGCATCGCGAGCAGCCGCTCGAGGGTGCCGCTGCTGCGCTCGCGCAGCGTGGTCACGCTGGTCACGAGGAACATCACGATGAACGGGAACATCGCCAGCAGCGCGGGACCGACCGCGTCGAAGACCGGCGTGTCCTTGAACATCCACCACAGCAAGGTGATCAGGACGCAGGGCAGCACCAGCAGGAGCGCGAGGGTGCGCCGGTCGCGGCGCAGCTGGACCAGCACCCGGCCGGCGATGGCGAACAGGATGCGTGGGTTCACGCGGCCGCCCCCCTGACGATCGCGAGGAACGCGTCCTCGATGTTGCCGGCGCCGGCCTTCTCCTTGATCTCCGTCGGCGTGCCGTCGGCGATGATCCGGCCCTCGCGCATCAGCAGCAGCCGGTCGCAGCGCTCGGCCTCGTCCATCACGTGGCTGGAGACGAACACGGCGGTGCCCCGGTCGGCGAGGTCGTGGAAGAGCCGCCAGAGGTCCGCGCGGAGCACAGGGTCGAGCCCGACGGTCGGCTCGTCGAGGACGAGCAGGTCGGGCTCGCCCAGGAGCGCGACGGCGAGGCTCGCCCGGCTGCGCTGCCCGCCGCTGAGCCGCCCGACGACCTGGTCACGGTGGTCGTCGAGGTCGACGGCGTCGACCGCGCGGTCCACGTGGGCCGGGTCGACGCCGAGCACGCGGGCGAAGAAGCGGAGGTTCTCGTCGACGGTGAGGTCGTCGTAGACGCTCGAGGCCTGGGTGACGTAGCCGACCCGGTCCCGCAGCCGGCTGCTGCCGGCGGGGTCGCCGAAGACGGAGACGGCGCCTCCCGCGACCTGCTGGACCCCGACCAGGCAGCGCATCAGCGTGGACTTGCCGCAGCCGGACGGTCCGAGGAGCCCGGTGACACCAGCCCCGACGGTGATGTCGAGGTGCTCGAGCACGGTGCGCCTCCCGCGTACGACGTGCAGGTCGTGGATCTCCACCGCGTTTTTCACCATGCGATGAATTGTGCTCCGGCGCGGACCCCTAGGGCAAGGGCCCGGTGAGGTAGCGCTGGAGGGTGGGGGCGTAGATCGCGACGACGTCCTCCGGGGGCATCGACGCGACCGGCTCCACCTCGAGCAGGTAGCGCACCAGGATCAGCCCGATGACCTGGCTGGCGACCAGGGGCATCCGGACGTCGGGGCGCTCGATGCCCAGCGCGACGCCGACCGGCTGGAGCACGGCCGGGAGGAAGCCGTCGGTCAGCAGCCGGTGGCCCGAGGGCTCGAGCATCCCCCGGGCCAGTCCCAGCAGCGGCAGCCGGAGCTCCGGGTCGTCCCAGACCGAGAGGAAGACCCGCAGCATCCGCTCCCCGGCACCGTCCGGGCCCTCGGCGGCCGCCCCCGCCAGCGCGGCGCGCGGGTCGACCGGCAGCTCGAGCGCCGCGACGAACAGGTCGTCCTTGGTGCCGAAGTAGTGGTGCACGAGCGCCGCGTCGACACCGGCGGCGGCGGCGACGGACCGGACGGTCGTGGCGGCATACCCATGGGCGGCGAACGACGATCGGGCGGCGGCCAGGATCGCGGCGCGCGTGTCGGGCGCCCCGGGGCGGCGGCCGCGACGCGGCGCCGCGGACGTCACGGGGTCGCCACCGTGAGGTGCTCGCGCGCGAACTCGAGCGACTCCCGCAGGTCCGCCTCGCGCTCGACCACGTCACGGCACTTGCGGGTGTTGATCTCGACGACGATCTCGCCGGCGAACCCCACCTTGGCCAGGTGCCGCAGGAACGGTGCGGCGCCCATCGAGCCGCGCCCGGGCACGAGGTGCTCGTCCTTGGCCGAGCCGGTGCCGTCGGTCAGGTGGATGTGCCGCAGCCGGTCGCCGAGCCGCCTGGCCATCAGGATCGGGTCGGACTGCGCGATCGCGGCGTGCGACAGGTCGATGGTGGTGTTGGCGTAGGGCTCCTCGGAGGGGTCCCAGCCGGGCAGGTACATCTCCATGCCGCGCCTGGTCGAGGCCCGCCACGGATACATGTTCTCGACGGCGAACGCGATGCCGGTCGACGTCTCCAGGGCTGCGATGCCCTCGACGAACCCGGCGGCGTACGTCTTCTGCCAGCGGAACGGCGGGTGGACGACGACGACCTCCGCCCCGACGGCCTGCGCCATCTCGGCGGAGCGCTCCAGCTTGCCCCACGGCTCGGTGCCCCAGACCCGCTGCGTGAACAGCAGGCACGGCGCGTGCACGGCGCTGATCGGGACGCCGTGGTGCTCGGCGAGCTGCTTCACCGCGGAGGTCTGCTGGCTGAGCGCGTCGATGCCGACCATCACCTCGACGGCGTCGTACCCGAGCGAGGCGGCGTACCCGAACGCGTGCGCTGACGACTCCGGGTAGACCGAGACCGTCGACAGGCCGATGCGCGGCGCCATCAGAGTCCGGCCGTGATCTGGTCGAGCCGCTCGAGGATCACACCCTCGCGGAGCGCCCACGGGCAGATCTCCAGCTCGGACAGGTCGAAGATGTCCATCACCGCCTCCGCGACCAGCGCCCCGGGCACCACCTGGTGGCTGCGGCTCGGCGAGACACCCGGCAGCCCGGCGAGCTCGCCCGGCGTCATCGCGACCAGCTTCGGGATCCACTCGGTGAGGGTCGCGAGCTGCAGCCAGCGCGCCACGAGCGGCCCGTCGGCCGAGGGCGCCGCGCCGCAGATCCGGGCGAGCGAGCGGAACGTCTTCGACGTCGCGGCCGCGCGGTCGGGGGTCCCGGCGCGCAGCAGCCGGCCCGCGTCGCGGGCGATCTCGGCGCGGATCCCCTTGCGCATCTGCCGGACGTCGTCCTCCTCGGGGACACCGCCGGCGAAGTGCTGCCGGGCCAGCCGCGCCGCACCCAGCGGCAGCGACCAGGCGACGTCCGGCTCCTCGTCCGCGCCCCCGGCGATCTCCAGGGAGCCGCCGCCGATGTCGAACACCGACAGCCGGCCCGCGGACCAGCCGCACCACCGGCGGACGGCGAGGAACGTCAGCCGCGCCTCGTCCTCGCCCGACAGCACGGCGATCTCCTGTCCGGTCCGCTCGCGGACCCGGGCCAGCACGGCCTCGCTGTTGACCGCGTCCCGCACCGCCGAGGTGGCGAACGCCAGCATGTCCTCGCTGCCCTTGTCCTCCGCGACGCGCAGTGCCTGGGCGGTGAACTCGGCCAGCGCGTCGATGCCGGCAGCGGTCACCGCGCCGGTCCCGTCGAGGTGCTCGGCGAGGCGCAGCGGCTGCTTGTAGGAGTAGGCCGGGAGCGGCGCGGCGCCGCGGTGGGCGTCCACCACGAGCAGGTGTCCGGTGTTGGACCCGATGTCGAGCACGCCCAGACGCATGGCTCCACGCTACTAGGCACGTAGGGTTTCCCCGTGCCCGAAGTCGACCTGGTGTTCCCCCGTGCGTTCGTCGAGTTCGTCAACCCCGCCGACGAGACCGAGGTGTTGAAGTGCGACCTCACCTGGCTGACGTCGTCGTACATGTGCATCTTCGGCCAGGGCTGCCCCGGCATCTACGCGGACGCCCCTGACGTCGGCTGCTGCACGCTCGGCGCCCACTTCGCCGACAAGGACGACGAGAAGCGGGTCGCGGCGTACGTCGGGATGCTCGACGACGAGCTCTGGCAGCACAAGCCGGCCGGCAAGGTGCGCAAGCAGGACTGGATCGAGGTCGACGACGAGGGCGAGCGCAAGACGCTCACCATCACCGTCGACGGCCAGCAGGCATGCGTGTTCCACAACCGCCCGGACTTCAAGAACGGCGCGGGCTGCGCCCTGCACGCACTGGCGTTCGTGCTCGGCAAGAACCCCCTCGAGACCAAGCCGGACGTCTGCTGGCAGCTGCCGATCCGGCGTACCTTCCGCGAGGTCAGCCGGCAGGACGGCACGACGTACACCGAGGTGACGATCGGCGAGTACGACCGGCGCGGGTGGGGACCGGGCGGTCACGACCTCGACTGGTACTGCTCCGGCAACACCGAGGCGCACGTCAACGTCGAGCCGCTCTACGTCACCAACGCGCCCGAGCTGACCGAGCTGATGGGCGCGGCGGCGTACGCCGAGCTGGTGCGGCACTGCGAGGCGCACCTGCGGTCGCGGTCGGCGCTCGCCCTGCATCCGGCCGATCCGGCCTAGACCTCTCGACGTCAAGAGACCGGGACCCCGGTGTCCGGCGTTCCTGAGAGAACGCCGAGAATCGTCGCATGCGCCTGGACCATCTCTCTTTCGCAGCAGGACCGGATGGCCTCGCCAGCACTGCCCAGCGCATCGGGGGTCTGCTCGGCAAGGACTTCGTCGACGGTGGTGTCCACCCTCGTTTCGGCACCCGCAACATGATCCTGCCGCTCGCCGGCAACACCTACCTCGAGATCGTCGAGGTGCTGGACCACCCCGCGTCGGACAAGGCCCCGTTCGGCCAGGCCGTGCGCGCCCGGTCCCTCCTCGGCGGCGGCTGGCTCGGCTGGGTCGTCGCGGTCGACGACATCTCGGTCGCCGAGCAGCGGCTGGGCCGTGAGGCCGCGAAGGGCAACCGGCACCGCCCCGACGGCAGCGAGCTGGTGTGGAAGCAGATCGGCGTCAACGGCCTGATCGCCGACCCGCAGCTGCCGTTCTTCATCCAGTGGCAGAGCCCCGCGGAGATGCACCCGAGCGCGGGCGCGGACCCGGCGTACTCGCTGGCCTGCCTGGAGATCGCCGGCGACCCGCACCGGGTCAGCGAGTGGCTCGGCGAGACCGTCGAGGCGCCGCTGGAGGACGTGAAGGTGGAGTGGGTCGCCCCGAACGGCACCCCGGGCATCCTCGCCGCGCAGTTCCAGACGCCCAGCGGCCTCGTGCGTCTTTGATCGACCCCGGGGCTCGGCCGAGCCCCAACATCTGGCACCACACGTCGACCTACGAGCTCGAGAACCGCGCGGTCGACCCGGATCGGGCCATCGAGGCGGCGATGCGGGCGGTCTCCCCGTGGGACCGGCGCGCGGTGCTCGACGTCGGCTGCGGCACCGGCTTCCACCTGCCCCGGTTCGCCTCCACCGCCTCGTCGGTGGTCGGCGTCGAGCCGCACGGCGACCTGGTCGCGCTGGCCCGCCGGCGTACCCGGCGGCTGCCGAACGTGTCCGTCGTGCAGGGCACGGCCCAGTCACTGCCGGTCCCGGACGCGTCGGTCGACGTCGCGCACGCCCGGTGGGCGTACTTCTTCGGCCCCGGCTGCGAGCCCGGTCTGGCCGAGCTCGACCGGGTCGTACGCCGGGGCGGCACGGCGTTCGTGATCGACAACGACCCGACCCGCACGACGTTCGGGGCGTGGTTCCGCCGGGGGTACCCCGAGGTCGACCCCGGTGCTGTCGAGCGGTTCTGGTCGACGCACGGCTGGACGCGCACGCCCGTCGACATGCGGTGGGCCTTCTCGTCGCGGGCCGACCTCGAGAGCGTCGTCCGCATCGAGTTCAGCCGCGAGGTGGCCGACGAGGTGCTCGCGTCCCACGAGGGCACCGAGGTCGACTACGCGGTCAACCTCTGGTGGCGGCGCTACTAGCTGCTGCCACGCACGGCCAGCGTCGGCGTCAGCATCACGCCGGGGCCGACGACGGGCGGGTGCGCGAGCATCCCCTCCAGCGCCTTCACGATCTCGATCGCGACCTGCTCCAAGGGCTGGCGGACGGAGGTGAGCCCGGGCGGCACGACCTGGGAGACCTGGGAGTCGTCGAAGCCGATGACGCAGATCTCGCGGCCGGCCTCCATGTCCCGGTCACGCAGGGTGTGCAGCACCCCCATCGCCAGCGTGTCCGAGGCGCACACGAACGCCGAGGGCTGAGCCTCGTCGAGCAGCACGGCACTGGCCTCCCGGCCGCTGGCGATGGTGTCCTCGACACGGGAGGCGAGCCCGGTGGTCGACAGGCCGCGCGCGTGCATGGCCCGGCTCCAGCCGGAGCGGCGGTCCTCGCCGATGAAGGAGTCCTTGCGCCAGCCGATCCAGGCGATCCGGTGGTGGCCGCGCTCGATCAGGTGGCTGGTCGCGAGGTCGGTGCCGGCCGCACCGTCGACATCGACCCACGCGTGCTCGGCGGTGGGGTTGTCCCACGGCCGGCCGAACGCCACGAACGGCGCCCGCTGCTGCTGGAGCCAGGTCGCCTGCGGGTTGCCGAGGTAGGTGTCGGTGACGACGAAGGCGTCGACCGCGGTCGAGCGGAGCAGGTCGTCGTACCCGGTGAGGGGGTCCTCGTGGGCGCCCGCGAACAGCAGCACGTGGTAGCCCGCCTCCCGTGAGGTCTCCACCAGCGAGTGCACGAACCGGTCCATGGTGGCGTTGGCGGTGCCCTCCTGCGCCGCGCTGATCCGCATCCCGATCAGGTGCGACGCGCGGGTGCGCAGGTTGCGGGCGGCGCGGTTCGGCGAGTAGCCCAGCTCGTCGATCGCCTCGAGGACCCGGGCCAGGGTGTCGGCGCGCAGCAGGTCCGGGTTGTTGACGGCGTTCGACACCGTCTGGCGGGAGACGCCGGCGAGCTCGGCGACGTCGGCGAGCGTCGGGGGCGTGGCGAGCCGACCGGTGCTCCTGGACACCCGCCCTCCTCTCCACGCGACCTTGATCGATCCAATGAGACCACAGAACCCGCTGTCGGCGCGGCCGCCTAGCGTGTCCGCCATGCCGAAGACCGCCCGTCCCGCCTTCCGATGCTCCGAGTGCGGATGGGAGACCTCGAAGTGGGTCGGCCGCTGCAGCGAGTGCCAGGCGTGGGGCTCGGTGGCCGAGGCCGCCGCCGCGCCGGCGGGACGCACGGCCGCCACGCCGGTCACCCGCCCTGCGGTCCCGATCGGCCAGGTGTCGGTGGAGGACTCGACCTTCCGGACCAGCGGCGTGCCCGAGCTCGATCGGGTCCTCGGCGGCGGCCTGGTGCCGGGTGCGGTGATCCTGCTCGCCGGCGAGCCCGGCGTCGGCAAGAGCACGCTGCTGCTGGAGGTCGCGGCCCAGACCGCGCGCTACCAGCGCCGCACGCTCTACGTCACCGGCGAGGAGTCGGCGTCGCAGGTGCGGCTCCGGGCGGACCGCACCGGCGGGGTGCACGACGAGCTCTACCTCGCCGCCGAGACCGACCTCGGCGCGGTCCTCACCCACATCGAGGAGGTGCGGCCGACGCTGATCGTCGTGGACTCGGTGCAGACGATCGGCGCCCCCGGCGTGGACGGCGTCCCCGGCGGCGTGAGCCAGGTCAAGGAGGTCGCGGCCGCGCTGGTGCGGGTGGCCAAGACCCGCAACATCACCACCGTGCTGGTCGGCCACGTCACCAAGGACGGCTCGATCGCCGGCCCGCGGGTGCTCGAGCACGTCGTCGACGTGGTGCTGCACTTCGAGGGCCACCGGGACTCGCGGTTCCGGATGGTGCGTGCGATGAAGAACCGGTTCGGCCCCGTCGACGAGGTCGGCTGCTTCGACCTCGGCACCGAGGGCATCAACGCGGTCACCGACCCGACCGGGCTGTTCGTGGAGAACCACCACGCCCAGGTGCCCGGCACCTGCGTCGCGGTGACGATGGAGGGCCGGCGGCCGCTGCTCGCCGAGGTGCAGGCCCTGGTGACGCACAGCGCCGCGGAGCGACCCCGCCGTACGACCTCCGGGCTCGACTCCTCCCGGGTCGCGATGGTGATGGCGGTGCTCCAGCAGCACTGCGGCGTCCGGCTGCACACGCTCGACGTGTTCGCCTCGACGGTTGGCGGTGCCCGCGTGGTCGAGCCGGCGAGCGACCTCGCGGTCGCGGTCGCGCTGACGTCGGCGAGCCGCGGGGTACCCCCGCCGCGGGGCGTGGTGGCGATGGGCGAGATCGGGCTGTCCGGCGAGCTGCGCCGGGTCCGGGACCTGCCGCAGCGACTCGCCGAGGCGGCCCGGCTGGGGTTCCAGCTCGCGGTGGTGCCGACCGAGCCCGGGCGTCCCGCGGCCCGGTCGCCGGAGTCGTGGATGGTCGACGGCATGCGGGTGCTCGACGTTCCCGACGTCGGCTCGGCGCTGCGGCTGCTGCAGCTGCTCACCACGGACGTCCAGCGTCCGCGACCCGTCGAAGACCTCTAGACTCCTCGCGTGCCCACCGACCGCTCGGACGAGCAGCTGCGCCTGCGCGCCACGCTCGCCACCATCGCGCCCGGCACTCCCCTGCGCGACGGGCTCGAGCGGATCCTCCGCGGCCGCACCGGTGCGCTGATCGTCCTCGGCCACGACAAGCTCGTCGAGTCGATCTCCACCGGCGGCTTCACGCTCGACGTGCCGTTCACCGCCACCGGCCTGCGCGAGCTGGCCAAGATGGACGGCGCGATCATCCTCGACAAGGACGTCACCCGGATCAGCCGGGCGGCCGTGCACCTGATGCCCGACCACACGATCCCCTCCGAGGAGACCGGCACCCGGCACCGCACCGCCGACCGGGTGGCACGGCAGACCGGCTACCCGGTCATCTCGGTGTCGCAGTCGATGCAGATCATCGCGGCGTACGTCGGCGAGACCCGCCACGTGCTCGAGGACTCCGGCCAGATCCTCTCGCGCGCGAACCAGGCGCTGGCGACCCTGGAGCGGTACAAGCTGCGCCTCGACGAGGTGTCCAGCACCCTGTCCGCGCTGGAGATCGAGGACCTCGTCACGGTCCGCGACGTCGCGGTCGTGGCCCAGCGGCTCGAGATGGTCACCCGGATCGCCGTCGAGATCGAGGACTACGTGCTCGAGCTCGGCACCGACGGGCGGCTGCTCTCGCTCCAGCTCGAGGAGCTGGTGACCGGGGTCGACACCGAGCGCGAGCTGGTGATCCGCGACTACCTGCCGGCCGGCCGTCGGACCAAGAGCCCCGAGGCGCTGCTCAACCGGCTCGAGTCGCTGTCGTCGACCGAGCTCGTCGACCCGGCCGCCGCGGCGCGGGCACTCGGCCTCGGCACCGGCGAGCACCTCGACGGTGCGGTCGCCCCGCGCGGCTACCGGCTGCTGGCCAAGGTGCCGCGGCTGCCCAGCACCGTCGTCGACCGGCTGGTCGACCACTTCGGCACGCTCCAGAAGCTGCTGTCCGCCGGCGTCGACGACCTCCAGGCGGTCGAGGGCGTCGGCGAGCTGCGCGCTCGCAGCGTGCGCGAGGGCCTGTCCCGCCTCGCGGAGTCCACGATCCTCGAGCGGTACGTCTAACCGGTCAGTCCGGGTGGCCCGATGGGCTGGTGAGAGGCCGGCCGCTCGCCGTGTTGCTCGGCCGGCTGCTGGGCTGGTTGCTGGGCCGGTTGCTGGGCCCGTTGCTGGGGCTCTGCGTCGGCTGGGCGGTCCTGGTGATGGTGGTCGCCGTGGGCGCCTTCAGCTCGAACTGCACGTCGGACGGCTCGCCGCCGAGCGCGGCCGCGGTGACGTGGTACCAGCCCAGGCCGGCCCAGTCGGTGAACTTCGAGCACGCGTCGTCGGAGCGCCGGGCGCTCCAGGTGAGTGCGACGTTCGTCGTGACCGCCTGGCGCACGACGACGTCGCTCACCGGGATCGCGCGCGGGCACTGGCGGCTGGACCAGATCTGGTCCTTGCCGGAGGTGATGTTGACGGTGACCGCGTCGCGGTCGATCCGCCAGGTGCAGGCCGGTGTCTCGAGGGTGCGCAGCTGCAGCACGATCCGCACCGGACGGCCACCGACCGCGTTGGTGACCTTCGGCGTGACGGCGATGTCGGTCCCGGCGCACTCCCCCTCCGGCACGGCCAGCGTGGGCGTCGGGTCCGGTGTGCTCGTCCGGTGGTTCGTGCCGGACGGTGTGACGGCGGTCGTGAGGGTGGTGTCGGACGGGGTCGTCGTGGGCGTCGTGTCGGCGGCGACCTGAGCTGCGGCGTCCTCGCCGGACGCTCCGTCGCTGCCGCTGATGAGCAGCCGGCCGATGCCGAAGACCAGCGCAAGCGCAGTACCGAGGACGAGCAGCCGGCGCGTCCAGTAGACCCTCGCGGGGAGCGGTCCTCGGGTCAGCGGCGGCATGGTCGAACGCTAGTCAGCGCCCGGCCCCGGATGGTGGTGCCACACCGGGCAGGATGGGCGCCGATGAACCCCTCACCGAGCAGCCGGCTCCACGGTCCGGTGCTGCGCTGGTACGGCGAGCACGCGCGCGACCTGCCGTGGCGCGGCCCCCGGGCGTCGCCGTGGTCGGTGATGGTCTCCGAGTTCATGCTCCAGCAGACCCCGGTCGCCCGGGTGCTGCCCGTGCACGAGCAGTGGCTGGCGCGCTGGCCGACGCCGGCCGCGCTGGCGGCCGAGCCGAGCGGTGAGGCCGTGCGCGCGTGGGGCCGGCTGGGCTACCCGCGCCGGGCGCTGCGGCTGCACGCCGCGGCCGGCGCGATCGTCGAGCGGCACGGCGGCGAGGTGCCCGCGGCGTACGACGACCTGCGGGCGCTGCCCGGCATCGGCGACTACACCGCGGCCGCGATCGCGTCGTTCGCGCACGGCCGGCGCCACGTCGTGCTGGACACCAACGTGCGGCGGGTGCTGGCCCGCACGGTGCAGGGCGTCGAGCTCCCGTCAGTGGCGGTCACGAGGGCCGAGCGCGAGGTCGCGCTGGAGCTGCTGCCCGAGGAGGACGCACCGACCTGGTCGGTGGCGCTGATGGAGCTGGGCGCGCTCGTCTGCACCGCGGGCAACCCGCGCTGCGACGCCTGCCCGGTGCGCGACCTGTGTGCCTGGCGGGCGGCCGGCTACCCGGCGTACGACGGGCCGCCGCGCAAGGTGCAGACGTGGGCCGGCACCGACCGCCAGTGCCGGGGCCGGCTGCTCGCCGTGCTGCGCGACAGCGCCGGGCCGGTGCACCGGTCGCGGCTGGATGCCGCGTGGACCGAGGAGGCGCAGCGGGTGCGCTGCCTGGCCTCACTCGTCGAGGACGGCCTGGTCGTGCACGTCGGTCCGGACACCTACGCGCTCCCCTGAAATGCCGAGTCGGCGCAGTCTCAGCTGAGACTGCGCCGACTCGGCGTGGATCACTCGGCGCGGGGGACGTCCGACCCGCTGTCGGAGTCGTCCGGTCCCTCGGCCACCACGTCACCGCTGGTGACCTCGGCGGTCTCGAACGGCGGCAGATCCGGCAGCTCGCCGACCTTCTGGCCGTGGAACGAGAACGACGCGGTCGGGCCCTCGCCCTCGACGTCGACCAGCACGATCTGGCCGGGGCCGACCTCGCCGTACAGCATCTTCTCGGCGAGCACGTCCTCGATCTCGCGCTGGATCGTCCGGCGCAACGGGCGGGCGCCCAGGACCGGGTCGAAGCCCCGCTCGGCGAGCAGGTTCTTCGCCGCCTGCGTCAGCTCGATCCGCATGTCGCGGTCGCGCATCCGCAGCTCGACCGAGGCGATCATGTTGTCCACCATCGCGACGATCTGCTGCTGCGACAGCGGCGGGAACACGATGATCTCGTCGACGCGGTTGAGGAACTCGGGGCGGAAGTGCTGCTTGAGCTCCTCCGACACCTTGGCCTTCATCCGGTCGTAGGAGCCGGCCGCGTCACCGGACTGCTGGAAGCCGAGGTTGATGCCCTTGGCGATGTCGCGGGTGCCGAGGTTGGTGGTCATGATGATGACGGTGTTCTTGAAGTCGACCACCCGGCCCTGGGAGTCGGTCAGGCGACCCTCCTCCAGGATCTGCAGCAGGCTGTTGAAGATGTCCGGGTGGGCCTTCTCCACCTCGTCGAACAGCACGACCGAGAACGGCTTGCGGCGCACCTTCTCGGTGAGCTGGCCGCCCTCCTCGTAGCCCACGTAGCCCGGAGGCGAGCCGAAGAGCCGCGAGACGGTGTGCTTCTCGCCGAACTCCGACATGTCGAGCTGGATCAGGGAGTCCTCGTCGCCGAAGAGGAACTCGGCGAGCGTCTTGGACAGCCACGTCTTCCCGACGCCGGAGGGGCCGGCGAAGATGAACGAGCCGCCGGGGCGCTTCGGGTCCTTCAGGCCGGCACGGGTACGCCGGATCGCCCGCGACAGGGCCTTGACGGCCTCGTCCTGGCCGATGACGCGCTTGTGGAGCTCGTCCTCCATCTTGAGCAGCCGGGTCGACTCCTCCTCGGAGAGCTTCACGATCGGGATGCCGGTCGCCACGGCGAGCACCTCGGCGATCAGCTCCTCGTCGACCTCAGCGACCTCGTCCATGTCGCCCGCGCGCCACTGGCGCTCGCGCTCGGACTTCTTGAGGATCAGCTGCTTCTCCTCGTCGCGCAGCCGGGCGGCCGCCTCGAAGTCCTGGCCGTCGATGGCGGCCTCCTTGCGCTGGCGCACCTCGCTGATCTTGTCGTCGTACTCGCGCAGGTCCGCGGGCGCCGTCATCCGGCGGATCCGCAGCCGCGAGCCGGCCTCGTCGATCAGGTCGATGGCCTTGTCCGGCAGGAACCGGTCGGAGATGTAGCGGTCGGCGAGGGTCGCCGCCGAGACGAGTGCCTCGTCGGTGATCGTCACGCGGTGGTGCGCCTCGTAGCGGTCGCGCAGGCCCTTGAGCATCTCGATGGTGTGCGCGATCGAGGGCTCGGCGACCTGGATCGGCTGGAACCGGCGCTCGAGCGCGGCGTCCTTCTCGAGGTACTTGCGGTACTCGTCCAGCGTGGTCGCACCGATCGTCTGGAGCTCGCCGCGAGCCAGCATCGGCTTGAGGATGCTCGCGGCGTCGATCGCGCCCTCGGCCGCGCCCGCGCCGACGAGCGTGTGGATCTCGTCGATGAAGAGCACGATGTCGCCGCGGGTGCGGATCTCCTTCAGCACCTTCTTCAGGCGCTCCTCGAAGTCACCGCGGTAGCGCGAGCCCGCGACCAGCGCACCGAGGTCGAGGGTGTAGATCTGCTTGTCCTTGAGCGTCTCGGGCACGTTGCCCTTGACGATGTCCTGGGCCAGGCCCTCGACGATCGTCGTCTTGCCGACGCCGGGCTCGCCGATCAGCACCGGGTTGTTCTTCGTACGGCGGGACAGGATCTGCATGACCCGCTCGATCTCCTGCTCCCGGCCGATGACCGGGTCCAGCTTGCCCTCGCGGGCGTCCTGGGTGAGGTTGCGACCGAACTGGTCGAGCACCAGCGAGGACGACGGCGCGTCGCTGGACGACGAGCCCGTGGTCGCGCCGGGACCCGAGGACTCCTTGCCCTGGAAGCCGGAGAGCAGCTGGATGACCTGCTGCCGGACGCGGTTCAGGTCCGCGCCGAGCTTCTGCAGCACCTGGGCGGCGACGCCCTCGCCCTCGCGGATCAGTCCCAGCAGGATGTGCTCGGTGCCGATGTAGGAGTGGCCGAGCTGCAGCGCCTCGCGCAGGGACAGCTCGAGCACCTTCTTGGCGCGCGGCGTGAAGGGGATGTGGCCGCTGGGCGCCTGCTGGCCCTGGCCGATGATCTCCTCGACCTGCGCGCGCACCGCCTCGAGCGAGATGTCGAGGCTCTCCAGCGCCTTCGCGGCGACGCCCTCGCCCTCGTGGATGAGGCCGAGCAGGATGTGCTCGGTCCCGATGTAGTTGTGGGAGAGCATGCGGGCCTCTTCCTGGGCCAGCACGACCACCCGGCGGGCTCGGTCAGTGAACCGCTCGAACATGCGCATCGCTCCTGAAGCTTCGGTGGGGCTACGTGGACTCCAACCCCACGGACAGCCTACGCGTTCCCCGATCGCAGCCCAGTCAGTCCGCTGAGAGCGAACACGGGGGCAGCAGCAGCGCGTGAGCGACGCACGCGAAGCCCTGACGGGCGCGTCGAGACCCGGTGGGACGGAACAGGGCGGTGACCAGCGTGGTCACCGCCCTGTGTCGTCTTGCTGGGTGTCGTCTTGCTGGGTCTCGACACCCCGTCGCGGGGGCGTGATCAATGCGCGTTGTCGTACGCCGCCCGTACGTCGGCCGACACCCGGCCCCGGTCGGGGACGTCGTGGCCGTTGGAGCGCGCCCAGTCCCGGATCTCCCGGGCGCTGGGTCCGTTCGCCGCGGCAGCTGCGGAGCGTCGCCCCCGGCGCGGGGCCGCACCCACCTTGCGGCCGTGGCCGATGTAGCCGGAGAGCGAGTCGCGCAGCTTCGCCGCGTTCTTCTCGTTCAGGTCGATCTCGTAGGTCGTGCCGTCGAGACCGAAGGAGACGGTCTCCGTCGCCTCACTCCCGTCGATATCGTCGACGAGAACAATGTTGACCTTCTGGGCCATTTCTTAGACCTCACTGTGGGAATAGGTATTGGACTATTTCCCATGCTCCCACAAGACGAATACTTTTCCCATTTCGGGGTGTGCGCCATCACCTATTGCGGGTGAATGCCAGCTCGAGCCCGCGCAACGTCAGCCACGGTGCGTGGTGGGTGAAGCAGGTGCATTCGTCGAGAACCAGGCCGGCGAGATAACCGGTCGCGATCACCTGCACCCTGGATGGCTGCTCGCCCAGCTCTGCCGTCATCCGGGCGACGATGCCCTCCACCTGGCTGGCCACGCCGAAAACCATTCCCGACTGGAGTGCCTCGACGGTGTTCTTCGCAATCACGGTGCGCGGTCGCTGCAATTCCACCTTGCGCAGCTGGGCGCCGCGTCGACCGAGCGCCTCGAGGGAGATCTCGATTCCCGGCGAGATCGCGCCGCCGACGTACTGTCCTTTGGCATTGACCACGTCGAACGTGGTCGCGGTGCCGCCGAAGTCGACGACGATCGCCGGCCCGCCGTATTCGTGGACCGCGGCGAGCGCATTGATGATCCGGTCGGTGCCGACCTCGCGCGGGTTGTCCATGAGCACCGGAATGCCGGTCCGGACCCCCGGCTCGACCACCAGGCAGGGCACGTCGGCGAAGTGCCGCGCCAGCATGTCCCGCCACTCGTGCAGCACCGCCGGGACGGTCGCGCAGACCGCGATCCCGTCTACCTCGTCGAGGCCGGTGCCGAGGAGGCCCCGGAGCAGCACCGCCCACTCGTCCGAGGTGCGCCGCTCGTCGGTCGCCACCCGCCAGTCAGCGGTGACCTCGCCGTCGGCGAGCAGGCCCAGGAGCGTGTGGCTGTTGCCGATGTCGGCGGCGAGCAGGGCCATCGTCAGCCCTCGGAGAGGTCGAGTCCGAGGTCGAAGACCTTCACCGAGTGGGTGAGCGCGCCGACCGAGATGAAGTCCACGCCGGTTTGGGCGACCTCACGGGCCCGCTCGATGGTGAGCCCGCCGGAGGCCTCGAGGGTGGCCCGGCCGGCCGTGAAACGCACCGCCTCGGCCATCGTGGCGGTGTCCATGTTGTCGAGCAGGATCTCGGTGCAGCCGGCGTCGAGCAGCTCGCGCAGCTGGTCGAGGTCGGTGACCTCGACCTCGACGCGCAGGTCGGGGTACGCCGCGCGCACGGCCTCGTACGCCGGCACCACTCCGCCGGCGGCGACGACGTGGTTGTCCTTGACCATCGCCCGGTCGCTGAGGCTGAAGCGGTGGTTCACGCCGCCACCGCAGCGCACGGCGTACTTCTGCAGCGCGCGGAACGTCGGCAGGGTCTTGCGGGTGTCCAGCACCCGCGCGCTGGTCCCGGCCAGCGCCTCCACCCAGTGCGACGTGGCGGTCGCGACGCCGGAGAGGTGGCTGGCGTAGTTGAGCGCGGTGCGCTCGGCGGTGAGCAACCCGCGGGTCGGGCCGGACACGCGCATCACGACGTCGCCGGGCTCCACCCTGGTGCCGTCCGGCACCCGGTCCGTGACCTCGACGCTCTCGCCCATGACGGCATGGAAGACCAGGGCCGCGACGCCCAGACCGGCGACCACACCCGGCTCGCGGGCGGCGAACACCCCGCAGCCGTGGGCGTCGGCGGAGATGGTCGCCACGCTCGTCACGTCCTCGCGCGGCAGGTCCTCCGCGAGCGCGGACCGGACCTGGGCGAGCACCGCCTCCGGGTCGAGGCCGGACGCGGCCAGCTCGTCGTCGTACGGCGAGGTCACCGGAGCTCCAATGTGGTCGCGCCGTCGGCCATGACCGCGTCGAAGTGTCCGGCGAAGTGCAGGTCGTCGCGCTCGGGGAAGTCCTCGCGCCAGTGCGAGCCGCGGGTCTCCTCGCGCAGTGCGGCGGCGTCCGCGAGCGCGGTGCTGATCGTCAGCAGGTTGGTGGTCTCCCACGAGTCCTGGTCGACGACGTCGGCGCTCGTCCCGGCCAGCTTGTCCAGCAGGCTCGTGGCGTCGACGAGGCCCTCGGCGTTGCGCAGCACGCCGACGCGCGAGGTCATCACCTCCTGCAGGTCGCGCCGGAGCGTGCCCGGCACCAGGCCCGGGGTGCGGGTGTCCGGTGCGGGCGGCTGCAGCGCCCGGAGCTCGCCGGGCAGCACCTGCGCGATCCGGCGGGAGAACACCAGCCCCTCGAGCAGCGAGTTGGAGGCCAGCCGGTTCGCACCGTGCACGCCCGAGCAGGCGACCTCGCCGGTCGCGTACAGGCCCGGGACGTTGCTGCGGCCCCACAGGTCCGTGCGGACGCCGCCGGACGCGTAGTGGCACGCGGGCGCCACCGGGATCAGGTCGGTCACCGGGTCGATGCCGTACCGCCGGCAGGTGGCGAGGATCGTCGGGAACCGGCGCTCCCAGAATCTCGATACGGCGGCTCGTTCCTCGCCGCCTACTCGATCACCGGCGCGCCTCGCTTCGCTCGCCGGGAGACCGAGCTGGCGGGCGTCGAGCCACATGTGCGGCTGTCCGGTCTCGATCATCCGCCGCATGATCGCCTTCGCGACCACGTCGCGCGGGGCGAGGTCGGCGAGCTCGTGCTCGCCCTGCATGAAGCGGTGGCCCTCGAAGTCCACCAGGAAGGCGCCCTCGCCCCGCACCGCCTCGGAGATCAGCGGCTGCTGGCCGTGGGAGTCGGGGCCGAGGTACATCACCGTCGGGTGGAACTGCACGAACTCGAGGTCGCGCAGCACCGCGCCCGCCCGCAGGGCGACCGCCATGCCGTCTCCGGTGGAGACGACCGGGTTCGTGGTCTGGGAGAACACCTGGCCCAGGCCACCGCTCGCGAGCACCACCGCCCGGCAGCGGACGGCGCCGACGCCGTCTCGCTGACCCTCCCCCATCACGTGCAGGGTCAGGCCCGCGACGCCGCCGTCGCCGGCGAGCAGCAGGTCGACGGCCAGTGCGTGCTGGACCACCTCGATCTCGGGTGCCTGCTCGATCGCGGCGATCAGCGCGCGCTGGATCTCCGCGCCGGTGGCGTCGCCGCCGGCGTGCGCGATCCGGTCCCGGTGGTGGCCGCCCTCCCGGGTCAGCGAGAGCTCGCCGTCCGGGTCGTGGTCGAAGTTGGTGCCCAGGGCGATCAGCTCGCGCACGGCGTCCGGTCCCTCGGTGACCAGCACCCGCACGGCCTCGCGGTCGCAGGCACCGGCACCCGCCACGAGGGTGTCCTCCTCGTGCTCGGCGGGAGTGTCGCCGGGGCCGAGCGCGGCGGCGATGCCGCCCTGCGCCCACTGGGTGGAGCCGGCGGCCAGCACGTCCTTGGTGACGACGAGGATCTTCTCGACCTGGCCGCGAAGCCGCAGAGCGGCGGTCAGCCCGGCGATGCCGGAGCCGACGACGACGACGTCGGCGGTGGTGGTCCAGCCGGGCTCCGGCGCGACCAGGCGACCGGGCACGCGGCGTACCGGAGCGGTGGACGCTGAGGACATTGCCGCAGGCTACCGCTGGGCCGGCTGGTCACCACGGACCAGGCCGGTCCCTGCGACGGCCTCGGCCGGGTCGTAGCCGGTCGCCAGGATCTTGTTGTCCGCGTCCACGAACACCACGTGCGGCTTCAGCTCCCTTGCCTCGGCGGTCTCCAGCTGGCCGTAGCCGATGAGGATCACGAGGTCGCCGGGGTGCACGAGCCGGGCCGCGGCGCCGTTGATCCCGATCACGCCCGAGCCGCGCTCGCCGGCGATCGTGTAGGTCTCGAGGCGGGCACCGTTGGTGATGTCGACGATGTGCACGAGCTCGCCCGGCAGCAGGTCGGCGGCATCGAGGAGGTCCTCGTCGACGGTGACCGAGCCGACGTAGTGCAGGTCGGCCTGGGTGACCGTGGCCCGGTGGATCTTGCTCTTCATCATGGTGCGCAGCATCAGGAGTCCTTCGGGGGTGCGGTTGCTCGCCCGAGCACGAGCGGCATGTTGTCGATCAGCCGGGTGCTACCGACGCGGGCGGCGATGAGCGCGCGGGCCTCGGTCCCGGGAGGTACGTCGTCGGGCAGCGCGCCCAGGTCCGGGTCGGTGACCACCAGGTAGTCGAGGTCGACCCCCTGGGCGGCCCGCAGCTCGGCACGGGCGGCGGCGAGGGCGCTCGCGGCGCCGTACTCCGCCGCGTCCTGGGCGGCGCGCAGCACCCGGCTCAGGGTCGCGGCCTGCGCGCGCTGGTCGGGATCGAGGTACCGGTTGCGGCTGGACAGCGCGAGCCCGTCCTCCTCGCGCACGGTCTCGGCGCCGACGACCTCCACGCCCATGTTGAGGTCGACCACCATCCGGCGGATCAGCGCGAGCTGCTGGTAGTCCTTCTGCCCGAAGACCGCGACCTCGGGCCGCACCAGCCCGAACAGCTTGGCGATCACGGTCAGCACGCCGCGGAAGTGGCCGGGCCGGGTCCTGCCCTCGAGCACCTTCGCGAGCGGGCCGGGCTGGATCGTGACCTGAGGCTCTCCGCCCGGGTAGACCTCGTCGACGCTGGGGACGAACACGACGTCCACACCCTCGCGCGCGCAGATCTCCAGGTCGGCGTCGAGCGTGCGTGGGTAGCGGTCCAGGTCCTCCGTCGGCCCGAACTGCAGGGGGTTCACGAAGATCGACACGACGAGGGGTCCGCCGCCGATGTGCTCCCGGGCGACCCGCAGCAGGCTGGCGTGCCCTTCGTGCAGGGCCCCCATCGTCGGCACGAAGCCGACCGGCCCGCGGGCGTCCGCGAGCAGCGTGGCGAGCTCCTCGCGCGTGCTCGCGAGGGCGGGGCCCGAGCTCATCGGCGTCGCGCGGCCTGGAGCTGGGCGGTGCGTTCGGCGTCGTCGACGACCCGGCGGATCGCGGCCGCGCGGATCGGGAGGACCCGGCCGTCGGTGACCACCCGGTCGAGGGTGTCGCGGGCGAGGGCGACGTACGACGGCATTGTGTGGGGCGCGTTCGCCGCGATGTCGGCGAGGTGGGCCCGGACGGTGTTCACGTCACCGCGGACGATCGGGCCGGTGAGCGCGGAGTCGCCTTGGTCGAGGGCGTTGTCGAGAGCGGCGGTCAGCAGCGGGCGCAGGGTGCCGGCGGGGTCGTCGGCGCCGGCAGCGGCCAGCAGCTCCATCGCCTGCGTCACCAGCGTGACCAGGTGGTTCGCCCCGTGCGCGAGACCCGCGTGGTAGAGCGTGCGCATCTCCTCGGGCACCCACATAGAGCGGCCACCGAGGTCCGCGACCAGCCCCTCCGCGAACGCGCGCTCCGCGTCGGCCGCGGTCAGGCCGAAGACGCAGCCAGCCAGCCGGTCCAGGTCGATGGCGGTGCCGGTGAAGGTCATCGCGGGGTGCATCGCCACGACGTGCGCGCCGATGCGGCGGGCGGGCTCGAGGACGGCCAGACCGTGCCGACCGGAGGTGTGCACGACGTACTGGCCCGGCCGGATGGCACCGCTGTCGCTGAGCACCGTGACGACGTTCGCGAGCATGTCGTCGGGGACGGTCAGGAGCAGGAGGTCGCACGCGCGGGCGACGTCGGTCGGCTTCGCGTGGGCCACGCCCGGCAGCAGGTCGGCGATGCGGAAGCGCGAGGCGTCCGACTCGCCGGCGGCGGCCACGACCGTGTGGCCGGCGGACTGGAGGGCGGCGGCCAGGACAGCGCCGACGCGTCCCGCGCCGACAACGCCGATCCGATGCGTCATGGGTGTCGAACCTTTCGTTCCAGTCCCTCCGACCACCCCTCTCCGCGTCTGCGGTTCGGAGCCGGTGTGGGTACCGGACGGTGTGCTCGTCTGGTGGTGTGTCGGGGTCGTTCTTCCCCGGCGATGCCGAATCTACGCCCCGGTCCAGACCTACGTAACCGCGTGTGCACGTGACGTAGCCGACACGTCGGGACTGGTGGGACTCAGCCGACGTCGAGGGGTCGCGGTGCGCGCGGCAGCCAGTCGTGGGTGACGTGGTCCACGATGTGCACGCCGGGCGGCGCGGTGATCTCGTGCACGCCGGGCAGCACGACGCCGTCCTTGAGCGCGTGGAAGACCTCCCACTCGCGGCGCTTGCGGCGGTTGCGCCAGGACGTCGCGAACGACTCCGGGTCGGTCCAGTGCGCGAACTCCTCGCCGTCGAGGTACTTCAGCTCCACGCACATCCCGTGCGGCAGCCCGACCGAGCGGACGCCCTCGGGCGTGGTCCGGATCTCCCACTCGAAGGCCTTCGTGTAGACGAAGTCCGGACCGATCGGGAAGCCCCACTCCTCGGCGTTGCGCCAGCCGAGGTCGAGGTAGCCCTTCGACCCGCTCGCGAGGTACAGCCCGTGCCGCGGCACCCGGATGATCGTCTGCACGTCCCCGACCTGCCAGCCGAGGTCCGCGATCGTGACCTCGCCCTCGGTGGTGAGGACCATGTCGCCGTCCCACTTCCACGAGTAGCGGGTGCCGACCTGGGCGAAGCACCAGTTGTAGAAGTACGACAGCGAGTGCACGGACAGCTCGTGCACCTCGAGGTGCTCGGCGCCTGCGCGCGCCACCGGGAACGGGTACGACGTGACCGTCAGCTTGTCGGCGTGCCCCGCCCTCGCCGCCGTCTCGCGCGCGACGTCCGGCGTACCGTCCTCGGAGCCGTTGTCGACGAGCAGCACGAAGTCGCACGCCCGCAGCAGCGGAGGCAGGACGAAGGGCAGCGACGGCGCCTCGTTCTTCACGCGCAGCACCGCGGTCGAGCCCGGCCGCAGGCCCTCCGGCCGCAGCCACGGCCAGGTGATGTCGAAGTCCGTGTGGCCCTCGAGATTCTGCAGGCCGGTCGCGCCGAGGTGTGCGGTCATCGGCCCCGCCTCATCGGCTCTTGCCGAGCATCTTGCGGATGCCCCGGCGCACCGGCGCCGGCACGGCAGCGCGGACGCCGTGCGGGATCCTGTCCGCGCCCGACGCGGCCGGAGCCGGCGCGGGCTTCGCGCCGCCCTTGAGCTGCTTGCGGACCTTCTGCTCGGCGGCCACGACCGACGAGGCCGAGATCGCCTCCGCCTCCTCGTAGAGGTCGACGTACCCCTCGCGGAGCTGGTCGAGGGCGGCGTGCACCTCGGCGGTGTCGCCATCTGGCTCGGCGAGCTTGTTGAGCTCCTCCCACGTCTGGGCGGTCAGCTCGTGCAGGCGCGGCGGCAGTCCGAGGTCGTCGAGGGTCTGGCTCATCCGGCGCAGGTTCGGGTCGACGAAGCGGTGCCCGTTGCGGATCGCCTCGCTGCGCGCGTGCATGACGTGCTCCAGCTGGAGCTGCTCGCCGACCCGCATCACCACCCTGGTCCAGTCGTCGAGGAGGTCGCCGTACCGCACGAACACGCGGCCGCCGTCGGCCACGGACTCACGCGTCGCCCGCTCCGTGTGCAGCAGCATGTTCAGCCAGGACGCCGCGAGGTGCGCCGAGCCCAGCCGGTTCTTGTAGTAGGTCTGCTTGCTGCCGACCACCTCCGCGGGCGGGCGCAGCATGGTCGCGAAGACCGGGGTCGCACCGGTCCGGATCGCGGCGACCCGCCACAACGAGAGGAACCAGCTCAGCCGCGGGTCCTTCACGACGAGCTCGGGGTTCACCGCGAAGTGGCCCTCGAGCCACTCGGCGGCGCGGATCCGCTCCTGCTCCTTGGTCGACACGCGCCCGGTCTCGAACCACGCGTCCGGGCGCGCGTCGCTGACCTGGACCAGGGACTCCTTGAGCAGCCGGTCGTGGTTCTCGACCACCCACTGCGGCTCGCCGAAGCCCTTGGGGTTCGTCTCGTCGGCAGCCACCTCGGGCAGGGGGACGTGCAGGCCCATGATCTGCATCAGCCCGGCCATCGTGCTGGTGCCGCTGCGGCCGGCCCCGGCGACGAACAGCACCTTCCGCGGGTAGGCCGACGGGTCGACGTCGCTGCGGTCCACGGTGGACGGGTCGGCTGCTGGCTCGGCGCTCACGCTGTCGCACTCTACGGTCGATAGCGTTCCCCCATGAAGTTCGGGCGCCGCTCACCGCTGATCAGCGTGGTCGTGCCGGTGTACGACGTCGAGGCGTACCTGCCCGAGGCGCTGGACAGCGTGCTCGGCGCGACCTACCCCGCCCTCGAGGTGGTCGTCGTCGACGACGGGTCGACCGACGGCTCCGGCGCCGTCGCGGACGAGTACGCCGCCCGGGACCCCCGGGTCCGCGTCGTGCACGTCGAGAACCGCGGTCTCGGTGCCGCCCGCAACGAGGGGCTTCGGCACGCGACCGGCGAGCTGCTCGCCTTCGCGGACTCCGACGACGTCGTGCCCGCGGACGCGTACGCCGTGCTGCACCGGCAGATGCGGCGCACCGGCGCGGACTTCGTCACGGGGTCGGTCGCGCGCTGGGACGGCCACACGCTGGCCGAGCTGCCCTGGATGCGGCGGCTGCACCGGCAGCGCGCGGCGGTGGTGGTCGAGGAGCATCCCGAGCTGCTCGGCGACGTGTTCGCGTGGAACAAGCTGTACCGGCGCGACTTCTGGGACAACGCCGGCCTGTCCTGGCCGGAGGGCATCCGCTACGAGGACCAGCCGACGACCACCGCGGCGTACGTCCGGGCGCGACGCTTCGGCGTGGTGCCCGACGTCGTCTACCACTGGCGGATCCGGTACGACGGCTCCTCGATCACCCAGCAGCGCTCCTCGCTCGACGACCTGCGGGACCGCTGGACGACCAAGCGGATGTCCCTGGCCACCGTGACCGGCTTCGGCTCGGACAAGGTCACCAAGGTCTTCGTGGATCGGGTGCTCGCCGGCGACCTGCACCGCTACTTCACCGAGATCCCGGGCTGCTCCGACGAGTGGTGGGACCTGCTGGTCGCGGGCGTGCGGGAGTTCTGGGGCACCCGGTCGCTGGTGCACTCCGGGCTTCCGCCCGTGCACCGGCTCACCGGCTGGCTGGTGCAGATGGGCCGCCGGGACGACGCGACCGCGGTGATGGAGTACGTCGCGCGGATCGGCGGCCCGGTCCCCCAGGTCCACACCGGGTCGGGCGCTCGCATCGACGTCCCCGTGATCGAGACCGGCAGCGTGGACCCCGTGGCGCTGGCACTACGCGACTTCGAGATCCGGGAGTAGCGTCAGCCCGTGCTCGCTCTCGTGGACGACGTGCCGCAGTGCTACGTCGACAACGACTGGATCTGCGCGCAGTACTGGCACGACTACCGTCCCGAGCTGGTCGACGCCACCGTCGAGCACATCTGGCTGACCGTGGTCTCGGTCCTCGCCGGGCTGCTCATCGCGATCCCCCTCGGGCTGCTTGCCCGCCGCAACCCGACGCTGGAGACCGCCGTGGTCGGCGGCACGACGATCGTCTACACGATCCCATCGCTGGCCCTGTTCTCGCTGCTGCTGCCGTTCACCGGCCTGACCTCGACCACCGTGATCATCGGCCTGGCGCTGTACTCGCTGACGATCCTGGTGCGCAACGTGATCGCCGGTCTGCGCTCGGTGCCGGAGGAGGTGAAGGAGTCGGCGCGCGGCATCGGCTACTCCGACAGGCGGATGCTGCTGCAGATCGAGATCCCGCTGGCGCTGCCGGTGATCATGGCCGGCATCCGGGTCGCGACCGTCTCGACCGTCGCCCTCGTCACCGTGGGCTCGATCGTGTCGTACGGCGGCCTCGGCAACCTGCTCCTGCTCGCGGTCGGCAACCAGTTCAAGGCTCAGATCTTCGCCGCGAGCGTCCTGTGCGTCGTGCTCGCGGTGGCGTTCGACCTCGCCCTGGTGCTGGTCCAGCGCCTGCTCACCCCCTGGACGCGCCGTGCTCGGTGACGTCTTCTCCTACCTCACCGACGGGTCGAACTGGTCCGGGTCGACCGGCATCGGCACCTTCATGGTCCAGCAGCTGCTGCTCACCGTGACCGCGCTGCTGATCGCGATGGTGCTCGGGCTGCCGCTCGCGCTCTACCTCGGCCACCGCCACCACGGCGGCACGCTCGCGGTCAACGTGACCAACGTCGGGCGCGCCGTACCCGTCTTCGCCGTGCTGCTGGTCCTCGCCCTCGGACCGGTGGGATCGGAGCAGTTCGGACCCTACGGCCGGGCCGGGCTGGCGACGCTGATCGCCCTGGTGCTGTTCGCCCTGCCGCCGATCATCACGAACGCGTACGTCGGCGTGGTGGAGGTCGATCCCGGTGCCGTGGAGGCGGCGCGCGGGATGGGCATGAACGGGGCCAAGGTGTTCAGCTCGGTGGAGCTCCCGCTCGCGATGCCCGTCGTGATGACCGGCGTGCGGGTGGCGCTGGTGCAGGTCTGGGCCACGGCGACGATCGCCGCCCTCGTGGCAGGTCCCGGGCTGGGCCGGATCATCACGCGCGGCTTCGCCAACCACCGCACCTACGAGGTGGTGGCGGGCGCCGTGCTGGTCGCGCTCGGGGCACTGGTCCTGGAGGCGACGATGGCCCTGGTCCAGCGCTACGCCGATCCGATGCGTCGTGCGCGGGTCTCCGTCACCAGATCGTCACCGACGGCTGTCGGTGGTCCGCGTTAGGGTCAGACAGCGGGTGCCGTACGGGCGCCCATCGGACACGCGCGGGGATTCCCGCGGGACACAGAAGGTGGTGGCGCCCATGCGCATCGGACGCGTACTCGGAGGGATGGTGGCCGGAGCGCTCCTGCTCGCGACGGCCGGGTGCGGCGGGAGCGACTCGCTGGAGGACACGGGCTCGGGCGACAGCACCGGCAGCGCCGACAAGGGCTCGGTGACCGTCGGCGGACAGGACTTCACCGAGAGCCAGATCATGGCCGCGATCTACCAGAAGGTGCTGGAGAACGCCGGCTACACCGTGCAGACCAAGCTGGTCACGACCCGCGACGTCTACCTGCCCGAGCTGAGCAAGGGCTCGGTCGACATCGTCCCCGACTACCTCGCGGGCCTCACCGACTTCCTCAACAGCGAGGCGAACGGCGCCGATGCCCCCCTGGTCTCCAGCCACGACCCGGACGCCACCCTGCAGGCGCTGAAGCCGCTGGCCGAGGCCAAGGGCATCTCGATCCTGCCGCCGTCGGACGCCACGGACCAGAACGCCTTCTTCGTCACGAAGGACTTCGCGGACCAGAACGACCTGACCACGCTGTCCGACTTCGCGGCGATGCACCAGCCGATCAAGCTCGGCGCGCCGCCGGACTGCGAGGGACGCTCCGACTGCGCGGGTGGGCTGACCAAGACCTACGGCTTCGACATCAAGGAGATCGTGCCGCTGGACTTCGCCAGCGCGCAGGTGAAGGACGCCGTGAAGAAGGGCGAGGTGCAGCTGGGTGAGACCGGTACGACCGACGGCACGCTCGAGGACCTCGGCCTGGTGCTCCTCGACGACGACAAGGGCATCCAGCCGGCCCAGAACCTCACCCCGGCGGTCAACAGCGACTTCATCGACGCCAACCCCGACCTGGAGGACGTGTTCAACCAGCTGTCCGCGGCGCTGACCACCGAGGACCTCGCCGACATGAACGTGCAGGTCGACCTCGAGCGCAAGAAGCCCGAGGACGTCGCCCAGCAGTTCCTCGAGGACAAGGGACTGCTCTGAACGAGCCGATGATCCGGCTCTCCGGAGTCGGGAAGACGTACGACGACGGCACCGTCGCCGTACGCGAGCTGGACCTCGACGTCCGGCGGGGCGAGCTGGTCTGCCTCGTCGGGCCGTCGGGGTGCGGCAAGTCGACGACCCTGAAGATGATCAACCGGTTGATCGAGCCGACCTCCGGCAGGATCGAGATCGACGGCCAGGACATCACCGGGGAGGACCCGGTCCGGTTGCGCCGCAACATCGGCTACGTGATCCAGGAGGTCGGGCTCTTCCCGCACCAGAAGATCCTCGCCAACGTGATGACCGTGCCGCTGCTCCACGGCGAGTCCAAGGCGACGGCCCGGGAGCGGGCGCTCGAGCTGCTGGAGCTGGTCGGGCTCGATCCCGCGCGGTACGCCGACCGCTACCCCCACCAGCTCTCCGGTGGACAGCAGCAGCGGGTGGGCGTCGCCCGCGCGCTCGCGGCGAGGCCGCCCGTCCTGCTGATGGACGAGCCGTTCGGCGCGGTCGACCCGCTGGTCCGGCTCCGGCTCCAGGACGAGTTCCTCCGGCTCCAGGCGGAGCTGGGCGTGACGGTCGTGTTCGTCACGCACGACATCGACGAGGCGGTCCGGCTCGGCGACCGGGTCGCGGTGTTCGCTGCCGGCGGACGGCTGGCGCAGTACGACACTCCGGCGCGGCTGCTGGGCCGGCCGGCGGACGACTTCGTGGCCGACTTCGTCGGCTCGACGACCGGGCTGCGGCGGCTCCAGGTGATCCCGCTGGACCCCGCACACCTCGAGCCGCTGGACGGCGTGAGCGTCGGCGACCTCGGTGCGGCGATCGACATCGACACCACCTTGGGCGAGGCGCTCACCGTGCTGCTTCGCGACGACCGGGGGATGGTCGCGGTGAAGCGCGACGCGCAGTTCGTCGGCGTCCTCACGCCGAACGGCGTCCACCGGGCACTGCGGGCCGCGCTCGCCGAGATGGCCACCGTCAGCTGACCGGCACGTCCCGGTGCCAGGACTCCGTGGCGTACTTCGTCGTCCAGCCCATCGACGCGTAGAGCCCAGCGGCGCCGGTGGGTGAGTCGGCGTCGACCTCGAGCCCGACCCGGTCCCGCCCCCGGGCGGCGGCGTCGGCGATGATCGTGCGGAGCAGTCCCTTGGCGACCCCGCGACCGCGGGCGGCCTCGAGGACGCCGAGGTAGGAGACGTAGGACCCGTCCGGGCCCGTGGAGCTCTCCGAGACGGTGCCGATGAGCGCGCCCACGGGCTGCGGTCGGTCACCGTCGAGCAGCTCGCCCAGCCACCAGTGGTCCCAGCGGTGGCCGGGGTCCTCGCGGAGCCGGAACAGGAACTCCTCGAAGGTCTCCTCGCTGGAGTTGAAGTGGTCCACGAACGCGCCCTCGAGGACGTCGTGCACCTCGCGCAGGTCGTCGTGGTCCGGCATGCCGTCGCCGCTGCGTCCGACCAGCCGGAACACCACGCCGCCGGTCTCCCAGCGGTCGGGGTCGGGCACCAGGTCCCGCTCGTCGGGGCTGACCGGGCGGCTCATCTGCCACCAGCGACGCACCTTCTCGTACCCGGCCTCGCGGAGCCACCGGGCCTGCCGCTCGTCGCCGTCGAACGTGCCCGTGTCGATCTGCTGGGCCGGCAGGCCGCGCGCCGATCCCACCGACCTGGCCTGGCCCTCCGCCCACGCCAGGAGCACGTCGGAGCAGGCGTCCGCGACCTCGTCGGCGAGGTCGCGCTCGACGATGTGCACGAACAGCATCCGCCCCGCGGAGCGGTCGTGGACGCTCCCCCACGCGTGGATCTCGCCGGACGCGTCGCGCACGACGACGTTCTCCCGCATCTGCAGGCCCCGCTCGGAGACCTCCACCAGCACGTCGTCGACCCCGGAGCCCGCCCAGCCGCGGCCGTGCCGCTCGTGCGCGCGGAGCAGGTGGGTCAGCCGCGCGACGTCGAACCGGTCGGCCGGGTCGGGGGTCCCCACGGTCCAGCCGTCGGGGAGGCCGGGCCGATCACCGACCAGCTGGTCGGGATCGCTCTGGAAGCGGTTCTGATCGGGGATCACTGTCCCCCATTGCCCGCTCCGCAGGGGGGCGGAAACGTGGGGAGGACCTCACGCGTGCTTGCGCTGCGCGGCCTCGGCCTCGTGCCAGGCGGTCGTGACGACGTCCAGCTCGGCCCGGACGACGTCCAGCTCCTGCTCGAGCTCGGCGACCCGGACGACCGCGTCCGCGGCCCGCTGCTCGGCCTCGGCGAGCCGGACGGAGACGGCCTGCCCGTCGCGCTCGGCGGCGTCCGCGCGGCGCGCCTCGACGTTCATCTTGCGGGTCGCGTCGGCAGCGCGGCCCTGGGCGGCGGTCAGGGCGTCCTCGAGGTCGTGGATCGACGCCTCGTGCCGCTGGATCCGGGCCTGCATCGACTCCGCGAACGCGGCGTTCTCGGCGGTGCGGGCCGCAGTGATCTCCCGGTAGGCCTGCGCCTGCTCGGCGCGGTCGCGGGCGGCCTCGCGGCGGGTCAGGGCGAGCTCGGAGTGGGTGATGCGGGTGGCGGCGGCACCGAGCACGACGGCGCCGGCCGCGGCGACCGCGACCAGCACCAGCGAGCCGCTGGCGATCGTCGCGACGACCAGGGCGGCGGCGACGAGGAGGAGGGCGACGGCGACCGTCAGCCGGGTGCTGCGCTGGCGACGCCGACCGGGACGGGCGGCGGCAGGTGCCTGGGGGGAAGCCATGCGACCACGTTAGGCCTCGTCCTCGTCGGATCGGACGCGACACGCACGCTCGAGGACGACCGCTGTGACGACGATCGCAACGCCCGCGAGCGCGGCGGCGACCGAGCGCCACAGCCGCTGGGAGGCCAGGTCGGAGTCCATGCCGACCCAGCTCAGCGCGTAGCCGGCGTACCCGCCGGCCACCAGCGCGCCGACCAGGGCGCAGGCGCGGGCGAGCACCAGCCGGTTGACGGCGCGGTGCGGCTCGAGCCGCTGGTGCTGGACGTGCATCGTGCGCCAGGTGAGGTACGCCGTCGCGCCGAGGATCGTGGCGACCAGCACCAGGGCCAGCGGCTGGGCCCAGGTCACGATCGGGGCGCTGTCCAGGACCCGGGCGGCGATCGGGTGCAGCAGCCAGCCACCGACCAGGCCGACGACGGCCCACACCGTGAGGGTCGCCGCGGAGGTGGGTCTCAGCCGGCCGCCCGACGGCTCGTCGCCGGCCGGGCCGGCGCTCACTGGATCTCGAGGACCAGGTCGTCGCGCAGCTTGAGCCCGCTCTGGTCGGTCTTCTCCACGAGGTCGGCCACCCGACCGCGGTCCGGGAACTCCGCGTCCGGCTCCACGTCGAGCCAGGGGCGCAGCACGAACGCGCGCTCGGCGGCCCGCGGGTGCGGGAGCCGCAGGGAGGGCTCGTCGCTGCGCCGGTCGCCGACGACGATCAGGTCGACGTCGAGGGTGCGCGGGGCGTTGGGGACCTCGCCGCGCTCGCGGGCGAAGGCGTCCTCGATGGCCAGCGCGCGGTCCATCAGCCGGCTCGCGGCCAGGGTGGTGTCGATCAGCACCACCGCGTTGAGGAAGGTCTTGGCCTCGGGCGGGCAGTCGACCGGCTCCGTCTCGTAGACCGGGGACACAGCGGTGATCCAGACGTCGGGAGTGTCCGCCAACGCGTTGAGAGCGCCTTGGAGGCTCGCCATCCGCTCGCCGAGGTTCGACCCCAGGGCCAGCACGGCTCGCCGGATCGGGCGCATCTCGCCGGTCAGCGTGTCCGTGTCGACGATGTTCGGGTTGGGGGTCTCAGTCACGAGGGACCTCACGTTTCCGGGTGATCGTGAGGACGACGTCCGAGAACGTCGCCTCGATGGGGGCATCCGGCTTGTGGACCGTCACCCGCGCCCATTCAACACGGTCGTCCAAGAGGCAGACGTCCGCGATCCGCTGGGCGAGGGTCTCGATCAGGTCGACCGGATCCTTCTCGACGGCGGCTTTCACCGAGGCCACGAGACTTCCGTAGTCCACCGTGTCTTGCAAGTCGTCCGAAGCCGCCGCGGCACTGGTGTCGATGCCGAGCGCCAGGTCGATGACGAACACCTGGCCCTCGCGCTTCTCGAACTCGAACACGCCGTGGTGGCCGTAGCACTCGATGCCGGTCACGGAGAGCTCGTCCTGAGTGACCCGCGAGGGACGAGCGGTCGTATCGAAGGGCTCGTCCTGAGTGACCCGCGAGGGACGAGCGGTCACGTCGAAGGGCTCGTCGGTCACGCCCTCACCTCCCCGTCCAGGCGCTCGAGGACGCGCAGGGCGTCCCGAGCGGCTCGTGCGTCGTGCACCCGCAGCCCCCAGACGCCGCGCTGGGCGAGGTGGACCGTGAGCGCCGTGTTCGCGTGCTCGCGCTGGTCGACGGGGCGCATCGTCCCGCCGCTGTCGGCGAGCAGCCTACCGAGGAAGGACTTGCGGCTGGCGCCCACCAGGACCCGGTGGCCGAGCCCGAGCAGCGGCTCGAGGTCGCGGAGGAGCTGCCAGTTGTGCTCGGCCCGCTTGGCGAAGCCCAGGCCCGGGTCGAGCACCACCTGCTCGCGGCGTACGCCGGCGGCGAGGATCGCCTCCACCCGGGCGGACAGCTCGTCGCAGACCGCCGCGACCACCCCGCCCGGGCCGTCGTACACGGCGAAGTCGCGCATGTGGTCGGCGTGCGCCCGCCAGTGCATCGCGACGTACGTCGCGTCGTGTGCCGCGACCACGTCCAGGATGCGCGGGTCCGCCAGCCCGCCGGAGACGTCGTTCACGATCGTCGCGCCCGCAGCGAGGGCCGCCTCGGCGACCTCGGCCCGCATGGTGTCGACGGAGACGACGGCGCCGTCACCGGCCAGCGCGGTGATCACCGGCACGACGCGGCCCAGCTCCTCCTCGACCAGCGGACGGGTGGCGCCGGGGCGCGTCGACTCGCCGCCGATGTCGAGGATGTCGGCGCCGTCGGCGAGCAGCTCCCGGCCGTGCGCGACCGCGGCTCCCGGCTCCAGCCAGCGGCCGCCGTCGGAGAACGAGTCGGGCGTGACGTTGACGACGCCCATCAGCACCGGGATCGTCGTCATGGGTCCGGAGGCTATCGGTCAGCGGTTCCGGTGGATCAGGGCCATCGCCTCGGCGCGGGTGGACGCGTTGGAGCGCATGGTGCCCCGGACGGCAGAGGTGATGGTGCGGGCGCCGGCCTTCTTCACGCCGCGCATGGTCATGCACAGGTGCTCGGCCTCGATCACGACGATCACGCCGCGGGCCTCGAGGATCCGCATCAGCGCGTCGGCGACCTGGGTCGTGAGCCGCTCCTGGACCTGCGGCCGCTTCGCGTAGACGTCCACCAGCCGGGCCAGCTTGGAGAGCCCGGTGATCTTGCCGCTCTCGGCCGGGATGTACCCGACGTGCGCGACGCCGGTGAACGGCACCAGGTGGTGCTCGCACATCGACCAGAGCTCGATGTCGCGCACCAGCACCATCTCGTCGTGGCCGAGGTCGAACGTCGTCGTGAGCACGTCCTCGGGACGCATCCGCAGCCCGGAGGTGAGCTCGGCGTAAGCCCGCGCCACCCGGGCCGGGGTGTCGTGCAGGCCTTCCCGTTCGGGGTCCTCCCCGATCGCGATCAGCAGCTCGCGCACCGCTGCCGCCGCCCGGGCGTGGTCGTAGGGCGGGATGTCGGCCGGATCGCGGTCGGCGTACCGGATCGCGTCGGTCATATCAGTGCGAAGGCAGGTCGGGGCCGGAGCTGGGCTGCTCGACGCCGGGGTCGCCGTGCACGTCCCCACCGGCGCCCGGCGGCGTCAGGACGGCGCCGGCCTCCTGCTCGGGACGGCCGTTCTGACCGTTCTGGGCGGCGGTGCGGTCCCTGATCCACTGCGGGATCTCCACCGGCGGGATCGCCGACGGGTGGCGTCGGTCGGACCCGGTCCATGCCGGGCGCTCGGGACGGCGACGCAGCGGCTCGAAGATCCGGGCGACCTGCGCCTTGTCGAGCGTCTCCTTGTCGAAGAGCTCGAGGACCAGGGCGTCCAGGACGTCGCGGTTCTCCTCCAGGATCTCGAACGCCTCCTGGTGGGCGGTCGCGAGCAGCCTCTTGGTCTCCTCGTCGACGATCGCCGCGATCTCCTCGGAGTAGTTCCGCGAGTGGCCCAGGTCGCGGCCCAGGAACGGCTCGGAGTTGGTGTCGCCCAGCTTGATCGCCCCGAGGCGCTCGGTCATGCCGTACTGGGTGACCATGGCACGGGCGAGGTTGGTGGCCTTCTCGATGTCGTTGCCGGCGCCGGTCGTCGGGTCGTGGAAGACCATCTCCTCCGCGGCCCGGCCGCCGAGCATGTACGCCAGCGTGTCCAACATCTGCGAGCGCGTCTGGGAGTACTTGTCGTCGTCGGGCAGCACCATCGTGTAGCCCAGCGCCCGGCCACGCGGCAGGATCGTGATCTTGTGCACCGGGTCGTTGCCCGGCAGCGCCGCCGCGACGAGCGCGTGGCCACCCTCGTGGTAGGCCGTGATGAGCTTCTCCTTCTCGCTCATCAGGCGGGTCCGCCGCTGCGGGCCGGCGATCACGCGGTCGATGGCCTCGTCGAGCGCGAGGTTGGTGATCAGCTTCTCGTTGTTGCGCGCGGTCAGCAGCGCGGCCTCGTTGAGCACGTTCGCGAGGTCGGCGCCGCTGAAGCCGGGCGTACGCCGGGCGACGGACAGCAGGTTGACGTCCTGCGCGAGCGGCTTGCCGCGGGAGTGGACCTGGAGGATCTGCTCGCGGCCGGACAGGTCGGGGGCGTCGACCTGGATCTGGCGGTCGAAGCGGCCGGGACGCAGCAGCGCCGGGTCGAGCACGTCGGGGCGGTTGGTCGCGGCGATCAGGATCACGCCGCCGCGGACGTCGAAGCCGTCCATCTCGACCAGCAGCTGGTTCAGCGTCTGCTCCCGCTCGTCGTGGCCGCCGCCCATGCCGGCGCCGCGGTGCCGCCCGACCGCGTCGATCTCGTCGATGAACACGATGGCCGGAGCGTTCTCCTTGGCCTGCTCGAACAGGTCGCGGACGCGCGAGGCGCCCACACCGACGAACATCTCGACGAAGTCGGAGCCGGAGATCGAGTAGAACGGGACCCCCGCCTCGCCCGCGACGGCACGCGCCAGCAGGGTCTTGCCGGTGCCGGGCTGGCCGTAGAGCAGCACGCCCTTGGGGATCTTGGCGCCGACCGCCTGGAACTTCGCCGGCTCCTGGAGGAACTCCTTGATCTCGCCGAGCTCCTCGACGGCCTCGTCACAGCCGGCGACGTCCGCGAACGTCGTCTTCGGCATGTCCTTGGTGATCAGCTTGGCGCGCGACTTGGCGAACTGCATCACGCCGCGGCCGCCGCCGCCCTGGACCTGGTTCATGAGGAACAGGAACAGCAGGATGATCAGCGCGAACGGCAGCAGCGTCGCGAGGATGGAGCCGATCAGGCTGGGCTTCGGGACGTCGACGTTGTACTGCTCGATGGCCCCCTTGTCGACCTGCGCCTGGATCTCGTTCTTGATGTCGGCCTGGGTGCCGTCCAGCCAGAAGGACGACACCTTCTTGCCGTCGTCGAGGGTCGCCTTGATCTGCTGGTCACCGCCGTCGACGAAGGTGATCTCCTTGACCTCGCCGCTGGTGATGTAGCTCTCCATCTTGGAGGACTCGACCTCGTCGTACCCGCCGTTCGGGGCGAGGTACTGCAGGGCGAGCAGCACGCCCACCACGGCGAGGACGATCCAGAGCCACGGACCCTTGAATATGCGCTTCACAGACTTCTCTCGGACGACCTGATCGGAAGAGTCGACGGTACAGGCACCGCCGGCCCCTCCCATTGTCGCAGGCCGGTCCAGAGCCGACCCCTTCAGGCGTCGGGGTGGGCAAGCAGGCCCGGCGAGCCGACGATCCGCTACGAGTACACGTGCGGGGCGAGGGTGCCGATGTCGCGGAGGTTCCGGTAGCGCTCCCGGTAGTCGAGGCCGTAGCCGACGACGAACTCGTTGCCCGGAACGTGCTCAGCGTCCCAGCCGACGTACTTCACCTCGATCGGCGCACCGGACCGGTCAGGAGTACACGTGCGGGGCGAGGGTGCCGATGTCGCGGAGGTTCCGGTAGCGCTCCCGGTAGTCGAGGCCATAGCCGACGACGAACTCATTAGGAATGTCCCAGCCGACGTACTTCACCTCGATCGGCATGGTGAGGGCCTCGGGCTTGCGCAGCAACGTGCAGATCTCGACGCTCGCGGGGCTGCGCGAGGTCAGGTTCGAGGTCAGCCAGGACAGCGTCAGCCCGGTGTCGATGATCTCGTCGACGATGACCACGTGCCGGCCCGAGATGTCGGTGTCGAGGTCCTTGAGGATCCGCACGACACCGCTCGACTTGGTGCCGGAGCCGTACGACGACACCGCCATCCAGTCCATCTCGAGGTGCCGGGTGAAGCTGCGGGCCAGGTCCGCCATCACCATCACGGCCCCCCGGAGGATGCCGACGATGAGCAGATCCTTGCCCTGGTAGTCCGCCTCGATCTCGGCCGCGAGCTCCCGGAGCCGGCCCTGGATCTGCTCCTCCGTGAAGAGGACGTTGACCAGGTCGTTCTCCACGTGGGACGAGTCCATGGCGCAGACTCTAGATCAGCGAGGGTCGGGTCCCCGCGCCGCCTACTTCTTGACCGTCAGGGTGATCTTCTTCGAGGACTTCTTCACGAAGTCGTCCCCGAGGTACGACGCCTCGACGGTGTACTTGCCGGGCTTCTTCAGCTTCGGCAGCGTCAGGGTCAGCTGGCCGTGGTCCTTCTGCTTCAGGACGCCCACGACCTTCTTCCCGCCGACCGCGGCGGTGACCTTGCCGAGGACGGGGTAGACGTTCTTGCACCGCACCGTGATCGTGATGGCGCCCGCCTTGTTCACCTTGACGGTCCCCGGCTTGAGCTTGGCGGAGGTGGTCGACGCCTGGAGCGCGACCCTCGGGATCTCGGTGGTGCCCAGCGTGCGCACCTTGCGGAGACCGACCTTGATCGGGTCGCCGTTGTTGTACTCGAAGGTGCGGTACGGGTCCCCGGTGTCGGAGGAGACGACGATCAGGTAGTGGGCGTGGATCGGGACCTCGAGCCGGAAGTAGCCCTCCTGCCCGTCGGCGACGTCCTCGTACGTCAGGTCGCTCGCGACCGGCGCCTCGGCCGTGGGGTCGTCGAGCCAGGCCTCGACGTTGACGTCCTGGAGCGGGTGCTTCGCCTGGTCGGAGACCACGCCGACCAACCACGCCTTGCCGACCGGCGGCCGGGCCGCGGCGACAGCGGATGAGCCGGCGTCCGCGGCTGTCGGCGCGGCCGAGGCGGGCAGCGCCTGGGAGGCGACGATCAGGGCGCCACAGGCGGTGATCGCGGCGGCGATACGACGATGCATGGTTCTCCTCGGTTCCGGCACGCGTACGAGTGTGACGCCGCGAGGCGCTCCCCGTGACGCGAACGCCGGAACTCTCACCGTTCGAGGTGGAGGCGGCCGTCGCGCCGGGTGGCGCGGACCGGCCCCGGCAGGTCGACCCACTTCTGGCCGTGCCAGTCGGTCAGCAGGGCGTCGAGCCCGAGCACGTGCTCGTGGAACAGTTCCGACGCGGGGCTCCCGGCGGCCAGCGCGGCGAGGCGGAGCACCCGGCGCCGGACCGGGGCCGGCTGGGCCAGCAGCCCGTCGACGGGCAGGTCGGCGAGCTCGGCGTACGCCGCCTCCGCGACGTCGTCCAGCAGGTCCATGTCGGCGCGGAGCTGGTCGGCGGTGCGCGCGAGAGCCGCCGCCACACCGGGGCCGAGCTGTTCCTCGAGGACCGGCAGGACGGTGCGGCGGACCCGCACCCGGGCGTAGGCGGAGTCCTCGTTGTGCGGGTCCAGCCAGTACTCGATCCCCTCGACCTGGCAGGCGGTGACCGTGTCGTCGCGGGAGAGGTCGAGGAGCGGTCGCACGAACCGGTCGAACGAGCGGCGCATCCCTGCCAGCGACCGGCCGCCGGAGCCGCGGGCGAGGCCGAGCAGCACGGTCTCCGCCTGGTCGTCGCGGGTGTGGCCGAGCAGCACCGCCGCGGCGTCGAGTCGCTCCGCCAGCTCCTCGAGGACCGCGAACCGCGCGCGACGGGCAGCGGCCTCGGGGCCGAGCCCGGGTGCGTCCACCTGGACGGTCGCGGCGACGGTCTCGTCCGCGCCGAGGACGGCCATCTGGTCGACCACGTGGGCGGCGTGCGCCGCCGATCCCTCCTGGAGGCCGTGGTCGACGGTGGCGCCGACCACGTGCCAGCCGGCCCTCCTGCCCTCGAAGACGGTTGCTGCGAGCAGCGCCAGCGAGTCGGCTCCGCCGGAGCACGCGACCACGACGGTCCGGCCGGGGTCGACGCCGGAGAGCGAGCGGCGGACCGACCGGCGTACCGCCGCGACCGCCGGGTGCAGGCTCATCCGGGTGTCACAGCACCCGGTTGATCCAGGCCGGGGGATCGGCGATCTCGGCCTTGGAGGGCAGGTTCTCCGCCCGCTCCCAGACGGCGTTGAACTCGGCCATGCCCGCCTTGTCGACGACGGCGCGGACGAACCGGGCGCCGTCGCGGTACTGGGCCATCTTCGCGTCCAGGCCGAGGAGGCGACGCACGATCCGGTCGAGCGAGCCGGAGCCCTTGCGGCGCTTGTTGAACTTCGAGCGGATCGTGGCCACGGTCGGGATCACGCTCGGACCGACGCCGTCCATCACCACGTCGGCGTGGCCCTCGAGCAGCGACATGACGCCGGTGACCCGGTCCACGATCTCCTTCTGCTCCGGGCTGCCGATCGCGTCGATCAGGCTGCCCTCCCCCTTCACCACCTCCAGGATCCGGCCGAGGCCGTCGTCGAGGAGGCCGGTCGGCTCCAGGGTCTCCGCGAGGGCGTGCATCTCGTCGAGCAGGTGGTCGGCGAGCCAGGGTGTCGCGGTGAACTGGACCCGGTGGGTCTCCTCGTGGAGGCAGACCCAGAGCCGGAAGTCGTGCGGGTCGACGCCCAGCTCGCGCTCGACGTGGACGACGTTCGGCGCCACCAGCAGCAGCCGGCCGCTGGGCGGGTGGAACGGGTCGAACTGGCCGAGGACCTTGCCGGCGAGGAACCCGAGCAGCGCCCCGACCTCGGCGCCGGTGACCCGGGACCCGATCGCGAGCGACAGGCCGGACGGAGCGCCCTTCTTCGAGGTGAGCTTGTCGACCACCGGCGCCAGCACGGTCGCGAAGCCGTCGGCGTTCGCGGCGACCCAGCCGGCGCGGTCGACCACGAGGACCGGCGCGGTGCCCGACGCGGTGTCGAGGCCGGTGAAGTCACGGACCAGACCGGTCGAGCGGTGGGCATCCGCGCGCAACTCGGCCACGACCGCGGCAGCGTCGGCCCCGGAGACCCGGGGGCCCTCTCCCGCGAGACGGGACCCCAACGAGACCGCGAGGCCCCAGTCGACCATGCCGGCGCTGCTCATGGAGCGACCGTACCCGCGCCCCCGCAACGGCAGTCCGCGAGCGCGCTCGTCACGTCGTCGAGCGCGGCCCGCGCACCGAGGGTGTCGACCAGCGCGACCCGGTCGACCAGGAGCGCGAAGACCATCGGGGTACCGTCCCGGTCGATCACCGTGCCGGCGAGCCCAGTGACCCCGGACAGCGTGCCGGTCTTCGCGCGCACCAGCCCGCGGCCGGGGTCCCCGGCGTCGAACCGGTACTCGAGGGACCCGGTGAACCCGGCGACCGGGAGACCGGTCAGCACCGACCGGAGCTCCGGGTGCCCGGCCGACCCCGCCGTCTCCAGCACCGCGGTGAGGGTGTCCGGGTCGAGACGGTCCTCGCGGGACAGCCCGCTGCCGTCGTGGACGACCGCGCCCGTCGTGGGTACGCCGAGGGCTTCGAGGGTGTCGAGCACGCCGGCGACGCCGGCGACGGAGGACCCGACGCCGGAGGTGGCGAGCCCGACCTGGCGGGCGATCACCTCGGCCGCCTCGTTGTCGCTGGTGGCCAGCGTGTGCTCGACGATGAGCCCGAGCGGCTTGCTGGTCACCACCGCCAGCCGCGACGCCGCGTCGGGGGCGCGCCGTTCCTCCGGCGTACCCACGACGGTGACGCCGGCGCGGGTGAGCTCGGCGGCGAACTCCCGCGCGGCGGCCGCGGCCGGGTCAGTGGCGCTGCCGAACCCGCCGTTCGTCCTGCCCTCGTCGACCCACAGCGGCTCGATCGGCGCGACGACCCCCTCGGGCACGTACGTGTCCGGCCAGTGCGGGTTGACCGCCGGCCCGCTGAACAGGCTGGTGTCGAAGCCGACCCGGACCTTGCCACCGAGCTGCGGCGCCGCCTGCCGGGCGAGCCTGCGGAGGTCCACGTGGGACAGCAGCGGGTCCCCGCCGCCCACCAGGACCACGTGCCGTCCGTCGGCGACGACGGTGGTGTCGAAGGTGTGGTCGGGGCCGAGCGTCTCGAGCGCGGCGGTCGTGGTCAGCAGCTTGAGCGTCGATGCCGGCGTCGCCTCGCCCGTGCCGCGCGTGTAGAGCAGCGTGCCGTCGAGCCCGGCCACGGTCGCGAGGACGTGCGGGCCGAGGTCGGAGTCCTCGAGCAGGCCGGCGACGGCCCGGCGCACCTTCGCGGGGTCGGGGGTGCCGGTGGCGGCGGCGGCGACGGGCGCGGGCGTCCGGACGGCGGGGAGGTCCAGCCCGGGCGGCGGCGGGATCGCGGCCGGCTGGTCGGGCTCGGGGGCGCCGGGGTCCAGGAGGTACGCCGTCGTCGCGGCGGCGAGGACCGCCAGGACGAGGATCACGGGGAGCCAGAGCGTCAGGTGGCGTGCGTCACGTCCGCCCACTCGTCTCCCCTTCCCGACTCACTGTTTGCGGTCATTGTGCGGGAGACTGGACGAGGCCCGCGTCCCGGGCCCCTCGACGATGGACGACGCAGACGATTGCCGGAGGATGACGTGCTCGAGTTCGACGTGCTGGTGGAGATCCCCAAGGGTCAGCGCAACAAGTACGAGGTCGACCACGAGTCCGGCCGGATCCGGCTGGACCGGACGCTCTTCACCTCGACGCAGTACCCGGCCGACTACGGCTACATCGAGAACACCCTCGGCCTGGACGGCGACCCGCTCGACGCCCTCGTGCTGCTGCAGGAGCCGACCTTCCCCGGCTGCCTGATCCGGTGCCGCGCGATCGGCATGTTCCGGATGACCGACGAGGCCGGCGGCGACGACAAGGTCCTCTGCGTCCCGGCGACCGACCCGCGCCTCGAGCACCTGCGCGACATCTCGCACGTCTCGAAGTTCGACCGGCTCGAGATCCAGCACTTCTTCGAGGTCTACAAGGACCTCGAGCCCGGCAAGTCCGTCGAGGGCGCCGAGTGGGTCGGCCGCACCGAGGCCGAGGCCGAGGTGCAGGCGTCGTTCAAGCGGCTCGCGACCGACGGCCACTGACCCGGTCGCAGCGGTCCGTCACCCCACGAGGTCGGGTGACCGGAGCATCTCCGGCGGCACCGCCCAGGCGTCGACCAGGTCGACCGCGATCGGGCGGATCTTGCGGCACAGGTTGTTCACCTCGCGGCTGATCGTCTTCGAGCGCTGCACCGTCAGCCGCCCGTGCTCCATGAACCAGGCACGGTCGGCCTCGATCGTGGACAGCGCGAAGAGGTCGCGGAGCAGGTTCAGCGCGACCTTGTTGTCGCCGTCCGGTACGGCGCGGGCCTTCTCGACGAACGCCTCGAGCACCAGGCGCTCGACGTGCGCGTTCGCGGCCGCGACCACGTGGTCCTGGACGTGGGAGAACACCTGGCCGGGGTTCATCTTCTGGTCGATGCCGCGCTTGAGGCGACGGGCGACGCCGGCGAGCATGTGCTCCTCGCGGAACCGCAGCATCGCGAGCTGGTACTCCGGGTCGAGGAGGCCGGCCTCCTGGTCCCACTCGTCACCGCCGGGGAGCAGGTCCTTCACCCGCTCGAACAGCTTGTGGACCGACGTCTTCTCGATGACGGTCTCGACCGCGAGGTTCGTGACGAAGCGGACCATGCCGAGCTGGTCCAGGTCCTCGAACTCGCTCGCGTAGTCGGTGAGCAGGCCCTTGGCGACGAGCTGCAGCAGCACGTGGTTGTCGCCCTCGAACGTCGTGAAGATGTCGCTGTCGGCCTTGAGCGCGGCGAACCGGTTGACCGCCAGGTAGCCGGCACCGCCGCACGCCTCGCGGCACTCCTGGATGGTGCGGGTCGCGTGCCAGGTCCCGAGCGCCTTGGTGCCGGCGGCGCGGGACTCCAGCTCGCGCCGGGTGTGCTCGTCGTCGGTGATGCCGGAGAAGACGTCGTGCAGCTGACCCGAGACGACCTCCTGCGCGAAGTGCAGCGCGTAGGTGCGCGCGATCAACGGGAACAGCCGGCGCTGGTGCAGCCCGTAGTCGAGCAGCAGCTCCTCCTCGGTGTCCGAGGTGGCCTCGAACTGCCGGCGACGGACGGCGTACTTCGTCGCGATCGCGAGCGCCACCTTGGCCGCGTTGATGCCCGCCCCGCCGACGCAGACCCGGCCCTGGACCAGGGTGCCGAGCATGGTGAAGAAGCGCTTGTGGGGGTTCTCGATCGGGCTCTCGTAGCGGCCCTCGGGCGTCACGTCGGCGAACCGGTTGAGCAGCGCGGTGCGCGGCACGCGGACGCCGTCGAACCAGAGTCGCCCGTTGTCGACGCCGTTGAGGCCCAGCTTGCGGCCGTCGTCCTCGATGCGTACGTCGGCGCACGGCTCGCCGTCCTCGCGGATCGGGACGACGAACGCGTGCACGCCCTCGGACGTGCCGCCGACCTCGAGCTGCGCGAAGACGACCGCGAGCTCGGCGTGCTTCGCGGCGTTGCCGATGTAGTCCTTGCGCGCGGACTCGGTCGTCGTCGTGATCACGAACTCCTGCGCGTCCGCGTCGTACGTGGCGACCGTGCCGAGCGCCTGGACGTTGGAGCCGTGGCCGGTCTCGGTCATCGCGAAGCAGCCCATCACCTTCCCGCTGACCAGGTCCGCGAGGTAGGCGTCGTGGTGGTGCTTGCTGCCGAGCTGGAGGATCGCGCCGCCGAACAGCCCGAACTGGACGCCGACCTTCACGAGGACCGAGAGGTCGCCGTACGCGAGGGTCTCGAACGCCGCGATGGACGCGCCGATGTCGCCGCCGCCGCCGTACTCCTCGGGGAAGCCCATGCCGGTCTGGCCGGTCGCGGCCATCTCGACGACGACCTCGCGGACCCGCTCGCGGAAGTCGTCGACGGACAGCTCCTCCGCCTGTTCGAGGATGTCGGCGTACGTCGCGAGGTTGGCCCGGACCAGGTCGCGGACCTCGGCGTACCTGCCGTCGAGCAGGGCGGTCAGGGCGGGTACGTCGACCTCGGGCTGGACGTAGCCGGTCGTCGGCGGCGCCGCGGTGTCGGTGGCCATGTCCGTCCGTTACCCGCGCCGACGACTCGCCAAGCAGTGATCTGGACCGCTACGGGCGGGCGAAGAAGTTCGGCGAGATCCAGTAGTACATCGAGGTCTCCTCGACGTTCTCACCGGTCCGGGGCGCCTGGATGATCCGGCCGCCGCCGACGTAGAGGGCGACGTGGTAGATCGACGACGGGTCGCTGGACGAACCCCAGAAGACCAGGTCCCCGGGCTGGAGCTGGCTCGCCGACACGGGCGTGGACTGCTCGTACTGCGCGACCGAGTAGTGCGGCAGCGGCTTCCCGCCCGCGCCCCAGGCGCCCATCGTGAGACCCGAGCAGTCCCACGCGCCCGGGCCCGCGGCGCCCCAGCGGTACGGCTCGCCGATCTGGGCCCGGGCGAACGCGATCGCCGCGGATGCGCCCGAGGCCGGTGGCGGCGGGGTGGGGTCGGGCGTGGGGGTGGGCGTCGGATCCGGGGTGGGCGTCGGGTCCGGGGTCGACGTCGGGTTCGGGGTCGGCGTGGGGGTCGACTCCGGGGTGGGGGTCGGAGTCGGCGTGCCGGCGGACTGCTGCCCCTGCTGCTCCTGCTCGTGCCGGGCGGCGGCCGCGGCGGCTGCGGCGGCCTGCTCCTCGAGGGCGGACTGCCGCTGCTGCGCGAGCCGGACGCTGACGTGCTGGAGCTCGGCGAGCCGGCCGATCAGCGCGGTCTTCTCCGCGGCGATCGAGGACGCCTGTGCGGCGGCCTGGTCGGCGGCGGCCTGCGCGGCCACCTTGGCGTCCCTGGCCTCCTGCTGCGCGGCGACGGCCGCGTCCTCGGCGTCCTCCGCCTGGCTGGTGGCGACGTCGGCGAGCGTCGCCGAGGCGCGGTACCGGTCGTAGGTGTCGTCCATCGCGCTCTCGGCGTTCTGCAGCGCGGTGGTGCGCTCGACGACGGTGTCGATGCCGTCGGAGCTGACGATGCCGGCGAGCGCGGTGAGGGTGGGCGACATCTCGTAGGACGACACCAGCGCGTCGCCGTACGACTCCTGCTGGCGGCGTACGTCGGCGGCGGCGGTCCGGGACCGCTGGCGGGCCTCGCGGGCGGCCTTGCGGGCCTCGGCCGCCTTCCAGCGCGCGCCGTTGTAGGCCTCAGCGGCCTGAGCGGCGACGACCGCGGACTGCTCAAGCGCCTGGTTGGCGACGACCAGCCGGGCGCGGACACCGGCCACGGTGCCGGCGGTGTGACGGACCGCGGCGCGGGCGTCGCGGACGTCCTGCCGGGTGGGGGTCCCGTGGTCGTCCGCGACCGCCGCGCCGCTGATGGCACCGCCCGTGACGAGCACCAGGGCCAGAGCCGCTGCCGCGCCGCTCGCACGCACCGTGTCATCCCCCTCGTCGTCACTGCCGCCCCATGCGGCACTCGGAGCACGCTAGACAACTTTTGTCACAAAGGGAACGAATTCCTCGACTTTTTCTCGAACGCACGGCGTGTCGGCTTGACGAACTACACGCGTGTAACTCTTCGAAGACTGCGGTAGTCCCTGCCGAAAATGCTCTCCGGGCATGCCGAAACCGACATTTCGGGCAGGGACTACCCCGACCTCAGCGCTCGACCGGCACCCGCGAGTCGGTGGTGGTGGGGTGCGAGGAGAGGCCCTGCCGGTCGAACTTCTGGCCGCTGGCGAGCCCGCCGACCCAGAAGGACACGAACGCGATCATCACGCCGGCGATGTCGTCGGCGATGTAGTGCCAGCCGAAGTAGAGGGTGGCGACGACGGTGAAGGAGAAGTTGACCCAGAAGACGATCTTCAGCCAGCGGGCGCGGACGGTGTACTGCACCATCAGCGCGACCAGCAGGGTGATCGCGACGTGCAGGCTCGCGAAGCCCGCGACAGACTGGACGGTGTCGGTGCTCCCCGCCCACAGCACGATGTGCCGGCCGTTGGCCAGCGACTCCATCAGCTGGCTGGCCGGGGTGTTCGGCAGGCCCTCGTAGAGCCAGACGTACTTCAGGCCGGGGCCCAGGGTCGGCAGCGCGTAGTACGACGCGGTGCCGAGCGTCCACGCGAGGCACTGCGAGGTCACGAACCAGTAGCCGAACGACAGGTTGCGCGACCACACCAGCCAGACGGTGACCGCGATGGGGACGAGCGGCAGGAACCACAGGTAGACGAACGACAGCGGCCAGGCCATGAAGCCCTCGCCGAAGATGTGGTGGAGGAGGACGGCGGGGTCGTGTCCGAAGAGCAGGGCCCGGTCCAGCATGTGCAGCTCGCGGTCGTACTTGGTCGAGATGACCGAGGGCAGGAACGACTTGAGGTTCCGGTAGCTCACGTACACGACGTAGAAGCACACGACGCCGAGGGCCACCAGGGTGAGCCGCTCCCGGTTCCAGTGCGTCCGCCAGCGCTCCCGGACGACGGCGGGCATCAGCTTGGGGTTCATCCTCGACAGCCACAACGCGCGCGGCAGCAGGTCGATCAGCACCGCGGCGCCGAGCAGGATGGGCAGCCGCGCCCAGGACGGGCCGAGGAAGCTGCCGTCGGGGTCGACGAGCCGCTTGTCGTAGACGATCGCGACGACGATCGCGGCCACGCCCATGAAGACGGCGTTCCCCACGAGGAGGACATAGGCGCGGCGGTACACGCCCGCCAGTCTAGGGAGTCAGCCGGCGTACGGCGTCGGCGCCAACCGTGAGGCGTCCACCACGAGCGCGACGCGGTCGCCGGCGCCCGGGTGCGAGTCGAGCCTCGCCACGGCGTCGAGCTCGCCGATGCCGTCCACGTCGACCACCAGCCGGATCTGCTCGGGGGTGACCCGGCCGGACGCGACGGTCCCCGACAACGGTCCGCTCGCGGCCACGACCAGGGCCGAGCGCCGTACGGCGACCGCGGGCGCCGCGGGCAGCTCCGCGGCCCGGAGCAGCGCCGCGGCCGGCGCACCGGAGAGGACGCGTGCGTACCCGAGGAACAGCGCCGTCTCCGCGTCCGCGGGGGCCCGCCAGACCTGGGCGATGTCGCCCTGCTGGACGATGCGGCCGTCGCGCATCACCGCCAGCCGGTCCGCCACCGCGAACGCCTCCTCCTGGTCGTGGGTGACCATGAGCGCCGTGGTGCCGGCCTGGCGCAGGATGTCGCGCAGGTCTGCGGCCAGCCGCTCGCGCAGCCCGGCATCCAGCGCGGACAGGGGCTCGTCGAGCAGCAGCAGCCGCGGCTGCACGGCCAGCGAGCGGGCCAGCGCGACCCGCTGCCGCTCCCCGCCGGAGAGGGTGGCGGGCAGCCGGTCCTCGTACCCGGAGAGACCGACGAGCGCGAGCAGCTCGCGCACCCTGCTCGCCGCGCCCGGCGTACGCCGCAGCCGGAGCGCGTAGCCGACGTTGCGCGCGACGGTGAGGTGCCCGAACAGCTGCCCGTCCTGGAACATCAGCGCGAACCCGCGCTTGTGGGTCGGTACGGCGGCCAGGTCGGCGCCGTCCCAGCAGATCCGGCCGGCCGCGGTCGGCTCCAGCCCGGCGATCGCCCGGAGCATCGTGGACTTCCCCGAGCCGCTCGGGCCGAGCACCGCCAGCACGTGGCCGTCCTCGAGGGCGAGCGAGGCGTCGACGACGGCGGGCCTGCCGTCGTAGGCGATCGTGACGCCGTCGAGGGTGAGCACTAGAACGACCCCACCGACGGGACGCGGAGCCGCTCGACGAGCAGCATGACCAGGGCGGTGGTGGCGGCGAGGACGACGGAGGCGGCGAGGGCCATGCCGTAGTTCATCGCACCCGGGTGCCCGATCAGGTGGAAGATCACGATCGGCATCGTCGGGTGGTCCTCGCGGGCGAGGAACGACGTCGCCCCGAACTCGCCGAGCGAGACCGCGAAGGCGAAGCCGGCGGCGGCGAGCAGCGGCTTCCACATCACCGGCAGGTCGACGGTCACGAACGTCCGCAGCGGGCCAGCCCCGAGCGACGCCGCGGCCTGCCGCTGCCGGTCGTCGACACCACCGAGGGCCGGCGCGAGGGTGCGGACGACAAGGGGGAGCGCCACCAGGGCCTGCGCGACCGGGACCAGCAGCAGCGAGTCGCGGAAGTCGACCGGCGGCCGGTCGAGCGTGATCAGGAACCCGAAGCCGAGCGTCACCGCGGACACCCCGAGGGGCAGCATGAACAGGCCGTCGAGCAACCCGCGCGCGCGGCGTTCGGCACGGGTGCGCGAGCGCCGGGTGACCGCGACGGCGACCAGCAGCCCGAGCGACAGCGACATCCAGGTCGCGTCGACGGCGGTCCGCAGCGAGGTGGTCAGGGCGTCGGTGACCGGCACCAGGAGCGCGTTCCGCGACCCCTCGGTGGTCAGCGCGCGGTAGTTCGCCAACCCGTACCCGTCGCCGACCTGCAGCGAGCCGACGACGAGCGCGCCGATCGGCAGGCCGACGAGCACGACGACCACCAGCGTCGACAGGACACCGGGCCAGTCCCCGCGGGAGACCCGCGGCGGCCGGCCCGTCGACCGCGCCAGGGTCGGGTCGGGCACCGCCCGCAGCCGGCTGGTGACGAACAGCAGGCCGGTGATCGCGAGCAGCTGCACGATCGAGAGGGCCGCGGCCGCCTGGAGGTCGAGGAGGTTCGTGGTGAGGAGGTAGATCTCGGTCTCGACCGAGGAGTACCGCAGGCCGCCGAGGGTCAGCACCACCCCGAACGCGGTCGCGCAGAACAGGAACACCACGCTCGCCGCCGACACGATCGCCGGCCGCAGCATCGGCAGCGTGACGGTGCGGAACACGTACGCCGGGCTCGCGCCGAGCGCGGCCGCGGCCTCGGCCGGCCGCGGGTCGATCGACTCCCACGCGGCGCCGACCGCGCGGATCACGACCGCGACGTTGAAGAACACCAGACCGGCGACGATCGCGCCCGCCGAGCCGTCGAGGCCGAGGAAGCCCAGCGGCCCGGCCTCGCCGATCAGCTCGCGGAACGCCACGCCGACGACCACGGTCGGCAGCACGAACGGCACCAGCAGCAGTGCGCGGAGCGCCCGCCGCCCCGGGAACCGGCGCCGGTGCAGGAGGTGGGCCGCAGGGATGCCGAGCAGCAGCGAGAACGCCGTACCGGCGAGTGCGGACCAGACGGTGAACCAGACGACCCGGTGCACCCGCGGCCGGGCCAGCACCTCCGCGACCGCTCCCGGGTCGAGCTTCCCGTCGGCCCAGAAGCCCTCGGAGAGCATCCCGAGCACCGGCAGCACGAAGAAGACGCCGAGCACCACGAGCGGCACCGCAGCCAGCCCCGCCAGGGTGAGTGGCCGTGACCACCTGGTCATCATCGGGACGTGAGGTCGCTCCACTCGCGCAGCCACTCGTCGCGGTGCGCGCTGATGTCCGCAGGAGCCACGGCGTACGGGTCCGTCGGCTGCACGGCGAACCTCGCCCACTCCGCCGGCAGCTCGACCGAGGAGTCGACGGGGAAGACGTACATGCTGTCCGGGAGCGCGGCCTGCACCTCCGGGGTCAGCAGGAAGTCGATCAGCGCCTCGGCGCCGTCCGGGTTCTCGGCGCCGGCGAGCACGCCGGCGTACTCGACCTGCCGGAAGCAGGTGTCCAGCAGTGCGCTCGTCGAGGACTTCCCGTCGGAGACCGTGAACGCCGGTGAGGAGTCGTAGGACAGCACGATCGGCCGGTCGCCCTTGCCGCCGCCCTGGGTGAAGTCGACCTCGTAGGCCTGCGACCACCCGTCGTCGAGCTTGGCGCCGTTGGCCATCAGCTTCGACCACCAGTCCTGCCAGCCGTCCTCGCCGTACGCCGCGATGGTGGTGAGCAGGAACGCCATGCCCGGCGAGCTGGTGGTGGCGCCCGGGGTGACGAACAGGTCGCGGTACCGGGGGTCGACGAGGTCGTCGAGGGCCTTCGGCGGCGCGAGGTGGTGGGCGGCGAACCAGGTGTCGTCGACGTTGACGCACACGCTGGCGTCGTCGATCGGCGTGAGGTCGTGGGCCTTGCCGTCCGCACCGTCCCCGGGCAGCCGGTACCGGTCGGCACCGGTCGGGAGCTGCGCGTCGTACGGCGCGAACACGCCCTCGTCGAGCGCCCGGGAGGCGAAGGTGTTGTCGACGCCGAACGACACGTCGCCGAGCGGGTCGTCCTTGGTGAGGACCAGCTTGTTGGTGAGGACCCCGGCGTCACCGGACCCGCGGACCACGAGGTCGTAGCCGGACTCCTGCTCGAACTGCCGGATGAGCGGCTTCGGCAGCGCGAACGAGTCGTGGGTGACGAGCACGACCCGGTCGAACGACGGCCCGTCGCCGCCGCTGTCCTGCCCGATCGCCGAGCAGCCCGTGGCCACGAGGACCAGGGCAGGCGCCAAGGCCAGCATGCGTCTCAACTCCGACTCCCTTCGCCGGTGCTAACCGGAGCAGGTTCGTAGGGTCTGCGGCTGATCCGCACTCTCAGCACGTGGTGAGGCGTGCTCCCCTGTCTTCTGATGTCGAGGGTAGCGGAGACCCGCCAGCGGCTCCGCTGAAGGTGGTCGAGCGAGACGCGCGAAGCGCCGCCCTCACCTCGTGAGCGTGACGGCGGCGTCCAGCCGGGCGAGCTTGGCCGGGTTGCGGACGACGTAGAGTCCCGTGACCAGGCCGTCCTCCACGACCATCGACGCGATCGTGTCGAGCTCGCCGTCGACCACCACGCGCAGCGCCGGGGCGCCGTTGACGACGACCACGTCGGCGACCGCGTCGAGGCCAGCGCTGACCGCGTCGAGGAACCGGACCACCTTCTCGCGCCCGAGGATCGGCCGCAGCGCGGCCTTCTTCACGCCGCCGCCGTCGGTGATCAGCACGACGTCCGGCGCGAGCACGTCCATCAGGCTCTGGATGTCGCCGGTGGCCACCGCGTTGAGGAAGCCCTGCATCGCCCGGTCGTGCTCCGACGAGGTCGGCGCGCCCTGCGGCCGACGCTCGTCGACGTGGGCCCGGGCGCGGTGCGCGATCTGGCGTACGGCGGCCGGCGTCTTGTCGACGGCTGCCGCGATCTCGTCGTACCCGAAGGCGAAGACCTCGCGCAGCACGAACACCGCGCGCTCGGTGTGACCGAGCGACTCGAGCAGGGTGAGCATCGCCATCGACACGCTGTCGGCGAGCTCGACGTCCTCGGCCACGTCCGGGGTGGTGAGGAGCGGCTCGGGCAGCCACGGGCCGACGTAGGACTCGCGGCGGCGGGCGTTGGTGCGCATCCGGTTCAGGGCCAGCCGGGTGGTGATCCGGACCAGGTAGGCGCGCTCGTCGCGCACCTCGGCGGCGTCCACCTCGGACCAGCGCAGCCAGGTCTCCTGGAGGACGTCCTCGGCGTCCGCCGCGGAGCCGAGCATCTCGTAGGCCACCGTGAAGAGCAGGTTGCGGTGCTCGACGAAGACGTCCGTGTTCCTCATGCGTGCCCCGATGGGTCCCGCGGTGCGTCCCTCACAGCACCCGACGGTACGGCGAGCGGCAGCTCGCACACATCCGAATAACCCTGGCTCTGCAGCCCGGCGGCGGAGTTGAAGCGCGACCGCATGTTCTCGACCGCGACGATCTGGGTGAGCTCGACGACCGCGCGTGTCCCGAGCTGGGCGAGCAGGCTGGCGGTCATCTCGTCGGTGACCGTCATCGGCGTCGTGGACATGGCCTCGGCGTACGCCAGCACCTCGCGCTCCAGCGGGGTGAACACGCCCGACTCGCGCCACCGGGGCACCTCGCGGACCTTCGCCTCGTCGAGACCGTCGTTGTGGGCGAGGAAGTAGCCGAAGTCCATGCACCAGCTGCACCCGATCACGGACGCGCTCGCGAGCTGGGCGTACGACTTCAGCGACGGGTCGAGCTCGCGCCACTTGGCGACCTTGCCCTCGAAGCCGAGGACCGCCTTGAGCACCGGCTTGTGGTGGAAGTAGACGTGGACCCCGTCCGGGACCTCGCCGTAGGTCCGGCGGGCGTACGCCGTGAGGAACTTGCCGTAGAGGCCCGTCACGGGGGCCTTGGGGATGCGGAACGTGCTGGGCATGCTGACTCCTCGTTCTCGATCGTCGACCACGAGACACCGACCACCGCGGATCTGTGACACTCCCCCCATGCGCCCGAGCCGTCGACACGAGCTCCTCGCCTGGGCCCTCCCCCGACTGCGGGGCAGCGCCGAGCTCGAGAGCCCGGAGGCCGAGCGCGCCGCCCTCCTGGCGTGGCAGGCGAAGGCACGATCGACGACGAAGGGCGGGGTCCGCCGCGAGCTGGTGCCGCGCTTCGAGAAGCGCTTCTCGGTCCTCACCGAGGAGCTGAAGGGGGCGAGCGGCGAGTTCCCGTCGTACGTGATCACCCCGCGCGGCAGCGACCCGCACCGGACCGTCGTCTACCTGCACGGCGGCGGGTACGTCGCCGGGGTCGACCCGTTCCACGTCCGCTACCTGGCGCGCCTCGCGACCGCGCTCGACGCGCGGATCGTGCTGCCGGACTACCCACTCGCGCCCGCCCACACGTGGCGCGACTCCCACGACCAGGTCGCCGACCTGACCGAGCGCTGGGCGGCGGACTCCGACGACCTGGTGCTGGCGGGGGACTCGGCCGGCGGTGGCTTCGCGCTCGCGGTCGCACTGACGCTCCGGGACCGCGGCGGCCCGCAGCCCGGCCGGCTGCTCCTGCACTCGCCCTGGGTGGACCTGACGACCAGCACCCCGGAGACGGCGGCGTACTCCGCGGACGACCCGTGGCTCTTCCTCGGGAAGCTCGAGGCGTACGCCGGCTGGTGGGCCGGCACCCACGAGGACCTCGGCCGCCCGGAGGTGTCGCCGGCGCTGGGCGACCTGGCCGGACTGCCGCCGGCGCTGACGTTCTGCGGCACGCGCGACACCCTCGCGCCGGGCTGCCGCCTGCTCGCGCGGCGCGCGGCCGAGGCCGGCTGGGACCTCACGTACGTCGAGCGGCCCGGACTCCTCCACGTCTATCCCCTGCTGCCCCTGATCCCGGAAGCGAGAGACGCATGGCGAAGCACACTGGCATTCCTCCGCTGAGGGCCGTCGCGGTTCCCTTCGACCGGCTCGATCCCTATGCGGTGTACGCGATCTGCAAGCTGCGGCAGGACGTCTTCGTCGTAGAGCAGCAGTGTCCCTACCCCGATCTCGACGCCCGGGACGTCGACCCGGAGACCAGGCACGTGCTCCTGACCATCGACGACGCGCTGCTCGGCTACGGCCGGGTGCTCGACGAGGGCGAGACCTGGCGGATCGGTCGCGTCCTCCTCGCGCCCGATGCCCGTGGACGCGGCTGGGCAGACCTGATCATGAGGACCGCGTTGGACGTCTCGAAGGGCCGTGACGTCGTCCTCGACGCGCAGTCGCCGCTGGTGCGTTGGTACGCGTCTCTCGGGTTCGAGGTCGACGGACCGGAGTTCCTCGAGGACGGGATCCCGCACACCCCGATGCGGCTCAGCCGGTAGCGGAGTAGCGCACGCCGTCCGCGGTGTGCTCGGCGCTCGCCCGGCCCTGCGCGACGAGCAGGTCCAGGTGCGCCTTGGTCTCCATCGAGGCCATCCCCTGGGCGAAGAGGTCCAGCTCGTCGTACGCGTGGTCGTGGCGGGTCCACGGCAGGTGGTGGGCGACCTGGTGCCCGGTGAGCGGGCCACCGGCGAGGGCGGCGAGGCTGAGGTCGAGCCGCTTCTCGTGGTGCACGAGGAGCTCGTCCACCCGGGCGTGCGAGGACGGCGCGACCGGACCGTGCGCGGGCAGGATCGTCAGGTCGGGCAGCGCGCGCACCTTGGTGAGCGAGGCCATGAAGTCGCCGAGCGGGTCGGCCACGGCCGGCACCGTGAAGCCGATCGACGGCGTGATCGTCGGCAGCACGTGGTCGCCCGCGAAGAGCAGGCCGGCGGCCTGCTCGGCGAACACGAAGTGGCCGGGCGTGTGGCCGGGCGTGTGCACGGCGTCCAGGGTGCGGTCGCCGACCGCGATCCGCTGGTCGCCCACGAGCCAGGTGTGCGGGTACTGCCACCACGCCGGGTCCGGCAGCTCGGCCGGACCGGCCGCCCACTGGTCGGCGACCTCGTGCGCGCCGGCGGTACGCAGCACGTCGAGGAACGGGTTGCCGGTGAGCTCGAGCTTGCCGTTGAGCAGGTCCAGGCCCGGCTTCTCGTCGAGGCCGAGCGCGACGTCGGCGGCGTACTCGTGGCCGAGCACGGTCGCCAGCGTGTAGTGGTCGCGGTGGATGTGGGTGACCAGGAAGCGCCGGATGTCGCCGAAGCCGAAACCGATGTCGCGCAGGCAGCGCTCGAGCAGGTCGCGGGCGACCTCGATCGACCAGCCGCCGTCGATCAGCGTGAGGCCGTCGTCGGTCTCGATCGCGTACACGTTGACGGCCTTGAGCCCGTCCATCGGCAGCGGCAGCGGGATCCGGTGGATCCCGTCGGCCACCCGCCACGCGCCTTCCTTGCTCCAGTGCTCGCCCGAGTCCGGCGAGACGGCGTGCGCCGTGGAGGTCGTGGTCACGGGTCGGACCCTACGGCGCGATGTCCGGGAACCCGAGGTCGAGGGTCGGTTGCTGGATGCCGCCGTCGATCTCGAGCAGCTTGCCGGTGACGTACTGCCCGGCCTTCGAGGCGAGGTAGAGGACACCGGCCGCGATGTCCTCGGGCTCGCCGACGCGGCCGAGCGGCGTCTTCGTCTCGAGCTGGCTCATCATCTCGGGCTGGCCGGCGACGTACTCGAGGGCGCTGGTCATGATCGAGCCGACGTAGATCCCGTTGACGCGGATCCGCGGCGCGAGGTCCCGGGCGGCCATCTTGGTCCAGTGCGCGAGCGCGGCCTTGGCGGTGCCGTAGGCGATGAAGCCGCGGTCCGCCGTCCGGCCCATCATCGAGCTGATCGTGACGACGCTCTTCTGGGCGCCGTCGTCGTCCTGCAGCATCAGCGGCACGGCCGCCCTGGTCAGCGCATGGGCGGTGGTGACGTTGAACGCGAACGCCTCGTTGAGGAACTCGTTGCTGGTCTTGAGGAACTCGGTCGGGAACGTGCCGCCGACGTTGTTCACGACCGTGTCGAGCCGGCCGAACTCGTCGTACGCCGCCTGCGCGAGGCCGGCGACGGCGTCCAGGTCGCTGAGGTCGGCCGGTACGACGAGGCACCGCCGTCCGGCGGCGCGGACCTGCTCGGCGACCCGGTCCAGCTGGCGCTCCGTGCGCGCGGAGATGAGGACGTCGGCGCCCGCCTCGGCGAGGGCGACGGCCGTGCCTGCGCCGAGCCCGCGGCCGGCGCCCGTGACGATCGCGACCTGGCCGGGGATCGCAAAGCGGTCGAGGATGGTCATGCCTTGCTCACCAGGCCCTTCCCGGTCACCAGCGGCAGGTCGAGCGCGGTCACCAGGCCGCCCTTCGCCGCGACCACGGCCGGGACCGTGTTCACGATCCGCTGCGCGGTGACGATCATCCCGGACACGTTGTGGTCGCCGTGCTCGCCGTGGTGGACGAAGTCGCACTGCATGAAGGGCTCTCCCTTGATCACGATGCGGTAGCAGCCGTCACCCTCGGGCGGGGTCGGCCACTCGGGCACCTGGTCGGGCGCCGTACGGGTGATGTGGTCGAGCACGACGCGGGGCACGCCCTCGACCTTGCCGATCACCTGGAACCGGACGGCGCCCATGGTGCCGGCCTTCACCTCGCCCGACACGCTCTCGGTGTCGACCTCCGCCGGGCGTCGGTCGACGTCCTCGGTCAGCGGCTCGTCCAGGGTGATCCCGAGCCCGGCGGCGAGCTGCCGGACCACGCTGCCCCAGGCCATGCTCAGGATCCCGGGCGCGAAGAGGAACCCGGGCTGGTCCATCGGCTTGCCGAAGCCGAACAGGTCGTTCATCACGACCGGCTGGTAGTACGTCGAGTAGTCGCAGATCTCCATGACCCGCACCTCGTCGATGCGCTGGCTGAGGCTGGTGAGGACCAGCGGCAGCACGTCGTTCGCGAAGCCCGGGTCGATGCCGTTGACGTGCAGGCTCGCTCCGGTCCGCTCCCCGGCCTTGGTGATCCGCTCCATCAGCTCCGGCGGCAGGATCTGCTCCGGCCACTGCAGCAGCACCGGGCCGCTCGAGGTCACGTTCACCCCCGCCTCGAGGAACCCGGTCAGGTCCTCGATGGCCTCGAACACCCGGTCGTCGGTCATCGCGGTGTGCACGATCGCGTCCGGCTTCATCGCCAGCAGCTCGTCGCGGTCCGTGGTCGCCGGGACCCCGAGCTCGCGGCCCAGCTCGGCCAGCTCGCCGGCGTCCTTGCCGTGCTTGGCGGGGTTCGACACCCACACCCCGACCAGCTCGAGGTCCGGGTGCGCGTCGATGCCGGCGATCGCGTGCCGCCCGACGGTGCCCGTGGACCAGACGACGACCTTCAGTGGTTCTGCCATGCGGTCAACCTAGAACATGTTCTAGTTTCGCGGAAGGGGCGCCGCCGTGATGACCGGGCAGCGGGTCCCGGAGTAGATGGTCGGCATGCAGCGGTTGCAGTGGATGCAGACGCCCGCGTCGGCCTGCTCGGACTGGAGCCGGTCGACCAGGTCGGGCTCGCGGAGCAGCGCCCTGCCCATCGCCACGAAGTCGAAGCCGTCGGCCACCGCCTGCTCCATCGTGTCGCGGCGGTTGATGCCGCCGAGCAGCATCAACGGCAGGGACAGCCCGGCGCGGAACCGCAGCGCCTTCTCCCGGAAGTAGGCCTCCTCGAACGGGTAGCTCTTGAGGAAGCCCTTGCCGACCGGGGTCTTCATGCCGAGTCGTACGACGAGCGGCATGGTCGAGGCGAACTCCGAGACCGGGGCCTCACCGCGGAACAGGTACATCGGGTTCATCAGCGACGAGCCGCCGCTCATCTGCAGCGCGTCCAGGCATCCGTCGGCCTCGAGCAGCTGCGCGTACGCCAGCCCCTCCTCGGTCGTGACCCCACCCTTGAACCCGTCGGAGAGCGAGACCTTGGCCGTGAGCGCCACCTCCGCACCCACCTCGTCGCGTACGGCGCGCGCGACCTGGCGCCCCAGCCGGGCGCGGTTCTCCAGCGAGCCGCCCCACCGGTCCTTGCGGCGGTTCAGCCCGGGCGCGAGGAAGGAGGAGATCAGGTAGCTGTGCGCCATGTGCAGCTCGAGCACGTCGAAGCCGGCCCGGACCAGCGTCCGGGCGGCACTGACGTACGCCCGGGTGATCCGGGTCAGGTCCGCCTCGGAGGCCGACCCGATCATCTGCATCGACAGCGGGCTCGGCATCCGCGACGCGCTGAGCGCCTTGACCCCGTTGGACCGGCCGTTGGCGACCGGGCCGGCGTGCCCCACCTGGCCGGCGATCGCGGCGCCGGTCGCGTGGATCGCGTCGGTGAGCCGCTGCAGCCCGGCCAGCGAGTGCTCGCCCACGACGATCTGCTCGCGGTGGGTGCGGCCCTCCGGCGCGATCGCGAGGTACGCGACCGTGGTGAGGCCGACGCCGCCGCGGGTGACCGACGCGTGGTACTCGATCAGCTCGTCGGTGACCTGCCCCTCGGGCGTGCGGCCCTCGAAGGTGGCGGCCTTGACGGTCCGGTTGCGCAGCCGCACCGGGCCCAGGGTCGCGGGGGCGAAGACGTCGGTCACGAGCCGAATCTAGAACACGTTACAGATTCGTGCGAGTGTCCTGCTTCTGCCGCCGCAGCCACAGCAGGCCGGCGATCGGCAGCACCGCGGGCACGAAGCCGTAGCCGATGCCGTAGTCCGACCACACCGACGCGTCGGGGAACCAGCGCTCGACCGCGATGCTCAGCGTGCCGACGGTGAGCACGCCCGCCAGCTCGATCCAGAGCATCACGCTCGCGAATCCCGTGCGGCCGGCCGACGCCTCGCGGATCGCGTACCACCCGAGCGCGTAGGTGACCGCCGCCGCGAGCGAGAGCCAGTACGCGACCGGCGCCTCGTCGTACTGCGTGGTCAGCTGGACGAGCGCCCGCGCACCGGCGGCGAGGGTGAACAGGGCGTAGAACGCGAGCAGGACCTTGTGCGGCCCCGAGCGGGTGCTCATGCGGTCATCTCCAGTCGTACGGCGATCACGCCGATCGCGAGCGCGGCGACCGCGACGACCGCCGACGACCAGACGGCCCGATCGCCCTCGATCGACTTCATCGCGATCGGCAGCACGCAGATCGACGCGATCAGGTAGCCGACGTACGTCGAGGTCGAGTCGGGCTCGTCGTCACCCACCAGCGGGCCGAGGCCGGCGAGGGCCCGGACGATGAGCAGCAGCTCGAGCATCCACACCATCTGGTCCAGCCAGCGCGGCCGCTCCCGGCGACGCAGAGCGATGACGAGCGCGAGCACCGCGACGAGGACGGCGTACCCGACCACGATGTAGGTGATCTGGGTGGAGACGCTCGGCATGGGAGCATCATCGGCCATGGATGCCGACGTCCTCACAGCCACCCTCCGGGCGGCGGGGTGCGTCTTCGCCGAGGAGGAGGCCGCGCTGCTCCTGCGCGAGGCAGCGGACGAGGACGCGCTCGCCGCGATGGTCGCCCGTCGGGTCGGGGGCGAGCCCCTGGAGCAGGTGGTCGGGTACGCCGAGTTCTGCGGGCTGCGGATCGCGGTGGCTCGCGGGGTGTTCGTGCCCCGCCAGCGCTCGAGGGCACTGGTCGACGCGGCCGCCGCCGGCCTGCACGCCGGCGACGTGGTCGTCGACCTCTGTTGCGGGACGGGCGCCCTCGGGGCCGCAGTCCTCGCAGCCGTCCCCGGCATCGAGCTGCACGCCGCCGACATCGACCCGGCCGCGGTCGCCTGCGCGAGACGCAACGTGCCGCGCGTCCACGAGGGTGACCTGTACGACGCGCTGCCGGACGACCTCCGCGGCCGGGTGACGGTCATCGTCGCCAACGCGCCGTACGTGCCGACCGACGCGATCGCGACGATGCCGCCCGAGGCCCGCGACCACGAGCACCGGGTCGCCCTCGACGGCGGCGCCGACGGGCTCGACGTGCAGCGCCGGGTGATCGCGGGGGCGCCCGACTGGCTCGCGCCGGGGGGTCGGGTGCTCGTCGAGTCCAGCGACCGTCAGGCGGCCGTCAGTGCGGCGCTGATGGCGGCGGCCGGACTGGACGCCGAGGTCGACGGCCAGGCGGTCGCCGGCACGCGCACTACAGTCCAACCGTGAGCACCGGCCTCGCCCTCACCTGGTGGGGGCACGCCTCGACGACCGTCGAGATCGGTGGCGCGCGGGTCGCGACCGACCCCCTGCTGGGCGACCGGCTACTGCACCTGCGGCGGTACGCCGCCCGCCCGGCCGCCCGCGCGTTCGAGGCCGACGTGGTGCTGATCTCGCACCTCCACCACGACCACCTGCACCTGCCGTCGCTGCGCCGCTTCGGCCGCGAGCTGCCGATCCTGGTGCCGCGCGGCGGGGAGTCGCTGCTGCGGTCGATGGGCGCCGATCGCGTGCAGCCCGTCGCCCCCGGCGACGTGCTCGAGGTCGCCGGCGTGACCGTCACGGTGCTGCCCGCGACCCACGACGGCGGCCGCGGCCCGCACACGAAGGTGACCGGACCGGCGCTGGGGTTCCGGGTCGACGGCGGCGACCGCTCGTTCTGGTTCCCCGGCGACACCGAGCTGCGCCCGGACATGGGGAAGGTCGGCCACGTCGACCTGGCTCTGGTCCCGATCGGCGGGTGGGGTCCGACCCTCGAGGACGGCCACATGAACCCGGTCGACGGCGCAGCCGCGGTGCTCGCCGTCGGCGCGACCGTCGCGGTCCCGGTGCACTGGGGGACGTTCTGGCCGGTCGGCCTGCGCCGGGTCGCGAAGGCCAACCACGAGCGGCTGTTCACCACACCGGGGCAGCGGTTCCTCGAGGCCATGGCGGGCCAGGCCGAGGTCAGCGCACTGCTCGCGGAGCCCGGCGTGCGGCTCTCGTTCTAGGACAGCACCAGTCGCGCGAGCAGCGCGTTGTGGTCGCTGTTGAATCCGCCGAGCACCCACTGGCCGGCGAACCGGATCCGCCCCTCGGCGTACGCCTGACGGTCGGCCCAGACGTAGTCGATGTTGCGGCCGTTCTCCGGGTAGGTGGGCGGGACGTCCATCCCGAGCTTCATGTACGACGAGATCGCGATCGGTCCCAGCGTCGCCCGCGGCGCGCTCGAGAGGTGGTGCACGGCATCCGCGCGGGCGTCGAAGTTGTAGTCGCCCGTGCCGACGATCCAGCGCCCGGGCACCTGCTTCCAGATGTCGGCGATGCGGTGCAGCTGGTTGCGGGCCCGGTAGGCGTTGATCGTCGGCGTCCACCGGCCCGGCCGCGCGAAGTCCTCGATCTTCTGCGGGAGGTGGGCGTCGACGACGGTGAGCAGCCGGCCGGTGAGCCGGTGCTGCAGCGTGACGGTGACAACCAACCGGTTGCCGAACGGATACCGGCCCTCGCGGTAGCTCACGCCGAACGCGACCTGGCGCTGGCGCGCGGCGACGAGCCGGAACTCCGAGGCCCGCCACGACACCGCGAGCTCGGAGTGCCGCTGGCCGAAGGGGAAGGTCCTGGTCTGCCAGCCGGGCAGGTCGTGCAGCGCCCCGGCGAACCGGTCCGCCTCTTGCCAGCCGACCACGTCGACCCCGGGGTGCCGGGTCAGCCGCATCGCGTCCTGGTGGGCATGCGCGGTCGAGAGCCGGCGGAACATGTTGAAGCTGGCGACCCCGACGGCCGCAGGCTTGAGGTGCACGGGCGCGACGCCGTGGGTCCCCTGGCCGCCCGCCACCCGCTGCGGGTCGGGCGTGCGCGGCTCGACGGCGCGGGCCGAGGTCGTCATCGACGTGGTGGTGATCTGCGCCGGCGGCTGCGGGTCGTCGTCGACGAACGGCGCGACCGCCAGCGCAGCCACGGTCGCGATCAGCAGGAGTGGCGGCGGCCCCGCCCAGCGCAACCCTCGCCGGGGCAGGGGTCGGCCGAGGTCATGGCGGCGCCCCAGACGGACCCGTCGGACCACGCTGCTTCCCCTCAGCTCGTTCGTCAGGTCCGATCACGCTAGCCCCAGCAGCATCTGGGGCCTCGCAGGTCACGCGAGTGTCGGCGGATTCTCCCGACAGGCTGCGACCGCGAGCCGGTCCACGAAGTCGTTCATCGCGTGACCGGAGTGGCCCTTCACCCAGCTGAACGCGACGTCGCCGCGGTCGTGGAACAGCGTGATCAGCGGCTCCCAGAGGTCCCGGTTCGCGACCGGCGTGCGGGCGGAGCTCACCCAGCCGCGGTCCAGCCAGCCCTGCCACCACCGGTCGCGGAAGCAGTTGACGACGTACGTCGAGTCGCTCACCACGAGCAGCGGCCCGTCGAGCGCGCGGACCGCCTCGAGCGCGGCCCGGATCTCCATCCGCTGGTTGGTCGAGGCCGACTCGTGGCCGGAGGCGTACACGCTCGTGTCGACCGCCCAGGCCCAGCCGCCGGGGCCGGGGTTGCCGGAGCAGGCGCCGTCGGTGAACACCTCGCGGGCGCCGGGAGGGACCGGCATGGCGGGACGAGCGGGGCGGGGGGTGCGAGAAGGGCGAGCCACGGGGAGCACCCTCGCACGAGTGGCGGGCGACCGGGCCGGGGAGCCGGTCGACCCGCCACTCGGGGTGCGGTGCGCACGCGTCAGGCGGCGCGTCGAGCGGCCGCCGCGACGGCCGGGTGGGCGGCGGAGATCGCGACGACGGTCTGGGTCGGGCGGCGACGCGACTCGGTCGCGAGCACCACCAGGGTGCCGACGGCCATCGCGATCGCGATGCCGGCGATGACGAAGAAGCCGATGAGGGCCGGCTGGAGGGACGAGACGTCCATGGTGTTGCTCCTTGTTCGGTCGGATTGGTGTGATCACGCTCCCGCGGGGGCCTTGGAGGCCACTGGGAGGCGACTTGGAGGTCAGCGGGGGGCGAGCTCCAGGGCGAACGCGCTCTCGACGAAGAGCTCGGGGCGGGACAGGTGCGCGAGCAGCTCGAGCTCGACCCGGTCCAGCGGGACGTCGGTGGCGAGCCGGCGCAGCAGTCCGGCGTACCCGCCGTCGGAGGCGAGCACGTGGACGAGCGCCTCCGCGCCGAACCGGTCGAGCCAGGCCCACAGCGTCGCCGCGTCGATCCGGCGGCGGCTCTCCTCCGCGAGCACGAAGTCGTGGTGGTGCACGGGCAGCTCGTCGGCCAGGCGGCGCGCGACGTCGCCGAGGTTGACGGTGCCCGGGTGGCGGGCGACGTAGCGCGCGACGTGGCGACGGCGGCGCTCGTCGGCGGTACGACGGCCGGGCGGGAACACCTTGTCCATCAGCGTGTTCATCGAGATTCCTGTCGGTGCGGGGAGGGACCTCACTTCGGTGGTGGGAGCGGATTGCTCCGCGGACCACACCGTCACCCGGCCCGCTTGACGGTCGCTGGGACGCCGCTGGAGCTCGCACGGGGAAGCTGCTCGAGCCGTCGCGACCTAGAACGTGTTCCACTACAGTCCCCGCATGGGCAGCTACTCCCGCGAGGAGCTCGAGCAGGCGTTCCAGCAGTACCAGGACGAGGTCGACCGGATCGCCGGGTCGGGCGACTGGGCCCGGTTCGCGGACCTGTTCGCCGAGGACGCGACGTACCGGGAGCACGCGTACGGCGACTTCGCCGGCCGGGAGGACATCCGCACCTGGATCGTGCGCACGATGACGACGTTCCCCGGCAGCGAGATGCCGCGCTTCCCGATCGAGTGGTACGTCGTCGACGAGGAGCGCGGCCGGATCGTCTGCGAGGTGTGGAACGACCTGGTCGACCCCGGCGACGGGCAGCGGCACGGCGCCAGCAACATCACGATCCTCACCTACGCCGGCGGCGGGCTGTGGTCCTGCGAGGAGGACGTCTACAACCCCGCGACGTTCCTGCGCGCCACCCGCAGGTGGGCGAAGGTGGCCGGCGCGAACGGCCGGCTGTCCGACGAGGGCCGGGAGTGGCTGGCAGCGTTCGCCACGCAGTGAAGCCGCTGTGGGCGTCGACGCTGCAGTGCGGTGCTACCCGACCAGTGGGTTGCTGAGGCGCTCTCTGTCACGTTCGCCGGTGGAAGGTGACGTCGCCGTTGGGGTGGTGGGTGGTCTGGTAGTTGGTGTCGTGGGCGCGGGCGTGGTGCCAGGGGCACAGGGAGATGCCGTCGGCGAGGTTGGTGTGGCCGCCGTCGGTCCAGCGGGTGCGGTGGTGGGCGTGCAGGCCGGTGGCGCGGTCGCAGCCCTCGGCGCGGCAGCCCCGGTCGCGGACCAGCATCGCGGTCCGTTGGGCCTCGGTGAACAGCCGGCGCTTGCGGCCCACGTCGAGGGGCTGGGAGTCGCCGTCCAGGACGACCGGGATGATCCCGGCCTGGCAGGCCAGCCGCCGGGCCATGCTCGGGGAGATCTTCTCCCCGGTGTCCAACACCCCCGCCTTCTCGAGGCGGCCGGTGAGGACGTCGAGGTCGAGGAGCACCACCGCGGTCGCGGAGACGCCGCCGGTGGTGGGGAGCCGGTCGGCGGGGTACCGCTCGATCAGCTCGCACAACGCCCGCCCCCACGCCTCGGGGGTCTCCGGCCGCTCCACCCCGGCGCCCTGGGTGGCGGCCACGTGCCGGGGTGCGGCCAGGGCGCCGAGCATCTTCCGCAGGACGGCCCAGTGGTAGCTGGGCAGGGTGCCCCGGAAGTGCGCCTTGCCGTGGCCGTCGTCGTACATCGAGAGCCGGCAGGCCTTGGCGGCGGCGGCCTCCTCCTTGGCCAGGAGTGCGGCTTCGCGGGCGTCGGCCTCCGCGGGTGCGACCACCTCGAACAGGTGCTTCCCGAGCCGGTTCAGCCCCTGGGCGTCGTGGTGGCGGGCCAGGGCCAGCAGGTGCGCCTCGGCCTCGGCGACCTTGCCGGCCGGGACCGTGTCGGGGAGGTCCTCGACCCACCGGATCACCACCCGCGCCTGGTCGGCCAACACCCGCCCAGCGGCCAGCGCGTCCCGCGTCGGGCGATGCGCCTCGAGGTCACGGCCCAGCCGCACCGCCGCATACGCCGCCGCCCGGGTCGCCTTCGTCTCGTGCGCCAGCCAGTTCGCCGCGGACGAGGCGCCCACGTCCTGGCCGACGTGCAGCTCCTCGGCGTGCGCGGCCACCCGGGCCTTCAGCTCGACCAGCCGGGCTTCGGCGCGCTGCAGCGCGACCAGCGTCTGCCCGGTCTCGACCGGGTCCATCGACCACACCGACGCCTCGGCGACCGCGTCCAGCTCGGCGTGCACGTGCGCGGTCGCGACACTGACCCGGTGCCGGGGCGTCGCGATCGCTGTCATGGATCCATCACAGCACTGGCCACCGACACTCAGACGCTCAGAACCCTTGTTTTGACCAGCATTCGGACAATCCCGGAAAATTGTTCGGCAGAGATTTTCGCAGCAGCTGCGGCGGACCGAAAGTCGGGAAGCCACCCCCACCCGAGCCCGCCGTACCCGCCTCGCAGCCGGTCGGTCGCCACCACCCACGGACCCGCAGCCAGCTGTCACCGACGCGGACCCGCAAGCCGGCAAGCCACGGCGACCACCCGCCCGCCGTTCCCGTCGCTGCCATGTCGGTCTCAACCCCAAGATGGCCGCGAGGTGCCGCCAGTCCAAGCGGTCCGCAAGCCGGGAAGCGACCTCGACGCGAGCCCGCCGTACCCGCTTAGCTGCCTTCGGTCGCCACCACCCAGGGACCCGCAGCCCGCCGTCACCAACGGGCCACGCGGTACCCGGTCGATCGACCGCAGCCGACCAGCTCAGGGCGCCGCGCGCCGGTACTGCACCGGCCAGAGGTCGGCCTCCGTCTCGCCGAGCTCGTGGGCCGCCCGCAGCGGCCAGTGGGGGTCCCGGAGCAGCTCGCGCGCGAGCAGCACGACGTCGGCCGAGCCCTCGGCCAGGATCTCCTCGGCCTGCTTGGGCTCGGTGATCTTCCCGACCGCGCCGGTCGGGATGCCGGCCTCGGCGCGGACCCGCGCGGCGAACGGCACCTGGTAGCCCGGACCCACCGGGATCTGGGCGACCACGTTGCCGCCGCTCGAGGTGTCGACGAGGTCGACGCCCTCCTCGCGCAGCAGACCCGCGAGCCGCACGGTGTCGTCCGCGCTCCAGCCGCCGTCGACCCAGTCGGTGGCGGAGAGGCGCACGAGGAGCGGGACCCCGGCGGCAACCCGTCGCCGCACCTCTTGCACGACCTCGAGCACGAGGCGGGTGCGGTTCTCGAACGAGCCGCCGTACTCGTCGTCGCGGTGGTTCGACAGCGGCGAGAGGAACTCGTGCAGCAGGTAGCCGTGCGCGGCGTGGACCTCGAGCACGTCGAAGCCGGCCGCCACCGCGCGCTCGGCGGCATCGCCGAACGCGGTCACGAGCCGCTCGACACCGGCGCGGTCGAGCGGCTCGGGGTCCTCACGGAGACCCGGGAACGGCTCCGCCGACGGACCGACAGGGCGCCACCCACCGTCGGAGTCCGGGACGCCACCGCGGGCGCCGGTGAAGCCGGAGTACGTCGAGGCCTTGCGGCCCGCGTGCGCGAGCTGGATGCCCGCGGTGGCACCCTGGTCGTGCACGAAGTCGACGATCCGGCGCCAGGCGGCCTGCTGCTCGTCGTTCCAGATCCCGGTGTCCTCCGGGCTGATCCGGCCCTCCGGCACCACTGCCGTCGCCTCGGTGAGGACCAGGCCGGCCCCGCCCCGGGCGAACGACCCGAGGTGGACCAGGTGCCAGTCGTTCGGGACCCCACCGAGGGCGGAGTACTGGCACATGGGCGCGACCCAGACGCGGTTGCGGATCGTCACCTCTCGAAGGGTGATCGGGGAGAAGAGGAGGCTCACGACCGTGAGCAACCCCGTGCGGCGGCTACGGATTCCCGAGCGCGGGCGCCCGGGACCGCACCCGCTGGAACGGGAAGAACACGAGCACCGGCACCAGGAAGTAGCCGACCCTGCTGTACGGGACGAGCAGGAACGCCAGGCAGAGACCGAGCGCGATCCGCGACGCGGCCCAGCTGACCTCGGGTGACGAGCGCGCGATGCACCAGGCGGCGAAGGCGAGCCCGCCCGCGAGCACGATCGCGAGCGACGCCCAGGACGGGATCCCGGCCGTGCGGAGCAGCACTCCGGGCAGCGGCGACGCCGCCGGTGACTGCACGAGCGACTTCCCCGACGGGAACTCGACGACGTTCGCCCACATCGCCCGCGGGTCGTTGGCGGCCACCGGCAGCACGGCCAGCAGCGCTGTCCCCACGGAGATCGCGGCGAACCGCGCCGCCGCTGCCAGGCCGTCGCGACGGTAGATGCAGACCGCGAGGACGAACGCCGCGCACACGCCGGTCGGCTTCATCGCCATCGTCAGCCCGATCGCGACCGCGCTCCAGGAGTACCGGTGCCGCGAGACGAGGGCGATCGCCAGCACCGTGAGCGCCGCCTGGGGCACGTCGACGCCGCTCACCGCGACAGCGGCGGCGACGACGGGGCACGCGAGCAGCAGCAGCAGCCGGGTGTCGAGGGCGGCAACCGCGTCCTGCGGGCCGGCGGGCACCCGCGGCGCCCAGAACCGGACGGCGGCGAGGGCCACCACGAGCAGCGCGAGGGCCGGGATGCGCAGGTCCCCGCCGGCCACCGGGAGCAGCCCGAAGAGGTAGAGCACCGGGAGGTACGGGCGGTAGTCGTAGACCGACGACGGGTTCGTCAGGTAGGGGCTTCCCGCATCGAGCAGGCGCACCGCCCCGTTGTGCACGACGTGGATCTCGGGCTGGCCGTGCGCGCCGGCGACCAGGCCGATGGTCGGTACGACGACCGCGCCGACCACCGCCACCAGGCAGGAGCGCCGCGAGCCCAGCCCGATCGAGAGCCCGAGCAGCGCCGCGGCGTACCCGATCGTGGCGGCCGCCGCCCAGGACCGCTGGTTCTCCCGGCTGGGGTCGACGAGGACCCAGAGCGCGAACGCGAGGTAGGCGGCGAGGACGAGGCGCTCGGTCCCGAGCTGTCGGGCGAGGTCCGCGCCGCGCGCCCTCATCGGACCCGGGCCGTCCCGTCGGCGATGCACCACTGGGCCGCGGTGTAGGTGGCCATCACCGCCCCGTCGAGGGCGGGGGCACGGTCGTGCAGCAGGAACGTGCGCACCCCGAGCAGGGTGTCCGACAGCAGGAACAGCGACGCGCCCGCGAGCACCCGGGTCCGTCCCCGGTCGCGGTCGATCGCCGAGGCCGCCGCGACCATCGCGGCCAGGGTCGAGCCGTACGCCGCGACCGGGAGCGCCACCGCGGTGTCCTCGCGCGCGGCGGCCGCGGCCATCCCCGCCGCAGCGAGCCCGCCGGCCACCAGCACCCGGCGTCGCCCCGGCGAGCCGAGCAGCGGCACCGAGGACCGGCCCCGGAACGCCACGACGTACGCGACGTGCGCGGCGAGGAAGGAGCACAGCCCGGCCAGGAACGGGCGTCTCCCCTCGCGCATCAGCGCGACGTCACCGGCCCACGAGCAGGCCTGCGCCGCGGCCACCACCGGGCCCGCACCGCGACGGACCGCGAGCGCCGGCATCAGCAGGGGCTTGGTGACACTTCGCCAGCGCCGCCACCGCGGGGGCGCGGCGGCCAGCACGGTGTCGGTGACGGCAAGCACGCCGTAGGCGGCGCCGGCGACGGCGTGTGGTCGCACCCCGCACAGCCTGCCCGATGCGAGGGGAAGCAGGAAGCCCGGAGCCCCCGTCGTGGCTGCTAGCATCCGCCGGTCGGCGATCCGGTCCACCCGACCCGGAGGTCCCGTGAGCAGCGACCCGTGCACCATCGGCGTCGACTTCGGCACGCTGTCCGCCCGCGCGGTGGTGGTCCGGACCTCCGACGGCGCCGAGCTCGGCGCCGCGGTCCACGAGTACCAGCACGCAGTGATGGACGCCCGACTCACCGCGGGCCCGGCGGCGACAAGCCGTCACGTCGCCCTGCCACCTGACTGGGCCCTGCAGGTCCCGCAGGACTACGTCGACGTGCTCCGCACCGCGGTGCCGGCGGCCGTCCGCGCCGCCGGCGTCGAACCCCGGGACGTCGTGGGAGTCGGCACCGACTTCACGGCCTGCACGGTCCTCCCGGTCCTGGCCGACGGGACCCCGCTCTGCGAGCTCCCCGAGTACGCCGACCGCCCGCACGCCTACGCGAAGCTCTGGAAGCACCACGCCGCCCAGCCGCACGCCGACCGGATCAACGAGCTCGCGCACCAGAGGTCCGAGCCCTGGATCAGCCGGTACGGCGGCCTGGTCTCGAGCGAGGGCGAGTTCGCGAAGGGCCTGCAGCTGCTCCAGGAGGACCCGGAGCTGTACGACCGCGCCGAGCTGTTCGTCGAGGCGGCGGACTGGATCGTCTGGCAGCTGACCGGGCGCTACGTGCGCAGTGCCTGCGCGGCGGGCTACAAGGGCCTGTTCCAGGACGGCCGCTACCCCGACGCCGACTTCCTCGCGGCGCTCGACCCCCGCTTCGCCCGGTTCGCGGAGCAGAAGCTCAACGGCCGGATCGGACGGCTCGGCGACGCGGCCGGTGGCCTCAGCCCCGAGGCGGCCGCCTGGACCGGCCTCCCGGCGGGCATCGCCGTCGCGGTCGGCAACGTCGACGCCCACGTCACCGCGCCGGCCGCGCAGGCGACCGAGGCCGGCCAGCTGGTCGCGATCATGGGCACCTCGACCTGCCAGCTGGTCAGCGACACCCGCCTGGTCGAGGTGCCCGGCATGTGTGGCGTGGTCGACGGCGGCATCGTCGACGGGCTGTTCGGCTACGAGGCCGGCCAGTCAGGCGTCGGCGACATCTTCGCCTGGTACGTCGAGAACCAGGTCCCGGGACGGTACGCCGAGGAGGCGGCCGCCCTGGGCCTCTCGGTGCACGAGCACCTGACCGAGCTCGGCTACCGGGAGCCGACCGGCGCGCACGGGCTGGTGGCGCTCGACTGGCACTCGGGCAACCGGTCGGTCCTGGTCGACCACGGCCTCTCGGGTGTCGTCGTCGGCCAGACCCTCGCGACCCGGCCGGAGCAGGGCTACCGCGCGCTGCTCGAGGCGACCGCGTTCGGGACCCGGGTGGTCGTCGAGACGTTCGCGGCCGCGGGTTTGCCGGTGACCGAGGTCGTCGCCGCGGGCGGGCTGGTGCGGAACACCCGGCTGATGCAGACCTACGCCGACGTCCTCGGCCTCCCGATCTCGACGATCGGCAGCGACCAGGGTGCGGCCCTCGGGTCCGCCATCCACGCGGCCGTCGCGGCGGGCGTCCACCCGGACGTCCGCGCCGCCGCCGCCGCGATGGGCTCACGCGGACCTGTCGTCTACACGCCGGACGAGCACGACGCGGCGACGTACGACCTCCTCTACGCGGAGTACCTCCAGCTGCACGACTGGTTCGGCCGGGGCGGCAACGACGTGATGGCACGGCTGCGCGCCCTGCGGCGGCGCGCGCTCGGTCCGGCGACGCCGTGAGCGCCCACGTCACCCCGCTGCACGGCGACCTGGTCCGCCACGGACTCGGGGAAGGGATCGACCCGCACCGGCGGTGGGACCGCCGGTGCGGGTTCGCTGGAGCCGAGGACCACGGCCTCGAGCTTCCGGAGGATGTCAGGGACTGGTGTTGCTCGTCATGATCGTCCCCTCGTGGCGACGTCAGCCTCAGCCAAGCCTGGACACGTGGTAGTGACTCAGGGCCCAACCGGTCCGGCCCCGCTGGGCGACCACGGTCAGGTAGACCGGGACGTCACCTTCTGGCCGGGCGAACATGACTCGCGCGTAGGCCACCAAGGCTCCCGGTGCCGGCTCGCGCACCGAGAGGAGCTCGTAGTCGGCAGCAAGCCCGACGGGCTGCTTGGCGTAGTAGCCGGCGATGTACTCGCGGCCTGAGCCCGGCTCGGGATCGAAGCCCTGGAACAGGGCGTCCTCGGTGAAGAGCGACGCGACGTCGTCCGGGCGTCGCTCAGCGATGCCGGCGGCCCAGGCGTCCAGGAGGGTCCGCACTTCGTTCTCGGCGGTCGGGATCTCGCTGATCATGTCCGTCTCCTTTCGTTGACGAGGCGGTGGCTCAGTGGCCAGCGCTCTGGCCACCGTCGACGTGCAGGAACTCGCCGGTGACGAACGGCGACTGCTCGAGGTAGATGACGCCGCGCACGACGTCGGCGACCTCACCCAGCGACCCGACGGGCTGGAGGGCGGCGAGGAACTCGTGGGTCTCGGGCGCGTGCATCGGGGTCCTGATGATGCCGGGAGACACGGCGTTCACGCGGATGCCACGTCCGGCGTACTCGATGGCCAGTGACTTCGTCGCGGCAGCGATTCCGCCCTTGCTCAGCGAGGCCAGGGCCGAGGGCACCGACGAGGACGCGTTCTCCAGCAGCGTGGTGGTCACGCTGACGACGTGCCCGCCCTGGTCCTGCTTCAGCAGCTGCTCGATGACGGCCTGCGAGATGTGGAAGAAGCCGTCGACGTTGGTCCGCTTGACGGCGTCGTAGTCCTCCGGCGTGTACTCGGTGAACGGCTTGGCGACGAAGATGCCGGCATTGTTGATCAACGTGTCGACCCTGCCGAAGCGCTCGACGGCGACGTCGACGATGCGACGGGCGACGGCGGGATCCCCGATGTCACCCGCAACGGTCTCGAGCGTGTCGGTCGAGGCGTCGGGGATGGAGCGGGAGTTCGCGACCACGGCGTAGCCGAGGTCCTGATAGGCCGCGGTGAGCGCGGCTCCGATTCCTTGAGAAGCGCCGGTGATCACGGCGACCTTGTGAGTGTTCATGCCGACCTGAACAGAGACGGTCGGTCAACTATTCCAGTAGATGACCGGTCTACAATTCAGGCATGGGACGCACCTCGGATGCCCGCGAGCGGCTGGTCGCCGCCGCGACGGAACTGTTCAGCGAGCGCGCCTATAGCTCGGTGGGTGTGGCGGAGATCGCCGCCCGAGCCGGGGTGCAGAAGGGCTCGTTCTACCACTTCTTCCCCTCGAAGGAAGCGCTGGCGCTGGCGGTGATCGACGAGCACTGGGCCGGGCAGCGCCACGAGTGGACGACCCTCCTCGAGAGGGAGGGGACCGCGCTGGAACGACTGCACGCCATCTTCGACGCCACCTCCCGGCGACAGTCGGCCGCTCTCCAGGGCACGGGCTCGGTGACCGGCTGCCTCTTCGGGAACCTCGCCATCGAAGTGAGCTCGACGAACGCACCGATGCAGAAACGACTCCAGGAGATCTTCGAGGAGCAGGTCGCGCTGATCGGCGCGCAGCTGCAGTCGGCCGTCGACACCGGCGAGCTGACCGTCGACGACGTCCCGACCGCGGCGAGGTCGATCGTGGCGCAGCTCGAGGGCCTGGTCCTGTTCGCGAAGGTCTTCAACGACCCCGGCCAGCTCGATGCACTGTGGGCCAACAGCCTGCGCCTGATCGGCGTCCCCGATCCGGCCGCGGTGTCCAGCTAGTCCGGTCACCGCTGGAACGGGGCGGCGCGGGTCAGTGGTCGCGGCGGTGGCGCCCGGCCGCCTCAGCGACGGTGAGCTCGGCTGCGGGGTCGATCGCGAGCCGGTCGTCGGGAATGGCACGTCCGCTCTCCACCGACTTCCCGTAGGTCCCGTCCTCGATCCTCTTCTCAGCCCGCGCGATCGCATCCAGCCGTTCATGGAGGCTCTGCTCGATCGCGCTGTCGATGGCTTCGTGCTCGAGCGGTTGTGCGGCATCGACGTCGCCGTCGCCCGCGGCGCGCTCGGCAGCGCTGTCGTCGAGCTTGGCTTCGGAGGTGGTGGCCAGGAGACGACGAAGCCTCTGTCGCTCCGCTTCGAGTAGCTGCTTGGCCAGGTCGAGGTCCATGGATGCTCCTGTGACGTGTTCGGTGGTACCGACACCGACGGGTGTCGTAGCGGGACGCGCTGCGACATGCGAACGGTGCAGCAAAGGTGAGGTGTGCGGAAAGCGGCGACGGGACGCGAATGACGTCGAGCGGCCACGACGGCGGTCGACGTTTCAGCCGGCGGCGAGGTAGCTGCTGATCCGTCGGCGAACCTGATCTCGCGACTCGAGCAAGTCCCGCTGGAGGTCGCCGATGCTCCGCCCCAGCAGGCTGCTCGCCGTCTCCAGCGAGTGACCCTCGATGTCGACAAGGTAGACGGCGTCCGCGGCCGCACCGGTCAGTTCGTCGAGTGCCGCGTCCAGGACCGAGTAGAGCTCCGCCGTCTCCGCCTCCGCCTCGGGGCCCAGGATGTTCGTCACCGAGGGCCACGCGCTCGGTGGTGCGCTCCACTCGCCCTGGTCCGGCCCGTCGCCGTACAGGTCCGGCAGGTACAGCTCGGCGCGGTCACCATCGGGGTCGAGGACATCGAGGTCGGCGAGTGCGCGCCAGTCCTCGTGGCTTCCCGGGTCGGGATGCTCCGTCTCGGCCAGGTCTGCCGCGTTGTGGGGGTGATGCCGCACGAGATCCGCGGCCCAGGCCTGGTCGCGCGCGTCGTCGGCTCGAACGTGCTCGCGAGCGCGGCGGAGCAGGAAGGAGACGAGCTGACCGCGATCCCGCGCCGTTGCCGGCTGATCCGTCAGCAGGTGGTCCCAGGCGCCCTGCACCAGTTCATCCGCGTGGGAAGGGTCGATCGCCCGCGCCAGCGACATCAGACAGGACTGTGTTCGCGCCAGCTCAGCATCAGAGCCGGGGTCTTCTCCCCGATCGCCGACTCCCTCATGACCATCGTTCGCGTGCCCACGCAGCGCTACCAGCGCAACCGTCTTCGCGACCTGGTCGATGTAGTTCGTGCAGGCGTCGCAGCTCACCAGGTGCTCGCCGATCTCGGCGGCACCTCGGAGCGGTAGCGACCCGTCGAGAGCCGAGCCGCCGTACCGGGCGACGTCGTCGCACCGCACCGCCTGCCGCTCCCGCGTCGTCTTGTCCACGCTGGTCAAAGTCTGGAACCTCCCGTCACCGTCGCGTGTTTCGCACGGTCCTCCATGCCGGTCGGCACCCTGGCCGATCGACTCACGTCTTTCGTGTCGTGGTCGTCGTGAGTTCTTTCCGACCAAGGTCGGACCATCCACATCGCCTCGGCTCGAGCGCGTGGGGATCGCCCTCGGTCCCACTGCGTTCCGCGACAGCGGCTCCACCTCACGCTCCTGTCGGTCCGAAGCGCTCGGTCCTGATCATCTCCGGGGCATGACCGCGCTCCTGCAGCAGCTGTGCGGCGTTCTCGACGAAGCCGGTGGGCCCGCAGACGTAGACCCGCGTCCGACTGGCGCCGGGGTGGGTGCCGTTCGAGCCGGTACCGGCCACAGCGTCGACGGCGTCGCTCGCGTCCACGGAGCCGGGGAGGTCAGCAAGAGTGAGCCGTCCCGGGGCGCGGACGTCGTCGACCAGGCCGGCACGGGTGTACAGCCGGTCGATGACGATGCCGGGATGGAGCTGCGCCATCGTGGCGAGCTCGTTGGAGTAGATGACGTGGTCGGGGGTGCGGGTGACGTAGACGAGGTGGAACGGTGTCGTGACACCGGACTCGACTCGTCGACGCAGCATCGCCATCAGCGGCACGATCCCGGAACCCCCGCCGATCAGCAGCACGGGCCCGGACAGATCGGCGTGCCAGCGGAACCACCCGCCGATCGGACCGCGCAGCTGGAGCTCGTCACCGGTCTGCATGGTCTCGACGAGGTACGGCGACACCTCGCCGTTCTGGACCGTCTGCACGGTCAGCTCGACCCACCCGGGCGACGATGCCGACGCCAGCGAGTAGCTGCGCTGCGCGCTGTAGCCGTCCGCCGACGTCAGCTTCAGGTCCACGTGCTGGCCCGGGTCATGGCCGTCCCAGTCGGGAACGGAGAAGAGCAGCGTCTTCGCCGACCGGGTCTCCATCCAGCTGCCCCGCAGCTCGCCGGTCAGCCACCTGAGGGGACCTGGCTCCCGAGCCTCGGGAGCAGCTTCGGTGCCGTCATCGCCGGCACGCGCCGTCGGTTGCACCGGAGGCGTCGAGCCGCCGGACCCTTCGGCCTCCCGACCGAGATCTCGACCTGCGTGCTGCATCAGTCGCCCACGTATCGCTGCTCGCGCCAGGGGTCCCCGTAGGCGTGGTAGCCGAAGTTCTCCCAGAAGCCGAGCTGGTCCTCCTGACGCAGCTCGAGGCGGTTGACCCACTTCGCCGACTTCCACAGGTACAGGTGCGGTACGAGCAGCCGCGCCGGACCACCGTGCGCGGCGGCGAGCGGTTCGCCATCGAACTCGAAGGCGATCCATGCCTGCCCGCCCAACAGGTCCTGGAGTGGGAGGTTGGTCGTGTAGCCGCCATGGGAGTGAGCCATCACGTGCTCGACGCCCTCCAGGTCGGCGCCCACCGCCTCCAGGACATGGGCGATCGGCACCCCCCGCCACCGGGTGCCGAGCTTGCTCCACTTGGTGACGCAGTGGAGGTCGACGGTGAACTCCTCGACGGGAAGCGCCATCAGATCCGGCCATGACAGTGACTGACTCGTGCCGTCCAGGGACGTGACGTCCAGCGCCCAGTCACCGGTGCTGATCAGTGGCGTCGGGCCGGCAGTGAGAACGGGGAAGTCGTCAGTTCGGTACTGACCGGGCGGGACCCTGGGATCCACCTCCCGACGACCTCCGAAGCCTCTACTGACCACCGTCATGGGTCGACCCCTCCCTCTTCGTGCGGCTGGTTGTGTCAGGAGGTGAGTAGGTCGCCGAGGCCCAGGTCTTACCTCTCGGCACCGTCCGGGATCGACGACCGCGCGCCGCTCGCGAGGTCGCCCAGGCGTAAGACGGCGCCCGTGAGCGGTCACGAACGGAACCAACCCATGACGGCGTCACTGACCTGGCCGGCGCCCGAGACCAGGAGGTTCGCGTGCAGGCATGGATCGGTGACACCGTCGTGGCCGAGGCCGACGAAGAGCAGTTGGTCCGGATCGAGGGGAACCTCTACTTCCCACCGACAGCGGTCAGGTGGGATCTCGTCGACGACAGCGCGACGCCGTACACGTGTCCCTGGAAGGGTGCTGCGCAGTACTGGAACGTCACCACGCCCGCCGGCACCCACGCCGACGCGGCCTGGAGCTACCCGTCGCCCCTGCCGACGGCCATCGACCACGTCGGCATCGACTTCGGTGGCTACGTCGCGTTCGATCCGGTCCAGGTCGTGCTGCTCGAGTCGCGGGCCGACATGGGACTGCTCTGATCACGTGACCAGCCCCCGTCACCCCGGCGAGGAGGTCGCCTGTTCGCACGGTCTGACCGACCACGACGTCCCGCACCCGTCTGAGGTCTCGGAAGTCCCGGAAGCGCCGGCCGTGCGCAGGACCGTCGACACCGAGGGTGCCGGACTGACCGTCCGGGAGGCGCACGACGGACCCGCACGCTCGATGCAACGACGCCGTGCGTGGCTGCACCTCGCTCGAGAGGACGCGGTCCTCGCGCGGTTGGCGGCGTCGTACCCGGAGACCGACCCCTTCGAGTGGGGCGACCACGGCCCACGTGGCCACGACCTCTTCCGCACCCTGGCCTTCCTCATCGTCGGCCAGGCCGTGACGCCGAGCGTCGCGGCCGAGCAGTACGACGTCCTCAACGGGCTCGTCGGTGGTGAGCTCACGCCCGGCAGCATCGCGGGCGTCGGTGTCGCCGACGTGGAGCGGGCCGGCGTCGCGAGATTCAAGGCGGTGGCGATCGGTGCACTGGCTCAGGCGGTCAACAGCGACCGGGTGAGCCTCGAGGCGCTCGACGAGCTCCCCGACGAGCAGATCTGTCAGGTGTTGACGCTCCTGCCCGGTGTCGGGCGCTGGGCGGTCGAGCTGTTCCTGATCCGCGGGTACCACCGCCCCGACGTCTTCCCCGCATCCGATCCCGTCCTCAGACACGCGATCCGACGCCAGTGGGCCATGGCGTCCCTGCCGACGCCGGGGGCGGCCGACGCACTGGCGGCGGGCTGGCGGCCGCACCGGTCGTTCGCGGCCGCGTTGCTGTGGGCTACCCACAGCCACCAGGAAGGCTGGATCGTCACCGATAGCGGCCCATGAAGCGGTCACCACGACCGCGCTCGATGAACGTCAGCCCGGTGATCGCGCCACCTTCGACGACCCAGGTGAGCTCATAGACCGCCCTGTAGGCCGGCGGCCAGAACGACTCGAACTGTCCGTCAGCCAGGACGCGCCACTCACCCGGGCTCGGGCGTCCCCGCTCGGTGTAGGTGGTCCCACCGTCAGCGGTGAAGACCTGGGTCGCGCCGTCGTCGAAGACCAGGGTGCCAGCGGTCAGGGCATCGACCATGTGCGTCGCGGCAACGGGTTCGCCGTCGTCGACATCGAGTCCTTCGAAGAGATCGGGCACGAGTGCCTCCTTCATAGAGGTCGTGGCCCCGCGGCCCGGGCCCCGGCTGCCACTGCGAGCAATGGGTGTTTCGATGCGCCGTGAGAAGTCGCGACCTCTCGGCTACTCGGCGACCAGATCGAACTCGTTGCCTTCGATGTCGCGGAAGGTGACGGATTCCGTCGAGTGCCAACGGTTGCGGCGAACCTCGGTTGCGCCGAGCCCGCGCAATCGGTCGGCCTCGGCCTCGAGGTTGTCTGTGCTGAGGTCGAGGTGGATCCGGTTCGCGCGTTCTCCGGGAGCCTCCCCTCGTCGGAAGAAGAGCGGTACGTCGGCGATGACGGCTGCTGAACCCGAGGTCGCCGTTGCGGCGACGCTGCTGCCCAGCGCCTCGGCCCAGAAGTCAGCGACCTTGTGCGGGTCGACGCAGCTGAACGTGACTGCCGCGATGTTGACCATCATTCCTCTCACCCCTCCGTACGCGTCGACCCCATGAGTCGTGGCCGGACGCTTCGTTCTGCAGGACAACGCGGACGGGGACGTTCCTCGCGCGCGGCACCAGTTGGTGACCAATGCGCCGCAGGTCTTTCGTCTGCTTGGCTGCCGCGTCAACCACCTTCGCCGACGAGTTGGACGAGTTCGTCCAGTCCGGCGTAACGTCGGTCCACGACGGCCCACCGCCTTCGTGACCGCGAGGAGCAGCGATGACTCACGACGTGACGATCGTCGGCACCACCATCCGCACCCCGCGGCTGCGCCTGCGCGCGTGGAGCGTTGATGACGCCAGCGACGCCCTCGAGATCTACGGGAGCCCCGAGGTGTCGCGGTGGCTTGCTCCGGCGGTTCCCGAGGTCGGTGACGTACGCCAGATGCGTGCGTTGCTCGACGACTGGATCGTCTCTCCACCCGGGCCTCCGGGTCGCCCTGTGGGACGGTGGGCGATCCAGGAGCTCGACACCGGACGCGTCGCGGGATCGTGCCAGCTCGTTCCACTCCCACCCGAAGGCGACGACCTCGAGCTCGGCTACCAGCTCGCACCGTGGGCCTGGGGGCGTGGGTACGGCACCGAGGCCGGGCACGCCCTGGCGCACTATGCGTTCACCAACGGGGAGGAGGAGCTCTTCGCCGTGGTGCGGCCGCGGAACACACGTGGCGAACGCGTCGCCCGACGCATCGGCATGGAGTGGACCGGCGAGACCGAGAAGTACTACGGCTTGCGTCTCCAGGTCTTCCGCCTCCGCAAGGCCGACCTCGACAACTCCTCGCTCGCCCCCGGTCCCGTCGAACGCTGAACGCGTCCCGAGCCGCCGCAGATCCCGCACCGGTCGTCGGAGACGCGGGTGCGGACCACGAGCCGCCGTGAACTCACGACATTGGATCCTGAAGTCCATGGAGCGGCGCATCGGCGTCTGGTTTGACGCTTGGATGACCCGACCACCGGGCACCAGATGGACTGGTTAGTCCAACCGCGTGGCAAGATGCGGCCTGCTGTCACGATGGCCGGAAAGGGATGGATGACGACGTACTTCGCAGAGGTCCTGGCGATCGAGGGTGCTGCTCTCGCGCAGGTCAGGGATCGTGCCGGCATGACGTGCTGGCGCCGTCGGGTCGTGCGGGAGCTGTTGAGGCCGGAGACCTCGTACGCGTTCGCCCTGCGGGGGGCGATCGATGGCGACGCCGGGCGCGAGTTCCTGGTCGCGTGGCGTGAGCTGCTCGCCGCGGCGGTCGACCGCGTGCTTCGATCCGGGGACTCACAGGAGGCCGGTTCCGTCGCCGCGCAGGGTCAGGCTGGCGGAGCCGATGCCGAACGGCTCGCTGTGCTGATCCTCGCCGCATTGCACGGAGGCGGCACCTTGAGCCGCGTTGCAGAGGATCCCGCACCCCTCGACGCAGCTCTCGACATCGCCCTGGCGCCGTTGATGGCAGGTTCGCGGGGCGACGAGGCAGGCCCGCCGGCGTACGACCAGGCAGTAACATGAGCAGATGACAATGACTGACTCGCACAGCGGCCGACGCCTCACGGCGCGCGGTGCGAAGACGCGAGCCAGGATCGTCGCCGCTGCTGCCGAGCTCATGTACGTCAAGGGCGTGGCTGCCACCACCATCGACGACGTGCTGGCCGCGAGCGGGTCGAGCAAGTCGCAGCTCTATCACCACTTCGACAGCAAGGAAGCGCTGGTACGCGCGGTCGTCGACCACGTCGGTCAGAACACCCTGGACCGCGAGCGTGAGTCTCTGGGCCATGTCTCGACCCTCCGCGGCCTGCGCCGGTGGCGGGACGCGCTGGTGCAGAGCAATGCCCTCCGACATGGCGCCTACGGGTGCGCGCTCGGCACGCTGGCCTCGGAGGTCTCCGACCACGATGACCTCGCCCGGAGAGCTCTGTCCCAGCTCTTCTCCGAGTGGCAGGGGCTCCTCGCTGACGTGCTGCGCCGGCTCCAGGACGACGGGGTCCTCAAGCCCGACGTCTCCGTCGACCAGCTCGCGACCGGGCTCATCGGCGCCCTTCAGGGCGGATACATGCTGGCCCAGGCTGAGCGCGACGTCGCTCCGATGGCGACGTCGGTCGACATGGCGCTCGCCCACATCGAGAGTCTTTCGACCTCCCGCTAGGACCCCCGGTGCGCCGGGAGTCCCCGCCACCCGGCGCCCGCCAGCTCGCACGGCGGGACGGGAACCGGTCGACGAGCCCCGTTCACCAGTCGCCCAGACCCTCCGGGTCGTAGGAACTGTCGAGGGAGATACCAGGGCGGATCCTGTGGAGGTCGTCGCGGACCATCCGGAGGACCTCGAGACGGGTGCCGGCATGAGTCCAACCCAGGTCGTCCACCGCCGTCATCCCCAGTCGTCGACCGACGGCGAGCACCGCCGCACTCCCTGCCGGCGCAGCGACGTAGACGGCGCTGGCGTCACCGGAGATGAACGCGTGATGGGCCAGTGCGTGCCCGATCTGTCCGGCGACCCCATGACCGCGAGCCTCGGGCCTCAGGTGCCAGCCCATCACGAGCTCCGGGACCCTGGAGCTGAACGGCAGCAGCGTTGCTCCGCCGAGAAGACTGCCGTCCTCGGTCGCCTCGACAGCCCACAGGCCCTGCGGCACCGGACGTCGGGACGACTGTAGGTCCCACTGCGTCAGCAGCTCGCGCATCTCAGGGAGGCCGACCACCGGCTTGGGCCATCCGATCGCCGCGGCCGTCTCACGATCGCCGTAGATCTCGAGCGCTTCCACCGCATCCTCAGCCGCCCAGCTCCGCAGCACCAGCGTGGCCGTCACGATGCGTTCCGGCTCGATCGTCACATGCAGGTCGTCCATGCGTCAGCGCCCGCGGTTCGTGTCGAGAGCCGTGCGCGTCGCGAGGAAAGCAGACCGGCTGATCTCGACGAAGTCCTCGTACTCAGGGTGCTCCTGGACGTAGTCGGCGACGAACCCGCAGTAGACCCCAGCCCGTGACTGGCTGTCGCGGAGGTCCTCGAGGGCGAATCGGGCCAGCGACGACGCGATCCCATGATTGCGCTGCTCCGGATCCACGTAGGAGTGCGTGAGTGCGATCCGGCCGCCGACCTGCTCGTAGGCGAGGGTGCCGACGACCTGTCCGGCGATCAGTGCCTCGTAGAGGCGAGCAGTGACGTTCTTGCGTACTTCGACGGATGCGGCTGGTGACTCCATGGTCTCTTCCCGTCTGGTTCGGTGTCGGTCGCCTGTCTCGCGCAACCTCGAGTGGCAAAACCGGACCGTTCAGTCCACGCCAAGAGAGGGCGGGCTTGGAAGCGCCAGGCCACCGAGGACATACTTGGACCCCATAGTCCCACATCCCCCAAGAAGAGTCACGACGTACAGGAGGTCGAACATGCCCATGGACGAGGACCGGCGAGATCTCGCCGCTGATGAGCCGGCCGCCCCGAGGCGCGTGGCCGAGCACCTGGTCGACAACGCCGAAAAAGGTCGGTTCGAGCTCTACCGTGGCGAGAGCCTCGCCGGTTGGCTCTACTACACGCACCTCAGCCCGAACCGGTACGCACTTCGGCACACCGAGGTCGATGCCGCCCACCGGGGGAGAGGGGTCGCGGGCGCGATGGTGACCCAGGTGCTCGAGGAGGTCAGGTCGCGAGCCGGGACGGTCACCGCGATCTGTCCGTTCGTCGTGGACTTCTTGTCCAAGACGTCCGCCTACACCGACCTCGTCGACCCACGCCACCCCGGTTACGCCGACCGCGCCACCGCCGAGGCCGCGCTGAGAGAGGCCCGGGACTGAACGCCGGCGCAGGCACGATCCCTGTTCGTCCACGGCGTACGGCAGGAAGGTGGCGGCGGCCCTCCAGCCCTGCCGCGCGGGCTGCGGTGCCGGTCGCGCTGGAGCCGGCGTCCGTGGCGATCAGGCCGAGCGGGCCACCGAGGCGTCGGCGAGGTAGCCGCCGGCCACCAGCGCCGCACGGAGCTTCTTGCGGGCGTCGAAGAGCACCTTGTACAGCGCGTTGTGCGTCGACCCGAGCTCATCGGCCAGGACGTCGGTCGGCACGCCGTTCAGGACGGTGGCAACGAAGACCAGGCGCTGGCGCTCGGACAGACTCTCCTCGACCGCGGCCGACACGGCTGCGACGAACTCGCGGACCTGCGCTTCGTCCTCCGGCCCGAGATCGAACCGTGACGCGATCCTCGACCAGTCCTCCTCCGCGTAGGAGACCTCATGGCGCCGCCAGTGATGACGGTTCATCTTGGTGGCGACGTCGAAGATCACGAACTTGGTCGCCCACGTGGTGAATCGCGCCTCTCCCCGGAACCTGTCGAGGCGTGCAGTGACAGCCATCAGCGCGTCCGCGGCTGCCTGGTGAGCGATGTCCTCGAGCTCCGGACCGTCCAGGCGGAGGATCGGCGCCCGGCGTCGCGCCTCTGACTTCGCGACGCGGAGCAGCAGCGTGTACAGGTCGCTGCAGGCTGCCTCTCTGGCGGGTCCCTCACTGCCGAGGTCGCGCACCCACCGGCGGTTCTCGCCAGCGATCACCGCGTCGTCCACTGCAACCTCTTTCATGAGAGACCCGAGGCGGCATCGCGCCGATCAGGTACCTGTCCAACGTCTCGTCTCTGCACAGTAGTTCGGACTATCCAGTCCAAACAAGGCTGACCGTCAACCGCGATGGGAACTTTACCTTGGACTATCTGGTCCATAGAACGCTCTGCCTGCCCCACGTTCGAGCGGCCCGGCCGCACGAGTGCCGCCCGGTCGGTCGTGTGGTGCGTCAGGACGCGACCGCGCCGTGGTGCGGTCCGTCGATCGTCCTGAGCGCCGAGGTCATGGCACATCCGGGGTCGTCGGTGAGGACCCGCCGGTGATGGCGATGAGCAGGCCCTCGAGGTCCTCCGCGCACGGTCCGCATGCCAGGAGGTGCGCACGAATACCCGGGAACCGTTCTGCTGGGTCAGAGCCGGCCGCCACGAGCTCGGCATACACGTCCAGCATCTCCATCGTCGTGTCGCACCCCGCATCTCGGGGGTCCGTGTGCAGGAAGGCCTCGAGCCGGTCCCAGTGATCGCTGTGCTGCTCGTTCGCATCGTTCTGCGCACTGTTCGCCACACGTCCACCTTCGTCGGTCTTGGTCTCGTCTGCGTACTCGGTTGCCCTTTCCCGCAATCTCGGCTCCGATTGAATGCGGGCGCCTGAGAGCGTATCGCCGGCAGTGGGTCGGCCGTCGTCCAGCGGACCTCTGCGGCCTGCGCGCTAGGAGCACGTCACAGCCTGCGTCTCGACCGTCTTGGACTCACTGGCGGTACGCCGCCCGAACCAGCCAGGTTCTACCGTACGCAAGGTCGTGGACGGCACCGTCGGTCTCGAACAGCAACCATGCGAGTGTCATTCGCCCGGACCCATGGGTCTCAGGTTCCGGCCGGGTGCTGTTCGGCCAGGTGCCAGTACGGCCGGACGTAGTGGCATGTGTAACCGTTCGGGTTCTTCACCAGGTAGTCCTGGTGCTCCGGCTCCGCCTCCCAGAACGGACCGGCGGGGGTCACTTCGGTCACGACCTTGCCCGGCCACCGACCGCTCTCGTCGATCTCCCTGATCACCGCATGGGCGACATCGCGTTGCGACTCGCTGTTGTAGAAGATCGCGGATCGGTAGCTGGTCCCGACGTCATTGCCCTGCCGGTCGACGGTGGTCGGGTCGTGAACCTGGAAGAAGAGCTCGAGCAGGTCTCGGAAACTGACCTCATCCGGGTCGAAGGTGATCTCGACGGCCTCGGCGTGACCGGGGTGATTCCGGTAGCTCGGGTACTCGTTCGTGCCACCCGTGTACCCGACCCGCGTCGCGAGAACCCCTTCCCTCTTGCGCAGCAGGTCCTCCATGCCCCAGAAGCATCCGCCGGCAAGGGTGGCCGTCTCGGCGTCCTTGTCCAACCCGTAGGTGATCATCGGCCCTCACCCTCCGTCGTGGTGATCTCCGCAGCAGCGGGTACGCCGGCGCCGTCGAACAGGTGCAGGTACTGGCCGTACCCTCTCGCCTCGAGATCGGCAACGGCGATGAACCTCAGCGCGTCCGAGTTGATGCAGTAACGCATGCCCCCTTGGTCCGCGGGACCGTCCGCGAACAGGTGACCGAGGTGGCTGTTCCCGTGCGCCGAGCGAACCTCGATCCGGTCCATTCCGTGGGTGTCGTCGACGAGCTCCACGACGTTGTCGAGCTCCAGTGGGACGGTGAAGCTCGGCCATCCGGTACGGCTGCCGTACTTGTTGACCGAGGCGAACAGGGGCTCCCCGGAGACGACGTCGACGTAGATACCGGCCTCATCCGAGTTCCAGAACTCGTTCTGGAAGGGAGGCTCGGTCGCGTTCTCCTGGGTCACCGCGTACTGGCGCGGCGTCAGCTGCCTGACGGCTTCTGGGGTTCGCTCGTACCTGGTTGCCACAGCGGTTCCTCCTGGTTGTGCCGTGAGCTCGTGGCCGGGCACCAGCCCGAGTGGTGCCCGGCCAGCTATGACGGGGTGGTTGGACGGAGCTTCTCGTCTAGCTCCGACCCGCCATCACGCCCCCGTCGACGTTGAGGATCGCCCCAGTGACCCAGCTGGCGTCCTCGGACAGCAGATAGGTGACAGCCGAGGCGATGTCCTGAGGCGTCCCCACCCGGCCGAGAGGGTGAAAGCTGTCGAAGGTGGCGAGGGTGGCCTCGAGCTGGTCCTGCGGGATGAAACCTTCGTAGAGCGGCGTCGCTACGACGGCGGGGGCGACGGCGTTGACGCGGATCTTGTGCTCTGCCAGCTCCATGGCGAGGTTGTGGGTGAGCGCGTGGAGGGCGGCCTTGCCCATCGAATACCCGGTTGCCGGAGTGGCGGCGATCGCCTGGTGCGCCCACATCGACCCGATGTTCACGACGGCCCCGCCGCCGGCGGCGATCATTCCCCGGGTGACGGTCTGAGTGAGGAAGAACGCCGAACGGGCGAGCTCGAGGTATGAGTCGTATTCAGGCTCGCCGTACTCGAGGAAGGGCTTCGGGATGAAGAACCCCGCGGAGTTCACCAGCAGGGTCGCGTCGGCGTGGTCGGTGGCGAGGATCTCCTGGACGCGCCTGACCTCGTCGCGGTCGGCGAGGTCGGCGGTGATGCCCCATGCCTTCCCCTTCTGCGAGATCGTCTCGACGGTCTCGTCGACCCGGCTCGGGTTGCGGCCCACGATCACGGCGGTGCCGCCGCCGGCGACCACATCGATCGCGGTCTGGCGTCCCATCCCGCTGCTACCGCCGACCGCGATCAGTTTCCGGCCTTCGAATGCACCCATGCTGTCCACTTCCTTCCGACGCGGTCCGTGACCGCAGATGTTCGATGGTTGACCCAGGGGCGGACGTCCACTGGGCGTGACGTGCCCGCCTCCCGAGATCGTGAGGTCATGCGTAGGTAGGTGACCTCGGGTGGGGCGGTCTTACCTGGGGCGCCGGCCCTCCGGTCCGGCTCTGCCGCCGGCTCTCGTACGGCGGCTGATCGACGCGACGGCCGCTCCGCGCGTAAGACGACCACCTCACGCAGCGACATACCCACAGGACCGGGTGCTCCCGAGGTCGTGGACACGGGCGATGGACACCAGGGCGACGAGCGAGATCGAAGGGGGACACCGTGCGCAGCGTGATCCCAGCTTGCGAGGCGGAGCCTCGACACCTGCCCGATCGAGGTCGCCGTGGGGCTGCCACCGCGCTCCAGGGCGCGTCCTCGGCGGTCGAACCACGGACGAGTGGCGCGGGCGGCCGGGAAGCAGTCGCCACATGAGGATCCGTTACGCCGCCATGGCCGTCAGCGGCCCGAGCGACCCGTCGAGGACTCTCAAGCGCGCGGACGAGCACCCGCCGTTCTGCTGGACCTTCGCGGACGCGAAAGCAGCTGTGGTGGTCCGCGCCGAGATGCTCCGCCTCCATCTCGCGTCCTCGGGGTCCCGCTATCGGATGCGCTCGATGTCCGCCGACCACCGTTACGAGGTCTCGTTCGAGTACGGGCCCGGGTCCGGCACCGGAGGTCGACCCTTCAAGGTGACCTTTCGGGTCTGCACCTTCGTCGACGACGGAGAGCGTCGCGGCGACCTCGGCCACTGACTGCACCGCTGGTCGTCCTCCTGGTCGAGGGCGACGCGAGCCGCGAGGGCGACGCGCCCCTGCCGCACAATGGACCTACCACTCGAGGAGCGCCATGACGTCGTCTGAGCTCGACCGCATCCGGGCGGCGATCATCGCCGACCCGGACAACGCTTGGGCGGCGGCGGTGGCCTACCGGCCGATCTATGTCGCCGATGCGTCGGCGCGCGTCCTGGTGGTCGGACAGGCTCCGGGCAGGAAGGCCCAGGAGTCCGGCGTGCCGTGGAACGACGCCAGCGGATCCCGGCTCATCGACTGGCTCGGAGTGGACGAGGACACCTTCCGCGACCCCTCACGATTCGCCCTGCTGCCGATGGACTTCTACTACCCCGGCAATGGGCTCCACGGGGACCTCCCGCCGCGCCCGGGATTCGCCGCACGGTGGCACCCACAGCTGATCGGCGCGATGCCACGCATCCAGCTGACCCTGCTCATCGGCAGCTACGCGCAGCGGCACTACCTGGGGACTCGGGAGTCACTGACCGCAACTGTCCGCCGCTACGCCGACTTCCTGCCCGGCACCATCCCGCTGGTCCATCCCTCTCCCCTGAACTTTCGATGGCTGGCCAAGAATCCTTGGTACGAGACCGAGGTCATCCCCGAGCTGCGCGAGAGCGTGCGGGCCGCACTCGCCTGACCCGGACGCTGCCCCTGCAACGGCGCTGAGGTCTGACCGCGTCCAGGACCTCGGTACGGCGACTCGGGCGCCAACCTGGCCGCCGTCCCGGCGTAAAGGCAGCCCTCCCCCGCGACACCAACACTCCGTCCCTCATTCCTGACCGCCGCTACCAGCCCAGCGAGAGGTGCCCGATGCCCAATTCCGAGTCCTACGAGAGGTTCCTGGCCCTGCATGCCCGCGAAGGTGGCTTCGTCATGCCCAACGCCTGGGACGGCCTCTCTGCACTGATGCTCGCCGATGCCGGCTTCGAAGCCCTGGGGACCTCGTCGGTCGCACTGGCCGCGACGCTCGGCCGGGTCGACGGACGCCGCTGCATCAGCCGCGAGGAGCACCTCGCCCACGCGCGCCTGCTCGCTCAGCTCACCGGCCTGCCGGTCAACGGAGACTTCGAGGACGGGTACGGCGAAGCGCCGGAGGACGTCGCCGTGACCGTTGAACAGGCTGTCGACCATGGTCTGGCCGGCATCGGCATCGAGGACACCACGGGCAATCCCGAGCAGCCGATCCGCACCTTCGACGACGCCGTCAACCGGGTCCGGAGTGCCGTGGCCGCAGGCAAGGAGCGCATCGTCATCACCGGTCGCACGGACAACTTCATCCAGGGACGACCGGACCTCGACGACACCATCCGTCGCCTGACCGCCTTCGCCGAGGCCGGAGCCGACGTGCTGTTCGCCCCCTTCCCACCTGACCGCGATGCACTCGTGGCGATGATCACCGCGGTAGCGCCGAAGCCCGTCAACGTCCTCATCTCTCCGGCGGACGAGGTGCTCACCGTGTCAGAGCTGCAGGGGCTCGGCGCCAGGCGCATCAGCGTGGGCCCCACGCTCTACACCCACGCGATGGGCGCGCTCGAAGAGGCAGTAGTGGCGCTCACGGACGGCGACCTCGCGTCCGCAACGACCGGACTCGGCTTCGACCGCGCAACGCAGCTGCTCAGCCGCGAAAGGTAGCCGCCGCCCGGCGACACCAACCGGATCGAACTCACGCTCATCGAAGACAAGCAGAAAGCCAGCCCACATGGACCTCGACAAGCTCATGGCCAAGCACCTCACCAGGTACTTCGACCCCACCAAGACGATCCCCCAGGAGACCCTCCAGCAGCTGCTGAAGTTCCTCCGCTCGGCGCCGACCTCGACCAACATCCAGCCGAACCACTTCTACGTGCTCGCCACCGACGACGGCAAGGAGCGCCTGGCGGCCAACCTCGGCGAACGGTTCCAGGACAACGCGGAGAAGATCCTGAACTCCTCGCACACGATCATCGTCACCACCCGGGCCGACCTCCCCGAGAGCCACCTCGCGGCGGTCTTCGACAAGGAAAGGGCCGACGGCCGCTTCCCCGACCCGGCCAAGCAGGACCTGTGGGAGTCGATGACGCGCGACTTCCTGAGCCTGCGCAACTACGGCTACAAGGACGTCACCCACTGGATGGAGAAGCAGACCTACATGGTGGTGGGTCTGACCATGATGGCCGCCGCCGAGCTCGGCGTCGACGCCACGCCGCTCGAGGGGTTCGACCCGACGAGTGTCGACAAGGCCTTCAAGATCCGCGAGACGGGCCACTCGACGACCGTGCTCCTGGCGCTGGGCTACCCCGCCCCTGAGAAGCGGTACTCGAACCCGATCTCGCGCTTCGACGAGGACCAGCTGTTCACGTTCGCCTGAGACGCGTCATGACCCGTGACAGCGGCATCTGACCACGAGCCCGCCGACAGCGATCCCACGGGGAGCGAGGAAGGGAAGGAACCGATGAAGCACGTCACGGTCCGAGACGGCCGCGTCGGCGCGACAGGCAACCTGCCGGCCGCCGCGGCCATCCCGAGCACGCCGGCCACCCCTGGCCCGAGGGCACCGTCGGGGACGTCGAAGCGGTCGAGCAGGTCATGGCGCTGCTCGGCGTTCGTGCCGGCGGTGGTCTCGCTCGTCGTGGCGTTCGCGACCGTGGGATCGACCATCCCCCTGTTCAACATCTACAGAGCGGCGGACGGGTTCACCAACGGCGACATCTCGATGACCGTCGTCGCCTACTCGGCCGCCACGCTGATCACCCTGCTGGTCTTCGGCAGGCTGTCCCACCACGTGGGCCGACGGCCCGTGGCGATCGCCAGCCTTCTCCTCCTGGTGGCGGGCTCGCTGGTGCTGCTCGACGTGCACCACATCGGCGTCCTGATCACCGGCCGGCTCCTCATGGGCATCGGCGCCGGCCTGGCCAGCAGCAGCCTCACCTCCTACATCGTCGACGCCGCACCGGCCGAGCCCGCTTGGCTGGCATCGGTGGCGTCGAGCCAGACAGTCATGCTCGGTCTCGCTGTCGGTGCGGTCGTCTCGGGAGGCCTGGTCGAGTTCGCACCCTGGCCGCGCGACCTGATCTTCCTGGTCGAGATCGTCGTCCTGCTCGTGGCCGTGGCGCTGATCGCGGTCAGTCGCGAGACTGCACCGCGGACCCCAGGAGCCTGGAGGTCCTTGCGGCCGCAGGTCGCTGCCGCCTCGCACGTCCGACAGCTGCTGCCGGTCGCCGCCGCTGTCCTCCTGGCCACGTGGGCCATGGGTGCGTTCTACCAAGCGTTCGTGCCTGCACTGGTCGAGGGCGAGCTCCACAGCCAGAGCTCCCTCGTCCTGGGCCTGGTCTTCGCCGCCTACATGGCGTCCAGTGCGCTCGGCGCCCCGCTCAGCGGCGCGGTCGACACCGCCTCGGGTCAACGACTCGGCATGGCCGCGTTCCTCCTCGGCGTCGCCGGGCTGATCGCAGCCATCACGGTTGACGAGCTGCCGCTGTTCATCGCCGCGACCGTGCTGGCCGGCGCCGGCCAAGGGATCGCGATCAGCTCCACCACCCGCGGCCTGCTCCAGGGCAGCACGATTCCCCAGCGGGCCCCACTCTTCAGTGTCGTCTACCTGCTCTCCTACGGCGGAGCAACCGTCCCGGTCCTCATCGCCGGCCACCTGGCCAGCACTCTCCCGCTCCCCCAGATCGCCCTCGGGTACGGCGTACTCGCCCTGGTTGCGACGCTGACCACCCTCGTCGCCGCACGCAATCCACACGGCCCACGCCGGGCGAACTGAGCGCGACCCCGTCCCAAAACCAGCCCCACGCTCGGGCGGACTCACGGCCGTTCGCTCGGCGCACACTGAAGACACAGTCCGGTTCGACCCATCGAGGCCGGCCATCAAGAAGAGGAGACAGCACATGAAGGCGATCGTCGTGACGGACCAGTCCGCAGGGACAGCCGGAATGGAGTTGGTGGACCGGCCCGAGCCGGCACCCGCAATCAATGACGTCGTCGTTCAGGTCCACGCGGCCGGCTTCGTCTCGACCGAGGTCGACTGGCCCTCGACCTGGACGGATCGCGCCGGCCACGACAAGGCACCGGCGATCCTCGGCCACGAGATGGCCGGCGTCGTCACTGCGCTCGGCTACGGCACGACCGGGCTGTCCGTGGGACAGCGGGTGCTGGGCATCGCCGACTGGCACCGCGACGGCACGCTGGCGGAGTACGTCGCCGTCGAGTCACGCAACCTGGCCGCGCTGCCGGGCGACGTCGACTTCACGACCGGTGCCTCCCTGCCCATCTCGGGCCTCACCGCCTGGCAGGGCCTGTTCCAGCACGGTCGCCTCCAGGCCGGGCAGACCGTGCTCGCTCACGGCGCGGCGGGCGCAGTCGGCACCATGGTGACCCAGCTCGCCCGCGAGGCCGGTGCCTTCGTGATCGGGACCGGTCGAGGCGCCGACCGCGAGAAGGCACTCGACTACGGGGCACACGAGTTCGTCGACCTCGAGGACGATGGCCTCGCCGAGGTGGGCAACGTCGACCTGGTCTTCGACGTCATCGGCGGCGACGTCCAGAAGGCCTCGGCTGCCCTGATCAAGACCGGCGGGACGCTCGTCAGCGTCGTCGGCCCGGTGGAGCACCGGCCCGCTGACGGCCTCTCGGTCGATTTCGTCGTCGAGGCCGACCGTCTCCAGCTCACCGAGATCGTCCAGCGTGTGCAGCAGGGGCGTCTCCGGACCAACATCGGAGACATCGCGTCCCTCGACGACGCCGTCGCCACGTTGACCGCCACGGAGCGCCGCAAGGGGAAGACGATCATCAACGTGCGTCCGTGACTCCAGGGCACCCGCATGCCCGGTGAGGAAGGCGTCGTACAGGGACGGTCGCCAGCAGAAGTCGAAGACGGAGGATCGCGATCATGTCCGAGCAGAACGCCACGCCGAGGCGGCACACCGTGACCACCACACACGCCGGTTGGGGTGCCGGGCACCCGCGCATCCTCGCTACCAGCGACCACGAGCGGTACGTCCACGAGATCAGGTGCGACCTCATCCACATCGGATCGGCAGCTGACTCAGACCTCGAGCTCTCCGCCACCGATGCGCTGCACGCCAGGGTCCTTCACGAGGCGAATGACGAATACGTCCTGACGATGCTCGGCGACGGGGCGACCAGCAGTGGTCGACACGAGGTCCTCCGGACCGGGTCGCACTTCACGGCCGGCCCATGGCAGCTCATCTTCCTCCGGGACGAGTACGCCGACCACGGGCGGCCGTACGGCGGGCGTGTGGGCGGCGAGGCTGGTCACCAGCGACCCCAGGAGCCGCGACCGGACTACTCCCGCGAGCACCCCGCCTCTTCGCTCGCACGTTGCGCCGTCAAGCACTCGGACCAGCGCGACGGACCGGGGCAGACCCCAGACCTGGGCCGGTCCGTTCTCCACGATGCGACGACAGACAGCTCCGACGCCTCGCCGCTCACCGTTGACGTGCTCAACGACGAGACGGCCGGGATCTACGAAGCCATCGTCGACGGCGCCACGATCGGCGGGATCCCCTACAACCTCGTCGGGGCTGACCGGATCGCACTGCTCGCCGTCTCGGTGCTGCCGGACTTCCGGGGCCTCGGCGTCTCGATGGAGCTGATCCGCCGAGCTCTCGACGATGTGAGGGCACAAGGAAGGACCGTCATCAACTACTGCCCCGTCGTACACACGTTCATCGAGAACAATCCGGGCTACGCCGACCTCATCGACTCCGACCATCACCGTCGCGTCGCAGGTCGCGCCCGGCCCTAGGGGGCCTGGTCCCCGCGAACCGGGTCGAGGTGACGCAGGTCGGACGTCGCGTTGGAGCCGCCGGCCGGAATCGAGTCGTCGACCCCTTCTTCCGGCTCGGTCGGTCCCTGCCGCGTGAGGACCCCTCACGCCGCGCCCTTCAGGCGGTCCCGCAGGTCGCCCAGGCATCGGTTCAGGAGTCGCGACACGTGGAACTGGGAGATGCCGAGCGTGGCGGCGATCTCGTCCTGGGTCCGGTCCTCGACGAACCGCAGCCGCAGGATCTGGCGGGCCCGTGGTGACAGCTCGCGCAGATGCGGGAGGAGCAGCAGGCGCGCGTCGGCACATTCCCACGTGCGGTCGTCGTCGTCGCGGATCAGCGCGCCGACCGGGATCAGGTCCCCGGTGGCGGGCGCATCGAGGCTTCGTGGGCGGAAACAGGTCTCGACGCTGATACCGGAGACCGTGTGCTGCTCTCGCTGCCCCTCGTCGCGCACGTGTGCGGTCTGAACGGGTCGCGGTGGCCGGATCATCCACGCCGAGTCCCGGAAGTAGTGCTTGACCGCACCAGTGATCGACGGGACGGCGTACGCCAGGAAGTCGGTGCCACGTGTCGGGTCGTACCCCCGGGCTGCGAGGACGAGGGCAAGGTACGCGACCTGCTCGACATCCGACCCGAAGCTCGAGCGTCGAGCGTACCGACGCGCGATGGAGCGGGCGATCGCCAGGTTGTTGAGCACCAGCTCGTCGGCCAATGCTCGTCGCTCGACGGCCGAAGCGGCTGCCAGTCGGCCGACGATCTCGGTGTTGCGGACCCGGATCTCCGGGTCCGAGTAGCTACGGTTCACCTGAATCCCTCCTTGCGTGAGCGTCGGTCCAGGAGGGTGGTGATCGCGCCCGGGTAAGTCACTGGTCGCACCCGGGCCCGGCCACTGGTCGCCCCGGACCCGGCAGGTGACTTCCGGGTCCCCGGTCGTCGTCATCACCGCGCGCCTGCTTGGGGTGGTGGGTCAGAACCGCTCGGGGACCTAGGTGGGGTCCGCGGCCGAGTCGTGCCGCCGGCCGAGGCAGTCGGCGCGGACGCCGCGACTGCGGGGGGCGCCACCGTGATGGCCAGTACCGGCCCGCGAAGGCGCGCGGTCGACGGGCACGTGGAGACCAGCGCCCGACACGCTCGTGGCGGGCGATCGTAGAGTGCACGGATGCGCTTCACCCGCGCCGAGCTCGCCGCGTTCCGGGGTCACACGCTGCCCGACCTGTACGGGTCGGACACTCGCGTGCTGTTCGTCGGTATCAATCCCGGCCTTCGCTCGGTAGCGGTCCAGGCGCACTTCGGCGGCGGAAGCAACCGCTTCTTCCCGGCGCTCCATCGCGCGGGGATCGTCGACCGGCGGATCGACGCCTCCGAGGGGTTGCTGGCGCAGGACCGCGCGCGACTGCTCGAGCGGGGCGTCGGCATCACCTCCATCGTCCCCGCAGCGTCGGCCCGTGCCGACGAGCTCACCGCGGCGGAGCTCGTCGCGGGAGCGGTGGCGCTCGCCGAACGGATCGAACGCATCGCGCCGGCCACGGTCGCGGTCCTCGGCATCACCGCCTACCGGACCGCGTTCGGCAATCCGGACGCGCGCCCGGGACTGCAGCGCGACCGGCTCGGCGACGTCCCGGTCTGGGTGGTCCCGAACCCGAGCGGCCTGAACCGGCACGCGAGCCTGGACGACCTCGCGCGCGCCTACGGCGAGGTAGCCGTAGCCGGCGGCATCGTGCTCTTCCCGACGCCCCCTCCCCCGACTGTGGCTGCACCGGACGCAGCGAAGGGCGGCGTCGCAGCGGGCCGGACCGCCGGGTCGACCGGACGCAGGGAGTGTCCATGAACGCCCCTCGGGTGGCCGCCATCACCGGCGCCTCTCACGGCATCGGTGCGGCGCTGGTCGATGCCTACCTCGACCTCGGCTACGCCGTGGTCGCGAACTCCCGCTCCATCGCCCCGCAGTCGACGGCCACCCTGGAGACCGTGGCCGGCGACGTCGGCGACCCCGCTCTCGCGCGCGACGTCGTGGACGCGGCGATGGGGCGGTTCGGGCGGCTCGACACGCTGGTGAACAACGCCGGCATCTTCATCGCCGGGCCCTTCGAGGACATCACCGACGAGGACTACCGGACGGTGATGCGGACCAACGTCGACGGGTTCTTCCACCTGACCCGGGCCGCAGTCGTCCAGATGCTGGCGCAGGGAGCAGGCGGTCACGTCGTCAACCTGACCAGCACCCTCGTGGAGAGCGCCTCGTCTGCGGTGCCGTCGGCGCTGACCGCGTTGAGCAAGGGCGGCATCGCGGCGGCCACCAGGTCCCTCGCGATCGAGTACGCCGGACACGGCATCCGGGTGAACGCGGTCTCGCTCGGCGTCATCGAGACCTCGACGTTCTCCGCCGAGACCCATCAGCTCCTCGACCGGCAGCACCCGATCGGCACGACCGGTCGGATCACCGACGTCACGCGGGGCGTCGTCTACCTCGAGCAGTCCCCCTTCGTGACCGGGGAGATCCTCCACATCGACGGCGGCCAGAGCGCCGGTCACTGACGCGGCGCAACGCCGTCGCGCCAGCGCCCGGAATAGATGCGCAGTCATGTTGTTCAACTGCATGCACAGTCAAGCATCTTGCTGACGCGCGGGAGGAGCACATCATGCAGTTCGGCATCTTCAGCGTGGGCGACATCGCCCCGGAGCCGGGCACCGGCTACACCCAGAGCGAGGCCGAGCGGATCCGCAACATCGTCGCGGTCGCCCAGCGCGCCGACGACGTCGGCCTGGACGTCTTCGCGCTCGGCGAGCACCACAACCCGCCGTTCGTACCGTCCTCGCCCACCACGCTTCTCGCCTACATCGCGGCCCTGACCCAGCGGATCATGCTGAGCACGTCGGTCACGCTGATGACCACCAATGACCCGGTCAAGGTGGCCGAGGACTACGCGATGCTGCAGCACGTCGCGCAGGGCCGGCTCGACCTGATGGTCGGGCGCGGGAACACCGTGCCGGTCTACCCGTGGTTCGGCAAGGACATCCGGCAGGGCGTCGCGCTGGCGCTGGAGAACTACAACCTGCTGCACCGGCTGTGGCGCGAGGACGTCGTCGACTGGGAGGGCCGGTTCCGGACTCCGCTGCAGGGCTTCACCTCGACGCCGCGGCCGCTGGACGACGTGCCCCCGTTCGTCTGGCACGGGTCGATCCGGACCCCGGAGATCGCCGAGCAGGCTGCGTTCTACGGCAACGGCTTCTTCGCCAACCACGTGCTGGCACCGCACTTCCACTTCAAGCCTCTGGTCGACCTGTACCGGCGCCGGTTCGGGCACTACGGTCACGGAACCGCCGCGCAGGCGATCGTCGGGCTCGGCGGGATGTCCTTCATCGCGAAGAACTCCCAGGACGCGGTGCGCCAGTTCAAGCCCTACTTCGAGAACTACCCGGTCTTCCGCGGCTCCCGCCTCGAGGACCACATGGCCGCCACACCGCTCACGGTGGGCAGCCCGCAGCAGGTCATCGACAAGGTGATGACGTTCCAGGAGGGCTTCGGCGACTACCAGCGGCAGCTGTTCGCGGTCGACGGACTCTCGCTCCCGGTCGCCGTCGCCTTGGAGCAGGTCGAGCTGCTCGGCACCGAGGTGGTCCCGGTGCTGCGACGGGAGCTGGCGGCCCGACGCGCCCCCGACGTCCCCGAGGCCCCCACGCACGCGTCCCTCGTGAGCGCCAAGTACGGCGACGCCCAGCCGCGGCAGCCGCGCCCGAACCCGAACCGGGGCGACAACCTGTCCGGCACCTCGCCGTACCAGGACAGCGACGCGGGCGTCGAGGCCCGGTTCCCGGAGGTCGTGTGATGGACGCTCGACAGATCCGGCTCGCCAACCAGGCCTGGGAGGCGATGTTCCGCGCCCAGTCGACCCTCGCGCTCGAGTTCGAGCGGGAGGGCGACTGGGGCGATCTCCTCCCGCGCGAGTACGGCGTCCTCTACGCGCTGGCCAGCGCCCGGAACGGCCTGCGCATGACGGAGCTCTGCGACGACGTCCTGCTGACCCAGGCAGGCATCTCGCGGCTGGTCGCCCGGCTGGAGCGCCGCGGCCTGGTCGAGCGCAGCAACGACCCCCACGACGCCCGCGCCTACCGCATCCGGCTCACGGCCGCCGGCACCGAGACACAGCGCCGGCTGGGACGAGCACACGCTCGCCAGGTCACCGAAGCGATGACCCGGGCACTGGACGCCGACCAGCTCGCCACCCTGCTGGAACTCAGCACCGCGCTGCTGGCCGCGGCCGACGCCAGTCACGAACCCCAGAGGAACCGCACGTGAACGCCACCACCACCCCAGCCGCCCCGCCGAGCCCCGTCGCTGTTGTCGTGGTCAGCGCGGGCGTCAGCACCCCCTCGTCGACCAGGCTGCTGGCCGACCGGATCGCCCAGCGAGCCGTCGACACCCTCCGGGCATCCGGCACGCCTGTCACGGTGAGCGTCATCGACCTGGCCCCGATCGCGGTCGACATCGCCCGCTCCCTGGTAGCCGGATTCCCGACCGAGGCTGTCCAGGAAGCCCTCGACCTGCTCGCCAAGGCAGACGCGATCGTGGCCAGCGCGCCGGTCTACAAGGCCGGGATCAGCGGTCTGTTCAAGTCCTTCGCCGACCTGATCGACAACGACCTGCTCATCGCCAAGCCCGTCGTCCTGGCTGCGACCGGGGGCTCCCCGCGACACGCAATGGTCGTCGACGAACAGCTGCGACCGCTGTTCGCCTTCCTTCGGGCCATCCCGACGCCTACGTCCGTCTACGCAGCGCCCGAGGACTGGGGCGCGAGCGACCTGGGCAATCGGATCGCTCGTGCGGCCACCGAGCTCACGCTCCTGGTCCGCAGCGACGTCGCACGGGCGATAGCCGACGAGAACTGGGCTGGTCACCAGCACCAGTTCGGCGGGAACGCGAGCCGCGCGGAACGCTCTGACGCCGATGTCGACTTCGACACCGACCTCATGCGCCTGGCCACCGGAGGCGGCTGAGCAGCAGCGTGACCTCGTGGGCAGCTGGATCCGCGCCTGCGCACGGAGCCCGCGCCTAGCGCACGAGCCCGAGCCGCTCGGCAGGACGACCCGGGGTCATCCACGAGTTGGAGCCGCCTGTCGGAATCGAACCGACGACCTATTCATTACGAGTGAATCGCTCTACCGACTGAGCTAAGGCGGCGCACTGCCCGGAGTCCGGAGTGGTCCGGTCCGGGCAACCCGAGGAAGTATACGGACGCCGGTCCGGTGCGCGAAAACGGCATCGGGACCGGCGTCCGGGCGGTTCTGGCTCAGGCCGCGAGCGTGACCTTCTCGGTCGACGCCTTCCTGCGGCCGGTGAGCATCGTCTGGCCGGCGCCGCACGCGCAGGTGAAGCTCACGACGATGCCGTGGTCGGTGTTGGCCACGCCGGTGATCTGGCTCGGGAAGATCAGCTGGCGCTGGGCGCAGGCGGTGCAGTGGTGGTCGAACATGGTGACCTCCCTCGAGGACAGCGGACGGGTACCCCTCCATGGTCCGTCAGTAGAAGACAAAGGGATAGCCTTGCTTTCCTTCACAAAATCTAGGATATGCCTATGCCTTCGCCGATGCTCTCGCTGCATCAGCTCACCTGCTTCCTGGCCACCTACGAGCACGGGTCGTTGACCGCCGCCGCCGAGGAGCTGGGGTACGCCCAGCCGTCGGTGTCCGAGCAGATCCGGTCCCTGGAGAAGTCGCTCGGCGTCCAGCTCTTCCGCCGGGTGGGCCGCGGTGTCGTCCCGACGACGGTGGCCGACACGCTGCGCCCGCACGCGGAGAAGGTGCTGGCCGCGGTGCGCGAGGCCCAGGACGCCGCACGCAGCGCGAAGTCGCTGGAGACCGGCACCATCCGGTTCGGCATGTTCGGCATCGCCCGCCTGTACGCCGGGGCGGGGCTGATCGCCGACGTCCTCGCGCGCTACCCCGGGGTGCGGGTCGAGCTGATCGGCCAGAACTCCACCGAGGTCGCCGAGGAGCTGCGTCGCGGCCGGCTCGAGGCGGCGATGCTCGCCGTCTCGACGATCGCGAGCGAGGGGCTGACGATCACGCCCGTCGCCCGCGAGGAGCTCGTGTACGTGAGCGCGGACCCGGCCAACCTGACGGGGCCGGTCACGGCGAGCCGGCTGGCCCAGAGCTCGCTGGTCATGTCGGAGACCACGTTCCGCGCCACCGACTCGACCCGCCAGACCCTGCGCCAGATGCTGCACGCCACCGGTCGCAACCCGCAGACCCGGATCGAGGTCGAGGACATCGAGACCGCGGTCGAGCTGGTGGGACTGGGGTACGCCGACACGATCGTCCCGCGGGGCGCGGCCCGCCAGCTGCTGCCCCGGCTGGCCCCGAAGGCCGGCTGGGTCCCGCTCCGGCCCCGCCAGTACGACACGTTCGCGATCGTGCACCGCGCCGGGGCGACCCTGTCCCCCGCCGCCGAGCTGATGATCGAGCTCGCGACCAGGCGCATCCAGGCGATCGCCGAGCCGATCCGTCCCCGGGGCGGCGCTACGGTCGAAGCATGAACACCTCGACACCGGACCTCGTCGTACGCAGCTTCCTCGAGCACCTCGCGCGGAAGGAGACCGATGCCGCCCTCGCGCTCCTCGACGACGCGGTGGTGTGGCGCAACACCGGACTGCCGGCGTTCCAGGGCGAACGCGTGCGGACGATGCTGCGCGACATGGAGAGCCGCGGCATCGGCTTCGACGTCCGGTGGAAGCACGTCGCCGCGGACGGTGACGTGGTGCTCACCGACCGCACCGACGTGATCAGCGCCGGGCCGTGGAAGACGTCGTTCGGCGTCCGCGGGACCTTCGAGGTGCGCGACGGGAAGATCGTGCTGTGGGACGACTCATTCAGCTGGCTGGAGCTGGTCGGCTCGGGCGTGCTCGGCCTGGCCAGGATGCTGCGCTGAGAGCGGCGAGCATCAGCAGCTGAGGCCGTCCTCCGGAACGGTGCCGTCGACCAGGTAGTCCTCGACCGCGGTGTCGACACAGGTGTTGCCGGCGTTGTAGCCGGTGTGGCCGTCGCCGTCGCGGCTCACCAGCACCGCGGAGTCCAGCTGGTCGGCGAGGTGGACGGCCCATTCGTACGGCGTGGCCGGGTCCCGGGTCGTGCCGACGACGACGATCGGCGCCGCACCCTTCGCGTCGATCCTCCGGTCGTGCTCGGTGGCCTGCACCCGGATGCCGTCGCACGTCGTCAGCCCCCAGGCGAACACGCGGCCGAACGTCGGGGATGCCTTCTCGAAGTCCGCCCGGTTGGCCGGCACCTCGCTCGCGGCGATCGCGTAGGGGTCGTCGAGGCAGTTGATCGCGTACAGCGCCTCGGTGCTGTTGTCGGTGTAGCCGTCGGCACCGCGCGAGTTGTAGAGGTCGGAGAAGCGCAGCAGCAGCGTGCCGTCCCCGCTGAAGGCCTGCTGCAGCGCCTGGTCGAGGTACTGCCAGTAGTCGCGGTTGTAGAGGGGCAGCACGACGCCGTAGAACGCGTTGCCGACCTCCAGCTGGCGGTCGCCGTCGTCGGTCGGCAGCGGGCTCGCGTCGACCGAGTCGAGAAGTCCCCTGATCCTCGCCAGCCCGTCCTCGAGCGAGGCGCCGAGGAAGCAGTCGCCCCGGTCGACGCAGTCGGAGACGTACGCGCGGAGCGCGGTCTCGAAGCCGGCGGCCTGCTCGAGGCTCAGCTGCCGGGAGCTGATCGAGAGGTCGACCGCGCCGTCGAGCACCAGCCGGCCGACCCGGTCGGGGAACAGGTCGGCGTACGTCGCGCCGAGCTTGGTGCCGTACGACGCGCCGAAGTAGGCCATCCGGGACTCGCCCAGGGCAGCTCGCAGCACGTCCATGTCGCGAGCCGCCTCGACCGTGGTGACGTGGGCGGCGAGCTCGCCGGAGCGCTCCTCGCAGCCGCGGCCGAGCTCGTCGACCCAGTGCAGGTACTGCACGGTCTCGGCGTAGGTGTCCGGGTCCGGGTCCTCGGCGACGTACTGGTCGAGCTCGCCGTCGCTGAGGCAGTCGACCGGGTCGCTGCCGCTGGTGCCGCGCGGGTCGAAGCCGACGACGTCGTACACGTCGAGGATCGGCTGCCGGAAGACCGACGAGGCGTTGGCGGCGTAGTCCGTGCCGGACGCACCCGGGCCACCCGGGTTCACCACGAGCGAGCCGATCCGGTGCCCCGGGTCCGCGGCCGGCACCATCAGCAGCGCGAGGCCGATCGTGTCGCCGTCCGGGTGGTGGTAGTCCAGCGGCACGGTCAGCGTCGAGCACAAGTCCCCGTCCCGGCACTGCGACCAGGACAGCTGCTGGGTGTAGTACGGCGCGAGCGCGGCCTCCGGCGGCCGCTGCGCACCGGGCTCCGGAGCGGTGGTCGGGACCGCGGTCGCCGAGCCGCGGTCACCGACCTCCACGATCGCCGTCACCACGCCGGCGCCCAACACCAGCGCGATCACGACGAGCGCGACGACCAGCCGCCTCACCTGGTCCGGGCCTCGGGAGCGACGAGCGCCACCATCATCGACTCGAGGGCCAGCGCGGGCTGCACGTTGAACTCGAGCATCTGCTCGCGGGCCTCGAAGATCGCGGAGATCCGCCGGAGGTTGGTCTCCGGCGGCGACACCCGCGCGAGGAGCTCGACGTCCGCGCGGATCTCCTCGTTGACGAGCTGGCCGGGTGCGCCGGCGGAGACCGCGATCGCGTCCCGGTAGACCGACACGAGGTCCATCAGGCCGCGGTCGACGACGTCGAGCTGGCGGCGCTTGGCGCGCCGCTTCTGGTCCTGCTCGAGGTCACGCAGGGCGGGGGCGTACTCGCGGGGCCGGCGGCCGCGCTCGACCACGCCGTACGCCGTGTCGAGCTGGGACTTCTCGCGGGCGTCGAGCTCGACCGTGATCGCGTCGGCCTCCTCCTTGGCGACCTCGGTCAGCCGGGACGCGGCCTGCATGCAGCGACCGAGCGAGGTCAGCTGCGCGGGGATCGCCACCACCTCGCGGCGCCGGTTGCGGGTCTCGTCGTCGCGGGCCAGCGCGCGGGCACGACCGATGTGGCCCTGGCTGGCGCGCGCGGCGTACGACGCGAGCGCGCCGTCGACACCGTCGGTGCGGACCAGGAAGTCCGCGACGTCGTCGGCGGTCGGCGTGGTCAGCGAGACCAGCCGGCAGCGCGAGCGGATCGTGGGCAGCACGTCCTCGACCGTGGGCGTGCAGAGCATCCACACGGTCCGCTCCGCCGGCTCCTCGATGGCCTTCAGCAGCGCGTTGAACGCCGGCTCCGTGACGCGGTCGGCGTCCTCGACGATCACGATCTGCCAGCGCCTGCCCACCGGCGCGAGCGCGGAGCGGCGGACCAGGTCGCGCACCTCCTTGATGCCGATCGACAGGCCCTCGGTGCGGACCGTGCTGACATCGGCGTGCGAGCCGGCGAGCACCGTGTGGCAGGCGTGGCAGGTGCCGCACCCGGGCGGGTCCTGCTCACACTGGAGCGCAGCGGCGAACGCGACCGCGGCGTTCGAGCGCCCCGACCCCGGAGGGCCGGTGAAGAGGAAGGCGTGGCTCATCCCGTGGCCCGAGGCGGCGGCCTTCAACGCCTCGATCACCTTCGGCTGGCCGACCAGCCCGTCCCAGACGGTCACCGCCTGACCGCCTGGGCCAGCAGGGGTACGACGGCCTTCCGGACCTGGGCGGTGATCTCGTCGAGGTCGGCCCGGGCGTCGAGCACGAGGTAGTGGTCGGGGTCGGCGTCCGCCATCCGCAGGAAGCTCTCCCGGACCCGCTGGTGGAACTCCAGCGACTCGCCCTCGATCCGGTCCCGCTCCTCGAAGCGGCCCAGCCCGTGCGCGGGCTCGAGGTCGAGCACCACGGTCAGGTGCGGCCGCAGGTCGTGGGTCGCCCACCGCGCGACCTGCTCGACCTCGTCGAGCGCGAGCGCCCGGCCGGTGCCCTGGTAGGCCAGCATCGAGTCGACGTACCGGTCGGTGATGACGACCTCGCCGCGGTCCAGTGCCGGCTGCACGACGGAGTCGACGTGCTCGGACTTGTCGGCGGCGTAGAGCAGCGCCTCGGTGCGGTCGGAGATCTCCCCGGTCTCGGGGCTGAGCACGATGGTCCGGAGCTTGCGCCCGACCTCGGTGTCACCGGGCTCGAAGGTCAGCAGGGCGACGTAGCCCTCCTCCTCCAGCCAGGTGGCGAGGCGCTCGGACTGGGTGGACTTGCCCGAGCCGTCGCCGCCCTCGAAGCACACGAACACGCCGGTGTCGGCGTACACCCCGGGTCCCGTGCTCACGCGGAGAACCTACGGGGCACCGCCGACGGATTCCACCGCGGGTCGGCCGGCCGCCGGCTCAGCGGACCAGGCTGGGGGCGGAGTCGCCGTTCTGCGGGTCGATCTGGTCGGTGTGGTCGCCCTCGACCTGCGCGATCACCAGGTACGCCGCGACGACCAGCACGATGATGCCGAGGACCACGAGCAACAGGAGGCGCCTACGACCCTCAGCTGAATCGACCATGCCCCGGGGTACCCATCGGCGCGGCCGGCACTCACGACTTCTTGGCGGCAGCCTTCGTGGTCTTCTTGGTGGCCTTCTTCGCGGTCTTCCGGGCCGGACTCTTCTTCGCGGTCTTCTTCGCCGCCTTCTTGGCGGGGCCCTTGGCTCGACGCTCGGCCAGCAGCTCGGCCGCGCGCTCGAGCGTGATCGCGTCGACCGAGTCGTCCTTGCGGAGGGTCGCGTTGTACTCGCCGTCGGTGACGTACTCGCCGAACCGGCCGGCCTTGACCACGACCGGTTGCTTCGAGACGGGGTCGACGCCGAGCTCCTTGAGCGGCGCGGCGGCCGCGGCGCGCCCGCGCTGCTTCGGCTGGGCGTAGATCCGCAGCGCCTCGTCGAGGCCGATGGTGAGCAGCTGGTCCTCGGACGCCAGGGAGCGGGAGTCGGTGCCCTTCTTCAGGTAGGGCCCGTAGCGGCCGTTCTGCGCGGTGATCTCCTCGCCGTCCTCGGCGGTGCCGACCACGCGGGGCAGGGAGAGCAGCTTCAACGCGTCGTCGAGCGTGATCGTGTCGAGCGACATCGACTTGAACAGCGAGCCGGTGCGCGGCCGGGCGCTCTTGGGCGCATCCTCCGGCAGTACCTCGGTGACGTACGGCCCGAACCGGCCGTTCTTCGCCACGATCTCCAGGCCGGACTCCGGGTGCACCCCGAGCTGGATCTCCTCGCCGGCCGGGTTGGCCAGCAGCTCCTTGGCCTTGGCGACCGTGAGCTCGTCCGGCGGCAGGTCGTCGGGCACGTTGGCGCGGACGGCGTACGGCGTGCCCTCGTCGTCGGGACCCTCGAGATACGGACCGTAGCGGCCGACCCGCAGGTGGATGCCGGAGTCCGCGTCGCCGATCGGGAAGGTCGCCAGCTCACGGGCATCGATGTCACCGAGCCCGTCGACCAGCGGCTTGAGACCGGTCACGGTGTCCGAGCCGTAGTAGAACTCGGCGAGCTCGGTGTTGCGGTCCTTGCGGCCGCCGGCGATCTCGTCGAGCACGTCCTCCATGCCCGCGGTGAACTCGTAGGACACCTGCCGCGGGAAGTGCTCCTCGAGCAGCCGGGTCACCGAGAACGCCAGCCACGCCGGCACCAGCGCGGTGCCCTTCTTGTAGACGTAGCCGCGGTTGAGGATGGTGCCGATGATGGAGGCGTACGTCGAGGGCCGGCCGATCTCCCGGTCCTCGAGCTCCTTGATCAGCGTGGCCTCGGTGTAGCGCGACGGCGGCTTGGTCTCGTGGCCGCTCGCGGTGATCGAGGCGGCGTTGACGGCGTCGCCCTCGACGAGGTTCGGCAGCCGGGTCTCGGCGTCGTCCTTCTGGGCGCCCTCGTCGGTGCCCTCGACGTACGCCTTGAGGAACCCGTGGAAGGTGATGACCCGGCCGGTCGCGGAGAACACCACGTCCTCGCCGGACGCCGCGGCGCCGCCGATCCGGATCGAGACGGACTGGCCTACCGCGTCCTTCATCTGCGAGGCGACGGTCCGCATCCAGATCAGCTCGTAGAGCCGGAACTGCTCGCCGGTGAGGCCGGTCTGCGCGGGCGTCCGGAAGCTGTCACCGGCGGGCCGGATCGCCTCGTGCGCCTCCTGCGCGTTCTTGACCTTGCTGGCGTAGACCCGCGGGGCGTCGGGCAGGTACTCGGCGCCGTACAGCTCCCGGACCTGCGCGCGGGCCGCGCCGACCGCGCCGCCGGAGAGGGTGGTGGAGTCGGTACGCATGTAGGTGATGAAGCCGTTCTCGTACAGCCGCTGCGCGACCGACATCGTCACCGAGGCGCTCATGCCGAGCTTGCGGCTGGCCTCCTGCTGGAGCGTGGTGGTGCGGAACGGTGCGTACGGCGAGCGCCGGTAGGGCTTCGCCTCGACCGAGCGGACGTCGAAGGTCGTGTCCTGGAGGGCCGCCGCCAGCGCCTCCGCGCGGGCCCGGTCGAGGTGCACGACGTTCGCGTTCGCCTTGAGCACGCCGTCCTGGCCGAAGTCCGAGCCGCGCGCGACCCGCACCTCGTCGACGGAGTGCAGCTTGGCGGGGAACATCCGCTGGTCGTGCGCGGCGCCGGCGTCGAAGGTGCCCTCGAGGTCCCAGTACGACGCGAGGCGGAACTGCATCCGCTCGCGCTCCCGGTCGACGACCAGCCGGGTGGCCACCGACTGCACACGGCCGGCGGAGAGGCCGGACATGACCTTCTTCCAGAGGACCGGGCTGACCTCGTAGCCGTAGAGGCGGTCCAGGATGCGGCGCGCCTCCTGGGCCTCGACGAGGTCCATGTCGAGCTCGCGGGGGTTCTCCGCGGCGGCGAGGATCGCGGGCTTGGTGATCTCGTGGAAGACCATCCGCTTGACCGGGATGTTCTTGGGCTTGAGCTCGTCGAGCAGGTGCCAGGCGATCGCCTCGCCCTCGCGGTCCTCATCGGTCGCGAGGTAGAGCTCGTCGGCGTCCTTGAGCAGCGACTTCAGCTTGGAGATGTGGGACTTCTTGTCCCGCGGCACCACGTAGTAGGGCTCGAAGCCGTTGTCGACGTCGACCGCCAGGCGGCCCCACGGCTTGTCCTTGATCTTCGACGGGGTGTCGGCGGCGCTGTTCGGGAGGTCGCGGATGTGGCCGATGGAGGACTCGACGACGTACCCCTGGCCGAGGTACCCGCCGATCGTGCGGGCCTTCGCCGGGGATTCGACGATCACCAACTTGTGGGCCACTGGTCCTCTGTCTCCTGGGGTGTTTTCTGACGTACGGCTGGACACGGTAGCGCGAACCGCGCGAAAGCCATTCCCGGGCGGCCGCTCAGCGAGCGGTGAGGAACCCCTCGGCGACCAGCTCGCGGGCCACCGGCAGGTAGCGCTCCCGGGTCCCGGCGGGGTCGAGGCCGAGCAGCTGCGCGATCGCGTCGAGGATCTGGCCGACGGTGAGCTCGCCGTCGCACGCGCCCACCAGCGCCGCCTCCACCGTGTCCGCCCGGCGGGCCCGCCGGAAGCCGCGTTGCTGGCGCAACAGCACCGTCTCCGGGTCCTCGGCGCCCGGCGGCCCCAGCGTCTCCTGGCGCACGTCGGTGCGCGCGATCAGCCGCGCGTCGAGGTCGACCGGGGTGGCGGCGGCCCGGGCCCAGTCGCGGATCGCGGGCGCGATCGGCTGCTCGACGTCGTACGGCCACTCCAGGAGCTCGCGCCCCGAGGAGCCCGTGCGGTGCAGGTTGATCCAGCCGAAGCCGACGGCCTCGATGCGCTGCTCCTCGAACCAGGACAGCCAGGTGTCGTAGCGGACCAGGTAGTCCACCGAGCCGTGCAGGCCGGCGTCCTTGAGCCAGAGCTCCACGTACGCCGCGGGGTCGACCACCTCGCGCTGCACGACGTAGGCGTCGGTGCCCTCGGGGACCCAGCCGGCGAGCCGCTCGTCCCACGGGACGCCCCGGGCGATCACCCAGTTGGCGAGCACCTGGCACCAGCCGCCGTCGGCGAGGTGGTCCGGGGCGCCCCGCACGATGTCCTCGACGACCCGGTCGCCCGGCAGCCCCGAGTCTCGGTAGACGAGGCGCTCGTCGGTCGCCGGCGAGATCACGAACGGCGGGTTGGTGGCGATCAGGTCGAACCGCTCGCCGGCCACCGGCTCGAAGAACGAGCCCTCACGGAAGTCGACGGCCGCGGGCACCTCGTTGAGCGCGGCGTTGAACCGGGCCAGCCACAGCGCCCGCCGGTTGACGTCGGTGGCGACCACGGTCGCGCTGTGCCCGGCCAGGTGCAGGGCCTGGACCCCGCAACCCGTGCCGAGGTCCAGGGAGCGCTCGACCGGGTCGCGAATGGTCAGCTGGGCCAGTGACGTCGACGCCGAGCTGATCCCGAGCACGTGGTCGGGACCGACCCTGCTGGCGCCCCCGTCCAGCCCGGGAGTCAGGTCGCTGGCCACCCACAGGTGCTGGTCGTCGGCGGCGTACGGCCGCACGTCCAGCAGGGCCGCGACCTCGCCGACGGCCCGCTCGAGGAAGCCCTCGGCCACCAGCTGGTCGACCAGCCCGGGCAGGGCTCGTTGGGCGGCGGCGAGCTCGACGGGCGCCTGCAGGAGGAACAGCCGGATCAGCGTCTCGAGCGGCCAGCCCCCCGTCGTACGGCGGAGACCGGGCGTCGTCTCGTTGCGCGCCAGCGCGGCCTGCGCGACCGGGCCCAGCACCTCGGCGACGCCGTCGTAGGTGAAGCCGGCCATCACCAGAGCCGCGCGCAGGCGACGCGGCAGCTCCGAGATCGACGGCGCACTCACGGGGCGACACTAGACCGCGTTCCTGAGCGATGGTCCAGACCGCAGATTGGGGAGCCCCTGTGACGGGCATCACGCGGCCATGCTTCGGTTCTCACGCGCCCTCGGCGCCCTGCTCGTGTCCGTCCTGATCGCCACCGGCCTCGCCGTCGGCCTGGCCGGCCCGTCCTCCGCCCGCGCACTCTGCGACGGGCGCAGCACGGGCGGCTCCCTCGACGGCACCGGTTCCGTCGGCGACCTCCTGAGCGCGGACCTTCCGACGTGGGACCTCGGCCTGGTGAGCAGCTCGGTCTCGTGGCTGCGCAACGGCACCACGTTCCGGAGCGGTGGGACGTCGTACACGCCGGTGGACTCCGACGCCGGCCAGGTGATCCAGGTGCAGCAGGCGGTCACGCTGCTCGGGGCCATCGGCTGCACGTGGACCAGCAACGCGGTCCCGGTGATCGGCCCGGCCGGTCCGGGTGACCCCGGGGACCCCGGGGACCCCGGTGACACGATCCTCACGCTCGTCGGCGGGCTCGGCCTGCCCGCGTCCGCCGAGGTGGGACAGCTGATCGCGCTGACCGACCCGGTGTGGAGCCTGCCCGGCGTGACCACGTCGTACCAGTGGCTCCGCGACGGAGCGCCGATCCCGGGCGCGACCGGCCAGACCTACGTGCCCGGCCTCGAGGACGCCGGTCACGCGATCTCGGCGCAGGTCACCGGCGCGCTGCTCGGCGTGCCCGGCCTCACCGTGGTGACGGATGCCCTGAACATCCCGCTCGCCACCGGCACCCAGGTCAGCCCGACCGGCGACGTCACGATCGGCGGCGCCCGGAAGGTCGGGACCACGCTGACGCTGTCCGGGCCCACCTGGGACCCGAGCGATGCGACCAGCAAGTACCAGTGGCTCCGCGACGACGCCCCGATCGCGGGCGCCACGGCCGCCACGTACGCACTGGCGGCAGCGGACTTCGGTCACGCGGTGTCGGTGACGGTGACCGGTCACAAGGACGGGTTCACGGACAACACGATCACCAGCGACCCGGTCCAGCCGCTGATCGGCGACGCGATCCAGTTCGTGATGAAGCCGCGGGTCACCGGCACCGGCGCTGTGGGCAAGCTGCTCACCGCCGACCCCGGCCAGTGGACCGGCGGCACCGAGGGCTCCGGGCCGCCGTCGTACACCTACCAGTGGCTGCGCGCCGGGACCGCCATCAGCGGCGCTGTGGCGCAGACCTACCAGGTGGACAAGGCGGACGTGGGCAAGGACCTCACGGTCCTGGTGACCGCGACCCGGCCGGCGTACAAGGCCGGGAAGTTCACCACCGCGCCGGTGCACGTCGCGAAGCTCGCGTCGCGGCTGTCCGCCTCGCTCGCGAGGAAGACGGTCGACAAGGGCAAGGCAGCGGTCCTGAAGCTGGTGCTCAAGGTGCCGGGCATGGGCTCGCCCACCGGCGGCGTGAAGGTCTACGACGGCAGGAAGCTGCTGAAGAAGGCGGCGTTCGCGAAGGGCAGGCACGGCAGGCTGGTCGTCAAACTGACCGGGCTGAAGCCGGGCGCGCACAAGCTCAAGGCCGTGTACGCCGGGTCCGCGACCGTGGCGGGCGCCGCGTCGAAGGTCGTGAAGCTGACGGTCCGCAGATGAGCTGACCCGCCCGAGGGATCCTCGGGCGGGCCAGGTTGTCTCGTCAGCCGGTGCTCGGGCCGATCAGTGCTGCGTCGGCGCCTCGAACTGCTGGGTGGGCGCCGGGTCGCTCGGCGGAGCGGCCTGGACCGGCGGCGGGGGCGGCGGCGGGACGGCCTGGCCGGCCTCGTCGTCTCCCATCGAGACCGTGCGCCGCTTCGAGATGTAGACCGCCACGACGATGCCGGCGAACGCGACGAGCGCGATCACGATCCGCAGCGGGTCGTTCTCGTCCGCTCCGACCGACAGCTTCACGACCGCGGCGACGATCAGCAGCGAGACCAGGTTCATCACCTTGAGCAGCGGGTTGAGCGACGGACCGGCGGTGTCCTTGAACGGGTCGCCGACCGTGTCACCGATGACCGTCGCGGCGTGGGCCTCCGAGCCCTTGCCGCCGTGGTTGCCGTCCTCGACCAGCTTCTTCGCGTTGTCCCACGCGCCACCGGCGTTCGCGAGGAAGACCGCCATCAGCGTGCCGGTCACGATCGCACCGACCAGGAACCCGGCCAGCGGCCCCACGCCGAGGCCGAAGCCGACGGCGATCGGGGCCAGGATGGCCAGCAGGCCGGGCGTGGCGAGCTCGCGGAGCGAGTCGCGGGTGACGATGTCGACGACCTTGCCGTACTCCGGACGGCCGGTGCCCTCCATGATCCCGGGGATCTCGCGGAACTGGCGGCGCACCTCGAACACGACCGCGCCGGCGGCCCGGCCGACGGCATTGATCGCGAGGCCGGAGAACAGGAACACCACGCTCGCGCCGAGCAGCGCGCCCACGATGAGCTTGGCGTCGTACACCAGGAAGTCGCCGAGCACGTCGCCGACGCCGCCGCCGGCTTCCTGGACGGACTCGAACGCCGACTGGGTGTAGGAGGCGAACAGGGCGCTCGCCGCCAGCACGGCGGTCGCGATCGCGATGCCCTTGGTGATGGCCTTCGTGGTGTTGCCGACCGCGTCGAGCTCCGTGAGGATCTGCGCACCGCGCTCGTCGACGTCGCCGGACATCTCCGCGATGCCCTGCGCGTTGTCGGAGACCGGGCCGAAGGTGTCCATCGCGACGATGACGCCGACCGTCGTCAGCAGGCCGCAGCCCGCCAGGGAGACCGCGAACAGCGCGAGGCCGGTCGAGCCGCCCGCGAGCAGTGCGGCACCGAACACGGCGGCGCCGATCACGCCGGCGGTGTAGACGGCCGACTCGAAGCCGACGGAGAGGCCGGACAGGATCACCGTGGCGGCGCCGGTGAGGGACATCTTACCGACGTCCTTGACCGGGCGGTAGTCGGTGCCGGTGAAGTAGCCGGTCAGCGCCAGGATGGCGGCGGCCAGCACGATGCCGATGACGACGGCGCCGGCGGCGAAGACGCCCGGACCGATGTCCGCGGCCTGGCCGGAGGCGTTGTCCAGGTCGTTCCAGTCGGTGGGCAGGTAGACCAGCGCGAGCACGATGCTCGCGACCGCTCCGATCGCCGCGGAGACGTAGAAGGCACGGTTGATCGTGACGAGGCCGTTCTCGCCCTCGCGCGGCTTGCACAGGTAGACGCCCGCGACCGCGGTCAGTGCGCCGATGGCCGGGATCAGCAGCGGGAACACCAGGCCCTGGTCGCCGAACGCCTGCGACCCGAGGATCAGCGCCGCGACCAGCGTGACGGCGTACGACTCGAAGAGGTCCGCGGCCATGCCGGCGCAATCGCCCACGTTGTCGCCGACGTTGTCCGCGATGGTGGCGGCGTTGCGCGGGTCGTCCTCGGGGATGTTGTTCTCGACCTTGCCGACCAGGTCGGCACCGACGTCGGCGGCCTTGGTGAAGATGCCGCCGCCCACGCGCATGAACATCGCGAGCAGCGCGGCGCCGAAGCCGAAGCCCTCGAGCACGTGCGGCGCGTGCTCCTGGAACAGGATCACCACGATGCTCGCGCCGAGCAGGCCGAGGCCGACGGTGAGCATGCCGACCATGGCACCCGTGCGGAAGCCGATGTTCATCGCGGTCTCGCGGCCCGACTCCTGCGCGGCGGCGGCGACCCGGAGGTTCGCCTTCACCGCGAGCGACATGCCGAGGTAGCCGACGGAGGCCGAGAAGCCGGCGCCGACCAGGAAGAACACCGAGCGGAAGATCCGGACCGTGGCGTCGTCGGCTGGCAGCGCGAGCAGCAGGACGAACGCGATCGCGGCGAAGACCGCGAGCGTGCGGAACTGCCGCTGCAGGAAGGCGTTCGCACCTTCCTGCACCGCCTGGGCGATGTTCTTCATGTTGTCGGTGCCTTCACCGGCGGCAAGTACTTCCTGGCGGAACATCGCCGCCATCGCGAGCGCGCCCAGCGCGATCAGTGCGACGACGATGACCAGGACGAGATTGCCTCCGGAGACTTCGACGACAGCGGGAGCGATCCCCGTCATGCGCTTCCTCCTGGAAGAGATGGAGTGATGCAGATCTCACGGACGCGCCGGAGTCTACGCATGGCACGCCCCGGGTGGGCACCGGGATGTGACCCGACCCACACAAGGGGTCCGGTGACGGGGGAGAAATGCGCAACGGGCCCGTCGTCAGGTGACGACGGGCCCGTTGCGGAGGTCAGTTGCCGGCCAGCGCCGCGTCGGCGGAGTCGTGGATCACGAAGACCTTCGCGAGCCCGGTGATGCGGAAGATCTTGAGCAGCCGGTCCTGGTTGCAGACGAGCTGGAGCGAGCCGTCGTGCGCGCGCACCTTCTTCAGGCCGCCCACGAGGACGCCGAGGCCGGTGGAGTCGAGGAACTCGACCTCCTCCATGTCGATGACGATGTCGTAGACACCGCTCGCGACGAGCTCGGTGATCTTGTCGCGCAGCTTCGGGGCCGTGTAGACGTCGATCTCGCCCCCGACGGCAACGATGGTCTTGCCACCGGCGTCGCGCGTCGTCAGAGTCAGGTCCACCTATGTCTCCCCGGTCCTACTGGTCAGGTCGCCGGAGGCGTCGCGGCGTGAACCCCGACATCCGGCCTGCACAATGAAACCACGCCCGCGCCCTTGTGTGCACAAGTAGTGGACAGTCGGGCCGGTCGCGCCGCTCCCGGGAACCTCTCCACCGACTGCCCATGGGCTGCCCGCGGGCCGGCCTGTCGGTGCCGTGGCGGACAATGGCGAGGTGACTTCGGCGCTCGGATCCCGACCCCTCGGCGTGGCCGGCGTGGTCGAGCGGCTCGCCGCCGTACCCGGCCGCGAGGACCGGCTGCGCCACCTCGAGGTGCTGCCGGCACGCCCCGCCCGACACGCCGAGTGGCCGGACTGGGCGGCCCCGGACGTGGTCGCGGCGTTCTCGGCACGCGGGGTCTCCCGCCCCTGGGAGCACCAGGCGGCCGCGGCGGACGCGGCGCACCACGGTCAGCACGTCGTGATGGCGACCGGCACCGCGTCCGGGAAGAGCCTCGGCTACCAGCTGCCCGCGCTGTCGGCCGTGCGTGGCTCGCGCGGCGCCCGGGGCCAGCGCGGCGCGACCGTCCTGTACCTCGCACCCACCAAGGCACTCGCCCAGGACCAGCTCGCCGGGATCTCCGCCCTCGGCCTCGACGTCCGGGTCACCACCCACGACGGGGACAGCAGCCGCGACCAGCGGGACTGGGCACGCGACCACGCCGAGTACATCCTGACCAACCCCGACATGCTGCACCGGTCGCTGCTCCCCGGACACGCGCGCTGGACGTCCTTCCTCGGCTCGCTCCAGTACGTCGTCGTCGACGAGTGCCACCACTACCGCGGCGTCTTCGGGGCGCACGTCTCGCACGTCCTGCGCCGGCTGCGCCGGGTCTGCGCGATGTACGGCGCGGCCCCGACGTTCGTCCTCGCGTCGGCGACGGTCGCCGACCCGGAGGTGTTCGCGCACCGGCTGACCGGCCTCGACGTGCTCGCGGTGACCGACGACGCCTCGCCGCGCGGCGAGGTGTCCCTGGTGCTCTGGGAGCCGCCGTTCACGTCCTTCACCGGCGAGAACGGCGCCCCCGTGCGCCGGGCGGCGTCGTCGGAGACCGCCGACCTGCTCGCGGACCTGGTCGCGGAGGACATCCGCACCCTCGCCTTCATCCGCTCGCGTCGCGGTGCCGAGCAGGTCGCGATGACCGCCGCCGAGCTGCTCGCCGAGGTCGACCCTTCGCTGCCCGGCCGGGTGGCGTCGTACCGCGGCGGCTACCTGCCCGAGGAGCGCCGCTCGATCGAGGAGGCACTGCGCCGCGGCGAGCTGACGGGGCTGGCCGCGACCAACGCACTCGAGCTCGGCATCGACATCAGCGGCCTCGACGCCGTCCTGATGGCGGGCTTCCCCGGCACCCGTGCCGCGCTGTGGCAGCAGGTCGGCCGCGCCGGCCGGGGCGCGCAGGATGCGCTCGGCGTGCTGGTCGCGCGTGACGACCCGCTGGACACCTACCTGGTCAGCCACCCCGACGCCTTGCTCGGCGCCCCGGTCGAGGCGACCGTGTTCGACCCGTCGAACGCCTACGTCCTCGGCCCGCACCTGTGCGCGGCCGCGTACGAGGCACCGCTCACCGAGGCCGACCTGCCGTTGTTCGGCCCGACCGCCGCTGAGGTGGTGGACGCGCTGACCGAGGGCGGGCTGCTGCGCCGCCGGCCCCGCGGCTGGTTCTGGACCGACCGCCGCCGGGCCAGCGACCTCGCCGACATCCGGTCGACCGGCGGCTCGCCCGTCCAGCTGGTGGAGGCGGAGACCGGACGCGTGATCGGCACCGTCGACGCCTCGAGCGCGCACGGCACCGCCCATGCCGGCGCCGTCTACGTGCACCGCGGCGAGACCTGGCTGGTGCGCTCGCTCGACCTCGAGGAGCACGTGGCGGTCATCGAGCGGGCGGATCCGAGCTACTCGACCAGTGCCCGCGAGGTCACCGACATCGCGATCGTGCGCGAGCGGGAGTACGCCTCGTGGGGGGACTGCCGGCTCTCCTTCGGCGAGGTCGACGTCACCCACCAGGTGGTGTCGTTCCTCAAGCGCCGCCAGCCCGGCGGTGACGTGCTGGGCGAGGAGCCGCTGGACCTGCCGGAGCGGTCCCTGCGCACCACGGCCGTGTGGTGGACCGTCCCCGACGACGCCCTGGCCGAGGGCGGGCTCACGGGCCGCGACCTGCCCGGCGCCGCACACGCCGCCGAGCACTGCTCGATCGGGCTGCTGCCGCTGTTCGCCACGTGCGACCGGTGGGACATCGGCGGTGTCTCGACCGCGGTGCACCCCGACACCGGACGGCTCACCGTGTTCGTCTACGACGGGCACCCGGGTGGTGCCGGGTTCGCCGAGCGCGGCTTCGGGGCCGCCCGGGCATGGCTGACCGCGACCCGCGACACGATCCTCTCGTGCGCCTGCGACGAGGGCTGCCCGTCGTGCATCCAGTCCCCCAAGTGCGGCAACCAGAACAACCCGCTCGACAAGGCCGGCGCGGCCGCCCTCCTCGACGTGCTCCTCGGCGGGCCGTAGGGTCCGGCCATGGTCGTCCTCGGATTGCTGCTGATGGGTGTCGGTGCGGTCGCCGTCGTGGGCGCGCTGTTCACCGCCGACGGCTCGACCGAGCTGTTCGGCGTGGACCTCAGTGCGACGGCGATGTTCTTCGTCGGCCTCGGCGCCGGCCTCGCGATCGTGTGGGGCTTCGGGTTCTCCAAGTGGGGCACCAAGCGCACCCTCCGCCAGCGCCGCGAGAGCAAGCAGCTCAACGAGCTCCACGAGAAGCTCGAGCGACGCGAGGCCGAGGAGCGCAAGGACGAGCAGGACCGCGAGGAGCGCTCCTTCTAGTCAGGCGGGCCCGGCGCGGGCGTCGGCGGAGAGGTCGGCGACCTGGCCGAGCCAGTGCGGGCCGCCCACCGTCACCGTCACCGTGGCGTCGCGGCCGACCAGGTCGCAGGCGACCAGCCGGGCGTCGTTCGCCGCCGCGACCACCGCTCCGGCGGAGCACGGGTCGCGGCCGGTGCCGACCGCATCGGCGACCGCGAGCGCCGCGAGGTCGGCCGCCGACTGCGCGGCCCGGTGGGCGCGGACCATCGCCGTGACGACGCCGAGCGCGGCGCCGAGCAGGATCAACACCGCCAGGCACGCGACCGCGAACAGGGTGGCCGATCCCCGCTCGCCCCTCACGGCGACGAGTCCTCCACGGCCGCCACCGCCTGGGCGCTGACGGTGACACCGGGCAGCCGTCCGAACAGCCCGCCCGGGCCGGAGACCCGGCCCACGACGACGGCGGTCACCTGGTCGCCGTCGTCGTGGACGCTGACCCGGCTGCCCTCCGGGGCGACCCGCTCGCCACGGGCCACGGCCTCGGCCACCGCGTCACCCCGGGCGGCCGCGCGGGCGGTCTCCCGGGCGGCGTCGACGGCGCGGACCTGCGCGGCGCCGACCGCGAGCAGCCAGACCAGGCCGAGGGTGACCGCGATCAGCAGCGGCAGCACCATCGCCAGCTCGGCGGTCGCGGCGCCCCGGTCGGAGTGCCGGGCCGGCCGGGTCATCCGATGCCCAGCAGCCCGAGCACGTGATCGAACAGGGTCTTGAGGAGCTGGTCACCGAACCCGCCGGTCAGCAGCTTGTAGAGCAGGCCGGCGAGCCCCGCGCCGGCTGCGGTGCCGACGGCGTACTCCGCGGTGGTGATGCCGCATTGCTCGCGACGGCTGCGGCGGTTGTGACGGTGGTGGCGAAGGGGGTGGGTCATCTGGGTCTCCGATCCCGACCGCTCGGTGCGGCCGACGGGTCGACCCTCCGCGATCGCGGGGACCGTTCGCCCTGGTTGCCGGCCCTGCTGTGGAGTCCGCCGTCGCCGCGGTCGCGGTGGACGGGAGGTGGGCTGTCATCCAAGGTCGAGCGCGCTCAGGAGGGCGACGACGAGGGGCACGATCCCGACCAGCAGGAACGCGGGCAGCAGGCACAGCCCGAGCGGCAGTGCCGCCTTCACGCCGACGGCGCGGGCGCGTTCCTCGGTCTCGGCACGAGCCGACCTCGCCAGGTCGTCGGCGAGCCGTTCCACCGCCGTAACCACCGGCGCCCCCGAGGCCTGGGCGCGGGCGAGCGCGCGACCGAGCCGGCCGAGGTCCGGGTCCTCCGCGAGGCCTTCCCAGACCTGGACCGGGTCCAGGCCGAGGGACAGCCGGGCCGCCACGGTGCCCAGCCGGTCGGCCGCCGCGCCGGGCAACGCCGCTGACACCACGGCCACCCCGTCGCCGGGCGCGGCACCGCCGCGCAGCGTGGCGGCGAACAGGTCGACCACGTGCGGCAGGTCCCGCCGGACCTCGGCCCGGCGTCGGCGGACGTCGGCCGGCTCGGCCCGGCCGACCGCGACCCAGGTGCCGACCGCCGCGGCCACTCCCACCGCCGGCGCGGCCGGGCCCTGGAGGAAGAGGAAGGCACCCAGGCCGGCCAGCGCGCTCCAGACCAGCCGGTGCCGGTGCAACCACCCGACCGCCGGGGACGGCGGTGCCGCTGCAACCCGGTGCCGGAGGACCGGCCGGACCGGGAGCGCCAGCGCCGCCGCCGCGGCCGCGGCCGCGACCGGGACCCAGGTGGTCACGACCGGTCCTCGACCTCGGCCGCGATCGCCTCGATCCACCACAGCCCGGCCAGGCCGAAGGCGAGACCACCGGCCAGGCAGGCGAGGCCTGCCGGGCTGCGCAGCAGGAACCCCCACGGGTCCCCGCCGGCGCCGGTGCCCATCAGCAGGGCGAGGACGGGCAGGCCCGCGACCAGTCGCGCGGTGGCCCGCGCCGACGCGAGCTCTCCCTCGACCAGCCGCCGGGTCGCGGCGGCGGCGCGCAGGGTGTCGGCGACCCGGTCGACGGCGGAGGCGAGTCCCTGACCGGTGCGGTGCGCGACCTGCCAGGCGCCCGCGACCACTCGCAGGTCGCGGGCGCCGTCCAGCCCGTCTCCGAGCGCCCGGAGCGCCGACGGCACGTCGGCACCGACCCGGAACGCCTCCGCGACCGGCCCCAGCGGCGGCCAGGCCGTCGCCGCACGGTCGAGAGCAGCGCCCGGCGGTCGTCCGGCGGCGAGCTCCCCCGCGAGCAGCTCGCAGGTCTCCAGCACGTGGCCCGCGACCAGGGAGGCCTCGCGTCGTCGTCGGCGCCGCCGCCACAGCCCCAGCCCACCGAGCGCGGCGCCGGTGAGCACGAGGACCAGGGCGCCGAGGCGGGGCACGACGAGGGCCACGAGCACGAGCGCCGGCACGGCGAGCAGCAGCGGCCGCGGTCCGCGGAGCGGCTCCGTGCGAGGGACCGGTCGCAGCAGGAGGAGGACGGCGAGCGCCGCGCTGGTCGCGGCGACGGCGGTCACCGATCGACCCGGGCGGCGAGTGCGGCGGCGGCCGGTCCAGGGGTCGCCACGCCGCGGTCGTCGATCTCGAGCGCGGGCACCATCGAGACGAGACCGTCAGGCCGCCGATCGGGGACGGCGACCTGACGGAGCCTGCGGACGCCGTCGGCACCACGCCCGAGGTGCAGCACGACGTGAACGGCGGAGGCGAGCTGGCTGTGCGCGGCGTCCCGTCCGAGCCCGGCCGCGAGCGCGAGCGCCTCGACGCGGGCGGGCACGTCGACGGCGGAGTTGGCGTGCAAGGTCCCGCAGCCACCCTCGTGCCCGGTGTTGAGCGCGGCGAGGAGGTCGACGACCTCGGCGCCGCGGACCTCGCCGACGACCAGCCGGTCCGGCCGCATCCGGAGTGCCTGCCGGACCAGGGTGCGGACCTCGACGGCACCGGCCCCCTCGATGTTCGGGGGTCGCCCCTCCAGGGCGACGACGTGCGGGTGGTCCGGCCGGAGCTCGCTGGCGTCCTCCACCACGACGATCCGCTCGTCAGCGGCCACGCGGGACAGCAGCGCGGCGAGCAGGGTGGTCTTGCCGGACCCGGTGCCCCCGCTGACCAGGAACGCGAGCCGTGCCTCGACGACCGCGAGCACCAGGCGGGCGGTGTCCGGGGTGAGGGTGCCGGCGTCGACCAGCTCGTCGACCGTGAACGTGCGGGACCGTGGCACGCGCAGCGAGACCAGCGTGCCGGGCCGCGCGAGCGGCGCCAGGACGGCGTGGAAGCGGGTGCCGTCCGGCAGCCTGAGGTCGGCGTACGGCGTGGCATCGTCGAGCCTCCGGCCGCCGAGGGCGGCGAGCCGCTGGGCCAGGCGGCGCACCGCCGCCTCGTCCGGGAACCGCACCGTGGTCGGCTCGAGTCCGGCACCGCGGTCGAGGTAGACGTGGTCGGGGCCGTTCACGAGCACGTCGGTGACGTGCGGCGTCCGGAGCAGCGGCTCGAGCGGCCCTGCGCCGACCACGTCGCGGCGCAGCGTCTCGTAGACCGCGAGCACGGTGGCGTCGCCGACCGGTCGGCCGCTCTCGCGGAGCGCCTCCGCGACCCGGTGCGGGGTGAGCTCGCCGGGGCTCCGGGCGAGCCGGTCGCGGACCGCCTCGAGGTCGTCCAGCGGCAGCGTGCTCACGCCGCCGCCCGCAGCAGGCACAGCTGGTCGAGCACCGCCGTGGCCGTCCGGCCGAGCGCTCCCCGGCGGGAGCGGACCGGGCCGAGCCCCAGGTCGATCGCCTCGTCGAGGCCGCGCTGCTCGGGCATCGTCGCCAGCACGGGCACGCCGGTCGCGCGGGTCACCTGCAGCGGGTCGATGCCGGTCCCTCGCAGGACCAGCCGCACGGTGGTCGGGTCGCGGTGCCGGGCGCACGTGCGAACCGCCGACGCCACGCCGACGACCGTGGGGACCACGACGACCAGCAGCCGGTCGCAGCGGGCGGCGATCTCGTCGACCAGCGGGTCGGGCGTGCGCGGCAGGTCGACCACCACGAGGTCGTGGCCGCGCCGCGCCGCCGAGAGCACCTCGCGCGCCGCGAACGCCTGGAGGGTGCCGGGACCACCGGCCCGCCAGGTCAGCGCGCCCAGGTCGTCGCGCCGGGGCAACGCCTCGCGCAACGCCCGGGCACTGAGCCTCCCGGTGGTGTCGCAGAGCCCGTCCCACCGCACGCCGTCCCGGTCCTCGAGCCCGAGCACCCGGTCGAGGCCGGGGCCGAGCGGGTCCGCGTCGACGACGAGCGCGCGCCCGCGCCGGGCCCCGACCTGCCCGAGGGCGCAGGCGAACGTGGTCGCCCCGGAACCACCGCTCCCGCCCACCACGCCGACCAGCAGGCCCTCGGCCGACGGGCCGCCCGGGTCCCCGAGGTCGGTGAGCAGCTCGGTCAGCCACGCCTCCGAGCGCGGCAGCTGGGCGATGCTCTCGGCGCCCACCGCGAGCGCGGTGCGGAACATCTCGTCGGGCACCACGCCCCACGCGACGACGTACACGCGCGGCCGCCTGGTCGGGCAGATGCGGGCCAGGTCCTCGGCCACGTCCGAGCCGACGAGCACGAGCGGCGCGGCCGTCCAGCCACGCAGCGCGGCACCGCCGTCGGCGGCGACGTCGGGAGTGACGCCGGCCGCGGCGGCCAGGCGGAGCAGCTCGTCGAGGAGGGCCTGGTCACGGGTGACAACGAGGGGTGCGGTCATGCGTCGATGCTTCCCGCGAACGCAGACCGGGCGCACCGAAGCCGAGAGCCCTTGTGGACAAGGGCGTTCCAGACGGATCCTGTGGACAGTAGGTGGGTCGCCACCGCCTACGATGGCCGCATGGCGTTCCGCCCGACCGCGGCCTTCTTCGACCTCGACAAGACGGTCATCGCGAAGTCGAGCACGCTCGCGTTCAGCAAGCCCTTCCAGGCCGGTGGCCTCATCTCGCGCCGCGCGGTGCTCCGCTCGGCGTACGCGCAGTTCGTCTACCTCGTCGGCGGCGCGGACCACGACCAGATGGAGAAGATGCGGCAGTTCATGTCCCAGCTGTGCGCCGGCTGGGACGTCGCCACCGTCCGCGAGATCGTCGCGGACACGCTGCACAACGTCGTCGACCCGCTCGTGTACGACGAGGCGGTGTCGCTGATCGAGGAGCACCACCTCGCCGGCCGCGACGTCGTCATCGTCTCGGCGTCCGGCGCCGAGGTGGTGGAGCCGATCGCCGCGATGCTCGGCGCCGACCGCGTGGTCGCGACCCGGATGGAGATCCAGGACGGCCGGTACACCGGCGGCATCGAGTACTACGCCTACGCCGCGGAGAAGGCACGCGCGATCGAGGAGCTGGCCGCGCAGCAGGGCTACGACCTCGAGAACAGCTACGCCTACAGCGACTCGGTCACCGACGTCCCGATGCTCGAGGCGGTCGGTCACGCGCACGCGGTGAACCCCGACAAGGAGCTGCGCCGGATCGCCGCGGAGAAGGGCTGGCCGGTGCTGGTCTTCACCAAGCCGGTCGCGTTGCGCTCCCGGGTCCCGCTGCCGCCGGCGGGCCCGACCCTGGCCGCGCTCGCCGTCGGCGGCATGGTCGCCGTGGGCGGCGTCCTCTGGGCGAGCGCCCGCCGCCGCCGGCTCGACGTGTAGCCACCACCGGAACCTTCCACCTTGCCGGAGGCCGGCGGCGCGAGCCGCACGCTGGGCGGCCCCTGTCACCCCATCGGACCTCTGCCTGCCGGACCTGCCGACCGGCAGAGACGTGGCCCGGCTGTCAACCCCTCGAGGCCCCTTGAAGGTCTGGGTGAAGAGGCGTAGACAGGGTGGCAGAACTCAACAGTGCAGCACGTGAGCCGGGTACCCACGCGGCGATCTACCCTTCCTACAGGGCGCTTGCCGGACCGGGATACTCCCGGGGCAGTAGTTGATGATGCACGCCTGGTAGCCCACGGATTCACGTGTCAGCGGCGGCACCCGGACCAACGAACTCGAACGCCGGGTGCCGTTCGCATGTCCGAGCGCAGCGAGCCGCGCCGAAGGCGCGGGTCGCGTCGCGCGAGGAGGCCGAGGAGCGCCCGCGACCGACGCAGGAGGCCGCGACGGCGCGTCTCGAGGCCCATGACCCCAGCCGCGTCGAAGGCGCGGATCGCGTCGCGCGAGACCGACTGAGCCGAAGACCTCGGCTACTCGGCTGCCCGTCGCAGCGGGCTCGCCTCCGCGCCGGCCGCGTACGCCTCCGCGGCGTAGAGCAGCCAGGAGTGCACGCCGGCCGGACCGCCCTCGGCGTACCCCCGCAGGTTGGACTCGTACGCCGCCCGGAGCGCCAGGTGCCCCGCCTCCGGGACGACCAGGGACTTCTCGTCGACGCCGCGCGCGACCAGCACCAGCCGCTCGGCGGCGCGGGCGACGATGCCGTTGTGCGAGCCGAACGGCGCGGCGGTCGCGAGCTCGGCGTGCACGACCGCGGCCACCAGCAGCGACGGCGCCCCGGTCGGCCGCACCAGCAGCTCGCCGACGCCGCGGAGCCGATCGGCGGCGTCGCCGTCGCGCGGTCGGCCGCGCGTCTCCTCGGGCAGCCCCGCGGCCGCCAGCGCGTGGATCCGCGCCAGCGCCTGGAGCGGGGACCGGGACAGGGACGGGGACAGGGACAGCAGCTCCGTCGAGACCCGCACCGCGTCGAGCGTCACCTCGTCCCCCGCGCCCGCGCGCACCTCGGCGAGCGTGGCGGCCGACCCCTCGAGCACGCCGCTCGCGTGGGCGCCGCGCAGCAGCGACTCGATCGTCGTCTCGGGCGAGGTACGCCGCAGGCCGCGGTCGCGCAGCATCACGTCGATCCCGTCGCGAACGGCGGCGTACGCCGACGGCACGCCCTCGAGGGAGGCCAGGCGGGACAGCGGGTCTGTGCTCACGAGATCCCACCGTATCGGCGGGTACGGTGAGTCCGATGACCGATCCCTCCCGCTCCTTCGGCTCCGTGGCGGACGCCTACGACCGCGCCCGCCCCTCCTACCCGCGCGAGGCGGCCGCCTGGCTGGTCGGCGAGCAGCCGACCACGGTCCTCGAGCTCGGCGCCGGCACCGGCAAGCTCACCGAGGTGCTGGTGGGGCTCGGCCACGACGTGCACGCGACCGATCCCGACGAGCAGATGCTGGAGCGGCTCCGCGAGCGGCTGCCCGACGTTCCCACCTCGGTGGCCGGGGCGGAGGAGATCCCCGCTCCGGACGCGTCGTACGACGTCGTGGTGGTCGCCCAGGCATTCCACTGGTTCGACCACGACCGGGCGTTCCCGGAGATCGCCCGGGTCCTCAGGCCGGGCGGCCGGCTGGCCGTCACGTGGAACCTGCGCGACGAGCGGATCCCGTGGGTGCGCCGGCTCGGCGTGCTGCTGGGCAACCAGGACACCCACCGCAGCGACCAGGTGCTGGCCACGAACGAATTCTTCGGCTCCGTCGAGGAGACGACGTTCCGGCACTGGCAGGTCGTCGACCGCGACTCCATCCAGGACCTCGCGCTGTCGCGCTCGACCCTCGCGGTGCTCGACGAGGACGCGCGCGCGGACCGGCTGGCCGAGATCGTGGCCTTCTACGACGACTACGGTCGCGGCATGGACGGCATGCAGCTGCCGTACGAGACCCGCTGCTTCCGCGCCACCGCACTCGACCGCGGGCAGGAGCCGGCCCCGCAGACCGCGGAGGAGCCCATCGCCGACGACGGCTCGGACTCCGACGTGCTGCTCATCGACTTCCGCTGACCGCCAGCTGGTGCCGGCCAGCTCGATCGCCGGGCCCGACCGGCGCGAGGGCAGCTCGGTCTCACGCGCTCACGGCCTCACGAGTTTGTCGATCCGGTCCATCGGGTACGGGCGGCCGTGGACCGCCTCGGGCGGCCACCCTCGGGCGAGCCGACCGGGCGATCCTCCGCAACCACGCGTGAGGAGATCTCCATGACGACCACCCAGGAAGCCAGCCAGGAAGCCAGCCCGGTCCCCGTCCGCGGCCCCTACATCGCGGACCCCGCGCCTCTCGGGCTCGCCGCGTTCGCACTCACGACGTTCGTCCTGAGCTTCGTCAACACCGGCCTGTTCAAGGTCGAGCCGGTGGTGTTCGGGCTCGCGCTCGCCTACGGCGGGATCGCCCAGTTCGCCGCCGGCATGTGGGAGTTCGCGAAGGGCAACACCTTCGGGGCGACGGCGTTCGCGTCGTACGGCGCCTTCTGGGTGTCGTTCTGGTGGCTGACCGGGCACACCGATCTCACCGGCTCGCCGGAGGGCGACGTGAGCAACACCGTGGGGCTCTACCTGCTGGCGTGGGGCATCTTCACGGCGTACATGACGATCGCGGCGACCCGGGTCAGCGGCGCGGTGCTCGCGGTCTTCGTGCTGCTGACGATCACGTTCCTCCTGCTCGCGATCGGCGACTTCGCCACCTCGGAGACGATCAGCAAGATCGGCGGCTGGTGCGGCGTGGCCACGGCCCTGGCCGCCTGGTACGCCTCGCTGGCCGGGGTCACCGCGTTCACCCACAAGCGTCAGGTGTTCCCCGTCGCCACTCGCTGACTAGTGTGGCGGGTGCCACCTCGTCCCTACCCGATCGAGGAGTGATCGTGAGCGAAGAGACCCTCTCCAACCTGCTCAAGGAGGACCGCCGGTTCGAGCCGCCGGCGGAGATCGCCGAGCACGCGAACCTCCGGGCCGAGGCCTACGACCGGGCCGCTCAGGACCCCGAGGCGTTCTGGGCCGAGCAGGCCGAGCGCCTGTCCTGGGACGAGAAGTGGGACCGGGTGCTGGACTGGGACGACCGGCCGTTCGCGAAGTGGTTCGTCGGCGGCCGGCTCAACGCGTCGTACAACTGCGTGGACCGGCACGTCGAGGCGGGCCGCGGCGACAAGGTGGCGCTGCACTGGATCGGGGAGCCGGAGGACGACACCCGCGACCTGACCTACGCCGAGCTCAAGGACGAGGTCAGCAAGGCTGCCAACGCGCTGACCGAGCTCGGCGTCGGCACCGGTGACCGGGTGGCGATCTACCTGCCGATGATCGCCGAGGCCGTGATCGCGATGCTGGCCTGCGCGCGGATCGGCGCCCCACACACGGTCGTGTTCGGTGGGTTCTCCTCCGAGGCGCTCTCCTCGCGCCTGGTCGACTGCCAGGCCAAGGTGGTCATCACCTCCGACGGTGGCTACCGCCGCGGCGCGGCGGCCGCGCTGAAGCCGGCGGTCGACGAGGCGCGCGCCAAGTCCTCCGCGCAGGGCCACACCGTCGAGAAGGTGCTCGTCGTCCGGCGCACCGGGCAGGACGTCGAGTGGAACGACGACGTGGACGTCTGGTGGCACGACGCGGTCGACGCGGCCTCTACCGAGCACACGCCGGAGGCGTTCGACGCCGAGCACCCGCTCTACGTCATGTACACCTCGGGCACGACGGGGAAGCCCAAGGGCATCCTGCACACCACCGGCGGCTACCTGACCGGCACGTCGTACACGCACTGGGCGGTCTTCGACCTCAAGCCCGAGACCGACGTCTACTGGTGCTCCGCCGACATCGGCTGGGTCACCGGCCACAGCTACATGGTCTACGGGCCGCTCGCGAACGGCGCGACGCAGGTGATGTACGAGGGCACGCCGGACAGTCCGGAGCGGGGCCGCTGGTGGAAGATCATCCAGGACTACGGCGTGACGATCTTCTACACCGCGCCGACCGCGATCCGCTCGTTCATGAAGCAGGGCCGCGAGATCCCGGACCGGTACGACATGTCCTCGCTGCGGATCCTCGGGTCGGTCGGTGAGCCGATCAACCCCGAGGCCTACATCTGGTACCGCCAGGTGATCGGCGGCGACCGCACCCCCGTGGTCGACACCTGGTGGCAGACCGAGACCGGGATGATCATGATCAGCCCGCTGCCGGGCGTCACGCGCGGCAAGCCGGGCTCGGCGATGACCCCCATCCCGGGCGTCTCGGCCGAGGTGGTCAACGAGGCCGGCGACGCCGTACCCAACGGGTCGGGCGGCTACCTCGTGCTCACCGCCCCGTGGCCCTCGATGCTGCGCACCATCTGGGGGGACGACGAGCGCTTCATCGACACCTACTGGGCCCGCTTCAGGGACCAGGGCTACTACTTCGCCGGGGACGGAGCGAAGAAGGACGACGACGGCGACATCTGGGTGCTGGGCCGCGTGGACGACGTGATGAACGTGTCCGGCCACCGGCTCTCGACCACCGAGATCGAGTCCGCGCTCGTCTCCCACCCCAAGGTCGCCGAGGCTGCGGTCGTCGGCGCCAAGGACGAGGACACCGGCCAGGCCGTGTGCGCCTTCGTGATCCTGCGCGAGGAGGCCGGCGACGGCGGCGAGGACATCGTCGCCGAGCTCCGCAAGCACGTCCGCCAGGAGATCGGCCCGATCGCGACCCCGCGCCAGATCATGATCGTCCCCGAGCTCCCCAAGACCCGCTCGGGCAAGATCATGCGCCGCCTGCTGAAGGACGTCGCCGAGCACCGCGAGGTCGGTGACGTGACCACGCTGGCCGACTCGTCGGTGATGGACATGATCTCGGAGGGCATCGACTCCGGCAAGGCCGAGGACTGATGCGCTTGTAGGGTGGCTCCCGGTGCGCCGGGAAGTCTGGTCGGCAGTCCTTCGCCGACCCCGAGGAGCACCATGAGCCAGTCCACGCCGCAGCGCCGGTTGTTCACGCGCGGCTCGTTCCTCGAGAGCTCGCGCACGGCGGAGGTGTTGCGCGCCGAGACCACCGGCGGCGTGCTGCTGATCGCGGCAGCCGCCGTCGCCCTCGTGTGGGCGAACAGCGCGTGGCAGGACGCGTACTTCCGGATCCGCGACACCGTGGTGGGGCCGGACGCCCTCCACCTCGACCTCACCGTCGGCGGCTGGGCGGCCGACGGGCTGCTCGCGATCTTCTTCTTCGTGGCCGGCCTCGAGCTCAAGCGCGAGTTCGTCGCCGGCGACCTGCGCGATCCACGGCGTGCCGCACTGCCGGTGATCGCCGCGGTGGGTGGGATGGTCGTCCCCGCGTTGGTCTTCGTGCTCTGGAACCTCGGCACCGACAACCTGGTCGGCTGGGCCATCCCCACCGCGACCGACATCGCGTTCGCCCTGGCGGTCCTCGCGGTGATCAGCACGCACCTGCCGACGGGGCTGCGCACCTTCCTGCTCACGCTCGCCGTCGTCGACGACCTGCTCGCGATCACGGTGATCGCGCTCTTCTACACCGACCAGCTGCACCTGCTCTGGCTGCTCGCGGCTGCCCTGCCGCTGGCCGCGTTCGGCGTGCTGGTCCGGCGCGGGTACGGCGCCTGGGCGCTCGTTCCGCTCGCGGTGCTGGCATGGGCGTTCGTGCACGAGTCCGGCGTGCACGCGACCGTCGCCGGTGTGCTGCTCGGCTTCACGGTCCCGGTGCGCCGGGCCGACCGGATCGAGCACGTCGTCCGCCCCGTGTCGGCGGGGATCGCCGTACCCGTCTTCGCGTTCTTCGCGGCCGGGGTCGACGTCGGCGGCCTGTCCGGGCTCCGCGACGCGCTGACGGACCCGCTCGCGCTGGGCATCGTCTGCGGCCTCGTCCTGGGCAAGACGATCGGCATCACCGGATCCACCTGGCTGCTGTCGACGTTCACCCGCGCCGACCTCGACGACGAGCTGAGCTGGGTCGACGTGACCGGCATGGCGATCCTCGCGGGCGTCGGGTTCACGGTGTCGCTGCTGATCGGCGAGCTCGCGTTCGGGCACGGCACGTCGGAGGACGACACCACGAAGGTCGGCGTCCTGGTCGGCTCGCTGGTCGCCGTGCTCGTCGCGAGCGTGGTGCTGCGCACGCGGAACCGGGTGTACCGGCGGATCTGCGAGCAGGAGGAGCGTGACAGCGACGGGGACGGGGTACCCGACGTCTACGAGCACGACGACGACGCGGGCTGAGGGTTCGATAGGGTGACGCGCATGGCGAGCAACCAGGTCCAGGAGCCCGATCCGACCATCGGCCGGCTGGTCCACGACGCCACCAGGGACATCTCCTCCCTGGTCCAGAAGGAGATCCAGCTCGCGAAGTCCGAGCTCAAGGTCAGCGTCCGGGCCGGCGGCACGGGCATCGGCCTCTTCGCCGGCGCGGCCTTCCTGATCGTCCTCGCGATCATCATGCTGTCGGTGTCGATCGCCTACTTCATCAACTGGAACGGCGAGGGTCTCGACCTGCACTGGGCGTTCCTGATCGTGTTCGGCTTCTACATGCTGGTCGCCGCGCTGCTGGGCTACATCGGGGTGCGGAAGGTCAAGCAGGTCAGGGCGCCCGAGCGCGCGATCGGCCAGGGCCGCGAGATCCCGAGGGCTCTCAAGGGCCAGTCGTAGGCGAGAGCTGACCCGGCCTCGCCGCGCGGGTCGCTAGCCGGCGCAGTCGCCCGTGGAGACCTGGGCCGAGCTGCTCTGCCCGGTCGCGGCCGCCTGGGCGACCTGGGAGGTCGTGAGGGCGTAGCCGGTGTCGTGGTCGGTGACCGACGCGGCGAACACGACGCCCGCGACGTCGCCGGCCGACGTGATGATCGGCCCGCCGGAGTTGCCGGGCAGGATCCGGCCACGCAGCGAGAAGACCTCGCGGATCACCGCGCCGTCGCCGTAGATGTTCGGCGAGCGGAGCCGCTGCTCGGACCGGATCCGGGCCGGCTCGACGCGGTACGGGCCGTCCTGGGGGTAACCGAGGATGGCCACCCCGTCCTGCGCCTCGGCGTGGTGGTCCAGGTCGAGGGGCGGGATGTCACCGCTGTCGAAGGCGAGCACCGCGACGTCGATGTCGGGGTTGTAGTAGACGACCTCCGCGTCGACCGTGCTGTCGCCGACGACCACCTCGGGATCATCGATGCCGGCGACCACGTGTGCGTTGGTCATCAGCCGGTTGGCGGCGTACACGAAGCCGGAGCCCTCGACGCCCCTGCCGCACTCGTTGGTGCCGCGCACCTTGAGCACGCTGGTCTCGGCGCGCTGGACGTCCGGGTCGCTCAGCAGTCGCCTCGGGCCGGGGCCGACGTCGACGATCCGCTCCGGGGCGAACGGCTCGAGGTAGCGCGGGAAGAAGCTGGTGCCGACCACGTCGTTGAACGCCTGCAACGCGTTGCCCGCAGAGGCCGGCAGGACCTCGTCGACCTCCCCGAGGACCGCCGAGCTCCGCACCAGCGGCGTGATCCCGGTGATCCGCGAGCCCGAGATCGCGACACCCAGCGCCCAGGCGACGATCAGCACCGCCACCGCGCTCAACGCGGCGCCGCCGATCGCGTCGAGGGCGCGCGCGGGCTGCCAGGTGATCCGGTCGCGGATCCGGGTGCCGGCGAACTGCAGCGTCGCCTGGCCCAGGGAGGCGGACAGGATCACGATGAACAGGGCGCCGAGGGACACCATCAGCGACGGGTTCGCGTCACCGAGCGCGACCGGCGCCAGCCAGACGCCGAACAGGCCACCGAGCAGGAGGCCGCCCGTCGCGAACGCACCGGTGATGAAGCCCTGCCAGTAGCCGGAGAGCGCGTACGCCAGGACGAGCACGATGAGGAGCCAGTCGAGCAGGTTCACCCGTCGTCCTCCTCGTGGTCCGGGTCGTCCTCGGGCTCGTCCTCGATGTCCAGGAGACGCGACCGTCGGGGGTCAGCCTGCAGCATGTACGCCGGAAGATCGCGGACCCGGGTCTCGTCCCACGGGCGCGTCCACCCGAGGAAGTCGAACAACCGGGCGATGATCCCCGCGGTGAACCCCCACAGGATGACGTCGTTGGCCGGGCCGATGAGGAACCCGGGGCTCGTGTAGCCGATCCGCGGGTGTTGCACCATCACCCGGTGCTCGGGGTCGAGGAGCTCCTCGATCGGCACGTGGTGGATCGCGTGCACCTCGGCGGGGCTCACGATGCTCACCGCCGCCGGCTCGGCCCACCAGCCGAGGACCGGGGTCACCGCGAAGTTGCTCGGCGGCAGCCACAGCTCGGGCAGCTGCCCGAACACCTCCACCGAAACGGGTTCCACCCCGATCTCCTCCTGCGCCTCGCGCAGCGCGGCCTCGACCGCGGACTCGCCCGGGTCGACCGAACCGCCGGGGAACGAGACCTGCCCCGGGTGCGACCGCATGTCGTGCGCGCGCTCGGTGAGCAGCAGCTCGCCACCGCGCGGGCCCTGGCCGAAGAGCATGAGGACGGCGCCCTCGCGGGCATCTCCCCCCGGTGGCGGCGTGAACCGGGTCAGGTCGTCGGCCGAGATCGCCGCCGCGCCCGCGCGGACCGGCTCGAGCCAGTCGGGGATCACAGGTCGGTCCCGAGGTGCTGGTTCGCCAGCTCGACCAGCTCGTCGGCGGAGCCGATGCCGCCGGTCACCAGCGATGCGGTCCCGTCGGCGTCCACGAACAGGAACGCGGGAACGGGTACGCGCGCCGGCACGGGTGGTTGCGCGCGGAGTGCACCCTGGGTGTCGGCGAGCTGCGGGTAGGTGGCCCCGGCGTGCTGCGCGAACTCGATGGCCGGCCCGGTCTGCCGGTCCTGATAGTCGATGCCGATGACCGGCACCTGGTCGCCGTACCGCCGGTAGAAGTCCGCGACCGCAGGCATCTCCTTGCGGCAGGGGCCGCACCACTCGCCCCAGATGTTGAGGATCAGCGGCCCGCGAAGGGTCGCCAACTCGACGTCGTCGCCACCGCCGAGGCACGGGAGCGTGACCTCGGGGAGCCCGCCGTCGACCGGGTCGCCCGTGCCGGGCGTGCACGGCTCGATCCCGGCGTCGGCCTTCAGCTGGCGCAGCTGCGGGGTGTCGACGTCGATCTTCGCGGCCCCCGGCGCGGGGACGTCGTCCGAGGTGCATCCGGCCAGCACCAGCACGGCCGCGACGAGCGCGGCCGGCAGGAGACGCCTCATGCCCTGCCCTCGGTCTTCACCAGCTTGGCCGCGACGACGGGATCGGTGGGGCCCTCGCCGTACGAGGGGCAGAGCCTGGCCACCGGGCACGCCCCGCAGGCGGGCTTCTGCGAGTGGCAGACGCGGCGGCCGTGCCAGACCAGGTGGTGGCTGAGCATCGTCCAGTCCTTCTTCGGGAACAGCTCGCCGACCGCGTGCTCGAGCTTGACCGGGTCGGTCTCCGCGGTCCAGCCGAACCGGCGGGCGAGCCGGCCGAAGTGGGTGTCGACGGTGATGCCGGGGATGCCGAAGGCATTGCCGAGGACGACGTTCGCGGTCTTGCGGCCGACGCCGGGGAGCTTGACCAGGTCCACCAGGCGCGGGGGCACCTGGCCGTCGTGGTCCTCGACGAGGGCGGCACTCAGCTTGAGCAGCGACTCGGTCTTCGCGCGGAAGAACCCGAGCGGCCCGACGATGCCCTCGAGGGTCGCGCGGTCGGCCGCGGCCATCGCCTTCGCGTCCGGGTAGGCGGCGAACAGCGTCGGCCGCACGGCGTTCACCCGCTTGTCCGTGGTCTGCGCGCTCAGCACGGTGACGACGAGCAGCTGGAAGGGGTCGTCGAAGTCCAGCTCGGTCGTGGCGTCGGGGTAGGTCTCGCCCAGGATCCGGTTGATCTTCCGGGCACGACGCACGAGGCCGGTACGGGTCTCGGCGGCGACGGGGGCGGGCACGCGCCCCAGCGTACGGCGAGGCGCCGACACGACCGATTCGGTGCCGGATGGCGACCCGCCCGACCGGCTGGTTCCTGTGAAGTTTCCCACTGGATAGGATTCGCGGCGTACCCGTGTGCCGCGGGTCGACGCACCAGGAGGATTCGTGGACAACGACGTACTGCGCCAGGCCCCGCTGTTCAGCGCGCTCGACGACGAGGCCGCGACCGCGCTGCGCGCGTCGATGGCGGAGACGAAGCTGCGCCGCGGCGAGGTGCTGTTCCACGAGGGTGACTCGGGCGACAAGCTCTACATCGTGCTCGACGGCAAGGTGAAGCTCGGCCGCACGTCCTCCGACGGCCGGGAGAACCTGCTCGCCATCCTCGGCCCCGGCCAGATGTTCGGCGAGCTCTCGCTCTTCGACCCGGGCCCGCGCTCGGCGACCGTCACGGCCGTCACGGACGCCTCGTTCGCGTCGCTCTCCCACGAGGACCTGCTGCGCTGGCTCGAGGGCCGCCCGGTCGTGGCCCGCGGTCTCCTCGCCCAGCTCGCCGGCCGGCTCCGCAAGGCCAACGACGTGGTCGCCGACCTGGTGTTCTCCGACGTCCCCGGCCGGGTCGCCAAGGCGCTGCTCGACCTCGCCGACCGGTTCGGCCGCACCGCGGACGACGGCGTGCACGTGCACCACGACCTCACCCAGGAAGAGCTCGCCCAGCTGGTCGGCGCCTCCCGCGAGACCGTGAACAAGGCCCTCGCCGACTTCGCCTCGCGCGGCTGGCTCCGCCTCGAGCCCCGCTCGGTCGTGATCATGGACGTCGAGCGCCTGGCCCGTCGCGCCCGTTGAGTCGGGACCTCTGACGGTCGAGTCGACCGTCAGAACCCCCGGCTCAAGGGGAGGCGAGGTAGGCGAGCTGGGCGCGGACGGAGAGCTCCGCGGCGCCCCAGAGCGACTCGTCGACGTCGGCGTACACGACCTCGACCACGCGCCGGGGCAGGGTCGGGTCCGCCGCGAGCCCGGGCGAGAGAGGGACGGACAGCTCGGCGAGCGCGCGCTCGACCTGGGCGAGCCGCTCGCGACGGTGCGCGAGGTAGAAGTCGAGCACCCCGAGGGCGTCGTCGAGGACCGGGCCGTGCGCGGGCCAGAGGGTGCGCACCTCCCCGGAGAGGACCAGCGATCGCATCCGCGAGATCGAGCTGAAGTACGGGCCGAGCTGCCCGTCGGGGTGGGCGACCACGGTCGTCCCGCGGCCGAGCACCATGTCGCCGGTCAGCAGCGCGCCGTCGGCGGGCAGCACCAGCGAGACCGAGTCGGCGGTGTGACCAGGGGTCGTGAGCACCCGCAGCGACAGCCCGTCGACGAGCAGGTCCTCGCCGTCGACGAGCGGCGGCGCGTCCACGCACAACCCCGGGTCCAGCGCGCGCACCGCGCAGCCCTTGCGGCGGGCGAACTCCACGGCCACCTCGGCGTGGTCGAAGTGGTGGTGCGTCAGCAGCACCAGCGCCACGTCACCGAGCTCGGCAGTGAGCCGGTCGAGGTGCCCGTCCGCGAGCGGCCCCGGGTCGACCACGACGGACGCCGAGGAGCCGGGCTCCTGCAGCACCCAGGTGTTGGTGCCGTCCAGGGTCATCACGCCGGGGTTCGGCGCGAGCAGGCAGCGCCCGCGGGACCCGTACGCCCCGCCCCCCCAGGGTGTCATGCGCGGCGCCGCGCGCTGACCAGCGGCCGCAGCCGGTCCGGCATCGACAGCGTCCAGCCCGGGCCGAGCGGCTCGACCGACGGCGTGAACATCTCCACCGACCTCGACGCCGCCACCTCGAGCACCTCCTCCGGCGACCCGAGCGAACCGACCTCCATCGACGTCAGGTACGTCGGGGGCATCAGCGCGAGGTCGCCCGCGTCGGCCTGGTCGGCCGCGACCCGCGCCGGGATCCACGCCACGGACGACGACTCGGTCGACACGTCGCGGGTCACCTGCCCGACGGGCAGCGAGGCGACGAAGAACCAGGTGCGGTAGCGCTTCGGCTCGAAGATCGGGGTCAGCCACGCGGCCCACACCCCCAGCAGGTCGGTGCGGAGCACCAGGCCGCGCGTGTTCAGGAACTCCGTCAGCGACAGGGCTCTCGACTCCAGCGCGACCCGGTCCGCCTCCCAGTCGTCACCGGTCGTGTCGGCGACGACGTCGGTGGGCGACGTACCGGCCAGCAACACGCCGGACTCCTCGAACGTCTCGCGTACGGCGGCGCACACGAGCGCCCGCGCGGTCTCCTCGTCGCACCCGAGTCTTGCGGCCCACTCGGCCGGAGCGGGACCGGCCCAGGCCACGGTGGAGTCGAAGTCGCGCGGGTCGACACCGCCGCCGGGGTAGACGCACATGCCGCCGGCGAACTCCATCGAGACCTGGCGGCGCAGGTAGTACACCTCCGGCCCGTCCGGCGAGGGGCGCATCAGGATCACCGTGGCGGCGTTCCGCGGCTCCGCCGGCGTCTGCCGCCCGTCCTCGAACTCACGGGCGACCGCGACCAGCCGGTCCGGCAGCTGGACCGGCGGGAGCGGGATCCTCATGAGCCGACGCGGACGACGATCTCGACCTCGACCGGTGCGTCCAGCGGCAGCACGGGTACGCCGACGGCCGACCGCGCGTGCACGCCGGCATCGCCGAAGACCTTGCCGAACAGCTCGGACGCGCCGTTGGCGACCCCGGGCTGCCCGGTGAAGTCCGGCGTGGACGCCACGAACGCGACGACCTTCACGACCTGCGCGACCCGGTCGAGGTCACCGATCATCGACTTCACCGCGGCGATGGCGTTCAGCGCGCACTGCTCGGCGCATGCGACGGCCTCCTCCACGCTGACCTCGCCGCCGACCTTCCCGGTGACCATCAGCTCGCCGTTCTTCATCGGGAGCTGGCCCGAGGTGAACACGAGGTCGGCGGACACCACGGCCGGGACGTACGCCGCCACCGGGGCGGGCACCTCCGGCACGATCAGCCCGAGCTCGGCGAGCCGGTCCTCGACGGCGCTCATGCCTGCACCGGCCGCTTGAAGTAGCCGACCAGGTTCTCCGGGTTCATGCCCGGCGCGATCTGCACCAGCTCCCACCCGTCCGCCCCGAAGTTGTCCAGGATCTGCTTGGCCGCGTGCGTCAGGATCGGCGCCGTCAGGTACTCCCACTTGGTCATGTTCGGCACCCTACTCGTGGACCGACCGGGGTCCACCCACGGTCAGTCGCGGGCGAATCCTGTTGACCTCGACCGCGGTTGAGGTCCTACCGTCCATCCGTGACCCTCACCGAAGCAGCCGCGGCCCGGCCGCGGCTGCTCTCGCCGGCGTACGCCGTCACGACGGTCGGCATGTTCGCGCTCTGCGCACTCGTGGCGTTCGAGGCGACGGCCGTGACGACCGTGATGCCGACCGTCGCGGCCGACCTGGACGGGGTCGGCCTGTACGCGCTGTCGTTCGCGGCGCCGCTGGCCAGCGGTGTGGTCGGCATGGTCACGGCCGGCGCCTGGAGCGACCGGCGCGGCCCCGCCGTCCCGCTGGTCGCGTCGCTCGCGCTGTTCGCCCTCGGGCTGGTCGTCTGCGGCCTCGCGCCGTCGATGGAGGTGCTGGTCGCCGGCCGGGTGCTCCAGGGCCTGGGCGGCGGCGCGCTGACCGTCGGCCTGTACGTGCTGGTGGGCCTGGTCTTCCCGCGGGTCCTCCAGCCGGCGATCTTCGCGAGCTTCGCCGCGGCCTGGGTGCTGCCGTCGCTGTTCGGCCCTGCGCTCGCGGCGTTCGTCGCCCACACCGCCGGCTGGCGCTGGGGTGTTCCTCGGCGCCGTCGCCCTGGCCGCCTGCGCCGCCGCGCTCGTCGCACCTGCCCTCCGCAGCGTCGGCACGCCGCCCGCCGGCGAGCCGGCGCCCCGGTCCCGTCTCGCGTGGGCGCTCGTGGGAGCCGTCGCCGTCCTCACCCTCGGCGTCTTCCCGCCCGCGGCGGTCGTCGTGCTGCTGGCCCTGCGCAAGCTGCTGCCCGCCGGCTCGCTCCTGGCCCGTCGCGGACTGCCTTCGGTGATCGGCACCCGCGGCCTGATGAGCGCATCGTTCTTCGCCGCCGAGGCCTACATCGTCTTCGTCCTGCAGGAGCAGTGGGGCCTCACCCCGGGCATCGCCGGCCTCGCCCTCACCGCGGTCGGGCTCACCTGGGCCGCGGCCAGCCAGGTCCAGTCCCGCCTCGGCAGCCGGGTGTCCGACGTCGCGGTGATGCGCTGGGGCTGCGCGCTGCTGCTGGTCGGCACGGTCGCCCTCGCGCTCGCCGTCCGGATCCACGTCCCCTGGGCGCTCGCGATGGCGGCGTACGTCGTGGCCGGCGCCGGCATGGGGCTGGGCTATCCCCGCACCGGCGTGGCGATGCTCGCCGCGTCGTCGGACTCGGACCGGGGCTTCAACTCCTCCGCCCTGTCCATCGCGGACTCGCTCGGCGGGGCGCTGGCGCTCTCGGTGTCGGGCGTCGTCTTCGCCACCACGAAGGCCGCCGGGATCGACCCGTTCGCCTCCGTCTACGTGCTCGCTGCGGCGGTCGCGGTCCTCGCCGTGGTCACGGCGGCCCGGACGGGTCAGCCGTCCGGTCGACGGAGCACGTCGTAGGTCGTGTGCACCGCCCACTCCGACGGGTGCACGCTGCGGATGCGCAGGTCGACGTCCTCCTCGAAGCCGTCGAACAGCCGCTTGCCCGCGCCCAGGATCACCGGCGCCGTCGAGATCACCAGCTCGTCGACGGCCCCCGCCCTCAGGGCCTGCCGGATGAGGTCCGCGCCACCGCCGATCGCCACGTCGCGGTGGCCCGCGTCGGTCCGCGCGACCTCCAGCGCGTGGTCGAGGCCGTTGACGAAGTGGAAGCCGTTGGCCGGGTCAGGCTGGTCCTCGATGCGGTGGGTCAGCACGACGAGGGTGCCGGGGAACGGGTTCGCGCCGCCCCAGGCGCCGGCCGCGTCGTACATCCCGCGTCCCACGATGCCCGCGCCGAGTCGCGCGACCAGCGGCTCGTAGTACGCCTTGTCGGCGTCGCTCATGGCGAAGTCGTGCTCGCCGCCGTAGGTCCAGGGGCCACCCATCACCCAGTAGTGCAGGCGCTCCCCGCCACGCCCGAGGCCGAGCTCGGGACCGTCGTCCGGCCCGGTCACGTAGCCGTCGACCGAGACCGTGATGCTCGCGATGATGCTCATGTCCCCACCGACCCCTTCTCCCGGCCGAACTCATCGCTCATCGCGATGCCAGCCACTCGTCGAACGTGATCCGGCCGCGCGGGCCGTCCCCGCGTGGCAGCAGCGCGCCGGACCGCATCGCGGCGCCGGCCCTCCCGGGCAGCCGCACGGGTACGACGCGCCGCCCGTCCCGCTCCGCCACCCGGCGCGCGAGGTCGACCATCTGGTGCACCTCCGGCCCGGCGAGGTCCGGCGCCCGGCCGACAGCGTCCCCCGTCGCCAGGTCGACCAGTGCCGCGCCCACCTCGCGGGCCGCCACGGGCTGGCTGAGCATCCGCGGTACCAGCGAGAAGCGGCCGAGCCGCGCGAAGCTGAGCGCCTGCTGGGCGAACTCGTGGAACTGCGTCGCCCGCAGCACGCTCCACGGCACCCCGCCCTCGGCGGCGACCCGCTCCTGGAGCCGCTTGCCGGCGTAGTAGCCACTGTCCACGTCGTCGATCCCGACGATCGAGAGCACGACGTGGTGGCCGACTCCTGCGTCCCGTCCGGCCGTGAGGAGGGTGCGCGTCACGCCGGCGAAGAACGCCTCCGCGGCGGCCCGCCGCTGCGAGCGGACGTTGGTCGCGTCGATGACCGCGGTGACCCCGGCGAGCCGATCGGCGACCCCCTCGCCGGTGGTCAGGTCCGCTCCCGCCGACCGGGTCAGGACGACGACCTCGTGGCCGCGCTCGCGCGCCACCTCGACGGCGTGGTGCCCCACGACGCCGGTGCCGCCCGCGACCGCGATCCGCATCAGGCCAGCTCGGGCTCGGTCTTCTCGCGGACCTCGTCCTCGGTGACCCCGGGCGCGAGCTCGACGAGGCGCAACCCCTCGGAGATGACGTCGATGACGCAGAGGTCGGTGATGATCCGCTGCACCACGCCGCGGCCGGTGTAGGGCAGCGAGCACTCCTCGACGATCTTGTGCGAGCCGTCCTTGGCGACGTGCTCCATCAGCACGATCACCCGCTTGGCGCCGTGGACCAGGTCCATCGCGCCGCCCATGCCCTTGACCATCTTCCCTGGGATCATCCAGTTCGCGATGTCACCGGCCCTGCTCACCTGCATCGCGCCGAGGATCGCGGCGTCGATCTTGCCGCCGCGGATCATCCCGAAGCTGGTGGCGGAGTCGAAGAACGACGCCCCACGCCGCAGCGTGACGGTCTCCTTGCCGGCATTGATCAGGTCCGGGTCCTCCTCCCCCTCCCAGGGATAGGCACCCACGCCCAGGATCCCGTTCTCCGACTGCAGCACCAGCTCCACGTCGTCACCGACGTAATTCGGCACCAGCGTCGGCAGTCCGATCCCGAGGTTGACGTACGACCCGTCCGACAGCTCCGACGCCGCCCGCGCGGCCATCTCCTCACGCGACCAGCTCATGCGCGGGTCCTCACAGTCCTCTTCTCGATCCGCTTGTCCGCGGCCTGCTCCGGGGTCAGGGGCACGACGCGCTGCACGAACACCCCCGGGGTGTGGACCTGGTTCGGGTCCAGCTCACCGGGCTCGACCAGCTCCTCGACCTCCGCGATCGTGACCCGCCCGCACATCGCGGCGAGCGGATTGAAGTTCCGCGCCGAGTCCCGGTACACGAGGTTGCCGTGCCGGTCGCCCTTCCACGCCCGCACCAGCCCGAAGTCCGCGACGATCGCGTGCTCGAGCACGAACTCCTTCGGACCCTCGGCCGTGTCGAAGGTCTGCGTCTGCTTCGGCGGCGACGACACGACCACGTTGCCGGCATCGTCGTACCGCCACGGCAGCCCGCCGTCGGCGACCTGGGTGCCGACGCCGGTCGCGGTGAAGAACGCCGGGATGCCCGACCCGCCGGCGCGCATCCGCTCCGCCAGCGTGCCCTGCGGGGTCAGCTCCACCTCCAGCTCGCCGGAGAGGTACTGCCGCGCGAACTCCTTGTTCTCCCCCACGTAGGAGGAGATCATCCGCCGGATCCGCCGCTCCCCCAGCAGCCGGCCCAGCCCCCAGTCGTCGACACCGCAGTTGTTCGACACCGCGTCCAGGTCCGTCGTACCCGCCTGCAGCAGCGCGTCGATCAACACCGACGGGATGCCGCAGAGCCCGAAGCCGCCCACCGACAGCGTCGCGCCGTCCGGGATGTCCGCCACTGCCTCTGTGGCCGAGGTCACCACCTTGTCCATGCGGGTGATCCTAGGACGCACGGCCGTCGCCTAGGCTCGGGGCATGGCTGCGCCGACGTCCGACGCCGACTGGTCGCGCGTGCGCCTGCACGTCGTCACCGGGAAGGGCGGGACCGGCAAGTCGACGGTCGCCGCCTCGCTCGCGCTGGGCCTGGCCTCCCAGGGCCAGCAGGTGCTGCTCTGCGAGGTGGAGGGACGGCAGGGCATCGCGCGGATGTTCGACGTCGACCCGCTCCCGTACGCCGAGCGCCGGATCGCCACCGGCCTCCGCCACAACGGGACGCCGCCCGGGGTCGTGCACGCGCTGCACATCGACCCGGAGTCCGCCCTGCTGGAGTACCTCTCGATGTACTACAAGCTCGGTCGCGCCGGGCGGGCGCTGGACCGGTTCGGCGTGATCGAGTTCGCGACCACGATCGCCCCCGGCGTACGCGACGTGCTGCTGACCGGCAAGGTGTTCGAGGCGGTCCGGCGCAACAGCCGCAACAAGGGCGCCATCAGCTACGACGCCGTGGTGCTGGACGCACCTCCCACCGGCCGGATCACCCGCTTCCTCAACGTGAACGACGAGCTCGCCGGGCTCGCCAAGGTCGGCCCGATCCGCAGCCAGGCGGACACCGTGATGACGCTGTTCCGCTCCCCGCGCACCGTCGTGCACCTGGTGACCGTGCTCGAGGAGATGCCCGTGCAGGAGACCGCCGACGGCATCGCCGAGCTCACCCGGGCCGGGCTGCCGGTCGGCGCCGTCATCGTCAACCTGGTGCGTCCGCGTGACATCTCGCCTGCCGACCTCGAGGCCGCCCGCGACGGCACGCTGGACGCGAGCCGGGTCGCGACGGACCTCGAGGAGGCCGGCGTGGACGTCGCCGACGGGCTCGTCGACGGGCTGCTCGCCGAGGCCCACGACCACGCCGAGCGGCGGGCGCTCGAGGACGCCCAGCGCGCCGTCGTGGCCCAGCTCGGTCGACCGACGTACGAGCTGCCCCGGCTGGCCGGCGGCGTCGACCTCGGCGGGCTCTATGAGCTGGCGGCCGACCTGAAGAAGCAGGGACTCGCATGAGCACCCAGCAGAAGAGGTCCCGCCCCCGCTTCGGCCCGCTCGCGACCAGCCCCGGTCCCGTCCCCGACCTCGACGTCGATGCGCTCCTCGACGACCGCGGCACCGGGATCATCGTGTGCTGCGGCTCGGGCGGCGTCGGCAAGACCACCACGTCCGCCGCGCTGGCGCTGCGCGCCGCCGAGCGCGGCCGCAAGGTCGTCGTGCTCACGATCGACCCGGCACGCCGGCTCGCGCAGTCGATGGGCATCGAGCGCCTCGACAACACCCCCCGTCCGGTCGACGGGCTGCGCACGAACGCGAAGGGCAACCGCCAGGGTGGCGGCCTCGACGCGATGATGCTCGACATGAAGCGCACCTTCGACGAGGTGGTCGAGAGCCAGGCCACCCCGGAGAAGGCGAAGCAGATCCTCGAGAACCCCTTCTACATCGCGTTGTCGAGCTCGTTCGCGGGCACGCAGGAGTACATGGCGATGGAGAAGCTCGGCCAGATCCACGCCGACGCGCAGGCCGACGGGAGCTACGACCTGATCGTGGTGGACACGCCGCCGTCGCGGTCGGCCCTGGACTTCCTGGACGCACCGGAGCGGCTCTCGAGCTTCCTCGACGGGCGGTTCATCCGGCTGCTGCTGGCGCCCGCGAAGGGGCCGGCGCGGATGATGTCGGCGGGCTTCGGGCTGATCACCGGTGCGCTCAACAAGGTGCTCGGCGCCCAGGTGCTCCGGGACATGCAGACGTTCGTCGCGGCGTTCGACACGCTGTTCGGCGGGTTCCGGCAGCGTGCGCAGAAGACCTTCGAGCTGCTCCAGGCCGACGGCACGGCGTTCCTCGTCGTGGCCGCGCCCGAGCCGGACGCGCTCCGCGAGGCGGCGTACTTCGTGGAGCGGCTCGGCGAGGACCGGATGCCGCTCGCCGGACTCATCGTCAACCGGGCCAGCCCGATCCCCCAGGGCACGCTCTCGGCCGACGAGGCGATGGCCGCGTCGGCCCGGCTGCGCAAGCGCGAGCCGGGGTCGCTGACCGCCGGCCTGCTCCGGCTGCACGCCGACCAGACCCGCATGGTCGAGCGCGAGGCCCTCCTCCGCGAGCGGTTCGCCGCGGCGCACCCGGAGGTGCCCACGGCGGTCGTTCCCGCGCTGGCCGGCGACGTGCACGACCTGGCCGGCCTGCGCCGGATCGGTCAGCTCCTCGCCGGGGCGTGAGAGCGGTCAGACGGCGACGGTCTTGCCGCTGACCGCGCCCTGCTCGCGCGCCGTCTCGAGCACCGTGCGCCAGGAGGCGCCCGGGCGGCGGCGCAGGAGCGCACGCCGCTCCCGCTCCGTCATGCCGCCCCACACCCCCCACTCGATCTGGTTGTCGAGAGCCTCGGCCAGGCACTCGGTGCGCACGGGACAACCCGAGCACAGCTGCTTGGCCTTGTTCTGCTCGGCTCCACGCACGAACAGCTGGTCCGGCTGCGACTCGCGGCACGCGGCCGCAGGCGCCCAATCTTCAACCCACATGTGATGTCCCCACATCAGTCCGAGATAGGCGGCGTCCCCATGACGTCTACCCGGGATGAATCCCCTCGGTAAAGAAGTTAAGGAATTGTTCAGCATCGGGGCAGACACATCCGGCCCAATCCGCATAGTCCGAATTGACTAGTTACCTTGTGCTAGGAATAGGTAGGGGTGTGGGCGCTCCCGTACCCTTGGCGCCATGTCCGAGCCGTCCAGCGACCGTCTGACCGCCGGCCGTATCGCCTCCCATCTCGGGGTGATGGTCGCCGTCGCCGCCGTCATGGGCGTCGTCGTCGCCGGTCTGGCCATCCCGTTCGCCGGGGTGCTGGGCATCGGTGCCCGGCAGGTGGCCGACACCATGGACAACCTGCCCGCGTCGCTCGAGACCGACCCGCTGCCGCAGAAGACCAAGATCCTGGACGCGGACGGCGACACCATCGCGACGCTGTACGACGAGAACCGGGTCAACGTCTCGCTGGACCAGATCTCGCGGACCATGGTCAAGTCGATCGTCGCGATCGAGGACTACCGCTTCTACCAGCACGGTGCCCTGGACCTGAAGGGCACGCTGCGCGCGCTGATCACCAACCAGGCCAACAGCGGGGTCGTCCAGGGTGGCTCCTCGATCACCCAGCAGATGGTGAAGATGACGCTGCTGACGCAGGCCAACACCAAGGCCGAGCAGAAGGCCGCGACCGACGACACCTACGCCCGCAAGCTCCGCGAGCTCCGCTACGCGATCGCGTTCGAGCAGCACTACTCCAAGGACTGGATCCTGGAGCGCTACCTCAACATCGCCTACTTCGGCGACGGCACGTACGGCGTCCAGTCGGCGGCGCGCCACTACTTCAATGTCAACGCGAAGAACCTCGACCTGCGCCAGTCGGCGATGCTCGCCGGCTTGGTGAAGAACCCCACCGGCTACGACCCGACGAACTCGCCGGACGCCGCGCTCGAGCGCCGCAACGTCGTCCTCGACCGGATGGCGGAGCTGAACGTCATCAGCCACGCCAAGGCCGAGAAGACCAAGAAGATGGACCTCGGTCTCCACGTGCAGCCGGCCAAGAACGGGTGCCTCAACTCCCGGGCGCCGTTCTTCTGCGACTACGCCGTGAACTGGCTGCTCGCCGACCCGAGCCTGGGGAAGACCGTCGAGGAGCGCAAGAAGCTGCTCAAGTCCGGCGGCCTCGTCATCCACACCACGTTGAACATGGACGACCAGGTCGCGGCGGACAACGCCGTGCGGGACCACGTCGCCAAGGAGGACCAGGCCGTCGGCGCGATGGCGATGGTCGAGCCCGGCACCGGCAAGGTCGAGGCGCTCGCCCAGTCCCGCCCGATGGGTCGCGACGAGAAGGCCGGCGAGACGTTCCTGAACTACACCGTCCCCACGAAGTACGGCGACTCCGCGGGCTTCCAGGCGGGGTCGACGTTCAAGCCGTTCGTGCTCGCGGCAGCGGTGAACCAGGGCGTGCCCCTGAGCACCACCTTCAACGCGCCGATCACGATGACCATCCCGCAGGACGAGTTCCAGAACTGTCCCGGCCAGCCTTCCTTCGCCGGCGAGTGGCACGTGTCGACGTCGACCTCCTCGGGCCCGATGGACATCTACCGCGGCACCCGCGAATCGGTGAACACGTTCTACGCGATGCTCGAGCGGGTCACCGGCGTGTGCAAGCCCTTCGAGATCGCCAAGAAGCTCGGCGTCGAGCTGACCGACCCGAAGGGCGACTCGCACGGGTACGGCGCCGAGCGCGTGCCGACGTTCACCCTCGGCATCGCCAACGCCAGCCCGCTGGAGATGGCCGAGGCGTACGCGACGTTCGCCGCCCGCGGCCTGCACTGCGACTCCCACCCGGTCACCTCGATCGACGACTCGGCCGGCACCGAGCTCCAGACGTACGACGGCCACTGCACCCAGGCGCTGCCGCCGGCGACCGCCGACGCGGTCAACGACGTGCTGCGCGGCGTCCAGGAGCCGGGTGGCTTCGGCTACGACCTCGGTGGCACGAACCTCTCCGTCCCGTCCGCCGGCAAGACCGGCACGACCCAGGACGGCAAGTCCGTGTGGTTCGTCGGCTACACGCCCCAGATCGCGACCGCCGCGATGATCGCCGGCGCGAGCAAGGACGGCCAGAAGCCGATCGAGCTGGCCGGCCAGACCATCCACGGCAACTACATCTACGAGGTGTCCGGCTCCGGCTTCGCGGGCCCGATGTGGGCCCAGGCGATGCACGTCGTCGACGACAACCTCGACTACCAGGACTTCACACCGCCGGACCTCACCGCGGTCCAGGGCGTGCCGACCACGGTGCCGTCGGTCTCCGGGATGACCATGTCCGAGGCCCTGAGCGCCCTCAAGAACGCCGGATTCACGCCGATCGACGCGGGCACCGCCGCGTCGAGCAACCCGGCCGGCACCGTCGCCTACACCTCACCGGCCGGCGGCTCCTCGGCGCCGTCCGGCTCGGTCGTCACCGTCTACGAGTCGACCGGAGTCCCGCCGCCGCCCACGCACAGCGGTGGTGGCGGTGGTGGCGGTGACCAGGGCGGCGGCAACGGCGGCGGCAACGGGGGCGGCCACGGGAACGGCGGCGGGAACGGCGGCGGCCACCGCCACTGATCAGCCCAGCTGGCGGCGTACCTCCGCGGCGACCGCGCCACCGTCGGCCCGGCCCTTGGTCTGGGGCTGGATCATCCCCATCACCTTGCCCATCGCCTTCATGCCCTCACCGGCCGCGCCGGTCTGGGCGATCGCGGAGGTGACGAGGTCGGCGATCTCCTGCTCGCTCAGCTGCGCGGGCAGGTAGTCGGCGATCACCCCGGCCTCGGCGGTCTCCTTCTCGGCCATCTCGGCGCGGCCGCCGTCGGCGAACGCGGTCGCCGCCTCCCGGCGCTTCTTCGCCTCGGTCGAGAGCACGCCGATGATGTCGTCGTCGGTGAGCTCGCGAGCCTCCTTGCCGGCGACCTCGGCGTTCGTGATCGCGGTCAGCACCATCCGGATCGTCGAGGAGCGGACCTCGTCGCGGGACTTGATGGCGGCAGTGAGGTCGGCGCGGAGTCGGTCCTTGAGCGCACTCATGCGCGTACTCGCTTCGCTTCGTGCGCGCCTGAGGCACAGGTCCCGCCCTGCTGGATGACTCGCTCGCTTCGCTCGCTCATGACCGCCATTGTGCCCGGTGACCTAGCCTTGCCCGGGTGAGCTCCCTGGCCGTCGCCCGTCGCATCGCCCTCGGCGGCCTCGTCGCCGGTGCCGGCCTGACGGCGTACGCCGCGGCCGAGTCACGCGCCTACACGCTGCGCCGGGTGACCGTGCCGGTGCTGCCGGCGGGCAGTCCGTCGCTGCGGGTGCTGCACCTCAGCGACGTGCACATGACCCCCGGGCAGCGGCGCAAGCAGGCATGGCTCCGGGACCTGGCCGGGCTGCGCCCGGACCTGGTCGTGGACACCGGCGACAACCTCGCCCACCGGGACGCGGTGCCGGTGGTGGTGGAGTCGCTCGGCGAGCTGCTCCAGGCACCCGGCGCCTTCGTCCTCGGCTCGAACGACTACTACTCCCCGACGTTGCGCAACCCGGCGCGGTACCTGCTGCCCGACGACGGCAGGCGGCACACCGACGTCCCCCAGCTCCCCTGGCGCGAGCTGCGCAGCGCCTTCACCGACGCCGGCTGGACCGACCTCACCAACACCCGCACGACGCTCGAGGTCCGCGGCCTGCGGATCGCGTTCGCGGGCGTGGACGACCCGCACCTCGGCTACGACCGCCTCGAGGACGTCGCGGGACCGGCCGACCCGGACGCCGACGTCCGCCTCGGGATCGCGCACGCGCCGTACGTGCGGGTGCTGGACCGGTTCGCCGCCGACGGGTACGACGCGGTGCTGGCCGGGCACACCCACGGCGGCCAGGTGTGCCTGCCGCGCATCGGCGCGCTGACCACGAACTGCGACCTCGAGCCGGCGCGCGCGAAGGGCCTGCACCGGCACCCGGCGGCGTCGCGGCCCGGCGACGCCGGCTCCTCGTGGCTGCACGTGTCGGCCGGGCTCGGCACCAGCCCGTACGCCCGGATCCGCGTCGCGTGTCGCCCCGAGGCGACCCTCCTGACACTCGTCGACGCCACGGGCTGAACCGATTTCAGGAGGCCGGACGTGCTCGGGTATGGTTGCCCCCGGCTCGCTCCGGTGAGCCGATCGGGCTGTGGCGCAGCTTGGTAGCGCGCCTCGTTCGGGACGAGGAGGCCGCAGGTTCAAATCCTGTCAGCCCGACCATGTGCAGGGCCCGGATCCGCATCGCGGACCCGGGCCCTGTCCCGTTTCCGGAGGCGTCCTCCGTGGGAGACTGCCGGACATGGCGGACCCCGATAAGGACCAGCCGTCGCTGGAGCTGCCGAAGCTCAGCCTGCGGCGGCGCAAGCGTCCACCCGCGGAACCAGCACCCGCGCCGGAGCCGGTCCCGGTGCCGCCCGTCGAGGAGACCCGGCCGGTCGTCGTCGACGATCCGAGGCCGGAGCCGTACCCGGGGATCGAGCCCGCCCCGGAGCCCGAGCCCCGCCGCAAGGCACGACGGGAGCGCGAGCCCGGTGGCATGGCCGCCGCCGTGCTCACCGGCCTCGTGGTCGGCCTGGGCATCGTCGGCCTGACGTGGGCCTCGCTGCGCTCCTGCGAGCGCGTCCAGGGCACCTCGTCGTGCGGGGACGTCGGCTACCCCATGCTCGGCCTGATCCTCGTCGTCCTGGTGCTGGTGGGCTGGCTGCTGCTGAGGCTGCTGCGCGTGCCCGATCCGGCGAGCACCAGCTTCCTCGGCCTCGGCCTCGCGGTCGTGATCGCCCTGCTCGTGCTCGTCGACCACCTGCTGGACCGCTCCATGGTCGTGGTCGTGCCGTTGATCTGCGCGCTCACCTTCGGCGTCGCGCACTGGGTGACGCGCACCTTCGTCGAGCCACCCCGGGACTGACGGGCGCCTACCGCCCGGCCAGCAGCTCCGCGATCTGCACGGTGTTGAGAGCGGCGCCCTTGCGCAGGTTGTCGTTCGAGACGAACAGCGCGAGCCCGCGATCGCCGTCCTGGCGGACCCGACCGACGTACGACGGGTCCTTGCCCGCGGCGAGCAGGGGGTTCGGGATGTCGGTGACCTCCACCCCCGGGGCGTCGCCGAGCAGCTCGAGCGCGCGCGCCACTGAGAGCGGGCGCGCGAACTCGACGTTCAGCGACAGCGAGTGGCCGGTGAACACGGGGACCCGGACACAGGTGCCGGAGACCCGCAGGTCGGGGATGCCGAGGATCTTGCGGGACTCGTTGCGGAGCTTTTGCTCCTCATCGGTCTCGAACTGGCCGTCGTCGACGATCGAGCCCGCGAACGGGAGCACGTTGTAGGCGATGTTCCGCGCGTAGATGACCGGCTCGGGGAAGGCGACCGCCTCGCCGTCGTAGGCGAGCTCCCGCGCCTTGTCGCCGGCCGCAGCGACCTGGGTGGCCAGCTCCTCGACGCCGGCGACCCCGGAGCCCGACACGGCCTGGTAGGTCGAGGCGATCAGGCGGACCAGGCCCGCCTCGTCGTGCAGCGGCTTGAGCACCGGCATCGCGGCCATCGTGGTGCAGTTCGGGTTGGCGATGATGCCCCGGCCGGCATCGAGCACGGCCCGCGCGGCCTCCGGGTTGACCTCGGCGACCACCAGCGGGATCGCGGGGTCCTTGCGGAACGCGCTGGAGTTGTCCACCACGACCACGCCGGCGTCGACGAACCTCGGCACCAGGGCCCTGGAGGTGCTGGCGCCGGCGGAGAACAGCGCGACGTCCAGCCCGCTCGGGTCGGCGATCGACGCGTCCTCGACGGTGATCTCCCGGCCCGCGAACGGCAGGACGGTGCCGGCAGACCTGGCGGAGGCGAAGAAGCGCACCTGGCCGACCGGGAATCCACGCTCCTCGAGGATCTGGCGCATCGCGACGCCGACCTGGCCGGTGGCGCCGACGACGCCGACGTCGAGGGTCCGGCCGCTCATCGTCCGGTCCCGCCGTACACGACCGCCTCGACCTCGGCGGCGTCCAGGTCGAAGGCCGTGTGCGTCGCGCGGACCGCGTCGTCGACCTGCGCCTCGTCGACGATCACCGAGATCCGGATCTCGGAGGTGGAGATCATCTCGATGTTCACGCCCGCGGACGCCAGGGAGGCGAAGAACTTCGCGGTGATGCCCGGGTGCGACCTCATGCCGGCGCCGATCAGCGACACCTTCCCGATCTGGTCGTCGTACAGGAGCTTGTCGTAGCCGACCTCGTCCTGGATCCGCGCCAGTGCGCCCATGGCTGCCTGACCGTCGGCACGCGGCAGCGTGAACGAGATGTCGGTCAGCCCGGTGGCAGCGGCCGACACGTTCTGGACGACCATGTCGATGTTGACCTCGGTCGCGGCGAGCGCCTCGAAGATGCGGGCCGCCTCACCCACCTTGTCGGGCACCCCGACGACGGTGATCTTGGCCTCGCTCCGGTCGTGGGCGACGCCGGCGATGATCGCCTGCTCCATCTGGACCTCTCCTGCCTGGCTGTCCGGGATGACCCAGGTCCCCTCCTTGTGGGAGAACGAGGACCGCACGTGGATCGGGATGTCGTAACGGCGGGCGTACTCGACGCACCGCAGGTGCAGGATCTTCGCGCCGGAGGCCGCCATCTCCAGCATCTCCTCGGTCGCCACGCGGTCGAGCTTGCGCGCCGCCGGCACGATCCGCGGGTCGGCGGTGAAGACGCCGTCGACGTCGGTGTAGATCTCGCAGACCTCGGCGCCGAGGGCCGCGGCCAGCGCGACCGCGGTCGTGTCCGTGCCGCCGCGGCCGAGCGTGGTGATCTCCTTGGTGTCCTGGGAGACGCCCTGGAAGCCGGCGACGATCACGATGTGGCCCTCGGCGATCGCCGACTCGATCCGGCCGGGCGTCACGTCGATGATCTTGGCCCTGCCGTGCACCGAGTCGGTGATCACGCCGGCCTGGGAGCCGGTGAACGATCGGGCGCTGTAGCCCAGGTCGGAGATCGCCATCGCGACCAGCGCCATCGAGATCCGCTCGCCCGCGGTGAGCAGCATGTCGAGCTCGCGGGCGGGCGGCGCCGGGCTGACCGCCTGCGCCTTGTCGATGAGCTCATCGGTCGTGTCGCCCATCGCCGATACCGCGACGACCACATCGTGGCCGGCCTTCTTGGCGTCCACGATCCGGCGGGCGACCCGCTTGATCGCGCTGGGGTCGGCGACCGACGATCCGCCGTACTTCTGGACGACAATGCCCACGGTTGGTCCCTACTGGATCGACGCTCCTGCCAGTCGTCGAGTCTACCGAGGGGGCGCGGCGTCTCCGTCGAGCATCTCATCGACGACCTCGAGGAGCTCGTCCTCGTCCGCGACCTCGGTGTCGAGGCGGTCGTGGGCGACGACGGACAGCAGCGCGTTGAGCGCGACGCCGGCCAGGTTGCCCCACGAGGAGACGTAGGAGAACTGCCACCACCACAGCGCCTCCTCGACGTTGCCGAGCCGGTAGTGGCGCAGGCCGTTCTCGAGGTCCGTGGCGATGCTGGTGAGGTCGTCAGAGAGCCGGCCGACGACGAGCTCCGGGACGTAGGGGTCGAACACGTAGGCGTAGGGGTCGACCGGGCCGAGCATCTCGGCCAGCCGGAGCCGCATCGCGTCCAGGTCGGCCTCCGGGCCGACGTCCGGCTGGTAGTCACCGATCGGCGTGAAGTCGCGCTGCGCCCCCAGCCGGGCGCCCGCGAGCAGCACCTGGCTGATCTCGAGCAGCAGCAGCGAGATGGCCCGCCCGCCGTCGTTCTCGCGCGCGATCTCCCGCAGCGCGACCAGGAAGCTCGCGACCTGGTCGGCGATCTGCTGCGCGAAGTCCTCGGTCTCGTTGTCGATCGTGGTCTCAGTCATCTGCGGATCGCCTCCCTGCGAACGCGCGGCCCAGCGTCACCTCGTCGGCGTACTCCAGGTCGCCACCTACCGGCAGTCCACTCGCCAGACGCGTCACGCGCAACCCGAGTGGCTTCAACATCCGCGTGAGGTACGTCGCGGTGGCCTCGCCCTCGAGGTTCGGGTCGGTGGCCAGGATGGTCTCGGTGATGGTGCCGTCGGACAGCCGGACCATCAGCTCGCGGATCCGCAGCTGGTCCGGCCCGATGCCGTCGATCGGCGAGATCGCGCCGCCGAGCACGTGGTAGCGGCCCCGGAACTCGCGGGTCCGCTCGATCGCGACGACGTCCTTGTACTCCTCGACGACGCACAGCACCGACGGGTCGCGTCGCGGGTCGCGGCAGATGCGGCACTGCTCGTCCTCGGAGACGTTGAAGCAGATGCTGCAGAACTTGACCTTGGCCTTGACCTCGAGCAGCACGTCCGCGAGCCGGCGTACGTCGACCGGGTCGGACTGCAGCAGGTGGAACGCGATCCGCTGCGCGCTCTTGGGACCGACGCCCGGCAGCCTGCCGAGCTCGTCGATGAGGTCCTGGACGATTCCTTCGTACAAGGCGGTCCTAGAAGCCCAGCTGGCCGGGCATGCCGGGCAGCCCCTCTGCGCCACCGGCCAGCGGGCCGAGCGCCTCACCGGCGAGTGCGTCGGCCTGGGCCTTCGCGTCGCGGTACGCCGCCACGATCATGTCGCCGAGGTCCGCGAGGTCGTCGGGGTCGCTGCCGTCGAAGCCGCCCGCCCTGATCTCGACGCCGACCAGCTCGCCGACGCCGCTGACCTTCACGGTGACCGCGCCACCCGCGACGGTGCCGTCGACGACCGTGTCGGCCAGCCGCTCCTGCGCGGCCTGGAGCTGCTCCTGCATCTGCTGGGCCTGCTGGAGCAGGGCGTTCATGTCGAAGCCTCCGCCGCCGAGGGCCTCGAAGGGGTTCTGGCTCATGGGGTGGTCACACCTTTCACGGGTTGCGGATCTCCTCGATCACCTGGGCGCCGAGCTCGCGTTGGAGGAGCTCCGCCGTGCTCATGCCCTGGTGCTCGGCGTCGAGGTCGTCGGGGTGGGCGTCGGCGTCCGCCGCCGCCCAGTCGGGGCCGGCCTCGGCCTTCTGCTCGTCGGCCGTCCGGGTCTGCTGGATCGCGTCGCGGGCGGCCGCGCTCGCGTCGGGCGACGGCTGCTCCTTCACGGGTGCGGGCTGCGGGGCGGACTCCGCCTCCGGCTCGGGCACGGCGGACCGGGTGACCGTCGGCGTGCCCTCGGGCTGGGCGCCCGGGTCGACGATCGTCTCGATCTTCCAGGCGGCGCCGACCACGTCGATCGCGGCCTGGTGCAGCACCTCGTCGCAGCCGCCGCTCACGAACGAGTCGCGGGCGCCGGCGTTCGCGAAACCGAGCGTGAGCGTGGTGGCGTCGACCGCGACGACCTGGCAGTTCTGGGTGAGGTGCATCCAGGCCAGCCGGCGGCGCATCTTGGTCGCGTCGACGATGTCGGGCCAGAGCCGGCGTACGTCGACCAGACTGAGGCTGCCCGCCCGCGCGGCGGGCTCCGGTTCGGGGGCGGGTGTGGGCTCCGGGGCGGGCTCAGGCTCAGGCTCGGGGTCGGGCGCCGGGACGGCTGCCTGCGCCGGCACCACGGGCTCGGGCTCCGGCTCCGGTGCGGGCGGCCGGGCCGGCGGCGGGGCCGGTCGGTCCTGCGCGGGCGGCGCCGGCGGCGTGGCGGCTGCGGGGGTCGGCGTACCAGTGATCGTCAGCCGCTTCTCGAGCCGGTCCAGCCGAGCGAGCACGCCGTCGGTGGCGTGGTCCGCTCCCGGGAGCAGGATCCGTGCGCACAGCAGCTCGAGCAGCATCCGGGGTGCGGTGGCACCGCGCATCTCGGTCAGGCCGGTGGCGGCGATGTCGGCGGCGCGGCTGAGCTCGGCGGCACCGAACCGGGCGGCCTGGGCGACGAGCCGCTCGCCCTGGTCCTCGGACACGTCGATCAGCCCGGTGGCGGGCGCGTCGGGGACGGCGGCGACGATGACCAGGTCGCGCAGCCGGCGCAGCAGGTCCTCGGTGAAGCGCCGCGGGTCCTGGCCGGTCTCGATCACCTTGTCGACGACCCCGAAGACGGCCGCGCCGTCACCGGCCGCGAACGCGTCCACGACCTCGTCCAGGAGGGTGTCCGGCGTGTAGCCGAGCAGGCCCGTCGCCAGCTCGTGCGTCACCCCGTCGGGACCGGCGCCGCCGAGCAGCTGGTCGAGCACGGAGAGGGTGTCGCGGGCCGAGCCGGCGCCGGCGCGCACGACCAGCGGCACCGCGGCCGGCTCGATCGCGACGCCCTCCTTCTCGCACAGCTCGGAGAGGTACGACGACAGCAGCCGCGGCGGGATCAGCCGGAACGGGTAGTGGTGCGTGCGGGACCGGATGGTCGGCAGCACCTTGTCGGGCTCGGTGGTGGCGAAGATGAACCGCAGGTGCGGGGGCGGCTCCTCGACGAGCTTGAGCAGGGCGTTGAAGCCCTGCGTGGTGACCATGTGGGCCTCGTCGATGATGTAGACCTTGTACTTGCTGCGCACCGGCGCGAAGAACGCCTTCTCGCGCAGGTCCCGCGCGTCGTCGACGCCACCGTGCGAGGCCGCGTCGATCTCGATCACGTCGATCGAGCCCGGCCCGCCGCGGGCCAGGTCGTGGCAGCTGTCGCACTCGCCGCAGGGGTCCGCGATCGGCGCCTGCTCGCAGTTCAGCGCGCGGGCCAGGATCCGGGCACTGGTGGTCTTGCCGCAGCCGCGCGGCCCCGAGAAGAGGTAGGCGTGGTTGACCCGGTTGTTCGCGAGCGCGGCGCGCAGCGGCGAGGTGACGTGGTCCTGGCCGATGACCTCGGCGAACGTCTCCGGCCGGTAGCGGCGGTACAGCGCGAGGGGTGACTCCACGCATGAACCCTAACCACCTGCTCCGACAGCCGGTAGCGCGGCAGCGGGTGGGCGTGGGCCGGACATGAAAAGGCCCCCCGCGCACCCGACAGAGCTCGCTTGCCCTTGCTGCCTTCCGGCCCTGGGGGAGTTGGGCGAGGTGCCGCCACACGGGGGGTTGCGGACGAGTGTAGGTGAGCCGCGTTCCACGCTCCAAAGCGGCGCCGGCCGATTTCGCGGCCCCGAAGCCGGACCGGTAGCCTCCTCCGCGGAGGTATCGCCTAGTGGCCTATGGCGCTCGCTTGGAAAGCGGGTTGGGTTAACGCCCTCGGGGGTTCGAATCCCCCTACCTCCGCCACTCACCCGGCGCCGCACGTGTCGTGCGGCGCCCGGCGACCGCCGGGCGGAGCTCGGCCACGCTGCCGGCGGACCTGGGCTACGGGCGCCTACGCGCGATGACCGGGCGCAGCAGCAGCGCCACCACCAGCACGCCGCCGCCGATCAGCCCCCACCAGACCGCGTCGTCGCGGGTGTCCGCGAGCAGGTCCGTCGCCGGCTGGGGCGCCGCGGCCGGGGCGGACTCCGGATCCTCGGCGAGCGGCCGCTCGACCTTCCCCGACCGCGACGGGTCGAGCGGGCGCGTGAGCGCCTCGTAGGGCTGCACCACGCCGGCGCCGATCAGCGGCGTGGGGTCGTCGGGGGTGCCGTTCGCTGTCTCGACCAGCCGGGCGACGAGCTGCTGGTCGGTGTCGTGCGGGTACAGCTGCGCCACCAGCGCCAGCACGCCGCTCACCTCGGCGGCGGCCCAGGACGTCGCCGGCGGCTCGAGCACGCACGGCCGGTGGTCGAGGCCTACGGACACCGCGTCGTACGTCGGTACGGCGACGGTGGTGTGGCTGTTCTGCAGGACGTATTGCGTCACGTCTGTCCCGACCGCGCCGTCGGCCGTCGAGGAGGCGCTGACGACGCCCGGGTAGCTGGTCGGGTACAGGACGCCGGCCGCGTCCTCGTCGGGCGAGGCCTGGTCGTCGGAGAACCGGTCGTCGAAGGCCTCGCCCTGTTGCGGCCGGTTGCCCGAGGCCGCGACCAGCACCACCCCGGCGGCGCGGACCCTGCGGACCGCGCGCTCCAGTCGGTCCGAGGGGTCGACCGCGAGCGAGACGTTCGCGACCTTGATGTTCAGGCGGCCGGCGTTCGCCGCGACCCAGTCCAGGCCGTCCGCGAGCGCATCGGGCTCGACCTGCGCGCCTCGGTCCCCGTCCTCGTCGTCGTAGACCCGCACGTCCACGACGTCCGCGTCCGGCGCGATGCCCAGCGGCCCCGCGATCAGCCCGGCCACGGCGGTGCCGTGGTAGTAGGTGACCGCGGTCCGACCGGTGACCGAGTGGCGCTCCGCCACCGGGATCCTCGCGTCGTCGACGCCCGAGTCGAGCACCGCCACCCGGACCGGCCGGTCCTTCGGCGCGTCGTGGGCCACGAGCACCTGCGTCCGGTGGATCCCCAGCTGCCCGAACGGCGCGTTCTCCAGGGTGACGGTGCCGGGCGGGCTGGTGGCCTGCACCGAGGAGCAGAGCGGGTTGTCGTCGGCGACCGCGGGTGCCGCCACCAGCAGGCTGAGGCCGGTGGCTGCGCCGAGTACGACGACGGTCAGGCGCACGTCGAGTCCTTGTCGCTCGGCTCCTGGAGCGCCCGCTCCTGCGAGAGCTGCACGCCGCACCGGAACAGCTCGACCCAGCTGTCCGGCACGACCGGGGCCTCGACGCCGGCGTACCCCAGCTGCGTGGCGGCACCGGCCCCGACCAGCGGGTCGGCGCGGCCCTTCGCGTCGATGAGGTACGGCGTCGCGCCGGCGGCCTGGCCGGACCAGCCACCCGAGAGCACGTAGGCGCCGCGTCCCGGGTCGACGAGCGGGTCGGGCACTCCCTCGGGGACGTCGGCGGACACGGCCGAGTCCTCGCCGGGGCCGACCAGCTGCGCGACCGGTGCCTGGCCGTGGGCCGCGGTCAGCTGCACGCAGGGGTCGGTGCTGAGCGGCTCGGGGGGCTCGGCGGGCCAGCCCGTGTCGCGCAGGAACCCGTCGTCGCCGAACCCGACGCTGGGCGCCCGGTCGACGTCGACCACCTTCGCGAGCCGCTGGTCCGGGAGGACGATGTTGGCGTAGACGTAGGCCGCGAAGTCGGTCAGCGGGACCGGCCCGTCGTAGGCGACGAGGAGGCGGTCGCCGTCGCTGGTCTCCAGCAGGTCGCCGACGTTCGCGGCCGCCGCGTCACCGGGCAGCCGCTCCTCCGGGGCCTCGCCGAAGCGGTCGAGGTCGAACGAGCTCCAGTCCAGCGGCGCAGCGACCGGGAAGAGGGTCAGCCACTGGCGCGGCACGTGCACGGCGTTCGTGTGGTCGGGCATCTGCACCTGCGACAGCAGCACGTCGGTCTGGTCGATGCCCGGCGCCCTCTGCCGCGGGACCGGGAAGAGGTGGCCGCTGCCGTCCGCCCCGGTCGCGACGACGAACAGCTGTCCGTGGCTGGTGACCGTGACCCCCTGCCCGGTGGCTGCGGTGACGTCGGGCTGGTCGGCGACGCGTACGGCGATGCCGCGGTCGTCACCGGTGCAGGCGGTCCAGCCGCTGCTGATGAGGAGCGAGGCGGTCGGCACGCTCGCCGGCGCCCCGAAGATGCCGATGTCGTCGCCGATCCGCTGGTCGTCGATGGTGTCCTGGGAGATCAGCGTCGGCTCCGAGTCCTCGCCGAGGATCAGCTTCGCGGAGGTGGTGTTGATGACGGGCCGCAGCTCGTCCGGGTCGGACTCGAGGATGACGTACGCCGCGCCGGTCTCCTTGGAGATGACCAGCCCCGGCTGGTTCCAGTCGTCGGGGGTGCGGGGCGCGAAGACGCCGGCGATCGCGGCGCCGGCGGCGACCAGGACGGCGAGCGCGATGCCGCCGACGATGGTCCGGCCGGGTCGCGCGGGCTCGACCTCCCGGCCGCCGGGGGCGCCGGAGACGAAGGCCGTGACCAGCCGGCGCCGGCTGAACGAGTACGCCTCGACCAGGTCCTTCTTCGTGGCCACGGCGCTCAGCCCCGGATGGCGGCGAACACGCCGACCGCGATGACCAGGGTCGGCAGCAGGAGCAGCAGTGCCAGGGACTCGGCGACGTCGCCGAGCCGGCCGCGACGCACGGACGGTGCGCTCGGGAGCATGGTCACGGCGAGCAGCACGGCGCCGCTCGCGGCGAGCACGACCGCCACGGTCGGTCGCCAGTCCGGGTGCAGCCAGAGTGTCGAGACGCCGACCGAGAGCAGCCCGACGATGCCGGAGACCAGGCCGACGAGGACCTCGGAGCGGGTGCGGTACTGGCGGGTCCGCAGCATCACCACCAGGCAGCAGAGGACGCCTAGGACGGCGCCGGCGAGGCCGAGCGAGACGGCGAGCGGGGCGATCAGCGCGAGCAGGAGGCCGACGGTCCCTGAGACCGAGACCAGGATCTCGTGGGCCACCTTCGCGTCGGCGCTCACCCGGTCCGGGTCGACCGGCCGGGGCTCGGCGGTGATGTCGGCGGTGCTGTAGAGCTGGTCGACCGACGTGCTGGTCGCGCCGAGTGCCAGCCACGGCAGCAGGCTCCCCGCGATCACCACGAGCACCAGCACGATGGTGAGGACCACGGCCGGGTCGAACTCCGCGGCCTGCATGACGAGTCCGGTGGCGAGGAAGATCGCGCCCACGACGACCGGCGGGATGACCAGGGCGCGACCCTCGCCGAGCCCGAGCAGGCACGCGAACCCGGCCACCATGGCACCGCCGCCCGCGACGGCGACCGGCAGTCCGAAGAACGGCTCGTCGGTCACCAGCATCAGCCCGGCGACCGCGGCGTACAACGACGCCATCCACGCGACGGCGACCGCCGCCTCGGCGTCGCGCTGCGCGCGGGACAGCACGATCGCGCCGGTGACGAGGGCCGCGGCGACCACCGCGGCGGCCACCCCGGCGAGCAGCGAGCCGCGCTGGATGAGCAGGGCGACGGCGCCGAGCGCCATCAGCATGCCCGCGGCGGTGAGGGCGGTACGGCGACCGCTGGCCGGCTGCCACGGCGTGAGGTCGTGCTCGACCACGTCGGTCATCGCCTCGACGACGTCGTCGTACACGCGCGGCGGCCGGTCGTCGACGCGGGCGGCGACGGTGATCAGGCTGCCGTCCTCGACTCCCTGGAGGATCAGGCCGGCATCGGTCGCGAGCTGGCGGCCCTCGGCGGTGACGAGCCGGTAGCCGCCGTACACCGTGCCCGGGTCCAGGAGCCCGACGCTGCGAGCCAGCTCGGGCACGAGCTCGGCGACGGGCACGGCTCCGGGCAGGACCAGGTCGACCCGGCGGGTGCCGGATGCCACGGTCAGCCGGATCAGCCCCGACTGCACCGGCGCCTGGGTCATGCCATCCCCCTTCAGGTCGCGCTCCACCGATCACGAAAGGGGCCGGCGCCCGCGCGCCGACCCCCCGGATGCCTGGCTGCGTCAGATGTCGAACGACGCGGCGCCGCGCTGGTCGGCGGCCATGTACTCCTGGTTCGACTGCGAGACCGTGGTGCCCGTCTCCGCGAGGAGCGTCTTCATCTCCTGCATCGCGGCGTCCCACTTCGCCTTCGCGGTCTGGTACGCCTGCTGGGCGTTACCGGTCCAGTCGCTGCGCAGCGGCGCCAGCTCGGACTCCAGACGGTTGAGGCGGTCATCGATCTGCTTGACGGTGCGGCCGAGGTCCTCGGCCGCCGTGTCCAGGCCCGCGTGGTTGACGCGAAGTCCGTCGAGGCTCATCTCTGTCACTCCTTGTTCCCGAGTAGGTCGTGACGCTTCGCGTCAGCCGAGCCGGCCGGCAAAGCGGTTGTAGGACGAGGACTGGGTCTCGTCGGTGCTCATGTTGTCCCGCTCGGTGGACGTCAGCGACGCCTCGAACTCGTTGAGCGCGTTCGTGATCACGGTCTGCTTCTCGGTCCAGGCCTGGTGCAGCGCGAAGAACGCGCTCCCGCCGGCTCCGGCCCACTTGCCCTGGAGGCCCTGGATCTGGCCATCGAGGGTGCGGCTCATCGAGTCGAAGTCGGACTTGGCATCCGCCACGAGCCCTGCGGCTCGGGTGAGTGTGCGTTCGCCCTGTCCCATCTCCGGTGCGCCTTGCGACATGTCGCCAACTCCTTCCCCCGTGGCGGCCTGTCGCCGCTCGAGAATCTCGTGTGCTGTATGGCGATCCGGCAAGGTGTCCCCCGAGCCGGACCACCTGCGATTACCCGGGGCCCTGTGACCTAAACCTCAAGAGCTCAGTTCCCACAGGCTCGCGATCTCCCACAGCTGGCGGAACCATCCGGTCGCGACGACCAGCGACGCGAGGGCGAACGCACCCGCCAGCCCTTCGGCCACCTCGGCCCTCCGCGACCACCACGCCGACCGCCAGCCGCGACCCACCGCGACCGCCACGACCACCATCAGGATCGCCAGCGCGGTCGACCCGATCGCCATCCACAGCAGGGCGTTCGGCTCCAGCAGCCGCACCAGCAGGACGGCCAGCGCGACCCAGCAGCCGATGCCCGCGGCCCGCAGCTCGGCGCGGGCCGCGCGGTGGCGATAGCTCCGTCCCGCGAGCAGCAGCGCGGCACCGGCGAAGAAGACCATCAGCCGCGCGCCGACCCGGTCCACGGGCAACGTCGCGGTCGTCAGCAGCAGCGGCGCGGCGCCCAGGGCCAGCACCAGCACGGCGGCGGCCGCCGCGGTGACGACCCGCGTGGCCCGGCCCGCGACGACCGCGACGGCCCCGAGCGGGACGACCGAGCGCCCCCGCTTGCCCGGCGGCTGCGCGCGTGCGGACCACGCGGTGACCGCGAGCCGCTCGAGGTCGATGAGGTACTGGTCCGGGACGTCGACCGCCAGCCCGGGCACGAACCGGGCGGCCAGCACCGCGGCCATCAGCACCAGGGCCCAGGCGAGCCGGGGCGGGGCACCGGCCAGTGTGCAGAGGCCGGCGAGGAGGAACAGCCCGGCGCCGCCGACGATCCAGACCCGGAGCGCCTCCTCCGACCGCTCGTCCAGGGCGCGGCCGACGGCCGCCACCAGGGCGGCCGCGAGGCCGGCGACGCCGAGCAGCATCGGCAGCCGCACGGGGTGCGGGTCCCACAGCAGCGCGAACGCCGCGGCCGCGCCGAAGGCAGGGGCTGCGACCGCGCGGAGCTCCACGAGCCGGCCCACCGGCAGCACGCCGATCACCGCCCCCGCGACCAGGGTCAGCAGGGCCGCCGTACGCAGCCCGCCGTCGGACACCGTCGCACACCAGCCGGCGAGGCCGGCGGCCAGCGCGGCGACCAGGAACCAGAGGCCGGCCAGGCCCACGGCCGGATCGGTGCCGGCCGCGGAGCGGTGTGTCGCCGCGCGCCGGCGGCTCGCCGGCCGCGGCGCTCCCGTCGTCGCCACCAGCAGGTCCCCGGTCGTGACACCCGCTCGGGACAGGGGCACGTCGCCTGCCAGCGGCGTACCGATGCGCGTGTGCAGGTCGGGGACGACGCCGGCGTGGGTCTGCTGGGCGTACTCCGCCGCCACGTCGGCCGCGACGGCGCCCGCCGGCACCACGAGGTCCACGACGCCCGCCGGGCCGTGCACGGTCACCGCGAGCAGGGCGGAGTTCGCGACGGTGTCGGCCACGCCGTCACCCTCCCCCCATTTCAGAGGCGTCAACCCCGCTTCCGAAGGGTAGGCACAGCACGTGAGTACGACGCTCCGCGGCACCCGCCTGGAGGCACCCGAGGTGCCGACCGGGCAGATCGTGCTGCAGCCGCCGCCCCAGCTCGAGCCCAACGAGGGCGCGAGCGGCGTGCTCATGAACGCGATCCCGATGCTCGGCAGCCTCGGCTCGATCGTGCTCGTGGCGACCATGGGGCGGTCGACAGGTGGCCGGGGCTTCATCGCGGCCGGCATGTTCCTGTTCGCCACCCTCGGCTTCATCGTCGTGCAGCTCGACCGGCAGCGGAAGCAGCGCACCCAGCAGGTGACCGGGTCGCGCACGGAGTACCTGCGCTACCTGGCCAACGTGCGGAAGGTCGCCCGGGACGCCGCCGACCAGCAGCGCCAGGCGCTCACCTGGCACCACCCCGACCCGTCCTCGCTGCCCGCGCTCGCCGACGAGCGGTCGCGGGTGTGGGAGCACGGGACGTCCGACCCGCACTTCCTCCACGTCCGCTACGGCCTGTGTGCGCAGCCGCTGTCGCTGGAGCTGGTCCCGCCGGAGAGCACGCCGATCGACCAGGTCGACCCGGCGTCCGCCTCGGCGCTGCACCGGCTGCTCGTCGTGCACCGCCTCCAGCCGGACCTGCCCGCGTCGGTGGACCTGCGCGCGTTCGACCGGGTCGAGGTGTGCGGTCCCGAGGAGCACGCCCGGTCGCTCGCCCGCTCGCTCATCTGCTCGGCGACCGCGTTCCACTCCCCTGACCACCTCGTGGTCGCCGTGCTCACCTCGGAGCGCCACCTGGCCCACTGGGACTGGGTGAAGTGGCTGCCGCACGCCCAGTCGACCCGCCAGTCCGACGCGGTCGGGCCGATGCGGATGGTCTCGACGTCGCTGGCCGACCTCGCCAACCTGCTGCCCGCCGACCTCGGCGAGCGGCCCCGGTTCGGCGCCGACGAGCGGCCCGCGACCCCGCACGTGCTGCTGGTGATCGACGGCGGCGAGCTGCCGCCCGGCAACCACGTCGTACCCCCCGACGGACTGCACGGCGTCACCTTGCTCGACCTCCCGTCGCGCTGGGACGAGCTCGACGACGCGAGCCGGCTGCGCATCCAGATCGAGGGCGAGCCGGACGAGCACGGCCGCTGCCCGGTGCTCGCGCTCCGGCTGCGCGAGGACCCGATCCGGGCCACCGCCGACCAGTGCTCGCTGCCGACCGCGGAGGCGTTCGCCCGCCGGCTCACGCCGTTGCACACGAGGTCGACCGGCGTCGTCGACCAGGGCACCGGCGAGATCGCCGGCCCGGCCGACTTCATGGAGCTGCTGGCGCTCGGCGACGTGCACTCCTTCGACCCGGGCACGGCGTGGCGCCCGCGCCCCGCCCGGGACCGGCTGCGAGTGCCGATCGGCCTCGGCGAGGGCGGCTCGGTCGTGCACCTCGACATCAAGGAGTCCGCCCAGCAGGGCATGGGCCCGCACGGCCTGGTGATCGGCGCGACCGGGTCCGGCAAGTCCGAGTTCCTGCGCACCCTGGTGCTCGGCCTCGCGCTCACGCACTCCCCCGAGCAGCTGAACATGGTGCTCGTCGACTTCAAGGGCGGCGCGACCTTCGCCGGCATGACCGACCTGCCGCACGTCTCCGCGGTCATCACGAACCTGGCCCAGGAGCTCACGCTGGTCGACCGCATGCAGGACGCGCTGTCGGGTGAGATGGTGCGCCGCCAGGAGCTGCTCCGCGACGCGGGCAACTTCGCCTCGATCCGTGACTACGAGAAGGCGCGGGCCTCCGGGGAGGTCCTCGCACCGCTGCCGTCGCTGTTCGTCGTCGTCGACGAGTTCTCCGAGATGCTGTCCGCGAAGCCGGAGTTCATCGACCTCTTCGTCGCCATCGGCCGGCTCGGGCGCTCGCTCGGCCTGCACCTGCTGCTCGCCTCCCAGCGGCTCGAGGAGGGCCGGCTGCGCGGGCTCGAGTCCCACCTCTCCTACCGGGTCGGGCTCCGGACCTTCAGTGCCGGCGAGTCGCGCACCGTCCTCGGCGTGCCCGACGCCTACGAGCTGCCCGCGGACCCCGGTCTCGGCTACCTCAAGCCGGACCCGACGACGATGCTGAGGTTCAAGGCGGCGTACGTCTCCGGGCCGCCGTCGGGCCGGGCGCGGGTCCGGCGCGACGAGGGCGGCCACGTCCAGGGGATCCTCCCGTTCACGATCTCGGAGGTGCTGAAGCTCGACGTGGCCGAACCGGAGCCGGAGCCGGTCGTGGTGCAGGAGCCCGGCGACCAGGAGTCGTTGCTCGACATCGCGGTCCGGCACATGACCGGCCAGGGTCCGGCGGCGCACCAGGTGTGGCTGCCGCCGCTCGACGTCCCGGACACGGTCGACGCGCTGATGCCGGACCTCGGCGAGCACCCGGACCTCGGCCTCGTCTCGCCGCGCTGGCGTGGGGCCGGCGGCCTCGTCGTACCGCTGGGCACCGTGGACCGGCCGCGCGAGCAGCGCCGGGACACGCTCACCATCGACCTCTCCGGCTCGGGCGGCCACGTGGCGGTCGTCGGCGGGCCGCGCAGCGGCAAGAGCACGCTGCTCCGCACGATCGTGACGAGCATGTCGTTGACGACCACCCCGCAGGAGTCGCACTTCTACGTGCTCGACTTCGGCGGCGGCACGTTCGCGCCGTTCACCGAGCTGCCGCACGTCGCCGGGGTCGGCACCCGGTCCGAGCCCGACGTCGTACGCCGGGTCGTGGCCGAGGTGGCCAACGTCGTGGACCGCCGCGAGGCCTACTTCCGTGCCCACGGCATCGACTCCATCGAGACCTACCGCTCGCGGCGTCGCGACGGCCGGGCCGACGACGGGTACGGCGACCTGTTCCTGGTCGTCGACGGCTGGTCGACGCTGCGTGCGGACTTCGACGACCTGGAGGTGGAGCTGCAGCAGCTCGCGGCCCGCGGCCTGACGTTCGGCCTGCACCTGGTCGTCGGTGCGGCGCGGTGGGCCGACTTCCGCGCCGCGATGCGGGACCTGTTCGGCACCCGGCTCGAGCTGCGGCTCGGTGACCCGATGGACTCCGAGATCGATCGCAAGATCGCGGCGCTGGTCCCGGCCGGCCGGCCGGGCCGCGGTCTGGTGCAGGGCAAGCTGCACTTCCTCGCCGCGCTGCCCCGCGTCGACGGCACTGCGGACGTCGAGAGCCTCGGCGAGGGGGTCGAGGACGTGATCAAGCGGGTCGCGGCCGCGTGGGACGGACCACCCGGACCGAAGCTGCGGCTACTCCCGGAGCGGATCGGCCTCGACGAGGTGCGCGCCATGGTGCCGGCGGAGGACCGCCGGCTCCTGCTCGCGGTCGACGAGCGCGAGCTGGCCGCGGTCGGCCTCGACGTGGACGCCGAGCCGCACCTGTTGATGTTCGGCGACGGCCAGTCCGGGAAGAGCGGCGTGCTGCGCGCGTACGCGCACGAGGTGATGCGGACCCGGTCGCCGAAGGAGGCGCAGCTCGTCATCGTCGACTACCGGCGCTCGCTGCTCGGCGAGGTGCCCGACGAGTACCTGCTCAACTACCTGACCTCCGCCGCACAGGCGCAGCCCGCGCTGCACGACCTCGCGTCGTACCTCGAGGGCCGGATCGCGGGCCCGGACGTCACCCCCGACCAGCTCCGCAGCCGCTCCTGGTGGACCGGCGCCGAGGTGTTCGTGATCGTCGACGACTACGACCTGGTCGCCACCCAGCAGAGCTCACCGGTCGCCGCCCTCCAGCCGCTGCTCGCGCAGGCTCGCGACGTCGGCCTGCACCTCGCCGTCGCCCGCCGGTCCGGTGGCGCGTCGCGGGCGCTGTACGAGCCGATCGTCCAGTCGCTGCGCGACCTGGCCATGCCCGGCCTGCTGCTCGCCGGCAGCGCGGACGAGGGCCCGCTGCTGGGCAACCAGAAGCCGCAGCCCGGCCCGCCGGGCCGGGGCCGGCTGGTCTCCCGCGATCGCGGGGTCGAGGTCGTGCAGATGGCGTGGTGCGAGCCCAGCCTGTGAGCTGGTGCGCGGCTGCCGCTCGCCGTCGCTTGCCGCTGCTGCGGTTCCACGGGGAGTGCAGGCTCGGCACGATCCCCTGGTGAAGCTGCGACCAGGGAGGCGAGGGAGTCACACGTGCGTGTGCTCGCCCGGCCCGTTGATCCTGGTGCCGGGCAGGTCGGCGAGGTCGTAGGTGATCTCGAAGGTACGCCGGTAGCCGGTGTGCGCGACCCGCCAGCCGGCAGGCGTCCGCACGTAGCGGTCGTCGTAGAACGCAGCGCCCTCGAGCATGAACTGGACGGCCGGGACGATCACCTTGTCCTGGAGGTACCAGCGCCCGGAGGCGGCGTCACCGTCGACGCTCACCTCGGGGTGGTGGACCTGGTGCATGGTGAGGAACCCCTCGGGGAGGTTCTCCTTCATGTACGAGACCAGCGCGGCGCGGTCGTCGAAGACCAGGCCGTTGTAGTCGCCGGTCGCCTCCGGCACGAAGCAGTCGGCGAACTCGTCCCAGGCCTTGGTGTCGAGGGAGCGCAGGTAGCGGTACTTGAGCTGGCTGATCGCCGTGATGTCGTCCACGAAAGTAGAACGTATTCCAGTTCTGCTCGCGCGTCATCGCTTACCTGCTCGTAACGCATGGTCAACCTCCCGGCGACGTGAACGATCCACACTCGGGTCACCGACCGTTCGACGCACGACCCAGGAGGCCCTGATGGAGAACCCCGTCACCCCCGAGACCGAGCTCGCCCAGCTCCGCGAGCAGCGGGCCGCGCTGCGGCTCCGGCACGCCCAGGCGCTCACCTCGCTGATGGAGGAGCGCGCGGACCTGCGCGGCGTGCACGCGCTCGCCGATCACTTCGACGAGGCGGTCCGCTGGACCGCGTGACCGCCCTTCACGGGTGAGCCCCGGCCGGGGAGGGCCTCGTTACAATCGCGCGGTGATCTTCAAGCGCGTCGGTGTCGGGAGGCCCTACCCCGACCACGGGCTCTCCTCCCGGGCCTGGGCCGCCGTCCCGCCGCGCCAGGTCCGGCTCGACCAGCTCGTCACCACCAAGGACACCCTCCAGCTCGCGGCGCTCCTCGACGAGGACTCCACCTTCTACGGCGACCTGTTCGCACACGTCGTCGAGTGGCGGGGTGACCTCTACCTCGAGGACGGCCTGCACCGCGCGCTCCGGGCCGCGCTCCAGCAGCGCAACGTGCTGCACGCCCGCGTCCACACGCTGGAGGGCTGATGACGCAGGGGGCCCGGTCGGCGATCACCATCACCGCGCTGGCCCTGCTCCTCGTGCTCGCCGCCGTGTGGGGTTGGAGCGCCGCGACCGAGCCGCTGCCCGCCAAGGTCGACACCCCGCTGTGCAGCACGCGGTCGATCGCCAAGGGCGACAAGGTGTTCCCCCAGGACGTCACGGTCAGCGTCTACAACGCCGGCACCCGGGAGGGCCTGGCCGGCCGGGTGATGCAGTCGTTCATCGACGACGGGTTCGCCGAGGGCAACAGCGGCAACACCTCTGCGGGGAAGGTCGACGACGTCGCGATCTGGACGACCGAGCCCACCAACCCCGCCGTGCTGCTGGTCGCGAGCCAGCTCGGCGGCCGGGTCGACATCGAGCGCCGCGACGGCCTCGGGGCGGGGGTCACCGTCGTCGTGGGCGACGACTTCACCGCGCTCGTCAAGGGCGACCGCCGCGAGGTCGCTGCGGACGACGCCCAGATCTGCAGCCCGCCGGTCTAGCGCCGCCGGGTCCCCAGCCACTGCGCCAGCCGCCCGTGCTCGCTGACCTGCCGCAGCCGCTCCTCGGTCTGCTCGCGCAGCTTCCGGGGCGCCACGACGAGCAGGTCGTCGCCGTGCCGGAGCACGGTACGGCGCTCGGGCACGATCGTCTCCCCCTCCCGGATCACCATCGCGACCGACGAGCCGCGCGGCAGCCGCAGCTCACCCACCTCGACGCCGTGCATCTGCGACACCGGGCTGATCGTCACCTGCAGCAGGTCGGCCGCGATCCGCTCGAGGGGCGCGGCCTCGACGTCGAGCCCCCGCGGCTCGGAGCGGCGGGCGACCTTCAGCAGCCGGGCTGCCGCGGGCAGCGTCGGCCCGGTGAGCAGGGTGTAGATGACGACCATCACGAACACGATGTCGAACAGCCGGGCCGCCCCGTCGACCCCTTCGGCCAGCGGGATGGTCGTCAGCACGATCGGCACGGCCCCACGCAGCCCGGCCCAGGAGATGAAGCCCAGCTCTCGCCGGGACATCGGTTGCACGACGGCGCTCACGAGCACCGAGAGGGGCCGGGCCGCCAGCGTGAGGATCAGCCCAGCCGCGACCGCCAGGCCGACCGAGTCGAGGGTGATCCGGCCCGGTGAGAGCAGCAGGCCGAGCATCACGAAGAGCCCGATCTGGGCCAGCCAGGCGACACCCTCGGCGAACGACCTGGTGGCGGTGCGGTGCGGCAGCTCGGTGTTGCCGAGCACCAGCGCGGCGACGTACACGGCGGCGAAGCCGGACCCGTGCACGAACGCCGCCGCGCCGTACGCCAGGAAGGCCAGGGTCAGCACCGCGAGCGGGTACAGGCCGGAGGAGGGCAGCGCCGCGCGGCGCATGACCCAGGCGCCGCCGAACCCGGCAGCCAGGCCGAACCCCGTGCCGACGACGAGCTCGTACCCGACGATCCCGAGCACCGCCAGCACGCCGTGCTCCTGCGCGGCGCCCGACGACACGAGCGTCACGAGCACGACCGTCGGCGCGTCGTTGAGGCCGGACTCGGCCTCGAGCGTGCCGGTCAGCCGCCGCGGCAGCGGCACCACGCGCAGCACCGAGAACACCGCGGCCGCGTCGGTGGGTGAGGTGACGGCCCCGAGCAGCACCGCGAGCTGCCACGGCAGCCCGAGCACGTAGTGGGCGCCCACGGCCACGACCGCGACCGAGACCGCGACCCCGATCGTCGCGAGCGAGAGCCCCATCCGGGCGACCGGGCGGATCTCGCGCCAGCTGGTCGTCAGGCCGCCCTCGGCGAGGATCACCGCCAGCGCCGCGAAGCCGAGCGAGTGCGCGACCTCGGCGTTCTCGAACTGGATGCCAGCGCCGGACTCACCGAGCGCGACACCCATGAGCAGGTAGATCAGCAGGCTCGGCAGGCCGGCCCGCGAGGAGACCCGGACCGCGAGGATCGCCAGCAGGGTCACCGCGGAGCCCACCAGGACGAACGTGTCGAGCTGATGGACGTCGAACGACACAGGTCACCTCGGCGATCGTCGGGGCGGGGCCCGAGTGTATAGGTGCGGCCGGGCGGGCCGACGTTCCGCAGAACTGAAACTTGTTCTAGATTTGACCCATGAGCAGCGGCACCGCCATCCCCGACGTCCTCCCCGCCTCCGTCCTGGTCCCCGACAGCGGCGAGGGCGCCGAGCGGTACGACGTCGTCGTGGTCGGCTTCGGCATCGCCGGGGCTTGCGCGGCGCTGGAGGCCGCACGAGCGGGCGCCCGGGTGCTGCTGCTGGAGAAGGCCGCGGTCCACGGGGGCACGTCCGCGATGTCCGGTGGCCACTTCTACCTCGGCGGCGGGACGGCCGTGCAGCAGGCGACCGGGTGGGCGGACTCCGCCGACGAGATGTACGCGTACCTCGTCGCGGCCTCCAAGGATCCCGAGCCCGACAAGATCCGCGCGTACTGCGACGGCTCGGTCGAGCACTTCGACTGGCTCGAGTCGCTCGGGTTCGAGTTCGAGCGCTCCTACTACCCGGAGAAGGCCGTCATCCAGCCCGGCACCGAGGGGCTGATGTTCACCGGCAACGAGAAGGTCTGGCCGTTCAAGGAGCAGGCGACGCCGGCGCCACGCGGGCACAAGGTGCCGGTGCCGGGCGACACCGAGGGCACCAGGATGGTGATGGACCTGCTGCGCGCCCGGATCGAGGAGGCCGGGGTCGAGGTCCGCTACGAGACCGGCGCGACCAACCTCGTGGTGGACGGCGACACCGTCGTCGGCCTCGCCTGGCGGTCGTTCGAGGACACGGGCGTCATCGCCGCCGGCGCGGTGGTCGTCGCCGCGGGCGGCTTCGTGATGAACCCCGACATGGTCGCGTCGTACACCCCGTCCCTCGCCGAGAAGCCGTTCACGCTGGGCTCGACGTACGACGACGGCCTCGGCATCCGCCTCGGCGCCTCCGCCGGCGCCGAGCTCCGGCACATGGAGGAGCCGTTCATCACCGCGCCGTTCTACCCGCCGTCGTCGCTGATGACCGGCGTCATCGTGAACAAGGACGGCGAGCGCTTCTGCGGCGAGGACGGCTACCACTCGCGGACCTCGCAGTTCGTGATGGAGCAGGCCGACCACACGGCGTACCTCGTCGTCGACAGCGAGCACGTCGAGTACCCGAAGTTCCCCCTGGTCCCGCTCATCGACGGCTACGAGACGATCGCGGAGCTGGAGTCGGCGCTCGACCTGCCGGCCGGGTCGGTCGCCGCGACGCTCGAGCGCTACAACAAGATGGCGGCCGCCGGAGAGGACCTCGACTTCCACAAGGCTGCCGAGTGGCTGGCCCCCCAGGACACCGGTCCGTGGGCGGTCTTCGACCTGCGGCTCGGGCACGCGATGTACGCCGGCTTCACCCTCGGCGGCATCCGGGTGTCCGTCGACGGCCAGGCCCAGCGCCCCGACGGCTCGGTCATCCCGGGCCTGTACGCCGCCGGTGCCTGCGCGTCCAACATCGCCCAGGACGGCAAGGGCTACTGCTCCGGCACCCAGCTCGGTGAGGGGTCGTTCTTCGGTCGGCGGGCCGGGCGGCACGCTGCCGGGATACCCGGCTAACCGGGTATCCCGTCGCTTCACGGGCATTGCAACACCCGATAAGCGTGGTGATACCCGGCTCACCGGGTATCCCGCCCCGCCGTACAGTCGCCCCATGACCGACCGGTTCGAGGTCGCCAGCCGGGCGAACGTGCCGCCGTTCCACGTGATGGACCTGCTGGCGGCGGCGACCACCCGGCAGCGCACGCACGGCGACCTGCTCAACCTGCTGGCCGGACAGCCGAGCACGGGCGCGCCGGCCCCGGTGCGCGAGGAGGCCAAGCGGCTGCTCGACTCCGGCGACCCGCTCGGCTACACACCGGCCGCGGGCGTGCTGGAGCTGCGCGAGGCGATCGCCGGGCACCACAAGCGCGCGCACGGCATCGACGTGCATCCGGACGAGGTGGTCGTGACGACCGGGAGCAGCGGCGGCTTCCTGCTGGCGTTCCTCGCGGCGTTCGAGGTGGGTGACCGGGTCGCGATGGCTCGCCCCGGCTACCCCTGCTACCGCAACGTGCTCGCCGCGCTCGGCTGCGAGGTCGTCGAGATCCCCACGGGTCCGGAGACCCGGTTCCAGCCGACGGTCGAGCAGGTCGCCGCGCTCCAGGAGTCCGCCGGGGGCATCAAGGGCCTCGTGGTCGCCAGCCCGGCGAACCCCACCGGCACGATGCTGGTCCCCAGCGAGCTCGCCGCGCTGGCGGCGTACTGCGAGGAGCAGCGCATCCAGCTGATCTCGGACGAGATCTACCACGGCATCGAGTACGCCCCGCTGGACGGCGGCGACCAACTGGCCCGCAGCGCCTGGGAGACCAGCCGCGAGGCCGTCGTGTTCTCGAGCTTCTCCAAGTACTTCTCGATGACCGGCTGGAGGATCGGCTGGATGCTGGTCCCGGACCGGCTCCGCCGCGCGGCCGACGTGCTCACCGGCAACTTCACGATCTGCCCGCCGGTGCTGGCGCAGTGGGCGAGCCTCGCGGCGTTCAGCGACGCGTCGTACGACGAGCTCGACGGCCACGTACGGCGGTACGCCGGGAATCGCGCCCTCCTGCTCGACGGCCTGCCGCGGCTCGGCGTCACGCGGCTCGCACCCGCGGACGGCGCGTTCTACGTGTACGCCGACGTCGGGCACCTGACCGACGACACGATGGCGTTCTGCCACGACGTGCTGGCCCGGACCGGCGTCGCGATGGCGCCCGGGATCGACTTCGACACCGTCGACGGCGGCCGCTTCGTGCGGCTCAGCTTCGCCGGCCCGGGGGCCGGCATCGAGGAGGCCCTGGACCGGCTCTCCACAGTCACCGCCACCTGACGTTTCTCCACAAGTCCCGCCCGGTGACGCTTCCGGGCATGTACGGAGACACGACCACCATCCGGGCCCTGGCCCGGCGGCTGCGCGAACGGGCCGACGAGATCCGCGACCTCGCGACCGGGCTCAGCGCCGCGGCGCGGGACGTCGCCTGGCAGGGCGTCGCCGCGGACACCATGCGCGTCCACGTGGCGACCCGCGTCTCCGCCCTCCACCGCACCGCCCGGCTGCACGAGGACGCCGCCGACGCGCTCGACCGGCACGCCCGCGAGGTCGACCTGCTGGAGGACCTCGCCGTGGACGCCGTCGAGGGGACCATCGGGAAGCTGAAGGAGCTGCTGTGAGCGACACCCACATCACCCAGGTGACCGGCGGTGCCCACGGCCTGGCCGCGACCTACGTCGCGATGCGCGGCCTCGCCGACCGGTTCGACACCGCCGGGAGCGAGCTGCGCGACTGGGCCGGCCTCGGGGCCCGCACCATGCTCGACCCCGGCCTCGCCGCGTCCGCCCCGATCTCGCCGGTCAGCTTCGCGCGCGCCGAGCGGGCGGTGCTCGCGGCGACGACCGGGCCCGACGGCGTGCTGGTCGAGTCGTTCGGCTGGGAGGCCGACGCGGTCGTGGTCCGCGCGGTGGTCACCACGTTCGACGTCTGCGACGACGAGGTGCGCTCGTGGTTCCAGCCGCTGACCGAGCGCGCCTTCGCCCTCACCGAGCCCGAGCTCCGCGCCGGCCCGCTCGCCCTGACGTACGGCGGCGACGGGCACGCCGTAGTCCGGCCGATCGACGCGGACGTGCCGTACTCCGGCGAGCAGCCGGCGAACCTGACCGGACTGGTCGGCCAGCTCCAGCACGTCGCCGCGCTCTCGCAGGGGTCGGACTCGGCGCTCAACGGCACCATCGAGATCCAGACGATCCACGGACCCGACGGCGTCCGGCACATCGTGTACCTGCCCGGGACCGACGACATGACGACGCTGCCGTGGACCCAGGACGACGACGTCCGCGACCTGCCCACCGACCTGCTGCTGATGTCCGGGCACGGCAACAGCTACCAGCAGGGCATCCTCGACGCGATGGGACAGGCCGGGATCGGCCCCCACGACCCGGTGCTCCTCGTCGGGCACTCCATGGGCGGCATGGAGGCGGCCGCGATCCTCGGCCACGGCAGCAACTACGACGTCACCCACGTCGTCACCGCGGGCTCGCCGACCGCGCAGGTGCCGTCGTTCCCGTCGGGCACGCACGTGCTGTCGCTCGAGCACCGGGGCGATGTCGTGCCCCTGACCGACGGCGCGCCCAACCACGAGTCCGTCGAGCAGGCCACCGTGTCCTTCGCCGACCACGGCGGGGCGTCGGGCGTCGTCGGCAACCACGACTACTGGCACTACCTGAACGGCGCCGCCGCGGCGGACGCGTCCTCCGACCCCTCCGTGCAGGAGCAGCTCGCGAGCCTGCACGACGCCGGATTCCTGGCCTCCGGCGACGGCCCACGGAGCACCGTCACGAGCCAGGTGTTCCAGATCGTCCGCCAGCCCTGAGACGCGTTTCACCCGGTCGAATCGGGGAATGCGGTCACCGACGCACCCGGCTATCTCGGAAGAAGGTGCCTCATCGATGTACGGCGAGACCGACGTGATGCGCAAGCGCGCCGCCCAGCTGCGCGAGCAGGGGATCGAGATCCGCAGGATGGCCGACCGGCTGGTCGCCCGGACCGAGGCCGTCGGCTGGACCGGGCGCGCGGCGGACGCGCTCGCGATCCGGATCCGCGACCGCGCGAGCAGGCTCCATGACGTCGCCGCGCGGCACGACGCCGCGGCGGAGTCCCTCGAGGCGCACCTGCTCGAGGTGGAGCGGCTCAAGGACGCCATCGACGATGCCGAGCACCGGGCCCGGCACCTCGCGGAGGACGGCGTCCCGTTCTCACCACCGCCACCCGGTCACAAGGACTGGCTCGCCCTCGACCTGCCGGGACTCTGACGTGGCGACCATCGACCTCGGCGCCGCCCCTCCGGCGGCGACCGGCCTCCTCGACGCACTCCCTCGCCGGCTCTCGCTGACCCTCCCGGAGCTGCTGTTCGTGGCCGAGCAGGCCGGCGGCGCCCCGCTGCCCTTCGTCCGCGCGGCGGAGGAGCCCGACGCCGAGCTCGACGGCCGGCTCGGGCCGACGCCCGGTGCCGCGGACGCCGAAGAGCTGGCCGCCGCGCTCGAGGGTCTCCACGACCCGCATGCCTCCCTGGCCCGCCGGGGGCTGCTCGTCGACACGGTCGTCGACGAGGGCCTGGTCGGCGCCGTCGGGCTGCTCGCCACACCGACCGTCGCCGTCGACCTCGACGTGACGGCAGGTCCGGGCCGGGTCCGCGCCTGGCACCGGCAGCGCGGGGACGCCGTCGCGTCGCTCGCGACCGCGGACGGCATCGTGTTCGAGCTGGCGTGGTTCCCCACCAGTGCCTGGGCCGACGAGCTGGCCCGCGTCGCGGTCGTCCCCGAGGACCTGCGGACCGGCGAGTCCGGCGCTCCCGACCGCCTCGACCTGCCGTACGACCTCCTCGACGCCGCCGCCGAGGCGGTGTGCAGCCACCGCACCGACCTGCTCTCGGTGCTGGCCGGGCAGCACGGCGTCGACCTCGAGGCGGTGCCGGTGCTGACCGCGCTCGCCACCGAACCGCGCGGCCGGCTCCGGGCGCTGGTCGCCGACGTGTCGGGCGAGCGGACCAGTGTCATCGGCGTGCTCTCGTGGGTGCTGCTGGCCGACGGCTGGCGGGCGCTGCGACCCCACGGCGCGGACCTCGTCGAGGTGCGCCGGGTCCGGCCCGGCGACCTCGCCACGGAGCTCGCCCCGGTGCTCGCGGAGGTGCGCCCATGAGGATCGCCGAGAGGTACGACCAGCTGATGCGCCTGGCCGACCTGTTCGACGGCACCGGCGCCGAGATGCGCAGCCGCGCCGGGCTCGGCGAACAGCTGCTCCGCGACCCCGCCATCGAGGAGTCCGCCGAGCTGGCGCCGGCGTCGTTCGAGCGGTTCGACGACGACGTGCGCGCCGCCACCACCGGCCGGCACGGCCTGCTCGCGCGGTCGGTCGAGCTCGACGCCGACGCACTCGTGGTGCGCGCGACGGTGCTCACCTACCAATGGATCGACGACCTCCAGGCCGCCGCGTTCCGCACCCTCGGCTCGATCGCCGGCCGCGCGATCGGCTACCTCGCCCCCGAGGTCGCCCTCGGCGGCGCGGTCGTCGCCGCTGGCCTCATCGAGACGGACGCGCTCGACCGCGACGGCGTCGCGGCGTACCTCGAGGAGCTGATCGGCGACAACCCGGACCTGCGCGAGCACGCGGCCGGGGGCGGCGGACTGCTCGACGGGCTGCAGCTGCGGTCCCTCCTCACCACGGGCGAGACCACCGCCGGCGCCGCCCGCGCCGGGCTGCGCGCGATCGGCGCCGAGCCCTTCCACGCCGACCTCGGCGCCGCGCTGCGCGACGTCGCCGCCCCGGTGCTCGGAGAGGACCCGCCCGACCGCACGACCACCGGCGGCGACCCACGGCTCTCCGGGCTGGAGGACCTGATGGCCGCGCTGGCCCGCGCACCCGCCCCCGTCTCCGTGCACGAGGTATCGCCGCAGCGGTACGTCGCCTTCCTGCGCGGACCGTATGCCGGGGAGGGACGGCAGCGGGTCGTCGCGGGCGACCACGCGGCGTACGCCGACCACGCCCACGACGCCCTCCGGGATGCGGTGCCCGCCGATGCGCACGTGCTGCTGGTCGGGTGCGCCCAGGGCGGGGCCACCGCGGTCGAGGTCGCGACCCGGCCCGCGCCGTACGTCGTCGACCAGGTCATCACCGCCGGCTCCCCGGCCGCGCTGGTGCCGCGACTGCCCGACGGCGTGCGGGTGCTCTCGCTCGAGGACCGCGCCGACCCGGTCGCCCAGCTCGGCGCGCTGGTCAACGCCGACGCCGCGAACCGGCTGACGGTCGTCTTCGACGGCGCGGACTACGTGGCGGGCGGTCGCGCGGTCGACTCGGCGCAGCATCCCGGGATCCGTCAGGAGCTGGATCGCCTGCGTGGGCTGGGATATCTCTCCTGATCTCCATTCCCCGGTCGCGAGCTCGTCCGTCGGGCCGGCTCAGAGGATGTCGTGCACGAACTCACCGAGCTGGGTGAGGTTGCGGCACTCGACCATCGGCACGACCTCGCCGTACCTCGTCGCCGCGGAGTCGCCGGTGTCCCAGTGCCGGCGGTGTTCCGGGTTGAGCCACCAGGCATGCCGCGCCGAGCCGGCCAGCCGCTTCAGCACGTCGAGGTGCAGGTCGGCGTAGTTCGAGCGCGCGTCGCCGAGGATCAGCAGCGACGACCTCGGGCCGAGCGCGTCGGCGTACGACTCCTCGAACTTCGTCAGCGCCCGGCCGTAGTTGGTGCGGCCCCACAGCGCGGCGTGCGAGGTGCTGGCCGCGAGGTCCGCCAGCACGTCGGCCGGGTCCGCGCCGGGCCGGAAGTGCTGCGTCACCTCGTGCACGTGGTCGATGAACGTGAAGGCGCGGACCTTGTCGAACTGGTCGCGCAGCGCGTAGACGAGCAGCAGCGTGAACTGCGCGAAGTTCGCCACCGACCCGCTGACGTCGCAGAGCACGACCAGCTCGGTGCGGTGCGGCCGCTTCGGGCGGTGGTGGGTGACCAGGGGGACGCCACCGGTGGAGACGGACGCGCGGACGGTGCGCCGGAAGTCCAGCGGGCCGCGCCGCCTCGCGTGGTGCTCCTGGGTGAGCCGGGTCGCGAGCCGCCGCGCGAGCGGGTAGATCTCCCGCCGCATCTGCTCGAGGTCGGCCCTGCGGGCGGAGGTGAAGTCGAGCCGGTCGATCGTCGGGCGGACCGCGACGTTCGCCACGTGCTCGGGCCCCTTCTCCTCGGCGATCCGCCGCCGGGCGTCGGCCTCGACCATGCCGGTGAAGCTGCCGATCCGGCGCCCCGCCTCACGCCGGGCCTCGTCGTCGGTGCGCCCGCCGGCCAGCAGGGCCTGGACGATCCGGTCCACGAGCTCGGACGGCGCGACCCGCTGCAGCGCGGTGTACGCCGACCAGGACGACAGGCCCGGGCCCCGGCCCGGCATCGCACCGAAGCGGGCCACCATCTCGGCGGCCAGGTCGAGCAGCGCCTGCTCGTCCCCGTCCCCGCCCAGCTCGGTCAGCGCGTCGGCGAGCTCGTCCCGGAAGTCGGCCAGCGCGCCACCGTTGTCGACCTCCGGCTCGCGACCGGCCGCCGCCGCGCCGTCGCCCACCATGCGGGGGAAGTAGACGTCGAACAGCACGTCGAAGGTGGGCCGTTGGGACTGCTTCTTGACCAGCGTGGCGGCGTACCCCGCCCGCACCACCTCGCGGCTGTCCCAGTCGAGGGCGCGCAGCGCGGCCACCGCGTCCAGGTCCTCCGCGAGCGACACCGGCATCCCGGCGGCGCGGAGCGCCTCCAGGAAGCTGATGTGGCGGTCGACGAGCCCGCTCATGAGCACCTCATGACCGCAGCCGGAGCTCCCGCACGGCCTTGTCCTGGTCGGAGGCGTGCTTGAGGACGACGCCGAGCGTGTCCGCGATCGCCTTCTCGTCGAGCTCGCCGATCTCGAGGGCGACCAGGGTGCGCGCCCAGTCGACGGACTCCGCGATCGACGGCGCCTTCTTGAGCTCCAGGTCGCGCAGCCGGCCGATGGTCGCGACCAGCTGCTCGGCGACGCGCTGGTCGAGGTCGGGCACCTGGCTGGTGACGATCTCCCGCTCGCGCGCGGCGTCGGGGTACTCCAGATGCAGGTACAGGCAGCGCCGCTTCACCGCCTCCGACAGCTCGCGGGTCGCGTTCGAGGTGAGCACGACGTAGGGCCGGCGCACCGCCGCGACGGTGCCGAGCTCGGGGATGGTGACCTGGAAGTCGGACAGCACCTCGAGCAGCAGTCCCTCGACCTCGACGTCGGTCTTGTCGACCTCGTCGACCAGGAGCACGGTCGGCTGCTCGCGCCGGATCGCGGTCAGCAGCGGGCGGGTCAGCAGGAACTCCTCCGTGAAGATGTCGTCGTGGGTCTCCTCCCACGACTGCTCACCGGTCGCCTGGATGCGCAGCAGCTGCTTCTTGTAGTTCCACTCGTACAGCGCCCGGGCCTCGTCGAGGCCCTCGTAGCACTGGAGCCGGACCAGGTCCGCGCCGGTGGCGCGCGCGACCGCCTTCGCGAGCTCGGTCTTGCCCACCCCGGCCGGCCCCTCGACCAGCAGCGGCTTCTCGAGGGCACCCGCGAGGTACGCCGTCGTGGCGGTCGCCGGATCAGCGAGGTAGCCACGCTCCCCGAGGCGGGCGACGGCGTCGTCGGGCGAGGCGAACCAGGAGCTGGGGTGCGGCATGTCACCCATCCTCGCCTACCCGCGGCGTCACCTCGGCGTACCTCCGCTCGTTGGAACGCCCGGAGAGGGACGCACGCCGACCGAGGGGGACGCGTGCGCAGCACCGGCCCAGGAGGACCCATGCCGCACCGGCTCCCGCGCTCTGCCCGACTCGCGCTCTTCGCGGTCAAGGTGACCGTCGTCGGGTCGATCGCCGTGACCGGCTGGGCTACCCAGACCGTCGCGGACAGGCCGGACAACGGGTACGCCGGCTACGCGGTCGACGACCAGCCCACGCGCGTCGACCACCTGCTCGACCGGCACCACTGCTCGGTCACCGGCTTCGACGGCGGCGCCCAGCCGGTCTCCGCGATCGTGCGCTCGGCGTCCGGGCAGATGCGGTTCGTGCCGTTCGAGACCGGCTGGCGGGTGTTCACCGCGCACGGTGCCGCGCGGCTGGTGGCGGTGTGCCTGGACGAGGCTCCGACGCGTCAGGCTCCGTGACGCCCGTCGCCTGACGCGAACCGCGCGGCTCCCTCGAGCGCGCCGTTCTCGAGCGAGACGAGCCCGTGCCGCAGCTCGTTCGCCATCGCCTCGTCCTCGGTGAGTCCCTCCTGCTCCAGCAGCGACAGGCGGTCCTCGCGCAGGCAGGCCTGCGGCAGCGCCGCCAGCTGGTGGGCGAGCGCCTCGGCCTCGGCGCGCGCGGTGCCGACGGGTACGACGCGGTTGACCAGGCCCATCCGCTCGGCCTCCCAGGCGTCGACCGGGCGGCCGGTGAGGACCAGGTCCAGGGCGCGACCGGCGCCGATCAGCCGCGGCAGCCGGACCGTGCCGCCGTCGATGAGCGGCACACCCCAGCGCCGGCAGAACACGCCGAGCACCGCATCGCCGGCGGCCACCCGCAGGTCGCACCACAGCGCGAGCTCGAGGCCGCCGGCGACGGCGTACCCCTCGATGGCGGCGACGACCGGCTTGGACAGTCGCATCCGGGTCGGCCCCATCGGGCCGTCGCCGCCCTCGTCGAAGTCCGTGACCTGGTTGCCGCGCTCGGTGCCGATCGCCTTGAGGTCCGCGCCGGCGCAGAACGTGCCGCCGTCGCCGTACAGGACCGCGACGGCCTGGCCCTCGTCGGCGTCGAAGGCGCGGAACGCGTCGGCGAGCGCCTTCGCGGTCGGGCCGTCGACGGCGTTGCGGGCCTCGGGGCGGTCGAGCACGACGGTGGTGACGGCGCCGTCGACCTCGACGCGGACGCTCATCGGACCTCGCTGTCGAGCAGGACGGCGCCTTCGCGGTGGCGCTGCGCGAGCTCCTGGTAGTACGGCGGGTTCTGCTCGACCCAGAACTCCGACGACGTGCCCTCGATCGGCTTGGTCGGCTTGCACGGGATGCCCGCTGCGACCACGTCGCCCGGCAGCACGGTGCCGGGGGTGACGACGGATCCGGCGGCGACCAGGGTGCGCGGGCCCACCACCGCGTGGTCGAGGAGCGTCGAGCCGTTGCCGACCAGGGCCTGCTCGCCGACCTCCTTGCAGTGCACCACGCAGCCGTGGCCGACGGTCGCGTCGCGACCGACGACCAGCGTCTCGCCGGGAGCCGCGTGCAGCACCGAGTTGTCCTGCACGTTCGCGCCCTCGCGCACCACGATGGTGCAGATGTCGGCGCGCAGCACCGCGCCGTACCAGATGCTCGCGCCCTTCTCGACGGTCACGTCGCCGATCAGGGTCGCGGTCGCCGCGACGAACGCGTCGGGGTGGACGGCCGGGCGCTTGCCCTCGAACTCGATGCTGACCATGGGGCCATTCTGCTCAGTCGAGCACCGGCTCCGCCTCGTGGTCCTCCTCCGGTGCCGTGCCGTGCGCACCCTCCTCGTCGGAGTGCGTGACGGCGACGTACGCGACGAGGACGGCGAACAGCACCAGGCCGACCGCGGTCACCGGCCCGGTCCCCCAGCCCAGCCCGCCGCTCGAGGGCTTGGCCGCGAGGTAGTCGGCGACACTCGCGCCGAGCGGACGGGTCAGCGCGTACGACGCCCAGAAGCACGCGACCGCGGGAAGGCCCGCCCGCCACAGCCCGAGCGGGATCAGGATCGCGACACCGAAGATCACGATCGACCAACCGAACCCGAGGCCTGCGTTGATGGCGACGGCGTCACCGAGCGCGGTGCCCAGCCCGAACGTCAGCAGCACCGTCCCCCAGTAGAACCGCTCCCGGCGGGAGGTCACGATCGAGTGCACCGACAGCGTCCCCTCGCTGCGCAGCCACCACGTCAGCAGCCCGCACAGCAGCACGAAGTAGACGATGGCGTCGAACCAGTACGGCGTACCGAGCGCCACGTGCGGCCCGTCGGCGATCATCGTGCCGAAGACGGCCACCATCAGCACCGTCACCCAGTAGCGCACCGGCTGGTACGCCGAGGCACGCAGCTGCCACCACAGCGCGGCGAAGAAGCCACCGACGCCGACCACGCCGGCGACCGGGATGCTGTGGGTGCCCATGAAGTCGGCCCCGGTCTCCCCGATGCCCGTGGTGAGCAGCTTGATGACCCAGAAGGTGAGGAAGACCGCGGGCACCTTCGGGCCGGCGAACGTACGAGAGTCCATGCGACCAAGGTCCGTGACCGCACCTGCCAGCAACCTGACCGCCGGACCGGCCGGTCCATCCCGGTCGCAACCTTCGCCCCCGACCGCGCGTCGCACGCATGTCGAGAGGAGCTCCCATGGCGATGCCGGCGCGCGTGCGCGGCCTCCTGTGGTTCGCGACGGTCTGCATCCTCCTGGGCGGATGTGCCCACAGTCCGGCCCGCGAGTCATCCGCGACCACCGCGCCCGGCGGGTCGGACCTCCCGCACGCGCACCGGGAGCACCGCCCGTACTCCGACCAGAACCTGCCGCCGCGCCGCGGCGGGGACTTCGTCGTCAAGGAGCTGCTCCTGAGCCGGGACGTGCGCGACGCCGATGGGCAGGTGCTGCACCCGGACGAGCCCGGGCTGGAGTTCTGGGCGGAGGAGGTGCGCACCTGCGTACGGCGATCAAGCCACCACCGCGAGCTGGTCGGCTGGGACGACTGGCGGGCGAAGGGCACGGACGGCCGCGTCTACCCCGCCCGCCCGGCAGGCGCGCACCCGTTGCCGACACCGACCTATCCCTTCCGGAAGGTGCTCGCACCGGGACAGTGCGTGACGGGCTGGTGGTTGATCCCGGTGCCGAAGCTCCCGGGCGGCCCCACCGCGATCCAGTTCGCGCCCGGCGGCCGCACGCTGATCGACTGGCCGACGCTCCGATAGCCGGGTGGGGACGACCGCCGCTACTGCGCCCGCACCTGCTCGCACCCGGTGAGGGTGTCGGAGTCGTCGATGGCACCCAGGTAGGTCACCACGTCCGAGCCCGGGCCGCAGCGGATGGTGTCGGCGCTGCCGTCGACCTCGAGCACGACCTCGTCCGGCCCGGGTCCCCCGAACACGCGATCGGCTCCGGGGCCCGGTCGCAAGGTCTCGACGGGGAACAGCGCATCGGGGTTGCGGCGGTTCGGCCCGCCGCGGAGGAGGTCGTCGCCGTCGCCGGCCTCGAGGAAGACGTCGATCCCGCGTCCGCCCACCAGGACGTCGTTCCCCTGGAACCCGAAGTTCGGCGCCAGGCTGCCGAACTGGTCGCCTCCCGGCCCCCCGAAGGCACGGTCGTCCCCGGTGCCGCCGACCAGGACATCACGGCCGGCCCGGCCCTTGAGGAGGTCCGCACCGAGGTCGCCGAACACGGTGTCCCTGCCGAGCCCGCCCCGGAGGACGTCGGCGCCGCGGCCGCCCTTGACGACGTCCGGACCAGCGCCGGCGAAGACCAGGTCCTCACCCGGCTTGGCGTCGATCGTGTCGTGCGCGGCGGTGCCCACCAGCACCTCGTCACCGGGAGTCCCGGTGACCACCGCAGCCCGCGCACCGGGTCCGGCGAGGACCAGCCCCGACACGAGCAGCAGTCCCACGGTTGCCTGCACCCGACGATCCGGCATCGTGGACCTCCTACCGCACAACCTCTCGAGGTCCCACCAGCATGGGCACGCACCCAACCGGTCCGCGACGTCAATGCTGGGGAACAGCCGGGCACCGCCCACGGTCCCGTCAGGCAACCACTTCGGCCGCCGACTCAGCTCCCGGGCTCACACTCGCCGGGGTTCTCCGCGCACTTCCCGCCTGAACCGCCTGGCTCGTCCGGCTCGTCCTCGCCGCCTTCGTCGTCACCACCGCCGTCGTCTTCGCCCCCGCTCCCGTCGCCACCTTCGCCTTCACCATCTCTGCCTTCGTCCTCGTCGCGTTCGTCCTCGTCGCCCTCGTCCTCATCGCGCTCGCGCTCATCGCGCCCGTCCCCGTCGCGCCCGATCTCGTCTCGCCCGTTCTCGTCGCGCTCGTTCTCGTCACGCTCGTCCTCGTTGTCGCGCCGTTCACGGTTCTCCTTGTCGGCGTCGGCGGGATAGCCGCACGCTGACGCGCCAACGAGCACGACGGCCAGCGCGCCCAGGGTCCGCCGAGTCACGGCGACGGAAGGCTTCGTCGAGGAGATGAGTGAGAACTCTCCGGGCGGGACAGCAGGCGCGGTCGCCGCCGCCGACCTGGCTGCTGCATCACTGGTGACGGACGGCCCCCGCCACATCCTGGCGCAGCAGCACATGCGCCCGAGGGCCGTACGGAGGCGCGACTCGGAAACGCTCGGCCGCCGACGCTCCCACGGGCTCTCGGACCGCACCCCGCCCGGGCCACTGCTGTCGCCGACGACTCGGACCCTGGGCGCCATGACATCAGCGTCCGTCGGCGCACGGGGGCCGCACATTGCGGCCAGCACCCACAACGAGGGACCGCCAACCGGGGTCCGTAGGAGCCGCTCGCCCGGCCATCGTCACCTGGCCCGCGGGCCGGATGCACCAGCCGACCGGTGGCTACCGCCCGGGCCTCCCTCGTGCGGGTGATGCGGGGCGCCCCGCGGAGGCCCACGCTGGAGGAACTCTTCCGCGCCACATCCCCCGCTTCCGGCGCGGAAGAGCGTCGAACGGTCTGGACTGAGGGTCAAGCGGCGGGCCCGCCCCGCGACATCGTGGGACGGGCCCGATCGCCAAGGGGCGCGGGACCACGCCGGCACGCGCGCCGCGTGGCGCGGACGCCATGGTCGTCCGCAAGTAACTGGTCTCCACGAGTCCGGAGTCCGAGTGCATCAGCCCCGCGGTCGCGATCCCACCGGGGAATCGAGCCAGTTTCTCGGTGTGTCCCTGTTCGGCGGCAGAGGTGGCCGGCCGTTCACCGGAACAAGCAGCCGAGATCCGAGCGGAGTGTGAGCGGACGATCCCTCATCTGCGCGAGGTTGTCGGTCCCGCGTTCGGGTCACCATGGGGGTGGCCCGGCAGTTGGGCATTGGAGCCTCCCCCCGAGACGGAGGCTCGCGCGTCCGGCTGTCGGGTCCGAGTCCGTGTTTCCGCGGACTCCGCACCGCCTCGACTCGCCCGGAGCAGCCGCATTTCGCGCGGCTCACGGCGTTGGGGTGTTGGCAGGCGGGACCGCGCCCATCGGCCGGTCTGTGGTGGAGGTTCGTAGGCCGGTCGGCCTAGGTTCGTCGGTGGAACCTGGTGTGGTGTTTCGGGCAGAGGACCCTGCCGTGCTCGACGTCGGTGGGTCCGCCGCGGCTCCACGGGATGTCGTGATGGACGTGACACATCGCCGGGGGCCGATCGCAGCCGGGCTCGGTGCAGCCCTTGTCCCGGAGGGCGATCGCGGTCCGTTGGGCCTTGGTGTGGAACCGGCGGGTGCGGCCGAGGTCGAGGACCTCGGAGTTGCCGCCGAGGACGGCGGGGATGATCCCGGCCTCGCACGCGAGCCGGCGGGCCGTCGATGCGGTGATCCTCTCTCCGGTGTCCAGGAGTGCGGCCTGCTCGATGCGGCCTTCGAGGGCCTCGAGGGTCATGGTGACCACGATGGTGGCGGAGACTCCGCCGGTCTGGGGGAGCTGGTGGGCGGGGTAGCGCTCGAGGAGCTCGCAGAACGCGCGGCCCAGGCGTTCCCGGCCGGGCCGGGGCACGGCACCGGCGGCGGCGGGCCCGTCGGTGGCGGTGCGGTGCTGGGGGGCGGCGATCGCGAGCAGCATCTTCTTCAGCGCGGCGCCGTGGACGGACGGGACGGTGAACCGGCCGTGGCACTTGCCGTGGCCGTCGTCGACCATCGTGAACGTGGTGGCCAGTAGCGCGTCGGCCTCTTCGCGGGCGAGCTGCTTCGCTTCGTACTCATCCGCCAGGTCGGGGGCGACCACGTCCATCAGCCGCTTGCCCAGGATCCGCAGGGTCGGGGCGGTGTGCTCGCGTCCGGCGGCCACCAGGTGCCGCTCGGCCTTGTCCACCAGAGTCGTGTCGAGGTCTCCGGGCAACTGGTCGAGCGCGGTGACGATGACCTTGGCCTGCTCGACCACCAGGTCACCGGCCGCGAGCGCGTCCCGGACATGGCCCCGGGTCACCAGGGCTTGGCCGAGCCTGACCTGGCCGAGCACCGCGGGCTTGGTCTGCCGGGTCCGGTGCGCCCACGCGTCGACCTGTTCGTCGTCGGCGTGCTCGGCGACCCGGGCCTCCAGCTCGGCGACCTTCGTCTTGAGCTTGCTGATCTCCACGAGCGTCGCGGTGGTCTCCGCGGGGTCCATGGACCACACCGACGCGTCCGCGACCGCATCGATCTCGGCGTGGGCGTGGGCGACGGCCACCGAGACTCGGTGCCGGGGTGTGGCCATCGCTGTCATGGTGCTACTCAAGCACCGGCCACCGACACCGAGAGGCCCAGAACCCCTTGCTCCACAGGGCCCTGGGTAACGAACAGGTCACGATTCCGAGCCGCTTTCCACAGGCCCAGGGACACGGCGGACCCGCAAGCCGGGAACCGGCGACGACCACCCACCCACCGTTCCCGTAGCTGCCATGTCGGTCGAAACCACCCACGGCCAGCAAGCCACGGACACAGGGCCATCGACCCGCGAGCCGGTCGACAGCGCAAGCCCCCCAGTACCTGTCGCTCGGCGACACGACAACGACGACGTCGCGTGCTGGGAGTCTGCCGCGTCTCACGACGCCGTAAGTGATCCACCGGAGCCCCCGAACGACCCACCCGACAATGACGAAACCCGGCGAACCTGCCGGTTCACCGGGTTTCCGATGTCGTGAGACATCACGCTGGCGGGGCGGCGACTTTATTCGTTCTCAGGCGGAGATGCTGGCACGCCGGTGAACCCCTTCTACATCGACCGGTCTCTCGTTCTACCTAGATGCTGCGCCTCGTGCGTACCTGAGCGGGCTCGACGCGCTTGGCGCGGGGCGCATCAGGCAGTTTGTAGGGTTCCTTCATGGATCGCTCCCCGTATCACATCGCTCGCCAGGAGCACCTTGGTGATGCCCTCGACCATCTGATGACGCGTGGAATGCTCCGATGGCGTTGGTCGTACGACGGCGCAGAACATCGAGCCGTGTACCACGTGACCATGGATGACTCTCCGGAGCGCGAGTACGGGACGGCAGAAGCCGAGAAAGTGGTTCGGCAGTGCTACCGCGCCCTCGGAGCCAAGTGGTTGCCCGTGCCGCACCCGGGTGGTGAACGTCAACGGGAGGAAACCTGGCCCGCATCGCCGAGTTGTAGTGCCTCAGCGGTTCGACACACTGGTCGAGGCGGCGGCGCGCTCCCACCTCCGAGAGGTCGCTGGCTGGGAGCCAGACATCGAGGTCAACATCACCCATCTCCGCACCACGCTCTACATGCGGAAGTACGCCCTCGTTTTGAGGGAGCCGACTCAGCGCCAGTCAGACGGGGGCAACTTGCTGTCTTGGCTGCGCCAGTAGTTCGCGAGAAAGGCTTCGCCCGCTTCTCTGGCCTCGTCTTCGCTGGCATACGGCGTGTGGTCCTCGACTTGCTGCTCACCGAACATATTGACGGCACGCCACCTGAACACGCGAGGTCCCACAAAGGCACCCTTGAGGCCGGAGCCATAAAGCGGATTCGGTTCGTCCCGGACTTGGACGAACCTGCTGTACTCGCCCATGCGATCGAGCCTACTGGCGAACGCGCTTCATGCCCACGATCAGAAGTTGGTATTGGACAGGCCGGTAGCGCTCGCTAGGAACCGGAGCGCGAGGTCACGATCACCGGCTGGCGGCTCTTCGCGACGCAGACACCGTCCTTCACGATGTACGCCTCCACGTAGTGACGCCCGACGTACTGGGTGCTCTCCTTGCGGGACTTGCTCCCGTCGTCTTTGTGGATGTCGCCTCGCAGAGCGCTGGCTTGTTCGGCTTCCTCGCCGTGGTTGCGGACCTTCCAGTACAAGTCGTATGGCTCCGGGACGTTGCAGTCCTTGATGCGGACGATGATGTCGCGGTACTTGTCCACCAGGTCGCCCGTTGCTGGCAGGGGCCTGTTGCGGAACCCCTTCTTGGGGACAACCTCGCCCACCGCCTTGACGGTGTAGGCGGGGTTGATTCGCTCCTCGATGCCGAAGTTCTTGTCGAGGAACTTCTCGGTTGCGGGCGGAGCAGCCGCGTAGTGGGCTTCGACAGCAGCGGTGAGCGTGACGGATTCACCGAAGTCGGGGCCGAACAGGTCTCGCCAGATGGCGAGGGCTTCGGCGTAGGTTTGCGCGTCGCAAGCGTTCGCGATCAGGGTTGCATGCCGCCTGAACCGGTCACGGAACGCTATGTAGTTCTCCGGCTTCCACCGGTCGGTGAGGTCCTGTCCGGTGCCGGGGTCCTTGATGTAAGGCGGAACAGTCTCGTATCCGTCGACTTGAGCCGACAGCGCGGACGAGAGTGTGCGGAGGGTGTTGGCGACGTTCTTGTACGCATCGGGGTCGAGGACAGTTGCAGTGTCACTGACCTGGTGTGCCAGTGCAGCGGTGAGGGTGACTGAGGGGACCTTGTAGGTGCTCTTGTGGTCGCGCAGGTACTTGAGTAGGCGTACGACCTTGACGAGATTCCCGTCGGTGATCCGGTTCTGACCTTCGAGCCAAGCGGTGAACTCGTCGGGTGCCGAGACTTGGAACTCGTTCTTGACGCGGTTGGTGATGTAGGTGGCGCCGTTGCGGGTGACGAAGGGGACGACATCGACGTGGAAGTCGCCCGAGTAGTCGATGCGGACGCATCGTGAGTGACGACCCCGCATGGTCTTGTAGGAGTTGCTCCGACCGAACGCCGTGTAGAGGTTCTCGACGTAGTCGGCTGCGGACCAGCCGGGGACATCGTCCATCGGCATCAGGACGTCGGCGTCGAAGTCGCGCGTACCAACAGGCTTGATGATGGTGCCGTGTGCGAACGATCCCTGCGGAAGGAGTTCGGAGACGTGGTCACCGAAGACCTCGTCGTTCGTGAGGAAGGTCTGAAGACTCGCGACCTTCGCACTAAGGGTGTTGATGCGGGTCTGGTTGAGGTTGACCTTGTTCGTGAGGAAGTTCCGGAAGTCGCTCGTCTGGGTCATGCGTTCACCTCAAGTGCCGTGAAGTATTCGGTCTCGCCGCGTTCGTAGACGGTTACTGGTGGTTGGGCGACGCGCATGAACGACTGGCCCATCGCGACTGAGAGGGACACCGGTGTGGCGGCGACGAGGTGCCACCGCTTCGCCTGAGGCGCGGTCTGCTCGGCGATTGCCAGCATGGTGCGCCATGCGTCGGCGAAGTTCTTGAGGGATGCTTCGTTCGCAATGAGCGTGGGCGAGGGCGCGACGTCGCGGGGGTGCAGGTCGACGATCGTCGCCCCGTGGAGGTTGCTGGGCAGTTTGGCCCGGTCGATCGGGGCGCTGATGCCGCATGTGAGCACGACGTCGTCGCCACTGCCAGCGGTCACAGTGTGCTCGAAGTCGACGATGGGCGCCGTGGGGTTCCATCGCCATCCCTGCGCGGCGTCGCGGCTGCGCTGGTAGATGCGGACGGGAACCTTGTCGTCGAGTTTGCTTCCGGCGTACACCAGTACGGGGATAGGGGCGATCGCGAAGACCGAGAGATGTTCGACGTCGCCTTGGTCGATGGCTTGGTGGATCGTCCTGATGGTCTTGTTGATGGTGTCCTCGGCTCCAAGCCAGTAGGCACTGTCTCCGACGTCGCCGTGGACGCGGCAGGTGAAGTCGCCACTCCATTGGCTCTCGACGAGAGCGAGGCAGTCGTCCTCGATGAGAACTTCACCGACGTCGCGCCGCGACGCGATGGCGAGGGCGTTGTGGATGTTTGAGCCGAGGCGAAGGACAGCGGTCCGCGTAAGACCGCCCTGTGCTGTGACCTTCTCGATCCGATCTTCGTGTTGCTGCTTGAGCGCCTGCAACTTCTCACGCGGGTACAGGTGGATGTGTGCCTTGTGGTCGATGATCTTGTGGCAGTCGTGGCACACGAGAAGTAAGTTCTCCTCCGCCTCACGATCGACGATGTCCTCGCTCACTCGCGGCGAACCCTCCCCGTCGGTTGCTCCGACGTTGTGCGCCAGTTGGGCCGCGAGCGCACTGTGGAAGTAGGTGCGCGCGTCGCCGAGCAGACGGCGGTTGCACAGCGTGCAGCGACCGGCGCACCTAGCCCACAGTGCGTTTCGCACGGAGTCTGGGATCTTCTCCCGCTTGACCCCGGTGCTGCGCGCTCGCTTCGCCACGAGTTCCCCTGACGTCCGTCGTCTCGATCTATGTCGACGGAAACCTACGCGCCAGCACCGACACGTGGCGGTGGACTGGACAAATCGTGCTGCGCAGCCGGGCTTCTGTGTGAACAGGTCGACTGTGTCCAGTCGTAGGGGATGTGGTGCTCCACGCGTGCTTGTGTCTTCTGCCCATCCGGCGTGTCAGGCGTCGTGCACTCGGCTGGTGATCAGCGATTGGAGTGCGCGGGCGGCCGACGGCTCGGGCCGTCGAAGCAGGGTCTCGACGGTGTTGTCGGCGTCGTGGGAGTCATGGACGCTGATGCGGGCGAGACTGCGGCTGGTGAGGGTGTCTTTGACGGCGTCGTAGAAGGCTCGCTGTCGCCAGCGGGGCGCACCGACGCCAGTGAAGTCTCCGGGCGGACTGGCCTCACCGAAGAACCGGGCAGCGGAGGGGTTGGTCCAGCGTTGTCCGGTGCCCCACCCGGGCAGGAGTCGCGCTTCGCGGTCGCGGCTGTATGACTGGTAGGCCGGTGTCCACGGCAAACCGAGTTCCTCGGTCGCGTCGAGCATTCGGGCGCGGTAGCGGTTGAAGTGCTGTTCTTCGTCCAACTCGACGTGCAGAAGCCTGTGGGGGTCCTCGGGAGTGATGAAGGCGAGGTCCCAGCCGCCGGGCCGGATGCGGTCGAACTGGGCGGGGGTGCCATCCAGGATCTCGTAGAGGCTACGGATGCGGTCGTGTTGGGCGGCCGGGAGGTCGGCGAGGCGAGGAAGTCGTGGCGGCCTGACCTGTGTCCAGCCCGCTTCGGTTAGCAGCGCGGCGAGGGCTCGCACTCGGGCTCCGGTAGCGACCATGAGGGAAAGGTAACCCCGTGCGATCGGCGGGTGGCAGGGCGCTTTCGCTCTACACCGCTTGGTCGCTGGGGTTCCAGATGACCTCGCCGCGTCGGTCTGCTGGGTCGATGAGGATGACGGCTTTGCGTCGTAGGTAGCCCGGTGAACTGTTCGGCTTGCGGATGCCTCGGTCAAGCCATGCCCGGATCGCTTCGGCGGGGTCGTCGTCGAGGTCGCAGCGCAGCCCGCGCATCATGAGGTCGACGCGCCGACCTTCGTGCTCGCGGTGCCACTTTGTCCAGGTGGTGGCCTCTTGGGCGGAACGGGCCTTCGACATGTCGTAGCGCTGGCGACCTAAGTCGGAGGGTCCGAAGTCGACGTGCCGTTTGCGCCGGTCTTCGGGGAAGCGAGCCTCGTCGGGTGGCAGCGCGAAGAACGACCAGACGTCCAGGTCCTTCACACCGTTGCGACGGTTCAAGTAGTGCAGTGCAGCGCCCTGCGCAAGCACCACCGCGAGTAGTCGACCCCGGTAGGCGGGACGCCGCTGGTAAAGGTCTTCGTGGTCGGCGGCAGCGATCTTCGACAGTCGGGACAGGTGCCGTTTCGTGAGAGGCACCTTCGACCGGGCCGAGCGTGTGGCTGTCGTTGCCATGTCGCTCATCATGCCGCGACCGGCACACCGGCGCTGCTTTGGTTCGGAGGTCGAGTCAGAAGAGAGTGCTGTCCGCAGTCTCCGTTTGGGCACGGGTCTTGGCCCATCGGTCGCGGTTCCAGTTCCATCCCGCGAGGCGTTCAAAGCGTGCGCGTTGGTCGGCGTTGAGTCGAACGGTGCCTCGTTGAACGCAGCGGACCCATGACCCGATGTTGACGCCGCCTTCCTTGTGGTTGACGCCGATGTAGGCGTGTCCGGTTCGGTTAACGAAGGCGGCGTAGAGAGCGAAATTGCGGTCGACGGTGTCGGTGGCGGGGTCCCATGACCAGCCGGGGAGTGATCCGAGTCGGTCGGTGCGTTCGGGTTGAAGGATGCCGTCGCGGTACCGCTTGCGTTGGACGGAGACCCAGGAGCCGAGGAGGTAGGCTCCTTCGCGGTGGTCGAAGGGCGGTTGAGCGTGCCCTTTCCTCTCGACGTAGGTGAGAAGGTGGGCGTACCCGGTCTCCCAACGGGTGTCCCGATTGGGTCCCTTGGGTCGGCCTGGGATCCGGACCTTGCGTCCGTCGCGCTCCTTCGTCACATCAGCGATGGCCTCATCGAGCCGTCGTGGGTTTGCCTCGGCGAGGTACCGGTCGATGGCATCGGTCTGGTCGGTAACCCACCCGAGGTGCAGGAGTCGGGACAGCAAGGCGTCCGTGGTGGGCTTGATGGCGTGGTCGTCGGGGACCAGGACGTCTTCGTCGTTGATGACGCCGAGCGATTCCTCGCGGACCCGAAGGTGTTTCCAACCCGTGTTGCGGATGCGGTGGCTCTTGCGCCGGTCGGCGTCATGACGGTCGGCGTGGTGGTACCGCCCGTCCACCTCTAGGGCAATGCGGGGGCCGGGGATAAGGATGTCGACGTGGATGGGTGTCCCCTCATCGTTGATCTTGTCGTCGCTCAGGTCGATGGCGTCAAAGATCGTTTGGAGTTCGTAGGCCAGACAGGTCTCCCAAGCGCTACGAAGGCTGATCTTGCAGAACGGACAGTTGCGGCCTCGGAGCCGGTTCACGACTGTGGCTTGCCACTCGTGGGCGGGGTTCGCCTGGCAGCGCCACCAGATCTTCCTACTTGATCCGGCTGGGATGTCCGCTGGTCCCAGGTCGCCGTTGCGGATCGGGTGGACCTCGGCGGCAAGCCTCGGGTGATTCTGGAGGCGGTTGGTGACCGACGGGCGGTGTCCAGCACAAAACGGGCACCCACGGGTTCTCGTGCCCAGGCTTCTGCGGAGCACGATGGGTGCACAGGTCCATTCGTGATCCGGTCCTCGGTCGCATTTCCACCAAACGAGGTCAGAGGTTCCGGCCAGCACGTCGTCCGGAGCGAGGTCGCCGTTGCGGGACGGGTGCCACATCGCGGCGGCAATGGGCATCAGGGTGCGCACGCTGTTGGAGACCGAAACCCGCCGTCCTGCGCAGAACGGACATCCGAAGCCGAGGGTGGTGCGCCAATGCACGGGCGACTCCCACTCATGGTCGGGACCTTCCTCGCACTTCCACCACACCAACCGTTGGGTCGTGAGTACCACTTGGTCGGGCGTCAGATCTCCGTTCCGGCTTGAGTCCCACTGCGACACGATTTCGGCGGGTGCGTGCAGGGAGAACCTGTTGGTCTCCGAAACCCGACGGTTCACGCAGAACGGGCAGATGCCGTCGGACCGCTTCCGTCGTTCTTGCGGCTTGGCTTGCCACTCGTGGTCCACCCCGGCGGGACACTTCCACCACACGAACTTGTTGGATCCGGCAGCAAGGTCATCGGGTGTGAGGTCCCCATTCTTGGTCGGGTGCCATTGCGCTGCGGAGAGGGGCATCAGCGACCGGACCGAGTTCGTGACAGACGCTCGAAGACCCCGGCAGTACGGGCAGCCCCGCTTTCCCGCCGCGACCGAGTTGGCGACACTTTGGAGCGCGGCTTCCCACTCGTGATCCGGACCGTCCGGGCAGCGCCACCACACCTTGCGCGTGGAACCGGTGGTGATGTCGGCCGGATCGACGATGTTCCGAGCGGCATGCCATAGGTCCAGCAAGGCTGGTCGGTCCGCCACCGGGGCATGCGGAACCCGCTTCGCGAGGGCAGGTCCGTCGGTCACGCTGTGGAGTATCGGTTAGGGCACCGACAACGTTGACCAAGTTGCGCCAGGTGGCTCCGGGGGCAGATCTGTACTCGTCCCGTCGGTGGGGGTGTCACCGTCGACCCTTGCGCCGGTGCTGCTCGCGGCCGGATGCTGTCGACCAGCATCACCGGGTTCGGTGCGCGGTAGGCAGACGCACCGGGCTGGCGGGTCCGAGCCGTTGTGACAGGCGGGTCGGCTCACGCGACGGTCGGGTTGGTGCGCGGTGAACAGGCGCACCAACCCGACTTCCTGTCAGTCGTCTCGGCTCCTTACTTGCACCGAAGGGCTGCCGACGGTGCAACTCGATCCTCTGGACGCGTCCGCTTTGTTTGGTTTCGTTTTCATTCGAGGTCAGGGTTGGTCCGAGTGCCTGAGTCCGATGAGAACGTCAACGGCGGCGTCGACGTCCTCGCCGTCGCGGCGCCGCAGTTCTTGGCCGAGGGCATCTGGGAGCCGGAATCCGGCTTGGAGGTAGCGGAGGGCGCGCCACCAGACGATGGGAGATGCGATCCACCTATCCGCCTCGTTGTCGTCGTTGCGGTCCGGTGTTGCGCGCTGGATGCAGAGGGCGCAAAGGGTTCCGTATGCGTGAGGGTTCCAGCCGTGGTTGCGGATGCTGAGGGCGTAGTCGGGGCTCACTGAGCGGATGACCCATTCGAATGCTTCGTCGTTGGGGATGCCGGTGTCCCGGTACGCCAGTGCGACCTGCACGACTAGGTCACACATCCACTCGTCGGGCTGGTCGATGGAGTGCTGCGCCAACTCGTTGAGCGACCACCACTTGCGCCAGTTCCGGAAAGCCCACTCGTCGGAGTCGTCGGTGCTGAACCGTTCGGCTCGGAGCCGGGTGCGGATGAGGTCCTGCGCGTGACGACCTTGGGCGCTCTGGGCAACGAAGAGGTCGTGCTCGCGGTGGAGCAACATGCTCCCGTACAGGTACCGGATGCGGACACTGTTCGCTGACGGGTCCGGTTCGTCGTCGACCGTGCGGTACTGAACCGACGAGTCGGGGTCCAGCGGCAGCGCGTACATGCGGTTCGGCTCGTCTGGATTGCTGGTCACCACTGGTACCAGCCGTGGCTACGGAGCACCGGATCGACGAGGTCTTCCCAGTTCGCGACCTGCCGCGCGCCCGGGTTGGCCGTGTGCCAAGGGTGCGCGCCGTCATGCAGGCGCACCCAGGTCTGATCGGTGGCGTCGACAACGACAGCCCCGATCCCGAACGGCTCGCCTGGATCACGCGAAGCCCCGGTTTTCGTGGGTGACTCGACGACCGGCGCGGACGGTTCGGGTGGTGTCCAGCCGCTGCTCTGCACCGCCAACGGGCCGTGAAGTTGGCGAAGTTCGTTCCAGGTGAAGTGGTCCTCCCGTGTGGGGTCCGACCAGTCCTGTAGCGAGGCCGTTGCGGAGTCGTACCACGGAAGCGAGGGGTGCGCTGCGCGTACCCAGACGCCTCCGTTGAAGGGGTTGATCACGACGGCGCCGAGACCATCCGGCTCTGCGGCTCCGGGTCCGTAGAGCAGGTCGAGAACTCGCAAGGCGTATGGGGCGTGCTTGCGGCACGTGCAGCCCTCGCCACCAAACGGGATGGCGTCGAGGGTCTCGTCGCTGAGCGCGTGCCAGGCGCGGGCGACCATCTCGACGCTCGGGAGGTTGGTGGGGTTGGTGGTGGGATCGGTGATGGTCAACGGGGTCGGTCCTCTCGCTCAGGTGGGTTACCCGGGTGAGCCGCTCGACCCCTGCTTCTGGCTCGGACCCGGGACGTTAGACGTCGGGTCCGACAGTCGCGGAAACCGGGCTAGACGACGCGCTGGGCGCACAGTCCAGCCCTTCCTCACGTTTGGCTCGCGGCGGGGTCCCAGATGACCTCTCCGCGTCGGTGCGACGGGTCGTTGAAGATGACGGCCTTTCGTCGGAGGTGGCCCGGTGAACTCTGGGGCTTGCGGATGCCTTGGTCGAGCCAGTCGCGGATCGCGGCGACCGGATCAGTGCCGAGATCGCACAGCAGCCCGCGCATCATGAGGTCTACTCGTCGCCCTTGATGCTCGCGGCTCCAACGGGTCCACAGGGCCAACTCCCGTGGCGATCGGGCCTTCGACAGGTCGTAGCCGACGCGGACGGCAACGTCATCATCGACCCGGGTCGCGGTTCAAGACTGCTGGGTTGTGCGCCCTCGTGCGGATCGCAGCGCTTGGTTCGCATGCGCGCTGAGGCGGTGTGGCCGGACGCTGTCGACCAGCATCGTCGTCGGGTGCGCTGTGTGCAGGTGCACCCGACGATGATGGTGAATTGCGTCAGGCGACGCAGTGCCCGGGCGCGGCCCGAGCAGGGTGAACAACTTCGGTAACGGCCCTCGTCCTGCTTCGCCACGCAATCTTCGCGCGTCCCCTCAGTCTATGGAGCCGAACACATGGGTGGATGCGTACCAAGCCATCGCCCCGACCGCTCCAAGCAAGACCAGCAGAGCACCGGGGGCACGCGGAGTGGTTTCCGCCGCGAAGATTCGCGAGCCGACAGCGAGCCCGAAGACAACCGCGGCGGCGATGACGATGATCAGGACGACCACGTCTGCAGCCTACGGTTTGCGCTGGCGGGGAGGCTACCCCAGAACACCACCGAGGCTGCTCCTGCACAGGCGCTCCGGCGAAGCGTGGAAGGGCACGGATTTGGCTCGGGCCACCTCCGGGAATGACGAAGGAACACGCCCCGGACGCGAAGGTTGCGGGTCGTCTCGGGTTCGAGAAGTGACAAAGAGTAAGAAAGCAGCGGCGAAGGTCAGACGCCCGTGCACAGGAACGCAGGCTCGCCGAGAACAGGCCAAGCCTCGACCTCGTCCCGTCCGGTGGTGCCGCCGGGCGTGGTGCCGAACAACTGGATGCCGAACCGGTACGGCGTCGCCAGGTCGAGCGTGACCGGGACGCTCATGCCCGGCGTCAGGGCGGGCGAGGTGTAGATGGGTTCATCGTCGGCGGTGAGCGTGATGGACCCGGACGAGTCGTCGGCGGAGATGTCACCGAGCCCGAGGACAGCCTGGAAGGACTTGCAGTGCCGTCCGGGGGTGAACCGGCTCTCCCATGCCCCGGTGTGGGAGTAGGAGGCGGCTCCCCACCCGGAGTACGCGTGCCCGTTGATGGTGGTCGTTCCGAAGACGGCTCCGCCGGTCTCGTAGTACGGGTCGTACTCGGAGAGCGGGATCCAGCGCCATACCGTCACAGCCACGGGCTTGGAGACGGCAGGTTTGGTGGTGTTCTTGTAGGTCACGGCCACGCGATAGCGTTCGGCGTTTTCGTCGGTCGCGACGACCTTGAACGGCACCTTGCCCCGCTTGGCAACGTTGACGGTCTTGACCGAGACCCACGCGGGCGCGTCCCAGCCGTAGAGGGAGGGACGCCACTTCTCCAATGTGGCTTGTGTGGCGGTCGACGCTGACTTGATGGTCGCGGTCAGGGTGTACCGGTCACCCTCCTCAACGTCCTTCGCCGACGCCGTCAGCGCTGGCTTCGCGGCACTGGCGGATACCGCCGCCGTGCCAGATTCAGCCCCGGTAGAAGCGTCTGCCGGAGCAGTCACGACCACGGGCATCGCCAGGCCAACCAGTGCGCCTGCTCCCGCAACAAAGGCAAGGACTCGCTTCAACACCATCACTCCCCCGTGCATAGGGCGAACCGTTCGCCTCCGGGGCATCTATCGGATGCGCACCGTCGAGACATGAGCAAACAAGACGAACAGACGTCTTGCGACTGAACCGCATCGACCATGTCTCTGTGGTGACAGCCGAGTCGGGTGATCCGTCAGGAAGCCGCGTCGGGAAGGCCCGCCCGGCGGCGCGCGCGCCGCTCTAGTCGACGAGCGAGGGGCTTCTCGACCTTCCTGGCCCATTCTCGAAGGCTTCCTCCTGCGAAGTGTCGCCACGCTCCGACCCCAAACACGAGGAGGCCGCACGCGAGGAACGTCAGAGCAAGCCAGTTCGGCAACTTGTTCGACCACTCAGGAGCCGCGACTCGCACTGCCGCCCCGGCTACGAGAACCGCGCCCAATCCGTAGATGAGCACGCTCACCATCCGTCGGGCATGCGTCTCAGCGCGCTCCCGGATGGATTCATGTTGTGCACCGTGGGCCTGTCGCATGGACGCAACTTGGTGGCGCAGGTCCTCCACCTCGCGCTCGACGCTTTCGCGTTGTTCCTTCTCGCTCTGTTGCGACTGTTGTGCTGCCTGCGCGGCATGCAGCGCGGCTTCGCGGGCGAGTTCCGCAGTGGCAAGTTGCGTCTTGACTGGGTGTTGCAGGTCGTCGCGAACGCGGTCGAGTACGGCGGCGATGGACTCGCGGTCGATGTCCACGCCTTCGCCCAGTGTCTCGGTCATCAGCGCGGAGCGTGCCTCAGGACGGGCTCGGAGTAGCAGGGCGTCGTCTTCGCTGACCTCGCCGCTGATCTGGAGGCGTTCGATCTCGTCGAGGTACTTCGCCCATAGGTGTCCGCCTGGCTGCATGCCCGAGTAAACGGTAGCCAGTAGTTGCATCCGGGGCAGGTCTTCGTTGACTGCGGGGCTGCGAACCCAAAGGAGCGCGGCCATGTCCGCATCGTGCATCGCGAGGGGCCACTCATGGCGCTCGTCCACGCGGCGGGCGGCTCGAATGACGTTGACGTTGTCGGTGATGAGGACGAAGCCGCACTTTTCGAAGTCTCCAGCGCTACTGCCCTTTCGCAGGCGGTGAATGGCAGAGAGGCTGTCGACGTCATATCTGCGGGTGCCCGGGCTGCGGTAGTGCACATGCTTCTCCAGCAATGCGTCGAGCGCGCCTTCGTCCAACCCGTACGTGTAGTGGTTGTCGGGCGGCTGGACCTCGCGAATGCCGAGGCTTCGGATGCGATTCCTCAGGTTGCCCCGTTCGATCTCGATGTCGGCAGGCATGGAGCCCTTGTCGAGGAAGTGGGCGTCAACCTCGCGGAGCGCTCCGGCTCGTGCTCCTCGGCTTCGCAGCACGGGCACGACGGAGTCCAGCACTCCGTCCACTTCCTTGATGGTGTGCGGAAAGCAGACGGCTTGTGCGTCGTGCGTAGCGGCGAGGGCGATCGCTTGGGTTGTCGCCCGCTGGTGTTCTGCGCCTTGGAACCCTAGGGCCTTGAGGAGAATTGGCGTATCAAGGACGAGATGAAGGTCGCGAAGTTTGCGCTTGAGTTGCCCGGTACCCAAGTCGACCACGGCTGCAAGGATTGCGCCCTTAACCAGGTCGACGACGTAGCCGAACGCGGTGGCATCCTTGTCGCCGATCTCGCGAATGAACACGTTGACCAAGAAGTCCGGGCCGGTCATGTCGTCGTGCTCGATGTTGCGACGGTTGCCACGTAGGGCATGGGAAAGCAGCGGTGCCGCATGCGCCTCGACGAAGTGGCTGAGATGCCTCGCGGGTTCGTCTTGAACGAGGTGCAGATGTTGCGGCGCGAAGCCGCTGACGAAGTCAAGGAACTTCGAGGAGACCTCTTGCTGCTGGCGCCCGAACTTCGCTACCTCGGCGCTGACATCGGGGACCTTGCCAAGGTGGGAGGCTGTGAGGACATATCCGGTGTCCGACCGCTGCACCTGGTTCTTCCTAGACGCACGCTTGAGAAGCGTTCCGACCACGCGGTCGGGGATGGTAAAACCGAAGTTGTTGCGAACGTCCTCGGCGACCTGAGCCTCGGTCATCGCTTGAGGATGGCGGCGAGCCAATGCGTCGAGAACGTAGGGTGCGAAGTTGTCGACGTAACTGGGCGCTTCGTAGTTGAAATTGGCGCGCAGCACGGCGTACCCGATTAGTCCGCGAGCGGACGCGTCTGCGTTGTCCCCCGTTGTCACTGTGGCGTTCTCCAAGTTCGGGCAGGCTTCCTGCAAGGGTCAATTCGGTTCGAGCGGGCATCGCTCGCATAAGGCGGTCGCCGTCAGTAGTTCTCGCTGACGTAGGCGTAGGTGTTGTCGAACAGCGGCCCGGTGGGCGGGAGGCCGTAGGAGCCGAGGACGTCGCGGATGTTGCGGCGGACGAGTTTGTCTCCGTCAGGGTTGTTCTGGTTCCAGCCGGTGAACCGGACCTGTTTGACGATGGCGTCGATGTCGCGTGCGAGGTCTTCGACGACGACGGGGGCGTTCTCGGGTTTGTTCTCGTCGACGATCTGGGTGAGTGCTCCGATGTTGGGGTCGAGGAGTCGTTCGGCGTCGGCGAGGTTGCCTTCGTCTTCAATCTTCTCGGCTTGGACGGTCAACTTGGCGACTTCGAGGGCCTTCTTGATCCACTCGATGGAGTCGCCGACCTTTTGGAGCGCCTGGGCTCGGAGGGCGTCGATGCGTTCGGCGAGGGTTTGGTAGATGGCTGCGCCGGACTTGTCGAAGCGTCGCTTGATGCGGGCTTCGATGGTGTCGAGGACGTCGGCGACGGTGATGGAGTCCTGCTCGCCGTCGTCGTCTTGTCCGTCTGCGTCGCCGTTCTTGGCGCGTTCGTCGAGGATGAGTTGCTTGATGGCTTGGATGGCTTCGGGGTCGACGACGACCTCTTCGAGTCCGGTGCCTCGGATGGTGACGTTGCTGATGTGTCCGTGGACAAGGTCGAGGGTCTTGGCTCCGAGGCGTGCCCAGAGGATGTCGTTGGAGACCTTGGTGGGCTTGACGGCTTCGTAGACCTTGGCGAGCCACTTGTAGTCGTCCTGGTACTCCGCGAGGACCGGGTGGGGGTCCAGGAACTCCCACATGGTTTCAAGGCCGGTGAACTCGCGGGCGTACTTGTCGCGCTCGTCACCGGGTGGCAGCCGGTCGCGCGCTTCGGCGAGGGTCTCGAAGTCGGTGGCGGTCCGGTCGATGCCGCGGAACCTGTCGAGTGTCTCGATGATCTTCTCGACGAAGGTGTCGGCAAGTTCGTCGACGTCGACGGGCCGCTTGCCGCCCTTGGTGGGGTCGGCCGGGGTGAGTGCCTTGCCGATCTCTTCGCCGAGGCCGACGTAGTCGACGACGAGGCCATATCGCTTGCGCTGCCGGGTCTCGGGATTGGTCCAATTCCGGTTCGGGCGGGTGATCGCCTGGAAGAGGGTGACCTTCCGGAGTGGCCGGTCGAGGTACTGGGCGAACAGGATGGGGGCGTCGAACCCGGTGAGAAACTTGGCGGTGACGACCACGAAGGTGAGCGGGTTGCGGAAGTCGTTGAAGCGGCGCTTCACGTCGGCTTCCTGCTCACGGGTCAGGGCGTACCGACCCCACTCAGAGGGCTCGTTCTTGCCGGACCCGACGGACATGACGACCTCGACGCCGTAGGCGTGTCCGCGCTCGGCGAGGATGCGCTTGATCTCGGCTTCGTAGGCGACGACGAGTTCGCGGTCGTAGGCGACGACCATGGCCTTCATCCCGAGCGGGGCGACCTTCATCGTGTAGTGGTCCACGATGTCCTCGCACACCGCGCGGATGCGCTCGGAGTTCATCATGAGGGTCTTGACCGAGGCGGCCTTCCCGGAGAGGAAGTCGGTCTGCTCCTCGGTGAGGCCCTCCTGCGCGACCAGTTCCTTGAACGCTTCGTCGAGCGCGGCCTTGTTGAGGTGGAAATCCACCAGGCGGGGCTCGACATGGATCGGCACCGAGGCACCGTCAGCGATCGAGCGCTCCGGCTCGTAGCGAGACATGACGTAGCCGGGGTCGTTCGGGTCGCCGAACAACTTGAAGGTGTTGCGGTCCTTGTCCGCGACCGGCGAGCCGGTGAGGCCGAAGAACCGGGCGTGCGGCAGCGCGGCGCGCATGTCATCGCCGAGAGAGCCTTCGGTGGTCCGGTGCGCTTCGTCGACGGTGACGATGATGTTGGTGCGGCGGTTGAGCACCGGCGGCGGGAGCGTCTTGTTCTCTCGGTCGAACCGGTGGATGGTCGTCATGATGATGCCCCGGAAGTCCTCGGCGAGCAGTTGCCGGAGGTGAGACTTCGAGGTGGCGACGGTGAGGCGCGGGAGTCCGGCGGTGGTGAACTGCCGCTGGGTCTGCTCGATCAGGTCGAGGCGGTCGACCACACAGATGACCGTCGGTCCACCGATGCGGTCGTCGCGCAGCAGCATGACGGCGGCGAACGCCTGCAGCAGCGTCTTGCCGGTGCCCTGGTAGTGCTCGACGAGGCCGCCGGGGCGTCCGGTGAGGACCTTCTCGAAGATTGCCTCAGCGGCCTCGACCTGCGGGTACCTAGGAAGTAGTTTCCGCTTCTGTCCGGCGAGGGTGTTCTCAAACAGGGTGAAGTCTCGCAGGATGCTCAGCACCCGCGCGGGTGTCAGTTGGAGTTCGACCGACCGCTTCACGCGCGGCAACCCGTCGAGGTCGAACGGATCGTCGGTCGAGCCCCAAAGTTCCCACTCCTCTGGGAACTGCCCCACCGCACCGAACCGGTACTCCCGGCCCTCGGTGGCCACCATCAGCACATTCGGCACGAAGAACGACGGATGCTCGACGCAATAAACGTTCGCCAGGTCCTTCGCGGCGTTGTACCAGGACACGCTCGCGTTCACCGGCGTCTTCGTCTCGACTACGACGAGCGGGATGCCGTTCACGAACAGCACCACGTCGAAACGCCGCTCCTTGCCCGGCGGTCCGAAACTCACCTCATCGGAGACGACGTAATCGTTCTCGGTCGGAGCATTCCCGAGGCGCAAGTCGTCCGGATCCCCGAAGTCGATCAACCGAACCGGCACGTCCTCATCCGTGCCGACGAAACGCACCGTTTTCGAACCCCGCAGCAACTCGACCATGCGCTCGTTCGCAGGCACCAACCCGTCCGTCGCACCCGCGAGAGCAGCGGAGCGTACGACTGGCATAACCTCGTCGACGCGCTCGGGGTAGCCATGAATCTCCGGATTCAGGACCTCCAGCGCCTCGATCAGCCACTCGTCAACGAAGACGTCCGTTTTCGCACGCGACAACTGGTTGCCCGGCACGTGCTTCCATCCCAGGGACTGCAGGTGCTTCACCAGCCACGCCTGGACCGTGGATGATTCGTTGAACCCAGCCATCAGACGACTGCCTTCTCCAGGAGAGAGTCGTATGAGTCAGGAATATTGAGGTCTTGGCGCAAGAGTGCGGTCAACAAGGCACGGCGCAATGTGCGGGTAGTCGAAAGTTCGACTTCGAGAGCGCCGACAAGCGCGTCGACTTCGTCAAGCGCGGCGGCTGCGAGGTCCTGCGCATCGCGGCTCGGCACTGGTAGCGACACCGTCATCAGTTGTTCGGGATTCAGACGCTTGCGTCGTTGAACCGAGCCAGTGACCCTGTTCTTCATCTCCTCCCAGAGCCGCTCGGTCCGGCAGACGTGCCGCATCCACCCGGCCCTCACCTCAGAGGTGAGGCTGAAGGTGGGGAACTCATTGCTGGCCACGAAGCCGTCGAACGCGACAGGAACAATCGTGATTGGTCCCTCCCAGGCGGTCAGTTTTCGCATCACGACCTGGTCCACACGAAGTCTGTTCATGACGGCGTAGCCCGTGTCAGCCCCACGAAAGGTTCCTTTGTTGATGAGTCCCTGTCCCGCCCCGAGAACACCCGCGCTCGAATATGTCTCATCCGGCTCCAACGTGATCCGGTCGATGTCGAGGGCCATCACGTCGCCGAGTGCGCGCGCCGGAGCCTCCATCTCGTCAACATCTAGCCACAGACGACTGGAAGCGTTTCGATACAAGGCCCGGGCGGACTGAAGTTCCTCGGACAGCGCGCCAATATGCACATCGATCCCGCCGATCAGATCAATAATGCGGCGCTGCTCCGCACGCGGAGGGACAGGAACAGCCTGGGCCTCTAGCACCTTCTTGGTGATGTGTTTCATCGTCGTGCCATGGGTCTTGGTGTTGAGGTCATCGATCGCGTGATCGAGAACAAGATGAAGCCAACGCAGGTCCACTGCTTGGTCCGCGGACGTTACCTTGAAGAGGTGTTGGTTCAGTATCGCTGGCCCACGTCCCCACACCGCTGCGGCGAGCGTTCCGGACCAACTGAAGATCAAGTCACCGTCCTCGATCCAAAACTGCTCTGGAACTTGGACATCGCTGTAGTCAACCTCAGCAGAGGCGTCCAGCAGTTGCCTGATCCGTACGACAGGGGCACCACGACCTGTCAACTGAGCGGGTTTGAACGCGTAGCCGTTCTGAAGGTTCGCGACAGCACCTAGGGTCGCAATCCGCCACTCACTCATTCGCCGACCCCCAACGTCGACACATCAACTCCGGCAGCAGCCAGCCGCGCAAACATGGCGCGCTCGGTCTCTCGGCGAACTTCCCGTGAGTCGCCGTAGGCCACTAGAGCCGACCCGACATCAAAGGACTCTTCTCGGGCCTTTGCGACGTAACGCGTGATGTTGAGGTCGAACCCATTCGCCTTGATCTCGTCGAAGGGTACGAGCCGGGCCTCAATCCCCTCGTCGTTTGGATTGCCACCTGTGCGGTATGCGTCCAGCGTCACCTGGACGTCGCCCTCGGTCATCGTGTTCTGGTTCTTGTCCTTAGTGAACCGGGCAGTGGCGTCGACGAACAGGACGTGATTCCTGCGCTCCTCCGACTTTTCCGCACGGAAGATGAGGAGACAGGCCGGGATGGTCGTTGAGTAGAAGAGATTGTTAGGCAGACCGATGACTGCTTCCAACCGATCCTCCTCGATCAGGCACTGCCGGATCTTGGCTTCGGATCCGCCTCGGAAGAGAACGCCGTGGGGCATGACGACGCCGACACGTCCGTGCCCAGGCTTCATCGAGGCGATCATGTGCTGGATCCAGGCGTAGTCGCCGTTCTTCGCTGGAGGCACGCCGCAGAAGGAGCGGGGGTCGGCGGGCCAGGTGTCCGCTCCCCAGTTCTCCAGCGAGAAGGGTGGGTTGGCGAGGACGACGTCGAACTGGCGGAAGGTTCCGTCGGTGTTCCAGAACTTGGGTTCTCGGAGGGTGTCGCCGCGTCGGATCTCGGAGCCGACCTTCTGGTGGAAGGCGAGGTTCATGCGGGCGATGGCGGAGGTGGTGAGATTGACCTCTTGTCCGAACAGTCGGACCTCGCGGGAGTCGCCGCCGTGCGCTTCGATGGCGTTGATGGTTTCGACGAGCATGCCCCCGGAGCCACAGGCGGGGTCGTAGACCTCCTCGTCGGGCTTCGGGTCGAGGATGTTGACCAGCAGGTGCACGACACTTGGCGGCGTGAAGAACTCCCCTGCCTTCTTGCCGGAGGCTTCGGCGAACTGCTTGAGGAGGTACTCGTAGGCGTGGCCGAGCGCGTCGTGCGAGACAGACTCGGGGTCAAGGGGAACGCCGTTGAAGGCGTTGACGAGCGCGATGAGAGCGGATTCGGGAAGGCGTTCCTTGTTGCCCCACTGCGCGTCACCGAAGACGTTGGCGAGAGTCGCGGGGTTAGCCTGCTCGACTTTGTCGAGCGCGCGCCGGACGCGGACGCCGAGGTTCTCGCCGGTCTTGGTGGTGACGTCGGACCAGAGGCACTGATCCGGCACCGCGAAGCGGTGGAAGTCGGCCTCGATCTCGTCATCGAGGTTGTCGCCCCACTTGGAGACGGCTTCGTGGTGTTCGTGGAGCCAGGTGTCGCTGATCCACTTCCAGAAGAGCATGGGGAAGACGTAGGTCTTGAAGTCGGCGGGGTCGACGGGTCCTCGGAGCGCGTTGGCGGCTCCCCAGAGTCGAGATTCGAGTTCCTGCTGGGTCAACTTCACCGGTATGTCCGCCTTGCTTCTTGACCTGATGTTGTCTGCGTCGACATCGTCAGTTTTGGCCCGTTGCTGGACGTTCACGGGCACGGGGGCTCGCATACGTCAGGTCAATGCTGACGTGGAGCACCTTAGGCAATGCCGGAGACACAGGAGTACGAACGACGCTCGGCCTCCGGCCTGCCCAACGACGAAGGCACCTCCGACGCGCCGGTCAGGGCGTGCCGGGGCATGCCTTGTCCGCCCTAGACGGGGTTCCTCGGGAGCCGCCGCACCGGGCCAGTCTCGACACCGAAGGTGGGTTGCATGGCGGTGCATCTGTCCCGGGTCGTCGAGGTGTTCTAGCGGCAGGGGCAATCGAGGGCTGGCGCGACCAGTCCAGCGAGCATTCGGACTTCGCCGGTTAGGACCTCGACCGCCCTCATGTCGCCCGCCTGCGCGGCGGCCTCGTAGCGATCGAGCAGGTGGTCCGCTTCTTGCGGACTCTTTGCGACGAGGAGGACGCCTACTAGGAAGTCTCTGGGCGCCGCCACTCCGAGGAAGTCGTCGGCGGCGCCAGGGCCTCCCGCGAACAGGTTCAGGCGGGCGGTTTCCTTGGACTCAATGAGTGCGCCTTGGTGGGCCGTGAGTCCGTGGCGGAAGTACTGGAGCACCTCGGGGTAGTCGAGGTCGTGGTAGACGGCTTCGACGGCGTCTGCGGCGCTGTATCCAGCCTGTCGCAGTTCGCTCGGGACCATGCCAAGCAGTGCCGCCGTGGCATCGTCGCCCCATGCGCGTACGAGGCCAGCGGCTGCGGCGCGGTCGAAACCGAACTGGGTGATGCGGTCAATCTGCGACTGAGACTGCATCACTGGCTCTCCTGGCCCCTCCCGGAGGGATTCGTTCGCCGTTCAAGAGTGATCTGGACGTCTTGTCCGAGGAACGCGGCGATGCGCACGACGTCGGTAAGGTTGATGTGGGCGTATCCCGTCAGGATCTTCCCGAAGTGGTCCTCGGTCATGTTGATGGCGTCGGCAATCGCTGTCCGACTGCGGCCTCGTCGTCGGATGAGTGAATCGAGTTCCTGCGCGAGCCGGTGCTGAACCTTGGCCGCCGCCAGGTCGGCCCGCTCCTTTTCGGTGCGGGCGCGCTTCCAGCGGAGGAGGTCCTCGTCGACGTGTCCGAACGGGCCGCTCCGCTGGTTCTGACTCGCACCGGTTGACCTTGTCAGCAACCATTCCCTAGGCGGGATCCCAACGGAGCGGCTGGTCATGGGTCGCACCCTAGAGCGAACTCCGAGATATGATGACTCGAATCGCGCATACGCGCTGTCAACCCGATCATGTGATCGACGGGAAGCGCGCACGTGACCTGCCCGACCTGGTCGCGCCCATTGGCTGACTGGACCAGTTCGCGAAACGCTTGAGACGTGAGGCGGACTAGCCCACCCACCCCGGCCCAGTCGAACGCTTGTTCGACCAGGGAAGGGTGTGTTAGGACGTCGACATGCGCACCAACAGGTCGTCGAACAGATCGAGTGCCGGAAGCCCCGGCACACCGGTCCTCGACGACCCTGGTGCACTTGTGCCTTAGCACGAGGTGTTCCTGGGTCCCAGTTGTCACCCAGGAGAACTTTAGATGCGCGACGCCCCTTCGGGCGGTGCCCGACTGCGGTCCGTCAACTCTGACGGACCTGTCGACTCTGTCGAGCCCGTCCTTCCTCAGACGCTCCGGCGCGAGTCCCGCGCCACTTCCCCGCAGTCCTGCACTGACCCGCACGACGCCAAGGTCGTGGCGCGGCTCGCGCCCGGTGAGCGGCTCGCGCAGTCTGCGCGTACCGACTACTCCATCAAGTGGACCGAGTCGGGGCTCGTTGGCACCGTCCCGGCAGATGCTGTCGGCGACTGGCCCTCGGATCGCTGGCGCAAGCACCTCGCGCACTGCGGACCCGTCCGCGAGTGCCGCCACCGGGTTCCCGCCCCTGAGTGGTGGGTCCTGATGAGCAAGCGTGGCCTTCCGCTGCACCCCGACGCCGAGCAGGCTCGTGAGTTGGCGTACCTGATCATCAACAAGTGGCGCGGGCATCCGCCGATGCCCGATCACCTGTTGGGCTTCACCCACGACATGGTTCGCGACTGCCTGATGATCGCTCCGCAACCGGTGACGAAGACCTGGGTCGAGTTCACCCTCTCGTGCATCGGGATGCTCGTCCGGTCGGTCGCGGTCGACAACGGTCCGTTGACCCGGGAGCACGTGTTCTCCAAGCCGGTCGTGGACCGGTTCCTGTACCACCATATGCGTGGACACGCCCCGTCGACGGTGGCGAACTATCGACGCCGGACGGACTTCATCCAGGTCGCCCTCAAGGGGGTCACGATCCGGAATCCGAAGTCGCAGCCGTCGTTGTCGAGCGGCGAGGCGATCCCGCCCTTGACGTCCACGGATGAAGCCGCGCTCTACCAGTGGGCGTGTGGTGTGCGGCCCGCTCAGCGCCGTGACCGGGTGGTTGCCGTGGTGACACTCGGGTTGGCGTTCGGACCGACCACCTCAGAACTGCTCCAGTTGACGCCCGAAGACTTCGCTGTCGACGACCAGGGCATCCACGTCGTTCTGACGACGCTCAACGACGAGACCCGCACCGTCACCTGCCGTCGCGAGTGGGAGGACCGTGTCGCGGCGCTCTTGGAAGTGACCTCGGCCCGGCGCTACATGACGACGCCGTGGCGCGATACGCCCATTACGGAGGCGACCCACTACATCGTCCTCAACAAGGCGCAGGAGTTGTACACCCCGCCGGTGTACTTCAACTCCAGCAGCCTTCGGAACACGTGGCTGGTGCGGCACATGGAAGCCGGGGTGCCGCTGCGGTCGCTGATGAAGGCTGCCGGGCTGCGCACCACCGAGTCGCTCTCGCGGATGATGGGTTACTGCGAGCCTCAGACCGATGAGGAGATCGCCGCCGCGCTCCGGGGGCCACAGTGAGCCGGAAGCCGGAGCGTCGTCGCCGGGCGACCGCCGCGTTCGCCAACCACCCGAACGCCACAGCAACGCGATCGTCCGAGGAGCCGGACGACAATCCGGACGCCAGTCTGAACGCTGACAGGCGGTCTGGGAATCCAGCCAAGCGCGCCGCAAACAAGAGAGCCAAGCAGACGGCTGACGCTGAAAAGCCCAAGGCGTACGCCGGTCGACCCATCCGGTCGCGCCGGGCCGAGCCCGGTGAAGCCTGCGCAGCAACGCACCGGCAGATCATCCCTACCGGAACCGTCGATGAGTACGCCGCGATGCTGCCGCCCGTCACACCGATCGAGGCCGACGACCTCGACATCAACAAGCACTTCCACCACTACACCGACGCTCACGTCCAGTCAGCATCAGCCTTCATCACCCGCTCCGGTGTCTGCCGATACATGACCGACCACCACGTTGCGGGCAAGGACCACCGGGGACGGAAGGAGACCATCCCGTTCCACGCGATCATGGTCGCGCTCTGGCTGATTGCCACCGACGGTGGGAACCTCTGGATGACCAACGTCCGAGACGTGCTCTTCCACAAGATAAGCGCTACGTCCCGCGCGCGGCTCGGGATCACCTACTCCGACCGACCTACCCGCCCCGCCGACGAGGCCCGCGACCAACCGCTCGCGCTCGCCGACCGGAACTGGGACGAGAACTCAGAGCGGACCGTCGCCCGCACCTTCGCACGGATGCTCGCCACCATCGACCCGTCCGTGTTGCCGAAGAACCGCAACCTGGAGTGGCAAGACGTGGAGCAGAGAAAGCGGTCTCTCACGGTTGCTCAGCAGCAACTCTTCCAAGCCCGCCTGGACTGGGTCTGCAATCGGCTACTGGAGACCGCGTTCCGGTGCCTTCCGCGCAAGGTACGCCGCAAGTACCAAGGGTCAGCCTGCATCGACGCCACACCGATGCGTCTCTACTCGAAGATGCGCGGCAAGCACAACGCGTACTGCTCCTCCGATCCCGACGGGGGCGTCTACGATCACGTCGGCGACCATGGAGAGCCAGCAGTCCTCTCCCGTGGCGTGTTCTGGGCGCTGGAGATTCACCTCATCGTCGCCGTTGACTGTCACAACGGCGACCGCCAGTGGTTGCCTGCGCTCCCGCTCTGCATGACGACCGACCGCCCAGGATTCGACCCGTCGGGCAACGCGCGGCGCATGTTCGCCTACCTCGCACAAATCCGCGATCTGCCCCGCAAGTGGCTCGCCGGTGACCTTCTCTACACCGACCAGATCCCGGGAAAGTTCCAAGACGCCGCCCGAGAAGTGGGCTACCAGCCCGTCCTCGGGTACGGCTCCAAGCACCACGGCAGCCAAGGCACCCACCGTACCGGTGCACGGATGGTCGAAGGCACATTCATCTGCCCCGCCATGCCCGAAGAACTCATCAACGCCACCGTGCTGCGTCGCACCAAGGACAGCGACGGCGTACCACTCCGGACTCACGAGGAGTGGCTCGGGAATATCCAGTCCCGCGAGGACTACCTCATGCGCACCCACGGCAAGGAAGAGGACGGCAAGCAGCGGCTCGCCTGCCCCGCTGCCGGGAACAACCCCACCGCTCGCTGCCCACTCAAGGAGAAGTCGCTCCCCGAGCGCAAGACCCGGCAGCCCGACGGCAAGGTCGTCGACGTCCGACTCACCATCAACCCTCCCGAACACCTCAAGGGACCCAACGACGAACCGCTGCTCGACGTGTGCAAGCAGCAAACCATCACTATCGACTACACCGAGGATGGCGACGAGTCGTACAGCCGATACCGCCAGGAACTGCGCTACGGCACCGACCAGCACCAGCGGACCTACGTGCGGCTCCGACAGGCACAAGAAGGGGTGCACGGGTTCGCCAAGAAGCACGCCGCCCAAGCACTCGACAATCCCGATGCCCGCCTCGTGCGAGGCAAGGCCGCACAGACGCTGTTCGCCGCACTGCTCCTCGCGGCGTCGTCGATCGCGAAGATCCGCAAGTTTCTCCGCACGGCTGAACGAAGCCCCCAGACCGGCCACCGCTGGGTCAAGCGGGAAGCGCTAACCGATGCACTCCGGACCCCGCCGGGCGACGCGGCACCAGATCCACCGCCCGAAGAACTTCCCGCAGTCGCCTAGCGGCCTCGACGCGGGGGCCTTCGGAACTTCATCAGTCGTTCTCCACTAGCCCGGCCCGCCAGCCGGGCTAGAGCCATGCCCGCATACCCGCCGTCCAGCGGAAATTTGCGCCGGTGCACAGGCGCAGACCGTGGTCGCGCGCGCTCAGAGCGCTCACCAACAGCGAAGCGCCTCCGCCTTAACCCGATTTCGGGCCTCGGCGGAAGCGCTTCCACTTTTTGTCGGCGCGGCGACTTCAAAGAGTCGCCGCCCCCTGGCGGTGGCGGTGGGATTTGAACCCACGGTGGGTTTGACCCCACACATCATTTCGAGTGATGCACCTTCGGCCGCTCGGACACGCCACCGCCGGAGAATGTACCGGAGCCATCGGGTGCGACGGAAATCCGGCCGGTGGGCGCGGGACGTGCTCGAGCGAGCTGCTCAGGGCCTCCAGGCGGGGTCGCGACCGGTCGCGCCGGCGAGCCGGTCCAGGGCCGGGGCGTCGTCGGGAACGGCCACCGGCGGGCCGAACAGGCCACCGTCGGTGGGGCCGTCGAAGGTCTGCGCGAAGCCGAGCGCCGCGAGTACGGCGGACTCGCCGGGGTCGTAGTCCTGGCCGGTCGCGCGGGACAGGTCCCAGCCGTGCACGACCACCTCGTCGATGGCGACCAGCGCAGCGATCTCGCCGGGCATCTCGACGGGACCGGCCATCGTGAGGCCGTCGTACGCCGCCGGGTCCGCCCAGGCAGCGGCCAGCGCGGCGAGCCGCCCGCCGACCTCCTCACGCCATCCGTCCGGGAGGCGCGCACCGTCGGCGGACGGCGCCCCGCCGCCGGGGATCGGCTCCTTGCGCGCGGCGAGCGTGAACGCGAGGGACAGCCCGTGCAGGTGGTCGAGCAGGTCGGCGACCGTCATCGCCGGGCAGGGTGTGGGGTCAGCCAGCTGGTCGTCGCGCACGCCGGAGACGATCCGGGCGACGGTCGTTGTGGCAGGTCCGAAGTCGAGGGTTCCCATGCCCGTGTCGACCGGCGCCGGGCGGCGTACTCATCGCTCGGAGGTCAGGGCACGGCCGGGATCGTCAGCACCGACGGCCACAGCGGACCCGTGCGGACCGTCAGCGGCACCAGGCTCGAGGGGAGGTCGGGCGCCGACGGCAGCAGGTGCGGGGCGTCGAAGGCCTGGATGGCGATCCGCAGCCGGTGGCCGCGCGCGATCCGGGCGGCCGTCGGGAACACCTCGACGTCGACGGGCGCGACCTCGCCCGCGGCGAGGGGCTTCTTCGAGGCCCGGGTGAACGGGTGGTACGGCTGGATGAGCCGGCCGTCGAGGTAGCGGCTCCGCGACTGGTCGAGGGCCCGCTGGGAGATCACCTGCCAGCCACCGCTCAACCGCGTGACGGTGCCGTCCGGCGCCACGTCGGAGACCGACACCGACAGCATCCCGTCGCCGCTGGGGCTGGAGGTGTAGAGCCGGGCGTTGATCGGGCCGCGCAGCCGCAGAGCGGTGTCGCCCGGGTCGGTCTGGAAGACCACGCCGGACTTGTCGTTCGGCGCGTTGTTGCTCCAGCACGGCAGGTCGGCGAGCGCGGTCGACGGGACCCCGGCCATCCACTGGCTCGTCGAGCGGGTGCACATCCCCGAGACCGGCACCGGTGGGACGATCGCGCGGCCGTCGACGGTCCGACCCTGCGTCAGCACGCCGATGCCGCCGCCGGAAGCTGCGGAGCCCGAGAGCCGGAACGTCTCGGCGTGCTGGTCGCCCATCCAGCGCTGCGCGTGCGTCCACTCGCCACTGCCCTGCTCGTAGTAGGTGACCGGCGGGATGTCGGTGTCCAGGGTCGGGTCCGGCGTGCCGCGCACGTAGCGGTCGAACCAGCGCAGCTGCAGCTCCGAGAGCGAGCCGTAGCCGGCGTCGCCGATGCCCTCGCCCGAGGACCCCTGGAGGTGGTTCCACGGCCCGATGATCATCTTCACCGGGACTCCGCGCTCCTGCAGGCTCTCGAACAGCAGCGGGGTCCCGCGCTGGAAGATGTCGAACTCGCCGCCGACCAGGAACGTCGGGACCTGCACCCGGTCGATGACGCGCTCCGGCGAGCGGTCGCGGTAGAACTCGCCGTCGTACGCCGCATCCCCACCGGTCATCGCGTCGAGCACCAGCGGCAGCGTGAACGTGGCCGCGGCAGTGAGGTGGTCGACGAGCGCCCCGAAGCCGGACTGCGGGTCGGTGGCGGCGACTGCGGGCGGGATGACGCTGGTGCCGGTGACCAGGCCGAGCCAGAGCGGGATGAAGCCGACGTCGACCTGGCCGCCGGACGCCACCACGTCGCGGTAGACGTCGTCGGCGGGCACCTGCGGGAAGATCGCCTTCAGCCCCTTCGGCCGGGCGCCGGCCGCGAAGATCTGGCCGATGCCCATGTACGACGGGCCGCTCATGCCGATGTTGCCGTTGCTCCACGGGCGCTGGCGCGAGTGCGCCCACTCGACGATCTCGCCGGCGTCCTGGTCCTCCCGCTTGCTGAACGCCGCCCACTGGCCCTCGGAGCTGCCGGTGCCGCGGGCGTCGACGGTGAGCTGGGCGTAGCCGCGCTGCACCAGGTAGCTGGGGCTGCCTCCGGTCAGGCCGCCGCTGAAGCTGCCGGAGGCCTTGTTGTACGCCGTGATCGTGACGATGACCGGGAACCGCCGGTCGATCGCGTTGCCGTTCGCGTCGGCCGGCAGCTCGAGGTCGCCGCGCAGCACGACGCCGTCCGACATCGGGATCGCGAGGTCGGTCTGCGTCACGGTGCCCGGGTAGGTCGCCGGCCGGGGCTGCCACCCGCTGCGCACGGCGGTAGGCGCCGCGTGGGCGGACACGGGCGCGGCGTCGACGCAGAGCGCGATGCAGCTGGAGACGAGGGCGACGACGAGGGCTGGCACGAACCGGCGCATACCGGCCCAACGACGACATGTAACCCCGAGTTACAGGCGGCGCGGCTCCAGTCGCACCAGCTGGGTCACGTGGCCGGGCTCGAGCTCGTCCAGCGTGCGCACGCCGAGCAGCCGCATGGTCCGCTCTACCTGGCCGCGCAGGATCTCGATGGCCCGGTCCACGCCGTCGCGGCCGCCGGCCATCAGCCCGTACAGGTACGCCCGGCCGACCAGCGTGAAGTGCGCGCCGTGCGCGATCGAGGCGACGACGTCCTGGCCGGACATGATGCCGGTGTCCAGGTGCACCTCGACGTCGTTCCCGACCGCGGCCACCACCTGCGGCAGCAGGTGGAAGGGCACCGGTGCGCGATCGAGCTGGCGGCCGCCGTGGTTGGAGAGCAGCACCGCGTCGACGCCCGCATCGGCGAGCCGCCGCGCGTCGTCGACGGTCTGCACGCCCTTCACCACGAGCTTGCCCGGCCACTGCTCCTTGATCCAGGCCAGGTCGTCGTAGGTGACCGTGGGGTCGAACATGGTGTCCAGCAGGTCGGCGACCGTGCCCGACCAGGAGTCCAGGGACGCGAACGCGAGCGGCTCGGTCGTCAGGAAGTTGATCCACCAGGCGGGGCGCGGGATCGCGTCGACGATGGTGCGCGGGCTCAGCGTCGGCGGGATCGTCATGCCGTTGCGCACGTCGCGCAGGCGGGCGCCCGCGACCGGCACGTCGACCGTGACGAGCAGCGTGTCGTACCCGACCTTCGCGGCCCGGTCGACCAGCGCCATCGAGCGGTCACGGTCCTTCCACATGTAGAGCTGGAACCAGTTGCGGCCGTCCGGCGCCGCGGCGGCGACGTCCTCGATCGACGTGGTGCCCATCGTTGACAGCGAGAACGGGATGCCCGCCGCGGCCGCGGCCGTCGCGCCGGCGATCTCGCCCTCGGCCTGCATCATCCGGGTGAAGCCGGTGGGCGCGATGCCGAACGGCAGCGCCACCCGCTTCCCGAGCACCACGCGCGAGGTGTCGACGGTCGAGACGTCACGCAGGATCGCGGGGTTGAACTCGACGTCGCCGAACGCCTGCCGGGCGCGGGCCAGCGACACCTCCCCGTCGGCCGCGCCGTCGGTGTAGTCGAACGCGGCCTTCGGCGTACGCCGCTTGGCGATCCGCCGCAGGTCCTCGATGGTGAGGGCCCCCGCCAGCCGGCGGTCCTTCGGCGACCAGACCGGACGCTTGAACCTCATCAGGGGCGCCAGGTCGTGACGCTTCGGAAGTTGCCGCTTCATCGAACAGCTCCGTGGGGCTCGTGGACGACAGGTGCAGGGGCGCGGGCGGCCAGGGTCCGCAGGTCTTCGAGGGTGCCCGACAGGGCGCCGTGCGCGCGACCCCGCACCAGGACGTTCCCCAGCGCGGTCGCCTCGACGGGGCCGGCTACGGCGTACCCGCGTCCGGGTCGTCCCGGTCCCCGTCGGCCGGGAGCCGTGGCATCCGCACCGTCTCGGCGTCCGGGCTGCTCTCGGGAGCGATCGGGGGACGGGGCCGCAGCGGCGCCGGCCTGGGACGGACCGGGCCCTGCAGCTGCAGCTGGCGCCGCACGCGCTGGGCCAGGTCGAGCTCGCGCTCGACCCTCTTGACGGTCGACAGCACGCTGGCCTGCAGCTCGCGCAGCGCCGGATCGGCCGCGACCGTGCCGAGCTCCTCGAGCCGGGCACGCGCCTCCGGCAGCCCGGCCATCGCCTCCCGGAGCGCCGCGAAGTCCGCCGTGCGCACCTGGCCGAGCGGCGCCGCCTCGAGCCGGACCAGCTCGCCGAACGCGTCGACCGCGGCGGCCAGCTCGCGGAATGTCTGCGCGAGGCCGAGCAGGAGGTCCTCCGCGCTGTCGTCGGCGAGCCAGCCCGGACGTCCGGCCGTGGTGTCGGCGAGGGTCCGGTACATCGACCGCACCGCCAGCGCGGTGTGCTCGAGCGACTCCAGGCCGTGCCGCAGGCCGGGTCCCAGGTCCGGGGTGGCGACGGCCCGCACGTTCAGCCGGCGGCCCTGCTCGGCCCGGAGCAGCGCCGCCCCCACACGCGGTACGTCGTGGTGCGTGATCACCCGTGCGTCATCGAGCCACGCGGCGGCAGCGGGGGCGACCTCGTCCGGCTCGCCCGCCAGCTGCTCGAGCGCATCCGCGGAACGGCGCAGCAGGTCGCTCACCGCGTCGGCCAGCCCCTCGATCTCCCGACCGGCGTCCGAGGTCGGGATGCGCGGCGGGAAGAGCAGGTTCGCCGCGATCCCGACCGCGGCGCCGACCAGCGTCTCCGCGATGCGCTGGCTCGCGGCGGCCTCGGCGCCGAGCGCGCCCACGCCGAGCACGAGCATGCCGCTGATCGCGACCTCGATGAGGTTCGAGCGCAGTCGCAGCGCCTGCCCGACGGTGATCGAGACGAAGATCAGGGCACCGAGGCTCCACCACTCGAGCGGCGCGACGGCCGCGAAGCCGACCGCCAGGGCGACACCGGCCACGACGGCCACGACCCGGTCGAGCCCGCTGGCCAGCAGCGACACCGGCGTGACCTGGACGACCAGCATCGCGGTCAGCGGCGCCAGCAGGGGCTGGGTGTCCGGGAAGATCATCGTGGCGGCGACGTAGCTGGCGACCGCCGCCGTGGTGATCCGCAGCGACCAGAACACCGCTGGTCGCCAGCCCACGCGCAGCCGTCTCAACTCTCGGCTGAACCGGCCACGCCACTGCTCGCGCACGCGTTCCATCATGACCCACGGACCGATCAGCGACGGTCCCCGAAGAACGCCTCCAGGAGGGCGGCGGACTCGTCGGCGAGCACACCCGTGACCACCTCGGGCCGGTGGTTGAGGCGCCGGTCGCGGACGACGTCCCAGAGGCTGCCGACGGCGCCGGCCTTGGGGTCCCAGGCGCCGAACACGATCCGCTCGACCCGGCTGAGCACGGCGGCGCCGGCGCACATCGTGCACGGCTCCAGGGTGACGACGAGGGTGTGGCCGTCGAGGCGCCACTCGCCGTGGTCGCGGGCGGCCGCCCGGAGGGTGACCACCTCGGCGTGCCCGGTCGGGTCGGCCTCGGCCTCGCGGACGTTGCGGCCGCGCGCGACCGGCGTACCGTCCGGCGCCAGCACGACGGCGCCGATCGGGACGTCGCCCGTGGCGAGCGCAGCCCGCGCCTCGTCGAGGGCGACCCGCATCGGGTCGTCCCAGCGCCCGTCGCTCACGCCGAGGTGAGGCCGACGGTGTCGTCGAAGAGCTTGCCGAAGCCCAGCTTGCGGGCGACGTCGGAGAGCATCTCGTCGGGGTAGAGGTCGACGTCGTCGAGCAGCACCGCCATGTCCATCGCGTGCATGCCGAGGTCTCCCAGCAGGTCCAGGTCGCCGGCCGGGACCTGGTCGTCCTCGTCCTCGGGCTGCGGCAGGCCGAGGAACTCGACGGCCGAGCTGGCCAGCTCCCACTCGTCGGCGGCGGTGATGTCGGAGAGCAGCACCCGGATGGTGGGACCCGCGACCCGGACGATCACGAAGAAGTCGTCGTCGGTCGCGATCATGCCGACCGCCCCTCCGTCGCCCGGGAACCGGCGCAGCGCGTGGGACAGCTTGTCGATGTCCTCGAGCACGTCGTGGGCGAGCTCCTGCACGGTCCAGGAGCCCTCCTCGCGGTAGGCGGCCACGGCGAAGTCGATCGCGTCGATCTGCTCGACCATCGTCTTCCTCCGCTCCTGCTCGCCGGGTGCCCTCCAGAGTGGCAGACCGCTGCGACGCGGCCAAGCCCCTGTGCGCCCATACCCACTAGGGTTTCGACCATGCGCACCCACGTCGTCGACCACCCGCTGGTGGCCCACAAGCTCACCCACCTGCGCGACGAGAAGACGGACTCCCCGACGTTCCGCCGGCTCGCCGACGAGCTTGTCACGCTGCTGGCGTACGAGGCGACGCGCGACGTCCGGGTGGCCGCGTACGACATCGTCACGCCAGTCTCGCCGACGACCGGTGTCTCGCTGGCGAACCCCAAGCCGCTGGTGGTCCCGATCCTGCGGGCGGGCCTGGGCATGCTCGACGGGATGATGCGGCTGCTGCCGACGGCGGAGGTCGGCTTCCTGGGCATGATCCGCAACGAGGAGACGCTCCAGGCCTCGACGTACGCCGAGCGGCTGCCGGAGGACCTGCGGGGCCGGCAGTGCTACGTGCTCGACCCGATGCTCGCCACCGGCGGGACCCTCGCGGCGGCCATCAAGTTCCTCACCGACCGCGGTGCGGACCACATCACCGCCATCTGCCTGCTCGCCGCGCCGGAGGGTTGCGCGCGGCTGGAGAAGGAGCTGGAGGGACTCGACGTCCCCGTCACGATCGTGACGGCCGCGATGGACGAGAGGCTCAACGACAAGGGCTACATCGTCCCCGGCCTCGGCGACGCCGGGGACCGGTTGTACGGCGTCGTCGGCTGACCGGACGTCGTCTGAGCGTCGGGGGCCGTCGGGATCCCCGGCTCGCCGGGTATGCCGACGCTTATGGGGTGTTGCAACGCCCGTGAAGCGCAGGGATCCCCGGTTCACCGGGTATCCCGACGCCCAGCTCAGCCCGGGATCATCTGCACCTTGCCGGTGGCGATGAGGACCAGCAGCACCAGCACGAGGACGCCGAGCACGGCGTAGGCCCACTCCTTGCCGACCCGGGTCTCGTCGGGCTCGGGCGCGTCGTACCGGTGCCCGTCCGGGCGACCGAAGCGCTCGTCGTCGTCAGTCATGGCCGTCCAACGAGTGACGACGCGAGACGTCCCGCGCGGTGCGTGTGACTCAGAGCGCCTTGACGGCGTTGAGCAGCTTGCCGAGCGAGTCCTTGGCGTCGCCGAAGAGCAGCGTGGTCTTGGGGTCGAAGAGCAGCTCGTTCTCGATGCCGGCGAAGCCGGGGCGCATGGACCGCTTCATGAACACGATCTGCTGCGCCTCGTCCGCGTTGAGGATCGGCATGCCGTAGATCGGCGCGCCCGGTGTGGTCTTCGCCGCCGGGTTCACCACGTCGTTGGCGCCGACCACCAGGACGACGTCGGTGTGCTTGAACTCGCCGTTGATCTCGTCCATCTCGATGAGCTGCTCGTAGGGCACCTGGGCCTCGGCGAGCAGCACGTTCATGTGCCCGGGCATCCGGCCGGCGACGGGGTGGATCGCGTAGTCGACCTGGGTGCCGCGCGCGATCAGGACGTCGACGAGCTCGCGCAGCGTGTGCTGGGCCTGGGCGACCGCGAGGCCGTAGCCGGGCACGATGATCACGCGGTCGGCGTACCCGAGCAGGATCGCGACGTCCTCGGGGCCGGCGGACCGCACGGGGCGGTCCGACGCCTCGCCACCACCCAGGGTCGAGCCGCCCTTGAGGGCGCCGAACATGATGTTGGCGACCGAGCGACCCATCGCCTTCGCCATCAGCATGGTCAGGTAGGTGCCGGACGCCCCGACGAGCGTGCCCGCGACCAGCAGCACGACGTTGGACAGCACGTAGCCGCCCGCGGCGACCGTGAGGCCGGTGAACGCGTTCAGCAGCGAGATCACGATCGGCACGTCCGCGCCGCCGACCGGCAGCACCAGGAGCACGCCGACCAGCAGCCCCAGCAGCGCCAGGACGATGCCGACCCACATGGTCGGGTCGATGACGACGCGCACACCGAGCACCACCGCGGCAGCGACGGCGATCGGGAAGACGTAGCGGAGCCCGGGGAAGATCACCGGCCGCGAGGTCATCAGCTCCTGGAGCTTCGCGAACGTGATGATCGAGCCCGCGAACGAGATCGAGCCGACCGCGATCGTGAACGCCGTCGCCGCGAGCGTGAACCACGAGACGTCGTCGACGTGCGGCGTCATCTCGTGCAGCTCCAGCAGGGCGACCAGCGCGGCGGCGCCACCGCCGACACCGTTGAACAGCGCCACCATCTGCGGCATCTGGGTCATCTGCACCCGGCGGGCGCCGACCACGCCACCGGCGGTGCCGACCGCGATCGCGGCGAGGATCAGCGGCACGTGGTCGAGGTCGAGGTAGATGAACGGCACGATCACCGCGACCACCGCCGCGGCCGCCCCGACCAGGTTGCCGGCCCGCGCGGTCCTCGGGCCGGACAGGCCCTTCAGCGCGAGGATGAAGCAGACCGCGCAGGCCAGGTAGACGAGCTGCACCCACGTCGGCATCAGGCGGCGCTCCCGCCGTCGGTCGGAGCCGCTGCGGGCTTGGGCTTCTTGCGCACGAACATCTGCAGCATCCGGTCGGTGACCACGAAGCCGCCGACCATGTTCACCGCGGCCAGCACGATCGCGACCAGGCCCACGACGAGCGCGACGTCGTTGTCGGTCGCACCCGTCACCAGGACCGCGCCGAGCAGGATGATCCCGTGGATGGCGTTCGCGCCGGACATCAGCGGGGTGTGCAGCGTCGAGGAGACCTTCGAGATCACCTCGATCCCGACGAACACGCTCAGGATGAAGATCGTCAGCCAGACGACGGCCTCGTCCATCAGTTGGCTCCTTCCAGAGCATCGCCCTCGATCTGGGTGCGCGTGGGTTCGTGCCGGATGGCGCCGTCGTGGGTCACGCAGGACCCGGCGACGATCTCATCCTCGAAGTCGGGGGCGAAGCCGTCGTCGGCACTCATCAACGTCACGATGTTCACGATGTTCTGCGCGTACAGCCTCGAGGCCGGGCCGGGCATCTGCGACGGCACGTTCCGCCCGCCCCAGACCTGCGCGTTGCCGATCCGGACCACCTCGCCGGCCACGGCGCCCTCCACGTTGCCGCCGGTCTCGGCCGCGAGGTCGACCACCACGGACCCCGGCTTCATCTGCTCCACCATCGCGCTGGTCACCAGCAGCGGCGCCTGGCGACCCGGCACGGCTGCGGTCGTGATCAGCGCGTCCGCGGCGGCGACGTACGGCGCCAGCCGTTCCATCTGCAGTGCCGCGCGCTCCTCCGTCATCTCGCGGGCATACCCGCCCGCCCCCTCGAGGGTGTCCAGCTCCAGGTCGATCGCCTGCGCGCCCATCGACCGGATCTCCTCGGCGGCGGCCGCGCGCACGTCGTACGCCTTCACGACCGCGCCCAGCCGCTTGGCGGTGGCGATCGCCTGCAGCCCGGCGACGCCCGCACCCAGGACCACCACCTCGGCCGGCGGCACCGTGCCCGCGGCCGTCATGTTCAGGGGGAAGAACCGGCGCAGCATCCCGGCCGCCACGATCGCGCACCGGTAGCCCGACACCAGCGCCTGCGAGGACAGCGCGTCCATCGACTGGGCCCGCGAGATCCGCGGCACCAGCTCCATCGCGAACGACGTCACCCGCGCGTCCCGGAGTGCGGTCACCACCTCGGGCTCCTGCCCGGTCGGCAGGAAGGACACCGTCGCGGCGCCCTCGCGCAGCCGCCGCACGACGTCGGTGCCCGGCGGCTGCACCGCCACCAGCACGTCCGCCTGCTCGACCGCGCCGGCGTCGACCGTCGCGCCTGCCGCCACGAAGTCCTCGTCGGCGATCAGCGCATGCTTGCCCGCACCCGGCTCGACGACGACGTCGTACCCCAGCCCGGTCAGCTTGCCGACCAGCTCGGGGACCATCGCCACCCGCGCCTCACCCTCGCGGGTCTCCCTGGCCACAGCGATCTTCACCCGTGGCAACCTAGGGCACTTCGGGGGGCCTTGCGAGTGTGAACTCCTCAACATTGACATAGCGGGGTCGTCCGCGCGGTCCCTCTCCCAGGTGGGAGACGACCAGCGTGACGCGGTCGGCGAGCCACCTCGGACCGGCGTAACCGTCCAGCAGGCGGACCCAGCTCGACACCTCCGCCGGCCGGCCGAGCCGCGCGACGGTGACGTGCGGCCGGAACCGCTGGCCGTCGACCGCGATGCCCGCGCGGCCGGCGGCGGCCCGGCAGCCCGTCGCCAGCCGGTCCATCTCGGTGCGGCCTCGCTGGTCGAGGTCGAGCCCGGCCCACAGGACCCGGGCCCGGCCGGGGTTCGGGAACGCACCGCCGCCGGCGATCGCGGTCTCGAAGGCCGACCGCTTCGCGGCCGCCCGCTCCAGCCGCTCGCCCAGGTCGTCGAGCCGACGCTCCTCGACGTCGGCCAGGAACGCCAGCGTCACGTGGAACTGCTCGCTGCTCGCCCAGCGGTACGCCGCGGCGCCGCGTCGTACGTCGAGGAAGTCGTCGAGGTGCTGGACCGCCTCGTCCGGCGGAACCAGGGCGACGAAGAGCCTCACCCGATCTGGGTCCCCAGGGCGGACCCGATCGCATACGTGACGGCCATCGCGAAGAGCCCGCCCACGATGTTGCGGAGCACCGCACGGCCGGGTCGCGCATAGCCGAGCCGAGCGCTGACGAACCCGGTGACCGCGAGGGCGGCGGCGACGGCGGCGACCGTCAGCCAGATCCGGATCGCGTCCGACGCGAGCGTCATCGTCAGCAGCGGCAGCAGCGCGCCGATCGTGAACGACAGCATCGACGCCCAGGCCGCGTGCACCGGGCTGGAGATGTCGTCGGGGTCGATGCCGAGCTCCGCCTCGGCGTGCGCCCCGAGCGCGTCCTTGGCGGTGAGCGCCTTCGCCACCTCGAGCGCGAGCTCCTCGTCGAGACCCTTCCCGACGTAGATGCCCGCCAGCTCGGCGAGCTCCTCCTCGGGCTCCTCGCGCAGCTCTCGGCGCTCCTTGGCCAGCAGGGCGAGCTCGGAGTCGCGCTGGGTGCTCACCGAGACGTACTCCCCCGCGCCCATGCTCATCGCGCCGGCCGCGAGCCCGGCCACGCCGGCGATCATGATCGCGGAGCGGTCGCTGGTGGCGCCGACCGCACCGATGACGATGCCGGCCGTGGAGACGATGCCGTCGTTCGCGCCGAGCACGGCGGCGCGCAGCCAGTTCAGCCGGTTGTTCAGGCCCGCCTGGTGCGGCTCGCCGTCGTGCGGCCCCAGGGGGACGGCATCACTGAGCCCGCTGGCAGTCACGGGTCGATCCAAACGCCGACCGGGCGCCCTCGCAACCAAGGACAGGCTCCGCTCACGCCCGGCTCGAGCGCAGCCCGAGCACGCCGGCGAGCACGCAGCTGAGCGCCACCGCCAGCGAGAACCACGGGAAGACCGCGGCCAGGCCCCAGGTCGTGGCCGCCCACCCGGCGAGGATCGTCGGGACCGCCATCGCGGCGTACGCCAGCACGTAGAAGGCCGACATCACCTGGCCGCGGTGAGCCGCCGGCACGACGCTGCCCAGGTGCCGCAGGGAGCCGCCGAACGCGAGCCCGAACGACAGACCCATCAGGACGGCGGCCAGGGTGATCAGCAGCGCGTGGTGGCTGTCCAGGGCGACGACGCTCAGGCCGAGCGCCACCGCGGTCCCGAAGTCACCGGCGATCGCGGCCCGGCGGGCGGCCAGCCGGCCGCCGAACGCCTGGCTGACTGCGGCCGCGCCGGCCATGGCCGCGACCACGGCACCGCCGAACACGACGCTGTGGATGCCGGTCGACTGCCCGGCGAAGGCGGGGAAGAGGGACAGGTAGACGCCGAGGACCGACCAGGCGGCCATCACGCCGATGACCGAGAAGCGGAAGTCGCCCGCGATCGACGCCGGCACGCTCGGCCGCGCGACGCGGAGCGGACCGGAGGCGCGGCCGGTGCGACCGGCGTGCGGCTCGGCCATCCCGAGCAGGCCGACCAGCAGCGCGAGGACGACGACGGCGACGGCCGCGAACGGCGTGACGTAGGGGTGCGGACCGAACTGCGCGAGCAGGGAGGCGCCGAGGACGGTCGCACCGATGCCGACGTTGAACATGATCCCGGTCAGGTGGCCGGTCCGCGCGCCCCGCTCGGGGCGGAGGTCGAGCAGCGCGGCGCTCCCGACGACGACCGCGGTCCCGACCGCCGCGCCGTGCAGCACCCGCGCGACGAGCAGGGCGGCGACGCCGTCCGCCGTCATGAAGACCGCGAGCCCGGCGACCATCACCACCGCCGCGCCGAGCAGCAGCGGCTTGCGGCCGTACTTGTCCGAGGCCTGGCCGGCGACGAGCACGGCACCGAGCGCCGCCACGGCGTACGCCGCGAAGACCACGGTGGTCGTGATCGGGGCCAGGCCCCAGCGCTGCTGGTAGAGCCCGTAGAGCGGAGCAGGAGCCCCGGACACCCCGAGCGACGCGGCCAGGAGGGCGATGAGCAGGGGGTAGGCCCAACGCTGCTCGGCCCGGTGTGCCTCGGCGGCCCGGGCGGCGGTGCTGGTGCTCATCGGCTTCCTCCTCGTGCTAAGTTCGACGTAGATCGAACAGGCATCACCGTAGACTCCGGTTCGATGGATATCAAACCGATGTGAGGAGGGTCATGTGAGCGACAACCAGGAGCGGCCGCCCGTGGCGCCCCTGCAGGACGTCCTCGCCGCGATCTCCGACCCGGTGCGGCTCGAGATGCTCCGGCGGCTCGATCCGGACGGCGCGCCCGTGGCGTGCGGGCAGCTCTACGACGGCATCGGCAAGTCCACCGCCAGCCACCACTTCAAGATCCTGCGCGAGGCCGGGGTGATCGAGGTCGAGCTGATCGCCGGGAAGACCCACCAGCGGCTGCGTCTCGCCGACGTCGAGGCGGCCTACCCCGGCGTGCTCAGCTCGATCCTGGCGGTGCCGTCGGCTCGCTGATCCTCCGGGTCATGAGCAGGCCGACCGGCAGCAGCGCGAGGGCGAAGACCGCCGACGCCACGAACACCGCGTGAATGGCCGGGTTGAGGACGTCCGGGGTCAGGTGCTCGAGGTCGGGTACGCCGCGGCCCAGCCTCGAGGCGACGACGCCGTTGGCGATCGCCCCGAACACCGCGACGCCGACGGCGCTGCCGACCGAGCGCGCGAACATGGTGCTGCCGGTCGCGACGCCGCGGTGCTGCCACGTCACCGACGACTGCGCCGCGATGACCGACGGGCTGGCGACCAGGCCGAAGCCCAGGCCCATCACGAAGCACGGCGCGGCCAGCAGCCAGATCGAGCTGTCCGTGTCGATGAGCAGCAGCAGTGCGGCGCCCACGAAGCCGATGACGCTGCCGATCAGCATCGTGGCCCGGAACCCGATCGTCAGGTAGAGCCGCCCCGAGTTGGACGCCGCGATCGGCCAGCCGAGCGTCATCGCGGCCAGCGCGAGGCCGGACACCAGGGCGTCGTGGCCGAGCACGCTCTGCGCGTACAGCGGGATGTACGACGACAGCCCCATCATCAGGACGCCGACGACGAGCGAGGCGAGCATCGCCGACAGCAGGACGCGCTTGCGGAACACCCAGATCGGCAGCACCGGCTCCGGCGCGCGGCGCTCGGCGAGCACGAAGCCGACCAGCAGCACGGCGGCCACCGCGAACAGCGAGACGCTGGTGGCCGAGTCCCAGGACCAGCGCACGCCGCCCTCGAGCAGTGCCAGCAGCAGCAGGATCCCGCCGCCGGTCAGCAGCAGCGAGCCGGCGTAGTCGATGGTGTGCCGCTGCCGCTCCACGCGCTCCTCGAACCGGCGCCAGAGGGCCACGAACGCGGCGATGCCGAGCGGCAGGTTGACGAAGAAGATCCATCGCCACGAGAGGTAGTCGGTGAAGACGCCACCGAGCGTCGGGCCGACCACCGCCGACAGCGCCCACACGCTCGCGACGTACCCCTGGACCTTGGCGCGCTCCTCGAGCGTGTAGATGTCGCCGACGATCGTCATGCTCATCGGCTGGACCGCGCCCGCGCCGATGCCCTGGACGGCCCGGAACGCGATCAGCGCGCCCATGCTCCAGGCGAGGCCGCACAGCAGCGAGCCGAGCAGGAACAGCCCGATGCCGACCAGCATCACCGGCTTGCGGCCGACCAGGTCCGCGAGCTTGGCGTACACGGGGACCGTGACCGCCTGGGCCAGCAGGTAGATCGAGAACAGCCACGGGAACTGGCTGAAGCCGCCGAGGTCGGCGACGACCGCCGGCACCGCCGTCGCGAGGATCGTCGAGTCGATCGCGACCAGCCCGATGCTGAGCATGACCGCGAGCAGCACCGGCCCGCGCTCGCTGCGCAGTCCGACGCTGGCGCGGGAGATCTCGTTGACGGCCATGTCCCGCGGCAACCTACCGCCGGGTGTGATTTGTTCCCCCGGAGGTTCGGCGGGTGCCGGTGGGGGGTACACCGTGCTTTGATCGATCCAATCGAGCGGACTGGCAGGGTGGAGAACGTGGTGGAGGTCTGGCCGGGGCGCGCGTACCCGCTGGGAGCGACATTCGACGGGAGCGGCACGAACTTCGCGCTGTTCAGCGAGGTCGCGGAGCGGGTGGAGCTGTGTCTCTTCGACGCCGAGGGCGCCGAGACCCGGGTGGAGCTCACCGAGGTCGACGCGTACGTGTGGCACTGCTACCTGCCGACGGTGCAGCCGGGGCAGCGCTACGGGTACCGGGTGCACGGACCGTGGGACCCCGAGCAGGGGCTGCGCTGCAACCCGAGCAAGCTGCTGCTCGACCCGTACGCCAAGGCGACCGCGGGCGAGATCGACTGGGACCAGGCGCTGTTCTCCTACAACTTCGGCGACGAGCACTCGCGCAACGACGACGACTCGGCGCCGCACATGACGCACGGCGTGGTCATCAACCCGTTCTTCGACTGGGAGGGCGACCGGCGCCTCGACTACCCGTACAACGAGACCGTCGTCTACGAGGCGCACGTGAAGGGGCTGACCCAGCTGCACCCCGACGTACCGGAGGAGCTGCGGGGCACGTACGCCGGCCTCGCGCACCCGGCCGTCATCGAGCACCTCATGAAGCTCGGCGTGACCGCGATCGAGCTCATGCCGGTGCACCAGTTCGTGCAGGACAGCACGCTGCTGGACCAGGGGCTGCGCAACTACTGGGGCTACAACACGCTCGGGTTCTTCGCCCCGCACGCCGACTACTCCTCCGCGGCGCGGGACGGGCAGGCCGCGCTCGGGCAGCAGGTGCAGGAGTTCAAGTCGCTGGTCAAGGCCATGCACACCGCCGGCATCGAGGTCATCCTCGACGTGGTCTACAACCACACGGCCGAGGGCAACCACCTCGGCCCGACGCTGAGCTTCAAGGGCATCGACAACGCGGCGTACTACCGCCTCGTCGAGGACGACCAGCGGTACTACATGGACTACACCGGCACCGGCAACAGCCTGAACGTCCGGCACCCGCACTCGCTCCAGCTGCTGATGGACTCGCTGCGCTACTGGGTCACCGAGATGCACGTCGACGGGTTCCGCTTCGACCTCGCGTCCACGCTGGCCCGCGAGTTCTACGACGTCGACCGGCTCTCGACGTTCTTCGAGCTCGTGCAGCAGGACCCGGTCGTCAGCCAGGCGAAGCTGATCGCGGAGCCGTGGGACATCGGCCCGGGCGGCTACCAGGTCGGCGGCTTCCCGCCGCAGTGGACCGAGTGGAACGGCAAGTACCGCGACACCGTCCGCGACTTCTGGCGGGGCGAGCCCTCGCTCGGTGAGTTCGCGTCCCGCCTGTCGGGGTCGTCGGACCTCTACGAGCACTCCGGCCGGCGCCCGTTCGCGAGCATCAACTTCGTCACCGCGCACGACGGCTTCACGATGCGCGACCTGGTGTCGTACGACGAGAAGCACAACGAGGCGAACGGCGAGGACAACAACGACGGCGAGAGCCACAACCGCTCCTGGAACCACGGCGTCGAGGGCCCGACGGACGACCCGGACATCCTCGCCGCCCGCGCCCGGGCCCAGCGGAACTTCATCGCGACGCTGCTGCTCAGCCAGGGCGTGCCGATGCTGCTGCACGGCGACGAGCTCGGCCGCACCCAGCAGGGCAACAACAACACGTACGCGCAGGACAACGAGCTGTCGTGGGTGCACTGGGACGAGGCCGACGGGCCGCTCGTCGAGTTCACCGCCGCGGTCTCCCGGCTGCGGCGCGACCACCCGACGTTCCGCCGCAAGCGGTTCTTCACGGGCGGCACCGTGCGCGTGCCGGACGGCGGCGACGGTGACCGGCTCAACGACATCGTCTGGCTGCACCTCGACGGCCGGCCGATGGACGACGAGGACTGGGCCGACGGGGCGAAGGCGCTCGGGATGTACCTCAACGGGCACGGGATCGCCGGCCTCGACGAGCGCGGGCAGAAGATCGTCGACGACCACTTCCTCCTGTACTTCAACGCCGACGGCGAGGCGCAGGTGACGCTGCCGCCCGATGAGTACGCCGACGCGTGGGACGTGGTCATCGACACCGGCGGCTCGGCCGACGAGGACGGCACGTTCGCGGCGGGGGAGACGTTCACGATCCCGTCCCGCAGCATGGTCGTGCTGCGGGAGCACATCGAGGCCGAGGACGAGCCGGACCTCTCCGTCGCGGCGTCGGTCGCCGCCTCCCAGGCGCGCAAGGCCTGATCGCGGTGCGAGTCCCCGTCTCGACGTACCGGCTCCAGATCACGCCGGAGTTCGACCTGTTCGAGGCCGCCCGGCGGCTGCCGTACCTCCACGACCTCGGGGTGGACTGGGTCTACCTGTCCCCGCTCCTCGCGTCGGAGCCCGGCAGCCAGCACGGGTACGACGTCGTCGCGTTCGACCGCGTCGACCCGCAGCGCGGCGGCGCCGCGGGTCTCGCCGCGCTGTCCGCCGAGGCGCGACGCCTCGGCATGGGCGTGCTCGTCGACATCGTCCCGAACCACGTCGGCGTCGCCACGCCGGCCGAGAACCCGTGGTGGTGGGACCTGCTCGCGCTGGGCCGCGAGTCCGAGCACGCGACCGCGTTCGACGTCGACTGGGCCGCGGGCGACGGGAAGCTCCTGGTCCCGGTGGTCGGCGACGGCGACGAGGGCGCGATCCGGATCGAGGACGGCGAGGTGCGCTACCACGACCACCGCTTCCCGCTTGCGCCCGGCACGACCACGCTCGAGGAGCAGCACTACCGGCTGGTGAACTGGCGCGAGGCCGACGACAACCTCAACTACCGGCGGTTCTTCGCGGTCAACACGCTCGCCGCCGTGCGCGTCGAGGACCCGGAGGTGTTCGCCGACACCCACGTCGAGATCCGGCGCTGGCTCGACGAGGGGCTCGTCGACGGCCTGCGGGTGGACCACCCCGACGGCCTGCGCGACCCGCGGCGCTACCTCGACGACCTCGCCGCGATGACCGGCGGCGCCTACGTGCTCGTCGAGAAGATCCTCGAGCCCGGCGAGGCGCTCCCGGCCGGCTGGGCCACGCAGGGCACGACGGGGTACGACGCTCTCGTCCTGCTCGACCGGGTGCTCACGGACCCGGCGGGCGAGGCCCCGCTGGATGCCCTGGAGGCCCGGCTCCGCGGAGCGCCGGTCGACTGGGCGGCGATGGTCCACGACAACAAGCGCGCCGTCGCCGACGGCATCCTGCACTCCGAGGTCCGCCGGATCACCCGCGAGGTGCTGCGGATCGTCCCGCTCCCGTTCGCCGACGTCGAGGACGCGGTCGCCGAGCTGCTCGCCTGCTTCCCGGTCTACCGCTCCTACCTGCCCGGTGGCCGCGAGCACCTCGACGAGGCCTTCGACCTCGCCCGGAAGCACCGGCCCGACCTGGCCGCGACGTACGACGCCCTGCTGCCGGTGCTGTCCGACCCCTACTCGCAGCCCGCCCGGCGGTTCCAGCAGACCAGCGGCATGGTGATGGCCAAGGGCGTCGAGGACTGCTCCTTCTACCGCTGGTCCCGGCTGACGTCTCTGAACGAGGTCGGTGCGGACCCGTCGGTCTTCTCGGTGTCGGTCGCGGACTTCCACGACGCCATGGCCGGGCGTCAGCGCGACTGGCCGCACGCGATGACCGCGCTGTCGACCCACGACACCAAGCGCGGCGAGGACGTGCGCGCCCGGATCACCGTGCTCGCGGAGATCCCGGACGCGTGGGAGACCGCGTTGGCCGAGCTGCTCCGGCTCGCGCCGGTCCCCGACCCGGGCTTCGGCTCGCTGCTCTGGCAGGCCGTCCTGGGCGCGTGGACCACCGACCACCTCCCCGACCTGCGCGACCGTCTGCACGGGTACGCCGAGAAGGCGATGCGCGAGGCCGGCGACCGCACCATGTGGACCGAGCCGGACGAGGAGTACGAGGCCGCGGTGCACGCCGCCGTGGACGCGGTCTTCGAGTCCCCGGACGTGCAGCGGGTGCTGGGCGAGCTCGCGGCCCTCGTCGACGCACCGGGCCGGTCGAACTCGCTGGCCCTGAAGCTGTTCGCGATCACGATGCCCGGCGTGCCGGACGTCTACCAGGGCAGCGAGCTCTGGGAGACGTCGCTGGTGGACCCGGACAACCGCCGCCCCGTCGACTTCGACCACCGGGCCGCGGTGCTCGCCGGCGAGGACGGCGACGACGCGGTCGAGAAGCTGCACGTCACCAGCACCGCCCTGCGGCTGCGGCGCGACCGGGCCGACCTGTTCACGACGTACACGCCGGTGGCTGCCTCCGGACCGGCCGCCGACCACGTGCTCGCGTTCGACCGCGGCGGCGCGGTCGCCGTCGCCACCCGGCTGCCGGCCGGCCTCGCCGCGCGCGGCGGCTGGGGCGACACCGTGCTCGAGCTGCCCCCCGGGCGGTGGCACGACGTGCTGACCGGGTCGGCCACGGACGGCCGGCTCGCCGACCTGCTCGACACCCACCCGGTCGCGCTGCTGGTGAGGGAGGACGCATGACGACCCGCGGACCGTTCGACGTCTGGGCGCCCGGTGCACGACGGCTGCGGCTGTCGGTGGGGGATGCCACCGTCGAGATGACCCGAAGAGTCGACGGCTGGTGGACACCGGCGCAGCCCGTTCCCGACCGGGCCGGAGAGGAGGTCGACTACGGCTACCTGATCGACGACGCGGACACGCCCCGACCCGACCCGCGGTCGCGGCATCAGCCGGCGGGCGTCCACCAGCGCTCGCGAACCCACGACCCGTCCCGCTACACCTGGAACGACGGGGCCTGGACCGGTCGGCAGCTGGCCGGGTCCGTGGTCTACGAGCTGCACATCGGCACCTTCACGCCCGAGGGCACCTTCGACGCCGCCCTCGAGAAGCTCGGCCACCTCCGCGAGATCGGCGTCGACCTGGTCGAGGTGATGCCGGTGAACGCCTTCAACGGCACCCACAACTGGGGGTACGACGGCGTCGGCTGGTTCGCGGTGCACGAGGGCTACGGCGGCCCGGAGGCCTACCAGCGCTTCGTCGACGGCTGCCACGCGGCCGGCCTCGGCGTGATCCAGGACGTCGTCTACAACCACCTCGGCCCGTCCGGGAACTACCTGCCGGAGTTCGGGCCCTACCTCAAGCAGGGCGCGAACACGTGGGGCGACTTCCTCAACCTCGACGGGCCAGGCTCCGACGAGGTGCGCCGCTACATCCTCGACAACGTCCGGATGTGGCTCGACGACTACCACGTCGACGGCCTGCGGCTCGACGCCGTGCACGCCCTCAACGACGCGGCGCACCAGCACCTGCTCGAGGAGATGGCCATCGAGGTGGCGGCGCTGTCGGCGCACCAGCGCCGGCCGCTGACCCTCATCGCCGAGTCCGACCTGAACGACACCCGCCTGGTGCGGCCGCGCGAGGCGGGCGGCTACGGGCTGGACGCCCAGTGGAGCGACGACTTCCACCACGCGGTGCACGTCGCCCTGACGCGCGAGACGACCGGCTACTACGCGGACTTCGAGCCGCTGTCCTCGCTGGCGAAGGTGTGCGAGCGCGGCTTCTTCCACGACGGCACCTGGTCGTCGTTCCGGGGGCGTCCGCACGGCTTCCCGGTGGACGTGCGCGCGATGCCGACGTGGCGGCTGGTCGTGTGCAACCAGAACCACGACCAGGTCGGCAACCGCGCCCGCGGCGACCGGATCACCGAGGTGCTCGACGACGACCAGCTGGCGTGCGCGGCCCTGCTGACGCTGTGCGGCCCGTTCACGCCGATGCTCTTCATGGGCGAGGAGTGGGCCGCATCCACGCCGTTCCAGTTCTTCACCTCCCACCCCGAGCCCGACCTCGGCCGCGCGACGGCCGAGGGCCGGATCAGGGAGTTCGAGAAGATGGGCTGGGACCCGGCCGTGGTGCCGGACCCCCAGGACCCCGAGACGTTCACGCGCTCGAAGCTCGACTGGGCCGAGGCCGCGACCGGGCGACACGCCGTCCTGCTCGAGGCCTACCGCGACCTGGCCCGCCTGCGCCGTGAGCACCCGGACCTGACGGACCCGTCCTTCGGATCGGTCGCGTGCACCGCCGACGAGGAGTCCCGGCTCTTCACGATGCGCCGGGGCGGGATGCTCGTCGTCGTGAACTTCGGTGACGCCGAGGCCGGCCTGCCCGTGGAGAGCGGCGAGCTGCTCTTCGCGACGCCGGCGGGCGCGACCCTGGCCGACGGCCGGCTGGTGCTGCCGGCCCACGCGGGCGCGGTGCTCGGGTGACCGGGCTCGGCCTGGGCGGACTCCCGGTGCTCGCCGCGCCGATGGCCGGCGGGCCGTCGACACCGCAGCTGGTGGCGGCCGCGACCGCGGCCGGGTCGTACGGCTTCCTGCCCGCCGGCTACCGATCGGCCGAGCAGCTGGCCGGTGACCTCGCGGCAGTGCGCGAGCACACCGACGACGTCGGCGTGAACCTGTTCGTGCCGGACGACGCGCCGTTCGACCGGGCGGCGGTGACGGCGTACCGCGACCGGATCGCACCGGAGTACGAGCGGGCCGGGATCGCCGTGCCCGAGCCGCGCTGGTCCGACGACGACGACTGGCCCGCGAAGGTCGACCTGCTCGTCGAGCAGCCGGTCCCGTGGGTCAGCTTCACGTTCGGCCTCCCCGACGCGGCGACGGCAGACCGGCTGCGCCGGGCCGGGTCGCGCCTGCTGGCCACGGTCACCGACGTCGACGAGGCCCGGGAGTCCGCGGCGCTCGGGGTGGACGGGCTCGTCGTCCAGTCGCAGGACGCGGGCGGGCACCGCGGCACCTTCGACCAGCACCGGACGCCGAACGACGTCCCGCTGCTCGACCTCGTCACCGGGGTGCGCGCGGCGACCGGGCTGCCGGTCGTCGCCGCCGGCGGCGTCACCGGGGCGGATCAGGTGGCGGCGCTGCTCGAGGCCGGCGCCGAGGCCGTGGCCGTCGGCACCATGCTGCTGCTCGCCGACGAGGCCGGCACCCGTCCGGTCCACCGGGCCGCGCTCGCCGCCCCCGATCGCTTCCCCGGGACGGTGACCATGCGGGCCTTCACCGGCCGCGTCGCCCGGGGGCTGCGCAACCGCTTCAGCACGACGTACGACGACGGCGCACCGGTCGGCTACCCCGCCGTCCACCACCTCACGGCGCCGCTGCGCGCCTGGGCGGCCGCGAACGACGAGCCGGACCTGCTGCACCTGTGGGCCGGCGCCGGGCACCGCGCGATCCGCCCGGGTGCCGCGCGCGACATCCTCGGGTCGCTCTGCCCCTGAGTCAGCCGGCCAGGCTGCTGAGGTCGACGACCTGGTCGTCCGACGGCGCGGAGACGTCGAACTCCTCGTCGAAGGCGGAGAACGTGACGGTGCCGGTGTCGTCGCCCGAGGTCTTCTCGATCTTCACCAGGTAGTGCGGGTCGTCGACGAGGACGTACCCGGTCGAGGTGCCGTCCTCGGGGTCCTCGCGGTCGACCTTGACGACGTCGTCGCCGTCCACGGTGTCCGTGCCGTTCTTGCTGAACGTCGCCTTCTCACCCTCGGTGTCCGACAGCAGCTGGTCGAGCAGCTCGTCGACGTCGCAGAACTGCTTGATCGAGTCCTCGCCGTCCGGCACGACCACCCACTTGTCGCCGACGACTGCCATCACCTGGTCCGCGGTGTCACCGGCGAAGGACCGCCAGAACGCCTCGTCGGGCTTCATCCAGGTGACGCCACCCACGCCGAGAAGGTCGGCCGTGCCGTCCGCGATGCCGAGCGAGCCGGTGCAGTCGCCGTCCGAGTTGGCCTGGAGGTCGATCGAGATCGCCTGGCCGCTCGTGGTGAGGTCGCCCTCGACCTTGACCGCCTTCAGGCCGCCCATGGCGTCCTTCGAGGACTTCACGATCGAGTCGGCCGACCCGTCGGCGAAGTCGTTGCCACCGCACGCGGTCAGGACCGCCATCGCGCCGATGCCTGCCAGTGCCAGTGCGATGCGTGCCATGGCGCGCACGCTATCGCAGCAGGTCGTCCACCCACGCCGGCACGAGCGACGACGCCGGGCCGTGCCGGGCGTCGTCGAACAGGTGCGTGCCCGCACTGGGCTGCAGGTTGAGCTCCAGGGTGCGGGCACCGGCCCGGGCGGCGAACTGGACGAAGCCGGCGGCCGGGTAGACGGCCCCGGACGTGCCGATCGAGACGAACAGGTCGGCCGCGTCGAGGGCGTCCTGGATCCGGTCCATCTGGTACGGGATCTCGCCGAACCACACCACGTCCGGCCGGAGCTCGCTCACCCCGCAGCGCGGGCAGGGCGGGTAGTCGGCGAGGTCGTGCTCCCACGGCGTCCGGCCTCGGCAGGCCCGGCAGAGCGCAGACCTGAGCTCCCCGTGCATGTGCAGCACCCGGGTGGAGCCGCCCCGCTCGTGGAGGTCGTCGATGTTCTGCGTCACGACGAGGAGCCGGTCGCCGAGCTGGTCCTCGAGCCGGGCGAGCGCCCGGTGGGCGGCGTTCGGCTCGACGCGGCTGAGCGATGCCCGGCGCTCGTCGTAGAAGCGGTGCACGACCGAGGGCTGCAGGTCGTAGCCCTCTGGGGTCGCGACGTCCTCGACGCGGTGGCCCTCCCACAGCCCGTCCGCGTCGCGGAACGTCGGCACCCCGCTCTCGGCGGAGATGCCGGCTCCCGTGAGGACGACGACGTTCACGGCACCCTCCGGTACGTCGCGACGACGTACCCGCCGTCGTCGAAGCGGTCACCGGTCCAGGTGGCGTGGCGCTCGCCGGCCGCGAGACCGGCCGCGGCCATCGCGGCGTCGACCTCGGGCAGCGGGGTGACCGGGCAGTCACCCGGGAGGTGCGCGGCATCGAGCCCGAACCCCGTGACGAGCACACCGCCGCGCGCGGTGTGCGCGCCGAGGCGGTCGCAGGCCGCGGCCAGGGTCCCCTCGTCCAGCAGCGGGATCGTGTTGCCCGCGACGACGACCAGGTCGAACACCGCGCCGAGGTCGAACGTCGCGAGGTCGGCGACCCGCCAGTCCAGGTCGGGCGCCGCGGCGCGGGCCTCGGCGACCATCGAGGCGTCGAGGTCCACCCCGACCACGTCGTACCCGAGCTCGTGCAGGCGTACGGCGATCCGCCCGGTGCCGCACCCGGCGTCCAGGGCCCGCGCCGGCGGTGGCACCAGCGACGCCGCGAACGTCGCCTCGCCGTGCACCTCGGCGCCGTCCTCGGCCAGCCGGCGGAAGCGCTCGGCGTACGCGGCGGCGTACCCCTCGCCCACGGTGTCGAGGGCAATCTGCTCCCAGCGGGTGCTCACGACGACAGCTTCCGGCGCGCCGCCTGGCTCTTGAACTCGTCCATGAAGACGCGCCGGATCGAGTCGCTGTCGAGCGCGCCGCCGACGGCGCGGAGCTCGCCGCGCGCGATCCGCTCGCAGACGCGCAGCCAGGCGTGGCCCATCGCATAGGTGAACGTGCCCGCGATGGTGGCGTTGATGGTGCCGGCGACCGCGGTCCCGGCGCCGGGGATGAACTTGATCAGGTTGCCGACCAGCGAGCGCCCGGCCGTCGTCGCCGCGGCGGTCGCGGCCAGGGACGCGGCCGTCGAGCGCTCGAGGGAGATCCCGTAGGTGACCGCGATCGAGGCCATCATCGTCAGCTGGAGGGGGACGAGGATGGCGGCGTCGGAGAAGGGGATCGGGGAGGCGCCGGCGGTGGTGGCGGCTCCCGTCGCCACCTTGATCGCAGCCTCCGCACGCTCCCGCTTGCGGTCGAAGTCAATGCGTTGAGCCGCCGTGATCGCGTGGGCAACGCCCGCAGGCGCACCTCGAAAGGTGGCATCGAGGAGCTCCCGCAGTCCGTAGGCCGACTGCCCGGTGAACTCGTCCGCCAGGGCCATCGTGTAGTGGATCAGCCCGTCGGCGATCGGCAGCCGCAGGTCGGCGATCCTGGCCGCGAGCGCCTCGGCGTCGGGGTGCACCTGCTGCCCGGATCGGGGCACCTGGGTCAGCACCAGGATCACCGGTATCCCCAGCTCGGCCAGCGCCCGGACGAACTCCGCCTCGGTCGTCTCGAACCGTCGGTCGCCGGCGCGCACGCAGTACCAGGCGACGTGCAGCTGCTCGGACAGCGGCTTGCGGCGCATCCCGTGCAGGTAGTCGCGCAGCTCCGCGAGCAGCGCGTCGTTGTCCGTGCCGACCTCGAGCCCGCGGGTGTCGAGCACGCCGAGGGTCCCGGACTGGTGGAGGTAGAGGTGCGCCTGCCGGGTCACCGGCTCGCCGATGCCGGTCTGCGCGATCTCGGTGCCGAAGATGGCGTTCACCAGCGTGCTCTTGCCGACCCCGGTCTTGCCGAAGATGGCCAGGTTGAAGCGTCCGACCTCGTCGGCCTTGTCCTTCCAGGCCTTGCCGAAGGCCTGGCGGAACCAGTCGTCCGCGGGTGTCGCCATGGGACCAGAGTCCCAGAGCCGGTCAAGGGCCGTGGCAGCATGGGAGACGTGGATGCCCCACCTGCAGTGCAGCGCATGGTCGACGCGACCAACGCCGGTGACCATGCGGCGTTCGTGGACTGCTTCACCGAGGACTGCTACCTGGAGGACTGGGGTCGCCAGTTCCATGGGCACGACGGCGTCGCGTCCTGGGACGAGACCGACAACATCGGCAAGCACACGCACTTCCGGGTGGAGGGCACTCGTCAGGACGGGGACGCCTGGGTCGTGACGCTCACGGTCACCGGTGACGGGTTCAACGGCACCAGCGAGTTCGTCTTCGAGGTCCGCGGCGACCGCATCCGCTCCATGGTCATCCGCCCCGACTGAGGACGCTCGTGGGCATCTCGGCGCTCAGCGGGCGTCGTACTCGTCGCGGGCCGCCTGGACGACGTCCATGTGCGCCTCGGCCCAGGCCTTGAGCCCGCGCATCAGCTCGTCCAGCGACTCACCCAGCGGCGTGAGGGTGTAGTCGACGGTGACCGGGACCGTCGGTGTCACGGAGCGGACGACCAGACCGTCGCGCTCGAGGGACCGCAGCGTCTGGGTCAGCATCTTCTGGCTGACGCCCGCGAGCCGCCGGCCCAGCTGCGAGAAGCGCATCGTGCCCTCGTCGGCGAGCGCCGCCAGGACGAGCGCGACCCACTTGTCGGAGATCCGGTCGAGGAGCTGGCGGCTCGGGCACCCGGCCACGAAGGCGTCGTAGGCGACCTTCGCCTGCTCGCGCTGCTGGGCGGCGGTCATCGTCGACACGGGTCCTCCCGGACACCTCGGGGCAAGTTACGCACTTCCAGGTGCCTACTTACCAATGGAGAGTTACCCCGCCATCGTGGACTACGTAACACCACGTCCACAAGAGGAGCGCTCCATGACCACGACCCAGACCTTCCGCGCCGCCGTCGTCCGCACGCCCGGCGGCCCCGACGCCATCGAGCTCGTCGACCTCCCGGTCCGCGACCCCGCACCCGGTGAGATCCGGGTCCGGGTCGCCGCGGCCCCGGTCAACCCCGTCGACCTCGCGGTCGCCGACGGCTACTTCCACGGGATCGGGCTGATCGACCAGCCCGACCGCACCGGCCTGGGCTGGGACTTCTCCGGCACCGTCGAGGCGGCGGGCGAGGGCGTCGACCTCCCGGTCGGCACCCGCGTCGCCGGCCTGGTCGGCGGTTTCGACCGGGACTTCGGCACGTACGCCGAGCAGCTCGTGCTCTCCGCGTCCGACGTCGGCCTGGTCCCGGCCGACCTGGACCTGGTCGCCGCCGCGACGCTCCCCCTCAACGCCCTCACCGCGGCGCAGCTGGTCGACCTCCTCGGGGACGGGGGCGGGCGCTCACTGCTGGTCACCGGCGCCGCCGGTGCCGTCGGCGGGTACGTCGTACCGATGGCACTCGAGCGCGGCTGGCGGGTCACCGGCCTGGCCCGCGCCGCGGACGCGGAGTTCATGCGCGGCCTCGGCGCCGACTTCACCGCTGCTGCCGAGCCGGGCTGGGACGCGGTGGCGGACGGGGCCGTGATGCAGGACGCCGGCGTTGCCCTGGTGCGGGACGGCGGCGTCTTCGTCGGGGTGCAGCCGTCGGCCCCGCCCGCATCCGAGCGTGGGGTGGAGATCCGCGTGGTCGGCGTGGTGCCCGACGGCGCCCGGACGACGGGCCTGCTCGCCGACGCCGTCGCGGGGAAGCTGGTCACGCGCGTCGCGGGCGAGCTGCCGCTGGCCGACGTGGCCGACGCCCACCGCCTCGTGGCGAAGGGCGGCGTCCGGGGGCGGTGGGTGCTGAGGCCCTGAGCCACCCGGGCACGATGAGTTCCGGCGCCGCCACCGGTCACCACGCAGGTGACCGACGACTGGCTGGGCGAGACCCGCACCTCGTACGACACCGACGCCGAGGGCTACGCCGAGCAGGTGCGCGACCTGCTCGGCGCGAGCCCGTACTTGCGTGCGGGCCTGGCGCTGTTCGCCGAGCTGGTGCGTGACGCCGGCGGCGGGCCGGTCGCCGACGTCGGCTGCGGCCCGGGCCACGTCACGCGCCACCTCCACGACCTCGGCGTGGACGCATTCGGGATCGACCTCGCGCCCGAGATGGTCGCCCTCGCCCGGCGTGACCACCCCGGCCTCCGGTTCGAGGTGGACACCATGACCGACCTGGACCTGGCCGCGGGCTCGGTCGCCGGCCTCCTCGCGTTCTGGTCTGTCATCCACGTGCCCGACCGCGCCGTACCGGGGGTCTTCGCCGAGTTCCACCGCGTGCTGTGCCCCGGGGGACCGGTGCTCGTCGGGTTCCACGTCGGCGAGGGGACGCGCACGTCCACGACCGGCTACACGGGTCGCCCGATCCACGTCGAGAGCCACCACCGCCGCCCGGAGCAGGTCAGCGGCTGGTTGCGAGACGCGGGCTTCGGCATCGAGGCGGAGCTGCTCACCCAGCCGTACGCCGACCGCCCGGGAGCGATGGTCTTCGCGCGGCGTCAGGCGTGATCGGGTCGTCCGCCTGAGGGTGGCTCATACCCGTGCCAGAGGCGGACGACCCGGCGAGGACCGGCGCCTCAGTAGTACCAGGGGTACGGCGACCAGTCCGGCTCGCGCTTCTCCAGGAACTGGTCGCGGCCCTCCTGGGCCTCGTCGGTCATGTACGCCAGCCGGGTCGTCTCGCCGGCGAACAGCTGCTGGCCGACGAGGCCGTCGTCGATGAGGTTGAAGGAGTACTTCAGCATCCGCTGGGCGGTCGGCGACTTGCCGTTGATCAGGCGGCCCCACTCCAGCGCGACCTTCTCCAGCTCGGCGTGCGGGACGGCGCGGTTGACGGTGCCCATGCGGACGCCGTCCTCGGCGGAGTACTCCTGGCCGAGGAAGAAGATCTCGCGGGCGAACTTCTGGCCGACCTGGCGGGCGAGGTACGCCGACCCGAAGCCGCCGTCGAACGACCCGACGTCGGCATCGGTCTGCTTGAACCGCGCCTCCTCGGCCGAGGCGAGGGTGAGGTCGCAGACGACGTGCAGGCTGTGGCCGCCGCCGGCGGTCCAGCCCGGGACCACGCAGACCACGATCTTCGGCATGAAGCGGATCAGCCGCTGCACCTCGAGGATGTGCAGCCGCCCCAGTCGCGCGGCATCGACGGTCTCGGCCGTCTCACCCTCGGCGTACTGATAACCCGCGCGACCGCGGATCCGCTGGTCGCCGCCGGTGCAGAACGCCCACTTGCCGTTCTTCGCGCTCGGCCCGTTGCCGGTCAGGATCACGCAGCCCACGTCGGAGCTGGTGCGCGCGTGCTCGAGCACGCGGAGCAGCTCGTCGACGGTGTGCGGGCGGAACGCGTTGAGGATGTCCGGCCGGTCGAACGCGACGCGGACCGTGCCGTGCGCCTTCGCCCGGTGGTACGTCAGGTCGGTCAGGTCCTCGAAGCCGGGCACCGCGTCCCAGTCGTCGGCGTCGAAGATCTCCGACACCCCGTCGATCGCAGTCATGCCGGCGAGGCTATCGCCGGTGGCATGCCGACCGCCGGACGGGCATGGTGGAGGCATGACACTTGAAGGCGAGTACGAGCCGAGCCCGGAGGGCTGGGTCCGTGAGCAGGTCGAGGAGTTCGAGGCATCGAACGGCGCGCGCGCGAACATCCTGCGGGGCCGTCCGGACTGGCCGATCGTGGTGATCACGTCCAGGGGCGCGAAGTCCGGGAAGCTCCGCAAGAACCCGGTCATGCGCGTCGAGCACGACGGCGTCTACGCCGCGGTCGCGTCCAAGGGGGGCACCCCGGATAACCCGACCTGGTACCACAACTTCATCGCGCACCCGGAGGTCGACCTCCAGGACGGCGCGGAGAAGCACACCTACCGGGTGCGCGTCGCCGAGGGCGAGGAGCGCGCGGAGTGGTGGGAGCGCGCGGTGGCGCAGTACGCGCCGTACGCCGAGTACCAGGAGAACACCGACCGCGAGATCCCGGTCTTCCTGCTCGAGCGCGTGTAGCCCGCACGCGGGGTCGGTCGTTGACCGGCCATGCGTGCGCTGACCGCCATCCTGTCCCTCCTGCTCGCGGGTGCCCTCGCGGCGCCGGCCAGCGGCGCAGACCCGAGTCCGAGCGACCCCGCCTACACCGCGCGCGACGCGCAGAACGTCGCCGACGCCTACGGCCGGATCACCGGCCCGGGCGGCCAGCTCCAGAACCCGGCGTACCTCCCCGCGCTGGTGCAGGCGACGAACGCGGAGTACGTCGACCAGCTGCTGGCCCAGGCCGCGTCCCAGGACCACCCGGCGATCACGCCGGGCAACCTGCTACCCGGCTGGAACGTCGGCAACCCGCTGCGGGCCGGCTGGAGCGGCACCCGCGGCATCGCGAGGGCGGTCACCTTCACCAGCCAGTACGGCGCCCAGCTCCGTGGCCACGTCTACCGGCCGCTGCCCGGCGCGACCGACCCCTACACCGGCGCCACGCTGCGCCCGCCGTACCCGGGCGTCGTGATCACCGAGGGCTCCGTGCAGGGCTCGGAGCAGATGTATGCCTGGCTGGCCGAGGACCTCGCCGAGCGCGGCTACGTCACCATGACCTACGACGTGCAGGGCCAGGGCACCAGCGAGACCCTGCCGCACGGGGAGTGCTGCCCGGGCGTGCCGTCGCAGCAGCTCGACAACTTCACGACCGGCACCGAGGACGCGCTCGACTTCTTCACCTCCCGCGCCAACCCGTTCCTGCGGTTCTTCGACCGCTCCCCCGACCCCGACCCGTTCACGCCGGGGCGCACGACGCGGATCGCGATCGTCGGGCACTCGATGGGAGCGGCGGCCGTGTCGAAGGTGCAGGGCACCGACGACCGGGTCGCGACGGTCGTCGCCCTCGACAAGCTCACCGGTCCCGGGTCCAGCGGAGCGCTCGACGGCACGGGCAACCTGCCGACCGTCCCGGCGCTCGCGGTGCAGTCGGAGTACGGCTTCACGGTCTCGCCGTGGTTCCTCTCCGGCGGCAGCTCACTCAGTCCGCAGCCCAGCCCGGACGGCCCGGACCCGATGCGCGAGCGGGAGACCGGGTACGACGCCTGGCGCCGGGCCGGGGTCGACTCGATGCTCGTCGTACCGAGGTCGTCGACCCACCTGGAGTACACCGACATCCCGCTGGCGCTGCCTGCGAGCCGCTACGGCCAGGACCTCACCAGCGTCTACGTCCAGCGGTGGCTCGGCCACTACCTCAAGCACGAGCCGGCGCGGCCGCTGCTGGACACGTCGTTCCGCTACCTCGAGCCGGTCGGCGCCGACACCTGGCAGCCGGTCCGGCTCCGGCGCGACGACAACCTGAGCTTCTACTACTGCTCGGCGTACGGCCTCCACACCGCCGGCGGCCTCGTCAGCAGCGGCGACATCACCCGCGTCGGCTGCTGATCTCCCGTCGAGTGACGGGTACTGGCTGAGGAAACCCCGGTTTCACGACCATTTCACGTCACTCGACGGTGCAGGTGCGCCACGATGCGCAGGTGACGGCCGAGACACCGGTACGCCGCTCGGCGCTGGCCGAGCCGACCGAGAGCCCACCCGCGCGCTGGGTGGCCTGCCTGACGCTGTGCAGCGTCGGGCTGTGGGCCGGGTTCTTCGGCCCGATCCAGGTGCTGCTCGCCCAGCAGGCCGAGGCGATCGACGAGGACAACAAGAAGGTCATCCTCGCGGTCGTGCTGGGCCTCGGGGCGTTCGTCTCGGTCCTGTGCAACCCGGTCTTCGGCGCGTTCTCCGACCGCACCACGCTGCGGATGGGGCGCCGGGTGCCGTGGGTGGTCGCCGGCGCCGTCGGCGGCGCGCTCTCGCTGCTCCTGCTCGCGGTCGCCGACAACGTCGTGGTGATGGCGCTTGGCTGGTGCGGCGTCCAGGCGACCCTCAACGCGATGCTGGCCGCGGTCACCGCGACCATCCCCGACCAGGTGCCGGTGGGCAGCCGCGGCAGGATCGGCGGCATCCTCGCGATCGCCCAGACCGTCGGCGTGGTCGGCGGCACCGGCATCGCCTCGGCGACCGGCAGCATCGCGGCGGGGTACGCCGTGACCGCGGTGGTCCTGCTCGCCCTGACCGTGCCGTACTCCCTGCAGTCCCGCGACATCCCGCTCGCCCCGGAGGAGCGGCCGCCGGCGCTCGACTGGGGCGCGTTCCTGCGGTCCTTCTGGATCTCACCCCGCGCGCACCCCGACTTCGCCTGGGCCTGGATCACCCGGTTCCTCGTCAACCTCGGCAACGCGCTCGGCCTGCTCTACCTCCTCTACTACCTGCAGGACGCGATCGGCTTCACCTCCGACCAGGCGGCCGACCGGGTGTTCGTGCTCACCGCGACGTACGCCGCCGTGCTGATGGCCACGGCCGTGACGTTCGGGATCTGGAGCGACCGCAGCGGCAAGCGCAAGGTGTTCGTCATCTGGTCCGGGATCGTCGGCGCGTGCGCGACGCTGGTGCTCGCCCTCGTGCAGACCTGGCCGGCCGCGGTCGTCGCCGCGGTCCTGATGGGGATCGGGTACGGCATCTACACCTCGGTCGACTTCGCCCTCATCACCCAGGTGCTGCCCGGCGCCGAGGACCGCGCGAAGGACCTCGGCGTCATCAACATCGCCAACGCGCTGCCGCAGGTGGTCGCGCCGCCGGTCGCGGCGCTCATCCTCATCGTGGTCGAGGCGTTCGGCGGGGTGACCGAGACGAACGGCGGCCGGTTCTCGGTCGGCTACTGCGCGGTCTACGCCAGCGCGTTCGTGGCCGCGATCCTCGGCTCGGTGTTCGTCACGCGGATCCGCTCGGTGCCGTAGCCCGCCGCGAGATCGACATGGCCAGGCCGACCAGGTGGCCGAGCCGCGCGAGCTCGGAGTCGAGGAACTCCGGCCCGCCGCGGCGGCCGATGACGACGATCTCGGTCTTGTTGAGCTTCGCGCCGCACATGAGGGTGTTCTCGTCGACGGCTTCGAGCATCGCGGCGCGGTCGATCGGTGTCCAGTCCAGCGTCGACGGCGCCGCTTCGGTCGCGTACCCGAGCCCGTCGGTCCTGGACACCCGGGCCGCCCAGTCCGCGCGGAACGTCACCGGCAGCAGCTCGATGAGGCGGTCCAGCGCACCCTCGGGGCGGGCGCTCAGCTCCTCGACGGCCTCGAGGTCGAGGACCAGGTTGCCACCCGCGGCGTACCGGCTGATCCAGACGACCCGGACCCCGTCGAGCGCGTTGCACGCGGAGACGATCGAGTCGGGCATCACCTGCGGCGCGGTCTCGAGCAGTACGTCGTCGACCGCGGTGCCGTCCCGCTTCTCGACGATCTCGATCGCCTCGATGTCGCCGCCCGCCATACCGATCGCCGTTGCGACGCGACCCAGCGACCCGCGGATGTCGGGGAGCTCCACGCGCAGCAGGTACGGCATGCCCTCGACCCTAGCCGGGTCCTGTTGCGCCGGTATTTCGGCTTCTCACTCCCCGGCCAGACGCAGCCGGAGCCCCGTGGCCCGCAGCGCGCGGGTCCCGACGGCGGCGCGTACGGCCGCCTCGGTGCCGACCACGCGCACGTTCAGCCGGGCCCGCGTCACGGCCGTGTAGAACAGCTCGCGGGTGAGGAGCCGGGAGCCCTCGTCGGGCAACAGCACCGTGACCCGGTCCGCCTGGCTGCCCTGGCTCTTGTGGATCGTCATCGCGTGCATGGTCTCGACCGCGTCGAGGCGGCCGGGCGCGAACTCCTTGAGCCGCTCGGACCCGGCGACGAAGGCCCGGGGCCGCCCGCCCCGGCGCACGACCACCCCGGTCTCGCCGTTGTAGACGTCGAGGGCGTAGTCGTTGCTCGTGACGAGCAGCGGACGGCCGACGTACCACTCCCCGGCGTAGCCGAGCTGCTGGGCGTCGACCTCGGGATCCTCGGCCAGCCAGCGCTCGACGAGGTGGTTCCAGCGGCGGACGCCGTACGGTCCCTCGCGGTGCGCGCAGAGGAGGCGGTAGCGGTCCAGCTCCGCGAGGGCCCGGGCCGGGTCCTCGTCCACGGCGGCGCGCCACACCGCGCGGGCGGCAGCCGTCGAGTCGGGCCGGAGCGCCGCCTCGATCGTGGCCTCGTCGCCGGCCTCCACGAACGAGACCTGCTCCGAGGGCGTGCGCAGCACGGCGAGGACCTGGTCGGCGTCGCCGTCGCGCAGTGCCGCCGCGAGCCCCTTGATGTCCTCCTCGGAGCGGAAGTTCTCGGTCAGCGCCGCGACCGGCGAGTCGGGGCGGCCGTCGTAGCCGGCGACCAGGTCGCTGAGCACCGCACCGGCGCCGACCGACGTGAGCTGCCGCGGGTCGCCGACCAGCACCAGCCGGCTCTCGGGGCGCAGTGCCTCCAGCAGCCGGCCCATCATCGTGAGCTCGACCATCGACGACTCGTCGACGACCACGACGTCGTACTTGAGCCGGTTCGCGCGGTCGTGGCGGAAGCGGGTCGCGTTGTCGGGGCGCCACCCGAGCAGCCGGTGCAGGGTCAGGCCGGTCAGGCGGCCGACCAGGCCGGGAGCCTCCGGCCACGTCGCGGCCACCGCGTCGAGCTCCGCGGTGACCGCCTCCTGGAGCCGGGTCGCGGCCTTGCCGGTCGGCGCGGCCAGCGCGATCGAGAGGCCGCCACCCGCTTGGTCGGCGAGCAGCGCGAGCAGCCGAGCCACGGTCGTGGTCTTGCCGGTGCCGGGGCCGCCAGTGAGGATCGTCGTACGCCGGTGCACGGCGGCCACGACCGCCGCCTCCTGCTCGGGGCTGAAGTGCCCGGCGCGCACCTGCGCGAGCGCCACCGACAGCCGGGCCTCGTCGACGGCGGGCGTGGCCAAGGCGAGCCGGGCGGCGAGGTCGTCGTGCACCTGGGTCTCGAGCCGGTGGTAGCGGTCGAGGTAGAAGAGCCCGAACTCCCACCGCAGCACGCCGGCGGCCACCAGCGGCGACTCCGCGAGCGGCCACTCGTCGGGCCAGTCGAGCTCGGGGGCGCCGTCGCGGGCGGCGGCCAGGTCGAGGCACACCGAGCCACGGCGTACGGCGCGGACCGCGAGCGCCACGGCCAGCAGCACGCGCTCGTCCTCCTCGCCGCCCAGCGCGCCCAGGCGGGTCGCGACATGGATGTCGGAGGAGGTGAGCAGCCCGGCCGCGTTGAAGGACGCGAGCAGACCCGTCGCGGTGGTGGCGATCCGCCAGTCGTGCTCACCGACCGGCTCGAACAGCTCGGTCACGGAGTCGGGGTCCCCTCGGAATCGTGCGACGGAGGAGCGGAGCGGGGGAGGCGTGCGATTTCGTGGGGTGAATCCCCGTCCAGGAGGTCGGAGAGGTCCTCGACCAGCGCGACGGGCGGCCGCCACGCGAAGACGCCGCACGGGGCGCCGTCGACGAGCGGGGTCTCCGGGCCGCACATGCCGCGCAGGTAGAGGTAGAGCGCGCCGCCGAGGTGCTGCTCGGGGTCGTAGCCGGGCTGGCGCCAGCGCAGGAACCGGTGCAGCACGGCGGCGTACAGCAGCGCCTGGAGCGGGTAGTCGGAGTGGCCCATCGCGGCGTCCAGCGCCTCGGGGCGGTAGCTGTGCGCGGTGAGCGGCTCGTCGGCCGGACCGAGCCAGTTCGTCTTGTAGTCGACGACGAGGTAGCGCGGCCCGGGCATCCGCAGCACCACGTCGACGGAGCCGGTGAGGTAGCCGCGCAGGGACTGCTCGCCCAGCGGCCCGGCCAGCGTGCGGGCGTAATCACGGACCGGGTCGCCGGGCGGCAGGTGCCGCTCCAGCAGCGGGGCGAGGTCGCCGAGGGTGCGGCCGCCGAGCGGCAGCTCGAAGTCCATCTCCCGCAGCCGGTCGGCGAGCGGGACCTGCCGGAGCGTGGTGTCGGCAAGGGGACCGAGCGGCGAGTCGCAGACCGCCACGAGCGCGTCGGCGAGCTCCTCCCGGTCGAGTTCGACCGGCCACCAGCCGAGCTGGTCGTCGATGTGCCCGAGCAGCTCGGCTCGCAGGTCGGGGGCGTCCGGGTCGGCGTGCTCCAGCACGGCGTGCACGAGCGAGCCGAACGTCGCTCCGACCGGGAGCCCGGCCATCGGCGACGGCACATCACCGGCGATCGGCGCGGCCGCGACCTCGACCTCTGGCGCCACCGGCTCGTCGTCCTTGCCGCTCACCTCGGGCTCGCTCACGACCGCGCCCGTAGGGCCGGTGGCGACCTCGAGCTTGCTCAGGGAGGAGTACGACGCCCGCCGCCACTCGGTGTCCACCTCGCGGGTGAAGACCCGGGCGGCGAGGCCCGGAGGCGCGGGGTGCGGCGGGTCGGCGCCGGGGTCGGCGTGCCTGGCGAGCTCCGGCGTCGGGCCGCCCCGGTCCCGCCACCGGGCGAACAGCGCGACGACCTCGTCGTCGTCCGGGACCGGCGGAGTGTCCGGGACGTCGGCGGCCACCGAGCCGCCGGCGTCGCGCATCAGCATCCGGTGCAGGGGGGACGCGAGGGCGTTCTTGGTCGGCGCCCACCAGGCGACGACCTGCGACTGCGCGCGGGTCATCGCGACGTACAGCAGCCGCAGCCACTCGCCGGCCTCCTCGTCGGCCCACCGCCGGCAGTGTTCGGCCCAATCGGCGCCGCCCGCCCCGATGTTCAGGCAGCGCCGGCCCTGGTCGTCGTGGAACAGCGGACGGGTCGGCTTCGGGACGAACCGGTCCGACAGCGCGGGCAGGTAGACGACGGGGTACTCCAGGCCCTTGCTGGCGTGGATCGTGACGAGCTGGACGGCGGCCGCGTCCGAGTCGAGCCGGCGGGTGCGCTCGACCCCCCGGCCGGAGCGGCCCTCGGAGACCTGGTCGCGCAGCCAGGTCAGCAGCGAGACCAGGCCGTGCCGCTCGGTGAGCGTGACCTCGTGCAGCGCCTCGCCGATGTGCCGCAGGTCGGTGAGCCGGCGGTCTCCGCCGACCTCGGCGAGGACGCGCTCGGGGAGGCCGGCGACGTTGGCGGCCTCCAGCACCGCGGCGATGCCGCGGTTGGTGAACAGCTCGACCCAGCCGCGCAGGGTGTCGGCGACCTCGTCGGTCAGGTCCTCGCCTCGGGCGTCGAGCTCGGCGGCGGTGTGGCCGAGGAAGCAGGTGAGCGCCGCCGACCGCACCCGCGCGCTGCGGTGCGGCTGCTCCAGCGCCTCCAGCAGCGTCAGCCACTCCACGGCCGCCGGTGTCGCGAACACACTGCCGCCACCGGCGATCACCGCTGGCACGCCCTCGGCCAGCAGTGCCTCACGGACGTCGGCGAGATCGGCGTGCCGGTAGCTGATCACCGCGATGTCGCGCGGGCGGAGCCGCTCGCCGCAGTACGTCGCCCCCGAGGCGAGCAGCCGGCGTACGTCGAGCGCGAGGTCCTTCGCGATGTGGGGCCGGACCTGGCCGACGGTGAGCATCGCGCTGCCGCCGCGGCGGAAGTCCTCGCGGCGGACCACGCGCACCCGGAAGGGCGCGGGGTTCGGCGCACCGGCGAGCCGGCTCTCGCCGTGGTGGGCCTCGACGTCGCGCACGACGATCCGCTCGTCGCCGAGGGCGGCACCGGCGAGCAGCGCCTGGAAGGAGTCGAGCAGCGGCGCGTCGCTGCGCCAGTTCACCGACAGCGTCTGCCGGGTCGCGGCGGTCTCCGCCGCCTGGAGGTACGTCGTGACGTCGCCGCCGCGGAACGCGTAGATCGCCTGCTTCGGGTCGCCGATCAGCACCATCGTCGCGTGGCCGGAGAAGGCCCGGTCGAGCACCTCCCACTGCACCGGGTCGGTGTCCTGGAACTCGTCGACGAGCACGATGCTCCACCGCTGCCGCATCCGCTGCGCGGCGGGTCCCTCGTCGTCGGCCAGGGCGTCGGCGAGCTGGCTGAGGAGGTCGTCGTACGACAGGACGCCGAGCCGCCGCTTGCGCCGGTCGAGCTCGGTGCGCACGGCATCGGCGAAGCTGACCCGCCGACCGGCCGGGGTCGTGCGGTCCTCGCCGGCCGGCTCCAGCCGGGCCTGCGGGTCGCCGACCGCGGCGCGGGCGATCGCGAGCGCCTCGGCGTGGCTGAAGACCGGGCCGCCGGGGTCGAACGCGAACGCGCGGAGGTAGAGGTCGTCGACGGTCTCCTTCACCAGGTCGTCGAGGTCCTCGACGAGGCGGGCGCGCGAGTCGGTGTCGCCGGCGACCCCGAGCGAGTCGAGGACCATGGAGCAGAACTGGTGGGTGGTCGCGATCGTCGCGGCGTCGAACCCGGCCAGCGCCTCGGTGACCCACCGGTGTCCGAGGCGGCGCTGCTCGGGGTCCCACTCGCGCAGCAGCGCGACCAGCTCGGAGTCGCCGGCGGCGACGGCGGCCGGGTCGTCGGAGAGGACCCGCTCGGCCTCGACCAGCTGGGTGCGCACCCGCTCCCGCAGCTCCTGGCTGGCCGCACGCCCGAACGTCACGATCAGCATCTCCTCGAGCCGGGCACGCCCCTCGGCGACGTACCGGGTGACCAGGGCGCCGATCGTCCAGGTCTTGCCCGTGCCGGCGCTGGCCTCGAGCAGCACGGTGCCCGTGGGCAGCGGGTCGCGGATGTGGAACGGACTCACAGCGGGCCCACCTTCTCCGCGCCGGTGAGCAGTGGCTCCCAGATCCGCCACGCGTGCTCGCCGAGGCCGGCGTCGACGAGCACGTCGAGCGGCGCCCGGGAACCGTACACCCGCTGGTGGTAGGCGTCGGCGTCCTCGCCCTGGATGCCGAACTGGTTGAAGGGGTCGGTCTCCCACTCGCGCAGGGCGGCGGCGTACGGCGGGGTGTCCTGGCCCATCAGCTCGCGCACGTGCGCGTCGGCCCACGCGGCGCCGGCCTTCACCGGCACCGGCAGCGGCTCGCACAGCCCGCGGTCGCGCAGCTCGACCAGGTCGCGCAGCCAGTCCACCGCGCGGTGGTCGAGCGGCCCGGACAGCGCCCGCTTGGGCCCGGCCCGCTCGCGGCCGACGGCATGCGCCGTCCAGTGCTCGTCGGGGTGCGAGGCGGTCAGCGCGAGGAGGTCGACCCAGGCCTGCAGGCGCTGCCGGGCGCCGAGCCGGGAGTAGCCGAGCGAGACCACGCGGTTGCCGTACACCCCGGGCACGGTGCCGGTGAGCCGGCGGCCGTCCCCGAGGTCGACGTCGACGTCGACCGAGCGCCGCTCGCCGGCGCGGAGCTCGGCGGTCCGGGCCCACAGCTTCTGGCACTCCTCGACCACCTCGTTGAGCGCGACGGTGCCGAGCCCGCCCGGCGGCAGCGTGCCGCTGAGCTGCTCGGCGGTCATCACCGCGATCGCGTCCTGGCCCGCGAGCAGCTCGCGCAGCAGGCGGTCGCCGATCTGCCACTTCTCCAGGCTGTCGAGGGTGACGGGGATGGCGTCGGCGAGGTCGTCGGGCTCGAACGGCGTCGAGACCTCGAGGCGGTCGCGCAGGAACGCGCGGACCGGGTGCACCAGGAACGCCTTGAGGTCCGTCAGCGACACGTCGTCGCGCGGCCGCGGGGGCAGCGGCGCGGTCAGCAGCGGGGGCGGCTCGCGGCGTACCGACCAGGCGGAGCGCGCGCCGGCGAGCGCAGCCGCGTCGAAGCTGAACGGCGCCTCGGGCACGAAGTTGCGGGCGTCGTAGGGCTGCAGCGGGTGCCGCGTCAGCACCCGGTCGCGGACCGGCTCGGCGGTGGTGCGGTCCGCGGCGTCCAGGATCTCGCCCAGGGGTACGGCCGGTGGGCGAATCGCCCCCGACTGCTCGTTCGCGCCCGTGTAGGTGATCACGAGGTGCTCGGTCGCGGCCATCACCGCGTCGAGGAGCAGCTGCCGGTCCTCGCTGCGGGCGTCCCGCTCGCCGGTCAGCGGCCGGCGCGCGAGGACGTCGTCCCCGTCGATCGCGGCGGCGCGCGGGAAGACGCCGTCGTCCAGGCCGACCAGGCAGACGACCCGGTGCGGCACGGACCGCATCGGAACCATCGTGCAGACGGTGAGGGTGCCGGTGCGGAAGTTCGCGCGGGTGGGACGGCCGGCCAGCCGCGACTGGAGCAGCGCGCGGACGTCGGAGAGGCGCAGCTCGATCTCGCCCTCGTGCGAGGACGCCGCGGCGCGGGCCAGCTCGCGCTCGAACTGCGGCAGCTGCCAGGCGTCGTCGGCGGCGACGTCGGTGAGCCCGCGCACGCCGTCGCGCAGCCGCTCGCTCCACTCCGCGACCGTGCGGGCCTCGGCGAGCCCGGTGAGGCAGGCGTCGAGCCGGTCGACCAGCTCGGCGAGCCGGCCCGCCAGGTCGATCTCGTTGCTGCCGACGTCGTCGAGCGGCAGCCCGCGACCGAGGTGCCGGTGGTCGTCGCCGCTCATCGCAACGCCCAGCAGGATCCGGTCGAGTCCCATCCGCCAGGTGTTGTGGGGGAACCGCTCCATCTGGAACGCCGCCCGCTGCTCCTCGTCCAGCCCCCACCGGACGCCCGCGCGCGACACCCAGCGGCTGACCCGGTCCAGGTCGTCGTCGGTGAACCCGAACCGCCGCCGGCACGGCTCGGTCGCCGCCAGGTCGAGGACGTCGGAGGCGGTGACCCGCCCGCCGGACAGCTCGAGGAGGGAGCCCGCCACCGCGAGCAGCGGATTGGTGCTCGTGAGCGCGCGGTCGGCGAGCTTCACGCGGAGCAGGTGCGCCGGGTGGCCGGCGGTCGTGGCGAGCCCGAAGCCGGCCGAGATCAGCGGGGCGAACGTCTCGATGTCCGGGCACATCACGAGGATGTCGCGGGGCTCGAGCGTCGGGTCGTCCTGGAGCATCCCGACCAGGACCTCACGGAGCACGTCGATCTGCCGCGCCGGCCCGTGGCACGCGTGCACCTGGAGGGTGCGGTCGCCGTCGGCGAGGTGGCGGTCGGCGCGCTCGTCGTACGACGGGGCGTGGTTGGCGCGCAGGTCCTGCTGGAGCCAGCCGAGCATGGTGGTGGGCGCCGGCACGTCCACGCGCACCAGCTCGGCGCCGATGCCGTCGAGGGTGCGGCGCAGCTCGCGTGCGTCGCGGCCGAGCGAGGCGAGCAGCGGGTGGCCGACCCGGTCCGCGGAGGTGTCGTCCTCTCGGGCGACGACGCCGCCGAGCCCGGCCAGGGCGTCCCACAGCGCGGGCGAGGGCTGCGGGAGGTGGAGGTGCACGTCGCGGTGCTCGCCGAGCGCGACCAGCAGCTCGACCTCGGTGAGGGGGATGCGGGTGTGGCCGAACAGCGACAGCCGGCCGGGCAAGGGCAGCTCGCGCCCGCCCGCGCGCAGCGCCTCGATCGTCGCGGCGTGCCGGACGTCGGGCGGCGGCGCGTCGACGCGCGGGAGCAGCCGCCGCCAGAGCTCGGGCTGCCAGCGCAGGTCCTCGGCGAGGTCACCGTCCTGCCCGGCGCGCCACCCGGCGATCAGCGACGGCCGCTGCCGGGCGTACGACGCGAACAGGGCGGCCAGCCGGATCGCGACCGAGTAGCGCCGGTTTCGCCGCAGCTCGTCGTCGGCCCCCTCCTTGCCGTGCCCGAGGTGCGCGGCCAGCGGCGCGCACCAGGGCTCGTCGAGGCTGTCGTCGATGGTGGCGAGCAGCGGCCACACGAGGCGCTCGGGGTCCCACGGGTCGTCGCGCTCGCGCCCGAGCAGCAGGGACACGAGCGACGGCGGAGTGAGGAACCGGACCCCCGCGCAGACCCCGTCACCGTCCCGTGGCCCGGTGCCGAGCCGGTGGCTCAGCCGTTGGGTCAGCCACCGCTCCACCCCGCGCGCGGGCACCACGACGACCTCCTCGGCGAAGGGGTCGTCGAGCGGCGTCGCGAGCAGGTCCCCCAGCCGGTCCGCGAGCACGTCGGTGCGTGCGGCGCGGTGGAGCTGAAGGGTCACGCCGCGCACCTTACGGCGAAGCGGGGACAGGGGGTCACGGCGTCCCTAGGCTGCGAGCCATGAAGCGTCTTCTCCTCCCGGCCGCCGGGCTGTCACTGGTCGCCGCGGGCTTCGGGGCCGGCATCGCCGTGTCCGCGACCGCCGCGGACGACCCCGCCGCCCCCGTCTCCGTCACCCGCCAGTCGCTGGCCGAGGTCCCGGACCCGACGGGCGGCCACGGCCGGACCCTGGGCCTCAGCAAGGTCGTCGTCATGCCCGGCGCCCAGCTCGCCTCGCACCACCACCCCGGATCCCAGCTCGGGTACGTCGCCGAGGGCGTGCTCACCTACACCGTCGAGACCAAGCAGGCGAAGCTGATGAAGGGCTCCGGCGACGACCCGACGCTCGTCAAGGTGATCAGGCCCGGCATGACCGTCAAGGTGCGCCCCGGCCAGTGGCTCGTCGAGGAGCAGGGCGAGATCCACCACGCCCGCAACGGCGGCGATACCCCGGTGATCCTCTACCTCTCGACGCTGCTGAAGACGGGCGAACCGGCCGCCATCCCGGACTGAGCCGGCCGCGCGACCGCTCTGGCCCACCGCGCTCGATGCTGGACGGGCGCGGGCACGCGGTGCTTTGGTGACGGCGTGACCCGAACCGTCGAGGCCGACTACCTCGTCGTCGGTGCCGGCGCCATGGGCATGGCGTTCACCGACGCCCTGGTCGACCACGCCGACGTACGCGTGGCGATGGTCGACCGTCGTCACGCGGCGGGAGGGCATTGGCTCTCGGCGTACCCGTTCGTCCGGCTGCACCAGTCCTCGACGTTCTACGGCGTCCCCTCGACGGTGCTCGGCGGGCGGCTCCAGGAGCACGGCCCGGAGGCGGGCCTGCACGAGCGCGCGGACCAGCCGGCGATCGCCGCCTACTACAGCAGCGCCTTGCGGCGGCTGGTCGACACCGGCCGGGTCGAGCTCTTCAGCGGCTGCGACTACCGCGGCGACCGCACGTTCGTGTCCCGGGTGTCCGGGCAGGAGTTCGTGGTTCCGGACGACTGCCGGATCGTCGACGCCCGCTACCTGTCCCCCGACATCCCCGCCGAGACGCCCCCGCCCTTCGCGATCGGCGACGGCGCGCGCGTGATCCCGGCGAACGGCGTCGTCGCCGTCGAGGAGGCACCGTCTCAGTACGTCGTGGTCGGGTCGGGCAAGACCGCGACCGACACCTGCATCTGGCTGCTCGGTCACGGCGTCGACCCGGACGCGATCGTCTGGGTGCGACCCCGCGACCCGTGGATGCTCGACCGCGCGCTGATCCAGCCCGATCCCTCCATCTACCTCGCCATGGTCGCCGACCTGATGGAGGCAACCGCGGCCGCGCCGTCCCTGCCGGAGCTGTTCCTGCGGCTCGAGGAGCTCGGGATCATGCTGCGCATCGACCGCACGGTCACCCCGACGATGGCCAAGGCGCCGACGCTCGGCCGGTGGGAGCTCGACCTGCTGCGCAGCATCGAGCACGTCGTCCGCCTCGGCCACGTCCGAGCCGTCAGCCGCGGCCGGCTCGAGCTCGAGGGTGGCGACGTGCCCGTCCGGCCCGACGCGGTCGTCGTCCACTGCGCGGCGGACGGGCTGAAGCTGCCGGGCCGCGTCCCGATCTGGCAGCCCGGCGCGATCACGCTGCAGCCGGTGCGCGCAGGGTTCCCCTGCTTCGGCGCGGCCGTCAGCGGGTACGTCGAGGCGACCCGCGACGACGACGCCGAGAAGAACCGGCTGTGCCCGCCGTCGTCGTACGGCAACACGCTGGTCGACTGGGCGCAGATGAACGTCACCGGCTTCCGCGCGACCGCGGCCTTCGGGGCCGAGCCGGACATCAAGGAGTGGTCGAACCGGGTCGCGCTGAACCCGGCGCGCGTCCCGCTGGACACGGCACCCTCCGCCCGGCTCGACGACGCGCTCGCCCGGCTGGCGGCCCACACCCGGCCGGGCGTGGCCCGCCTCGTCGAGCTGAGTGGCTAGGGCACGATGTTCTGGTTGTGCCGGAACAGGTTCCCGGGGTCGAGCTTGATTTTGATCTCCCGCAGCCGGTCGTAGCTGGGCCCGTAGTTCGCGCGGACCCGGTCCTGGTCGTCCTCGGCGGCGAAGTTGGTGTAGCCGCCGGCCTCGGAGTACGGCGCCGTGGCGTCGTAGTAGTCGCGGACCCAGGCCGTGCCCGTCGCGTCGTCCACCTGGTCGGGTGGCCACATCCCGGCGATGACGGTCGCGAAGGTGGCGTCGCGGTGGGCGAACGCCGTCGCGTCCGGGGCGACCCGGTGGCAGGCGCCGTTGATCGGGTAGATGTGCATGGTGGAGTTCACCGCCGGCAGCTTCGGCCCGTGCTCGAGGTGCGCGGCGATCGCGTCGTCGGTGAGCTCCTTGACGAAGTTGGCCTTCCAGTAGTGGTGCAGCCCCGGCGGGACCAGCGCGTCGAAGGCACTGTTGAGCACCGGATAGGGCATCGGGCCGACCATCTCGGCTACCCGCGGCGCAATGTCCTGGATCGGCTTCAGTGCCTTCTCCCCCGCCTCGAGATCGCCGGCCCAGCAGGCCACCATGGCGATGAACGGCTCTCCGTGGCGGTCCTCCGGGATGAACGGCAGCGGCGGGGCGATCTGGTAGGCCGGGAACACGCCGAGCTGCTCGGGTGCGTCCTGGATGAACTCCCGGTAGAACCGCAGCACGTCTCCGGCCTTGTCGAGCTCGAAGAACATCGGGCCGCCGTAGATGTCCTTGACCGGGTGGAGCCGGAACTCGAAGGACGTCACCACGCCGAAGTTGCCGCCACCACCGCGGATCGCCCAGAACAGGTCCGGGTCGTTCTTCTCACTCGCGACGTGGAAGCTGCCGTCGGCCGTGACCACGTCGGCGGCCACCACGTTGTCCAGGGACAGCCCGTGCCCGCGTGCGAGGTAGCCGATGCCGCCACCGAGGGTGAGGCCCCCGACGCCGGTGGTCGAGATGATGCCGCCGGTGGTCGCGAGGCCGAACGGGTACGTCGCCGCGTTCATGTCGCCCCACGTCGCGCCGCCCTCGACGCGCGCCGTGTGGGTCATCGGGTCGACCCGCACCCCGCGCATGGCGGACAGGTCGACGACGAGGGCGTCGTCCGCGGTGCCGAAGCCCGGGACGCTGTGGGCGCCGCCGCGTACGGCGACGCTCAGGTCGCTGTCGGCGGCGAACCGCACGGCGGTCATCACGTCGCCTGCACTGGCCACCCGCACGATGACCGCGGGTCTCTTGTCGATCATGCCGTTCCGCACCGCCCGCGCAGCGTCGTACCCGTCGTCGTCCGGTCCGGTGACGGTGCCTCTGATCGACTCCCGCAACGTGTCCAGATTGATGCTCATGCGCCCTCCTCGGGCAGGTGTGGTCGCGTCCGGAGCGACAGGGGCGTCGAGGAGAGTCAGGGCGTCACGAGGCGCAGCAGGGCGCGGCAGGACTTGTCCCCATCGACGTTAGGCCCGGGACCTGCCGGGCCGCATCGCTCAGGTGGGCCATTTCGCGTGCCGTTCGGACGGCACCGACTGAACGGGATCCCGCTCGGGTACCGGTCGGCATGACCGACCAGCCGACGACCTCCGAGACCCTCACCAACGGCAAGGACCCGCTCCGCCGGTCCCGCACCAGCGGGGCCTGGATCGGGGTGGTCGCCGCCGCGCTGCTGCTGCTACTCCTGGTGGTCTTCATCGCGCAGAACACCCAGGACGCGCACCTGTCGTTCCTGTGGTGGGACGGCAGCGCCCCGCTGTCCGTGGCGCTGCTCGTCGCCGCCGTCATCGGGATCGCGCTGACCGCGGTGGTCGGCACGCTGCGGATCCTGCAGCTGCGCCGGCGGGTACGCCGCGACCAGCAGCCGTGATCCGCCCAGCCGGGCGGGCCGGCGGCTCCCGGGTGGTCGTCACATGTGCCGGCCGCCGGTGACCTCCAACACCGTTCCCCGTCAGGTAGCTCGCGAGGTCGCTGGCGAGGAAGAGCGCCACCGCCGCCACCTCCGACGGCTCGCCGAAGCGCTGCATCGGGATCTCGCGGAGCCGCTGCTGCCAGATGTCCTCCCGCATCGCCTCGGTCATCGGAGTGCGGATCAGGCCCGGCTGGATCGCATTGACACGGACTCCGGCGTGGGCGACCTCCTTCGCGGCGGCCTTGGTGAGGCCCACGACGGCCGCCTTCGCGGCGCTGTAGTTGGTCTGGCCGACGTTGCCGACCTTCCCGGAGATCGACGACATGTTCACGATCGAGCCCGTGCCGGCCTCCCGCATCACCGCGGCGGCCGCCCGGGTGCCGAGCCAGGTGCCCTGCACGTGGGTGTCCAGCACCAGCCGGAAGTCGTCGAGCGACATCTTGCGCATCGTCGCGTCCCGCAGCACGCCCGCGTTGTTGACCATCACGTCGAGCCCGCCGTACGTCGTGACCGCGGCGTCGACGAGCGCCGCCACGTCCTCCTCGGACGTCACGTCGCAGCGGACGGCGAGCGCCGAGCCCAGAGCGGCAGCGCACGACTCCGCCGCCGCCACGTCGACGTCGCCGACGACCACCCGGGCGCCCTCGGCGACGAACCGCTCCGCGATCGCCCGGCCGAGCCCCTGCGCACCGCCGGTGACGACGGCGGTGCGCCCGCTCAGCAGCCCGGTCACGCGGGGACGGTGGCGTTGCCGAGCACGAAGTTCTCGGCGTACTCCGAGTCCTCCTCGGCCTGCATCTTGTCCATGTACGCCGCCATCCCGGCCATGTAGAACATGTTGGTCACCGGCTTGCCGGGGATGTTCGACCCGTTGATCCAGGAGTCGACGACGGAGAACAGCGTCTGGTTCGCGATCTCGTCGCACTCGGCGACCCAGGCGTCCTCGGCCTGCTGAATGGCCTCGATCGAGCCGGCGCCCCGGTCGCGGACGAACTCGATGGCGCGCGCGACCCACTCGACCTGCGCCTCGTGCGCGGGCGGCTGGTTGGTGAACGGTCCCATCGGGCCGTAGATCATGAACAGGTTCGGGAACCCGGTCGTCATCAGGCCCAGGTGGGTGCGCGGGCGGTCGTGCCACTTGCCCTGGAGGCTGACGCCGTTGCGTCCCGTGTGCTTGATCTTCAGCTGGTTGCCGGACACCGCGTCGAAGCCGGTGGCCAGCACCAGGACGTCGAGCTCGTGCACGACGCCGTCGGCGGTCCGGACGCCCTCGGGAGTGACCTCGACGATGGGGTTGTTCTTGACCGCGACCAGCGACACGTTGTCGCGGTTGTAGGTCTCGTAGTAGTTGTCGCAGCACAGCGGGCGCTTGGCGTAGAGGTCGCCCGGGATGAGCTGGTTGGCCAGGTTCGGGTCCGTGACGGTCGCGCGGATCTTCTTCTCGATCACGTCGGTCGCCGCCGCGTTCGCGACGCGGCTCGTCGCGACGTCGTTGAACGCGCGGAACATGTACTGGAAGCCGCCGCCGTCCTCGTAGACCTCCTCGAAGCGACGGGCCCGCTCCTCGGGGGTGACGCTCTCAGCGGCCACGTCGCTCTCGTCGAAGCCGAAGCAGGTCGTCGAGTAGAGGACGTCGTGCCAGTAGCCCTCGTAGTCGTTCTCGATCTTCTCGAGCAGGCCCGGCGCGATCGGCCGGTGCCGCGACGGCACGACCCACTGCGGGGTCCGCTGGAACACCGTCAGGCGGCCGACCTCGGGCGCGATCTCGGAGATCACCTGGATGCCGCTGGAGCCGGTGCCGATGACGCCGACGCGCTTGCCCGCCAGGTCGACCTTCTCGTGCGGCCACCGGGCGGTGTGGTAGATCTCGCCCCGGAAGCTGTCCTGGCCGGGGAAGTCGGGGATCTTCGTCGCCGACAGCAGCCCGACGGCCTCGACGAGGAACTGCGCGGCGTACCGCTTCCCCTCGTCGGTCGTGATCAGGTAGCGGCCGCGCTCGTCGTCCCACGTCACGTCCGTCACCTGGGTGTTGAACGTGATGCTCCGCCGCAGGTCGTGGCGGTCCGCCACGTGGTTCAGGTAGGCGAGGATCTCGCTCTGCCGCGGGTAGCGCTCCGACCACTTCCACTCGTGGAAGAGCTCCTTGTCGAAGGAGTAGCAGTAGGCGTTGACCTCGGTGTCGGACCGGGCGCCCGGGTAGCGGTTCCAGTACCAGGTGCCGCCCACGCCGCCGGCGTTGTCGAAGGCCTGGACCTCGAGACCGAGCACGTTGCGCAACCGGTGGATGCTGTACAGGCCGGCGAACCCGGACCCGATGACGACGGCGTCCACTTCCGTGAGCTGTCCGTCCAACGTCGCCTCGTCGCTCATCGCGGTAGTCCCTTCGCTCGCTGTCGATGCTTGTTCGTGGCCCTGTTCGAGGGCGGGCAACATCGTCAGCGGAGGGTCCGGCCCGGGGTTGTCCCATTTCGGGACGGGAGTGGGACGGTCGCTGGGACAGGTCAGGTGTCCCAATTTGGAACAGTGGTGGATTCCTCAACCATCGGCGGGTGTAATGGCTGTCACACGGGGGTCCAGTCTCGGGCTTGTCGAGGGAGTACTGCATGACGCTGCGACAGGTCGACGCCGCCCGCGAGCACCTGCTGGCGGAGGGCGTGATCCCCGAGCACCTCGCCCGGTCGGTGCGGCCGCAGGTGCTCCAGTCCTGGAAGCGGTCGCTGCTGAGCGGCGCCCAGATCGCCAACCCCGCCCTCGTCTTCAAGGGTGATCACCACGCCCGCGCCGCGCTGCGGCAGGCCGCCGACCCGGTGCTGTCCCGACTGGCCGAGGAGCTCGCCGGGCTCAACGCCGGCGTGCTGCTGTCCGACCACGACGCGATCGTCGTCCAGCGCTGGGTCTCCGACGCCGGGATCCTGCCGCTGATGGACCGGATCAACTCGAACGTCGGCTTCTGCATCAGCGAGGAGACCATCGGCACGAACGGCGTCGGCAGCGTCATCGAGGCCGACGGCCCGATCCAGATCTCCGGGCCCGAGCACCTCGCGGAGGCGCTGCGGCCGTTCACCTGCGTGGGCGTGCCCGTGCACCACCCGATCACCCGGCGCCTCGAGGGCGTCATCACCATGAACTGCCGTGCCACGTCCGGCAACCCGTTGCTCACACCGCTGATGACCAGCACCGCGCAGGAGGTCGAGAGCCGGCTGCTGGCGCAGGCCAGCACCAGCGAGCGGCAGCTGCTGGACGCCTACCTGGTCGCGATCGGCTCGCGCCGGGCACCGGTGGCGGCGGTCGGCCAGGACATCTTCATCGCCGGCCCGAAGGTCACCGACCTGCTCGAGGGGGTGGACCGGGCGCTGCTGTGGGAGTACGTCCGCTCGGTCGCCCTCGGCTCGGTGACCGACCCCACGACGTACGGGCTCTCGACCGAGCGGTTCCGCATCGCCCGGTGCGCCCCGGTCGAGCGGGACGGGAAGATCATCGGCGCGCTCGTCGAGCTCGACATCGATCGGGTCCCGCGCGAGGACGACTTCATGGCCGCGACGCCGCCGAAGCCGACGGTCTCGCTGCCCGGCAAGAGCCCCGCGCTCGTGCACGCCATCTCGCACGCGACCCGGCTTGCCGCCAAGGGTGTCCCGATCCTCATCGAGGGAGAGTCCGGCGTCGGGAAGTTCGCGCTCGCGAAGGCGGTCCTCGCCTCCGCCCACGTGGACACCGCGAAGATCGCGGTCGTCGACGCCGCCGTCGGGTGGGCCGACGGCGCGACCAAGTTCGTGACGCTGCTGCGGCACGAGCTCGAGCTGGCGCCGGACGCCGTGGTCCTGCGTCATCTCGAGGCCCTCACCCCCGAGGCGGCCGCGGCGGCCTCGTCGCTGCTGGACGCGGCGGAGGAGTCGGAGAAGCCGCCGCGGGTGATCGCGACGATGACGACCGGCGCCGAGCTCACGCCCGGCATGCGCCGGCTCGTGGACACCGTCGGGGTCGGCCGTGTGACGCTGCCGCCGCTGCGGGACCGCCAGGAGGACATCGGCCCGACCGCCGCCGTACTGCTGGAGAAGCACCGCGGTCAGCGGGAGCTGCGGTTCTCCTCCGCGGCGATGCGCTGCCTGATGCGCGCGCCGTGGCCCGGCAACCTGCGCCAGCTCGACGCGACGATCCGCGGCCTGCTCAGCACCAGCATCGGCCCGGAGATCACCCCGGAGGCGCTGCCGCTGGAGCTCCAGGGCACGTCGCGCAAGCGGGACCTGTCCGCGATCGAGGAGCTCGAGCTGTCCGCGATCCTGTCCGCGCTCAAGCAGCACAACGGCAACAAGGTGGCGGCCGCGCAGTCGATCGGGATCTCGCGGTCGACGCTCTACCGCAAGCTCCAGGCGTACCGCCTCGACCCCGACAAGCAGTACTTCTGATGGGTCGATGACCGGCCAGCGGCGGGTCGACCAGGCGCGGGAGCACCTGCTCTCCGACGGGGTGATCCCCGAGCACCTGGCCGGCTCCGTGCGTCCGCAGGTGCTCCAGTCGTGGAAGCGGTCGCTGCTCAGCGGCGCACAGCTGGCGAACCCCGCCCTGGTCTTCAAGGGCGAGCACCACGCCCGGGCCGCGCTGCGGGTGGCGGCCGACCCGGTGCTGACTCGGCTGGCCGACCAGCTGGCGGGGCTCGACGCCGGCGTGCTGCTGGCCGACCACGAGGCGACGCTGGTGCAGCGGTGGGTGCCGGACCACAGCATCACGCCGATGCTGGACCGGATCAACGCGCACAGCGGCTTCTGCAACAGCGAGGAGTCGATCGGCACCAACGGCACCGGCAGCGTGATCGAGCTCGGGTCGGCGATCCAGATCTCGGGCCCCGAGCACCTCGCGGAGGCGCTGCGGCCGTTCACCTGCGTCGGCGTACCGGTGCATCACCCGGTCACCCGCCGGCTCGAGGGCGTGATCACGATGACCTGCCGGGCCACGTCCGGGAACCCGTTGCTCACGCCGCTGATGACCAGCACCGCGCAGGAGGTCGAGGGCCGGCTGCTCGCCCAGGCGACCACGAGCGAGCGGCAGCTGCTCGACGCGTACCTCGTCGCGATCGGCTCGCGCCGCGCGCTGATCGCCGCCGTCGGCCAGGACATCCTCATCGCGGGCCCGAAGGTCACCGACCTGCTCGAGGGCGTCGACCGGGCGTTGCTCTGGGAGCACGTGCGGGCGATCGCGATGGGTGGCCGGGTGGACGGCGACGAGCTGCAGCCGGCGACGCAGCGGTTCCGGATCGTGCGGTGCACGCCGGTACGCCGCGACGGCGCGATGGTCGGTGCGATCGTGGAGATCGACGCGGGCCGGCTGCCGGACCACCGCGAGGCGCCGCCGCGGCCGGCGGTGTCGCTCCCCGGGCAGAGCCCGGCGCTGGTCCAGGCGATCTCGCACGCGACCCGGCTCGCGACCAAGGGCGTCCCGCTCCTCGTCGAGGGCGAGTCCGGCGTCGGCAAGCTCGCCCTGGCCCGGGCCGTGCTGGAGGCCGTGCAGGTCCCGGCCGAGCGGATCAGCATCATCGACGCGTCGTCCGGGTGGGCGGACACCTCGTCGTTCGTCACGCTGCTCGCCCACGAGCTGGAGCTCGAGCCCGCGGCGGTCGTCCTGCGCCACGTCGAGGCGCTGACTCCGGACGCCGCGAACGCGACCGCGGCGCTGCTGGAGGCCGTCGAGGACAAGCCCGACGCGCCGCGGGTGATCGCGACGCTCACGGCGGCCGGCACGCCCGGCCCGGGGCTGCGCCGGCTCATCGACACCATCGGGGTCGGCCGGATCACCGTCCCGCCGCTGCGCGACCGGCACGACGACATCGGCCCGGCCGCGGTCTCGCTGCTGGAGCGGCACCGCGGCGGCAAGCCGCTGCACTTCTCCTCGGCCGCACTGCGGTGCCTGATGCGCGCGCCGTGGCCGGGCAACCTGCGCCAGCTCGACGCGACGATCCGCGGCTTGGTGAGCACCTCGACCGGCGGCGAGATCGGCGTCGACGCGCTGCCGCTCGAGCTCCAGGGCAGTTCGCGCAAGCGCGAGCTCTCCGCGATCGAGGAGCTGGAGCTCTCAGCGATCCTCTCCGCGCTCCAGCAGCACCAGGGCAACAAGGTGGCCGCCGCCCAGTCGATCGGGATCTCGCGGTCGACGCTCTACCGGAAGCTCCAGGCCTACCGGCTGGACCCGGACACGCAGTACCACTGAGCCTTGTCGCAATGTGGGACAGGCGCGCGGTCCGCCGTACGGCCACGCTGACGGCATGCCAGCCACGACCACCCTGCCGGCGCCCGACGTCGCCGCGCTCGAGGACCGGGCGCACGCGTTGCGGCGCTCGATGATGGAGATGACCCGCGGGAAGGGCGAGGGCTACATCGCCCAGGGGCTGGGCATCGCGGACTGCCTGGCGGCGCTGTACTTCCACGAGCTCCGGTACGACCCGGCCCGGCCGGACTGGCCGGACCGCGACCGGTTCTTGCTGTCGACCGGGCACTACTCCATCGCGATGTACGCCGTCCTCGCGGAGGCCGGCTACCTGGACCCGGACGAGCTGCCGACGTACGGGCTGAACGGCTCACGTCTGCCGATGAGCACCTTCGACGTGACCCCCGGCGTCGAGATCGTCGGCGGCTCGCTCGGCCACGGCCTCGGCCAGGCGGTCGGGATGGCGCTCGGGCTCCGGATCGACGGCCGGGACTCGCGGGTCTTCTGCGAGCTGTCCGACGGCGAACTCGACGAGGGCTCGACGTGGGAGGCCGCGATGGGCGGCGCGACGTTCGGCTGCGACAACCTGGTCGCGCTCATCGACTGCAACGGCATCCAGGCCGATGGCCCGGTGACGGTGGCGATCGAGCCGGTCGCCGACAAGTTCACCGCGTTCGGCTGGGACACCCAGGAGATCGACGGCAACGACATGGCCGCCCTCGTCGCTGCCCTGGAGGCGGCGCGGTCGCGGGACGGCAAGCCGAAGGCGATCGTGCTGCGCACGACCCCCGGCTTCGGCGTACCGACGCTGATGGGCCGGCCGCGGGCGCACTTCGTGCGCGTGGGCGACGACGAGTGGGCGGACTTCATGGCGGAGCTGGAGGCCGACCGTGGCTGAGACATCGGTGTTCGGACAGACCCGTGGCATGGGCGAGCTGATCGACCTCGACGGCAAGGAGACCGACCTGGCGCCGTTCGGCAACGAGCTCGCCGAGCTCGGGCGCGAGCGGCCGGAGATCGTCGGGCTGACCGCCGACATGGGCCGGTACAGCGACATCCTGCCGTTCCGCGACGCGCACCCCGACCGCTTCTTCAACGTCGGCATGGCCGAGCAGAACCTCGTGATGGCCGCGGCCGGGCTCGCGAAGACCGGCAAGATCGCGTACTGCACGACGTACTCGGTCTTCGTGACCCGGCGGGCCTACGACTTCGTGGCGATCGCCGGCGCGCACTCGAAGGCGGACGTGAAGATCTTCGCCGGGATGCCCGGCCTCACCAACGGGTACGGCGCCACGCACCAGGCGACCGAGGACCTGAACATGATGCGCGGCATCGCCGACCTCACGATCATCGATCCCTGCGACGCGACCGAGCTACGGCAGGTCGTGCGCGCGGTGGCCGACATCCCCGGCACCGTCTATGTGCGGCTGCTGCGCGGCAAGGTCCCGATCGAGCTGCCCCCGGACTACCGGTTCGTCCCCGGCAGGGCCGCGCTGCTGCGCGACGGCACCGGCGTCGGCGTCATCTCGACCGGCTACATGACCGCGCGTGCCCTCGACGCCGCGCGGGCCTCGCTGTCGTCCGGCGTCGATGCCGGCGTGCTGCACGTGCCGACGATCAAGCCGTTCGACACGGCCGCTGTGGTCGAGTTCGCCAGCCGCTTCGACCGGATCGTCGTCGCCGAGAACCACAAGAAGACCGGCGGCCTCGCGTCGCTCGTCACGGAGGCGCTGTACGACGCCGGCGTGCTGCGGCCGATGATCCGGATCGGCCTCGACGACGGCTTCTTCGAGTGCGGGTCGCAGGAGTACCTCGAGGCCAAGTACGGCGTCGACCTGCCCCGCGTCGTCCGCGCCCTGGTCGACGGGACGTGAGCGGGCTCCGCCGCTTCGCCGCGCCGCTGCGCTACGTTCAGGGACCCGGCGCGCTCGACGAGCTGCCCGCCCTGCTCGCGCCGTACGGCCGGCCCCTTGTCGTCACCGACCCGGTCGTCCAGTCCCTGCTGGGCTCCCGCCTCGCCACGCTGTTGGCCGACCTGGCCCCGGCGTACCTCGTCCTCGACGGCGAGATCACCGCGGCCGCCGCCGACGCCCTCACCGCCGACGCTCCCCCGGAGGTCTCCGTGGTCGTCGGCATCGGTGGCGGCAAGGCGATCGACGCGGGCAAGGCCGTCTCGCTCCGCCTCGGCCTCCCGGTCGTCACCGTCCCGACCGCTGCTTCCAACGACAGCCCGTGCAGCGGCGTCGCCGCGATGTACGACGACGACCACCGCCTCGCCTCCGTCGACAAGCTCCCCGCGAACCCGCACGTCGTCGTCGTCGACACCACCGTCATCGTCGCCGCCCCCATCCGCCTCCTCCGCTCCGGCATCGGCGACGCGATCGCCAAGCGCTTCGAGGCCCGCGCCTGCCTCGCCGGCACCGGCGTCACCTCCCTCGGCACCCGGCCTCTGCTGATCGGCTCGGCGATCGCCGACGCGTGCTACTCGGTGCTGCGCGAGCACGCCGCCGACGCCGTCGCCGACGCCCAGTCCGGCACCATCACGCCCGCCTTCGAGGCCACCGTCGAGGCCAGCGTCCTGATGAGCGGCCTCGGCTTCGAGAACGGTGGCCTCTCCCTCGCCCACTCCCTCACCCGCGGCCTCATGGTCGCCGCCCCGTCAGCCACCCACGGCGAGCACGTCGCCTGGGGCACGCTCGTGCAGCTGGCCGTTGAAGGTGCGTCGGACCAGGATCTCGCCGACCTGCGCAGCTTCCTCACCGCCATCGGCCTCCCGACGACGCTCGCCGGTCTCGGCTCCACCGTGCCGTACGACGTCGACGGGATCGCCGAGGCCACGATGCAGGCGCCGCACCTCGCCAACCTCGCTGCCCCCGTCACGGCGGACGACCTCGGCGACGCGATCCGACGGTTGGAACTGAGCCGGACGGCCGGGCTGTGCCCGACTGACTAGAGTCGGGCCGGCGCACCACACTCCGCCCAGAATGACGTCGCCCCGAGCGGGCGGCGCAGAGCAAAAGCACTCAGCGCTGGATCGCAACCGAAGCCTCGCGCCCCCTGCCCAAGCGTGCGTTCGCCATTCGGGCGAATCCCGAACGGAGGACGGCTTGACCTGAGAGATTGGGGCCGCTTCACATTCCGGCACAGAACAGGTGGACGATGAGCGACGAAACGCCAAACGATGTCCCTTTGGACCTAGATGGCCTTCGCGATCGCGAGCTGGCTGAGCTGACAATCCAAGACGTTTCGTGGGCGGTTCAGCGACTGGCACGGGAGAAGAAGCAACATCTACTCCGTCTCGTGGGGCTCAAACTTGATCCGAAGTTCCTCAGGGCATCGATCGGACCGCTGATTCAGGCTCGCCTCACCCAGGTTCCGGCGCGCGAGCGATGGACGGCCGCAGGCCTTCTGCAGGAGCGCTGCCTGGAAGAGTTCGCTCGAGTTCTCGGCCCTTCGTTCGGCGAACCGACACTGGCGGAGCTCTCGAACGCAGTTCCGCAGGTGGCGTTAAGTGCTGGAAGCAACCTGGTGGCACTCACCTTGACCGTTGCGTTGCAACGTGACGCGAAGGCATCGGCCCATATCCGCACCCTCCTCGCCAACCCGCCGTGGACTGACGGACCAATGAACGAGGCAGAAGGCCGCGCGACTAGCGACAGGGGCGCTGGGGTAGCCGAAGCTACGACGCCAACGAGCGCAACGCCCACAACCGGTAGCCCTGAGATCCAAGAACAGGCACTCCTAGTTCCGCTTAGACGGATGCAGGAGCGCGTAGACGCCTCGATGCAGGACTCGGATGCCACGTACTACCTCAACCTTCTCTTGTTCGGCGAGATGGTCACCAAGGTCGTTGCCCTGTCGATGGCATCCTGCATCGACCCCGAGAGGGACGACAACAACCTCGCGTACTCGACCCAGTACGGCTTGCTCCGTGCCGACGGGATCGGGGCTTGGGCTGCCACAATCCAGCAACTTACGACCGCACCCGTCTACCGATTGCTCGATGATCACGCCAAGGGCTTTCACACGTCACTGACGCAGCGCTTCGGAGCGGACAGCGAAGCGTGGCAGCGACGCGCAGTTGACTCGCTGAACAGTGCGACCAGCTGCTTTCCGAATCTCGCGACGGAGCGTGCGGTGGGCAAGGTGTCGATCGCGCAGTGGTTCCAGGGATTTGCCGCACTGCGCAACAAGACTCGGGGCCATGGTGCCGATCTAGTGAGCTGGCAGGCGGCAGCGGCGCCGGCCCTAGCGGACTCAGTGGGGTACTTGGTCGAGGAGCTGGAGGTCCTTAAGTGGCCTTGGTGGCACCTGCACCGAACTGCAGCGGGAAACCCCACGCTACGACGACTGAGCGGCACCTCATCGGAGCCCGTCCCAGTACCCGCAGACGACGTGCCAACCGGTGTGTACCTCAGCGCCGGCGGAAGCCTTCGCCCGGTCCATCTCCTGCGCACCAGTACAGACCTCGACGACTTCTTTCTTCCCAACGGTGACGCGCAGGAGAAGCAGGAACGCTACGAAGAACTTTCGTATGTGAGCGGGCAGAAGAGGTGGGCTCCACTCAGGAACTTCCTCCGACCCCCACGCGAGCTGCCTGCGAGCGAAACTCATGGATCGGTTGAACTCCGAGCCGTTGGCAACGTGCTGACGAACCTTCCGGAGCCGAGGTCTGACTACGTTCGTCGAGGTGAGCTTGAGGAACAGCTACGGACAGTTCTCGCTGACACGCGACACCCAGTGGTGGCGATCAATGGCCCAGGCGGGATTGGGAAGACTTCCCTGGCGCTTCAGGTCCTCCACGATCTCGCCGAGCGAGAAGCTTTCACTTGCGTGTTTTGGTTTAGCGCCCGGGACATTGACCTGGACTCAATCCGTGGACCGTTGGCTGTCCGACCAGCAGCGCAGAGCCTCAACCAGATCGCGCGCCAGTACACCAGCTTCGTTGAACCGTCACGACTCACGTCAAGCACGGAAGAGATCATCGACCAATTCCTCCGCTCTCTCGGGGAGGAGGACGCAGGCCCAATGTTGTACGTCTTCGATAACTTCGAAACGGTTCACAACCCTGCCCAACTCTTCCGCGAACTCAACGAGTTCGTACGATTGCCAAATAAGATTCTGATTACCACCCGATACCGGGACTTCAAGGGCGATTGGCCTTTGGATGTTGACGGCATGAGTAGGCCCGAGTTCGACACACTCGTGTCGACCAGCGCTAGCCGGCTCAACGTCACCGGGTTGCTTCAAGGGAACGGGGCTTGGATTGACTCGCTGTACCGCGAGTCGGGGGGGCATCCGTATGTCGTCAACGTCGCCTTGGGCGACGTCGCCCGCACGCGCAAGGTTGGCCAGAAGTTTGAGCGCATCATGGCCTCCAAGGACGACATCCTCGATGCGCTATTCGAACGGTCGTTTAACCGTCTGAACCCAGACGCACAAAGAGTCTTTTTCACGCTCTGCCGGTGGCGTTCACTCATACCCTCGATCGCGCTCGAGGCTGTACTAACGCGTCCGTCCAGCGACCGGATCGACGTGGAGGCCGCCCTTCAGCACCTAATCGACAGTTCGTTGGTCCAACGTGCGTACTCCGAGGTTGATGCGGAGAGCTTTCTCAACGTCCCAGCTGCGGCCTACCGTTTCGGTAGTGCGCAACTGAAGTTCAGCGACATCACTGAACTCATTGAGGAGGACGCGCAGTATCTTCACCAGTTTGGTGCCGTCTCCGACAACGTCACTAAGACCGGGTTCTCGCCGCACCTGCACCGCTTCTACGACAATGCACGGAGCCTGTCTGGCGAAGCCCTGAGCGAGGCGGTTGCGATCGGTGAGTACGTTGCACGGCGCTATCCCGAGTCCTGGCTCCTTTTGGCCAGACTCCAGAGAGACTCGTCACCTAGCGGCAGAATCGCCGCGAAGGGCAGTTACCAGTCCTACCTCTCTCGAACGTCGGACGATGCAGAGGCGTGGCTCGAGTTGGCTGATATCTGTAGGTCCACGCGCGATGACCTCGGCGAACTTAGGGCGGCGGCAAACGCGTCGCAGAATGCCGGACGCAGATATGCAGCACTCTCAGAATCTCTCGCGACCACCCGAGAGAGATGCGACGCCGGTCTGATCAAGGCGGAGTCGAAGCAGAAGCGGGCGTACCTCCTCACGCTCTGTCAGGGCTGGCACCCGCGCGAGAATCAAGCGACTCTCAGCGACTGCTACAACCTGACGCGTCTCGCCGAGCGGGCTGGCGACCTCGGCGAGACCCTGTTCTGGGCAGAGCAAGGACTGCGGAAGGACCGTGGGAATCAGCGCCTTCGCGAGATCCAGGAGCGGGTGCGAGCGACGATGCACGGACGAACCCGCTAACCTCCCACGCCGCAGTGCGCCGTGGCAGAGTCGACGGATTAAGCCTGAATCTTGGATTGGTTCTCGAAGTGGTCGCGGAGGACTCGTCAGCTAGCGACACCCGGGCACGTCGACCGAGCATCGCAAGTAGAGAGCGACGTTCCGCCGCGGCAGTGCGAGCTGACGGCCTTCTGCAGCACACGTCCTCAGGGCATGCTCACACCGAGTCCTCGACGACGTGAGACTCGCTCCGACCCGACCGACTTCGCAGACACTGGTTCTCGTCTTGCCCGCAGAACTCGGGTCACGGTGGGCCCTCACGAGTCCTAAGGGCGCGTGCGTAGTGCTCGAATGCGGCCGCCGAGTCCTTCGCACCTGTCGAATATGTACCGAGCCGTGTCGTCATCGCGACGTTCACGCAATCCGAGCCGGATCTCGCGCGCGAGGACCGCCGCGAGTCCGACAAGCATCAATGCAAGTGCCGCCCACAGGCTGTGAGCGGCGATGAGAGCGACGACGGAAGGTGCGGATCCGAGCGCCAGGTAGACGCCTGCTGTGGTGTTCATCAGCCCCTCAGGTTCTGGTCGGAGGGGCGCGAACACGGGTTCCAGGTTATGCGGCTCGGAACCCCTCATTGGACTCGAAAGCGAGTCCAAGACGAGGAGCGCCCGGCGCACTGGCCAGAGGGCCGATCAACAAACGTCCCAGCCAACCCGCGAGGCGGGTGCGGTACTTGAAACGACCACCCGCGCCCAGCGACGCGCTCGACACCGGTTTCACCCTTACGCTGCCAGCTCGCACTGCGGAGGACGAACTACCCGCCGACATCTACTCCTCCTTGTTCATCGGGCGTGCGGACTCCACGCGCGGCGCGCCAGGGCTCAGGTCGAAGCTGATCTGGATCGACTCCTGCCAGTTCCCGGGCTCCACCTCGACTCGGATGCCGCCTTCGGTCGGGACCCGGCCCACCTCGGTGAGATGGAAGAATGTGAACAGCTCAGAGGCCTGGATGTCGGCGAATCGGCTCGTGGACTCGACGTCGCAGACGGCACACCAGACGACAGCGCTGACGAGAATGGCGTAGGCCACCCGCTCGAACTCTGCACGGCTGACCCTCCAGCTCTTCCATGAGTCGTCCATACGCTTGGCAGCCACGTCGAAGGTGTTGTTGTGCCTCGCCAGGAGTGATCGCCCGGGCCACGGATCCATGTAGTGGACGTGCTCGTCCGTCACCTCACGGATGTAGATGCAGTGCCCGGCGGACTCCGCGTAGGCGACGAAGACCGGCAGCGCTCCGCTCTCGAGTCCAGCCTTGCTGCATGCGGCGACCGCGTCGTAGAAGGTGCTCGCCGGCATCGACTGCCGATAGGGAATGCGGTAGACGTGCTCGACATTGCGATCCTCATTCAGCAGACACCAGACGACCCCGGTGGTCTCCCAGACCATGTGCCACACGGCTTCCAGCGCGCGAGGCTTCGTGCTCAACACCTACAGAAGGGCCACCGCCGATTACCTCGTGCTTCATCGCGCCTTCTGCCGAATGATCACGGAGCTCGACGAAGGCGCCACGACTTGGACAGCAGGAGATTTCGTGAAGGTGTGTTCGACCAGCCGAGAGTTGGTCACGCAATGGGCGCGCACCGCAGGATCGACGCCAACGGCTGAATGTCAGTGCATGGGCTGATGGTCGCTCCGGCCCATCACCCAGATCTAAGCCGTTGCCAATAGGCAGATCTGACCGCCTCGTGGGTGCGACATACCGCCGAGACATGGCGCAGCATGACGCCGGATTCGGGCACTTCGCGTTGAGGCAGCTCACTCAAGCAACGGGGTCGAACTTCGAGGACGCTCGCCGCCCATCTGCTAGGAGTCGACGACCGAAGGTCACCTCACTGCCTGCGGTCGGGATCGATCGGATCGCGCTCACCCCGCGCGCACCAATACTCGACCCGCACTAGGGCCGCAGCGAGTTCCAGCCTGGTCGCCAACAAGTTCAGGTCTTGGGAGCGCTGAGCCCTCTCCATTCGCATCTTGCCCTTGCTCTGGCTCACCAAGGCGTCGGTCTCGTCCAACTCAATCCCATGGAGATCGTCGATCAGCTTTGTGGCTTCACCCACAACGTTGCGAACGCGAGAGAGGTCGATCACGACCGGTTCACCCCTTCTGCAGATCAGGTCTCGATGCACCCGCCATGAACCTGACCGAGCCCGAGACTGCTCGTGTCACCTTTCCAATCTTTTACCTAGGCGACTACGTGTGTCACGTGCTGCGACATCTGTGAACTTGTGATCCCAATGTGTGACGCGCGGTGGAAGCCGCGTCACTCCGCCGCCTGTCGGCGCCGCAGTTCATCCGCATCCCAGGCCCGGTACTCATTGTGATCCCAATGTGTGACGCGCGGTGGAAGCCGCGTCACTCCGCCGCCTGTCGGCGCCGCAGTTCATCCGCATCCCAGGCCCGGTACTCATTCTGGGCTGCCGCGGGCAGTCGCGCGAGAGGCGCCTTCGTCCACGTACGTCACGAGGTACGTGTTCGCGACGCCGCCGACGGGCTACGGATGACCAGGCTCATGAACGGGTCTCGGCGCCGGCGAATCGGGACGACCCGCCGTTGTCCGGCTCCCATCGATCGCGTTTCAAGGGCGAGGCCATTTGTCCGAGCGAAGCCGAACGACCTTTCGAATAATTGGGATACATCCAGACCTGCCTGGCTTGTCGACGAAGCCCCGTGGACCGTGTGTCGAGAGTCGGGTGCGGCTGAGGGCCTCTGCCGCGGGTCCGCCACGAACTTCGACGCTAACGCGCCATCCGAGCTGGATCCGGACCTCGCTGCCCTCGGTCGGTTCCTTGCTGCCAGGCCGATGTCCCGTGCCGCTCCGGATGGATGCCCCTGGCGCCGATGGATACTAGGTGGAGATCGACTGACGAGGCGGTGCGGTGATGGATGAGGGGTTCGGTAGCGGTGCACTGACCGAACTACGCGAGGACGAGTGCTGGGACCTGCTGCGCACGCAGACCGTGGGCCGGGTCGGGTGGAAGGGCAGTGACGGTCTGACAATCGTCCCGGTGAACTACGTCGTCGACGAGACGGCGGTAGTGATCCGCACGGCGCCGTACACCGAACTAGGCCGGGAGGGGTCCATCCAGGAGGTGGCGTTCGAGGTGGATGAACTCGACCCGATCGCCCGATCGGGCTGGAGCGTGCTGGTCCGTGGCCGGCGCCGGCTCGACCCTGAGGCGTACGGGACGACTCCCCGTCCCGATGTATGGGTCGGTGGATCGCGATGGCTCGTCCTGCGGATCGAGGCCCGGACGATTAGCGGTCGGAGGCTGGCAACGGACGCGCACTAACGGTCAAGACCGCGCGGGTCTTGAGCACCGCCTGGAAGCTATGGCCCGGGTTCCCGCCTTGCGGTAAACGGATGGTGTGCGACATTTCGCCGCCAGGCGGCCGCGGCTGACTTGCCGGTTCTGGCACTGGGCGCCGTCTTCGACTGGTGAGGCTGGCCTGCTGGTCGCCCGGTACTGGTTAGCCCCCTCCGGCCGGCAGTGCCTCGAGCATGACGTCGGGGTGGTCGCGCGCGGTCGTTTTGGCCCGCCACTGGTCGACGAAGAGCGCCAGGTGGGTGCCGTCGCTGCGCTGCAGGACCTCGACACCCCGGATCCCGGCCAGCGCGGCGGCGCCGTCGGCATCGGTACGCCGGGCTACCTGGTAGTCGAGCCGCGAGAAGCGGATGGGGGCGTTGAACTCGTTGGTCATCCGGTCCTCGACCACCTCGAACTGCATCGGCCCGACCGCCGCGAGGACCGGGTTCTGGTCGCCGCGAAGGTCCGAGCGCAGCACCTGGACGACGCCCTCCTGGTCGAGCTGTTCGATACCGCGACGGAACTGCTTGTAGCGGCCGATGTCGCCGGCGCTGGCGGTCATGAAGTGCTCGGGGGCGAAGGTCGGCACGGGCGGGTACTGGATCGACGGACCGACGTACACGGTGTCGCCTACCCGCAGCGCATTCGCGTTCACCAAGCCGATGATGTCGCCGGCCTCGGCGGTCTCGACCGACGTCGTCTCGCGACCGAAGACTGCTTGGGCGAACTTCGTGGCGAAGGGCCGGCCGGTGACAGCGTGAGTGACGACCATCCCGCGCTCGAAGGAGCCGGACACCACCCGCGCGTAGGCGAGGCGGTCGCGGTGGGCAGCGTTCATCCCGGACTGCACCTTGAAGACAAAGGCGCTGAAGTCGTCAGTGACCTGGCGGATCGCGCCGTCGACGCCGCTGGTCTCGCTGGGCGCTGGGGCGAGTTCGAGCAGCAGGTCGAGGAGCTGGGCCACGCCGAAGTTCTGCAGCGCCGAGGCGAACATGACCGGCGTGGTCGCCCCGGCCAGGAAGCGTTCCTGGTCGTGGTCGGCCTCGTCGAGCTCGAGCAGCTCGTGCTCCTCGACCGCGGCCGCCCAGGCCCGGGCGTCGGGCTCCTCCACCTCGTCGGGCCCCATCCTTCGCTCGGGGGCGCGCGTGGCGCCGCCGGCAGTGCGGGTGTACTTCACGAACTCGCCCGTGCGACGGTCCAGCACCCCGCGGAAGTCTCCCGCCTCCCCGACCGGCCAGGTCAGCGGTGTCGGGCGGAGCCCGATCTTCTCCTGAATCAAGTCCATCAGCTCCAGCGCCGAGAGGCCCGGACGGTCCCACTTGTTGATCACGGTGATCACCGGGATGCCGCGCAGCGCGCAGACCCGGAACAGCTTGAGCGTCTGAGGTTCGAGGCCCTTGCCCGCGTCGACCAGCATCACCGCCGAGTCAACGGCGGAGAGCACCCGGTAGGTGTCCTCGGAGAAGTCGCTGTGGCCGGGGGTATCGACCAGGTTGACCACGTGGTCGCGGTAGGTGAACTGGAGCGCGGCCGAGGTGATCGAGATCCCACGGGCCTTCTCCATCGCCATCCAGTCGGACACCGTGCCGCGACGGTCGCCCTTGCCGTGGACGGCTCCGGCCTCGTTGATAGCCCGGGCATGCAGAGCGAGCGCCTCCGTCAGGGTCGACTTGCCCGCGTCAGGGTGGCTGATCACGGCGAACGTACGGCGGGGGCGAGAGTGGGGCACCGGAAGAACCTAACCGCCGACCGGTCACTACCTCGACTCCTGCGTGGCCCTTTCGCTCCACCGCGGGCGAGAACGCTGGTGGTCAACGCGACGACAATCACCGGCAGGGCCCCGCAGCACACGTCCGTGTCATTTCGCCGCCGAAGGGCGTATGTCCGATCGTATGACTGGAGAGGCCCGCCCGGACACGACTCGAGCACTTACCGCTGTCGGCTGACCCGAACGTCGCCACACCGCCGGCAGTGCCAGCACCACATGCTGCTAACCGGCTCCCCGCCCCAGCGCTGCGCGGCACCTACGACGCGGACCTCCAGCGGCTCACCGCAATTGCACGTCCTCGACTCAGGAACCGCAGGCCACCATCGCCACCGCACCATCCACCGATGGTGCACCCGCGAGCCGCCAAGCGCCATGACACGTCGGGAGGGTCCCTGGTCAGACCAGCAAGGCTCGACTCTCATTCGTAACCAAGCTCGTAGCCGCGTCTTACCGCCGCTTTGGCGCAAGGTAGACACGGGACGTTCGCCACGCTCGTGGGCTCAGACATCCTCACATCCAGCGAGAGTCAGGATGGTTCACATGGACAGCGCACTCGGAAACCTGGTCTCGAAGTCGAGCACGCCCACCCACGACGGCGTCACCGTGATTCTGGCCATCGGCTGACCGCTCAGCTGCTGGACCCAGGCATTGCCCTGGTCATCGCCGAAGTAGCGGCGCGCGGCGGCGGCATACTCATCGGAGACGTCTTCCAGCATCTCCACCGCAGCGTCACCACGAACCATCAGCGCGTGGTACGGCCATCCGCCTCCCGCGTCGATCGTGACGGCCACCCGCGGCTCTCGCTGTAGTGCACGGAGCTTCGGCGCCTTCGGTGGGCTTCCGAACGTCAGCGCCTCCCCGGTCCAGTGAAACCAGATCGGGACCACCCGCGGGGTGCCATCAAGCCAGGAGTAGGCGAGACGGGCCAACTCTTTCGAGCCGAGCAGTTCCTGCGCTACCGGGTCCTCGAGCAGATGCAGGTCCCCTTGCGATCCGGTCATCGCGAGCCCCCTCTCACTACATGGCGCGCCGGCGGTTCTGCGCGGTGCTGGGCCCTACAAGTGAACGCCTATGCCTCGTGCGACGGCAAGCACTGAACGTCATGGACTCCTGCGGCACCGCTGGCGTTTCTCATCGAGTAACGGCGCGAGTGTGACTGCGCGCTGCGCGCGGTGCGTCACAACGTCGCGAAGGTTGTGGGTGAGTCGCACTACAGCGACTCGATCGGAGCTCCATCTTCGGCGCCAGCGTCCCTCGTCGATCGCCGACGGGCGTCGTTTGGGTCCACGTGCCGGGGCGACCGAGTTTACCGACGACGGGACCGCCAGCAGGCCGCAATCGCCCGCGCCGCTGGCTAGCGCCGCTGCCGACAGGAAACGGACGTCGAGTGAAATGACCATTCCTTGTTGCGACAGTAGAAGCAGCAGCGGAACGACCGCTGCACCCACCGTGAGGCAGAAGACCCCCTGCGCCAGGTCCGGGTCTGCTGCGTGAATCGGTGTCAGCCTGGCGTAGCCCATTCCACCGCGACTGCCGGGGAGTAACCGCGAGCCCTATGCGGATTCAGTCGTCGAGGCCAGGAGGTGCCGCGCCCGCCGGCCAAGGTCGCTCAGGTCCACCCGCCCCGCCTCGGCCGCAGCAGCCAGGCGCGCGGCCAGGTCCAGTGCCTCGTCCAGATCGGGTCCTGCGATCGCGGAATCCTGGCCCATGTGGCGAAGAATTGTGACCTCGGTTCGCGAGGCGATCAACGGATCGGCGACTCCGTCGATCCAGACTCGGGTGCGCCGGCCGTCGCCCCGTTCCTCGCCGATGATTCGCTCGAGCGCGAAGATGCGGTCCGCACGCGCGAACTTGCCGAAGCCCAAAGCCACCATGCGGGAGTCCGATGCCACCCGACCATCTTGACACTGTCCGTCGATGTCAGTCCCGTGGCTGGCTGCAACTGTTGGCGAGACGGGCCACCGCGTCACTTCGCCGCCATCGAAGGCGCGGGGACCGACTGCCGACGATCCACCTCGGCACATCCCTACTTGAGGACAGCCCACGCAATCAACGAGTCCAAACGCCGGATGTCTGCGCCCTTTCCGACCTTGATCTTGATGTGTCCGGCCCGCGTCCACATCTCGAGCTCCGCATTCGTATCCAGCATCCCGCCAGCGTTCTCTGACGACCACATGTTGATAGCGCTGTAGGGCAAGGAGTAGATCTCTACCTTCTTGCCCGTGACGCCCTGCGCATCACGGCGTCAGGCTCGCCGCCGACGACGGCCGACCGCGCAGACCAGGGACGTGAAGACGAGCGCGAGCGCTCCGGACCCGATCAGAGCTCGGATCGGGGCGTGCTGCGACATGGTTGTCACTTCCTCCTCCATGTCGACGAACAGGTGCCACCAGCCTCACGAGGAGGGAGCCGTCGGAGCGATAGGACCTTGGGGCTAGACCCTGAGCGTGGTCACTGGGACCGGTGCTTCGGGACCCGAACACTCAACGAGGATCACTCAGTTCTCATGTCGGGTGACTGCGGCCTCGAGCACGGCGGTGATCTCGGCGCCGATCAACTCGTGGCGGCTCACCAGCGCATCCCGCAGGGCCGCGACCAGGTGCCTGTTCTCAGCGAGCAGGTCATGGACATGCTGCTTCTGCTGGTGCAGCAGACGTTCCACCGCCGCCCGACCTTGGGGATCACCGATGACCCGCCCGACGATGTTGGTGTCCGACAGTGCCGCACCCTGGACGGCCTGGAACGAGACCAGGCTGTCGTCCATGCCGCACACCCCGACCATCTGCGCCGCCACCGTGGTGGCTGTGATCAGGTCCCCGCTGGGACCTGTCGATACGTCAGATACGAACAGCTCTTCGGCAACCATGCCGCCAAGTGCGATCCGGATCAGGTTGAGCATCTCGGTCCGCGATCGGGTGAAGACCTCGTCCCGGTCGCCGTGTGCCAGCAGCCCCAGTGCGTCGCGGCGCTTGATGATGGTGAGGACCTCCAGGCGTCGCTCGGGTGCGACCAGCCAGGCCGTGGTGGCGTGCCCAGCCTCGTGGGTGGCGATCAGGGTTTGCTCCTGGTCGGTGTACTGCACAGGCTGGCCTAGGCCGATCTCCTCGGTCAGCCGGGCTCGTTCGATGTCTCGGATGGTCATCGCGCGGTCCCCGCGCCGCAGCGCATTGACCAAGGCCTCGTCGAGCAGGTGCTCGATCATGACGGGCGTGTAGGCCTGGGTCAGGGCGGCCACATGCTCCCGGACGTCGTCGTCGTCCAGCTCGGATACGTGTGCCTTGCGGGTCAGAAAGTGGTCGACGAGCTCGCGGCGGGCCACCCGCCCGGGCGAGTCAAACGTCAGCCGGCGGTCGAAGCGGCCTGGGCGGAGCAGTGCGGGGTCGAGGTTGTCGGCTCGGTTCGTCGCCGCGATGACCAGCACGTTCGTCGGCGCGGGCAGGGGCCGGGGCAGCTGTCGGTGGGCCGGCAGCAGCGCGTTGAGCTGCTCGGCCAGCCAGGCGTGGATGCGCTGGGGACCGCTCGGCTCGTCGAACGACTGCATCTGGACGAGGAGTTCGTTGACCACGCCGCCGGTGCCCTCACTGATGGTCGAGCGGTTGGTCGCTGCGGTCAGGTTGACGGTGAGCGCTGTGGCTGGCGCGTTCCAGCCGCATGAGGTGGATCCGAGGAGGGACGAGTCGAACGGCAGCACAGGCTCGGCGTGACTCGGAGCGGACCCGGCGGCCATGCCTCCCCTGGTCATCGCGATGGCGTCGATCTCCTCGATGAAGCCGATCGCGCCGCCGTCGCGTCGGGCGGCCTTGCGCAGCGCGCGGAAGTAGGAGCGGATCTTGCGTGCTGTAGCGCCGTAGTACATCGACTGGAACGAGGTCGCGGACACGAACAGGAACGGCACGCCGGCCTCGCGGGCCATCGCCTTGGCCATGTGTGTCTTCCCGGTTCCTGGTAGCCCTTCGAAGAGCAGTCCTCGCCGCGGCGTTCCCCCCATCTCCTCAGTGAAGGCGCGATGGGCGAGGAACAGGTTGAGGGAGCGGACTACGTCCTCCTTGACGGCGTCGACCCCCTTGACGTCGTCCAGGGTGACCTCGATCTGTTCCGGCTTGAACATGATGTGGGGCGAGCGGCCCGCCCCGATCGTCGCGCCGAGCAGCGTGCCCACCATCGTGAGCAGGAGCAACGAGGCCATGACCAGGAACGGGTCGAACGTCGGGAGCCGCCACGAGCGGATGTCCATCGGGTCGCCGCGGACCAGGCGCCACCACAGCCACACCAACAGCAGGGCCAGAACGAGCGCGAGTCGGCGGAGGGCGAGTTGCCTACGTCGCTCGCGGGCAGCGCCGACGTCGGCGGCGGAGGCGACCAGGCGCCCTACCCCTGCATCCGTCAGCAGTGATGGTCCATGCTCGAGCCTCTTCGTCACCCGTCCACCTCCGCCAGACATGCCTTTGGCCCTCAGGTTCCGCCGTCGACATCGTCGATGAGGGAGGAAGCGTCGGCCGGCAATCGCGCGTTCAGTCCCCAACTCTGGGGACCACTCGGACCCCAGGGCGGTCACTTTCAGTCCAGGCGTTCGCGTGGACCGCATGGCAGCGCTGACGAGCTGGCCCGTAAGGCAGGGACGTCTCCCGCGGGAAAATCGTCATCTGGTCACAGTCGGCAAATTCCATCGATCCTGACGGAACGTGATCTCGGCTGACGGTCCTCCTTGCCGAGAAGTGAAGGATGATGGGCGGATTAGGGCACAGCAGAGGTGCCGCAGGTCGCGGAACGCGAGGGCGGATGAAGCGTTCCGCGATCCGGGTCCCCGCCGAGGTGCGTCTATCCGCCGCGACACGGCGCCCCAATGGGCTACGAGCCGGATGGCGGCGTCGGTCCGTCGTCCTTCGAGGGAGGACTCGTCCACGCGGTCGCCCGCGACGGCACGCTGAGCTGAGCCGGGCCGCAACTGGTCTATGACGGGGGCTGCCACAAGCAGCGCGTCGATGGGCATGGCCCGTGTGGACCATTGACCGCCGGCGCGCTTCTCGCGGACCGTTGACCCATGGCCGAAACCTCCTCGGTGGGCAGTAGTAAGAGCGCGCGCGGCAGCAAGGGTCTGGGAGGCCCGCTGACTCAAGACCTCGTTGTCCGCAAGGCGGCGGCGGGCGGCTGGGCCGCGCTGATCGCGGGTCTCGTCGCGGCCGTCGCAGCCCGGCTGGCAATGAGCCTGCTCGCCTCGCTCAACGCCGACGTTGCCGGCGCCATCTCCGACGACGGGTTCGTGATCGGCCAGGTCACCTTCGGCGGGACTGCACAGCTGACCGGCGCGTGCCTGCAACTGACGTCGATCGGCGCCGCGTTCTACCTGCTCCTGCGGCCGTTCCTCGTCGGTACCGGCGCAGTACGCGTCGTCACCTCCGCGGTCGGCTTCGGCGTGCCGGTGGCAGCGGTCGCGATCATCCACCCCGGCGGCGTCGACTTCACCCGGCTCGAGCCCCGGTGGCTCGCGATCGCCTTGTTCGTTGCGCTCCCGGTCGGCGTGGTTGCCATCTTCGCTGCCCTCGCCGAGCACTGGCTGCGTGACGAGTCGTGGTTCATGAGCGCGTCCCGCTCCCGTGTCAGCCCACTGCTGGCCACCTGGATCGCCGCCGGCATCGGCTTGGTCCTCCTCGTGCCGATCTTCGTCGCGGCGTGGGTGTCCGCGGGCGCCAGCGCCCGGGACCCGTCCGAGCCGGCGCTGCCAGCCAAGGCCAAACGACTCGGGCAGGGTGTGCTGGTCACGATCGCTGCACTCGGCACCTGGGCGCTTGTCGACGACGTCGCGACCATCCTCGGCTGATCCGTTCGGTGCCGCGTCCACGGCGCAAGCACCAGGGGTGGAGCGAGGCTCTGCGTCGCGGGGCAGGCCTGCGGAATCCGCTGGTAGTGCGCTCATGGATTCCCCGATCATGATCAGCATGGATGATCGATCTCGGTTTCTCGCCGCCTACGACGAGCAGTTGCGGACCGACGCAGAGACACCGAGTGCAGTCTCGGTGGCTGCCCTTGGTCCGTTGCGGCTGGTGACGTTCTCGGGTGGTCGCGGTTTCGTCACCTACCAAGACCTGGGTGGAGCCGACGCGGACGCGATCTCTCGACTGGTCGAGGCGGCGCTCGCGCACTACGGGGCAGATCCCGAGATCACTCGGGTGGAGTGGAAGACACGGGGGCACGACTACGCGCCAGGACTGCATCAGAGCCTCCTGGCCCACGGGTTCGTCGCAGAGGAAGCGGAGTCGATCATGATCGGCCAGGCGCAGCGGCTCGCGGTCGAAGTGCCGTTGCCCGAAGGCGTGATGCTGCGGCAGGTCAGCGAGGAGAGCGATGTCCGCGCGATGAGCGCGATGGGTGCGCGGGCCTTCGGCGACCAACCCGCCGAGGGAGAGGCGATGGCTGACGCGTTGCTGCGCCGGCTCTCCCTCGATGACGGAATGGAGCTGTGGGTCGCGGAGCACAACGGGCAGATCGTTTCCGCCGGTCGGCTCGAACCCGTTCCCGGGACGGACTTCGCCGGGATCTGGGGCGGCTCGACACTGGAGGAATGGCGTGGTCGCGGGATCTATCGCGCCCTGACCGCAGCGCGGGCGAGGTCGGCACTGCGGAGGGGCAAGACCCTCATCAACAGCGACTCCACCGAGTACTCCCGTCCCATCCTGGAACGGTACGGCTTCCTCAAGGTCTCCACCACGACGCCCTACCTCTGGCGGCGCTGACCCCACCGAACACCGCAAGCGCGCCGACAGGTGCATCATTCCGCCGCGAAGGCGCGCAGCCCGCCTTCCGATCGGTCGGGCCCATCGAACGCTACGCAGCAAGACAGCGGACCGTCAGGAGTAGCGGTGGCTCTTTGCCGCGTGACCCTGCTCGCGTGTGCACGTGCCTCCGTTCATCGAACGGTGCCCGCACAGTGCGTCGGTGGGAGAAGCTGAAGAAGCCGGGCTGGCTTCCTGAACCGTCGCGGGTCGAACCGCTCGTCTGGTCGGAGTCGAGGCGGCCATCGGCCTGGTTGATGCCGCGCTGTATCGAGCCTCTCGCATCGCCCGCACTGCTGCTTCCTTGCTCATCGTCGATTCACCAGACGAACTCTAGAGGTGCATGCCGACAATTCTCTTGAGGCGCGGCGCCGACAACGGTTCCCTCCGACCCGAACCGCGACCGGGTCATGCACGTGATCCTCCTCGATCAGGCCGGCGCGTCATACCGGGGATCGTCTAATAGCCGCCACTGACCGAGTCGCTCATGAAATCGGGCCCCGGTCACAGGATCGCGCCGCGGGGCGCCAGCTCGATAGAGGCAACGCCGCGCGCGAACAGCACGAGCAGCCGATCACCGTGCTGGCAACGAAGGACACCGTCATCGGATCTCAGCGCTGCAACAGCTTGTTCGAGGACCTGGCCCTCATCGGTTCCATCTGGATCCTCATACTTGACGTCGGTGTGATCGCCGCTGGTGAACCGGACGCGAAGCACGACGTCTGCCATGAAGGCACGCTAGCCGCGCCGGTGCTCACGTGCCACGCAAGCAGCATCACGATCGCTGCGCCGCCACACTCGCTGACTCGGGGTCCGCCTCTGGTCACACCCGGAGCCGATCAGCGTGGCCGACCTCTTGCTGCCCCCGCTGGCCTCAGTGAGCGGTGAGGAGCAGCTCATGCTTGGTGACCCAGTCAGCGAGACCAGCAGCGCCACAGCATCAACGTCAGCGGGAGGAATCTGCGGAAAGTCGCCAAGTTCGATGCTCTGGCGACCGCGACCATGCAGATCGCATCCGGCCCGAATCCTGCGCTCTCAAGCTGCGTCACGTCGCCCCGACAGCGGGCGTCCTAGCCCGACCTCGCGAGATCGGCCATGACACGCCCGGGCGACAGACGCGCGCTCGCTCCACCGGGACAGGAGCGGTGCGTCGAGCCGTGAAGAGTGCTCACTCCACGGGGAACATGCCGAGTTGGTCACGCGAAGGGCGCACCGCATCCGGCGCCATGTCGAGGATCGGCCCGTCTGCGGCGGACGCCGGATCTGGGACGGACTCGTCTGAGGCGGGTTCCCGATCCGGGATGCCTGCCCGAGGCACGGCGGGGTCGGCGGCGTGGGCGGCCGCCTCGAAGTAGCGCAGCAGCTCCACCGGGAACGGCAGCACGAGCGTCGAGTTTCTCTCAGCCGCCACCTCGACCATCGTCTGCATCAACCGCAACTGCAGGGCACCCGGCGTCGCCGTCATCGCCGCCGCGGCTTGCGAGAGCTTCTTGGACGCCTGGTACTCACCGTCCGCGGTGATGACCCGGGAGCGGCGCTCCCGCTCGGCCTCCGCCTGCCGCGACATCGACCGCTTCATCGCCTCGGGTAGCGCTACGTCCTTGATCTCCACGCGATCGATCTCGATACCCCACGGGACGGCCGGACTGTCCAGCATCACCTCGAGGCCCTGATTGAGACGCTCGCGGTCGGACAGCAGGTCGTCGAGCTCGCTCTTGCCGATGATGGACCGCAGCGAGGTCTGCGCCACCTGCGAGATCGCGTACTGGTAGTCCTGCACCTCGACGACCGCACGCATGGGGTCCATCACTCGGAAGTAGACGACCGCGTCGACCCGCACGGTCACGTTGTCGCGGGTGATGCCGTCCTGGGCGGGGACCGGCATGGTCACGACCTGCATGTTGACCCGCCTCATCCGGTCCACGAACGGGATCAGCATGGTGGGGCCGGGCCGCCGTACCTCTCGCTGGGCGCGCCCCAGCCGGAACACCACACCACGCTCGATCTGCTTGACCACCCGAACACTGGCCGACAGGCCCACGACGATGAGCACGAGCAGTGTCGCGAGTACGAAGAGCAGGACGTCCATGACGACCTCCGGGGATGAGTACCGCCTCGTCCTCCAGCCTACGTCGGCCAAGACCGGCATGATCCGCGTCGCTCGCAGGCCCGGGCTGCCAGCGACCCAGGGACGGGCCAAGACCCGAATGAGAAGTCAGGACAATCCGTACGGCCCGAAATACGTCACTTCGCCGCCTATCCCCGCGACTTATCTGGTGTCTGTCGATGTGTGGGCGGCTCGTACCGGAGCGTGCCCAAGGTGCTCCCTCGTGCCCGATGAGCCGATGCATGCGGGTCGGTAGTAGGCGTGATCACTGAACGGGCCAGCCTCAGGCGCCGCAGCTCCCTGAGCCGAGCTTGGCAAGCTCATTGAGGTCGCCAGCGCCGTAGGTCAGCTGGCCGGCGTTAGAGGAATACATCAACTGGGCCGGGTCCTCGACATGCCCGAGGCCCAGGACGTGGCCGAGCTCGTGCATGACGACGGCCTGTTCGACGGCCGTGTTGTGCTCGGCGCTCTGCCGCGCGACCGAAGGAGCCTCCAGCTTCCGGGGCAGAGTGAGTCACTTCGCCGCATGCGCGCGCAGGTCTTGCGCCTTGGATCAACGCGCGCTCCGCAGTCCCGGAGAACCGGCAACATGATGGACCATCCTCGGGGACTCGGGCAGAGGCATGCCTGCGTCACAGGAAGTCCATGCCGGTCAGCGTCGGGCTTCCCCGAGCATCGGGCGGATGCTTATGTCGTACGTGGGGCACACCTACGGCAAAGATTGTCCGACAGCGAGGAGCCAAGCCATGATGACCGTCGTTACGAGCGTGACCCTGAGGGAAGAGGCAAGAAATCAGTGGGACCGGGCGATGCACGAGCGCGTCCGGGCCGCTTCGGACATGGACGGATGGGTCGCCGTTCAGCTGCTCCGAGAGGCCGACGACCCGCAGCGGCGTGCGATCATCGGCACGTGGCAGTCACGGGAGCACTGGGCCCGCTGGCACGACGACGAAGCATTCAAGGCCACCCGAGCTGAACTGGCCGGCCTGGAGGATGGACCGTCCACTACCGTCTGGTACGACGTGGTAGAAGAACAGGCCTGAGGATTGATCCGGTGATGCCACCCTTACCCGTGTGCCCACCGACGAGACCGCCTGAGCTCGGCGACTGGCAGCGCCGCTAGATTCCTGCGTCGTCGTCACACGCCATGGACGTCCAAGGCGCGACGCGCCGCCGCGATCAACGTCCCGCGCCGCTCCGCGGCGTCCCGCGCCGTTCCGCGGCGGCCATGGACGTCCAAGGCGGTCGACGCTTGCATGAATGATCGACAACGTCAGGTCGGCGTCCAGTCCTTCTCGACTATTGCAAGGCAGCGCTCGACGTTCCTCTGAACTTATGGCTGCGCTGCCCGATGTGGTGCCAACTCCGCAAGGCTCTGAGACAAGCGCGCACTCTCTACGGCCGCCTGGCTTTGTCGAAGACTGCGGGCAAGGGAACTCTCCGGCGAGATAGCCTTCGGGTGGGGAGGAGGCTGCCGTGACCGAGGACTACGTGCATGCTGCACAGACGCTCCGCCGCATCCTCAACTCGTCGCAGGTGCGTGAGGCCCTAGGCAGCGAAGCCGGGGTCGCGGCGCGGCCCGCGGAGCTCGAGCAGGTGCAGGCCCAGGTGGCGGAAGCGGCGAGCTCACCTGCGCTGCGGCGCTTCATGGAGAACTACACGCGTCTCCAGCAGCAGCTCGTCGAGGTACGGCGAACAGAGGAGCAGACTGGAGTTTTCCTCCGTTCGATTGACCAGAGCACGATTGATCTGGCCGTCGAAGTCGCTCGCGTCGCGGATCAGGCGGCCGCCGACGCAGGGCAAAGTGCGTGGAGCCGCCGCATCCAGAAGGTCGTAGCCGCGCTACAGCCACCGCTCGACGCCCGGTTCTCTCCCTGGGAACGGGGCGTGCGCCCGAAACTGAAGCACAGCGCCCCGGCTCAGACCTGGGATACCACCGACGCGCAGCCCGCCTTCGTGCCGATCGAGACTCTCGAGGACCTCCAACAGATCGCGGATGCGGCCGACGTCCCCGAGGAGGCGATTCAGCAGTTCGAGGCCGAGATCTCCGACATCGCAGCCCTCGATGTGTTGCTCGACGACGCGGCCGACCAGATCGGCGCCGACCATCCCTCGATCACCCGCGCTCAGGCCCGCCGGCTCGTCCTGGTCTGCGCATACGCCGGATGGGTTCTTAGCATCCTCGGGATCACGGTCCTCTCCGACCCCGTGCTTGTCGCCGTCGCGGCCCGGCTCGGGGCGACCGGAGCGGACGCCAGCGACGTCTCGAGCACTGCCGGGAAGCTCGTCGACAAGGCCCAGAGCAAACTCGTCGCCGACCAGCGCCCTTCGATCGCTCCCGAGCTCGACGAAGACGTGTGAACGGCCAGAGGGCTGGGGCACACGACCACCGACGCGCCCCACACGACTGCCATCAGACACATCGACGCAATGGAGACCCAGAACGACGGAGCCGGCTGCGAACTGAGTTCAGTTGCGCTGCGACCTGCGTCAATTCGCCGCATCAGCGCATCGGCGTGACCTGGCGCACGAACGTTCCACCGCACTGCTGCGGCGCGGACGACATGGAGGTCTTCACGGGTCGAAACCTCGGATACGCAGAATGTTGGGCACGCGCCACCGAGAATCGACATCCCTAGGAGAGCCCATGAGTATCGAGCTGAATCACACGATCGTGCACGTGAGGGATCGTTGGGCTGCTGCTCGCGATGTCGGCGAGGTGCTGGGTCTGCCTGAGGCGACGGCATACGGTCCGTTCGCCGAACTGAAGTTGGACAACGCCGCGAGCCTGGACTTCATGGACACCAAGGGTGAGATTCACGGTCAGCACTACGCGTTCCTGGTCAGCGAGGGGGAGTTTGACCTCATCCTGGATCGCCTGCGGGACAACGGCCGCCAGTGGTGGGCTGACCCCTTCCAGCGCCAACCGCACGAGATCAACCACGAGGACGGTGGCCGCGGCCTTTACTGGGAAGGCCCGGACGGGCACTGGTTGGAGATCATCACCCGTCCATATGGGAGCGGTGCCTGACCCCCCGATCACTCGCGGCGGCACCGGATGCAGTTCCGGGATCTGGAAGACCTGCGTCTTACCGCCGCGACGACGCACAGCCGACCGGAGGGCCACATTTGGCTGCTCGTCACGTCCGTCGGTGGAAGGTGACGTCGCCGTTGGGGTGGTGGGTGGTCCGGTAGTTGGTGTCGTGGGCGCGGGCGTGGTGCCAGGGACAGAGGGAGATGCCGTCGGCGAGGTTGGTGTGGCCGCCGTCGACCCAGCGGGTCTTGTGGTGGGCGTGCAGGCCGGTGGCGCGGTCGCAGCCCTCGGCGCGGCAGCCGCGGTCGCGGACCAGCATCGCGGTCCGTTGGGCCTCGGTGAACAGCCGGCGTTTGCGGCCCACGTCCAACGGCTGGGAGTCGCCGTCGAGGACGACGGGGATGATCCCGGCCTGGCAGGCCAGCCGGCGGGCCAGGGCGGGGGAGATCTTCTCCCCGGTGTCCAGCACCCCCGCCTTCTCGAGGCGGCCGAGCAGCACGTCGAGGTCGATCAGCACCACGGCAGTGGCCGAGACGCCGCCGGTGGTGGGGAGCCGGTCGGCGGGGTAGCGCTCGATCAGCTCGCACAACGCCCGCCCCAGCGCCTCCGGGGTGGCCGGGCGCTCCACGCCGGGACCCTGGGTGGCGGCCACATGCCTCGGGGCAGCCAACGCCGAAAGCATCTTCCGGAGCGTGGCGCCGTGGAAGGTGGGCACCGTGAAGGTGCCGTGGGTCTTGCCCTGCCCGTCGTCGTACATCGAGAGCCGGCAGTCCTTGGCGGCAGCGGCCTCCTCCTTGGCCAGCAGCGCGGCTTCGCGGGCGTCGGCCTCCGCGGGGGCGACCACCTCGAACAGGTGCTTCCCGAGCCGGTTCAGCGCCTGGGCGTCGTGGTGCCGGGCCAGGCCCAGCAGGTGCGCCTCGGCCGCGGCGACCTTCCCGACCGGGACCGTGGCGGGCAGGTCCTCGACCCACCGGATCACCACCCGCGCCTGATCCGCCAACACCCGCCCGGCGGCCAGCGCCTCCCGGGTCAGCGAGTGACCCTCGAGGTCACGGCCGAGCCGCACCGCGGCATACGCGGCCGCCCGGGTCGCCTTCGTCTCGTGGGCCAGCCAGTTCGCCGCGGACGAGGCCCCGACCTCCTGGCCGACGTGCAGCTCCTCGGCGTGCGCGGCGACGCGGGCCTTGAGCTCGGTCAGTCTCGCTTCGGCGCGCTGCAGCGCGACCAGGGTGTGCCCGGTCTCGACCGGGTCCATGGACCACACCGACGCATCGGCGACCGCGTCGAGCTCGGCGTGCACGTGCGCGGTCGCGACACTGACCCGGTGCCGGGGAGTCGCGATCGCTGTCATGGATCCATCACAGCACCGGCCACCGACACTCAGAGGCTCAGAACCCTTGTTTTGACCAGCATTCGGACAATCCCGGAAGATTCTTCAGCAGAAATTTCGCGGCCCCTCGCGACCCCTCGCGACCGCAAGCCGGAAAGCAGCCGGAACCACGCGCCCGCCTCGTCCGCGTCGGTGCCTGTCGGTCGGCACCACCCACGGACCCGCAGCCCGGTCTCACGGAAGCGGACCGCAGGCCGGGAAGCCACCCCGACCCGAGCCCGCCGTACCCGCTTCGCCGCCTGTCGGTCGCAACCCGAAGCGACCTACGGCCGACGCACACCGACGCCCAGATGGCGGCCACGGCTGACGAAAGCGGCGGCCGCCACCCTGGGAAGACTCAGGGCCCGACCGGGTAGTGGCTGGTGATGGCGATCCGGTTCCAGGCGTTCATCGCGGTCGCCAGCCAGGCCACGGCCGACGCCTGCTCGTCGGTCAGCGATCCGTCATCCCAGGTCCGGACCTCCGGGACGGCGAGGCGCGTCACCTGCTCGGCGAGCGCCAGGGCGGCGCGCTCCTGTGCGGAGAAGTACTGCGACTCCCACCAGGCGGCGAGCACGGCGATCCGGTCGGCGCTCTCCCCCTTGTCCGTCGCCGAGCGGGTGTGCATGCGGAGGCAGAACGCGCAGCCGTTGATCTGGGAGATGCGGATCCTCACGAGCTCCGCGGTGAGAGCGGGGACCGAGGCCGCCTCGAGCGCCGCCGTCACTCCCTCGTCGAGGGTCATCATCTGCCGGTACACGGCCGGGTGCAGCTTGCCGATGTCCATCACCATCACTCCTTCCACGGCGAACCGAGGACTCGGTCGACCATGCTTCCACGCTGGAATCCCGGCACGAAGTGGGCCAGGACGTCGGAATTGACCGTGCCGTACGTCGTGTCGGGCCGGTGCGCCAGCCCCTCGACGAAGGCCTGGAGGAACCCGTTCTTGAAGTCCCCCCGGGGGTGGGCAGCGACCACCTCGGCCACGGCATCGGCGTCCATCGAGTCCAGTCCGAGGCCGATGGCGTCGACGAGGACGCCGAGGTGGGTGACGGCGATCTCGGGAGCCATCCGGGCCGGGACGCCCGGCGTGGTGTGCAGCGCGACCGCCTCCCACACGAGCTCCGCCTCGGCGGCTCCGAAGCCGTGGTCCTGGAGCAGCTGCCGGGCGTGGTCGGCCCCGTCCAGCTCGAACCGCTGCTCCGCATCGGAGAACGGCGTGAACAGCCCGGAGTCGTGCATCATCGACGCGATGTAGAGCAGCTCCGGGTCCGGCTCCAGGCCCAGCTCGGTCGCGCGCAGCCGGCCGAACAGGTAGACGCGGCTCGAGTGGTGGAACAACAGCGGGCCGGTGTGCCGGCGGGCGAACGCGCTCGCGGCGGCTGCCGCTGCGCTGTCCGGTATCTCGACGCCTGCGATCATGGTGGACATGGTGGGTGTGCTTTCCCTTCGATGTGGGTGCGGGGCCGTCACGGCCCGTGGTCACCACAGTGCCGGAGCGACCGCCTCCGGCGCTGCGCACGTCCGGCCATGAGCCACTCGAATCCGGACACGCATGAGGCGACGGCCGGGTCGCCGGGCTCCCACCGGGTCGCGATCCTGGTCTACGACCAGGTCGAGCTGCTCGACGTCGCCGGCCCCGCGGAGGTCTTCGGCGAGGCCAACCGGCTGGGAGCGTCGTACGACGTCGTGCTCGTCTCCCCCGACGGGGCGGACGTGGTCTCGTCGCTCGGCATCCGGCTCTCCGTCGGCGGTGCGGCCCGGGACGGGTCCCCGTCGGACACGTTCCTCGTGTCCGGCGGCGATGCCTACCCCACGGCCGCGATCGAGCCGGAGCTCGTCGCCGCGACCCGGGAGCTGGCGGCGGGCGCGGGACGGATCGGGTCGATCTGCACCGGCGCGTTCATCCTGGGCGCCTCGGGACTTCTCGACGGTCGCCGCGCGACGACCCACTGGAAGGTCGCGCACAAGCTGGCCCGGCAACATCCCACGACGCGGGTCGAGCCGGACTCGATCTTCGTGCGGGACGGCAACGTCTACACGTCCGCCGGCGTCAGCGCCGGCATCGACCTCGCGCTGGCCCTGGTCGAGGAGGACCACGGGCCCGACCTGACCCGGGAGGTCGCCCGGCGGCTCGTCGTGTACCTGCAGCGGCCCGGCGGGCAGTCCCAGTTCTCGGTCCCCATGGAGGCGCCGGCGCCGCGCACCCCGGCCCTGCGCAGCATCGTGGACCGGGTGACCGCCGACCCGGCCGGTGACCACGCCCTGCCTGCTCTCGCGGGGCACCTCAACGTCAGTCCGCGCCACCTGACGCGGCTCTTCCGCACGGAGATGTCGACGACGCCCGCGCGGTACGTCGAGATGGTCCGGTTCGACCTGGCGAAGTCCTTGCTCGACCAGGGCCACAACGCCACGCACACGGCCGAGCTCGCCGGGTTCCCCAGCTACGAGAGCATGCGCCGGGTGTTCGTGCGCGAGCTGTCCCTCTCGCCGACGGCGTACCAACGCCGCTTCGCGACCACCCGGCCCCGCGCCTGACGTCACGGCGGGACGGGCCCCCGACCGCCCCGCCCTCGACCGGTCAATGCACGTCCTCGATCCGCAGCTGGTCCGGCAGCTCCGCCGGGACGCCCTCGCCGACGAAGCCCACCTCGGTGTACTGGATGCCGTCGTCGAGCCAGGGCTGGAGGTGGTGCAGCCGCTGCTCGCTGGGTGACTCGCCGGTCACGGTGAACCGCAGCGTCAACATCAGCATCTGCGGGTTGAACCCCACCTCGGACGGGAGGACCGACACGGCGATGCCCCCTCCTCTGATCACCGCGGTGCCGTCGACCCGGAGCGTCTTGCTCATGTGGTCGTGGATCGCGTGGAGATCGCGGTACGTGACTGACACGTCCGGCTCAGGCATGGGGCCTCCCAGGGGTGCTCGGTGATCGGGGCTCACACGTGGGCGCGGTACTTCGCCTCGATCTCGTTGATGGTGCGGATCCAGGTCTCGGTGTCCATCTGGTGGTGGGCGTAGGCGGTGTTCGCCCAGTCGAGCTCGCGCTGTCGATCTGCTTGCGCGCGGGCGCGCGCCTCGTCCAGAGGCGAGCCGTGGAACTCCGTGTCGACGGGGCCCTTCCGCTCCTCGTGCTGGGAAGGCACCGGCACGTAGAGAAGCTGCTCCCACGATGCGTTGTTGGGGTCCCAGATCGCGCCCGGGTATCGGCTCTTGAGCTCGTCGTACCCCTTGGCGACCTTGATCCAGACATCGGCCGCGGGTTCGGGCCAGCTCACTCCGAACACGTTGAGGTTCCAGGGCAGGGACGAGACCTGGCGGCTCGGGTCGGTGAGCCGCAGCCAGGTGTCCTCGCGGGGCACGTACCGCTCCGGCGTGACGTACGAGCCCCCGGAGAAGATCGGCGCCTTGTACGCCTCGCTCGCCTTCTGGAACCGGACCCAGCCGACCTCGAAGCGATCCCACGGATTCATCGTTCGGCTCCGCCCCGCGCTGCCTCGTGCGGTCACCTCGTCATCGGTGGACCGTCCCGATGCGCGCCAAGGTATCCAGCGATGACGGCGGTCTGGGGCCGCCGCCGACGGACATCACCCAATTGCGGTACCGCCGCCTCGGCGGCCGCACGGAGACGCGGATCACCGGCCTCGACATCACGAACGGCTCGGCGCGACACTCAGGGATGGCTGAGCCGTGGGCCACGATCGCGACGGCGGCGCTCCCGCTCGTCATCGCGGGCGCGCTCGGCCTGATCGGCCAGATCAGCTCACCTGCGCAGCAGCTGCGGCGGGGACTCTCCGCTGATGTCGCGTTCGTCGAGCACGTACGCGAGCCGGCACGCGGCCGGCACGCTCGGGACATCGAGCAGCGCGTCATCCAGCTCACCGCGTACACCCGGTTCCCCGGCTTCGGCATGGAGCAGCGCTGGTACGCCGTCATCGCGGTCTACTTCTACGGGAGCACGCTCTACCTGTGGCTCCGGTACGCGGACGGGACCTACGAGACGACTCGAGCGCTCGTGGCCACGGTCGCGGTCCTCTTCGGCACCCGTGCCTGGTGGTTCGGCTGCTACCGACCATGGAACGTGCAGACGGCCGCGCGACTGTCGTATCTCATCCCGGAGGTCGACCAGGAGCTCCAGGAGAACGTGCTCTCGCGCGCGAGAGGAACGCTGATCCTGTGGGAGGTCGTCATGCTCCTGCCTTCATCCGCGTGGGCCTACTTCGGGGTGGTGGGGTTCCACGGGCTGGTTCCGGTCCCCGACGACTGGCGGTTCCTCGTGACCGCCTCCCTGGCGGTGGCGATCACGGCCTTCCTCGTGTTCCTGAGCCGACGGCTTCCCCTGAACGCCGCGCTGTCCGATCCGCGATCCGCCACGACCGGGAACGCCGATCCGGGCGGATCGGCCCGGTAGACGTCCTCGATCAGCTGCTCGTCCGGCAGCTCCGCAGTCAGCCGCGCAGCACCACCGCATCGACGGCGACCAGCCCGCTCTCCTGCAGCATCATCGGGTTCGCGTCGAAGCCGGTGACGGGGCAGGCGGGGTCGGCGAGAGCCTCGGAGACGCGGACGACGGCCTTGGCCCAGGCGTCGACGTCGACGGCCGGCTCGCCGCGGACGCCGTCCAGCAGCGGCGCCATCCGCAGGGAGCGGATGGCGTCGGTGGCCTCGTCGAGGGTGCAGGGGGCGAGCAGCACGCGGGTGTCGGGGACGGCCTCGACGTACACGCCGCCGGCGCCGACCAGGACGACCGGCCCGAAGGCGGGGTCGAGGCTGGCGCCGAGCAGGCCCTCGTGGAGGCCGGCGACCATCGGCGCGACGAGGAGCCCGTCGAGCGGTACGCCGTGCCGCGCGGCCGAGGTCACCACGTCCTCGGCGGCCGCCTGGGCCTCGTCGGCCGAGCGCAGGCGCAGCCGCACCAGGCCCAGCTCGGACTTGTGGGTGGTGGCGGCGGTGCAGCCCTTCACCACGACGGCGTCGGCACCGAGCCGCGAGAACGCGTCAGCCACCTCCGCGGGCGTGGAGACCAGCTCGTGCGCGACGACGGGGACGCCGAGGTCGGAGAGCACGGCGAGGCTCTCGGCCTCGTTGAGCGCCTCGCCTCCGGCGACCGGCCGCGACAGCGCCGGCCGCGGGAGGCCGTCGGCACGCTCCATCAGCCGGCGGTGGCGGAGGTACTGCGAGAGAGCCGCGACCGCGGCCGACTCCTCCTCGAACACCGGCAGGCCGGCCGCGACGAACGGCGCCGCGACGTTGGGCTGGGGTACGGCGAGGACCAGCGGCGTTCCCGATGCGGCGAAGGTGGCCGCATCACGGGCGAACTGGTCGACGTCGTACCCGCGTCCCGCGACCGGGATCCCGAGCAGGCAGGCGTCGACGGCCGGGTCCCCGCCCAGCACCGGCAGCACCCGGCCGAAGATGCTGCTGTCGGTGAGCAGCGCGGCGGTGACGTCGACCGGGTTGCCGGTCGCGGCGAAGGCGGGCAGCTCCTCCTGGAGCCGCGCGACGGTGGCCGGCGCCAGCTCGGCCAACGGGAGGTGGGCGTCCTCGGCCGCGTCGGCGGCGAGCACGCAGACCGCGCCGGAGTTGCTGACCACGGCCAGGCCGGAGCCGGAGGGCTGCCAGTCCTGGAGGTAGAGCTCGCTGGCGGCGACCAGCTCCTTGACGTTGTGCACCTGCCAGATCCCGACCCGCTCGAGGAACGCGTCGAGCACCCGCCGCTCGGTGGCGAGCGCCCCGGTGTGCGACGCCGCGGCGCGGCTGCCGCGCTGGCTCCGGCCGCCCACCAGCGCTACCACGGGTACGCCGGTGCGCCGCGACCGCTCGCCGAGCTCGGCCAGCCAGATCGGGTCGCCGACGTTCTCGAGGTAGAGCAGCAGCAGCCGCAGGTCCGGGTCCTGCACGGCCGTGACGGCGAGCTCCGCCGCGGTCACGTCGGCGTCGTTGCCAGTGCCGTGCGCGTAGCGGACGCCGATGCCGCGCCGGCGCAGGATGCCGTACGGGACCGAGGCGAGAGCGCCGCTCTGGCTGACGATCCCCACAGGCCCGTCGGCGGGCGGCTCCTCGGTGAACAGCGTCGAGAAGCCCAGCACGGCGCCCGAGTGGAAGCTCGCAAGGCCCTGCGAGTTCGGGCCGACCACGCGCATGCCGGCGTCCCGCGCCGCACCGAGCATCCGCGCCTGCAGCGCGTCGCCCTCGGCCGTCGCGGTCTCGCCGAAGCCCGACGACATCACCACGCAGCCCATCACGCCCATGGCGGCGGCGGTCTCGACCGCCTCGACGGCGGCCACGCCCGGTACGCCGATCAGCGCGACGTCCGGCACGACCGGGGACTCCGCGAGCGTCGGCACCGTGGCCATCCCCTGCACCACGGGCCGCTTCGGGTTCACGGGTACGACGGTCCCGGCGTACCCGAACTCCCGCATGTAGCGCAGCGGCCGGCCGCCGATCTTCTCCGGGTCGTCGGACGCGCCGACCACCGCGACCGAGGCCGGTCGGTGGAAGAAGTCCAGGTCGCTCATCGGTCGTCCTCTCGGGTGAAGCTGGGGACCAGGCCGTCGCCGTCGGGCAGGAACGAGACGCGGGCGCGGTCGCCCGGCGCCAGGCCCTCGGAGGCGCGACCCATCACGACCGGCCCCTCGTCGAGCTCGACGAGGGTGAGCCACACCGGCGCGGCGCCGGCTTCGGTCGTGACATGCACGTGGGTGACCGCGACGCAGAGCCCGGCGCCCGCGGCGACCAGCTCGTCGGTGTCGTCGCTGCCGCAGACGGGGCAGTGCTCGCGGGGCAGGTACCAGTGGTTGCCGCAGCGCGCGCAGACGGTGAGCACGAGCCGCGGTTCGCCACCCGTCCAGTCGCGCAGCGCCGCAGCCGGGGCCCTCATCGCCCCCTCCGGCGGAGCACGACGCCGACGTGCGCGGACAGCACCCCGCCGTCCGCGTGCACGTAGCCCACGTCGCAGCCGGCGACCTGGCTCGCGCCGCGCTCGTGCCGCAGCTGCGTCGCGACCTCGACCAGGTGCGCCATGCCGCCACCGACACCGCAGTGCCCGTAGGACATCAGGCCGCCGTGGGTGTTGGTCGGGAACCGGCCGTCGACCTCGAAGGCGCCGGCGCGGACGTACGCGCCGGCCCTGCCCGGCGGCACCAGGCCGAGCTCCTCGACCAGCAGCGCGAGCGTGATCGAGAAGCTGTCGTAGATCCCGAAGACGTCGACGTCCTCCCACGTCACGTCGGCCTCGGCCAGCGCGCGCTGCGCCGCCGTACCGGCTCCGGTGCTGCCGGGCTCGAGCGCGGAGAGGTGCTGGTGGCGGTGCGCCTGTCCGGTCCCGGCGATGGTCAGCGACCGGTCCGACGTCGCCGCGCGCGAGATGACGAACGCGGCACCGCCGTCGGACACCGGGCAGCAGTCGAGCAGCCGCAGCGGCTCGGCGATCGGCTTCGACGCGAGCACGTCGGCGACCGTGATCGGCTTCTGGAACTGGGCTCCCAGCCGCCGCGACGCGTGCGCGCGCATCTGCACCGGCAGCTCGGCGAGCGCCTCGGGGCCGAGGCCGTGCGACCAGAGGTACTGCGAGGCCAGCAGCGCATAGTACGCCGGGATGTTGGCGCCCAGCGGGACCTCGTACGTCGGGTGGCCGACCTGCGCGAGCGTCCGCGTCGACGCCTCGCGGGACTGGCCGGTGGCGCGGTTCTCCCCCGCGACCACCAGCACGTGCGTGGCCGACTTCGCCTCGACCAGGCGGGCAGCGTTGGCCAGCATCGCGAGCCCGGTCGCGCCGCCGACGTTCATGCCGAAGGCGGTCGCGGGCCGGAGGCCGAAGCGCTCCGCGAACACGTTCGCCGGCATCAGGTGCGGCGACACCGTGGAGTACCCGGTGATCACCGTGTCGATCTCGAGCGGGTCGAGCCCCGCGTCGGCCAGCGCGAGGTCGGCGGCCGCGCACTGCCACTCCACCGAGTCGGGGCCCGGCTGCTTGCCGAAGGCCGTCAGTCCGACCCCGGACAGCAGGGCGCTCACGGAGGATCGCCCTGTGCCGTACGGCGGAGCACCTGCTTCTGGATCTTCCCGGTCGAGGTCTTCGGCAGCTCGGCGAAGCGGAACTCGCGCGGCACCTTGAAGCCGGCCAGCTCGGACCGCACGTGCGCGGCCAGGTCGTCGGCGGACACCGACGCGCCCCGGCGCAGGGTCACGAACGCGACCGGGACCTCGCCCCATTTGTCGTGGGGGGCGCCGACGACGGCGGACTCGAGGACGCCGGGGTGGGCGTCGATGACGCGCTCGACCTCGACCGACGCGATGTTCTCCCCGCCCGAGATGATGATGTCCTTGGCGCGGTCCCGGATCTCGACGTACCCGTCGGGGTGGTGCACGGCGAGGTCGCCCGTGCGGAACCAGCCGTCCAGGGTGACCGCGGCGGTCGCCTCGTCGTCGCGGTAGTAGCCGAGCATCACGTCGTTGCCGCGCGCGAGGATCTCGCCCATCGTCCGCCCGTCGCGCGGCACGTCACGGCCCTCGGGGTCGGTGACGCGCAGCGGCTCGGCGATGACGTTGCCGACGCCCTGGCGGGCGCGCAGCGCGGACTGCTCGTCGGCGGCCAGCTCGTCCCACTGCGGCTGCCACTCGTTGATCGCGATCGGGCCGAAGGTCTCGGTCAGCCCGTAGAGGTGGGTGACGTCGAAGCCGAGCCGGTCCAGGCGCGAGAGTAGGGCGGGCGACGGCGGCGAGCCACCGGTCGAGACGGCCACGCGTTCCGGGAGCGGGGCGGCGCTGTCGGCCGCGGCGATCATCGACAGCACGGTCGGCGCGCCGGAGAAGTGGGTGACGCCCTCATCGCGCAGCAGCGTCCAGATCCGCTCGGGGTCGATCGCACGCAGGCACACGTGCGTGCCGCCCACGGCGGTCACGCCCCAGGTCAGGCACCAGCCGTTGCAGTGGAACATCGGCAGCGTCCAGAGGTACGTCGTGCTCGCGCTCATCGACCCGTGCACCAGCAGGGACAGGCTCTGCAGGTAGGCGCCGCGGTGGTGGGTCATCACGCCCTTGGGCCGGCCCGTCGTCCCGCTCGTGTAGTTGATGCCGAGCAGCGACCGCTCGTCGTCGACCGGCACCACGGCGGGCGACGCCTCCGCCAGCCGCGACTCGTAGTCGCCGTCCGGACCGGCCACGAGGACGGGGATGCCCAGCGACCGTCCGAGGGACGCGAACTCCTCCGTCACCACCAGCAGCGACGCGCCGGAGTGCTCGAGGATGTACTGCACCTCGCTCGACGACAGCCTGGTGTTCAGCGGCACGAGGACCGCGCCGCGCATCGGCACGGCATGGTGCATCTCCAGCTGGACATGGCTGTTGGTCGCCAGCACCGCGACCCGGTCACCCGACTCGACGCCCGAGCCCGCGAGGACGCCCGTGAGCGCGAGGCAGCGCTGGTACAGCTCGCGGTACGTCAGCCGCAGGTCGCCGTCGACGACGGCGACCCGGTCCGCGTGCACCTCGGCGGAGCGCGCGAGGAAGCGGACAGGACTGAGCTCGGTGAAGGTGAAGTCGGCCATGCGGTCGAGCCTCGCCTCTCAGAGCCCGCCGAGCGAGAGGTACTTGGTGTCGAGGTACTCGTCCACGCCGAGCGGGCCGCCCTCGCGGCCGATGCCCGACTGCTTCACGCCGCCGAACGGCGCCTGCACGGCGGAGATCTGCGCGTCGTTGACGCCGACCGTGCCGTACTCCAGCCGCTCGCCCACCCGGATCGCGCGGTTGAGGTCGCGGGTGAAGAAGTAGCCGGCCAGCCCGTAGTCCGAGTCGTTCGCGCGCCGTACGACGTCGTCCTCGTCGCGGAACGTGAAGATCGGCGCCACCGGGCCGAACGTCTCCTCGCGGGCGAGCAGCATCGAGTCCTCGGCGCCGCGGATCACGGTCGGCTCGTAGAACAGCCGGCTGCCGGACGCGGTCTCGGCACGCTTGCCGCCCAGCACCACCTCGGCGCCGTGCTCGATCGCGTCGGCGAGGTGCGCCTCGACCTTGACCAGCGCGGCCTCCTCGACGAGCGGGCCGACGTCGACACCGTCGTCGAGGGGGTTGCCCACGACGAGCTTGCGGAACTCTGCGGCCAACCGGTCGCCGAACTCCTCGGCGACGTCCTCGTGCACGAAGAAGCGGTTGGCGGAGACGCAGGTCTGGCCCATGTTCCGCAGCTTCACGGCCATCGCCTCGCGGATGACGAGGTCCAGGTCCGCGTCCTCGAACACGATGAACGGGGCGTGCCCGCCGAGCTCGAGCGAGACCCGCTTCATCGTGTCCGCGGCCCCGCGCATCAGGATCTTGCCGACCTCGGTGGAGCCGGTGAAGGAGATGCCACGCACCCGGGCGTCGGCCATGAAGACCGCGCTGACCTTGGGGGCGTCGTTCGACGTCGCCACCTGGAGTACGCCGGGCGGCAGCCCGGCCTCGTGGAACACCCGGGCGATCTCGAGCGCGGAGAGCGGGGTCAGCTCGGCGGGCTTCACGATCATCGTGCAGCCGGCGGCGAGCGCGGCCCCGAGCTTGCGGAGGATCTGGAGCGACGGGAAGTTCCACGGGGTGATGCACGCGGTGACGCCGATCGGCTGCCGGATCGTGATGATCCGCTTCGCGGTGGTGGTCGCCGGGATCGTGCTGCCGTGGATGCGCCGTGCCTCCTCGGCGAACCAGTCGATGAAGCCGATGCCGTACTGCCACTCCCCGACCGCCTGCGCGAGCGGCTTGCCCTGCTCGCGGCTGAGCAGCCTGGCCAGGTCGTCGATGCGCTCGTCGAAGATCCGGGCCGCGCGGCGCATGATCGCGGCGCGCTCGATCGCGGGCATCGCGGCCCACGGCTCCTGGGCGGCGACGGCGGCGTCGATCATCGCGCGGACGTCGTCCGCGGTGGCGTCGGCGACCTGCGCGACGAGGTCGCCGGTGGCCGGGTCGACGACGTCGAAGGTGGCGCCGTCGGAGGCGTCCCTCCACTCGCCGCCGAGGAAGAGCTGGGTCGGGAAGTCCACGGTGGTCTCGCTTTCGGTGGTCGCGTGGGTCAGGGGACGATCGCCACGCGGGCGACGGAGCGGCTCTCGCCGGCCTTGAGGGCGTCGGTCACCTCGGCCAGCGGGAACGAGCGGTCGGAGAACGCCTCGAACGGGTGCAGGTGTCGCCGGCGCGCGAGGAACTGCACGGCGCGGTGCAGGTACCACGGGTGGTACCGCAGCACGCCGTGGATGTGCACGCTCTTGCGCGTCACCATCCCGGGCGTCATGGTCACCTCGGCCGCGGCGTTGAGGTTGCCGACCGACGCGATCCGGCCGCCGACCCGGACGGCGTCGATGGCCTCGACGAACGACGCCGGTACGCCGGTCACCTCGAGCACCAGGTCCGCACCGATGCCGCCGGTCAGCTCGCGGACCCGCTCGGCCCGGTCGGTCGCCTCGGGGTATTCGGCCAGGCTGATCGTCTCGGTCGCGCCGAACCGGCGAGCGAGCTCGAGCCGCTCCGGCACCCCGTCGATCGCGATCACCCGGGCGCCGCGCTCGTGGGCGATCGCGGCGGCGTACAGGCCCAGGCCGCCGGCGCCCTGGACGACGAGGGTCTCGCCGGCGCCGATGCCGACCTCGTCCATCACGAACAACATCTGGGCGAGGCCGCAGTTGGCGCCGGCCACCGAGGCGTCGTCGACCTCGTCGGGGACCTTGTAGAAGTACTGCCCCGGGTGCACGTAGTAGTGGGTCGCGAAGGCGGACCGGAAGTACGGCGGGACGTCCGGCCGGATGATCCACTCGGCCAGGCCGTTCTGGCACAGGTTGAACTCGGCGCGCTGGCACGGTGGGCAGCGGTGGCAGGTCAGGTAGTAGACGGCGACGACTCGATCGCCGACGGCCACCGGCTCGCCGGCGAAGTCGGTGGTGACGCCCTCGCCGAGCTCGACGACCTCGCCGACGAACTCGTGGCCGAGGCCCGACTCGCGCAGCGCCATGCTCTCGTAGTGCCACTGGTGGACGTCGGTGCCGCACACGTTGGCGCGGCGTACCCGGAGGAGTACGGCGCCCGGCGCGACCTCGGGCAGCGGGTACGTCTGGACCTCCGCCGTCGCCGGGCCGACGAGTGCCGCGATCTGCCCTGTCGTCATGGGCCAATCCAAGGGCCGGGCGAGGGGACGGGCGTGTACCGCTTTGGCACAGTGTCCCGTCCCGTCGCTGCTTGTCCCAATGTGGGACGACACGCACGCGCGCGCGGGTCCCAGGGTGGGCACGACCACCAGTCGCCCTGGCCGGAAGGAACCGCGATGTCACTGGGATTTGCCCGCAAGATGTGGGCGTTGGACTGCCCGACGCTGACCGTCGACGCCACCACGCTGCTCTACGGCCTGAGCGGGATGATCACCATCCCGATGCCGTCGTTCCTCATCGAGCACCCGAAGGGGCTGGTGCTGTTCGACACGGGCATCGCGCCCGAGGCGATCACCGACCCGGTGTCGGTCTACGGACAGGCGCTCGCCGACGGGCTCGGCATCAGCGGCGACCCGTCGCACGCCGTCGACAAGCAGATCGAGGCGCTGGGCTACAAGACCACGGACGTCACCCACGTGATCGCGTCGCACCTGCACTTCGACCACGCGGGCGGCACTCACCTCTTCCCGAACGCCAAGCACTACGCCGGCGAGGGCGAGCTCGCGTTCGCCCACTGGCCGACGCCGATCGCGGCGTTCTGCTACCGCGACGACCAGCTCGCGCGGATCCGCGGCTTCGACTGGCACGAGATCCCGGGCTGCGACGTCGACCTGTTCGGCGACGGCAGCCTGGTCATCTACTCGATGCCCGGCCACACGCCCGGCGAGGTCAGCCTCAAGGTGCGGCTGGCGTCGCGCACGTTCATCCTCACCGGCGACGCCGTGCACCTGCGGGCGCAGCTCGAGCAGGAGTACCACTTCCCGATCGACTACGACACGATCAGCGCGCTGCGCACGCTCAAGCGCCTCAAGACGCTGCGCGAGACCGAGGAGGCCACGCTCTGGATCACCCACGACCCGGACGACTGGGCCGAGCTCAAGCACGCGCCGTACTGCTACGAGTGACCGCGATGCCGATCCTCGTCGACTACATGTGCGGGTCCTGCGGGACCCGCCGCGAGATCTGGGCGCCCAGCCCGCCATCCGCCACCGCGACCTGCGTCGACTGCGGTGCCGAGAGCCGGCGGGCCTGGGCGCCCGTCGGCCTGTCCGGATCCCCGGCCCCGGCCACCGGACCCGCACCTTCCCCGGTACGTCGCAGCCTCTGCTCGTCGTTCCCCCAGGTGCCCGGCCTCTGCCACATGTCCGAGAGCGCCGGCCGGATGGCGGTGGCCAAGTACCTCGGCGACGGTCGCCGCATCGACCGCGAGCAGGAGCGCCAGGAGAAGGCGGCCGCGGTGAAGGCGCCGGTGCTCGCGGACGCGATCAGCCACCACCACGCCTGAGCCATCGAGGCTAGGAGACCGGTCGCACGGTGACCCTCATCCGCAACGCGATGTCGTAGAGCCACTCGCTGTCGGCGGGGGTCGCGAACACCCGGGTCTCCGGGTCTCCCGAGAGCGGCTCGAGGTCTCCCGCTGCCACCCGATCTCCGAACAGGCAGTACGCGCGGACGCTGTTCAGCTGCCGCGACATCCACACCACGCCGTCCGCACCGGCCGCATGAGCAGCCTGCGCCCACTCCACGGTGAACGGGTACTGATCAGAGTCGGTGTCGGTCAGGTCGCGCGCGTGGAGGTCCGGTCTGCGCAAACCGTCGGAGTGCCGTTGGGCCAGCCTCAGCTCCCGGCGCGTGCGAAGTGGCGTGAGCACCGTGCGGACCCATCGAGCTCTCGGGAGGTGCGCACCTGGAACCGCGTCGTGCAGGATCGACTCGTGGACGGCGGCCACGGGTGAGGCAGCGGAGTAGTGCACCGGCACGACCGGGTCGCCGAAGAAGGACCACCGAAGACGCGAGCCGTACCCGGGATTGAAGATCGTGCCGTCGTTCGCGGTCCCGTCAGGGAACCGAGGCTCGTGCACCCTGAAGATGCGACCGCCCGTGGGCAGTGACTCGAACAACGGCTCGAACGGGTCGGGTGGCGCCGGGACCGAGCGCACCGTCACCAGACGCCCGCGGTCTCGTCCCTGATGATCCCGAGAACGAGATCGTCATCTCCGTCGTCGAGTGCTTCGACCGGACTGCGTCGGCCGAGGGATCCGTGGGGAGCGGCCAGCCACAGCACGATGTCCTCGTCATCCCAGCCGGCGTCCCGCAACGGCGCGACCACATCACTCCATCCCGGTCGCAGTCCCCGGTCATCGAACTGGAAGCACGGGTACAGGATTCGGCGGCCTCGGCGGTAGCCGACCAGTCCCTTCGCCTTGGCCTTGGTGGCGACCGACCTCGACGTCGGGGACGAGCCCACCAGCTCGGCGTATCCCCCCGCATCGAGCGCACCGTAACGGGACTCGATACCGCGCCAGCCCTGGTCGACCAGGGCGATCTGTCCGGCCGTGGCCGGACCAAGGGACACCGGCTGGTTCGCCACGGTGTCCGTGACGTGCCGGAGGACGCCCTCCCGAAGGGTCAGGGTCTCCAACAGCCCCGAGACGGCGAGAAGGCCACCCGGGTTGCGGGCCACCTGCTCGAGGAGCTGGCGGAGTACCGCGGACCTGCCGCCGTCCTTGACCTCGACGAGCAGGACGCGGCCATCGGGGAGCGACATGCTGACGTCGGCCTCGTGGGCAGCAGTGGCGAGCAACTCGACAATGGCTCCGCGCAGCTCGTCGACCTCGTCCGCGAACTCGACGGGAACCTCGATCTCGATGGTCGCCATGTCGCACCTCCACGGAAACGGTAGCACGTTCGATAGCGAACGTTTCCATCGTATCCAAGGAGTTCGACCGTCGGCGCCGCGGCCTCAGCCGCCCTGCAGCCGGAACCGCAGCAGCCGCCGCAGCCGGCGGATGCTGTCCGCCGAGCTGAGCAGGGCCAGCAGGGTGAGGGTGCCCGCGAACACGTAGCTGGTGCCGTCGGAGAGGCCGAGGACGGTGACCAGGCTCTGGGTCAGGACCAGGATGCCCGCACCGATCGCGGCGCCGACGAGCGACCCATGGCCGCCGGAGAGGGCGGCGCCGCCGAGGACCGGCGCGGCGATCGCGAGCAGCGTGAACGACGTGCCGGCATTCGGGTCGCCGATGCCGACCTGGGCCGCAAGCAGGATGCCCGCGATGCCGGCGAGGAAGGCGCAGAGCACGTAGCAGAGCGCGCGCACCCAGGGGGTCGGGATGCCGAGGCGCGTGGCGTAGACAGCGTTCAGGCCGACCGCGCGCAGGCGGAGGCCGGTGCCGGTACGCCGGACGACGAAGTCGACCACGACCAGCACGACCAGCAGCACCACGAGCGCCACCGGGACCGGCCCGACCTTCTTCATCATCAGCAGCACCCCGAGCTGCGGGGCGATCAGGCCCTCGGCCGTCGGCCGCATCATCAGCGCGATGCCGGAGACGACCCCGAGGGTCGCGATCGTCGCGATCACCGGAGACAGCTTGATCCGCTCGACGAGGAAGGCGTTGACGGCGCCGACGGCGATGCCGAGCAGCAGGGCGATCGCCAGGCCCATGCCCAGGACCTTGCCGGTGCCGCCCTCGGTGGCCCACTCCGACATCAGGACGACCGCGAGGGTCATGGTCGCGCCGACGGAGACGTCGATGCCGCCGACCATGAGCACGAAGTACTGCGCGGCCGCGACCGCCACGAGGGGCAGGGCGACGAGCAGCACGTTGTAGATGCTGATCTCGGTGAGGAACGTGTCGTTCTTCGACTGCGCGAACAGCGCGAGCCCGACCATCAGCGCCACCAGCGCGACCAGGCGGATGCCGTCGGCGCTGATCCGCCGGCGCAGCCAGGTGCGCGGCGACGAGGCAGGGGTGGCCGCGACCTCCCCGGAGCCCGGCTCGACGTCCGCCGAGATCTCGTGCTCGACGGCGAAGGCGCCGACGATCGACTCCTCGGTCGCGCCGATGCCGGGCAGCTCGCTGGTCACCTTGCCGCGCGACATCACGAGGATCCGGTCGCACAGGCCGGCGAGCTCGGAGGCGTCGCTGCTGACCACCACGACCGCGCTGCCGGCGTCCGCGATCTGGCGCAGGAACCGGTAGATGTCGAGGCGCGACCGGACGTCGACGCCCTGCGTCGGCTCGTCGATGAGGACGACGGCGGGCTTCATCGCCAGCACCCGGCTCAGCGCCACCTTCTGCTGGTTGCCGCCCGACAGCTCCGAGGGCAGCTGGCCCGGGTGGCCGACGCGGATGCGGTACCGGTCGATGGCCTCGCGGACGAAGGACCGCTCGCGGCCCAGGTTCATCACCCCGCCGCTCGAGAGGTCGCCGAGCACCCCGATGCCGAGGTTGTCACCGATCGTGAGTCCCTGGAAGAGTGACTCGTTGCGGCGGTCGGAGCTCAGGTACACGAGTCCCGTGTCGACCGCGGCACCGTAGCTGCGCGGCCGGTGGCCGTCGACCTCGACGGTGCCCTGGCTGTCGTCGATCCGGGCCAGTCCCTTGACGAGTGGCAGCTGCCCGTTGCCGTCGGCGCCCGCGATGCCGACGATCTGGCCGGCCCGCAGCTCGAGCTCGACCGGGCCGTACGACGGGCCGGCGAGCCCGGCCGCGATCAGCCGGACGTCCCCGGCACCGTCGGCGACGCGGTCGGGGAACTCCAGGTCCACGCGGGTGCCAGCCATCAGCTCGACGAGCCGCTGGGGGGTGACGTCGGCTGCGTCGTGGGTGCCCTGGAACCGGCCGTCGCGCAGCACGGTCACGGTGTCGGCGACCCGCATGACCTCCGACAGCCGGTGCGTCACGAAGAGCACGGCGCCGCCGTCGGCGGCCACCCCGCGCATCAGGTCCAGGACGATGTCCACACCGCGGGAGTCGAGCGCCGACGTCGCCTCGTCGAGGATCAGCACGCGCGGCCGGCACGCGACGGCGCGGATGATCTCCACGAGCTGACGGTCACCGGGCGGCAGCGAGGCCGCCGACTGCTCCGTGTCGATGTCGAAGCCGTGGGAGTTGAGCAGCTCCTGGGCCCAGGCGGTGGTGCGGCCGTAGGACGGGCGTTGCTCCCCGCGGATGCCGAGGTAGAGGTTCTTGGCCACGGACAGCTCACCGATCAGCGAGCCGTCCTGGAAGACGGTGATGGCGCCGCGGTCCTGCGACGCGCTCGGCCGCGCCGCCGTGAGCGACGAGCCCGCGATCTCCACCGTGCCGGTGTCGCGGGCGACGGTGCCGCTGACGATCCCGACCAGGGTCGACTTGCCGGACCCGTTCTCGCCGACCAGGGCGTGGATCTCGCCGGGCGCGATCGTGATGCTCACGTCGGCCAGGGCCTGCACGGGCCCGTACCGCTTGGAGAGCCCGGCGGCGACGAGCAGGGGCCGGGCGGCCGGGCCCGGCGACGGGGTGCGCTCCTGCACCGCGGTGGGCGAGGTCGTGTCGGACATGGTCGGCACCTCTCGGGCGACGGGTGGACGGATGGTGCAGGTGGGACGACCGGGGGCGGGGTGTCGAGGCCCCGCCCCCGGTCGGCTCGGTCAGCCTGCGGACAGCATCTGGGTCATCAGCGAGTCGGGAACGAGCACGCTGGGACCCGGGTAGTCGTCGGGCCTGCTGGAGTCGTAGAGACCCTTCTCCGCCTTCACGAACGGCTGGGGCACGGAGATGTCGGAGCTGACGTCCTTGCCCGCGAGGAGGTCCATGACCGCCGTGACGGAGGCGCGGCCCTCCCAGTTCAGCGCGTTCGTGAAGTAGAGCGGGAACTCGTCAGGGGTGCCCAGGCGCTTCTCCCAGACCTTGGCCATCCCGTTGTTCGAGGTCCAGGTGACGACGGCGGGCATCTTCACGCCGGCCTTGTCGTAGGCCTCCACGACCTGCGGGATCGGGTCCGCGTAGTCGTAGAAGATGCCGCTGTAGTCCGTGCCGGAGGAGACCAGCGCGGAGGCCGCCTTGTAGGCACCGGCCAGTGTCCAGTCGGTGTCCTGCTTGGCACCGACCGTGGCGTTCTGCAGCTTGTCCTCGAAGCACTTGTTCCACGTCGCACCCTGCGGGTTGCCCGGCGTGCCGTTGAGGATCGCGACCTCGCCGGTGAGGCCGAGGTCCTCGTCGGAGACCTTCGCCATCTCCTCGCCGACCGCGCACACGTCGCCGTGCACCTGGTTGGCCAGTGACGTGGCCGGGGCGTCCGGGACCGGGCCGACGTACGTCGAGATCTTCGCGCCCTGCGCCTGGGCGGCCTGGAAGGCCGGGAGCGCCGCGGAGCCGAAGTCGTTGTAGCTGACGATCGCCTTCGCGCCCTGGGCCGCGAGGCTGCGCACGTTGGACTGGAACTTCGCGAGGTCGCCCTGGGCGTCGGTGTAGATGATCTTGCCGATCTCCGGGTAGGTCAGCGCCTGGAGGATGACCTCCATCTTGCTGATCTTGCGCCACTGGTTCTGGCCGTAGGCCTCCGCGATGCCGAGCGTCACGTCGCCGTCGCCGATGTCGCAGCTGGTGCCGGTCCAGCACTCGTAGGCCTTGGCCAGCTGGTCGTCGGTGAGCTCGACCGACGCGTGCCGGAAGGCGTCCTGGACGGTCGGGTCGAGGTCGGCGAGCTTCACCGTGTCGGTGAGCATCGCCTTGTCGATGGTCGCCTGCACGGTGGCGTCGTCGACCTTGTCGGCGGCCGACGACGCGGTCGCGCCGGACCCGGTGCCGGACCCCGAGCCGCCCGAGTCGCTGGACCCACAGGCGGCGACGGTCAGCACGAAGGCCGTCACGGTCACCGCCAGCACCGACGCCCTTCCACGATTGCCGCCGTGGCGGCTCATGAGGTTGCGCATTGCGTTACTCCTGGTTCTCTTGGGTCACGGCCGGCTCCTGGTGCCGGCCACTGGTGGTGCCACCGCGTTTGGCGGAGATCGAGGACCACCTGAACTTCTTCGAGGTGGCGACGAGGGTGAGGCCGACCCCGAGAACGAGCCCCTGGAACGCGAGCGCGAGGCCCGAGGAGTAGCCGCGCACGCGGAGGATGTGCTCGAGCAGCATCAGGAAGAGAGCGCCGAGCGCGGTCGCCGCGGGGCGCACCCGACCCCCGGTGATCGCGGCGCCGCCGAGGACCACGGCGACGATCGGCGTGAGCAGGTACGGCGTGCCGAGCGAGAGGTCCGGGGTGGCGATCTGGCCGGCGAGGAGCACGGCGCCGATGCCGACGACGAAGGTGCCGATCATCCAGGCCTGCAGGCGCTGCCGGGTGGCGGCGAGTCCGCTGTTCTCGGCCGCGACCCGGGCGACGCTGCTCGCCGCCAGGCGACGCCCCGACGTGTGGAACTTCAGCCAGAGCGCGACGACCACGAGCACGACCACGGCGACGAGCAGGATCACGCTGACGTCGGCGTACGACGCGCGGGCGAAGTCGGAGAGGTCCGAGGGGACGTTGGAGACGGCGAGCACCGGTCCGCGGTACATGCGGGTCGCGCCGGCGATCAGCTGGCCGGTGGCGAGCGTGACGACCAGGGGGTCGAGGCGGGTGACCTCGACCAGCAGGCCGTTGGCCAGGCCGATCAGCAGGCAGGCGGCCAGGGCGATCGCGATCGCCTTCACCAGCCCACCGTTGTCGCCGGACGCCGACTTCAAGACGATGATCCCGACCAACGTGACCGTCGAAGGGATGCTGAGGTCGATGCCGCCGGTGCCGATGATGAAGGCCTGACCGAGCGCCACAAGGATCATCACGCCCACGACGGGAGTGAGCGTGGACAGGCTGGCCCGGTTGAACAGGTTGACGTCGAGCAGCAGCACGGCGACGAGCACCAGGGCCACGTTGGCGAGCAGGATGCCCTGCCCCGGGACCCGGATCGGGCGCCGGTACGCCGGGCTCGCGTCGGCCACGGGCTGGGCCGGCTCGGTCGTCAGCGTCATCGGGCCGCCTCCCTCCACCTCTGCGGTGCGTGACGGTCATCACGCACCGGTCGGAACACCGTGAAAGTTAGGAAGGTGAGCCTCACCGGCGTCGTGTCAGATTGAGACATGCGTCAATGGGTCAGGAGCCCAGGACGGCGACGCGGAGCTTCGCCAGCCGGTCGAGCTCGGCCAGCATCAGCGCCGGTGTGTCCGCGACGAGCGCGACGTTCACGTGCGCGACGCCGTTGCGCTCGTACACCTCCAGCGATGCCTCGTCGAGCGTGCCCGGCGCGACGCCGACCGGCACCGACTCCGGGTCGCGGCCCTGCTCGGCGACGAGCTCGCGGAACCGTGGGACGGACTCGGTGAGCAACGGGTCGGCCAGCGGCGGCGTCGGGTACCAGACGTCCGCCCAGGCGGCGGCGTGACGCATCGTCACCGGTCCGCTGCCCCCGAGGTAGACCGGGGGACCCGGCTGCTGCACGGGCTTGGGCCAGCACCAGCTGGGCTGGAGGGAGACATGCGCCCCGTCGTACGCCGCGACATCGTCGGTCCACATGCGGCGCATCAGCTCCACCTGCTCGCGCACCTTGGCGTGCCGGGTGCCGAAGTCCGCGCCGTGGGTGGCGAACTCGTCGCGGTTCCAGCCGAAGCCGACGCCGAACGCGAACCGGCCGCCGGAGAGCCGGTCGACCGAGGCGACCAGCTTCGCCGTGTGCACGGCGTCGCGCAGCGCGAGCAGGCAGATGCCGGTGCCGACCTGGAGGGTCGTCGTCGCGGCCGCGGCGAAGGCGCAGCTGATGAACGGGTCGTAGGTCCGCTTGTAGAAGTCCGGCAGCACGCCGCCGCCGTACGACGCCGGGTAGTCGGTCTCGCGGGACACCGGGATGTGGGAGTGCTCCGGGAAGAACATGCTGTCGAAGCCCCGGTCCTCGATCTCCCGGGCCAGTGGCCCGGGGTCGAGGTCGAGGTCGGTGGCGAAGACGTAGACGCCCACCTTCATGGCTGACTCCTCACTGCCGGCGCCGGCCGTCCCGGGCCCTGTCGCGGACGCTAGGTGCGGGGGGAGTCGCAGCCCTGTGTCAGTTCGGGACAGGCCGGTCCACGTGGAAGGTCCCGTCGACCGTGATGCCGCCGTCGACCCGCAGGACTGTGCCGGTGACGAACGACGCCTCCGGAGACGCCAGGAACGACACCGCCGCCGCGACCTCCTCCGACGTGCCGAACCGGCGCATCGGGGTGCGGCTGAGCAGCCGGTCCCGGTCCAGGGCACCGTTGTCGAAGCCGGAGAGCATCATCGCGGTCTCGATGTAGCCCGGGGCGACCGCGTTCACCCGGATCCCGGCCGGTCCCCACTCGACGGCCAGGGTCCGCGTCAGCCCGACGACGCCGGTCTTCGTCGTCGCGTAGCCGAGTCGCTGCGGGAGCCCGAACGTCGAGCCGACCGAGGCGAGGTTGACCACCGACGGGGTAGGCGCCCGGGACAGGAGCGGGTACGCCGCGCGGCTGCACCGCATCGTGCCGCCCAGGTTGACCGCGAGCTCGCGCTCCCAGGCCGCGTCGTCGAACTCCGATGCGGGCTGACGGGAGATCACGCCGGCGTTGTTGACCAGCACGTCGAGCCGGTCGAGGTCGCCGACGACCCGCGCGACCGAGGTCGGGTCGGTGACGTCCATGCCGGCCGCGGTCGCGCCCGCGAGGTCCGCCGCAGCCGCGCGCACCCGTCCCTCGTCCACGTCGGTGAGGACGACCCGGAGCCCGTCTCCGGCGAGCCGGCGGGCGATGGCGAGGCCGAGGCCCTGTCCGGCGCCGGTGACGAGGGCGGTACGGTCGCTGTCCACCCGCAGGAACCTAGGTGGGCGCCGGCTCGTGCGGCTGTCCCGATCTGGGACGGCGGGAGCTCAACGGCGGAGCGGGACCTCGAGGCGACCGGCGAGCTCGTCGTACGTGATCCCGAAGGTCTCGCGGACGACGACGCCGGCCGCCGTGAGCTCGAACGTCGCGAGGTCGGTGTAGATCCGGTCGACGCAGCCGACGCCGGTGAGCGGGTAGGTGCAGTGCGGCACCAGCTTCGGGGCGCCGTCCCTGGCGAAGAGCGTCATCATCACGAACACGCTCTTCGCGCCGATCGCGAGGTCCATCGCACCGCCGACGGCAGGGATCGCGTCCGGCTCACCCGTGTGCCAGTTGGCGAGGTCGCCGGCCGCGGAGACCTGGAACGCGCCCAGCACGCAGACGTCGAGGTGGCCGCCGCGCATCATCGCGAACGACGCCGCCGAGTCGAAGTACGACGAGCCGGGCAGCTCGGTCACCGGCTGCTTGCCGGCATTCGTCAGGTCGCCGTCGACCGGGTCCTCGGGTCCGCCGGTCGCGGCGCGGCCCATGTTGAGCATGCCGTTCTCGGTGTGCAGCACCACGCCCGCGTCCGGGAAGAGGTGGTCGGCGACCAGCGTGGGCTGGCCGATGCCGAGGTTGACGAAGGCGCCCGGCGGGATGTCCCGCGCGACGGTCGCCGCCATCTCCTGCTTGGAGAGACTCATCCGGCGACAGTCCCCACGCTCACGACGCGGTCCACGTAGATGGAGGGCGTCACGATCGCCTCGGGGTCGAGGTCGCCAGTCTCCACGACCTCCGAGACCTGCACGATCACCGTCGCGGCCGCGGTCGCCATCACGGGGCCGAAGTTCCGGGCGGTCTTCCGGTAGACCAGGTTGCCCATCCGGTCCGCGCGGTGCGCGCCGACGAGCGCGACGTCGCCCTTGATCGGGTACTCGAGCACGTAGATCCGGCCGTCGATCTCGCGAGTCTCCTTGCCCTCGGCGAGCGGAGTGCCCGCGCCGGTCGGGCTGAAGAAGGCGCCGATCCCGGCGCCCGCCGCGCGCATCCGCTCGGCCAGGTTGCCCTGCGGCACCAGCTCCAGCTCGATCCTCCCGCTCCGGTAGAGCCCGTCGAACACCCACGAGTCGTGCTGGCGCGGGAACGAGCAGATCACCTTGCGCACCCGGCCCCGCGCCAGCAGTGCGGCCAGACCCGTGTCGCCGTTGCCCGCGTTGTTGGACACGATCGTCAGGTCGGCGGCGCCCTGCTCGATGAGCGCGTCGATCAGGTGCACCGGCATGCCGGCCATGCCGAACCCGCCGACCAGCACGGTCGATCCGTCCGCGATCCCGGCGACGGCCTCCCCTGCGGTGGCGCAGACCTTCACGAGACGTTCTCGAGGACCACGGCCAGGGCCTGGCCGACGCCGATGCAGATCGCGGCGACGCCGTACCGGCCGCCGGACTCCTGCAGCCGCGCGGCGAGGGTGCCGAGGATCCGGCCGCCGGACGCGCCGAGCGGGTGGCCGATGGCGATCGCGCCGCCCTTGGCGTTCACGATCTCCGGGTCGATCTTCCAGGCATCGACGCAGGCGAGCGACTGCACCGCGAACGCCTCGTTCAGCTCCACCGCGCTCACGTCCCGCCAGGTGATCCCGGCGCGGGCGAGCGCGCGGTCGGCGGCCTCGACGGGCGCGTAGCCGAACATCGGCGGCTCGACGGCAGACACCCCGCGGCCGGCGATCCGGGCGATCGGGTCGACGCCGATCGGCGCGCCCTCCGACCCGAGCAGTACGGCGGAAGCCCCGTCGTTGAGTGGGGACGCGTTGCCGGCGGTGATGGTGCCGTCCGGGCGGAACGACGGCTTGAGACCGGCCAGCTTCTCGGCGGTCGAGCCCGGCCGGATGCCCTCGTCGCGGGTCAGCTCGCCGACCGGGACGACGAGGTCGTCGTAGAACCCGGCGTTCCAGGCGGCGTCGGCCAGCTGGTGCGAGCGGGCGGCGAACTCGTCCTGCCGCTCGCGCGAGACCGCGAACTTCTCACCGAGCAGCTCGTTGGCCTCGCCGAGCGAGACCGTCCACTCCTCCGGCATGTTCGCGTTGACCAGCCGCCAGCCGAGCGTCGTCGAGACCGCGGTGACGTTGCCGGCCGGGAACGCGCGCGACGGCTTCGGCAGCACCCACGGCGCCCGGGTCATCGACTCGACGCCGCCGGTGAGCACGACCTGGGCGTCGCCGGACTCGATCGCCCGCGACCCGATGATCGCGGCATCGAGGGAGGAGCCGCAGAGCCGGTTCACGGTCGTGGCCGGGACGGAGACGGGCAGGCCGGCGAGCAGCACGGCCATCCGGCCGACGTTCCGGTTGTCCTCCCCGGCCTGGTTGGCGCAGCCCCAGGCAACGTCGCCGATCGCGGCCGGGTCGAGGTCGGGTGCCTTGGCGAGCGCGCCCCGGATCGCGACCGCGGCCAGGTCGTCGGGGCGCTCCTCCGCGAGGGCGCCGCCGAAGCGGCCGAAGGGCGTGCGGGCGGCGGCGTACAGGAAGGCGGAACTCATGAATCGAGCCTAGGCCCGGACCCGTGATCGATTCCAATACTGAATCCTGCTGGATTGATAAGTTGCAGGCATGGAACTGCGGCACCTCCGGTCGTTCGCCGTCCTCGCCGAGGAGCGGCACTTCGGGCGCGCGGCGGAGCGGCTGCACCTGGCCCAGCCCGCGCTCTCCCAGCAGATCAAGCAGCTCGAGCGCGAGCTCGGCGTCACCCTCTTCAGCCGCACCACGCGCCGGGTCGAGCTCACCGAGGCCGGGGGACGGTTCGTCGGCCACGCCCGCGACGTGCTCGCCGACGTCGACCGCGCGCGCGACGACATGACGTCGCTCGCGAGCGGGCACGCGGGCCGAGTGTCGATCGGGTTCGTCGGCACGGCGACGTACGACGTCCTGCCCCGCGTGGCCCGGGAAGTACGCCGGGAGCTGCCCGACGTCGCGCTCGAGCTGCACGGCGAGCTGCTGTCACCCCAGCTGGTCGCGGGCCTGGCGGACCGCACCTACGACCTGGTGCTGCTGCGCCCCGGTGAGCCCGGGCTCGACGCGCGCACGCTGCGCTCCGAGCGGCTGGTCGCCGTGCTCCCGGCCCACCACCCGCTCGCCGGACGCCGTCGGATCGGGCTGGCCCGACTGAAGGACGAGCCATTCGTGATCCACCCGTCCGGACGCCGGTCCTCGATGCACGCGCAGGTGCTGGCGGCCTGTGCGGCCGCGGGCTTCGAGCCCTCCTCGCTGCTCGAGGTGTCCGAGACCGCCACGCTGGTGGTGTTCGTCGCCGCGGGCCTCGGCGTCGCGCTGGTGCCCGAGCCGGTGCGCAGCCTGGGGCTCGAGGGCGTCGCGTACGTCGCGCTCACCGACGCCCCGACGATCGACCTGGCGCTCGCCGCACGCGCCGACGCCTCGCCGGCCGCCCGGCAGGTCGCCGCGATCGTCGAGCGGTGCGTCTAGCTGCCTGCCCCGCCGCCGTACGACTGGCTGCTGGAGTTGAGGTCGTGCTGGAACCTCGCGCGGCTGTTCATCGCGTCGTCCATCGGCGCGTTCTGCGTGATGTGACGACCCGGCTTGTCCCACGTGCGGACCTGCTGCCACACCCCCGCGAGGACCAGCACGACCGCCGCGGCGATCAAGAAGTACGTGAACATGAGCGTTCCCCCGTCCGGTCCGAGGACCTGAGCGTACGTCCCCCGGCCCGTTTTCACGATGGACGAGGCCCTACAGCGCGCCCTCCTCGGACAGCACCTGCTGGGCGATCCGGAAGGCGGTGTTCGCGTCGGGCACGCCGCAGTAGATCGCGCTCTGCAGGAGCACCTCCCTGATCTCGTCGACCGTGAGGCCGTTGCGCCCCGCGGCCCGCAGGTGCAGCGCGAGCTCCTCGTGGTGGCCGCGGGCGACCAGGGCGGTGAGGGTGATCATCGAGCGGCTGCGCCGGTCGAGGCCGGGTCGCGTCCAGACCTCGCCCCAGGCGTAGGCGGTGATCAGCTCCTGGAAGTCGCGGGTGAGATCGGTGGCGTTCGCGGTCGCCCGGTCGACGTGCTCGTCGCCGAGCACCTCCCGCCGGACCCGCATGCCCTCGTCGTAGGTCATCGTGCTCCTTCCAGGCAGTGCTCGCGGATCAGGTCGGCGACCGCTTCGGGCGCCTCGGCCGGCGCGAGGTGGGCGACGCCCGGCAGCTCGGCGTACTGCCCGCGGAGTACGCCGTCGGCGACCTCGCGCAGCAGGTCCGGCGGGCAGACGGTGTCCTGCTCACCGGCGACGGCCAGCACGGGTACGCCGATCTCGCCGAGCCGGTCGCGAACGTCGAAGGTGGCGAGCGCGCGGCAGACCGCGACGTACCCCTCGTCGTCGGCGTCGCTCAGCGCGTGCAGCAGCGCGGAGGCCCGCGCGGGCTCGCGCTCCAGGAACCCGGTGCCGAACCAGCGGCCGGCGGACGCGCTCACCAGGCCGGGGGTCCCGGAGGCGCGGACCTGCGCGATCCGCTCGGCCCACGACTCCTCGGTGCCGATCCGCGCGCCCGTGCAGAGCGCCACCACCCCGCGGACCCGGTCGGGCGCGTCGAGCGCGAGCTGCAGCCCGACGGCCCCGCCGGCCGAGTCACCGGCGTGGAAGAACGGCCCGTCGACGCGGTCGAGCACCGCGGTCGCGAGGCCGGCTATCGTCACCGGCCCGGGCACCTCGCGCGCGGAGCCGTGGCCGGGCAGGTCCCAGGCCAGCACCTCGAAGTCCCGCGCGAGCAGCTCGGCGCAGGCCCCCCAGAGCGCGGTCGCGGACGTGCCGAGGGACGGCCCGAGCACCAGCAGCGGCCGGGTCATCGCAAGGTCTCCCGCGCGCGGGCGACGACCCCGTCGACGTACGCCGCGGCGTCGCCGAGGTACGTCGGCGCGGGGTGGTCGGTCATGGTGCGCTGCTCGGCGAGTACGGCGTCACCGGCGGCCGCGAGCGTCGCGGCCATCCGTCCGGTGTCGACCCGGAGGCCGGCCACCAGCTCGGCTGTCTGGGACGCGGCGACGAGCGTGCGCCGGACCAGGTCCCGCAACGTCGCCCACTCCGCGTGCCACCCGCCGTCGGCGCGGTCGTCGACCTGCTGGGCGGCCGCGAGGTGGAGCGTCGCGGCGAGCTGCGGTGTCGTGAGCGCGGCGCGCCGGACCAGCACGGACAGCACAGGGTTGGCCTTGCCCGGCATCGTCGACGAGCCGCCGCCCGCGCCCTCCGCGAGCTCGCCGATCTCGGGTCGCGACATCACCACGACGTCGTTCGCGATCCGCGCGCACGCGTCCGTGCACCCCACGAGCGCGTCGCCCAGCCGGGTGACGGGCGCGCGGGTCGTGTGCCAGCGCGGTACGCCGGCCGGCAGCTCGCGCCCGAGCTCGACGATCGCGGCCCGGGTGCCGGCAGCGCCGCCCACCTGCCGCGGGAACTCCAGGCGCGCGACGTCGTCGTACGCGTCCAGGACGGCGGTCAGCCAGGCGGCCACCCGGAAGCCGAACGTCGTCGGGACGGCGTGCTGGGTCAGGGTCCGCGCGACCATCGGGGTGTCGCGGTGGTCGCCGGCGAGCCGCGCCAGGCTGCTGCCGAGCGCGGCCAGGTCGCGGCGCAGGTCGGCGCAGGCGGCCTCGGCCATCAGCATCAGTGCCGAGTCGACGACGTCCTGGCTGGTCAGGCCGCGATGGACGTCGCGGTCCTGCTCGCGGAGCCGCCGCACCAGCGCGACGACGGGGTTGCCGCCGTCGGCGGCCTCGCGCGCGATGTCGTCCACGTCGTCGGGCACCTCGAGCACGTCGCCGAGCCACTGCGACTCCACCTCGACCATCGCCCGGACGAACTCCGTCGCGGTGAAGTGGCCGCCCGCGCGCTCGTCCCCGGGCCAGAACAGGTCCGTCATGCGCTCAGTCTCGCGCGAAGGAGAGGAAGACGGTCTCGTCCTCGCCCTGCAGCCGGATGTCGAAGCCGAAGCCGCGGTCGTCGGCGACCGCCTCCAGGCTGCGCAGCGCCGCCGGTGCCGCACCCGGGAGGTAGGCCCGCGTGAACAGCCGGTCGAGCAGGCCCCGCGCGAACACCGCGATCGCGAAGTACGGCGCCGCGCCACCGGGCCGCAGCGTCGTGAACTGGTAGCGGCCGGTGCGGTCGGTCGCTGCCCGGCCCCAGCCCGTGAACGTGTAGCCGTCGCGGTGCAGCGAGCCCTCGACCTGCGGGACCGTCCCGTCGGGCGCCGCCTGCCAGAGATCGAGGATCGCGTCCGGCACCGGGTCGCCCGCCCCGTCCAGCACCCGGCCGTGCAGCCGGATCGCGTCCGGCCGGGTGGGCGGGACGAGCTGGTGGTCGCCGTCGTACGGCAGCGCGAACCCGAAGAACGGGCCGACGGTCTGACCGGGGGTCGGTGCGGTCACTCGACGTCTCCTTCGAGGGGGGTCCGGCGGGATCCGGAGAGCACGATGTCCCAGCGGTAGCCGAGGCTCCACTCGGGCCGGGTCTCGTCGTGGTCGTAGGTCGCCACGAGCCGGTCCCGCGCGTCCCGGTCGGTGATCGCCTGGAAGATCGGGTCGAGCGCGAAGAGAGGATCGCCCGGGAAGTACATCTGGGTGACCAGCCGCTGCGTGAACTCCGTGCCGAACAGCGAGAAGTGGAGGTGCGCCGGCCGCCAGGCGTTGTGGTGGTTGCGCCAGGGGTACGCGCCCGGCTTGATCGTGGTGAACCGGTAGGTCCCGTCGCCGTCGGTGAGGCAGCGGCCCATCCCGGTGAAGTTCGGATCCAGCGGCGCGGGGTGCTGGTCGCGCTGGTGGACGTAGCGGCCGCCGGCGTTCGCCTGCCAGATCTCGACGAGCTGGTGGCGGACAGGCCGGCCGTCGCCGTCGGTGACGCGGCCGCTGACGGTCATCCGCTCGCCGATCGGCTCTCCGCGGTGCTGGATCGTGAGGTCGGCCTCGAGCGGGTCGATGTCGCGCTGCCCGAAGACCGGGGAGCACAGCTCGAGCTCCTCGGGGTCGAGCTGGAACGCCGCCTTGGTCGGGTGCCGCAGGATGCTGGAGCGGTACGGCGGGTAGTCGAGCCGGGTCGCGGTCTCGACGACCCCTGCGCCGTCGTACTCGTGGGCGATCGCCGCGATCTCGGCGCTGATCCCCGCCTGGGTCGCGGTCGCGGCATCGGAGCTCGTCACCCGCCGACCGTAGGGACCGACGTGCGGTCGGGACGAGGCCGGCTTTCCGGCCAGTGGAAGAATCGCCCCATGGCCGGCAACACCTCGACCCCGGGCGCGACGGTCGCGTCGCGGGTGCTGGCCCTGCTCGGCGCCTTCGACGAGCACCACCGCGGCCTCTCCCTCACCGAGCTCGCGGGCCGGGCCGGGCTCCCGGTCCCGACCGCCCACCGGCTGGTCGGCGAGCTGGTCGCCTGGGGGGCGCTGGTGCGGACCCCGGCCGGCGACTACGCGGTCGGTCGCCGGATGTGGGACCTCGGACTGCTGGCGCCCGTGCACACGGGGCTGCGCGAGCTGGCCTCGCCGTACCTCCACGACCTGTACGGCGCCACCCTGGCGACCGTGCACCTCGCGGTGCGCGACGGCAGCGAGGTGCTCTACCTGGACCGGCTGGCGGGGCACGCGTCGGTCCCGGTGGTGAGCAGCGTCGGCTCGCGACTGCCGATGCACGCGACCGGCGTCGGCAAGGTGCTGCTCGCGCACGCGCCGGCCGCGGTCCAGCAGGAGGTGCTCGCGAACCTCACCCGCGTGACGCCGTACACCGTCACCCAGCCGGGGCTGCTGCGCCGGCAGCTCGCCCGGGTGCTGCGCGACGACGACGCCACCACCACCGAGGAGATGAGCCTGGGCGCGTGCTCGATCGCGGTGCCGATCCGGCGCGGCGAGGAGGTGGTCGCCGCGCTCGGCATCGTGGTGCCGACGCTCCGGGACCGGTCCCGGCTCGCCGGTGCGCTGCACGTCGCGGCCCGCGGCGTCGGCCGGGCACTTTCGGCCAGCGGAACGAGCTGATGGCCCGGCCCGCGTGAGCGCCGCGAGACTCGCGCCATGCGGACGCAGGTGGCCATCATCGGCGCGGGCCCCGCCGGTGTGCTGCTCTCGCACCTCCTCGCGGCCGAGGGTGTCGACTCCGTCGTGCTCGACACCCGGTCGGAGGAGTACGTCGCGAGCCGGATCCGCGCCGGCATCCTCGAGCAGTCGACGGTGGACCTGCTGCGCGACGTCGGCCTCGGCGAGCGGCTCGGGCGCGAGGGTGACCGGCACCGCGGCATCCACCTGCAGTGGCCGGGCGAGCGGCACCACCTCGACTTTGTCGACCTGGTGGGCCGGTCCGTGTGGGTCTACGGCCAGACCGAGGTGCAGAAGGACCTGGTCGACGCCGCGCACGCGCGCGGCCAGCAGCTCGTGCACGAGGTCAGCGACACCGCCCTGCACGACCTCGCGACCGACCGGCCCTCGGTGACCTTCACCGACGCGGACGGCGTGCCGCAGCGGCTCGAGGCCGACGTGGTCGCCGGCTGCGACGGCTCGTTCGGCCCGTCGCGCGGGGCGGTGCCGGAGGGAGTACGGCGTACCTGGGCGCGAACCTACCCGTACTCGTGGCTCGGCATCCTCGCCGACGTCGCGCCGTCGACCGACGAGCTGATCTACGCCTGGCACCCGGACGGGTTCGCGCTGCACTCGATGCGCTCGTCGACCGTCTCCCGCTTCTACCTCCAGGTGCCGAACGGCACCGACCTCGCCGACTGGCCCGACGACCGGATCTGGGACGGGCTCGCGACCCGGCTCGGCCACGGGCAGGACGGGTGGCGGCTCGCGACCGGGGCGATCACCGACCGGAGCGTGCTGCCGATGCGGTCGTTCGTGCAGCAGCCGATGCGGCACGGCCGGCTCTTCCTCGCCGGCGACGCGGCCCACATCGTCCCGCCCACCGGCGCCAAGGGCCTCAACCTCGCCGTCGCCGACGTCGCGCTCCTCGCGCCGGCGCTGGTGGCGCTGCTGGCGGGCGACCACGCCCTCGCCGATGCCTACTCCGCGACCGCCCTGCGCCGGGTCTGGCGGTGCACGCACTTCTCCTGGTGGATGACCACGATGCTGCACGCGGGCGACGACCCGTTCGACCGCGAGCTCCAGCTCGCGCAGCTGCGCTGGGTCGTGTCCAGCGAGGCGGGCGCGGCCGGGCTGGCCGAGAACTACGCCGGCCTGCCGATCGGCTTCTGACGGCGGCGGCGTGAGTCAGCCGGCGTCGTACGGCACCGACAGCGGCAGGCGCGGCGTGATGCTGACGCTGGCGTCGGGGTTCACCGTGACCACGGAGTACGTCGTCGCGCCGGTCGCCGGCCGGAAGGACAGCACGGCGAAGCGAGCGGGGTGCCGGATGACCCCGGGGTCCGGCTCGGTCGAGACGTGGCCACCCGCGCTGCCGACGGTGAACTCGGTCGTCTCCGACCCGTCGCTGGTCTCGACCGGCCGGGGGCCCAGGAACTCGTAGGACCGGCCGTCCAGCACCGCGACCCGCTGGCAGCCCGCCTCGGCGATCGTGCTGCCCAGCAGGTGGTCGTGGAGCAGCACGAAGTCCGGCTCGTCCTCGCAGGCCCGCCGTACCGTGTCGGCCACGAAGGCGTCGGTGTCGACGTCGGGGTCGCGCAGCACGGTCCCCGAGCCGAAGTCCCCGACGGTCGAGATGCGCGGGTCGGGTACGGCGAGCAGGTCGAGCCCGCCGATGGTCCGCGTGGTGCCGTCGGCGACCACCCAGCCTCGGGCGTGCGCCGCGTCGACGATGGTGCGGGTGTCGTGCAGCCCGGGGGCGAAGTAGACCGGCCGGCCCTCCGCGTAGTAGTCGACGGTGTCCATCACGTAGGTCTCGATGTCCTTGCCCGCGAAGGTCAGGTCGCCGCTGAGCGCCACGAAGTCCGCGTCCACGAGGCTGGCGGTCAGGCCGACCTGCCGGGCCATCCCGTTGACGTCCTCGAAGTCCTCGGCCATCACGAACCGGACCTCGCCGTCGGCGGGGGCCAGGGTCGACTCGGCGCGGACGGCGTCCTCGAGGTTCGCCGCCACGTCGTCGTAGAACTCCGAGCGCGGCCGGAGCACCGAGAGGAACGGCAGCACGTCGGCGAGCAGCCCCCGCACCTCGGTGCCCTCGAGCGCGGTGCCGTCGAACGAGGCGGTGGGGGTGACCACACGGTGGTCGCGGTGCAGCAGGACCCGGGCCCCGAGCACGTCCACGACCAGCACGAGGACGACACCGCCCGCCGCGAGCACCCGCCGTAGGCGGCGGTTGTGCCCCCGGACCAGGGCCGCCTGCTCGGCGGTGTAGCCGGCGAGGCGGCGCCGGCGGGACCGGAGCACGAGCAGCACCCCGACGAGGACGGCGGTCCCCGCCGCGAACCCGCCCGCGCCCCACGTGACGACCTGGCGCCGCGCCGCGTCCTGGATGAGCTGCATCGCGGGCTGGGGGTTCGCCCACAGGCTGACCAGGTAGCTCCGGGTGTCCTTGTCGCTGGGCACGATCTGGATCCAGTTCGCGTCCACGTCCACGCCCACGTCGATCCCCGCGAGCTCCCGGTGCCGGGGGCTGACGAGGGCGCCGTCGAAGAGGAGGCTGGTGTCCTGGCCGAGCACCGGCCGCACCGACACGGGCTGGCCGGCCACCTCGATCCGGGCGGGTGGAGCGTGCCCGACCGCCGTGAGGGCGGCCGCGAACGGCAGGGTCAGGAGCAGGGCGACGGCGACGGCCCGCCCCACTCGCGCGATGTTCCATGCCCCGGTGCCGATGCGCAGACGGTACCCGGCAGACCGGCGGCACAGGTCTGGACCGCGGGTTGGCGGACGCGCCGGATGGGAACGCCACCCCTACCGACCCAGGGAGGGACATTGATCAGGAACGCAGCGAGGCTGGTCCTGGCGGGATGCGTGACGCTGGCGCTGAGCCTCGGCTCCGGCGCTGTCACGACCGCCCAGGCCTCCGCCCCCGGCAGCGACAGCGGCGCCCGCGTCGCGGCGCCGTGCGCGAAGCAGAAGGCCAAGGTCGCCAAGGCCAAGAAGGCCGTGCACCAGGCGCAGAAGAAGGTCAAGAAGGCGAAGAAGGCCAAGCAGCACGCCGGCAGCAAGAAGCAGAAGCACGCCGCCGACCAGCGGGTCCAGAAGGCGAAGAAGCACCTCAAGGCCAAGAAGAAGGCCCTGGGCAAGGCGAAGTCCAGGCTCAAGAGGTGCCAGCGCAACCAGGGCGGTGGCGGCGGCGACGGCGGGACGGACTCCCCGCTGCAGCCGGCGTGCGACGCCGGGCTGCCACAGGAGATCTGCGACGCGTTCTCCACGCTGCCGACGCCGGCTCCCGGTGGTGACAGCCCGATCCAGCCGCTGTGCGACGCCGGGCTGCCGCAGCCGATCTGCGACGCGGCGACCAACCCGCCCGGCCCGGGTGGGGAGAGCCCGATCCAGGCGCTGTGCGACGCGGGACTGCCGCAGGAGATCTGCGACGCGGCCAACGGCGGCGTCCCGCTGCCGCCGGATCCCGGCACCATCCTCGACCCCGTGTGCCAGCTCGGCCTGCCGCTGCCGATCTGCGACACCCTGGGCGGGATCGGCCTGCGCCCGCGGGTCATCTAGGTCCCTGGGGGGTACGCCGTCGCCGGGGGGGCGGCGGCGTACCACGGGGTGTTTCTGGCTCCGCTCGGGGACCTACTCGGGGGGCAGCTCGCCCCGGACCCGGTAGCGCCGGAAGCTCCAGGCGATCAGGCCGAGGGCGATGAACGCCGACAGCACCTGCGTCACGCCGGTCCAGATGCTCCCGGGCAACCAGAGCCAACTGGGGAACGGCCACCAGCCCGGCACGGGCGGGCTCCAGATCCACAGCAGGCCGCACGCGAGCAGCACGAGCGCGAACAGCGTCGACATCGCGACCCGGAGGTTCGTGTCGACACCCTCGGCGGCGCCCCGCAGGGCCTTGCGCTTGATCGGCTCGACCCGGCGCTCCGCCCACTCGTACTCCTGGGACAGGATCACCATGCCGGCCGCGATCATCAGCAGCCCGGGCCCGGGCAGCACCAGCGCGGCGACGCCGGCCACCACGAGCACCCATCCGACGGTCTCCAGCACGACCCTCTTCGCGGCTCGGCCCCCGGGGAACCTCATGCCTGCACCCTCTCAGACGCGGGCAATCCGGCCGCGTAGTCCCTGCCCGAAATGCTCCGCCCAGACCGGTTCCACGACATTTTCGCCAGGGACTACCCGCAACCCGGCGGCCTAGTCCCTGCCCGAAATGCTCTCCCCAGACCGGTTCCACGACATTTTCGCCAGGGACTACCCAGATCAGGCGGCCAGCGAGAGCTCGTCGCAGGTGACGTCGGGGTCGATGCCGTCGGGGAGGCGGACCAGGCGGGCGTGCACGTGGGCGGGGATGCCGACCCGCAGCAGGATCGCCAGCGACCCGATGGTCGCGACGGCGGCGTAGATCAGGTTCGCGTCGACGTCGGCCAGCAGGCCGTACGCACCGGCGAGCAGGGCGTCGACGATCATCAGCGACCAGGCCGAGGCGGCGATCGCCGAGACGTCGTGGCTGCGCCACGCGGTGAGCGCGGCCGGGACGACCAGCAGCGCGACCGAGCCGCCGAGCACGACCGTCGCCGGGCCGGAGCCCACCCAGATCGCGGAGAGGCCGGCGGCGGAGACCACGAACAGCCACGTGACCGGCAGCCAGAGCCGCGCCCGTGACCCGCCGCGGAGCCACGCCAGGGTGACGGCGCCGGCGGTCGCGGGCACCGCGACCGCCGCCGGCAACGCGACCCAGACCTGGTGCTCGAGCACGCCGAACACGGTCCACGCCACGCCGCTGATCGTCGAGCTGGCCAGCGCGGCGACGCTGACGCCGGCCGCGGTGGTCATCCGGCGCAGCTTGCGGAACTGCGGGACCGTGTAGGCGGCCGCCAGGAGAGTGCCGGCGACTCCGACGAGGGTGGCGAGATCGAGGCTCATGGCACTTCCTTCCGGGGTGTGGACGTGCGACACGGCCGCCGCACCAGGTGCGGCGACCGTGTCGTGGTCGAACGATGTGGGGGTGTCGGGGCCGACGGGCTCCGACCGAAAAGATTACCCTCTCAACACCCCGGACTCGAACAATATTGCGGTCTCCTGACTGTCCAGCCGGGTGATGTCCGGCACACCGGCTCAGATGTCGGTGATCCGGATGCCCGCGTGCGCCTTGTGCCGACGGTTCACCGAGATCAGGTTGGCGGTCAGGGCCTCCACCTGGTGGGCGTTGCGCAGGCGTCCGCCGTACACCCCGCGCACGCCCGGGATCACGTCGGCCAGGTCCTGCACCAGGTCGGTCGCCTCGCGCACGTCACCGAGCACCAGCACGTCGGTGTCGACGGTCTCCACCTCGGGATCCTCGAGCTTGACCGCGCTGACGTTGTGGAACGCACCGACGACGGTCGAGTCCGGGAGGATCGACTGCGCCTGCTGGGCCGCGGAGCCCTCCTCGACCGCCAGCGCGTACGCGCCCTGCTTGTCGAAGCCCAGGGGGTTGACGCAGTCGACCACGACCTTGCCGGCCAGCTCGGACCTCAGCGACGCCAGCAGCTCGCCGTGCCCGTCCCACGGGACCGCGACCACGACGATGTCGCCGGCCGCCGCGGCGCCGGCGTTGTCGGCACCGCTGACCTCACCCGACAGGTCCGCCGCGAGCCGGGTCGCGGCCTCCGCCGCCCGCTCCGCGCTCCGGCTGCCGATCACCACGGGAACACCGGCGACGGCGAAGCGGCGCGCCAGCCCACGACCCTGCGGTCCGGTGCCGCCGAGGACGGCGACGGTCTTGCCAGCGAGGGACTCGGGGAGGTTCGTCATGGCCGCCACTCTCTCAGCCAGCGACCGGCCCCCGGGAGGTGCTCAGGCAGTGGTCCCGCCCACACCGTGGACGACCAGGTCGGCGAGGGCGCGGTACGCCGCCGCATCGGCCAGACCGGACGCCGACGCGATCGCGCCGCCCTGGATCGCGGTCATCACCTGCGCGACCGCGGCACCCACGAAGGTCGCGTCGACCGGCCGCAGCGCCCCGGCGGCGACCCCGGCGGTGACCAGGTCCTGGAGCCGGCGCGCGGCCAGCCGGGTGTTGGCCTCGTAGATGCCGGCCGCGGGCGCGTACGCCTGGAGGTCGGCGTAGAACCGCTCGGAGGCCGGCGCCAGCTCGGCAGCCACCGCGACCAGGTAGACCGACAGCCGCGCGCCCGGGTCGGGCTCGCCCTCCACCTGCGCCTCGATCCGCTCGGTCGCGCGGCGGAAGAAGCCACGGACCGCGGTCAGCACGATCTCCTCCTTGCTCGGCGCGACCTGGTAGATCGTCGTGCGCGAGCAGCGCAGCCGCGCCGCCAGGTCACCGACGCCGAGCTCCAGGAACCCCTCGGCGAGGAACAGCTCGATCAGCTCGTCGAGGAGCTGGTGGCGGGGCGGCGGCACGCGATGACGCTATCAGTACCAGATCGGCGTACTGTGGTACTCATGCCCGCGTCCCGCCTGCTGCCCACCGACGAGGCCGTCGACCTGATCGGCCTGGTCCGCGACCTCGCCACCCGCGAGCTCGCGCCGCTCGTCGCCGATGCCGAGCGCACCGAGACGTTCCCGCGCGAGGTGTTCCGCACCCTGGGCCGAGCGGGCCTGCTGAGCCTCCCCTACGCCGAGGAGTACGGCGGCGGTGGCCAGCCGTACGAGGTCTACCTCCAGGTGCTGGAGGAGATCGGCGCCGTGTGGGCGTCGGTCGGCGTCGGTGTCTCCGTGCACGCGCTCTCCTGCTTCGGCCTGGCGACCGCCGGCACGGAGGAGCAGCGACAGCGCTGGCTCCCCGAGATGCTGGGCGGCGAGCTGCTCGGCGCGTACTGCCTCTCCGAGCCGCACGCCGGCTCGGACCCGGCGGCGATGCGCACCCGCGGCCGCCGCGACGGCGACGAGTGGGTGATCTCCGGCGCGAAGGCGTGGACGACGCACGGCGGGCACGCCGACTTCTACAAGGTGATGGCCCGCACCGGTGACGGCCGCAACGACATCTCCTGCTTCCTCGTCCCGGCCGACGCGGAGGGCCTGGTCGCGGACCCGCCCGAGCACAAGATGGGCCTGACCGGCTCGGCGACCGCGACGATGCGCTTCGACGGCGTCCGGGTCGCGGCCGACCGGATGCTCGGCGAGGAGGGCCAGGGCCTGAAGATCGCGCTCGCCGGCCTCGACGCCGGGCGGCTCGGGATCGCCGCCGTGGCCACCGGGCTCGCGCAGGGCGCCCTCGACCACGCGGTCGCCTACGCCCGGGAGCGGGAGACGTTCGGCGAGCGGATCATCGACCACCAGGGCCTGGCGTTCGTGCTGGCCGACATGGAGGCCGCGATCCAGTCCGCCCGCGCGATGCTGCTGCACGCCGCGCGTCTCAAGGACCAGGGCCTGCCGTACGGCCGCGAGGCGTCGATCGCGAAGCTGGTCGCCACCGACAACGCCATGAAGGTCACGACCGACGCCGTCCAGGTGCTCGGCGGCTACGGCTACACGCGCGACTTCCCCGTCGAGCGGTTCATGCGCGAGGCGAAGGTGATGCAGATCTTCGAGGGGACCAACCAGATCCAGCGGCTCGTGATCGGCCGCTCGCTGGACCGCGCGAGCGGCGCGCCCCTGCACCTCGCACGCTGACGGCTCGGAGCGACCGGCTGCGGAGCACGCCCGACCACAGCCCGGCCCCGTAGGCGAGGTCGTCCAGCCGGCGACCGGCGACGCCCGAGCCGCTGCTCACGACGACGTCGACCAGCAGCGCGCTGACGACGGCGCGGCGTACCGGCCTCGAGAGCACCGCGGCCACCGCGACCGGTGGCCACCAGTGCCGCAGCAGCAGGGCGGACTCCTGGCGCAGCGACCACCAGAGCCCGCGCGCCGACAGGCCCACGGCGATCCGGTCCCGGTCGGGCACGTCGGGCAGCGTGCGGCGCAGCACCTGCACCCCTCGGCCGGCGCAGAGCAGCGCGACCGGGACCGACCACCGGCGCCGCGCCAGCAGGGCGGCCGCGCCGAGGCCCATGGCGGGCGACAGCACGGCGACCGCGCCCTTGTCGCCGTGCCGCTCGGCGAGCGGGGCGCCGCCGGTGCCGTAGACGTACTTGCGGCCCAGCCACGCACGCAGGGTCCGCCGCGCGTCGTGGTGGGCGACCTCGCTGGGCTCGTAGCGGACGACCAGTCCCTCGTCGACGAGCCGCCACACCAGGTCGACGTCCTCGCCGACCCGCATGGTCTCGTCGAACCCGGCGCCGAGCAGGTCGGTCCGCCCGACCAGGCAGGCGCTCGGCAGCCAGCCGACCGCGGCGCCCGGGCGCACCGAGCACGCGACGCCGCCCAGATCGAGCGACGCGGCCCGTTCCTCGTACCGCTCGAACCAGCGCGGGTGCGCGGAGCGGGCGCGGCCCTCGATCCGCGGCGCCACGAGCGCGACCCGCTCGTCGGCGAAGTGCCGGCCGAGCCGCAGCAGCGTGTCCGGGGAGACGGTGACGTCGCAGTCGACGAACGCGACGTACGGCGTGCTCACCTTGGCCAGCCCCGCGTTCCGGGCGCCCGCCGGCCCCACGTTGTCCTCCAGCCGGATGACCTCGACATGAGGGGCGCAGGGCGCCAGCGGATCTGGTGACGCATCGTCGACCACCAGGCAGCTCAGGGGCTCCAGCGCCGCGAGCGCGCGGTCCAGCTCGTCGCCGCGGCCGTGCACCGGCAGGACGACGGTGAGCTCGGCCGGGTCGAGCGGCGGGACGTCGTCGAGCACCGGGTCGGCGAGGTTGCCGTCGAGCAGCCGCCGCGCGAGGGCACCATCGGCGATGCCGTCGGAGAGGGCGCCGGGACGGAGCCGCACCACCCGCATCGGCGACCCGCCGACCAGCACGTCGCCGCGGCGGACGCCGGGCTTAAGCCGGGCCCTCACCGAGGTCATGGCCGGAAGCCGCCGTCCGCGTGCACCACGCTGCCGTTGAGCACCCCGCCCTCGACCGAGCAGCAGAAGGCGATCGTGGCCGCGACCTCCTCGGGGTCCAGCAGCCGGCGGAGCAGCTGGTGCGAGGTGAAGACGACCGGGTCGGGGATGCCGTAGAGCTCGGCGGTGGCGTCGAGCATGTCGGTGCGCGTCGAGCCGGGCGAGACCGCGACCGCGGTGACGCCGGTGGCGGTCAGGTCGGCAGCCAGCCCCTTCGCGAGACCGACGACCGCGTGCTTGGCGGTGGAGTAGGCCGCAAGGTGGTAGAGCCCGTAGCTGCCCGCAGCCGAGGCCACGGCGACGAACCGGCAGCCGCTCGGGTCCGGGCCGTCGAGCATGGCGGGTACGGCGGTGGCCGCGGTGTTCCAGACCCCACGGACGTCGACCTCGAGCAGCTCGGTGAGCTCACCGTCGGGCGCCTCCCAGAGCGGGTGGCCGCCGGCGATGAGCGCGGCCGCCGCGACCGCGGCGTCGAGACGGCCCCACCGCTCGAGGGCGAGGTCCACCGCGTGCTGCTGGGCCTCGCGGTCGCGGACGTCGCCGACGACGTGCACGGCGTTCTCCGCTTCGGGAGCCTCGCGGAGATCGAGGCCGACGACGCCGTACCCCTGTGCAGCAAGGGCTCTGACGGTCGCCGACCCGATGCCGCCGGCGGCCCCGGTGACGAGCGCGACCCTGCTCGGACGGGTCATGTCAGCCGCTCCACGATCTCCGCGACCATGTGCCGCAGCACGCGTGCACCTTCCTCGGGCGTCGCGCCGGCCGGGTCGCCGAGCACCCCGTTCGGGGACACCGCGGCCACGCCGCCGGCCAGCATCGCGGGGAGAATCTCGCTCAACGGCTGGGTGTTCCCGGGCTCGGCGGCGTCGAGCCGCACGGACTCCGGACGCAGGTGGAGCATCAGCGAGGTCTCGGTGATGCCGGCGTGGAGGTCATGCGCCTCGGTCGCGCAGGCCACCCACTCGATCTCGTCCGAGGCGGTGAGCGCGGCGACGTTGCCCCCGTGGGCGTTGACGATGACGACCCGGGACGCCCAGGTGCGCAGCGAGCGGACGAGCTCGACGAGCACGTGGGTGAGCGCCTCGGTGCCGACCGACGCCGTGCCGGGGAAGGACTGGTGCTCACCGCTGGAGCCGTAGGCGACCGGCGGCGCCACCCACGCGTCGAGCGCGGCGCCGACCTCGTGGGCGACCGCGGTGGCGATCACGGTGTCGGTGTCCAGCGGCAGGTGGGGGCCGTGCTGCTCGGTCGAGCCGAGCGGCACCAGGACCAGCCCGGCGCCGGCGGTCTCGGCCGAGATGGCCCGGGCGAGCGAGCTCATGGGACGTGGAAGCCGTCGGGCACGAGCAGCGACTCGGGCGACAGCTCGTCGATCGAGGAGATGCCCAGACCGAGCAGCGCGGAGTCGATGCCGCCGTGGAGGATGTCGAGCACGTTCTCCACGCCCGCCTGGCCGTTCGCGGCCAGCCCCCACAGGTAGGCCCGTCCGATGAGCACCGCCCGGGCGCCCAGCGCGAGCGCCTTCACGACGTCCGAGCCGCGGCGTACGCCGCCGTCGAGGAGCACCTCGACCTGGTCACCGACCGCGGTCGCGATCGGGTGCAGCAGCCGGATCGCGGCCGGGGTGCCGTCCAGGTTGTTGCCGCCGTGGTTGGACACCGAGATCGCGTCCACTCCCGCGTCGACCGCCCGCTTGGCGTCGTCGACCCGGGCGACACCCTTGAGCAGGAACGGCGTCCCGCTGATCCGGCCCCACTGCTCCCGCATCCAGGCCACGTCCGCCCACGACGGCGGCGGCGTGGTCATCCACTCGTAGTACGCACCGAAGAACGTCGGCGCGGGACCGTTGGGCGGCGCGAGGTTGGGCGCGGTCAGGTCCGGGATGTGCCCGGTGCGGCCGAACTCGTAGAGCCAGCGCGGCTTCGTGGCGACCTTGGGCGCCATCCGCACCATCGTCTTGAGGTCGACCTTCTCGGGGATCTCGGGGCTGCCCCAGTCGCGGCCCATCGAGAACGACCAGTCCAACGTGGCGATCAGACCGACCGCGCCGGCCTTCTGGGCCCGCTGCATCCGCTGGACCATCACGTCCCGGTCGCCGGTCCAGTACATCTGGAACAGCGTGCGCGGGCAGGCCTCGACGACCTCCTCGACCGGCTTGGACGCGAAGTTCGACAGGCACATCAACGTCCCGCGGTTGTTTGCCGCGCGCGCCACGGCGACCTCGCCGTCCGGGTGCACCGCCTGGACGCCGGTGGGCGAGATCAGCACCGGCAGCGCGACCTCCTGGCCGAGCACCGTCCGCGTCATCGACCGCTCGGCGTGCTGGCCGGCGACGTGCGGGAGCAGCCCGAGCTCCGTGAACGCAGCCTGGTTGTCGCGGACGGTCTGGCCGCGCTCGGAGCCGGCAAGCAGCGCGGCGTACACCGGGGACGGCAGCCGCTTCTGCGCCCGGCGCTGCGCGACCGCGACCGACTCGAACCAGGGGTTCTGCCGCCAGGGGTTCTCTGCCCAGGACGGCCGGGTCACGGCGTCCATCCGGCGAGGGGGCTCTCGGCGCAGTCGCTGACCGGCGGACGGGTCATCAGCTTCAGCATCACCGGCTGGTTGCGCGTCGGCGCGGCCTTGGAGTGGTCCTGCGACCCGGCCGGGATCGTCCTGCTCCCGGCGAGAGCAGCCTCGCCGTACCCCTGGACGCACTCGGGATCCGGGCCGTCGAGCGGCAGGCCCGTGAAGAACTTCGCGGCCATGCAGCCACCCCGGCAGGCGTCGTAGTGCGCGCACTGCGTGCAGGCACCGCCGGTCTGCGGCGAGCGGAGGTCCTCGAACAGCGGCGAGTGCTGCCAGACCTGCTGGAACCCACCGCCGGTCAGCAGGTTGCCGGCGAGGAAGTTGTCGTGGATCGCGAACGGGCAGGCGTACACGTCGCCCACCGGGTCGATCAGGCAGACCACGCGGCCCGCGCCGCAGAGGTTGAGCCCCGGCAGCGACTCACCGAACCCTGCCAGGTGGAAGAACGAGTCGCCGGTCAGTACGCCCTCGCCCCAACCTCTCAGCCAGTCGTAGAGCTCGCGCTGCTGCTCCGGGAGCGGGTGCAGCTCGTCCCACACGTCGGCGCCACGACCCGACGGGCGGAGCCGGGTCAGGCGCAGGGTGGCGCCGTACTCGTCCGCGAGCGCCTGGAACTCGTCCAGCTGGCCGATGTTCTGGCGCGTGCAGACCACGCTGATCTTCGCGTCCGTGAAGCCCGCGTCGCGCAGGTTCCGCAGCGCCGTGATCGCGGTGTCGTAGGACCCCGGACCGCGCACGTAGTCGTTGACCTCGGCCGTCGCGCCGTCGAGCGAGATCTGCACGTCGACGTAGCCCCCGCACGCGGGAGAGGCCAGGAACGCGGCGCGCTCGGGGGTGATCCGCACGCCGTTGGTCGAGAACTTCACGCCGACCTGGTGGTCGACGGCGTACTCGAGCAGGTGCCAGAAGTCCGGCCGGATCGTCGGCTCGCCGCCGCCGATGTTCACGTAGAACACCTGCATCCGCTGGAGCTCGTCGATGACCGCCTCGCACTGCTCGGTGGTCAGCTCGCGCGGGTCACGCCGGCCCGACGAGGAGAGGCAGTGCGCGCACTCGAGGTTGCACGCATAGGTCAGCTCCCAGGTCAGGCAGATGGGTGCGTCCAGCCCCGACTCGAAGTGCTCGACCAGCTTCATCAGGCCACCCTGGCGATCATGTCGGAGGCGGCGAGGCCCTCGAGCGCGGCGAGGTACGCCGGCCACCCGGCCTCCGGGACACCCGCGGCCACCAGGGCCGACCGGACCGATCCATCACCGCCGACGGCCCCGAGCCCGCGGACGACGGCGACCAGCTCGGGGCGCTTGAGGAAGATCAGCTTCCGGTTCCCGAAGTGGTAGGCCAGCGCCCCGAACGGCTCCGGGCGCAGCGCCACCGACGGCGACAGCGCCCAGGCCTGGTCCAGGCCAAGCTCGTCGAGGTCCATCTCAGTAGACGCCGCACATGCCGTCGATCGAGACCTCCTCGATCAGGTCCTCGGCGACGAGCTCGTCGTTCTGGTTCTCCCGGTCCGGGTCCATGGCAGCCTCCTCGACATCGGATGTGGTGCCGGCCACACTAATGGCACCCAGCGCCACAAAGATAGGGTCGAGGCATGAGCAGTCGCGGTCGCCCGGTCGCGACCAGCCACGCGGAGATCGAGCGGGTGGCCTTCCGGCTGTTCGCCGAGCGCGGTTTCGACGACGTGACGATGGCCGACATCGCGGCCGGGGTCGGCGTCGGCCGGCGCACCCTGTTCCGCTACTTCGAGTCGAAGAACGACATCCCGTGGGGCCAGTTCGACCGCACCCTGGACGGCTTCCGGGCGATCCTCGCGGAGATGCCCCGGGAGCTCCCCCTGCACGTGGCGGTGCACCGCGCCGTGCAGCGGTTCAACGAGTTCCCGCCCGACGCGCGACCGAGCCATCGGGAGCGGATGCGGCTGATCCTGGAGACCCCCGCCCTCCAGGCCCACTCCGTGCTCCGGTACGCCGCGTGGCGGGCCGTGATCGCCGAGCACGTCGCGGCCAGCCTCGGCCGCTCCCCGGACGACCTGCTGCCGCGCACGGTCGGCAACGTGTCCCTCGCGCTGGCCCTCTCGGCCTACGAGGGCTGGCTCGCGGACCCGGACGCCGACCTCGCCGTCCTGCTCGACGACGCGATGTCCGGGTTGCGCGACTACGTCGCCGGCCCGCGAGCCTGAGGCCGTACCCTCAGCCGACCCGCTTGTGGGCCCGACCGCCAAAGTGCAGGTACGACGGAGCGGCCGACCCGTCGTCGGGGTTGAAGAAGACAGCGAGCAGCTCGCTGTCGGCGATCGGCAGCTTGAGCAGGAACGAGTCGTCCACCGCGACCGGGACGAGCGGGAGCTCCTCCATCGGGGGCAGGTTCTGCATCTCTGCGGCGGCGTGCGACGCCTTGATGCTCGCGACCAGGGAGCCGTCGGCGGCCGCGGCGATGTCGAAGACCAGGCCGGAGCGCTGGTAGGTGCCGGCGTACCGCCCCGGGTCGGGGACGACCGTCGACGCGAGGCGCTCGGGGTCCTGGCGCGGCTCGACCCCGAGCCGCTCCTGGAACAGCCAGCCGGCCAGCTCGCGGTACATCGACAGCGCGCTCTCCACGTTGGTCTGCAGGCAGAAGCCGAACCGCTGCTCGGGGGCGACCCGCATGAACGCGTTCTGGCCCAGCGAGTTGCCGTCGTGCCCGATCACCTGCACGTCACCGAAGTGGTCCAGGATCCAGCCGAGCCCCCAGGCCTCGCCGAGCACGGTGTCGTCGACCAGCCTGATCTGCGGCTCCTGGGCGGCGGCCACGATGTCGGCGGAGAGCAGGCGGGTGCCGTCCGCGGCCACGCCGCCGTCCAGGTGGAGCAGCGCGAACCGAAGCACGTCGCCGGCGCTGGCCACCAGGGAGGCGCCCATCGGCCCGCACGACCGGTAGAGCCCCCACGGGTCGCTGACCCGCAGGGCGTCCGGGTTCTCCGGGTCGGCCTCGTGGCCGACGGAGAGGGGGTGCGGGATCGCGTCCTCGGGGAAGACCACGGAGTGCTTCAGGCCGAGCGGGCCGAGCAGCCGGTCGCGCAGCGCCGTCTCGAAGACCGTGTCCGCGACGACCTCGACCAGGCGGCCGAGGATCGAGAAGCCGCTGTTGCTGTAGCTCCAGATCTTGCCGGGCTCACAGATCTGCGGCAGGTCGACGATCTCCTTCATGTAGCGCGGGAGCGCGTCGTCGCCGCGGCCGGTGTCGATGAAGACGTCACCGTCGAAGCCGCTGGCGTGCCGCAGCAGGTCGCGCACGGTCACGGTGTCGCGGGCGTGCTCGTCGCGGACCTCGAAGTCGGGGAGGTAGGTCTTCACCGGACGTTCGAGGTCGATCAGCCCCTCGTCGACGAGCATCAGCACCAGGGTGGCCGTGTAGAGCTTGCCGATGGACCCCGGCAGGAACAGCGCGTCGGTGGTGACCGGGCTGCCGGTGCGGATGCTGAGGACGCCCGCCGTCACCTCGGTGATCTCGTCGCCGTCGAGCACCGCGAGCTGGGCGCCGGGGACGTGATGACTGTCGATGAGCTCTGCCAGCTTCTTCTCGAGCTCGGCCTGCGTGAACGACACGGTTCCTCCTGGGGTGACCTACGGTGTAGGTAAGCGTTAACCTACGCCGTAGGTTTGTCAAGAGGCAGCGAGGGTGGAGATGGCACTGACGCGGGAGCGGATCCTCCGGACCGCGGTCCGGCTCGCCGATCGCGACGGCCCCGACGCGGTGACGCTCCGCAAGATCGCGGGCGAGCTGGGGGTCCACGTGACGTCCCTCTACAACCACGTCCCCACCCGCGACGCGGTGACGGACGGGCTCGTCGAGCTGCTGCTCGACGAGGCCAAGCTGCCGACCGGCCCGGTGACGTGGGACGAGTGGGTACGACGGTTCGTCGACGGGGTCGTCGGCATCGCGGCGACCCACCCCGGCGCCTTCCACGCGCTGCGGCAGCGCCCGGTGCAGGGTGCGCGGGCGACCGCGTCCTTCGAGATCGGGCTCGCGGCGTTCGCCGAGGCCGGCTTCAGTGCCGCGAACGGCTTCGCGGCGATCAAGGCCGCGTCGTACCTGGCGCTGATGATCGGGATGGAGCGCAGCATGGTCGCGCGGGGCGAGCTCCTCGAGACCCAGCTCGACCAGCTCCCGGCTGCGTCGTTCCCACTCGTGCGCTCGGTCGCGAGCGACGTGCCCGACTACGAGTACGTCTGGGCGTTCGGGGTGGAGACCCTCATCGCGGGACTTCGCGCCCAGCTGCCACCGGCGTGAGGTCGCGGGTGATGCTGCGCGCCTCCCGGATCGCGTAGGAGACGATCACCAGGGCGGCGAGGGGGTCGGCCCACCACCAGCCGAGAGCAGCATTCAGCACGAGGCCGACGAGCACCGCGACGGCCAGCAGCCCGTCCACGACCGTCACCGCTGCCTCGTGGGTGAGGACCGGATTCCCGAGGCCGAGACCGGCCCGGAGCTTGCCGGCCGCGAGCGCAAACATCGCCAGTCCAGTGAGGGCCGTCCACGCGATGCCGGCCGGGCTGTGCTCCGGGCGCGAGCCGGACAGCAGGACGACCAGGCTCTGCACCGCCAGGTAGGCCGCCAGCGCGACGAACGCCGCCCTGATCAGGCCGAGGGCCCGTCGCTGCCGCTGCTCCCCCGTCCCCGACAGCTCCCAGAGGACGACCGCGCTGGCCCCGATCTCCACCAGCGAGTCGAGCCCGAAGCCGGCGAGCGCGACGGACCGGGCCTCGATGGCGGCGACCGCGAGCACGGCGACACCGGTGACGTTCCACGCCAGGGTCGCACCCTCCAGCAGTCGGCCCCGGCGCAGCAGGACGCTCGCTGCCACGACTGCGCCGTCGGCTGGTTCGCTCACGCCTGCACCGTAGCCACCGGTCGCCCGCGGCGCCCGCGCGTTTCGGGGCGGCAGACGACACGCGAGCTGGTCGGCGCCCACGCGCGAAGGCGTCGACGCCCGCGACCTCCGGGTGGGGTGCGGACGCCGACGCCCGGTCGCCGCGTGGCTGCGGCTGCCGTCAGCTCTCGGTCGAGCCCGCCTCGCACTTGTCGAGGCGCGCCTGCGCACGGGCGACCCGCTGGGCCTGAGCCTTCTTGGCCTTCTGGCCCTTGTGGGTCGGGTGCTCGGCGAACTTCTGCTGGAGCGCGTCGTACTTCGCCTGCGCGCGGTCGACCTGGGCCTGCTGCTGGTCGCAGGAGCCGGCCGCGTCGTCGGCGACCGCCGGAGCGGCGGTGGTGCCGAGGGCGAGGACCGAGGTCAGCGCGGCAGCGGTCAGGCGGATCTTGCTCATAGGTGTTTTCCTCCCTGTCGTGTGGCTCCCCCGTCGACCCCCACCTGTCGCAAGCACGACCCAGCGTTACCTCGGGTCACCACCGGATTACTTGACCGGTACAGAGGTCAGGCGTACTGTACCGGTCAAGAGAGTCCCGGAGGAGGAGCCATGACATTCGATCCCATCGCCGCCGACCTGGCCGTCCGGGCGGCTCGCGCCACCGCGGGCAGCGCCCGCCCCGACGCACCCGTCGTCCCCGACCGGGCGCCGCGCCCGCCCCGCCTGCGCACCACCCGGACCAGGTCGGCCGCCGTCCTGCACGCGGTCGCCCGGTGGGTGGAGCCCCAGCCCGCGGGGAGCCCGCGCCGCGCATGAGCGTGCCTATCCTTGGCCCTGCCATGGCCAAGGTGACCCTCCAGTCGATCGCGGACCGCGTCGGCGTCAGCCGGATGACGGTCTCCAACGCCTTCTCCCGGCCCGACCAGCTCTCCGCCGACCTGCGCGCGAAGATCCTGGCCGCGGCCGACGAGCTCGGGTACGTCGGGCCGGACCCGGCCGCGCGGGCGCTGGCCCGTGGCCGCACCGGCTCGGTGGGCCTGCTCATCAACGGCAGCCTGAGCGAGGCGTTCGAGGACGCCGTGTCGGCGGCGTTCCTCGCCTCGGTGTCCGACGAGCTCTCCGCGCGCGGGCTGGCGCTGACGCTGCTGCCCGCGTCGTCGGACCAGCAGTTCGTGCCCGCGCGCGACGTGGCCGTGGACGGTGTCCTGGTCTACATCTGCGACCCGACCTCGCCCGACATCGCCTGGCTGGAGCGGCGCAACGTGCCGCTGGTCGTCGTCGACCACAACGTGCGCGAGGGCATCGCGTCGGTGAACGTCGACGACCGCGGCGGCGCCCGGCTCGCCGCCCAGCACCTGGTCGACCTCGGCCACCGCCAGGTCGGCATCGTGACGCTGGCCACCGAGCAGGACGAGCTCAACCACCCGGCCCGCGAGCGGATGCTCGGCTGGCGCGACGCGCTCGACGCGGTCGGTGTCGAGCCGTCGGTCGTCGCGACGCCGTACCACCCGCCGACCCAGGCGTACGACGCGGCGCGGGCGCTGCTGGACCGGCCGGACCGGCCGACCGGCATGGTCTGCTTCTCCGACGCGTTCGCCCTGGCGACCGTGCGGGCTGCGGAGTCCCTGGGGCTGCGCGTGCCCGAGGACCTCTCGGTGGTCGGCTTCGACGACAGCGTGCTCGCGGCCGCGAGCCGGCCGCCGCTGACGACCGTGCGCCAGGAGGTCCCGGCCAAGGGCGCCGCCGCCGTCGCGGCGATCGCCGCGGTGATGGCCGGCGGTCACCCGGAGCCGGTCGTGCTCCCGACCGGACTCGTGGTCCGGGAGAGCACGGCCCCACCCGGCCCTTGGGCTACGTCGCGATGAAGAGGATCTCGTCGCGGCCGTACTCCATGCCGGGATGCGCGGCGGCGAGGTGCTGCTGGGTCAGCTCGACGAGCTCGTCCTCGTCCTGGGCCCTGATCACCTCACCGCAGGGGCAGGTCAGCCTGGTCTTCATGGACTCAGACTAGGACGTGTTCTAGCCCCGCTCGGCGTCGAGCGCGGCCGCGACCCGGCGGTGTGCCTCCCAGATCTCCTCGGGGAGGTTGTCGAACTGCTTGAGGTGCGCCTCGCGGAAGCCCATCTCCTGGCACCAGCGCTCGACGTCGATGGTCAGGATGACGTCGAGGTCCTCCTGGCTGATCTCCATGCCGTCGAGGCGCAGCTCCTCCGGCGTCGGCAGCACGCCGACCGGCGTCTGGCGACCGGTGACCTCGCCGGCCTTGAGCTGGACGAGCCAGAGCAGCGCGCGCAGGTTCTCCCGGTAGCCGGGCCAGCGGAAGTGGCCGTCGTCGGGATCGCGCTGGAACCAGTTGACGTGCGCGAAGATCGGCAGGTCGGACACCTGCCCGAGGATCCGCAGCCAGTGCGCCGCGTAGTCGCCCTCGCCGTACGCCATGAACGGGCGCATCGACATCGGGTCGTAGCGCAGCTGGCCGTCCACGCCCTCCGCTGCGAACGTCGCCTCGGCGCCGAGCGTGAGGCCGTCGTACACGCCCTCGGCCAGGTCGTGGATCGCGCGGACCAGCGGCTCGCGGTCGCTGGTGCGGCCGCCGAAGATGATCGCGTCGATCGGCACGCCCGCGGGATCCTCGAAGTCGCGGGCGACGTTGGGGACGTTCGCGAGCGTGGTGGTGAAGCGGCTGTTCGGGTGCGCCCAGGGGGAGTCGTCGCCGGGCTCGCGCTCGGAGATCAGCTGGCCCTTCCAGTCGCGCCACCCGGCGACCTCGGACGGCGGCTGCTTGGTCTTGCCCTCCCACCAGACCTCGTGGGTGTCGGCGTTGTACGCGACGTTGGTGAAGATCGCGCCGGAGCCGGGCCGGATCGAGTCGAGCGCGGTCGGATTCGTCCTCTCGTTGGTGTCCTTGGCGACACCGAAGACGCCGTTCTCCGGATTCATCCCGTAGAGCCGGCCGTCCTCGGGGTTCACCCACAGCCAGGTGATGTCGTCGCCGTAGAACTCGACCGTGTAGCGGTCACCGAGCGCGTCCGGCGCCAGGGTCATCGCGAGGTTGGTCTTGCCCGAGGCGCTCGGGAAGCCGCCGCAGACGTGGTACTTCTTCCCGGTCTCGTTGTCCACGATGCCGAGCAGCATGAACTGCTCCGCGAGGAACTCCCGCGACGCCCAGCCGTCGTAGCAGGCCTGCCGCAGGCCGTGCGCGATCTTGCCGAGCAGCGCGTTGCCGCCGTACGACGAGCCGTAGTGCAGGATCGTCCGCTCGTCGGCGACCGTCACGAAGTAGCGCTGGTCGTCCGGCGTGCCCTGGCCGAGGTTCTCCAGGTCGCCGGTGACGTGCACCGCGCGCACGAAGCTGTCGGGGTCGGCCAGGCTGTCGACGTACTGCGCACCCACGCGCGCCATCCGGATCATGTGCAGCGCGACGGTCCGCGTGTCGGTGAGCTCGACGCCGGCGGCGTACGCCTCGAGCGGGGAGCCGGGCGGTGCCATCAGGTAGGGCACGACGTACATCGTCTTGCCCTGGGATGCGCCGCGCATCCGCTCGATCAGCATGGGCTTCATCTCCGAGGATTGCCGCCAGTTGTTGTAGACGCCCTTGTCCGCGGGGTTGCTGGTCGCGACGATCGTGCGCTCCTCGGAGCGCGCGGTGTCCTTGAAGTAGCTGCGTGAGTAGTACAGGCCCTCGCCGGCCGGCTGCAGCTCGCCGACGTCCAGCGCCTCCTGCACGAGACGGGCGTCGTCGTCAGCGCTGACGACCTCGACCCGCTCCGCGCCGGTGATCTCGGCCCAGTGCGCGACGTACTCGCGCACCCTCGGATTCTTCAAGCCCGCCTCGTCGAGGACAGTCTCCACGTCGACCATGAACTGCACACCCTTCGGTCCGCTCGCCCGGTGCTCGCACCGTACCCAACATCGCGCACCGGTGCGCCTCCGGGGTAGGGACGGAAGTCCCGATCGCTGACACCGTCTGCAACGGCGCTCCCACGGTGCGGGTCACGCCGCCGGCCCGGGTCCATGACGAGCGTCACCCGGTCGAGCCACCACGGTCCGGGCTCAGCGCAGGCCGATGCGGTGCGAGCAGGTGGGCCAGGCGCCCCACCCCTGGTGGTGCTTGATCCGCTCGGCGACCCGGATCTGCTCGGCCCGGCTGGCCCGGCTGGGCAGCGAGGCGAGCTTGCCGCCGCCGTACCCGCGCCATGTGCCGATGCTGATCTGCAGGCCGCCGTAGTAACCGTTGTGGGTGTTGATGTGCCAGTTGCCGCCCGACTCGCAGCGGGCGAGCCGGTCCCAGGTCCTGCCGCTCGCGGCGTGGGCGGGGGCGTCGAGGGCAAGGACGGGGACGAGGGTCGTGGCCGTGAGGGCAAGGGCCGACACGAGGGTGCGCATGCGCATGGAACAGCTCCTCCGTGCGCCTGCGAGGTGAGCTGTCGGGTTCGGGCTGGAGTTGCCCGGTCACGGCCGTCGTCCGGCACGTGGCTTCACCCCGAGGGCCGCGGTGCGGCCCGTGGAACCTGTGGGTCCCCCGCTCCTGTCCGAGCGTGTTCATCGATGACCACCCTCCGGCCGGACAGGACTCGGCGCGCTCGGAGGGTCACCCCGCGGTGGCAGGGCTCCTCGACGGTAGGCAGGCGGCCGGCCGCGGACCAACTCCGCGCCGGTGTGACTCACCGCACCTGCACGCCGGCAGGCGGTCGGCTCAGACGCCGCTCAGCTCCTGGGCGCGCTCGGGGTCGAGCTGCTCGATCCGCCTGCGGCCGAGGAGCAGCAGGCCCAGTCCGACCAGCACCAGCGGGATGCCGACAGCGAGACCGACGACCGGGACGGTGGACTCGATCAGGGTCAGCAGCGAGAGGTTGTCGCGGGCGTCGTCGACGTTGGTCTGCACCTGGCCGGCGGTGAACGCGAGGTCCAGGTCCAGGACCGTGCCCACGCCGTCGGCGACGCGCTGCTGGTGGATGACCTGGTTGATGATCGCGCCGGTGCGCGGCTCGATGTAGTACTCGGTCGAGCTGGCGTAGCTGCCCGGGAGGTCCGCGACGACGTCCACGCCGTCGGCGTTCGCGACCGCACGGTAGACGTAGGTCTCGAGGCCGTCGATCTTCTCGGTGCCCTCGTACGTCGCGTCGACGGCGGCGCCGACCACGCCGTCCCAGACCGGGTAGGTCTTCCGCTCGGCACCGAACGGCCACTTGTTCTGCAGGCCCTCCTCGTGCGGCGCGTCCGCCGGCAGGTACTGCGGGTCGTCGACCGTCAGGCCGGTGTGCCGGTCCGCCGCGAACACGTCGGTCTCGGCGGAGATCAGCCGGGGGTCGTCGCCGTCCACGCAGCCGTCGATGCCGTCGGCGTCGCGGACCAGGCAGAGCGAGGTCGCGAACGCGACGACGTCCTCGTCGGAGGCGTCGGCGTCGGCCTTGTTCGTGCTCCACGCCAGGACCGGGGTCTTCTCGAGCTGGAGGTCGGCGTTCGGCACCTGCGCCGTACCGGAGAGGTACGTCGTGTTGTCGGTGTCCAGCGGTGTCCGCTCGATCTGGCCGGGCGCCCACGCCCGGGCCACGATGCCGGCGACCACGAGGAACACTCCGAGCCCGACCAGGACCAGGGCGACGATCTTGCGCATGCTTCTTCTTCCGTGTATCCGGACGGGAGCGGTCCGAGAGTGGGCAAGTCCACCACAGCCGGACCCGCGGCGGCACATCGGGCCGGCGTCCGAGCCGCCTGAACAGGATCGCCCGCGCGCCGCCGAGCCGGGCCGGGCGCAGGTCGTCACCGTCGGGCTCGCTCGTGGCCACCTCCACGTCGGCGGACCGCAGCCGGCCCTCGGGCCGCACCGTGACCTGTCGCCGGTGCGCAGCTTCCGCGCCCCTCCGGCGGAAGCCGGCAGGCCCAGCAGCTACGCCTGCGCCGGTGGCGTCAGGCTCGCCGCGACCCCACGCAGGGCGCGGCGCGACCTGATCCCGAGCTTGGTGAAGATCTTTCCCAGGTGCCACTCGATCGTGCGCGTGCTGAGGTACAGCCGCTCACCGATCTCCTGGTTCGTGAGCCCTTCGGCGGCCAGCGTGGCGATCTGCTGCTCCTGGGCGGTGAGGTCGGTCCTGGACTCCTCCGTACGACGGCGCACCTTCTCCCCCGTGGCCAGCAGCTCGCGCCTGGCACGCTCGGCGAACGCCACCATCCCGATGGTGTCGAACATCGTGTACGCGGACCGGACCGCATCGCGAGCGTCCGACCGCCGGCCCTCCCGACGCAGCCACTCGCCGTAGAGGAGATGGGCGCGGGCCAGCTCGGGCCGCAGCTGGGTCCGCGCCAGTTGCTCGACCGCCGTCCGGTAGCAGCTCTCCGCCTCGTCACCCTCGCTGAGCAGGGCCCGGGACCGCGCTTCCACCCCCCACGCCCAGGCCGTCTCCGCCGCGGTTGCGGCGTCGGTCAGCCGGGCGAGCGCCTGTCTCGCGGCGTCGTCGTGGCCCGATCGCACTCCCGCCTCCACCAGCTCCGGGAGCGCCCAGGCGGAGAGGAACAACTCCGGCTGCTCCGCGCTTGCCTGCTCCGCGGCGACGAACGCCAGTTCGTAGCTGCCCACGCCGTTGAGGAGGACAGCCCTTGTCCATCGGGTGAACTGCACCTCGAAGCCCTGGCCGACCGCGCTCCCGTGCTCGTTGACGGTGTCGATGAGCGCCGTCGCCTCCTCCGTGCGACCGCGGAGAGCTTCGACCAGCATGGCGCCGTACGGCGCGATCCGGGTCCCGGTCGCCTCGACCACCGCGTCCACCTCGGCCTTGGCCGCGGCGGCGCCGGCGAAGTCACCTCGCCAGGCAGCCACGATGGCCATGGTCGACATCAGGAGAGGGAGTCGGGCCAGCGCACCGGCGGCCCGCATGAGATCGACCTGGCGCTGCAGGATCCGCTGCAGGGCCTCCTCGTCCCAGAGCAGGGACGGCGGGTTGCCCATCATCCAGCCCCACCGCAGGCTGTCCTCGATCGAGAGGTCGGGCGAGTCGAAGATGTTCATGGCTCGTCGCAGCAGCGGCGCCGCGGCGACGCGCCCCTCGGTGATCCAGGTCGACAGACCCTCCAGGAGGATCCCGGCTGGTCCGGGATCCGCCACCTGTGGCAGTCGAGCCGCCGCCGTCGAGACGGCGAGCAGGCTGGTGTCCACGCCCGGCTCTCCGGCGAAGACGGCGGCAGCCCAGGCCTCGAGGTAGGTCTCACGCGCCACCGCCGGGTCGAGCTCCTTCAGCTGTTCGGCGGCGGACATGAAGAGTCGGATCGAGTCACGGGGCCGGCCGGAGGCAAAGGCCAGCTGCCCACGCAGCAACAGCGCATGAGCGACCTGGTCGTCGTCGGTTGCCGCTGTCTCGACGATGGTCATCATCCGGGCCGCCAGGTCGAACTCCCCCGCGTGCACGCTGACCCGTGCGGCTGCCCGCGCGCGGCGAACGCGGAGCGACGGCTGCTCCGTCAGAGCGACGGAACGTTGGAGGAAGGAGGCAGCGGCCACGAGGCCACCGCGGGCCTGCGCACGCTGCGCCGAGAGCTCGAGCTCCTCGGCCACGGCCTCGTCCGGCCCCGTCGCAGCTGACGCCCGGTGCCACGCCCGGCGATCCGGGTCGACGAGCGGGTCGGTGACCTCAGCGATAGCCCGATGGACGCGACGTCTGTCCGCCATCGTCGCCCCTTGATAGACGGCTGAACGCACGAGCGGATGCCGGAAGGTCACTCGGTCGTCGATCGTCAGAAGCGCCCTGAACTCGTCGGCCGATCCGGCACCGCCGTCGATGTCGAGCTCGTGCGCGGCCTGCCAGAGCAGCGCGGCGTCCCCCATGGGCTCGGCGGCCGCCACCAGCATCAGCAGGCGCGCCTGATCCGGCAGCTCTCTCGCGCGCGCGAGAAAGGTCTCCTCGAGGCGCCTCGACAGCGGCTCCCTCGCCCGAGCCGTGGTCCGCGCGGCCCGTCCGACCAGCTGCTCGGCCGCGGGCCCGCGAGGGAGCTCGAGCAGCGCGAGCGGGTTGCCCCGAGCCTCGGCCACGATCCGGTCCACGACGCGTCGGTCCAACGGCGCCGGGGTGATCGAGCCGAGCAGCACCCTGGCATCGGAGTCGCCCAACCCGGCGACCTCCATCTGGGGGAGCCCCTCCAGCACCGGCAGCTCGGCACCGGGCGCCCGTGTCACGAAGACCATCAGGATCGACTCGGCGCGCAGCCGCCGCGCGACGAAGCCGAGCACCTGAGCCGAGGCCCGGTCGAGCCACTGGGCGTCCTCGACGAGGCAGATGCACGGTCGTTCGGAGGTGGCGTCGGCGAGGAGGCTCAACACCGCCAACCCGACGAGGAACTGGTCGGGCGCCGGCCCGGCGCGGTGGCCGAAGATCGTCTCCAGTGCCGTCCGTTGCGGTGTCGGCAGGTCCGGCAGCCCGTCCAGCAGCGGGGCGCAGAGCTGGTGCAGCGCGGCGAAGGCCAGCTCCATCTCGGACTCGACCCCCTGTGCCCGCAGCTGCCGAGTGCCGGTGGACGACTCCACCACGTGCTCGAGCAGTGCCGTCTTGCCGACCCCGGCGTCACCTCGGACGACGAGGACCCGGCTCTCGCCCTGGTGCACGGCGGACAGCAGGGCGCCCAGCGCCGACCGTTCCTGCTCGCGGTCGAGGAGCACGGAGGTCACATCGGCCCCAGGCGAGGCACTCGTTGCCGTCGGGGGGCGTCGAGCGCGGAGCGTTCGCTCCCCCGGTCGAGCAGCCTCGACCCTGGAGAGGCTGCCTCGTGCACGTCTGCGTCCACGGCCTTCCGCCCTCTCCCTTGCGAGGTCATCACAGGGTGGCCGGCGACCCGGCGGCTCCGTGAGCACGTTGCACCCGATGCTACGGCGAACTCGCGTCCCTTGACAGGGCGACCGTGCCCCGCCCGGGATGGTCGCCTCCATGCCCGTGCTGTCCGACCACCAGTCCGGCAGGTCGGCTGGGGCCCGGCTTTGCTCGAAAGGTTCGCTCAGGGTGTCGGGTCGATGCTCCCGATGCTTGCGGTGGGCGACGCGACTGCCGGCTTCAGAGAGTGATCCTGCCGGGAATGCGCTCGGTGACCTCCTGGAGGACCCACGTGTTGCCGTCCGGGTCGGAGAACGCCGCCTGGCTGACGTACGAGCGACCCTCCGGATCGCGCCCGGGCTCGGGCTGTCCACCCGGTGCAGCGTGGAAGACGTCGCTGATCTCGATGCCGCGACTCCCGATCTCGGCGTGGGCGGCCTCGATGTCGTCGACGATCAACAGCAGACCCTCCAGCGGAGGACCCGCGGGCGGGCCGAACTGGACCGAGGCCGGGGAGCCGGGCGGAGTGAACTGCACACCGCGCACCTGCTCGGTGAACTGGAGATCGATGTCGAGCTGCCACCCAGGCGCTGGTAGAAGTCCTTCGCCCGGTCGAAGTCGGTGATCGGGATGCGGGTCACTTCGAACTTCATGGGCACTCGGGCCAGGTCCTGCCCTTGGGGCGGCGAAGGAATGCTGGTGACGGTCATGACGGCTCCTTCTGCGTGCTGATGGTTGTGAGGATGTCGAGATGTCGCGCTCGTGTCGCGAGGGTGGGCCTCTCCAGGGCGTTGACCCGGCGGGCTGGGCTGACGACCCGACAGCTGTGCCGCCAGATCGGCGGCGATCGGACGGCTCCTGCCGGCCGTGAGCGCGGTTGCTGGTCGGCGCTGTCTGGGTGTCGGCGCCTGGGTCGACCTTGGGGCAGCTGCCGGGTCGCCCCTCGGCCGGGCGCGGGGGTCGCCCGGCCGAGGGAGTTCGAGGTACAGGTGACGGGAGTCGCCTGCTGGAGCAGCAGCGTCGGTCGACCTCGACGGTCAGCGGACGCGGACCGGCGCGCTGGTTCGGGAGACCGGCTGATAGCCGGCGAGCCGTCCGGTCACGACCACCGTGATCCGGTGGTGTCTGTCGGCTCGCCTCACCTGATAGTGGATCCCGTGCCCGATCCGGTGGCCGTCGCGGTACCAGACCACGCCCAGCTCTGCGGCGGCCGGCTCCCAGGCACCGGTACGGACCGTGAGTCGGTGCCCTGGAGCCGCCGTGCCGGTGATCGTCGGCTTCGGGGCCGTGGTGAACGCCCCGAGGCGAACGCTGACGGGCCGGCTGGTGCGGCTGACCGGCTCCGTGCCGTCCAGGGTGCCGGTGACACGAACGGTGACCTGGTGCAGGGCGTCCGCCGCGACGAGGTGGTACCTCGGGCTGGTTGCCTGAGCGATGGGGCTACCGTCGCGCAGCCACTGATAGGCCAGCCGCACTCCTGCCGGGCTCCACGTGTTCGGCACGGCGCGGAGCGTCGACCCGACGACGGGTTCACCTTCGACGGTCGGGGTCACGCCGCTGATCGGCGTGACCGGCGGTGTGCCGACCTCCGGGGTGAGGTCGTGGACGGTCAGCGCCGGGACGAGCACCCACGCGGTCCGCAGGAACAGGATGCCGGGCGGGTCGACGTACTCCTCCCAGTCCGAGGACGCCCAGAGCGGAGAGCCCTCGGGTACCGGGACCGACCGGCTGAGGACGGGCCCGCGCTCCTGGATGACATCCGTGGGGATGTCGTCGGTGTAGAACGGCTGCTGCTGGAACCGCTGGGTGCCCTCACCGACAGCGAGGTTGAAACCGCCGCTGTGCGGGGCGTACCGGTTGCTGACCTCCATCGTGATCGGCTTCGCGGGGTCGTACGACGGGTCGCCGTGCGGTGTGGCGGTCATGGTCGCCCAGTAGTTCTGCGAGATCGACATCTTCGACGGGTCGCAGGTGCCGGTAGCCGCCGGGTTCCGGTAGGTGGCGATCACCTGCCCGAACTGGTCGACGACGTCGACGTCCTCCATCCCGGTCAGGTTCCACCGCTGGGTTCCGGTGCCCACCGGGACGAATCCGAAGGCGACGACGTAGCGGCCGTCGCAGCCGTGGTAGCGGACCATCGTGGAGTACTGCGTGAAGGAGTTGTTCACCGTGCTGACATCGACGACGTTCGGGTCGCTGTTCGTCGGCGTGAACGTGGTCGTGCCGGCGTCGAAGTGGTCCACCGGCGCTGGTGCCGTCGTGAAGCTGGGCCCATCGCTGCCGTCCGGCATCACCGGGGTGATGACTCCCTCGACGTCCTCGTCTCCGATCGCGGACCAGTCGCTGCTGTACGACCAGGTCGTCGCACCCTCGAACGCGTTGACGTGCACGGTCTTCTCCGCGTACACGTGGCCACCACCCACGGACTGGATCCGGTACTGGATGTCGCCGTAGCCGGCGTACTCGACGTCGAGTCGTGCGAACGCCTTGCCGTTGAACGCCGTCCACGGGAAGGGGGCGGCGTCGGCGATCTTGACCGGTGTGACGCGGAAGGGCGCGTGCAGGGTCGTGCCCGCCCCCGTCAGCGTCAGCGTGTTCGGACCTGTCGGCACGTCGGCGGTGATGGTGATCATCCAGTCGATGGCGCCGTTCGCCGACGCCTTGCCGGTGCGCAGGACGGTGCCGTCTCCGACTGTTGCGGCGTACGTCACCCCTGGTGTCAGGCCGGACGCAGTCACGCGCAGGTCGTTGGTGCGCGCGACCCAACCGCTCGCGTCAGGGGAGACGGTCAGGGTCGGGGTCCCGGGCTCAGCAGGGGTGTCGGTGCCGGCGTCGACGGTGACGACCGTGCTGATGCCGGTGTCACCGAACCGGACCACCCCGAGGTACGGGCCGGGAGCCAGGTCGTTCCAGGACGCGGTCAGCGTGGGCGTGTCGCCCACGTCCGCGTGGATGGTGTCCGGGCTGACGTGGAAGCCGCCTGCCGTGGTCGACGGATCGACGACGTAGCTGGTCAGGGCGTAGTCCAGGTCGTCGCCCTGCTGCTGGCCTGCGCGGTAGAAGCTCACCTCCGCGATGTAGGTGCCGGGGACCGGTTGCTCCAGGTCCAGCTCCTCGTCGGGACTGTCGGTCGCCGACGCGTCGACGAACCACACGTTGCCGCTGGACTCGTCGACCCGGTAGACGAGCAGATCGACGTCGCCGGTCTGGTCGGCCGCGTCGAGATCGAACCGGGCGAACGTCGCTCCGTCGGGGACGGTGACGGCGTACCGGTGGGTCGGACCGCCCACGGTTCCCGTGCCCTCGACCCGTGAGCCGTGGGCGAGGCCCTCGACCGTCAGCGGGACGTCGGAGGTGTCGCCGACGCTGACCGTGACGTCGGCCGAACCGCTGGTGCCGCCGGCGGCGACCTCGGCGGGTGCGTCGAACGCGACCGGTCGGACCGCGAGCGCGCTGCGCACGTCGGTCCTGCCGTCGGACCAGGTCAGGTACCCGGTCGTGAACTCGCCGAGCGGCGCATCGTCGCGCAGGAACGTGACGGTGAAGGTGTGCTGTTCACCGGCCTCGCCGAACGTCAGGGTCGAGGGCTGGACGTCTGCCTGAACTCCGTCGAGGCCGGTGACCGTGGCCGTGAAGGTGCCCGGGCGCGTCGCGGTGACCGTGCGGGTCACGGTCTGCCGACCGGGCAGGCTGCCGATGCCGATGGAGGCGAGGTTCAGGTCCGACCCGTCGATGGGTGAGACACCGGACGGCGTGGCCTCGCCGAGGCCGGCCAGGTAGGAGCTCCAGTCGTCGGCATCGTTGAGGTAGACCAGTCCGGGGTCGAGGTAGTGGCGGGGCACGACCTGGCCGTTGCCCTGGGCGAAGGGCTCCGGGTCGGGTCGGCCTTCGGCGTCGACGGTGTCGGTCGCCGAGGTCATCAGCGCCGACTTGATCTCAGCCGGGGACGCGCCCGGGTTCGAGCCGAGGTAGAGGGCAGCCAGGCCCGCCACGTGCGGGGACGCCATGGAGGTGCCGGACATGTAGCCCCAACGAGGGCCCCCGTCCTGGGGGTTCGCAACGGCCGCGAGGACGTTGACGCCGGGGGCGGCGACGTCCGGCTTGATGATGTCGGAGCCGTCGGCCTCGACCGGCCCGCGAGAGGAGAAGCCCGCGATCTGAGGGGTGGGCGCCGAGGGGTCCGCGCCGGCGTTGCCGGCCACCAGGGTCACCGTCGCGCCAGGGGTCTCGGCATAGGCGTGCAGCTGGTCGGCGTACCGGGCGTCGACGTGGATGGTCGGCACGGAGTGCTCGTCGACGTCGGTGGAGTCCGGCGAGGTGTTGACCAGGACCATGCCGACGCCGCCGGCGCGCTTGACCTCGGCCGACTTCTCGACCCGGGCGACGACGCCGCGGTCGCACAGCACGATGCCGCCGTCGACCTTCGTGGGGTCGAGGGTGCCCGTGCCGCACAGCTCCGGGTGCCGCGCGTCCGGCTGCGCCGCATCAGCGCCGTAGACGAAGCTGCCGGCGACACCCGCGCTGGGCACGGTGATGGAGGCGCCGAGCGCAGTGGTGCCATCGCCGAGGCGGACCGTCGCTTCGGGAGCGGGGAACGTCGAGGCGGCGACCGTCGTCTCCCAGGGGGCGGCGTTGTCGAGGGTCGAGGCGTCCGGGCCCGAGTTGCCACCCGCTGCGGCGACGAAGATGCCCGCGGTCGCGGCCGCCATGAACGCCTGGTCCGTCAGGGAGTCGGTCGTCTGGGCGGGGCCTCCGCCGATCGAGTAGTTGATGACGTCGACGCCGTCGGCGACGGCCGCGTCGATGGCGGAGAGCAGGTCGAGGGTGGAGCAGCCGTCGTCGTCCTCGCCGGCCGGGTTCCTGCCCGACCAGCACGCCTTGTAGACGGCGATCTTCGCGGCGGGGGTGACGCCGGAGATGTGAGTTCCCTTGGAGGTCGTGACGTCGTGGTCACCGGCGGCAGTGCTCGCGGTGTGCGAGCCGTGAGAGGTGCCGTCCCGGGGCGAGACGTACTCGCCGGTCGACGCGTCGCCGATGTTGCCGGCACCGAACCCGTCGATGAAGTAACGGGCGCCGATGATCTTCTGGGTGCAGTCGTCGGCGGTGAACTGCTCTCCGGTCTCGCAGATGCCGTGGAAGTCGGTGCCGTCGCTCTTGTGGAACACGATCGAGTCCCCGTCGCGGTAGGGCTCGGGACCGTCGTCGGTGCCCAGCGGGTCGCCCGCGAACGACGGGTTCTCTGGCGCGATGCCGGTGTCGACGACCCCGACGACGACGCCCTTGCCCGCTTGTGCCGGGCCGCCGAGGTCCTGCCAGACGCCGTCGTCGCCCTCGAGGCCGAGATAGCCGGTGGAGGTGGTGGCGTCCTGGAGGTGGAGCAGCTCGCTCCTGACGACCTGCTTGACCCTCGGGTCCGTGGACAGCTGTGCAGCCTGCTTGGCGGTCAGGTGCGCGCCGAACCCGTTGGTCGTGAGCGAGTAGGACACGCGTGGGGTCACCCCCACCGAGGACGCCACCTGGCGCTGGCTGCGTGCCAGGTGTGACACGTAGCTGCGGGTCCGCGGGGATCGCGCCGAGAACGACCCGCGGGCGGGAACGGCTGCCTTCAGACCGGAGATCCCGCCGCGGTAGCTGGCTGCGGCCGGGTCCCGGAGCACCACGACGTACGTGCCGGCCCGGTAGCCGGACCGGCCGGCCGTCGGAGTGAGCGGCTTCGAGGCCGACGGGGTGCCGTGCGTGCCGGCGGGCCTCAACGTCGTGCTGGTGTCAGCGGCGGTGGCCGGGACCGCGAACGCGGTGAGAGCTGCGGAGAGGAGGACGGGAAGTCCGAGCGCCCTGGTTCGCCACACGCGGCGTCGCCAGGTCGGGTGGGGGCTGGTCACAGACGTTCCTTCGAGGGTTCGGTCGGCACCCGGGATGGGCCGCGAGCCGGGACGCTATGCGAACCCGTTGGCATCGCGCTGCCAATGACCGCAGCAGGCCACGCCCCCACTTCGAGAGCTCCCGCGAACGCCCGGTCAGACCCAGCCCCTGCGGGCGGCCTCCACCCCGAGCTGGAACCTGTTGTCGGCATTCAGGTCGTGCATCAGCTGCTGGCTCCGACGGCGTAGCGACCGGACGGAGAGCCCGAGCCGAGCCGCGATCACCTCGTCGGTCAGTCCGGCACCGATCAGCGCGAGGATCGCCTGCTGCTCACGCGTCGGTGGCACCGCCGCGCGCGTCCCTGCCGGGGCCGGCGGGTGCTCCAGCTCGCGCTGTTCGAGTGCTTCGCGGATCTCGGCGGACGTCGTCGCACCACCGGGGCCGAGCGGCAGCGCACGCTCCCAGTAGGCCTCGAAGGTGTCGACCAGGAGCTTCACCAGGGGTGGAGACTCGGTCACCATCGACTCGACGCTGATGCCGTCGAGCCGCAGCCCCAGCAGCGCACAGCTGCGGTCGACCACCACGACCTTGAACGGCACCGACGGCGCAACCCGGGCCTGCTCCCCCTGCTCGCTCATCCGCACCGTCTCGTCCCACGCGTCGTCGCGGGAGAAGCTCTCCGCGGCGTAGACGACCCTCCAGCTGACGCCGCGGGCGATGGTGCTCACCTGCAGCGGCTCCATGCCCAGGGAGATGTAGGGCGGCCGGTCGAACGTGAGCATCTCGCTACGGACCTGATGCTGGAGTCGTGCGTACCACGACGCCACCTCGACGGGATCTGTGAGCACCAACGTCATCGGCGCCACGTGCTCGCCGGCCACACCGCTCCTGAACTGCTCGACCAACGCCGGAATGCGGTCGCGAAGAGCTGCCGCCCGCTCGTTGAGCTGGTCGACCGCAGCTCCGAGCGCGATCTGTGGATCAACGGCGGCGTAGGCGCCGCCAGGAACCTCGGGAAGCGCCACCAGGCCGACGTCGCGAAGCCCGTCGAGAACCTCGACAGCCGTCTCGGCGGACAGCCCGAACGCCTCTGCGACGTCATCCGCCGAGGTCCGGCCACGTTGCACGACGAACAGGTACACCTGCTCGCTGGTGCGCGACAGCCCCAACGCGCTCAGCAGACTCTTGTCCGTCTCAGCCATCCCGATCCCCTTCGCGCCCGGCCCGGCCAGACCACCCTCCGTCACCAAGGCGCCGGAGAGCCAGCACTCCGGTCGAGGAACGACGGGCCCGTGATCTGCAGTGCGCAGGTCACGGGCCCGTTGTCTTGCGCGCCTGTAGGGATTCGAACCCCAAACCTTCTGATCCGTAGTCAGATGCTCTATCCGTTGAGCTACAGGCGCCCGTCGCCACCCGGGGTGAACGACTGGTCGAGGATAGCCGACCCCGTCGGGGTTGCCGAAATCCGGTCCCGTCAGCGACCGGCCCACGGTCGCGGCACCGGTCACGGGCCCGAGCGCCGACGAAGCGCCCTTCTTAGGTCTGGAAAAGGCCGAAGCCCGGCTCTTGGAGAAGGGACTTTCCCGCTCAAAACAAGGGATGTGACGCACCCCACGAGGCATTGATCGATCCAATGTGAGTGCGATCGAGTGCGGGGGTACTGTCGGCCCACCCACGGGGTCGGGCACGGTCCGCCGCCGCACCACGGGGGCCCACCAGAGTCGCCGACAACGACGCCGAGCGAGCCACCGCGAACGTGCGAGAAGGAACCGCCATGACCGCCACGACGACCGCCCCGACGACCCACCAGGGCATCCTCGACTTCGTCAACGAGGTCGCAGCGATGACCCAGCCCGACCACATCCACTGGTGCACCGGCTCCGACGACGAATGGTCCCGGATCACCGACGCGCTCGTGTCGACCGGGACCTTCACCCGGCTGAACCCGGCCATCAAGCCGAACTCCTTCCACGCCGCCAGCGACCCCATCGACGTCGCCCGCGTGGAGGACCGGACCTTCATCTGCTCGGTCGACGAGCGCGACGCCGGACCCACGAACAACTGGATGGACCCCGAGCAGATGAAGGAGCTCATGCGCGGGCTCTACCAGGGCTCGATGCGGGGCCGGACCATGTACGTGATCCCGTTCGTGATGGGGCACCTCGAGGCCGAGAAGCCGATGTTCGGGATCGAGCTGACCGACTCGGCGTACGTCACCGCCTCGATGCGCGTGATGGCCCGGATGGGCAGCCACGTGCTGCAGCGGATGGAGGAGCTCGACGCCGAGTTCGTGCCGTGCATCCACTCCGTCGGCCACCCGCTCGAGCCGGGACAGCAGGACGTGGCGTGGCCGTGCAACGACACCAAGTACATCGTCCAGTTCCCCGAGGAGCGGGCGATCTGGTCCTACGGCTCCGGCTACGGCGGCAACGCGCTGCTCGGCAAGAAGTGCTACGCGCTGCGGATCGCCTCCGTGATGGCACGCGACGAGGGCTGGCTCGCCGAGCACATGCTGATCCTCAAGCTCACCTCGCCCGAGGGCACGGTCAAGTACGTCGCCGCCGCGTTCCCGAGCGCCTGCGGCAAGACCAACCTCGCGATGCTGCAGCCGACCATCCCGGGCTGGAAGGTCGAGACGCTCGGCGACGACATCGCCTGGATGCGGATCGGCGAGGACGGCCGGCTGTGGGCGGTCAACCCGGAGTACGGCTTCTTCGGCGTCGCTCCCGGCACCAACGAGCACACCAACCCGAATGCCATGAAGACCATCAACAAGGGCAACTCGGTCTTCACCAACGTCGCGCTCACCGACGACGGCGACATCTGGTGGGAGGGCCTCGAGAACCCGCCCGCCAGCGCGACCTCGTGGAAGGGCGAGCCGTGGGGCCCGCAGTCCGAGGAGCTCTCCAGCCACCCGAACTCCCGCTACTGCACGCCGATCAAGCAGTGCGACATCCTCGCGGCCGAGTACGACGACCCGCGCGGTGTCCCGATCGACGCGATCCTGTTCGGCGGTCGCCGCAAGACCACGGTCCCGCTGGTCTTCGAGGCCCGCGACTGGACGCACGGCACGTTCCTCGGTGCGACGCTCTCCTCGGAGACCACCGCCGCCGCCGTCGGCGCGGTGGGCGTGGTGCGGCGCGACCCGATGGCGATGCTCCCCTTCATCGGCTACAACGCCGGCGACTACTTCAACCACTGGATCACGGTCGGCAAGGACAACGACGCTGCGAAGCTGCCGCGGATCTTCTACGTCAACTGGTTCCGCCGCGACGACGACGGCGGGTTCCTCTGGCCGGGCTTCGGCGAGAACAGCCGGGTGCTCAAGTGGGTCGTCGAGCGGATCGACGGTCGGGCCGGGGCGGTCGAGACCCCGATCGGCCACGTCCCGACCCCGGACGCCCTCGACACCGACGGCCTGGACATGACCCCCGAGGCGCTCGCTGCGGCGCTCCACGTCGACCCCGAGGAGTGGAAGGACGAGCTCCCCCAGATCCAGGAGTGGTTCGAGAAGTTCGGCGACGACCTCCCGGCGGTGCTGTGGACCGAGCTCGACGGCCTCCGGGCGCGCCTCGGCGACTGATCACCGACGGCTCCCCGGCGTACCGCGATCGTCCCCGTCCGCGCCGGACACGGGCCGATCCCGTCTCACCTGTGGAATCATCTGCCCCAAGAGTTCGACTTACGGGGGATGGTCGAGAGGGGACGAGCAGGGTGGAGAGCTACGGGCCTGAGGAGCGCGCGCTCTTCGAGCGAGCCGGCGCCGCCCTGTTCGAGGAGATGGTGGCCTCAGCCGGACTTCGGGCCGATGATCCCCGGGTCCTCCCGGGCGGTGAGTTCGCGGAGGCACTCGATCTGCTCCGCCACATGGGTCTGGCCAAGCTCAGTGTCGATGGCGAGCAATGGGATGCGTTGGACCCGTCGGCCGTCCAGTCCCGCGTGGTGTCCCCGCTGGGCCAGGAGGGTGCCCGGCTGCTGAGCGAGTCGTCGCACTGGGCGCACGCCTTCGGTCCACTCACTCAGGCCTGGCGCAAGGCTCCGCAGGAGATCTCTGGCGGACCTTTCACCTATCTGCCGCTGGAGGAGATCGACCCGTTCATCGCCAACCTGATGGCTGAGTGCGAGGAAGAGATGCTCACCGCGCAGCCGCAGGCGCTCCGGGACACCAAGACCATGCCGCACGTCGTGCTGCGCGACACCGCCCTCCTCGAGCGGGGCGCCAGGATCCGCACCCTCTACCAGCACAGCGCACGGCGGAACGGCGTCACGCGGGAGTACGTCGCGCAGGTGACGGAGCGCGGCGGCGAGGTGCGCACCGTCGACGAGTTCTTCAACCGGATGATCGTCGTCGACCGGCGGGTCGCGATCATCCCCAGCAAGGAGACCGTGCGGGTCGCCCTGGTGGTCCGCGAGCTGTCGGTGGTGGCCTACCTGGTCGACGTGTTCGAGAGGGCCTGGGAGCGGGGTCGGCCGTTCACCAGCCGCGAGGCGTCGGTGATGAAGGACATCGCCGCCGAGCAGCGGTCGATGACGCTGCGGATGCTGATCGAGGGCCACTCCGATCCGGTCTCGGCGAAACGGCTCGGGGTCAGCCCTCGCACCTACGCCGGCTACATCTCGGACCTCAAGGAAGAGTTCGAGGCGGAGACCCGATTCCAGCTGGGCTACACGATCGGCAGGCGAGGGATCACGGGTCGTGACGAGGAGGACGACGCGGCCGAGGGGTGAGCGGCGCCCGGCGCAGACATGACGAAGGGCAGTGACCTGAGGTCACTGCCCTTCGTCATGGTGGTCGAGCCGGGCCGGGGGGGTGGCACTGGGACCGAACAAGTGGGGGGTGAGTTGGGTCCCCGACTCGACCGAGTTCTTCAGCTGATCAGCGGCCGCCGGCGGGGGGCCGGCCATTCCAACTGCTGTCGGCGTGCGCCGGGGCCGAGATACCCAGCAGACCGAAGCTCAGCGTCGCGGTGACGACCGCGATTGCGACCTTTCGCGTAACGTTCATTTCCCTCTCCACCTTCATGCTCATCGGGTCCCACGGAAGACCCGGTGTCACCAGTGTGGGCGAGGTACGCCCCTGCGCACGAATGGAACGATGCCTCAAAAATGTGCATTGCACATTTCTGCAACGTTGCAGGTTTCTGCAGCGCAGGACCGGGTACAGCATTTGGCCGCGGCCCCCGGGCGCGAGGCGCACCGGGGGCCGAGGACTGGCGGAGGCGGAGGGATTTGAACCCTCGATGGGGTTGTAGCCCCAAACCCGCTTAGCAGGCGGGCGCCATAGACCGGACTAGGCGACGCCTCCCGACAGCCCGCACAGGCTACAAGGACCGCGCGGGCGACGGCCAATCGGGCGGTTCAGAGCGGGCGGAGGCCTTGGCCGTCCTGCAGGTGTCGCCGGAGATCGAGGACGAACTCCTCCCGGTCCGCGGCCAGCAGCTGCACCGGGATCGTCGTCGACCGGCCGTCGCGGAGCCTGAGCACGACCACCGGCGTGCCGCCCGGCGTCGCGGTCACGGCCTCGGCCACCTCGACCCAGGCCGCCCGGTCGGCGCCGACGTTGCGAACCATCCGCACCCGGTAGCCCTCGGTCCCGAGACGCACGACGGGCACCCGGCGGAGGACGGCGTACGCCGCGACCGCCACCGCGACCAGTCCGAGCACGCCGATCGCGACCACCGGGCCCAGCGAGAGGTCGAGGAGTGCGACGACCAGCGTCGCGAGCACCAGTAGCAGCGCGAGCGCGACGAGCAGCGCCCCGGCGAACCGGGCGCCGAAGGCGGTCGCGAGCCGATAGTCGGACGTCTGCACGCGTTGATTGAACAAGACACCGGAATTTGCCTCGCCACCGGGTTGTGGGCGGTGCCGTGGGGAGTGACACTCGAAGTCCCCCCACCGCTCCGGGCCTCCGGGAGGTTCTCATGACCGTCACCTCCATCGGGATGACGAGCGCGATCCAAGGCCTTCAGCAGGCCCTGGAGGCCTTCCGCCGGCCCGGAGTCCAGCTCGGGAACTGGCGATGGGGCGTCCGGCAGCGCATGGGTGCGGTCCGTGACGCGCTGGTCGCCGAGACGGGCCAGGGTGGCGAGGGCTGGCTCGCCGCCCGCGAGGTGGGGCTGCTCCGCGAGCGCAACGCGCTGCTCGGACGGCTCAGTGCGCTCGGACGCCAGGTGCTGGAGAACCAGGATGTCGACGAGGTCCGCACGGAGCTGCACCGGCTGCTCGTCGACGTCTCCCACCACGTCCAGCGCCTCCACGACCTGGCGTACGACGAGGTCGAGCTGGAGCTCGGCGGCTCCGAGTAGAGCACCGAGTACGGCAGAGGGGGCGGGATTCGAACCCGCGGTGGGTCTCCCCACGACCGCTTTCAAGGCGGTTCCGATCGGCCACTCCGGCACCCCTCCGTGTGCCCGCGGGCACCGGTGGAGTCTAGCCGGGCGGGTCCGCGGCGCCTGGCCGTCCACGACGGCGGACGGCGTTCGACGGCCACGTCACCGCCCTCCGCGCGATCGCCGACCCGGTCCAGAGCGACCTGTCAGCCGACCAGGACCTCCACGAGCACGTCGCCCTCCTGGACGACGTCGCCGGGTGCGACCTTGATCGCCCGCACGGTGCCGGGCGCCTCGACGAGGACGGGGATCTCCATCTTCATCGACTCCAGCAGCACGACCGTGTCACCGGCGGCCACGGCCTCGCCGGGCGAGACGGCCACGCTCAGCACGTTGGCCACCATCTCCGCCACGACCTCGACCACCTGCTCGCGCGCCATGCTGCGAACCTAGCCGTTACCGGGAGGTATCAGAGCAACGAGCGGGTCCGGGCGGGCTCGGGTCGCAGCGCATTGGCCTCCTCGGCCCGCCGGCCGCGCCGGCCGGCCGAGCCGGTGAACGCCAGGTCCAGGCGGATCACGACCAGGCCGATGACCAGGCCCACCACCACGCCGTACGCCACCGAGAGAGCCGTCTCCTCGAGCGAGATCGACGGGTTGACCAGCGCGTTCGCCACGGGGGTGGTCGCGGCGACCCCGAACGCGCACACCCACCAGCCCTGGCGCCGGCGGGCCCGCATGTGCGTGCCCCAGGCGAGCGCGGGGACGCCGAGCACCGTCTCGAGCGGGCGCGGGAAGGCGCCGAGGTTCTCCCGGCTCCAGGCGACACCGTCCAGGAGGCTGCCGACCAGACCGGGGGTGCCGTAGCGGCGCAGCAGCTCGGCGTACGCCAGCGTGAGCGCGAGGACCGCCGTCCCGATCAGCACCGTCAGCACGCCCCGCCGGCCGAGGCCGTGCAGGCCCGCGCCGAGCCGGAAGACGACCGCGAAGGCCCCGAGCAGGGCCAGGCCGAGCGTGACGTACTCGAAGCGCGCGATCGTCACCACCGGCTCGAACCCCACGACCGCGAACGCGCCGATCGCGGCCACGGCGATCGCGACGACGACCTCGCGGACGGCCTGCGCGTAGCGCACCGCCGGGACGGTGACCATCACCGCGAGGACGGCTGCGACCACGCAGGTGAGCACCGCGGCGCCGGTGCGCAGCCGGTCGTCGTCGCTGACCACGACCAGGACGCCGAGGACCAGGGCGAGCAGCCCGACCACCACCGGGCGGCCGCCGGTGCGCGCCGCGAGCGCCCACGAGTACGCCGTCGCGATCGCGACCGATCCGGCGCCGCAGACCCAGGGCAGGCCGACGTCGGCGACGCAGGTGCCCAGCGCGGCCGCGCCGGCCAGCACGATCACCACCCACACCGCGACCGGGAGCCGCGAGCTCGCGACCCGCTCCGCACGGGTCCGCGCGCCTGCCGCCATCCGGGCCCTCCGGGACGGCGGCCGCTCGGCACGACGACGCGGGGCGGACCTGGGCACGGCAGGGAAGGTTACATTCGCCGGTTGTCGAGCGAGGGGTTGGTCTTCCGGGCGGTGGCGAGGCTCTCCCGGTCGAGCACGGCGGAGACCACCTCGGTCCCCTCGCCCGCCTCCGCGAGCACGTCCCCGAGCGGGTCCACGACAAGCGAGTGGCCGCTGTACCGCGGGCCGGGCTGCGCGGCGGCGACGACGAACACGGTGTTCTCGACGGCGCGTGCGAGGGCCAGCGTGCGCCAGTGCTCGACCTTGCGCGGCCCCGCCACCCAGGCGGCGGGCACGACCAGCACCTCGGCGCCCTCGTCGACCAGGCGCCTGGCCAGCTCCGGGAACCGCAGGTCGTAGCAGGTCATCAGCCCGAGTCGGAACCCGCCGAGGTCCGTCAGCACCGGCCGGACCGGCCCGGCCGTGAGCCGGTCGGACTCGCGGTAGCCGAAGGAGTCGTACAGGTGGATCTTCCGGTACGACGCCTCGGCCGCGCCGCGCACCACGAGGGTGTTGAACGGGCGCCGCGGGTCGTCACCGCGCTCGAACATGCCGGCGACGACGGTCGTGCCGCGCTCGCGCGCCACCCTGCCGACCTCGGTCGCGAACGGCCCGTCCAGCGGCTCGGCGTACGGCCCCACGTCCGACCCGGCCTCGCCGAAGTCGCGGGCGAACGCCTCCGGGAACACCACGAGGTCCACGTCGCCGGGCGTCAGCGCGGCGAGGAGCTCGCGGTTCGCGCCCGGCTCGAGGCCGGACGCGTGCTGGACGAGGGCGACTCGCAGGCTGGCCACCCTGCGAGACTGCCACACATGAGCTTCGCGGCGATCGTGCTTGCGGGCGGTCGGGCCGTGCGGATGGACGGCGCGGACAAGGCGTCGGTCGAGCACGACGGGCGGTCCCTGCTCGAGCACGCGATCGAGGCGCTGCTCGATGCCGACGAGGTGGTGGTCGTGGGCGAACCGGTGCCGACCACCCGTCCGGTCACGTTCTGCCGCGAGAGTCCGCGGTACGGCGGACCGGTCGCGGCGCTCCTGACCGGGTACGACGCACTGGTCGACCGCCCCAGCACGGTCGGCGTGCTGGCGGTTGACATGCCGAGGGTGACGCCCTGGACGTTCCGCCGGCTGCGGGAGGCCGCCGCGGGCCGGGACGGCGCGTTCCTGACGGACGCGGACGGGCGCCGACAGCTCGCCGGGGTCCTGGACGCCGCGCGCCTCGCGGGCATCCGGCCGGACCACGAGGGACAGCACGGGATGCCGATGCACCGGCTGCTCGAGGGGCTCGACCTCGCCGACGTCGCCCCCGAGGGGGACGAGGGCCGCGACGTCGACAGCTGGGCCGACCTGCGGGACCTGTAGGGGTTGCGGACCCGCGGCGGTTGACGCGAATCTGGGGCTCGTGAACCTCCACGACTGGATCGACGAGCTGAGTGACGTCCTCGACGTCGACACCGATCTCGACGAAGGTCTGGTGCTCGACCTGGCCCGCGTGGCCGCGCACAACGTCGCTCGCCCGGCGGCGCCGATCACGACGTACCTCCTCGGGTTCGCCGCGGGGTCACAGGACGCCGACCCCGAGCGGCTGGAGGCGCTGGCCGCTCGCGTGCAGCTGCTCGCGGACGGCTGGGACCGGCCCGCCGGCGCGCCCGATCCCGACGACGTCGACGACGTCGTCCCGGACGACAGCTGGGTCGACCACACCGGCGACGCCTTCGAGGAGGAGTGATCGCTAGGTTGGCGTCATGCGTGCGGTCGTAGCGAACGGAGCCGGTGGTCCCGAGGTCCTCTCGGTGGGCGAGCTGCCCGATCCCGAGCCCGGGCCGGGCGAGGTGGTGCTGGACGTCGTCGCGGCGGGTCTGAACCGCGCCGACCTCCTGCAGCGGCAGGGCTTCTACCCGCCGCCGCCGGGCGCTTCCGAGGTGATCGGGATGGAGTGCAGCGGCACCGTGGCCGCCCTCGGGGAGGGCGTCGAGGGCTGGTCGGTGGGGGACGAGGCGTGCGCGCTGCTCGCGGGCGGCGGGTACGCCGCGCAGGTCGCCGTACCCGCTGGGCAGCTGATGCCGGTGCCCGCGGGCGTGGACCTGGTGACCGCGGCCGCGCTGCCCGAGGTGGCGGCGACGGTGTGGTCGAACGTGTTCATGGTCGCCGGGCTCCAGCCCCGCGAGACGCTGCTCGTGCACGGCGGCGCCGGCGGCATCGGCACGTTCGCGATCCAGCTCGCGCACCAGCTCGGGTCCCGCGTGCTGACCACGGCCGGTACGCCGGAGAAGCGGGCCGCCTGCCTCGCGCTCGGCGCCGACGTGGCGATCGACTACCGCGAGGAGGACTTCGTCGAGAAGGCGCGGGAGGCGACCGACGGCCGCGGCGTGGACGTGGTGCTCGACAACATGGGTGCGAAGTATCTCGACCGCAACCTCGACGCCCTCGGCACCGAAGGACGGCTGGTCGTCATCGGCCTGCAGGGCGGCTCGAAGGCCGAGCTCGACATCAACAAGCTGATGCGCAAGCGCGCCGCGATCATCGGGACGACGCTGCGCTCGCGGCCGGTCGCCGAGAAGTCCGCGATCTGCGCCTCGGTCGTGGAGCACGTCTGGCCGCTGGTCGCCGAGGGGCTGGTGGCGCCGGTGGTGCACGGCGCCCTGCCGGTCGCGGAGGTGGCGGCCGCCCACGAGCTGATGGAGTCCGGCGAGCACAGCGGGAAGATCCTGCTGACCTTCTGACAAGGGACCGCCGGATAGGTTGGGCCCATGAGCGAGGAGCAGCAGCAGGTCGTGGTGATCGGACCCGACGGGCGGCCGATCGGCGCCCCCGAGGGCGACGAGGAGCGCTCGGTGACCGAGCTCGTCGAGCAGCCGGCGAAGGTGATGCGGATCGGCAGCATGATCCGCCAGCTCCTGGAGGAGGTGAAGTCCGCGCCGCTGGACGATGCCAGTCGCAACCGCCTCAAGGAGATCCACCAGGCCTCGATCAAGGAGCTGGAGGAGGGCCTTGCCCCGGAGCTGGTCGAGGAGCTCGAGCGGCTGTCCCTGCCGTTCACCGAGGATGCGACGCCGTCGGACGCCGAGCTGCGCATCGCACAGGCGCAGCTCGTCGGGTGGCTGGAGGGCCTCTTCCACGGCATCCAGACCGCGATCTACGCCCAGCAGATGGCCGCCCGGGCGCAGTTCGAGCAGATCCGCAAGGCGCTGCCGGGCGGGATGGCGCCGCCGCAGGGCCAGGTCGAGGACCCGCAGCAGCCGCAGCAGCCGGGCGGCTCCGGCGGCATGTACCTCTAGCTGCGGCGGCGGCCGAGGCTCGCCACGAGCAGCAGGCCCAGCAGCCCGACGATCACCATCGCGACCCCGGGCGCGGCCAGCCGGGCCAGGCTGGTGCGCTCGCCGGCGACCATCGTGAACGTCGCCTGCACGGGCTCGGGCTGGGCCGGCGACGTGCCGGCCCCGAGCAGTCGCTCGACCCGCTGCACCCGGGCGTCGGTGACCGGGGCCGCACCGTGCGTCCCGATCCGCGGCTCGGTGCCGTGACCGCTCGCGAAGAACACGTAGTCCCGGCCCACCTGGAGGTCAGGCTCGCCGCAGGCGCGTGCGCTCCGGGGGGTGCTGAGCCTCGCCCGCTCGCCGACGCCGCCCTTGTAGACCTTCTGCACGTCGACCGAGTAGTGGATCCCGGGGCCCCGGCGGGTCCGGTCGGCGACGGTCCCGGTGAACACGGCGTCCGCGTTCCTGACCAGCGAGGCCGGCGAGCTGTCGACCCGCGGGCACGCCGAGGCCGGTGCGCCGAGGGCGAGAACGCCGCCGCAGACGAGCAGCAGGACGGCCAGCAGTCGGGGGATCACGACGTCCATCTCAACAGATCACAGGTCGAGGAGACCAGCCAGCACCCGCGCGACCCCGTCCTCGTCGTTGGCGGGCGCGGTGTGCGTGGCCGCCTCGAGAACGGTCGCGTGGGCGTTCGCCATCGCGTACGACGTGCCCGCCCAGGCGAGCATCGGCAGGTCGTTGGGCATGTCGCCGAACGCGACCACGTCCGTCGCGTCGACGCCGAGGTCGGCGCACAGCAGCGCGAGCGTCGAGGCCTTGGTGACGCCGGGCGCGCTGATCTCGAGCAGCGCCGTCGCCGACGACCAGGTGATCACCATCCGGCCCTGGACGACGGCCTCGGCGGCGTCCCAGAACTCCTGCGCCGAGAGCTCCTCGTGGCGGGCCAGCAGCTTGAGGGCCGGACGGTCGAACAGCTCCGCGACCGGCGCGCGACGGGCACCGTCGGGGATGGCGTGCCGCTCGAGGAAGTCCTCCTCCAGGCCGATCCCGTCGAGCGTCTCCACCGCGAAGGTCGAGCCGGGGATCGCCTCGCGGATCAGCGCGCAGACCTCCAGCCCGAGCGCCGGGTCGATCAGCCGCTCGAGGTGCGGCCGGTGCCGGGCCACGTCCCAGACGAGGGCGCCGTTCGAGACGACGGCCAGGCCGTGCTCGCCGACGTGCTCGAAGACCTCCTCGGTCCAGCGCAGCGGCCGTCCGGTCACGAACACCACCGGGACGCCGAGCGCCTCGACCCGGGCGAGGACGTCGGCCGTGTACGGCGACACGCTGCCGTCGCTGCGGACCAGGGTGCCGTCCAGGTCGGTGGCGACCAGCCCGGGGCGGGTCATGGGGCGGGCAGCGGCCTGGCCATCACCAGGTGGCCGTCCTCGTCGCTGCCGCGGAGGTCGGTGAACCCGCACTTGGCGAGCACCCTGATGCTGGCCTGGTTCTCGGGCTCCACGCTCGCCCGCACCCGGACGCCCGCGCGGTCCGTCTCCACGAGCACGGCCGCGAGCGCCTCGGTCGCGAAGCCCCATCCGCGCGCCTCCTCGACGAGGCCGTAGCCGACCTCGACCTCGGGCACGCCGTCGGCCGCGTCCTCGGGCGGGCCGAAGAAGCCCAGCGACCCGAGCGCGGTCGTACCGCGGATGACGTGGCGAGGCGCCCAGGGGTCGCCGGCGTGGTACATCGTGGCGGCGTCACGGTCGTCCTGGCGCGGGTAGTCGGTGTGCCAGCCGTCGCGGTGCCGGCCGGCCAGGATGTCGGCGGCCTCGCCGGGCGTCCAGAGTGGGAGCCGGAGCCGGTCGCTGGTGATCTCGTCGGGCAGCCTCACCCGAACCACGTGTCCAGCTCGATGGCGAGGCCGTCCTCGTAGACGCTGTCGGTCACGGCGTCGGCCGCGGCGATGACGTCCTCGATCGCCTGTCCCATCGCGACGCCGCGGTGCGCCCACTCGAACATCTCGACGTCGTTGCGCCCGTCGCCGACCGCCAGAGCGTCCGCACCGGTGAGGCCGAGCCGGTCGGCGACGTGGGCGAGTCCCGAGGCCTTCGAGACGCCGACCGGCGCGAGGTCGAGCCAGGCGGTCCAGCCGACGACGTAGTTGGTGCCGTGCAGACCCAGCTCGCCGGCGAGCGCGACGAACTCGTCGGCCGTCGACTCCGGATCGCGGATGATCACCCGGCTGACCTCGGCGGCGACCAGGTCGGCGACGTCCGTCACGATCATGTCCCCGGAGAGCTCGCCGTCGGGGAAGTGCGAGTTCACCCGGTAGCCGACGCCGCGCTCCTCGACCGCGACCAGCGCGTTGGGGTGCCGCGCCAGGATCGCCTCGACCGCGGGCCGGGCGTCGAACTTCTCCTCGTGCACGACCTCGAGCGGTGGATAGCGGAACACGACCGCGCCGTTCGACGCGACGCTCCAGAGCCGCTCGCGACCCTCGCCGTGGAGCTCGAGCATGTCCGCGACGTTCGTCATGCCGTGCGGAGACCGGCCGCTGGCGAGCACGACGTGCGCGCCGGCCTCGACCGCGCGCTGGACCGCGTCCTTCACCGCCTGCGAGATCTCCTCGCGGGTCGTTCCGGAGCCCTCCACCCACTTCAGGAGCGTGCCGTCGATGTCGAGCGCGACGAGCTTCGGCCGCCAGCCGGTCACCCCGTCGCTCACTGAGCGACCGGTTCCAGCACCTCGCGGCCACCGAGCCAGGGCTGCAGCGCCTTGGGGACCCGCACCGACCCGTCGGCCTGCTGGTGGGTCTCCAGGATGGCCACGATCGCGCGCGGGATCGCGCAGAGCGTGCCGTTGAGGGTCGCGACCGGCCTGATGTCTTGGCCGAACCGGCCCCGGGTGTCGAGGCGGCGGGTCTGGAACTCGGTGCAGTTCGAGGTCGAGGTCAGCTCGCGGTACTTGCCCTGCGTCGGGATCCACGCCTCGCAGTCGAACTTCCGCTGCGCCGACAGCCCCAGATCCCCGGCGGCGGTGTCGATGACCTGGTAGGCCAGCTCGAGCTTGTCCAGGAACGACTTCTCGATGCCGAGCAGTCGCTGGTGCTCGGCGAAGGACTCCTCGGTCGTCGTGTAGACGAACATCTCGACCTTGTCGAACCAGTGGACCCGGATGATGCCCTTGGTGTCCTTGCCGTGCGAGCCGGCCTCCTTGCGGAAGCAGGGGCTGAACGCGGCGTACCGCAGCGGCAGCGAGTCGCCGTCGAGGATCTCGTCGGAGTGGTACGCCGCCATCGGCACCTCCGAGGTGCCGACGAGATACATGTCCTGCCCCTCGATCCGGTACACGTCGTCGGCGGCCTGGCCCAGGAATCCGGTGCCCTCCATCGCGCGGGGCTTGACCATCGAGGGCGCGATCACCTGGGTGAACCCGTACTCGCGCGCGGTCTCGTTGGCGAGGTTCACGAGCGCGAACTCGAGCTCGGCGCCGACGCCGGTGAGGAAGTAGAAGCGGGAGCCCGAGACCTTCGCGCCGCGGTCGAGGTCGATGGCACCGAGGATCCGGCCGAGCTCGACGTGGTCGCGGGGCTCGAAGCCCTCGGCCGTGAAGTCGCGGGGCGTGCCGATCGTCTCCAGCACGACGAAGTCGTCCTCGCCGCCGGCCGGCGCCTCCTCGGCAGCGAGGTTGGGGATGCCCATCACGGCGTCGTGCCAGGCCGCCTCGGCCTCGACCTGCGCGGCCTCCAGCTCCTTCACCTCTGCGGCGAGCGCCCTGGTGCGGGTCAGCAGCTCCTGCTTCGCCTCGCCCTGTGCCTGGGCGACCTGCTTGCCGAGCAGCTTCTGCTCGGCGCGCTTGGCCTCGAACGCCGCGATGGCGGCCCTCCGGGCCGAGTCGGCGGACAGCGCACGATCCACGACCTCGTCGGACAGCCCGCGCTTGGCCTGGGCGGCGCGCACGCGGTCGGGGTCGTCTCGGAGGATGCGCGGGTCGATCATGCCGGCAAGGCTATCCGGGGCGGCGGCACGGACGCTCGCCAGATACCGGCAGGCATACTTCCCCTCATGCTCGACCGACCCCGCGCCGCGTTCCTGACGTGGGCCGCGGTCTGCTTCGCGGCGTTCGCACTGCTGACCGCTGGGGTGATCGGCGGGTGGGGCTCGTTGACGTCGCTGGACGATCGCGGCGAGCGCGCGGAGACCTGGGCGGTCGACTCGGCGTGGCTGCGGAACCCGCTGAACGTGGTCGAGGACGCCTTCGGGACCGTCGGCATGACGATCCTGACCGTGGTGATCGTGGTGTTCCTGCTGGTCCGCGGCCATCGCCGCGCGGCGTTCTTCACCGCCGGGGTGATGATCGTGACCTCGTTGGCGACCACGGCGCTCAAGCTCCTGGTCGGCCGCGGCAGACCCGGGTGGCAGAACCCCGACGAGTTCCTGCACAGCATGTCCTACCCGTCCGGGCACGCGTCGTCGATCGCGGCGCTGGGCGGGGTCCTCGCCGTGCTCGTGTCGATGTTCGTGCGCCGCGCGAACCTGCGCCGGGCGGCGTACGTCGGGATCGTGCTGGTCGTGCTGCTGGTGGGCGCGGACCGGGTGCTGCTGGGGCGGCACTACCCGAGCGACGTCGTGGGCGGCTACCTGCTCGGCATCGGCATGGTGCTGCTGGGCATCGCGCTCTACAACCCGCTGCCGCGCAGTCACGCCGCGAGCAGCGAGCCCCTGCCCGAGGTGTACGTCTCCGACCGGCGGCTCGCGGTGGTGCTCAACCCGATCAAGGTCGAGGACGTCGGCCAGTTCGAGGCGATCGTGACCGCGATGGCTGCCGAGGCGGGCTGGTCGGCGCCGACCTGGCACTACACGACCATCGAGGACCCCGGCACCGGCATGGCCGAGGCCGCCTCGGTCGCGGGCGCGGACCTGGTGCTCGTGTGCGGTGGCGACGGCACCGTCCGCGAGGTGTGCGCGGAGCTCGCCGGCACCGGCATCCCGGTCGGCATCATCCCCGCCGGGACCGGCAACCTGCTGGCGCGGAACCTGGACATCCCGCTCTACCTCCGCGCCGCCATCGACGTCGCACTCACCGGCCAGGACCGGGCGATCGACCTGGTCGAGGTGTCCGGCGACGGGATCGAGGACACCCACTTCATGGTGATGGCCGGTATGGGCTTCGACGCGGCGATCATGGAGGGCGTCAACGAGGACATCAAGAAGCGCGTCGGCTGGCTGGCCTACGTGCTGTCGGCCCTGAAGTCATTGATGTTCCCCGCCGTCCGCGTCGAGGTCTCGGTGGACGGCGCCGAGTTCACCAAGCACCGCGCCCGCACCGTCGTGGTCGGCAACGTCGGCTTCCTCCAGGCCGGCATGCCGCTGCTGCCGGACGCCGCGATCGACGACGGCGTGCTCGACGTGGTGCTGCTGCACCCCCGGAAGTTCCTCTCCTGGATCCCGCTGGCCTACCGGGTGCTCGCCCGCCGGCCGCGCACCGACGACCTCGTCAACCGGATGACCGGTCACACGGTCGCGATCCGGGCCGCGGTCGACACCCCGCGCCAGCTCGACGGCGACTCGATCGGCCCGGGCAAGGAGCTGCGGATGACCTGCGTGCACGGCCGGCTGCTGGTCCGCGTCCCGCGCTGAGCCTCAGCGCGGGGTGAGCCAGAAGACCGGGAGCTCGCGGTTGGTGCGCTCGGCGTACCGGGCGTAGTTCGGCCACGTCTCGAGCATGATCGGCCACTTCTCGTCGCGCTCCGGGCCCTCGAGCAGGCGGGCGTCGGCGGCGACCGTCCGGCCCTTGAACGTCACCAGCGGCTCGTCGGCCGCCTCGAGGTTGCCGACCCAGGCGGGCCGTTCGGGCGCGCCCCAGTTGGAGCCGGCGACCAGCCAGCCGTCGCCGTGCGGGACGCAGAGCAGCGGCGTCGAGCGGAGGATGCCGGTCTTCCGGCCGGGCACCTGGAGCAGGATCTCGGGCAGGCCGGCGAAGGTCAGCAGGTCGACGCGACCCCGCGTCACCCGTTGCAGCAGCTTGTCGAGGCCGACGATGGCACCGGCGAAGCGGTGCAGCCAGGGCTGGGCGCCGAGCTTCAGCGCCATCCACCGCATCGGGTTCATGGCCGGAGCATAGGAGTCAGGACGGCCGCGCGTGCTCGATCGCCTCGAGCTCCTCCGGGGACAGCTGCTGCTCGCAGGTCCACCCGCTGACGCTCTTGGCGTAGCTTCGCGCGTCGCTGCGGCCGTGGATGGAGGTCAGCACGACGCCGTTGCCCCCGTCGTCGAGCAGCGCGACCGACCAGGAGAGATGACCGCCCATGTCGCCGAACGCGTCGTACCGGACCACGGCGAGGTGCCGCAGCGCGTCCTTCGCCTCGGCCCGGAGCGCGGCGACCTCCTGGCGCAGGCCGTGCACGTCCTCGGGCACCGCCTCGACGCCGTCGCCCTTCCTGGGCGCGGTCCGTCTCAGCGTCACCGCCACGAGCAGCAGGGCGACGACAGCGATGACGAGTGCGACGAGGTCCACCCCCCGAGGGTAGGTCTGGCGGGCGGACAGGAGCCGGGGCGGCGCGCGCCCGCGTGGGACCATGACGGGCGTGACCCGACGCATCGCCTACCAGGGCGAACCCGGCGCCAACTCCCACCAGGTGTGCATGGAGCACTACCCCGACTGGGAGGCGGTGCCCTGCGCGTCCTTCGAGGACGTCTTCGCGGCCGTGGAGTCCGGGGGCGCCGACCTGGCGATGATCCCGATCGACAACTCGATCGCGGGCCGGGTCGCCGACATCCACCACTTCCTGCCGGACTCCGGGCTGCACATCGTCGCCGAGCACTTCCTGCGGATCCGGTTCTGCCTGATGGGTGTCCCGGGCACCACGATGGACACCATCAAGACCGTGCACAGCCACGTGCACGCCCTGGGCCAGTGCCGCCGGATCATCCGCGAGCACGGCTTCAAGCCGGTGATCGCCGGCGACACCGCGGGCGCCGCGCGCGAGGTCGCGGAGTTCGCCGACGTCACCCAGGCCGCGATCTCGCCGCCGCTGGCCGCGGAGATCTACGGGCTGGAGGTCCTCGCCGAGGACGTCGAGGACGAGGACCACAACACCACGCGCTTCGTCGTCCTCTCCCCGGAGCTGGTCGAGGCGCCGTCGGGCAACGGCCCGGTCGTCACCAGCTTCATCTTCAACGTGCGCAACCTGCCGGCCGCCCTCTACAAGGCGCTCGGGGGCTTCGCCACCAACGGCGTGAACATGACCAAGCTCGAGAGCTACATGGTCGGCGGCGAGTTCACCGCGACCCAGTTCCTGGCCGAGGTGGACGGGCACCCCGACGACGTCGGCGTGAAGAACGCGCTCGAGGAGCTGGCGTTCTTCACCACCGACATCAAGGTCCTCGGCGTCTACCGCGCGGACCCGTTCCGCGCCGAGGTCAGCCGCTAGCTCGGGTTCTGCATCAGGTTGAACATGCCGCCCTGCGGGTCGGCGAGGACCGCCATCCGGCCGACGCCGGGCACGTCGAACGCCGGCGCGACCACCGAGCCGCCGAGGCCGGTCGCCTTCGCGACGGTGTCATCGACGCTCTCGACGTTGAAGTAGACGTTCCAGTGCGGCGGCACGCCCTCCGTCATCGGGGGCATCGCGCCGCCGACCTGGCGGCCGTCGACGACCAGGCAGGTGTAGTCCATGCCCCCCTCCATGGGCGCCGCCTCCCAGGAGACACCGAGGACGTCGCTGTAGAACTTCGTGGCCGCCGGCAGGTCCGGGCTGATCAGCTCGTTCCAGATCGGCGTGCCCGGCTCGTTGGCGCGCACCGTGCCGATCGTCGCGCCCGCCTGCCAGAGGTTCACCCGGGCCTCGCTCGGGTCCTTGATCGCCGCCATCCGGCCGAGGTCCATCACGTCGAACGGCTCGGCCTCGACCGTGCCGCCGGCCGCGGCGACCTTCGCGACGACGGCGTCCACGTCGTCCACCGTCAGGTAGACGCCCCAGAACGCCGGGTGCCCCTCCATGCCGGGCATCTGCCCGCCGATCCCCGCGACCGAGTCGCCCTCCTTGCCGACCGCCACGTAGTAGCCGGCATCCCCCAGCGGGACGTCCTCGAGCTCCCACCCGAACAGCGGGCCGTAGAACTCCTTGGCCGCCGCCTGGTCGGGCGTCACCAGCTCGACGTAGCTCGGCGTGCCCTGCGCGTACTTCTCGATCTTCGGCATTGCTCCTGCTCCTCACTCGGTGCGACCCCACCGGCCAGCCAACACCCGGCCGCCGACAGTGGCAATGCCGATCTCGGGACGACGACGTGAACGTTGTGGGACCGGACGAGTAGGTTCCTCACGTGGACGAGCAGGACCCCCGGATCGCCGACCTCGGCTTCGCGCGCGTCGACGTCGACCGCGCCGCGCGCACGGGCGACCCCGAGGTCGTGTACGGCGCCGGCAAGACTCCCGACCAGGTGGTCGCGATCCTCCGCGCGCTGCACGAGAAGCATCCCGAGCGCGCCGTGCTCGCGACCCGGCTCGCCCCCGAGGCGCTGGACACGGTGAGCCGGGTGCTGCCGGACGCCGAGATCGACCTGGTCGCCCGGGCGGTCACGCTCGGTCCGCTTCCCACTCCTACCGGGACCGTCGCGATCGTCAGCGCGGGCACCTCCGACGCCCCGGTGGCGGCCGAGGCCGCGCTCACCGTCGCCGTCCACGGCGCCGGGGTCGACCGGATCGACGACGTGGGCGTGGCGGGCCTGCATCGGCTCCTCGGCGTACGCGACCGGCTCCACGCCGCCGACTGCCTGGTCGTGGTCGCCGGCATGGAGGGCGCGCTGCCCTCGGTGGTCGGCGGGCTGACCGGCGTGCCGCTCGTGGCCGTGCCGACCAGCGTCGGGTACGGCGCCTCGCTCGGCGGCGTCGCCGCACTGCTCGCGATGCTGAACTCGTGTGCGCCCGGCGTGACGGTCGTCAACATCGACAACGGCTACGGCGCGGGCGTGCACGCGGCGCGCGTCGCGCGCCAGAGCGTCCCGCGATGAGCGACGTCTGGGTCGACGCCTCCGCGGGCGCCAGCGGGGACATGCTGCTCGGCGCGCTCGTCGGCGCGGGCGTGCCGCCCGCCGTACTCCAGGAGGCGATCGATGAGGTCGCACCCGAGCCCGTCGCCCTCCGCGTCGAGGAGGTACGCCGGGGTGGGCTGGCCGCCACCCGCGTGCACGTCGACGCCGCCGAGTCCCACCACCACCGCACCTGGCGCGACGTCCGGAGCATGCTGGCCGGGCGCGACCTGGCGCTGTCGGTCTTCGAGCGGCTCGCGGTCGCCGAGGCGGCGGTGCACGGCACCACTCCCGACGAGGTGCACTTCCACGAGGTCGGCGCACTCGACGCGATCGCCGACATCGTCGGGGTCTGCGCCGGGTTCGAGCACCTCGGCGCCCGGACCGTCACGGTCTCGCCCGTCGCGGTCGGCTCGGGCACGGTGCAGACCGCGCACGGCACCCTCCCGGTGCCGCCTCCGGCCGTCGCCGAGCTGCTCCGTGGCGTGCCGACGCATGCCGGCGCCGTCGCGATGGAGCTCTGCACGCCGACCGGCGCGGCGCTGCTGACGACGCTCGCGACGGCGTACGGTCCGCAGCCGGCGATGACGGTCGAGACCATCGGCGTCGGGGCCGGCGGGCGCGACCCGGAGGGTCATGCGAACGTCCTGCGCCTCTTCGCCGGCGCCGCGACGGGCTCCGGAGGAGGTGAGCCGCTGCTCCTCGAGTGCAACGTCGACGACCTCGACCCGCGGGTCTGGCCGGCGGTGATCGCGGCACTGCTCGAGGCCGGCGCCTCCGACGCGTGGCTGACGCCGATCCTGATGAAGAAGGGCCGCCCGGCCCACACGCTGCACGCGCTCGTCGACGGCGCCCGCGCCGAGGAGGTGCGGACCGCGATCTTCCGGCAGACCAGCACCATCGGGCTCCGGGAGCAGCCGCTGCGCAAGCACGCCCTGGACCGTGAGATGGTCGCGGTGGAGGTCGACGGCCGTGAGGTGGCCGTCAAGCTCGCCCGCCACCGCGGTGTCGTGGTCAACGCGCAGCCGGAGTACGACGACGTCGTCCGGGCCGCCACCGACCTGGGCCGACCGGTGGTCGACGTGCTCGCCGAGGCCACCGCCCTCTCCCGAAAGTTCCGGTAAGTGGATCCTGTCGTCATCGGCCTGAGCTTCCTGGCCATCTTCGTGGTCGAGCTGCCCGACAAGACGTTCCTCGCGACGCTCGTGCTCGCGACGAAGTACCGCCCGATCCTGGTCTGGATCGGCGTCGGCCTGGCGTTCACGGTGCAGACGATCGTGGCGGTGCTCCTCGGGCACGCCGTGTCGTTCCTGCCCGAGGACGTCGTGCGCCTGGCTGCCGGCGTGATGTTCCTGCTCGGCGCGATCATCCTGATCCGGGAGGGCCGCAGCCACCAGGCGGCCGAGGGCGAGGACGTCGAGACGAAGGACGTGCACGGGCTGCAGGCGGTGATCGCCAGCTTCCTGGTGCTGTTCGCCGCCGAGTGGGGCGACCTGTCCCAGCTGCTCACGATCTCGCTGGTCGCGAAGTACGAGGCGCCGGTCGAGGTCTTCATCGGCGCGCTCGGTGCGCTGCTCATCGTGAGCGGGCTCGCGGTGGTGGCCGGCCGTCAGCTGCAGAAGTTCGTGAAGCTGCACGTCCTGCACTACGTGGGCGCCGGCGTCTGCCTGGTGCTCGCCGCGATCACGGCGTACGACCTGCTCTCGTAGTCGTCTCCTAGGCTGTCCGGCATGTCCACGCACGGCGCCGACAGCGAGGTCGGCACGCTCCAGACCGTCATGCTCCACCGACCGGGGAACGAGCTCAAGCGGCTCACGCCGCGGAACAACGACCGTCTCCTGTTCGACGGGATCCCCTGGGTCGCCCGGGCGCAGGAGGAGCACGACGGGTTCGCGCAGCAGCTGCGCGACCGCGGCGTCGAGGTGCTCTACCTGACCGACCTGCTGACCGAGACCCTGGAGAACGACGACGCCCGGAACCACGCGATCACCACGGCGCTGGCGGGGCTGCACCTCGGCGACACGCTCCGCGGGTACCTCGCCCGGTTCCTCCGCGAGGCCTCGCCGGCGGAGCTCACCGACTACCTCACCGCCGGCATCCGGAACGACGAGGTGCGCGGCGGCTTGGGCCTGGTGACCTCGCTGCTGGCCAGCGACGACTTCCTGATCGACCCGCTGCCGAACCTCCTCTTCACCCGCGACTCGAGCGTCTGGGTCCGGGACCGCGTCGCCATCACGTCGCTCGCGATGCCGGCACGCACCCGCGAGACCCAGCTCACCGAGCTCATCTACACCGAGCATCCGCGCTTCCGGGGGACCCGGAAGATCCATGGCTGGCACCACGAGCACGTCGAGGGCGGCGACGTACTGCTGCTCGCGCCCGGCGTGATCGCGGTCGGCGTCGGGGAGCGGACCACGCCGGCCGGCGTGGAGCGGTTCGCCCGCCAGGCGTTCCACGCGGGACTGGCCCACACCGTGCTCGCCGTACCCATCGCGCAGGAGCGGGCGACGATGCACCTCGACACGGTGTGCACGATGGTCGACGCCGACAAGATCGTGATGTACCCGAACGTCGCCGACTCCCTCCAGGCCCACGCCGTCACGCTGGCCGACGGCGCCGAGGACGACCGCGACCTGGTGCTGGCGGTGGCCCGCGCCGAGCCGTTCCTCGTCGCCGCGGCGAAGGCGATGGAGATCGACACGCTCCACCAGATCGACACCGGCCTCGACCCGGTCACCGCCGAGCGCGAGCAGTGGGACGACGGCAATAACACCCTCGCCATCGCCCCCCGCGTGGCGGTCGCCTACGAGCGGAACGTCGAGACCAACGACCGCCTCGAGGAGGCCGGCATCGAGGTGGTCCGGATCTCCGGGTCCGAGCTCGGCTCCGGCCGCGGCGGCCCTCGGTGCATGAGCTGCCCGGTGACGAGGGAGCCCCTCACCGTCGGCTGATCTCGGGTAGTCCCTGCCCGAAATGTCCTGTGGGAACGTTCCCACAGGACATTTTCGTCAGGGACTACCGCTCAGGCGGCCCAGGGCTCGGAGTCCAGGTCCGGGTCGGCCTCGGACATCGCCATCGGCCTGGGGCGGAGGAAGACCCCGCCGACGACCGCGGCGGCGAGGGCGGCGACCGCACCGACCGCGAAGGCGAGCTGGAAGCCACCGTTCAGGGCCTCGAGCGGGGCCGAGCCGGACGCGGTGAGGGACTCGGTGCGGGACGCCGCGACGCTGACGAGCACCGCGAGGCCGAGGGCGCCGCCCATCATGAACGAGGTGTTCACGACGCCGGAGGCGAGGCCGGACTCGTGCGGCTCGACGTCGCCCATCGCGGCCAGCAGCACCGGGTTGAACGCGATGCCGGCGCCGGCGCCGAGCAGCAGCATCGAGGGCAGTACGTCGAGCGCGAAGTCGCCCCCGACGGGAGCGCGGGAGAACAGCGCCAGGCTGACGGCGGCCAGGGAGAGGCCGGCGACCAGCGGCGGGCGGATGCCGAACCGCATGACCAGCTTGTCGGACACCCGCAGCGAGCAGAAGGCCATCACGACGCTGGTCGGGACGAAGGCGAGACCGACCTCGAGGGCGGTGTAGCCCAGCACCTGCTGGAGGTAGAGCGCGGCCAGGAAGAACCATGCGAACATCGCGGCCGCCCACAGCACGCCGACCACCTGCGAGACCACGACGTTGCGGAGGCGGAACAGCCGGAGCGGCACCAGCGGCGCGGCGGTGCGCGACTCCCAGAGGACGAACGCCCCGAGCAGGACCGCGCTGCCGCCGAGCAGGACCCAATGGCTGCTGACGATCCCGTAGACGGAGAGCATCAGCGCCGCGGTCACGAGCACCGCACCGAGGACGTCGATCCGGGCACGCTCCGTCGCGGCCTCGTCGGCCGGGAGCACGCGGCGCGCGGCGATCCAGACGCCGACGCCGATCGGGACGTTCACCAGGAAGATCCAGTGCCACGAGAACAGCCCGGTCAGAAGGCCGCCGAGCAGCACGCCCACGGCGCCGCCGCCGGACATCACGAACCCGAAGAAGCCCATGGCCTTGGCCCGCTCGGCCGGGTCGGCGAACAGCCCCATGATCAGGGACAGGGCGACCGCGGACACCGCGGCGCCGCCGAGACCCTGGATGGCCCGGCCGACGACCAGCAGGCCGGCGGACGGGGCCAGCCCGCAGGCGATCGACGCGACGGTGAACGAGACGACGCCGCCGACGAAGACCCGGCGGTTGCCGAGCAGGTCGCCGAGCCGGCCGGAGAGCAGAAGGAACCCGCCGAAGGTCAGCAGGTACGCGTTCACCACCCACGCCAGCGCCGACTGGGAGAACCCCAGGTCCGTCTGGATCGACGGCAGCGCGACGTTCACGATGCTCGAGTCCAGCACGATCATCAGGTCGCCGAGGCACAGCACGTACAGCGCCAGCCAGCGGCTCTTCAGGTCGGTCATCGTCGTCTCCTCGGGTGGCAGGTGCCTTCACCTACTCCACGAACCAGCTCCTACGATTTCGACAGACCTGCCGAGACTTTCCGATTCATCGGTCCCGGACGCTCAGACGTGCCGGCGCGACTGGATCACCCGGAAGCGCGACGCGACGTACGCGCCGTCGGTGTACGACGCGTTCGCGGCCGGGTTGGCGCCGGTCCCGTGGAAGTCGGAGAACGCCGCGGACTGGTTGACGAAGACCCCGCCCAGGAGGTTCTCCGACAGCGCCACGCCGGCGTCGAGCGCGGCGTCGCGCATGTCGGCGATCACCTCGTCGGAGGTCGAGTAGACGGCGGCGGTCATCGCGCCGTGCCGCTGCACGGTGTCGCGGAACAGCGCGATCGACTCGTCGGTGCCGCCGGTCTCGATCAGGTACGCCACCGGGCCGAAGCACTCTGACTCGTAGACGTCGGCGTCCTTCGCGGTGAGCCGCAGCAGCGTGGGCGTGCGCACGGTCGCCGCGTCGAACGCGGGGTGGGTGACGGTGCGCGACGCGACCAGGACGTCGCCGTCGGCGGCCGCGTCGAGGCGGGAGAGCACACCGTCGTTGACGATGCCGCCGAGCAGCTCGACCGCGCGGGCATCGTCGCCGAGCAGCCGCTCCAGCGCCGCACCGATGCCGTCGGCCACCTCGGCAGGCGTCTTCACGCCGTCCTCGGTCGCGACGCCGGACGCGGGCAGGTAGACGTTCTGGGGCGCCGTGCACATCTGGCCGGAGTAGAGCGAGAACGAGAACGCGAGGTTCTGGCACATCGCCGCGAAGTCCGAGGTGGAGTCGACGACGACCGTGTTGACGCCGGCCTTCTCGGTGAACACCACGGCCTGCCGGGCGTGCTCCTCCAGCCAGTCACCGAACGCGTTGCCGCCGGTGAAGTCGATGAGCCGCACCTCGGGGCGTACGGCGAGGGTCGCGGCCAGGTGGTCGTCGGGTTCCTCCGCGGCCAGGGTGACCAGGTTCGGGTCGAAGCCGGCCTCGGCCAGCACCTGCTGGCACGCCTGCACGGTGATCGCGAGCGGCAGCACCGCCGCCGGGTGCGGCTTCACCACGACCGGGTTGCCGGTCCCGAGCGAGGCGAACAGGCCCGGCCAGGAGTTCCAGGTCGGGAACGTGTTGCACCCGATCACGAGCGCGACGCCTCGCGGCACCACGGTGAACGTCTTCTCCATCCGAAGCGGTTCGCCGCGCCCGGGCTTCTCCCAGACCGCGGTCGCCGGCGTCCGGGTCATCTCGGTCCACGCGTAGGCGATGGCCTCCAGGGCCCGGTCCAGCGCGTGCGCCCCACCGGCCTGGAAGGCCATCACGAACGCCTGGCCGCTGGTGTGCTGCACGGCGTTGGCGAGCTCGAAGATGCGCGTGTGGAGCCGCGACAGGATCTCCAGGCACACCCCTGTCCGTCCCTCGGGACCGACGTCGCGCCACTGCTTCATGCCGGCACGCGACGCCGACAGCAGGGCGTCGACGTCCACGGCCCGTGGGTACGAGACCCCGAGGTCGAAGCCGAAGGGCGACCGCTCGGTCGACACGGCGCCGGACGCGCCGGGGGTGCTGAGCGGGAAGGTGCCGCCGAGCCACGCCTCGAACGCCGCCTTGCCGGCACCGGCCGCGTCCTCGCCGTACACCCGCGGCGAGGGCGACTCGTCGAACGCCGAGTAGTAGGTGCGGCTCGCACTGGCCGCGACCGCGTCGTCGAGGCGCTGGCGGTGGCGGTCGAGCAGGGCGTCGGTCATGGCACATTCTCCCTTGTGACGGTGTCGAGCAACTCTTGCACAGAAGTGTCACAAGTCGGCACCCCGACTACCCTCCTCCCACATGAGGGTGCGGTGGGTCGGGGTGACGCTCGCGCTCGTGCTGCTGGGCGCCGCTGCCGGGTACGGCATCGGCGTGCTCCGGCAGGAGGAGCCCACCACCGTCGCGGTCGCCGCTCCCGTGCCGGCACAGTCGCCCTCGATCCCGGTGCTCCCGACGCGGGGCTACTCCCCGGACATCGACTACCCGCCGCTCGAGACCGACCTCGACTACAAGGCGCACAAGCTGGGCGACCCGACCTACCAGTGGCGGTACGACGTGCCGAAGGGCTGGGCGCCGGAGGAGGTCTCGCCGCTGTTCGAGGTCCGCTGGCGACCGGCCGACGAGCCGACCATCGGGGGCTACAGCCTCCGCGTGAAGCTGGTCAACGAGCACCGCACCAACGAGGAGATGGTCGCCGCGAAGCTGGCCGCGGTGCAGGCGATCTACGACGACGTGCACGTGCTCGCCCGGACCGACGACATGCTCTCCTTCCGCTACCGTGACCCCGACCACAACACCGAGCGGTTCAACACGTTCACCTGGTTCACGGTCCCGGGCGGCACCCTCGCGGAGTTCGAGATGAGCGTGGTCGGCCGCGCGGTCGACGTCCCCGGCCTCGACAGCCTCCGCGACCACGTCGCGGCGAGCATCGAGAAGCTCCCCTAGCTCCCCCAGCTCAGAAGCCGCGCGCCTGCACGTCGTCGAGGACGTTGTTCGCGGTGGCGCGGCTGGCGCTGCGGATCTGCACCCAGAGCAGCCGGTTCGCGGCCAGCCGGACCACCCGCTCGACGGTGACGCCGCCGGGGCAGTCGGTGTAGAGCACGGTCCGGGAGGGGTGTCCGCCGAAGGTGCCGGGGACCGGCTCCTGCGCGCTGGCGCACTCGGGGTGCCGCGGCATCCGCGCGGGCAGCTCGGTGCCGGGCAGGATGCCGAGGAAGACGCCCTGCGCGCGCGAGCTGACGTCGGTCCAGTCCGTCACAGTGCCGACCGACAGGGCCGGGAACTCGCCGCCGTCGGTGGGCGCCTCCCAGCCGCTCGGCGCGACCGCCCGCTCCCAGTCGCCGGGCACGGTCACGAACAGCGTGCCGGTGTCGTCACCGACGGTCGCCTCGCCCTCCCCGCGCTGCTCGGCCCAGTACCCGGCACCCACGCCGACCGCGAGTGCCAGGAGACCGGCGAGCGCGCCGATCGCCCAGCGGGTGCGCCGCCGGCGCGGCGGCACCGGTGCCGGCAGTGGCTCGTCGGACGGCCGCTGCGAGGGCCGGGCTCCGGGCTGGGTCAGGTGCGGGTCGACCGGCAGCCAGGCAGCCGACCGGTCGCCGGCCGCGGCCGCTCCGAGAGCGTCCTCGAGCGCGTCGACGTACGACATGACGTCGGGCCACCGGTCCGCGCGGTCGACCGAGAGCCCCCGGCGCACGACGGCCTCCACCGGCGTCGCGAACGGCCGGTCCGGGGTCGACAGCGGCGCGGGCGCCGCCGGCGAGGCCGCGGCGGACAGCGACGCGTGGGCGTACGGCGCCCGCCCGCTCAGCAGCAGGTACGTGATGGCCGCCAGGGAGTACTGGTCGGCGCGGGGGTCCAGCGGCTCGCCCTGCGCCTGCTCCGGCGCCACGAACGTCGGCGTGCCGGCGATCATCGTCAGCCGCGACGAGACGTCGAGAGCCTTGCCGAGCCCGAGGTCGGCGACCATCGCCCGCACGGTGCCGTTGCCGGAGTCCTCGACGGTGCGGAACAGCACGTTCGCCGGCTTCACGTCGCGGTGCAGCACCCCGCGCTCGTGCAGCGCCTGGAGTCCGGAGCCGACCTGGCGCACGACCTCCATCGCCTGCGCCGGTGTCACGCCCTCGAGCTCGAGACGGTCGGCCAGCGTGCCCTGGTCGGCGTACGACATCACCAGGTAGGGCCGGCCGTCCTCGAGCTCGCCGGCGTCGTACACGCTCACGACGTACGGCGACTCCACCTTGCGCAGGAACCGCCCCTCCTCGAGGAAGCGCTGCCGCACGGCGGTGTCCTCGGTCCAGTTGTCCGCGAGCACCTTGACCGCCACGGGCGAGTCCAGCTGCTCGTCGTAGGCGAGCCAGACGGTCGCGAACCCGCCGGACCCGATCCGGCGGCGCACGGCGTACCGGCCGAGACGGGAGGGCATGGACACCCGGCCATTATCAGGGACCCGCCGCCCGACCCCGAGCCTCCACCCCGGGAGGGGCCGGGGTCGGCTCAGGGACGAGGCGCCCCACTTCCCTGATGTGGGCACCACGCTCCAGGCGACAGGCTCGTGGCCATGATCAAGGTCGATTCACTCACCAAGAGGTACGGCGCCTTCACCGCCGTCGACGACGTCAGCTTCACCGCCCGGCCGGGCCGGGTCACCGGCTTCCTCGGCCCGAACGGCGCCGGGAAGTCCACGAGCATGCGGGTCATGGTCGGGCTCACCCCGGCCACCTCCGGCTACGCCGAGGTCAGCGCCCGGCGGTTCGCCGACCTGCCGAACCCCGGCCTGGAGGTCGGCGTCCTGCTCGACGCCTCCGCCCAGCACGCCGGACGCACCGGCCGCGAGATCCTCACCATCGCCCAGCGCACCATGGGCCTGCCGGCCGGCCGGGTCGACGAGATGCTCGAGCGCGTCAGCCTGACGCCCACCGAGTCGGGCCGCCGGGTGCGCAACTACTCCCTCGGCATGCGCCAGCGCCTCGGCATCGCGACCGCGCTGCTCGGCGATCCCGAGGTCCTGATCCTCGACGAGCCCGCGAACGGCCTGGACCCGGCCGGCATCCGCTGGATGCGCGACCTGCTGCGTGGGTACGCCGACCAGGGCGGCACCGTGCTGCTCAGCAGCCACCTGCTGCACGAGATCGAGGTCATCGCCGACGACCTCGTGGTGATCGGCAACGGCCGGATCGTCGCCCAGGGCACGAAGGCCGAGCTGCTCGCCTCCGCGGGCACCCTGGTCCGGACCCGGGACGTGCCGACGCTGTCCCGAGCCCTGGTCGACGCCGATGTCGAGTTCTCCCCCATGACCGACGCCCTCCGCGTCGAGGCCGACCCCGACGTCGTCGGACAGGTCGCCCTGCGGGCCGGCGTGGCCCTCACCGAGCTGCGCGCCGCCGACGGCGCCGGCCTCGAGGAGATGTTCCTCGAGCTCACCGCAGACACCCAGCGAGAAGGAGTAGCAGCATGACCGCCACGACCGTCGAAGGCGCGGTGCAGACCGAGGTCGTCCGCGCGCCGCGACCCGCGCCCGCGCGGATCCCGTTCTCCCGGATCGTGACCGTGGAGCTGCGCAAGTCGTTCGACACCCGGTCCGGCTTCTGGCTGATGGCCAGCATCGGCATCCTCGCGGTGATCGCGACGGGGGCGACCATCCTGTTCGCGCCGGACGACCAGCTCACCTACGACAACTTCGCCGCCGCGATCGGCTTCCCCATGGCCGTGGTCCTGCCGGTGATCGCGGTCCTGTCGGTGACCAGCGAGTGGAGCCAGCGCACCGGACTCACCTCGTTCACGCTGGTGCCGCACCGCGGTCGCGTGATCGGCGCCAAGCTGGCAGTCACGGTCGGAGTCGGCGTCGCGTCGATGCTGCTCGCCGCGGCGATCGGAGCTCTCGGCAACCTCCTGGGCTCAACGATCGCCGGGACCGACACGGTCTGGGACGTCAGCGCCCTCGAACTCGCCTACATCGTGCTCGCCAACGTGCTCGGCATGCTCATCGGATTCATGCTGGGCGTCCTGCTGCGCAACTCCGCGGCCGCCATCGTGGGCTACTTCGTCATCAGCTTCGTGCTGGTGCCGCTGTCCATGCTGCTCGCGCAGAGCCAGGCCTGGTTCGAGAAGGCCCAGCCGTGGGTCGACTTCAACTTCGCCCAGGGCTACCTGTTCAACGGCGACATGTCGGGCCAGCACTGGGCGCAGATCGGGGTCACCAGCCTCTTCTGGTTGATCATCCCGATGACGATCGGGCTCTGGAGCGTGCTGCGCTCCGAGGTCAAGTAACCGTTTGGTCACCCTTCCCCGTCGTCCGACTAGGGTCGGTACGACGGGGAAGGGTGAACTGCGTGATGGAGGCACTGACGCCGGACGAGATCGACGATCTCGCCCGGCGTGCTCAACAGGGAGACCGGGACGCGCTGGAGGCGCTGCTCACGGCGGTCCGGCCGCGCGCGCTGAACGTGTGCCGGGGCGTGCTGCCGCACCTGCCGGACGCCGAGGACGCCTGCCAGGAGGCGCTGATCAACGTCGCCAACAAGATCGGATCCTGGGGCGGCCGCGGCCGGTTCACCACCTGGATGCACGTCGTGGCCGTGAACAGCGCGCGCACGACGTACCGCCGGATGAAGAACCAGGCCATCGCCGCCGACCCCCAGGAGGTCGGCCCGCTCGACAAGCCGGACCCGCGCACCACCAGCGTCATCGCCGGCACCCGCCTCGACCTGCTCGAGGCGATGGAGACGATCGAGAAGGACCACCCGCAGTTCGTGGAGCCACTGCTGCTCCGCGACGTCTACGGGCTCTCCTACGAGGAGATCGCCGAGCAGGTCGGGGCGCCGCTCGGCACCATCAAGGCCCAGATCCACCACGGCCGCAAGCTCGCCCGGCCCCTGCTCCGGGGTGACGGATGAAGGACGGCGCGGCCGCCCTCGCGGCCCTCGCCCTCCTGCTCACCGGCTGCACCTCCGACGCCGGCCGGACCTCACCGCAGCCCGCCGCGTCCCCCACCGGCGACGTCGCCGACGGGTTCAGCAGGACCGTCGAGGACTCGGTCTACCCCGAGGTCGGCGATCCCGGCGTCGACGCCCTCCACTACGGGCTGGCGCTCGCCTGGGACCCCCGCACCTCCACGCTGGACGCGACGGAGCGGCTGCACTTCCGCTCGACCGCCAGCGCCGACGACTTCCGCCTCGACTTCGCCGCGCCGCTCGACCCGAGCTCGGTCACGGTCGACGGCGAGAAGGCGACGTACGACCACGACGGCAAGGACCTCGTCGTCGACCGTCCGGTCGAGGCGAACGCCGAGTACACGCTGGTGATCCGGTACTCCGGCAAGCCCGAGCCGGTTCCCGCACCCGTCCAGCGCAGCGACTTCAGCAGCACCGGCTGGACGGTGACCCGGGACGGCGGCGCGTGGACCATGCAGGAGCCGTACGGCGCCTACAGCTGGTACGCCGTCAACGACCAGCCGTCGGACAAGGCGCTGTACGACGTGACGATCTCGGCGTCCGCCGGCATGGTCGGCGTGTCCAACGGCGCGCTCCTGTCCCGCCGCGAGCAGGACGGCGACACCGTCACCCACTGGCGGCTCGACGAGCCGGCCTCGTCGTACCTCGTGACGGTCGCGATCGGCCACTTCACGATGACCGAGGACCGCTCGCCGTCCGGGGTGCCCATCACGTACTGGACGCCGGCGGACCGCCCGGACCTGCTCCAGCGGCTCCGCCGGGCACCGGCCGCGATGGCCTGGCTCGAGGACCGGCTCGGACCGTTCCCGTTCGACCAGCTCGGCTTCCTCGTCGTCGACTCCAGGAGCGGCATGGAGACGCAGACGATGATCACCCTCGGCGACACCCGCTACGCGACCTCGCCCGAGGTGCTCGTGCACGAGATGGCGCACCACTGGTACGGCGACGAGGTGACGCCGCTCGACTGGCGAGACGTCTGGATGAACGAGGGCATGGCCACGTACCTCCAGGGCGTCTGGCAGAGCGAGGACGAGGGCACGCCGCTCGAGGACCGGATGGACTACTGGGCCACGCTCGACACCCAGCTGCGGCAGGACGCCGGCCCGCCCGCGAACTACCGGACGGACTCGTTCGGCGCGGGCAACGTCTACTACATCCCCGCGGTGATGTGGGACGAGCTGCGCAAGAAGCTCGGCGACGACGAGTTCTGGAAGCTGGTGCGGGCCTGGCCCGCCAGCCACGAGGACGGCAACGCGGACTACCAGGAGATCACCTCGTGGTGGTCGGAGAAGAGCGGCCAGGACCTCCGGAACTTCTTCAACGCCTGGCTGCTCGGGCCGGAGACGCCGCAGCGCGGCTGAGCGTGCAAACCCGGGCGGGTTTCTCCGGTCGGCCGGTGAAACCCGACGGACACGCCGGGCGGGATCGGCGTGTCCGTCGGGTTTCCCCCGACAAGTCGCCGCTCCCGGCCCGTCTGCCATGGGCGGAATCCCTTGCGGACGTACGCCGGACCGGGAAGCGTGCCGCTCGTGAAGATCCTCGTGCTCGGCGGTTCGGTGTTCCTGTCCAAGGCGGTCGCGACGGACGCGCTCGAGCGCGGCCACGAGGTGACCTGCGCGACCCGCGGCACGTCCGGCCCCGTGCCGGACGGTGCCACCTTCGTCGCGTGGGACCGCACCCAGGAGGTCCCCGGCGAGCTGGCCGGCGCGTCGTACGACGCCGTCGTCGACGTCGCCCGGATCCCCTCCTGGGTCCGCAAGGGCGTGGCGGCCTTCCCGTCCGCGCACTGGGTCTTCGTCTCGACCGTCAACGCGTACGCCGACGACTCCGTCCCCGACGGGACGCCCGGCACGCTCGAGCTGCGGGAGCCCCGGCACGAGGACGCCGACCTCGGCACGGACCCGGAGGCGTACGGACCGATGAAGGTCGCGTGCGAGCAGCTGGTGCGGCAGGGCGCGGCGTCCTGGACGGTGATCCGCCCCGGGCTGATCGTCGGCCCCGGCGACCCGACCGGCCGCTTCACGTACTGGCCGGTCCGGCTCGCCGACGGCGGTGAGGCGCTCGCCGGCGGCCGGCCCGGGGACCGGATGCAGGTGATCGACGTCCGTGACCTCGCGGCGTGGATCGTCACCTGCGCCGAGCAGCGGACGGGCGGCGACCTCGACGGCGTCGGCGAGGTCATGCCGCTCTCGCGGATGCTCGCCGAGACAGCCGCGGGAGTCGGCTCGGACGCCACGTTCACCTGGGTCCCGCAGGAGTTCCTCGCCGAGCAGGGCGTCGAGCCGTGGATGGGGCCCGAGGCGCTGCCGCTCTGGCTCCCGCGTCCCGAGTGCGACGGCCTCGGCACCCACGACCCGGCGCCGTCGTACGCCGCGGGCCTGGTGCTCCGGCCGGTCGCCGACACCGCGCGGGACACGCTGGCCTGGGTGCGGGCCACCCCGGACGCGCCCGTGAGCGGAATGTCACGCGACCGCGAGGCCGCGGTCCTCGCCGCGTGGCATAGCCTCCGGGAGTGACCCGCCTGTCGGCCGCCGAGCTCATCGACCTGGTCCTCGACGAGGGCTCCTGGACCTCGTGGGACACCCCGCCGTCGTACGGCGACCTCAGCGAGGAGTACGCCGCCGAGCTGGCCGCCGCGCGCGAGAAGAGCGGGGTCGACGAGTCGGTGCTGAGCGGCGAGGGCCTCATGCACGGCCGCCGGGTGGCGGTCGTGATGGGCGAGTTCCGGTTCCTCGCCGGGTCGATTGGTCGCGCCGCGGCCGACCGGCTCGTGGCCGCGATCGAGCGCGCCACCCGCGAGGGGCTGCCGCTGCTGGCCGGGCCCGTGAGCGGCGGCACCCGGATGCAGGAGGGCACGCCGGCGTTCGTGCAGATGGTCCGGATCACCGAGGCGGTCGCGGCGCACAAGTCCGCCGGCCTGCCGTACCTCGTCTACCTCCGCAATCCCACCACCGGCGGAGTGATGGCGTCCTGGGGCTCGCTCGGGCACATGACCGTCGCCGAGCCGGGCGCACTGATCGGCTTCCTGGGCCCACGGGTGTACGAGGCGTTGTACGGCAGGCCGTTCCCGGAGGGCGTGCAGACCGCGGAGAACCTCTACGCCCACGGCATCCTGGACGCCGTCCTGCCGCCCGAGGAGATCGCCGGCATCCTCGACCGCGCGCTCGCGATCCTGCTCGCGCCCCGCCACGGCATCAAGCCGGTGCCCGCGCCGGTCCGGCTGACCCCGCTGCCCGACGTCGACACGTGGGACGCGGTGACCCGGTCGCGGCGTCCCGACCGGCCCGGGGTCCGCCGCCTGCTGAAGTACGCCGCCAGCGACGTGATCCCGCTCAACGGCACCGGCCAGGGGGAGCGGGACCCCGGGCTGCTGCTCGCCCTGGTCAGCTTCGGCCAGGCGCCGTGCGTGTTCCTCGGCCAGGACCGCCGCGGCCAGACCGCCGAGCACCCGATGGGCCCGGAGGCACTCCGCGAGGCCCAGCGCGGGATGCGGCTCGCGTCCGACCTCGGCCTGCCCCTCGTCACGGTCATCGACACCCAGGGCGCGGCCCTCTCCCCGGAGGCCGAGAACGGCGGCATGGCCGGCGAGATCGCGCGCTGCCTCGCCGAGCTGGTCACCGTCCGGGCGCCCACCCTGTGCCTGATGCTCGGCGAGGGGAACGGCGGCGGGGCGTTGGCGTTGCTGCCGGCGGACCGGGTGATCGCCGCCCAGCACGCCTGGCTCTCACCGCTGCCGCCGGAGGGCGCCAGCGCGATCGTGCACCGCGACCTCGACCACGCTCCCGAGATGGCGCGCGCCCAGAAGGTGCGGGCGCTCGACCTGCGCGAGGCCGGCATCGTGGACCGGATCGTCGCCGAGCTCCCGGACGCCGCCGACGAGCCCGAGGCGTTCTGCGAGCGGGTCGGCGCGGTCCTCGAGCACGAGCTCGCCGCGCTCCTCGACGCGGGGCCGGGCAGTCCCGCCGATCGCGCCCGCCGGTACCTGTAGCAGTCACCGGGCCTGTAGAACAGGTTACAGTTCCGGCCCATGAAGACGTACGTCGTGAGCGGGGCCGCGTCCGGCATCGGGGCGCCACGGCGGCGCTGCTGCAGGAGCAGGGTCACCGGGTGATCACGGTCGACCGGGTCGAGGTGGACCGCGAGGGCGGCGGGATCGACGTGCTGGCGGACCTCGCGACGCCGGAGGGGCGGGCGCACGCGGTCGCCGGGGTCCGGACCCTCGCCGACGTCGTCCACGGCGTCGTGCCGGCAGCCGGCATCGCCGGTCGCACCGGGGTCCCGTCCGACCTGCTGGTGTCGGTGAACTTCTTCGGCGCCGTCGCGCTGGTGCGCGGGCTGCACCACGAGCTCGCGGCAGCGGGCGGCGCGGGCGTGGTGTTCCTCGCGTCGAACTCGATCACCGGCATGCCCGGCTGGAACGCCCCCGTCGCGCAGGCCTGCCTCCGCGACGACGAGCCGCTCGCCCGGGAGGAGGCCGCGCAGGTCGACTCGGTGATGGTCTACCCGTCCAGCAAGGCGGCGCTCGCCTGGTGGGCTCGCCGCGAGGGCGTGAAGCCGGAGTGGGCGGGCGCCGGCATCCGGCTCAACTCCGTCGCGCCGGGCGCCACCGAGACGCCGATGGTCGACCAGATGCGGGCCGATCCGCTGCTCGGGACCGCGATCGACGCGTACCCCAACGCGATCGGCCGGCTCGGCCGGCCCGAGGAGGTCGCGGCCGCGATCGGCTTCCTGCTCTCCGAGCCCGCGGCGAACATCGTCGGCGCGGTGCTCTTCATCGACGGCGGGACCGACGCGATGCTGCACCCGATCGCGCCGCCCGGCTGGGAGGTCGGGCCGATCGAGGCCTGACCGGTCAGCCCACGCAGGACTGCGCGGCCAGCGTCAGCGAGTCCTTGACCTCGGGCTCGTGGGCGAGGTCCGGGTTCAGGAAGTGCCCCTGCTCGTCGAAGAGCCCCGCGTCGACGAGGGCGTCGAAGCCGAGGTCGTCGACCACGTGCTGGGCGACGCACTCGGCCCGCACGTCGTTCATGGCACCGGCGAGCGAGTCGGCGAGCTCGCTGGTCGCCCGGTGCTCGACCTCCACCGGCGCGGCCGGTGGCGGCCCGTCGTCGGAGCGGGTGAGGGCCCACACCGTGCCGGCGACGGCGACCAGGACCACGACCGGGACGGCCACGAGCCACCCCCGCCGACGCGCCGATGCGGCCGGCGGCTCGCCCGCCAGCCGGGCCGCGGCCGCCAGGCCGTCGCGGAACGCCGCGGCGGACGGATAGCGCTCCGCCGGGTCCTTCGCCAGCGCCCTGGCCAGGACCCGGTTGACCGCGACGGTCCGGGCGTCGGTGCCGGGCAACTGCGGGACCGGGCCGTCCGCGCGGGGCGGGCGGCCCTCCAGCGTCGCCCACAGCAGGCAGCCGAGCGCGTAGACGTCCGAGGCGACGCCCTCGGGCGACATGTACGCCGGGGTGCCGGCGTCGTCCGGCGCGCTCCCGACCGGGCCGGCGATCCCGAAGTCGCAGAGGTACGCGCGAATCCGCGGGCCGCGGCGCAGCAGCACGTTGGCGGGCTTGATGTCGCGGTGCTCGAGCCCGACGGCGTGCGCGTCCGCGAGGCCGGACGCCACCTGGCCGATCAGGTCGAGAGCGACCGGGACCGGCGGCGCGCCGTACTCCCGCAGCAGCCGGCCGAGGTCGCCGTCGGGGATCAGCTGGCTGGCGATCCAGAGCCGGCCGGCGTCCTCACCGTGCGCGTAGACGGGCACGACGTGCTCGGACGTCAGCGCCGCCTGCGTCCGGGCCTCCCGGACGAAGCGCTCGCGGAAGCCGGGGTCGTCGGCGAGCTGCGGCGAGATCACCTTCAGCGCGACCGAGCGCTCGAGCCCGGTGTCCCACGCCTCGTGCACGACACCCATGCCGCCGCTGCCGAGGCGGCGGACGAGGCGGTAGGGCCCGAGCGTCTCCACGCTGCGAGTCCTACCCCGGTTCCCTAGGGTGCCAACATGAGCTCCCACCGCGTGGCCTTGGCCCTGGGCTCCGGCGGTGCCCGCGGGTACGCCCACATCGGCGCCATCGAGGAGATCCGGGACCGCGGGCACGAGATCGTCGCGATCGCCGGCACCTCGATGGGCGCGCTGGTCGGCGGCCTCGCGGCGGCCGACCGGATGGAGCCGTACGCCGAGTGGGCGCGCTCGCTCACCCAGCGCGACGTGCTGCGCCTCCTCGACCCGAAGTGGTCCGCGCCCGGCGCGATCCGGGCCCAGCGGATCTTCGAGCAGGTCGAGGAGCTGGTCGGTGACCGGCTGATCGAGGACCTCGCGGTCCCGTTCACCGCGGTCGCCACCGACCTGCACGCCCGCCGCGAGGTGTGGTTCCAGCGCGGTCCGCTCCTGTCGGCGATCCGGGCCTCGATCGCGATCCCGGGCGTGATCACGCCGGTCGAGATGAACGGCCGCCTGCTCGCCGACGGTGGCCTGATGAACCCGGTGCCGATCGAGCCGACCGCGGCCGCGGCGGCCGACCTCACCATCGCGATCTCGCTGTCCGGCGCCCGGCTGCCGCAGGAACCGTCAGCGCCCGCGCGGGAAGCGGCCGAGCCGTCGTGGCGCGAGGAGCTGGTGGACCGGGTCCGCCGTACCGTCGGGCGGACCGTCGAGCCGGTCGCCCCGAGCCTGCTCGACGAGCTCCGCATCTCCGACGTGGTGGGGATGTCCATGGACGCGATGCAGGGCCTGATCAGCCGGTACCGGATGGCCGGCATGCCGCCGGACGTCCTGGTGACCGTGCCGGTCAGCGCCGCCCGGTCGCTGGAGTTCCACCGCGCGGACGAGATGATCGAGCTCGGCCGCCGGCTCACGGCCGACGCGCTCGACACGGCCGGGCACTGATGCCGCCCGCCGGCGTGCTGCTCCTGTCCGGGCCGCCGTGCTCGGGGAAGTCCTCGATCGGGCGGCTGCTCGCCGCCGACCGGGTCCACCTCGAGGTAGACGCGCTCTTCCACCTGCTGCTCCCGGGATCGGACCGGGGCCGCGAGGACCGGATGCTCGGGTACGACGCCGCGCACGTCCTCGCCCGCCTGGCGCTCGACCGCGGGCGGGACGTGCTCCTCGAGTGCACCTACGCCCGGCGCGAGCAGCGGGCCAGCCTGGTCGCGGCCGCGCCGGACACCCCGCTCTGGGTCGTCGAGATCCACGTCCCGCCCGACGAGGCGGTCCGCCGCTTCCGGGGCCGACGCCAGGAGACGGACCTCGACGAGGCCTCGGTCCGCGAGCGGGCCGCGGCGTTCCCCTACTCCGACCAGGCGTTCCGGCTGACGTCGGCCGCGGCGGCACCGGCCGACCACGCCCGGGCCGTGGCCGCCTGGCTGCGCGGCGGACCGCCGCCGGTGCGACCGGACAGCTGGGCCGCGGCCGGCCGCCCTTGGAACGGCCCCTAGAAGACCAGCGCCGTGGCCGGGTCCTCGAGCATCCCGGCGACGTCGGACAGGAAGCGCGAGCCCTTCTCGCCGTCGATGTGCCGGTGGTCGAAGGACAGCGCGAGCGTGCAGACCTGCCGCACCACGATCTCGTCGTCGACGACCCACGGCGCCTTCTTGACCGCGCCGAAGCACAGGATCGCGGACTCGCCCGGGTTGATGATCGGGGTGCCGCCGTCGACGCCGAACGGCCCGACGTTCGTGATCGTGAAGGTGCCGCCGGCCATCTCCGCCGGCTGCGTCCTCCCCTCGCGCGCGGTCGCGGTCAGCGCGTTCAGCGCCTGCGCGAGCTCGAGCAGCGACATGGACTCGGCGTCCTTGACGTTCGGCACGACCAGCCCGCGCGGGGTGGCCGCCGCGATGCCGAGGTTCACGTAGCGCTTGAGCACGACCTCTCCGGCCGCCTCGTCCCACCACGAGTTGATCTCCGGCGTACGCCGCATCGCCAGCATCACCGCGCGGCTCAGCACCAGCAGCGGCGAGATCTTGACCTCGCGGAACTCGCGGCGCGACCGCAGCCGCTCGACGAGCTCCATGGTCCTGGTGACGTCGACGGTGACCCACTCGGTCACGTGCGGCACCGTGAACGCCGACTGGACCATGGCCTGGCCCATCATCTTGCGCACACCCTTGATCGGCTCCCGGGTCTCCCGTTCACCCGGCCGGGTGTCGTACGACCTGGCCACCGGAGCAGCCACCTCGGACGACGTCCCGCCGGCGGCCGACTCGACGTCCTCGCGGGACACCGTGCCGTTCGGCCCGGTCGGCGTCAACGACCGCAGGTCGACGCCGAGGTCCTTGGCCAGCTTGCGCACCGGCGGCTTGGCCAGCACCTGGACGGACGCGGCAGGCGCCGTCGTTGCGGGCGTGGACGGCACCGGCGTCTCGTCCGCCTCGACCATCGGAGACTCGCCGGCCTCGAACGCGGCCTGCGCCTGCATGTGCGCCGCGGCGGCGCCGGACGCGACCTTGCGGGCCCGTCGGACCGGGCCGCGGTCGGCCTTGTTGCGGCCGACCAGCGACTCGCCCTCGCCGCCACCGGAGGCGGCGGGGTTGGACAGGTCGATCTCGACGGGGGCATCGGCGGTGGCCGCGGCGGGCTCACCGATCGCGATGATCGGCGTGCCGACCGGGATCATCTCGCCGGCCTCGACCAGGATCGCGGTCACCTCGCCGGCGTACGGCGACGGCAGCTCGACGATCGACTTCGCGGTCTCGATCTCGACGACGATCTGGTTGATCTCGACGACGTCGCCGACCTTGACGTGCCAGGCGACGATCTCCGCCTCGGTCAGGCCTTCACCGACGTCGGGCAGCTTGTACTCAGGCATGGCTCAGAACTCCGGTTCAGAACTCGAGGGAGCGGTCGACGGCGTCCAGGATCCGGTCCAGGTCGGGGAGGTAGTCCTCCTCGATGCGGGACGGCGGGTACGGCGTGTCGAACGCGCCGACCCGCAGCACCGGGGCCTCGAGCGAGTAGAAGCACTGCTCGGTGATCCGCGACGCGATCTCCGCGCCCATGCCGAGGTTGACGTGCGCCTCGTGCGCGACGACGGCGTGACCGGTACGGCGCACCGACTCGTAGACCGGGGCCATGTCCAGCGGGGACAGCGTGCGCAGGTCGATGACCTCGAGGGACTTGCCCTCGGTGGCGGCGGCCTCGGCCGCGGCCAGCGCGGACTTCACCATCGGGCCGTAGGCGAGCACGGTGGCGTCGGTGCCGGCCCGGACCACGCGCGAGGTGAACAACGGCTCGGGCGTGGCGGACTCGTCGAGGTCGGCCTTGTCGGCGTGGTACTGCCGCTTCGGCTCCAGGAAGATCACCGGGTCGTCGCTGGCGATGGCCTGCTGGATCATCCAGTAGCCGTCGACCGGGTTCGAGCAGGCGACCACCTTGAGGCCCGGCGTGTGCGCGAACTGCGCCTCCGGCGACTCGCTGTGGTGCTCGACCGCGCCGATGCCGCCACCGAACGGGATCCGGATGACCATCGGCATCTTCAGCTTGCCCTGCGACCGGAACTGGATCTTCGCGACCTGGCAGACGATCTGGTCGTACGCCGGGTAGACGAACCCGTCGAACTGGATCTCGACCACCGGGCGGTAGCCGCGCAGCGCCAGGCCGACCGCCGTGCCGACGATGCCGGACTCGGCCAGCGGCGAGTCGATGACGCGGTCCTCGCCGAAGTCCTTCTGCAGCCCGTCGGTGATCCGGAAGACGCCGCCCAGCTTGCCGACGTCCTCCCCCATGAGCAGGACCTTGGGGTCGTCCTCCATCGCCTTGCGCAGGCCCATGTTGAGGCCCTTGGCGAGCGTGATCCTCTGCGTACCCTGCGTCGCCATCAGTGCGCCCCCTCGAAGCTCTCCAGGTAGGCCGCGAACCCGTCGCGCTGGGCGACGAGCTCCTCGGTCATCTCGGAGTAGACGTGGTCGAACATGCTCAGCGGCTGCGGGTCCGGCAACGCCTTGCAGCCCTCGCGGAGCCGGTGGCCGAGGTCGTCGGCCTCCTGCTGGACGTCCGCGAAGAACGAGTCGTCCGCGACGCCGTTGCGGCGCAGGTACGCCTTCACGCGGGCGATCGGGTCCTTGAGCTTCCAGCGCTCGAGGTCGTCGCTGAGCCGGTAGCGCGTCGGGTCGTCGGTCGTGGTGTGCGCACCCATCCGGTACGTGTAGGCCTCGACGAGCGTGGGGCCCTGGCCGTCGCGGGCTCGCTGCAGCGCGGCCTGGGTGACGGCGTACGTCGCGAGGACGTCGTTGCCGTCGACGCGGACGCCGGGGAAGCCGAAGCCGAGAGCCCTCTGGTAGAGCGGGATCCGGGTCTGCCGCTCGATCGGCTCGGAGATGGCCCACTGGTTGTTCTGGCAGAAGAACACGACCGGGGCGTTGTACGACGCCGCGAAGATGAACGACTCGTTGACGTCGCCCTGCGAGGAGGCGCCGTCACCGAAGTGCGCGATGACCGCGGCGTCGCGGTCCGGGTCGCCGGTGCCGACGACGCCGTCGCGCTGCAGGCCCATCGCGTAGCCGGTCGCGTGCAGCGTCTGCGCGCCGATCACGATCGTGTACAGGCCGAAGTTGTTGTCGGCGGGGTCCCAGGAGCCCTGGTCGACGCCGCGGAACAGCCCGAGCAGGTCGAGCGGGTCGACGCCCTTGCACCACGCGACGCCGTGCTCGCGGTAGGTCGGGAAGACGAAGTCCTGGGGACGCAGCGAGCGGCCGGCGCCGATCTGCGCGGCCTCCTGGCCGAGCAGCTGCGCCCAGATGCCGAGCTCGCCGTGCCGCTGGAGGGCGGTGGCCTCGGTGTCGATGCGACGGGTCAGGACCATGTCGCGGTAGAAGCCGAGGATCGCGTCGTCGCCGAGGTCGAAGGAGAAGTCCGGGTGCTCGACCCGCTCCCCCTCGGGGGTCAGCAGCTGGACGAGCTCGGGGCCGCCGTCCTGCTGCGAGGGCCCGAAGACCTCCACGAGGTCGGGCCCGAAGCCGGGTGTCTCACCCGATGACTGCGTGCTCACGTGCGCTCCTTCGATGTCGTCGGCGGTACGGGGTCTCCGCGTGCCGATGGCTGTCGCTCCGGACGCGGGACGCGGGGGTGGTGCGCCCTGTGACCCGGAACACAATCGTGCACACTCAACTTACCTGCGTCGTCGTCGCCCCCGCCAATCGTCCTCGCCGGCCCTAGTGCACCTCACCGAGGTCCTCGTGCTCCTGGTGCGTCTCCGGCTCGACCTGGAACGTCGAGTGGCGTACGTCGAAGTGCTCGGCGGTGCACTCGGAGAGCCGGTCCAGGATGCCGCCGACGCCGTGCTCGTCGAGCGCCTGCTGGGTGACGGTGACGTGCGCGGACAGGCTCGGCATGCCGCTGGTGATCGTCCAGGCGTGCAGGTCGTGCACGTCCACGACACCGGACATCTCGAGGAGGTGTGTGCGGACGTCGTCGAGGTCGAGCCCTGCCGGCGCGACCTCGAGCAGCACCAGCGAGGCCTCGCGCAGCAGCACCAGCGAGCGCGGCAGGATCAGCGCGGCGATCGCCAGCGAGGCGATCGGGTCGGCCCGGTCGAAGCCCCAGAGCAGGATCGCGAGACCGGCGAGGACGGCCAGCAGCGACCCCAGCAGGTCCGCGAGCACCTCGTTCAGCGCACCGCGCAGGTTGAGCGAGCCGGTGTCGGAGCGGTTGAGGACGTACAGCGACCCGCCGTTGGCGACCAGGCCGACGAGCGCGAACAGCACCATCGGCCCGGCGTCCACCTCGACCGGTTCGGCGAGCCGCGAGATCCCCGCCCAGGCCAGGTAGCCGCACACGACGAGCAGCACCAGCGCGTTCACGAGCGCGGCGAGGATCTCGGCCCGGTGCAGCCCGAAGGTCGAGCGCGGTCCGCCGCGGAGCGTCGCGACGTACGACGCCCCGAGCGCCAGTACCACGGCGGCGGCGTCGGTGGCCATGTGGCCCGCGTCCGCGAACAGCGCGAGGGACCCGGTGACGATCGCGCCGACCACCTCGAGTGCCATCACGACGAGAGTCACGACGAGCACGACGCGCAGCCGCCCGCGGTCCGCCGCGCGACCGGCGGCGTGGTCGTGGTCGTGGTCGTGGCCCATGCGTCCATTGTGACGATTCGGCGTGTTGTCCTGCGCGCGGCCGCCCGGCGGGTGATCCTGTGCGCTCACAACCGGGTGCGAGTGGTGGGGCGGCAACAGGTGCGGTGGGGGATTCGGGCGGCGTCGGCTGCCCTCGTGGTGATGATGACGGTCTCGCTGGGCGGCGGCGCGGACGCGTCACTGGCGCCGCTGCAGCGGGCGACGCCGCTGATCCACCAGGACCGGTTCGCCGATCCCTCGGTGGCGTCCTTCTCGCGGGGGTACGTCGCGGTCGCGACCGGCTACCTCGCGCCCCGGGCGGTGTCCCGCTCGCCGCGTGGGCCGTGGCGCCCCGTGCGCCGAGCCCTGGTGGACCTTCCGCGGTGGGTCAGGTCGGACCAGGTCTGGGCGCCGGACCTGGTGCAGGCGAAGCGCGGCTGGCTCCTGTACTACTCGGCGGTGGCGCACGGCCGGCGGCGCTGCATCGGTGTCGCTGCGGCTCGGCACGTGCTCGACACGTTCCACCCGGTCGGCAAGCACCCCCTGGTGTGCCCTCCGCAGGGCGCCATCGACCCGTCCGGGTTCCGGCGGGCGAACGGTGGCCGGACGCTGCTGTTCAAGACGCAGGGCAACCCGACGTCGATCCGGATGATCCGGCTCACCCGCGACGGCCTCCACCGCGGCGACCGCGCGAGGGCCCGGGTGCTGCTGCGCAGCGGGCACACGGTCGAGAACCCGGTCCTCGTCCGGCACCGCAAGCACCTGGTGCTGTTCACCTCCGAGGGCTACTTCGGCAGCTGCGACTACCGCACCACCTGGCGGACGTCGCGGCACCTCTTCGGGTGGCGGCACGCCCGCGCCCACTCCCTGCTGCGCCGCGACAACACCCGCATCTGCGGTCCCGGCGGCGCCGACGTCCTGACGGCCGGGCGCAAGCAGCCGATCATCTACTTCCACGGCTGGACGTGCGGCCACGGCCGGCGCCCCTGCCCGCACCGGTTCGAGCTCGGGCGGGCGGCCCGTCCGTGGGCGCGCCGGGTGCTGTACGCCGCGTACCTGCACTGGCGGCACGCCACACCGCACGTGCACGGGTTCGTCCGCCGCTGACCCCGGCTCGGCCCGCCTAGGCTGTCGCCGTGGAGCTGGAGTTCAGCGGCGAGGTCTGGGAGTGGCGCGGCCCCGCGCCGTACCACTTCGTGTGGGTGCCCGAGGACGAGGCCGAGCAGCTCCAGGAGACCGCCGCGGCGGTGACCTACGGCTGGGGCATGATCCCGGTGACGGTGACCATCGGTGACACTGCGTGGACGACGTCGCTGTGGCCCAGGGACGGCAGCTACGTGGTGCCGCTCAAGGACCGGGTCCGCAGGGCCGAGGCCATCGAGCTCGGCATGGTCGTTGACGTGCGGCTGCAGGTGGACGTCTGACCGCCCGCGGACACGTCCGGATCCCGGCGCGCCGGCGCCGCGCGGGCTGGGCCGCGCGGGCTGGGCCGCGCGGGCTGGGCCGCGCGGGCTGGGGCCGCGCGGGCTGGGGCCGCGGCGGTCGCCGCCCGCAGCGTGATCACCGAGCCGATCGCGGCGTACCGGTCGCCGCTCACCGCCACGTTCGGCGACCACCAGTAGCCCCTCCCGCCACACCGGTCGGGCACTTCTGCCGCTTTTCGGCCGTTGCAACGCCCGAGAAGCGAGGGGATCCCCGGCGAGCCGGGGATCCCGTCACAGCTGTCCCGCCAGAGCCGGGCATGGTCGTCGACGTGCGGCTGCAGGTGGACGTGTGAGCGCCCGCGGACACCTCCGGATCCCGACCCGCCAGCCGGGCCGCGCCGGTCGGGGCCGCATCGTGATCACCGAGCCGATCGCGGCGTACCGGTCGCCGCTCACCGGCCACGTTCGACGACCACCAGTAGCCCCTCCCGTCACACCGGTCGGGCACTCCTGTCGCTTTTCGGCCGTTGCAACGCCCGAGAAGCGAGGGGATCCCCGGCGAGCCGGGGATCCCGTCAGAGCGCCGATCCCGGTCAGAGCCCGTCCCGGCCGTGCGGCGTCAGCCAGACCGAGTTGTCGGGACCCTTCGGCACGATGCCGCTCGGGTTGATGTCGGAGTGCACGACGTAGTAGTGCTTCTTGATCTGGAAGAAGTCGATGGAGTCGCCGAAGCCGGGCGTCTGGAACAGGTCGCGCGCGTAGCCCCACAGCGCCGGCATCTCGGTGAGCTTGTTGCGGTTGCACTTGAAGTGCCCGTGGTAGACCGCGTCGAAGCGGGCCAGCGTCGTGAACAGCCGGATGTCCGCCTCGGTGATGGACGGACCCATCAGGTAGCGCCGGTCGGTCAACCGGTCCTCGAGCCAGTCAAGGGTCGCGAAAAACCGGTCGTACGCCGCCTCGTACGCCTCCTGCGACGTGGAGAACCCCGCGCGATAGACGCCGTTGTTCACCTCCGTGTAGATCCGCTCCATGACCTCGTCCATCTCCTCGCGGAGGTCATCGGGCCACAGGTCGGGTGCGTCGGGCCGGTGGAAGTCGCGCCACTCGTGGAAGAGGTCGTGGGTGATCCACGGGTAGTCGTTGGTGACCACGCCGCCCGACTCGATGTCGACGACCGCCGGCACCGTGATGCCGCGCGGGTAGTCGGGGAACCGCCTGAAGTAGGCCTCCTGCAGACGCTCGTAGCCGAGCACCGGGTCGCGGCCGCCGGGATCGAGATCGAACGTCCAGCTGCGCTCGTCGTGGGTGGGTCCGCACAGGCCCATCGAGATCACGTCCTCGAGCCCGAGCAGGCTGCGGACGATGATCGAGCGGTTCGCCCAGGGGCACGCTCTTGCCGCGACGAGTCTGTACCGGCCCGGCTCGACCGGCCACAACTCGCCCTCCACGGGCCCGTGCTCGGGCTTCCGGGCGCCCCGGGTGATCCGGTCGGGGATGTAGTTGGCGTCGCGCTGGTACTCGCCCGAGTCGCTCATGGCCTCACTGTAGGCAGCAGGCCCTGACGGTCCTTCGCCCTCAGCACCCGCAGCGCCGCGGCGTCCACCTTGTCCCGGAACTTCTCGCTCGTGCGCGCCCGGGCCAGCACCGCGTCGTACATCGCCGGCAGCGGGTCGGGGTCGACCGTGAGCACGATGTCGCCGCCGGCGCCGATGAACCGCAGCGCCCGCCCGGCGGGGCTGAACGAGGCCACCTGCTTCGCGCGCGCCAGGTCGTCGGAGATCACGACGCCCGTGAAGCCCAGGTCGCCGCGCAGCACGGTCCCGATCACGAACGGGGAGAACGCCGCCGGGTGCCTCGGGTCGAGCCGCGTGTAGTACGCCGTCGACATCATCACCGCGGGCACGCCGGCGGTGACCGCCGCCCGGAACGGCCGGAAGTAGGGGTCGTGTCGCCGGGTCACGCGGTCGGTCACGTTCGCGTGCGTGTCGGTGTTGGCGCGCACCCGGCCCAGGCCGGGGAAGTGCTTCACGGTCGGTACGACGTGGCCGTCGGTCATCCCCCGCAGGAACGCGACCCCGTGGTGGGCGACCACGCGCGTGGTGAACCCGAACTCCCGCTGGTACCCGCCGATCGGCGGGTTGTGCTGGGCGGCCTGCGGGCTCGGGACGGTGTCCATGACCGGCGCGAGGTTCATGTTCACGCCGGCGCTCTGCAGCTGCCCGGCCCATGCCCGCGCGGCGCCGCGCAGCTTCGGCAGCCCCCAGCTCCCCTGGGTCAGGGCAGAGGGCATGTCGGAGAAGGCGCCCCCCTGGAGCACCTGCACCAGGCCGCCCTCCTGGTCGGTGGCGACCAGCAGTCGCACGCGGTCGGTCGAGGCCGCGTCAACCTCGGCACGCATCACCTTCGAGACGTGCTTCGGCGCGCGGACGCCGCCGTAGCTGCGGCCGGTCAGCATCACGTTGCCCACGTGGTAGCGCCCGATCTGGGCTCGGGTCCGCTGGTCCACCTCGGCGGCAGGCGTCCCGACCATGAACAGCTGCCCGACCCGCTGCGCCAGCGACATGTCCGCGAGGACGTCCGCAGGCCGGTCCGGGGCCGCGTGCGGGAGGGCCATCGCGAGGGTGGCGACGAACGGGACGAGGAGCTGAGGGAGCACAGCGGCGACGCTACAAGACGTGACTGCAAAGAACCGTTTGCAAATGTCTCTTTGCAGTCGTACCGTGCTGCCATGGACGTCACCTCCATCACCCCGAGCCCCGAGGCCCTCAAGGCGCTGACCCACCCGCTCCGGCTGCGGATGCTCGGCCTGCTCCGCATCGACGGGCCGGCCACGGCGACCACGCTGGCGACCCGGCTCGGCCTGAACACCGGCGCGACGTCGTACCACCTGCGCCAGCTGGAGCGGCACGGCTTCGTGGCCGAGGACACCGCGCGTGGCAACGCCCGGGACCGCTGGTGGCGGGCCGCGCACCAGTCGACGACGACCGACACGGCCCGGCCGGCCGACCCCGCGGACGCCGAGACGCTGGAGGCCTACCTCCAGTCCGTCGCGGTCGTGATGACCCAGACCCTCCAGCGCTCCGTCGAGGAGCTCGGGCTGCTGCCGCCCGCCTGGTCCGACGCGACGACCTACAGCGACTGGGTGATCAAGCTGACCCCCGCCCGGGCCAAGGCGCTCGTCGAGAGGCTGGCCGAGGTCCTGCACGCCGAGCCCGAGCAGGAGGACGACGACGAGGCGGTCCAGTACGTCGTGCAGCTCAACGGGTTCCCGTACCCGGGCCGGGTCGGCGGGGCCGAGGAGTGACCCTGCGCCGTACGCCCCTCTACGGCTGGCTGACCGCGGAGGCGGTCTCGCTCACCGGCACCCGGGTGTCGATGATCGCGCTGCCGTTCCTGGTCCTCACGACGACCGGTTCGGCCACCCAGACCGGCCTGGTCGCGCTGTTCGAGACCCTCCCCATGGTCGTGCTGAAGGTGCTCGGCGGCCCGATGATCGACCGGGCCGGTGCGCGCCGGGTCAGCATCGCCTGCGACCTCGGCAGCCTGGTCGTCGTCGGCTCGATCCCGGCGCTGCACCTGCTGGACCTGCTGTCCTTCCCGCTGCTGCTGGCCCTGGTCGCGGTCGCGGGTGCCCTGCGCGGACCCGGCGACTCGGCCAAGCACGCGCTGGTCCCGGCGATCGCCGAGCACGCGAACGTGCCGATGGAGCGGGTCACCGGCCTGGCCGGCACGGTCGAGCGCACCTCGTCGATGCTCGGCGCGGCGCTCGCCGGCGGTCTCGTGGCTGTCGTCGGAGCGACCAACGCGCTCGTCGTCGACGCCGCCACCTTCGGCATCTCGGCTGTCGTGCTGATCCTCACGACCCGCTCGCTGCCGGCACCCCCGCCGGTGGTCGAGGACGACGAGGCGTCCTACCGGCGCCAGCTGCGCGAGGGCTGGGACTTCCTGCGCGGCGACCGGGTGCTGCTCGGCATCGCGGTGATGGTCGCGCTCACGAATCTCCTGGACGCGGCGTACGTCAGCGTCCTGGTGCCGGTCTGGGCGGTCGACTCCGGACGCGGCGCAGGCGCGATCGGTCTCGTGTTCGCCGTCTTCGGCGGGTGCTCCGCGTTGGGCGCCGTCTGCGCCGCGGCCTGGGCGTCACGGCTGCCGCGCTACCGGACCTACCTGCTCGCGTTCCTGGTCTGCGGCCTGCCGCGGTACGCCGTGTTCGCGTTCGACAGCCCGCTCTGGCTGATCGTCGCCGCGACCGTGGCCTGCGGCTTCGCCGCGGGGTTCATCAACCCGGTGCTCGGCGCGGTGATCTTCGAGCGCATCCCGCAGCCGTTGGTCGGCCGGGTGTCCTCCCTGACGACGGCGATGTGCTTCGCGCTGATCCCGTTCGGCGGCCTGCTCGGCGGCGTGCTCGTCACCGGCGTCGGCCTCGAGCCGGCCATGCTGGTCGTCGGCCTCGCCTACTTCGCGGTCACGATGCTGCCGGCGGTCGACCCCCGCTGGCGCGAGATGGACCGGCGGCCCGACGCGAGTGCGCATGCGGAGGTCGAGGTGGCGCCTCGCTGACGCCGCGCCCCGGCCTAGCGCGGGAAGGCCGCGGCGACCGCGAGCAGCCGGTCGTTGGCCTCGGTCTCGCCGATCGACACCCGGCAGCCCTCGCCCGCGAACGGGCGCACGACGATCCCGGCCTCGTCGGCCGCGGCAGCGAAGTCGAGCGTCCGCTCGCCGAGGTCGAACCAGACGAAGTTGCCCTGCGCCTCCGGCACGTGCCAGCCGGCCTCACGCAGGCCGGTCACGACGCGGGTGCGCTCCGTCACCAGCGCGTCGACGCGCTCGAACAGCTCGTCCTGCCGCTCCAGGGACGCGATCGCCGCCGCCTGCGCGACCGTCGAGACGCCGAACGGCAGCGACACCGCGCGCAACGCCGCCGCGATCGGAGCGGGCGCCACGGCGTACCCCACCCGGAAGCCCGCGAGCCCGTAGGCCTTGGAGAAGGTCCGGGTGACCACGACGTTCTCGTGGCGGCGGTAGGTCGCGATGCCGTCCACGGCGTCGGGCATCCGCACGAACTCGACGTACGCCTCGTCGACCACGACCAGGACGTCCGAGGGGACCCTCGCCAGGAAGGCGTCCAGCTCGGCCTGGGTGACCGCGGGGCCGGTCGGGTTGTTCGGGGTGCAGACCAGCACCACCTTGGTGCGGTCGGTGACGGCGGCCGCCATCGCGTCCAGGTCGTGCCGGCCGTCGGCCAGCACCGGCACCTTGACGCCGGTCGCGGCCGCGGCGGTGACCGCGATCGGGTAGGCCTCGAAGGACCGCCACGCGAACACGACCTCGTCGCCGGGGTCGCAGAACGCCTGCACGAGCTGGTAGATCAGCCCGACGGAGCCGGTGGCGACCGAGAGGTGCCCGGCGGGCACGCCGAACTTCCGCGACAGCGCCTCGTAGAGCGCCGAGGCGCCCATGTCCGGGTAGCGGTTCATGGCGCCGACGCCGGCCTGCACGGCCTCGACGACACCGGGGAGCGGCGGGTACGGGTTCTCGTTCGACGACAGCTTGTAGGAGGTCATCCCGGGGCGCACCGTCGGCGGCTTCCCGGCGACGTACGGCGGGATCTCCGCGACGTTCGACCGGGGCTGGGGGCTGGTCATGGGCAGCACCCTAGCCACGGCGCCACGGGCGGAGCGCGAGCGCCAGCAGGATGCCGACGGCCACCCCGACGACCGCGCCGGTGACGTTGTCGATCACGTCGGTCACGTCGCACGCCCGGTCGATCCGCGCCAGCGCGAGCTGCGTCGCCTCGATCCCGATCGAGTACGCCGCCAGCAGCACCAGCCCGACCGGTACCCCCACCCACGCGAACCGCGGCCAGCGGGCGAGGGCCAGGACCAGCAGCGCCCCCGCGGGCACGAACACCACGGCGTTGAGCGTCCGCTGGCCGCCGCCGAAGATCCAGAAGCCCTCCGGCGCCGGGCCACCGATGTCCCAGGAGCACGTGACGAGCCGGCCCTCCGCGGACACGATGCCCGGAGCGCCGTTCGCGGGGATGAGGGTGATCGAGCCGATGACGAGCACCGACCAGACCAGCCCGGCCACCGACACGGCGGTCAGCCAGCCGAGCCACCGGCTCAGCCCCACCGCGAGCAGCGCGCAGCCGAGGCCGGAGACGACGACCAGGGCGAGCATCACCCCCACGCCGCCGACCGGAAACACGCCTCGACCGTAGCGGGGCTCAGGAGGCGCGCTCGGGGTTGTCGGGGGAAACCCGCCCGACACGCCGCTGGTGTCCCGGCGTGTCGTCGGGTTTCTCCGGTCAGCCGGAGAAACCCGCCCGGGCCCGCCCCCTACGGCAGCAGCACCTCGCCGCCCGGCACCGACGGCAGGTCGCGGCCGATGGTGACGTCGACGGGGTTGGTCAGGCAGCGGATCGAGCCGCCGCCCTTGTGGAACTCGGAGACCTCCACGAGCACGACCTCGAAGCCCCACTCCTCGAGCCGGGCGCGCACCCGGTCGGGGCAGGCGGGCATCAGCACGGTCCGGCCGAGCACGATCGAGTTGGCGCAGAACGTCGTCAGCGCCTCCTCCTCGGTGAGCACCAGCGGCTCGGGCACCAGGTCGAGGAGCGCGGCCGCGGACTCCTCGTCCAGGGCTGCGGGGCAGACCAGCGCACGGCGGTCGTCGAGGGGGCAGAAGGCCAGGTCGAGGTGGTACATCCCCGGGTGGGTGATGCGGAGGCCGCGGACCCGGACGTCGAGCTCGGTGGCGAGGTGCTTGAGCGCGAGCTCCTCGGTGCGCGGGCCGTAGCCGACGACCAGCGCATCTCCGAACGCGAACGCGTCACCGGCCTCGAGGTGCGGGCCGACGGCGTCGCGGCCGACGTACGACGTCGCGAAGCCCCGCGAGGCGAACCAGGGCTGCGCCGAGAGCGTCTCCATCCGGCGCTCGGGGTAGCGCATGTGCGACATCACGACGTGGGGGACGCCGTCCTCGCGGACCAGGGCGAGGCCGAGGTTCATCGCGTAGACCATGTCCGGCGCGTCCGCGCGCTGCGGGACCACGTCGACGGTGCCGCCGAGCCGCTCGATGGTGGCGACCAGCTCGCGCCACTGGGCGAGCGCACGCGCGGGGTCGGGCTGGTCGGCGAGGTCCATGAACGGGTTGATCCGGTACTCGACCCGGAAGTGGGTCGGCTCGACCATCACGTAGCGGCGGCCCCAGTGCAGGTCCATGGTCCCTCCTCAGTTCACGCGCAGGTGCTCGGTATTGCCAGATTGTCAGACAACCTGACAGACCGGAGTGTAGAGCAGAATGGCCCCCATGGCCGAACCGCCGTTCAGCACGCTCCACCTCGAGCTCTCCTCGACCGTGGACCGCGTCGCCGACGAGCTGCGCCGGGCCCTGTTCGACGGCGAGCTCGAGAGCGGGACGCCGTTGCGGGAGGTGGCCCTGGCCGAGTCCCTCGGCGTCTCCCGCCCGACCGTCCGCGAGGCGCTCGGGCTGCTGGTCGCGGAGGGGCTGGCCACCCGGGAGCCGAACCGCGGGGTCTCGGTGGCGACGACGGAGGCGGCCACGGTGCACGACATCTGCCGCGCCCGCTGGGTCCTCGAGGGCGCCGGCGTCCGCTGCTGGCGGCAGGCCGACGAGCGGCTGCGGGACGCCGTCCGCACCTCGCTGGTCAGCTACACGGGGGCGGTCCGCAACGCGGCGACGTACCAGGAGCTGAACGAGCGGCACCTCGCGTTCCACATCTCGCTGGTCGGCCTCACGGGGTCGCCGCGGCTGGTGGCGATGGCCGAGAGCCTGGTCCGCGAGCTCAAGCTGGCCCTGGCCCAGGTGGACCGGATCCGCCGCAACGCCCACGACCAGGCCGACACCCACACCCAGCTGGTGATGCTCCTGGAGAGGGGCGACGTCGACGGGGCCTCGGCGTTCCTCCAGAAGCACCTCGACGACGCCGAGACGTCGATCCTCAGCGCCCTGGGCCTGGTCACCCCCTAGGGTGGCGTCGTGGGTTTCGCGAAGTTCGTCGGGTGGCTCGCCACCAATGCCGTGGCGCTGGCCGCGGCCGTCCTGATCTTCGACGGCATCGGCTTCACGGGTTCGTCCGGCTGGGGCGAGGTCGCCGACAACGTCTGGGCGCTGCTGTTCGTGGCGCTGATCCTCGGCATCGTCAACTCGTTCGTCAGCCCGATCATCAAGTTCCTGTCGATCCCGTTCATCATCATCACGCTCGGGATCTTCCTGCTGGTGATCAACGCGCTGATGCTGCTCTTCACCGAGTGGCTGGCCGGGCTGTTCGACATCGACTTCTACGTCAACGGGTTCTGGAACGCCGTCGGCGGGGCCATCGTGATCACGGTCGTGACCTGGGTCGTCGGCCTGCTCTTCGGTGACGCCCGGGACGCCTGAGCCGCGGCGGCCCGGGAGCTACCGGGTCGCCCTGGTCTGCCTCGGGAACATCTGCCGCTCGCCCATGGCGCACGTCGTCCTGGCGGCGAAGCTCGCCGACGCCGGGCTCGACGACCGTGTCGAGGTGACCAGCGCGGGGACCGGCGGCTGGCACGTCGGCAACCCGATGGACCGGCGCGCCGCGGCGACGCTGGCAGCCGCCGGGTACGACCCCACGCACCACCGGGCGCAGCAGTGGGCCGGGACCGACGACCTCGACGCCCAGGACCTGGTGCTCGCGATGGACGCCCAGAACCTCGCGGACCTGGGCGGCCGCCGCGACCGGGTGCGGCTGTTCCGCGACTTCGACCCGCTCGAACCGGGCGGAGACGTGCCGGACCCGTACTACGGTGGGGACTCCGGTTTCGAGGAGGTCCTCGCCATGGTCGAGCGAACGACGGCGGCGCTGGTCGCCGCACTGGAGGAGCGCGCGACGTGACGCGCCAGCCGCTGGTCGCCCGCAGGGCCGAGGAGCTCCTCGGCTCGTCGGTGGTGGCCACGGCGCCGATCGCCGGCGGCGACATCGCCACGTCCACCCGGCTGCGGCTCAGCGACGGGACCACGGCGCTGATGAAGACCCTGCCGCACGCGCCCGAGGACTTCTTCACCGCCGAGGCGGCCGGCCTGCGGTGGCTGGCGGAGCCGGCGCCCGACGGGGCGGCGCACGTCCCCGAGGTGCTCGCCGTCGACCACGAGTGCCTGATCATCCGCTGGGTCGAGCCCGGCAAGAGCTCGGTGGACGCCGCGGCCGCGCTCGGCCGCGAGCTGGCCACCACCCACGCGGCCGGGGCGCCGTCGTACGGCCGCGAGCGGGACGGCTTCATCGGGAAGCTGCCGATGCCCAACAAGCCCTGCGACAGCTGGGCCGAGTTCTACGCGGTCCGTCGGCTGCTCCCCTACGTCAAGCTCGCCCGGGACCGCGGCTCGGCGACCCCGGAGCAGGCGGCCGCGATCGAGGCGGTCGTGCCGCGACTGGCCGCGCTGGTCCCCGAGGAAGGACCGGCGCGGCTGCACGGCGACCTCTGGAACGGCAACGTGCTCTGGGGCCTGGACGGCCACGCGTGGCTGATCGACCCGGCGGCGTACGGCGGCCACCGGGAGATCGACCTCGCGATGCTGGCGCTGTTCGGCCTGCCGCACCTGCCGCGGATGCTCGACGCGTACGCCGAGGCGTGCGCCGGCACGAACCCGCTCGCCGACGGTTGGGAGGACCGGCTCGCCCTGCACCAGCTGTTCCCGCTGCTCGTGCACGCCTGCCACTTCGGGGGTGGGTACGCCGGTCGCGCGGCCGACATCGCGGCCCGCTACACGTGAGCGCCGCTCTCAGTGCGGACTCAGGCATGGCTGGCACAGTAGGGACGTGATCACCGCTCCCGGACCGAAGCCGCGCGTCCTCGTCGTCGACGACGACAAGGCGGTCCGTGAGTCGCTGCGGCGGTCCCTGGAGTTCAACGGGTACGCCGTCACCCTCGCCAGCGACGGCGCCGAGGCGCTCGCCGGCATCGCCGCCTCCGCCCCGGACGTGGTCGTGATGGACGTGATGATGCCCCGGCTCGACGGCATCGAGGCGACCCGCGCGCTGCGCACCGCGGGCAACGACCTGCCGATCCTCGTCCTCACCGCGCGCGACGCCGTCGGCGACCGGGTCGAGGGGCTCGACGCCGGCGCCGACGACTACCTCACCAAGCCGTTCGCCCTCCAGGAGCTGCTCGCCCGGCTCCGGGCGCTGCTCCGCCGGGCCGCCCCTCGGGACGAGGACGCCGAGGACGAGGTGCTCTCGTTCTCCGACCTCTCGATGGACATCGCGACCCGTGAGGTCCGGCGCGGGGAGCGGCCGATCGAGCTGACCCGCACCGAGTTCACCCTCCTGGAGATGTTCCTGCGCCGGCCCCGCCGCGTGCTCGAGCGCTCCTTCATCCTCGAGGAGGTCTGGGGCTACGACTTCCCCACGACCGCCAACTCGCTCGAGGTCTACGTCGGCTACCTGCGCCGCAAGACCGAGGCCGAGGAGGAGCCCCGCCTGATCCACACCGTCCGCGGCGTGGGCTACGTGCTGAAGGAATCGTGACCGTCTTCCCACCCGCCGGCCCGGACGGGCGGTGGCACTACCGCCGCTCGCTGGCCTCCCGGGTCACCGTCCTCACCACCATCGCGGCCGGCGCGACGGTCCTGCTGGTCGCCTTCGGCGCCTACCTGACCGTGCGGATGCAGCTGCAGGCGACGCTCGACGATTCGCTGGTGCAACGGGCGACCCAGGCCGCGAAGTCGCAGGCCCTCGCCGAGATCACCAGCGACTGCGAGATCCCGACCTGGGCCCTGGGAGCCGCCGACGTCCGCATCGCCTTCATCCAGGTCGGCGCGACCCCGGCGGTCCGTACGTGCTCCACCACGAAGAGCTCCGACGACCAGCTCGAGCTCGGTCAGCAGGAGGTCGACGTGGCGACCGGCGATGCCCACGAGAGCATCCGCACCATCTATGCCGCCGGGCAGGCGTTCCGCGTGGTCACCGTGCCGACCCAGCAGCCCGGCCAGGCGCTCGTCGTGGCGCAGTCGCTCGAGTCGCAGGAGAAGGTGCTGCGCAAGCTCGGCATCGTGATGTTCCTCTTCGGGCTGGCCGGTGTGATCGCCTCCGGCATGGCCGGGTGGGCGGTGGCCCGCAACGGCCTGCGCCCGGTCCGCCGGCTGACGGCGTCGGTCGAGGAGGTCGCGCGCACCGAGGACCTCCGCCCGATGCCGGTCGAGGGCGACGACGAGATCGCCCGCCTCACCGCGGCGTTCAACCAGATGCTGGCCGCCCTCGCGGCGTCCCGGGACCGGCAGCGACAGCTGGTCGCCGACGCCGGGCACGAGCTCCGCACGCCGCTGACCTCGCTGCGCACCAACCTGGACCTGCTCAGCCAGGCCGACAGCTCCGGCGGGCTCCCGCCCGGGGCCAAGGAGGAGCTTCTCGACGACGTGCGCGCCCAGATCGAGGAGATGACCACGCTGATCGGCGACCTGGTCGAGCTCTCCCGCGACGAGCCGCTCACCCACGTGGTGGAGGAGGTCGACCTCGCCGACCTCGTCGACCGCACCGTGGGCCGGGTGCGCCGGCGCGCGCCGGGCACGACCTTCGACGTCGACCTCGAGCCGTGGTTCGTCGTCGGCGAGCAGGCCGGCATCGAGCGTGCCGTCACCAACCTGCTGGACAACGCGGCGAAGTGGAGCCCGACGGGCGGCACCGTGACCGTCCGGATGGCCGACGGCACCCTGGTCGTCGACGACGAAGGGCCGGGCATCGGTCCCGAGGACCTGCCGCACGTGTTCGACCGGTTCTACCGCTCGGAGGAGTCCCGCTCGATGCCCGGGTCGGGGCTCGGCCTGTCGATCGTGCGCCAGGTCGCGTCCCGGCACTCCGGGACCGTCGAGGCCAGCACGTCGCCGTCCGGCGGCGCCCGGATGACCCTCTGGCTGCCCGGCTCGATCGCCCCGGTCCCGGACTGGACACCCGCGTCGTGAGGGGACGCGCCGTCCCCGTCGCGCTCGCCGCGGCGGCGCTGCTGGCCGGCTGTTCGTCGTCCGACCCGTCCGGCTCCCCGGCCCCCTCCGCGCAGGAGACCCTGGCGGCCGACGTCGCGTGGAGCCCCTGCGACGGGCTGACGGCCGCGGCGGTCAGCCGGATCGCCGGGGAGCAGGTGACCGAGCAGACCGGGACCACCGACCAGCCACGTTGCACGTTCGTGCCGGAGGAGAAGGGCGGGCCGGCGTACGACGTCTCGTACCTCTACTTCGACGGCGGCCTCGACGCGGCCCTCGACTCGATGGGCGCCATCGCGACCCAGCTGCACCCGGTCACGGTGCCCGGCGCCGACGCCGCCCGGATCGCCGTCCGTGAGCGGAGGTCCGGGATCCTGGTGACCGGGTTCGTCCAGACCAAGGGCCTCGTGCAGAGCGTCAACGCCGTGCACCTGAGGCCGTACGACGAGGACGAGTTCGTGACGAGCGCCACCGACCTCCTCGCGCTGCTGGCCCGGAAGGCTCCGCGAGAATAGGCCGGTGACCGACCCGATCTCGTTCTTCACCCGCGCCGGCGCCGACCTCGTCCCGACCCCGCTGGCGTGCAGCATGTGGAGCGACGACCAGATGCACGGCGTGGCCGTCAGCGGCGCGCTCGCCCGCGCCGCCGAGGAGGGTCTCGCGGGGGCCGGGCGCACCGACCTCCGGCCCGCGCGGTGGTCCGTGGACCTGTTCCGGCAGGCGCGGATGCAGCCGTGCGCGTTCACGACCGAGGTGGTGCGCGAAGGGTCGCGGATCTGCCTGGTCGACGTGACGATGAGCCAGGGTGGCGAGCGGGTGGCCCGGGCCAGCGCGACGTTCCTCAAGCCGTCGGCGAGCACGGACGGCGAGGTGTGGGAGCCGGCCGGGCGCCCGTCCCCTCCTCCGCTCGACGTTGCGCCGCCGAGCGACGAGCCGCGGGTGCCGTTCCTGCTCTCCGGCGGCACCTGGTCGCAGGACTTCACCCAGCACCAGAACGCGGACCGGAAGGCGTACTGGACCAGCGCGATCCCCGTCGTCCCGGACGAGCCGCTGACCGGCTTCCAGACCGCGGCCGCCGCCGCCGACAGCGCCAGCATGGTCACCAACTGGGGCACCCGCGGGGTCGAGTACATCAACACCGACATCGCCTTGACGTTGGCCAGGCAGCCCGCGGGCCTCGAGATCGGGCTGCTCGCGACCGACCGCGTCGAGCACGACGGCATCGCGTCCGGGACGTGCGCGATGTTCGACCGCAGCGGCCCGCTCGGGACCGTCACCGTCGCGGCGCTCGCGAACAGCCGGCGCGCCGTCGACCTCAGCGGCGTCGAGTACTCCGACAACGGCGAGCGCCGGAAGGCGCCGGGGGTCTAGCTGTAGACGTTCGGGTCGCGCCAGGAGCGCTCGAACGGCAGGCGCCAGGCGTTCGGCGCGACCAGCTGGTGGATGGCGTTGGGGCCCCAGCTGCCGACCGGGTACGTGCGGACCGGGGGCGGGCTGGCCAGCAGCGGAATGGACTTCGCCCAGAGCGTCTCGATGCCGTCGGCCGTCGTGAACAGGGTGTGGTCGCCGCGCAGCGCGTCGTGGATGAGCCGCTCGTACGCCTCCAGGACCGCGAGCGAGGACGACGTCTCGTGGGTCGCGAACTGCATGGAGAGCTTCTCGAGCTTCATCCCGGGCCCGGGGCGCTTTCCGTAGAACGACAGCGACATCCGGGACTGGTCGGCGAGGTCGAACGTCAGGTGGTCAGGCCCCTGCGTCCCGGCGTTCGAGCCACGCGGGAACATCGCCAGCGGAGGCTCCTTGAACGCAATGGAGATGATCCGCGCCCCCTCGGCCATCTTCTTGCCCGTGCGCAGGTAGAACGGCACGCCCGCCCAGCGCCAGTTGTCGATCTCCACCTTGAGCGCCACGAAGGTCTCGGTGTCGGACTCCTCGGCGACCTCGGCGTGATCGGTGTAGCCGGCGTACTGACCGCGCACGACGTTGTGCGGCTCGATCGCCCGCATCGAGCGGAACACCTTGAGCTTCTCCTCGCCGATGGGGTCCGGCGCGAGCGAGGTCGGCGGCTCCATCGCCATGAACGCCAGCACCTGCATCAGGTGCGTGACGACCATGTCGCGGTAGGCGCCGGTGCTCTCGTAGAACTTCGTGCGCATCTCCAGGCCCAGGGTCTCCGGGACGTCGATCTGCACGTGGTCGATGAAGTTGCGGTTCCAGATCGGCTCGAAGAGGCCGTTGGCGAAGCGGAACGCCAGGATGTTCTGGGCCGCCTCCTTGCCGAGGAAGTGGTCGATCCGGAAGATCTGGCTCTCGTCGAAGACCTCGTGCAGCCGGGCGTTCAGCCTGCGCGCGGACTCCAGGTCGGTGCCGAACGGCTTCTCCATCACGATCCGCGACTGCTTGACCAGCCCGGCCTGGTCGAGCTGGTGCACCACGTCGAGCGCCGCCTTCGGCGGCACGCTCAGGTAGTGCAGGAAGTCCACCGCACGGCCGCCGTGCTCGAGATCGGTCTCCGCGGCGCGCACCGTCTCGGCGAGGGCCGCCGGCCCGGCCGTCTGTGGGACGTAGCTGAGCAGCTGCGAGAACCGCGCCCACTCCTCCGGGCTCATCGGCTTCTTGCAGAACTCGTCGCAGGCCTCGCGCGCGAGCTTCACGAAGGTCTCGGTGTCGATCTCCTCCAGCGACGTGCCGACGATGCGCGAGTCGTCGATGAGTCCGGCCTGCCACAGGTGCATGAGGCCGGGCAGCAGCTTGCGCCGGGAGAGGTCACCGGTCGCGCCGAACAGCACGATGACGTGCGCGTTCTCCATGCCCTCCACGGTAGATCACCGGTCGATGCGGGCGTTCGCCGCGACGCCCGTTCCGGGTCATCGCGGGGTCGTCCCACGTCGCTCGGCCGGTTCCTGGGTGGTGCGTTCTCGCGGGGCCAGCGCGCTCAGGAGCCGCTCGGCCTTCCAGCGCGACTCGGCGTACTCGTCCTCCAGCCCGGAGCGCACGGTGATCCCCCCTCCGGTGCCGAGCCAGTACCGGCCGTCGCCGGCGGTCGTGAGGCTCCGGATCACGACGCCCAGGTCGGCGCGGCCGTCGGCCGACACCCAGCCGAAGGCGCCCGAGTAGACGCCCCGGGGCGTGTCCTCGACAGCCTCGATGACCTGCATGGTGCGCAGCTTCGGTGCACCGGTCATGGACCCGGCCGGGAAGAGCGCCCGCAGCGCCTGGACGGTCGTCACCTCCGGCCGGAGCGTGCCCCGGATCGTGCTGACCAGCTGGTGCACGGTCTCGTAGGACTCGACGTCCATCAGCGTCGGCACCGTGACCGACCCCGGTAGGCAGACGGTCGCGAGGTCGTTGCGGAGCAGGTCGACGATCATCAGGTTCTCGGCGCGGAACCTGGGATCGGTGGCGAGGTGCCGGCGGGTCCGCTCGTCCTCCTCGGGAGTCGCGCCTCGCGGCGTGGTGCCCTTGATCGGCTTGGTCTCCAGGGTGCGGTCGGCCCCGACTAGGGCATACCGCTCGGGACTGCTGCTCAGCAGCCAGGCGCGGGCCCCGGGCAGGTCGTGCTGGAGGAACCCGGCGTACGGCGCGGGGTTGAGCTCGCGGAGCCGCAGGTACGCCGTCACCGGGTCGAGGTCGCTCCCGGCCTCGAGCCGGTAGGTCAGGTTGACCTCGTAGGTGTTGCCCGCGTGCAGCTGCTCCTGGACCTCGGCGAAAGCGGTGGCGTACTGCGTGCCGGGATCACCGGTCGGACGCGGATCCCTGCCGTCATCGGCCGCGGCGGCGCTCGGCGACGTCAGGGGACGCCCGACGACCTCGTGCTCGAAGAACCTGATCTCGCGGGGCCGCATCCAGACCGCGTCCGGGAGCGGGCCGCCGACGGTGGCCGGCAGGTCGGGCCGGCAGGCGTAGCCGAGGTAGCCGATCCAGTGGTCCTCGGGCGAGCCGTCGGCGAGCTCGGCCTCCAGGGCGGCGAACACGTCGTCGCCGACGACGTCCGCGCGGCCGGCGGCGTGCCGGGTGACGGTCCGCGTCGCGGCGTCGTACGTCAGCGAGAGGTCGTCCTCGTCGAGCCAGCCGACCATCGACCGGCGACCGGACCACTCGCGGGCGCCGCCGCCGTCGAGCCAGAAGCAGCGCGGGTGGGCCGCGGCGGTCTCCCGGAAGAAGGCGACGGGGTCGGTCACGCGAGGCCCAGGAAGTTGGCGACCAGCCGGGCACCGTGCTCGGAGAGGATCGACTCGGGGTGGAACTGCACGCCCTCGAGCGGCAGCGACCGGTGCCGCACCCCCATCACCACGCCGTCCGCCCACGCGGACACCTCGAGGTTGTCGGGCACGGCGACCGCGGCGAGCGAGTGGTAGCGCACCGCCGCGAACGGTGACGGCAGGCCCGCGAACACCCCGCGGCCGTCGTGGGTGACCGCGGCGACCTCGCCGTGGGCGGGCTCGACCCGGTTGACGGAGCCGCCGTACGCCGTCACCAGGCCCTGCAGGCCGAGGCACACGCCGAGCACCGGCCGGGAGCCGGCGGCGAGCACCTCGCGGCCGACCGAGAAGTCCGCGGGGACGCCGGGGTGGCCCGGGCCGGGCGACAGCACGACGTGGGAGTGCGCGAGCACCTGGGCCGCGGACACCTCGTCGTGCTGGACGACCGACGGCAGCGCCCCGGTCACCGCCGCGATGAGGTGGACCAGGTTCCACGTGTAGGAGTCGTGGTGGTCGACCACGACCACGTCCGGAGCCACGGGCACAACCTAGTCGCGGCGTCAGGTCCTCGGCGTGTCGGGCGTTGCGGATTGGTCACCAACCGCAGGTTCCGGCCCGAAATCCGTGCGGTTTGGTCACCAACCGCGGACCTGGGGACGCGAACCGGGCCACCAGCCCACCCCTGGGGACGCCAACCGGGCCGACCACGAACGCCCGGAAACGCGGAAGGGCCCGATGAAGCTGGGGGGCAGTCTTCACCGGGCCCACGAGCGGATTCCCGCCGTGTCACAGGCAAGAGCGTAGCGAATCAGGAACTCGATGTACCGCGTTCGAGGAGAAGGTCGCCGACGATTTCGTGCAGCAGGTCGTACCCGTGCTCGGTGAGGATCGACTCGGCGTGGAACTGGATGCCCCGGAAGTGCGGACCGGTGACGAGGTGGATGTCACCGGTCTGGACGTCCGTCTCGACCGCGACGCCGTCGGGGAGGGTCGCGGAGCCGACCCGGCCGACGAAGGTGTTGTAGAACCCGACACGCTCGGTGCGGCCGGCGATGCCCACCGGTGACTGCGTCCCCTGGAACACGATGTCCTTGTAGGTGAGCGGGATCCCGAGGTGGTGGCACAGCGTCTGGTGCCCGAGGCACACCGCGAGGAACGGCCGCCGGGCCGCCATCAGGTCCGCGACCGCGGCCCGCAGGCTCGCCATCTTCGGGTCGTCCCCGTCGCGCGGGTCACCCGGACCGGGGCCGACGATCACCAGGTCGAAGCCGTCGAGGACGCCGGGTGCGTAGTCCTCGTGGCGTACGACGGTGCTCGTCATGCCGAGCACGCCGAGGACGTGCCGGAGCATGTTCACGAAGTCGTCCTCGCCGTCGAGGATCACGACGCTGAGCCCCGCCAGGCGCGGGTCCGGCGGCGAGCCGCCCTGGTCGGTGAGCCAGAAGCGGGAGAGCCGCCGGTTGCGGGAGTTCAGCTCGAGCAGCACGTCCTCGTCGTTCACCAGCTCGGCGACGTTCACGCTCGGGACCGGCGCCGGCTCGACCAGGCCGAAGGCGCTGAGGATGCCGCCGGCCTTGGCGTGCGTCTCCGCGACCTCGTACGCCGGGTCCGAGTCGCGCACCAGGGTCGCGCCGGCGGTCACGGTGAGCCGGCCATCGAGGTCGACGGCGGCGGTGCGGATGACGATCGGGCTGTCCACCACCGGTCCGCCCTGGGCGTCGCGGCCGAGGATCGCCAGCGCGGCGCCGTAGTAGCCGCGCCCCTCGGTCTCGTACTGCTTGATCAGCCGGCACGCGTTCTCGACCGGTGAGCCGGTCACGGTCGCGGCGTACATCGTGTCGCGCAGCACCTCGCGCGGGTCGCGCCGGGTGCGGCCGGCCAGGAGGTACTCGGTGTGGATGAGCCGGCTCATCGGCTTGAGGAACGGGCCGAGCACCTGCCCGCCCTCGTGGCAGATGTCGCACATCATCTTGAGCTCCTCGTCGACGACCATGAAGAGCTCGTAGATCTCCTTCTCGTCGCGCAGGAAGTCCAGCAGCCCGCCGCGCAGGTCCGTCTCCTCGCGGGGCAGCCGGAAGGTGCCGCTGATCGGGTTCATCCGCACGTCGCCGCCGTGGATGGTCACGTGCCGCTCGGGGCTCGCGCCGATCAGGTACCGGTCGCCGGTGAAGAAGACGAACGTCCAGTACGCGCCGCGCTCACGCTCGAGCAGCCGGCGGAAGACCTCCAGCGCCTTGTCGGCGCCCCAGTCCGCGACGGTCGCCCGGTAGTGCCGCCCGATGACCAGGTTGGCGCCCTCGCCCTGCCCGATCTCGTCGGTGATGATCGCCGCGACGAGCTTGCCGTAGGCGTCGTCGTCGGTGTCGAACCCCCCGCGGTCGGAGAACTCCACCGCCACCTCGTCGATCGCGTCGACGACCTCGGCGACGGTGAACTCCAGCTCCGTCTCGACGTCGACCACCACCAGCGGAGTCCCGTCGTCGTGGGCCTCGAAGCCTCGCTCGCGCACCTGCCGGAACGGTACGGCGAGCAGCCGGTCCGCGATGTGCCCGGCCTCGGGCACGCCCTCCTCGAGCGGTACGTCGAGGATCGACTCGACCACGTGACGGCGGCCCCCGACGACGCCGACCGTGTCGCGGTCACCCGCCCGCGTCGAGCGCCGGATGATCGCCCACGCCTCGTGCCCCTGGACGGCCGCAATGGCTTCCCGGGCAGAGGGGGTCGTCGTCATGGGACGACTGTAGTGATCAGCCCAGGCGCAGCCGGAAGCTGTCCGCGACGCAGCCGCTCAGCACCACGTTGCCGAGCTCGCGGCTGCGGCGCAGGTGGTCGATGCCGCTGACGCGTACCTTCTCGCCCGCGAACCGGTGCGGCACGAACACCCGCAGCCCGCATCGGCCCGCGCCGTTCCCGGCCCTGCCGCGCAGGTCCAGCTCGCCGGTGCGGCCGTCGGAGGTGAGCGCCGTGATCGTGCCCGGCACCGCCCGCGGCACCGGCCGGCCCAGCACGTCGCCGAACGCCGGGTCGACGGGGGAGGCGACCTGCTCGGGGCAGGAGTACCGGATCAGGCTGGGTGAGACCGCCGCCGGCTCGCCACCGGGCCGGTTCACCACGTGCGGGTCGCCGCAGGCCTGCTTCCAGTCCCACCATGCGCCGCCGTACCCGGCGGAGTCCTCGGCCGCGGCGTACCGCTCGATCTTGTCCGAGGCGTCGGCCGGGTGCTCCGGCCAGAAGCCCCACTCGCCGCCCCACACCGTCACGCCGTGCTGCCGGGCGACGGCCCGGGCGCTCGCGAAGCCGCCCGGGATGCTGTTCGGCGACAGCGACTCGGCGTAGATGTGCGGCGCGAACACGAGGTTGCGGTCCCGGGTGAACCCCGGGGCCGGCACCGGGTTGCTGCCGAAGGCCGACCACAGCACGCTCGGCTCCCAGAACACGATGTGGTGGAAGCCGCCGCCCGCCCGCTCCCCCGCCCGGATCGCGCGGATCGCGCGGCCGTAGAAGGCGCCGAGGTCGGTGGTGCCGTTGGCGGTCGGGTCCAGGCCGAAGCCCGGCTCGTTCAGCAGGTCGAACCCGGCCACGGCACGGGTGCGCGCGAAGTCCTGGGCGAGGCGTCCCCACGTCTCGACGAGGTGGGCCTGGATGCCGTCGGTGTCGTCCCAGAAGTGCTGCCATGCGTGGATCACCGCGGGCGCGAGCTCACGCTCGCCCGGCCGGCAGGTCGAGGCGCCGTCGGTGATCGTCGCCCACTCCGGCGCCCCGTCCCAGCCGTTGTTGGGCACGGTGCCCTTCGGGCAGGTCACGTCCTGCGGGGTGTCGACCGCGATGCCGTAGGCGTCCTGGTGCATGTCGAGCACGACGTACAGGCCGTACGACGCCGCCCACCGCACCGCCTGCCGGATCCGGGCGACGTACGCCGTGTCGTAGGCGCCCGGGGTCGGCTCCAGCGCCGACCAGCTGACGATCAGCCGCACGCTGTTGAAGCCGAGCCGCGCGATGTCGTGGAAGTCGTCCGCGGTCAGCGGCACCGTCGGCGCGAGGTCGGGGCTGGCCTGGAAGTACTCGCCGACCTGGTTCACGTTGACCCCGCGGAGCAGGACCTGCGCGCCGTGCTCGGTGCGGATCGCAGCCTTCGCCCCGTGGGTCGCGTGCAGCCGCGGGAGCGGGTCGGCGGAGGCGACCGCCGGGCTCAGGAGGACGGCGGCGAGGGCGAGGGCGAGGGCACGGAGCACGCGCGCATCCTAGAACCTGTTCTCGCCGTCAGCTCAGGCAGGTCAGCAGCTGCGTGGCGCGGGTGAGCACGACGTACAGCGTCGCCCGGCCGGTGGCCGACTCGTCCTCGATCTCCTGGGGGCGGACGACGACGATCCCGTCGAACTCCAGGCCCTTGGTGTCCAGGCCGGTGAGCACGACGACCCGGTCCTCCCCGGACGGCGTGACCGAGGAGTCGATGGCCGCCCGGGCGCCCGGTGCGTCGTCGGCGAGCTCCGGCCAGGACGCCAGCCAGGCGTTGACCTCCGAGCGCCGGGCGACGGGGACCACGATGCCGACCGTGCCCTGGACCTGCGCCGCGACCTCGGCGACCGCAGCGCGGGTGGCGGACTCGAGGTCCGCCGCTCCTCCGACGACCTGCGGCTCGACGCCGGTCGACCGGACCGCGGTCGGCAGGTCGGCGTCCAGGCCGACCCGCTGGGCGTACGCCGCGGCGAAGGCGTAGATCTCCGAGGAGTTCCGGTAGTTGGTGGACAGGTGGAACTCGTGGATCTCCTTGCCCTCGAGCGCCGCGGCCCGAGCCTCGGCCGCCTCGGCCGGCACCGGCCACGAGGACTGCGCCGGGTCGCCCACGATCGTCCAGGACGCCGTGCGGCCCCGGCGCCCGACCATCCGCCACTGCATCGGCGTGAGGTCCTGGGCCTCGTCGATGAGCACGTGGGCGTACGGGTCGTCCTCGATCCGGTGGGTGGGCGGTGCCCACGCCCGCCCGCTCGGCGCGAACTCGCGGTCCGCCGCCGTGAACAGCTCCTGGACGTCGACACCGCCCTCGAGCAGGCCGGTCTCGTCGAGGTCGCGCTCGTCGTCGGTGCGGGCCGGGACGTCCCCGATGGCGTACCGCAGCTCGTCGAGGAGCGGCACGTCCTCGATCGACGGGGCGCCGGCCGTCCACGACTTCGCGAGCAACCGCTGCTCCTCGGGCCCGAGGACGCCGTCGGCGACCCGGGCCAGGAACTCCGGCTCCCGCAGCCAGCCGAACACCTCGGTGGCGTCGAGCGGCGGCCACCAGGCGGCTGCGAAGTCGACGAACGCCGGCGTCGACATCATGTCGTCGTCGAACGCCTCCCGGCCCCGGTCGCGACCGCGCTCGCCGCGCACCTGCCGCCACATCGCGTCGAGCAGCGTGGGCACGACGCGCGGGAGCTGCCGGTTGCGTCGGCCCTGCGACATCAGCTGGCGACGCAGCCGGCCGAGGTCGCCGCGGCCCAGCACGATCGTGTCGTCCCGCCAGAAGATCCGGAACTCGGCGGGGCTGCCGGGCGCCTGCTGCCGCGCGGTGCGCCGCATCACCTCGGCCATCCGTGCCGAGCCCTTCACGTCGGCGACGGCCGGCTCGTCGTGCCGGGTGGCGCGCAGGCCGTCCACGACCTCGCCGAGCGAGCGCAGCGCGACCGCCGTCTCCCCGAGGCTCGGGAGCACCCGCTCGATGTAGCGCATGAAGACGCCGCTCGGGCCGACGATCAGCACGCCGCCGCTCTCGTAGCGCCGCCGGTCGGTGTAGAGGAGGTACGCCGCGCGGTGGAGCGCCACCACGGTCTTGCCGGTGCCCGGCCCGCCGGAGATCGTGACGACGCCCTTGCCCGGGGCGCGGATCGCCTGGTCCTGCTCGGCCTGGATGGTCGCGACGATCGAGTGCATCGAGCGGTCGCGTGCCCGCGAGAGCTGGGCCATCAGCGCGCCCTCGCCGATGATCGGCAGGTCCGCTCCAGACTGCTCGAGCGCGTCGGCGTCCAGGAGCTCGTCCTCCACGCCGACCACGACGTTCCCCGCGGCGCGGAGCACCCGGCGCCGGATGACGTCCTGCGGCTCTGCGGCGGTGGCCTGGTAGAACACGGCGGCGGCGGGAGCGCGCCAGTCGATCAGCAGCGAGTCCCGGTTGGCGTCCCGCAGGCCGATCCGGCCGATGTAGCGCGGCTCGGGGTCGACCTCGCCGCGCAGGTCGAGGCGTCCGAAGACCAGCCCCTCGTGCGCGGCGTCCAGCTGCGCGATCCGGCGCGCGGCCTGGAACACCATCGCGTCCCGCTCCACCAGACCACCCTCGTGGCCGAGCCGGCCACGACTGTGGCCCTCCTTCGCGATCTCGGCTGCGGCCCTGGCGGACTCCGCCAGCTGCACGTACACCCGGTCAACGAACGCCTGCTCGTTGGCGATCTCCCGATCGACCAGCTCTTCCGACAACGCCTGTCTTCCCCTCGTCCCGGACCGATTCCGGCAAGTCGACAAGCGTACCCGTCGGCTACTTCTTCCGTGTCAGGAACGCCGTCATCGCGGACTTCGCCTCGTCGGAGGCGAACAGCCGGGCGGACAGCTCGGCCATCTCGGCGCCGTGTGCGTCGATGCGGGCGACCAGCTCGCGGTTGAGTATCCGCTTGGACTCACGCAGGCCCTGCGGGGCGCCGCCGGCCAGCGACGCGCAGACCCGGGCGACCTCGTCGTCCAGCGCGTCGGCGGCTACGGCGGTGGTGACCAGGCCGTACGCCGCCGCGTCGGCGCCGCTGAACACCTCGCCACCGAGGGTGGTCAGCGCGGCTGCGCGGGGGTTCATCCGGGCATGCACGGTGAGCGAGATGATCGCGGCGGCCAGCCCGAGCTTGACCTCGGTGAGCGCGAACGTCGCGTCCTCCGCGGCCACCACGACGTCCGAGGCCGCCACGATGCCGATGCCACCAGCGCGCACCGCGCCGTACACCCGCGTCACCACGGGCTTGTCCAGGGTCGCGATCAGTCGCTGCAGCTCCACGATCCGGCGCGCACCCTCGTCCATCCCGCCGGTCGACGCCTCGGAGAGGTCGGCGCCGGAGCAGAACACCCGGCCCTCGGCGGCGATCAGCACCACCCGGACGCCGTCGTCGGCGGCGGCCCGCTCGATCGCCTCGAAGAGCTCCGTCACGAGCTGGCGCGACAGTGCGTTGCGGTTGTGGGGCGAGTCCAGGGTGATCGTCGCGACCGCCTCGGACCAGGTGTAGTGAACGATCTCGGGCATGCGGCCCATCCTGACAGGAGAGCCTGCCGCAGGCCCGAGCTCGCCCCCTGGGGTCCCGGTGTCAGTGCCGGAGGCGCACCGTCCGCGTGTCCCCGCCGATCTTCAGCGTGGCCTTCTTGAGCGCCTTGGACCCGAGCGCCCTCTTGCCGGCGGCGGTCGTGTGCAGCCGCAGCGTGCCCTTCTTGCCGGACCGGATCTTGTACGCGCCCTTCGCGAGCACCGTCCCGGCCTTGATGGTCCGGCCGCCCACCTTGATCGTCGACGCCGTGACCAGCGTGGCCCGGCCCTTGCAGGTGCCCCCGCCGTTGCCGCAGCGGACGGCCGCGGAGACCGTCGCACCGGACACCGCGAGCGGTGCCAGCGGCGTGACGACCGGCGAGTCGTCGACCTGGATGCTGACGCTGTCGCTGTTGTCGCCGCTGGTCGTCTCCGGGGTCGAGGTGGTCACGGTCGCGGTGTTCACGACGTGGCCGCCCTGGTCGGCGCCCTTCTCGGTGCGGTTCTTCAGGCAGAGCAGGTACAGGTCACCGCTCAGCGGCTGGCTGGTCGGGTTGTAGAACTTGAACACCCGGATGATCGGCCGTGGGTCGTTGCCGAGCACGACCAGGCCCGCGTCGATGTCGTAGCCCGCCACGACGCCCTTGGCGTCGTCCGCGCAGCTGAGCGTGAACTCCGCCTCCTGGCCAGGCTGGACGGTGATGTGCTGACGCACCTCGTCGAGCCCGAGGTGGTGGGTGTGCCCGTCCACGACGCTGACCAGGTCGTCCAGGCAGCGCATGGTGAACGTGCCCGTGGTCGCGCCGCCGTCGTTGACGACCCCCCACGTCCAGCCGTTGGTGCCCGACGGGTACGTCGTCAGGACCGGCGCGATGCCGTCGAGCACGTAGCCGGGTTGGATCGGGGTCTGGCCCGGGCCACAGTTCAGCGTGACGTCGGTCCGGCCGTGCGGCAGCGGCTCGGTGTGGCTCATCAGGTCACCGACCACGATGTGGTGGCTGTGGCCGTTGACGACCTCGCTCTCGGTCTTCACGCACACCGAGAACACCTTCGCCTGCGCTCGTCCCGTCGCCTCGTTCACGAAGTGCGCTCGCCAGCTGTCGTTGCCGACCGCGTGGTTCTCGGTCATGTGCAGGTCGGCGAGCGTTCCGGTCCCCTGGTCGACGTGGTCGATGCGGCCCGAGCCGTCGGTCACGACGTACCCGGTCGGGCAGACGACGGTGCCGGTGGCCTCGTCGCCCGGCTCGACGTCGACCTGGACCTCGGCCTTCTGCACGTCGAAGAGGTGCTGGTGGTCCGCACCGAGCTCCGGCAGCGGGTCGATCCTGACCTGGACGTCGACGCTCCGGGTGCCCCCGGCCGGGACCGTGCCCAGCTCGCAGCGGACCGTCGAGCCGGAGCGGTCGCACGCGGCGTCCGCGGACACGAAGGTCACGCCGCTCGGGAGGGCGTCGTTCACCACCACGTCGTGGGCGTTGGCCGCGCCGGTGTTGGTGACGGTCAGCGTGTAGGTGATCACGTCCCCGACCCGCGGAGTGGCGTCGTCGACGGTCTTCACGACCTTGACGTTGGTCACCGTCGGCTGGACCGGGGTGTGGGTGGAGTCGGTGTCCTGCACCGTGCCGCCGTCCGGCGTCCTGCCGGTCGCCGTCGCGGTGTTGTCAACGCCGCCGCTGGTGACGTCGGCCGCGGTGACGGTATAGACGACGTCCGTGCAGTCGAAGGACTCGTCCGGGTCGAGACCGCCCGAGGGGCACGTCACGGGACCGACCTTCGGGTCGCTCACCATCACCGGGTCGAGCTTGACGTTGCCGGTGTTGGTCACCTGGAACGAGTAGGTGACGGTGTCGCCGGCGTCCGGGCCGTTGCCGTCCAGGTCGTTGACCGCACTGGCGGTCTTGGACAGCTGGATCGAGCCGGTGGCGGGCAGGTCCACGGTCCGCGCGTCGTCGTCGGTCACGGTGCCGCCGGTCGGCGTGCTGCCGGTGACGGTCGCGGTGTTGTCGACCGAGCCGTTGTCGACGTCCGCCTGGGTCAGCGTGTAGGTGCGCGGGTCGCAGTCGACCGACGCACCGGGCGCCAGCGGGCTGCTCGGGCAGGACACCGGACCGACCTTCGGGTCGGCGACGGTGATGTTGGTGAGCGTGACGTTGCCGGTGTTGGTGACCTTGAACGTGTAGGTCACGGTGTCACCGTCGTCGATGCCGTTGCCGTTGAGGTCGTGTACCGCGCTGGCGGTCTTCACCAGGTTGATCGATGCGCTCGGCGCCACCGGGGTGGTCGTCGAGTCGGTGTCGGTGACCTCGGAGCCGGTCGGCGGCGTGCCGTGGGCGGTCGCGGTGTTCGCCACCGTGCCGCCGTCCACGTCGGCCTGCGTCAGCGCGTACGTCCTGTCGGTGCACGCGACGGTCGCACCGGGTGCGAGCGGACCCGACGGGCAGCTGATCGCGCCACCGAGCTTCGGGTCGCTGACCGTGACCGGGTTCAGCGTCACGTTGCCGGTGTTCTTCACCGTGAACGAGTAGACGATGGTGTCGCCGGCGTCGGGACCGTTGCCGTCGGTGTCGTTGATCGAGCCGGCGACCTTGTCCAGGAAGAGCGACGGCCCGGCCGGGACCGGCGTCGTCGTCGAGTCGGTGTCGGTGACCTCGGAGCCGGTCGGCGGCGTGCCGTGGGCGGTCGCGGTGTTCGCCACCGTGCCGCCGTCCACGTCGGCCTGCGTCAGTGCGTAGGCCTTGTTCGTGCAGGCGACCGTCGCACCGGGCGCCAGCGCGGTGCCCGGGCAGGTGATCGCGCCGAGCTTCGGGTCGCTCACGGTCACCGGGTTCAGCGTCACGTTGCCGGTGTTCTTCACCGTGAACGAGTAGGTGACGGTGTCACCGGCGTCCGGACCGTTGCTGTCACCGTCGACGATCGGCCCGGCCGACTTGTCGAGCTCCAGCGCCGGAGCCGCCGGCACCGGGCTGTTCGTCGTGTCCTGGTCGGTGACCTCGGGACCGGTCGGCGGCGTGCCGTGCGCGGTCGCGGTGTTCTGGACCCTGCCGAGGTCGACGTCGGCCTGGGTGAGGACGTACGCCGGCGCGGTGCACGTGACGGACGCGCCCGGCGCGAGCTGGTTCGGCGAGCAGGTCACGGTGCCGACCTTCGGGTCGGTCACGGAGACGGGGTTCAGCGTCACCGTGCCGATGTTGGTGACCTTGAACGTGTAGGTGATCCGGTCGCCCGCGTCCGGCCCGTTGCCGTCGAGGTCGACGATCGCGCCGGCGACCTTGTCGAGGTCGACGAGCGCCGTGGTGCCGGTCAGGATCGTCGTCGTCGAGTCCTCGTCGGTGACGTTGCTGCCCGTCGGCGGCTTGCCCGTCGCGGTCGCGGTGTTGTCCACGCGGCCGTTGTTCACGTCGGCCTGCGTCAGCGTGTAGTCCTTGTTCGGGCAGGTCATCGACTGGCCCGGGTCGAGCGAGCTCGTCGGGCACGGGATGGTGCCGCCGAGCTTCGGGTCGCTGACCGCGACGAGGGTGAGCCCGACGTTGCCGCGGTTGGTCACGACGAAGGAGTAGGTGATCACGTCACCGACGTCCGGGCCGTTGCTGTCGAGATCCTTGAGCGTGCTCGCGGACTTGTCGACCTCGATCGCCGGCAGCGACGGGACCGGGACGGTCGCGGTGTCGGTCGCGGTGACCGCCGAGCCGGTCGGCGGCGTGCCCTTCGCGGTCGCGCTGTTGTTCACCACGCCGGCGTTCACGTCGGCCTGGGTGAGGACGTACGGCGCTGCCGTGCAGGTGACGGAGTCCCCCGGAGCGAGCGTCGTCGGCGCGCAGGTCACCGTGCCGACCTTCGCGTCGGTGACGCCGACCGAGGTCAGCGGCACGTTGCCGGTGTTGGTCACCTTGAACGTGTAGGTGATCTTGTCGCCGGCGTCCGCGCCGTTGCTGTCCTGGTCGACGATCGCGCCGGCGACCTTGTCCAGCGCGACCCTCGGGTTGGCCGGCACGATGGTCGAGACGGTGTCGTCGTCGGTGACGATCACGCCGTTGGGGCCCTTGCCGGTGACCGAGGCGGTGTTGTCGACCTTGCCGGCGGTGACGTCGGCAGCGAGCAGCGTGTAGCTCTTGGGCGTGCAGGTCATGCTCGCGCCCACCGCCAGCGTCGTCTGCGGGCAGGTCACCGCGCCGACCTTGGCGTCGGTCACGGCGATGTTGCTGAGGGCGGTGTTGCCGGTGTCGGTCACCTTGAACGAATAGGTGACCGTGTCGCCGGCGTCCGGCCCGTTGCCGTCGAGGTCGCTGATCGCGCCAGCGGTCTTGTCGATCTCGATCGCCGGGAGCAGCGGCAGGTTGGTGAACGTGCAGACGGCGGTCGTGCCGGAGGTGCTCGGCATCGTGAACGTGCCGCTGTTGCCGGTGCCCTCGGAGAGCGTCGAGCCGTCGCCGGCCTTCACGCACTTCCACGTCGTCGTGTAGTCGTTGAGGTCCGTGCCGCCCGAGGCGGTCTGGGTGATCGTGTAGGTCGTGCTCGGCAGCACGACGACCGGGCCCGCGACCTCGCCGGAGGCGTCCTGCAGCCCGGTGTCCGTGCCGGTGGTGGTGCCGGTGTTGCCGGTGGTCACGCCGCCGCCCGTGATCGCGACCTTGAACTGGTCGGCGCTGTCGTGGCGGCCCTGCGGCAGGTCCACACGCGCCGAGGCGACGCTCGGCGCCGTGCACGAGGCCATGTCGGACAGGCTCAGCGAGACGGTCTTGGTCTGCACGAGCACACCGCTGGAGGGGTTGATCTTCAGCACCTTGCCGGAGCCGGTGCCGACGACCAGGTAGCCGTCGCCGTTGAACGCCATCGAGGCGTACTGGCCGGAGTTGTCCGGCAGGGTGGTCAGGAGGTTCGCGGTCAGCGCCGTCGTACCTGCGGTGGTGGGCAGCGGACCGTTGACGCGGGCCAGCGTGCCGGCCGCTGTGGTGCTGGCGTTGCTGACGACGTACAGGTTGCCGGTCGCGTCGAACGCCATGTCGCCGTTGCTCGAGAGGCCGCCGATCGTGCCGACCTGGCCGATCGAGGTGTTCGTGTTGGTGTTGAACGCGAACAGCTTCCAGGTCGAGCCGCCGGAGGCGTAGTAGTAGATCCCGTTCGCGGGGTTGATCGCACCCGCGATCACGCTGCTGGCGCTGGAGTTCGACGGGGCGCTCCAGGTGTCGGCGTCGTTGGTCGTCGCGTCGAACCGGATGATCGAGTTGTCGGCCCGGTTGAAGGCGTAGATGTACCGACCGCCGCCGCTCGGCAGCGCGAGTGCGTTGATGTCGTCGCTGCCGTCGGCCGGGATCGTCCCGTTGGGCGTGGACGTGCCGGCGGTCGGGTTGACCTTGCTGAGCACGTGCGTGTTGCCGTCGACGCTGTACACGACGTCGGTGGTGCACACGAAGCTCGGCGAGGACGACGAGCCACCTCCGGCCGCACGCGCGGGTGCGGCAGGCACCAGCACGAGAGCCAGGGCAGCTATTGCCATGGTGAGCACGACGACGCCCGCTCGACGAGCGTGGTCGTGCGGATACGCAGAAATGAGTGCGCGCGTCAGCGGCTTCATCGCGGTGGCCCCCCAGCCTCAGCCCGTCTCCGGGCAGTACGGTGCGATCGGCGAAACGGTAGGGGCTCCGCGGGTCGCCCGCGGCATCTTGAGGAAATCCTGAGAACCGGTCGGCTCCGAATGCGCTGTATGCGCACTCGTCTGCTGTACGCCGGCTCCGGAGTCCTCGCCGCCCTCGTCGGGGTCGCGGCCGGGCATGTCGTGGCCGCCGCTCTCGAGCCCGCGTCGTCACCGGTGCTGGTGGTCGGGTCGACGGTGATCGACCTGACGCCCACACCCCTGAAGGAATGGGCCATCCAGCGCTTCGGCACGCACGACAAGACGGTGCTGGTGGGCTCGGTGATGGTGGGCGTGCTGCTGCTCGCGGCGGTCGCGGGGCTGCTCGCGCGACGCCGTTTCCGGTACGGCGCAGCCCTGCTCCTCGTCCTCGTGGCGATCCCCGCGGTGGCCGCGCTGCGCCGTCCCGGAGCCGCTCCGAGCGACGTGCTGCCGAGCCTCGTGGCGGCGGTCACGGGGGTTGCGGCGCTGGCCTGGCTGGTCCGTACCAGTACGCCACCGGAGGCCGGCGGGCGACGCGGCGTTCTGCTCGCCGGCGGGGTCCTCGTCGGCGCCGCGGTCGGCCTCGGGGCGGCCGGGCAGTGGCTCACGTCGTACCGGACCCGCCCGGTCAGCATCGACCTGCCGGCCGCCGCCGACCCGGCCGGGCCGTTCCCGGCCGGCCTGGACCAGCGGGTGCCCGGGATCACGCCGTTCCGCACGCCGCGGTCCGACTTCTACCGCGTCGACACCCGGCTGACGCTGCCGATCGTCGACCCGGACGGCTGGACGCTGACCATCGACGGGGACGTGGACGACGAGGTGACGCTCACCCTCGACGACCTCCTCGCCATGCCGCTGGTCGAGCGCGACATCACGCTCACCTGCGTCTCCAACGAGGTCGGCGGCACGTACGTCGGAGCCGCGCGCTGGCTCGGCGTCCCCCTGACCGACCTGCTCGACAAGGCGGGCATCGACCGCACGAAGGCCGACCAGATCCTCAGCACCGACGTCGACGGCATGACGATCAGCACCCCGCTCGACGTCGCCACCGACGGCCGGGACGCCATGATCGCGGTCGGGATGAACGGGGCGTCGCTGCCACGCGAGCACGGCTTCCCGGCGCGGATGGTGGTGCCCGGCCTGTACGGCTTCGTCAGCGCCTGCAAGTGGATCACCCGGATGACGCTGACGACGTACGCCGAGCAGGACGCCTACTGGACCCATCGGAAGTGGGCGACCGACGCGCCGATCAAGCTCTCGAGCCGGATCGACACCCCGAGGCCGCTCTCGACCGTCGACGCCGGGCGCACCGTGATCGGCGGCATCGCGTGGGCGCAGCACAGCGGTGGCGTGCAGAAGGTCGACGTGCGCGTCGACGGCGGCGCGTGGCTGCCCGCCCGGCTCGGCCCGAGCGCGGGCAGCGGCTACTGGCGCCAGTGGTACCTGCCGTGGACGGCCGAGCCCGGCCAGCACATCCTCGCCGTACGCGCGACCGACGGCGACGGCGAGGTGCAGACGATGGCGCGCGCGACGCCGTTCCCGGCCGGGTCCAGCGGCGTGCAGCAGATCGTCGTCAACGTCAGGTGACCGACGTCACCCATCCGGTCGGCGAGCGGCTCCGAACCACTCATCGACCAGACCCGAACGGGAAGGCAAGACCATGAACCGCTCCCTCCGCCGTACCAGCGGCATCGCCGCACTCGCACTCACCGCCAGCATGGGGCTGGCCGCGTGCAGCAGCAGCGACTCCTCCGGTGACTCCACCGCGAGCGACACCCCGAGCTCGATGAGCAGCCCCTCCGACGACATGGGGTCGGACGCCGCCGTCGACGCCGGCGCCCAGACGTTCGGCGCCGGCTGCGCCGCCGTTCCCAGCTCCGGCGGCGGCTCGTTCAACGGGATGGCGACCGAGCCGGTCGCGACCGCGGCGAGCGCGAACCCGTTGCTGAAGACGCTCGTCGCCGCCGTCGGCGAGGCCGGCCTCGGGGACACGCTGAACTCGGCCGACGGCATCACGGTGTTCGCACCGACCGACGACGCGTTCGCGAAGATCCCGAAGAAGGCCCTGAAAGCCGTCCTGGCCGACAAGCAGACGCTGACCAAGGTCCTGACGTACCACGTGGTGCCGGGCCAGCTCACGCCCGACCAGCTCGCCGGCACGCACCAGACCCTCGAGGGCGACGACCTGACGGTGCAGGGCTCGGGCGAGGACTTCACGGTGGGGTCGGGCGACGCGCACGTCCTGTGCGGCAACATCCCGACCGCGAATGCCACTGTGTACGTCATCGACTCCGTGCTGATGCCCTGACGGGCAGGAGGAGCGACACGTGGACCACATCCGGCCTGTCGAGTCCGGCGGCCCGTCCCCCGAGGACGGGCCGCCGGCTCCCGACCTGGTCGACCTGCTCCGGTCGTCCGGTCGCGGCGACGAGCGCGCGTTCGCCCTCCTGTACGACGCCACGGCGTCGCGGGTGTTCGGCCTCGCGCTCCGCGTCGTGCGCGACCGGGCCCAGGCCGAGGAGGTGACCCAGGAGTCGTTCCTGGAGATCTGGCGCACCGCCGGGCGCTACGACCCCGACCGGGGCAGTCCGCTCTCGTGGCTGCTGACCATCACCCACCGCAAGTCGGTGGACCGGGTCCGGTCGGCAGAGTCGGCATCGCGACGCGACACCACGTACCAGCACCACAACCAGCCCGTCGATCACGACTCGACCGCCGAGGCCGCGCAGGCCTCGCTCGAGGCGCGCCGGGTCAGGGGGGCGCTGGCGCACCTGACCGAGGTGCAGCGCGAGGCCGTCAGCCTCGCCTATCTCGGCGGCTACACACACACGGAGGTGGCGACCATGCTCGACCTGCCGGTCGGCACTGCCAAGACCCGCATCCGGGACGGACTGATCCGGCTGCGCGACGCCCTGGGGGTGGGCTCATGAGTGAGCGAAGCGAACTCATCGTCCAAGACAGCGTGCCATGTGCCTCATGCGCGCACGGAGCGAAGCGAGTACGCGCATGAGTGACATCCACGCTCTCTCCGGCGCGTACGCCGTCGACGCGCTCGACGACCTCGAGCGCGCGGCGTTCGAGCGCCACCTCGCCGAGTGCCCGGAGTGCCGCGCCGAGGTGGCCGGCCTCCGTGAGGCCGCCGGCCTGCTCGCCGAGACGACGCCCGTCGAGCCGCCCGCCGAGCTCCGCGCCGCGGTGCTCGCCGGCATCGGCTCGATCCGTCCACTGCCCCCCGAGGTGCCGGTGGCCCGGCCGCGCCCGCGGCGTACCGCCCGGTGGCTGGTCGCCGCCGCGGCCGCCGTCCTGCTGGCCGGCGGAGGTGCCGTCGCCTGGCAGCAGCCGTGGTCGGACACGAGCCAGGGCAGCGTCCCGATCGCCGACCAGGTGCTGCACGCGTCGGACGCCAAGAGCACGTCGCTGGACTTCCCCGGCGGCGCGAAGGCGACGGTGACCCACTCCGACGGGCTCGACAAGGCGGTCATCGTCACGAAGGACATGCCGGCCCCGCCGGACGGGAAGGTCTACCAGCTGTGGCTGGACCAGCCCGGGCGCGGCATGGTCTCCGCCGGCGTGATGCCGGTCGCCGCCGACCAGACCGTGATCCTCAGCGGCGACGCCGCCACGGCACTCGCTGCGGGCATCACCGTCGAGCCGGCAGGTGGCTCCACATCGCCCACGACCAAGCCGATCGCGCTGTTCGACTTCGGGAGGACCAGTGCCTGACCCACGACAGCGCGTCGCCGTCGTCGGCTCCGGAGTCGCCGGGCTGACCGCGGCGTACGTCGCCTCCCGCACCGCACGGGTGACGCTCTACGAGGCGGACGACCGGCTCGGCGGCCACGCCGACACGCATCAGGTCGAGGAAGGCCCCGACGGGCACGCGATCGACACCGGCTTCATCGTGCACAACGAGCGGACCTATCCCACGCTGCTGCGGCTGTTCCGTGAGCTCGGGGTCGCGACGCAGGAGTCGGAGATGTCGATGTCCGTGCGCGACGACGTCTCCGGGGTCGAGTACGCCGGGGCGCTCGGCGCGCGGGGGCTCTTCCCGGGCGGCCGCAACCTCGCCAGCCCGGCGTACCTGCGGATGCTCGTCGACATCCCACGCTTCCACCGGCTGGCTCGGCGGCTCCGCGACGACGTGACGCTCCGCGAGTTCCTCGACCGGCACCGCTTCCCGCCGTACTTCCGCCGGCACTTCATGGAGCCGCTGGTCGCCGCGGTCTGGTCGTGCGACCCGGCGGTGGCGCTGGAGTACCCGGCGCGCTACCTGTTCGCGTTCCTCGAGCACCACGGGATGCTGTCCGTGTCGGACTCGCCGCAGTGGCGCACGGTCACCGGCGGCTCGCACGAGTACGTGCGCCGGGTCGCGGACGTGCTGCCGGACGTGCGGCTCGGCACCAAGGTCACCTCGGTCCTCGAGACCGCGGACCGGGTGGACGTCACGGACGGCAACGGCTCCGTCGAGCGGTACGACGCCGTCGTCCTCGCGACGCATCCGGGCCAGGCGCTGGCGATGCTGGCCGCACCGACGGCCGCGCAGCGCGAGGTCCTGGGTGCGATCGACTACTCGCACAACGTCGCGCTGCTGCACACCGACACCTCGGTGCTGCCGCGCGCCGAGGGCGCCCGGGCGTCGTGGAACTTCCACCGGCCGGCCGAGGCCCGCGGCCACGTCACCGTCACCTACGACCTGACCCGGCTGCAGCGGCTGCCCACCACCACGCGCTACCTCGTCACGCTCGGCGGCGAGGACCTCGTCGACCCGGCGCTGGTCCTCGACCGGATGGAGTACGAGCACCCGCTCTACACGCCCGCGTCGGTCGCCGCCCAGGCCCGGCTGCCCGAGCTCGACACCGACCGGCTCGCGTTCGCCGGCGCGTACCACGGGTGGGGCTTCCACGAGGACGGCGCGCGCTCCGGCGCCGCCGCCGCGGCGCGGCTCGGGTTCGACTGGGGTGAGCCCGAGCCGTCGCCCGGCGTCTACGCGACGACGATCCGGCACACCCGCCGGGCGCCGTTCCGGCGCACGTTCACGCACCGGTCGCACACCTGGGTGGTCGACCTGGACCGACTTCCCGACCACGGCGTCCTCGGCCGGTTCGAAGCCCGGGACCACCTCGGGGACCCGACGCTGACGATCCGCGACAACGTGGCGGCGTTCCTGCTGCGCCACGGCGTCGAGTTCGGCGCCGGCCGCTTGTGGATGGCCGCCCACCCCCGCGCGCTCGGCTACTGCTTCAACCCGATCAGCGTGTTCTGGGTCTTCCCGGAGCAGCAGCCGCCGTGCGTGGTCGTCGAGGTGCACAACACCTACGGCGACCGGCACGCCTACCTCGTGCACCCGGACGCGCACGGCCGGGCCTCCACCCCGAAGGCGATGTACGTGTCGCCGTTCCACGGCACCGACGGCCGGTACGACCTGCGGGTGCCGGTGCCGGGCGACGACCTCCTCGTGGCGGTCACGCTGACCAGTGACGACGGCGCCCGGTTCAGCGCCTCGCTGACCGGTCGCCGCTCGACCCACGGGCCGCTGCGCGCGGCGCCCGCCGCCCTGCGCGGCGCGCTGCTGATCCGTGCCCACGGCCTCGCTCTCTGGCTGCGGCGGCTCCCGGTCCGCCCGCGCCCCGACCACCACCAGCAAGCTGTCCGATGACCATCACCCCGACCCGGGCTGCCTGGCCCTCCCTCGAGGACGTCCCGGGCGGCGCGCGCACCGCGGTCTCGGCCCGCGTTGCCCGCGGGCTCTTCCGTTCGGCGATGAGCCGGCTGCCGTTGGAGCCCTACGCGATCACCCTCCACCGGCCCGACGAGGTGTACGCGCGGCTGGGCCGCGACGGGCTCATCGGGTTCGGTGAGTCCTACCTGACCGGTGCCTGGGACGCCGAGGACCTGACCGGGTTCCTCACCGTCCTCGCGTCGAACGTCGCGGACCTGGTCCCGCGGCCCCTGCAGCGGATGCGCCGACTGGTGCTGCCCGGGACCCCGCGCGACCACCGCACGACGAAGGACCACACCCGCGAGCTGATCGCCCACCACTACGACCTCTCCAACGACCTGTTCCGGCTGTTCCTCGACGAGTCCCTGACGTACTCCTCGGCGCTCTTCGACGGGACCACCGACCTGCACGAGGCGCAGCTCCGCAAGATCGACCGGCTCCTCGACGCGGCCGCAGTCGGCCCCGGCACCCGGGTGCTCGAGATCGGCACGGGATGGGGCGAGCTCGCGATCCGCGCCGCTGCCCGGGGAGCTACGGTCCGCTCCCTCACGCTGTCGGTCGAGCAGCAGGCGCTGGCCCGCGAGCGGATCGCGGCTGCCGGGTACGCCGACCGCGTGCAGGTCGACCTCTGCGACTACCGCGACGCGACCGGGTCGTACGACGCCGTCCTCTCGGTCGAGATGGTCGAGGCGGTCGGGTACGAGTACTGGCCGACCTACTTCCGCACGCTGGACCGGGTGCTGGCGCCCGGCGGTCGCGTCGGGCTGCAGGCGATCCTGATGCCGCACCAACGGATGCTGGCGACGCGCGGCAGCTACACGTGGATCAACAAGTACGTCTTCCCCGGTGGCTTCCTGCCGTCGGCCCGGGCGATCGACGAGATCGCCTCCCGGGAGACGACGCTGCGGGTCGTGGACCGGCTGGCGTTCGGCGCCGACTACGCCGAGACGCTGCGCCGGTGGGACGAGGCGTTCCTCGCCCGCCGGGACGAGGTGCTCGCCCTCGGGTTCGACGAGACCTTCCTGCGGATGTGGCACTTCTACCTCTGCTACTCGCGGGCCGGGTTCGCGTCCGGGTACCTCGACGTGCAGCAGCTGACCCTCGCCCGGGAGGACTGATGGACTGTGCCCGTGCCTGACTTCTTGATCGTGGCCGGCCTGTCGCTCGCCGTCGCGCTCGTCGTGATGACGCTGACCGCGCTGGCCGCCGTACGCCTCGGCCGCGTGTCGGTCGTCGACGTCGCCTGGGGACTGGCCCTGGTCGGGGTCGCGCTCGTCTGCGCGGTCGTCGCGGGTGACTGGCAGTCGTGGCTGCTGGTCGGCCTGGTCGCGGTGTGGGGCGGCCGCCTGTCGTCGCACATCTTCACCCGCGCCCGCGGCCACGGTGAGGACCCGCGCTACCGCGAGCTGCTCGGCGGACCGCTGCCCGAGGTCGGCGTCGGCGTCGCCGTACGCCGGGTCTTCCTGGTGCAGGGCGCGGCGGTCTGGCTGGTCTCGCTGCCGCTGCAGGCCGCGGCCCTATCGTCTACCTCGTGGACGACGGCGGTCTGGCTGGGGTTGCTCGTCTGGGTCGTGGGCGTGGTGTTCGAGTCCGTCGGCGACGCCCAGCTCTCGGCGTACAAGCGCGACCCGGACCGCGGCCCGGTGATGGACCGCGGGCTCTGGTCCTGGACGCGGCACCCCAACTACTTCGGCGACGCCTGCGTCTGGTGGGGCATCTGGCTCGTCGGCGGGGTCGCCTCCGGCTGGCTGGCGGCGGCCGTCACTGTCCTCTCCCCGGCCGCCATGACCGTCTGGCTGGTGTGGATCACCGGCGCCCGGCTGCTGGAGAGGACGATGATGAAGCGCGCGGGCTATCCCGAGTACGCCGCGCGCACCTCGATGTTCGTGCCGCTCCCGCCGCGCCGGGGCGCGCGCCGGAGTTAGGCGCACCCGGCAGGGACGTTGCCGGCGGCCGGCCTGTGGCTTGCGGACCGTGGGTGGTGGCGACCGACATGGCAGCGAGTGGGGACGGCGGGTGGGTGGTTGCGGTCGCCTCCCGGCTTGCCGGCGGCCGGTCTGCGGCTTGCGG
>NZ_KK211159.1:718311-877320 GCF_000620645.1 Nocardioides sp. URHA0032 | reverse complement strand
TTTGTTGAGTGTTTGTGAGACAAGCTATGAAGGGCACATGGTGGATGCCTTGGCATCAAGAGCCGATGAAGGACGTAGGAGCCTGCGATAAGCCCTGGGGAGTTGGCAACCGAGCTGTGATCCGGGGGTGTCCGAATGGGGGAACCCAGCACGAGTCATGTCGTGTTACCCGCGCCTGAATGTATAGGGTGTGTGGAGGGAACGTGGGGAAGTGAAACATCTCAGTACCCACAGGAAGAGAAAACAATAGTGATTCCGAGAGTAGTGGCGAGCGAAATCGGAGGAGGCTAAACCTTATGCGTGTGATACCCGGCAGGGGTTGCGCATGGGGGGTTGTGGGACCATTCATACATGTCTGCCGGCGTGTGACAGAGTAAGAAATCGCGTGTGAAGTTGAAGTCCGCTGGAAAGTGGCGCCGTAGAGGGTGATAGCCCCGTAAGTGTAAGTGCGTGACTCTGGAGTGTGTTCCCAAGTAACACGGAACTCCTGAAATTCCGTGTGAATCTGGCGGGACCACCCGTTAAGCCTAAATACTCCTTGATGACCGATAGCGGACAAGTACCGTGAGGGAAAGGTGAAAAGTACCCCTGGCGGGGAGTGAAATAGTACCTGAAACCGTGTGCCTACAATCCGTCGGAGCCCGGCTGCCCACCGCTATGTTATGTGGGTGTTGGGGTGACGGCGTGCCTTTTGAAGAATGAGCCTGCGAGTTTGCGTTGTGTTGCGAGGTTAACCCGTGTGGGGGAGCCGTAGCGAAAGCGAGTCCGAAGAGGGCGTTTGAGTAGCACGATCAAGACCCGAAGCGGAGTGATCTATCCATGGGCAGGTTGAAGCGCGGGTAAGACCGCGTGGAGGACCGAACCCACTTAGGTTGAAAACTGAGGGGATGACCTGTGGATAGGGGTGAAAGGCCAATCAAACTCCGTGATAGCTGGTTCTCCCCGAAATGCATTTAGGTGCAGCGTTGCGTGTTTCTTGCCGGAGGTAGAGCACTGGATAGCCGATGGGCCCTACCAGGTTACTGACGTTAGCCAAACTCCGAATGCCGGTAAGTGAGAGCGCAGCAGTGAGACTGCGGGGGATAAGCTCCGTAGTCGAGAGGGAAACAGCCCAGACCATCAGCTAAGGCCCCTAAGCGGTGACTAAGTGGAAAAGGATGTGGAGTCGCAGTGACAACCAGGAGGTTGGCTTGGAAGCAGCCACCCTTGAAAGAGTGCGTAATAGCTCACTGGTCAAGTGATTCCGCGCCGACAATGTAGCGGGGCTCAAGTCATCCGCCGAAGCTATGGCATTCATGCGTCAACTCGGCCCACGGTTGTGGGTCCAGGTGTGTGGATGGGTAGGGGAGCGTCGTGTCGCGAGTGAAGCCTCGGAGTGATCCAGGGGTGGACGCGACACGAGTGAGAATGCAGGCATGAGTAGCGAATGCAATGTGAGAAACATTGCCGCCGAATGATCAAGGGTTCCAGGGTCAAGCTAATCTGCCCTGGGTAAGTCGGGACCTAAGGCGAGGCCGACAGGCGTAGTCGATGGACAACGGGTTGATATTCCCGTACCGGCAAAGTAGCGCCCATGACGAACCCGGTGATGCTAACCACCCGAAACTCATCGGACCGGACCCTTCGGGGCGAGGCCGGTGGGCGGAGCGTGGGACCCGATCTGGTAGTAGTCAAGCGATGGGGTGACGCAGGAAGGTAGCCCAACCGTGGCGATGGTTGTCCACGGGTAAGCAGGTAGGGGGCAGTCCAGGCAAATCCGGGCTGCTGTGTTCGATCACGACCCTGAGATGTGATGCCGAGCCCGTATGGGTGAAGTGGGTGATCCTATGCTGTCGAGAAAAACCTCTAGCGAGCTACGCGCCGCCCGTACCCCAAACCGACTCAGGTGATCAGGTAGAGAATACCAAGGCGATCGAGCGAACCATGGTTAAGGAACTCGGCAAAATGCCCCCGTAACTTCGGGAGAAGGGGGGCCGGATCCGTGAGCAGACTAGCTCTGCGAAGCGGTGATGGCCGCAGAGACCAGGCCCAAGCGACTGTTTACTAAAAACACAGGTCCGTGCGAAGTTGTAAGACGATGTATACGGACTGACTCCTGCCCGGTGCTGGAAGGTTAAGGGGACCTGTCAGATACCTTCGGGTATCGAAGCGGAGAACTTAAGCCCCAGTAAACGGCGGTGGTAACTATAACCATCCTAAGGTAGCGAAATTCCTTGTCGGGTAAGTTCCGACCTGCACGAATGGAGTAACGACTTGGGCGCTGTCTCAACCGTGGACTCGGCGAAATTGCACTACGAGTAAAGATGCTCGTTACGCGCGGCAGGACGGAAAGACCCCGGGACCTTTACTATAGTTTGGTATTGGTGTTTGGTTCGGCTTGTGTAGGATAGGTGGGAGACTGTGAAGCATTCACGCCAGTGAGTGTGGAGTCAACGTTGAAATACCACTCTGGTCGTACTAGATGTCTAACCTAGGACCATGATCTGGTTCAGGGACAGTGCCTGATGGGTAGTTTAACTGGGGCGGTTGCCTCCTAAAATGTAACGGAGGCGCTCAAAGGTTCCCTCAGCCTGGTTGGCAATCAGGTGTTGAGTGTAAGTGCACAAGGGAGCTTGACTGTGAGACAGACATGTCGAGCAGGGACGAAAGTCGGAACTAGTGATCCGGCGTCGGCATGTGGAAGCGACGTCGCTCAACGGATAAAAGGTACCCCGGGGATAACAGGCTGATCTTCCCCAAGAGTCCATATCGACGGGATGGTTTGGCACCTCGATGTCGGCTCGTCGCATCCTGGGGCTGGAGTAGGTCCCAAGGGTTGGGCTGTTCGCCCATTAAAGCGGCACGCGAGCTGGGTTTAGAACGTCGTGAGACAGTTCGGTCCCTATCCGCCGCGCGCGCAGGAAACTTGAGAAAGGCTGTCCCTAGTACGAGAGGACCGGGATGGACGAACCTCTGGTGTGCCAGTTGTCCCGCCAGGGGCACGGCTGGTTAGCTACGTTCGGAAGTGATAACCGCTGAATGCATCTAAGCGGGAAGCACGTTTCAAGATGAGGTTTCCCACCCCCTCGAGGGGGTAAGGCCCCCAGCAGAACACTGGGTTGATAGGCCGGAGGTGTACAGCAGCAATGCCCAGCCGACCGGTACTAATAGGCCGAGGGCTTGTCTTACAAACCCTCAATTGAACCTACAAAGCCTCGCGTCCACTAGAGATCTGATTGATCAACTGAATACTTGGTCGATGTCGTGTGCAGACACCACGACACCGGTCGCAAGAGTTACGGCGGCCATGGCGAAAGGGAAACACCCGGTCCCATCCCGAACCCGGAAGTTAAGCCTTTCAGCGCCGATGGTACTGCAACCGAGAGGTTGTGGGAGAGTAGGACGCCGCCGGACATTCTTTCCCAGCAGGGCCACCCGATAAGGGTGGCCCTGCTCGGCATTTCGGGGCATGTTCGGCCGACCTCCCAGCGACGTCCGGCCCACCTTCGATCCACAGTGCGGATGAAAACCGGGCTCTGCACAGCGCGGCTCCGCCCCGGCCGCGGTTGTCCGTCCTCCCGCGGAGTGTTCTTCGCGGAGGTGATGTGCGATGTCCGCACCGAAGTCAGGCTCGAGGACCGAGCCGAAGAGCAGAGCCGCGACCGAGGCCGCCATGAGCAACGAGGTCCGGCTGGTCGGCCGGGTCTCCCAGGATCCCGAGGAGCGGGAGCTGCCCAGCGGCGACACCGTCTGGACGTTCCGGGTCGTGGTGCCCCGGACCGTCCCCGCCGGCAGGTCGCGTCAGAGCGTCGACGCGATCGAGTGCGCGGCGTGGTCCGCCCGGGCCCGGCGGTCGGTGAGCGGCTGGTCGGCCGGCGACGTCGTCGAGGTGGTCGGCGCGCTGCACCGGCGGTTCTTCCGGGCCGGTGGCGCGGCGGCGTCCAGGGTCGAGGTCGAGATGGCGTCGGGCCGCGTCATTCGTCGCGCAGCGAGCGGATGAGCACGCCGACGCTGGGCTTGGGCTGGAACGACGTGGCCTTCTCGGGCAGCAGGCGGTCGGCCGAGCTGGTGGCGAGCACCTGGGCGAACTCCGGTGCGGGCATCAAGACGGCGAGGCCGGGGCGCTTGGCGACGCTGGCCAGCGCCTCGTCCACCGCGTGGTGGTACCCGACGCGGGTCGGCTGCGGCGCCAGCGCGGGCAGCACCCGCTCGTGCAGGACCTCGACCGCCACGCGTCCCGGCGGCAGCTCCAGCCGCACGGTCGCCCACGCCCGCCCGTCGGTGGCGGCCATCGTGTCCGGGGCGAGGGCGGCGACCGCGGATTCGGCGTCGACCTCCCCGAACGTCGCGCCCACCTGCTCCACCGCGGCGCGCAGGCAGCCGAGCGTGACGTGACCGAGCACCCGGTGGATGGGGCCGAGGAACAACGGGGTGTCGTCCTGGTCGACGAGCATCGCCAGACCTGCGTCGGTCGCGGGACGGGGGTCGTCGTGCTGCATCTGGAGATAGGCGGCGTACCGGTGGTGCCCGTCGGCGATCAGTGCCTGGGTGGGGGAGAGCCAGCCCTCGAGCAGGGCGAGGTCGGCCGGGTCGCGGATCGCCCAGACCCGGTGGTGCTGGCCGCCCCGGTCGGTGAACTCACGCAGCGTCGGGCCCGCCTGGGTGGCGTCCATCAGGTCCCGGACCGCGGCCGGGCCGCGGTGCACCAGCAGGATCGGCGCCGGGTTCGTCTGCATCTCGGTCATCCGCGCGGCGAGCTCCTCGACCTGCGCCGGGTGCACGCCCTCGTGGGGGAACACCGCGACGTCGCCTCGCCCGGCCGCTCGGTGCGAGATGTCCAGCGCACCGACGAGGCCGCGCACGGTGACCCCACCGGTGGTGAACTCGTGCAGGTAGACGGCGGGGTGGTCGTCACGGCTGAGCTGGTCCCGCCGCTCCCACCGCTGGAGGCGCTCGGCGACGTCCTGGTAGGGCCGCGTGAAGGCCCGGACCGAGGACGGCGCTCCGATGCGCGACGGGGCGAGGGTCAGCCCCCGGAAGGGGAGGAGCCGCAGCGGCCGCGCCACGTGCGGCGGGGGGACCAGGGAGCCGGCGTCCATCGGAGCATCGTAGGGTGCGGGCACATCCGCATCCCGAGGAGGCACGCGTGCTCGGCTCGTCAGCGCAGGCCCTGTGCCGAGCCTACGATCTCGCGATGCTCGACCTCGACGGCGTCGTCTACGTCGGTGGCGACGCGGTGCCGGGCGCCCCCGGGCACCTCGCCCAGGCGCGTGCGGAGGGCCTGCGGCTGGCGTTCATCACCAACAACGCCTCGCGGCCCCCGGCCACCGTCGCCGAGCACCTGCGCGACCTCGGGGTGGACGCGAGGACCGAGGACGTCGTCACCTCGGCGCAGGCCGCTGCCCGCCTGGTGGCGGAGCGGTTCGGCGCCGGTGCCCGGATCGTGTGCCTGGGGGCGGACGGACTGCGGGAGGCGCTCGAGGCCGAGGGCCTGGTCCCCGTGGGCGCCGACGACGACGCGGTCGCGATCACCACCGGCTACGGGCCCGACGTGCGGTGGTCGGCGATCATGCGCGCCGCGGTGCGGATCCGGGACGGCCTGCCCTGGGTGGCGAGCAACACCGACCACACGTTCCCGGCGGCGTTCGGGGTCGCGCCCGGACACGGCGTGCAGGTGGAGATGCTGCGTCGGTTCACCGGGGTCGACCCCGAGGTGGCGGGCAAGCCGGCTCGACCACTGCTCGACGAGACCGTGCGCCGGGTCGGCGGCGAGCGCCCGCTGATGGTCGGCGACCGGCTCGACACCGACATCGAGGGCGCTCGGCACGCAGGTCTCGACTCGCTGCTGGTGCTGACCGGGGTCACCGGGCTCGCCGAGCTCGTGGTGGCGCCGGCGGATCAGCGTCCGACGTACCTGGCACCGGACCTGGCCGGGCTCCTGGCTGCGCACCGGGCACCGGCGGCCGCCGGCGACGGGTTCGAGCTGGGGGGCTGGCGGGCCGCGACCGACGGCCGGAGCCTGGCCGTCTCCGGCGCGGGCGATCCGGCGGACTGGTGGCGCGTCGTCGCCGAGACGGCGTGGGACCACCTGGACCGGAGCGGCGAACCGGTGCACGTGTCCGCCCTCGAGGTGCCCGCGCGATAGCCTCGGAGCATGACTGAGGAGCCCGAGACGGTGCCGTCGGATCCGGAGGCCGTGCGCACGGGGGTCTCCGGCGTGGACGAGGTGATCGTCGCCGTCGAGGAGCTCGAGGAGCGCCCGATCGAGGAGCACGTGGGCGTCTTCGAGACCGCCCACGAGCAGCTGCGCCGGGCGCTCGACGCGACCGACGACACCGGCGACCACCCGGCCTGACGTGCCACCGCGACGGCTGCGCCTGGACGCCGAGCTGGTCCGCCGCGGCCTGGCCCGGTCGCGGGAGCACGCGAGCGAGCTGATCGCGCAGCGTCGGGTGACCGTGGCCGGCGCCGTCGCGACCAAGCCTGCGACGGGGGTGACGACCGACGCCGCGGTCGTGGTCGCGACCGACCCCGACCGCCCGGAGTACGTCTCCCGCGGCGGCCACAAGCTCGCGGGCGCGCTCGCGGTCTTCGAGCCGGAGGGCTTCGTCGTCGAGGGTCGCCGCTGCCTCGACGCCGGCGCCTCGACCGGCGGCTTCACCGACGTGCTGCTGCGCCACGGGGCCGCCCAGGTGGTCGCGGTGGACGTGGGCTACGGCCAGCTCGCCTGGAAGCTGCAGTCCGACGAGCGCGTGCTGGTGCGCGACCGGGTCAACGTCCGCGAGCTGACGACCGGGATCACCGATGGTCCCGTCGACGTGGTGGTCGGCGACCTCTCGTTCATCTCCCTGGAGCTGGTCCTGGACGCCCTCCTCCGCGTGACCGCGCCGGACGGCGACCTCGCGCTGATGGTCAAGCCCCAGTTCGAGGTCGGCAAGGACCGGGTCGGCAAGGGCGGCGTCGTGCGCGACCCGGCACTGCGGGCCGAGGCGGTCGCCCACGTCGCCACCGCCGCGGCGTCCCGGGGCTGGGGTGCGCACCAGCTGGCCACCAGCCCGCTCCCGGGCCCGTCGGGGAACGTGGAGTTCTTCCTGTGGCTGCGTCGCGGCCCGGCGACCCTGGACGAGGAGGCCATCCACACCACGGTGCGCGCCGCCGCACCGGTGGGGGCGGCGGGTGAGAGGGTGGACCCGTGACGAGCACGGAGCCGACCCGTCGCGTGCTGCTGGTCGCCCACACCGGGCGCGACGACGCACGCGAGGTGGCCCGTGCGTTCGCGAAGGCGCTGAGCGCCAACGGCGTGCTGGTCCGCCTGCTCACCGGCGAGGCGCTGGACCTCGGGTTCGAGGAGCCGGACGGGAGCTTCGAGATCGTCCCCGAGGAGGCCGCCAGCAACGACTGCGAGCTCGTGGTCGTCATCGGCGGTGACGGCACGATCCTGCGGGCGGCGGAGCTGAGCCGCGGCTCGGGCACGCCGGTGCTCGGTGTGAACCTCGGCCACGTGGGCTTCCTGGCCGAGGCGGAGTACGAAGACATGGAGTCGACGATCGAGGCCATCGTCGACCGCCGGTACTCGATCGAGGACCGGCTCACCCTGGACGTCACCGTGCACCGCGAGGGCGAGGTCGTCGCCCGGACCTGGGCGCTCAACGAGGCCAGCGTCGAGAAGGCCGCGCGGGAGCGGATGCTCGAGGTCGTGGTCGAGATCGACGGCCGGCCGCTGTCGCGGTGGGGCTGTGACGGCGTGGTCTGTGCGACCCCGACCGGCTCGACCGCGTACAACTTCAGCGCGGGCGGCCCGATCGTCTGGCCCGGGGTCGAGGCGCTGCTGCTGGTCCCGATCAGCGCGCACGCGCTGTTCGCCCGCCCCCTCGTGGTGGCGCCGGCGTCCGTGCTCGCGGTGGAGGTGCTCGCCCGCACCGACGGCTTCGGTGTGCTGTGGGCCGACGGCCGACGCTCGTTCGACCTGCCGCCGGGCGCCCGGATCGAGGTCCGTCGCGGTACCACTCCGGTCCGGCTGGTGCGCCTCCACGAGGCGCCGTTCACGGACCGGCTGGTGGCCAAGTTCGGACTTCCGGTCGAGGGCTGGCGCGGCTCGTCCGAGCGGCGGCGGAGGGACAGCGGTGCTTGAGGAGATCCGGATCGGCCAGCTGGGCGTGATCGACTCCTCGACCCTGGAGCTCGGTCCGGGCCTGACCGTGATCACCGGCGAGACCGGCGCCGGCAAGACCATGATCGTGACCGCGCTCGGCCTGCTGCTCGGGGGACGCGCGGACAGTGGCGCGGTGCGCACCGGGGCGAAGAACGCCCGGGTCGAGGGCGTCGTGCGCGTGGGCGCGCTGCGGGAGTTCGCGGCGTCCGTGGAGGAGGCCGGCGGCGAGGTCGAGGACGACCGCGTCGTGCTGGCCCGGAACGTCTCCGCCGAGGGGCGCTCGCGTGCCTTCGTCGGCGGCGCCGCCGTGCCCGTGTCCTCGCTGGCCGCGGTCAGCGAGCCGCTCGTGGCCGTGCACGGCCAGTCCGACCAGCACCGGCTGCTCCGGGCGCGCGCCCAGCGCGAGGCGCTGGACCGGTTCGGCGGGACCGAGCTGGCGACGCTGCTCGCGACGTACGCCGACCTGTACCGCCGGCACGACGCCGTCGAGCGGGAGCTCGCCGACGTCGTCGCCCACGCCCGGGAGCGGGCCCAGGAGGCCGACCTGCTGCGGTTCGGGCTCGGCGAGGTCGAGGCGGTGGCCCCGGAGCCGGGCGAGGACGCCGCGCTCGCGGCCGAGGAGTCACGGCTCGGATTCGCCGACACGCTGCGCACGGCGGCCGAGCAGGCCCGGGAGGCGCTCTCCAGCGAGCAGGGCGACCCGGACGCACTGGCGGCGACGTCTGCGGCCCGCACGCTGCTCGACGGCGTGCGCGAGCACGACGCCGAGGCGGGCGAGCTCGCCGACCGGCTGGCGGAGATCACCTACCTGCTGTCCGACCTGGCGGCCGACGTCGCGTCCTACGCCACTCGCATCGACACCGACCCGACCCGCCTGGCGGCCGTCTCCGAGCGACGCGCGGCGCTGACCGCGCTCACCCGGAAGTACGGCGAGAGCATCGACGAGGTGCTCGCCTGGGCCGAGCGGTCGGCGACGCGGCTGCTCGAGCTCGACGGCACCGACGAGCGGATCGAGGTGCTGCGTGCCGAGCAGGAGGTGCTGCGCCGCGACCGGGACACCGCCGCCTCCGCACTGACCGCAGCGCGCGGCGTGGCCGCGGGCCGGCTGGCCGAGGAGGTCACCGCAGAGCTGGCCCTGCTGGCGATGCCGCACGCCCGGCTGACCGTGGAGGTCCGCCCGAAGGAGCGGTTCACGGCGTCCGGCGCGGACGAGGTCGAGCTGATGCTGGCCGCCAACACCGGCTCCGAGCCCCGGCCCCTGGCCAAGGGCGCGTCGGGCGGCGAGCTCTCCCGCGTGATGCTGGCCCTCGAGGTCGCGCTCGCCGGCACCAGCCCGGTGCCGACGTTCGTCTTCGACGAGGTCGACGCGGGCGTGGGCGGCGCGGCCGCGGTCGAGGTCGGCCGCCGGCTCGCGCAGCTGGCCCGGAGCGCCCAGGTGCTGGTCGTGACCCACCTGCCGCAGGTCGCGGCGTACGCCGACCGGCACGTCGTGGTGGAGAAGTCGTCGGACGGCACCGTCACCAGCTCCGGCCTCACCGTCCTCGACGACGAGCAGCGCGAGCGCGAGCTGTCCCGGATGCTGGCCGGACTGGCTGACTCCGACACCGCGCTGGCACACGCCCGCGAGCTGCTCGACGTGGCCCACTCCGAGCGCTGACGCGCCCGGCATCCCGCGGTCCGCCGATCGGGCCGTCCGCTTTGGCAGCATGGGGTCAGTGCTGAGGAACCCCGTTCGCCAACGCTCCACGGTCGGCCTGCCCGGCCTCGTCGGCACCGCTCGCGTGGACCGGAGGACCCGCGCCCTGGTGCCCCGGCTCCGTCCCGGCGACATCGCCGTCGTCGAGCACGTGGACCTGGACCGGGCGACCGCGCAGGCACTGGTCGACGCCCGGGTCGCCGCGGTCGTGAACGCCACGCCGATGATCTCCGGCCGCTACCCGAACCTCGGACCCCAGGTGCTGGTCGACGCCGGCGTGCTCGTCGTCGACGGGGTCGGCACCGAGGGGCTCGCGGCGATCCGCGACGGCCGGGCGGTCCGGCTGCACGAGGGGTCGGTGTACGCCGACGACATGCTGCTCTGCAGCGGGCGGCTGCTCGACGGTGCCACTGTCGCGGCCGAGCTGGATGCGGCGCGCAGTGGGCTGGCGACGCAGCTGGAGACGTTCACGCACAACACGACGGAGTTCCTGCGGCGCGAGCAGGACCTGCTGCTGCACGGGCGCGGCGTCCCGCGACTCGGCACCCGGATCGCCGGGCGACCGGTCGTCGTGGTCGTGCGTGGCCACGACCACGAGCGCGAGCTGTCTGCGATCCGTCCGTTCCTGCGCGAGCAGGACCCGGTGCTGGTCGGCGTGGGCGGGGGAGCCGAGACGCTGCGCGCGGCCGGTTTCATCCCGGACATCGTGGTGCTGGACGCGCACGCCGACGACGCCGAGCAGCCGAGCGCCAAGACCCTGAAGTCGGCCCGTGACGTCGTGCTGCGCGCCGAGCGCGGCGGCCGGACGCAGATCGAGTCGCTCGAGCGCCTCGGCATACGCCCGCTCCGGTTCGAGTCGGGTGCGACCCCCGAGGACGCGGCCCTGATCCTCGCGGACGCCGCCGAGGCGGCGGTGATCGTCGGTGTCGGCATGCACGCGACGCTCGAGGACTTCCTGGACCGCCAGCGCGCGGGCCTGGCCAGCACCTACCTGACCCGGCTCAAGGTGGGCCCACGCCTGGTCGACGCCGCCGCGGTGCCGCACCTGTACTCCGGCCGCGTGCGCCCGTGGCACCTGCTGCTGGTGCTGCTCGCCGGTCTGGTCGCGCTCGCGGCCGCCCTGTCCGTGACCCCCGTCGGCCAGGACTGGCTCGACACACTGCAAGGACTCGTCCCGTGATCTCGTTCCGCCAGCACGTCGTCTCCCTCGTCGCCGTCTTCCTCGCGCTCGCCGTCGGCGTGGTCCTCGGCGGCGGCCCGCTCAGCGACCTCGGCCGCGACGACCAGCCGGCCGCGGCCACCACGCGCCAGCAGGACGAGGTGCGGCAGACCGCGTCGTACGGCGACGCGTTCGCCACCGCTGCGGCCGGCAGGCTCTACGCGAATGGTCTGGACGGCAAGGCGGTCTCGATCCTGGTGCTGCCGGGGGCCGATGCGGACACGGTCAGCGCGCTCGGCGCCGAGGTCGAGTCCGCGGGCGGCACCGTCGCCGGCACGTACGACGCGCACCCGACGCTCACCGACCCCTCGGAGAAGTCGCTCGTGGACACGCTCGGCAGCCAGCTCGCGCAGCAGCTCGGGTCCGGTGCGGTCAGCCAGGACGCCTCGACGTACGTCCGGATCGGCCAGCTGGTCGGTCTCGCCGTGTCCGGCGACGAGCTGCCCGGCTCGGACGCTGCGTCGGTGCGGCAGAGCCTGGACGGTGCCGACGTGCTGACCTCGCCCCAGGGCGCGCCCCGGGCGCCGGCCGTCCTCGTGGTCCTCGGCCGGTCGACCGACCCGGCGATCCTGGCCGGCCTCGTGAGCGGCCTCGCCGACAAGGCCACGGGCGTCGTGGTCGCGGGCGACACCACGTCCGCCACCGGCTCCGGCGACCTGGCCGGGCTGCGCGGGGAGCCGTCCGCGGCGCAGGCCGCGACCGTCGACGGGGTGGACACACCGCTCGGCCGGGTGACCGCCACCCTGGCCCTGATCCGTTCTTTCACGGTCCAAGGTGGATCCTTCGGTGCGTCGGGGTCGGACGGAGCCGTCCCTCTCACGTAGCATGGAGTTCCGTGATCAACGGGACGCCCACCAAGCACGTGTTCGTGACCGGAGGCGTCGCCTCCTCGCTCGGGAAGGGCCTGACGGCGTCCAGCCTCGGCAGCCTGCTCAAGGCGCGCGGACTACGCGTGACGATGCAGAAGCTCGACCCCTACCTCAACGTCGACCCCGGGACGATGAACCCGTTCCAGCACGGCGAGGTGTTCGTGACGAACGACGGCGCCGAGACCGACCTCGACATCGGGCACTACGAGCGGTTCCTGGACACCGACCTCGGCCAGATCGCGAACGTGACGACCGGGCAGGTCTACTCGAGCGTGATCGCCAAGGAGCGCCGCGGCGACTACCTCGGCGACACCGTCCAGGTGATCCCGCACATCACGAACGAGATCAAGGACCGGATCCTGGCGATGGGCGGGACCGGTCCGGACGGGCAGCGCGTCGACGTCGTGATCACCGAGATCGGCGGCACCGTCGGCGACATCGAGTCGCTGCCGTTCCTCGAGGCCGCGCGCCAGACCCGGCACGAGATCGGCCGAGACAACTGCTTCTTCCTGCACGTCTCGCTCGTGCCCTACATCGGCCCGTCGGGCGAGCTGAAGACCAAGCCCACCCAGCACTCCGTCGCCGCGCTGCGCCAGGTCGGCATCCAGCCCGACGCGGTCGTCTGCCGCGCGGACCGCGAGCTGCCGCCGTCGATCAAGAAGAAGATCTCGCTCATGTGCGACGTCGACCAGGACGCCGTCGTCACGGCCGCGGACGCGCCCTCGATCTACGACATCCCCAAGGTGCTGCACCGCGAGGGACTCGACGCGTACGTCGTACGCCGCCTCGACCTGCCGTTCCGCGACGTCGACTGGACGGTGTGGGACGACCTGCTGCGCCGGGTGCACCACCCGAAGGAGGAGGTCACCGTCGCGCTGGTCGGCAAGTACGTCGACCTGCCCGACGCCTACCTGTCGGTGGCCGAGGCGCTGCGTGCCGGCGGCTTCGCGCACGAGGCCAAGGTGAACCTGCGCTGGGTCGCCTCCGACGAGTGCCAGACCGAGGCCGGAGCCGCGAAGAACCTCCACGACGTCGATGCGATCTGCGTGCCCGGCGGCTTCGGCGTCCGCGGCATCGAGGGCAAGCTCGGGGCGCTGACCTACGCCCGGACCCACGGCATCCCGACCCTCGGCCTGTGCCTGGGCCTGCAGTGCATGGTCATCGAGTACTCCCGGTCCGTGCTGGGCCTGGAGAAGGCCGGCTCGACCGAGTTCGACCCGGACACCCCCGAGCCGGTGATCGCGACCATGGCCGAGCAGGTCGCGTTCGTCGAGGGCGCCGGTGACCTGGGCGGCACCATGCGCCTCGGCCTGTACCCGGCCTCTCTCAAGGAGGGCTCGATCGCACGTCAGGTGTACGGCGAGGCGCAGATCGACGAGCGCCACCGGCACCGGTACGAGGTCAACAACACCTACCGCGACCAGCTGGAGGACGCCGGACTGGTCTTCTCCGGCACGTCCCCGGACAACCACCTGGTCGAGTTCGTGGAGCTGCCCCGCGACGTGCACCCGTACTACGTCGCGACCCAGGCGCACCCCGAGCTGCGCTCCCGCCCCACCCGGCCGCACCCGCTGTTCAAGGGCCTGGTCGGCGCCGCGATCGAGCGGCAGAAGGAGCTGCGGTTCCCGATCGACGAGACCGGGCTGCGGCGCGAGCCCGAGGACGACTGATCCGGTGCCTCCCGAGCTCGCTGACGTCCCCGGGCAGTGGCCGGTGGCCGAGAGCCGCCTCGAGTACGACGGGGGCGGCTGGGTCGTCCGGCTCCGCAACGACCTGATCCGCCGCCCTGGGCACCCCGACGAAGAGCCGTTCTCCCGGCTGGTCGTGGAGCACCCGGGCGCCGCGATCGTGCTGGCGCTCGACGCGCAGGACCGGGCGCTGTGCCTGTGGCAGTACCGGCACGCCGTCCGGGAGACGCTCGTCCAGCTGCCGGCGGGGCTGCTGGACGTCGACGGTGAGGAACCGCTCGACGTCGCCCGGCGCGAGCTGGCCGAGGAGGCCGGGCTCGAGGCCCGGTCCTGGACGCACCTGACCTCGGCGTACTCCTCGCCGGGGATCACGGCGGAGATGTCGCACTACTTCCTGGCCAGGGACCTCACCGAGGTGGGTCGCGGCGACTTCCAGCCGGAGCACGAGGAGGCCGAGATGGAGCTCGCGTGGATCCCGTTCGCGGACCTCCACGACGCCGTCGCCGGGGGGCGCCTGCGCGACGCCCACCTCGCGCTCGCCGTCCTCCTCGCCGGGAGTAGGCTCGCGCCGGTGCCCCGACGGAGTGGCCCAGATCACCAGAAGGAGCAGGATTCGTGAAGGTCGGCGTCCCCAAGGAAGTCAAGAACCACGAGTACCGGGTGGCGATCACGCCGATCGGCGTGCACGAGCTCATCGCGCACGGGCACGAGGTCCTCATCCAGCAGGGCGCCGGTCTGGGCTCCCAGATCACCGACGAGGAGTACGTCGCGGCCGGCGCGACGATCGTCGGCACCGCGGAGGAGGCCTGGGGCACCGACGGGAACGTCGACATGGTGCTCAAGGTCAAGGAGCCGGTCGCCGAGGAGTACCCGCGGATGCGGGAGGGGCTGACGCTCTTCACCTACCTGCACCTGGCCGCGGACAAGCCGCTGACCGAGGAGCTGATGCGGCGCAAGGTCACCGGCATCGCCTACGAGACCGTGCAGCTGCCCTCGGGTGGGCTGCCGCTGCTGTACCCGATGTCCGAGGTCGCCGGCTGCCTCGCACCCCAGGTGGGCGCCTACAACCTGATGAAGGCCCAGGGCGGCCGCGGCGTGCTGATGGGCGGTGTGGGCGGTGTCGCGAACGCCAAGGTCGTCATCATCGGCGCCGGCGTCTCCGGGCAGAACGCCGCGAACATCGCGCTCGGCATGGGCGCGGACGTCACGCTGCTGGACACCGACCTGGACAAGCTGCGGATGTCGTTCTGGCGCTACAACAACCGGGTCCACGGCCTGGCGTCGTCGAAGCTGGCCATCGAGCAGCAGGTGATGGAGGCGGACATGGTGATCGGCGCGGTGCTGATCCCGGGCGCGGCGGCGCCGAAGCTGGTCTCCAACGACCTGGTCTCGCGGATGAAGCCCGGCTCGGTGCTCGTCGACATCGCGATCGACCAGGGCGGCTGCTTCGAGGACAGTCACGCCACCACGCACGACGACCCGACGTACCAGGTGCACAACTCGACGTTCTACTGCGTGGCGAACATGCCGGGCGCGGTCCCGAACACCTCCACCTACGCGCTCACGAACGCGACGATGCCGTACGCCGTGGCGCTGGCCGACAAGGGCTGGCAGCAGGCGTGCCGCGACAACCACTCGCTGGCCCTCGGCCTGAACACCTACGACGGGCGGCTCACGAACGGCCCCGTGGGCGAGGCGGTCGGCATCGACGCCGTCTCCCTCGACGAGGTGCTCAGCTGAACGTCGCGGCATGAACGACGTCCAGCGCGCCGTCCGGACCTACCTCGACCACCTCTCGGTGGAGCGCGGCCTCGCGGCGAACACGCTGACGTCGTACCGCCGGGACCTGCGGCGGTACCAGGAGTACCTCGCCGAGGTCGGGATCGAGGATCTGGCCGGCATCAGCGAGGCGACGGTGTCGGGCTTCCTGATGCGTCTCCGTGAGGGCGACCAGGGTCATCCGGCGCTGAGCTCCACCTCCGCCGCTCGCACGGTGGTGGCGGTGCGCGGGTTCCACAGGTTCGCGGTCGCCGACGGCCTCGCGACCGTCGACCCGGCGAGCGGCGTCAAGCCGCCCGCCCCGGCGAAGCGGCTGCCGAAGGCGCTGCCGCTGGCCGACGTCGAGGCCATCCTGGAGGCGGCCGGATCGCCGGGGACCACCCTGGCGCTACGGGACCGGGCGCTGCTGGAGGTGCTGTACGGCACGGGTGCCCGGATCTCCGAGGCCGTCGGTCTGGACGTCGACGACCTGGACCTCCCGGACGCGGGGGAGGTGGTCGGCACCGTGCTGCTGCGCGGCAAGGGTGGCAAGGAGCGGCTGGTGCCGGTCGGGTCGTACGCCCGCGAGGCCGTGGGCAGCTACTTGGTCCGCGGGCGTCCCGAGCTGGTGGCTGCCGGGAAGGGCACGCCGGCGCTGTTCCTCAACGCGCGCGGCGGCCGGCTGTCGCGCCAGTCGGCGTGGGCGGTGCTGGTCAAGGCTGCCGAGCGGGCCGGGGTGACCAAGGACGTCTCGCCGCACACCCTGCGACACTCGTTCGCCACGCACCTGCTCGACGGCGGCGCCGACGTCCGCGTCGTCCAGGAGCTGCTCGGCCACGCGTCGGTCACGACCACGCAGGTCTACACGCTGGTGACCGTGGACAACCTGCGGGAAGTGTTCGCCACTGCCCACCCGAGGGCCCGCGACTAGTGTCTTGATCGCGTAGGCCTCGCGCTGCCTCGCTACGTGGCCGAGATGGTGCGATCGAGCAACCACGGCTTGGCGAGTGCTAGGGGAAAGATGTCGACGTGAGCGATCTGCTGGAAGTCATCACCGCGGCGGCTGCGAACCGCGGGCTGACGCTGTACCCGCACCAGGAGGAGGCGATCCTCTCCCTCCTGTCCGGGGACAACGTGGTGCTCGCGACGCCGACCGGGTCCGGCAAGTCGCTGGTAGCCGAGGCCGCCCACCGGGCCGCGCTGGCCGAGGACCGCGTGTCCTTCTACACGGCCCCGATCAAGGCATTGGTGAGTGAGAAGTTCTTCGCGCTGGTCGAGGAGTTCGGGGCCGCCGACGTCGGCATGCTCACCGGCGACGCCTCGGTGAACCCCGACGCGCCGATCATCTGCTGCACCGCGGAGGTGCTCGCCAACATCGCGCTCCGCGAGGGGTCGTCCGCCGACGTCGGCCTCGTGGTGATGGACGAGTTCCACTTCTACGCCGAGCCGGACCGGGGCTGGGCCTGGCAGGTGCCGCTGCTGGAGCTGCCGCAGGCGCAGTTCCTGCTGATGTCGGCGACCCTCGGCGACGTCACCGACCTGGCCGCGGACCTGACCCGGCGCAACGGGCGGGAGACAACCGTCGTCGCGGACGCCGTACGCCCGGTGCCGCTGACGTTCTCCTGGGTGATGACGCCGCTCGCGGAGACCCTGGAGGAGCTGGTCACGACCGGCCAGGGTCCGGTCTACGTCGTGCACTTCACCCAGAAGGACGCCGTCGAGCACGCCACGACGCTGCTCAAGGCCGGCTGGGTGCCGAAGCCCGACCTCGGTGACCGACTGGACCAGGTCCGGTTCGGGGCCGGGTTCGGCAAGACGCTCTCGAAGCTGCTGCGACGGGGGATCGGCGTCCACCACGCGGGGATGCTGCCGCGCTACCGCCGACTCGTGGAGCAGCTCGCGCAGGCCGGCCTGCTGGGCGTCATCTGCGGCACCGACACCCTCGGCGTCGGCATCAACGTGCCGATCCGCACCGTGCTCTTCACGGGCCTGACGAAGTTCGACGGCAGCCGGCAGCGGATCCTGCGGACCCGCGAGTTCCTGCAGATCGCCGGCCGCGCGGGCCGAGCCGGCTTCGATACCGCCGGGTACGTCGTGGTGCAGGCGCCCGAGCACGTCATCGAGAACGAGAAGGCCAAGGCCAAGGTCGCCGAGCGGCAGGCCGCGGGCAGGAAGAACTCGAAGGTGCAGCTGCGGAAGCCCCCGGAGGGCACCGTCGTCTGGACCGAGCAGACCTTCGACAAGCTCGTGGCGGGGGAGCCGGAGCCGCTCGTCTCGCGGATGAAGGTCGACAACGCGATGCTGATCAACGTCCTGGCCCGGGACGAGGACGCGTTCCCGGTGCTGCGGCGGCTGCTCACCGACAACCACGAGGACCCGCGCCAGCAGCGGCGGCTGGCGCGCCGCGCCCTCCGGCTGGCGCGGTCGCTCGTGCACTCCGGCGTACTCACGCGACTGGACGAGCCGGACGCGTTCGGCCGCCGCTACGTGCTCACGGTCGACCTGCCCGTGGACTTCGCGCTCAACCAGCCGCTCGCGCACTTCGCGCTCGCCGCTCTCGACGTGCTGGATCCCGAGGCGGTGGAGCACACGCTCGACATCGTGTCGGTGATCGAGGCGGTGCTGGAGGGGCCGCGGCAGGTCCTGATGCAGCAGCAGTTCGCCGCGCGGGGTGAGGCGGTTGCCGAGATGAAGGCGGACGGCATCGAGTACGACGAGCGGATGGCGCTCCTCGAGGACGTGACCTGGCCGCGGCCGCTCGCGGAGCTGCTCGAGGCGACGTACGAGATCTACCGGCAGCGCCACCCGTGGCTCCCCGAGGACGCGCTGCAGCCGAAGTCGGTCGTGCGGGAGATGTACGAGCAGGGGATGTCGTTCACCGACTTCGTCGGGCGCTACCAGCTGGCCCGCTCCGAGGGGCTGGTGCTGCGCTACCTGACCGACGCGTACCGCACGCTGCGGCAGACCGTCCCGGACCAGCACCGGACGCCGGAGCTGGAGGACCTGGTCGAGTGGCTGGGGGAGACGGTGCGGCAGACCGACTCCTCGCTGCTCGACGAGTGGGAGGCGCTGGCGGACCCCTCACACGTGCGGTCGGACGTGGCTCACCACGAGCCGCCGCCGTCGCCGCGGCCGATCTCGAAGCAGGCGCGTGCGTTCGCGGTGATGATCCGCAACGCGATGTTCCGCCGGGTCGAGCTGGTCGCCCGCGACGACCTGGACGGCCTGATGGCGATGGAGCGCGCCGCCGCGGACCGCACCGACCCCCCGGGCGAGGTCGTGATGACCCGGTCGGCCTGGGACGAGGCGATCGAGGAGTACTACGCCGAGCACGACCGGGTGCTGCTGGACGCCGATGCCCGCGGCCCCGACCTGCTGGCCGTGGCCGAGACCGGGCGCACCTGGCAGGTCACCCAGACCGTCCACGACCCCGAGGGCCACCACGACTGGGTGATCGAGGCCGAGGCCGACCTGGATGCCTCCGACGAGGCCGGTGAGCTGGTGCTCCGGGCGACCGCGATGCGGCGGCTGGGCGGCTGATCTCCCGTCGAGTGACGTGAACTGGCTGTCAGAACGGCGAATTTCCAGCCAGTTCGCGTCACTCGACGGTCTCGGCGCAGCCGAGCAGACAGTCGTCAGAGGAGGCAGTAGCCGAAGGGGCAGGAGTCCAGCCAGGACAGGCCGCCGTTGAGGGAGGAGATCTGCTTGGCGCCGCTCCCGTCGTCGACCCAGAGCAGTGCCCACAGCGGCTTGCGGGCCTGCGCCTTCGCGGTCGCGGTGACGGTGGACGCCTTCCACGAGCGGGAGGTGTCCGCGGCCGGGCCGATCTCGGTGATCGCCATCCGGGGCACCCGCTTCGCCACGGCGGCGTACCCGTTCATCGAGGGCGCCTGGGCGCGGTGCGAGCCGGTCGAGGGGTAGTAGGAGTCGATGCCCGCCACGTCCACGGCGGCCGGGACCAGCTTCTCGGGCGCGGTGATGCCGGTCCGGTCGGCCGCGGCGAACGAGTAGGCCCACAGCACGTTGTGCACGCCGGCGGCCCAGGCGCGCTGCTGCATCGCCCGGTACACCTGCTTGAAGACCGTGGCGCTGGGCCGTCCCCACCAGAACCAGTCGCCGTTCGCCTCGTGGAACGGCCGGAAGACGACGGCCACGCCCTGGTCCTGGAGCGCGGCGAGCACGCCGAGCTGCTCGTCGAAGCCGGCCCAGAACGTCTGCGCCTCCGGCGACGAGGGCCGGAGCAGGGCGCCGAGGTCGTGCCAGGACCGGTCGTGGTAGTCCCCGCCGGTGTGCGGGTTCGGCGCGTGCCAGGACGCGGTCAGCACCGCCCCGCCCTGAGCGGAGGCGACCAGGTCCGAGAACGCCTGGTCGAAGAACGGGAACTCATAGGTCCTCGTCTTGCCGAGCTCCCACAGGTCGAAGCCGACGACGGAGACCCGCCGGCCACCGAGCGCCGTCAGCGGGTCGGCGTACTGCTGGCTCGACATGTTGAGCTGCTGCCCGACACCCATCAGGCCGGCGCCGCGCCAGCGGTCCAGCCGCGCGGCCAGGCAGCGCGCCGCGAGGCCGGCGCCCGGGTCGGCGAGCGCCGGCCTCGGCGTGCACGTCGAGGGCGGGTAGACCTTCAGCGTCACCGGGCTGGAGGTCGTGGCCGGCGTGCCGTTCCACGCCTCGGCCACCACCCGCAGCCGCCGGGTGCCCGCAGCCGTGGTGTCCAGCGGTACGACGGCGCGGCCGGCCGCGTCGGACGTGCCGTCGGTGAGCGGCACCCAGCTGCCGTCGGTGTAGGTCTCGACCGTCAGCGGGCGACCCCGCTGGGCGGTGGTCAGCCGGGCCACCACCGCGGCCGGCTCGCCGACGGTGACGACCGGGGGAGCGACGCGCACGCTGACCGTCGGGCCGCCCCGTTCCGGGCGCGCGGACGCAGGGGTGGCCCCGGACGCGATCAATCCCCCCGTGAGCAACCCCGCCAGCAAGACCGTCACGGCCCCCCGTGGTCGCACACCCGCAGTCTAGGGTCGAGGACATGAGCGACGTCGTGACTTCGAAGAACCCGCAGGCCGGCCGGTACGAGGCCCACATCGACGGCGAGCTGGCCGGGTTCGCCGAGTACCAGCTCACCGACCGGCTGGTGGTCTTCACCCACACCGAGGTCGACGACCGGTTCGAGGGCCGGGGCGTCGGGTCGGCGATCGCCCGGTTCGGTCTCGACGACGTGCGCGGGACCGGCAAGCAGGTGCTGCCGCTGTGTCCCTTCATCAAGGGCTGGATCGAGAAGCACCCGGACTACCAGGACCTCGTCCACGCCGTGCCCCGGAGCACCGCGACGGACTGATCCGTCCTCCACAGGGCTGTGCACAGGCAGGGGGCGGCCTGTGCAACTGCAGGCGGCGCAGTGCACAGTCCATCAACAGATTTCGCCATCGGGCTGGGGGTTTCCCGCTTCGGCTTGTCGCTGTCGGGGGGCGCACCTAGAGTCGCCCGCGAGTCGACCACAAGTCGTCGAGTCGACATATGGATGAGGGAGCGCTCGATGAACGCAGGCGGCACGTTCGGTGGAGTCCCGACCTCGGCGCCCGGCGGCAGCGTCGCCGGCACGATGCCGCCCGTCGTCCGCACCCCCGTCCCTCCTTCCCCCGATGCACCAGATCCCCGAGAGGACCACGTGGCCGACGCCCTTCCCTTCGAGCGCCCCCCGGCCGAGGCCAAGCTCGGTCCGACCGGGCGCCCGATGCCCGACCTGCCGGAGCCGCGCCCCGTGACCGAGCACGGCCAGGCCCGCGTGATCTCGATGTGCAACCAGAAGGGCGGCGTCGGCAAGACCACGACGACGATCAACCTGGGCGCCTCGCTGGCCGAGTACGGCCGCAAGGTGCTGCTCGTCGACTTCGACCCGCAGGGCTCCCTGTCGGTCGGCCTCGGGCTGAACCCGCACGAGATGGACCTGACGATCTACAACCTGCTGATGGACCGCGAGGTCGACATCCGCGAGGTCGTCGTCCCGAGCGGCGTGCCGGGCATGGACCTGCTGCCGTCGAACATCGACCTCTCCGCCGCCGAGGTGCAGCTGGTGCACGAGGTCGCCCGCGAGCAGACCCTCCAGCGGGTGCTCGCCCCGGCGATGGCGGACTACGACGTCATCCTGATCGACTGCCAGCCCTCGCTCGGCCTGCTGACCGTCAACGCGCTCACCGCCTCGGACGGCGTGATCGTGCCGCTGGAGTGCGAGTACTTCGCGCTGCGCGGTGTCGCGCTGCTCAAGACCACCATCGACAAGGTCCGCGAGCGGCTCAACCCCAAGCTCGAGATCGACGGCGTGCTCGGCACCATGTACGACGGCCGCACGCTGCACAGCCGCGAGGTGATGGAGCGCCTGGTGCAGGCGTGGGGTGACAAGGTCTTCCAGACCGTCATCCGGCGCACCGTGAAGTTCTCCGACTCCACGGTCGCGGGCGAGCCGATCACGACGTACGCCTCCGCGTCCGCCGGCGCCGAGGCCTACCGCCAGCTGGCCAAGGAGGTGCTGGCTCGTTGTCTCGACGAGTGAGCCTTCCCGCTGCCGACGACCTGTTCCGCCCCACCGCCCCGGCTGTCGCGCAGCCGACGTCGCAGCGTGCCGACGAGGAGCCGGCTGACGCTGAGGACCGCTCCGGTCCGAAGAAGCCGAGCGGACGGGTCCGGCACGACGAGAAGATGACGGTGTACGTCACCTCCGACGAGCTGCTCGACCTCGAGCACGCCCGGCTGGTGCTGCGACGCTCGCACGGGCTGGCGGTCGACCGTGGCCGCCTGGTGCGCGAGGCGATCGCGATGGTGCTCGCTGACTTCGAGTCCCATGGCGACGACAGCGCGCTGGTGCGACGATTGATCGAGGAATGACCGCCCAGCAGGAAGCCCAGGACACCGCGCCCGCCTTCGAGGTCAGGCTCGACAACTTCGAGGGCCCGTTCGACCTGCTGCTGAGCCTGATCGCCAAGCACAAGCTCGACATCACCGAGGTGTCGCTCTCGACGGTCACCGACGAGTTCATCGCGCACGTCAAGGCCGGCGGCTCGAGGTGGGACCTGGAGCAGACGACGTCGTTCCTGCTGGTCGCCTCCACGCTGCTCGACCTCAAGGCCGCGCGGCTGCTGCCGCAGGGCGACGTGGAGGACGAGGAGGACCTGGCGCTGCTCGAGGCGCGCGACCTCCTGTTCGCGCGGCTGCTGCAGTACAAGGCGTTCAAGCAGGTCGCGGCCGTGCTCGCGCAGCGGCTCGCCGGTGAGGCGAAGCGGCACCCGCGCATGGTCGGGCTGGAGGAGCGGTACGCCGGGCTGCTGCCCGAGGTGCTGATCGGCATCGGCCTCGACCAGTTCGCGCAGCTCGCGGCGAAGGCGATGGAGCCGAAGCCGGTCCTGGAGCTCTCGCTGCACCACATCCACGCCGCGAAGGTCAGCGTGCGGGAGCAGGCGGCCCTGGTGGTCGAGCGGCTGCAGCGGCAGGGCACGATGACGTTCCGGGCGCTGTGCGGCGACTCACCGGACCGGCTGACCACGGTCGCCCGCTTCCTGTCCCTGCTCGAGCTGTTCCGCGAGGGCGCGGTCGCGTTCGACCAGGTGACGCCGCTGGGCGAGCTCACGGTCCGCTGGACCGGCGACGAGGACGCGGACGTCGAGGACCTGATCACCGACGAGTTCGACGGCGCGCCGCCCGAGGCGGCGCCCCCGGCTGAGGGGAACGATGATGACCGAGACGACTGACGAGACCCTCGACGTACCCGTGGCGGAGCTGCGCCCGTCCCTCGAGGCGCTGCTGATGGTGGCGGACCAGCCGCTGGACGAGATGGCGCTCGCGACGGCTGTCGGCCACCCCGTGGAGGCCGTGGCCGCGGCGCTCCGGGAGCTCGCGGCGGAGTACACCGAGCAGGGCCGCGGGTTCGAGCTGCGCAACGTCGGCGGCGGCTGGCGCTACTACACGCGCGACGAGTACGCCGCGGTGGTCGAGGGCTACGTCCTCGACGGGCAGCAGGCGCGACTCACCCAGGCCGCGCTGGAGACGCTCGCGGTGGTGGCCTACAAGCAGCCGGTGTCCCGCGCCCGGGTCTCCGCCATCCGCGGGGTGAACGTCGACGGCGTGATGCGCACGCTGCTGACCCGTGGCCTGGTCGAGGAGGCCGGGCAGGACCACGAGACCGGAGCGAACCTGTACCGCACCACGGGCTACTTCCTGGAGCGGATCGGTGTCACGTCGCTGGACGAGCTGCCGGAGCTGGCGCCGTACCTGCCGGACATGGACGACCTCGAGGACGAGCTCGCCGAGATGGCCCAGTCGTCCGGCCAGTCGTCCGCGCTGACGCCGGAAGCCGAGCCCGAGCGGCCGCACCCGCACTCGCCGCACTCCGGCGACGGCACCGAGCCCGACGGGGGGACCGAGCCGACGTGAGCGACGAGGTCGGCCTCGAGACCGACGACGACGGACTGATCCGGCTGCAGAAGCTGCTCGCGCAGTCCGGCGTCGCCTCGCGGCGCAAGTGCGAGGAGCTGATGCTCGGCGGGCTGGTCGAGGTCGACGGCGAGGTCGTCACCCGCCTGGGCACCAAGGTCGACCCGCGTACGGCGGTGATCCGGGTGGACGGCAAGCGGCTGCCGCCGATCTCGGAGAAGGTCTACCTGGTGCTGAACAAGCCGCGCGGTGTCGTCTCCACGATGTCGGACCCGGAGGGGCGCAAGAACCTCGGCGACCTGGTCGCGGACCGGCCCGAGCGGCTGTTCCACGTCGGCCGGCTGGACACCGACACGTCCGGGCTGATCCTGCTGACGAACGACGGCGACTTCGCGCAGCGGATGGCGCACCCGTCGTACGAGGTGGACAAGACCTACGTCGCGGAGGTCGAGGGCGAGGTCTACCGGCGGGTCGTCAAGCAGCTGCTCGAGGGCGTCACGCTCGAGGACGGACCGGTGACCGTGCGCAGGGCGCGGATCGTGGAGGCGTCGGCGTCGAAGTCGATCGTCGAGCTGGTCATCCACGAGGGCCGCAACCGGATCGTGCGCCGGCTGCTCGACCACGTCGGCCATCCGGTGCGCCGGCTCACGCGCACGGCGATCGGACCGATGCAGCTCGGCCGGCTGCCGGTGGGGGAGATGCGCGACCTCAGCCTCGCCGAGCTGGGCGAGCTGCTGGACGTCGCTCAGCTGTAGTCGTCGCCGGGGCGGGCGGCGCGAGCCGGCGACCGGTCTCGATGCCGACACGGAGCAGGTCGGCGAGCCGGGCGTCGGGGTCCGGCACGGCGCCGGTGGCGATCCCGCGCACCGCGCAGCGGACCACCTGGGGCGCCGAGCGCCGGCGGAACTGCTTCTCGGTGAGCGGGTTCCCGTCCAGCCACTGGCGGGCCCAGGTCTCCGCGCCGGGCACCTTGTCCAGCGCGTCGCGCAGGCCCGGGACGACCAGGCCGAGCGAGCCGGCGAGCTCCTCACAGCGGATCAGGCCGCCGGCGAGTGCGCGCTGGAGGTACTCGGGCACGTCCACGATCGCCTCGCCGGCCACCGCGGCGACGAACTGCACGTCCCACGCCAGGCCGGTGCCGTGCACGCCGATCACCGACGGGATCAGCACCGCCAGGTCGCTGCGCGCGGCGTCGGTGCTGTGGTCGTTGACCAGCCGGGCCAGCTGCGCGAGGAGCGGATCGGTGCAGCGGGGCTTGTCACTCCAGGGTTCGTTCGCGAGGACGGACGCCATCTCCATGAAGCAGGCACCCTTGCGGGGCGACCTGTGCTTGCCGCGGGACAGTGTCGGAAGGCCGTCTGGAACACCGTACGAGACCACCATTGCTCCACGATCCGCCTGTGTCGCGGCATTCGCAAGAGGTCATCGGTAACGTTCGGTACATGCGGGCGCTGGCGCCGTACGTCGCCTCCGTGGTCGCGTACGACGTCGACCTCGGCGGCCCGGGCGTGCACCGGGGGCTGCCGTCCACGACCCTGACCGTCGTGCTCCCGGTGGGGGCGCCGCTGGACGTGGGCTGGCGCGGCCGGCCGGACAGTCGCACGGCACGGTGGTCGACCGTGTCGGGGCTGCACGCGGGACCCGCCGAGATCCACCACAGCGGACACCAGGCCGGGGTCCAGCTGGCCCTGACGACCGCCGGAGCCCGAGCGTTGTTCGGCGTCCCGGCGGCAGCGCTGGCCGGGGAGCTGCTCGAGCTGGACGACGTCGCGCCGTGGCTGCGCGACCTGCCGGAGCGGCTGTCCGGGACCCCGGCCGCCGGCCGGGTCCCGCTGGTGCAACGCACGCTGGTCGGGGCGCTGCAGGAGGTCCCCCCGCCGCGGGCCGAGGTCGGGCGGGCGCTCGCGCGGCTGACCCGGGGCACCTCCGTCCAGGCCGTGGCGGACGAGGTCGGGTACAGCCGCCGCCACCTGAGCTCGCTGGTGCGCGCCGAGTGCGGTGTCGGACCCAAGCACGTGCAGCGGATCGGCCGCTTCCAGGCCTCGCGCCGGCTCGTGGGCCGCGCGCCGCTGGCCGAGGTCGCGCACCGGTGCGGGTACGCCGACCAGGCCCACCTCACCCGCGAGTGGGTCGCGCTCGCCGGGTGCCCGCCGACGACCTGGCTGCGCGAGGAGTTCCCGTTCCTCCAAGACGTGGGTCCCGGATCCGGGGAAGAGTGAGTCGCATGAGCACTGCAGCCGAGATCAAGCTCTGGCACACGATGTCCTTCCGGGACGCCGAGGCGATGATCGCCTGGCTGTCCGCGATCGGATTCGTCGAGCACGCGACGTACCGCGACGAGAACGACCCGTCGGTGGTCGTGCACGCCGAGTGGCTCTGGCCGGGCGGGGGCGGCCTGATGTTCGGCAGCGACCGCCCCGACGGTGCGGTGACCAACGTCGGGGGCTCGGCGGTGTACCTGGTCACCGACGACCCTGACGAGGTGTTCGACCGGGCCGTCGGCGCCGGCGCGACCGTGGTCCGGGAGATGGTCGACCAGGACTACGGCGGTCGCGGTGGCAGCGTCGAGGATCCCGAGGGCAACCACTGGTCGTTCGGGAGCTACCAGCCGTCGTAGGGCGGCTCGCCGCGCGACCAGCCCGCGGCGCGTGAGACCGGACCGGCCGGGCCGTCGAGCCTCGCTAGCCTTGCCGCGTGGCAGTCAGGGCAGTGCGAGGGGCGACCCAGCTCGACGAGGACGTGCGCGACCACATGCTCGACCGGGTGGCCGAGATGGTGACCGACGTGATGACGGCCAACGGGCTCGAGGTGGACGACTTCATCTCGGTGATCTTCACCGCGACCTCCGACCTGCACTCGGAGTTTCCGGCGTACGCCGCCCGCCGGTTGGGCTTCGGCGACGTCCCCCTGATCTGCGCCCGCGAGCTGGAGATCGAGGGGTCGATGCCGCGGGTCGTGCGGATGATGGCGCACGTCGAGACCGACCTGCCGCGCTCGGACGTCACGCACGTCTACCTGCACGGAGCCGCTGCGCTGCGCCGCGACCTGACGCGGGTGCGGGCGGTGCCCGATGCGGAGTGAGCTGGCCGGACCCGTCGAGGTCGTCGGCACCGGCCTGCTCGGCACGTCGATCGGCCTGGCCTGCCGCCGCGCCGGGATCGAGGTGCTGCTCACCGACTCCTCGCCCGAGCACGTGCGCACGGCGTCCGGTCTCGGCGCCGGCCGGCCGCGTCGCCCCGAGGACCGGCCGCAGCTGGTCGTGGTCGCCGTGCCGCCCGACCACCTCGGCGCCGAGATCGTGCGCGCGCTGGAGGGCTCGGACGCGTACGTCACCGACGTCGGCAGCGTGAAGACCGGCCCGCTCGCCGCGGTCACCGGGCGTCCGGGTGCCGAGCGCTACGTCGGCAGCCACCCGATGGCCGGCAGCGAGCGCTCGGGGCCGCTGGCCGCGAGCGCGGCGCTCTTCGACGGCCGGCCGTGGGCAGTCGCACCGCACGACGGCGCCGCGCCCGAGGCAGTCGCGCTGGTCGAGGCGCTCGTCGGCGTCTGCGGCGGCGTGCCGGTGCGGCTCACCCCCGCGGAGCACGACCGGGCGGTCGCGCGGACCTCGCACGTACCCCACCTGCTCGCCTCCCTGGTGGCCGCACGCCTTGCCGACGCACCGGAGGGCCACCTGGCGCTCACCGGGCAGGGCGTCCGGGACGTCACCCGCGTGGCGGCGGGGGACCCGGCGCTCTACGGGCAGATCGTCACGCAGAACGCCGAGGCGGTGCTCGGCCTTCTCGGCGAGATCCGCAGCCAGCTGGACACGCTGATCGACGCCGTCGCGACCGCCGATCGCGGCGGCCTCGAGGCCGTGCTGCGCGAAGGTGTCGCGGGGACCGCGGCCATCCCCGGGAAGCACGGCGCGCCGGTGCGGCCGATGCGCTCGGTCTTCGTGTCGGTCCCCGACCATCCCGGCGAGCTCGCGCGGCTGTTCGCGGACGCGGGCGCGAGCGAGGTCAACATCGAGGACATCCACATCGACCACGACCCCGGACGCCCGGTCGGCCTGGTCGAGCTGGTCGTCGACGAGACCCGCGCCGAGCACCTGCTCGGCTCGCTCGAATCCCGGGGATGGGTGACCCACCGGTAGGCTGACGCTCCGTGAGCAGCCCCCTCGTCGTCGCGATTGACGGCACCTCCGGATCCGGCAAGTCCAGCACCTCTCGGGGTGTCGCGGACCGGCTCGGGCTGCGCTACCTGGACACCGGCGCGATGTTCCGGGCGATGACCTGGTGGATGCTCCGCCACGGCGTGGACGTCCACGACCCCGCCGCGGTCGCCGCCCGCTGCACCGAGCCCCGGATCGTCTCCGGCACCGACCCGCTCGCGCCGACCATCACCGTCGACGGCGCGGACGTCGCGGTCGCGATCCGCCAGGACGACGTCAACGCCGCCGTCTCACCGGTCAGCACCGTGCCCGAGGTGCGCGCGCGCCTCCTGGAGCTCCAGCGTGAGGTGATCGCGACCGACGGCGGGATCGTCGTCGAGGGCCGCGACATCGGCTCGGTCGTCGTACCCGACGCGCCGGTGAAGGTGTACCTGAGCGCCGAGCCGGGCGCCCGCGCCGAGCGCCGGGCCGCCGAGCAGGGCGCCGCGGACGTCGCGGCCACCCGCGAGTCCCTGCTCGCCCGCGACCAGATCGACTCCGGCCGCGCCACCGCACCGCTGGTGATGGCCGACGGCGCCGTGCAGATCGACACCACCGGGCACACGCTCGACGAGGTCATCGGCCTGGTCGTCGCGCTGGTCGCGGACGCCGAGGCGCGCACGTGAGGAGCAGCTCCCTGGCTCACCTGGACCGGCCGCGGAGCGACCGGGTCAAGGGTGCGCCGCGGTACCTGTTGCACTCACCGCTCCGCCCGCTGGCCCGCTGGCTGTTCCGGCGGCGGTACGACGTCCGCGTCGCCGACCCCGGCAACGTGCCCGCGTCCGGTCCCATCATCTACGCGTCCAACCACGTGGGGGTGATGGACGGCCCGCTGCTGGCGGTCTTCGCGCCGCGGCCCGCGCACGTGCTGACCAAGGTCGAGATGTTCAGGGGCCTCCTGGGCCACTTCCTCTGGCACTCCGGGCAGATCCCGCTGGACCGCTACGACGCCGACCCGCGGGCGGTGCGGACCTGCCTGAAGGCGCTGCGCGACGGCCGCGCGATCGGCATCTACCCCGAGGGCAGCCGCGGGGCCGGCGACCTGGAGCGGTTCCACCGCGGGGCGGCCTACCTGGCGCTGGTGTCCGGAGCCCCCGTCGTACCCGTGACGATGCTCGGGACCCGCGAGCCCGGTGGCACCAGCGGGTCGCTGCCTCGGCGCGGCGCCACGATCGACCTGGTGTTCGGCGAGGTGTGGCGCACCGAGCCCGAGCCGTGGCCGAGGACGCGGGAACAAGTGGAGAAGGCCTCGTTGTTCCTGCGGGAGCACATGCTGGTCCAGCTGAACCGGGCGCGAGCGTCGACCGGGAGAGAGCTCCCGGGTCCGCTGCCGCCGACCGACGTAGATCCAGACCCCGCCACCGGGGTCACCGATGAAGGAGCACCATGACCGAGCTCGAGCCTGCCGCCGCGGAGGCGCTCGGCCCCGTACCCGTCCTCGCCATCGTGGGCCGGCCCAACGTCGGCAAGTCGACGCTGGTGAACCGGATCATCGGTCGTCGCGAGGCCGTCGTCCAGGACGTCCCCGGCGTGACCCGCGACCGGGTGTCGTACGACGCGAACTGGAACGGCCGGGCGTTCACGGTCGTCGACACCGGAGGCTGGGACCCCGACGCCCGTGGCCTCGCGGAGCGGATCGCCGCCCAGGCCGAGATCGCCGTCGGCCTGGCCGACGCCGTGCTGTTCGTCGTCGACGCGACGGTCGGCATCACCGACGCCGACGAGGCGGTCGTGCGGATCCTGCGCCAGTCCGGCAAGCCGGTCGTGCTGGCCGCCAACAAGGTGGACGACCAGCGCGCCGAGGCGGAGGCCTACGGGCTCTGGAACCTCGGCCTCGGCGAGCCCTACCCGGTCTCCGCGCTGCACGGCCGCGGCTCGGGCGACATGCTGGACGCCGTGCTCGCCGCGCTCCCGGAGGCGCCGCCCGAGCGTGATCCCGAGGTCGGTGGCCCGCGCCGGGTCGCGATCGTCGGCAAGCCGAACGTCGGCAAGTCCTCGCTGCTGAACAAGCTGGCCGGGTCCGAGCGCGTCGTCGTCGACAACGTGGCGGGCACCACCGTCGACCCGGTCGACGAGCTGGTCGAGCTCGGCGGGCGGACCTGGCGGTTCATCGACACCGCGGGCATCCGCAAGCGGGTGAAGGAGGCGTCCGGGCACGAGTACTACGCCTCGCTGCGCACCTCGACCGCGATCGACCGCGCGGAGGTCGCCGTCCTCGTCCTGGACGCCGAGCAGTCGATCTCCGAGCAGGACGTCCGGATCCTGCAGACCGTGCGCGACGCTGGCCGGGCGCTGGTGATCGCGTTCAACAAGTGGGACCTCGTCGACGAGGAGCGTCGTCACTACTTGGAGCGCGAGATCGAGCGCGAGCTGGTGCAGGTGCAGTGGGCGCCGCGGATCAACGTCACCGCTCGCACCGGCTGGCACGTCGACCGGCTCGTCCCGGCGCTCGACCGGGCCCTGGAGGGCTGGGAGACCCGCATCTCCACCGGCACCCTGAACGGCTTCCTCGGCCGCCTCGTCGCCGAGCACCCGCACCCGGTGCGCAGCGGCAAGCAGCCGAGGATCCTGTTCGGCACCCAGGCCACGACCGCGCCGCCGACGTTCATCCTGTTCACGAGCGGCAAGCTCGACGCGTCGTACGAGCGGTTCATCGAGCGCCGGCTGCGCGAGGAGTTCGGCTTCGTCGGCACCCCGATCGTGCTCCAGCAGCGCCCGCGGGAGAAGCGCAAGCGCTGAGAGTGGCGTTACCGTCGGCGCATGCGACGACTGCTCGTGCTGACCCTGGCGGCGACCGCGCTCGTCGCGGCGCCCGTCTCCGCGACGCCGGTCGCGGGCACCCACTGCTCGGAGTTCCCCTCGGACAACTGGTGGCACGCTGACGTGAGCCACCTCCCGGTGCACGCGCGCAGCCGGCAGTGGCTCTCGCACATGTCGACCGACGTCGACCTGCACCCCGACTTCGGGCCGTCCTTCGGTGACGGACCGAACTACGGCATCCCGATCACGGTCGTGAGGTCGTCGCACCCGAAGGTGCGGGTGCGGTTCGACTACGCCTCCGAGAGCGACCGGGTCCGGTACCCGCTCGGCGCCGACACCCGGGTCGAGGGCGGCCGTGGCTCCTCGGGGGACAAGCACACGATCGTCGTCGACAAGGGCGGCTGCCGGCTGTACGAGACCTGGAACACCCGGATCCGCGACGGGCACTGGGTGGCCGGCTCCGGGGCGGTGTGGTCGCTGCGCTCGAACGACCTCCGCCCGGACGGCTGGACGTCGGCCGACGCCGCCGGCCTGCCGATCCTGCCGGGGCTGCTGCGGTGGAAGGAGGTGAAGGCCGGACGGGTCGACCACGCGATCCGGTTCACGACCGACGTCTCCAGCAAGCACCACCTCTGGCCGGCCCGGCACGACGCGGGATCGGAGTCGTCGCTGGCCTACCCGCCGATGGGCGCGCGGTTCCGGCTGCGGGCCGGCTTCTCGACGAGCGGCTACTCGGCGTACGCCGTCACGGTGATCAAGGCGATGAAGAAGTACGGACTGGTGCTCGCCGACAACGGGTCGCCGTGGTACTTCCAGGGCGAGCAGAGCGCGCGCTGGCCGGCGCGGCTGATCGAGGAGCTCAAGCAGATCCCGGCCTCGTCGTTCGTGGCGGTCGACACGTCGTCGCTGCAGGTCTCACCGGACTCCGGACAGGTTTCCGATTGAGGTCAGGAACTGGCCGGATGACTTCCTAGGCTGGTCGCATGACCACTGAACGCGACGACCTCCTCGACCTCCTCCGCAAGCACCGGGAGCTGTTCCGGTTCACCGTCCGTGGCCTCACCGACGAGGCCGCCCGCTCCCGTCCGACCGTCAGTGAGCTCTCGCTCGGCGGGCTGGTCAAGCACGTGGCCGCGGTCGAGAAGAACTGGGCCGGCTTCGTCGTGCACGGGCCGGCGGAGCAGCCGGACGTCGACTGGGCGAACATCGACTGGAGCAACCCGCCCGCCGAGGTGCTGGCGTACCGGGACGGCTTCCGGATGCTCGACGACGAGACCCTCGACGGCCTGCTGGAGGAGTACGACGAGGTCGCGGCCGCCACCGACGAGCTGGTGTGCACCGTCGACCTCGACAGCCGCCACCCGCTGCCGGCCGCGCCGTGGTTCGAACCCGGCGCCTCCTGGTCGGCCCGGCGCGCCTTCGTCCACATCGTGGCCGAGACCGCCCAGCATGCCGGCCACGCCGACATCCTCCGCGAGACGATCGACGGCCAGAAGTCGATGGGCTGAGCGCTGACCCGATTCCAGCGAGTGCGGCCCGCTGCGATAGTGTTCACGCGGCCCCGATGAGGGGCTGTTCGGGCTGTGGCGCAGCTTGGTAGCGCACTTGACTGGGGGTCAAGGGGTCGCAGGTTCAAATCCTGTCAGCCCGACCGTGTGATGTCTCAGGACATCGGCGACACCCGGACCTGCGAATGCAGGTCCGGGTGTTGTTCATTTGGGGGTCTGCGGGTGGGCCCAGAGTCCGGCCAACCCACAAACCTGCCCCACGCCTGCTCCACAACAGGTGGCCTGAGTCGAGCCGCGCGAAGGAATGGCTCCCCAGACGGGTGGGCACGGGGCTGCCGGTGAGGGAGCACTGTCCGTCGACACCGGAGAGGACCTGATGAGCGACCGACGCACCCATCAGCCAGACGAGCACGACCAGTCGCCTGTACGCGACCAGACGCCTACGTCGGGACCACCCGGCAGCATCCCACCCACCAACATCCCACCCAGCGCACCTGCCGGAAGTCAGCCTGCGGGGTCGTCGTCGGGGCGCAGCGTGCCGCTCAGATGGGTCGTAGCAGCGCTCGGCGCCCTCATCGTGCTCGCGCTGACCTTCTATGCCGGGATGGCCTACGAGGACCACCGCATCAAGACCGGAATCGAAGAAGCGTTCTCCGGTCTTGGCGACCTCGGTGACAGTTCCACCGGCAGCGACGGCGGTACGACGGAGGGCGGGGACGCCCCGGACCCGGTCGAGCTGACCGAGAACACCCCTGTCGAGGTCCAGACCTACGACGGCACGATGACCTACACGCTGCTCAGCAGCGAGCTCAAGAACAAGGCCGCCGCGGACGAGACACTGACCCGCAACCTGTCTTATCGGCTCAAGGTCGAGAACACCGGCGACACCCCGGCCAGCCCGACAACCAACTCCCACTTCGAGACCGACGACGGTCAGGTCCTCGACTTCGCCGGCGTGTTCTGCCTCGACGACTCCCTGCCTTCCGACACCATCGACCCGGGCCAGTTCGTCCAGGGCTGCGACTCCAGCGACTTGCCCGACGACGGCGGACGCCTCATCCTCGACTCGGTCACCCCGGAGCTCTACATCACCGTCCCCGCCGCCTGACCGCCCCGCCTAGTCCGTCCCGGGCTGACGCACAGCACGACGCCGCGAACCCCACACGGAGTTCGCGGCGTCGTGGCCGTTGTTGACCGGCTGGGGTGCGAGAAGGGGCCCGGACACGCGCTCCCCGCCCCTGCGTGTGCCCAACGCGGCGCTTCAGCGCTTTGCGGGGGGGAGCTGAGCCATCACGGCAAGCGCCATCGAGTCACGTTCGACCCAGATGCGCTGAGCGCCGGCTGCCTCGAGGGCATCTTCGGCGGCAGTGAGCACCTTGTCGAGCACAGCGACCGGGGCTGAGTCCGAGATGGTCAGGATGCGGATCGTGTCCATGAGCGTGCGAACCCCGCTTGTTCTCGCGTGACGATGTTTGGGCGCGGCGGGAACCCTGGATCACGCCGAGGGCGGGGAAGCCGTCCGCAGGGAGGCTAGGGCATTGCCGACCTGTTGTCAGCAAATTTCGCGCTCACATGACGCCCGCCCGCGACGATCTGAACGACGCGTGGTGCCGCGGCCCTCGGGCGTGCGAGAAGGGCCCGGAGACGCGCTCCGAGCCCTCCTTGCGCCGACACCGCTACAGATCCGAGAAGGGTCCCAGGGTGTCTCCGTCTCTGGGGGAGTGCGACCTCTACCCCCGGCCCGCGGGTCGGGACGGGAGCGCACGCTGCCCGCGTCGCGACGTGGACGGGACCCAGGCTCAGTGTCCGACGCTGAGGCGAGCCGCGCCAGCCGACGGCTCAGCGACCGGTGATGTAGCGGGCCGCGTCGAATCCCGGACGCCCGTGGGTGTCCTCCTCGGTGTCGCTCGCAGCGTGCCCGTCGAGCCAGACGACCGCGGCATCGAGGTGCCGGCCGGCGGCCAGCACGTACGCGATGACGTTGGCCTCGCGGCAGGTGACGTGCGCTCCGACCCGGGCCGCGGACGAGTGACGGCCGAACGTGCGTGCGAGCCACTCCAGCGCTTCCTCGAGATCGCGGCCTTCGTCGCGGCCCGCGCGGAGCATGCGGATGAGTGCTGGGTCTGCGCCCATGAGCTGTGGAGTACCCGCGGGCGCCGTGGCGGAAACGGCCACGGCGATCTCGATCTCGTTGCTCGTCACTGGCGCTCCGGGTCGGCGCGCCGGTCCGCTGGGATGCGTGCCAGCCAGGTGCCGTCCGGGGTGAGGCACACCCGCTGAGCCGGCGGCCCGCAACGGCTCTGGACGTCTGGACCAGTAACCGGTCCCCAGACCTCCTCCATCACCGGAATTGGGGATACGCGGCCGTGGAAGCCCCCACCGCCGGGACGGTTCGCGATCCACTCAGCCCCGGCGCTCGGGGGCTGCCCATCACATTCATCCAGGCAAAGGAATCCATCATGCTCAACAACGCAATCGCTCGTAGCCGTCAGCTCCGGAAGAACAACGAGGGCGGCTTCACTCTCATCGAGCTCCTGATCGTCATCACCGTCCTCGGCATCCTGGCCGCCATCGTCGTGTTCGGCGTCGGCACCTTCCGGCAGGACGCGACTGACACGGCGAAGGCGACTAGCTGCAAGACCGTCTCGACCGCTGCCGAGGCGTGGAACGCCAAGAACGGCAACTACCCGGCCACCGTCCAGGCCCTGGTCACCGCCAAGTACCTGAAGAGCCTTCCCGACGGAATGACCACCACCACCCCGATCGACGGGACCACCGGCCTGGCCACCGGCTGCACCGTCTGATTGTGAGCCTGACGGGAGGGCCGCAGCATCCCTGCGGCCCTCCCATCAGCAACCATCTCCGCTTCACCTTCGTCACGATCCCGAGGGGCCCGCATCATGCACACCAACGTTCACCGCATCGGCAGCCGGATCGACGGGCTGCTCGCGAACCTCTGGCAGGCCAGTGGCACCGACCTGCTCCTCTCCGTCGGCCTCCCGCCCATGCTCCGGGTCGACGGCACCTTGACTCCAGTACCGGGAGCGTCTGCGCTCTCGGCGGAGGACACCAATGCGCTGCTCGCCGAAGTGCTGACGCCGGACCAGACCGACGCCTGGGACGCCAGCCACGAGTACGACTTCTCCTTCTCGTGGCGCGAGAACGCCCGCATCCGCGGCAACGCGTTCACCCAACGCGGACTGACCGCGGTGGCGCTGCGGATGATCCCGCGCTCGATCCCGTCGCCGGACGAGCTCGGGTTGCCGCAAGTGCTGCGGGACCTGGCCCTGCGGCACCAAGGCCTGATCCTGATGACCGGCCCGACCGGCTCCGGCAAGTCCACGACGCTTGCCTCGCTGGTCGACGTGATCAACAGCAACCGCGGCTGCCACATCATCACCATCGAGGACCCGATCGAGTACGTCCACGACCACAAGATGTCGGCCGTCAACCAGCGCGAGGTCGGCACCGACACCGCCAACTTCCCCGACGCGCTGCGCAGCGTCCTCCGCGAGGACCCCGACGTGCTGCTCGTCGGTGAGATGCGCGACCTGGAGTCCATCCGGTTCGCCCTCACCGTCGCGGAGACCGGGCACCTCGTCTTCGCCACCCTGCACACCAATGACACCGCCCAGTCGATCGGCCGCATGATCGACGTCTTCCCTGCCGAGCAGCAGGCCCAGATCCGGGTCCAGCTGGCCGCGGCGCTCAGCTGCGTGGTCTACCAGCGGCTGATCCCGAAGATCGGGGGTGGCATGACCGCGGCGTACGAGGTCCTCACGGCCACGCCGGCGGTGCGCAACCTCATCAAGGAGGGCAAGACCCACCAGCTGCGGAACTCGCTGATCACCGGGGCCCAGGACGGCATGGTCACCCTGGAGCAGTCCCTCTCGCGGCTGGTCCAGGACGGCACCGTCACCGAGGCGGACGCGGTCGCTCGGAGTCTCTACCCGAAGGACATCGAGACCCGACCGCGGCTCGCATCCATGGCGAGGGCGTGACGAGATGAAGATGCGCACCCGCCACCGGGGCGAGGAACCGACAACCCTCACGTTGTCGAAGAGCGCCGCCGCCGACGAGCGCCTCGCCGGCGTCCTGGTCGCATCGCGTCGGCTGGAGCCGTACCAGGTCGAGGGCGCGCGCAGCGCCGAGCCGGGCGGCACTCTGGCCGAGAGTCTGATCAGTGCCGGGATCATCAGCGACGACGAGCTCGCTCGGGTGCTGGCCCAGCACTACCAGGTCGAAGAGGTCGACTTCAGGCGCACCGATCCTGACGCGGAGGCGGTCGCCCTGCTGCCGCAGGACCTCGCCAGAGCCCTGCGCGCAGTGCCGATCAGCATGGTGGACGACCGGATCGTCGTGGCGCTCGTCGACCCCTCGCCGGACCACGTCGCCGAGGTCGCGGCAGCTCTCGGGCGACCGGTCGACGCCGCCGTGACCACGCACGTGGCTCTGGACCGTGCGCTCGACACCGAGTACCGGGCCACCAGCGAGGTCACCGGCCACATCCAGGCGTTCGAGGCGCGCGACGGACTACGACGTGAGGCCGACAAGCTCGAGGCCGCCCAGGTCAACGAGGACGCCCCGGTCGTCCAAGTCGTGCAGAAGGTCATCACCCAGGGGCTGCGCGACCGCGCCTCCGACATCCACATCGAGCCTGCGGGCGACCGCGTTCGGGTCCGCTTCCGCATCGACGGCTCGCTCACGGACGTGCTGGACCTGCCGGGCTCGATCGGGCCGGCGATCGTCAGCCGGATCAAGATCCTCGGTGGAATGAACATCGTCGAGCGGCGCCGGGCGCAGGACGGTCAGATCTCGATGGATGTCGAGGGAAGGGAGGTCGACATCCGCGTGTCCAGCACTGCTGTCGTTGGCGGTGAGAAGGTCGTGATGCGGCTGCTCGACAAGTCCCGCTCACTGCTTCTCCTCCAGCAGCTCGGCATGCAGCCCGACACGGCCACCCGGTACAGCCGGCTGATCCACTCGCCGTACGGGATGGTCATCTGCTCCGGGCCGACCGGCGGCGGCAAGACCACGACGCTGTACGCATCGCTGGGCGAGCTGGACACGCCCGACCGGAACATCATGACGATCGAGGACCCGGTCGAGTACACGTTCGACTCGATCAACCAGATCCAGATCAACGAGCAGGCCGGCGTGACGTTCTCCGGCGGCCTCAGGTCCATCCTGCGGCAGGATCCCGACGTCATCCTCGTGGGCGAGATCCGCGACGTCGACACGGCACGGATCGCCGTCCAGTCCGCGCTTACGGGCCACCTGGTCCTGTCGTCACTGCACGCCACCGAGGCGGTCTCGGCGATGTACCGCCTCCTGGACATGGGGATCGAGCCCTTCCTGATCGCATCCTCGGTGACCGCGGTGGTCGCCCAGCGCCTGGTGCGACGCAGCTGCACGAGCTGCTTGGAGCCGTACTCGCCCTCGCCCGAGGAGCTCGCGTTCCTGCGGAGCTTCGGGAGCTCGGGGGAGCCGGCCGACGGATACCGGCACGGCGTCGGCTGCCACTTCTGTGCGCACACCGGCTACCTCGAACGGATCGGCGTGTACGAGCTGTTGACGGTCACCGACGAGGTCCGCGAGCTGATCGTCGACCGCGCACCCCACGACGAGATGCGGAAGCTGGCGTGCAGCCAAGGCATGCGCACCCTCCAGGAGCAGGCCGTTCGCCTCGTCCGTGACGGGACGACCACCGCTGCAGAAGTCATGCGTTCCATCTACGTGGCAGGAGTCTGATCATGCCCAAGTTCGCCTACGTCGGCGTCACCCTCGAGGGCCAGGAGGTCAAGGGGACGCAGAAGGCCGCAAATCGCTCGGACGCCGAGGTCGCGCTCTACGGACGCCAGGTGCGCGGACTCCGCGTGACCGAGAAGAAGAGCCTCCTGAAGTACGAGCTGTCCGGACCGCGCATCAAGCGCGAGGAGGTCATGCACCTCTCGCGCCAGATCGCGGCCTTCCTCCGCGCGGGCCTGCCGATCCTGGACGCGGTGCACACCATCAGCGCCGAGGCTGAGAACTCCTCGGTACGTCGGATGATGAACGAGATCGAGGACGGTCTGCGCGGCGGCGAGCGGTTCTCCGACTGCCTGGACAGGTTCCCGAAGGTCTTTCCCGAGTTCTACCGGGGGATCGTGCGCTCGGCCGAGCTCACCGGCGAGCTGGACACCGTGCTCGTTCGGCTCTCCACCTACATCGAGCGCGACCTCGACGCCCGGCGCAAGATCAAGTCCGCACTGATGTACCCCATCGTCGTCGCGGCGATGTCGCTGGTCACGGTGCTGGTTCTCGCCATCTACGTGCTGCCGAAGTTCAAGGACTTCTTCGCCGACCTCGACGCCACGCTGCCGCTGCCGACCAGGATGTTGCTCGGGCTGACGGACTTCCTGAGCGCCTGGTGGTGGGCGCTCGCGGCAGCGTTCGTCGCCGTGGCGCTGGGCTACCTCGTCGTCACTCGGTTCTACCGTGGGAAGTACGTACGCGACGCCCTTCTGCTGAGGATTCCGGTCTTGGGGACGACCATCCAGTACGCCCTCGTCGAGCGGTTCTGCCGTGTTCTCGCGTCGATGGTCAGTGCCGGCGTCAACCTCACGGAAGCGCTCGAGGTGACCACGGCGTCGCTGCGCAACCGGGTGTACATGAGGCGGCTCGGCGAGGTCACGGAGCAGATGCTCGAAGGCCAGGGGATCGCGGGCCCGCTCGGCCGGACGGGGCTGTTCCCGGGCACGGCAATCCAGATGCTGCGGGTGGGCGAGGACACCGGGTCTCTGGACACGCAGCTCGCCGTCACGGCCGAGTACTACGAGACCGAGCTCGACTACAAGATCGCCAAGCTCACGGCGTTGTTCGAGCCACTCGTCATCATCGTGATGGGCCTGATCGTCGGGTTCGTCGCGGTCGCACTGGTCTCGGCGATGTACGGCATCTTCCGCCAGGTGAAGGTGTGAGATGCGAACCCGCCGGATACACCCGAGCAGCGACCGCGGGGAGTCGCTCATCGAGATGCTCGTCGCCATCGTGATCCTGGGCATCGCTGCGGTGGCGATCCTCGCCGGCCTCAGCCTTGCCGTGAAGTCCTCCGCGATGGGCCGGACCCAGGCCACGGGGGGGACGTACGTCCGCAGCGTGGCCGAGGCCATCCAGAGCTACGTCGCTGCGAGCCCGAGCCACTACAAGCCATGCGCGGGCGCCAACGCGTACATCGGTGCCGCCGCTCCCACCACGGTCGGCGAAGTCGATCACTACTCGGCCGTCGCCACGTTCGACCTGCCCCACGGGTACACGGTCGCCCAGGCGAAGGCGCAGAGATGGACTCCGTCGGTCACAGCGGCGCCGTGGCAGACCTCACCGTCGTCCTGCTCCGACGACGGCGGAAGTCAGCGAATCGACCTCACCGTGACCAGTTCGGGCACGGGCGTGGACCAGGCGGTGGAGCAGCTGACCCTCATCGTCCGGAACCCGTGCACCGGCCCTGCGGACTCGCCATGCTGACCGCTCGCCGGAGCTGGGACGACGGCTTCACGCTCATCGAGCTGGTGATCACGGTCACGATCATGAGCATCGTCACGGTGGCGATCACCGGTGTGTTGTTCCAGTACCTTCGCGTCAGCAACGAATCCAGTGCCCGGCTCAACGAGTCCACCGACCAGCAGTTCGTGTCGGCCTACTGGCAGCAGGACGTCAGCAGCGCCGGGCTCCGTGCGGGGACGCCGTCGCTGGCACTGCGGCCGTCCGTCTGGAAGAGTGGCCCGGCGCCGTCCGGCGTGGCCAGCGCCTGCGCGAGTCCGGCCGGCACCACAGTGGTCGGCCTTGCGTGGAACGACTATCCGTCGACCACGCCGAGCACCGCACCAGAAGCGACGTGGGATGCGACGATCAGTGCGGCGGTCTACTTCACCAAGACGGTAGGGACCCGCACCGAGCTCTGGCGCACGCGCTGCGGCAGCGGCTCGACGACGAGCACCCCGGTCGCACACCTGATCGACCCCGCGTCGCTCACCGACCCCGCGACGGGAATGCTGGATCCGACCCGGATCGTCAGCTGCGCCAAGGACGACGGGAGCACCACCTCGTGCACCGGCGTCAGCCCGTTCCCGTCGACGATCTCGATCACCCTGGTCGTCCAGGACACGGGCAAGGCGGTGCCTAGCGGCACCGGCTACACGTCCACACTGACCGCAGAGACGAGGCAGGGATGATGCAACGACACCGGTCGGGCGCATCCGACGATGGCGCAATTCTCGTCATCGTCCTGATCATCATCACGAGCGTCGCCCTGGTCACGGGGGCCCTGCTCACCCAGGGCAGCACGAACTTCACGGCGACCGTCGGCCTCCGCAAGGTAGCGGGGACGGCGTACGCCGCGGACACCGCGACCAAGATCGCCATCAACACGATCCGCTTGGGTGAGAACGCCAACACCCCCGACGCTAGCTATCCCTCGGGCACCCCGCACGGCTGGGTGTACGACAACAACACCGACGGAACGGGCTGCTTCGGCAAAGTCGCGAGCTCCGGTGCAGCGATGACCCAGCTCACGATGCCGAACGTGTATCCGCCCACGCAGAGCGGTGGACCCGTACAGACCGCGACGGTGGTCTGCACGCCGGTCAAGGGGACAGGCCTGTTCGGCTCGGACGGGATCGTGATCAAGAAGCTTCCCGTGACCGACCCGTTCTCGAGCGCGCTGACCACCGTCGGCAACTCTGCCGTGATCGCACAGGACGGCATGATCCTCAAGCCTCTCGGCAGCGGCGGAACGATGCCGATCCGCGGGGGCATCGCCTCGAACACGAACATCTCGGTCACGAACGGCACCGTCCGGTCCGACACCGCCATCTCCGCGAACGGGGCCTGCACCACGAGCGGTGGAGGCAAGTTCGTTCCCGCCTGCTCCGGCACGATGACCGTGCCCTCCGCGGCAGCATCGCCGCTGAGCGCTGTGCCTCCCTACCGTGATCCGGCAGCCACGGTGGGGTGCGAGTTCCAGCCTGGCTTCTACAACAACGGTGCGGCACTGACGGCGGCTGTGAATGCCTGCTCGGTCGCGCACTTCGCGAGCGGTCAGTACTACTTCGACTTCGCGGACGGTGTCACCTGGGACATCGCGAAGACGGTTATCGGTGGCGAGCTGGTCGCCGGGCACTCCATGCCAGGGGCTTGTCGGAGCCCGATCGACACGCCGAGCACGGCCGGCGTCCAGTTCGTCTTCGGCGCGAGCAGCAATATCACTGTCGAGGACACGGGCCGTGTGGAGCTCTGCGGACCGTCCAACGGCGGCGCCCCCCCGATGACGATCTTCCAACAGCAGACGGGCTCGACGCCGGCCGCGGTTGCGGTGGGTCCGGTCGCCGCCTCGGACGTGACCACCAAGCCGACGGTGAGCAACCAGAACGACGCGTTCGTCCCCAATCCGAACGGCGGACCGACCGGGCCGACGCTTGCGGCGGCAGTGGTCACGGGAGGCGACAGCCTGACCGCACAGTGGACGGCGACGAAGAAGAACAACACCGGCGAGCTCGACCTCCGCAACTTCGCCGGGCTCAGCACGATCCCGGTGGGAGCAACCGTCACCTCAGCGAAGCTGAACGTCACCTACACCTCCGGTCTCACTGCCGGCGGCACGTTCAAGGCGGGCGTCGCTGGGGTGACGGCCCCTGCCCCCATCGCCGTCAGCGCGTCGGGAGCCGACACCGACGTCACGAGCCTGCTCGCGGCCAAGTTCCAGACCGGTTCGTTCGACGTGTCCACGCCGACCATCCAGCTGCTCCTGGCGAGCGGGAGCAACAGCGACATGGTCTCGATCGACAAGGTGACCCTCGCGGTGTCCTACGTCCCGAAGGCCCTCCGGGCAGCCGTGACCGGGAACTTCATCCGGCAGCAAGGCGGCAACTTCAATGGCATCTTCGTCGTCGAAGGGGCGACCTATGCGCCGAACGGCAACGTCACGCTCACCCCCGGCAGTGGTTCGAATGCCCTGATCGCCTTCCGCTGGGGGCTCCTCGCCTGGGGTGTGAGTTTCCAGTCGCAGCCGACCCAGACGTTCGGATACCCGCTGGTGTCCCTCCCAGACGTCGGCTACGGACTCGGCTCGGAGGTCACCGCGGTGGATCTCAAGACCTACTTGTGCACTGGCACAGATCCCTGCGACACCACAGGAACGCCGGTGCTGACGTCGCGCGTCCAGTTCACCGACGCCGTCACCGGTGCCGGGATCGTCGACCCGACGCCCGGGAAGAGGAAGGTCGGGATCATGAGCTGGGCGGAGCAACGATGACCGGCGCGCCTCCGACCGTGGTCGCGGTCCTGGCCGGCGTGCTCGGGCTGTGCGTGGGGTCCTTCGTCAACGTGGTGGCCCACCGGGTGCCGCGGGGGGAGTCGGTGATGAGGCCGCCGTCCGCATGCCCGGACTGCCGCACGTTGATCCGGGCGCGTCACAACGTGCCGGTGCTGGGCTGGCTGGTGCTGCGTGGCCGCTGCTACGACTGCGGGCTGGCGATCAGTGCGCGATATCCGGTCGTCGAGGCGGCGACGGGGGCGCTGTTCGCGCTGGCGGGCTGGCGCTTCGCCGACCGACCGCTGTTGCTCGCGGCATATCTGGTGTTCGCCGGGATCGCGGTGGCGCTGACACTGATCGACCTCGACGTGCACCGGCTGCCGAACGTCATCGTGCTGCCGACGTACCCGGTGCTCGGGGTCCTCCTGGCGGTCGGCCTCGGCGGACATGGCCTGGTCCGGGCCGGGATCGGCGCGGTGGTGCTCTTCGGGTTCTTCTTCGCGGTGGCGATGGTCGCCCCGCGGAGCATGGGCTTCGGGGACGTGAAGCTCGCCGGCGTGGTCGGCGGGATGACGGCGGCGCTGTCGTGGGGAGCGTTCCTGGTGGGTGCGATCGGCGCCTTCTTCCTGGGGGCCGTCGCTGGGGTGCTGCTGATGGCGAACCGACGAGCGGACCGGAAGACGGCAGTGCCGTTCGGACCGTTCATGCTGCTCGCGGCGTGGGCGTCCATCCTCGGGGCGAGCGGGATCGGGCAGGTCTATCTGGACCGCATCGGCGCGTAGCCGACGCGGTGTTCAGGTCTTTGAACAGCGACCGCAGGCGGGCTCGATCGGCGTTCAGGTTGTTGAACGCCGGATCGCTTCCCCGGGGCACCGAGAGGTTCTTACGGTCGATCACACAAGGGAAATCAGCCGGAGGGGAACACCAATGTCATCGACACATGCCGCCCAGCGGGGTCGGCTCAAGAGGACACCGCGGGGGAGTGCTCGTCGACGGGGCCGCGCGCTGTTCGCCGTGACGGCGGCAGCGGCCACCGTGCTCGGCGCTGCCGCCGTCGTCCCGGCCTCGGCCGCCACGGCGCCGACCGCGGCGTTCAGCGGCGGCGCCGGCACTGCCACCACCGGCAGCGTCCTGTTCGCCAAGTCGGGCGCGGCGCTGATCCTGACGGTCAGCACGCCGGACGGCGCGAAGTGCATCACGCCCCCGACCGGATTCACTGGCACCACGACCTCCACCTCCTCGAGGACGTCCTGGACGTTCAACGGCACCGCCGCCGCCGGCGACAGCGTGCAGAACTTCAACGTCGGCGTGTCGCCCAGCTTCAACCAGGGCAACGGCAACTGCAGCGGGGGGACCACCACGGTGCAGGTGTCGTACACCTCGGACAACACCGGGCCCGTGCTTACGCCGACGCTCAGCCCGTCGGCCAACACGAACGGTTGGAACCGCGCCAACACGACGCTGACCTGGTCCGCCGCGGACGCGGGAGCGGGCGTGGCGTCGGGTCCGTCGCCGGCTTCGAGCACCGAGTCGTCGAACGGCATCGTCACCAGGACGTCGACCGCCACCGACAGGCTCGGCAACACGGGCACTGGCACGGTGGACGTGCGCATCGACAAGGCGAACCCGTCCATCAGCGGCGCCTCGGTCCGCAACCCCGACGGCAGCGTGACGGTCACCTTCACGTGCAGCGACAGCAGCTCGGGCCAGCAGCAGGCGTCGGGTGTCGCCACCTGCCTCGCCACCGGCAGCTCGACCAACCAGGTGACGGTGCGGACCTCCGGCAACGTCACCGGCACGGCCACCGACAAGGCCGGCAACACGGCGTCCACGACGATCGCGGTCCAAGCGGGCGACACCACCCCGCCGCAGCTGTCGGGCTCGCCGACGACCCAGCCGAACACCTCCGGCTGGTACCGGGACGACGTCACGATCCACTGGACCGCGTCCGACGCCGAGTCCGGCATCCCGACCCAGCCGGCCGACACCACGATCTCCGGTGAGGGCAGCAACCTCACCAGCAGTGTGACCGTGAAGAACGGCGCCGGCCTCGGCACGACCGCCACGAGCGCTCCGCCGGTCAACATCGACCGGACCGCGCCGACCACCGGGATCACCGGCGGCTCGAGCACCTGGACCGACGGCAACGTCACCCTGAAGCTGACTCCGGCCGACGCCGGCTCGGGCGTCGCTTCGACCCAGTACGCCGTCGACGGCGGCCCGCTCCAGGACGGCACCAGCATCAGCCTCGCCACCGAAGGTGAGCACACCGTCACCTACCGCAGCACCGACAGGGCGGGCAACACCGAGGCGCTGCAGACAGCGGTCGTGCGGATCGACAGGACCGCGCCCACCATCACCCACACCGTCGCGCCGCCGTCGTACACCGCCGGGACGTGGACGAACCAGGACGTCACCGTCACGTTCGTGTGCGGCGACCAGGGCGGCTCGGGGGTCGCGGACTGCACCGCGCCGGTCTCGAAGAGCGCCGAGGGCGAGTACACCATCGCGGGAGCGGCCCGCGACAACGCGGGCAATTCGGCGAGCGACTCCACCACCGTGCGGATCGACAAGACCCGCCCGACGCTGACGGCGGACGTCGCCGGCACCAAGAACGCTGCCGGGTGGTACCGCGACGACGTCACCGTCACCTACACCGCCACCGACCCGCTCTCAGGCGTGGCTGGGAGCCCGGAGCCGACCGTGCTCCGCGAGGGCGCTCACCAGACCGCGAGCGCCTCGGCGACCGACGCCGCCGGCAACACCAGCAGCGTCAGCGTCTCCGGCATCGACATCGACACGACGGCGCCGACCCTCACTGCGGACGTCCCGTCGGGGTGGCACACCGACGACGTCACCGTCTCCTGGTCCTGCACCGACGGCCTCTCAGGCGTCGCGGACGCCCCGGCCGACAGCCGGGTCAGCGGCGAGGGCGACAACCTGTCCGCCACCGCCAGCTGCACCGACGTCGCGGGCAACAGCGTCGTCCGGACGGTCGGCGGCATCAAGATCGACCGGACGGCTCCGGTGACCACCGCCGACGTGGCCGGCGCCAACGAGGCCGGCTGGTACGGCGACGACGTCCAGGTGACGCTGCACGGCAGCGACAACCTCCGCGGCGCCGTGACCACCTACTACCGGATCGACGGCGACGAGACGAAGACCTACGGCGGACCGTTCTCGGTCGGCGAGGGTGAGCACACCGTCTCGTTCTGGAGCGTGGACGCGGCGGGCAACACCGAGGTCGCCGGTACGCCGCTCGAGCTCAAGGTCGACAAGACCGCCCCCGAGACCACCGTCGTCAACCCGATCTCCCCGGAGTCCGGCTGGTTCGTGGTCAGCGGCATCCCGGTCGCCTTCAAGGCGACCGACAACGGCTCGGGTGTGGCCGCGACCTACTACCAGGTCGACGGTGGGCCGGTCCTGACCTACGGAGACCCGTTCATCCAGAACCTCTCCACCGGTGAGCACACGATCACGTATTGGAGCGCCGACCTCGCCGGTAACACCGAGGCGCGCGCCACCACCAACACGATCGCGGTCAACGTCGACACCGACGCGCCGACCATCACCGGGAAGGCGACGCCCGCTCCGAACGCGGCCGGGTGGAACAACACACCGGTGGACGTGAAGTTCACCTGCGCCGACGTCGGCTCGGGCCTCCAGACCGGGGTGGCCGGCTGCGCCGGGGACACCACCCTCCCCAACGACGGGGTCAACCAGAGCGTGACCGGTGACGCGGTCGACGTCGCAGGCAACAGCAGCTCGGCGACCGTGTCCGGCATCGACATCGACACCGTCCGGCCGACGCTCACCGGAGTCCTCCCCGCTGCGAGCGGATCCAGGAACGACGTCGACTGGTACCGCGACGATGTGTCCGTCACGTGGGTAGGGGACGACGGGCTCTCGCAGATCGACCCGGAGACGCAGCCTGCTCCGAGCCGGGTGACGGGCGAGGGCACGGGGCTGTCCACCGACCCGGTCACGATCGCGGACAAGGCCGGCAACGTAAGCGTTCCTGTGGCGGTCGGTGGCATCAACATCGACCGCACGGCGCCGGTGGTCACCGGCGGGCCGACGATGCAGCCGAACCCCGCGGGCTGGTACCGCGACCAGGTCGTCGTCGACTTCACCTGCACGGACAACCTGTCCGGTGTCGCGTCCTGCCCGACCAGCAAGACCGTGAGAGGCGACGGTGCCGGCCAGTCGGTGACCAGCGACCGACCTCGGGACGTGGCGGGGAACATCGGTGCGGCCCGGACGGTCGATGGCATCAACGTCGACGGGAGCGCGCCGACCAGCACGGCCGACAACACCTGCACTGCCGTCAACGAGTGGTGCACGGGCGACACCGCCGACGTGGTGATCTCCGCGACCGACCAGGCCGGGCTCTCCGGGGTCAGGGAGCTCCGGTACAGCGTCGACGGCGGTGCCGAGCAGACCGTGCCAGGCAGCTCGACGACGGTCAGCGTCCCGCTGACCGGGACCGGTGCCGGCAGCGTGAAGTACCACGCGGTCGACAATGCCGGGAACGTCGAGCCGGTGAACACGGTCGCGCTCAAGTGGGACAACATCGCTCCGACGGTGAGCCACAGTCTGTCCCCGGTCCCGAACGCCGACGACTGGAACAACAGCAACGTCACGGTCACCTTCGCCGCGACCGACGACGACAAGGGTTCCGGGATTGCGGGCGTCACCCAGCCCGTCACGGTCTCGACGGAGACGGCCGGCCAGGAAGTGGTGGGTACCGCGAAGGACACCGCAGGCAACGTCGGCACCGACAAGGTGACGGTCAAGCTGGACAAGACCAGGCCGACCATCTCCGGCGCCGTCGCCGGTGGCACGCTCGGCAGCGAGGGTTGGTACCGGACCGCGCCGACCGTGACGTTCACCTGCTCCGACACGCTGTCCGGCATCGCCGCGACGGCCTGCCCGAGCCCGGTCACGGTAACGGCCAACGGCACCACAGGAGGAGCGAGTGGGACCGTCGCCGACCGCGCCGGCAACACCGCGACCGCCTCGATCACCGGCCTGAAGGTCGACACGGACGCCCCGACGCTGACCACCGCGGACGTGAACGTCCAGGGCGCGACGTACACCTTGGGTGGCGTCCCAGCGGCGACCTGCACTGCGAAGGACACCGTCTCCGGGCTGGCGTCCTGCACGGTCAAGGTCTCCGGCGGCAACACCAACGGGACCGGCACGTTCGCCTACACCGCGACCGCGACGGACAAGGCCGGCAACTCCAGCACGGTGACCGGGTCCTACCAGGTCGTCTACAGGTTCGGCGGCTTCCTGCAGCCGATCAACGACACCGCCCACGACCAGGGCAGCACCAGCACCTTCAAGGCCGGCAGCACCGTGCCGGTGAAGTTCCAGCTGCTCCGTGTCGACGGGACACCGGTCCAGCCCGTGGCCGCCCCGACCTGGCTCACGCCGGTCAAGGGCGGGGCGACCACGGCGCCGGTCGACGAGACCGTGTACACCGCGTCCGCCGACAGCGGCTCGACGTACCGGTACGACGCCTCGGCGAACCAGTACATCTACAACTGGAAGACGGGGACGGGCGGTAACTACTGGCGGATCGGGGTCAAGCTCGACGACGGGCAGACCTACTTCGTCAACATCGGCCTGCGCTGACCGGGGCCGTTCGGGGGGACAAGGGGGATCGGGGTCCCGCGTCGACGACGCGGAACCCCGCTCCTGTCCGCGGAAGGGAGGCGACGGTGACCGACGGATGCCCCTCATGGTGCGTCGTGCGGCACGCCCCGGACGGCACCGGCGATGCCGGCGTCGTGCACATCGGCGGTGCACTGATGGTGCGGCGGACCGTGCTGCGGTTGTGCGCCACCATCGACGCCGTCACCGGCACCGAGGACGGTCCGTTCGTCCTGGTCGGCGACGACGAGTTCACCCTCCACGAGGCGGAGTCGCTGCTGGCCGCCGTCACCCAGCTCGTCGACCAGGGCCAGCGGTCATTCGCCGCGCAGGACCCGCAGGGCGCTCTCCCGGTCCTTGACGCGTAGCTTCTTCAGCACCGTCGAAACGTGCACTCGCACCGTGGTGGGGGACAGGAACAGCTCGGCCGCGGTCTCCTCGGTCGTCCGGCCGGCCGCGAGGAGGTTCATGATCTCCCACTCGCGCGGGCTGAGCCGGTCGGCAGCCGGCGAGCTGCGCCCGAAGCGCCGCTTGGGTGCGGCCCGGAACTCGTCCATGATCCGCATGACCATGCGCGGGGACACCGGCGGTGCAACACGTACCCCAACGGTTCAACGGGACTGCGGCCGAGGGCGTCGACCGCCGCGCGTGCCTCGTCGATGGCACGGTCGCAGGCGGCCAAAAGCTCCTCGCGGACGGCGCCGGCGGGTACGTCGCCGAGTGTCGTGCTGCGGATCAACCCGAGCTCCTGCACCACCCCGTCGTGCAGCTCGCGTGCGAGGCGGCGCCGGTCCTCGAGGACCACCGCCGACGCCCAGCCGGCCCAGTGCTCGCCGATCTCGCGCAGCGCGGCGACGAGCAGACGGCGTACGAGGCGGTGCGGAGCACGTCGCCGGGGTAGAGCCAGTCCGTGAACAGCGACGGGAAGAGGACGTAGTTCACCCGGGCGAAGGCGCCCAGGGCACAGGCGGGACCGAGCCACAGGACCAGGGCATCGTGCCGCCGCGCGGCCTGGCGGGCGAAGAGGATCGAGCTCACGCCGAACGCGACCGCCCCGGCGGCCTGGGCCACGAGGAGGGCGGTCGGCCCGGTGATGTCGGGTGAGTGGCGCCGGCCGGAGAGGCGATTGGCAACGCCCCCGGCAGGTGCTCGCGCAGCACCACCAGTCCGGCGAGCACCGGTCCCAGGACGACGAACGGCCCAGCGACGACGAGCCGGACGCCGGAGGCCACCAGCCGGTCGCGTCCGACGGCGGCGGCCGCGAGGACCAGGCCGGCTGCGGCCACGCGGACGGCGACGGCCGACCAGACGTCCCATCGGCCGGGTCGCTCGACACCCGCCGCCAGGTGAACGAGCAGCAGCACCCCGCCCGACGCGGCCAGCAGGAGGAATCCCTGCGCCAGCAGCAGGTCCTGAAGTCAACGCGTCCGCCGGAAGCGTCCCCACAGCAGGTAGGTCAGCAGCAACGCCACGCACGTGTCGGCGGTGTCGAGCATCAGGTGCGCACTCCGGCTGTGGATCCCGAACGTCAGGAAGGTGGACGACGCCACCACCGCGGTCGTGACGAGCCCGATGGCCCAGCCCCCTGCCGTCAGCCCCACCGCGACGGGAAGCGCGCGACGGCGACCGACAGCGCCTCGCACAGTCCCACCAGCATGCCCGCATCGTGCGCGGGCACCGCCGGGTTCACACTCCGTCGCCGTCGGCATACCCAGCTCTGGGTACCGCGGTCTGATCCGGCCTCGGACGGCCGGCACCGGAGGGACGGTTCGGACATCTCACTGATCGGGTACAGCGCCGGTCACGGGAGAGAGGGAGCATGGGAGAGGGAGTCGAGACGTACTGCCGCGACGGCGTGTGGCGGAACCGGGTGGGCAGCAGCCAGCCCCTGCCGGGGGAGTACGGGTGCTGCGAGGCGGCGGTCGAGGTCGGCCGCAGCGAGGCGCGGATCCGCGGGGTGGTCCACGTGATCCGTCGCGAGGACGGGACCGTGGCCGAGCGGAACCGGTACCCGCGGCGCAGCAACGAGCTGCCGTTCTAGGCGGCACGGCGCGGGCCCGGGTCGGGGGACCGGGGTCCGCGCGGTGACAGGATCACCGTCGTGCTGTGCCACGCCTGCTACGCCGAGCCGGAGGCTGTCGCCGACTGCGCCGCGTGCCACGGGACCGGCCGGGGGACCCGGATGCCGCTGTGCGACGACCCGTGGAACGAGGTGATCCCGGGGCTCTGGCAGGGCGGCCACGATGTGCGCTCGCAGGACCGGGCCGCGTGCGTGGTCGGCGACGAGTTCGACCTGGTGGTGAGCCTGGCCAGCCGCGAGGGCTACGGACCGGCGGAGGGTGTCGAGCACCTCGTGCTGCGGATGGCGGACGCCGGGGTCGGCCCGGACCTCGCGCGCCGGATCGACGAGCTCGCGACGGCGGTGGCGGGCGCCGTCCGCGACGGCCGCCGGGTGCTCGTGCGCTGCTCGGGCGGCCTCAACCGCTCCGGTCTGGTCGTCGCGGCCGCGCTCACGCACCTCGGCCACGACCCGGAGGAGGCGCTGCGGCTGATCCGCGCCGCCCGGGGGCCGTGGGCGCTCACGAACCCCGGCTTCGTGGCCCATCTGCGAGGATCCGGCGCATGACCGAGCCGACGGCGCAGCGCATCGCCCTCGTCACCGGCAGCACGTCCGGGATCGGCGAGGCGATCGCCCGGCGCTTCGCGGCCGACGGGTACCGCGTGGTCGTCCACTCCGGCAGCAGCGTCGCGGACGGGGAGCGGCTCGCCGAGGAGCTCGACGGCTACTACCTCCAGGCGGACCTGTCCGACGCCGACGCGGCGCTGGCCACCGTGTCGGGCGCGCTGGCGGACCTCGGGCGGCTCGACGTGCTGGTCAACAACGCCGGCGTGAGCCGGCCGATCCCGCACGCGGACCTCGCGGCCGCGACCCCGCAGAAGTGGCGTGACGTGCTCGAGGTCAACCTGGTCAGCCCGTTCGCGCTGACGACCGCGGCAGCGCCGTACCTCCGGGAGAGCCGCGGCTGCGTGGTCAACGTGACCAGCCATGCCGGCGTGCGACCCAAGGGCTCCTCCATCCCGTACGCCGCCAGCAAGGCCGCCCTCAACCACGTGACGAGGCTCCTGGCGGCCGCGCTCGGGCCCGAGGTCCGCGTCAACGCGGTGGCTCCCGGCCTCGTGGACACGCCGCTGACCGCGGGCTGGACCGAGGCCCAGGAGCTGTGGCGCGAACGGTCCCCGATGCGCCGGGCCGCGACGCCGGCGGACGTGGCGGGCCTGGTGGCCGACCTGGTCGCGAGCGACTACCTCACCGGCGAGGTCGTCGTCCTCGACGGCGGCCTCAATCTGCTGTGACGACTTTCACGCAGAGCGCTGACAGGGACGGGGCCGGAGGGTTACGTTGCTCCGAGAACACGTTCTAGTTCACCGGGAGCACAGCATGAAGACTCGCGCCGCCATCTTGTGGGAGCCGCACACCGACTGGAGTGTGGAGGACATCGAGCTCGACCCGCCGAAGAAGGGTGAGCTGCTGGTCAAGCTGGCGGCCTCCGGCCTGTGCCACTCCGACGAGCACATGGTCACCGGCGACATGGTCCTGGACCCCGAGCTCGCGGAGGCGTTCGGCCTCAAGCAGTTCCCGGTCATCGGCGGCCACGAGGGTGCAGGCGTCGTGCAGGAGGTCGGACCCGACACCGTCGGCTTCGAGGTCGGCGACCACGTGGTCTTCAGCTTCATCCCGTCCTGCGGCAAGTGCCCGTCCTGCTCCACGGGTCACCAGCACCTGTGCGACCTCGGCGCGTTCCTGCTCAGCGGGATGCAGCTCAGCGACTTCTCGTACCGGCACCACGCCAAGGACGGCCGCGACCTCGGCATCATGGTCGGTCTCGGCACGTTCTCGCCATACACGGTCGTCAACGTCGACTCCGCGGTGAAGATCCGCCAGGACGTCCCCCTGGAGCGGGCCGCGCTCGTCGGCTGCGGGGTGACGACCGGCTGGGGCTCCGCGACGTACGCCGCCGACGTGCAGTCCGGCGAGTCGGTGGCCGTGGTCGGCCTCGGCGGCATCGGGATGAGCGCCGTCCAGGGCGCGGCGATGGCCGGTGCCCGGCACGTGATCGCGATCGACCCGGTCGAGTGGAAGCGCGAGAAGGCGCTCACCCTCGGGGCGACGCACACCGCGGCGTCGATGATGGACGCGCAGCCCTTGATCAGCGAGATCACCCAGGGCGCGATGGCGGACAAGGCGATCCTCGCGGTCGGCCTGGCCACCGGTGACCTGATCGCGCCGATGATGAGCCTGGTGAAGAAGGCCGGCCGCGGCGTCGTGACCTCGGTGGCCAACATGATGGCCGACGACGTGAAGCTGAACCTCTTCGAGATGTCGATGATGCGCAAGGAGCTGGTGGGCTGCATCTTCGGCAACGCCAATCCGCGCTACGACATCCCGCGGCTGCTCGACCTCTACATGGACGGCCGGCTCAAGCTCGACGAGATGGTCACGACGACCTACACGCTCGACGAGATCAACCAGGGCTACCAGGACATGCGCGACGGCAAGAACATCCGCGGCGTCATCGTCTACGACTGACCGGACGCGTCTGCGTCCTCGTCGCCCGGCTCGGCCGTCTCCGGCGGTCCCTCGGTCGGCGCCTCCGGCTCGTCGGTGGCGGCCATGATCGCGGCGATCTGCTCCCGGTCGCGCGCAGACGGGAAGCCCCAGCCCGGCTGGTAGCCGTACACCGCGTCCAGCAGCCGTCCGTCGGCCAGGTTGTCGAGGACCTCGACGCTGTCCGGACCGATCATTCCGGGGTGCTCGACCCCGCAGGCCTCGGCGACCTTGAGCAGGTCACGACGCAGGGTCTTGACGTAGTTCGCGACCCGCTGGGACTTCAGGTCCGCGTCCAGGCCGTGCGCGAGCCACGGGTTCTGGGTCGCGACGCCGGTCGGGCACTCGCCGGTGTGGCACTTCTGGGCCTGGATGCAACCCACGGCGAGCATCGCCTCCCGGGCGACGTTGACCAGGTCCGCGCCCAGGGCGAAGGCCACCACGGCGTTGTCGGGCAGCCCGAGCTTCCCGGAGCCGATGAAGGTCACCTGCTCGTGCAGGCCGCGGCGGGCGAACTCGGCGTACACCCGTGCGAAGCCGAGCCGGAAGGGCAGCGACACCGCGTCGGTGAAGATCAGGGGTGAGGCGCCGGTGCCGCCCTCGCCGCCGTCGACGGTCACGAAGTCGACGCCCCGGTCGCCCGGGGCCATCGCAGCCGTCAGCTCCTCCCAGAACCCCAGGTCGCCGACCGCGGACTTGATCCCGACCGGCAGGCCGGTCTCCGCAGCCAGCAGCTCGACGAAGTCGAGCATCGAGTCGACGTCGTCGAACTCCGAGTGCCGCGACGGGCTCAGGCAGTCCACCCCCTCGGGGACGCCGCGCGTGCGGGCGATCTCCCGGGAGACCTTGGGCCCCGGGAGCACACCGCCGAGGCCCGGCTTGGCACCCTGGCTGAGCTTGATCTCCAGCGCCCGGACCGGCGCGCTCTCGACGAGCTCCTTGAGCCGGTCGAGGCTGAAGCGGCCGTCGTCGTCCCGGCAGCCGAAGTAGGCGGTGCCGATCTGGAACACCAGGTCGGCGCCGTTGCGGTGGTACGGCGACACCGCGCCCTCGCCGGTGTTGTGCAGGCAGCCGGCGGCAGCGGCGCCCCGGTTGATGGCCTCGATCGCGTTGCCGGACAGGGAGCCGAAGCTCATCCCGGAGACGTTCACCACCGACTCCGGCCGGAACGCGTGCCGGCGCCCCCTCGGGCCGCCGAGCACCTTCGCCGACGGCAGTCGCGCCTCCTGGCCGACCGACCCGTGCGTGGGATGGGCCCGACCGAAGGTCCGGTGGTGCACGATCACGTTGCCGGAGGTGTGCTCGAGGTCGTTGTCGGTGCCGAAGCCGAAGTAGTTGTTCTCGAGCTTCGCCGACGCGTAGACCCACCGGCGCTGGTCGCGGCTGAAGGGACGCTCCTCGTCGTTGCCCGCCACGGCGTACTGCCGCAGCTCGGGGCCGACCCGCTCCAGCCAGTACCGGGCGTGACCGACGACCGGGAAGTTGCGCAGCAGCGAGTGCCGCTTCTGCAGCAGGTCGTGGGCGGCGACCGCGGCGACCGCGGCGGCTGGTACGGCGGCGAGCTTCCTCTTCATGGTCCGCCCGTACCCCGTCAGCTCACGTAGTCCTCCGTGCGGAGCCAGCGAAGTGCCCACGCCCCGTAGACGGGCGGCAGGTACGACGTGGCGATCCGCTGGGTGACCGCGATCGCGAACGCCGCGCCGCTCGGTACGCCGACCGCGACCAGCCCGGCCGCGAGCGCGGCCTCGCCCACGCCGACGTTGCCCGGCACCGGGATCAGCGCGGAGAAGAGCGCCGCACCGCCGACGACGAAGACGCACGCGGCGTACCCGGGGCCGGGCTGCAGGCCGGCGACCATGCACGACAGCGCGACCGCCGTGATCAGCAGCGACGCCAGGTTGGTCCCGAACATCAGCAGCGCCCGCGCCGGACTGGCGGTCACCACCTTCAGCGACTCCCAGGAGCTGCGGGCCGCCTGGGCCACCTTGCGCCGCACGGGCGGCACCAGCACGACGACCAGCACGCTGAGCACCACGGCACCCACCAGCAGCTCGATGATCTGGCTGAGGTCGTCCGGGCCGCCGATGTCGAGCGAGGGCAGGTTCTGGGCGAGCAGCACCCCGATCAGCACGACCAGCACGTTGCACACGGACGCCGCGAAGGAGTCGAGTGCGCTGGCCGTCACGGCAACCGCGGGACCCTCGCCGAACCTGCGCACGAAGGACGTCGTCAGCGCGATCCGGCCCGCGGTGGCCGAGATCGCGAGACCGACGGTCTTGATGGCGTACTGGAGCTGGGTCAGCGGCCACAGCGGCAGCCGGCTCGGCACCGCGGACATCGTGGACACGGCATCGACGGGCGCCGTCGCCTGCGCGATCACCAGACCGATCGCGACCCACGTCCAGGTGGCGTGCTGCCAGGTCTCCAGCACCGTTGGCCAGTCGAGGCCGATCAGGGTGGTGAGGAGGGCGTACGCCGCCACCAGGATGAGGCCCGTCTGGAGCAGGTCCTGCCACTTGAGCCGGACGATCGGTGCAGGCGCGGGGGCCGGGACGCCGGTGCGCTCGACGATCGTCGCGCCGAGGTCCGCGAGCGCGGCCTTCACGCCCGGCTCGGCGCGCAGGGTGCGGGGCAGCGCGGCCCGCTGGAGGTAGGGGAGCACCCCGGACACGGCGTCCGGGCCGAGCCGGTCGAGCGCCGCGTCCACCGCGCGGCCGGCCCCGACCTGCACGGCCTGGGCCGTGAGCAGCGTGGCGACCTCCCGGTTCCGGTCAGGCTCGGTGGCCGCGATCCGGCCGTCGGCGAAGTCCGCGAGGGTGACGGTCCCGTCCGTGGCCACGCCGATCCGCTCGAGCGTCAGGCGCGTGTGCACGATGCCGGCCCGGTGCAGGCGCCCGACGGCGTCCCACAGCGCCCGGAGCGTCGCGTCGTCGAGCTCGGTGGGACGGGCCGGCGGGGCCGTCAGCACGAGCACCGCGTCGCCCTCGGTGGCCGCGGCCGCGACGACGTCGGGCACGACGACGCCTGCCCGGCTGGCCAGGACGGTCACCAGGGCCTCGTGCTCGACGAGCTGGAGCCGGCTGGCGTCCGGTGCCGCCTGGTCGCGGTACACCAGCGTGCGCCACCAGCGGGCGGCGCGGTGGGCGTCAGTGGCGTCGCGGCCGTACACCTTGACCGTCAGCGCGGTGCCGGCCGGGTCGACCGCCTCGACGACCCGCACCCCCCACGGCTGGCGCTCGGCGAACCGCAGGTCGTGGGCCTCGACGTCCAGCTCGGCCAGGCTCCGGCGTACCTGCGCGAGGTCGGGGTGCCCGGCAGGGGAGCCGAGCAGCACGAGCGCGGCACCGGCCGCCACCATCCCGACACCCAGCGCGCCGATGACGTCCGTGGGACCGCCGGTGCCGATGATCCAGGCCGCCAGGCACTGGACCGCGACGATGAACATGCTCAGCCTGCGGTAGGCCAGCACCAGCCAGGGCCGCATCGCGAGCAGCACCGCGGTCATGGCGGCCACCCGCACCGTCGGGAACGTGTCGGGCGTCGAGGACCGCACCGGCCCGGGCGCCAGGTCCGGCCAGCCCGCGCCGACGAGGAACGAGGTCAGCAGCACCGCGCCGACCGCGATGCCGGCCGCGACCAGCAGGGTGAGGAACAGCCGGCGCCGTCTCGGGGCGGTCGCGAGGGCGAGCAGGACGGCGACCGCGGCGTACGCCGCACCGAGGGCGTACGCCGCGTCGAACAGGCTCGTCACCCAGTCGGGCAGGTCGCCCGCCACGCGCTGCACGGCCGAGTCGAGCGGGCCGCCCCCGTCGGAGACCGCCAGCCCGCTCAGCAGCACCAGCACGACGCCGGCGGCCGCGATGGTCAGGTCGATCGGACGGCGCGAGGAGCCGGTGTCGCTGACGAAGAACCGGCGCGAGCGTGGTGAGGGATCAGTCACGGACGGCCTCCCGCGCGAGCTCGGTGCGGTGGCCGAGCTGCTCCAGCCACCCGACGAGCACCCGGTGCAGCGCGTCTGCGCCGACGACCAGGTCGCCGGGCATCTCGAAGTCGACCGGGTGCACCACCATGCCACGGTCCTGCCAGCCGCCGAGGCCGCCGTGGCAGGCGACCAGGCCCTCGAACGCCGCCACCTCGTCGAGGTCGTCGAGCAGGCTGTTGACGTAGATGTCCGGGGCCTCGGGCATGGACGCCGCGCGTAGCACGAACTCCGCGGCCATCGGCCCGAACGGCGCCAGCGGGTCGGTGCCGATCACCACGCCGTCCCGCACGTGGTGCTCACCCTCGCGGCCCAGCGCGACCGGCCCGTGCTCGGCCGTCTCGACGACCACGAAGCCCACGCCCTCGTGCGCGACCAGCCCCGGCACCAGGGCCGGGAACCGGTCGGCGAGCTCGTCGAGCGTCCAGCGGTGGTCCTCACCGGCGACGTAGACGAGGCCGAGGTTGCCGGATCCGAAGACGAGGAACTCCGCGCCGCCCTCTCCCTCCTTCTCGAAGCCGTCCGCGGCGAGCCGCGTCGACGCCCGGTCCAGCGCCCGGCCCATCACGGTCTCCCGGTCGGCGTTGCCGGCGACCATGGAGTTGAGCGACCCGTTGCCCTCGGCGTTCTCGACCGCCGCGATCGCGGCCGCGTCGGCGAGCCGCGACACGAGCGCGGCGAGGTCCTCGCCGTACCGGTCCGCGAAGATCTCGCCCTGGGACTGGCCGTGGTCCGAGAGCACGACGATCCGGTACGGCCGCGGCGCCACTGCGGCCACGGCCTCGATCTGGGCGAGCACGGCATCGATCCCGGCGAGCGCGTCCAGGGACTCGGGCTGCAGGATCCCGGCGTGGTGGGCGACCGCGTCGTAGTCCACGTAGTCGACGTAGATCGCGCGCTTGCCCTTGAGCATCGCGTCGCAGACCAGGGTCGTGTTGAGGTCGCGGACCACGCCGTTCAGCGCGGCCCGCTCGAGCGCGAACGCCCACCCGCGGTGCACCCGCGGCCGCACGTCCCGTCGCCGGGCGCGGGAGGCCTGGAAGCGCTCGCGCGCGATCTCGCTGAGCGCCCTGGTGACGCTGCGCGCGAAGCCGGCCGGCCGGCTGAGGAACTCCGAGATCGTGCGCCGCGACTCGCGCGTCTCGTGGCCGCGGCCGATCGCGCTCATCGTGGCGTACGCCGTGGTCGCGTCGCCGGTGAACAGGTTGCTCACCGAGACCCCGTCGTCGGCGAGCAGGCCGCGGCCGTCGGAGTGGCTCGCCTCGATGAGGGCCGCGTCGGCAGGCCGGTTCGCGACGAAGACCTTGCCCGTCGCGCGGTCGACCCAGCGGAAGGCGGGGATGCCCTCGATGGTGCCGTGCAGGATGCCCATCTGGCTGGCGGGCGTGGTCGCGGGCAGCTTCGGCCGCCACTCCACCGCGCGGTGCGAACCGCTGCGGATCCAGCGGGAGAGCGTCGGCAGGGTGCCGGCGCGGACGCACCAGTCGAGCACCGGGTACGGGACGCCGTCGGCCTGCACGAACACCACGCCCTCGAGCTGCGGGTCGGCGACCGGCCGCGCGCGCCGCGCCTTGCGGAGGAGGGTCGCGGTGACGGCGTCGTCGGTGCCGGCCGTGGCCACCCAGACGAAGAGGGTGGACACCATGGCCACGATCCAGGAGGCGAGCAGGGCCCAGCCGAGGTCGGCGGCGTCCAGCCCGCGGGGTGCGTAGACGACCAGCCAGACCGCGAGCGCCTGGCCCAGCAGCCCGAGCAGCACCGAGCCGACCCAGCCCAGCCGGATCGCGCCCTCGATGAGCAGCACGCGCAGGACGGCGCCGATGATCGCCACCAGGATCGCCACGACGAAGGCCTCGGCCCAGCCCTGCACGTCGAAGCCCGGGAGCACCCAGGACGCGATGACCAGGCCGAGGGTCGCCCCGACCAGGCCCAGGAGGGCTCGCCCGAGGTCACCCCGGCGCAGACGCCACCGCATGGCGGCGACGCTAGTGGCCGCGCGACCCGGCCAGTTGGCCCGTTGCGGGTGACTTTCAGGCGGCGCCGGACTCCACGTCCGCGTCCATCCGGGCGACGAAGTCGCGCTTGACCCGACGCCAGGCCTCGTCGGTCATTGTGCGCCGCCAGTACGGCGAGCAGGACATGTCGGAGCGGGCCAGGCCGCGCTCGGTCAGCAGGTGACGCCGGATCGCGCGGATCTCGTCGGCCTCGCCGTGGACGAACGCCTGGACCCGGCCCTCGGGGAACACGAGCGCCTCGACGGCGTGCGGGAGCAGCTCGACGTCCTCCGGCGTGCCACCGCGGTGCAGCCAGGTCAGGTCCAGCTCGCCCGGACAGGTCAGCGCGACCTCGTGGTCCGGGCCGTCGCAGACCAGTCGGACGACGGCGCGGCTGTCCGCCGGCACCGCCTCCAGGGACGCCGCGATCGCGGGCAGGGCGGACTCGTCGCCGACGAGCAGGTGCCAGTCGGCCGCCGGGTCCGGGCGGTAGCCGCCGCCAGGGCCCTCGAGGACCAGGACGTCGCCGCGGGCGGCGCTGGCGGCCCAGGGGCCGCCCACGCCCGCGTCACCGTGCACCACGACGTCGAGCGTGAGCCGGGTGCCGTCCCAGTCGCGGACCGAGTAGCGCCGGCGGGCCGGCCAGTGCCGCTCGTCGTGCCGTTCGCGCACCTCGGCGGGCACGAACACCCCGGCGTACGGCGCCCCCGCGGGCGGGATCGCCACGTTCACGTAGGCGTCGGTGTGCTCCGGTGCCCGAAGGCCGCTCAGCCCGGGTCCGATGAGCACGATCCGCACCAGGGTGGGGGTGAGCCACTCGACCGTGTCGACCGTGCCGTGGTGAACCATGAGGTAAGGGTAGCCTTACCAGAAAACCGGGCCCGAGGTCCGGGCCGCTGCGTGCGTCGCTAGGCTGCGGAGCCTCTCCGAGGAGGCTCCCGTGAGCGGACTGCTGGTCGCCGGCACCACGTCCGACGCCGGCAAGAGCGTCGTGACCACCGGCATCTGCCGGGCGCTCGCACGCGCCGGGGTGAAGGTCGCGCCGTTCAAGGCGCAGAACATGTCCAACAACTCGATGGTCTGCGCCGACACGGTCCACGGCACGGCCGACATCGGGCGGGCCCAGTGGATCCAGGCGGTCGCCGCCAACGCCGAACCCGAGGCCGCGATGAACCCGGTCCTGCTCAAGCCGGGCAGCGACCACCGCAGCCACGTGGTCGTCATGGGCCAGCCGGCCGGCGAGCTCGGCGCCGGTGACTTCACCGAGGGCCGCGCCCACCTCGCGCGGGCGGCGTACGACGCCTGGGACGACCTCTCCTCGCGGTACGACGTCGTGGTGGCCGAGGGCGCCGGCAGCCCCACCGAGATCAACCTGCGCGGCAGCGACTACGTGAACATGGGGCTGGCCCGGCACGCCGACCTTTCGACCGTCGTGGTCGGGGACATCGACCGGGGCGGCCTGTTCGCGGCGATGTACGGCACGGTCGCGCTGCTCTCGGCGGAGGACCAGCGGCTGGTGGCCGGCTTCGTGGTGAACAAGTTCCGAGGCGACCGCGGGCTGCTGCAGCCGGGGCTCGACCAGATCTCGGCGCTGACCGGCCGCCGCGTGTACGGCGTGCTGCCGTGGCACCCGGACGTGTGGCTCGACTCCGAGGACGCGCTCGAGCTCGACGCCCGCCGGGTCCGGGACGGCGGTCCGGCGCTGAGGGTCGCGGTGGTCCGGCTGCCGCGGATCAGCAACTTCACCGACGTCGACGCGCTCGGGCTGGAGCCCGGCCTGGACGTTGTCTTCGCCAGCGACCCCCGGGCGCTGGCCGGCGCCGACCTCGTGGTGCTGCCCGGGACCCGCGCGACCGTCGCCGACCTGGCGTGGCTGCGGCAGCGCGGCCTCGACCGCGCGGTGGTGGCCCACGCGGCAGCGGGCCGGCCGGTGCTCGGCGTCTGCGGCGGCTTCCAGCTGCTGGGCCGCTCCGTCGCCGACCCGCACGGGGTCGAGGGTGAGCCCGGCGAGGTCGCCGGGCTCGGGCTCCTCGACGTCCGCACGGAGTTCGCCCCGGAGAAGGTGCTCCGGCTCTCGGCCGGTACGGCGTGGGGCGCGGCCACGACGGGCTACGAGATCCACCACGGCCGGGTGACGCGGGGTCCCGGCGCCGAGCCGTTCCTGGACGGGGCGCGGGACGGTCACGTGTTCGGGACGATGTGGCACGGCAGCCTCGAGACCGACGCGTTCCGGACGGCGTTCCTCACCGAGGTCGCCTGCGCGACGGGGCAGGCGTGGGCACCGTCCGGTGTCAGCTTCGCGGGCGCCCGGGAGCGTCGGCTCGAGCTGCTGGCCGACCTGGTCGAGCACCACCTCGACCTGGACGCCCTGCACGCGCTGGCCCTCTCCGGGCCGCCGGACGTGCCCGTGCTGCCGCCCGGAGCGCCGCGATGAGGATCCTGGTGACCGGGGGAGTGCGCTCCGGGAAGTCCAGCCATGCCGAGCGGCTGCTCGCCGACCGGCCGGCGGTCACCTACGTGGCGCCGGGACCGGTGCACGACGACGCCGACTGGCAGGCCCGGATCGACGCGCACCGCGCCCGCCGGCCACGGTCCTGGACCACTCTCGAGAGCGGCGACCTGGTCGCGGCGCTGCGCACGCCCGGACCGGTGCTCGTCGACTGCCTCGGCACCTGGCTGGTGCGCCTGATCGACGACGCGGGGATGTGGGACGGCCGGACCGAGGACATCTCGGCGTACGTGGAGGAGGAGGTGGCCGCCGCGGTGGCCTCGCTGGGCGACGACGTCGTCCTGGTGACCAACGAGGTCGGCTGGGGCGTCGTGCCCGAGCACCGCTCGGGGCGGGTGTTCCGCGACCTGCTCGGCACCATCAACCAGCAGTTCGGTGCCGCGTCCGACGAGGTCCACCTCGTGGTGGCCGGGCGGGTGCTCCGGCTCTAGCCCCGCGCCGCCGTCGCGCGACGGCGCCTCGGGCTACGCCCCCCGGAACGCCGCCCAGGTCAGCAGCGTCGTCGCGAGCGAGATCTCGACCGCCGCGCCCATCACGTCTCCGGTGATTCCACCGAGGCGCCGCACTGCCTGCCGCACCAGCACGAGGACGGCGAGTCCGCCGGTGACCGACAGCAGGAGTCCGCCCACTGCTGCCACGGGGACCGGCACGGTGCCCGCGAAGCCGGCGCCGAGGCCGTCCGGACGCGCGGCCGGCACCCGCGTGCAGCACACGATCCACAGCGCGCACCGGGACAGGCAGACCAGCGCGCCCGCCACGAGCAGGTCGTCGGCGAGCGCCCCGAGGGCGGTCGCCTGCACGCCGGCGGCCACGATCGTCGCGAGCACGCCGGACGGCCCGCTGGTGCCGGTCCGCATGACGGCGAGCGACCGGTCCGGGTCGTACGACGCGGACAGGCCGTCCACGGTGTCGGAGAGGCCGTCCCAGTGCAGCGCACGGGTGCCAGCGGCCAGCGCGCCGACGGCGAGGAAGCCGGTCGCGAGGCGCGGCAGCTCGAGCGCCTGACCGGCGGCCAGGACGGCCACGACGAGGAGTCCGAGCGGGACCACCGCCAGCGGCGCGAGCAGCATCGCGCGCTGCGACGTGCGTGCGTCGACGTGCCGCGGTGGCTTCACCGGCAGCGCCGTGAGCGTGCCGACCGCCAGCCGCCAGGCGTCAGCCACCGAGCTCCTCGAGCAGCGCGACGTCGCGCAGCAGGGCGACGGCGCTCCGCAGCACCGGCACTGCGGCGACCGCGCCGCTGCCCTCGCCGAGCCGCATGCCCAGGTCCAGGACGGGCTCGAGGCCGAGCTTGCCGAGTGCGAGCGACTGCGCGGGCTCCGTGGAGCGGTGCCCTGCGGCGAACCACGCGGCGGCGCCGGGCTCGATCCGGTCGGCGGTCAGCGCGCACGCGACGGCCATCAGCCCGTCGAGCAGCACGGGCACGCCGAGGCGCGCGGCCTCCAGCAGGAACCCGGTGCTGGCCGCGAGGTCCGCGCTGCCCAACGCCGCGAGCGCCGCGACGGGATCCTCGGCGCGCCCGCCCGCCCGGTCGAGGGCCTGCTGCACCACCGCCTGCTTGTGCGCCAGGGTCGGGTCGTCCACGCCGGTGCCGCGGCCGGTGACCTCGACGGCCGGCAGTCCCAGCCCGGCCGCGACCAGGGCCGCCGCGGGCGTGGTGTTGCCGATGCCCATGTCGCCGCTCAGCAGCAGTTGGGCGCCGGCGTGGACCTCCTCACGGGCGACCGTCGCGCCGGCGGCCAGCGACGTCCGGGTCTCCGCTGCCGTGAGGGCGTCCTCGAGGTGGATCGCGCCCGAGGAGCGCCGCACCTTGTGGAGGCGGACGTCGTCGGGCACGCCGGCGAGCTCGTCGTCGACGCCGAGGTCGAGGACCCGGACGTGCACGTCGTGCGCCCGGGCCAGCGCGTTCACCGCGGCCCGGCCGGCCACGAACGAGCGGACCATGGCGGCCGTGATCGCGGGCGGGTACGCCGAGACACCGTGTCGCGCCACGCCGTGGTCGCCCGCGAAGATCACCAGGCGGACGTTCGTCAGCTCGCGCGGCGGGACCTCTCCCTGCGCCGCGGCCAGCCAGACGGCGAGGTCACCGAGCCTGCCGAGTGCACCCGGCGGCGTCGCGAGGGCCGACAGGCGCGCTGCGGCCAGGGCCGCGACCTCGGCAGACGGGGGACGCATGGCCGTCAGGCTAACGAGGCGAGCACCTCCTCGACCCAGCGGTCCACGTCGCGCCGGCTGCCCAGGCGCACGATCGGCAGCTCGGGTCGCTGCGCCGCCACAGCCGGCACCCGGGTGTCGTACGCGTTCCGGCTGCGGACCGCCCACCGCACGACGTGCTCGCGGTCGGTGAAGAAGGTGTGCAGCGGGCCCTCCCGGTTGCCGTTCCAGAGCTCCTCCAGGCGCAGCCGTCGGCCGACGGTACGGCGGACCAGCCGGCTCAGCGTCAGCGGGAACGGTAGGTCCAGCCAGACCAGGAGGTCGGCGCCGGCGGTGAGCAGGGGACGAGCACGGTCGTACTGCCACTCCGTCACCCAGCGGCCGGCAGCCAGGAACGCCTCGACGTCGGCCTCGAACGTCGGCCGGGGGACCCATCCCGGTCCGTGGAACAGCGAGTCCAGCTCGACGTACGGCAGGCCCAGGACCTCAGCGACGCGCCGCGCGAGCGTGCTCTTGCCCGAGCCGCTCACGCCGGCGACGGCAACCCGCTCGGGTCGGGAGGGGAGCGGGTCGGACGCGCTGAGCACCGCGGCATCGTACGGTGCAGCCGTGGAGCCGTCCGAGATCGTGCCGGGTGACCGGCCGGGCACGTTCGTGCTGCGGATGGCCGGGATGAACCAGTCGCACGTCGACCTCCGCCACCCGCTGCGGCTCGAGTTCGAGTACGTGCGCCGGATCGCGGACGTGATCGACGCGGCCGCGCCCCCCGGCGCGCCGCTCCGGGTCCTGCACGTCGGCGGCGCCGCGCTGACGCTGCCGCGGTACGTCGCGGCCGCCCGGCCACGCTCCGCCCAGGTCGTCCTGGAGCCGGCCGCCGACGTCACCGAGATGGTCCGGGCCCAGCTGCCGCTGCCGCCGCGCAGCGGCATCAAGGTGCGTCCGCTCGACGGCAGGCGCGGCGTCGCCGAGCTGCGGGACGGGCACGCCGAGCTGGTCGTCCTCGACGCGTTCGCGGATGCCCGGGTGCCCGGCGACCTGGTCACGGCCGAGTTCTTCCGTGACGTCAGCCGGGTCCTCGAGCCGACCGGCCTGTTCGCGCTGAACCTGACCGACCGGGCGCCGTTCGGCTGGGCCAGGCGGGTGCTCGCCGGGCTGCGCACCGTATTCCCCGAGCTGATGCTGACCGCCGAGCCTGCGACGATGCGGGCCCGCCGGCTGGGCAACCTGGTCGTGGTCGCCTCGCGCGGGCCCGTGCCGGTCGCCGAGCTGCGGCGGCGGTCGGCCACCGCTGCCGCGCCGTACCGCGTCCTCGATGCCGCCCAGGTCCGGGACGGGTTCGGAGGTGGCACGCCGTTCACGACCGGCGACACCGAACCGTCCCCGCCGCCCGCCGATCGGTGACACGCTGGTCGCGTGCGCCGGATCGTGGGCCTGCTGCTGGTGGGCGTGCTCGCGACCGCCTGCAGCGCGTCCGCTGGGCCGCGGCCGGAGGCGGACACGGCGTACCGCACCGCACCGGCCTGCCCCGACGGCCCCCGGCGGATCCCCGGCCTGACCGTCGACGGCCTGAACCGCGTGGTCGCCTCGGCGGACCTGCCCGCATGGCAGGCGGCCGACATCGGCGCGAGCGCGCAGCTTCGCGACCAGCGGGTGGTGTGGGTGTTCGGCGACACGGTCCGCTCGGCCTCCATCTCCCCGCGCCTGGTCGCGAACTCGATGCTGGTCTCGTCGGGCACCTGTATCGCGCAGGTCCGGGCGCCCGCCGACGGCCCGGTGGTGCCGGACGCCGCTCCGGGCGTGGTCCGCTGGCCGATGTCGATCGTCGCCATGCGACCCATCGAGAGCCGGGCGGAGCCGGGCGTCGACGAGGTCCTGGTGGTGTTCTGCGCGCGCACCCGCCGGGGGACGGGCGAGGGCCTGGACTACACGTTCCTCGGGACCGACGCCGCCGTCTTCACCGTGGCGACCGACGGCACCCCGCAGCTGTCGGAGATCATGCGGATCTCACCGGACGACGACTCGCTCGACCAGGTCAACTGGGGCGCGGCGGCCCGGTCCACCGCCGGTGGTTCTACATGTTCGGCACCCGCCGGACCGGTCACGACTTCGGGCGTGAGCTGTACGTCGGGCGCGCTCCGATCTCCGACCCGACCGACCGCAGCCGGTGGGAGTTCTGGGACGGCGGCCGGTGGGGCTCCGACATGAGCCGGGCGGCCGCCGTGCTCCCCGCCCCGGGCGGGGTGTCGCAGACGCTGTCCGTGGACCGGATCGACGGACAGTGGGTCGCGGTCTCCAAGCGGGACGGCGACCTGGGTGACTTCGTGTACGTCTGGACGGCGCCGACGCCGTACGGACCCTGGACGCCGCGCAAGGGGGTGGCCGCACCGGCCGGCTTCGACACCGGACACCTCACGTACGCACCCCTCGCGCACCCTGAGGTGCCGCTCGCGGACGGGAAGCTCCTCGTCTCGATCTCGCGGAACACCACCGACCCGCAGCGGCTGTTCGACGACCCCGAGGTGGGCCGGCCGGTGTTCGCCGAGGTAGAGCGGCCGTAGGGACAGGTCTTCGCGACTCACTCGGAGTACGTCGTGGCGCGCGGTTCGCGCATCCAGAGCACCCCGTCGCCGGCGACCGGTCCTTCGGCGGCGAGGGTCCGCTTGAGCACCTTGTTCGTGGCCGTGCGGGGGAGCGTGTCGACCACGCGGACGTATCTCGGCCAGGCCTTCTCGGACAGGTCAGGCTGGGCGGCGAGGAAGGCCTCGAAGCCGGCCGGCTCGAGAGGCGCGGTGACCACCACGGCGGCCATCACCTGGTCGCCGACCGACTCGTCCGGGACGGCGTACACCGCCGCCTCGGAGACGGCGGGGTGGCGCAGCAGGATGCGCTCGATCGGAGCGGCGGCGAGGTTCTCGCCGTCGACGCGCAGCCAGTCGGCGGTGCGACCGGCGAAGTAGACGAAGCCGTCGGCGTCCCGGTACGCCAGGTCTCCCGACCAGTACATGCCGCCGCGCATCCGCTCGGCCTCGGCGTCCGGGTCCTGGTAGTAGCCCGCGAACGCCCCGGGCCCGAGCGTGTTCACGAGCTCACCCGTCGCCTCGTCCGCATTGAGCAGCTCACCGTTCGGCCCGAAGGCCGCGTCCGCCGTCTCCGCCATCGTCTCCGGGTCCAGCACCTTGACGCCCTCGATCGGGCGCCCGAGCGATCCGGGCGGCATCTCCGGGACCCGCTGCACGATGACGGCGTTCTCGGTGGAGGAGTAGGAGTCGACGACGACGCAGCCGAACCGGCGCGCGAAGCCCGAGATGTCGCGGTCGTTCGCCTCGTTGCCGAAGACCAGCCGCAGCGGGTTGTCGGCGTCGTCGGCCCGCTCGGGCGTGGCCATCACGTAGGTGAGCGGCTTGCCGACGTAGTTCGCGTAGGTCGCGCCGTACCGCCGCACGTCGGGGAGGAAGCCCGACGCCGAGAACCGCCGCGCCAGCGCCACCGTCGCGCCTGCTGCCAGGGCGGGACCCCAGCCGGCCATGATCGCGTTCGAGTGGAACATCGGCATCGACAGGTACGCCGTGTCCGCGGGGGACAGCCCGAACCGCTCGGCGAGGAACTGGCCCGGGTAGGCGACCTTCGCCTGCGTGACGTTGACGGCCTTGGGGTCGCCGGACGTGCCCGAGGTGAAGATCAGCATCGTCAGGTCGTCGGGCCCGACCTCGACCGCCGGCACCGGTGCGCCTGCGTGCTCCTCCAGCAGCGCCGCCCAGTCCGGGCACTCCACCGGCAGCACCGGGACGTCCACCTCCGACAGCAGGTCGGCGTACGTCGCGTCGGTGACGACGACCTGCACGTCCGCCCGCGCGACGTCCGCAGCGAGCGCCGTGCCACGACGGGTCGGGTTCAGCCCGACGACCACCTGGCCACCCAGCGCCGCGCCGCCGAGGAGGAACGCGAACTCGGGGACGTTCTCCAGCAGCACGCCGACGTGGGGCGGCTCGCCGTCCGGCAGCATCGTCGCGAGCACGGCCGACCGCACGCACGACTCGCGCACGACCTCGTCCCACGTCCACGACTCGTCCTCGAACAGCAGCCCGGGGGAGTCGTCACCCGACCTCGCGAGCAGCTGCTCGCGGACGGTCGGCATGGTCATGCCGGCTCGGCCGCCAGCGCCCGTCCTATCGTCAGCGCCTGCTCGGTGGCGCCGCCGCCCTGGAACTCGAACCGCTTGGCGCTGGTGAAGTACCGGTGTGCCTCGCCGTCCAGGTCGATGCCGACGCCACCGTGCACGTGCACGGTCGTGTGCGCGAGCCGGTGGCCGGCGTCCGCCGCCCACAGCTTGGCGATCGCGACCTCGGTGTCGGCGGGCAGGCCCTCCTGCATCCGCCAGGCCGCCTGCCAGAGCGTGAGCCGTTGGCCGAGCACGTCGATGTAGCCGTCCGCGAGCCGTTGCGAGACGGCCTGGAAAGTGCCGATCGGCCGGCCGAACTGCTCGCGCGTCTTCGCGTACGTCGAGGTCAGCCGCAGCGCACCCTCGGTGATGCCGAGCTGCTCGGCCGCGCCGGTCAGCACCACGAGCTGGCGCAGGCGGTGGTCGGCGACGCCGTCCGCGTCGCCCACGAGGCGGTCGGCGCCGAGCACGGCCCCGTCCAGGTCGAGGCGGGCGACCGCGTCGCGGTCGGAGAACGTCTGGGCGACCACGGTCACGCCGGGGTCGCCGGGCTCGACGAGGAACACACCGACGCCGGACGGTGTCTCGGCGGGGACCAGGAACAGGTCGGCGTACGGCCCGGCGGGTACGACGGCCTTGCTCCCGGTGAGCCGGTGGCCCTCGCCGTCGGGCGTCGCCACGGTGGTGGGCCGGCTCGGCGCCCAGGCGCGCTCCTCGGCGATGGCGGCCGTCAGCACGGCGGCACCCGACGCGGCGCGGGGTAGCCACGCGGCCTTCTGCTCGTCCGAGCCGAGCTCCGCGAGCAGCCGGGAGGCGGCACCGTGCGCGGCCAGCGGCACCGGGGCGACCGTGCGGCCGACCTCGACGAGCACGCGGCACAGCTCGACGATGCCGAGCCCCGCCCCGTCGTGCTCCTCCGGCAGCGCGAGGCCGAGCAGGCCCGCCCCACCGAGCGAGGCCCACAGGTCGCGGTCGAACCGGTCGCCGGCCGCCTCGACCTCCTTCAGTCGCTCGTTGGTGGCGCGGTCCTCGAGGATCCCGGCCGCGAGCTCCGCGGCCTCGTCCTGCTCCTGGGTGAACCGGAAGTCCATGTCGTTCAGCTCCCTGTCTTTGAATTCAACGCCGTGCAGCGGGGAGGCCGAGGCCGACGTACCCGATGATGTCGCGCTGGATCTCGTTGGTGCCGCCGCCGAAGGTCATCACCAGCGCGGAGCGGTAGAAGCGCTCCAGCCGGCCCTGCAGCACCGCCCCCTCGGAGTCGCCGGTGACGCCGGCGTTCGGGCCGACCACCTCCATCAGCGTGCGGTAGACCTCGGTCGCCAGCTCGGAGCCGTAGATCTTGGTCGCGGACGCCTCGGCGGGTGAGAGGTCCACACCGGCGTCGGCGTCGGCCGCGAGCTTCCAGTTGATCAGGCGGAGCGCCTCGGCGCGCGCATGGGCACGGCCGAGCGCGATCTGCACCCACTCGGTGTCGATGACGCGCTGCCCGTCGGGGTTCTTCGTCTCCTGCGCCCAGCGCCGGACCATCTCGATGGAGTAGGTCAGCGGGGCGGCGGAGGTGAGCGCGACCCGCTCGTGGTTGAGCTGGTTGGTCATCAGCGACCAGCCGCCGTTCAGCTCGCCCACCAGGTTCGACGCCGGCACCCGGACGTCCTCGTAGTACGTCGCGCTGGTGCTCACGCCGGCCACGGTGTGCACCGGCGTGTAGGAGAACCCGGGGGAGTCGGCCGGCACCAGGATCATCGAGAGGCCCTTGTGGCGCGGCAGGTCGGGATCGGTGCGGCAGGCGAGCCAGAGCCAGTCGGCGTACTGGATGAGGGACGTCCACATCTTCTGGCCGTTGATCACCCACTCGTCGCCCTCGCGCACCGCGCGGGTCCTCAGGGAGGCGAGGTCGGTGCCGGAGCCCGGCTCGGAGTAGCCGATCGAGAAGTGCAGCTCGCCCTGGAGGATCCGCGGGAGGAAGTACTCCTTCTGCTCGTCGGTGCCGTAGCGCATGATCGTCGGCCCGACGGTGTTGAGCGTCAGGTACGGGATCGGTACGCCGGCGACCGCCGCCGCGTCGGTGAAGATCAGCTGGTCGGTCATCGACCGCGCCTGCCCGCCGTACTCCTTCGGCCACCCGATGCCGAGCCAGCCGTCCGCGCCGAGCCGGCGGATCACGTCCTTGTAGACGCCGGCCTCGCCGAACTCGCCGGTCGCCGAGGCGAGGCCGGCCTTCACCTCGGGCGTGACGAGCGTGGCGAAGTACTCGCGCAGCTCCTCGCGGAGCCTCTCCTGCTCGGGCGTGAGGGCGATGTGCATCGGGGACTCCCGGTGGGAAGGTGAGGGGTGGCGCTGGTATCCGCCGCTGGAAAACTATAACCTGTTCTCGTTTTGGTCCACAGGTCTGGAGGCACGGCATGAGTGAGACCACCCACGCGAAGGCGCGGAGCCTCGACCAGGGCACTCCGCCGGAGCGGTTCGCGCGCGGCTGGCACTGTCTCGGCCTCGCCGACTCCTTCCGGGACGGCAAGCCGCACGGCATCGAGGCGTTCGGCGGCAAGGTCGTGGTCTGGGAGGACTCGAAGGGCGAGATCAACGTCCTGGACGGCTACTGCCGGCACATGGGCGGCGACCTCACCCAGGGCGAGGTGAAGGGCGACGAGATCGCCTGCCCGTTCCACGACTGGCGCTGGGGCGGGGACGGCAAGTGCAAGCAGATCCCCTACGCCCGCCGCGTCCCGCTGCGCGCCCGGACCCAGCGGTACCCGGTGCAGATCCGCAACGGCCAGGTGCTGATCTGGCACGACGTCGAGGGCTCCGAGCCGGACCTGGACATCCTGCCGCCGGTGCTGCCCGGGGTGGCGGAGGGCGAGTACACCGACTGGTCGTGGGAGGTCGTGCCGATCACCGACTCGCACTGCCGCGAGCTGATCGACAACGTCGTGGACATGGCGCACTTCTACTACGTGCACTTCTCGTTCCCGACCAGCTTCCGCAACGTCTTCGAGGGCACCGAGGCGACCCAGTACATGGAGTCGAAGGGGCGCCCGGACAAGTCCGGCGGGTACGGCAGCGCCGAGCTGTTCCTCAAGTCCGAGGCGACGTACTACGGACCGGCGTACATGATCAACTGGCTCGACGTCGACTACAAGGGCTTCGAGACCGAGGTCATCCTCATCAACTGCCACATCCCGACCGGGCCCGACTCCTTCACGCTGCAGTACGGCATCACCGTGAAGAAGCCGGAGGGCATCGACGACGACACCGCGCAGTACATCGCGAAGAAGTACGCGCAGATGTTCGGCGAGGGCTTCCTCCAGGACGTGCACATCTGGAAGAACAAGGTGCCCGTCCAGAACCCGCTGCTCTGCGAGGAGGACGGCCCCGTCTACCAGCTGCGCCGCTGGTACGAGCAGTTCTACGTGGACAAGGCCGACGTCGTCCCGGAGATGGTGGACCGGTTCGAGTTCGAGGTGGACACCACGAGGGCCAACGAGTTCTGGCAGGAGGAGGTCGCCGAGAACCTCCGCAGGAAGGCCGACGAGGACGGCGAGTCGCACTCGTCCGGCGACTCGACGGAGACTCCCCAGATGATGTCGGGGACCTGATGGCCTCCTTCGTCCCGACGAGCGCCGACACGCTCGAGGACCAGCGTCTCTACACGTCCGCCCGGCTGGTCGAGGTCGCCTGCCTCGACTGCCTGGCTCGGGTGGGCGTGAAGAAGAACAGCGACCACCACACCTCGATCCAGTGGACGACGGAGTCCCGCAGGCAGTGCCCGGAGCTCGCGCGCCGCAGGGGCGGACGCGACGCCCACCCCGGCTGCCCGCGCCTGGCCGCCAGCATCGAGGCCGCCGTACGCGAGGGGCAGGTCCCCATCGGAGCCGAGGACGGTTACTAGTCACATGTCCGACGAGTCCTTCGAGCTGAAGGTCGTGGACGTGGTCGAGGAGACCGCGGACGCGCACTCCATCTCCTTCGAGGTCCCCGCCGGCGCCGAGGAGCAGTTCGCCTACAGGCCGGGGCAGTTCCTGACCCTGGCCGTGCCGAGCGACCGGACGGGCGTGGCAGCCCGCTGCTACTCACTCTCCAGCAGCCCCGTCGGCGGCGGCCCGCTGACGATCACCGTCAAGCGGACCGCGGACGGCTACGCGTCGAACTGGATCTGCGACCACGTCCGCGACGGCGACTCGGTGCGGGTGCTGCCGCCCAGCGGCATCTTCACGCCGGCCTCGCTGTCGGCCGACCTGCTGCTGTTCGCCGGCGGCAGCGGCATCACCCCCGTCATCTCGATCACCCGCACGGCGCTCCAGCAGGGCACCGGGAGGATCGTGCTCTTCTACGCCAACCGCGACGAGAGGTCGGTGATCTTCGCCGAGGAGCTGACCCGCCTCGCGGCCGAGAACCCGGACCGGCTGGTGGTCGTGCACTGGCTCGAGTCGGTGCAGGGACTGCCCAGCCAGGAGCAGCTGAAGGCCTTCGCGAGCAGCTTCACGTCGTACGACGCCTTCGTCTGCGGCCCGGCGCCGTTCATGAAGATGACGATCGCCGCGCTCAAGGAGCTGGAGTTCCCGCGCGAGCGGCGGCACCAGGAGAAGTTCGTGTCCCTCGGCGGGAACCCGTTCGGCGACCTGCACGACCAGGAGGTCGCCGAGCACGAGATCGAGGACGCCGAGCGCGACGAGGACGATGCCGCCCTGGACGCCGCCGCGAACGAGGGCCGGCCGCAGGGGCCGGTGCGCCTCGAGGTGGAGCTCGACGGCCAGGACTACGTCTTCGACGACTGGGCGCCCGGCACGAAGCTGCTCGACCACCTCGAGTCGAAGGGCGTCAAGGCGCCGTACTCCTGCCGTGAGGGGGAGTGCTCGGCGTGCGCCATCCGGCTCCTCGAGGGTGAGGTCAAGATGCTGCACAACGACGTGCTGGACGACGACGACCTCGCCGAGGGCATCCGCCTCGGGTGCCAGTCCGTCCCGGTGACCGACACCGTCAAGGTGACCTATCACTGAGAGCGCGTTCCAAACGCGAGGTCCAGACCAGCGGACGTGATCGTGCTCACGCGCGTAACGGTGAGGACCCGAGGGAAGTTTGATGCTCAACCATGCACCGAGACAGCCCCGACCAGCGGCCGTGATCGCCGTTCCTTCCTGATCGCCGGACCGGGCGCCGGGGTCCGGATGAGGGATGAGGGATGAGCCATGTTTCTCGGAATGTGCTTGATCATCGTGGCCCTGGTGGGGTGGAGCATCGCCGCGACCATGACGAAGCCTGCGAGCCAGGCTGCCCGGCAGCGTGACCCCGACCGCCGGTTGCGCCAGGTCTCCCGTGACCCCGAGCGCGTCACCTTCCTCGACGTGGAGAACCTGATGCTCTCGGAGTCCCTCCCGGAGACGACCGTCATCCGGGTCCTGGACCGGGCCACGGCCCACCGGATCGGTGCCCGGACCATGTGGCGCTGGGCCGACGTCCACGGCACCTCACGGCTGGTGATGGTCATCGACGCGGGTGTCGCGGAGGACTCCCTGCTGGACCACCTCGACGCCGGCACCGCGCCCGACTGGGCGGCGCTCACGGTCTTCGCCACGCTCGCCAACGACCGCCTGCCGAACGGGATCCCGGTCGAGGAGCTCATCGATCTCGACGTCGTGCCCGACCACGGCGACCTGACCTTCCTCGAGGACCTGGCCGACTGGTCGACGGTCACGGCCGACCCGCTGGAGCTGCGCCAGTTCGACAACCTGCCCCCGATCGCCGGCCCCGGCCTCGCGCCGTTCCGTCCGATCGCCGCCTGGGACGACGACCACGGCGACCTCGGCAGCCCCGGTGGCCCCAGCGGCCCAGGCCCAGCCCCCGCCGGTCCGGACTGGCCGGCGGTCGCCTGACCTCTACCCGGGGTCGGTCTGACCTCGGCCTGACGGGGCTCGTGTCCTCGTCGATTGGTCACGAACCGCAGGTGGGAGCGCTCCATCTCTGCGGTTGGTGACCAATCCGCACGTCCGACGCGACCGGCGGGTGCGGCCGGCGACCCCGTCAGCGGGCGGTGCGGTGGCGCACTCACCCGTCGGCCGCTGACCTCGTCGATTGGTCACGAACCGCAGGTGGGAGCGCTCCATTTCTGCGGTTGGTGACCAATCCGCGTGCCTACCAGCCCCGCGCCCGCCAGTCGGGGAGCGCCGGCCGCTCGGCGCCGAGCGTCGAGTCGCCGCCGTGGCCGGGGTAGAACCAGGTGTCGTCGGGGAGCCGCTGGAAGACCTTGGTCTCGACCTCGTCGATGAGCTGCACGAACGCCGCCTCGTCGCCGAAGGTGTTGCCGACGCCGCCGGGGAACAGCGAGTCGCCGGTGAACAGGTGCGGGTGACCGGCCGGGTCGTCGTACAGCAGCGCGATCGAGCCGGGGGTGTGGCCGGCGATGGCGATCACGGAGAGCGTGCACGATCCGACGGCGACGGTGTCGCCCTGGGCGACCGCCCGGTCGACGGGTACGCCGGTCTGCTCGGTGATCGCCGGTGCGTCGGGCGCGCCGGCGACGACCGTCGCACCGGTCGCGGCGACCACCTCGGCCAGCGCCCGGTGGTGGTCCCAGTGCTGGTGCGTCGTGATCACGGTGGTCAGGCCCGCGTCGCCGATCAGCGGCAGCAGGACGGACGCGGCGTCGGCGGCGTCGATCAGGACCTGGTCACCGGTGTCACGACAGGTCAGCAGGTAGCAGTTGTTCGACATCTTCTCGTCGACCGCGACCTTGGTGATCCTCAGGTGCTCGAGCTCCCGGACGTCGGGAGCGCCCCCGACCGAGACGTCGCCGGTGTAGGAACCCATGATCACCACGCTCCGATCTGCGGCAAGGTGCCGCCTTCGCTCGTCACACCGTCACCGGACCCGCGCCCGGTCAGCCACCAGGCGAGGTCGACGGCCCGGCCGGACACGACCGGTCCGCCGTTGCCGTGCGCCCACTCGCGGTCCAGGTCCGTGGCCCGGGCCGTGAACGGCTGGGCCGCGGCGTCCCTCGCGAGCATCCCGTCGAGCACGTGCACCGCGAAGGCCGGCGACCAGGAGGAGCGGTCGTAGCCGGCGGCGAGGTCGGCGTGGTGGATCTCGACTTCGCGCAGCCGCATCCACGCGACGTCGCCCACCGTGAAGGTCCGGCCGCCCGGCACCCGGTCGATGACGGCGTCCGCCTGGTCCTCCGGTACGGCGGCGATCGCGTCGGCCAGGTCGGTGCACGCGGCGAGCAGGCGGGTGCGGACCACGGACGGCTCGTGGCCGGCCAGGTCCTCGATGTCGCCGTCGCGCGCCTCCTGCGAGGCGTACATCGGCACGCGGCGGCCCTCGACGACGCCTGTGAGCGCGCCGGCCAGGCCCTCGGCGTTCAGCGCCAGGTGGGCGAGCACGTGCGCGCGGGTCCAGCCGGGCAGCCCGCTCGGCTCGGCGAACTGGTCCTCGGTCAGCGCGTCCGCCGAGCGGATCAGTCGCCGGGTGGCTTCGGACAGATCCAGGGGGTCGGCCATGGCCCCATCCTGCCGGAAAGCGGGGCGGGAACCGGATGTCGGTGCCCCGCCCTAGGGTGGGGAACACGGGCCCGTGCGGATGTGTTGTGCATTGTTCGCGCCCGTTAGGATGGCGAACACCTGTTCGAAGCGAGGGGAATCAGTCAGTGGCGGACCAGCTCATCATCCGGGGAGCCCGGGAGCACAACCTGAAGGACGTCTCGCTCGACCTGCCACGCGACTCGCTCATCGTCTTCACCGGTCTGTCCGGCTCGGGCAAGTCCTCGCTGGCGTTCGACACGATCTTCGCCGAGGGCCAGCGGCGGTACGTCGAGTCGCTCTCGGCCTACGCCCGGCAGTTCCTCGGCCAGATGGACAAGCCCGACGTCGACTTCATCGAGGGTCTGTCACCGGCGGTGTCGATCGACCAGAAGTCGACGTCGAAGAACCCGCGCTCGACGGTCGGCACCATCACCGAGGTCTATGACTACCTGCGTCTGCTGTACGCGCGGGCCGGTCGCGCCCACTGCCCGACCTGCGGCGCGCCGATCGAGCGGCAGACCCCGCAGCAGATCGTCGACCGGGTCCTCGCGATGGAGGAGGGGCTGCGGTTCCAGGTGCTCGCGCCGGTGATCCGGGGCCGGAAGGGCGAGTACGTCGAACTCTTCAAGCAGCTCCAGACGCAGGGCTTCTCGCGCGCCCGGGTGAACGGCGAGACGTACTCCCTCGACGAGCCGCCGAAGCTGGACAAGCAGAAGAAGCACACCATCGAGGTGGTCGTCGATCGGCTCGCGGTCAAGGAGTCCTCGAAGCGCCGGCTGACCGACTCGGTCGAGACCGCGCTCCAGCTCGCGGGCGGCCTCGTGCTCTTCGACTTCGTCGACCTCGACCCCAAGGACCCGGGCCGTGAGGTGAAGTTCAGCGAGAAGATGGCGTGTCCGAACGACCACCCGATCGACACCGACGAGCTCGAGCCGCGGTCGTTCTCGTTCAACTCGCCCTTCGGCGCCTGCCCCACGTGCCACGGACTCGGCACCCGCCTCGAGGTCGACCCCGAGCTGGTCGTCCCGAACCCGCAGGCGACGCTCGGCGAGGGTGCCATCCAGCCGTGGAGCCAGGCGCACGTCGCCGACTACTTCCTGCGGCTGATGGGCGCGCTCGGCGACGAGCTCGGCTTCGACCTGAACACCCCGTGGGAGGACCTGCCGGCGAAGGGCCGGCAGGCGATCCTGAACGGTCACCCGACGAAGGTGCACGTCGTCACGCGCAACCGGTACGGCCGCCAGCGCGCCTACTACGCCGAGTTCGAGGGCGTCGGCTCCTACATCGAGCGGCGCCACCACGAGGCCGAGTCCGACGTGAGCCGGGAGCGGTTCGAGGGCTTCATGCGCGAGGTGCCGTGCCCGGTCTGCGGCGGCAGCCGCCTCAAGCCGGTCTCCATGTCGGTGACGCTCGGCGCCTCCCTCCAGGACGGCGGCAAGAACATCGCCGAGGTCTGCGCGATGCCGATCAACGAGACCGCGGACTATCTCCGCAACCTCGACCTGTCGGCCCGCGAGCGGCAGATCGGCGAGCGGGTGCTCAAGGAGATCCAGGAACGGCTGAACTTCCTCCTCGACGTCGGCCTCGACTACCTCTCCCTGGACCGGCCGTCGGGCTCGCTCTCCGGTGGTGAGGCCCAGCGGATCCGGCTGGCCACCCAGATCGGAGCCGGACTGGTCGGCGTCCTCTACGTGCTCGACGAGCCGTCCATCGGTCTCCACCAGCGCGACAACCATCGGCTGATCGAGACCCTGGTCCGGCTCAAGGAGCTCGGCAACACGCTGATCGTCGTCGAGCACGACGAGGACACCATCCGGGTGGCCGACTGGGTCGTCGACATCGGTCCCGGCGCCGGCGAGCACGGCGGCCAGGTCGTGCACAGCGGCAACGTCGCCGACCTCCTGACGCACCCCGACTCGATGACCGGGCAGTACCTCTCCGGACGCCGGGAGATCCCGGTGCCGGAGGTACGCCGTCCCCGCACCAAGGGCCGCGAGCTCACCGTGCACGGCGCCCGCGAGCACAACCTCCGCGACGTCGACGTGAGCTTCCCGCTCGGGCTCTTCGTCGCGGTCACCGGCGTCTCGGGGTCGGGCAAGTCCACGCTGGTCAACGACATCCTGTACACGTCGCTGGCCAAGCAGATCTACAACGCCCGCGCGGTGCCCGGCCGGCACCAGAAGATCACCGGTCTCGAGCACGTCGACAAGGTGATCCATGTCGACCAGTCGCCCATCGGCCGCACCCCGCGGTCCAACCCGGCGACGTACACCGGCGTGTTCGACCACATCCGCAAGCTGTTCGCGTCGACGCCCGAGGCGAAGATGCGCGGCTACCTGCAGGGTCGGTTCTCGTTCAACGTCAAGGGCGGCCGCTGCGAGGCGTGCGCCGGCGACGGCACGATCAAGATCGAGATGAACTTCCTCCCGGACGTCTACGTCCCCTGCGAGGTCTGCCACGGTGCGCGCTACAACCGCGAGACGCTCGAGGTCCACTACAAGGGCAAGACCATCGCCGAGGTCCTCGACATGCCGATCGAGGAGGCCGCGGAGTTCTTCGCCGCGGTGCCCGCGATCGCGCGGCACATGAAGACCCTCGTCGAGGTCGGCCTCGGCTACGTCCGGCTCGGGCAGCCCGCGACCACCCTCTCCGGAGGCGAGGCACAGCGGGTGAAGCTCTCCTCGGAGCTGCAGAAGCGCTCGACCGGGCGCACCGTCTACGTGCTCGACGAGCCGACCACGGGCCTGCACTTCGAGGACATCCGCAAGCTGTTGCTGGTGCTCGGCCGGCTGGTCGACCAGGGCAACACGGTCCTCGTCATCGAGCACAACCTCGACGTCATCAAGACGGCCGACTGGCTGGTCGACATGGGTCCGGAGGGCGGTTCGCGCGGCGGCATGGTCGTCGCCGAGGGCACGCCCGAGGCGGTCGCGGCCAACGCCGACAGCTACACGGGCCAGTTCCTGGCGCCGCTGCTCGAGGGCCGGGCCGCGGCGCAGCCGAAGGGACGGCGCTCCCCGAGCGCGGCACCGGCGCCGGTGAAGAAGGCGGCAGCCAGGAAGACGCCGGCGAAGAAGGCAGCGACGAAGAAGGCAGTGGCGAAGAAGGTGGCGGCGAAGAAGGTGGCGGCCAGGACGAGGGCCAGCTGACTCTCAGCAGACTCTCACGACCCGCACCGGTGGTTCCCAGGACCCGCTGGGTACGGTGAAGATTCAACGACCGCCATCCTGAGGGGACCGACACTGTGGGGATCACCCGCCGCACCACACTGGCCGGAGCGGCCGCCACCGGGGTCGGGGTCCCGTTGCTGGCCGCATGCGGAAAGGGCGGCTCGAACGCCTCGGCCGGGCCGACCGCGGCGGCCGGTGAGAAGCTCGGGCCGGCGTCCGACGTCCCGGTCGGCGGCGGCACCATCTACGCCGACCAGCGGATCGTGGTGACCCAGCCGAGCCAGGGGACCTTCGAGGGCTTCTCGGCCGTCTGCACCCACCAGGGCTGCCTGGTGTCGACCGTCTCGGACGGCACGATCAACTGCACCTGTCACGGCAGCAAGTTCTCGATCCAGGACGGTTCGGTCGAGCACGGTCCGGCGACCTCACCGCTGTCGCGGGTCGAGGTCAAGGACGACGGCGGCCAGATCACCACGGCCTGAGGGGCGCCGTCGGTGCCCGCCCGTAGGGTTGGGGGGTGCCTCCCGTTCCACCGTCTCGCCCCACTCGAGGCCCGCAGTCCTACCGGCCCGAGCCCGGGTCGATCCCGACCCAGCCGGGGGTCTACCGGTTCCGGGACCCCAAGGGCCGCGTGATCTACGTCGGCAAGGCGAAGAACCTGCGCGCCCGGCTGTCGTCGTACTTCCAGGACATCGGCAACCTGCACGCCCGCACCGCGACGATGGTCACCACGGCAGCGAGCGTGGAGTGGACGGTCGTCAAGACCGAGGTCGAGGCGCTTCAGCTGGAGTACTCCTGGATCAAGGAGTTCGACCCCCGTTTCAACGTCAAGTACCGCGACGACAAGTCCTACCCGTGGCTGGCGGTCACCGTGGGCGAGGAGTTCCCGCGGGTGATGGTGGGCCGCGGCGCGAAGCGGAAGGGCACCCGCTACTTCGGCCCGTACAGCCACGCCTGGGCGATCCGCGAGACCGTCGACCTGCTGCTGCGGGTGTTCCCGATGCGCTCGTGCAGCAACGGGGTGTTCAAGCGGTCCTCCCAGATCGGCCGGCCCTGCCTGCTGGGCTACATCGACAAGTGCTCGGCGCCCTGTGTCGGCAACGTGACCGCCGAGGAGCACCGGGCGATCGTCGACGACTTCTGTGACTTCATGGCGGGTCAGACCACGGCGTTCGTGCGCCGCATCGAGAAGGAGATGTACGCCGCGAGCGACGCCCTCGACTTCGAGAAGGCCGCACGGCTGCGTGACGACCTGGGCGCGCTCCACAAGGCGCTGGAGAAGCAGGCCGTCGTGCTGGGCGACGGCACCGACGCCGACGTCATCGCGCTCGCCGAGGACCCGCTCGAGGTCGCGGTGCAGATCTTCTACGTGCGCGGCGGCCGGATCCGCGGCCAGCGCGGCTGGGTCGCCGACCGCGTCGACGAGGGCGACACCGCGAAGCTGGTCGACGACTTCCTGCTCCAGCTGTACGCCGGCGCCGGCCCCGACGAGATCCCGCGCGAGATCCTGGTGCCGGCGCTCCCGCCCGACCACGCGACGTACGAACAGCTGCTCAGCGACCTGCGCGGGTCGAAGGTCGCGATCCGGATCCCGCAGCGCGGCGACAAGAAGGCGCTCCAGGAGACGGTGGCGCAGAACGCCGGACAGGCGCTCGCCCTGCACAAGACCCGGCGAGCCAGCGACCTGACCACCCGCAACCGCGCGCTCGAGGAGATCCAGGAGGCACTCGGCCTGGACGAGGTCCCGCTGCGGATCGAGTGCTACGACGTCTCGAACCTCCAGGGCACCGAGGTCGTCGCGTCGATGGTGGTCTTCGAGGACGGTCTGCCGCGCAAGGGGGAGTACCGCCGGTTCGTGATCCGCGGCGTCGACGGGCAGAACGACGTCGCCTCGATGGACGAGGTGATCACCCGCCGGTTCAGGCGGCTCCTGGACGAGCAGGCGACCTCGACGGAGAAGATCACCGAGAACGGCCCGATGCTGGTCGATCCCGAGACCGGCCGTCCGCGGAAGTTCGCCTACGCGCCGGGCCTGGTGGTCGTCGACGGCGGCCCGCCGCAGGTGGCGGCCGCGCAGCGTGCGCTGGAGGAGCTCGGCGTCGTCGACATCCCGGTCTGCGGCCTGGCCAAGCGTCTCGAGGAGGTCTGGCTCCCGGGCCAGGAGGACCCGGTGATCCTGCCGCGATCCAGCGAGGGGCTCTACCTGCTCCAGCGGGTGCGTGACGAGGCGCACCGGTTCGCGATCACCCACCACCGGTCCCGGCGGTCGAAGTCGATGGTCGAGAGCGTCCTCGACGACGTACCCGGCCTGGGCGAGGTACGCCGCAAGACGCTGCTCAAGCACTTCGGCTCGCTGAAGAAGCTGCGCGAGGCCTCGGCCGACGACATCGCCGTGGTCCCGGGGATCGGTCCCCGCACCGCCGGTGCGATCAAGGATGCGGTCGCCCACGCCAGCGGCAAGACTGGCGTCAGCGTGAACACGGCCACCGGCGAGATCGAGGAGTCCTGATGTCGGAAGCGGACCACCCCCAGCCCCGCCACGGCGAGCTGGTCGTCGTCACCGGCATGACCGGCGCCGGTCGCAGCACGGCCGCGAAGGAGCTCGAGGACCTGGGCTACTACGTCGTCGACAACATGCCGCCGAGCCTGCTCCGCGAGGTGGTCCGGCTCGTCGACGAGAGTCGTGGCACCGAGCAGCCGATCGCGGTCGTGGTCGACGTGCGGTCGGGCTCGTTCTTCCAGTCCCTGCAGGCGAACCTCGCGCAGGGCGCCACCGGCCGGCACGCCACCCTGGTCTTCCTCGAGGCCGGTGACGACGTGCTGGTGCGCCGGCAGGAGGCCGCGCGCCGCCCACACCCCCTCCAGGGCGCGGGCCGGCTGCTCGACGGCCTGCAGCGCGAGCGCAACGTGCTCGCCGACCTGCGCAGCGACGCGGACCTCGTCATCGACACCACCAGCCTCAACGTCCACCAGCTCACCGAGCGGATCGCGGAGGCGTTCGGCAGCCCGGACGCGACGCGGCTCAAGGTCACGGTGATCAGCTTCGGCTTCAAGTACGGCATCCCCGTCGACTCGGACTTCGTGGCCGACATGCGGTTCCTGCCCAACCCGCATTGGCTCCCCGAGCTCCGGGCCGGCACCGGCAAGGACAAGGCGGTCTCCGACTACGTGCTGACCCAACCGGGTGCCGCGGAGTTCCTCGACGCCTACGTCCCCGTCCTCGAGGGCGTCGCCGGGGGCTACCTCCGCGAGGGCAAGCGGTTCATGACCGTCGCCATCGGGTGCACCGGCGGCAAGCACCGCAGCGTCGCGATGACCGAGGAGATCACCCGCCGCCTGAACGCCTCGGGCTACGAGACGCGGGCCAGCCACCGCGATCTCGGGCGCGAGTGATGGCCCACGACCGTGCGCAGGCGGTCGTCGCGTTCGGAGGCGGCCACGGCCTGTCCGCGACCCTGCACGCGCTCCGGATGCTCGTCGACGACCTGGTGGTCGACGACCTCACTGCGGTCGTGACCGTCGCCGACAACGGCGGCTCGTCGGGCCGGCTGCGCGCGGAGTTCGGGGTGCTGCCGCCGGGCGATCTGCGGATGGCGTTGGCCGCGCTGTGCGGCGACCACCAGTGGGGCGACACCTGGGCCCGGGTCCTGCAGCACCGGTTCGCGGGCCAGGGGGAGATGCGCGGTCACGTGATCGGCAACCTGCTGATCGTGGGCCTCTGGGAGCAGCTGGGCGACCCGGTCGCCGCCCTGGACTGGGTGGGCAAGCTGCTCGGTACCTCCGGGCGGGTGCTGCCGATGGCACTCACCCCGCTCGACATCACCGCCGAGGTGCGGGGGCTCGACGCGACGGAGCCGGACCGGCTGACCGTCGTGCGGGGACAGGTCCAGGTGGCCACCACGGACGGCGTGATCGCGTCGATCGCCCTGGATCCGCCCGACCCGACACCGTGCCCGGAGGCGATCGCCGCCGTGGACGCCGCGGACTGGGTGGTCCTGGGCCCGGGCTCCTGGTTCACGTCGGTGATCCCGCACCTGATGGTGCCGGCGCTGTGCGAGGCGATCGTCGGCAGCGACGCGCGGGTGGTCCTCACGCTGAACCTCGACGAGCAGGCGGGCGAGACGCCGGGCTTCGACGCCGCGGACCACCTCGCCGTCCTCGCCGAGCACGCACCCGAGCTGGCCGTCCACACCGTGCTGGCCGATGCCCGGCACGCCGGCGACGGGTTGGCCGAGCTCGAGCACGTGGTGCGCGCGACCGGCGCCCAGCTCGTCGTCGCCGACCTCGCGCGCGACGACGGGACTGCCCGGCACGACCCCGCGAAGCTGGCCGCGGCGTACTCCTCCATCATGGGCGGTCGCTGACCCCTGATCCACGGGCGGAGGGTCGTTGACGGGCGTGAAAGGATCGCACTCATGGCGATGACGGCACAGGTGAAGGCGGAGCTGGCCAACACCCAGATCACCAAGACGTGCTGCCGCAAGGCCGAGGTGGCCTCGATGCTGCGCTTCGCCGGGGGCCTGCACATCGTGAGCGGCAAGATCGTGGTGGAGGCGGAGTTCGACACCGGCGCGTCGGCACGACGGCTGCGCACCAACATCGCCGAGGTCTACGGCCACCAGTCGGACGTGGTCATGGTGCAGGGCAACGGGATCCGCAAGGGCAGCCGCTACATCGTCCGCGTGGTCAAGGACGGCGAGGCGCTCGCCCGGCAGACCGGGCTGCTCGATCAGCGCGGTCGGCCCGTGCGCGGCCTGCCGCCCGCGGTCGTCTCCGGGGGTGGCTGTGACGCCGTCGCCGCCTGGCGCGGCGCGTTCCTGGCGCACGGCTCGCTCACCGAGCCGGGCCGCTCGTCGGCGCTGGAGGTGACCTGCCCGGGTCCGGAGGCCGCGCTGGCCCTGGTCGGAGTCGCCCGGCGGCTCGGCATCCACGCGAAGGCCCGCGAGGTCCGTGGCGTCGACCGGGTCGTCATCCGCGACGGCGACGCGATCGGGCAGCTGCTCACCCGGCTCGGCGCCCACGAGTCGCTGATGGCCTGGGAGGAGCGCCGGATGCGCCGCGAGGTGCGGGCCACGGCCAACCGGCTCGCGAACTTCGACGACGCCAACCTGCGCCGATCTGCGCGGGCCGCGGTGGCCGCCGGCGCGCGGGTCGGCCGCGCCATGGAGATCCTCGGCGACGAGGTCCCGGACCACCTGAAGATGGCCGGCGAGCTGCGCCTCGAGCACAAGCAGGCCTCGCTGGAGGAGCTCGGCCAGCTGCACGACCCGGTGCTGACCAAGGACGCGATCGCGGGCCGGATCCGCCGGCTGCTGGCGATGGCGGACAAGCGCGCCGAAGATCTCGGCATCCCCGACACCGAGGCGTCGCTGACCCCGGACATGCTCGCGGACGAGGCCTGAGGTCCCCTCGGTCCGGGACCTCCGCTCGTTACCGGCACGTACGCCGGGACGGCAGTCTGGGCGCATCCCCCCAAGCGATAGGGTCGTGACGTCCCCTTGCACGCCCTGAACGACAAGCAGGAGCAACCAGTGACTGTTCGTGTAGGTATCAACGGGTTCGGCCGGATCGGCCGCAACTTCTTCCGTGCCGTCCGGGCCTCCGGCCTGGACATCGAGATCGTGGCCGTCAACGACCTGACGTCCAACACGGCCCTGGCCCCGCTGCTGAAGTTCGACTCGATCCTCGGCCGCCTGGACGCCGACGTGACCGCCACCGAGGACGAGATCCGGGTCGGCGACCAGGTCGTGAAGACGTTCGCCGAGCGCGACCCGGCCAATCTGAAGTGGGCCGACGTCGGCGTCGACGTCGTCGTGGAGTCGACCGGCTTCTTCACCGACGCGACCAAGGCGCGCGCCCACGTCGACAACGGCGGGGCGAAGAAGGTCATCATCTCCGCGCCGGCGTCCAACGACGACGTCACGGTGGTCATGGGCGTCAACCACGCGACGTACGACCCGGCCGCGCACACCGTCATCTCCAACGCCTCCTGCACCACCAACTGCCTGGCCCCGATGGCCAAGGCGCTGCACGACGGCATCGGCATCAACAAGGGCCTGATGACGACGATCCACGCCTACACCGCGGACCAGAACCTCCAGGACAACATCCACAAGGACCCGCGCCGCGCCCGCGCCGCCGCGCTCAACCTGGTCCCGACCTCGACCGGCGCCGCGAAGGCGATCGGCCTGGTGATCCCCGAGCTCAAGGGCAAGCTCGACGGCTACGCCATGCGCGTCCCGGTCCCGACCGGCTCGGCGACCGACCTGTCGTTCGAGGCCGCTCGCGAGACCTCCGTCGAGGAGATCAACGAGATCGTCAGGGCCGCGGCCGACGGCAAGTACCTCCGGTACTCCACCGACCCGCTGGTCTCGACCGACATCGTGACCGACCCGGCGTCCTGCATCTTCGACGCGCCGCTGACCAAGGTGATCGGCAACCAGGTCAAGGTGCTCGGCTGGTACGACAACGAGTGGGGCTACTCCAACCGGCTCGCGGACCTGATCGCGTACGTCGGCGAGACCCTCTGACCGTGGGTCGGTACTCCTCCCTGGGGGACGTGGCGGGCAAGCGCGTCCTCGTCCGCTCGGACCTGAACGTGCCGCTCGACGGCACCCGCATCACCGACGACGGTCGGGTGCGCGCGAGCGTCCCGACCATCCGGGAGCTCGCGGACGCGGGTGCCCGGGTCGTGGTCGTCGCCCACCTCGGCCGCCCGAAGGGTGCGCCGGACGAGCGCTACTCGCTGCGCCCGGTCGCCGAGCGTCTGGGAGAGCTGCTCGGGTCCGAGGTCGCGTTCGCGACCGACACCGTGGGCGACAGCGCCCGCGAGACCGTCGCCGGCCTGTCCGACGGCCAGGTCGCGGTGCTCGAGAACGTGCGGTTCAACGCCGGGGAGACGAGCAAGGACGAGCGGGAGCGCGGCGCCTTCGCCGACCAGCTCGCGGAGCTCGCCGACGCGTTCGTGTCCGACGGCTTCGGCGTCGTGCACCGCAAGCAGGCCTCCGTGTACGACGTCGCGCAGCGGCTGCCGCACGCGATGGGACAGCTGGTCGCCACCGAGATCGGCGTCCTGCGCCGGCTCACCGAGGAGCCGGAGCGTCCGTACGTCGTCGTGCTCGGCGGCTCGAAGGTCTCCGACAAGCTCGGGGTGATCGACAACCTGCTCGGCAAGGCCGACCGGCTGCTGATCGGGGGCGGCATGGTCTTCACGTTCCTCAAGGCCCAGGGCCACGAGGTCGGCAAGAGCCTCCTCGAGGAGGACCAGCTCGACACCTGCCGGTCCTACCTGGAGCGGGCGGCCGAGTGCGGCGTGGAGATCCTGCTGCCGACCGACATCGTCGTGGACACCGAGTTCCCGTCCGGTGACCGGGAGCCGCATCCGCGCGTCGTCGCCGCGGACGCCATCCCGCCGGACGCGCTCGGCCTCGACATCGGACCCGCGTCCGGAGCGGCGTTCGCCGCCGCGCTCGCAGACGCCCGCACCGTGTTCTGGAACGGCCCCATGGGCGTCTTCGAGGTGGGTGTGTTCGCCGAGGGGACCCGAGCGGTCGCCCAGGCGCTCACGAAGACAGACGGCCTCTCCGTGGTCGGCGGCGGCGACTCCGCGGCCGCCGTACGCACCCTCGGCTTCGATGAGGCGGCCTTCGGCCACATCTCGACCGGTGGCGGTGCGAGCCTGGAGTACCTCGAGGGCAAGGAGCTGCCCGGCATCAAGGTCTTGGAGGACTGATGGCGTCTGCATCCCGCACCCCGCTGATGGCGGGGAACTGGAAGATGAACCTGAACCACCAGGAAGCCGTGGTCCTCGTCCAGAAGCTCGCCTGGACACTCGCGGACAAGAAGCACGACTACGCGCGGTGCGAGGTCGTCGTGGTGCCGCCCTACACCGACCTGCGGTCCGTGCAGACGCTGGTCGACGGCGACCGGCTGCTGGTGCGGTACGCCGCCCAGGACGTCTCGCAGCACGAGGGCGGGGCGTACACCGGGGAGATCTCCGCCGGCATGCTGGCCAAGCTCGGCTGCTCGTACGTCGTGGTGGGGCACAGCGAGCGCCGCGAGTACCACGGCGAGTCCGACCAGCTGGTCAGTGCCAAGGCGCAGCGGGCGCTCGCCGCGGGCATGACGCCGATCGTGTGCGTAGGCGAGGGGCTGCAGATCCGGCAGGCGGGTGAGCACGTCGGGCACTGCCTCAACCAGGTCGACGGGTCGCTGGCGGCCTTCACGGCCGAGCAGATCGCGGGGCTGGTCGTCGCGTACGAGCCGGTCTGGGCGATCGGCACCGGCGAGGTGGCGACCCCGGAGGACGCGCAGGAGGTCTGCGCGGCGCTCCGGGACCGGATCCGCGAGGCGCACGGCGACGCCGCCGCGGACGGCGTACGCATCCTGTACGGCGGCTCGGTCAAGGCGAACAACGTCGGCGGCATCATGGCGCAGGCCGACGTGGACGGCTGTCTGGTGGGCGGATCGAGCCTCCAGGCGGACGAGTTCGGGGCGATCTGCCGCTTCTACGACATGCCGATCATCTGATCGCCGACCCTCTGACGTAGGATTCTCGACTGTGCAACTGCTCTTCACCATCGTGCTGATGATCGCCAGCGCCGTCATGATCCTGCTCGTGCTCCTGCACAAGGGTCGTGGGGGCGGCCTCTCGGACATGTTCGGCGGTGGCGTCTCGAGCTCACTCGGCGGATCTTCCGTCGCGGAGCGCAACCTCGACCGCCTCACCGTCGGGGTCGGCGTCATCTGGTTTGCCTGCGTCATCGCCCTCGGGCTCCTGCTGGCGTACTGACTTTTTCTGAGAAGGGAACCGTTCCGTGGCTGGTGGAGGAAACGCTATTCGCGGGAGCCGGGTGGGGGCCGGCCCGATGGGCGAGGCAGAGCGCGGCGAGGCCGCCCCGCGGCAGCCCGTGACGTACTTCTGTGCGAACGAGCACCGCTCGGTGGTGACGTTCTCGATCGAGGCCCAGGTGCCGGACACGTGGGACTGCCCCAAGTGCGGCCTGCCGGCGAGCCTCGACTCCGAGAACCCGCCTCCCGCGCCGAAGATCGAGCCCTACAAGACGCACCTCGCCTACGTGAAGGAGCGGCGCTCCGACAAGGAGGCGGCCGACATCCTCGACGAGGCGCTCGCGCTCCTGCGCTCCCGCCGCAAGTCCGGCGACATCATCTTCTAGCCCGACGTCAGAGCTGGGACGCGGCGGCCCGGTCGAGGAACCAGATCGTCTCCTCGAGGCCGGTGACGCCGGCGGCGGGCGTGTCGTGGGGGTCGGCGCCGCCGAGGGCGGCGGCCACGGCGGCGGCCTTGCCCTCGCCGCTGACCAGGAACCACGCCGACCGCGCCCGGTTCAGCGGCGCGAAGGTGAGGCTGATCCGCTCCGGGGGCGGCTTCGGGGAGCCGGTCACGCCGACCGCGATGTCGGTCGAGTCGAGCTGCGGGAAGCCGGGGAACAACGACGCGACGTGGCCGTCCGGACCGATCCCGAGCATGACGACCTCGAAGGCACCGGAGCCGTGCTCCCGGAGCTCCGCGGCGTACGACGCGGCGCCGGCGTCGACGTCGGCGGCATCGGCCGTCGACGGCATCTCGTGCACCTTCGCCGGGTCGGCCCCGACCGCGTCGAGGAACGCCTCGCGGGCCTGGCGCGCGTTGCGGTCGGGGGAGTCGGGGGCCACGAAGCGCTCGTCGCCCCACCAGACCACGACCTGCGACCAGTCCACCTCGGACGCCGGCGACAGCCGGGCGATCTCGCGGTGGATCTCCTCGGCGATGGTGCCACCGGTCAGCGCGATCTGCGGCACGCCGCCCGCGGCCTGGGCGTCGCCGACCCGGCTCAGCAGCTCGCCGGCGACGGCGGTCGCGAGCGTGGTCGCGTCGGGGTGGACCTCGATCCGGGGGGTCGCCGTCACTTCTTCGCCTCCAGCTTCAGCAGGGCGCGGGCGGTCTCGGCGTACACGTCGTCCTCGTCGAGCCGGCGGAGCTCCTCGGCGAGCAGCTCGGGCAGGTCACGGCGCTTCAGGGCGACCGGTCGGTCGGGGCGGTCCGGGGAGGAGAACGTCGCCAGCTTGCCGTCTGTCCGGCTGATCCGGATCGGGCCCTCGTTGGTCTCGAGCACCACCTCGGTGATCCCGGGGCCGGCGGAGTTCTTGCGGTCGACGGTGATCTTCAGCCGGTCGGCGAGCCACGCGGTCAGCAGGTCGGCGCTGGGGCTGATCCGCTCCGCGGTGACCGACCCGTGCGTGACCTTGAGCGGCTGCTGGTCCAGCGCCGCCGCCAGCAGCGCGCGCCAGGAGGTGATCCGCGTCCACGCGAGGTCGGTGTTGCCCACGGTGTACGCCGAGCACTGCTGCAGCATCGCCCTGGTCTTGCCGCGGGAGGCGGCCGCCGCGTCGGTGATCCGCCGCTGCGCGAGCCTGCCCAGGGCGTCGTTCGCCGGGTCGTCCGGCGGGTGGTTGGGCCACCAGACCGCGACCGGCGAGTCGGGAAGCAGCAGCGGGAGCACCACGGACTCCGAGTGCTTCACGACCTCGCCCTTGAGCCGGATCAGGGCCGTCTCGCCGGTCCACCCGGAGCCGGTCCCGACCTGCGCGATGATCTCGGAGGCGCCCCGGGCATCGCCGAGGATCACCCCCAGGACGCGCGCCGGGTGCTCGTGCGACGCGGCCCGCGCCGCCAGCATCGCTCCCTCGGCGTCGTCCTCGTCGACGACGATCACCAGCGTCATCACCATCCCCATCGCCGGGCTGCCGGCGCGCACCCGCGCGCGCTGCAGCTCCGCCGCGATCTGGGACGAGTTCGTGTTGATCAGCTCGATCATGTCGGGGTCCCCTCGGAGATGTGGCGTGAACTCATCAGGGTCGCCTCCAGGTCCGTCCGTCGCGGGCGAGCATCGTCTCCGCCGACGCCGGGCCCCAGGTGCCCGACTCGTACGGCTCGGGCTTGCCCTTGCCGCTCTCGTCCTGCTTCGCCCAGTGCTCGAGGATCGGGTCCAGGATCTTCCAGGACAGCTCGACCTCCTCGTGCCGGGGGAACAGCGGCGGGTCGCCGAGGAGGACGTCGAGGATCAGTCGCTCGTACGCCTCCGGGGAGGACTCGGTGAACGCGCCGCCGTACACGAAGTCCATGTTGACGTCGCGGATCTCCATCGCGGTGCCCGGCACCTTCGAGCCGAACCGGAGGGTGACGCCCTCGTCGGGCTGGATGCGGATCACCAGGGCGTTCTGGCCGAGCTCCTCGATGGCGGCGTCGGCGAACGGCAGGTGCGGCGCCCGCTTGAACACGACCGCCACCTCGGTGACCCGACGGCCGAGCCGCTTCCCGGTCCGGAGGTAGAACGGGACGCCGCCCCAGCGACGGGTCTCCACGTTGAGCTTCACGGCCGCGAACGTCTCGGTCGTGGAGGTGCGCTTGATGCCCTCCTCCTCCAGGAACCCGATCACCTTCTCGCCGCCGGCCCAGCCATCGGCGTACTGCCCCCGCGCCGTGGTCAGGTCGAGCCGGCGGGGGAGGGTGATGCTGGAGAGCACCTTCTGCTTCTCGATCCGCAGGCTGTCGGCGTCGAACGACGTCGGCTCCTCCATCGCGACCAGCGAGAGCAGCTGCAGGAGATGGTTCTGGATCACGTCCCGGGCGGCGCCGATGCCGTCGTAGTAGCCGGCGCGGCCGCCGATGCCGATGTCCTCGGCCATGGTGATCTGCACGTGGTCGACGTAGTTCGCGTTCCAGATCGGCTCGAACATCTCGTTCGCGAAGCGCATCGCGAGGATGTTCTGCACCGTCTCCTTCCCGAGGTAGTGGTCGATCCGGAAGATCGAGCCGGACGGGAAGACGTCGCCCAGCACCGCCTGGAGCTCGCGGGCGGACCGGAGGTCGTGGCCGAACGGCTTCTCGATCACCACCCGGCGCCAGGAGTCGCCGCGTCCCACGGCCAGGTCGTGCTCCTTGAGCTGGCCGACCACGTTGCCGAAGAACCCGGGCGGGATGGCGAGGTAGAACGCGTGGTTGCCGCGGGTGCCTCGCAGCTCGTCGAGCTCGTCGATGGTGCGGCGCAGGTGCTCGAAGGCGTGATCGTCGTCGAAGTCGCCCGACACGAAGCGGAAGCCCTCCGCGAGCTGCTTCCAGACCTCCTCGCGGAACTCGGTGCGCGCGTGCGCCTTCACCGAGTCGTGGACGATCTGGGCGAAGTCCTGATCGGCCCAGTCGCGCCGTGCGAACCCGACCAGGCTGAAGCCCGGCGGCAGCAGGCCACGGTTCGCCAGGTCGTAGATCGCGGGCATGATCTTCTTGCGGGACAGGTCGCCCGTGACCCCGAACAGGACCATGCCGCACGGTCCCGCGATGCGGGGGAGGCGTCGGTCGCGCGGATCGCGGAGCGGGTTCGTGTGGGTCACTGCCGGTGCCTCCAGTAGTAGCCGAGCAACTGCTGCGTGGACGCGTCCTGTTCGCCGGCGGCGGCGGTGTCGCCGGCGACCGCGGCGGCGACCTGCTGGGCGAGCTGCTTCCCGAGCTCGACGCCCCACTGGTCGAAGGAGTCGATGCCCCACACCGCGCCCTGGGTGAACGTGATGTGCTCGTACAGCGCCACCAGCTGGCCCAGCACCGACGGCGTCAGTGCCGGCGCCATGATCGAGGCGGTCGGCCGGTTGCCCGGGAACACCCGCGCCGGTACGACGGCCTCGGCCGTCCCCTCCGCGCGCACCTCCTCCGCGGTCTTCCCGAACGCCAGCGCGCGGGTCTGCGCCAGGAAGTTCGCCAGGAACAGCTGGTGCACGTCGGTGCTGTGCCCGTCGACGGTGTCCTGGAGCGGGTAGGCCGGGTTCACGAAAGCGATGAAGTCGGCCGGGACCAGCCGGGTGCCCTGGTGGATGAGCTGGTAGAACGCGTGCTGACCGTTGGTGCCGGGCTCGCCCCAGAACACCTCGCCGGTGTCGGTGGACACCGGCGAGCCGTCCCAGCGCACGCCCTTGCCGTTGGACTCCATCGTGAGCTGCTGGAGGTACGCCGGGAAGCGGTGCAGCAGCTGGGCGTAGGGGAGCACCGCGTGCGTCCCGGCGCCCAGGAAGTTGGTGTACCAGACGTTCAGCAGGCCCATCAGCGCCGGCACGTTGTGCGCGAGGTCGGTACGGCGGAAGTGCTCGTCCATCGCGTGGAACCCGCCCAACATCTCCGCGAACCGCTCCGGCCCGATCGCGACGACCAGCGACAACCCGATCGCGGAGTCCATCGAGTAGCGGCCCCCGACCCAGTCCCAGAAGCCGAACGCGTTGTCGGTGTCGATGCCGAACTCCGCGACCTTGTCCAGCGCGGTCGACACCGCGACGAAGTGCCGCGCGACGGCCTCGGTCTTGTCCTGGTCCGACAGCCCGTCGAGCAGCCAGGCCCTGCACAGGCGCGCATTGGTGAGCGTCTCGAGCGTCCCGAACGTCTTGCTCGACACGATGAACAGCGTGCTCGCCGGGTCCAGCCCGGCCAGCGTCGTCGCCGCGTCGGTCGGGTCGATGTTGCTGATGAACCTGCACTCGAGGCCGTCCTGGCGGTACGGCGCCAGCGCCTCGTACGCCATCACCGGACCCAGGTCGGAGCCACCGATCCCGATGTTGACGACGGTCCGGATCCGCTCGCCCGTGACGCCCGTCCAGGCGCCGCTGCGGACCCGGTCCGCGAAGTCGTAGACGCGGTCCAGCACCTCGTGGACCTCGGCGACCACGTCCTCGCCGTCGACGCTCGGTCGTTCGTCGGGCCCGGCGTCGGCGGGGAGCCGCAGAGCGGTGTGCAGCACGGCACGGTCCTCGGTGACGTTGATCCGGTCGCCACGGAACATCGCGTCGCGGCGGTCCGCCAGCCCGACCTCGTCGGCGAGCTCGAGCAGGGCGCCCAGCACCCGGTCGTCGACCAGGGACTTGGACAGGTCGACGTACAGGTCGGCCGCCGTGAACGTCAGCCGCTCGACCCGCCCGGGGTCGGCCTCGAACCAGCCCCGCAGGTCGGGCTCGAACTCGGCCGCGAGCGCGCCGAGCCGCGCCCACGCCCCCGTCGACGACGGGTCGACGGGCCCCGTCACGCCTTGGCCTTCTCCATCTGGCCGGACACGGTCTCGAGCAGGTCGTCCCAGGACTTCTTGAACTTGTCCACGCCCTCGGTCTCGAGGACCACGAGGACGTCCTCCCAGTCGATGCCGACCTCGACGAGCCGGTCCAGGACGGCGCGGCCCTCGCCGGCCTTCCCGGTGACGAGGTCACCGAGGACCTCCCCGTGGTCGGCGAACGCGTCGAGGGTCTTCTCCGGCATCGTGTTGACCGTCTCGGCGACCACGAGGTCGCGGACGTACATCGTGTCGTCGTAGTCCGGGTTCTTCACGCCGGTCGACGCCCAGAGGGGTCGCTGGCGGTTGGCTCCGGCCGCCTCGAGCTCACGCCAGCGGTCCGAGCCGAAGATCTCCTCGAAGGCGCCGTAGGCGACCAGCGCATTGGCGACGGCGGCCTTGCCCCGCAGGGCCAGAGCGATGTCGGAGCCGATCTCCTCCAGCCGCCGGTCGACCTCGGTGTCCACGCGGGACACGAAGAACGACGCGACGGACTGGATCCCGGACAGGTCGATCCCGGCCTCGCGGGCCTGCTCGAGGCCCGTGAGGTAGGCGTCCATGACCTCGCGGTACCGCTGCTCGCCGAAGATCAGGGTGATGTTGACGCTGATGCCCTCGGCGGTCGCGGCCGTGATCGCGGGCAGTCCCTCCTGCGTCGCGGGGATCTTGACCAGCGCGTTCGGCCGGTCGACCGCGGCCCACAGCGCCCGCGCGGACTCGATCGTGCCCTCGGTGTCGTTGGCGAGCAGGGGCTCCACCTCGATCGACACGCGCCCGTCGTACGGCGCCGCGTCGTACACGGGGCGCATGATGTCGCACGCGTTGCGGACGTCCTCGGTGGTGAGCTCGAAGACGACCCGGTCGACGCCCTCGCCCTTGTCGACGAGCTGCGCGACCTGCTCGTCGTAGCGCTCACCGTTGGCGATGGCGCCGGCGAAGATCGTCGGGTTGGTCGTCACGCCGACGACCTGCTTCTCCTGGACGAGCTCGGCGAGGTTGCCGGTCTCGATCCGCTCGCGCGAGAGGTCGTCGAGCCAGATCGACACCCCCGCCTCGGACAGCTGCTTCAGTCGATCGCTCATGGGTTCCTCCCAGGTCGGGTGTGGGTGCTGTGGGGGCGGTCAGTCGCTCAGCGAGCGCAGGCTGTCCCGCGCCGCGTTGGCGACCGCCTCGCCGGTCATGCCGTACTCCTCGTAGATCCGCTTGAAGTCGGCCGACGCGCCGTAGGTGTCGATGGACACGATCCGGCCGTGGTCGCCCACGACCTCCCGCCAGCCCTGCGCGACCCCGGCCTCGACCGAGACGCGCGCCTTGACGGTGGGCGGGAGAACGGTCGCGCGGTACGCCTCGTCCTGCCGGTCGAACCACTCGCGGCACGGCATCGAGACCACGCGGGCCCGGATGCCGTCGGCCGCGAGGAGCTCCCGCGCGGCCACGGCGATCTGGACCTCGGACCCGGTGCCGACGAGGACGACGTCGGGGGCCCCGCCCTCGGCGTCGATCAGGACGTAGCCGCCGCGGTGCACGTTGCTGGTGTCGCTGAACCCCTCCTCGCCGCGCGGGAAGACCGGGACGTTCTGCCGGGTCAGCGCGATGCCGGCGGGACGGTCGGTGTTCTGGAGGACGGCCTTCCACGCGGCGGCCGTCTCGTTGGCGTCGGCAGGCCGGACCACGTCGAGGCCGGGGATCGCGCGCAGCGCGGCCAGGTGCTCGATCGGCTGGTGGGTCGGGCCGTCCTCGCCGAGGCCGATCGAGTCGTGGGTCCAGACGTAGGTGACCGGCAGGCCCATCAGCGCGGCGAGCCGCACGGAGCCGCGCATGTAGTCGGAGAACGTCAGGAACGTGCCACCGAAGACGCGGGTGCCGCCGTGCAGCGTGATGCCGCTCAGGATCGAGCCCATGCCGTGCTCGCGGATGCCGAAGTGGAGCACCCGGCCGGCGTACGGGTCGCCGGACCACTGGTCGGTGGAGCGGTCCTTCGGGACGAACGACGCAGCGTCCTCGATCGTGGTGTTGTTCGACTCGGCCAGGTCGGCGGAGCCGCCCCACAGCTCGGGCATCACGCCGGCGACCGCGTTGATGACCGCGCCGGACGCCTTCCGGGTGGCCATGCCCTTCGGGTCCGCGTCGAACGTGGGCAGCACCTCGTCGAGCTCCGGGGGCAGGGCGCGGGTCTGCATGCGCTCCCAGGTGGCGAGGGTCGCGTCGTCCGCGGCGGCCTTCCACCCCTCGAACTGCACCTCCCACTCCGCCTGCCACTGCTTGCCGCGCTCGATCAGCGACCGGGTGTGCGCGAGGACGTCGTCCGGCACCGCGAAGTGCTGGTCCGGGTCCAGGCCCATGATCTCCTTGGTGGCCCGCACCTCGTCCTCGCCGAGCGCGGAGCCGTGGGACTTGCCGGTGCCCTGGGCGTCGGGTGCCGGCCAGGCGATCACCGTGCGCAGCACGATCATGCTGGGCTGGTCGGTGACCTCCTCGGCCGCACGGATCGCGGCGTACAGCGCCGGCACGTCCTCGACGTACTCGGTGCCGTCGTTGGTCCAGTCGACGGTCTGGACGTGCCACCCGTAGGCCTCGAAGCGCTTGCCGACGTCCTCGGTGAAGGCCACGTTGGTGTCGCCCTCGATCGAGATCCGGTTGGCGTCGTAGACGACGGTGAGGTTGCCGAGCTGCTGCACGCCCGCGATCGACGAGGCCTCGGCGCTCACGCCCTCCTCGAGGTCGCCGTCGGAGCAGATGCAGTAGATGTGGTGGTCGAACACCGAGCCGGCGTCGGCGCTCCCAGGGTCCAGCAGGCCGCGCTCGCGGCGGGCCGCCATCGCCATGCCGACCGCGTTGCCGACGCCCTGGCCCAACGGCCCGGTGGTCGTCTCGACGCCGGCCGTGTGGCCGTGCTCGGGGTGCCCGGGCGTCTTCGAGCCCCAGGTCCGCAGGGACTTGAGGTCGTCGAGCTCGAGGCCCCAGCCGCCGAGGAACAGCTGGTTGTACAGCGTGATCGAGGAGTGGCCGGCGGACAGCACGAAGCGGTCGCGGCCGGGCCAGCTCGGGTCGGCGGGGTTGTGCCGCATCACCTTCTGGAAGAGCAGGTACGCGGCCGGAGCGAGGCTCATCGCGGTGCCGGGGTGCCCGTTGCCGACCTTCTGCACCGCGTCCATGGACAGGGCCCGGACCGTGTCCACCGCCTTGTCGTCGAGGTCGGTCCAGTCGAGTGCAGAGGTGTTGCTCACAGGGTTCCTTTCGGGGGGTTCGGCCAATGCCGAGCCTACTCACGTCGGGCGATAGACTCCCATCGGTCCCAGCACCATTCCGGTGCCCACATTCCCCTCCGAGGAACCCCGTGACGTACGTCGGTCAGTCCGCCTCTGCCGCGAGGCAGCCAGCGGACGAGCGGGCGAGCCTCAAGGACGTGGTCGCGGCGTACGTCGGGCTGACGAAGCCTCGGGTCATCGAGCTGCTGCTGCTCACCACCGTCCCGGTGATGTTCTACGCCGCTCGCGGTGTCCCGGACCTCGGCCTCGTCGTGGCGACCGTCATCGGCGGCACGTTCTCCGCCGGCTCGGCGTCGGTGTTCAACTGCGTCTACGACCGCGACATCGACGAGCAGATGCGCAGGACGCGGCGCCGGGCGCTGCCGCGCCACATCGTCTCCCCGCGGGCCGCGCTCCTGTTCGGCTTCGCACTCGGGATCGCCTCGACGGTGATCCTCTACGTCTGGGTCAACCCGCTGTCCGCGCTGCTGTCGGTGCTCGCCAACGCCTTCTACGTGTTCGGCTACACGATGCTGCTGAAGCGGCGGACGACGCAGAACATCGTGTGGGGCGGCATCGCCGGCTGCTTCCCGACCCTGATCGGCTGGACCGCGGTCACCGGCTCGCTCTCGTGGACGCCGGTCGTGCTGTTCCTGGTGGTCTTCCTCTGGACGCCGCCGCACACCTGGGCGCTGGCGTTGCGCTACCGCGAGGACTACGCGAACGTCGACGTGCCGATGCTGCCGGTCGTCAGGCCTGCCGCCGTGGTGGGCCGGCAGATCGTCGTCTACAGCTGGCTGATGGTCGCCACCTCGCTGCTGCTGTGGCCGGTCGCCGACACCGGGCTGTTCTACCCCGTCGCCGCCGCGGTGCTGGGCGCGGTGTTCCTGCTCGAGGCGCACCGGATGTGGGGCCGCGCGCGTGGCACCGAGGACCTCTCGGTGATCCAGCCGATGCGGCTGTTCCACTCCTCGAACCTCTATCTCTCGCTGCTCTTCGTGGCGGTCGCGCTCGACCCGCTCATCAGCCGCTGAAGATTTCTCGGCTCCCGACGCAACCGATCCGCGTCCCACTGCGTCAGAGGTGTTGACGGCGGTCGTCCCGTCCACGGGGGTACGGGCGGCCGCTGTCGCCATGTCCCGGCCGCGCTACGCCGGCTGCCGGGCCGGCTGTCGGGCAGCCTGCGGCTCGCGCACCTGGATCAGCGCCCACGTCACCGTCGCGGAGACCAGGGCCGCGCCGAGCATGTGGAAGCCGACGAGCACGACCGGCAGGTCGGTGAAGTACTGCACGAAGCCGACCGCACCCTGGGCGACCTCGACGACCAGCAGCAGCACCACGGCGTTGCGCGTGGCGCGCGGGTAGCCGCCCGCGAGCACGGCGAAGAGCAGGCCGAGGGTGAGCCCGACGAAGAGGAACACCAGGTCTGCGTGCAGCTGGCTCATCTGCAGCGGCGAGAGACCGTTGCGCGCCGAGTGCGCGTCGCCCGCGTGCGGCCCGGAGCCGGTGACCACCGTGCCGACGTACAGGACCGCCCAGGCGGAGACGAACGTCGCCCAGGCCAGCCCGACCACGGCGCCCCGGGGCCGCTGGGCCGGGGCCGGACGCGTGATGCGGTGCAGGAACAGCATCGCCACGCCGATGATCGCCAGCGAGCACAGCAGGTGCAGCGAGACGACCCAGGGGTTGAGGTCGGTCAGGACCGTGATGCCGCCGATCACCGCCTGCGCGGGGATGCCCAGTGCCATGACGAGGGCGAGCCTGCGGAGGTCCGGGCGGCCGGACTGCCACGCGGCGAGGAACGTGCCGACCGCGACCGCCACCAGCACGTAGGTCAGCATCCGGTTGCCGAACTCGATCGCGGAGTGGACGTTGTACGCGCCGTGCGGCGTGAACGACTCGTCGGTGCAGCGCGGCCAGGTCGGGCAGCCGAGGCCGGAGCCGGTGAGGCGGACCACGCCACCGGTCACGACGAGCACGGCGTTGGCGACGATGGACGCCCAGGCCCACCCGGTCAGCCACTCGTCGAGACGTCGGAGCCGGGACGTCACTCCCACTTGAAGGTCCTCGCCGTCAGGGTCGTTCCGACGCCGGCCCAGAGCACGAGCACCCCGAGGTCGCGCCACGACGTGGCACCGTCGATCAGGGCCGCACGCATCGCGCTGCCGAGGGCCCCGGACGGCAGCCACCGCACCACGTCGCCGAACGCGCCGTACGCCGAGATCGGCAGCACGACGGCGCCGCCGGCGAGCAGCAGCAGGTAGACGAGGTTGGCGGCGGCGAGGGTGGCCTCGGCCCGCAGCACTCCCGAGAGGAAGAGGCCGAGCGACGCGAACGCGGCCGTCCCGGTCACCACCGCGAGCAGGAACCCGACGACGTCGGTCGAGGGGTCCCAGCCGAGCGCGAACGCCACGGCGGCGATCACGGCCACCTGCATGGCCTCGACCAGCAGGAGCGCGCCGACCTTGCCCATCAGCAGCCCGGAGCGGGGGAGCGGCGAGGCGCCGAGGCGCTTGATCACGCCGTACCGCCGCTCGAAGCCGGTCGCGATCGCCAGCGAGGTGAACGCCGTCGACATGATCGCCAGCGCGAGCACGCCGGGGGCGAACACGTCGATCGGGTCGTGCTCGAGCGAGATGCCGAGGTGCTCGGACCCGGTGACGCCCCCGATCAGCACGATCACCGGGATCACCACGGCGAGCAGCAGCTGCTCCCCGTTGCGGATCATCAGCCGCGCCTCCATCCGGGCCTGGGCGAGCACCTGCCGGTGCAGCGGCGCGGCGCCGGGCATCGCGGTGAACGTGCCGCTCACGGGGCGAGCTCCCGTCCGGTCAGCTGGAGGAACACGTCCTCGAGGTTGCGCTGGCCCAGGGTGAGCCCTTCGGGCAGCACGTCGTTCTCCTCGCACCACCGCGAGACCTTCGCCAGCGTCGAGGCGTCCGCCGGACCGGTCACGAGCAGGCTCAGCTCGTCGAGCTGGGTGACCTCGGTGCCCGCGCCGAGGGCCACCCGGAGGGACTCGGGCGAGCCGGGCGGGAACGGCCGGGTCACCACGAGCCGGATCGTCGCGTGCGTGCCGCCACGGGTGAGCTCCAGCGGCGTCCCCGACGCGATCAGGCGGCCGCGGTCGATGATGTGGATGTGGTCGGCGAGCCGCTCGGCCTCGTCCATGTAGTGCGTGGTCAGCACGGCGGTGACACCGTCCGCGCGGAGCTCCTCGAGCAGCTCCCAGGTCGTCCGCCGGGCCTGTGGGTCCATCCCGGCCGTCGGCTCGTCCACGAACACGATCTCGGGGCGGCCCACGAGCGCCAGCGCGAGCCCGAGCCGCTGCTGCTGGCCGCCGCTGAGCCGGCGGTACGGCGTCCGGCCGCAGTCGCCGAGCCCGAGCCGCTCGGCCAGCATCGCGGTGTCGAGCGGGTGCGCGTGCAGCCGCGCGACGTGGTCGAGCATCTCCATCGCCCGCACGCCGCTCCACGCGCCACCGCCCTGGAGCATCACGCCGATGCGGGGCAGCAGCGCGCGCCGGTCGCGCACGGGGTCGAGCCCGAGCACCCGGACCGAGCCGCCCTGCGGCCGCCGGTAGCCCTCGCAGGTCTCGAGCGTCGTGGTCTTGCCGGCACCGTTCGGCCCGAGGACCGCCGTGATCGTCCCGCGCCCGACCGTGAGCGACAGCCCGTCGACGGCCACCTTGTCGCCGTACCGCATGACCAGGCCGTCGACCGCGACGGCCGCGTCGGCAGGGGAGGCGTCGGGCACGCCCGCCAGTGTAGGGAGCGGCCCGCTGTGGCCCGGGTCACGCCCCGACAGTGACCCCGCGGGAGGTAAGGGTGACCTTCCTTGAAGGGGCTCGCGCATTAACGGCACACTGGTGTTGTGGAATTCGACGAGGTCCCCGCCCGCGGCGGAGCCGGGCACGACCAGCCGACGCGTGAGCGCGTCGTCCGGTCGATCCTCGTCAACGGCCCCTCGACCGCCGCGGCGCTCGCCGAGCGGCTCGACCTCACCCCGGCCGCCGTACGCCGGCACCTCGACCAGCTGCTTGACGACGGGTCCCTCGAGGCGCGCGAGCCGCGCACCCAGGCCCACCGCGGTCGCGGGCGTCCCGCCAAGCTGTTCGCGCTGACCGAGGCGGGCCGCGACGGCTTCGACCAGCAGTACGACGACCTCGCCGTCCAGGCGCTCCGCTTCCTCGCCGAGACCGGTGGCGACCAGGCGGTCCGGGAATTCGCGGTCCGCCGGGCGGCGTTCATCGGGGAGCGGTTCGAAGGCGTCCGCGCGGAGCACCCCGAGCTCGGGTCGGCCGAGGTGCTGGCCCGGATCTTCACCGACGAGGGGTACGCCGCGTCGGTGCGCGACCTGCCGGTGGGGGAGCAGCTGTGCCAGCAGCACTGCCCGGTCTCCCACGTCGCCCACGAGTTCCCGCAGCTGTGCGAGGCGGAGACGGAGGCGATCAGCCAGGTCCTCGGCCGGCACGTGCAGCGCCTGGCCACCATCGCCCACGGCGACGGGGTCTGCACCACCTGCATCCCGAGCACACCCACCGAGAAGTCCACCGAGAAGAAGGAGCGGGTCAGCTGATGACCTCGATCGAAGAACTCAACCCGGAGCTCCAGGGCATCGGCCGCTACGAGTTCGGCTGGGCGGACGCCGACGTGGCGGGTGCCGACGCCAAGCGCGGCCTGAACGAGGACGTCGTACGCGACATCTCGGGGAAGAAGAGCGAGCCGCAGTGGATGCTCGACCTGCGCCTGAAGGGCCTGAAGCTCTTCGGCCGCAAGCCGATGCCGAACTGGGGCTCCGACCTCTCGGGCATCGACTTCGACAACATCAAGTACTTCGTCCGCTCGAGCGAGAAGCAGGCGACCTCGTGGGAGGAGCTCCCCGAGGACATCAAGAACACCTACGACAAGCTCGGCATCCCGGAGGCGGAGAAGCAGCGCCTCGTCGCGGGCGTCGCCGCGCAGTACGAGTCGGAGGTCGTCTACCACTCGATCCGTGAGGACCTCGAGGAGAAGGGCGTCCTGTTCCTCGACACCGACACGGCGCTGAAGGAGCACGAGGAGCTCTTCAAGGAGTACTTCGGCACCGTCATCCCGGTCGGCGACAACAAGTTCGCCGCGCTGAACACCTCGGTGTGGTCGGGTGGCTCGTTCATCTACGTGCCGAAGGGCGTGCACGTCGACATCCCGCTCCAGGCCTACTTCCGGATCAACACCGAGAACATGGGCCAGTTCGAGCGCACCCTGATCATCGTCGACGAGGACGCCTACGTGCACTACGTCGAGGGCTGCACGGCGCCGATCTACAGCTCCGACTCGCTGCACTCCGCGGTGGTGGAGATCATCGTGAAGAAGGGCGGCCGGTGCCGCTACACGACCATCCAGAACTGGTCCAACAACGTCTACAACCTCGTCACCAAGCGCGCGACCTGCGAGGCCGGCGCGACCATGGAGTGGGTCGACGGCAACATCGGCTCCAAGGTGACGATGAAGTACCCCGCCATCTACCTGATGGGCGAGCACGCCAAGGGTGAGACGCTCTCCATCGCGTTCGCCGGCGAGGGCCAGCACCAGGACGCGGGCGCCAAGATGGTGCACGCGGCGCCGCACACCTCGTCCTCGATCCTGTCGAAGTCGGTGGCGCGGGGCGGTGGGCGCACGTCGTACCGCGGCCTGATCCAGGTCAACGAGGGCGCGCACGGCTCGAAGTCCAACGTGCTCTGCGATGCGCTGCTGGTCGACCAGATCAGCCGCTCCGACACCTACCCGTACGTCGACATCCGCGAGGACGACGTGTCCATGGGTCACGAGGCGAGCGTCTCGAAGGTCTCCGACGACCAGCTCTTCTACCTCATGTCGCGCGGCATGGAGCAGGACGAGGCGATGGCGATGATCGTCCGCGGGTTCGTCGAGCCGATCGCCAAGGAGCTCCCGATGGAGTACGCCCTCGAGCTCAACCGACTGATCGAGCTGCAGATGGAGGGGGCTGTGGGCTGACGTGTCGTCGCTTCGCTCCGCCACGCCGGCCCACACGGACTCGCGTGTCGTCGCTTCGCTCCGCCACGCGGGCCCCCGTCTCTCGTTCGCGGGGGAGTCGTTCTTCGGCCTTCCGCACGTAGCAAAGAAAGTAGACCTAGTTAGATGACTGTGACTGACACGGCGCGCGAGAGCGTGGCGTCCGGCCTGGAGATGCCCAGGACCGAGAGCCACCTCAACCCGCCCGGGTCCTACGACCTGGCCGACCACCCGCTGCCGAACGGCCGCGAGGAGATCTGGCGCTTCACGCCGCTCAAGCGGCTGCGCGGGATCCTCGACGGCGAGGCGTCCGACGCCGGGCTCACCTGGACGACCACGCTGCCGGAGGGCGTCACGCTCACCGAGATCACCGCCGAGCAGGCGCTGGAGCTCGGTGAGCTCGCGCCGAACGACCGGCCGTCCGCGCTCGCCGCCGCGAACGCCGGTGGGGCACTGCTGCTCGACGTCCCGGCCGACGCCGAGATCGGCGAGCCCATCGAGCTGCGCCTGCACGGCGAGTCGGTCGACGACCTGGTCTGGAGCCGGCTGCTGATCCGCGTCGGTCGGCATGCGCGGGCCACGGTTGCGATCGTGCACACCGGGTCCGCGCGCTACTCCGCGCTCACCAGCGTGCTGGTCGGCGACGGTGCGGTCGCGAACGTCCTGTCGCTCCAGGACTGGGATGACGACGCGGTCCACCTCGGACGCGACGCGATCCGGGTCGGCCGCGACGCCACCGTCAAGCACACGTCGATCTCGTTCGGCGGCGACGTCGTACGCATGCACGCGAACGTCGAGTACGCCGGCCCGGGCGGCGACGCCGAGCTGCTCGGCCTGTACTTCGCGGACCAGGGGCAGCACCTCGAGCACCGTCTGTTCGCCGACCACACCGCACCCAAGACGAAGAGCCACGTGCTCTACAAGGGCGCGCTGCAGGGTCAGGGCGCGCACACGGTCTGGATCGGCAACGTGCTGATCCGCAAGGTCGCGGAGGGCATCGAGACCTACGAGGAGAACCGCAACCTGGTGCTGTCCGACGGCTGCCAGGCCGACTCGGTGCCGAACCTCGAGATCGAGACCGGCGAGATCGAGGGCGCGGGCCACGCGTCCGCGACCGCGCGGTTCGACGACGAGCAGCTGTTCTACCTGCGCTCGCGGGGCGTCTCGGAGAAGGAGGCGCGGCGCCTCGTGGTGCACGGCTTCTTCAACGACCTGATCCGCAGGGTCGGCATCCCCTCGATCGAGGACCAGCTGCTCGAGACCGTCGAGGCGGAGCTGGCGAAGAACGTCCTGAAGGACTTCGACTGATGGCCTTCGAGAAGGCATGCGCGCTGGGCGACGTACCCACCGACGAGGCGCTCGGCGTCACGGTCGGTAGCTACGACGTGGCCATCGCCCGGCACGAGGACGAGGTCTTCGCGATCCAGGACCTCTGCTCCCACGCCGCCGTGGCGCTGAGCGAGGGCGAGGTCGAGGACTGCACGGTCGAGTGCTGGCTGCACGGCTCGCGCTTCGACCTGCGCACCGGCAAGCCCACCGGCCTCCCGGCCACCGAACCCGTCGCGACGTTCGCCGTCGAGATCCGCGGTGCGGACGTGTACGTCGACACCACCACCACCCTGAACGGAGTCACCCCCTCATGAGCAAGCTGGAGATCAAGGACCTGCAGGTGTCGGTGAGCACCGACGACGGTCCCAAGGAGATCCTCAAGGGCGTCACGCTGACCATCCAGGACGGCGAGACCCACGCGATCATGGGACCGAACGGGTCGGGCAAGTCGACCCTGGCCTACTCCATCGCGGGACACCCGAAGTACACCGTGACCGGCGGCACCGTGACCCTCGACGGCGAGGACGTCCTCGCGATGTCGGTCGACGAGCGCGCACGGGCCGGGCTGTTCCTGGCCATGCAGTACCCCGTCGAGGTGCCCGGCGTCTCGGTGTCGAACTTCCTGCGCACCGCGAAGACCGCGCTCGACGGCGAGGCCCCCAAGCTCCGGACCTGGGTCAAGGACGTCAACACCGCGCTCCAGCAGCTCAACCTCGACCCGACGTTCGGGACCCGCTCGGTCAACGAGGGCTTCTCCGGTGGCGAGAAGAAGCGTCACGAGATCGCCCAGCTCGAGCTGCTGAACCCGAAGGTCGCGATCCTCGACGAGACCGACTCGGGCCTGGACATCGATGCGCTGAAGGTCGTGTCCGAGGGGGTCAACCGGTTCCGTGCCCAAGAGGGCAAGGGCGTCCTGCTGATCACGCACTACACCCGGATCCTGCGCTACATCGAGCCCGACTTCGTGCACGTGTTCGTCGACGGCAAGGTCGCCGAGTCCGGCGGCGCGGAGCTCGCCGAGGAGCTCGAGGCCAAGGGCTACGAGAAGTACCTCACGGCGGCGGTCTGAGCATGACGACCACGCAGCTGCCCGGACTCCTCCCCGAGCTGGAGGTGATCCGCGCCGACTTCCCGATCCTCGAGCGGACCCTCGCAGGCGGCCTGCCGCTGGTCTACCTCGACAGCGCCAACACCTCGCAGAAGCCGCAGGTCGTCATCGACACGATGGTCGACCACCTCGAGCGGCACAACGCGAACGTCGCCCGTGCGATGCACACCCTCGGCGCGGAGTCGACCGAGGCGTTCGAGGCGGCTCGCGACAAGGTGGCTGCCTTCCTGCACGCGCGCTCGCGCAACGAGGTGGTGTTCACCAAGAACGCCACCGAGGCGCTGAACCTGCTGGCGCGCACCATCGAGCTCGGCCCCGGCGACAACGTCGTGATCACCGAGATGGAGCACCACTCCAACATCGTGTCGTGGCAGCTCGCCTGCGAGCGGTCGGGCGCCGAGCTGCGTTGGTTCGGGCTCACCGACGACGGCCGGCTCGACCTGTCGAACGCCGACGCCCTCATCGACGAGCACACCAAGGTGGTGGCCTTCACCTGGGTCTCCAACATGCTCGGCACGATCAACCCGGTGAGCGATCTCGTGGCGCGCGCCCGGGCGTTCGGTGCCTACTCCGTCATCGACGCTTCCCAGGCCGCGCCGCAGCTGCCGGTCGACGTGGCCGCGACCGGCTGCGACTTCCTGGTCTTCACCGGCCACAAGACGGTTGGACCGACCGGCATCGGCGTGCTGTGGGGCCGGGAGGAGCTGCTCAACCAGCTCCCGCCGTTCCACGGTGGCGGCGAGATGATCGAGACGGTGACGATGGCCCGCTCGACGTACGCCTCGGCGCCCCACCGCTTCGAGGCCGGGACGCCGCCGATCGTCGAGGCCGTCGGCCTCGGTGCGGCGGTGGACTACCTGTCGCACATCGGCATGGACGCGATCCACCGGCACGAGCAGACCATCACGGCGTACGCCCTCGAGGGCCTGGCCACCGTGCCCGGGCTGACCGTGCTGGGGCCGCCGGACGCGGCGGAGCGCGGGGGAGCGATCTCCTTCGAGATCGACGGCGTGCACCCGCACGACGTCGCGCAGGTGCTGGACTCGCGCGGCGTCGCGGTCCGGGCCGGCCACCACTGCGCGAAGCCCGCGCACGCCCGGTTCGGGGTGCAGAGCTCGACCCGGATGTCGTCGTACCTCTACACGACGCCCGCGGAGATCGACGCGCTGGTGGATGGCCTGGAATACACCCGTTCGTACTTCAGGTTGGGCTGATCGATGACTCAAGAGCTCGACGCGCTGTACCAGGAGATCATCCTGGACCACTACAAGAACCCGCACCACAAGGGCCTGCGCGAACCCTTCGAGGCCGAGGTGCACCACGTGAACCCGACCTGTGGTGACGAGGTGACGCTGCGCGTCCACGTCGCCGGCGGCAAGGTCGAGGACGTGTCGTACGACGCCGTGGGCTGCTCGATCTCACAGGCGTCGGCCTCGGTGCTGACCGACCTCGTCATCGGCAAGCCCGTCGAGAAGGCGATGTCGATCCACGAGGAGTTCCTGACCCTGATGCAGGGCAAGGGCACCGTGGTGCCGGACGAGGACGTCCTGGAGGACGGCATCGCGTTCGCCGGGGTCGCGAAGTTCCCGGCGCGCGTGAAGTGCGCACTACTGTCGTGGATGGCCTGGAAGGACGCCACCGCCCGATCCCTGGAGGAGACCTCTCATGCCTGACCACTCTGACCTTCCCGACGTCCCCGAGGCCGCCCCGTCCGGCGGTGGCGGCGTCTCCACGGTGTCCGTGGACGACGTCACCGAGGCGATGAAGGACGTCGTCGACCCCGAGCTCGGCATCAACGTGGTCGACCTCGGCCTCGTCTACGGCGTGCACCTCGACGAGGGCTCCAACTGCGTCATCGACATGACGCTCACCTCCGCGGCGTGCCCGCTCACCGACGTGATCCAGGACCAGACCAACGGCGCCCTCGAGGGCCTGGTCAACGACGTCGCGATCAACTGGGTCTGGATGCCGCCGTGGGGCCCCGACAAGATCACCCCCGACGGTCGCGAGCAGCTGCGCGCCCTCGGCTTCAACGTCTGAGGGTCGAGTCCCCGACGTTTCGACCGGGGGCTCGGCTAGCGTCTCGGCATGCCTGTGCTCGTGCCCGCCGACCGGTTCGAGAGGTGGGTCGTGAACTTCCGGGGGCGGCACGGCGAGACCGGGCTCCGGGTGGTGGGCGGCGCCCTGACCGGCGCGGCGGAGGACGGGTCGACGTTCGCGGCGCGGCTGCCGTTCGATCGGCGGTACGACGGGGTCCCGGACCCGGCTGCGTTCCGGGCTGAGATGCACCTGCCCGAGGACTGGGGGGTGCTGCTCGTGCGGAAGGGCGGTTTCGCGGTCGCCCGGCTGCACGGCGCGGCGATCACGGAGAGCAAGGTCGGGCAGCGACACGTCCAGGGCCGGACCAAGGCCGGGGGCCAGAGCCAGCAGCGGTTCGCACGCCGCCGGGACAACCAGGCGCGGCAGGCCTACGAGGCAGCGGCGGACCACGCGGCCCGCATCATCGGGGGCCTGCGCGGACCGCTCGTCACCGGTGGCGACCGGCCGGCGGTCGAGGAGGTGCTCACCGATCCGAGGCTGCGTGCGCTGACCCCGGTCGAGCCGTGGCTCGCCGTGCCCGACCCGCGTCGCGGCGTCCTGGAGCAGGCCGTCGCCGACGCGCAGTCCGCGCAGGTGGAGGTGCACAACGCATGACGAGCCTGCTGCTGCTCGCCGACACGCACGTGCCCCGACGGGCGCGCGACCTCCCGGTCGAGGTGTGGCACGTGGTCGACGCGGCGGACGTGGTCGTCCACGCCGGTGACTGGGTCGACGTGGCCCTGCTCGACGACCTCGAGGCGCGGGCGCGCCGGCTGGTCGCCTGCTACGGGAACAACGACGGACCCGCCCTGCGCGAGCGTCTCCGCGAGGTCGAACGTGCGGACATCGACGGGCTGCGCCTGGCCGTCGTCCACGAGACTGGTGGGCGGGACGGGCGCGAGCGTCGCTGCGCGTCGGCGTACGGCGAGGTCGACGTGCTCGTGTTCGGCCACAGCCACATCCCGTGGGACACCACCGCGGCCACCGGCCTGCGCCTGCTCAACCCGGGGTCGCCGACGGACCGGCGCCGCCAGCCGTACTGCACCTACATGACCGCCACCGTCGATGGCGGGCGGCTGGGTGAGGTCGTGCTGCACCGCCTGTCCTAGTGGCCGAGCTCGCGCTTCCGCTCGTCCCAGCGCGCCGCAATCGCCACCAGCTCCTCACGCACGAACACCAGGAACTCCCGGGACAGGTCCAGGCGGTCCTTCGCCTCGGGCGCGGCGACCGCCGCGGCCGCCGCGAACGCCACCTCGATCGCCTCGTAGGTCCGGTCGCCCTGGAGCAGCGCGCTGCGCCAGGCGTCGTCGTCCACGACGTAGACGTCGCGACGGGTGCCGCGCTCCCGCTCGCGCCGGGTCCAGCCCAGCTGCTCCAGCACCCGCACGGCGCCCGAGACCGCTGCGGGGCTGATCGCGAGCGCCTCGACGAGCTCTGCCGAGGTCATCCGGCCGTCGTCGTCCACGAGCTCTGGCGGCTGTCGGCCCCGCAGCTCCAGTACGTCCCGGCCGTCCTGGTCCTCAGCGGCGTCGCCCGTCTCCTGTACGGCGTCGCGCCGCGACTGATGGTGGCCGCGTGGCTCCCGCTCGCGCTCGCCGCGGTGGTGATGCTCTTCGGCGACCTGCTGTCGATCCCGCAGTGGGTGCAGGACCTCTCGCCGTTCGAGCACCTCGCCCTGGTGCCGGCCCAGAGCGTCGACCGGGCGGCGGTGGCGGGCCTGGCCGTGGTCGCGGCGCTCCTGAGTGTCGCGGGCCAGTACGCCTTCCGGCGGCGTGACCTGCACTAACGTGCGAGCCATGTGGCAGCCCAAGCCCGGGTGGGTCGCGATTCCCGGCGGCTCCGGTGGCTCGACGGTCGGCGTGTGGCGCACGGTGCTCGGGGACCAGGCCGTGGTCGTCAAGCGGATCGCCGCGCCCGTCGAGGGTGACCCGCCCGAGCTCTCCAGCCCGCGGCACTTCGCGTACTGGCGCCGTCCCGCCGACGTGATCACCGCCGGGCTCGTGGTGGACACCCCTGGCCTCCGCGCTCCGGCGCTCGGCGCGGTGGAGGAGGACCCGGAGGGCGTTACGATCACCCAGGAGTGGGTCGAGGACGCCGCCACCAGCGGCTTGTTCGTGGCGCACGCGCTGGGCCGGTTCGCCGGCGGGCACCTCGCGCCGGCGCCGTGGCTGGCCAGGAACCTGCTCCGGGACCGGATGACCCGGGTCGAGCGGCACGGCGGCTGGCGGACCCTCGCACGGACGACGGTCGCGGACGTCGCCGACGTCCTCTGGTCGCGCCGCGCCGAGCTCCTCGCCGCCGCCGACGCACTCGTGCAGGTCCCGACCCACGGCGACGCCGTACCCGCGAACCTGCCGGGGCGGGAGGGTGACGAGGTGGTCGCGATCGACTGGGCGATGCTCGGCACCGGCCCGGTCGGCTCGGACCTCGGCTACTACGCGCTCGCCGCCCGTGAGGAGCTCGAGCCACTGCTCGACGCGTACCTGATGGGCATGCCCGAGGGCCTCGCCACCCGCGACGAGGTGACGCTCGGTGCGCGGATCACCGCCGTCTACACGGTGCTGAACCGGGCCGAGTGGGCCCTGGCCCGGGTCGCCGGAGGCGAGGGCGCGCTCGCGGGGAAGTACCGCCACCCGTCCGTGGCCCCGCATCTGCGCGCGCTGCAGCGGCAGTTCCAGCACATCGAGGCGCTCGTCTCCTAGACGGCTCCGGGAGCGAACGTGTCACACGCCTGGAGCGTGCCCTGGTCGTAGCCGGTCCGGAACCACTGCACGCGCTCCTGCGAGGAGCCGTGCGTCCACGAGTCGGAGTCGACGCCACCGCCGGACCGCTGCTGGATCCGGTCGTCGCCGACGGCGGTGGCCGCGTCGATCGCCTCCTGGATGTCCTGCTGGGTGAGGTCCGCGATCAGCACGTTCCCGTCCTCGTCCTGGGTCGTGGTCGCCGAGTGGGCCCACATGCCGGCGTAGCAGTCCGCCTGCAGCTCGAGCTTCACGCTGTCGCTGTGCGGGCCCTGCTGCGTCTTGACCTTCGCCATGGTGCCGAGCAGGTTCTGGATGTGGTGCCCGTACTCGTGGGCGATCACGTACGGCTCCACGAACGCGCCGCTCGGCCCGCCCAGCTGCTTCTCAAGCACGTCGTCGAAGAAGGTCGTGTCGAGGTAGATGACCTGGTCGTTCGGGCAGTAGAACGGCCCGACGTCCGAGGTGGCCTGCCCGCACCCGGTGCCGATCCCGCCACTGAAGGTCTCCACCTTCTTCTCCGGGGTGAACGACGCCGACGACTGCGCCGGGAGCGTGTCCGACCAGTAGTCGTAGAGCGAGTTCTCGACCGCCACCCGGGCACAGTCGGCGTCGTTGTTGGCGTCCTCGCCCGTCTTGCAGTGCTCGTACCGGCCGGTGTCCGACATCCGCGAGTCGTCGTACCCGCTCGAGGAGGAGCCCCCGCCGGCCCACATGCTGATCGCGATGATCGCCACGACGATGATCAGTCCCGTGACGCCTCCTCCGGCGGCGAGACCGCCCGGGATCGGCATGCCGCCCCCACCGCCGCCGGCCGCTCCCGAGCGACCCGCGTCGCCCATCCGCCGCGTGTTCAGCCGCGCCTTCGGGTTGAACCGCATCCGACCTCCACGCCTGTGCCGATGTCCGGCGCCGTCCGCCGATGTTCGCCGATGTCAGGGAGGACCGTACCCACATCTAGACTTCGGACCCTCATGATCACCACCCACCAGCTGGAAGTCCGTGCTGGCGCGCGTCTGCTCATGGAGAACGTCAGCTTCCGCGTCGCCGCCGGCGACAAGGTGGGTCTCGTCGGGCGCAACGGTGCCGGCAAGACCACGCTCACGAAGATCCTGGCCGGCGAGGCGCTGCCCGCCTCAGGAACCGTCCAGACGACCGGCGAGGTCGGCTACCTCCCGCAGGACCCGCGGATCGGCAACCCCGAGGTGCTGGCCCGCGACCGGATCCTGTCGGCGCGCGGCCTCGACGACGCCGTACGCCGGCTCCGTCAGGCCGAGACCGAGATGGGGAGCGACGACGTCAAGGTCCGGGAGCGGGCGATGCGGCGCTACGAGCGCGCCGACGCGGAGCTGCACGCCGGGGGCGGGTACGCCGCGGAGTCGGAGGCGGCGCAGATCGCGCACAGCCTCGGCATCGAGGACCGGCTGCTCGCCCAGTCGCTGAAGACGCTGTCCGGCGGCCAGCGCCGTCGCGTCGAGCTCGCCCGGATCCTGTTCTCCGGCGCCGAGACGCTCCTGCTCGACGAGCCGACCAACCACCTCGACGCGGACTCGATCGTCTGGCTGCGCGAGTTCCTCCGGGCGCACAAGGGCGGGCTGATCGTGATCAGCCACGACAACGCGCTGCTCGAGGCGACGGTCAACCGGGTGCTGCACCTGGACGCGAACCGCGGCGAGATCGACGTCTACAACATGGGCTGGAAGGCGTACCTCACCCAGCGCGAGACCGACGAGAAGCGCCGCAAGCGGGAGCGGATGAACGCCGAGAACAAGGCGAAGACGCTCACCGACCAGGCGAACAAGATGCGCGCGAAGGCCACGAAGGCCCAGGCCGCGCAGTCGATGCTGAAGCGGGCCGAGAAGCTGATGGCCGGCGTCGAGGGGGAGCGGCAGGCCGACAAGGTCGCCCGGATCAAGTTCCCCGCGCCAGCGCCCTGCGGCAAGACGCCGCTGACCGCCGCCGAGCTGTCGAAATCGTACGGATCGCTCGAGGTCTTCACCGACGTCGACCTGGCCATCGACAAGGGCTCCCGCGTGGTGATCCTGGGCCTGAACGGCGCCGGCAAGACCACGCTGCTGCGCATCCTGGCCGGCGTCGACCAGCCGGACACCGGCGCCGTGCTGCCCGGGCACGGGCTCAAGATCGGCTACTACGCCCAGGAGCACGAGACCCTCGACGTCGAGCGCACGGTGCTGGAGAACATGCAGAGCTCCGCGCCGCAGCTCACCGACACCGAGGCGAGGTCCGTGCTCGGCTCGTTCCTCTTCTCGGGCGAGGACGCGCACAAGCCCGCCAAGGTGCTCTCGGGCGGGGAGAAGACCCGGCTGGCGCTCGCGGCGCTCGTCGTCTCCAGCGCGAACGTGCTGCTCCTCGATGAGCCCACGAACAACCTCGACCCCGCCTCGCGCGAGGAGGTGCTCGCCGCGATCCGCAGCTACGAGGGCGCGATCGTGCTGGTGACCCACGACGAGGGCGCGGTCATGGCGCTCGAGCCGGACCGGGTGCTGATCCTGCCCGACGGCGTCGAGGACCTCTGGAACGCGGAGTACGCCGACCTGGTATCGCTGGCCTGAGCCGTTGTCGGCGCCGCGTCCTAGGGTCCTTCCATGGACCCGAGCGTGGACCCCGACGTCGACCCCGACGTGGACCCCGACGTGGACCTCAGCGTGGACGCCGAGACCGGCCGCCGCGCGTTCGCCGAGTCGGTGACGTCGTTCGTCCGGGCGGTCGACGGCTTCGACGAGTGGGAGCTGCTCGGGGCGTCGCGCTGCCACGGGTGGACCCGGCTGGACGTCGTCGTGCACGTCATCGCGGGCTGGCAGGAGATGCTCGGCGGCATGGTCTCGGTCGTCGACCGGGCGCCGACCGTCGACGCGGCGTCGTACTGGCCAGCGTTCGCCGCCGAGTACCGCCAGGACGACCCCGTCGCACCCCTGATGTCGCAACGTCGCCGCACCGCGGCCTTCGCGCGGCCGGCCTCGGCGCGAGCCGAGCTCAACGACGTCGCGGCGGCGGTCCAGCGCGGCTGTGCCGGCCTGGCCGACGCCTCCTACCTCTGGCAGGGCCACGTCTTCGCGGTTGGTGACTTCCTCACGATCTGGGCCGTCGAGGACGCGATCCACCAGCTCGACCTGCTGAGCGAGGAGCCCGTCCCGGACAGCGCGCTCTCCCTGACCCGCGCGACGATCGAGGCGCTCGCCGGCGGCCCGCTGCCGGCAGCGAGCGCCGAGGAGGCGGTGCTGATCGGTGCCGGACGGCTCCCGGTCCCCGACGGCCTGGGTGCCGTCGGGGAGCGACTACCGGCCCTCGGCTGAGGGCGACGGGGCGCACCCTAGGGTTCCGGGTATGGACGACACCACCCTCGAGCAGGCCGGGCTGAGGTACGACGTGACCGGCCCCGTCGCCACGATCACGCTGCACCGCCCCGACGTACGCAACGCGCAGACGCCGACGATGTGGCGCGCGCTCGCCGAGCTGGGCGCCTCGATCCCCGACGAGGTCCGCGTGGTCGTCGTGCGGGGCGAGGGCCACTCGTTCTCCGCCGGACTCGACCGCGCGATGCTCGACCCGACCAGCTCCGGTGACCAGGAGTCGGTCGCGGACCTGCTCGGCCTCTCCGACGAGGAGGTGTCGGCGACCATCGACGCCTACCAGCAGGGCTTCACGTTCCTGCGCGACCCGCGGTTCGTGTCGATCGCCGCGGTCCAGGGCTACGCGATCGGCGCCGGCTTCCAGCTGGCCCTCTCCTGCGACCTCCGCGTGCTCGCGGACGACGCGCAGCTCTGCATGAAGGAGTCAACGCTCGGGCTGGTGCCAGACCTGACGGGAACAAAGCCGCTCGTGGAGAGCGTTGGATACGCCAGGGCGTTGGAGATCTGTGCGACCGCACGGATGGTCGGCGCAGCCGAGGCCGTGGACATCGGGCTCGCGCTCGCCGCCGTACCTGCCGGGGAGCTGGACGCGACCGTCGCGGATCTCGTCGGCGCCCTGACCGCACCGCTGGCCGGCGCGGTCACCGAGACCAAGGCGCTGCTGCAAGGGGCCTCCGAGCGGAGCCTCGAGGAGCAGCGGCGCCTCGAGCGGGAAGCACAGACCCGGCGGTTCCGGGAGCTCGCAGCGTTGATGGGACAGTGACGGAGGAGGGCTCGTGTCAGGGATGGGGATGGGACCGGCGTTCCGGTCCCTGCGCGCCGACCGCAGTGCCGCGCAGCAGCGTCTGGCGCACGGCACCGTGCGCCGCGTGTTCGCCTACGCCCTCCCGCACCGTCCCCTGATCGTCCTCTTCCTGCTGCTGACCGTCATCGACGCCGGCCTGGTGGTCGTCTCCCCGCTGCTCGTGCAGCGGATCGTGGACGACGGCATCCTGGCCGGTGACGGCGGGCTGGTCACGGTGCTCGCGCTCGCTATGGCGGCGGTCGCCGTCGTCGACGCGGTTCTGACGGTGCTCATCGGCTACCTCTCCTCCCGGATCGGCGAGGGGCTCATCTACGACCTGCGAACCGAGGTCTTCGCACACGTGCAGCGCCAGTCGCTGGCCTTCTTCACCCGGACGCAGACCGGTGCCCTGGTCTCGCGCCTCAACAACGACGTGATCGGCGCCCAGCGCGCCTTCACCTCCACGCTGTCCGGCACGGTCTCCAACGCGATCTCGGTGGCGGTCGTCGGTGTCGCGATGCTGGCCCTGAGCTGGCAGATCACCCTGCTCTGCCTCGTGCTGTTCCCGGTGCTGTACCTCAGCTCGCGCTGGGTCGGCAGCCGGCTGGCGGGGCTGACCCGCCAGCAGATGGACGGCAACGCCGACATGGGCAACGTGATGACCGAGCGCTTCAACGTCGGGGGCGCGATGCTCCTCAAGCTCTTCGGGCGTCGCGAGGAGGAGGACCGCACGTTCGCGACCCGGGCATCCGTCGTCCGTGACCTCGGTGTTCGGATCGCGCTCGTCCAGCGCGTCTTCATGGCGGCCATGCTCGCGGTGCCGGCGCTGGCGACCGCGCTCGTGTACGGCGTGGGCGGCCACCTCGCCCTCGACGGGTCGCTGACCGTCGGCACCCTGCTCGCGCTCGCGACCCTGCTCGTCCGGCTCCTCGGCCCGCTCCAGGGGCTGTCCAACGTCCGGATCGACGTGATGACGGCCCTGGTCAGCTTCGAGCGGGTCTTCGAGGTCCTCGACCTGCCCTCGCTGATCGAGGAGAAGCCCGGCGCGGTTGCGCTCGCCCCGACCGCCTCGCGGCTCGAGTTCGACCACGTCGCGTTCTCCTACCCGCGCGCCGACGAGATCTCGCTGGCGTCCCTCGAGGTCATCGCGCGCGCCGACTCCCGCGACAGCGGCCCGGTGCTCTCCGACATCACCTTCACCGCTGAGCCGGGGCGGATGGTGGCCCTCGTCGGCCCGTCCGGCGCCGGCAAGACCACCATCACGCACCTGGTCGCGCGGCTGTACGACGTCGGGGGAGGAGCCGTGCGCGTCGGCGGGCACGATGTCCGCGACGTGACCCTGCAGTCGCTGGAGGACGTGGTCGGCTACGTCACCCAGGACGCCCACATGTTCCACGACACGATCCGCGCGAACCTGCTCTACGCCCGTCCCGGCGCCACCGACGAGGACATCTGGGCGGCCCTCGAGGCGGGACAGATCGCCGCACTCGTCCGCAGCCTGCCGGACGACCTCGACACCGTCGTCGGCGACCGCGGCTACCGGCTGTCCGGTGGGGAGCGACAGCGGCTCGCGATCGCCCGGCTGCTGCTCAAGGCGCCGGCGATCGTGGTGCTCGACGAGGCCACGGCACACCTGGACAGCGAGTCCGAGGCCGCCGTGCAGCGGGCGCTCGACGCCGCCCTGGAAGGCCGGACGTCGCTGGTGATCGCGCACCGGCTGTCGACGGTCCGCAACGCCGACCAGATCCTCGTCGTCGACGAGGGCCGGGTCGTGCAGCGCGGCACCCACGCGGAGCTGCTCGCGGAGGGCGGGCTGTACGCCGACCTCTACCGGACCCAGTTCATGGAGACCCCGTCGGAGGACGTGTGGACCTCGGCCTGACCGACCGTGTCTACCTGGTCACCGGCGGCGCGCGCGGGCTCGGCCGGGCGACGGCCGACGTGCTGGTCGCCGAGGGTGCCCGGGTGGTGCTCTCGGGCCGGACCGAGGAGACGCTGGCCGCCGCCCGCGGCGACTCCGTCGAGACCGTGGTCGCCGACAACGCCGACACGGCCACCCCGCAGCGGCTCCTCGACGCCGCCCATGAGCGATGGGGTCGCGTGGACGGCGCACTGGTGAGCGTCGGTGGCCCGCCGAAGGGCCCGGTCACCGCGATCACCGACGAACAGTGGACGACGGCGTTCTCGTCGGTGTTCCTGGGTGCCGTGCGGCTCGGTCGGGAGATCGGCCGGGCACTCCCGTCGGGTGGGTCGCTCGCCTTCGTGCTCTCCTCCAGCGTGCGCGCCCCGCTCGCGGACATGGCGATCTCCAACGGCCTGCGCCCGGGCCTCGCGATGGTGGCGAAGACGCTCGCTGACGAGCTCGGCCCGGCAGGCGTCCGCGTGAACGGGCTGCTGCCCGGGCGGGTCGGCACCGAGCGGGTCGCCGAGCTGGACGCCGCCGCTGACGACCCCGAGGCCGCGCGGGCGGCCGCGGTGCGGACGATCCCGCTCGGCCGCTACGGCGAGCCGGAGGAGTTCGGCCGCGTCGCGGCGTTCGTGCTCTCGCCGGCGGCGTCGTTCGTCTCCGGCGCCATGGTGCCGGTCGACGGCGGCATGCTGCGCGCGCTCTGACGCTCCTGCCGCTCCTGCTCGTAGGCGCGCTGGTACGCCGCGCGTACCGCCTGCTTCCTGGCGTTCTTCTCCGCGCGCCGCTGCTTGCGCTCGTCCGTGACCTTCTCGCGGGTCGACTCCTCGCCGCGGCTGCGGCTGCGCCACTCGTCCCACGCGAGGTAGAGGAATCCGGTGATCGCCAGCAGGCCGAAGAACCACCACTGCAGGCCGTAGAAGAAGTGCGGACCGTTGTCCAGCTCCGGCAGCTCCACGGGCTCCAGCCCCTCGGCGGCGTGGCCGTCCTCGGAGTGCAGCTCGACGAACCCCCCGAACACCGGGCGGTCGATGACCTGGCCGATCTCCTCGCTGGAGACGGCCCGCGTCGAGTGGTCCTCGACGGCGGTGCTGTCGCCGCTCGCGTCCGCGCGCACCCAACCCTCGACCGTGACGTCGCCGGCGGGCGGCTCGGGCAGGTCGGTCGGGCTGGTCCCCTGGTTGTCGGCGGCCATCCAGCCGCGGTCCACCAGCAGCGCGGTTCCGTCGGCGGTGACCAGGGGGACCACGGCGTCCACGCCCGACTGCCCGTCGCGGGTGCGGTAGCGGACGACCACGGTGTCGTCGGTGTCGTAGCTGCCGGTGGCCGTCACCAGCCGCCACTCGTCCCGGTCCGGCACCGCCGCCCCGGGCGCGAGGACGTCGGCGACGGGAGCGGGGGCGCGGTCCTCGTTGGCGCGGATGATGGCATTGCTGGCCTTGCGGTCCGCGAGGCGGTGGAACTGCCACTCGCCCAGCCACCAGGTGGCGTAGCACAGCACGACCACGATCAGTGCGAACAGCAGCCACCGCCGACTCAGCAGGAACCGGAACGACCGCACCCGTCGAGGCTATCCGGCGCCCAGCGCTCGCCTAGACTGCAGGGGTGGTGCAGACGAGGAGCCTCGAGGACCGGTTCGGCCGGGTCGCCACCGACCTGCGCGTGTCGCTGACCGACCGCTGCAACCTGCGCTGCTCCTACTGCATGCCCGCCGAAGGCCTGGACTGGCTGCCGACCGACGAGGTGCTCACCGACGACGAGGTCGTCCGGCTGGTCCGGATCGGCGTCGAGCTGCTCGGCGTGCGCGAGGTCCGCTTCACCGGTGGTGAGCCGCTGGTACGCCGCGGCCTCCTCGACATCGTCAGGCGGACCAGCGCGCTCGGGGTGGAGACGTCGCTGACCACGAACGCCCTCGGCCTGGCGAGGACCGCGCACGCCCTCGCCGAGGCGGGCCTCGACCGGGTGAACGTCAGCCTGGACAGCGTCCGGCGGGAGTCGTTCCGCACGATCACCCGGCGCGACCGGCTCCACGACGTGCTCGCCGGGCTGGCGGCGGCTCGGGAGGCCGGGCTCGGCCCGGTCAAGGTCAACGCCGTCCTGCTGCGCGGCGTGAACGACGCCGAGGCGCCGGAGCTGCTGCGCTGGGCGGTCGCCGAGGGCTACCAGCTCCGGTTCATCGAGCAGATGCCGCTGGACGCCCAGCACGGCTGGAGCCGCGACGGGATGGTCACCGCGGACGAGATCTTCGCGCGGCTCGAGGCGGAGTTCTCGCTCTCGCCGGCGTCCGAGCCGCGGGGGAGCGCGCCCGCCGAGCTCTTCCTCGTCGACGGTGGACCGGCGACGGTCGGCGTGATCGCCAGCGTCACGAGGCCGTTCTGCGGCGACTGCGACCGGGTCCGGCTCACCGCCGACGGCCAGGTCCGCAACTGCCTGTTCGCCCGCGAGGAGTCCGATCTCCGCGGGGCTTTGCGGTCGGGGGCCACCGACGAGGAGCTCGCCGACCGCTGGCTGGTCGCGATGGCCGGCAAGCGCGCCGGGCACGGGATCGACGACCCGACGTTCCTCCAGCCCGACCGGCCGATGTCCGCCATCGGCGGCTAGGACACCGTCCGGAAGGTCTTCCCGACGCTCAGTGCGGGACGACGTCCTTCAGGAACTGGCGCGCGGCGAGGAAGTCGGAGAGGGACTGGCGGTGCTCGTCACAGGCGAGCCAGGTCTTGCGGCGGTCCGGCGTGTGCAGCTTGGGGTTGTTCCACAGCAGCTCCCACACGGCCGGCTCCTGGCAGCCCTTCGCGGAGCAGATGGCGGGCTCGCTCATGTGCACCTTCCTGGGGAATGAGCGGTGCCGGACAGCCACGGGGGAAGCCGTCCGGCACCGCTGCGAACCGAGACGGGGGAGACTCGGCTCGCGCGGGAGATTCTGTCACGCGGCGGTTCGGAGTCCAAGCGTGTCAGTCGCGCTCCTCCGACGGATCCGCGCCGGATTCCAGCTCGGGTCGTCCGAACTGACCGTCCCGGAGCTCGAACCCGTCGGATCTCGATGCGGTCGCGTTGGCCATCACCACCGCGACGTACGGCAGGACCAGCGCCCCCGCGATGAAGATCGGCCACAGCCAGCCGAGGCCGGCGAGCGCCGCGACGATGGCGGCCACGAAGCAGACCGTGCGGATGCCCATCGACACGACGTACCGGCGCTGGCGCGCCGCGATGTCGGCGTCACGGCTCGACGGGGCCGTCGTGATGCGGACCGCCTCGTCCTGCTTCCGACGAAGGTCTCGGGCCATTGATCCATCGTACGTCGGTAGTGTCGGACCATGACGAATCGCACCTACCGAGTGACCGAGATCGTCGGCACCTCGCCCGACGGCATCGACGAGGCCATCCGCAACGGCGTCGAGAGGGCCGGCCGCACGTTGCGCCATCTCGACTGGTTCGAGGTCACCCAGGTCCGGGGGCAGGTGAAGGACGGGACCGTCGAGCACTTCCAGGTCGGCATGAAGGTCGGCTTCCGTCTCGAGGATGATTGATTCCCCGTACTCGGCGGTAGTCGCTAGCGTCACGTGACGTGAGCCCAGGAGACAGCACGGCCCAGGAGCCCAGGTCGGTCCTGGTGACCGGCGGCAACCGCGGCATCGGTCGCGCCATCGCGGAGGCCTTCGTGCGCAACGGCGACCAGGTCGCCGTCACCACACGCAGTGGCGGCGCCCCCGACGGCGCGCTCGACGTCCGGTGCGACATCACTGATCCGGCCCAGGTGGAGGCGGCGTTCGCCACCATCGAGGAGGCGCACGGGCCCGTGGAGGTGCTGGTCGCCAACGCCGGCATCACCGCCGACACCCTGATGCTGCGGATGTCCGACGAGGACTGGTCGACGGTGATCGACACCAACCTGACGGGCTCCTTCCGGCTCGCCAAGCGCGCCTCCAAGGGGATGCTCCGGCTCCGGCGGGGCCGGATCGTCTTCATCTCCTCGGTCGTCGGACTGCTCGGCTCGGCGGGGCAGGTCAACTACGCGGCCTCCAAGGCCGGCCTGGTCGGCATGGCCCGCTCGATCGCTCGCGAGCTGGGATCCCGGTCGATCACCGCGAACGTCGTCGCGCCGGGCTTCATCGACACCGACATGACGGGCGTGCTCAGCGACGAGCAGAAGACCGCGATCCTCGCGCAGGTGCCGCTGGGCCGGTACGGCGCGGTCGACGAGATCGCGGAGACGGTGCTGTGGCTGACCGGCCCCGGCGCGGCGTACGTCACCGGTGCGGTCATCCCGGTCGACGGTGGACTCGGAATGGGGCACTGACATGGGTGGAATCCTCGAGGGCAAGCGCATCCTCGTCGCGGGTGTGACGATGGACTCCTCGATCGGCTTCGCGACCGCGAAGGTCGCGCAGGAGCAGGGCGCGACCGTCCTCATCTCGAACTTCGGTCGCGCGCTCGGCATCACCCGCCGGATCGCGAGGCGGCTGCCCGTCGAGCCGCCGGTGCTGGAGCTGGACGTGACCGACGAGGAGCATCTCGCCGGCCTCGCCGACCAGGTGCGCGAGCACTTGGGCCCGGACGCCGGGCTCGACGGGGTGGTGCACTCGATCGCCTACGGCAACCCGGAGACGCTTCTCGGCGGCAAGTTCCTCACCGGTCCGTGGCCGGACGTCGCGCAGGCCGTCCAGGTCTCGGCGTACTCGTTGATGTCGCTGACCCAGGCCTGTCGGCCGCTGATGCCCGGCGGCGGCTCGGTCGTCGGGCTGACCTTCGACGCGACCGTCGCCTGGCCGGCGTACGACTGGATGGGCGTGGCGAAGGCCGGGCTGGAGTCCTGCTCGCGCTACCTCGCGCGTGACCTGGGACCCGAGGGGATCAGGGTCAACCTCGTGTCCGCGGGACCGCTCAAGACGCTGGCCGCGAAGGCGATCCCGGGGTTCGAGGACCTCGAGGCGATGTGGAGCGACCGGTCGCCCCTCGGCTGGGACAACACCGACCAGACACCCACCGCGAAGGCCGTGTGCGCTCTGCTGTCGGACTTCTTCCCGGCCACCACCGGTGAGATCGTCCACGTGGACGGCGGGTTCCACGCGATGGGGGCGTGAGCGTGAGTCGCCGCCTGGTGGTGGTGCGCCACGCGAAGGCCGAGCAGGGCGGGCCGACCGACTTCGAGCGTGCGCTCACCCCCCGCGGCCGCGCCGATGCCGCGGACGCGGGCGCCTGGCTCGCACGGCAGGGATTCACGCCCGACCGGGCCCTCGTGTCGGCCGCGACCCGCGCCCGGGAGACGTGGGCGTCGCTCACCGAGGGCGGCGGCTGGGACCTGGCACCCGACGTCGACCGCGGCCTGTACGCCGCCGAGCCCGACACGGTGGTCGACCTGATCACGCGGGTGGACGACGCGGTGCAGGCGCTCGTGGTGATCGGCCACAACCCGACGATGGCCTCCCTCGCCCAGCTGCTCGGCGACGGCGAGGGCGACCCGGAGCTCGAGAACGAGCTGCTCAGCGGCTTCCCGACCAGCGCGACGGCCGTCTTCTCCTACGACGGCTCCTGGGCCGACCTCGCCGAGGGGGTCGCCCGGCTGGTCGGCTACCACGTGGGTCGCGGCTGAGTCGCGGGCTCGCGGCTGACCGACGGCTGTCGCTTCACCATGGTCTCCGGGGAAGCTCGCACCTCCCACGGCGGGCAGGCCGTGGGAAGTGCCGGTTCGACGGGATCCCCTGGTGAACCCGGGACGAAGGCGCCTAGACCGGCGGCGCCGGCGTCACGATGCCCACCTCCGCGTCGGCGGCCTCGACCTCCTCGCGGCTGATCCCGAGCAGGTACATGATCGTGTCGAGGTACGGCACGTTCACCGCGGTGTCCGCGGCGTCGCGGACCAGGGGCTTGGCGTTGTACGCGATGCCGAGGCCGGCCGCGTTCAGCATGTCGAGGTCGTTCGCGCCGTCGCCGATCGCGATCACCGCGGCGTCGGGCACGCCGATCTCGGCGGCGAACTCGCGCAGCGCCGCGGCCTTACCGGCCCGGTCCACGACGGGACCGACGATCCGGCCGGTGAGCCGGCCGTCCACGATCTCCAGCTCGTTGGCGCGCGCGAAGTGGATGCCCAGGTCGGCGGCCAGCCGGTCGGCGATCTGGGAGAACCCGCCCGAGACGATGGCGAACCGGTAGCCGAGCCGGCGCAGGGTCCGCACCATGGTCCGTGCACCCGGGGCGAGCACGATCGCGTCGTACACCTCGTCGAGCGCCATCTCGGGCACCCCCTCCAGCAGCGCCACCCGCGCGAGGAGCGACTCCTCGAAGTCGATCTCGCCGCGCATCGCGGCCTCGGTGACCTTCGCGACCTCGGCCTCGCACCCCGCGTGGGCGGCGAGCATCTCGATCACCTCGCCCTGGATGAGCGTCGAGTCGACGTCCATGACGATCAGCCGGGTGCCGCGCCGCAGCAGGGTCGCGGGCTGCACGGCGATGTCGATGGACTGCCGAGCCGCCTCGACCGCGAGCACCGAGCGCAGCACCTCGGTGTCGGCCCCGCTGACGTGCAGGTCGATCGCGGTGACCGGGTAGCGCGCCATCCGCTCGATGCGGTCGATGTTGGCACCGGAGTCGGCGATCCGGCCGGCGACCGCGGCCATGGCGGAGGCGCGCAGGGGCGCGCCGATCACGGTCACGTGGGAGCGTCCGGACCCGCGCGACCGGTTGTCGCCGACACCGCTCTCGACGTCGACGGTCATGCCGAGCTGCTGCGCCGTCGCCTGCACCGCGTCGGTGGCCCGGCGGACGTTGCGGGGTGCGGTGACCAGCACGCCGAGGATCAGCCGGCCACGCAGCACGATCTGCTCGATGTCGAGCACCTCGACCCCGACACCTGACAGCGCGGTGAACACCGACGAGGTCACGCCGGGGCGGTCCTTGCCGCTGAGCGTGATGAGGAGGGTCTCCGGCTTCGCTTCAGTCATCTCGGTCGCGAGGCTATCGTCCGGCCGGCCCGCGCTCAGTGCGGCGGCCACGCCTCGGGAGAGCAGGCCGCGGTCAGTGCCCCCCGTCCGGCCCGTTCGAGCGGGACGAGCGCGGCCCGCCGCTGCTGGATCTCGTACGCCGAGAGCGCGCCGCCGTCGTCCTCGAGCGCGAGCTCGACGATCGCGGTCGCCTGGAGTGCCCGTGCGGCGAGCTCGACGCACCGGGTGGGGACGCCGTCCGGCGCGTCGACCGCCTCCCGGTGCCGCAGGTCCAGTAGCCGGTCCGCGACCTCCGGACGCCAGCGTGCGACGTCGAGGTCGGCCAGCGCCTGCGCCGTCTCCAGCAGGCCGCTGCGCAGGGTCCGGTCGGCCTCGCCGACGTCCGGCAGCTGGCGGCGCCCGGCCGGTTGCACCGTCCAGACCACCGCCGCGCCCGTGCGACCCGGGACCAGCCCGAGTCCGGTTCCGTCGACGAGGACCGCCTCACCCACCTCGAGCGCGTCCCGGTTGAACTCAGCCGGCCCGCCGAGGCCGACCGGGTCGCCCTCGGCCGGGAACGCCGCCCCGAAGCCCGTCGCCCCACGCCGGCGCAGCGCGGCCAGCCCCTGCACGAGCGTCGCGGTGCCGTCGGTCTCCGGCAGACCCACCACGACGTGGGTGGCGTCCTCGCCGATGACGGCGTCCAGCACGAGGTCGGGGACGGCGTGCCCGCGCAGCCAGGCCGTGCCCCACCAGGCCAGGCGCGCGGAGGCGGGCAGCACGGTCGTCACGGCCGCCGAGGATACGCGCGAGCGTCGTACCGGCGGTCGATAGGGTGATCCACATGACCGCCGTGCTCGACTTCGCCGAGGTGACCATCCGGCGCGGGCAGGCCACCCTGCTCGACGGCGTCTCCTGGCGGGTCGAGGAGAAGGACCGGTGGGTGATCCTCGGGCCGAACGGCGCCGGCAAGACGACGCTCCTCCAGGTGGCGTCCGCCCAGATCCACCCGACCGCGGGGGTCGCCGGGATCCTCGACGAGGTGCTCGGGACCGTCGACGTGTTCGAGCTGCGGCCGCGGATCGGGCTGACGAGCGCGGCGCTCGGCGAGCGGATCCCGCGCTCGGAGCGCGTCCACGACGTCGTGGTGTCCGCGTCGTACGGCGTGGTCGGTCGCTGGCGGGAGGCGTACGACGAGCTCGACCACGAGCGTGCGAGCCAGCTGCTCACCGAGGTGGGCGCGGTGCACCTGGTGGACCGCACCTTCGGGACGCTCAGCGAGGGGGAGCGCAAGCGGGTGCAGATCGCCCGCGCCCTGATGGCCGACCCGGAGCTGCTGCTGCTCGACGAGCCGGCCGCCGGGCTCGACCTCGGCGGGCGCGAGGATCTGGTCTCCACGCTGTCCGTCCTGGCCGCGGACCCGGGGTCGCCGGCGACGGTGCTGGTCTCGCACCACGTGGAGGAGATCCCGCCGGGCTTCACGCACGCCCTGCTGCTGCGCGGCGGCCGGGTGGTCGCCGCGGGGCCGATCGCGGACGTCGTCACCGAGCACAACCTCGCGACGACCTTCGGGATGCCGCTCGTGCTGTCGCACGAGGAAGGACGCTGGAGCGCGCGTCGTCGTACCCGGCACAGATAGGCTCGGGTCATGGACTGGCTGAGCGAGAACGCCTGGGCCGCCTGGCTCGGGGTCGCCGCCGTCCTCGGTGCGGCCGAGCTGGTCAGCCTCGACCTGGTGCTGATCATGCTCGCCGTGGGTGCGCTGGCGGGTGCGGTGACGGCGGTGCTGGGCGCCGCCGTGATCGCCCAGATCCTCGTGGCGGGCCTCGCCTCGATCGCGATGCTGGCGCTGGTCCGCCCCAACCTGGTCGCCAGGCTGCACCAGGGGCCGGACCTCCAGCTCGGCCACAGCAAGCTGGTCGGGCAGCGGGCGGTCGTGACCTCGCGCATCACCGGCCTGGCCATCGGCCAGATCAAGCTGGCCGGCGAGACCTGGTCGGCGGCGCCGTACGACGAGCACCTGACGATCGAACCGGGCGCGACCGTGGAGGTCTTCGAGATCCGTGGCGCCACGGCGTACGTACACCCGGTCGCCGAGCTCGGCGAATGACCGACCGATAGGAGATTTCCGTGCCGCTCGTCATCCTGATCCTGCTCGCACTGCTGCTGCTGTTCGTGGTGGTGCTGCTGGCGAAGACCGTGCGGATCATCCCGCAGGCCCGCGCCGGCGTCGTCGAGCGCTTCGGCAAGTACCTGAAGACCCTGCCCGCCGGCCTCAACATCGTGGTGCCGTTCGTCGACAGGGTCCGCTACCTGATCGACCTGCGCGAGCAGGTGGTGAGCTTCCCGCCGCAGCCGGTGATCACCGAGGACAACCTCGTGGTCTCGATCGACACCGTCATCTACTTCCAGGTCACCGACCCGATCGCGGCGACGTACGAGATCGCCAACTACATCCAGGCGATCGAGCAGCTCACGATGACCACGCTGCGCAACATCGTCGGCGGCATGGACCTCGAGGAGACGCTGACCAGTCGCGACCAGATCAACTCCGGCCTGCGCGGCGTGCTCGACGAGGCGACCGGCAAGTGGGGCATCCGGGTCAACCGGGTCGAGCTCAAGGGCATCGACCCGCCGCCGTCGATCAAGGACTCCATGGAGAAGCAGATGCGTGCGGACCGGGAGAAGCGGGCGGTGATCCTGACCGCCGAGGGCTCGCGGCAGGCCGCGATCCTGACGGCCGAGGGCTCGAAGCAGGCCGCGATCCTCAACGCCGAGGGTGACCGCGAGTCGCAGATCCTCCGGGCACAGGCCGACCGGGAGTCGCAGATCCTGCGCGCCCAGGGTGAGGGACAGGCGATCCAGACGGTGTTCCAGGCGATCCACGACGGGCAGCCGGACCAGTCGCTGCTGGCCTACCAGTACCTCCAGATGTTGCCGAAGATCGCCGACGGCGACGCGAACAAGGTCTGGATCGTCCCGAGCGAGATCGGCAAGGCGCTCGAGGGACTCGGGTCGACGATGACGAACCTCCAGGGCATCCCGCAGAAGGTCGAGGGTCCGCTCAAGCGGGTCGACATGGGTCCGAGCGAGCCCGTGGAGCCCCGCTCCGACTCGGAGCTCAGCAAGACCAGCGCGGCGGTCGAGGCGGCGATCGCCGAGGCGGCCAGTGCCGCCCACCCGGGCAGGGGCGCCGCGGCCGCGGAGGCGGCCGAGACCGATCCGGCCGTCAACCCGGGTGAGGTGCCGCCCGCCCAGTGACGCCGTTCGAGGTCGTCGCGGTCCTGCTCGCCGGGGTCGCGGCCGGGACGATCAACACCGTGGTGGGGTCGGGAACGCTGATCACGTTCCCGACGCTGCTGGCGTTCGGTGTCCCGCCCGTCACTGCCAACGTCTCGAACACGATCGGCCTGGTGCCCGGATCCGTGTCGGGCGCGATCGGCTACCGCCGCGAGCTCGACGGCCAGCGCCCTCGCGTGCTGCGGCTCAGCGGGGCCTCGTTGCTCGGCGGTACGGCGGGCGCGGCCCTGCTGCTGGTGCTGCCGGACGGCGCGTTCACGGCGATCGTGCCGGTGCTGATCCTGCTCGGCCTCGTGCTCGTGGTGTTCCAGCCGCGGATCTCCGCCTGGGTCGCCCGCCGCCACGAGGGCATCGGCGGCCTGCCGTACCACGGCACGTGGTGGGTGTGGCCGGCCGTGTTCGTGACCGGCGTGTACGGCGGCTACTTCGGCGCTGCCCAGGGCGTGCTGCTGATGGCCGTGATGGGCATCGGCATCAACGAGACGCTCCAGCGCCTCAACGGCGTGAAGAACGTGCTCGCCGCGCTCGTGAACGCCGTCGCCGGGCTGATCTTCGCGATCGTCGCGCCCGTCGACTGGTGGGTCGTGCTGATCATCGGCATCGGCTCGGTGATCGGCGGCCAGCTCGGCGCGACCGTAGGCCGCCGACTGCCGAGCGCCGTGCTGCGCGTGGTGATCGTCGTGGTCGGCGTGGTTGCGCTGTCGGTGTTCCTGCTGACCTGACCCGGTGGATCAGCGCTTGACGAGCGCGAGGAGACCCGAGCCCACGGCACCGACCGCGGGACCCATCAGCGTCATCGCGGTCTTCCGCGAGACCGTGCCGTCCTGCATCGCGAGGTAGCCGGTCGCCCCGTCGGCCGCGTCGACCACGATGCCGAGGCCGATCATGCCCTTGCGGGTCCGGCCGCTGCTCATCAGCGTCGCGAGGCCGAGGGCGACCTCGCGGACGCCGAACAGCCGCGTGACGTAGGGGAGCTGCGGGTTCGACACCGGGTCGAGCTGGAAGAGGCGGGCGGCACGCTCCGGGTCCGCCACCGCCACGGCACCGACCGCGATCCGGCCGAGGGACAGTCCGATCACAGGGTTCATGGCGTGCACGCTAGCGGCCTCGTGACAGGCTCGGGTCATGGACCTGTACGACGTCATGCGCACCACCCCGGCCGTACGCGAGTTCACGGCGGACCCGCTGCCGGACGAGACGCTGCGCAGGATCCTCGACAACGCCCGGTTCGCACCCAGCGGCGGCAACCGCCAGGGCACCCGGGTGATCGTGGTCCGCGACCCCGCCACCCGCGAGCGGCTGGCCGAGCTGAACAAGCCCGGCGTACGCCGCTACGTGGCCCAGATCAAGGCGGGCCAGAGCCCGTGGAACCCCCTCGAGGCGCCGGCCGCTTCCGAGGCCGAGATCGAGGCGACCGAGGTGCCGGAGTCGTTCACGAAGCCGGTGCTGACTGCGGCCGTCGTCCTGGTCTTCGTGGTCGACCTCGGCGTCGTCGCCGCGTTGGACCAGCACCTCGACCGGATCGGCCTGATCAGCGGGGCCTCGGTCTACCCGCTGGTCTGGAACACCCTGCTCGCGGCGCGCAACGAGGGATTCGGCGGCACCATCACCACGATGGCGGTCGCCCAGGAGCCGGCGGTGAAGGAGCTGCTCGGGCTGCCCGACCAGTACGCCGTCGCGGCGGTCGTGCCGATCGGCAAGCCCGTCCGCCAGCTCACGAAGCTCCGCCGGGTCCCCGTGGAGGAGCTGGCCACGCGGGAGCGGTTCGACGGCGCACCGCTCTGACCCCGGGTCCTGTCACCGCGCGGGCGGTGGGCGAGCCGCCGACGGCGCCGGGAGGCAGGCCCCGGCCGATCCGGTCAGTCGGCGACGTACGACGACAGCCAGGTGCCCAGCTCGGCGTACGCCGTGGCGCGCGGCTCGGCCCGCGACAGCACCACGTCGTGACGGGCGCCCTCGATGGCGACGTACGTGACGTGGCTGCCGATCGCGGTCGCCCACTGCCGGATCTGCGGGACCTCGAGCACGATGTCGTAGCCGTGGGCGTCCTCGCCCATCTCCTGGGGCCAGCGGGTGCCGGCGGAGGAGAGCACCAGCACGGGGCAGCCGACGTCGAGCCCGGTCTGCAGCTCGTGGTGGCCGAGCCGGATCGCCCGCAGCCAGCCGAACGTGACCGGGAACGAGTCGAGCGGCTTCCAGTCGGTGTTGAACATCCACTCGCCGTCGTGGTCGACGTGCAGGCTCCGGCCGTAGTGACCGCCGACCGTGCGCGGGATCACCCGCTTCGGCTGCCGCGCACCGACCTGCTTGATCAGGGTGGTCCCGATCCCGCGGATCATCGCGCCGCCCTGCATGTCCAGCCACGGCGAGTTGAGCGCCATGCCGGCGATGGCGGGCCGGCGTTCGTCGGCCCACAGCGCGGCGATCAGGCCGCCGGTCGAGTGCGCGCTGATCACGACGTGGTCGTGGCCGTCGCGCTCGACCACCCGCTGGAACGCCGCGTCCAGGTCGGGGAAGTGCTGCCGCAGGTCGGTGACGAAGTTCGGCGTCTGGTGGGGACGCAGGGAGCGGCCGTACTTGCGCAGGTCGACCGCGTAGAAGTCGTAGCCGCGCTCGTTCCACCACTCCGCGTAGTCGGTCTGGAAGAAGTAGTCGCAGAACCCGTGCACGTGCAGGACCGCCCGCCCGGTGGGCTCCGGCGCCCGGCGTACGACGAGCGTGACGACGACCGGTCCCTCCTCGTCGGGCGGGAGGCTGATGGTCTCGGCCAGGTACGGCTCGCCCAGGACGTCGGGCACGAGCTCGTCGAACGCTCCACGGGTCATGGCGAAATTCTGTCAGCCCGGAGCCGGAGCGCCACCGCCGGCTCGTTGGACGTCACCAGCCAGGCGCGGCCGGGGCGCATCCAGTACGCCAGGGAGCGCGGTGTGTCGACCGTCCAGACCAGCAGCGGCAGGCCGTGCCGCCGGGCGAACCGGCGCACCCGCAGCCGGGCCAGCCAGTGGTGGGCGACGACGATGTTCGCCCGCGAGTGCCGGTAGCGGACCCCCGGCCAGAGCTCGGAGGCGCGCACCTTCGCCATCTGCCAGAGCGCGAACCCCGGCACGCCGCGACCCAGCGACAGGCCCACCATCAGGTGGTGCCCGTGGGCGTCCGACCAGTCGCGGACGGCGCGCACCCCGTCGTCGTGGCCGGTGGTCACCAGCATCCGGTCCGTGCCCAGCCGGTCCACGGCCAGCGCCACGGCCGCGACCTCGTCGCCGCGGAACTTCAGGTCGAGGTGCACCCGGCTGCGGCCGGCGATCAGATCGAGCGCGTCGGCGTACCGGAGCACGTCGGGCGGCGCCACGTCGACCGGGTCGTGGTGGAGCACGAGCGCTCCGTCCGCGGTGCGCTGCACGTCGATCTCGACGTAGTCCGCGCCCAGGGCGATCGCGGCCTCGATGTCCGCGCTCGTGAGGCAGCGGTGCGCGCTGACGAGCGTCATCGACCGGTCGTGTACGCCGCCGCCGCGCGGACCAGCCCGGCCAGCAGGCCGACGTCCGCGGCGGTCTCGGGGTGCCACTGGACGCCGACGCAGAACCGCGGGCCGGGTGCCTCCATGGCCTCCAGCGTGCCATCCGCGGCGTGGGCGACGGCGTCGAACCCCGGGTGGCTCCGCACCGACTGGTGGTGATGGCAGTTCACCGACAGCCGCTCGCCCACGAGGCCGGCCAGCCGGGTGCCCGCGACGGTCGACACGGTGATCGCGCCGAACTCGTCGCCGCCGGGGGAGTGCTGCTCGTGGTCGACGAGGTCGGGCACGTGCTGGTCCAGCACGCCGCCCGCGTGCACGGCCATCACCTGCATGCCGCGGCAGACGCCGAGGACCGGCAGCCCCGCGGCGCCGGCGGCGTCGAGCAGCGCCGACTCCCACGCGTCGCGGTCGGCGCGCCAGCTCGCCGTCCTCGGGTGCGCGTCCTCGCCGTACCGGCCGGGGTCCACGTCGGCACCCCCGCTGATCACCAGGCCGTCGAGGCGGGCGACGACCGCGTCCGCTGCGCCGGGCTGGCCCACGGGAGGAAGCAGGACCGGTACGCCGCCGGTCGCCTCGACCGCGGCGGCGTACGGCGTCGGGAGCAGGTCGGCCCGCTGGTCCCAGACGCCCCAGGCCGCCTGTTCCCGGTAGGTCGTGAGACCGATGAGGGGCGTGCTCACAGCGGCGTGACGTAGGCCCCGGAGATGCCGCCGTCCACCAGGAACGTGTTGGCGGTCATGAACGAGGAGTCGTCGGAGGCGAGGAACAGGACGGCAGCCGCCATCTCCTCGGGCTCGCCGAAGCGACCCATCGGCACGTGCACGAGGCGCCGGGCCGCGCGCTCCGCGTCCTTGGCGAAGAGGTCCTGGAGCAGCGGCGTGTTGACCGGCCCCGGGCACAGCGCGTTGACGCGGACGCCTTCACGTGCGAACTGCACGCCGAGCTCACGCGTCATCGACAGCACGCCGCCCTTCGAGGCGGAGTAGGAGATCTGCGAGGTGGCCGCCCCCATCACCGCGACGAACGACGCGGTGTTGATGATCGAGCCCCTGCCCTGCTCGAGCATGTACGGCAGCGCGGACTTGCAGCAGAGGTACACAGACGTCAGGTTGACCTCCTGCACCTTGCGCCACGCGTCCAGGTCCGTGTCCAGGATCGAGTCGTCCTCGGGCGGGCTGATCCCGGCGTTGTTGAACGCGATGTCGACCGAGCCGTAGGTGTCCTTCGCGGTCCGGAAGAGGGCGTCGACCTCCTCCTTCGATGTCACGTCCACGTGCACGTACGTCGCGACGGTCTCGCCGCCGAGCCGGTCGGCGAGCTGGTGCCCGCGCTCGTCGTCGATGTCGCCGATGACGACCTTCGCGCCCTCCTGCACGAACCGCTCGACCGTCGCGAGCCCGATCCCGGAGCAGCCTCCGGTGATGACCGCGACCCGGTCCTGGATTCTCCCTGCCACGTTGGCACCTCTCTGGTTCGGTACTTCCCGGCCTCTTCTGGCACTTCGGGGGTGTTGCAACGCCCGAGAAGTGCCGGGATCCCCGGTTAACCGGGGATCCCGCGGACTCCCCTAGTGAGCGATGAAGACGTTCTTCTCCTCGGTGAACGCCATCGGGGCGTCCGGACCGAGCTCCCGGCCGAGACCGGACTGCTTGTAGCCACCGAACGGCGTCCAGTAGCGGACCGACGAGTGCGAGTTCACGCTGAGGTTGCCGGCCTCGACGCCGCGGGCGACCCGGAGACCCTTGCCGAGGTCGTTGGTGAAGATCGACCCGGACAGGCCGTACTCGGTGTCGTTCGCCTTCGCGACCGCGTCGGCCTCGTCGTCGAACGGCATCACCGCCACCACCGGGCCGAACACCTCCTCACGCCAGATCCGCGCGGCGGGGTCGTCCACGGCCACGACCGAGGGCGGCACCCAGAAGCCGTCGCCACCCGGGACGCTGCCGGCGAACGCGACCTCCGCCCCGTCGAGGTAGCCGGTGACGGTGGCCTTCTGCTGTGCCGAGATCAGCGGGCCCATCTCGGACGACTCGTCGCTCGGGTCGAGCACCCGCAGGCTCGCGACCGCGGGCTGGAGCTTCGAGATGAACTCGTCGTACGCCGGTCGCTCGACCAGGATGCGCGAGCGGGCGCAGCAGTCCTGGCCGGCGTTGTCGAAGACGGCGTACGGCGCGCTGGCCGCGGCCGCTGCGATGTCGGCGTCCGCGAACACGATGTTCGCGCTCTTCCCGCCGAGCTCGAGCGTCACCCGCTTCACCTGCTCGGCGCAGCCGGCCATGATCCGCTTGCCCACCTCCGTGGAGCCGGTGAAGCACACCTTGCGCACCAGCTCGTGCGTCACGAACCGCTCCCCGACCACCGATCCCTTGCCGGGGATCACGGTGAGGACGTGCTCGGGCAGGCCGGCCTCGCGGGCGAGCTCGCCCAGCCGGATCGCCGTCAGTGGCGTCAGCTCGGCCGGCTTGAGGACGACGGTGTTGCCGGCCGCCAGGGCCGGCGCGAACCCCCAGCCGGCGATCGGCATCGGGAAGTTCCAGGGCACGATGATCCCGACCACGCCGAGCGGCTCGTGGAACGTCACGTCCACGCCGCCGGCGACCGGGATCTGGCGCCCGAAGAGCCGCTCGGGAGCACCGGAGTAGTAGTTCAGGCAGTCGCGGACGTTGCCCGCCTCCCAGCGCGCGTTGCCCCAGGTGTGGCCGGCGTTGCGCACCTCGAGCTCGGCGAGCTCCTCGACGTGCGCGTCCACGACCGCGGCGAAGCGGCGCAGCAGGGTGGCGCGCTCGCCGGGCGGCATCGCCCGCCAGGCGGGGAACGCCGCGTGCGCGGCCTCGATGGCAGCATCCGTCTCGGCCACGGAGGCCAGGTGGACGTCGGTCACCGGCGACGCGGTCGCCGGGTTGATGACCGTGTAGGTCTCAGCAGTCACTTACAGCCTCTCGAACCCTCGGTGCAGCTCCCAGTCGGTGACGGCCGCGTCGTACGCCGCGAGCTCGACGGCGGCCATGTTCGCGTAGTGCTCCACGACCTCGTCGCCCAGGGCCATTCGCGCGGCCTTCGACGCGACGAACGCCTCCCGTGCGGCCCCCATCGTGTGCGGCACCCTTGGCTTGGCGGAGTGATAGGCGTTCCCGACCAGCTCCGGCTCCAGGGGCAGCTCGTTCTCGATCCCGTGCAGGCCGCCGGCGAGCATCGCGGCGAGCGCGAGGTAGGGGTTGACGTCGGCGCCGGGGATCCGGTTCTCCATCCGGGCGCCGGCGCCGTGGCCGACGAGCCGGAGCGCGCAGGTGCGGTTGTCGAGGCCCCACGCGATCGTGGTCGGGGCGAACGAACCGTCCGCGAAGCGCTTGTAGGAGTTGATGTTCGGCGCGTAGAGCAGCGTGAAGTCGGCCGCGGTCGCCAGCACCCCGGCCACGAAGTGGTCGTACAGGGGCGTCCGCGCGCCGTCCTTCCAGAACACCAGGTCGCCGTCCTCGCCGCGCAGCGACAGGTGGATGTGGCAGGAGCTGCCCTCGCGCTGGTTGTACTTCGCCATGAACGTGAGCGACTTGCCCTGCTGGGCGGCGATCTCCTTGGCGACGGTCTTGTAGACCGCGTGGTTGTCGGCGGTGGTGAGCGCGTCGGCGTACAGGAAGCCGATCTCGTGCTGGCCGAAGTTGCACTCGCCCTTGGCGCCCTCGACGTCGAGACCCGCGTCGTACATGGTGTTCCGGATCGCCCGCAGCAGCGGCTCGACCCGGGAGGTGCCGAGGATCGAGTAGTCCACGTTGTACTGGTTGACCGGGGTGAGGTCGCGGTAGTGCCGGAGGCCCGCCTCCTCGTACGACGTGTCGAACGCGATGAACTCCAGCTCGGTCCCCGCGAGCGCCTGCCAGCCGTTCTCCGCGCACCGGTCGAGCTGCCGCTGGAGGATCGTGCGCGGCGACTGGACCACGGGGGAGTGCTGCCCGGACTCGTCGGGCGGCCACACCAGGTCGCACTGCACCATCGCCGTCGCCGGCAGGTGGGTGAGCACCCGGATCGTGCGCTCGTCGAGCACGAACTCCATGTCGCCGTAGCCCTTCTCCCACGAAGAGATGGCGTAGCCGTCGACGGTGTTCATCTCGACGTCGACCGCGAGGAGGTAGTTGCAGCCCTCGGTCCCGTGCGGGACGACGACGTCGGCGAAGTACCGGCCGTGCAGGCGCTTGCCCTGCAGCCGGCCCTGCATGTCGGTGAACGCGACGACGACCGTGTCGATCCTGCCGGTGCCGATCCGGTCGAGCAGCTGCTCGATGGTCAGGTGGCGGTTGTTGCGGAGTTCGGTCACACCAGCTCCTGGTCCGGGTCTATCCGAGGAGGCCGCGCAGCAGCGCGGCCGTGTCGTCGCAGTGTTCTTCCATCACGCGGCGGGCCCGGTCGGCGTCGCCGGCCAGGATCGCCTTCACCAGCGCCGCGTGCTGGCGGTCCGAGTGGGCGATGTTGGTGCCGAGCACCGGGATCGCCAGCAGCATCTCGTGCAGCGTCGCCTGCACCGACGTCACCGCCTCGATCGTGCGCGGCGAGTCCGCGAGCGAGGCGACGGTCAGGTGGAACCGGGAGTCGGCCTGCCGGTGCGCGGCCGGCCGGCGAGCGGCATCCACGTCCGCGAGCGCTCGCTCCAGCTGCTCGCGGCGTACGCCGGCGGGCTGGATCCGCGCCGCGAGGTACGCCGCTCCGGGCTCGACCACGCGGCGGAACTCGAGGGCGTCGAGCCAGTCGCGGCGCCGCTCGGGGGAGATCCGCGCCGCGGCTCTCGCAGACGGTGTCCGGGGCTTGAGGGTGACGACGGTGCCGCCGCCGCGGCCACGTGTGGTCTCGACCAGTCCGGCCTCCCGCAGCGCGGCCATCGCCTCGCGCAGCGTGGCCCGGGAGACCTGCAGGATCGCGGCCAGCTCACGCTCGGGCGGCAGGGCGGTGCCAAGCGGGTAGACCCCGAGCCGGATCGCCGTGGCGAGCTGCTCCACGCACGCCTCGAAGGCGTGGTGCCCGCGCACGGGGCGCAGCACCGCCTCGGGGAGGTGCTCGGCGGGAGCGGTCACGGGGTCATCCTCGGGATCGTGCGGAGCACGTGTCAATGGTCTGAGTTCATACCATTTTCACCAGGATGTCTTTACACCCGAATCGGGCGGGGTCTAGCGTCCGGTTCACATTCGCACGATCGCCCGGAAGGTGTGTCGCATGCCCGAAGCGCACGAGCCCGTCGAGGCTCCCCATCCTCACCTCAACGCCGATGAGCAGCACCTCGCCAAGCTCGGCTACAAGCAGGAGCTCTCCCGGACCTGGTCCGGGTTCTCGAACTTCGCGATCTCGTTCTCGATCATCTCGATCCTCGCCGGCTGTCTGACGACGTACGGCGCGGGCATCGCGAACGGTGGACCGATCTCCATCTCCTGGTCCTGGCCGATCATCTCGATGTTCATCCTGATCATCGGCTTCACCATGTCCGAGCTGGTGTCCTCGATGCCGACGTCGGGTGGCATCTACTACTGGGCCTCCAAGCTCGGTGGGGCGCGAGCGGGCTTCTTCACCGGCTGGCTGAACCTCATCGGGCTCGTCGCGGTCACCGCCTCGGTCGCCTACGGGTGCGCCACGTTCTTCGAGCTGACCTTCCTCGAGTGGGGCTGGTACGACACGTTCTCCCTGAACCGGGTCTTCGTGTTCTTCGTCGTGGTCCTGGCCCTCATCACGCTGATCAACATCTTCTCCAGCCACCTGCTCGCGCTGCTCAACAACATTTCGGTGTGGTGGCACGTCGTCGGCGCGGCGGTCCTGATCGGCGTCCTGCTGGTCGTCCCGGACCAGCACCTGAGCGTGTCCCAGGTCTTCACCGACAAGTTCAACGGCTCGGGCTGGGACGGCGGGTCGACCGGCTCGCTGGCCTTCTTCTTCGTGATCATTCCGTTCGGCTTCATCCTGACGCAGTACACGATCACCGGCTTCGATGCCTCGGTCCACCTGTCCGAGGAGACGCAGGGCGCGGCGAAGGCCGCGGCGCAGGGGCTGTGGCGGTCGATCTTCTACTCGGCGATCGGCGGCTACCTGCTGTTGCTCGCGGTCACCTTCGCGATCCCGCAGGTCGACGGGAAGCCCGACTACGCCAGCATCCCGGCCGGTGGGGTCGCCTACGTCTTCGACGCGTCCCTGGGGGCCAACTGGGCCGGGACGCTGCTGTTCATCTCCGCCTCCGCCCAGCTCTTCTGCGCCACGGCCTGCCTCACGTCGACCTCGCGGATGATGTTCGCCTTCAGTCGGGACCGCGCGGTGCCCGGCTCGCGACTGTGGTCCAAGGTCAACGCGCGCAGGACGCCGGTCAACGCTGTCGTCTGCGCGGCCGTGATCGGCGGCATCATCACGCTGCCGGCGCTGAAGTCCGTGAACGGCATCCCGACCGCGTTCTACGCCGTCGTCTCGGTGTCGGTCATCGGCCTGTACTTCTCGTTCGCGATCCCCATCTTCCTGCGGTGGCGCCACGGCGACAAGTTCCAGGTCGGCGGCTGGAACAACGGCAGCAAGTACAAGTGGATGAACCCCGTGGCGGTCGTCGAGATCCTGGTCGTCGGCATCATGCTGATGCTGCCCACCGTCCCAGCCGGCGCGCCGTGGCGCGACGAGTTCGACTGGGCGAGCGTCAACTATGCGCCCATCATGACCGTCGGCGTCCTGCTACTGCTGGCGATCTGGTGGTCGGTGTCGGCGAAGAACTGGTTCACCGGCCCGGTCCAGACGATCGACCAGGCCGTGGTCGACGCCTTCGACGACTGACCGACGACCAACCACGTGGGGGTACCACCGCTGGACCGCCTCGCCTGCCTGGCGGGGCGGTCCTGGCGGGTCTCGGACCTCCCGGGCGGGCTGACCAACCGCAACCTCCACGTCACCACCGACGACGGGGAGCTGGACCTGGTCGTCCGGTGGTCGCAGGGCGACGCCTCGCTCCTCGGCATCGACCGGGACGCCGAGGCGGGCAACACCGCGGCCGCGGCGGCCGCGGGCGTGGGGGCGGAGGTGGTCGAGTACCGGCCGGACCTGTCCATGCTCGTGATCACCTACCTGCAGGGCGACGCACTCAGCGACGCGTCGTTCTCGGACCCGGCGGTCCTCGCGCGCGCGGCGGACGCGTGCCGGCGGCTGCACGCCGGTCCGCGGTTCGCCGGTGACTTCGACATGTTCGCCCGGCAGGCGGCGTACCTGCGCACGGTCCGCGAGAACGGCTACTGGCTGCCGGAGGGGTACGACGACCACGCGGCCGCGTGGGGGGACGTGCGCCGGGCGCTCGCTGTCGCCCCGCGGCCGACGGTGCCGTGCAACAACGACCTGCTGGCCGCGAACTTCATCGACGACGGCCGGCAGGTGTGGCTGATCGACTACGAGTACTCCGGCAACAACGACCCGTGCTTCGAGCTCGGCAACACCGCGACCGAGTGCGGCTTCACGCCCGAGCAGGTCGAGGCGTACGTCGCGCACTACTTCGGAGCGCCGACGCGCGCCGACCTCGCGCGGGTGCTGCTGCAGATGCTGTGCAGCGAGTACGGCTGGTCGCTGTGGGGATTCATCCAGTCCGCCGCGAGCCCGATCGCGTACGACTTCCGCGGCTGGGGGACGGACCGCTACGAGAAGGCGGTCGAGACGTTCCGAGGCCCGGCGTTCCCCCGGCTGCTGGAGGATGTCGCCCGTGGTTGACCTACCGTCGCGTGCCCGCGTCGTGGTGGTGGGTGGCGGTGTCATCGGCACCTCGGTCGCCTACCACCTCACCAGGCTCGGCTGGACCGACGTGCTGCTGCTCGAGCAGGGCACGCTGTCGTGCGGGACAACCTGGCACGCAGCCGGGCTGGTCGGCCCGCTGCGGGCCTCGGAGAGCGGCACCCGGCTGGTGCAGTACTCCGCGGAGCTGTACGCCTCGCTCGAGGCGGAGACCGGGCTGGCGACCGGCTACCGCAACGTCGGCGGGCTCGTCGTCGCGCGCACCGAGGACCGGATGGTGCAGCTGCGGCGTACGGCCGCCAACGCGGTCGTGTACGACATGCCCTGCGAGCTCGTCTCACCCGAGCGTGCCCAGGAGCTGTGGCCACCGATGCGCGTGGACGACCTGCTCGGCGCCATCTGGCTGCCCGGGGACGGGAAGGTGAACCCCGCCGACCTCACCCAGTCGCTGGCGCGCGGCGCGCGGCGCGGCGGTGCACGGGTCGTCGAGCGGGTGCGCGTCATGGGCTTCCCGGTCGCCGACGGCCGCGTGACGGGCGTGCGCACCGACGCGGGCGACGTCGAGGCCGAGGTGGTCGTGAACTGCGCCGGCCAGTGGGCGAAGGCGCTCGGCGACCTGGCCGGCGTGACGGTGCCTCTGCACTCGGCCGAGCACTTCTACGTCGTGACCGAGGCGGTGCCAGGTGTGCACCCGGACCTGCCGATCATGCGCGACCCCGACGGCTGGACGTACTTCAAGGAGGAGACCGGAGGGCTCGTGGTGGGTGGCTTCGAGCCCGAGGCGAAGCCGTGGCGGTCACCCGACGACCTGCCGTACCCGTTCGAGTTCCAGCTCCTCGAGGAGGACTGGGACCACTTCTCGGTCCTCATGGACGAGGCCGTGCTGCGGGTCCCGGCCCTGGAGGAGACCGGGGTCCGGAAGTTCTACAACGGGCCGGAGTCGTTCACCCCGGACAACCAGTTCCTCCTGGGCGAGGCCCCGTCACTCCGGGGGTACTTCGTCGGCGCCGGCTTCAACTCGGTCGGCATCGCCTCCGCCGGCGGCGCCGGGCGCGCACTGGCCGAGTGGATCGTGGCCGGGGAGCCACAGGACGACCTGGTCGCGGTCGACGTACGCCGGTTCGCGCCGTTCCACGGCGACAACGGCTGGCTGCGCTCGCGGGTCTCGGAGGTGCTCGGGCTGCACTACGCGCTCCCGTGGCCGAACCGCGAGCTCGAGTCCGGTCGGCCCCAGCGCACCTCGCCCCTGCACTCCCGGCTGGGTCGCGCGGGCGCGCTCTTCGGCACCCGGATGGGCTGGGAGCGCCCCAACGTCTTCGGCCCGGTCCTCGAGTACTCGTGGGGCAAGCCGTCCTGGCTCCCGTGGTCGGCCGCCGAGCAGGTCGCCTGCCGCACCGACGTCGCGGTCTTCGACCAGACCTCCTTCTCGAAGTACGTCGTCTCGGGTCCGTCCGCGCTCGAGGGGCTGCAGTGGGTGTGCGCGGCCGACGTCGACGTGCCCGTGGGGCAGTGCGTGTACACACCGTTCCTCAACGAGCGCGGGACGTACGAGGCGGACCTGACCGTCACCCGGACCGGCGCCTCGTCCTTCCTCCTCGTCTCCAGCTCGGCGACCACCATCCGAGACCTCGACTGGCTCGCGCTGCACGGCGTACCGGCTGACGACGTCACGGAGCGGTACGCCGTGCTCGGCGTCATGGGCCCACGGTCCCGCGCCCTGCTGTCGTCGCTGTCGGGCGACGACTGGTCGGAGGAGGGCTTCCCGTTCGCCACGTCGCGTCTCGTCCGGGTGGCCGGCGTCGACCTGCGCGCCACCCGGATGACGTATGTCGGCGAGCTGGGCTGGGAGCTCCTGGTGCCCGTGGGTGACGCCGGCGCCGTGTACGACGCCCTGGACGCGACCGACGCCGGCTACTACGCCATCGAGTCGCTCCGGCTCGAGAAGGGCTTCCGCGCCTTCGGCCGTGAGCTCACACCGGAGTTCGGGCCGGTCGAGGCGGGGCTGGTGTTCGCGACCGCGCTGTCGGGGTCGAAGGACTTCCTGGGCCGCGCGGCGTTGTCGGACCACCGTGATCGGCTGGCCGCGGCCGGCCCGCGCCGCCGGCTGGTGTCGTTCGTGGTCGGGTCACCCGAGCCGATGCTGTGGGGCGGTGAGCTGGTGCTGCGCGACGGCGTACCCGCCGGCCAGGTCACCAGCGCAGCCTGGGGCGCGACCGTCGGCTCCAGCGTCGGGCTCGCCTACCTGCGCCACGAGGGTCCGGTCACCGGCGACTGGCTCGCCGGCGGTGGTTTCGAGGTCGACGTCGCGGGGGAGCGGTATCCCGTGCGCTGCTCTCTCCGCGCTCCGTTGGCATGACAGCCCTGGGGGGCCGTTGGGGTGGGGTCCCGCCAGCGCTGCTGTCGGTTCACCATGGTCTCCGGGAAACCGACACGTGCCGTGGTGTGCTCGCCGTGGGACGTGCAGGTCCGACCGGATCCCATGGTGAAGCCGTGGCGACGCCACGCGAGCGGCGGCACCGGTCGACGGGCCCACCGCGTAGGCTCGCCTGCCGAGGACGACAGGGGTACGAGATGGTGGCGAGCCGATCAGCGCGCGAGCGGAAGGCTTCCGTGGAGGCCGGTCCGCTGGCGACGGTCAGGATCGACCTGGACGGCGACCGGCAGTTCGTCTACAAGATCACCTGCACGACGTGCCTCACCAGGACCAAGCGGCCCTGGTCGACGTATCGTGCCGGCGCGGACAACGGCTACCTGGCCGCGATGGACCGGTGGACGTTCCACCTGGTCGAGAAGCACCCGGGCGCCGAGGCGCCCTGCCTGGCCTTCCTGCCGGCCGCCCAGCAGCGCCTGCACGAGCGTCGCGAACAGGGATGATCCTCAGAGCGTCGTGATCAGGCCTCCGTCGATCGTGACGTCGCTGCCGGTGATGTTCGCGGCGCGGTCGCTCGCCAGGTAGACCACCAGGTCGGCGACCTCCTCGGGTCGCGTGAACCGCCCCGAGGGAGCCGCGGCCTCCTGCCGGCGTACGACGTCGGCGGGATCGCTCCCGCTCGCGCCTCCCACCGTCGCGGCGACGCCCGAGCTGCCCAGCCACAGGTCGGTCCGCACCGGGCCGGGGCTGACCGTGTTGACCCGGATGCCGGGGCCGAGCTCCTTCGAGAGCGACTTGCAGACGTTGCTGAGCGCGCCCTTGGCCGCGCTGTAGTCGAGCACGCCCGGATCGGGAAGGAACGCGTTGACGGAGCTGACCGTCACGATGTTCGCCCCCGGCCGCCCGGTCATCCGCGGGATCGCCGCCCTCATGGTGCGGACGGCGGCGAGGAAGTTGATCGTCAGCGACCACTCCCATTCCTCGTCGGAGAGCGCGACGAAGCCGTCGAGTCGCGCCCGCACCGCCCCGACGTTGTTGACGAGGATGTCGACGGCGTCGCCCGCGGCCGCGACCAGCTCGGCCGGGCCGGTCGGCGTCGTGAGGTCGACCGCGACCGGACGTGCCCCGGCGACCGCGCTCAGCTCCTCGCTGCCGTGCAGCGCTCCTGCGACGACCGTGACTCCCTCTGCGGCCAGCGCGCGGGTGATCGCCAGGCCGATGCCCTTGCTCGCGCCCGTGACGACCGCGGTCCGGCCGGCCAGCCCGAGATCCATCGGTCAGAGTCCCTGCTTGCCGAGCCACGACAGGCAGGCGTCCGCGACGTCGCGCCAGCCGTGGTCGATGGTCAGCGAGTGGGCACGGTCCTCGAGCTCGAGGATGTCGGTGACCGCCTCGCTGTGCCGGTACTGCTTGAGCGTGGACCTGGTGACGGCCTCGGGCACGGTGTGGTCCTTGCCGCCCATGACGAGCAGGAGCGGACCCCGGCCGGAGTTCTCGGTGTTGACCTTGGCCGGCGAGTGCGGGTTGAAGTTTGCCGCGGCGGCCTCGAAGAGCGGCTTGCCGGGTGCCGGGATCGCCCACCTCTCGAAGAGCGCGTCCGACTCCTCCTCGGGGATCGCGTTGCCGAACGCGAACCGGAACTGCTCGGCGGTCAGCGAGACGGCGCGGTGCCTGTTGGCCGGGTTCTTGAACACCGGCAGTGTCGCCTTCAGGGCCGACAGCGGCAGCGGGAGGACGCCCTTGATCTGGGCGGCGTCGATCGCGATCGCCGCGGCCGCCAGGTCCTCGCCCAGGAGCCGCTGCGCGATCATGCCACCGAACGAATGTCCGACCAGGATCGGCTTCACCGGCATCCCGGCGATGATGTCGGCGTAGTGCGCGACCACGTCGTCGATGCCGTGGTCCGCGATCTCCTCGGGCCGCGAGCGCGCCTCCTCGACCGTCTCCGGGTCGCCTGGCCAGCCCGGCGCCGAGGCGTCGTACCCCGCCTTCGCGAAGAGCTCGACCCAGTCGTCCCAGGACCGGGCGTGCAGCCAGAGACCGTGGATGAACAGGACGGGGTGGTCAGCGGCCATGACGGATCCTTCGTCGCGGGGGAGGATGGAGGGTGTATACCGATCGTTCTACCTGCCTGCTGGCTAACGTAGGACGGTCCGCCGGCCGTGGCAAGAGCGTCGGGGCCGACGGCGACAGACGAAGGAGTGGACGGGCGATGAAGGGTTCGGACCTGCCGGCTCGCGAACGCATCCTGCAGACCGCCGACCGGCTGTTCTACGACGAGGGCATCCACGCCGTCGGCATCCAGCGGATCGTCGCGGAGTCCCGGGTCACCCGGGTCACGCTCTACCGGCACTTCCCCTCCAAGGACGACCTGATCGCGGCGTACCTCGATCGCAGGGCCGCCGCTGATCGCGCGCAGGTCGCGAGCGTCGTCGAGCAAAATGCCGACGACCCGCGCGGGGCGCTCACCGAGCTGGCCGAGGTGCTCACCCGCGACGACTTCGGCGCCGTACGGCGCGGTTGCCCGTTCATCAACGCCTCGGCCGAGTTCACCGGCTCCCACACCTCACGTGTGCATGCGCGCGAGATCAGGGGCTGGGTCACCGGGCAGCTCGAGGAGCTCCTGCGGCGCCTGGACCACCGCGACCCGAGGTCCGCCGCCGAGCAGCTGATGATGGTGCGGACGGGGGCGGTCGTCTCGTGCGCGCTCGACGGCAACGACCGGCTCACCGACGACTTCCTGCGTGCCTGGGACGGCCTGATCGACGGTGGGCTGCCCCAGCCTCGCTAGCCCGCCGCCAGCACGGCTGCCTCCACCGCGGTTGCCTCAGCCGATGTGGTAGCGATCGCCGTACACGTGCCAGGTGAGCGGCGGTCGCAGCCCGAAGTTCCGCTCGCGGAGGAACCGGCGCTGCTCGGTGTCGATCCGGGAGGTGTCCGCGTGCGCCTCCTCCTGCTCCATCACCCGCGTGCGGGCGTCGAGGAACGCGTTCAGGTACCGGCCTTCCGAGCCGCCCTCGGCAGGGGTGCGGGCGACCCGCAGCACAGCACGCCGGATCCCGCCGAAGCTCGACGCGTCGCTGCCCGGACCGTGCATCACCATCGCGTCGTAGTAGATGAACTGGCCCAGGGTGCGCAGCCCGTCGGCCCTGGCCCGGCGCACGGCCGGGTCGAAGTAGACCCGGTCACGCTCGGCGTCCTGGGCGCGCCGGAACGCCGCGTCGTGCGCGGCGCGGTGCCACGCGCGGACGAACGGCTGGCCGAGGCCGCGGTGCGAGTCCGACCCGTTCACCCGGCGCAGTGCCGGGATGAAGCGCGCGAGCGGGTTGTCCGGCTGCGCCTTCGTGTACCTGCGGACGACGACCAGCAGGTCACCGGTGCCCGAGCAGAACCCGATGATCCCGCCGGTGTAGCCGCGGCCGTCCCCGATGTCCTCGAGGTAGGTGTACTGCCGCCGCCACCTCAGCGTGGAGTTCTCCGCGCTGGACACCAGCTCCATCGCGATCTCCTTGCGCCCCGGCCGGTCGAGGCCGGCCGGTGCGGAGTACGCCGGCTGCGCGACCAGCAGCAGGAGCAGGACCCCGAGGAGGACACGCCGCATGCCGTCGACCCTAGTCACAGGCCGGCCCGGCGCGGGTCCTGGTCTCGCGGCACGCTCCGTACCCGTGGAAGTGCGGGGTCACGTCGAGCGGCTCGTCGGTGCCCGGTCCACCCGTCGGCCGACACAACACCGCCGTACGACGAAACCGCCGTGAGGTTACGCGTGATCCCTCCCTGGTCTAGACCGATGTTCAGGACCCTCCAGGTCCGGCAACAACCCCGGCGCAGGGGGACTGCACGGCTGCCACGGGCGGCCCTGACCAGGGAGCTACCAATGATGAGCAAGTCTCGGATACACCATGGCATGGCGCTCGCTTCCGCGGCGACGCTGATGACGCTGTCGTGCGGTGCGCTCGCCGGCGCCGCGGCCGCTGACCCGAAGTCCGACCACACGGACCACGGGAAGCACCTCGGCCAGACCAAGGACCACCCGAAGGGTCCGCAGCACGAGCACGCGCAGCACCAGCACCAGGGTCACGCCTACGGTCATGCCCACGCGCCGGGCCAGCAGGCCGACCACGGCCACGGGAACGGCAGCGGCGGTGGGAACGGGAACGGCAGCGGGGGATCGAACGGCATCGGCCAGCAGGAGGGGCACAACCCGCCCGGCAACAACGGCACGGTGAAGATCGCCGGCCCCGGCGACGCGGTCGGCCACCCGAGCAACAACCCGCACCCCGGTTGCACGTTCTACGTGGAGTGGTTCGGCTTCGACGAGGGCCAGGACGTCGTCTCGACGGTCACCTTCGCCGCTCAGGCCCCGACCTCCGACGTGACCATCGGCGGCACCTCTCCGGCCCAGGTCTTCGTCGGCGGCGACCCGGCCGGGGGCGGGACCGACCTCGACGGCCGGGAGCAGTACACGCTGAGCTTCAGTGGTGGCGAGCCGCACCCGAAGCAGGGCTACCACGTGAAGCTCACCGTGGCGACGCCGTACTCGCTCGGCAACGACACGAAGACCAAGGTCTTCTGGGTCGCCCCGTGCGAGGCGGACACCGCCGCGGGCCAGGGTGTCTCTGCCCACCACGCCGCCAACGGCGGCCGTCACCACGCGAACGGCGACCGCGGTGTCGAGGCCGCCACCGCGACGGCGCCGGACACCGAGACCGCGACGAGCCCGGGCACGTCCGCCGACGCGGCGGCCGTCCCGACCTCGGTCGACGCGGGCCAGGACTCCTCGGTCCTGCCGGACTGGGCGCGTTCTCCGTGGCCGCTGGTGGCCGTCGCCGGCGGGTTGACGCTGGCCGGTGCCGGCCTCGTGCGCCGCAACGGGACCCGTGCCTGACCTTCGAACCACAGGCGTCGCGGCGGCCGGGCTGGTCCTGGCCGCCGCGGGCGCTTTCGTGTGGTGGTCGCAGCCCACCGGCGCCGTCTCCGCGGACCCCGCGTCGGATCCGCAGTCCGCCCCCCTCACGGGCACCACCGCGAGGCCCGAGGTGGCGAAGCGGGTGCCCGGCGCGCCCGACCGGGTGAAGATCCCGGCGCTGAAGGTGAGTGCGCCGGTGCTGCCCGTGCACGCCCCCGGCCGCACGTTGATCCCGCCCAGCGACCCCACGACGCTCGGGTGGTGGGCCGACGGCGCCGAGCCCGGTGCGCGGCGGGGCAGTGCGCTGATCGCCGGGCACACCGTGCACACCGGCGGCGGCGCCCTCGACGACCTCGAGGAGCTGCGCCGCGGAGACGCGATCGTGGTCCGGACCGACCACGGGACGCTCCGGTACGCCGTGCAGAGCGTGCACATCTACCGCAAGGGGCGGATCGCCGACGACGCCCACCGGCTCTTCAGCCAGTCCGTGCCCGGGCGCCTGGTGGTCCTCACCTGCGAGGACTGGAACGGCGAGGCCTACCTGAGCAACGTCGTCGTCACCGCGACGCCGCGCGGCTGAGCCGCGCCACCAGCAGGGCGGCACACAGCGCGCCCAGCGTGCCGAGCACCTCGTCGCCGAGCGTGTCCTCGTACGCCGTGTCGAGCTCGGTGCCGTGCCGGATGAACGTCCACCACTCACCGACCTCCCAGCCGATCGCCAGGATCGCGCCGAGCCCGCAGACCACGAGCACGACCGCCCAGCGCGGTCGGACGGCCCCGCACACCAGCAGCCCGAGCCCGGTCAGCAGCAGGAACCAGTTCGCGAAGTGGTTGGCGTCGTCCCACCAGACGACCGCGTCGTAGAGGTCGAGGCTGTTGCCGGTCACGTCGACCAGGAACGGCAGCATCACGAGTGTGAACGCGCCGTACGGCGGGGTGGGCCGCGGTTCGCGGCGCCGGTTGGCGAGCCACCAGCAGGCAGGTGCCACGAGCATCAGCAGGGGATAGGCGAGCAGCCGGGCGCCGAACGCCTTGTCGGCGAACCGCTCGATCCCGGGCCACCACTCGGCGACGGCGAGTTGGCCCACCGTGAGGGCGAGGACCAAGAGGGGGACCCAGGCGGGGCAGCGGCGCACGCGAGGATGGTGGCAGGAATACCCGGCGGGCCGTGGTCGTTCCGTAGATACTTCGGAATTCAACTACCACCAGAGGACAGTGAGCGGACATGCAGATCGGCATCTTCACCGTCGGTGACGTGACGCCGGACCCGACGACCGGTCGCACCCCGACCGAGCACGAGCGGATCAAGGCGACCGTCGAGATCGCGAAGAAGGCCGAGGAGGTCGGGCTCGACGTGTTCGCCACCGGCGAGCACCACAACCCGCCGTTCATCGCCTCGAACCCGACGGCGACGCTGGCCTACGTCGGCGCGAAGACCGAGAACATCATCCTGTCGACCGCGACCACGCTGATCACGACCACGGACCCGGTGCTGATCGCGGAGGACTACGCGAAGCTCCAGCACCTGACCGACGGCCGGGTCGACCTGATGATGGGGCGCGGCAACACCGGCCCGGTCTACCCGTGGTTCGGCAAGGACATCCGCCAGGGGCTCAACCTCGCGATCGAGAACTACGCGCTGCTGCGCCGGCTCTGGGACGAGGACGTCGTCAACTGGGAGGGCAAGTTCCGCACGCCGCTGCAGGGCTACACGTCGACGCCGCGGCCGCTGGACGGCGTCGCCCCGTTCGTGTGGCACGGCTCGATCCGCAGCCCCGAGATCGCCGAGCAGGCGGCGTACTACGGCGACGGCTTCTTCCACAACCACATCTTCTGGCCGGCCAGCCACACCGAGCAGATGGTGGAGCTGTACCGCCGTCGCTTCGAGCACTACGGCCACGGCCCCGCCGACACGGCGATCGTCGGGCTGGGTGGGCAGTTCTTCATGCGGAGGAACAGCCAGGACGCGGTGGACGAGTTCCGGCCGTACTTCGACAACGCCCCGGTCTACGGCCACGGCCCGTCGCTCGAGGACTTCACCGAGGCGACCCCGCTGACGGTCGGGTCGCCGCAGCAGGTGCTGGAGCGCACGCTGTCGTTCCGCGACTACGCCGGCCACTACCAGCGTCAGCTGTTCCTGGTCGACCACGCGGGCCTGCCGCTGAAGACCGTGCTGGAGCAGCTGGACCTGCTCGGCGAGATCCTGCCCGACATGCGCAAGGGCTTCGCCGAGGGCCGTCCCGCCCACATCCCCGACGCGCCCACCCACGCCTCGCTGGTCGAGGCCGCGGGCGGTGCGCACGACACGACCGTGCACGCGGTCGACGACGTGACAGGAGCATCCGTATGACCCGCATCGCCGTGATCAGCGCCGGCCTGAGCGTGCCGTCCTCGACCAGGCTGCTCGCCGACCGGCTGGCGGCCGCAACGGTGGCCGCCGCGCACGAGCCCGTGGAGGTCGACGTCATCGAGCTGCGCCCGCTGGCGCACCCGCTGGCCGACCACCTGCTCACCGGCTTCGCCACCGGAGAGCTGGCCGACGCGCTCGAGACGGTACGCCGGGCGGACGCGCTCATCGTGGTCACGCCGGTGTTCTCCGCGAGCTATTCCGGGCTCTTCAAGTCGTTCTTCGACGTGCTGGATCCCAGTGCTCTCGAGGGCACCCCGGTCCTGGTCGCCGCCACCGCGGGCACCGCCCGGCACTCGCTGGTGCTCGACCACGCCCTGCGGCCGCTGTTCAGCTACCTGCGGGCGACCGTGGTGCCGACCGGCGTCTTCGCCGCGAGCGAGGACTTCGGCGACCGCGGTCTCGACGAGCGCATCGACCGCGCGGCCGGCGAGCTGGTCGGGCTGCTGCACGGCTCGCCGCGCCGGCGCAGCCGCACCGTCGAGGACGAGTTCGCGGAGCCCACGCCGTTCGAGGACCTGCTCCGCGGGGCCTGAGGACCGGCTCACAGGTCGTAGACCCGCGCGGCGTTGTCGCGGCCGATCAGGTCGACCACCCGGATCGCGTCGTCGGTCGACCAGTCGCCGCGGCGCACCCACCCGCCGATCACCTCACCCATCGCCCGCCGCCACAGGACCGAGCCGAGGAAGTGCAGCTCGGGCAGCCCGTAGGCGTCTGAGGAGTAGAGCTGCTTGCCGAACGGCGCCAGGTCCATCGCCTCTGCGACCAGCTGGACCGACCGCGCGCCGAGGTGGTTGATCGCGAGGCCGACGTCGAAGAAGACGTGCTCGAAGGCCTGGGCCAGGTAGCCGGCCTGCCGGTGGTACGGGTAGCAGTGCAGCAGCAGCACCGGGCTGCTGACCGTACGGATCAGTGGCGTCAGGTGGAGCGGGTTCGCCGCCGACAGGTCGAGGTCGCGGTCGCCGAAGCCGGTGTGCACCTGCAGCGGGAGCCCGAGAGCGGCCGCCTCGTGGGCGCCGAAGGCCACCAGCACCGGATCGACCACCCGAGTGCTCGCCGTACGGGCCCGGGCGGCGACGTCGGCGTCGTCGGGACGCGACCAGTCGATCTCGAGGCCGCACCGGTACGCCGCGATCGTCTTCGCGCCGACGGTGCCGGAGGCGACCGCGCGGCCGAGCCGCTCCCGGAACGCACCGACCACGTCGTCCTCGCCCAGCACCTGCTCCATCAGCAGCTCGAGGCGGATCACCTCGGACCGCGGCTCGGGATCGGTCACGAGCCCCGGCGTGAGCCCGGTGTCGACGACCCAGTGGTCGACGCCCGCGGCGGTGAGGAAGGTGCGCACGAGCTCGTCGTACGGCGTGGCGGAGCGTGCCTCCCAGTACTCGTCCGAGGTGGTCAGGGCGGGCAGGCCGAGCAGCGGCGCGCACCAGCGGCGTACCGCCACCCCGATGGGCAGGTCGAAGCCCGAGGAGACCGGCCCGGTCGCGCCCTCGTTCAGCGCCTCCTCGAAGGCCGCGCGGTCGCCGGGCTCGGTGAACCAGCCGTGCACGTGGTGGTCGACGAGCCCGACGGAGCCGAGATGCTCGACTAGCAGCTCCATGCCATCCGCAGGGTTTCGGCGGTCTCGGCGAGGGTGAGACCGGAGAACGTCCTGACCTCGTGCCGCCGGACGGCGAGCAGCCCGTCGACGACCGGACCGCCGAGCAGCTCGCGCGCCACCCCGGACCCGGCCAGCGCGTCCAGGGCCGCCCCCTGGTGTGGGGGAAGGAGGGCGAGGTCGAGTCCGGAACCGGACGGGTCGACCGACACCTCGTCGGGTGGCGTGAGGCCGCGCTCGACGCCGAGCCGGGCACTGCCGAGGAATGCGGCGATCGCGAGGTACGGGTTCGAGCTCGGGTCCACCACCTTGAGCTCGATGTTGGCGCCGTGTGCGGTGCCCGTACCTGCTTCGACGAGCCGGACCGCCGCCTCGCGGTTCTCGAGCCCCCAGCAGAGGGCGGCGCCCGCCCAGTTGCCGGGCACCAGCCGTCGCTCGGACAGTGCCGACCCGGCGTACACCGCGATCAGCTCCGGCAGCGTCGCGAGCACCCCCGCGATCGCGGCCGCGCCGGCGGGGGTCAGGCCGTGGGGCCCGTCCCCACCCGAGAACACCGGCCCGTCGGCGTTCGCGAGGGACAGGTGCAGGTGCGCACCGTTGCCGGCCTCGCCGGCGAACGGCAACGGCGAGAACGACACGCGCATGCCGTGCCGCTCCGCGGTGCGCCCGATCACCAGGCGGGCCAGGACGACGTCGTCGGCCGCCGCGAGCGGGTCGGTGGGGGAGAGCGACAGCTCGACCTGGTCGTGGCCGTACTCCATGTGCAGCTGCTCGAGGCCGAGCCCGGCGGCCTGGGCCGACCGGGCCAGGTCGACGAGGAACGGCGCCTGCTCCAGCGACGAGCGCAGCCCGTACGGCGCCCACCCCGCTGTCGTCGCGTGCGAGCCGTCCGGGGCGAGCAGCGTGCACTCGAGCTCGGCGCCGACCCGGGCCGTGAGCCCGGCCCCGGAGGCGGCCTCGACCGCGCGACGCAGCACGTGGCGGGCACACATCGCGGACGGCTCGCCGTTCTGGTGGTGCAGGTCCCCGGGCGCCCAGGCGATGCCGTCGGCGACGTCGCGCAGCTCGGCGGGGTCGATGTGGATCCGGAGGTCGCCGACCACGCCGAGGTCGTCGGTGAACGCGACGGACCCGTCGACGGTGAAGACGCTCCACGACGGCGACGCACCCATCCCGATCTCGCGGAACGCGTCCAGGCGGGCGGCCGGCACGTACTTCGCCCGGGCCACCCCGCCCATGTCGACGATCGAGCCGCCGACGAGGACGGGCTCGCTCACCGGTCGCTCTCGCAGTTGCGCGCGACCTCGACGCGGCACCGGTCGAAGCCGCCACGCCCGTCGCCGACGTCGTGACCACGCCCCCCGACCAGGGTGTCGGCCCACGGGCTGCCGATCAAGAGGTCCTGGCCGCCACCGCCGAAGGCGCCCCACGTCCGTTGGTCGCCGGCCACGCAGAGGTCCTCGCCGCCGGCCCAGGTCACCTTGTCCGACCCGCGCTGGGCGGTGATGGTGCCGGTGCAGAGGTTCCACCGGATGTCGTTCGGGCCGCTGGTCCCGCCCACCAACGCGCCGTGGGCAAGGACGGTCGCGTCCTCGAAGCCGGTCAGCGAGCCGTCGCCGCCGGGGCCGGAGGAGAGCGTGCCGGCACCGAGGTCCATCCGCACGAAGCCGCCCGGGACGGCGACGACGACCCGGTCCCGCCCGGGGCCGCCCTCCATGGTCGTGGGCACGCCGCCGGTCACGCAGACGACGTCGACGCCGTCGAGCGTGTCGACGGACGCGGCCCCGTTCGTCACCACCACGTCACGGCCGGTGGTGCCGACGACCACGCCGCCCGGCGTACCCACGACGGTCGCGGGGTCGCCGTTGCAGCTCTGCTGCGCGTGCGCGGCCTGCGGGAGCCCGACCAGCAGGCCCGCGGTGAGTGCGAGGGCGGCGACGGTGCGCATGTCGGTCCGGGGCGCCTAGTGCTGGTAGGTGCCGTGCAGGATCGCGCGGCCGACGGTCTTGAACGCCAGGTTGAAGGAGACGACGGCGGGTGAGGCGTCGGAGTCGACCCCGAGGGAGTCCTCCTTCACCGCGTGCACGACGAAGTAGTAACGGTGCACCTGGTCACCCGCGGGCGGGGCGGCGCCCATGAACGCCTTCGAGCCGCCGTCGTTGCGGCACATGAAGGCGTTGCCCGGCAGTTGCGCACCCTCGGCGCCGGCGCCGGTGTCCAGCGACGTGACGTCGGCGGGCAGGTCGACGAGGACCCAGTGCCAGAAGCCGCTCGGCGTCGGCGCGTCCGGGTCGAAGCAGGTGACCGTGTAGCTCCTGGTGCCGTCGGGCGCCCCTTCCCAGGAGAGCTGCGGCGAGGTGTTGCCCGCTGCCGCGACCTGGTCGTCCTTGAGCTGCTGGCCCTCGGCGACGTCCGAGCTGGTGACGGTGAAGGACGGGACGGCGGGGAGCAGGTCGTACGGGTTCGGGCTGACCGGACGGTCGAGGCTCATGGCACTCCTATCTCGGCGGACGCTTGGACCTCAACGTAGTCCGGAGGGTGAACGTGCGCCACGGCCGACCGCAGCGGGGCCGCGATGATGGCGTCATGGACGACTTCCCGACGTACCCCTCCGGCCTGCGGCTGGGCGGACGGCGCGTCGTCGTCGTGGGCGGCGGGCACGTCGCGCAGCGCCGGGTGCCGCAGCTGATCGCGGTGGGCGCCGACGTGCACGTGGTCAGCCCCGACGTGACACCGGCGATCGAGGGCATGGTCGGCTCCGGTGAGGTGACGTGGCACCGGCGCGGCTTCCAGGACGCCGACCTCGACGAGGCGTGGTACGTCATCGCGGCCACCGACGACCGCACGGTCAACGAGCAGGTCTCCGCCTCGGCGGAGGTACGTCGGGTCTTCTGCGTCCGCTCCGACGACGCCACCCGGGCGTCGGCCTGGACGCCGGCGGTCGGTCGGCACGCCGGCGTGACGGTCGCGGTGCTCGGCCAGCGCGAGCCGCAGCGCTCCGCGGCGGTCCGCGACGAGATCCTCGAGGGCCTGCGCGAGGGCACGATCGTGGCCCGGCACCAGCGCGACCGGTCGCCGGGCGTGGTGCTGGTCGGCGGCGGGCCCGGAGACCCCGAGCTGATGACGGTCGCCGGTCGCAAGGCGCTCGTCGAGGCGGACGTCGTGGTCGCCGACCGGCTCGCGCCGCGCGAGCTGCTCGGCGAGCTGCCCGCGGACGTCGAGCTGATCGACGTGGCGAAGCTGCCGCGCGGCCGGTCCGCGCAGCAGGAGGAGATCAACCGCGTCATCGTCGCGCGGGCGCTCGAGGGCAAGCGGGTGGTGCGGTTCAAGGGCGGCGACAGCTTCGTCTTCGGCCGCGGCTTCGAGGAGGTCATCGCCTGCCGCGAGGCCGGGGTGCCGGTGACCGTGGTGCCCGGGCTGTCCAGCCCGATCGCCGTACCCGGGGTGGCAGGCATCCCGGTGACCCACCGCGGCGTCGCCCACGAATTCACGGTCGTCTCCGGTCACCTGCCGCCGGGACACCCCGAGTCCCAGGTCAACTGGACCGCCATCGGCTCGATGTCCGGCACCGTCGTGCTGATGATGGCGGTCGAGAACGCGCCCGCGATCGCCACCGCCCTGGTCGCCGGCGGCCGCTCGCCGGCCACGCCGGTGGCGGTGGTCTCCGAGGGCACGATGCCGGGGGAGCGGACCGTGCTCGCGACGCTCGGGACCCTCGCCGCGAGGCTCGCGGAGGAGGCGGTGCGCCCGCCGGCGATCATCGTGGTCGGCGAGGTCGTCGCCGTGGCCCATCCCGCACACTTTGCGTGATGGCCACCCTCGTCGAGATCACCGACCCTGCCGATCCCCGGCTCGCCGACTACCGCGACCTGCGCGACGTCGAGCTCCGCAAGCACCTCGAGGCGACCCACGGGCTGTTCCTCGCCGAGGGGGAGAAGGTGGTCCGTCGCGCGGTGGCCGCGGGCTTCACCCCACGCTCGTTCCTGATGGCGCCGCGCTGGCTCGAGGGGCTCTCGGACGAGCTCGCGCGCTCTGATGCGCCCTGCTACGTCGTCACCGAGGCACTCGCCGAGGAGGTCACGGGCTTCCACGTCCACCGCGGCGCGCTCGCTTCGCTGGAGCGGCTGCCCCTGCCGTCGGTGTCGTCGGTGCTCTCCGGCGCGCGCTCGGTCCTGGTGCTCGAGGACATCGTCGACCACACCAATGTCGGCGCGATCTTCCGCTCCGGCGCCGCCCTCGGCTTCGACGCCGCGCTGCTGGCGCCCCGGTGCGCCGACCCGCTCTACCGCCGCTCCATCAAGGTCGGCATGGGCGCCGTGTTCACCACGCCCTGGACCCGCCTGCCGGACTGGTACGACGCCCTGCCGGCGCTCACCGCCCTCGGGTTCACCACCATCGCGCTGACGCTCGCCCCGGACGCCGTACCGATCGAGGAGGCCGTGGCCGGCCTGGACCGCGTGGCGCTCGTGCTCGGCTCCGAGGGGCACGGGCTCTCGGAGCGCTGGGAGCAGACCGCCGACCGCCGCGCCATCATCCCGATGGCCGAGGGCATCGACTCGCTCAACGTCGCCGCCGCCACCGCCGTCGCCTGCTACGTCACCACGCGCCGCTGAGCCGAGTCGGCGCAGTCTCAGCTGAGACTGCGCCGACTCGGCGTCAGATCCAGCGGCGGAACTTGAAGACCGCCCACAGCGTGACGCTGACCATCAGCATCAGCACCAGCGCGAAGGGGTAGCCGCCGGCCCAGTGCAGCTCGGGCATGTGGTCGAAGTTCATGCCGTAGACGGTGCCGACCAGGGTGGGGGCGAACAGGATCGCCGCCCAGGCCGAGATCCGCTTGACGTCGTCGTTCTGCTCGATGCTCGCCTCCGACAGCGCGCGCATCTCCTCGTTCTGCCGCTGGGCGACCAGGGTCGCGTTCACGGTCAGGATGTCGCGGAGCAGCTGCCGGAAGCCGTCGACCTGCTCGATGACCTGGGTGAGGTGGTCCTCGACGTCGCGCAGGTAGCGCTGGAGCTCCTCGTCGGTGCCGTACTTCGCGAAGCCGGCGGACAGGTTGCGCAGCACCGTCGCGAGCGGACGCGTCGCCCGCTGGAACTCGATCACCTCGCGGGTCAGCTCGTAGATGCGCCGCGACACCTGCGGGTCGCTGCCGAACACCTCCGTCTCGATCTCGTCGATGTCGTTTTCGAGGCCCGCGACGACGGGGAGGTAGCCGTCGACGATCCGGTCCAGGATCGCGTAGAGGATCGCCTCCGGGCCCAGGGCGAGCAGGTCGGGGTTCGACTCCAGCCGGCGGCGTACGGCGGACAGGTCCGGCGACTCGGAGTGCCGCACGGTGATCACGAAGTCCGGGCCGACGAACAGGTGGACCTCGCCGAACTCGACCTCCTCGCGGGAGTCGACGTAGTGCGCCGCCCGGAGCACCACGAACAGCGTCTCGTCGTACCGCTCCAGCTTCGGCCGCTGGTGCGCGACGATCGCGTCCTCGACCGCGAGCTCGTGCAGGTCGAACTCCTCCGCCAGCTCGCCCAGCTCGTGCTGGTCCGGCCGGTACAGCCCGATCCAGGCGACGGCGTCGTCGTGCTCGCTCAGCGAGCGGAACGTGTCGGCCAGGGTGGCGGGTGAGTCGACACGGTCGCCGGCCACGTAGATCGCGCTGTCGACCATGCTGACCCGGTCCTGGGTCCGCTCGACGGCGAGCGGAGCGCCGGGAGCCGCCGGGGTACGCCGGCGCACCCGCCCGGTCAGCGACCGGATCGGCTTGAAGGAACGGTCGGACATGGCTGGACCTCCTCCCGCTCGACCCCCGAGCAGGATAGGCGCGAGGTCAGCCGGCCGGCCACTCCGCGGGGAAGTCGGGGGCCGCCTTCTCGTGCGCCTTCTCGAGCTTCTTGCGGGCCTTGTTGGGCAGTCGGTCGCCGAACACGATGCCGTTGGTGTGGTCGGTCTCGTGCTGCAGGCACCGGGCGAGCAGGCCGTCGCCGGAGAACTCGACCGGCTCGCCGTCGAGGCCGGTGCCGGTGACGGTCGCGACGTCGGGCCGCGCGCACTCGACGAAGGCGCCCGGGAACGACAGGCAGCCCTCGTCGCCGTCGTCGAGGTGCCGGTCGCGCCCCTCGGGCAGGGTCAGCACCGGGTTGCAGACCACGCCGGCGGTGTGCTCGCCGGACTCGTCGGGACAGTCGAAGACGAACATCGCGACGTCCTCGCCGACCTGGCAGGCCGCCAGGCCCACGCCGTCCGCGGCGTACATGGTGGCGACCATGTCGGCGGCCAGGGCACGGAGCGCGTCGTCGTACGCCGTCACGCGCTGCTGGGGCCGGTGCATGACCGGAGTGCCCCAGCGGGTGATCGGGCGGACGTGGCCGCCGTCGGGGAGCTGGCCGGAGGGCTGGTCAGGCATGCGGGGAGCGTAGCGACCGTGTGACCGGCTCCACGACGCCCGCTGTAGCCGGGAGTGTAACTCCGAGTTACATTGACCGCATGTCCCTGATCCACAGCCTTCGGCCCGGCGGGAAACACGGGCTGTCCAGCAAGGAGAGCCGCGACCCGATCGGGTACGCCGTCGCCGCACTCAGCCGGCTCGCCCGCAGCGACGTGCTCGACCGGGTGGGCCTGCGCAAGCAGGCCGAGCAGGCCGTGTTCACCACGACGCGCAGCGGGTTCAAGACCATCACGGCCGCCAGCCGCACGTTCGCGAAGGCGGGCAACGCGGGCAAGGCCGGCACTCGACCGGCGGCGACCGCCGGTCGCGGCGTGTTCGACCTGACCCCCACCGAGGACGAGCAGATGCTCGTCGACGTCGTCAGCGAGCTCGCGTCGGAGGTGCTCCGGCCGGTCGCCGCCGAGGCCGACGAGGCGTGCGCGGCGCCGGAGGCGGTGCTCAAGGCGGGGCTCGAGGTCGGGCTGCCGATCCTCGGCCTGCCCGAGGCCCTCGGCGGCATCTCCGAGGAGCGGTCCGCGATGGCCGGCACGCTGGTCGCCGAGGCGCTCGCGCACGGTGACCTGGGCCTGGCCGTCGCCTCCCTCGCACCCGGGTCGGTCGCGACCGCGATCGGGCTGTGGGGCACCGACGCGCAGCAGCAGACCTACCTGCCGGCGTTCACCGACGGCGCCGTCCCGGCGGCCGCGATCGCGCTCACCGAGCCGACCGTCCTCTTCGACGTCCTGGCGCCGGCCACGACGGCGACCCGGACCGGCGACGGCTTCGTCCTGAACGGCGTGAAGTCAGCCGTCCCTCGGGGCGCCGACGCCGAGCTGTTCGTCATCGGCGCGGCGCTCGACGGCGCTCCGGTGCTGTTCCTCGTCGAGTCCTCGGCCGTCGGGATCGAGGTCGAGGCGGACCCCGCCATGGGCGTGCGGGCGGCCGGGCTCACGAAGATCCACCTCACCGACGTGCACGTCCCGACCGACGCGGTGCTGGGGGAGACCGACGGGTCGACGTACGTCGAGTGCGTGCGACTCGCCCGGCTCGCCTGGTGCGCGCTCGCCGTCGGCACCGGCCAGGCCGTGCTCGACTACGTGGTGCCGTACGTGAAGGAGCGCGAGGCGTTCGGCGAGCCGGTGGCGCACCGGCAGTCGGTGGCGTTCATGGTCGCGAACATCGCGATCGAGCTGCAGTCGATGCGGCTCCTGACGTGGAAGGCCGCGGCGCGGGCCGCCGCCGGCAAGGACTTCGCCCGGGAGGTCGCGCTGGCCCGGAGGCTGTGCGCGGACAAGGGGATGCAGATCGGCCTCGACGGCGTCCAGCTGCTCGGGGGTCACGGGTTCGTGAAGGAGCACCCGGTGGAGCGGTGGTACCGCGACCTGCGTGCGATCGGCGTGATGGAAGGTGCGGTGCTGATCTAATGCCCATCAATCTGGACGACCCGAAGAAGTTCCGGCCCCTGGTCGGGCAGGCGCATCAGGTCGCGATGAACATGCTGCGGCCGATCTCGCGCAAGTACGACAAGGCCGAGCACGCGTACCCCAAGGAGCTCGACATGCTCGCCGCGATGATCGACGGGCTCTCGGAGTCCGGCGCGAGCGAGGGCGCGGGCGCGGCCGGGGTGAAGCGCAGCGAGGACGGGGACGACGGCTCCGTGAAGAACGGCACCAACCTGGCCTCGGTGATGTCGATCGCCGAGATGTGCTGGGGCGACGTCGGACTGCTGCTCTCGATGCCGCGCCAGGGCCTGGGGAACTCCGCGATCGCCTCGGTGGCCGACAACGAGCAGCACGAGCGGTTCGACGGCGTGTGGGCGTCGATGGCGATCACCGAGCCGGACACCGGGTCGGACTCGGCGAACATCCGCACCACCGCCGTACTGGACGGCGACGAGTACGTCCTCAACGGCGAGAAGATCTTCGTGACCTCCGGCGAGCGGTCCGACGCCGTCGTCGTGTGGGCGACCCTCGACAAGGACCTGGGCCGGGCCGCGATCAAGTCGTTCGTGGTCCCGAAGGGCACGCCCGGCATGAGCGTCGAGCGGCTCGAGCACAAGCTCGGGATCAAGGCGTCCGACACGGCGACGATCCGGTTCGAGAACTGCCGGGTGCCGGCCGCCAACCTCCTCGGGTCGCCCGAGATCGACACCAAGCAGGGGTTCGCCGGCGCGATGGCGACCTTCGACAACACCCGCCCGCTGGTCGCCGCGATGGCGGTCGGCTGTGCGCGGGCGGCGCTGGACCTCACGCGCGAGCTGCTCGAGACGGCCGGGGTGGAGGTCGACTACGACCGCCCGGCGATCACGCAGCACGCGGCGGCCGCGAAGTTCCTGCAGATGGAGGCGGACTGGGAGGCCGCGCACCTGCTGATGCTGCAGGCGGCGTGGATGGCGGACAACCGCAGGCCGAACTCCCTCGAGGCCTCGATGGCCAAGGCGAAGGCGGGCCGGGTCGGCTCCGACATCACGCTGTCGTGCGTGGAGCTCGCGGGCTCGGTCGGGTACGCCGAGGGCGAGCTGCTCGAGAAGTGGGCGCGTGACTCCAAGATCCTGGACATCTTCGAGGGCACCCAGCAGATCCAGCAGCTGATCGTGGCCCGGCGCGTGCTCGGGCTGACCAGCGCCCAGCTCAAGTAGGTCAGGCGGTGAGCGGCGCCAACCGCTCGAGGTCGTCGGGACCGTCGAGGTCGGCCAGGGCCAGGAACACCGTGTCGACACCCCGGGCCGCCAGCGCGCCGTAGCGGTCGCGCTGTACCGCCGGGGTGCCGGCATGCGTGCGCTCGGCGTACGCCGCGGCCCGAGTGCTCCCGCGCAGCCGCTCCACCCGGGCCCACACGTCCTCGCGGTCGCGTCCGACGGTCGGCAGGTCGAGGACCGTGACCGTCACGTCCGATCCCTCGAGCGCGTCGACCGCGCGGTCGACGTGCTCGGTGCGGACGTTGACCGCGTCCGCGTACTGCCGCGCGATGCTCAGCATCCGGTCCCCGGAGCCGCCGAGGATGATCGGGATGTCGTGCGCCGGCCGCGGGTAGCTCGTGGTCTCGGGGAGCCCGGCCGCCGCCCTGGTGCCGGGTGCCCACAGTGCCCGCATCGTTGCGATGGCGCGCTCGACCTCGTCGAGACGCTCGCGGGGCGGCGGGAACGGCAGGCCGTACGCCGCGTGCTCCCGCGCCCACCAGCCCGCCCCCAGCCCGAGGAACGCGCGCCCGCCGGAGAGTGCGTCGAGGGTGGCCGCGGCCTTGGCGGTGATGCCGGGTGCCCGGAACGTCACGGGCGTCACGAGGGTGCCGAGGTCCAGCCGGGTGTCGAGCCCGGCGAGCAGGCCGAGCGTCACCCACGGCTCCGGGATCGGCTCCCACGCCCGCCCGACCTGGGGGATCTGGATCAGGTGGTCCATCAGGGCGAGGCCGGCGAAGCCCGCCTCGTCGGCCGCGGTGGCGACCTGTGTCAGCCACGGCGTCGGGCTCTCGCCCCACGGGAACCGGCCCACCTGCAGCACGAACCGCAGCCCCTGGCTGTTGCGGCGCCCCGCTGAACCGGTCGTGGGCCTGAGACCTACCTCCGGGTCACGCTCGGGCACACGGCCCGGTCGGACGCGGTGCACCTGCCAGCCGACGAGGTCGACCGCGGCGACCTTCCTCAGCTGGGCCGCGAGGGCCGGCGCGGGCACCGGCCGGTCGCGCTCGCGGTTGCGGGACCGGCACAGGTCGTCCGGCGTGTCCAGGAGCACGGCGACCGCCGGCAGTCCGGCCGCGCGGGCAGCCTCGAGCCAGCGGCTCCGGCGTACGTCGTCGAGGCCCAGGGTGTCGACCACCGTGGTGAGCCCGCGGCCGAGGCGGGCGTCGACGATCCGCTCCAGCAGTGCGAAGGCGTCGTCGGAGGCGTCCAGGTCGTGCGCGCCGCTGCCGACCACGCCGCGGAGGTCGTCCGAGGAGACGACCTCCTCCCGGCGGTAGCGGGCGCGCGCCCACGTCGACTTGCCCGAGCCCGAGGCACCGACCAGGACGACGAGCGCCGGGTCGGGGAGCCGCTCGGCCGTCTCAGCCCTGCCCGGGGTCGGTGCTGCTGCCGATCGACTCGATCGGGCTCGGCAGGTCGGCGTCCTCGACGACCTCGGCGGCGCTCTTCGGCGCTGCCTTGCGCGTGGGGAGCTTGGCGCTCGGGGTCGTCTTCCTGCCCGGCGTCTTCGTCGCAGCGGTCTTCTTCGCCGGCGCCCTCGTCGCCGGCGCCTTCCTCGCGACCTTCTTCGCGACGTCCGCCGGGGTGGCGTCGACGTGCTCCACGTCCGCTGTCGCGTCGATCGAGGTCACCGGCTCGGCCGTGGCCGCCGGCACCGGCTGGTGCGCGGCCTGCTCCTTGACCAGGTCGGTGACGACATCGGTCACCGGCGGCCGCGTCGGGGTGGTCCGGTCGGCCTTCTTCGCCGGGGGAGCCTTCTTCGCCGGCGGCGTCGGGGTCACGGAGCGCACCGGTGCCGGAGCCTGCTGGGTCGCATGCTGCGTGTCCTGCTGGGTCCCCCCGTGGCCGAGACGGCCCGCGACCGCGCCGACTGCGGTCTTGCCGACCTGCTCCGCGACCGTGCGCCCGAGCAGTACCGCCCCTCGCGCCTGTCCCACGGCCTTGCCGGCTGTGCCGACGGGGTGGGTCATCACCGCCTTCACGGTGCCGACGACGGTGTCCTGGAGCTTGTTGATCGGGCTCTTGTTGGCCACGAGGGCTTCCCTTCGATCGATGGAGACGGTCGTGTCTGGATTGAAGCATGTACCCATCGGCGTCGGGCATGCTGCGCCGTTGTCTCGAACATCACTCGTCGGACCGGATCGTGGGCCGGTGACGGCGCCAGCGGCTCGGCTCCGCGGCGGCCGTGCCGCGCGCCGAATTGCACGCGGATTGGTCACCAACCGCAGATT
>NZ_KK211159.1:393466-717936 GCF_000620645.1 Nocardioides sp. URHA0032 | reverse complement strand
AGCTGGCCACCGTTCTCGGCCACGAAACGGTGGCTGACGCACCGCCGGCCTGCGCCCGGGGCACGAAATGCACGCGGATTGGTCACCAACCGCAGGTGGGAGGGCTCCCCATCTGCGGTTGGTGACCAATCCGCGACGTCAGGAGACGACAGCGGCGGCACCAGAGGGCTCGGCGAGCAGGTGCTGCGGCGCGCGGAACCCGGCAGCGGCGAACGCCGCGTCGATGGCGGCGACGACGTCCGGGACCGAGGAGGTGGGGACGGCCGCGATCGAGGAGCCGCCGAAGCCGCCGCCGGTCATCCGGGCGCCGATCGCGCCGGCGGAGACCGCGGTCGAGACGGCCAGGTCGAGCTCGGCGCTCGAGATCTCGAAGTCGTCGCGCATCGAGGCGTGCGACTCGGCGAACAGCGAACCCACCGCCGACCACGAGCCCGAGGAGAGCGCCCCGACGACGGCCGACACCCGGGCGATCTCGCTGACGACGTGCCGGGCCCGGCGGCGCACCCGCACGTCGGTGAGCGAGGAGACGTCCGCGAGCGACGCCGACCGCAGGGACGGTACGCCGAGTGCGGCGGCGGCCTTCTCGCAGTCCGCGCGCCGAGCGCCGTACCCGCCGTCGTTCAGCGCGTGCGAGACGCGGGTGTCCGTGACGAGCAGCGACACGTTCGACAGCGGCAGGTCGACCGCCACCGGCGACGAGGACGACGACGGGGTCTCGAAGTCGATCAACAGCGCAGTCCCGGTTGACGCCAGCATCGACACCGTCTGGTCCATCCCCCCGGTGGGGGCGCCGGCCACCTCGGTCTCCGCGCGGATGCAGGCCGCGACCACCAGCGGCCGGTCCAGGGGCACATCGGCGACCGCGCACGCGGCGACGGCCACCGAGCACTCCAGCGCCGCGGACGACGACAGCCCGGCACCCAGGGGCACCGTGCCGTGCACCAGGACGTCCACGCCCGGCACCTCGACACCGGCCTCGCGCAGCGCCCACAGGACCCCGGCGGCGTACGCCGCCCACCCGGTGGCCGTCGACAGCGACGACAGGGTGCCGGTCCACGGCGCCGGCTCCTCGACGCTCGCGATCCGCACCACGTCGTCGGTCCGGGGGCGGACAGCGGCGTACGTCGCGTGCGGCAGCGCCACCGGCAGCACCAGGCCGCCGTTGTAGTCGGTGTGCTCGCCGATCAGGTTCACGCGGCCCGGCGCACGGCCGACGACGGCGGGGGAGTCGCCGTACTCCGCAGCGAAGGCCGAGGCGGCAGCGGACGCGAGCGACGTGGGATCCCCGGGAGCGACGTACGGCATGGCCCCAGCCTAGGGATACTGGGGTCGTGCACCCGCTCGCCCACGACCTCTTCGAGATGGCCCGCACGGGGAGCGCCGACGCGCTGCTGGCGCACGTCGACGCCGGGGTGCCGGTCAACCTCACCGACGGCAAGGGCAACACGCTGCTCACGCTGGCGGCCTACCACGGCCACCAGCTCCTCGTCGCGCAGCTGGCCGAGCGCGGCGCCGACGTCGACCGCCTCAACGACCGCGGCCAGTCGCCGCTCACGGGGGCGGTCCACCAGCGGCGGGATGCGGTCGTGCGCACCCTTCTCGGCCTCGGCGCCGACCCCGACCACGGGACGCCCTCCGCCCGCGCCACCGCGGAAGCGGTCGGTCGGCCACTCGCGACGTAGACTCGTCGGACGTGCAGTTCCTCGACGCGAACACCCCGCCCCACGACCTGACCTACGACGACGTCTTCATGGTCCCGCGGCGGTCCGCGGTCGCCAGCCGGTACGACGTCGACCTGGCGACCAGCGACGGCACGGGTGCCACGCTCCCGCTCGTCGTGGCCAACATGACCGCGATCGCCGGCAAGCGGATGGCGGAGACCGTCGCCCGCCGAGGCGGGCTCGCGGTGATCCCGCAGGACATCCCCGTCTCCGTGGTCGCCGACGTCGTGCAGTTCGTCAAGTCGCGGCACCTGGTCTTCGACACCCCGATCGAGCTGCGGCCCGACCAGACCGTCGCCGAGGCGCTCGCCCTGATCCCGAAGCGCGCGCACCGCGCGGCCGTCGTCGTGCGCGACGGGCGGCCCGTCGGCGTGGTCGCCGAGTCCGACTGCGTCGAGGTGGACCGGTTCGCCCAGGTCCAGCACGTGATGCAGCCGATCGCCGTGCTGCTCGAGGAGGACGCCGACCCGCGGGAGGCGTTCGACCGCCTCGACGCGACGCATGCGCACCTGGCGGTCGCGGTCGACGGCGACGGCACCCTCCTCGGCGTGCTCACCCGCACCGGCGCGCTGCGCGCCACCCTCTACGACCCCGCGGTCGACCACGGTGGCGGCCTGCGCGTGGCCGCTGCGGTGGGCGTGAACGGCGAGGTCGCCCAGCGCGCCAAGGAGCTGCTCGAGGCTGGGGTCGACTGCCTCGTCGTCGACACCGCGCACGGCCACCAGGAGCGGATGATCGAGACGCTGGGCGTCGTGCGCGGGCTCGACCCCCAGGTGCCGATCGCCGCGGGCAACGTCGTGTCCGCGGAGGGCACCCGGGCGCTGATCGAGGCGGGCGCGGACATCGTCAAGGTCGGCGTCGGTCCGGGTGCGATGTGCACGACCCGGATGATGACCGGCGTGGGCCGGCCGCAGTTCTCCGCCGTCCTCGAGTGCGCCGCGGCCGCCAGCGCCCTCGGCAAGCACGTCTGGGCCGACGGCGGGGTACGGCACCCCCGCGACGTCGCACTCGCGCTCGCGGCCGGGGCGTCCGCCGTGATGATCGGCTCCTGGTTCGCCGGCACCCACGAGTCGCCGGGCGACCTGATGGTCGACTCCGACGGCCGTGCCTACAAGGTGTCGTTCGGGATGGCCTCGGCCCGGGCGGTCGCGAACCGGACCAGCGGCGAGTCGGCCTACGACCGGGCCCGGAAGGGCCTCTACGAGGAGGGCATCTCCTCGTCGCGGATGTACCTGGACCCGGCCCGCCCGGGCGTCGAGGACCTGATCGACCAGATCTGCTCCGGCGTCCGCTCCGCGTGCACGTACGCCGGCGCGACCTCGCTCGCGGAGCTCCACGAGCGCGCGGTCGTCGGCGTGCAGTCGGCGGCGGGCTTCCACGAGGGCCGGCCGCTGCCGACCAGCTGGAGCTAGCCGGGCACCGGGCGGTCAGCCGCGGGAGCTGCGCTCCGTGCGTCCGCGGACGATGCCGATGAACCGCTGCACCCACGGGTCGTCGTTGTCGACGAGCCAGGCCAGGCCGACGGTCGTGGGTGGCAGGTCCGTCACGATGCGGAACGTCACGTCCCTGCGGTGGTGCAGGCGGGCGATCGACATCGGCACGACGACGACGCCGGTGCCGCTCGCGACCACCTCGACCGCGTCCCTGACCGACATCGCCGGCCAGGCCAGCTGCTCGGCCGCCGGCCGCCATCCGGACCGCTCGGGGAGCACCAGCTGCTCGTCCGCCAGGTCTGCCGTGGTGACCTCGTCGGCCAGGGTGAGCAGGTGCTCAGTGCCCAGGACGGCGACCGGGAGCTCCTCGTAGAGCGGGATCAGGTGCAGCCCGTCGCGGTCGACCGGGAGTCGCACCAGGGCCATGTCCAGCGTCCCGTCACGGACCCGGTCCTCCTGCGCGTCCTCCTCGATCGGGACCAGCTCGAGCGGGTCGCGCGCGTACCGCTCGCGCCAGGTGCGTGCCCACTTGTCGGGGGTCGCGCCGGTGACGAACCCGACGCGGAAGTGGCCGAAGGCCTCACTCACGGGTGGAGATCACGCGGTCTTCGAGCGACCCGCGGCCCAGCGCCAGACGGCGGTCACGATAACGGCACCCACGAGCGAGCCGATGATGCCGCTCGCGTGCAGCTCGATGCCGTCACCGGCCAGCAGGCTGGCGAGCAGGCCGCCGACGAACGAGCCCACCAGGCCCGCGACGATCGCCATCGTCCAGTCGATGCTGCCGCCGTGCCGGCCGAGGATCAGCTGGGCGCCGGCGCCGATGACCATGCCGAAGAGGATCAGACCGAGGATGAGCATGACCGCAGCATAGGGTGCGGCTCAGCCGGTCTCGCCGAACTGCTCGACGCGGACCGCGTCGGTGTCGACGCCGGCTTCCTCCAGCAGCCGGGTGGCGTACGACGCGAAGCCGACCGATCCGCACACGTAGGCGCGCTCGGCGCCTGCGACGTACGCCTCCATCTCGGAGGGGTACGGCGGCGCCGCGACCCGGTCGCCGAGGTTCTGCCGAGTGAGGGCGACGAAGGCGCCGTACCGCTGCAGCTCCTCGGCGTACGGCAGCTCCTCCCAGGTGCGGGCGACCACCACCACCTTCAGCAGGTGCTGCAGCCCCAGCCGCCGCGCGACCCGGGTCATCGCGACGACCGGCACGACCCCGGACCCGCCCGCGACGCAGACCGCCGGGACGTCGCCCGGCCACACGAACCAGCCGCCGATCGGCCCGCGCAGCTCGAGCACGTCCCCGACCTCGGCCGCGTCGTGCAGGAACCCCGACACCTCGCCGCCGGGCAGGCACTCGACCATCAGCTCCAGCAGCGGGTCGTCGGGATCGGAGGCGACCGAATAGGACCGCTGGGCGGTGTACCCGTCGGGTGCGCGCAGCCGCACCACGTAGTGCTGCCCGGCCAGGTGGTCGACGCGGTCGTCGACGTGGAGGCGCAGCCGGACCAGCCTGTCGGTCGGGTGGTCGAGCTCGATGATCGTCCCGGTCGTCCAGTCGCCGGCGGGAGCGGACACCACTACGGGTCGCCCTGGTAGCGCTGCTCCAGCCACGGGTCGCCGCGGTCGTGGTAGCCGTTCTGCTCCCAGAAGCCCGGCCGGTCGCGCTCCATCAGCTCGAGCCGGGTGACCCACTTCGCGGACTTCCAGAAGTAGAGGTGCGGCACCAGCAGCCGCACGGGCCCGCCGTGCCCGGTCGGGAGCGGCTTGCCGTCGACCTCCCACACCACCCACGCCTTGCCGCCCGTCACGTCCTCCAGCGGCAGGTTCGTGGTGTAGCCGGTCGTCGAGTGCGCCATCACGAACTTCGCCTCGGGCAGCGGCATCGCGATCTCGAGGAGCGTGTCCACGCTGACCCCGCGGAACGTCATGTCGAACTTCGACCACGTCGTGACGCAGTGGATGTCGCCGAAGTACGTCGACTCCGGAAGGGCGTGCATCTCCCGCCAGCTCCAGCTGTGCGGCCGTCCGACGAGGCCGTCGACGGTCATCGACCACTGCTCGACGTCGAGCCGCGGCGTCGCCTCCGCTGTCAGGGTCGGCCAGGAGCTGCCGGTGTCGTACTGCCCCGGCGGCAGCCGGTCAGGACGCTGGGGTCGCTTCTTGCCGAAGAAGCCGCGAGTGACGGGCATCAGGCAAGTATGCCGTCAGACCGGTGTGATCGGGAGTGCCCGCCGGGGCTGGAACGCGAACGACGACCCCGTGCTGAACCGCGTCACCGCCACCTCGTCCGCCTCGGGTGCGGGCTGGTCGCGGCGTACGACGCGGGCCGTCCACCGCTCCGGTGTGCCCTCGACCTCGACGTCCAGGTGGGGGTCGACCGCGCGCAGCACCACCTGCAGGGGGCGCTCCCGGCCGGGCCCGCACAGGGTGATCCACGCGGCGTCCTCCCGGGCCGGCGACGGTCCCACGGTCAGCGAATCACCCGCGACCGAGGCGTCGACGTACGCCGCCGGGTTGAGCAGCGGGTGCAGCTCCAGGGTGCGCATCGCGTCCAGCCCGAGTGCACGGTGGAGCCGCTCCGCCGCGATGCCGGCGACCCCGACCAGCTGCCGGGTCGCGATCGCGGTCGCGTCGTCGCCGGACGCGGCGCGCCGGCGCACGGCGTGCACGAAGGAGAGGTTGAGCAGGTGCATCTGCAGGCACACCTCGTCGGCGATCCGGACCAGGGCGGAGTGCGAGAAGGCCGCGAAGTCGACGTCGGACACCAGCGGCCCGGAGTAATCCGAGGCGCCGTCGTCGGCCGGGTCGATCGGGTCCAGCTCGAGGTGCGCGGCCCGGGTCCTCTCGATCACGTGGTACGCCGCGAGCGGGCTGACCTCCGGGTGCGACTCGTCGATGGTCACGGTCCAGGCGCAGTGCGGGTGCCGGTCGGCGGGAGTGCGCGGCGGGCGGTGCACCGGACGGACCTGGGCCCTCGGGTTGGTCGCGACCGCCGTGGCGTCGAAGGTCGGGTCCTCGATGTCGTGGCACATCGAGCGCACGTAGGCCTCGCCCATCGGCTCGACGTCCATGAGCGCGCCGCAGTGGTCGAGGTGGAAGGTGCCGTGCCAGGGATCCTGCACGTCGTACCGGAAGTCCATGAACTGCGGGGGAGCGCCGATGTCGAGCTGGAGGCCCTTGAAGATCGTGACGACGTCGGTGCCCTCGTACCCGAGCGCGCGCTGCATCCGGCGGGTGTAGACCGGGCTGGCGCCGGCCCACTCCTCGATGGCGACCCGGGCCATCTCCTCCCGCCCCCACGCCGAGATGCACCAGGCCATGCCCGAGCGGTCGATCAGCTGCCCGATCAGCAGCAGCTCGGGGACCAGCGTCGCCAGCTCCGGGCGGGTCAGCGTCGCGTAGCGGCTGGTCGGTCGGCGGGGCATCGGTCCTCCGGCGTTTGGGGCACTGGAACACGTTGCAGGCTAGTCGAACGTCGCCTAGTTTGACACGCGTCAACTTCGAGGAGGGCGCATGGCGGAGACCATCCAGCAGCTGTTGCGGGAGCGAGCCGGAGACGACGGCGTCGCCGTGCGGTACGGCGACCGGAGCTGGACCTGGAGGGAGCACCTCGCGGAGGCCTCGGCCGTCGCATCGGCGCTGCTCGGCCTGGCCGACCCGGACCGGCCCGTGCACGTGGGGACCCTCCTCGGGAACACCCCGGACATGCTGGTGATGATGGCGGCCGGCGGCCTCGGCGGCTTCACGCTGTGCGGGATCAACACCACGCGCCGCGGCGACGGGCTGCTCCAGGACCTCCGGCGGGCCGAGTGCCAGATCCTGGTCACCGACGCCGAGCACCGGGCGTTGCTCGACGGCCTCGACCTCGCCGGCGTGCGGGTGCTGGACACCTCGACGCAGGAGTGGACCGCCCTCGTCGGGGGAGCCGGCCCGCTCGGGCGGTACCGCGAGGTCGACGCGACGGACACGTTCATGATGATCTTCACCTCCGGGACGAGCGGCGACCCGAAGGCGGTGCAGGTCAACCACCTCATGGTGCTGTTCTCCGGGCTCAACCTGCAGGGCCGCTTCGAGCTGGGTCCCGAGGACGTCTGCTACGTCGCGATGCCGCTGTTCCACTCCAACGCCGTCGTCGCGGGCTGGAGCCCGGCGGTGTGCGCGGGCGCCACGATCGTGCCCGCGAGGTTCAGCGCGTCCGGCTTCCTCGCCGACGTCCGCCGGTACGGCGTCACGTACCTGAACTACGTCGGGAAGCCGCTCGCGTACGTGCTCGCCACGCCCGGGCGGCCCGACGATGCGGACAACACGCTGCGCGTGGCGTTCGGGAACGAGGCGAGCGACCGGGACATCGACGAGTTCTCCCGCCGCTTCGGCTGCGCCGTGTGGGACGGCTTCGGCTCCACCGAGCTCGCCGTGATCATCACCCGTGAGCCGGGGACCCCGCCGGGCTCGATCGGGAAGGGGTTCGACGGGGTCGCGATCTACGACGCGGAGACCGTCACCGAGTGCGCCGTCGCCGAGTTCGACGCCGACGGCAAGCTGGTGAACGCGGACGCGGCGGTGGGGGAGCTGGTCAACACGACCGGCGGCGGCTACTTCGGCGGCTACTACAACGACCAGTCCGCGAACGACGAGCGGATGCGGCACGGCATGTACTGGTCCGGCGACCTGGCCTACCGCGACGCCGACGGGTGGATCTACCTGGCCGGCCGGACGGCGGACTGGATGCGCGTGGACGGCGAGAACCTCGCGGCCGCGCCCATCGAGCGGGTGCTCCAGCGGCTGCCCGCGGTCAACCGGGTCGCCGTCTACGCGGTGCCGGACGAGCGGGTCGGTGACCAGGTGATGGCGGCGCTCGTCCTCCAGGACGACGCGAGCCTCGACCCGGCCGAGCTCGAGGAGTTCCTGGCCGCCCAGCCGGACCTCTCGGCGAAGGCGTGGCCGCGGTACGTGCGGATCGCGCCGGACCTGCCGAGCACGGCGACCAACAAGGTGCTCAAGCGCGAGCTCGCCGCCGAGGGCCCCACCGCGGGCACCGGCGTGCTGTGGGTCCGGGAGGCGCGCGGCACGGCGTACGTGCCCGCAATCACGATTCCCGCCTGAGCGCGAGTACCCTCCTTGCCGGGATCGACGGCGGAAGGGTGCGGATGGCCACGTCGACTGGGACGGTCGAGCCCGTGGCGCGCCATCGGGCGCCCCGGGCCGTACGGGCCTTCCGGCGAGCCCGCACGCTCGCGGGTGCGCTCTGCGTGACGCTGCTCGGCGCCGTCCTCCCCGGAGCGGGCTACCTGTGGACACGTCGCAGGCTCGGCTGGTTCGTGCTGGTCGCGTTCCTCGCAGGCGCCGGCGTGCTGGCGTACTACGCCCGGGACTGGCACCACTTCGTCGACCTCGCGTTCGATCCGACCCGGCTCCGGATCGCCGGTGTCGTCATCGGCGTCGTCTTCGTGCTGTGGGCGTTCACGGTGATCACGACGTACGTCATGGCGCGTCCGCTCGGCATGAGCAGGCTCGAGAGCACGCTCGGCGGGATCGTGGTCGGGCTGCTGTGCATCCTGGTCGCGCTGCCGGCGGTCCAGAGCGTGCGGCTCGCGAACACCCAGGCGCACTTCGTGGCCACCGTCTTCAACGACGAGCAGAACCAGACGACGCCGCTGGACACGACGCCGGACGACCCCTGGGGCGGTCGCGACCGGGTCAACGTGCTGCTGCTCGGCGGCGACGGCGGCGTCGGCCGCACCGGGATCCGGACCGACTCGGTGATCCTGCTCAGCATGGACACCCACACCGGCAAGTCGGTGATGTTCAGCCTGCCGCGCAACATGATGAACGCGCAGTTCCCCGAGGACAGCCCGCTGCACCAGGTGTTCCCGGACGGCTTCCGCAGCACCGACCCGAACGCCGACCCCGGCAACTGGATGCTGAACGCCGTCTACAGCCAGGTGCCTGCGCTGTACCCGCACATCCTCGGCAAGTCCGAGAACGAGGGCGCGGACGCGGTCAAGCTGGCCGTCGAGGGCAGCCTCGGCACCCACGTCGACTACTACATGCTGATCAACCTGCTCGGCTTCCAGCAGCTCGTCGACGCGATCGGCGGCGTGACGGTGAACATCAACGAGCCGATCGCGATCAACGGCAACACCGACGCCGGCATCCCGCCGACCGGCTACCTCCAGCCCGGCCCGGACCAGCACCTCGACGGCTTCCACGCACTCTGGTACTCCCGCGGCCGCTGGGGCTCCGACGACTACCAGCGGATGCTGCGCCAGCGCTGCATGGTGAACGCGATCGTCGAGGAGGCCGACCCCCTGAACGTGCTGCGCCGGTACCAGGCGCTCGCGAAGGCGGGGGAGGAGATCCTGCGCACCGACGTACCCCGCGAGCTGATGCCGTCCTTCGTCGACCTCGCCCTCCAGGTCAAGGAGAAGAAGATGAAGTCGATCGCCTTCATCTCCTCCGACAAGTTCTTCTCCGGTGACCCCGACTTCGCGTGGATGCAGTCGGTGGTCGCCAAGGCCCTGGCGCCCCACGCAGGCGGCGGCGGAGGCTCGAAGGACGACCCGGGCAAGGCGATCACCGCGGACGGCGCCTGCGGCTACCACCCGGTGAGCTAGAGGACGCGCACCTGGCGGGTGACGACCAGCCGGTTCACGGTGTCGCTGCCGGCGTACCGGATCGTCATCGTGCGCTTGCCGGGCGGCAGGTCGTCGAGGACGACGCGGGCGGTGCCGTTGCGGAGCGTCGCGATCTGCGCGACCCCGGCCAACCGGACGACGACCACGCCGTCGACCACGTCGAGACCGGGTGCGCTGACCGTGACCGTCACCTTCACCTTGTGCTGGAGGCGCTGGGTCTGGACGCGGATCCTGGGGTCGGTCCTGATCCGGGCGGTGGAGGGGGAGTCGACGCTCAGGTCCGTGTAGCCGGCGCGGCTGACGGTCACGCGCGCCGAGATCCTCGAGCCGAGGTCGAGGTTGATCAGCTGGTACGACGGTCCGGTGGCACCGTCGATCGGCACGCCGTCGCGGAGCCACTGGATCGCGACCGTATCGGCGGTCGGGTGGTAGGCGCCGGTGTCGACGGTCAGGGCCTGGCCCATCTCGGGCAGGCCGAGGACGCTCGGGGCGGTCGCGACGGTGAAGGTGCCGGGGACGACCGGCGCGGACGGGGCGGTGGTCGCGCTCACCGGGTCGTAGCCGGCCCGGCTCGCGGTCACGGTCGCCGAGATCGTCGCGCCGACCAGGTCGGGCGTGAGCGAGAGCGTCGGAGCACCGGTCGCGCCCTCGATCGGCTGGCCGTCGGCGAGCCACTGGACCGTCAGCGCGTCCGGGGCCGGCGTCCAGGTGCCGGTGTCGAGGGTGAGCGTGGAGTCGACCTGGGAGACGCCCGAGAGCGCCGGCGCGGTGACGCTCTTCAGCGTGCCCGGCAGCACCGCCGCGGTCGGCGCGGAGGTCGCCGTGCGGGTCGGGTACCCGAGCTTCGTGGCCGTCGTGGTCACGGTGAGGGTCTGGTCGAGCCGGGCCTTGGTGACCCGCAGCGTGGGCTCGGTGGCGCCGGCGATCTTCTGGCCGTCCGCGGACCACTGGTAGGACACCTGGACGTCTGCGGGCTTCCAGCCGCCCGGCGTGCTGCTGAGCACCGAGCCGACCTTCGCGATGCCGCTGATGACCGGCGCGACCTGGTTGCTCAGCGGCTGGTCGTTGAAGTGCACGAAGCCGCTGGGCCAGTTGCCGCTGGAGCGGGTGATCACGGCCCACGAGAAGTCGCCGCCCCAGCTGTCCTGGGACACGATCACCTCGTCGGCGGAGACCACCTTCTCGACGTACGCGACGTGGCCCACCGAGCCCGCCGGCCCCGCGTTCGCCTTCCACCAGGCCACGGCGCCGACCCGTGGGACGTCGTCGGTGATGCGGGGCATCGAGGTGCCCCAGTACATGGCGTTGCCGCCGCCCGACCACGGGCGGGTGTTCGGCAGGCCGCTCTTGACCATCCGGTACGCCGCGTAGTTGGTGCAGTTGTGGCCGCTGTACATGCGCCAGTACATCTTGTCGTTGTTCTGCGCGTAGCCGGCGTTGCCCATGCCCTGGTCCCGGCAGTCCTGGTAGCCGTAGCAGAGGTAGGAGCTGCGCTTGAAGACCGCGTCGGGGCCGCGCTTGTGGCCTTGCTGGTCCGCGGCCGAGGCGGCGGCCGGAGCGAGCGCGACGAGGCCCGCGACCAGGCCACCCACCAGGGCAGCGGTCACGGGCGCGAGCAGCCGGGTCCGCAGCGACACGGGTGGGAGTCTAGGGACAGTTGTGCCCTGGTGGGAACAGAGTGATCGAAATTGTCAAGGAATTGCCTCGGCGTGTCGGGTTAAATCACACGGCTGTCATTCTCCTGCTCCCCGAACGCACGAGGGCCCGGCCGCGTGCGGCCGGGCCCCGGGCGGGTCGAGCGGAGGCTCAGTCGAGGTCGAAGCGGTCGAGCTCCATGACCTTGACCCAGGCCGCGACGAAGTCCCGGACGAGCTTCTCCCGCGCGTCCTCGCTCGCGTAGACCTCGGCCAGCGCCCGCAGCTGCGAGTTCGAGCCGAAGACCAGGTCCACCGCGGTGGCGGTCCAGCGCAGCTCGCCGCTGGCGAGGTCACGGATCTCGTAGACGTTCTCCTCCGACTCGGACGCCTTCCACAACGCCCCGGGGGCGAGCAGGTTGACGAAGAAGTCGTTGGTGAGCGCACCCGGCCGCTCGGTGAGCACGCCGTGCTGCGTGCCGCCGACGTTCGTGCCGATGGCACGCAGGCCGCCGACGAGCACCGTCATCTCCGGCGCGGTGAGGTCGAGCATGTAGGCGCGGTCGACCAGCAGCGTCTCCGGCTGCAGCTTCTCCCCGTCCCGGAGGTAGTTGCGGAAGCCGTCGGCTCGCGGCTCGAGCACCGCGAACGAGTCCACGTCGGTCTGCTCCTGCGAGGCGTCGGTGCGGCCCGGGTGGAAGGGCACGGTCACGTCGACGCCGCCATCCCGGGCGGCCTTCTCCACGGCGGCCGAGCCCGCGAGCACGATCAGGTCGGCGAGCGAGATCCGCGCGCCGCCCGACTCGTTGAACTCGCGCCGCATCTCCTCGAGCTTGTCGAGGACCTCGGCGAGCTGCCCGGGCTGGTTCACCGCCCAGCTGCGCTGCGGCTCGAGCCGGATGCGGGCGCCGTTCGCGCCGCCGCGCTTGTCCGTCGAGCGGAAGCTCGCGGCCGATGCCCATGCCGTCGAGACCAGCTGGGACACGGTCAGCCCGGACTCGAGGACCTTCGCCTTGAGCGCCGCGACGTCCGCGTCGCTGACCAGCTCGTGGTCGACGTCGGGCACCGGGTCCTGCCACAGCTGCGGCTCGGCGACCCACGGGCCGAGGTAGCGCCGGACCGGGCCCATATCGCGGTGCAGGAGCTTGTACCAGGCCTTGGCGAAGGCCAGCGCGAACTCGTTGGGGTTCTCGAGGAACCGCCGCGAGATCTTCTCGTACTCCGGGTCCATCCGGAGCGCGAGGTCGCTGGTGAGCATGGTCGGCTTGCGCTTCGGCGAGTCCGGCGTCGGGCCGGGGATGATGTCCTCGGCGTCCTTCGCGACCCACTGGTGCGCGCCGGCGGGACTCTCGGTCAGCTCCCACTCGTAGCCGAACAGGTGCTTGAAGAAGTCGTTGCTCCAGCGCGTCGGCGTCGTGGTCCAGGTGACCTCGAGACCCGAGGTCACCGCGTCGGCACCCTTGCCGCTGCCGTGGCCGCTGCGCCAGCCGAGGCCCTGCTCCTCGAGCGGCGCTCCCTCCGGCTCCGGTCCGACCAGGTCTGCGTCGCCGGCGCCGTGCGTCTTCCCGAAGGTGTGGCCGCCGGCGATCAGCGCGACGGTCTCCTCGTCGTTCATCGCCATCCGGGCGAACGTCTCGCGGATGTCGCGCGCAGAGGCGACCGGGTCGGGGTTGCCGTTCGGGCCCTCGGGGTTGACGTAGATGAGGCCCATCTGGACCGCGCCGAGCGGGTCCGAGAGCTGCCGCTCGTCGGCGTACCGCTCGTCGCCCAGCCAGGTGTCCTCCGGGCCCCAGTAGATCTCCTCGGTCTCCCACACGTCGGGTCGGCCGAAGCCGAAGCCGAACGTCGAGAAGCCCATGTCCTCGAGGGCGACGTTGCCGGCGTACACCAGCAGGTCCGCCCACGAGATCTTCTGGCCGTGCTTCTGCTTGACCGGCCACAGCAGGCGCCGGGCCTTGTCGAGGTTGGCGTTGTCGGGCCAGCTGTTCAGCGGGGCGAACCGCTGCGCGCCGTCGCCCGCGCCGCCGCGGCCGTCGTGGATGCGGTACGTGCCGGCCGCGTGCCAGCTCATCCGGATGAACAGGCCGCCGTAGTGGCCGAAGTCGGCGGGCCACCAGTCCTGCGAGGTGTTGAGCACCTCGACGATGTCCCGCCGGAGCTCGGCGAGGTCCAGCTCGGCGAAGTGCTGCGGGTAGCTGAAGTCCGCCCCGAGGGGGTTGCCCTTCGGGGAGTGCGCGTGCAGCACGGAGAGGTCGAGCTGGTTGGGCCACCAGTCCTTGTTGGTGTGGGGGCGACCCGGCTTCGGCGTCGGCGAGTCGATCGCCGGGTTCTCGCTCTCGCTGCCGTGAGCGGCCGCGGAGTCGTGCAGCACGGGGCAGCCCTCGGCTTCCTTGCGCTGGATGCCCTGCGGGTCCTGGTTGTCGGACATGGTCAACCTTTCGAGCTGGCGATGGTCACTGAGGGAGACGTGCGGTGGAGCAGGCGGGGCAGACGCCCCAGTAGACGACCTCGGCCTCGTCCACGGTGAACCCGTGGGGGTCGGACGCGGTCAGGCAGGGTGCGTGGCCGACGGCGCAGTCGACGTCGGCGATGGCGCCGCACGAGCGGCACACGACGTGGTGGTGGTTGTCGCCCACGCGTGACTCGTAGCGGGCGACGGCGCCGGACGGCTGGATGCGGCGCACCAGGTCGGCCGACGTCAGCGCCCGGAGGACGTCGTACACGGCCTGGTGGGAGAGGTCGCCGAGCTCAGCCCGGGCCGCGCCGATGATGGACTCGGTGTCCGCGTGGGGAAGCCGGTGCACGGCGTCGAGGACGGCGACCCGTGGGCGGGTCACGCGGAGGTCCGCGTCCCGGAGCATCCGCTCGTAGTCGGCCGTGGTGGGCATGGCCACACCCTGCCGGAGATTCTTGAATGATTCAAGAAGACATGCCGGTGTAGGCGTCGCGAAGACGCTGGTGCGCGCCGGTCCCGGCCCCGATCCGGTCCAGGCCGAGGAGGGCCGCGCCGGCGACCGGCGGGATCGTCACGACCCGGGTCTGCGCCTTCGGCGCCACGGCGGCCAGCCCGCGGTCGATCTCCTCCATGAGGAGCTGGTGCCCGGCGGTCAGCACGCCGCCGCCCAGCACCACGTCGATCGGCTCCTCGTCGACCCCCAGCCGCCGGGCGGCAGCGACCGCGAGGGCGACCACCTCCCGGGCCTGGTGTCGGACGACGTCGGCCGCGACGGGGTCGCCGGCCTCGGCGACCGTGAACAGGAGGGGGGTGAGCTCAGCGCAGCGCTCCTCCGGGACCCGCCCGGCGTGGATCGCCTCGATCAGCTCGGCCATCGACGGCAGCCCGAGGTGCTGGGGGAGCGCGGTGCGCAGCAGGGTGTCCGGTCCGCGGCCGTCCTCGGCGCGGGCGGCCCACCACATCGCCTCCTGCCAGAGGAAGGCGCCGCCGCCCCAGTCACCGGAGATGGTGCCGACCGCGGCGAACCTCGCGGTCCTGCCGTCGGGAAGGACCCCGGTGCAGTTGATGCCCGCTCCGCAGATCACCGCGATGCCGCGCCAGCTGTCCAGGCCGGCGCGCAGCAGCGCGAAGGTGTCGTTGACGACCTCGCTCGTCGCTGCCCAGGCGCGCCCGGCGAGGGCACTCTCCAGGGCGTCGTGCTCGAAGGGCAGGTCGACGTTGGCCAGGCACGCCGAGAGATGCCGGAGCTCCACGGGTCCGGACCGCTCCACGGCCTCGCTCACGAGCGGGGCGAGACCGTCGACCGCCGCTTCCGCGCCCACGCGGTGCGGGTGGAAGGCGCCCCCGCGCGACGTCCCCAGGAGCCGGCCGTCGGCCGCGACGACCGCCACGTCGGTCTTGCTGTTGCCGGCGTCGATCGCCAGCACCGCCTCCACGCTCAGGCCCACGGCAGGTGCTCGCGGTTGTGGGCGATCAGCCGGTCGGTGAGTCCCGCGGCCAGGTCGACCTGGCCGACCAACGGGTGGGCCAGCAGTGCGTCGAACACACGCTGGCGGCCGCCCCGCAACGCCGCGTCGAGAGCAAGGTCCTCGTAGGCGGTGACCGCGGCGACCAGCCCGGCGTACAGGGGCTCGAGCGGGGCGACCGGCAGCGCCGTGACGCCGGAGCCGTCCACGCGGGCCGGGACCTCGATGACGGCATCGTCGGCAAGGAAGGGCAGGGTCCCGTCGTTGCGCACGTTGACCACCTGGGTCGACCCGCCGCTGCTGCCGAGCAGTGCCGCGGCGAGCTGGACCGCGGCCTCGGAGTAGTACGCGCCGCCCCGCTGGGTGAACAGGTCCGGCTTGCGGTCGAGCGCCGGGTCGGCGTACATCCGCAGCAGCTCCTCCTCGAGGGCGGCGACCTGCGCGGCCCGTGGCTGGTCGTCGAGCAGCTCGCGGACGACCTCGTCGTGGGCGTAGAAGTAACGCAGGTAGTACGACGGCACCATGCCGTGCGCGCGCAGCAGGTCCGACGGCAGACCGATGTCGGCGGCCAGGTCGTCGGCGTGACGGGCGAGGATCTCGGGCAGCCGGTCCACCCCGTCGACCACGGCGCTGCGCTCCCAGGTGAGGTGGTTCAGTCCCACGTGACCGAGCTCGACCCGGTCCGGCGCCACGTCCAGCAGCTGGGCGAACCGCCGCTGGAAGCCGATCGCCACGTTGCACAGGCCGACGGCCCGGTGGCCGTCGCGGAGCAGCGCCCGGGTGACGATGCCGACCGGGTTGGTGAAGTCGACGATCCAGGCGTCGGGCGCCGCTTCGCGCACCTGGCGTGCGATGTCCAGCACGACGGGGACCGTCCGCAGGGCCTTCGCCAGCCCGCCCGCGCCCGTCGTCTCCTGGCCCACACAGCCGCATTCCAGCGGCCACGTCTCGTCCTGCAGCCGCGCCGCCTGCCCGCCGACCCGCAGCTGGACCAGGACGGCAGCGGCACCGTCGAGAGCCGGAGCCAGGTCGGTCGAGGTGACCAGCCGGGCGGGGTGGTCCAGCCGCGCGAGGATCCGGCGACCGAGGCCGGCGACCAGCTCGAGGCGGTCGGCGACCGGGTCGACCAGGACCAGCTCCTCGACGGGCAGCAGGTCGCGCATCCGGCCCAGCCCGTCGACCAGCTCGGGCGTGTACGTCGACCCGCCACCGACGACGACGATCTTCATCCCTTCACTCCTGTCAGCGTCACGCCCTCGATGAACGCCCGTTGGGCGAGGAAGAACAGCAGGATCACCGGCGCCATCACCATCAAGGTGGCGGCCATCGTGAAGTTCCAGTTCGTGTGGTGGGCACTCTTGAACGTCTGCAGCCCGTAGCTGAGGGTCCAGGCGCCGGGATTCTCACTGGTGTAGATCTGCGGGCCGAAGTAGTCGTTCCAGCAGTAGAAGAACTGGAACAGGGCGACGGCCGCGACCGCCGGCCTGGCCATCGGCAGCACCACCCGCACGAGGGCGGCGAAGTCGCTGCAGCCGTCGACCTTGGCCGCCTCCAGGTACTCGCGCGGGATGGTCACGAAGAACTGACGCAGCAGGAAGATCGAGAACGCGTCCCCGAAGGCCATCGGGATGATCAGCGGCCACAGTGACCCGGACAGGTGCAGCTGCTGGGCCCACACGAGGTACATCGGGACGATCACGACCTGCGGCGGCAGCATCATCGTCGCGATGACCACCATGAGGGCCAGGTTGCGGCCGCGGAACCGGAAGCAGGCCAGCGCGTACGCGACCGGGATGCTCGAGAGCAGCGTCAACGCCGTACCCGAGACCGCATAGATGACCGTGTTGCGCCACCAGGTCCCGAAGCCGGGTGTGCTCCAGACGTCGGCCAGGTTGTGCCACTGGAACGGGTTGGGCCACAGCTGCCTGGTCAGCGACTGCTCGTCGGTCATCAGCGCGGTGAGCACGACGAACACGAAGGGCAGCACGAAGAACAGCGTGGCCGCGACCGCCATCGCGTGCACCGCCACCCACTCGAGCGCGGCGCGGGTCCGGTGGCTCACACCTCACCGCCCAGGAAGGCCCCACCGCGCCGCATCAGGACGATCGCGGCGGCGAGCGACATCGCGAAGAGGATCAGGGCGATCACGCACGAGGCGCCGATGTCGAAGCGCTGGAACCCGAGGTTGTAGACGAGCTGCGGCAGGGTGAGCGTCGACTTGTCCGGGTACCCGGGCTCGGTCTGCTGGCCAGACCCGCCGATCTGCCCGCTCGCGACCTGACCCGCGACGGTCGGCTCGGTGTAGTACTGCATGATCGCGATCACCCCGGTGACGGCGGCGAAGGTGAGGATCGGCCGCAGGTGCGGGAGCGTGACGTAGCGGAACCTCCCCCTCGCGCCGGCGCCGTCGAGCTCGGCCGCCTCGTACAGCTCGCGCGGCACGTCGAGGAGCGACGCCATGAAGATGATCATCAGGTCGCCCACGGTCCACAGCGCGAGCAGGGTGAGCGCCGGCTTCGACCACGCCGGATCGTTGAACCAGCCGGGCTGGGGGAGCCCGAGCTTGCCGAGGATCGTGTTCACCGGCCCGGTGCCGGGGTTGAGCAGGAAGACGAACGCCAGCGTCCCGGCCACCGGCGGCGTGAGGTACGGCGCGTACCACAGGGTGCGGAAGAGACCGCCACCGCGCTTGAGCCGGAGCACCAGCATGGCGACGACGAGGGAGAACAGCACGCGGAGCGTCACCATGACGAGCACGAACCACAGGGTGTTCCGCATCGCCGGCCAGAAGAACGGGTAGTCCTGCAGCACGAACCGCCAGTTGTCCAGGCCGTCCCAGGTCGGGGAGCCGAACCCGTTGTAGTGCGTGAACGAGAAGTACGCCGTCGACACCAGCGGGTAGAGGAAGAACAGGCCCGTGCCCAGCAGCCAGGGCGACAGGAACGCCAGGTTGCGCAGTGTCTCCCGTCGGCGCCGGGCACGAGCCGTGGGATTCACTTCGACTGCTCGAGCTCGGTGTCGATCTGGTGGGCCGCATCCTCGAGGCCGGCCTGGATGTCGGTCTGCTTGCCCGACTCGATGTCGTAGCCGAGGTCCTGCAAGGTGAGCTGGTACGCCCCGCCGTTGGGACTGGCCGGTGTGGTGTTGCTGTTCGGGTCCGAGGCGATGGCGACGAACGTCTGGAACGCCGGGTCCTGGCTCACGTCCGGCGAGGCCAGCGCGTCCTTGGTCGACGGGACGTTGTGGATCGCGTTGGCGAAGTCGACGACAGCCTTCGTGTCCGTGGTGAGGAACTGCACGAACCGCCACGCCGCGTTCTGCTTCTCGCTGGTGCTCGCGATCCCGACGATGGTGCCGGTGATGTAGCCCTTGCCGTACTGGTCGGCCTGGTCGTCGGGGACGGGGAACGGGGCGACGCCGAAGTTCAGGTCCGGTGCGTCGGCCTGGATCATCCCCGCGCGCCACTCGCCGTCGATCGCCATCGCGACCTGACCGGTCATGAACGGGTTCTTGGCGCCGAACTCGTCGCCGAACGTCGTCCGGTACTTCTCGAGCCGGTCGTAGCCCCCGAGCTTGTTCACGAGGCCCAGCTGCCACTCGAAGGTGTCCTTGAAGGCCGGGTCGGCGGCGACGTTCGACGCGCCGTCGGCGTCGAAGTACTCGGGCGACCACTGGGCCGCGAAGTGGGTGATCGTGGACTCGTAGCCGTGGTAGTCGGGCATGAACCCGAGCTGGGAGTAGGTGTCGCCCGAGGTCTTCGTGAGCTTCACCGCGTCCGCGTCGAACTCCGAGAGCGTCTTCGGCGGCCCGGCGATCCCCGCGGCGGCGAAGGCGTCCTTGTTGTAGTAGAGCCCGTACGCGTCACCGAGCAGCGGAAGTGCGCACTGGTCACCCTGGTACTGCGTGTACTCCAGCTGCGCCGCGGGGAAGGTCGACTCCGGGTCGATGCCCGCCTTGTCGAGGAGGGGACCGAGGTCGACGAAGGCGCCGGAGGTGCAGAACTGGCCGACGTTGTCGGTGGTGAACGACGAGACCACGTCGGGCGCATTGGAGCCGCCGGCGCGGAGCGCCTGGTTGATCTTGTCGTCGGTGATGTTGCCGACCACGTTCACGTGGATGTTGGGGTTCGCCTTCTCGAAGGCGTCCACGGTCGCCTGGATGGCCGCGACCTCGCTGTCGGCGCTCCACCCGTGCCAGAACGTGATGGTGACGTCCGCGTCCGGGTTGTCGTTCGAACCGCCGCCGCCGTCCCCGGTGCAGGCGGCCGCCGCGAGCGGCAGCGCGAGCGCTGCCGCGACGGCGGCGAGTCGGGCGCGGGTGGTCGTGGTGATCATGGTGCTCTCCATTCCTGCCGGGTGCTGGTGACGGTGTCGAAGACCCGGTCCCGAGCGGCGTCCAATGCGGTCTGGAGCGCGCCGGTGAGGACGGGACGTGCGGTGACGGCGGACAGCTCCAGGCGCGGCCGGGCTGCCGCCAGCGACTCGAGCTCGTCGGTGATCAGGCCGAGGAGCCGGTCACCGCCGGCGGACAGCACCGCACCCGACAGCACGACCAGCGCCGGGTCGAGCACGGCCACGACAGCGGCGATGCCGAGCGCGAAGCGCTCGGCCAGCGTCGCGAGCACCGCGTCCCCGGCACCCGGGCAGTCGATGGCAGCACGGACGGCGGCCGCCGGGCTCCCGGCCCGCAGGCCGTGGGACCGGGCGAGCGCCAGCACCTGGGGGCCGCCGGCCAGCTCCTGGAACCCGCCCGCGTTGCCCCGGCGTACGCCGCGGACCGGAGGCGTCCCCGGGAGCGGCAGGAATCCGATCTCGCCGGCGCCACCGGTCGCGCCGCCGTGGATGCGGCCGTCGATCACGATGGCGGCGCCGAGCCCGTCCTCGGCCCAGAGCAGCACGAAGGTGTCGACGCCGCGTGCCGCCCCGGTCCGCAGCTCGGCGTGTGCCGCGAGGTTGACGTCGTTCTCGACGTCGAAGGGGACACCGAGTGCGGTGGCGAGCCGGTCCAGGAGGTCGGGGTCGTGCCACCCGGGCAGGTGGCTGGCGTAGCGCAGCCGGCGGGTGCCCGGGTCGAAGGCGCCCGGGGTGCCGATGGCGACGTGCGTGAGGACGGAACGTTCGAGACGGGCCGCGGCCGTGGCCCCCTCGAGCGCCTCGACGACCCGCGCGACCGCGTCCGGGCCCGCCCGGCGCGGAGTGCGCAGCTCGAACTCGCCCACGACCCGGCCGGTGATGTCGGCAACCGCCGCGACGATGCTCGCGGGGGTCACGTCGAGGGCACCGACGTACGCCGCGCCGGGGTTGACCGCGTAGAGCTGGGCCCGGGGGCCGGGGCCGCCGCGCGAGCTCCCGCTCGTCATCACCAGTCCCGCGCCCGCGAGCCGGCTCAGCAGCTGGGAGGCGGTCGGCTTGGAGAGGCCGGTGAGCTCGCCGAGGCGCGTGCGGGACAGCGGGCCGTGCTCGAGGAGCAGCTCGAGTGCGGCGCGGTCGTTGATGGCGCGCAGCACGCTCGGCGTTCCGGGGTTCACCCTGCCTCCCCGCGATCAATAGGAAAGTTTCCTGATAATTGCAGGGTGAGGCCGGTGCGGCAAGAGTTTCGGGGCCCGAAATGACAGCGGCTCCGGGCCGCTGACCACAGCGACTCCGGAGCCGATCGGTGTCCGAGGGGGGACTTGAACCCCCACGCCCTAATACGGGCACTAGCACCTCAAGCTAGCGCGTCTGCCAATTCCGCCACCCGGACGAGTGCGGTGGAACACTAGCAAATGGTGGAGCGAAGTTCCGCATCGGCACCCGCCCCTCGCGGTGACATGCTGGGGGCATGACCGACACCCCTGTGGACCCCGCCGGCGAGGTCGTCGAGCTGTGCCGTGAGCTGATCCGGATCGACACCTCGAACTACGGCGACGAGGACGGGCCGGGGGAGCGGAAGGCGGCCGAGTACGTCGCCACGCTGCTCGACGAGGTGGGCATCTCGTCGACCCTCTACGAGTCGTCGCCGGGTCGTACGTCGGTCGTGGCGCAGTGGGGCGGGTCCCCGAGTTCGGGGTCCAATGACGTCGGGGGACTGCTGGTGCATGGCCACCTCGACGTCGTACCCGCGGCGGCCGAGGACTGGCAGGTCGACCCGTTCGCCGGCGAGATCCGCGACGGCTACGTCTGGGGCCGGGGCGCGGTCGACATGAAGGACTTCGACGCGATGCTGCTCTCCGTGGTCCGCGCCCGGCAGCGTGCGGGGCGGGTGCCCACGCGGCCGATCACGCTCTGCTTCACCGCCGACGAGGAGGCGGGTGGCCACCAGGGCGCCGAGGTGCTCGTCGCGCAGCACGCCGAGGAGCTCGAGCACTGCACCGAGGCCGTCGGCGAGGTGGGTGGGTTCAGCGCGACCGTGCGCGGCAGGCGGATCTACCTGATCGAGGCCGCAGAGAAGGGCATGGCCTGGATGCGGCTGACCGCCCGCGGCCGGGCCGGCCACGGCTCGATGATCAACCGCGAGAACGCCGTCACGTCGCTGGCCTCCGCGGTCGCCCGGATCGGCGCGCACGAGTGGCCGGTGCGGCTGACCCCGGCGATGCGCACCCTGCTCGCCGCCGTCGGCGAGCTGGCCGACGAGGAGGCGACGCCCGAGAACGCCGAGGCGCTGGTGCAGGAATTCGGCGGCGCCGCGCGGATGCTGGGCGCGGTCATCCGCAACACCGTCAACCCGACCATGCTCCGCGCCGGGTACAAGGTGAACGTGATCCCCACCGAGGCCACCGCGCACGTCGACGGCCGATTCCTGCCGGGCTACGAGGACGAGTTCTTCGCCACGCTCGCCGACCTGGTGGGCGACGACATCGAGGTCGAGTACGTCAGCCACCAGCAGCCCTGGGAGACGCCGTACGACGGCGACCTGGTCGACGCGATGACCCGCTCGCTGCTCGCCGAGGACCCGGACGCGATCGTCGCGCCGTACCTGATGAGCGGCGGCACCGACGCCAAGCACTTCCGCAAGCTCGGCATGCGGTCCTACGGCTTCGCGCCGTTGCGGCTCCCTGCCGACCTCGACTTCACCGCCCTGTTCCACGGCGTCGACGAACGGGTCCCCGTCGATGCGCTGGAGTTCGGCGCACGCGTGTTCGACCGGTTCCTCGACGACGTCTGAGCCGCCCGGCCGTGGGGTCGCGGATTGGTCACCAACCGCAGATTTCAGGCCCCGATTCGTGCGGTTGGTGACCAAACCGCAGCATTTTCGGCGTTATGTCAGCCGCTCTCAGGCGGTCCGGACGGCCCGGATGATCTTGCGACGCAGCACGATCCGGCGGGTGCCGTCGGCGGCGATGCGGACCCGGTCCAGCTCCCAGCCGCCGTGCTCGGCGCGCTCGACGAGGAGCTTGGTCACGACGTTGCGCGGGTACTCCCGGGAGAAGGTCACCTTGTCGAACTCCCACTCCACCCCTCGGGTGGGTGGGTGGCGCAACGCACGGGTCATGCTGCCTCCTCGGTACAACGGTGTCATTCTGCCGAGACGTCGTCCAGCGCGCTGACGATCTCGTCGGGCAGGCTCAGCTCCTCGACGCCCAGGATGCCGCGCAGCTGGGCGGCGGTGCGCGCGCCGATGATCGGCGCGGTGACGCCCGGCCGGTCGCGGACCCAGGCCAGCGCCACCTCGAGGAGCGTCCAGCCCAGGCCGTCGGCGGCGCGGGCGACGGCCTCCACGATGCCGGCCGACCGGTCGTCGAGGTAGGCGTTCACGAAGTTCGCGAAGTGCGTCGACGCCGCGCGCGAGTCCGACGGCGTCCCGGTCCGGTACTTGCCGGTGAGGACGCCGCGACCCAGCGGGGACCACGGCAGTACGCCGAGGCCCAGCGCCGCCGCGGCCGGCAGCACCTCGTGCTCGACAGCCCGGTTCAGCAGCGAGTACTCGACCTGCGTCGACGCGAGCGGCGAGCGCCCGGGGACCGCCCGCTGCCAGGTGGCCGCCTGCGCGGTCTGCCACCCGCTGTAGTTGGAGATGCCGACATACGACGCGCGCCCGCTCTGCACGGCGGTGTCGAGGGCCGAGAGCGTCTCCTCGACCGGGGTCTCGTCGGTCCAGATGTGCACCTGCCACAGGTCGACGTGGTCGGTGCCGAGCCGGCGCAGCGATGCGTCCAGCGTGGAGAGGAGGTGCCCGCGGGACGTGTTGTACTCGCGACCGCCGCGTCGCGCGCTGATGCCCGCCTTCGTCGCGAGCACGACCTCGTCCCGCGCGACGACGTCGCCGATCAGGGTCCCGATGAGCTCCTCGGACGCGCCGTGGCCGTAGCCGGCGGCGGTGTCGACGAGCGTCCCGCCCGCCTCGGCGAACGCGATCAGCTGGTCACGTGCCTCGTGCTGGTCCGTGTCGCGTCCCCACGTCATGGTGCCGAGGCCGAGTCGGGACACCGCCAGGCCGGTCGCGCCGACTCGCCGCTGCTGCATGGGGAAGAAGGTAGCCAAGGCGCCCGTGTACGACGGTCCCGGCTCGCCGTTCATCTTCCGGACAGGTTCGACCCCGTAGGCTCACCCAGCACCGACCGGACCGACCCGAAAGCGAGTCGATGGACTACTTCGACGCCGTCATCCTCGGCATCGTCGAGGGGCTCACCGAGTTCCTCCCCGTCTCCAGCACCGGCCATCTGATGATCGCCCAGAAGGCGCTCGGGCTGGACTTGGGCGACGACGCCGTCACCGGGTACACCGCCGTGATCCAGATGGGTGCGATCGCCGCCGTGGTCGTCTACTTCTTCCGCGACATCGGGCGGATCGCCAAGGCGTGGTTCCTCGGGCTGGTCCGGCCCGAGTACCGCGGCCAGCTCGACCACCGGATGGGCTGGTACGTCATCGTCGGCACCATCCCGGTCGGGATCGCCGGGCTCCTGTTCAAGGACCTGATCACCGGCGACCTGCGGTCGCTCTGGGTCGTGGCCATCGCGCTGATCGCGTGGAGCGCCGTCATGTGGGCGGCCGAGCGCGTCGCGCGCCAGGACCGTTCCGAGCAGGACCTGAACATGCGCGACGCCGTCGCGGTGGGCCTCATCCAGGTCGCCGCCCTGGTGCCCGGGGTGTCGAGGTCCGGCGCCACGATCTCGGGCGGCCTGTTCCGCGGCCTGGACCGGGTCACGGCGACCAAGGTCAGCTTCTACCTCTCGATCCCCGCGCTGGTCGCGGCCGGCCTCTTCGAGCTGCCGGACGCGATGAGCGGCGGCATCAGCGTCGGCGTCGCCCTGGTCGGCATCGTCACCGCCTTCGTCGTGGCCTATGCCTCGATCGCCTGGCTGCTCCGCTTCGTGGCCGGGCACGCGATCACCTGGTTCATCCCATACCGCGTGGGCCTGGGCCTGCTGCTGGTCGTGCTGCTGTCGACCGGCGTGATGACGGCGACCTGACCGGTCACAGCCAGCCGGACTTCTTGAACAGGACCCACAGGCCCGCCGCCACCACGGCCATCAGCGCGAGCGCGAACGGGTAGCCGTAGGTCCACTCCAGCTCCGGCATGTGCTCGAAGTTCATGCCGTAGACCCCGGCGATCAGCGTCGGCACGACGACCAGGGCCGCACCGGCGGAGATCTTCCGCATGTCGTTGTTCTGCTGCACCGAGATCTGGGCCAGGTGCGCGTCGAACGCCGTCGACAGCAGCGAGTCCAGCGAGTCCACGGTCTCCGCAGCACGGGCCAGGTGGTCCGCCACGTCCCGGAAGAACGGCGTCGAGTTCTCGGGTACGCCGGGCACGTCGCCGGTCACCAGCCGGGTGATCGGGTCGCGCAGGGGAAGCACCGCGCGGCGTACCTCCGCGAGCTCACGCTTGAGGACGTAGATCCGCGCCGAGTCGTTGGTCCGGTCGGCGGAGAACACCGACGACTCGATCTCGTCCACGTCGACGACCAGCTCGTCGACCACATCGAGGTACTCGTCGACGACCCGGTCGATGACGGCGTACATCACCCCTCCCGGGCCGTGCGCCAGCACACGACGGCTCGACTCCAGCTCCTCGCGGGCCGAGTGCAGCTCGTTGCCCTGGCCGTGCCGGACGGTGACCACGAAGTCCGCGCCGAGAAACATCGCGATCTCGCCGGTCTCCACGGCGTCGTGCTCGTCGACGTACCAGAGGGTCTTCAGCACGAGGAAGACCAGGTCGCCGAAGCGCTCGAGCTTCGGTCGCTGGTGCGGTTGCATGGCGTCCTCGATGGCGAGCGGATGGAGCTCGAAGACCTCGGCGACCTCGCGCATCTCCTCCTCGCTCGGATCGTGCATGCCGATCCAGACGAAGTCGCCGTCGACGTCCGCCTTCGCCCGCAGCTCCTGCCAGTGGGTGCCGCCGGCGGCGCGTTCGCCGTCGCGGTAGAGCGCACAGTCGACGATCACGGGCACACGGTAGCCCGAGGCGCCGTCCTCTACAGTCGCCGCCATGGCAACCGTGATCCTCGTGCGCCACGGGCGCACGACGGCGAACGCCACCGGCGTGCTCGCGGGGCGGCTCCCCGGCGTGAAGCTCGACGACACCGGTGCCGCCCAGGCCGCGCGCACCGCGGGGCGGCTCGCGGTCCTGCCGCTGGCCGGCGTCGTCACCAGCCCGTTGGAGCGCTGCCGGCAGACGGCGCGCGCGATCGCCAAGGCCCAGCCGGGCTCGCCGCGGCCGACCTCCGAGCGCGGGATCACCGAGTGCGACTACGGCGACTGGTCCGGCCGCCCGATCAAGGAGCTGGCCAAGGAGAAGCTCTGGTCGCTCGTGCAGACCCAGCCCTCGGCCGCGGTGTTCCCCAACGGCGAGGCGATGACGGCGATGCAGGCGCGCGCGGTCGCCGCCGTACGGCGCCTGGACGCGGCGTTCGAGGCCGAGCACGGTTCTGGAGCGCTCTGGGTCGCGGTCAGTCACGGCGACGTCATCAAGTCCGTGCTCGCCGACGCGCTCGGCATGCACCTCGACCTGTTCCAGCGCCTCCACGTCGACCCCGCGTCGGTGTCGATCGTGCGCTACACCAGCAGCCGGCCGTACGTGCTCGCCACGAACACCCACTCCGGCGACCTGTCCTGGCTGGCCCCGCCGGCCACGACGAAGCGGCACCGACGAGCGGCGTCCACGGACGCCGTCGTCGGCGGTGGGGCCGGCCCTTCGGCGACCGCCTAGGGTGACTGGCATGGCACCCCTCGTCCACGGTTTCGACCCGCCGGAGCGGTTCGTCGCCGGCACCGTCGGCCCGCCGGGGCAGCGCACCTTCTTCCTGCAGGCGCGGTCGGGTTCACGGATCGTGAGCGTCGCGCTGGAGAAGCAGCAGGTCCAGGCGCTCGCCGAGCGGATCGACGAGCTGCTCGACGAGGTCATGTCCAACGAGCTCAACGAGGCGATGATCCCCGCCGTCGCGCCGCTCGGCCTCGACGACTCCGCGCCCCTGGAGCAGCCGATCGACGAGGAGTTCCGCGCCGGCACCATGACGCTGTCCTGGGACCCCGACGACCAACGGGTCGTGATCGAGGTGTTCCCGTTCAGCGAGGCCGCGGTCGTCACCCCGGATCAGCTCGACGAAGACTTCGAGGAGCCCGACCCCGAGGAGGTCCTGCTGGTGCGGATCGCCCCCGGACCGGCCCGCGCCTTCGTCAAGCGGGCCGAGCAGGTCCTGGACGCGGGCCGGCCGAGCTGCCCCTTCTGCGGCAATCCGATCGACCCGGACGGACACCTGTGCGTGCGGGCGAACGGGTTCCGGCGACGGGACCCGTGACGGACCGATGCCCGAGGCCGACCTGCTCGAGGACGAGCTCGTCCTCCACGGCCGGATCATGCCTGCGTCGAACGCGACCTTCGTCGGCGAGATCGGCGGGGTGCGCGTCGTGTACAAGCCGGTCGCCGGCGAGCGGCCGCTGTGGGACTTCCCCGACGGGACGCTCGCGGGCCGGGAGCGGGCGGCGTACCTGGTCTCCGAGGCGTTCGGCTGGAACGTCGTGCCCGAGACCTGGCTGCGCGGCGGGCCGCACGGCCCCGGGATGGTCCAGCGCTGGCAGGAGCCGGACGAGGAGCAGGTCGCGGTCACGCTGGTCGTCGAGGGCGAGGTGCCGGAGGGGTGGAAGCACGTCTTCGACGGGCTGGACGGCCAGGACCGGCCGATCTCGCTGATCCACGAGGACTCCGCGCCGCTGCGGCGGATGGCGGTCTTCGACGTCGTCGTCAACAACGCCGACCGCAAGGGCGGCCACGTGCTCGAGATGGCCGACGGGCACCGGTACGGCGTGGACCACGGCGTGACGTTCCACACCGACCACAAGCTGCGCACCGTCCTGTGGGGGTGGCTGGGGGAGAGCCTGACCCCGGAGGAGGTGGACGTCGTCCGCAGGGTGGGCAACGAGGTGCGCGGCGCCCTCGGCGAGGCCCTCGCCGAGCACCTGACCGACCCGGAGCTCGAGGCGCTCGCCCGGCGGTGCCAGCGCCTGGCGGCGAAGGCCGTGATGCCGGCGCCTCGCGGCGAGTGGCCCGCGATCCCGTGGCCGCCGTTCTGACCCGCCTCGCCCCACTCGATAGGCTCGCCGCATGCGCGCCTGGCCGTCCCCGGAGATCCCCACCCTGCCCGTCGTGGGTCCGCCGGTCGTCCTGCACGACACCGCGTCCGGCGATCGGGTCACGACGACGCCCGACGGCCCGGCGCGCCTGTACGTGTGCGGCATCACGCCGTACGACGCCACCCACCTCGGCCACGCCGCGACGTACGTCGCGTTCGACCTGCTGAACCGGGCCTGGCGGAACGCCGGTCACGAGGTGAGCTATGTCCAGAACGTCACCGACGTCGACGACCCGCTGCTCGAGCGCGCGGCCAAGGTGCACGTCGACTGGGTCGAGCTGGCCGAGCGGGAGACCGAGCTGTTCCGGCAGGACATGGCCGCGCTGCGCGTGCTGCCGCCCGACCACTACATCGGTGCCGTCGAGTCGATCCCGCTGGTCATCGACCTGATCGAGCGACTGGACGCCGTCGGCACGATCTACCGGGTCGAGGACGACCTCTACTTCTCGGTGACCGCGGACCCGGCCTTCGGTGCGGAGTCGGGCTGGTCCCGGGAGAAGATGCTCGAGATCTACCCGGAGCGCGGCGGCGACCCCGAGCGCCCGGGCAAGAAGGACCCGCTCGACTGCATCGTGTGGCGCGGCCGCCGCGAGGGGGAGCCGTCGTGGGAGAGCCCGTGGGGACCCGGTCGCCCGGGGTGGCACGTCGAGTGCACCGCGATCGCCCAGGAGCACCTCGGGTCCGCGTTCGACGTCCAGGCCGGCGGCAGCGACCTGGTGTTCCCGCACCACGAGATGTGTGCCGGCCACGCCCAGGTCGCAGTACCCGGCACGCCGTTCGCTCAGGTCTACAGCCACGGCGGGATGGTCGGGTACGACGGCGAGAAGATGTCGAAGTCGCGGGGCAACCTGGTCTTCGTCTCGGCGCTGCGCAACAGCGACGTCGACCCGATGGCGATCCGGCTGGCGCTGATGCGCCACCACTACCGCGCCGACTGGGAGTGGACCGACGCCGAGCTCTGGACCGCCGTCGACGACGTCGACCGCTGGCGCCGGGCCCTCTCGCTGGGTGCTGGCGCACCGGCCGCGCCCGTCGTCGAGGAGGTCCTCACCGCGCTGGCCGACGATCTCGACGCGCCGCGTGCACTCGCCGCGGTCGACCGCTGGGTCGCGACCACGCTGGGCACCGACGGCCTCGCCGACACCAGCGACCCCGATGCCGCCGGTGAGATGCTGCGCCTCCTCGACGCCGCTCTCGGTCTGGCCATCTGGATGCGCTGACGGATCCGGACGGGGCTGGTCCGTTCTGCGGTTGGTGACCAATCCGCAACATTGGACCGTTCAAATCTGCGGTTGGTGACCAATCCGCGCACCTACGCGCACCTAGCAGCCGGTCAGTCCTCGTCGCGCCGCCGCTTGAGGTACCGCTCGAACTCGCGCGCGATCGCCTCGCCGGAGGCCTCGGGGAGGTCGGTGGTGTCCCGGGTCTCCTCGAGGGCCCGGACGTAGTCGGCGACGTCCTCGTCCTCCTCGGCCAACTCGTCCACACCGCGCTCCCAGGCGCGGGCGTCCTCGGGCAGGTCACCGAGCGGGATCGACGCCTCGAGCAGGTCCTCGAGCTGGCCGAGCAGCGCCAGCGTCGCCTTCGGGCAGGGCGGCTGGGCGACGTAGTGCGGCACCGCGGCCCAGTACGACACCGCCGGCATGTCCACCTGCACGCAGGCGTCCTGGAACACGCCGACGATCCCGGTCGGACCCTCGTACGTCGACTGCTCGAGCTTGAGCCGGTCGACCAGCTCGGGCTCGGTCGCCGTGCCGGTCACCGGGATCGGCCGGGTGTGTGGGGTGTCGGCCAGCAGCGCGGCGAGCGTGATCACCATCGTGCCGCCGAGCTCGTCGCACGCGGCGAGCAGCTCGCCGCAGAACTGGCGCCAGCGCATGCTGGGCTCGATGCCGCGCAGGAGGATCACGTCGCGGTCCAGCTCCGGGGGAGAGGCGACGGACAGCGTGGTCGTCGGCCAGGTGATCCGCCGGTGGCCCATGGCGTCGCTGCCCACGACCGGGCGGTTGACCTGGAAGTCGTAGAAGTCCTCGGGGTCGATCGCGCCGACGGTGCGCGCACCCCACACCCGGATGAGGTGGTCGACGACCGCGGAGGCGGCGTCGGCGGCGTCGTTCCAGCCCTCGAAGGCGGCGATGACGATCGGGTCCACCAGGTCGGGAACGTCCTCCAGCTCGATCACCCCTCCAAGCCTAGTCGCCGCCGGGGATTTCCCTGGGCGAGACGCCCGGTGTCACGATCTGGGAATCCGGTCCAGCTCGTGGCCAGGGTTCCTACGCTTGAGCAGTCGAGAGGAGTCCCCGTTGTCCGAGTCCCCGCAGTGGCGGCCCGACGTCACCGACGAGCTCACCCGCACGCTGGGCGAGCGGATCATGGTGATCGACGGGGCGATGGGCACCGCCATCCAGCGGGACCGTCCGGACGAGGCGGGGTACCGCGGCGAGCGGTTCGCGGACTGGCCGCAGGACCTGGTCGGCAACAACGACCTGCTCACGCTCACCCAGCCGGACATCATCGCGGCCATCCACCGGGACTACCTCGAGGCCGGCGCGGACATCGTCGAGACGAACACGTTCAACGCGAACGCGATCTCGCTGGCCGACTACGGCCTGGAGGAGCTCGACTACGAGCTGAACCTCGAGTCCGCGCGACTGGCCCGCCGCGAGGCCGACGCCGTCGGCACGCCCGAGCGGCCGCGGTACGTCGCGGGTGCGCTCGGCCCCACCACCCGGACCGCCTCGATCTCGCCGGACGTCAACGACCCCGGCGCCCGCAACGTCTCCTACGAGCAGCTCGTCTCGGCGTACCTCGCAGCCGCCCGCGGCCTCGTGGACGGCGGCGCGGACCTGATCGTCATCGAGACGATCTTCGACACCCTCAACGCCAAGGCCGCGATCTTCGCGGTCGAGCAGCTCTTCGACGAGTGCGGCCGGCGCTGGCCGGTGATCGTCTCCGGCACCATCACCGACGCCTCCGGCCGCACGCTGTCGGGCCAGACCACCGAGGCGTTCTGGAACTCCGTCCGCCACGTCAGGCCCCTCGCGGTCGGGCTCAACTGCGCGCTCGGCGCGAAGGAGATGCGCCCCTACCTCGCCGAGATGTCGCGGATCGCGGACACGTTCGTCTCCTGCTACCCCAACGCCGGCCTGCCGAACGCGTTCGGCGAGTACGACGAGGCCGCCGCGGAGACCGCCGCGATCATCGGGGAGTTCGCCGAGGCCGGGTTCGTGAACCTGGTCGGCGGCTGCTGCGGCACCACGCCCGCCCACATCGCCGCCATCGCGGAGGTCATCGACGGCAAGCAGCGGCGTACCGTCCCGGAGGTCGCGGCGGCGATGCGGCTGGCCGGCCTCGAGCCGTTCACGCTGGACGCGGACAGCCTCTTCGTCAACGTCGGGGAGCGCACGAACATCACCGGCTCGGCGAGGTTCCGCAACCTGATCAAGGCGGGTGACTACGACACCGGCCTCACCGTCGCCGCCCAGCAGGTCGAGAGCGGCGCGCAGGTCATCGACGTCAACATGGACGAGGGCATGATCGACGGCGTCGCCGCGATGGACCGCTTCCTGAAGCTGGTCGCGTCCGAGCCGGACATCAGCCGGGTCCCGGTCATGGTCGACTCCTCGAAGTGGGAGGTGATCGAGGCCGGTCTCCGTTGCGTGCAGGGCAAGCCGATCGTGAACTCCATCTCGCTCAAGGAGGGCGAGGAGAAGTTCGTCGAGCAGGCCCGCCTCTGCCGCCGGTACGGCGCGGCCGCCGTCGTGATGGCGTTCGACGAGGACGGCCAGGCCGACAACCTCGAGCGCCGCAAGGCGATCTGCGAGCGTGCGTACCGGATCCTCGTCGACGAGGTGGGCTTCCCGGCCGAGGACATCATCTTCGACCCGAACGTCTTCGCCGTCGCGACCGGCATCGAGGAGCACGCATCGTACGGCGCCGACTTCATCGAGGCGGCCCGCTGGATCAAGGCGAACCTGCCGGGCGCGAAGGTCTCGGGCGGCATCTCGAACGTCAGCTTCTCCTTCCGCGGCAACAACCCGGTCCGCGAGGCGATCCACGCGGTGTTCCTCTTCCACGCGATCGCCGCGGGCCTGGACATGGGCATCGTCAACGCCGGTGCGCTGGTGGTGTACGACGAGGTCGAGCCCGAGCTGCGCGAGCGGATCGAGGACGTCATCCTGAACCGGCGCCCGGACGCCGCCGAGCGGCTGCTCGAGATCGCCGAGAGCCACAACCGCAGCGGCGAGGAGACCGAGGTCGCGGCCGAGGAGTGGCGGTCCCTGCCGGTCGCCGAGCGGATCACGCACGCGCTGGTGAAGGGGCTCGACGGCTTCGTCGAGGACGACACCGAGGAGCTCCGCCAGCAGATCGCGGAGCGCGGGGGACGGCCGATCGAGGTGATCGAGGGCCCGCTGATGGACGGCATGAACGTCGTGGGCGACCTCTTCGGGGCCGGCAAGATGTTCCTCCCGCAGGTCGTGAAGTCCGCGCGAGTGATGAAGAAGGCCGTCGGCTACCTGATCCCGTTCATCGAGCAGGAGAAGCTCGACAACCCCGAGTACGCCACCGCCAAGGACACCAACGGCACCATCGTGATGGCCACCGTGAAGGGCGACGTCCACGACATCGGCAAGAACATCGTCGGCGTGGTCCTGCAGTGCAACAACTACGAGGTCATCGACCTCGGCGTGATGGTGCCGGCGCAGAAGATCCTGGACACCGCGGCCGAGATCGGCGCGGACGCGATCGGGCTCTCCGGCCTGATCACGCCCTCCCTGGACGAGATGGTCAACGTCGCCTCCGAGATGCAGCGCCAGGGGTTCGACATCCCGCTGCTGGTCGGCGGGGCCACGACGTCGCGCGCCCACACCGCGGTGAAGGTCGACGGCAGGTACGGCGGCCCGGTGGTGTGGGTGAAGGACGCCTCCCGGTCGGTGCCGACCCTCGCGGCCCTGCTCAGCGACGCCCAGCGTCCGCAGCTGCTGGCCGAGGTCACCGCGGACTACGACGCCCTGCGCGAGCGGCACGCCGCCAAGCACGACCGGCCGATGCTGACCATCGAGCAGGCGCGCGCCAACCGCACGCCCATCGACTGGAGCGGCTACCAGCCGCCCGCCCCCCGCCGACCCGGGACCCACCTGCTCAGCGGCTACGACCTGGGCGAGCTGCGGGAGTACATCGACTGGCAGCCGTTCTTCAACGCGTGGGAGATGAAGGGCAAGTTCCCGGACATCCTCAACAACCCCACGACGGGCGAGGTCGCCCGGGCGCTGTACGACGACGCGCTGGCCATGCTCGACCGGGTGGTCGACGAGAAGTGGCTCACCGCCAACGCCGTGTTCGGGTTCTTCCCCGCCAACGCCGTCGGCGACGACATCGAGATCTACACCGACGACTCGCGCACCGAGGTGCTGACCACGCTGCGGAACCTGCGCCAGCAGGGCGAGCACCGCGACGGCGTGCCCAACCGCTCCCTGGGCGACTTCGTCGCACCGCGGGACACCGGCCTCGCCGACCACGTGGGCGCGTTCGCCGTCACCGCGGGGCTGGGGGCCCAGGAGCGGATCGCGGCCTTCAAGGAAGCGAACGACGACTACTCCGCGATCATGCTCGAGGCGCTCGCCGACCGGCTCGCCGAGGCGTTCGCCGAGCGGCTGCACCAGCGGGCCCGCACCGAGTTCTGGGGCCACGCCGCGGACGAGACACTGTCGAACGACGACCTGATCGCCGAGCGGTACGCCGGCATCCGACCCGCGCCGGGCTACCCCGCCTGCCCCGAGCACACCGAGAAGCGCACCCTGTGGGAGCTGCTGGACGTCGAGGCCGCGACCGGGATCGAGCTGACCGACAGCATGGCGATGTGGCCCGGTGCCGCGGTGTCGGGCTGGTACTTCTCGCACCCCCAGTCGCAGTACTTCGTGGTCGGGCGACTGGGCCGAGACCAGGTCGCCGACTACGCCGAGCGGAAGGGCTGGACCCTGACGGAGGCGGAGCGCTGGCTGTCGGCGAACCTCGGCTACGACCCCGATGACTGACCTCCCGCAGCCTGACCTCCCGCAGCCTGACCTCCCGCAGCCTGACCTCCCGCTGGCTGACCTCCCGCTGGCTGACCTCCCGCTGGCCGTCCTCTGGGACATGGACGGCACGCTCGTCGACACCGAGCCGTACTGGATCAGCACCGAGTACGAGCTCGCGGAGCGGTACGGCGGCAGCTGGAGCGAGGCGCACGCGCTGAACCTGGTGGGCAACGACCTGCGGGTCTCCGCGGCCTACATCCGCCAGCACATGGGCATCGACCTCGAGATCGACGAGATCGTCGAGGCGCTGCTCGATGGCGTCGTGCGCAAGGTCCAGGCGGAGGTGCCGTGGCGGCCGGGCGCGGTCGACCTGATCGACCGGATCCGCGCGTCCGGGATCCCGTGTGCGCTGGTGACGATGTCGTACGACCGGTTCGTCGCGCCGATCCTGGCGCAGCTGCCGCCGGAGACGTTCCGCGTGGTGGTGACGGGGGACCGGGTCGTGCAGGGCAAGCCGCACCCGGAGCCCTACCTCACCGCGGCCGCGGCGCTCGGCGTACCGGCCTCCGACTGCCTGGCGATCGAGGACTCCAACACCGGGGCGAAGTCGGCGGAGGCGGCCGGCTGCCTGGTGCTGGTGGTCGAGAACCACGTGCCGGTGCTGCCCACGGAGCGTCGGGTGTTCGCCGACACCCTGGAGGGCATCGACCTCGCCGCCGTGTGGGCGGTGCGGGCCTAGTCATCGGACGGATCAGGTCCTAGTACCACCGGACAATGGCGCGGTGCACCCGCCCTCGCCCAGGATTGCAGTCATCAGGGGGTCACTCGCCCTGGTTCTGAGGAAGCAGGTTCGATGATCGTCCGACGCGGCCCCGCCGTCGTGCTCAGCCTCGTGCTGGGTGCAGCGGCCCTGTCAGTAGCCCCGGCTCTGGCAAAGGACGGCGGGGCTGCGAAGGACGTTGATCGCGACCAGTGCGACCCCAGCAGCGTCTCCCGCGCGAAGCTCAAGGTCGAGCAGGTCGACGGCAACAACACTCGGTTGCTCGTCACCGGCACGGTCTGGAGCAACGACGCCGACGCGTGGGACTGGCGCGTCAAGCACAACGGCGAGGTGTCCGACAACGGGCGAGCCCGCGGTGACGAGGACTCCGACCTGAGCTTCCGCGTCGTGCGGACGATGTTCAACCTGCCGGGCAGCGACGACGTGGTCTTCCGCGCCGAGAACCTGCGCACCGGCGAGGTCTGCCGCGCCGCTGTCTCCTACTGAGGCGGTTGGGCCTATCCTGTCGGGACCCCAGCGAAAGGTCCGACGGTTGAGACTGCTCCGGAGCCCGGTGGTCCTCTTTCTCACCATCGGGGTCCTCACGGCTGTCGGCATCATCGTCGGGACCAACATCCTGGCCGATCGAGCTGCCGCGGACGAGGCGATCTCAGAGGCCAAGGGCACGACCCAGCTGCTCGCCCAGTCCGTGGTGGCTCCCGAGTTCCCGCCGACCGTCGTGCACCTGCGCCCGGACAACGCAACCGAGTACCTCCGCCCGCTCGAGAGCTTCGATCGCGAGGTCCAGGCCCGGTTGCTGAAGACGGACCGGCCGTACCGCATCAACATCTGGTCGGCGAACGGGCGCCTGCTCTACACGAGCCAGCTGGACCTCCTCTTCAAGGACCTGTTCAGCCAGAACGGCACCCACCAGCCCGCGCTCACGCTCGACGACGAGCAACGCGTGATCCTGCGCAAGGGCGGGGTCGGCTCCGAGATCGCCGATCCGGGCCGTCCGGAGGACGTCGCGGCAGCCGGCACCGAGGGCATGGTGCGCATCTACACGCGGTTCGTCACCACCGATCGCGGCTCCACGAGCGTGGCCGACCAGCGCGCGGCGGGCCGACCGGTGCTGTTCGAGGCCTACTTCCCGGTTGCCGACCTGACCGAGCGGCAGACCCAGATCTTCGACTCGTTCCGCTGGATCACCGCCGGCGCCCTCATCCTCCTCATCGCAGTGGCGACCGCGATCCTCGTCGGGCTCACCCGGCAGCTGCGCAAGGCGTCGGCCGAGCGGGAGCGACTTCTGGTGTCGGCGATGGACGCCTCGGACGCGGAGCGCCGCCGCATCGCCCGCGACCTGCACGACAGCGTCGTCCAGGACCTCGCCGGCACGGCGTTCTCCGTGAGCGCCGTCGCGCGCACGTCCGACCTCCCGGAGGACTCCAGGGAGACGCTCGAGAGTGCCGGCGTCTCGCTCCGCACCGGCCTGAAGTCGCTGCGTTCGCTGCTCGCCGAGATCCACCCGCCCGACCTCAGCGCAGACGGCCTGCCGGCGGCGCTGGCCGATCTCATCGCGCCCGCCGGAGCCGCCGGGATCCAGGCGTCCGTCAGCGTCGAGGGCGCCGAGACCGCCTCCGACGCCCACGTGGCGCTGGTCTGGCGGGTCGCCCAGGAAGCGGTGCGCAACGCGATCCGGCACTCCGAGGCCTCGACGCTCGCGGTCACCGTGCGCGGCGACGGGAGGACGCTGGCCCTCGAGGTCGTCGACGACGGCGTCGGGTTCGACCGCTCGCGCACCAAGCCGGACAGCTACGGGCTGCGCGGCCTGCGCAGCCTCGTCGTCGACAGCGGCGGCGTACTCGACGTGCGATCCTCTCCGGGCGAGGGGACCACGGTGTGGATGGAGGTCGATGCGCAGTGACCGGTCCAGGGAACACCCCGGGTACCAGCACGGGGTCCGAACCCGTCAGGGTCGTCGTCGTCGACGACCACGCCGTGATCCGGGCCGGCCTGGAGCAGCTGCTCGCCGGCACCGACGACATCCAGGTCGTCGGCGAGGCCGCGAACGGCGCCGAGGCCCTCGAGGTCGTGCGGCGGATCCGTCCCGACGTCGTGCTCATGGACCTCCAGATGCCCGGCGTCGACGGGGTCGCCGCCACCCGCGCGATCATGGCCGAGAACCTCGGCGTGGACGTGCTCGTGCTGACGTCGTTCTCCGACAGCGAGCGGATCATCGCCGCCCTCAACGCCGGCGCGGTCGGCTACCTGCTCAAGGACGCCGACCCCGAGGACGTCCTCCAGGGCATCCGCGCGGTCAGCCGCGGCGAGTCGCCCATCCACCCCCGGGCCGCGCGCGCCCTCCTCGGCTCCCGCGCCGGCTCGCAGCAGGTGCAGCTCACCTCGCGTGAGACCGAGGTGCTCGGCCTGGTCCGCGAGGGGCTCGCCAACAAGCAGATCGCCCGCCGCCTCGACATCAGCGAGCGCACCGTGAAGGCCCACCTCACCTCGGCGTTCGCCCGGATCGGCGTCGCCGACCGCACGCAGGCCGCCCTGTGGGCCGAACGGAACGGGCTCTGAGGGCTGCTCGGCTCCGCGATTTGGTCACCAACCGCAGATTTTCGGCCCGATCTGATGCGGTTGGTGACCAAACCACGTCATTTTGTGCGGTTGTGAATCAGAGCGAGATGTCGTCAGTGTCGTCCACGACGTCGACCTCCCGCTCGGGCAGCGGCGGGGGAGTACCGCCCCAGGCGGGGCAGATCGCCCGGTGGGCGCACCAGTCGCAGAGCCGACCCGGGCTGGGTCGCCAGTCCCCGGACTCCTCGGCCTGCCGGATCGCCATCCAGACCGCCTCGACCTTGCGCTCCGTCGCGAGCAGGTCTCGCTCGTCGGGGACGTAGCGCAACATCTCGCCGTTCCCGAGATACACCAGCTGGAGCATCGCGGGCACGACGCCGCGAGTGCGCCAGATGACCAGCGCGTAGAACTTCATCTGGAACAGCGCCTTGGCCTCGAACATCTCGTGCGGGGAGCGGCCCGTCTTGTAGTCGACGACGCGGATGGCGCCGTCGGGCGCGACATCGATGCGGTCGACGAAGCCGCGCAGCAGCAGCCTGGAGTCCAGGAGCGTCTCGACGTACAGCTCTCGCTCGGCCGGCTCGAGCCGGGTCGGGTCCTCGAGCGTGAAGTACCGATCCAGCACGCCCCGGCACGACGCCAGCCAGGCCGCGGCCTCCGGGCCTCCCTCGGCGGCGAACATCGATGCCAGCTCCGCGTCCTGCGCCACCAGGTCCTGCCAGGCAGGTTCGAGCATCCGGCCCGCCTGTTCCGGGGTACGCCGTTCCGCGGGGAGGTCGAAGAGGTCCTCCAGGACCTTGTGCACCACGGTGCCGCGCACCGCGTCCGGCGAGTAGGGCTCCCGGATCCGGTCGATGGTCCGGAACCGGTACAGCAACGGGCAGCTCATGAAGTCACCCGCGCGGCTGGGTGAGAGCGCGCCGACGACCTCGACGCCGTCGACGGGCGTCCCCATCCGGGACGCCGGCGACTCCTCCTGGACACTCACGTCGCCACCCTAGGTCAGCCCACCGACACGCCACCGGACCCGCGGTCCACGACGTCGGCTAGCCTCGAGGCGTGCCCGACTCCCCATCCCGGCCCCGCCCGCCGGGCACCTTCCGGGTCGGCACCATCGCGGGCAGCGACGTCCTCTTGTCGTCCTCGTGGTTCGTCATCGCCGGGATCATCGCCGTCATCGTCGCGCCGGTCGCCGAGACCGCGCAGCCCGGCCTCGGGCCGTGGAAGTACGTCGCCGGCTTCGCGTTCGCCGTGATCCTGTACCTCTCGGTCCTGTTGCACGAGGCGTCGCACGCGATCGCCGCCCGGCACTACGGGTTCCCGGTCAGCTCGATCACGCTGCACTTCCTGGGCGGCATGACCGCCATCGAGGGCGAGTCCCGCACCCCGCGCCAGGAGTTCGTCATCGCGGTCGTGGGTCCGCTCACCTCGCTCGCGGTCGGCGGCCTGGCCTTCGTGCTCCGACCGGTCACTCCCGACGGGCTGCTGCTGATGGCCGTCAGCGGGTTGGCGGGCGCCAACCTCCTGGTGGGCTTCCTCAACCTCGTTCCCGGCCTGCCGCTGGACGGCGGCCGGGTCCTCAAGTCCCTGGTCTGGCGGGTCAGCGGCAACGTCCACCGCGGCACCATCGTCGCAGGCTGGGTCGGCCGGGCGGCGGCAGTTGCCGCTCTCCTGTGGCCGCTGGCGCAGGAGCCGGTCACCGGCACGAAGCCGCAGATGTTCGACTGGCTGCTGGCGCTCGTCGTCGCGGCCTTCCTCTGGTCCGGCTCCACCGCGGCGATGTCCTCGGCCCGGCTGCGCAGCCGCCTCCCGCAGCTGGTCGCACGCCAGCTGGCCCGCCCCACCCTCACGGTCCCGGGCGACCTCCCCCTCGCCGAGGCGGTACGCCGCGCGCACGACGCCTCGGCCGGAAGCATCGTCACCGTCACCGGTGGCGGCATTCCTGTCGGCATCGTGAGCGAGGCGGCGCTGGAGGCCACCCCCGACGACCGCCGGCCCTGGGTGGCGACCTCGACCGTGGCCCGCACTCTCGAGGACGGCCTCCGGCTGCCCGCCGACCTCAGCGGCGAGGACCTGGTGATGGCCATCAGCCGGACCCCGGCGGGGGAATACCTCCTCGTCGAGCCCGACGGGTCCGTCGCCGGTGTGCTGACGACCGCCGACGTGGATAGGGCGTTCCGGGAGTCGGCCCACTAGGCTCTCGCGCCGTGTCCGCCCCTGAGTCCGCGAGCCCCGACGTCCCCGCCGAAGCCTGGTCCGGCGTCCACCGCGGACCGCTGCGCGTCGGCGAGTGGGTCCGGCTGGTCGACCAGAAGGGCCGTCGGCACAACTTCGAGCTCGTGCCCGGCAAGCGCTTCTTCTCCAACCGGGGACATCTCGAGCACGACGAGCTCATCGGCCGAGAGGAGGGCTTCACCGTCACCTCCTCGGCGGGCGGCGAGTACCTCGTCTTCCGGCCCCTGCTCGCGGAGTTCGTCGTCTCGATGCCGCGTGGCGCCGCGGTCGTCTACCCGAAGGACGCGGCCCAGATCGTCGCCCTCGCCGACATCTTCCCGGGCGCACACGTGGTCGAGGCGGGGGTCGGATCCGGTGCCCTCACCTGCTCCCTGCTGCGCGCAGTCGGCCCGTACGGCCGGGTCACGTCGTACGAGCGTCGCGAGGAGTTCGCCGACGTGGCCCGCCGCAACGTCACGCAGTTCTTCGGTGCCCCGGAGGGCGAGTCGCACCCCGCCTGGCGGCTCACGCTCGGCGACCTGGCGGAGGCACTCCCGGCGTCGGGGGAGCGCGCCGACCGCGTCATCCTGGACATGCTCGCCCCGTGGGACTGCCTGGAGGCGACCGCGGACGCGCTCCGGCCCGGCGGCATCGTGTGTGCGTACGTCGCCACCACCACCCAGCTCTCCCGGTTCGTCGAGACCGTCCGCGCCCACGGTGGGTTCACCGAGCCGCAGGCGTGGGAGTCCCTGGTCCGGGACTGGCACGTCGAGGGGCTCGCAGTCCGTCCGGGCCACAAGATGATCGGCCACACCGCGTTCCTGGTCACCGCGCGCCGAATGGCCCCCGGCCAGCGCGCCCCGCTGAAGAAGCGCCGCCCCGCACCCGGTGCCTACGGATCGGACTACAGCGGCCCTCGGCCGCCCGGCCTCCCGGTCGACGAACCCATCGACTGAGGGCCGCCGAAGTCGCCGGATTGGTCACCAACCGCATGTTTCGACCTGGAAATCTGCGGTTGGTGACCAATCCGCGCACTTCCGCGCGTCCAAATCGTGACCAACACCCCGAAATCAGACCTTTGATCGACGGCCGCCGCGGGTAGGGTCAATCGAACAGGAGGTGGCGCAGATGTCGACATCTGAAGGCGTTTCGAGCACGGGCGGCCCGGACCCCGACGAGCTCGCGGACCAGGTCCGGCTCCTGGAGTCCGAGATCGCGGACCTGCGTCAGCGGCTGGCCGAGGGCCCCACGAGCTCGCGGACGCTCGAGCTGCGGCTCGCGGACGCCCAGCGCAGCCTGGCCGGGCTCACCTCTCAGAACGAGCGGCTCGCCCAGACCCTGCGCGAGGCCCGTGACCAGATCATGAAGCTGAAGGAGGAGGTCGACCGGCTCGCCCAGCCGCCCGCCGGCTTCGGCACCTTCCTCAACCGCAACGACGACGACTCGATCGACGTGTTCACCGGTGGCCGCAAGCTGCGCGTGAACGTCAGCCCGAGCGTCGACCTGGACACCCTGAGCCGCGGCCAGGAGGTGATGCTCAACGAGGCCCTCAACGTCGTCGCCGCCCTCGACTACGAGGAGGTCGGCGAGGTCGTGATGTTCAAGGAGCTGCTCGCCGACGGCGAGCGGGTCCTGGTGATCGCGAACGCCGACGAGGAGCGCGTCGTCCGGCTCGCCGAGCCGCTGCGCGGTGACACCATCCGTGCCGGCGACTCGCTGCTGCTGGACTCCCGGGCCGGCTACGTCTACGAGAAGGTCCCGAAGTCCGAGGTCGAGGAGCTGGTCCTCGAGGAGGTCCCGGACATCGCCTACGAGTCGATCGGCGGCCTCGCCAACCAGATCGAGGCGATCCGCGACGCGGTGGAGCTGCCGTACCTGCACCCCGAGCTCTTCAAGGAGCACCAGCTCAAGCCCCCGAAGGGCGTGCTGCTGTACGGCCCGCCGGGCTGTGGCAAGACCCTGATCGCCAAGGCGGTCGCCAACTCGCTGGCCAAGAAGGTCAGCGAGCGCACCGGCCAGGAGGGGAAGTCCTACTTCCTCAACATCAAGGGCCCCGAGCTCCTCAACAAGTACGTCGGCGAGACCGAGCGGCACATCCGCCTGGTCTTCCAGCGGGCCCGCGAGAAGGCCAGCGGCGGTACGCCGGTCATCGTGTTCTTCGACGAGATGGACTCCCTCTTCCGCACCCGCGGCTCGGGGGTCTCCTCCGACGTGGAGAACACCATCGTCCCGCAGCTGCTCAGCGAGATCGACGGTGTCGAGCTGCTCGAGAACGTGCTCGTCATCGGCGCCTCCAACCGGGAGGACATGATCGACCCGGCGATCCTGCGGCCCGGCCGGCTGGACGTGAAGATCAAGATCGAGCGCCCCGACGCCGAGTCCGCGCGCGACATCTTCAGCAAGTACCTCACCACCAGCCTTCCGCTGCACGCCGACGACGTGGCGGAGTTCGGCGGCGACCGCGACGCCACCGTCGCCGGGATGATCCGCGCGACCGTGGAGCGGATGTACACCGAGACCGAGGAGAACCGGTTCCTCGAGGTCACCTACGCCAACGGCGACAAGGAGGTCCTGTACTTCAAGGACTTCAACTCGGGCGCGATGATCCAGAACATCGTCGACCGGGCCAAGAAGATGGCCATCAAGGACTTCCTGGACCACGACCAGCACGGCTTGCGCGTCTCGCACCTGCTGCAGGCCTGCGTGGACGAGTTCAAGGAGAACGAGGACCTCCCGAACACCACCAACCCCGACGACTGGGCCCGCATCTCCGGCAAGAAGGGCGAGCGGATCGTCTTCATCCGCACGCTCATCACCGGCAAGCAGGGCACCGAGCCGGGACGGTCGATCGACACGGTCGCCAACACCGGCCAGTACCTGTAGGCGAGCCGGCACTCCGGCTCACGTGACGTCGGCGACCGTCGCGCCCAGTGCGGCGACGAGCTCGCCGGCGTCCACGGTGAGGGCGACGCCGGGCGCGCCCGCGCCGATGCTGACCGGACCCGCGATGGACTGGTCGGCGATCACCGGCAGGGGAGTCGCGGACCCGAGCGGCGTGATCGTGCCGCGCACGTAGCCGGTCACGTCGTACGCCGCCTCCGCGCTGGGCATCGAGACCCGGTTGACCCCCAGCAGCGCGCGTAGCTTCGGCCAGGCGATCTCGCGGTCTCCGGGCACCAGCACGAACCGGTGGTCGCCCTCGGAGACCCGGACCACCATCGTCTTCACGATCTGGTGCGGCGCCACACCCCGCTCCGTCGCGGCCTCCTCCAGGGAACGCACCGGGCCGTGCCTGGTCACGGCGTACGCCAGCCCCAGCGCCTCGGCGGCGGCGATGGCCCGCCCGGAGTTGTCCGCACCCATGGGATCAACCTAGAGCGCCGTACGCCCTCGCGTACTCTCGGTACATGAGCGTGCGCCGGGTCATGGGGACCGAGGTGGAGTACGGCATCTCCGTGCAGGGACAGCCCCTCGCCAACCCGATGGTGGCGTCCTCGCAGGTCGTCAACGCCTACGCGTCGGCCACCGTCAAGGCGCGTCGCGCCCGGTGGGACTTCGAGGAGGAGTCGCCGCTGCGGGACGCCCGCGGCTTCGACATGTCCCGCCAGGTCGCCGACCCCAGCCAGCTCACCGACGAGGACATGGGCCTCGCGAACGTCATCCTCACCAACGGGGCCCGGCTCTACGTCGACCACGCGCACCCGGAGTACTCCACGCCCGAGGTCACCACGCCGCTGGACATCGTCCGCTGGGACAAGGCCGGTGAGCAGGTGATGCTGGACGCGCAGCGCCGGGCCAGCCTGCTGCCGGGCGGGGCGCCGATCGCGCTCTACAAGAACAACACCGACAACAAGGGCGCGTCGTACGGCGCCCACGAGAACTACCTGATGCGCCGGTCGACGCCCTTCGGTGACATCGTCCGCCACCTCACGCCGTTCTTCGTGAGCCGTCAGGTGTTCTGTGGGGCCGGCCGGGTCGGCAAGGGGCAGGACGGCCGCGAGTCCGGGTTCCAGGTCAGCCAGCGCGCGGACTTCTTCGAGGTCGAGGTCGGCCTCGAGACGACACTGAAGCGCCCCATCATCAACACCCGAGACGAGCCGCACGCCGATCCGGAGAAGTACCGCCGGCTGCACGTCATCATCGGCGACGCGAACCTGTCCGAGGTGGCGACGTACCTCAAGGTCGGCACGACCGCCCTCGTGCTGGCGATGATCGAGGACAGGTTCATCACCACCGACCTCACCGTCGAGGGCTCGGTGGCGGCGCTCCGCGCGGTGTCCCACGACCCGGGGCTGAAGCAGACGGTGACGCTCACCGACGGGCGCAAGCTCTCCGGCATCCAGCTGCAGCTGGAGTACCTCGACCTGGCCCGGAAGTACGTCGAGGACCGGTACGGCGCGGACGCCGACGAGCAGACCGTCGACGTGCTGGCGCGGTGGGAGTCGGTGCTGGACCGGCTCGAGCGCGACCCGATGCTGTGCGCGCGCGAGCTGGACTGGGTGGCGAAGCTGAAGCTGCTCGAGCAGTACCGCCAGCGCGACGGCCTGGAGTGGGACGACGCGAAGCTGCAGCTGATCGACTACCAGTACTCCGACATCCGTCCCGAGAAGGGCCTCTACCACCGGCTGGTGGCCGGCGGCCGGATCGAGCGGCTGCTCGACGACCGGTCGATCGAGGACGCGATGCACGACCCGCCGGAGGACACCCGCGCGTACTTCCGCGGCCGGTGCCTGGAGAAGTACGCCGACCACGTCGCCGCGGCGTCCTGGGACTCGGTGATCTTCGACCTGCCCGGCCGCGAGTCGCTGCAGCGGGTGCCGACGATCGATCCGCTGCGCGGCAGCAAGGCGCACGTGGGCGAGCTGCTCGACCGGTGTGAGACGGCCGAGGCTTTGTTCACCGCTCTCACCCGTTGAGTGGATAGGGTCGAGGCATGGCACAGGAGCAGAAGCAACCGCGGAAGTCCTCGGAGGCCGACGAGGTCGTCCAGACCGCCCCGGAGAGCGACGTCGCCGAGCGCAAGGAGGCGCTGGACAGCGACATCGACGACATCCTGGACGAGATCGACGACGTGCTCGAGACCAACGCCGAGGACTTCGTGAAGTCGTTCATCCAGAAGGGCGGCGAATGAGCGACCCGCGCCTCCCGGCTGCCTTCCTGCAGCCGGGCATCTCGTCGTTCAGCGACTTCCTCGCCGAGCAGGCTCCCGACCTGCTGCCGGCGCGCCGCGCGGTGCCCCAGGGGCACGCCGGCGACCTGGCCCCGCACGGCACGACGATCGTCGCGGCGACGTACCCCGGCGGCGTCGTGATGGCCGGTGACCGCCGCGCCACGATGGGCAACATCATCGCCCAGCGGGACATCGAGAAGGTCTTCCCCGCCGACGAGTTCTCCGCGGTCGGGATCGCGGGCTCGGCCGGCATCGCGGTCGAGATGGTGCGCCTGTTCCAGACCGAGCTCGAGCACTACGAGAAGATCGAGGGCACCACGCTCTCGATGGACGGCAAGGCGAACCGGCTCGCGGCCCTGATCCGGTCCAACCTCGGGCTGGCGATGCAGGGCCTCGCGGTCGTGCCGCTGTTCGCGGGCTTCGACCTGACCGTCGACCAGGGCCGGATCTTCAGCTACGACGTGACCGGCGGACGGTACGAGGAGACGGCGTTCCACTCCGTCGGCTCCGGGTCGCTGTTCGCCCGCGGCGCGCTCAAGAAGCTGTACCGCGCCGACCTGGACCGCACCGGCTGCGTGACCGCGGTCATCCAGGCGCTGTACGACGCCGCCGACGACGACTCCGCGACCGGTGGCCCCGACCTGACCCGCCGGATCTTCCCGGTCGTCCAGGTCATCACGGCGGACGGCGGCCGCCGGCTGCCCGACGCCGAGGTCGCGGCGATCGCCGACCAGGTGATCGCCGGCCGGATGACCCGTCCCGACGGCCCGGCCGCCCCGCTGACGGAGGGGGACGCCCGATGAGCATGCCGTTCTACGTCTCTCCCGAGCAGCTGATGAAGGACCGCGCGGACTTCGCACGCAAGGGCATCGCCCGCGGCCGGTCCGTGGTGGCCGTGCAGTACGCCGACGGCATCCTGTTCGTCTCCGAGAACCCCTCCCAGGCGCTGCACAAGGTCTCCGAGATCTACGACCGGATCGCCTTCGCCGCCGTGGGCCGCTACAACGAGTTCGAGAACCTCCGCATCGCCGGAGTCCGGCTCGCCGACATGCGCGGGTACGCCTACGACCGGCGCGACGTCACCGGCCGCGGCCTCGCCAACGCCTACGCGCAGACCCTGGGCACCATCTTCTCCTCGGGCGGTGAGAAGCCGTACGAGGTCGAGATCTTCGTCGCGGAGATCGGCGACTCAGCCGCCGACGACCAGCTGTACCGGCTGACGTACGACGGACAGGTCGCCGACGAGCACGGGTACGCCGTGATGGGCGGCGCCGCCGACGTCGTCGCGTCGTACCTCTCCGAGCGGTACACCGAGGGCACCTCGCTCCCGGACGCGGTCGCACTCGCCGTCGCCGCGCTCGGCCACTCCGACAACGAGAAGGGCGACAAGGAGGACCGGGTCATCTCGATCGACGACCTCGAGGTCGCCGTCCTGGACCGCTCCCGTAGCCAGGCGCGGAAGTTCTCCCGGATCCGCCCGGCCCGGCTCGACGAGCTCCTGGGCGACCGCGGCCCCGTCTCGCCGTCCTCCGCCGCACCGTCGTCGGCCGACGCTCCGTCCCCGGCCGACGCCCCGTCCGGGGCCGACGCCCCGTCCGGGGCCGACGCCCCGTCCGGTGGCCCCTCCGAGGCCGGCCCCGGCCCCGGCGACGAGCCCCCCGTCGCGCCTCCGGCCTGACCTCGCCGCGGCCCCCGACCCGGTGGTTTGGTCACCAACCGCACGTGGGAGCGCTCCCGTTCCGCGGATGGTGACCAAACCGCGCATGTTGCCAGGCGGGTCATCCACAGCGTGGGCGGCGCCGGTTTCAGCGAACCACTCTCGGGCGCACCCTCTGTCCATGGTTGCGACCGATGACGACAAGCCTTTCCGCGGCGAGGTCCGCCTCGCCGGGCACCGCCGGGTCAGCCACGGGCTGGGGCGGCCGCTGCGGAGCGGGCTGACGGACGAGGAGGAGTTCGTCAGGGACCTGGAGGCCTATCTCCTGGTGCTGCCGAAGTCCGCCGTCTTCACCCACCTCACCGGGGCCCAGCTGCTCGGGTGGCAGCTGCCCCGGCTGCCGGAGCATGTCCCCGTCTTCGTGGCTGTCGACCTGGACGACCCACGCCCGAGACGGCACGGCCTGATCTGCTCACGGCTGGTTCGCGAGCGCAGGCCCGTCAAACGGGCCCGGTTGCCGGTCGAGGCACCGGAGGAGATCCTGCTGCGCGCCGCGCGGGACCTCGGACTCATCGACCTCGTGGTGCTCATCGACTCTGCCCTCCGTGTCGGCGACCTGGATCCGGACCGGATGACCAACCTGCTGGCGAGCGGGCGGCCGGGGGTCCGCATGCTCCGGGAGGCCTGGCGGCGAGCGACGGGGAAGAGCGACTCCGGCGGCGAGTCCGTCCTGCAGCAGTTCCACGTCGTCATGGACATCCCGTTCGTGCCGCAGGCGGAGATCCGCGACGAGGCCGGCCGGTTGCTCGCGCAGGCGGACCTCCTGGTCGAGGGCACGACCTTCCTGCACGAGTACGACGGCGCGCATCACCGCGGGCGGGACCAGCACCGGATCGACCTGCGTCGGGAGCGCGGGCTGACCGGGTCGCCGTACGTGCGCCGGGGCTTCGTCCTCGACGATCTCGTGAACCACCCGGGAGCCACGATGCACGAGCTCGATCGCGCGCTCGGGCGAACGCACGACGTACGACGACTCCGCCGGTGGCGGGCCCTGGTCGACAACTCGATGTACTCGGCCACCGGCCGCGAACGGATGATGAACCGCTGGCGCCGGCAGGACGGCATCATCGATTGGTCGAAGTCCGCGTGATGAAGCCCCGATTTCCTGCGGTTGGTGACCAAACCGCGACCAAGGGAGCCCCCGCAGTCGACATGCTGCGCCTAGGCTGAGGTCGTGGACCGGCGGATCTTTGGGATCGAGAACGAGTACGGCGTGACGTGCACGTTCAAGGGGCAGCGCCGGCTCAGTCCCGACGAGGTGGCCCGGTACCTGTTCCGGAAGGTCGTCAGCTGGGGGCGCAGCAGCAACGTGTTCCTCCGCAACGGTGCCCGGCTCTACCTCGATGTCGGCAGTCACCCGGAGTACGCCACGCCGGAGTGCGACGACGTCACCGAGCTGGTCACGCACGACAAGGCGGGGGAGCGGGTCCTCGAAGGACTGCTCCTGGACGCGGAGCAGCGGCTGCACGACGAGGGCATCGCGGGCGAGATCTACCTGTTCAAGAACAACACCGACTCGGCGGGCAACTCCTACGGCTGCCACGAGAACTACCTGGTCAGCCGGGCCGGCGAGTTCTCCCGGCTCGCCGACGTGCTGATCCCGTTCCTGGTGACCCGCCAGATCGTGGTCGGGGCCGGCAAGATCACCCAGACCCCGCGGGGCGCGAGCTACAGCGTCTCGCAGCGGGCCGAGCACATCTGGGAGGGCGTCAGCAGCGCCACGACCCGGAGCCGGCCGATCATCAACACCCGCGACGAGCCGCACGCGGACGCCGAGAAGTACCGCAGGCTCCACGTCATCGTCGGCGACAGCAACATGAGCGAGACCACCACCATGCTCAAGGTGGCCAGCTGCGACCTCGTGCTGCGGATGATCGAAGAGGGCGTCGTGATGCGCGACCTCACCATGGAGAATCCGATCCGCGCCATCCGCGAGATCTCCCACGACGTCACCGGCCGCCGCAAGATCCGCCTGGCGAACGGCCGCGAGGCGAGCGCGCTCGACATCCAGCAGGAGTACCTCTCCAAGGCCCGCGACTTCGTCGACCGCCGTGAGATCAGCACCCCGGTGATCGAGCAGGCCCTCGACCTCTGGGAGCGCGGCCTGAAGGCGGTCGAGTCAGACGACCTCGGGCTCGTCGACCGGGAGATCGACTGGGTGATCAAGTGGAAGCTCATCGAGCGCTACCGCGCCAAGCACGGCCTGCCGCTGGGCCACCCCAGGATCGCCCAGCTCGACCTCGCCTACCACGACATCCACCGGGGTCGCGGCCTCTACTACCTGCTCGAGAAGCGCGGCGCGGTTGCGCGCGTGACCACCGATCTGAAGATCTTCGAGGCGAAGTCGGTCCCGCCGCAGACCACCCGCGCCCGCCTCCGTGGGGAGTTCATCCGCCGAGCGCAGGAGCGGCGCCGCGACTTCACCGTCGACTGGGTCCATCTCAAGCTGAACGACCAGGCCCAGCGCACCGTGCTCTGCAAGGATCCCTTCCGCGCGTACGACGAGCGGGTGCAGCGCCTCATCGACGGCATGTGAGCGCCTGGAAAGTGCGCGGTTTGGTCACCAACCGCACGCCGGAGGCCCGAAAACGTGCGGTTGGTGACCAAACCGCGACACAACAGCCGCGCCGATCAGCGTCCCCTCAGGCACGCCGGATAGGGTGACCGCGCTGATGATGAACCCGATCCGATAGGTGAGCTCTGTGCCCCGACGTCTCCGACGCCTTCCCATCCTCCTGCTGCCGCTGGTCCTGGCCACCACCCTGGTCGCGTGCGGCTCGGGGGACGGCAGCGACTCCAGTGGCTCCGACGGGTCCAGCGGCTCCAACGACGCCGCGCTGCACGGCATCTCGATCACCGGGGACCTGGGCAGCGCGCCCGAGGTCGACTGGAACGGCAAGCTCGAGACCGACAAGACCGAGACCTCGGTCATCTCCGAGGGCGACGGCGACGAGATCGCCGAGGGCGACACGGTCCAGGCGTACCTGTGGATCGGCAACGGCTACACCCAGGAGAAGGCCTACAGCGACTACGACACCGGCCAGCCGGAGCCGGTGACGGCGAGCAGCGACCTCAGCCCGGTGTTCAAGGACGCCGTGCTCGGCCAGAAGATCGGCTCGCGGGTCGCCGTGACGACGACCGCCGAGGAGGCGTTCGGGGCCTCCGGGAACCCGAACCTCGGCATCGCCAACAAGGACACCGTCCTGATCATCGTGGACCTGATGGAGCCCTACCAGGCGCCCAAGCCGAAGGACGTCCCGTCCTCCCAGATGCCGAAGGTCGTCGAGAAGGGCGGCACGGTCACCGGGCTCGACTTCAGCGGCCTCGACAAGCCGGACCCGGACGGCGACCTGCTCCGCTCGGTCATCAAGCAGGGCAAGGGCAAGGCGGTCACCGAGGACTCGACGCTCACCGTGAACTACCTCGGCCAGGTGTACGGCGCGGACAAGCCGTTCGACGAGAGCTACTCCGGCAAGCCGGCGACGTTCTCGCTGCAGCAGGTCGTGAAGGGCTGGACCTACGGCCTGACCGGCCTCCACGTCGGCGACCGGGTGCTGCTGTCGATCCCGCCGGAGCTCGGCTACGGCGCGCAGGAGCAGAACGGCATCCCGGCGAACAGCACGCTGTACTTCGTCGTCGACATCCAGTCCGCCAAGTAGCAACCAAGTAGCAACCGAGTAGCAACGGGGCGCGGCAGCATGGTGGTGCAGAAGAGCGAGCGACTGCTCAACCTGCTCATCATGCTGCTCGTCCAGCGTCACTACGTCTCCAAGGACCGGATCCGCTCGATCCTCTACCCGGACTCGAGCACCGACGCCTTCGAGAAGATGTTCGAGCGCGACAAGGAGGAGCTCCGCAGCCTCGGCGTGCCGATCGAGGTGGGCAACATGGACGCCTACTTCGACGACGAGCCCGGCTACCGGATCCGGCCCGACCAGCTCGCGCTGCCCGACGTCCAGCTCACCGCCGACGAGGCGGCCGTCATCGGGCTCGCGACGCGGGTGTGGGAGCACGCCCGGCTGGCAGAGGCGACCACCGAGGCGGTCCGCAAGCTGACCGCGCTCGGGATCCCCACCGACGTGACCGCGCTCGAGATCGCCCAGCCCCGGCTGAGCGCCGACGAGCCGTCGTTCGACGTGTTCTGGGAGGCCGTCCAGGAGCGGACACCGGTGGAGTTCGAGTACCGCCGTTCCGGCGCCGCCTCGAGCCGCACCCGCCATCTCGAGCCCTGGGGCGTCGTGCGCTACTCCGGGCGCTGGTACGTCGTCGGCTTCGACACCGACCGCGGCGAGGAGCGGGTGTTCCGGCTGTCCCGCGTGCAGGGCGTCGCCCGCAAGAACGGGCGGCCCGGGTCGTACGACGTGCCGCCCGGCACCGACGTCCGGGCCACGACGGTCCGGCTCGCGCCGGCGCCGACGACCACCCGCGTCACCGTCCTGGTCCGGGAGGGCTCGGGCCTGGCCCTGCGCCGGGACGCGGAGGAGATCCAGCCCGGCGTCGACGGTCCGGACGACCTGACGGCCTGGGACCGCGTCGTCATCAGCCGGGGCGGCGGCGTCGGCGACGAGCTCCTCGGTTACGCGGCCGACGTGTACGTCGAGGAGCCCGCGCACGTGCGCGAGGAGCTGGTACGCCGGCTCACCGCGGCCCTGGAGCGCACCGCATGAGCACCTCGACGAGCTCGGGCGCCAAGGACCAGGTCGCCCGGCTGCTCACACTGGTGCCGTACCTGCACGCCCACGGCCAGGTCCGCCTCGACGACGCTGCCCGGGCGCTCGGCATCGAGCCGGACCAGCTGCTCGGCGACCTCAAGGTGCTGCTGATGTGCGGCCTGCCGGGCGGGTACCCCGACGACCTCATCGACGTCGACCTCGACGCGCTCGAGGGCCCCGAGGCCGACGGGGTGATCCGGGTGTCGAACGCCGACTACCTGGCCCGTCCGCTCAAGCTGACCCCCACCGAGGCGACCGCGATCATCGTCGCGCTCCGCGCCCTCCGCAGCAGTGCCAGCGAGCAGACCCGCGAGGTCGTCGACCGCGCGCTCGCGAAGCTCGAGGCCGCAGCCGCGGGAGGCTCCGCCGCGCCCCGGATCGACCCGGGGGAGGAGTCCCCCGAGCGACTCGACCAGGCCCGCCTCGAGGACGACCTCCAGGACGCTGTCGGCCGCCGGAGACAGGTCCGGCTGACCTACTTCGTGCCGTCCCGCGACGAGCAGTCCGAGCGGACCGTCGACCCCCGGGGCGTCGTCACCGCGCACGGCTTCCGCTACCTCGACGCGTGGTGCCACCTCGCCGAGGCGCCCCGGTTGTTCCGGCTGGACCGGATCCGGGCGGCCACCGTGCTGGACCAGCCGATCGAGACCGCCCCGGAGGGACCCCGGGACCTCAGCGACGGGTTGTTCACCCGCGCCAGCGACACCATGCCGGTCACCCTGGCCCTGGACCCCGAGGCGCGCTGGATCGTCGAGTACTACCCGGTCGAGGCGGTGCGCAGGAGACGTGGTGGCCGGCTCGAGGTCGACCTGCTGATCGCGGACGAGCGCTGGCTGCAGCGACTGCTGCTGAGGCTGGCGCCGCACGCCCGCGTGATCAGCCCGCCCGAGCTGCAGGTCCGGTTCCTCGAGCAGGCCCGCACCACCCTCAGCCTGTACGCCTGACCGGCGTACCATGGAGCACGCCCCACCCACGACAAGATGAGGTCACGATGCTCAACCCCTTGATCGGAATGCCCCAGGGAGCCGAGTGGCTCGTGATCCTGGCGATCGTGGTGCTCGTCTTCGGGGCGTCCAAGCTGCCCGACCTCGCCCGGGGCACCGGCCAGGCGCTGCGCATCTTCAAGGCCGAGACCAAGGGCCTGCAGGACGACGACGACACCGGCAAGGACACCGTGACCCCGCCGCCGCCGGTCGCACCGGCGCCGACCGAGCTGCCGCCCACCGCTCAGCAGCCCGGCGTGCAGGAGCCGATCCGGTCCGAGGACAGCCAGACCGACAAGCACAACGGCTGAGCCACCACTGAGTTGGCCCTCACCGGGATCCTCCGCCTCTTCTCCGGCAGGCCCGTCCATCCCGTCGGCGTCGACGGGCGGATGGCGTTGTCGGACCACCTGCGGGAGCTGCGCGCCCGCGTCCTGAAGGTCGCGTTGACCCTCGTCCTCGGGCTGGTCATCGCGCTGTTCTTCTTCGACCAACTCTACGACTTCGTCTACGGGCCCTACCAGGACGCCCAGGAACGGCTGCCGAAGGGCTCGAGCTTCGCCACCACCAGCGGCGCGGGCGGCGGCCTGATGCTGTACCTCAAGCTCTGCGGCTTCGCCGCGGTCATCGGCACCAGCCCGATCTGGCTGTACCAGATCTGGGCGTTCATCCTCCCGGGCCTGCACCCGAACGAGAAGCGCTGGTCCTACCTCTTCCTCGCCGTGGCCGGCCCGCTGTTCATGGTCGGCATCGTGCTCGGCTACGTCACGCTCCCCAAGGGCCTCGAGGTGCTGATCGGGCTGAACCCGCCGGGGGTGACCAACCTGGTCGACTTCAACGAGTACATGCAGTTCTTCTTCCGCACGCTGCTCGTGTTCGGCCTCGCGTTCGAGATCCCGGTCTTCGTGATCATGCTCAACCGCGCCGGGGTCGTGAAGGGCCGCACCCTCGCGCGCTACCGGCCGTGGATCATCGTCGGCATCTTCGTCTTCGCCGCCGTCGCGACGCCCTCGACCGACCCGTTCACGATGACGTTCATGGCCGTCCCGATGGTGGTCCTCTACTTCATCTCCGAGGTCGTCGCCCGCGTCCACGACAAGCGCCGGGAGGAGAACCGCCCGTTCTCCGACCTGTCGCCCGACGAGGCCTCACCGCTGTGACGCCGGTCGACCCCTTCGAGCTCCCCGAGTGGCTGGGGGAGTCCGACGTCACCTGGGCCGCGGAGTCGGGGCTCCGACGGGGGTACGCCGTGACCGGGGTGCTGACGGCCGCCGGCCACGACCCGCTCCCGTGCGACCTGCTCGCGGTCGACGAGGCCTACCCGTTGCCGGTGGCCGACGAGAAGGCCCGCCACGACGCCCACCAGGCCTGGCGGCACGGCCAGGTGCTCCTGGTCGAGGTCGACGACCGGCTCACCCTGGCCGTGCCCGGGACCGGGTTCACCGCGGACCTGGTGCTCGACGCCCTCGGCCGCCTGTCGAAGGCCGTCGGCTCGTCGGCGGAGCACTACACCGTCCTGTTGCGGATCGGCACCGCGAAGCCGTAGGTCACCACTAGTGTTCGCGCCGTGGAGCTCCACCAGATCACGCTGCTGACCAACCCGACGTCCGGCAAGGGCCGGGGCGCCCGGTTCCGCGACGCGGCCGCCACCCGTCTCCGCGCCGCCGGACTCGAGGTGCGGACCGTCGAGGGCCGCGACCCCGACGAGGCGCTCGACCTGGCCCGGTCGGCCGTCGCGGACGGCACCGATGCCCTGGTGCTCTGCGGGGGCGACGGCATGGTGCACATCGGCGTCCAGGCGGCCGCCGACACCGGCACTCCGGTCGGGCTCGTCCCGGCCGGCACCGGCAACGACGTCGCGCGATACTTCGACGTCCCGCGCAAGGACCCGGTCGCGGCTGCCGAGCGGCTGCTCGCCGGCACGGTGCGCACCATCGACCTGGCCCGGAGCGGCACCAGGTACTTCACGACCGTGCTCGCGGCCGGCTTCGACGCGATCGTCAACGAGCGCGCGAACCGGATGACGTGGCCCAAGGGCCAGATGCGCTACAACATCGCCACCCTGGCCGAGCTCCGCGTCTTCGAGCCGATCCCGTACACGCTCGAGCTGGACGGCGACGTGCGCACCTTCGAGGCGATGCTGGTCGCGGTCGGCAACGGCCCGTCGTTCGGCGGCGGGCTGCGGATCACCGAGGGCGCCGTCCTCGACGACGGGCTCCTCGACGTGGTGGTCATCAAGCCGATGAGCAAGCCGGGCCTGATCCGGACCTACCCGAAGCTGTTCAAGGGCACCCACGTCACCCACCCGGCGTACGAGCACCACCGGGTCCGCTCGGTCACCATCGCGGCCCCCGGGATCGTGTCGTACGCCGACGGCGAGCGGTTCGGCGCGCTCCCGCTCACCGTCGAGTGCGCCCCCGGAGCCCTGCAGGTGCTCGCGTAGGTTGGACGCATGACGGACCTCAGCCCGTCCGAGCGGTACTCCGAGTACCGCAAGCACCAGCGACACCCGGTGTTGAAGGACTTCCAGGCGCTCTACGACTTCCCGCTCGACGAGTTCCAGCTCGAGGGCTGTCGCGCCATCGAGGAGGGCCGCGGCGTGCTCGTCGCCGCCCCCACCGGGTCCGGCAAGACCATCGTCGGCGAGTTCGCCGTGCACCTGGCCATGGAGACCGGCCGGAAGTGCTTCTACACGACGCCGATCAAGGCCCTGTCCAACCAGAAGTTCAACGACCTGGTCGCGCGGTACGGGCCCGAGAAGGTCGGCCTGCTCACCGGCGACAACGTGGTGAACGGCGAGGCGCCGATCGTGGTGATGACCACCGAGGTGCTGCGCAACATGCTGTACGCCGGTTCGCGCACGCTCCTGGGCCTCGGCTTCGTGGTCATGGACGAGGTGCACTACCTCGCCGACCGGTCCCGCGGGGCCGTGTGGGAGGAGGTCATCATCCACCTGCCGGAGTCGGTGTCCGTGGTCTCGCTGTCCGCGACCGTCTCGAACGCCGAGGAGTTCGGTGAGTGGCTGCAGACGGTCCGCGGGGACACGCAGACGATCGTCGAGGAGCGCCGCCCGGTCCCGCTCTACCAGCACGTGATGGTGGGCCGCCGGATCCTGGACCTGTTCGCGAAGTCCGACGTCGACGCGGCCGCGGGCTTCGTCAAGGAGGGCGCCCCGGTCAACGACGAGCTGGTCAAGATCGCGCGCGACGACTGGGCCAGCTCCCGGATGCGGGACCGCCGCTCGCCGCGGGACCGCAACCGGCGCGCCACCAACAAGTACAACGTCGGCAACGGGCGCCGGGTCTGGATCCCGAGCCGCCCGGACGCCATCGAGCAGCTCGACCGGATGGCGCTGCTGCCGGCGATCGTCTTCATCTTCAGCCGGGTCGGCTGCGACGCGGCGGTCACCCAGTGCCTCAACGCCGGCGTACGCCTCACCTCGCCGGAGGAGCGCGACACCATCTACGCATACGTCGAGGAGGCGTGCTCGCACCTGCCGTCCGACGACCTCCACGTCCTCGGCTACCACGACTTCCTGGACGGCCTGACCCGCGGCGTCGCGGCCCACCACGCCGGCATGCTGCCGGCGTTCAAGCAGTGCGTCGAGGAGCTGTTCCTCCGCGGGCTGTGCAAGGTCGTGTTCGCGACCGAGACCCTGGCGCTCGGCATCAACATGCCCGCGCGCACCGTCGTCATCGAGAAGCTCTCGAAGTGGAACGGCGAGAGCCACGCCGACATCACGCCGGGGGAGTACACCCAGCTCACCGGCCGCGCGGGCCGGCGTGGCCTGGACACCGAGGGCCACGCCGTCGTGCTCTGGCAGCCCGGGATCGACCCGCGGCACGTCGCGGGGCTCGCCTCCACCCGCACCTACCCGCTCCGCTCGTCGTTCCGGCCGTCGTACAACATGGCGGTCAACCTCGTGCACCAGTTCGGCCGCGAGCGGTCCCGCGAGCTGCTCGAGCAGTCGTTCGCGCAGTTCCAGGCCGACAAGGCCGTCGTCGGGCTCGCCAGGCAGGTGCGCAAGGCGGAGGACGCCCTCGAGGGCTACCGCGACGCGGCGTCCTGCGAGCGCGGTGACTTCATGGAGTACGCCGAGCTCCGGCGCCGGATCAGCGACGTGGAGAAGGGCGCCAGCCGCGTCCGCAAGGCGGATCGCCGCGACGACGCGATGGAGTCGCTGCGGGCGCTGAAGCCCGGCGACGTGATCCAGGTGCCGACCGGGAAGTTCGCCGGCTATGCCGTCGTGATCGACCCCGGCTGGTCGCCCGAAGGCCCGCGGCCGTACGTCGTGACGGCCGACCGGCAGGCGCGCCGGCTCGCGATGATCGACTTCCCGACACCGGTCACGCCGCTGGCCAAGCTGCGGGTGCCGAAGAACTTCAACGGTCGCAACCCGCAGATGCGCCGCGACCTGGCCTCCGCGCTCCGCAGCCGCACGCACGACCTCGACCCGCCGCCGCCGTCCCGCACCTCCGGCAGGGGCGACCGGACCCGCACCGCCGCGGACGACGAGATCGCGGCGCTCCGGGAGCAGCTCAACGCGCACCCCTGCCACGGGTGCCCGGACCGCGAGGAGCACGCGCGCTGGGCGGAGCGGTACTTCAAGCTCGACCGGGACACGCAGACCCTGAAGCGGCGCGTCGAGCAGCGCACCAACACGGTGGCCCGCCAGTTCGACCGGGTCTGCGACGTGCTGACGGCGCTGGCGTACCTCGACGGCGAGCAGGTCACCGACCGGGGCCGGCACCTGATGCGGATCTACTCCGAGCTCGACCTGGTCGCGGCCGAGTGCATCCGGGTCGGCCTGTGGGACGACCTGGACGCCTCCGGCCTGGCCGCCGCGCTGTCCGTGCTGGTCTTCGAGGCCCGGCGGCCCGACGACGCCTCCTCGCCCCGGGTGCCGGGGGGCGGGGTCCGCGAGGTCGTCGCCGAGATGGTCAAGCTGTGGGCGGCGCTCGACGCGCTCGAGCGCGACCACCGGCTCGAGTTCCTCCGTCAGCCCGACCTGGGCTTCGCCTGGGTCGCGTACCGCTGGGCGGAGGGCGACGAGCTCGACGACGTGCTCATGGTCAGCGACCTCGCGGCCGGCGACTTCGTGCGCTGGATGAAGCAGCTGATCGACCTGGCCGGCCAGGTGGCGGACGCTGCGGGAGCGACACCGCTGCGGGAGACCGCTCGCGAGGTCGTCCGACGGCTGCGCCGGGGCGTGGTGGCCTACTCCTCGCTCGCCGACGACGAGTGACCGTCCCCGGCGCCGCGGACGGCACGCTCGACCGGGACGTCGCCGGTCACGAGGTTCCACTGCTTCCCGACGGTCCCGGGCTCGTCCAGCACGGCGGCGAGCACGGCCGCGACGTCCGCTCGGGGGACGTCGCCGTGGGTCGCGTCCGGGCCCAGGGAGACCGTCCCGGTCGCGGCGTCGTCGGTCAGCCGGCCGGGCCGGATGATGGTCCAGGCCAGGCCGCTCGCCCGGAGCGCGGCGTCGGCGTCCCGCTTCGCCTCGACGTACGCGCGCCAGACATCGCCGGTGTCGGCCGGCAGCGGGTCGTCGACGCCGATGGCCGAGACCTGCACGAACCGGTCGATGCCCGCCTTCCGCGCACCCTCGATCGACTTCAGGGCTCCCTCGAGGTCGACCGTCCGCTTGCGCTCGACGTTCCCGTCGGGGCCGCCGCCGGCCGCGAACACCACCGCGCCGCAGCCCTCGAAGGCCGCGGCGAACGCGCCGGTGCCGCCGCGCTCGATGTCGAGCAGGCGGACCTCGGCGCCGCGCTCCTCGAGCTCCGCGCGGTAGGCCTCGTTGCGCACCAGCGCCACCGGGTCGTGCTCCGAGCAACGGAGCACGTGGATGAGCTGTCGGGCCACCTGTCCGTGGCCCCCGACGATCGCGACCCGGGTCATGCCAACCACCGTACCGACGTCCCGCTGACGGCGTAGCGTGCCGGCATGCCCGACACTCGGACGGACCTCCTGGTCATCGGGGCCGGCCCCTACGCCTACGCCGCCGCGGCGTACGCACGCGACCGCGGCGTCGACACGCACGTGGTCGGGATCCCGATGTCGTTCTGGCGCGACCGGATGCCGCAGGACATGTACCTGCGCTCCGGCCCGGACTGGTACCTCGACGCGAACCGTGAGGACACCTTCACCGCGTTCTTCGAGGAGCGTGGACTCGACCCGGCCGAGCACGACCCGATCCCGATCTCGGTGTTCCTCGACCACACCGACTGGTTCGCCGCGCGGAAGGGGATCGTCGCCGACCAGCGACTGGTCGCCGACCTGACCAGGCCGAACGGCACGTTCGTGGCCGCGATGGCGGACGGCACCAGCATCGAGGCCGACAAGGTCGTCGCCGCACCCGGCGTCGGCTTCTTCGCGCAGCTCCCGGCCTGGCACGACCGCATCCCCGAGGCGCACCGCTCGCACACGGTCGACCGGGTGACCTTCGAGGACCTGTCCGGGGCGCGGGTGGCGGTCATCGGGGGCCGGCAGAGCGCGTACGAGTGGGCTGCGCTGCTCTGCGACCACGGCGCGTCCCGGGTCGACGTGGTGCACCGGCACCCGACCCCGGCGTTCGAGAAGGTCAGCTGGAAGTTCGTCGACGCCCACGTCGACCAGACGCTCGCGCACCGCGGCTGGTGGCGCGGCCTCACGGCGGAGGAGCGTGCGGCGATCGCCCAGCAGTTCTGGGAGGTCGGCCGGCTGACGCTCGAGCACTGGCTGGTGCCCCGGCTGCGCCCGGACGTCGTGACCAGCCACCCCGAGACCGCCGTGACCGCCGTCGCGGGGGACGGGCCCGTCACGCTGACGCTCTCCGACGGCTCGGCGCTCGAGGTCGACCACGTGGTGTTCGCGTCCGGGTACAAGCCGGACGTCGCCCGGGTTCCGTACCTCGGTGGCGTCCTCGACCGGATAGGCGTCACGGACGGCTTCCCCGACCTGTCCGAGGGGTTCGAGACCACCCTGCCCGGGCTCTACACCGTCGGCTTCCTCGCCACCCGCGACTTCGGGCCGTTCTACGGGTTCACCAAGGGCTGCCCGTCGGCAGCGAAGATCGTCGTCGACGAGATGCTGCGCTGAGGGTCAACCGGAGCAGAGCACCTCGGTCAGTCGCTGCACGGGACTCTCCAGGCCCCAGCGCTGACCGAGCTCGGCCACCCGCGGGAGGTCCTTCGGCTCGCGGGGGAGCGTCGTCGCGGGCGCGCCGAGGTCGAGGTCGCGGGCGACCGCGACGACCTGCGGGGCCACCTCGAGGTACGCCGCCGCCGCCTTGAGCCTGCCGCGCGGTCCCGGAGCCAGGTCGGAGCCCGGATCGAGGGCTGCCGCGATGATGCCGTCCATGTCGCCGAACCGCCCCAGCAGCGTCGCGGCGGTCTTCTCGCCGACCCCGGCGACGCCGGGCAGCCCGTCCGAGGCGTCGCCACGCAGCGTGGCGAAGTCGGCGTACTGCCGCGCGTCGACGCCGTACTTGGTGCGGACCCAGTCGTTGGTGACCCGCTCGTGGTTGCCGACGCCGCGGGCGATGTAGAGGACGCGGACGTCGCGCTGGTCGTCGACGAGCTGGAACAGGTCGCGGTCGCCGGTGACGATGTCGACGGGCTGGTCGGCCTGGGAGGCCAGCGAGCCGATCACGTCGTCGGCCTCGTAGCCGGCCATGCCGACAACGGTGATCCCGAACGCGTCGAGCACCTCGCGGATGATCGGCACCTGCACCTCGAGCGGGTCGGGCACCTCCTCCACGTCCGGCGCGCCCTCCCGCTCGGCCACCACGCGGTGCGCCTTGTAGGACGGCAGCAGGTCCACCCTCCACTGCGGGCGCCAGTCCTCGTCCCAGCAGCAGACCAGGTCGGTGGGCCGGTAGTCACCCACCAGCCGGGAGATGAAGTCGAGGAGCCCGCGGACCGCGTTCACCGGCGTACCGTCGGGTCCCTTGATCTCCGGCACGCCGAAGAAGGCCCGGAAGTACATCGAGGCGGTGTCGAGGAGCATCAGTCGTCCGGGCTGCGTCACGGACCAGATCCTGCCACGGGCCGCTACGCTCACCGCGTGACCCAGTCAGAGCTCGAGGCGACGGACCGGAAGATCCTGGAGCTGCTCGCCAACGACGGACGGATGTCGTTCACCGACCTCGGCAAGGCCACCGGGCTCTCCACCTCCGCGGTCCACCAGCGCGTCAAGCGGCTGGAGTCGCGCGGGCTGATCACCGGCTACGTCGCCACCGTCGACCACGCGCAGCTCGGGCTCCCGCTCACGGCGTTCATCTCGATCCGCCCGATCGACGCCTCGCAGCCCGACGACTCCCCGGAGCGGCTCCGCGGCGTCCCCGAGATCGAGTCCTGCTGGTCGGTCGCCGGTGACGAGTCCTACATCCTCAAGGTCCGCGTCTCGACCCCGACCGACCTCGAGGACCTGCTGGCCCGGATCCGCGCAGCCGCCAACGTGTCCACGCGCACCACCATCGTGCTCTCCACGCCGTACGAGGGCCGCCCGATCGGCTGACTCGTCGGCGAGGTCCGGGCTGCAGGGCCCGTGTCGTCCAGCAGCCTGCCGGGGGGTGCATGCACCGCGCCGCTGCCGCGGATTGGTCACCAACCGCAGATCGGGAGCGCTCCCACCTGCGGTTGGTGACCAATCCGCGTCATTTCCAGCAGCCCGGGGGCAGGCCGCCGGCCGCCGGTCACCAGGCCTGCAACGCCGCCGTACGACGCGATGCCTCGGCGACCTCGGCCGCCTTGAGGGCGGAGGAGTCGAGGTCGGCGTGCTGGGCCCACCACTCCTGGCCGGCTGCGGGGAGGGTGTGGATCGGGTCGTAGTACTCGTACGTCCTCGACAGCGCGTCCTCGGAGCTCGCCTCGATCGAGGTCCGGTAGTTCTTCGTCCAGTACGAGATGCCGCGCTCGGTGTCGTAGGCCGCGAGCTGGTGCACCCAACGCTTGCCGACGAACGGCACGTCGCAGACGATCCGCGGGGTCGCGAAGCCCGGCAGGTAGCCCATGATGTGGTGCTGCAGCTTCTGCGCGTCGGCGACCGAGACCCGCCAGTGCTCCGAGAACGGGATCATGTCGCACATGTAGAAGTAGTAGGGCATGATCTGCGCGCCGTCGAGGAGCCGGAAGCACAGGTCGAGCAGGGCGTGCGGGTCGGCGTTCACGCCGTTGAGCAGCACGCCCTGGTTGCGGACGTCGCGGATGCCCGCGTCCAGCATGGCGCGGGTCGCCTTCGCGACGAGGGGGGTGATCGAGTTGGCGTGGTTCGCGTGGGTGTGGATCGCGACCGACACGCCGCGCGAGCGCGACAGCGACCCGATCCGGGTCATGCCCTCGACGACGTCGTCCTGCAGCCAGTGGTGGGGGAGTCCCACCAGCGCCTTGGTGGCGAGCCGGATGTCGCGGATGTTCTCGATCTCCAGCAGCTGGGTGAGGAAGTCCTCGAGCCGCGGCCAGGGCATGTTCGCCACGTCGCCGCCGGAGACGACCACGTCGCGCACCTGGGGCGTACGCCGGAGGTAGTCGAGCATCTCGCCGAGCCGGTCGTTCGGCTTCCCGACGAACTTGAGCTTGTCGATGACCGCGGTCGAGTTGCCGACCAGGTCCATCCGGGTGCAGTGCCCGCAGTACTGCGGGCAGGTGGGGAGCAGCTCGGCGAGCACCTTGGTCGGGTACCGGTGCGTGAGGCCCTCGGCGACCCACATGTCGTGCTCGTGCAGCGAGTCGCGGGTCGCGTGCGGGTGCGAGGACCAGTCGGTGCGCCGGTCGGAGAACACCGGGATCATGTAGTGCCGGACCGGGTCGGCGTAGAACTCCTCGGTCAGCGACCCCGGGCCGGCGGGTACGGCGTGGGGCACCATCGTGTTCATCATCTGCGGCGGCACGAGCATCGACATCGTCGCCCGCTCGGCCTGGTCCCGCTCGAGGTCGGCGTAGAACCGCTCGTCGAGCAGGTCGCCCATCAGCTCGCGCAGCTGCCGGACGTTCTTGACGCAGTGGGCGCGCTGCCACTGCACCGACTCCCACTCCGCGGTGGTGACGTCCTTCCAGCCCGGGAACCGGGTCCAGTCCGGCTCGACGAGCTCGACACGCGCGTAGGGGTACGGCTGGCCCGAATCGTGCTCGATCAGCGAGGCGATGGAGGTCTCGATGCTCATTCCTCCACTGTAGGCGGCGATTCTCCGGCCTGTCGAATGCCACGCCGGAGAATCTTTCGTTAGGCTTCGGTTATGCGAGACGTTCCCAGCGACCCGACCGGTCTGCACCGTGTCCTGGACGACGAGGTCCGGCTGCCCCAGGCCGCGGACCGCCTCGACACCCGCCGCGAGCTGTGGCCCGACGAGGTCCGGATCGGGGTCGAGCGCCTCAACCTGGACGCGGCGTCGTTCCGGCAGCTGGAGCGGAAGCACGGGGGAGATGGCGACGCTGTCCGCGCAGAGGTGCTCGAGATCGTCGGCACCCGCGGCAAGATGCAGAACCCCGAGACCGGCTCGGGCGGCATGCTGGTCGGCACCGTCGAGGAGGTCGGCCCGGAGTCGCCCCTGGGCCTGGCCGTCGGCGACCGGGTCGCCACGCTGGTCTCGCTCACGCTCACGCCGCTGGTCATCGAGGACGGGCTCGAGCGCTGGGACGGGCTGGGGGAGCAGGTGCCGTGCGACGGGTACGCCGTGCTGTTCGGCCGCTCCATCGCCGCGGTGCTCCCCGACGACCTGCCCGCCGAGCTCAGCCTGTCGGTCATGGACGTCTGCGGCGCCCCGGCGCTGACCGCCCGCGTCGTCGAGGGCTACCCGCAGCCCGTCGTCGCCGTGGTCGGCGGCGCCGGCAAGTCCGGGTCGCTGAGCCTCGCGGCCGCCCGCCGGGCCGGCGCCCGGCGCACCATCGGCGTCGTCCCGCACCAGGCCGAGGCCGACCTGCTCGCCGACGCGGGCCTCGCCGACGCCGTGGCGGTCGCCGACGCCCGCGACCCGATCGCGCTCCGCGACGCGGTGGCGGCCGCCGGCGGCCCCGCCGACGTCACCGTCGTCTGCGTCGACGTCCCCGGCTGCGAGGGCGGGGCGATCCTGGCGACCGCCGACCGCGGCACCGTCGTCTTCTTCTCGATGGCCACCTCCTTCTCCGCGGCGGCACTCGGCGCCGAGGGCCTGGCCGCGGATGTCACCATGCTGGTGGGCAACGGCTACGCGTCGGGCCACGCGGCGTACGCCCTGGAGCTCCTGCGGGAGACCCCCGGCGTGCGCGGCCTGTTCGAAGGGAGGCTCTGATGGTGAGGCAGCGGGGCAAGCTCGACCTCGACCCGGCCACGGTCCGGCACGCGCGGTCCCTGGCCCGCAAGGCGGGCCGCCCGATCGTGACGATGGCCAGGAAGCACACGACCGTCGCCGTCGAGCGGGCCACGCTGCGGCTGGCCGGCCTCGAGGGCGCCGACCCGGACGGTACGCCGTGGGTCAACCGCCTCCTCGACGTCGTGCGCGCCGACCTCGCCCAGGACGGCGGCTTCGGGCACGGCGTCGCGCTGCCGGTCTGGGACGCGCTCCTGCGCGGCGAGGCCGACGACCTCGCCACCCTCGCCCAGAAGGCGTCGGCCGGCTCGGTCCGCTTCCGGCTACCCGAGGGCAGGGACGCCGAGCGTGCCCGACGGGCGTCCCGCACGCAGGTCGGCCGGGGGATCAGGCGCATCGACGCCCGCCGCGCCGAGCGCGAGCGGCTGATCAAGCGGTTCGGCGACGCCCCGCGGAAGCCGTGGATCTACCTGATCGTCGCGACCGGCGACATCTACGAGGACATCCCGCAGGCCCAGGCGGCCGCGCGGGAGGGCGCCGACGTCATCGCCGTGATCCGCTCCACCGGCCAGAGCCTGCTCGACTTCGTCCCGGAGGGCGCGACCCGCGAGGGCTTCGCCGGCACCTACGCGACGCAGGAGAACTTCCGCCTGATGCGCGCGGCCCTCGACGAGACCAGCAAGGAGCTCGGGCGCTACGTCCGGCTCACGAACTACGCCTCCGGGCTGTGCATGCCGGAGATCGCCGCCCTCGCCGGCCTCGAGCGGCTCGACATGATGCTCAACGACTCGATGTACGGGATCCTGTTCCGCGACATCAACCCGGTCCGCACCTTCGTCGACCAGCGCTTCAGCCGCCAGGTCCACGCCCGCGCCGGCATCATCATCAACACCGGCGAGGACAACTACCTCACCACTGCGGACGCGGTGGACGCCGCGCACACGGTCACCACGAGCCAGCTGCTCAACGAGTACTTCGCCAAGGAGGCCGGCCTCGAGAACTGGCAGCTCGGGCTCGGCCACGCCTTCGAGATCGACCCCGACGTACCGGACTCCTTCCGCCTGGAGCTCGCGCACGCGCTGCTCGCCCGGGAGCTCTTCCCCGATGCGCCGCTCAAGTGGATGCCGCCCACCCGGCACATGACCGGCGACGTCTTCCGCGGCTACCTGCTGGACGGCTTCTTCAACCTGGTCGGCGCCCTCACCGGTCAGGGCATCCTGCTCGTCGGCATGATGACCGAGGCGGTCGTGACGCCGTGGCTGTCCGACCGCGACCTGGCGCTGCAGAACGTGCGCTACGTGATGGACGCGGCGGGCCAGCTGCACGAGGACTTCCGGCCGAGGCCGGACGGGTTCATCGTCCAGCGCGCGAACCAGGTGCTTGCCGAGACGATCGAGCTGCTCGACCGGATCGTCGGCGACACCGACGAGGCCGGCGACCCGCCGCTGCTGGCGGCCATCGCCGACGGCACGTTCGGGCTGATGAAGCGACCTGCGGACCGCGGCAAGGGCCTGGAGGGCGTGGCCCGCAGGTCGAGGGCCTACTACAACCCCGCCAGCGAGATCCTCGAGGAGCGCGGATGAGCACGATCGTCCGGCCGTACGGCGACACCACCGGCGACGGCATGGTGCAGGTGAGCTTCACCCTGCCCGTCCCGCACTCCAAGGTCGCCGAGGGCGCGGCCGCCCAGCTCGCCCGCAAGATGGGCATCGACCCGGCCCTGGTCGTGCACGCCAAGCCGATGGGCCCCGACTTCACCTTCTTCGTCGTCTACGGCCGGGTGAACCACCTGGTGAACCTCGACGAGGTCGAGGTCGTCGAGCGCGACTACCCTCTGCTGACCCCCAAGGAGGCGAACGCCGCGATCAAGCGCGCGCTGCGGCGCCGGCTGGTCGTCGTGGGTGGCTGCATCGGCACCGACGCCCACACCGTCGGCATCGACGCGATCCTCAACATCAAGGGGTTCGCAGGGGAGAAGGGGCTGGAGTACTACCGCGAGCTCAAGGTCGTGAACCTCGGAGCGCAGGTCTCGGTCCCGGAGCTGGTCGAGCGGGCCCGCGCGGAGAAGGCGGACGCCGTGCTGGTGTCCCAGGTCGTCACCCAGCGCGACGCACACCTGCTCAACACCCGGGAGATGTCCGCGGCGTTCCGGGAGTCCTACCCCTCCGACCGCAGGCCCCTGCTGATCGTCGGCGGTCCCCGGTTCGACGAGGCGCAGGCCGCGGAGCTCGGCGTCGACCGGGTCTTCAGCCGCGGCACCACACCGGGTGAGGTCGCTTCGTACCTCGTCCACCGCCTCACCACGAAGGACGCAGTCGCATGAGCGCAGGGTCATCCCCCGAGGTCGGCACCAAGGTCGTGCACCGCCGCTACGTGCCGTACTCCCACGCGCACTACGCCGGCAACCTCGTGGACGGCGCCTACAGCCTGGGCCTGTTCGGCGACGTCGCCACCGAGATGTGCATCCGCACCGACGGCGACGAGGGACTGTTCGCGTCGTACGCCGACGTCCAGTTCAAGGCGCCGGTCCGGGCCGGCGACGTCCTCGAGATCACGTGCGAGCTGGTCCGGGCCGGGACCCGTTCCCGGGTCCTGGAGTTCACCGTGCACGTCGTCGCCCGGGGGGCGGCGACGGCCGAGAAGCCCGGAGCCGCTGTCCTGCTGGCCGAGCCGATCGTGGCGACGACCGCGACCGGTACGGTCGTCGTCCCCGCATAGCGGACGGTGGTGCGGCGCGGCGCGCTAGACACGCCGCGCACCTGGAGAGATTCTCGGGAGATTTCGTGATCGGGATCACCCCGGCTGACCTGCGGTTTCTCGTATTCGTGCAGGTCAGCCGCCTCTTGACGGAGGCCGGTGCCACGTCTCAGTGTGTGCGGCGTTCGCCCATGCAGATCGTGGTCGGCGAACCGACGTCCGAGTGGCCGTGTCGGAGGGTGGAAGTGCCAGCCATCCGTCCGACCTGGTTCGCGGAGGTCGGTCCGCCCCCGAGGTCGGACTCGGAAGGGACCCACGTCCCCTAGACAACAGATCGTCCGCGGCAGCCGGTCTCGGACGGACTGGTACGAAGGGTGTGGGTCCCTTCCGAACGCTCGCAGCCGGTCTCCCGGTATTTTTCCTGCATGGCTCTTCGCGTGCTGGTCGCCCTCGCCGCCGGCGTGGTGCTGTCGCTCGCGTTCGAGCCCGTCGCGATGCCGGTCGTGATCCCGTTCGCGGTGGCGGCGTTCGTGCTGTGCTCCCGCGGTCTGCGGCTGCGCAGCGGGTGGATCCCGGGCCTGGCGTTCGGCCTCGGGTTCGAGCTGGTCCTGCTGTTCTGGATGCGCACCGTGGGGCCCGACGCCTGGGTGGTGCTGGCGATCTGGCAGTCGCTCTTCTTCGCGGCGCTCGGCGTGGTCACGGCACTGCTGCACCGGCACCGGGCCTGGCCCGTGTGGGTTGCCGGAGCATGGGTGGTCACCGAGCTGACCTACAGCAACTGGCCGTTCAGCGGCATGCCGTGGGGACGTCTCGGGTTCGCCGTCGTCGACACACCGGTGGCGAAGGCGCTGCCGTGGGTCGGCTCGACCGGGGTGAGCTTCCTGCTCGCGCTGAGCGGGACCCTGCTGGCGTCGCTGGTCGTCGCCCGCGGCAGGGAGCGGTGGATCGCGGCCGCCGCGCTCGGCGGCCTGGTCGCCGTGTCCATCGTGCCGGTCGCGCTCCCGTGGACGTCGACGCCGGAGTCCGAGATCACGGTCGCGGCCGTGCAGGGAGACGTGCCCGGCAACGGCGACGACATCCTCTACGACTACCGGCAGGTCACCCAGAACCAGGTCGACGTGACCGTGCAGCTGGCCCGGGACGTGCAGGCCGGCGACGAGCCCCGGCCCGACTTCGTCCTGTGGCCGGAGAACTCCACCGCGATCGACCCGTTCCGCGACGCGCAGACGAACAGCGCCATCCGCGCGGCCAGCGAGGCGATCGGCGTACCGATCCTGGTCGGCGCGATCGTCGACGGCGGGCCCGACCACGTGCTGAACCAGGGGATCGTGTGGGATCCGACCACCGGGGCGGGGGACCGCTACACCAAGCGCCACCCCGTGGTGTTCGGCGAGTACATCCCGTTCCGCAGCTACCTCGACGACCTGCAGATCGGCCGCCTCACCATGGTCGGGCGCGACATGGTCAGCGGCGACCGCAAGGAGCCACTGCACGTCGCGGGCGTCGCCGTGGGCGACTCCATCTGCTTCGACGTCGCCTACGACGACGGCATCTACGACCAGGTCTCGCGCGGCGCCCAGCTGCTGACGGTGCAGACGAGCAACGCGACGTTCATCCACACCGACCAGATCGAGCAGCAGTTCGCCATCACCCGGCTCCGCGCGATCGAGACCGGACGCTGGCTGGTGGTCTCCTCGACGAACGGCATCACCGGGGTGATCGCGCCGGACGGCTCCGTCGTCGCCAGCGCGGCGCCGCGCACCCAGGACGTGCTGGTCGAGAAGGTGGGGCTCGAGTCGGGCATCACCCCGGCGGTGCGGATGGGGGCCTGGCCCGGCCGGTTCCTGGTCGCCTTGACGGTGATCGGCCTGCTCTTCACCGTCCGCTCATCCGGGCTCCCGTATCGTCGGCACCGGAACCGGCAGCAGGCCGAGGACGACGGCCGCCCGGACGCCGACGTCCCGGTCGCCGCCGCAGTGAGCGAAGGGACGGACGGGTGAGCCTGGGACGCGTGGTCGTCGTGGTCCCCACCTACGACGAGGCCGAGAACCTCGCCTGGATCGTGGGCCGACTGCGTGCCGCGCAGCCGGAGGTGGACGTGCTCGTCGTCGACGACGGTTCCCCGGACGGCACGGGCGCGATCGCCGACGAGCTGGCCGCGGAGGACCCCGCCGTACGCGTCGTGCACCGCCGTGCCAAGGCCGGGCTCGGCGCCGCCTACCTGCACGGCTTCCGGGTCGCGCTGGACGCCGGGTACGACGTGATCGGCGAGATGGACGCCGACGGTTCGCACCAGCCCGAGCAGCTGCACCTGCTGCTGGAGGCCCTCGAGCACGCCGACCTCGTGATCGGGTCGCGGTGGGTCCCCGGCGGCTCGGTCGTGAACTGGCCGCTGAACCGAGAGCTGCTCTCGCGCGGCGGCAACCTCTACGTGCGGCTGCTCCTGGGCATCGCGGTCCGCGACGCGACCGCCGGGTTCCGCTTGTTCCGGCGCACGGCACTGGAGAAGATCGACCTCGAGTCGGTGCAGTCCACCGGGTACGTGTTCCAGACCGACATGGTGGCCCGCACGCTCGCCGCCGGGCTGGTCGTCGAGGAGGTCCCGATCGAGTTCGTGGAGCGGGTCCGTGGCGACTCGAAGATGAGCGGCGCGGTCGCGACCGAGTCGCTGAAGCGGATCACGGCCTGGGGCCTGCGCGAGCGCCGCGACCAGGTACGCCGAGCCTGGCGCCGGCGATGAGCCCGGTCGCGCGCAAGCGCCGCGGAGTGCTGACGGTGGCACTGTTCACCGTCTTCATCGTGGTGCCGATCCTCGAGATCTACGTGATCATCCAGGTCGGCCAGGTGATCGGGGCCTGGTGGACCATCCTGCTGCTGGTCGCCGACAGCATCTTCGGAACGTGGCTGATCAAGCGGGAGGGGGGCCGCGCCTGGCGGGCGCTGCGGTCCGCGATCGACGAGGCGCGGATGCCGGCCCGGGAGCTCGCGGACGGTGCCCTCATCCTGGTCGGCGGCACCCTGATGCTCGCGCCGGGGTTCGTGACCGACGCGTTCGGCATCCTGCTGATCCTGCCGTTCACCCGACCGGTGTTCCGCCGGGCGCTCGCGGCGCTGGTGGCGCGGCGGATGGCCCTGGACGTGACACGCCCCGGACGCGGGCCGGATGGCCCGGTCGTCCGGGGCGAGGTCGTCGACGACGACTGACGGCGGACCGTCAGGCGGTCGCCTTGCGCTTCTTCTGGTTCGCGCGGTGCAGGTGGGCGGGCCCGATCTCACCGTCGCGGAGCAGCTGCAGCCGCTCCTTGAGGATGTCCTCGAGCTCCTTCTCCGAGCGCCGCTCGAGGAGCATGTCCCAGTGCGTCCGGGCCGGCTTCTCTGCCTTCGCCTCGGGCTGGATCCCGGAGACGCTGAGCGCCTCGGCACCACACCGCGGGCACTCCCAGACGGCGGGGACGTCGGCCTCGACCGACATCGTGATCTCGAACTCGTGCCCCTGCGGGCACCGGTAACCGACCTGCTGGCGAGCGGCGAACTCAATGCCGCGCTCGTCCTCGAAACTCTGGCCCCCGAGCCGCGCTCCACGCAGTGTGCGCTCTGCCATGAGCCACCTCCCGATCTTGTGTTCCCCCGTGTGCTGTCCGAGACGGACTCAGCCGGCGTTCATGACATGGTTCTCACGCCCGCACCAACACCGCATCCCGGTACGTGTCGTACCCAGTTCGTCGACGTCTCAACCGCTTCAACGGTACGGGCCCCCCGAAGATTCCGGGAATCGTGGGCGAGACCGGTTTCACAGCCGGTTCTCAGATCACCCGGGGGATCGGGTTGCCGGCCTCCTCGACGCCGCGCCGGGGGTCCACCCGGAGCAGGAACGCGATGCCGACCGCGAACAGGACCACGAGGGCGAGGAGCGCCGGCCGGTAGGAGTCGGTCCACTGGTGCACCAGGCCGAAGATGAGGGTGCCGATCCAGCTCGTGCCCCGCTCGCAGGCCTGGTAGAGCGAGAAGTACTCGGCCTCGCGGCCCCGCGGGATGAGCTGGCTGTAGAAGGACCGCGACAGTGCCTGGGTGCCGCCGAGGACGATGCCGATCGCCACCGCGAGGACCAGGAAGGCCGGCAGGTTCCGGTCGGGGGTGAGCCAGCCGGCCACGACCACGAGCAGCCAGACGAACAGGCCGACGACGATCACCCGGTACGCGCCCCGGGTGCGCGCGACCCTGCCGAACCACAGCGCGCCGGCGATCCCGACGAACTGGACGACGAGGAAGGCCAGCAGCACGGTGCTCTTCTCGAAGCCGAGCTGCTTCTCGCCGTACACGGACGCGGCGTAGATCACCGTCTGGATGCCGTCGTTGTAGAACAGGTAGGCGACCAGGAACGTCAGCGTGACCGGATAGCGGCGCAGGTCCTTGAGGGTCCGCCACAGCTGCCCGAAGCTCGCCTGCACGAGTCCGCCGGGCTCGGCGACCGGGTTCACGGGCGGGCGGGCACGGATGCCACGCACCGGGATCAGCGTGAACGCCGCCCACCAGAGGCCCGCCGACAGGAGGCTGATCCGCACCGCCGTCTCGGTGTGGTCGCTCAGGACGGTCAGCAGTCCGAAGTTCAGCGCGAGCAGGATGCCGCCGCCGAGGTAGCCGAGCGCCCACCCGCGCGACGACACCCGGTCCCGGTCGTCCGGCTCGGCGATGTCGACCAGCAGCGAGTCGTAGACCACCAGGCTGGCCCCGAGGAACAGCGACGCGACCAGCAGGAGCAGTGCGCCGAGCTCCCAGTTCGAGCCGGCCACGAGGAACATCAGCATCGCCATGACGCTGCCGGACCACGCGAAGACGCCCAGCAGTCGCGGCTTGTTGCCGCTGCGGTCGGCCACGGCACCGACGATCGGCAGCACGATCGCCGACAGGATGGTCGCCGCGGTGACGATGTAGAAGACCAGCGAGCCCGCCGACAGGCCCAGGCCGAGGACGTGGAGGTCGGTGGTGCACTTCTGGTGCTTGTCCTCGTCCGTGACGTAGCCACAGGCGGCCTTCTCCGCGACTGAGGTCAGGTACGGCGCGAACAGCACCGCGGCCGTGGTGGTGACATAGGCGCTGTTCGCCCAGTCGTACCAGTACCAGGCCTTCTGCTCGCGCACGCGCTCCGGCGTCGACGGGGTGACGGTCACCGGGCACCGCTCCACCGGCCGCGCTCGATCAGCACGTCCCTGAGTATGTCGGTGCGGTCGGTGAAGATGCCGTCGACGCCCCGGTCGAGCAGGGTGCGCATCTCGTCGGGGTCGTCGATGGTCCACACGTGCACGTGCCGCCCGGCGGCGTGCGCCCGGCGTACGAACCCGGGCGTCACGACGGTCACGGGCCCGCGCCGGTGCGGCACCTGGAACGCCTGGAACCGCCGGCCGGCGAGCCAGCCGGCCAGGCGGGCGCTCGGCAGCAGCCGGAACGCCGCGATCTCCGCCGGCGTCGCGCAGGTCGCCACCCGGCCGCCGGTGAGGTCGCGGAACCGCGTCGTACGCCGGCGGGAGAAGGACCCGACCAGGACCCGGTCCCAGGCCTCGCGGGCGGCGATGAAGTCGGCCAGCACCGGCACGGCTCCCTCGGACTTGAGGTCGATGTTGAACCGGGCGGTCGGGAACGCGTCGAACAGCTCGGCCAGCGTGGGTACCGCCTCCCGGCCGGCGACCAGCGCCTCGCGGACCTCGGCGAGCGTGAGGGCCGCGATCTCGCCCTTCCGGTCGGTCACCCGGTCGAGCACGCTGTCGTGGAACGCGAGCAGCACGCCGTCGCGGGTCACGTGGACGTCGGTCTCCAGGTTCCGGTAGCCGAGCTCCACCGCGTGCTGGAACGCCGCCAGGGTGTTCTCGAGCCCCTCCACGTCCGGGTGGTAGGCGCCGCCGCGGTGCGCGAACGCGAGCACGGGCCCGGGGTCGTCGAGATAGGCGTACCCGGTGCGCATGACCACGGGGGCAGTATTCCCGGCCGGTCGCCCGCGCGGTGCGACCGGTGGGGCGGTAGCGTCACCGTATGGAGAGCTTGACCTGTCCTCGTTGCGGCGCCGAGATGGTCTCCCGGGCGCTCAGCGCGTCGCTGGGCGACGGCGAGGTCAGCCTGTGCCCGGACGGCCACGGGGTCTTCCTCGCGCGCGCGGACCTCGGAGCCCTCATCGAGTCCGAGAGCGACTGGCACCGGCACGCCGGACAGCACACCGCCCCGATGCCGCGGATCACCGCCGACATGGCGGCCCCGCCCGCCGGCAAGACCCCGCCGCGGGCCTGGGTCGAGACGCTGTTCGACTAGGTCTCGATACGCCCGTCGCTCGTCCCTCACGACGGGCTACTCGACCACCGAAGCGTTCGCCAGCGAGGCCCTTCGTCGGTCTCTCTCGCGAGCGCCAGCGAGCGTATCGAGACCACGACTGAGGTCTCGATACGCCGGCCGCGAGCTCGTTCCTCGCTTGCGCGGCTACTCGACCTGGCGCGGCCCTCCTCGCCCTCGCGGGCTCGGGCGAGGCGCGCTCAGATGTCGCGGAACGTCTCGATGGAGGCGCCGAGCTGGTTGAGCCGCTCGGCGAGGTCCTCGTAGCCGCGGTGGATGACGTACGTCGACCGCAGCACCGAGGTGCCCTTGGAGGCGAGCATGGCGAGCAGGATCACCACGGCCGGGCGCAGCGCCGGCGGGCAGACCAGCTCGGTGCCGGTGAACGACGTGGGGCCCTCGATCATCACCCGGTGGGGGTCGAGCAGCTTGACCTTGGCGCCGAGCTTGTTCAGGTCGGTCAGGTAGATCGCCCGGTTCTCGTACACCCAGTCGTGCAGCAGCGTCTGCCCCTCGGCGACGGCGGCGATGACCGCGAAGAACGGCAGGTTGTCGATGTTCAGGCCCGGGAACGGCATCGGGTGGACCTTGTCCAGCGGCGCGTGCAGCTCGGACGGCTTGGTCGTGATGTCGAGCAGGCGGGTGTGACCGTTGAGGGCGACGTACTCCTCGGAGCGGTCGTACTGCAGGCCCATCTCCTCGAGCAGCGCGAGCTCGATCTCCATGAACTCGATCGGCACCCGGCGGACGGTGATCGAGGACTTCGTGACGATCGCCGCGGCGAGCAGCGACATCGCCTCGATCGGGTCCTCGCTGGGTGCGTAGTCGACGTCGACGTCGATCTCGCTCAGGCCGGTGACGGTCAGCGTCGTGGTCCCGATGCCCTCGACGCCGACGCCGAGCCGCTGCAGGTAGAAGCACAGGTCCTGGACCATGTAGTTCGACGAGGCGTTGCGGATCACGGTGGTGCCCGGGTGCAGGGCGGCCGCCATCAGCGCGTTCTCGGTGACGGTGTCGCCGCGCTCGGTGAGCACGATCGGCCGGCCGGGCTCGATCGCCCGGTTGACCGACGCGTGGTAGCTGCCGTCGGTCGCCTTCACCTCGAGGCCGAACGGCCGCAGTGCCGCCATGTGCGGCTCCACGGTGCGGGTGCCGAGGTCGCAGCCGCCGGCGTACGGCAGCTCGAAGACGTCCGCCCGGTGCAGCAGCGGCCCGAGGAACATGATGATCGAGCGGGTACGCCGCGCCGCCTCGGCGTCGACGTGGTCGAGGTCGAGCTCGCGGGGCGGCACGATCTCGAGGTCGTTGTCGTCGTTGAGCCAGCGGCACTGCACGCCCAGGCTGGCGAGCACCTCGATGAGGCGGTTGACCTCCTCGATCCGGGCGACCTTGCGCAGCGTGGTCCGGCCGCGGTTGAGCAGCGTGGCGCAGAGCAGCGCGACCCCGGCGTTCTTGGACGTCTTGACGGTGATCTCGCCCGAGAGCGAGGTCGGCCCGGTGATCCGCAGATGGGTGGGGCCCGCGCCGACCGCGACGATCTCGGAGTCCAGCGCCGCCCCGATCCGGGCGAGCATCTCCAGCGAGAGGTTCTGGTGGCCCTTCTCGATCCGGTTGATCGCGCTCTGGCTGGTCCCGAGCAGGTCGGCCAGCTGGTGCTGGGTCAGTCCGCGGTGCTTGCGGGCATCGCGGATGAGGTTCCCGATCCGGTTCTTGTATCCCTCGCTCATGAAATCCACGGTAACTCACATGTGAGATAAAGCAATCACCCGGGCCCCGTCGTCGCGGGCGAGTCCGGGGGAGTGCCACCGGGTCGGCTGGCTCCGGCTGGAAGGATGGACGCCATGCGAGCGACGACGATCCACGGTACCCGCGACATCCGCGTCAGCGACGTCCCCGACCCGACCATCGAGCTGCCCACCGACGCCATCGTCAAGATCGTGGCGGGCTGCATCTGCGGCTCCGACCTCTGGCCGTACCGGGGGGAGAACCCGGTCACGGCCGGGGACACCATCGGGCACGAGTGCGTCGGCGTCATCGAGGAGGTCGGCTCCGAGGTGCGCGCGTTCCGGCCCGGCGACTTCGTCGTCGTGCCGTTCGACCACTGCGACAACACCTGTCCGCACTGCGAGTTCGGCGCCCAGAACTCCTGCGACAACCTCGGCTTCACGTCGAGCGGCCAGGCCGAGTACGCCCGGGTCACCCAGGCCGACGGCAGCCTCGTGAAGACCGACGGCGTGCCCGACAAGGACCTGCTGGCGTCGGTGCTCACCATCTCCGACGTGATGCCGACCGGGTGGCACGCGGCGGTGTCCGCCGGCGTGCGCCCCGGGGGTACGGCGGTCGTGGTCGGTGACGGTGCGGTCGGCCTGTGCGGGGTGCTGGCCGCGAGGGAGCTCGGCGCGGAGACGATCGTCGCCATGTCGCGGCACGAGCCGCGCCAGCAGGTCGCCCGGAAGTTCGGCGCCACCCACATCGTGGCCGAGCGGGGCGACGCGGGCGTCGAGGCGATCAAGGAGATCACGGGGGGAGTCGGCGCCGACGCCGTGCTCGAGTGCGTCGGCACCGACGACTCGATGAAGACGGCGTACGAGATCGCCCGCCCCGGCTCGAGGGTCGGCTTCGTCGGCGCACCGCACGGCGTGCAGCTGCCGGTGCGGCGGATGTTCGTGGACAACATCGGCCTCGCGGGCGGCATGGCACCGACGCGCAAGTACATGCCCGAGCTGCTCGCGATGGTGCTCGACGGACGCATCGAGCCGGGCCTGGTGTTCGACCTGACGTTGCCCCTCGAGGAGGTCGCCGACGGCTACCGCGCGATGGACGAGCGTCGCGCGATCAAGGTGCTGATCGAGCCGTAGCCGGACCGGGTCAGCGGTCGCCGGCGCCGTAGATCATGGCGCCGGCGAGCATCACCACACCCGCGGCGAGCTCGGCGACGAAGACCTTCGTCGGGTCGTCGAGGAACACCGCGAACAGGATGAGCAGGATCCCGGCCAGCGCGGCCACGCCCAGCAGCGGCCGCTTCGGCAGCGAGGTGTTGAGCGCCATCGCGCACACGAGCACCACGGTGGCGGTGAACCCGTCGCGGTAGCCGGCCCACATACCGGTCCCGTCGATCGGGTAGAGAGCCCAGGTGGCGAGGATCAGGCCCACCGAGGCCGCGACGATGAGCAACCAGCCGAACGGGCGCAGCACCGGCACCGGCTCGAGCGGGGTGGCGGGCGCGACGGGAACCGCAGGCGTGGCGTCCGGGCGCTTCACGGGAGTCGACATGCGAGAAGGGTATTAGGTTCGGGACCGTGCTGATGCTCGGGCCACTCCTCCGCCACGTCGACGACACCTCGGCCACGATCTGGGTCGAGACGGACGGCGCCGCCGTCGTGACCGTCACCGCGGGGGAGCGCACCGCATCCGCCCCGACGTTCGCCGCGCACGGGCACCACTACGCCCTCGTGGAGGTGACCGGCCTGCCGACCGGGTCACACACCGAGTACACCGTCGACGTGGACGGCGCCCGGGCCTGGCCCTCCGACGACCCGGAGCTCGCCGACTTCCCGCCCTCGGTGATCCCGACCCTCGAGTACGCCAAGCCGCTGCGGCTCGCGTTCGGGTCGTGCCGGGTCAGCGTGCCGCACGACGCGGAGGGCAACGCCGAGTTCGGCGTGGACGCGCTTCGCGCGTACGCGCTGTTCATGGCGGGGAGGACCGCGAGCTGGTCCGACGACGACGAGCGCTGGCCGGACCTGGTGCTGTTCCTGGGCGACCAGGTGTACGCCGACGAGACCAGCGACGAGATGCGTGAGTTCATCGCGCAGCGACGCGACCCCGAGCAGGCTCCCTGGTGGGAGCTCAAGGACTACGAGGAGTACGCCCACCTCTACTCGATCGCGTGGGGGGAGCCCGCGAACCGGTGGCTGCTCTCGACGCTCCCGAGCGCGATGATCTTCGACGACCACGACATCCGCGACGACTGGAACACCAGCTGGTCGTGGAAGCAGCGGATGGACGCGACCGGCTGGTGGCACGACCGGATCGTCGGCGGGCTCGGCTCGTACTGGGTCTACCAGCACCTGGGCAACCTGGCCCCCGAGGACCGGGCGAGCGACGAGCTGTGGCAGCGCATCACCACCTACGACGGCGAGGACGAGCTCGACATCACCGTCGAGCTCGACGCGCTCGCCGAGGCCGCCGACGCGCACCCCGACTCCTACCGCTGGAGCTTCGCGCGGGACTTCGACACCCAGGCCCGGCTGGTCGTGGTCGACTCGCGGGCCGCGCGGGTCCTGCAGCCGGACCAGCGGTCGATGCTGGACGACGCCGAGCTGGCGTGGGTCGACGAGCAGCTGCAGGGCGACGTCGACCACCTGCTGATCGGGACCTCCTTGCCGTTCCTGCTCGCACCGGGGCTGCACCACATCGAGTCGTTCAGCGAGTCGATCGCCGAGGGCGCCTGGGGCCCACCGGGCCGGTGGCTGGGCGAGACGGCCCGGGAGCGCGCCGACCTGGAGCACTGGGCGGCGTTCCAGCACGGGTTCCGCGACCTGGCCGGCATCGTGCTGGAGGTCGCCTCCGGCAAGCGTGGCCGGCCGCCGCGGACGGTGACGTTCCTGTCCGGCGACGTGCACCACAGCTACGTCGCGGAGGCGTGGCCGCGCGACGGCATGGTGGCCAGCCGGATCCTCCAGGCGGTGTGCTCGCCGATCCGCAACCCGCTGCCGAAGGTGATGCAGCGGTTCACCGCGGGCGCCTCGAAGCGGGTGACGGGCCTGCTCGGCCGGCTGATGTCGCTGTCCGGCCGGGTGCCGCTGGAGCCGCTCCGATGGACGGTGACCCAGGGACCCTGGTACGACAACAACCTGGCGGTGCTCGAGCTCGCGCCCGCCGGACTGCGCATGTGGTGGGTGGCCGGGGAGGTCGACGGTCGCCCGGAACTGCCCGTGCTCAAGCGGGTGGCGACCGTCGACCCCGTCGGCTGAGGCGCCGAGACGCTGCGCCCTCGCCGACGCTCCTGGTGAGGGGTCTGGGAGAGGATCGAACGGGTGGATCCTGTGATCAGACGGAGACGAGCACGGCGTACTTGCTCGGCCGCAGCGGCACGCAGTCACACCCGTCCCCACAGTCGAGGTAGGTGTGGAGGGCGTGGCCGCAATGTGGGCACGGCATGTCGTGCGTCAGGTGCTGGCCGTTCGTCTGGACGGTGTCCCACATGGTTCTACCTCCTCTCGCTCTCTGGATGGTGCCCCCCTGGGCGATGATCCTTACTCCCTGAGGAGATCAGCCGAAGCCGTCGGATACATCGCCCATCGACGGTAAGGAAGCTGTCGGCACCCTGTGCGGTGTTTCCGGGACAATGCCCCGGACGGGTGGTCACCGGATGGCCCGTCCGGGCCACGGGTGTCGGACCTGCCGGACGTCGCGGCAGGCGTGGCCCATGCTGTGGACCGTGTTCTCCCGCGTGCGCCTGCTGCTCCCCGTGCCCCTGGCCGTGCTCCTGACCGGGATCCTGGTCACCGGCTGCTCCGGGGACGACGACTGCACCGGGCGGGCGTACCACGCCTCCCTGGACCAGGACGGCGCGAAGAGCCCGATCCAGGCGCTGGAGGTCTGGCTCGGCTCGCACGAGGGCTTCGACCAGGCACCGCCCGACGAGGGCTGGACCGTGAAGGACCAGGGTGACAAGGACCCCGCGGCCGTGGTGATCACCAACGTCGAGGGCGACGGCTGGTGGGTGTCCGCGGTGCGCACGACCTCCGGCGGCTACGTCGTGAACGAGGCGACCGACGCGGCCTCGGGCTGCGAGGACGAGCTGTCGTGATCGCGGCGCTCGTCGTGGCCGCTGCCCTCACCGCCCACGCCCCGGCGACGGTGCCGATCGACGACTGGATCGCGGTGCACGGGCACGCGGTCGTGGCGGGCGCTCCGCGCACGCTGCTGCTGGAGCAGCGCACCGGCCCGGGGGAGTGGCACCGTCTGGCGAAGGAGCCGACCCGGCGTACGGGCTGGTTCCGGTTCTCCGTCCCCTCGGGGAACCGGCTGACCGAGCGCACCCTCCGCGTCGTGGCTCCTCCGTCGCGCGGGCTGCCCCGCGCGCACACCGCGCCGTTCACGGTGGACATCGTGATGCGCGACGTGACCGGTGGCAGGATCTGAGCGTGACCAGCAGATCGGGCGAGGCCGAGCGGCTCCGCGACCTAGCGCTCCTGCGTCGGGTGCGCGACCGGATGGACCGGGAGTACGCCCAGCCGCTCGACGTCGAGGCGCTGGCGCTCGACGTGCACATGTCCGCCGGGCACCTGAGCCGCCAGTTCAAGGCGGCGTACGGCGAGTCGCCGTACAGCTACCTCATGACCCGGAGGATCGAGCGGGCGATGGCACTGCTCCGCCGTGGCGACCTGAGCGTCACGGAGGTGTGCTTCCAGGTCGGCTGCCAGTCGCTGGGCACGTTCAGCACCCGCTTCACCGAGCTCGTCGGGATGCCACCGAGCGAGTACCGGCGGCGGGCCGCGGACGACGTCGCCGGGATCCCGCAGTGCGTCGTCAAGCAGGTCACCAGACCGGTCAGGAATCGAGAAGCGTCGGTCCGGGACCCGCTACTAGCGTGAGTCCCATGGACATCACCATTCACACCGCGGCGCTGCCGCACGACGACCCCGAGGCGTCGCTGGCCTTCTACCGTGACGCCCTCGGCTTCGAGGTCCGGACCGACGTCGGCAGCGGCACCATGCGCTGGATCACGGTCGGCCCGGCGAACCAGCCCGAGACCTGCATCCTGCTCGGGCCGGCTGCCGCGAACCCCGGCATCACCGACGCGGAGCGCGTCACCGTCAGGGAGATGATGGCCAAGGGCACCTACGGCTGGATCATGCTCGCGACCGACGACCTCGACGCCGCCTTCGACCACGTCCAGGCCACCGACGCCGAGGTGGTGCAGGAGCCGACCGAGCAGCCGTACGGCATCCGCGACTGCGCCTTCCGCGACCCCGCCGGCAACATGGTCCGGATCCAGGAGGTGCGCTGAGGTGAAGACGATGACGTGCGCCCAGCTCGGTGGCGCCTGCGACCTGCGGCTGCGTGGCGAGACCGCCGACGACGTGATCAAGGCGCAGGACAAGCACCTGCGCGAGGCGGTCGCCGACGGACAGACCGACCACGAGGCGGCCCTGAAGGACATGAAGGGCCGCTGGAAGCACCCCCTCAAGGGGATGGGCTGGTACAAGCACACCAAGAAGGCCTTCGCCGCACTCCCGGAGGATTGACCGCATGGCCGAGCCCGCCGACTCCCACGACCTGATCCGGGTCACCGGCGCCCGCGTCAACAACCTCAAGGACGTCAGCGTCGAGATCCCGAAGCGCCGGCTGACCGCGTTCACCGGCGTCTCGGGCTCCGGGAAGAGCTCGCTGGTGTTCGGCACCATCGCGGCCGAGTCACGGCGGCTGATCGACGAGACCTACTCGACCTTCGTGCAGGGCTTCATGCCGAGCCTGCCCCGGCCCGACGTCGACGCGCTCGAGGGCCTCACCACCGCGATCCTGGTCGACCAGGATCGCCTCGGCGCCAACCCACGCTCGACGCTGGGTACGGTCACGGATGCCCACGCGATGCTGCGCTCGCTCTTCAGCCGCCTCGGGACGCCGTACATCGGTGGGCCGACGGCGTTCTCGTTCAACATCCCGACCACGCGAGCCAGCGGCGTGATGACCGGACCCAAGGGCGAGAAGAAGATCGTGAAGGACGCCGTCTATCTCGGCGGCATGTGCGCGGAGTGCGAGGGCCGGGGAACCGTCTCCGACCTCGACCTCTCCGTCATCATCGACGAGTCGAAGTCGCTGGTGGAGGGCGCGATCCTGGTGCCGGGCTACACCGCGGACGGCTGGCTCGTGGCGACCTACATCGAGTCCGGGTTCGTCGACCCGAGGAAGCCGATCAAGGACTACACCGAGAAGGAGCGCCACGACCTGCTGTACAAGCAGACGACCAGGATCAAGGCGAAGGGCATCAACGTCAGCTACGACGGGCTGATCCCGAAGATCCGCAAGTCGATGTTCAGCAAGGACGTCGACTCGCTCCAGCCGCACATCCGGGCGTTCGTGGAGCGGGCGGCGGTGTTCAAGACCTGCCCGGCCTGTGAGGGCACCCGGCTCAACGAGTCGGCGCGCTCGTCGAAGATCGACGGCGTCAGCATCGCGGACGTCTGCGCCATGCAGATCACCGACGCGGCCGCCTGGCTGGGCGGCGTCCACGACCCCGGAGTCGCGCCCCTGGTCGACGGGCTGCGGCGGCTGCTCGACTCCTTCGTCGAGATCGGCCTCGGCTACCTGTCGCTCGACCGGCCCTCGGGCACGTTGTCCGGGGGAGAGGCGCAACGGACCAAGATGGTGCGCGCCCTCGGGTCGGCGCTCACCGACGTCACCTACGTGTTCGACGAGCCCACGGTCGGCCTGCACCCCCACGACATCGCGCGGATGAACAAGCTCCTCCTCGACCTCCGCGACAAGGGCAACACGGTGCTGGTCGTCGAGCACAAGCCGGAGACCATCGCGATCGCCGACCACGTCGTCGACCTCGGCCCGGGGGCCGGCACCGGGGGAGGGACGATCTGCTTCGAGGGCACGGTCGAGGGCCTGCGGATCTCCGACTCCCTCACGGGACGGCATCTCAGCCACCGGGCGCGGCTGAAGGGCGACGTACGCTCCCCTTCGGCGCAGCTGGCGATCCGCGGCGCCACCGAGCACAACCTCCAGGACGTCGACGTCGACGTGCCGCTGGGCGTCCTGTGCGTGGTCACCGGCGTCGCCGGCTCGGGCAAGTCGTCCCTGGTGCACGGGTCGATCAGCGCCGAGGAAGGCGTCGTCTACGTCGACCAGGGCGCGATCAAGGGGTCGCGACGGTCCAACCCGGCGACGTACACCGGCCTGCTCGAGCCGATCCGCAAGGCGTTCGCCAAGGCCAACGGCGTCAAGCCGGCGCTGTTCTCGGCGAACTCCGAGGGTGCCTGCCCGACCTGCAAGGGCAACGGGATGATCTACACGGAGCTCAGCTTCATGGAGACGGTGGCGACGCCGTGCGAGGACTGCGGGGGCAAGCGGTTCCAGGCCGCGGTGCTGGAGCTGCCGTTCGGCGGGCTGAACATCGCCGAGGTGCTCGACCTCCCGGTCGCCGAGGCCCACGAGTTCTTCGCCTCGGGTGAGACGAGGACGCCGGCCGCCGCGTCGATCCTCGAGCGGCTCGAGGACGTCGGGCTCGGGTACCTGAGGCCCGGACAGCCCCTGACGACCCTCTCCGGCGGCGAGCGCCAGCGGCTCAAGCTCGCCATGCACATGGGGGAGACGGGCGGCGTCTACGTCCTCGACGAGCCCACCAGCGGCCTGCACCTGGCCGACGTCGACCACCTGCTCGCCCTGCTCGACCGCCTGGTCGACTCCGGCAAGTCCGTGATCGTGATCGAGCACCACCAGGCGGTGATGGCGCACGCCGACTGGATCATCGACCTCGGCCCGGGCGCCGGCCGTGACGGCGGCCGCGTGGTGTTCGAGGGCACGCCCGCTGCTCTCGTCGCCGACGGCTCGACCCTCACCGGCCAGCACCTGGCTGCGTACGTGACGTCGAGGTAGTCCCTGACTCAACTGCCTGCGACACGCCGTACGGAGAGCATTTTCGTCAGGGAGTACCACCGCGAGGCGCATCCAGACGTTGCACCCGGCGAGGGCCGGCGGTCAGGCGGTAGGACGTCTCGACGAGCTCGGCGACCTCGTCCCAGTCCGGGTCGCGGTCGAGATGGACGCCGACCCAGCCCGCGACGCCGAGGTACATCGGCAGGTAGCACGTGGGGGACTCGCGCAGCGCCGGCAGCTCGATCGGGTCGGCCCGGACGAGCACGGACGACCGGTGGCGGATGTGGCCGTCGCCGACCTTCTCGCTGCCGCCGAAGTACGCGAACACCTTGGTCGTGTAGAAGGCCAGGCTGCCGTGGGACAGCTTCTCCGCCGCGTCCGGCAGCGCCAGTGCGATCTCCCGGAGCCGCGCGAGGGCCGGGCCCTCGTCGTACGTCGGTGGGTGGGCCACGACACCACGGTAGTCAGCACGGACGCCCCGAGCCGCGCGGCTCGTGACGCTCCGGCACCTCGGCAGGACGACGAACATCTGCAAGGCTGACGCCGTGCGGAAACTGACCTACGGCATGAACGTGAGCCTGGACGGCTACATCGCCGCGCCCGGCGCCGACATCAGCTGGACCGTGCCGAGCGACGAGCTGTTCCAGTGGTGGTCCGACCGGGTGGGTCCGGCGCGCCTGGCGCTGTACGGGCGTCGGCTGTGGGAGACGATGAGCTCGCACTGGCCCACCGCCGCGCAGCAACCCGGCGTCGATCCGGCGGAGATCGAGTTCGCCGGCCGCTGGCTGGCCATGCCCAAGGTGGTGTTCTCCTCGACGACCAGCACGGTCGACTGGAACGCCCGCCTGGTCACCGGCGACCCGGTCGCCGAGATCACCCGGCTCAAGGCCGAGGACGGTGACCCCATGGACATCGGCGGCGCCGCGCTCGCCGCGGCGGCCATGCGGGCCGGGCTGATCGACGAGTACGTGCTCGCCACCGCACCGATCCTGATCGGGGGCGGGACGCCGTTCTTCGCCGCCCTGGACAGCTGGGTGGACCTGAACCTCGTGGAGACCCGGACGTTTCCCGACGGCGTGGTGCTCACCAGGTACGAGACCAGACGCTGAGCCCCGTCATATCGACAGAAGCGTCGCCACTACGCCGTCGACGGCACCTTCATGAAGCCGACGAGCCGTGGCCGGAGGTCCAAGACCGGCTCCGGGTCCTGCGTCAGGCCGCGAAGCGGGACGGGGTCGCCCTGGGCGCGTTCGGGACCTACGTCGAACAGGGAAAGGCCGCAGGCATGACCCACGCCCACATCGTCGTCAAGGACGGCCACCGCCTGGACTTCGACTGGCTCCGCCACCGCCTCACTTCGGCCGGGTTCGGCACCCGGTTCTCCTACGCCCAGATCAGGTCCGGCGCGAAGTTCTCCGCCTACGTCGGCAAGGGCTTCGCGACCTACGCCGTCAAGGGCTCCCGGACCGATGCCGACGACGCGCTACGGATCAACGGTGGCCGCGTCGGGCACTTCTCCCGCGGCTTCGTCCCGGACGGTGTCCGTCGTGCCGAGGTCGAGTCCCTGGCGGCGTTCTCAGAGGCCACCGGCGAGCCCTCGCCCTGGATCACCCGCATCTGGTCCTGAACCTCAGGCCATCGGGCGTTCCCGATACTCGACCACCAGGGCTTCCACGAACCCGGGCGGCAGCGTGGTCTCATCCGGATGCTGCTCCCAATAGGCATCCGCGTCCGCTTGCAGCCGAGCCCGCCAAGCGGCCTGAGCATCGTCCGGCACGTGACGGCCCTGTTCCCAATGCGCCGCCCGGATGACTTGCGCACGCTGCGCGAGCGGTCGGGTCACGTGTCGCGTCGCGCGGTACTCGCGATTCACTCGGCGCACGTCAGGACGCATCGCGAACGCGGCACCGTGAACGGCCGATGCCAACCAGAGCCCGACGTACACAACGGCAACGAGCGCCAGCCCCGCGACCAGGGCCACGGCGAAGGCCAGAACCATCCAGTCCGGGATGAACACGGGCACCATGGTGGCTCACCGGCGGCCCCGCTGCCTGGGAAACGCCCTGCGTGGCTGGTTCGCCGATAACTGACATTATGTCAACATATGAAGGGATCAGTCCCAATCGGTGATCCGGAGGTCCCGCGGCGCCGGTGCCCCCTGCCCGGTCTCCACGAGCGCCTTGAGGCTCATCAGGAAGGTGCCCCACTTGGTGCTGCAGTGGTGCATGAACTCGACGGGTTCGGCCCAGCCGCGGTGGGCGAAGAGGATCCTGGTCCAGTCGCCGTCCTGGCGCAGCTGCCAGTCGATCGTCGTGCCGACCCACTCCGGCGGCCCGTCCACGACGCGCCAGGACACGCTCTTGCCGGGCACCGCCTCGAGCACCTCCATGTCGAAGCCGCCCTTGTCCCCGAACCGGAAGGCAACGGTCCCGCCGGCGTCGCCGTCGCCCGACGTCTCCTCCGTCCACCAGCCGGCCAATCCGTCGATCGTCGTCAGCACGTCGTACACCTTCTCGGGTGCCGGCGCCTTCACGCCGACGCTGTGCAGGATGTCCACCATCTCGATCACTCCTTCTCGTCCTGTACGTCCTGGGAGTCCTGCGCCCGCTGGACCGCCTCCGCGATCCGCTTGATCCGCCGCAGCCGCGCGTCCCAGGCGGAGCCGACCGACTCCAGCTGCGCCACCGCGACCGCGAGCTGCACGCCGTCGACGCGGTACTTCCGCTCCCGGCCCTCGGGCGTTCCCCGCACCAGCCCGACCCGGTCGAGCACGCCGAGGTGCTTCGCCACCGCCTGGCGGGTGACCGGCAGCTCCGCGCTGAGGGAGGTCGCGGTCCCCTCGCCCACCAGCAGCAGGTCCAGCAGCCGCCGGCGCGTCGGGTCGCCGATCGCCGACCACAGGTCGTCGTCGACGGCGCCGAGCACGGCGCTCACCGCGGGTCCAGAGAGGCGACGTACGGCGCGATGCGCGGCAGGAAGTGGTCCCACCCGGTCTCGTGCTCGCGGTACTGCTCCTCCAGGACAGCGGCCTCCCAGCCCATCTCCCGGAAGCCGGTCTCGGTGAGCCTGAGCCGCGTGCCCGTCCCGCTCGGCACCAGCTCGAACGTGACGAGCAGCGAGTTGCCCTCCGCCGCCGCCTCCCCCGCAGGATGCGTCCAGCGGAACGTGAAGGTCCGCGGCGGGTCGACCTCCAGCACGGTCAGCCGGGCCGCTCCCCCGCCGGCGTCCGGGTCGCCGAACACGATCTCCCCCGTGGCGCCGGGCACCGCCTCGTAGTGCGCCTCGTCCGGCCACCACTCCCGCACGTGCTCCGGCCTGCTGACCACCTCGAACACGACCTCGGGGGTCGCGTCGATGTGGATCTCCCGCTCGATGGTCCCGAACTCCATGGCTCCTCCTGCAACGTTTGGTTGCATGTGACGGTAGGCCATTCCGACCTGATGTGCAACCGTGGGTTGCAGGATGTGTCCAGACCGGTTTCCGGACGGTTTTGGCCGCATAGCCTTCCGGACACGCTCTCGTTGCCACGGCAACGAACGCAGTCAACGAGGCGGGTCAACACATGTTCAGGTTCCAGCGTCGGGTGGCCATCGGCGCGAGCTTCGCGCTCGGCACCGCCCTGCTCCTCCTCATCCCGGTCCAGGGCGCCCAGGTCGCCGCCGCGTCGGACCCGAGCGAGTCCACGATCGGCTCTCCCCCGGGCGACTCCACGAAGCCCGTGACCCAGAACGCCAGCTGGACGGGCTCGTTCGCCGCCACCGGCGTGCTCGACCCGTCGGTCTGCGCGGAGGGGGTCACCTGTGACTCCGAGACGCTGCACCTGACCGTCCCGAAGGACTTCTGGAAGACCCACAGCGGCTCGCTCGAGGCCAAGATCGCCTGGGACGACGCCAGCGCCGACCTCGACCTCTACGTCTACGACAGCCAGGGCGCGCTCGTCGCGCAGTCGGCCAGCAGCGGGGGCACCAGCGAGAAGGCCACGCTCGGTCAGCTCGCGCCCGGTGACTACACGGTCACCGCGGTCAGCTTCGCCGCCGTCCCCGGGACGACGTACGACGGCTCGGTCACGATGACCAGCCAGCAGCTCGTGAAGTCGATGACGCTGCCCGAGGACAAGAGCTCCCTCATGCACGACCTGACCGTGAAGTACCCGCTGCGGGTGGTCTTCGTCGGTCGAACGCCGACCAAGGAGCAGGTCGCCGAGCTGAAGAAGTGGATCCCGAGCCAGTACCAGCCGACCGTCGCCAACGTCGCCGGCGCCCCCAGCCCGGACGGCGTCCTGAGCACCGCGTCCGGCCTGCTGAACTGGAACCGCGGCGCGTTCGCCCCCGGCCAGGACCCGTACTTCCTCGGCACCCGCTTCACGTACGACGTGCACGTCTACTCCGCCACGAAAGCCTACAGCAAGGCGCTGTTCGCCCGGGCGAAGAAGCACACCGCTGACGCACAGACGTTCAAGGACCCGACGATGACCGCGCAGCTGGTCAAGTACGACCAGTCCTTCGGCAAGTACCGCGTCGTCGACGGCGTCGAGCACCACGTCACCGACCCGAGCACGGTCGACATGGTCGACGGCTACGCCGTCGAGGACTGGATGTGGCGGTCCCGGACCCAGGCCAGGTGGAAGTGCGCGTTCATCGACGTCGAGTCGAAGAAGTGTGCGAGCGCCCGCATCCTGCAGGACACCCCGGGCTACCACGACCCGTTCTACGACAAGCACGGACTCGACCTCGACAAGATGCCGGAGGGCGTGAACAAGGGCTCGACCTACCTGTTCCTCGACACGTTCACGCCGTCGTACGCCGGCGACTACTTTCGCCAGGACGCCTACCACACCTGGACCACCGACAAGGTGATCAAGGGCCAGATCGTCCAGAAGCCGGTCGCCGACGGCGGCTCGTGGCGGATCACCGACCCGGACACGAACGGCTGGGCCGGTGTGGACTTCGCGCGCACCTGGGGCGGCCGCTACCGCTGGCACTTCTTCGACCTGGGCGCCGCGCCGAACAACTACGAGAGCGCCGCCTGGCTGGGCAAGGGCGTCGACGCGATGTCGAGCGACTACCCGATGGGCGACCCGCCGATCTGGCAGTACGAGAACGACCCCGAGTGGCAGCAGAACCCCTGCCCGGCGAGCGTCCCGGAGTACCTCGGCGACCCGACGCCGTGCACGATGATGCCGCGCCTGGGCCGCGACGTGGCGTACGGCCTGTTCTTCCGGTCGACGGCCGGTTACCTGTACCGCCCGATCCCCCAGGGCGACGTCTACTGGCTGGCGACCACGAACTTCACCGACTTCTACTCGCGGCCCCAGTGGGTCGGCGGCGCCCCGGTCTCCGGCGACTACGGCAACTGGTGGACTGACCCGAGCAAGCTCTACAAGATCGACTCGGTCAAGGCCAGGACCCACGACGACACGCTGCGCTGGCTGTCCTCGGCGATGCCGTACGTGCGCTGGGTCGGCCGCAAGGGCGAGGTCGTGCCGCTCTTCGACCCGAAGACCGGCAGGAAGACCGGCACGCTCGACACCTCGCCCAAGTACGCCGACCTGCCGGCGCCGGAGTACCACGTCCGGCAGAGCGGCGCGGACGTCGACCTGGTGCCCGAGCCGCTGTACGGCGGGAAGCACGTGATCAAGCACAACAGCGACGGCTCGACCATCGACCTGACCGAGTTCCAGAACCAGATCGAGAAGGCCAAGGCGTCCGGGCTACTCGGGGCGTCGTACGACGACTCTGTCAACACCGACATCATCCGCGACTACATCGACGCCCACCGCAAGGGCATGGCAGACATCGAGCCGGGCCTGGGCACGGTGCCGTCACTGAACATGGTGTTCGAGAAGGCCTACACGTGGGCGCTGCCGGCGATCGTGGGCGGCATCGCGCTCGCCGGCGCGGACGGCAACGCCTGGGGCGTCTTCAACAACGTCAACGACCGGTTCAAGGCCTGCTCGGCCAACTACCCGGTCTACGACCCGTCGACCGACCAGGACGGCGACAAGGTCTCGCTGCTGCCCTGCACGCCGACCCAGGAGACCGGCACCGGGTTCAGCTACACGATCGAGCACGAGGCCGCGCACAACCTCGGCCTCTCGCACCCGCACGACGGCTCCTACGGCGTCGAGCGGTGCCCCGAGGGCGACCCGAACGCCGGGAAGTGGGCCTGCTACTGGGCCGGGCTCGGCTGGGTGATGGACGTGTCCGCGGCGCCGACGACGTACGCGATGGACTACCGGCCGTACGAGGTCGAGGACCAGGACCAGCTCCAGCGCGGTCACGTGGCGGAGTACCTGCTCGCCGGCCAGGAGGCGCTGAACCGGCTGCTCGCGTCGGAGAGCGCGGACGGCCGCACGACCCCGGACGCGAAGTTCCACCGGCGCTACGACCGCTACCGGCAGTTCAAGGCGGTCGCGGTGAGCCTGTTCCGGCGCGGCGACTACCTGCACGCGGAGTACGCCGCACGCAACGCGGCCCTCGCGGCGCGCGGCGTACCGCAGACCCGGTCGAACACCGTCAGCCCGAAGCTCGTGCAGGCCGGCCAGATCTACTACTGGAAGGTCGATCCGCAGTCGACCGCCGGGCTGACCTACGGGCGCCGCGATGGCTGATCGGCGCCTGGCGGGCGCGGTGCTGGCGGCGGCGACACTGCTGCTGGTGGTCGCGCCCGCCGCGCCGGTCGACGCGCACGCGACGGCGGTGGCGGCCTGGCCCGCGCCAGGTCAGGTGCTCGTGAGCGCACCGGACCGGATCACCATCGAGTTCAGCAACGACGTGGAGCCCCAGGTCGACGTCGCGGTCGTCGACCCCAGCGGGCAGTCGCTGATGATCGGCGACCCGGTCGTCGAGGGCCGCTACGTGACCCAGGAGCTCCGCGGGTCCGACGCGGTCGGCGGGTACGTCGCGGCGTTCCACGCCGTGGCCGTCGACCTCCACCCGATCATCGCGCGGATCGACTACACGGTCGACCCCGACGCGACGGCCACCACCAACCCGGCCGGCGACCCGCCGGACCTCGCCGCGGTCGCGGCGGAGCCCACGTCCGCCGACGAGGGCGGGAACCAGCTGCCCGCGCTGCTCCTGCTCGTCGGGGTCGGCGTCCTCGTCGGGGTGACGGTCCTGCACCTGGTGTCGCGCCGGACGGTCAGCGCCCGACGTTGAGCAGCGCCGCCGTCGACGTGTCGGCGGATGGCGCATTCCAGTCCCCCGTCGAACTCGAGGGGGCGGAACCCATCCACCTCCGCGGCGGTCCATGCGTCGACGTCTAGGCTCGCCCCGTGACGGCCGACGCGAGGAAGAAGCACCGCCCCTGGTGGCAGGAGACGATCCTCCTCCTGGTGATCGCGGTGGCCCTCGCGCTGCTGATCAAGACCCTCTTCGTGCAGGCGTTCTACATCCCGTCGCCGTCGATGGTGCCCGGGCTCGTGAAGAACGACCGGATCCTGGTCGAGAAGCCGTCGTACTGGTTCGGCGGTACGCCGCAGCGCGGCGACGTCGTGGTGTTCGCCGACCCGGGCGACTGGCTGGGTCCCGAGGAGGCGGCCCCGCCGAGCAGCGAGGTCGCGAAGCTGATGAGCCACATCGGCCTCTACCCGGCCGGCGGCCACCTCGTGAAGCGGGTCATCGGCGTCGCCGGCGACACCATCGTCTGCTGCGACGACCAGGGCCGGATCACGGTCAACGGGCAGCCGCTCGACGAGGACGACTACGTCAACGACCCGACGACCACGACCTGCCGCGGACCGATGGGCCCCGGCGACTGCGAGTGGACCGCGGGCCCGGTCCCCGCCGGTCACCTGTTCGTGATGGGCGACAACCGCAACGAGTCGGCGGACAGCAGCTTCCACCTGTGCCGCCCCGACGACGACACCTGCAACCCGGCGGACGCCTACGTCGACACGGACCTCGTGGTCGGACGGGTCTTCGCGGTGATCTGGCCGCACGACCACTGGGACCGCCTGCACCGGCCGGCGACGTTCGCGGACGTCCCCGGCCCGAAAAGTTGAATCCGGTAGTACCGTCATCGGCATGGCCGATCTCGACCTGGAACGGATCAGCGCCGAGCGCGACCGCATCCGGGACACCTACCTCGCCCCGGCGTCCGACCGGCCCGCCTCGTCCGCTCGGGGCCTGCACCACGTCGCGATCGTCTGCACCGATGTCGAGCGCACGGTGCGCTTCTACCAGGGCATCCTGGAGTTCCCGCTCACCGAGATCTTCGAGAACCGCGACTACGCGGGCTCGAACCACTTCTTCTTCGACATCGGGAACGGCAACCTGATCGCGTTCTTCGACTTCCCCGGCCTGGACGTCGGCGCGTACGCCGAGGTGCTCGGCGGCCTCCACCACCTGGCGATCTCGGTCGAGCCGGAGCGCTGGGAGCGGCTGCGGGCCAACCTCGACGAGGCCGGCGTCGAGTACGTGCTCGAGAGCGGGACCTCGATCTACTTCCGCGACCCCGACGGCACCCGGCTCGAGCTGATCGCCGACCCGCTGGGCGCGATGTACGGCACCGAGGTCCTCTAGCTCCTCGGCATCAGCCGGCCCGCGTCAGACCTCGGCGAGCCGCGGCAGCACGTCCGCGCAGATCCGGGTGGTCCAGCCGACCGGGTCGTCGGTGGGCGGCATCAGCGTGACGAGGCTGATGCCCAGCTCGGCGTACTGCGCCATGTCCTCGAGGTAGGCGTCGGTCTCCGCGATCGGATCGGGCCCGCCGCTCGGGTTGATCATGGTCTTCTCGATCTCGTCGTAGTCGCGGCCGACGTCGTCACAGTGCCGGCGGAGCACGTCCAGCTTGTGGCGCACCCCGTCGGGTCCCTCGGGGAAGAGGTTGCACGCGTCGGCGTACTGCGCGACCAGGCGGAGGGTCTTCCGCTCTCCCCCACCGCCGACCAGGATCGGCGGGCGCGGCTGCTGCACGGGCGGCGGGACGCAGTACGTCTCGGCGAGCTGGAAGTGCCGGCCGTCGTACGGCCCGTTGTCGTCGCTCCACATCTGCTCAACGATCTGCAGCGTCTCCTCGAGCCGCTCGAAGCGCTCCGCGGTGGGCGGGAACGGCACGCCGAGGCCGAGGTGCTCCCGGTCGTACCAGGCCGCGCCGAGGCCGAGCATCGCGCGGCCCCGGGACAGCACGTCCAGGGTGGTGACGATCTTCGCGAGCAGGCCGGGGTGGCGGTACGTCGCGCCGGTGACCAGCAGGCTGAGCCGGACGCTCTCGGTCTGCCCGGCGACGTAGCCGAGGGCCGTGTAGCCCTCGAGCATCGGCTCCGGCGGGCCGCCGAGCCCCTCCATCTGGAAGTAGTGATCCATGACCGTGAAGAGTGCGGCGCCGCCCTGGTCGGCGGCCCGGGCGGTGCCGGTCAGCCGGTCCAGGAGCTGGTGCTCCCAGTCGGGATGGGTGAAGTTCGCGTAGTGGATGCCGATGCGCACGGGCTGAACCTACGCCCCGGCCCACAACCAGCGGCCGCCGACGACGAGGCAGCCGACGGTCACCACGAGGAACACGGCCACCCACAAGAGCCCGGGCAGCCGCGTGAGCCGGGCGAGCAGGTCCGCGTCGGAGTCGCGTGCCAGGCCGCCCCGCCGGCTGCGCTGGAGCTCGAGCACCGGACGAGGCGCGGCCACCAGCAGGAACCAGGCGCCGGTGTACGCCGCCAGCGACTGCGCGGCAGCGCTCCCCCACCACGACACGGCGGCGACGGCGAGGCCGGCGACGAGCACGACGTACAGGCCGTAGAAGTTCCGGATCTGGAGCAGCAGCAGGCCGAGCAGCAGCACCGCCAGCCAGAGCACGGCGAGTGCGTGTCGCTCGCGGAGCAGGAGCGCGGCACCCAGGCCGAGCACCGCCGGGCCGACGTACCCCGCGAACGCCGTGACCACCATCCCCGGGCCGGTTCGCCGCCCCTTCGACACCGTGAGCCCGGAGGTGTCCGAGTGCAGCCGGATGCCGGCCAGCCGGCGACCGCTGAGCAGTGCGGCGACGCCGTGCGCGCCCTCGTGGGCGATCGTCACGACGTGCCGGGCGACCTGCCAGAGCCGCGGGACGAGCACCAGCGCCAGCGCGACGACGGCCGTCGCCACCACGCTCCCGTGCGCCGGCAGCGGCTGGGTGCCCGTGACGTCCTGCCAGATCCGGTCCAGCGCTGAGTGGTGGGGCACGGGGGAAAGCGTGCCCGACCGGGCTCATGGGTACGACGGCGGCATGAGCGACGAGAAGATGGAAGCCATCCAGGCGGTCGTGGACCGCGTGACGTCGTGGCAGGACGGAGCGACCGAGGACACGGTCGAGTCCGAGCTGCGCGACGGGTTCGGCGAGGCCGGCGTCGACGTGCCGGACGAGGACGTGCGCAAGCTCGCCGACGCGATCCAGGACGAGCACGGCGCCGTGTCGGCCCAGCAGGTCCTGTCCGCATGAGCGACGCGACCGTCGAGGCGGTCGGGAAGCTGTCGGAGGCGTTCGAGGTGGTCGAGGACGCCCGCGGCAGCCTGTACCGGTTCCACCGCATGTCCGGGCGGGCCGACTTCGCGCTCGGCGACGCCGTCCGGATGCTGCGCGACGCCGGGCATCCCGAGCTCGCCGACCGGATCGACCGCGAGCTGCTCGGCCGCAACGTGCTGCCGGGGATGTGGACGTTCCAGGTGGTCGAGGGCTACGACGACACCTACTACTCGGTCTTCCAGCGCCTCGTGACCGAGGCCCGCGAGCAGCTCACCGGTGGCGAGCGGCACACCTACGAGGCCCGGCTGAAGTCCGAGCGGCACACGCAGGACGACGACGGCGGGGGCGAGCGCGAGTGAGTACGTTGGGCGACATGGCGACCCCGACGTACGAGCTCAACGACGGCAACACGCTGCCGGCCATCGGCTTCGGCACCTACCCGCTCAGGGGCGACGAGGGCGTCGCGGCGATCCGCTCCGCGATCGAGGTCGGCTACCGGCTGGTCGACACCGCGGTGAACTACGGCAACGAGTCGGAGGTCGGCGAGGCGATCCGGCAGAGCGGCCTGCCGCGCGACGAGCTCCGGGTGACCTCGAAGATCCCCGGTCGCCACCACGGGTACGACGACGCGGTCCGCAGCACCCACGAGTCGCTCGAGCGGCTCGGGCTCGAGTACCTCGACCTGCACCTGATCCACTGGCCGAACCCGCGCCTCGGCCGATACGCCGAGGCGTGGAGCGCCCTCGTCGACCTGCAGAAGGAGGGGCTGGTCCGGTCGATCGGCGTCTCCAACTTCTCCCCCGAGCATCTCGAGCGCATCATCGACGACTCCGGGGTGACCCCGGCGGTCAACCAGGTCGAGCTGCACCCGTACTTCCCACAGGCCGTGATGCGCGACGTCAACGAGGGCTACGGGATCCGCACCGAGTCCTGGAGCCCGCTGGGCAAGCGGCAGGCGCCGTTCACCGAGGGGCCGGTCGCCGGCGCGGCGGAGAGGTACGGGGTGACTCCCGGCCAGGTGATCCTGCGCTGGCAGGTGCAGCTCGGCGCCATCCCGATCCCGAAGTCGGCAACCCCCGAGCGGCAGCGGCAGAACCTCGACGTCTTCGGGTTCGAGCTCACCGCGGAGGAGGTCGCCGCGATCAGCGGCCTGGGCCGGGCCGACGGCCGCCTGTTCGGCGGCGATCCCGACACCCACGAGGAGATGTGACGCCGCGTTGAGCGTGCCGACGCCGTACCTGCGCGTCGACACCGCCCGGCTGCGGTCGAACATCACGCGCGTCGCGGAGCTGGCCACCGCTTCCGGCGTGTCGCTGCGGCCGCACGCGAAGACGCACAAGTGCGCCGAGATCGCCCGGCTCCAGCTGGCCGCGGGCGCGGTGGGGCTCACCGTGGCGACGATCGGGGAGGCCGAGGCGTTCGTGGACCACGGCGTCGAGGACGTGTTCATCGCCTACCCGTTGTGGCTGACCGCGGAGGCGGCGCGCCGGCTGCGTGACGTGGCGGACCGCGCCGACCTGGCCATCGGCGTCGACTCGGCGGAGGCCGCCGCCAGAGCCGGCGCGCTGCTCGGCGACTCCGGCGTCGCGGTCCTGGTCGAGGTCGACTGCGGGCAGCACCGCAGCGGGGTCCTCCCGGGCGGTGCGGGGTCCGTCGGCACCGCCGCGGTCGAGGCGGGACTTCCGGTGCGGGGGCTGTTCACGTTCCCGGGCCACAGCTACGCACCCGACGCACTGGTGAGTGCCGCGGACGACGAGGCGCGGGCGCTCCGCTCCGCCGTGGCGTCGTTCCGCGCCGCCGAGCTCGAGCCGGACGTAGTGAGCGGCGGCTCGACACCCAGCCTCGCGCACGCCCACACCGACGTCCTCACCGAACTGCGGCCCGGCGTGTACGCGTTCGGCGACGCCCAGCAGTGGGAGCTGGGCACCACCACGCCGGACGAGATCGCGCTCGCCTGCGTCGCGACCGTGGTCAGCCACGCCGGCGGCCGGCTGGTGCTCGACGCCGGCAGCAAGGCGCTCGGCGCGGACCGGGCGGCGTACGCGAGCGGCTGGGGCCGCCTCCCGGCGTACCCGGAGGCCCGCGTCGTGCAGTTCTCCGAGCATCACGCCGTGGTCGACCTCGCCGGAGCGGACCTGCCGGCGCTGGGCAGCCGGGTCGACGTCGTACCGAACCACGTGTGCAACGCGGTGAACCTCGCCGAGGTGCTGTGGGCGGACGGCGAGGCCTGGCCGGTCGTGGCCCGTGGCCGGAACTCCTGAGCCCCTCCCCTACGATCGGCCCATGCTCCGACGCGTCGCCCTGCCCCTGGCCGTCCTCACCGTGCTCGCCCTCGCGGGCTGCGGGTCGGACGGGCCGGACACCGCCACCGACTCCGGGTCGTCGGTGAAGACGACCTCGTGCAGCTACGACAAGAACGGCCAGGCGGCCGCGAAGGACGTGGACCCGCCGTCCTCGGACGCGCCGGCCGAGGGCACCGTGGACGTCACCCTGAAGACCAGCGCCGGCGACATCCCGATCACGATGGACGCGGCGTCCACACCGTGCGCGGTGAACTCGTTCGTGTCGCTGGCCGACCAGGGCTACTTCGACAAGACGCCCTGCCACCGGCTGACCACCCAGGGCATCTACGTGCTCCAGTGCGGGGACCCGACCGGCAGCGGCATGGGCGGGCCGGGCTACCAGTTCGACGACGAGCTCGGGGGCGACGAGACGTACCCAGCGGGCACGGTGGCGATGGCGAACGCCGGCCCCGACACCAACGGCTCGCAGTTCTTCCTCGTGTACGCCGACACCCAGCTGGACGCCGCCTACGACGTGATCGGCCGGATGGACAAGGCCGGCATCGACGTGGTCAAGCGGGTTGCCGAGAAGGGCACCGCGAACGGCGGCGCGGACGGGGCTCCGAAGGTCCCCGTCACGATCGAGTCGGTGACGACGGACTAAGCGGGAACCGCACCCCGGTCAGCTCCTCCGACCGGGTCCACAGCCGCTTGGCGAGGTCGGGGTCCGACGCGGCCTGGCTGCGGCCGACGCTGGTCGGCCACCCCGTCATCTCCAGGAAGCCGCCCGGCCCGATGAAGGTGTTGCCGGGGACGTCCATCGTGGCGGCGTAGAGCGTGGTCAGCGCCCCCTTCCAGCCCGGCATGCCCACCAGCCGGTGGCCCCACGAGCCGACCCAGGTCTTGAACCGGTTGCCGGTGTTCGCGGTGATCGACGTCGCCGTCGATCCGGGGTGCGCACCCGTCGCGCGGAGCGTCGAGCCGGCCGCGGTCAGCCGGCGCTGGAGCTCGGCCATGAACAGCAGGTTGGCCAGCTTGGAGGCGCCGTACGCCGCGAACGGCTTGTACGGACGTCGCTCCCAGCTCAGGTCGTCCAGGTCGAGGTCCGCGCTGTGGTGGGAGTCGGAGGACACCACGACGACGCGGTCGGTGAGCCGCGGGAGCAGCAGGTTCGCGAGCGCGAAGTGGCCCAGGTGGTTCGTCGCCAGGTGGGTCTCGAACCCGTCGGCCGTCAGCGCCCGCGGCACCGCGAGCACGCCCGCGTTGTTGATCAGGACGTCGACCGGGCCGACGCCCTCGGCGAACTCCCGGACACTGGCCTGGTCGGCGACGTCCAGCCGCCGGACCTCCACCGTGCCCTTGATGCCGGCCGCGACCGCCCGACCCTTGTCGAGGTTGCGGACCGCGAGCACGACGTCCGCCCCGGACGCCGCGAGCGCCCTCGCCGTCTCGAGCCCGAGCCCGCCGCTCGCGCCGGTGACGACGAAGCGGCGGCCGTCCTGGCGGGGTACGGCGTCCCAGCGGCCGGGACGCTTGCGCCGGGCCACCTCAGCGCTCGTGGTACTCGATCGGGGCCCCGAGCTGGACGGTGCGGCCGACGGTGCACAGCCGGTCGCGGGACTGCGCGACGGCGCGCGGCAGCGCCTCGCGGGCGCGGTCGCCCTCCTCGCCGTGGGGGAACCGGACCCGGAAGGTCACCTGGAGGTCGGTCAGGTGGTTGCCGCCCTCGTCGCGGACCTTGTCGCCCTCGGCGACGACGTCGAGCGAGATCGCGCCCGCGCGCTTGCCGGTGATCAGGTCGACGTCGATCGCGCTGCACCCGGCGATCGCGGCCAGGAGCAGCTCCACCGGGGTGAAGTCCGGGTCGCCGCCCGAGCCGATCGGGAGCACTCCCCCACGCGCGTTGGTCGCCTTGTAGCGACCCTCGCCGATCTTCGTGAGGTCGATGCTGCGGTGGGCGTTCTCGGCGACGGGCGGCTGCGGCAGGTCGGGGCTCATGGCCACAGGGTGCCAGACCGGCGACACGCCCGGGATCCGCCTGCGGGTTGTGTCGACGGGATCGATCGGGGACGGTGGAACGGGTACGCAACCGCTACCCGGAAGGCGAGCATGCTCACCCTCACCGAGAACGCCAGTGCCATCGTCAACGAGATCACCTCGCAGCCCGGCCTCGCCGAGACCGCAGGCCTGAGGATCACCACCGAGGACAGCGCCGAGACCGCGTTCGCCGTCTCCGCCGCGCAAGCGGGCGAGCCGGGCGACCAGGTCGTCGAGCAGAACGGTGCCACCGTCTACCTCGACGCCTCGGCCGCGGAGCTCCTCGAGGACAAGGTCCTCGACGCCGCCGTGGACCCGTCCGGGAAGGTCGAGTTCGCGCTCGCCGTCCAGGGCTGACCCCGCTGCCGCAACCCACTCCGCCGAGCCGGCGCGGTCCCTCTCGACCGCGTCGGCTCGGTGCGTTCCGGGGCGTCCCTGGGGCGTTGTGTGGCGAGTTTCCGGACGCCGGATGGTGCGCGGATTGGTCACCAACCGCACGTGGGAGCGTGCCCAATCTGCGGTTGGTGACCAATCCGCGTGCTCAGGCGGCCGGGAGCCCCGCGACCAGGTCGGTGCGGACGAACCCGTTGCGGACCCGCTGCGGGTGGTCACCGACGGGGGCGGTCTGCACGATCCGGCCGGTCCGGTAGGAGATCTTGGCGATCTCGTCGGTGCCGCTCCAGGAGATGTAGCAGTAGCGGCCGTCGTAGCTCTGGGTGACCCAGTAGGGCTTGCCGTCGGCCTTCTTCAGCAGCTTGCCGTGCTGCCAGTCCGACGTGGACACGACCGTCGCGTAGTCGTCCATGGTGCCGGCGACGCAGATCTTCGTGCCGGCCGGGTTCATGGCGATGCCGTGGTGCGCGGAGTCGAGGACGTACTGCTCGCGCGGCATGTCCGGGACCAGGTTCGGCAGCCGCACGACCTTGACGATCCTGCCGGTGCGCAGGTCCATCCCGACGAAGCCGTGGAAGAACGACAGCTGGAAGTACACGGTCTTCTCGTCGGGAGACAGCGTCATCGGCCGTACGGCGGTCGACATCCGGTCCAGGCCCCGGTCGTCGAGCGCCTTGCGGAGGTCGTACCGGCGGACCACGTCCAGGGTGCGGGCGTCGGCGACCTCGAAGACCCGCTCCTGCTTCGTCGAGTCCGCCTCCGGCTGGTCCAGCGGGCTGTAGACCATGCCGATGCTGGCGTGCAGGATCTTGCGGCCACCGTCGATGAACACGCTCTCGTGCGGGGACCCACCGGAGGGGAACCGGCCGACCTCCGTGCCGTCCTTGACCCGCAGCACGTGCACGACGTCGCCCGTCGACGCGCTGACGACCACGCGCCGTCCGTCGGGCGACAGCGCCATGTGGTCGGAGCGCACGCCCGCGACCGGGAAGCGCCACACGATCTGCTGGGTGGCCAGGTCGATCGCCACGACGTCGGCGAAGGACGGCCGCGAGACGACGAGCAGCCGACCGTCGTTCGAGGAGTACATGTCGTCGACGAACTGGTCGTGGCCCTCGCCGATCAGCGCGCGGATCGCGAGGAAGTAGGCGAACCGGTAGGCGTTCGTCGTGATCTCCTGCATCCGCTCGTCCTTGTCGGGCACCACGTCGATCCGGCCGAGCCGCTCGAACGTCGCGGGGTCGAGCACGTCGGCGGTGCCGGCCCAGTTGTTGCCGACGAACACCACCCGGCGTACGTCGTCGGCGCGACGCTCGAGGGAGCCCCGGGTCTCCTCGGCCGACGCCGGCGGAGCCAGGGCCACGGTGGCGGCGACGGTGGCCAGGGCGGTGATCGCGACGCGGAGCCTCATGCCGGGAGAACGACCCGCGTCGAGAGCGCGTTACGCCGCCGGCCCGCGTGACGTGTGCGACGCTGCCCGCATGAAGCGACTCATCTCGGGTGCGATCGCGCTCGCCGCCGTGGTGCTGACCGGAGGTCCCGCGTCCGCCGCCCACCTCAGCATGAGCGACCCCGCCGGCGACCGCTCCGGTCACGGCCTCGACCTCACCGGCGCGACGCTGCGCAACCTCGGCCAGCGGATCGTCGTCGACGTCGAGTTCGTGCGCTCGGTGCGGGGCGACCTGATCGTGAGCGTCGACCCGCGGCACGCGCGCGGCGTCCGGCTGGTCAGCGAGTACGACGCGGTCGGGCACACCCGCAACCGTGTGCTCGCGGGCTCCTTCGGCGACCACGACACCGGTGAGGAGCCGGAGCGGGTGCCCTGCCGTGGGTTCCGGGTGCGCTGGAGCGCCGACGAGCCGACGGTCCGGCTGATCATGCCGGCCAGCTGCCTGACCGGCGGCGACTACACCGCGGTGCGCTTCGCCGTCCTCACCGAGCGGGACGGGGACACCGACTACCTGCCCGACGAGACCGGCCAGTCGCCCTGGGTGCCGCGCGGCTGACCCTGCGCCCGCTCGTCGGGACCGCGCTCGACCCGCAGGCTCACGGCGGGGAGGTCGAACCACCGGAGGTGCTCGAAGTCCTCGCTCACGTTGGCCGGGTGCGAGTCCAGGTCGGGCCCGGCGGCCGCGCCCAGGATCGCGGCGCCGTCGCGGAGGTGCTCGGCGAGCAGCTCCTCTCCCCCGGTCGCCTCGTCGGACGGCATCGACAGGCGGCCACCGGCGTACGAGACGTCGTTCAGGCTCAGCGGCGGCGTGACCACGCCGTCCCGGTGCCGCCACATTCCCGTGGCCGGGTCGAACCGGTAGTCGCCGAGCAGTCGCCAGCCGTCGCGGGCGACCAGCCGGACGGTCTCGACCAGGTAGTCGACGACCGCGTCGGAGACGAAGTAGTTGAAGTTCACGCGTACCCAGCCGGGCTTGATGCCCTCGCAACCGCCGGTGATCTCACGCTCGAACTCGTGCGAGCGCTCCAGGTCGATGCCGAGCAGCCGGTGGCCGTACGGTCCCGCGCAGGAACAGCCGCCCCGCGACTGGACGCCGAAGAGGTCGTTGAGCAGCGCGACGACGTAGTTGTGGTGCAGGTACCGACCCGACGGTGAGCGCAGGACGAACGACACGATCGAGAGCCGCGGCGCGTCCAGGTTGCCGAGCAGCTCGACGGCGGGCTCGGACCGCCACGCCTCGACGGCCCGCCGGAGGTGCCGCTCCTCCTGCTCCCGGATCGTCGTGGTCCCGACCGCCTCCTTGAGCTGGAACACCAGGCCGGCGCGGATCGACTCGATGATCGCGGGCGTGCCGCCCTCCTCGCGGTGGGTCGGGTCGGCGAGGTAGCGGTGGTCGTCGTCGTTGACGTACGCCACCGTGCCGCCGCCGGGCACGTCCGGCACCCGGTTCGCGAACAGCTCCCGGCGCGCCACCAGCACCCCCGGCGTCGACGGCCCGCCGATGAACTTGTGCGGCGAGAGGAAGAGCGCGTCCTTGTACGACAGCGGCCGGTCCTCGAACGGGCGCATCGTGATGTCGATGTACGGCGCCGCAGCGGCGAAGTCCCAGAAGCTCAACGCCCCGTGCTCGTGCAGCAGCTCCGCGATCCCGGCCGTGTCGGAGAGGATGCCGGTCACGTTGGAGGCGGCCGAGAACGAGCCGATCTTCAGCGGCCGCTCGGCGTACTTCTCGAGCTGTTCACGCAGGTCGACGAGGTCGGCGCCGCCGTCGGCGTCCTGACGGATCGTGACGACGTCGGCGATCGTCTCGCGCCAGGAGATCTCGTTCGAGTGGTGCTCGTACGGCCCGATGAACACCACCGGTCGCTGGGCCGGCGGGACGTGCTCGCTGAGCGCGTGGGTGTCGTCGAGCACCGACGGGATCCGCAGGCCCAGTACGCCGATCAGCTTGGCGATCGCCCCGGTGCACCCCGAGCCGGCGAACAGCACCACGGTGTCCTCGTCGCCGCCCACCGCGGCGCGGATGATCTCGCGGGCGTCCTCGCGCAGGCGGGTCGTCTGCAGGCCGGTGCCGCTGGACTCGGTGTGGGTGTTGGCGTAGCCGGGCAGCACCTGGTCGCGGATGAAGTCCTCGACGAACGTCAGCGCGCGACCGGACGCGGTGTAGTCGGCGTACGTCACCCGGCGGCGGCCGTACGGCGTCTCCATCACGTGGTCCTCGCCGATCACCGAGTCCCGGATCAGTGCGAGGAGCTCCTGCGTCCCCACCTCCACGGGCCTCAGCGTAGACCTCCGCTCAGCGGATGAAGGCCTCCGAGACCGCCTGGCCGCGGACCACGCCGCCGACCGGGCCGAGCACCGTCTGGACGTACCGCGGCGTCCCGGCGCGGCGAGCCGCGGCGGTGACGCTGGCGTGACCGGAGTGGACCCGCGGGCCGCGGGCCAGCAGCACGACGACCTCGTCGTGACGGACCTGCCGGTCCAGCCAGGCCTGCATCTGGCCGAGGTCGCGGGGAGGCCGGCCGAGGTCGACGCGCGACCCGCCCGCGACACCGAAGAACCCGAGCCGGCCGGAGAACCGCGCCGGGACGTCGAGGCTGCCGGGCAGGACCGTCGTCGTGCCGCCACCGGTGAGGGTCACCCGGACCGCGAGCCTGCCGCCGCCCCGGACGACCAGCCCCGAGTGACGCGACACGGTGACCCACTCGCCACCCTGGCGGGCCTGCACCCGCGAGATCTTGAACGACGTGACGTCGTCACGCAGCGTGCTGTCGGTCGTGACCGAGTCGATGGAGACGCCGCCCATCCGGGCGATGCCGTAGACCAGGTCACCGAGGCCGAAGCCGAGGCGGTACGTCAGGTCGCTGCTCGACGAGTAGAGGTCCGAGGAGTGCAGCTCGAACGGCGTGCCGTCGCCGTCGGTGCCGGTGATCGTCCAGGCGAGGTCCTCCGAGCCCTTGATCGGGCCGTCGACGACCGCCTGGTGGTTGGCGAGCAGCTCGTAGAACGCCGTCGAGGCGAGCGCGTCCGGGGTGTCGAGCGTGACGTGCGAGACGCCGGTCCGCGACCGGTCGGCGTACGTCAGCGACGAGGTGATGTCGGTGGTCGCCGGCAGGGCGCCGATCGTGCCGGTGATGCCGGCGAGCCGGTCGTCGGTGATCGTGCCGACCGGGGCACCGAGGTTGGCCACCTTGAAGCCGGCGACCAGGTCCTCCTGGACGTAGATCGCGTCGGCGGGGTGCATCGCCAGCGTGGTGCTGCCCGAGTAGTCGAGCGGGTGCCCGAAGCCGACGACCCGGTCGCCGCACACCGAGGTGGCGGTGCCGACACCGGCCATGGTGACGTCGCCGTAGGCCAACGAGGCGGCGAGGTTGCCGCCCGCGACGATGTCGCCGGCCGTCGCGTCCGCGGCACCAGCGCGCCCCACGGCGTACGCCGAGCGCGGCAGCCAGCTGCGGTCGCCGGCCCTGGCCGCGGCGGCCGTGAGGCGGCCGGCGCCGACCCCGGCCACGCCGAGCGGCATCGGCAGCTGGGCGAAGCCCTGCTCCGCGCGGGCCGCGGACACGTCGCTGCCGCGGGCGATCTGGCGGGCGGCGGTGCGGTCGACCGCGATGCCGTCCTGCATGGGGTCAGCCATGTGGTCGTCCATGTGGTCGTACGGCGTCACGCCGGCGACCGGCGAGCTGCCCATCGCCAGGCCGTAGCTCACGGCCCCGATGAGGCGGCCGTCGGCGGCATACACCGGAGAGCCGGACATGCCCTGCCAGATGCCGACCCGGTCGATCTCGGGCGACGTCAGGCGGACCATGACCATGTCGACGTCCGGGCCGATGCCGTCGTCGAGGACCCCGAGCACCTCACCGGTGAAGCCCTCCGGCGTCGTGCCGTGGGTGACCGTGAGGCCGGTGACGGCGTCGCCCGCGGCCAGCTGGTCGACGGGGAAGGCGACCGCACAGTCGCCCGCGGGTGCGGCCGACTGGGCGGGCGACGTGGTGACGGCGGCGCCGGCCAGACCGAGGCCGGCGACGGCCGTGAGGGACGCGAGGGCGCGGGCGCGCCGGGGGCTGCGTGACATGCGGTCTCTCCCGAGATCGGACGGAGACACGCCGTTCGTACCCCCGACCGCGGATCGTAGGTGGGTCCACCGACGGGTGTGAAATCCGCGACACTCCAAGGCTTAGGGTGGCCGCGTGAGCAGCCCCTACCAGAGCCTCCAGCACACCGAGGCGATCGCCCGTTTCGAGCTCCTGACCGTGGACGGGTACGACGTCGTGCTCGACCTCGCCGGCGACGAGAGCACGTTCGGGTCCGTGACCACCCTGCGCTTCCAGAGCGCGGGTGGACCGACGTTCGTCGACCTGAAGCCGGTCCGGGTGAACGAGATCCGCCTCAACGGGCAGCGCCTGGACCCCGATCTGCTGGAGCGCGGGCGGCTCCCCCTGGTGACCGCCGCCGGCGCGAACGAGCTGGTCGTCGACGCCGTGATGCCGTTCCGCAACGACGGCGAAGGCCTGCACCGCAGCACCGACCCGGCCGACGGCAGGCAGTACGTCTACGGCATGTCGTTCATGGACGCCGCGCCGACCGTCTTCGCGTGCTTCGACCAGCCGGACCTGAAGGCGCCGTACACCTTCCACGTCACGGCGCCGGCGGACTGGGTCGTGATCGGCAACGCGCCCGGCAGCAACCCCGAGCCCGGGGTGTGGGAGTTCGAGCAGACCCACCCGCTCTCGACCTACTTCGTCACCCTGGTCGCCGGGCCGTACCACGTCCTCCGCGACGAGCACGACGGCATCCCGCTCGGCCTCTCCGCGCGCGCCAGCCTCGCCGAGGACCTGGACGCCGATGCCGACGAGCTGTTCACGATGACCAAGCAGTGCTTCGACGAGTTCCACCGGCTGTTCGGGATCCGGTACCCGTTCGGCGACTACCACCAGGCCTTCGTGCCCGAGTTCAACGCCGGCGCGATGGAGAACCCGGGCTGCGTGACGTTCCGCGACCCGCTCGTCTTCTCCAGCCGGGTCACCCGCGGGATGCGGATCTCCCGCGCCACGACGGTCGCCCACGAGATGGCGCACCAGTGGTTCGGCAACATCGTCACCCCGAAGTGGTGGGACGACCTGTGGCTGAACGAGTCGTTCGCCGAGTACATGGGCGTGCGCGTGACCGCGGACGTGACCGAGTACGCCGACGCGTGGACCGACCACGCCTACGACCGCCGGCTATGGGGCCTGACCGCCGACGAGGGCCCGAGCACCCACCCGGTCGCCGGCAACGGCGCGTTCGACGCCAGCGCGGCGCTGCAGGACTTCGACGGGATCTCGTACGCCAAGGGGTCGAGCATCCTGAAGCAGCTCAACGCCGCGCTCGGCGACGAGGTCTTCCTGGGCGGCGTCGTGGACCACCTGACCCGGCACCGGTTCGGCAACGCGACGATGCACGACCTGTTGTCCTCGTGGGAGTCCGCCGGCGCGGGTGACCTGTCGTCGTTCACGACGAACTGGCTGCGGACCGCCGGCGCCGACACGCTCACCTTCGACCGCGAGGCCGGACTGGTCCGCCGTACCCCGCCGCAGGGCAGGCCGGCCGACCGCGCGCACACGTTCCGCGCGGCGGTGGCGGTGGACGGCGTGTGGGAGGACCGGCCGGTCATCCTGGACAGCCCCGAGACGGCGTTCCCGGTCCCGCCCGGCGCGGCGGTGCTGCTGGACCCGTACGACGAGTCGTGGGACGTCGCGAAGCCGGACGCCGAGACCGTCACCGCGCTGAAGACGGTGCTCCCCGGCGTCACCGACGACCTGCTCCGCGCGGGCGTCTGGAACAACCTGCGCGGCGCGCTGCACGACGCCGAGGTCGACCCGGCCGACGTGCTCGACATCGTCGAGGCCAGCCTGCCGGTCGAGGACACCGAGGACTCCAGCCGTCGCACCCTGACGTGGGTGTTCAACAAGGTGGTGCCGGTGGCGGGTCCGGGCGCGCTCGCCCGCGTCCACGGCGCGGCGCTGGCGAAGCTGGCCTCCCTCGAGCCTGGGTCCGAGCGCCAGCTCGCGGCGTTCCGCGCGGCGATCTCGTCGTCGGAGTCACCCGAGGAGCTGCGGGCGTGGCTCGCCGCCACGCCGGCCGGGGTCGACCTCGACCTGGACCTGCGCTGGCGGCTGCTGGTGCGGCTGGCGACACTGGGGGCGACGGACCGCGAGGAGCTCCAGGCCGCGCTGGACGACCAGCCGACCGGCCGGTCGCGGGTCGAGCACACCCGCGCCCTGGCCTCGCTGCCGGACGCGGAGGCCAAGGCGTGGGCCTGGGACCGGTTCACCGGCAAGGTCGACGTGCCCAACTACGAGCTGGAGGCGGCCGGCGCGGGGATGTGGCGGGGCGGCCAGGAGCAGCTGACCGCGGCGTACGTCGACCGCTACTTCGTCGACCTGCCCGCGACGGTCGGCGTCCGGTCGGGGTGGGTCCTGGCGGACGCGACCGACTTCTTCTTCCCGCGCACCTCGGTGACCGAGGAGACCCGCGACCGGACGCTGGCGATGTCCCGGGAGGAGAGCCTCGACCTCTCGGTGCGCCGCCGGCTGGCGGACCAGGCCGACCGGCTCACGCGCACGCTCGCGGTGATGACGAGGTACCCGCACCCGTGAGAGGACGGCCGTGAGCCTCGACCGCGCGCGACGCCCGGGTCCGACGGTCCGGACCCGGGTGCACGAGCACGCGTCCGACGGTGAGCACCGGCGCGAGGACCGGCTGGCGACGGAGGAACCGCTCGAGATCCGGCTGGCCTGGCCCGGCGTACCGCCGCGCCGGGTGTGGGTGACGATGCGGACTCCCGGGCACGACTTCGAGCTCGCGGCCGGGTGGCTGGTGCACGAGGGCGTGGCGGCGCCGGCGGCCGTCCAGGCGGTGGCGTACTGCACCGACGAGTCACTCACGCCCGACCAGGAGCTGAACGTCGTCACGGTGACGCTCTCGTCCGCTCCCCTGCGCGACCCCGGGCACCGGCACGCCGGATCCGGGTCGTCGGCGTGCGGAGTGTGCGGCAAGGACAGCGTCGGGTCGGCGCTCACCGCTCCCCGCGGCCCGGCGTGGACCGGGCCGCTGCCGACGCCCGACATCGTCAGATCGCTGCCCGGTGCGCTGCGGCCCGGGCAGGCCGTGTTCTCCCGGACCGGCGGCGTGCACGCCGCCGGCCTGTTCACCGCCTCGGGCGACGCCCTCGTCGTGCGCGAGGACGTCGGCCGGCACAACGCGGTCGACAAGGTCACCGGCGCCCGGGTGCTCGCCGGCTCCTCGCCCGCCGAGGCGTGCCTGGTCGTCAGCGGCCGCGCCGGCTTCGAGCTGGTGCAGAAGGCGGTCGCCGCCGGCATCGGCTCCCTCGTCGCCGTCGGCGCCCCCACGTCGCTCTCGGTCCGGCTCGCCACCGAGGCCGGCCTGATGCTCTACGGGTTCACCTCCGCCGAGCGGTGCGTGCGCTACACCTGATTCACGAGCGCGCGAAGTTCTGCGGTTTGGTCACCAACCGCAGGAAGGGAGCGCTCCCACGTGCGGTTGGTGACCAATCCGCGACGTTCGACGCCGTCCGCACGAGCACGCTCCACCACTGATCACCGGCCACCCGGCGCGGCAGACCGGGACTGTCGGCGCCCGCTCCTAGCGTTGCGGTGTGCGCATCCTCCACACCTCCGACTGGCACCTCGGGCGCTCCTTCCACCGCGAGGGCATGCTCGGGCACCAGGCGGCGTACGTCGACCACCTCCTCGAGGTGGTCGCGCACGAGCGGGTGGATCTCGTCGTGGTCTCGGGCGACGTCTACGACCGCGCGCTCCCCCACGTCGACGCGGTCCGCCTCGCCGACGAGGCGCTGGCCCGGCTCGCCGCCAGCCGCGCCGCGGTCGTCCTCACCAGCGGCAACCACGACTCCGCGCAGCGGCTCGGGTTCAGCTCCCGGCTGATCGACGCCGCGGGCGTCTTCATCCGCACCGACGCCCGCACCGTCGGCACGCCCGTGCTGCTCGAGGACCAGCACGGTCCGGTGGCCGTCTACGGCATCCCCTACCTCGATCCCGACGCGGTCCGCGAGCCCTGGGGACTCACGGCCCGCTCCCACGAGGCCGCGCTCGCCGCCGCGATGGCGCGCGTGAACGCCGACCGCGGCGGCCGCGGCGCACGGAGCGTCGTCCTGGCCCACGCGTTCGTGGCGGGTGCCCAGCCCTCCGACTCCGAGCGTGACATCAGCGTCGGCGGCGTCTCGCTCGTGCCCACGACCGTGTTCGAGGGAGTCGACTACGCCGCGCTCGGCCACCTGCACGGCCGGCACACGCTCACCGAGACGGTGCGCTACTCCGGCTCACCGCTCGCCTACTCCTTCTCCGAGGCCGGCCAGGTCAAGGGCTCCTGGCTCGTGGAGCTCGACGCCGGCGGGTTCGCAGGCGCCGAGTTCGTCGAGGCCCCGGTCCCCCGCCGCCTCGCCAGGATCCGCGGCACGCTCGACGGCCTGCTCGCCGACCCGGCGCTGACCGGTCACGAGGACGCCTGGGTGCAGGCGACCCTGGTCGACGACGTCCGCCCCCTGCAGGCGATGGAGCGATTGCGCTCCCGCTTCCCGCACACCCTGGTCCTCGGGTTCGAGCCGGCGGGGGGCGAGCGCGACCACGTCCCGACCGCGGTCCCGCAGGGACGCTCCGACCACGCCGTCGCCCTCGACTTCGTCGACGCCGTCCGCGGTACGCCCGCCACCGAGGCCGAGGCGGCGCTCCTGCTGGCCGCCGTCGACGCCTGCTGCGAGGACCCCGACTTCGACGTGCTGGTCTCGGGGGCGGGATGAGGCTCCACGAGCTCGAGATCACCGCCTTCGGGCCGTTCGCGGACACTGTCCGGGTCGACTTCGACCACCTCTCCGACGCGGGGCTGTTCCTCCTGTCCGGGCCGACCGGGGCCGGCAAGACCAGCGTCCTCGACGCGGTCTGCTTCGCGCTGTACGGCGATGTCCCGGGAGACCGCAACAGCGCCAAGCGGCTGCGCTCGGACCAGGCGGCGCCCGGCGTACGACCCAGCGTGACGCTCGAGGTCACGTTGTCCGGCCGGCGGTTCCGGGTCGTCCGCTCACCGGCGTGGACCCGACCCAAGAAGCGCGGCGACGGCGTCACGACCGAGCAGGCATCGGTGAGCATCGCGGAGCGCATCGACGGCACCTGGACGATGCTCAGCACGCGCCTCGACGAGACCGGGCACCTGGTCACCCGGCTGGTCGGCATGAACGTCGCCCAGTTCACCCAGGTCGCGATGCTGCCGCAGGGCCGGTTCCAGGCGTTCCTGCGGGCCCGTTCCGAGGAGCGTCACTACCTGCTCCAGCAGCTGTTCCGCACGGGCCGGTTCGAGTCCGTCGAGAGGTGGCTGCGCGACCACCGCGTCGCCCTGCGCAAGCGCTCCGAGACCGCGGCCGCGACCGTCGACGACCTCGTCAGCCGGGTCAGCGAGGCCACCGGTGTCGACGCACCCGAGGAGGAGCACGCCTCGTGGGCCCGAGCCCTGCTGGCACGAGCCGCGGAGCGCGCGACCGCGACCGCGGCAGGCGCGGCGGAGGCGGCCGACACCGAGGCCGCGACCCGGTCCCGGCTCGAGGATGCCCGGGTCCTGACCGAGCGTCGTGCACGCCTCGACCGCGCACGGGCCGAGCACCAGCGGCTGCTGGAGGAGTCCGGCCAGCACGACGCTGCCCGCGACCGCCTCGCCGCTGCCCGTCGCGCTGCCGGTGTGGTGCCCCTGCACCGGATGGCGGTCACCGCCCGTCGCACCCACGAGTCTGCCGTCGCCTCGGTGACCGGCACCGACCGCGACGCGATCGAGCAGGACCTCGCCGAGGCGGTCGGCGAGGGCGCCCGGATCCGGGCGCTCGAGCCCCGGGCCCGGCGACTGGCAGCCGTCCGTTCCGACATGGCCCGGCTCGAGCGGCGCTCGACCGAGCTGCGCAGAGCCGCCGAGCGGGCCCGCGCGGAGGCCCGCGAGCTCGTGACCGCCCTGACCACGCAACTGGCCGAAGCCGAGGAGACGCACGTCCTGGCCAGGCAGCTGACCCTCGACCTCCGCGAGCGCGCGATCGGGCTGCGCGAGCAGCGCGTCAACGGCATGGCCGCCGAGATCGCCGCCGGCCTGGTGGTCGGGGGGTCCTGCCCGGTGTGCGGCTCCTGCGACCACCCGCACAAGGCCGCCGCGCCGCACGGTGCCCCCGACGAGTCCGCCGAGAAGGACGCCCAGCGAGCCGCCGACGATGCGGTCGTCGCGGAGTTCGCCCTCGAGACCAAGGTCGGCGAGGTCCGCGCGGCGCTCGCCGCGGCCACCGATCGAGCCGACGCCGTCCCAGCCGGGATCGCGGCCGAGTCCGGCGCGGTCGCCGCGTCGCTCGCGGCTCTGGCGGCGGAGTCGACAGCGCTCGCCGACGAGCTCGCCGAGTACGACGAGGACCGGCTCGCCACCTCGCAGCGGGCCGAGCGGGCGGCGCGCTCCGCGCTGGCCTCCCTCGACCGGCTCGCGACCGCTGCGACAGCGCTCGCGGAGGCCGAGTCGGCGCTCGCGGCGGCGGTCGACGAGGCCGGCTTCGACGTCGTCGACAGTGCCCTCGCGGCCGCCCTCGACCAACAGGCGTACGACCACCTCGCCCACCGCGTCGCGGAGCACGACCGCCGGCTCGCCGCCGTCACCGCCGTGCTCGCGGAGCCCGGCTCGGAGGAGGTCGCGACGGCCGCCCTCCCCGACCTCGACGCCCTCACGCACGAGCACGCCACTGCGCTCGACGCACTCGGCGAGGCCCGCGCCCGGGAGGCGCGCTGGGCCGCGCTCGCCCAGCGGCTCGGCTCGCTCGTGGGCGAGCTCGAGGCGGCCCTGGCCGTCTGGGCACCGCTCCGCGACGAGCTCGACCTCGCCACGAGCCTGTCCGGCTTCGTGGAGGGCAAGTCGCCCGACAACCGGCTGCAGATGCGCCTCTCGGCGTACGTCCTCGGCTACCGGCTCGGGCAGGTCGTCGCCGCCGCCAACACCCGGCTCGCCGGCATGAGCGACCGGCGCTACTCCCTCGAGCACACCGGCCGACGCGGCGCCGGGGAGACCCGCGGCGGCCTCAGCCTGCTCGTGCGCGACGACTGGTCCGGCGAGTCCCGCGACCCCGCGACGCTGTCCGGCGGGGAGACCTTCGTGGTCTCGCTCGCCCTGGCGCTCGGGCTGGCCGACGTCGTCGCCCACGAGGCGGGGGGCGCCGACCTGGACACCCTCTTCGTCGACGAGGGGTTCGGGTCCCTGGACGCCGACACCCTCGACGACGTGATGGACACCCTCGACTCGCTGCGCGACGGTGGCCGCGTGGTCGGAGTGGTCAGCCACGTCGCCGAGATGCGCGACCGGATCCCGGTCCAGCTCGTCGTCCGCAAGGACCGTCGCGGCTCGACGGTCGGGATCAGCCGCTAGAAGCGCAACGTCTCCCAGGTGCTCACGTCGAGTCCCCAGTCGTCGGCGAGGCGCCGGGCCTGCGGGCGGTAGAGGACGCGCAGAGCGTCCTGCATGCCCTCCGGCCACTCCCAGTCGGCCTCCTCGGACGAGCTGGACCGCGACGGCGCGTGGACCGCGGCCAGCGGCACCGGCGCCAGGCCGAGCTGGCCCCACACCAGATCGACGGCCGGCTGCGGGTTGTCGCGCACCTGCTCGTAGACCAGCACCGTGAGCCGGTCCTTGCCGACGAACGACGCCCACACGTCGAGCTGGTCGGCGTAGAAGCCGGCCCAGGTCTGCAGGTTCACCGGGATCGGGTAGGGCTGCGACCGGCCACGGGTGACGCCGAGCCGCATGGCCGACCGGTACCGCTCCACCGGGTCCCGCAGCAGCACCAGGATCGGAGCGTCCGGCACCAGCCGCGGAACGACGACGCCGGCCGACGGGTGCCGCAGGTACTGCGGCGAGAAGTCGCCCCGGCGGACCCCGTCCTCCGGAAACAGGTCGAGGTAGTCCGCCGCCGGCGTCCGACCGTCGGCGACCTTGTGCAGCAGCTGCTGCTCCTTCTTGCCGTTGGTCCCGAGATCGACCTGCGGGTGCTGGGTGAGGAGTCCCGTGAACCACGCCGTGCCGCTGCGCTGAGCGCCGATGCCCAGCCAGGAAGGTGCACCCATGTCGACAGACCCTAGGACAGAGCCGGTCGGGTAGGTTCGCCGCATGAGCGGGCCGGTCCTCGATCCTTCGTTCTCCGCACTCCCCCACCGCAGCCTCGGCGACGCCGCGCTGTCCCGCGCGCGGGAGCTCGGCGCCACCCATGCCGACTTCCGGTTCGAGCGGGTGCGGTACCAGACGGTGGTCGCCCGCGACGGCGTGCTGCAGAGCGCCAGCGACAGCGAGGACCTCGGCTTCGCGGTGCGCGTCGTGCACGGCGGCTCGTGGGGCTTCGCGTCCGGGGTCGTGCTGACCGCCGAGGAGGCGGTCCGGGTCGCGGAGACCGCGGTCGCGGTCGCCCGGGTCGCGGCGGAGATGACGAGCGCGCCCGTGGAGCTCGCGGACGAGCCGGTGTACGAGGACGTCACCTGGGTGTCGTCGTACCGCGTGAACCCGTTCGAGGTCCCGGTCCGCGAGAAGGCCGCCCTGCTCGTCGACTGGACGAACCGGCTGCGCGCCGGCGCCGCCGTCGACCACGCGTCGGCCCACCTGCTCCAGGTGCACGAGTGCAAGTACTACGCCGACCTCGCCGGCACCCGGACGACCCAGCAGCGGGTGCGGCTCCACCCCGGCTTCGAGGCGATGGGCGCCGGCGCGGACACGTTCGACTCGATGGCCAGCATCGCGCCACCGGTCGGCCGCGGCTGGGAGTACCTCGACGGCGGGCCGGACTCCTGGGACTGGGACGACGAGATCGAGCAGGTCCCCGAGCTGCTCGCCGAGAAGCTCGAGGCGCCGAGCGTCGAGGCGGGCACCTACGACCTGGTCATCGACCCCTCGAACCTGTGGCTGACCATCCACGAGTCGATCGGGCACGCCACCGAGCTCGACCGGGCGCTCGGGTACGAGGCCAACTACGCGGGCACGTCGTTCGCCACCCCCGACCTGCTCGGCACCCTGCAGTACGGCTCGCCGGTCATGAACGTCACCGGCGACCGGACCGTCGAGCACGGGCTGGCCACGATCGGGTACGACGACGACGGCGTCGCCACCCAGCAGTGGGACATCGTCCGCGACGGCGTGTTCGTCGGCTACCAGCTCGACCGGGTGATGGGTGCCGCGATGCCGTCGCTCAACGACGGCCGGTCCAACGGCTGCGCGTACGCCGACTCCCCCGGGCACATCCCCATCCAGCGGATGGCCAACGTCTCGCTGCAGCCCGCACCGGACGGCCCCTCCACCGACGAGCTGGTCGGACGCGTCGAGCGCGGGCTGTACATCGTCGGGGACAAGTCCTGGTCGATCGACATGCAGCGCTTCAACTTCCAGTTCACCGGGCAGCGGTTCTACAAGATCTCCGACGGGGAGCTGGTCGGCCAGGTCCGCGACGCGGCGTACCAGGCGACGACGACGGAGTTCTGGAACTCCATGGAGGCGGTCGGTGGCCCGGACACCTGGGTGCTGGGCGGCGCGTTCAACTGCGGCAAGGCCCAGCCCGGGCAGGTCGCGTCGGTGAGCCACGGCTGCCCGACCGCGCTGTTCCGCGACGTCCGCATCCTCAACACGACCGAGGAGGCCGGTCACTGATGACCACACCCCAGTCCGTCGTCGAGCACGCCCTCGCCACCTCGACCGCCGACGACTGCATGGTCGTCCTCCGCAGCAGCACCAGCGCCAACCTGAGGTGGGCGAACAGCACCCTGACCACGAACGGCGTGATGAGCGGGGTCGACGTCACGGTCGTCTCGTTCGCCGGGCAGGCGACGGCGTCGGCGTCCGGCAGCGTGACGACCCTCGACGGCCTGACCCGGCTCGTCGAGTCCGCCGACAGCGCGGCCCGCGAGGCCGACCCCGCCGAGGACGCCGACGAGCTGGTCCGCGACCACGCATCGCCGGACTGGGACGAGCCGCCGGTCCCGACCGACATCCACGTGTACGACGCCGTGGCGCCCGCCCTGGGTGAGGCGTTCGGCCGGGCGGCCGCCGCCGGACGGATCCTGTACGGGTTCGTCAACCACGAGATGACCACGACGTACCTCGGCTCGTCCACCGGCCTGCGCCTGCGGCACGTCCAGCCGACCGGTCACGTCGGCTGCACCGGGAAGTCCGCGGACCTGACCCGCAGCGCCTGGGTCGGAGCGGCGACCCGCGACTTCGACGACGTCGACCCGCTCGCCATCGACGACGAGCTGGCCCGGCGGCTCGCCTGGGCCGAGCGTCGGGTCGACCTGCCCGCCGGGCGGTACGACACGATCCTGCCGCCGACGGCGGTGGCCGACCTGATGATCGACGCGTACTGGAGCGCCGGTGCGCGGGTCGCGTGGGAGGGCCAGTCGGTCTACAGCGAGCGTGCTGGTGGCACCCGCATCGGCCAGCGGATCGCCCGGCCCGGGGTGAACCTGTTCTCCGACCCGTCGTACGCCGGGCTGGAGTGCCTGCCGTTCGCGGTCACCTCGAGCTCGAGCAACGAGGAGTCGGTGTTCGACAACGGTCTGCCGCTCGGCCGGACCGACTGGATCAGGGACGGCGAGCTGGCCGGGCTGATCCAGACCCGGCACAGCGCCGCGATGACCGCCCAGCCGATGACGCCCGGCATCGACAACCTCTGCCTGGTCGTCGACGGTGGGTCGGGGTCGATCGAGGACCTCGTGGCGGGGACCGACCGCGGCCTGCTGCTCACCTGTCTGTGGTACATCCGGGAGGTCGACCCGCAGACCCTGCTGCTCACCGGCCTGACCCGCGACGGCGTGTACCTGGTCGAGGACGGTGAGGTCACCGGTGCCGTGAACAACTTCCGCTTCAACGAGAGCCCGGTCGACATCCTCACCCGGTTCACCCACGCGTCGGCGACCGGGCCGGCCTTCAGCCGCGAGTGGGGCGACGACTACTTCAGCCGGACGGCGATGCCGGCGCTGCGGGTGCCCGACTTCAACATGTCGAGCGTGTCGCAGGCCCAGTAGCCGGGCTGATGCAACCGGAGGGGCTGCTGCGGCGTACTCCTGCTGTCCGAACCACCACACAGCAGAAGGAACCACCATGTACCCCCTGGCCCTCGCCGCCACCGCCGCCCTGATCGGGCTCGGCACCGCGGCCCCGACCACCCAGACCACCGAGTCGACGACCACCCACGAGCGCGGCATCGTCGTCGAGTGCTCCGGCACCGTCCAGGGCCGCGACGTCTACGCGAGCCTCTACGAGAACAACCACTTCGCCAACGTCCTCCAGGTCCTGATCGGCGACGACGCCCAGCAGGTCGGTGGCAGCCGCCAGGACCGCGACGGCTTCCTCGGGGGCGGCCGCGTCACCGCCGCGATGAAGGTCGGCGGCTCGCGCGCCCTGATCTCCGGGACCGCACGGAAGGTCGGCCGCAACACCCCGGTGCACGACGAGTACGACGACGCCGGCCAGCACATCACCGCGGACGGCACGCACCGCCTCCTCGATACCGACCTCGACCTCACCTGGCGCGGCCGCACCGTGCCGCTGGACTGCGACACGGCGTTCGCCTACCGGCTGGTGGTCGTCAGGGAGTCGACGGTCGACTAGCGCGGCCGGCCGGCTGGGTGAACCTGGGGACCGACGCTCAGGCGCCCGGCAGCCCGCCGGGGATCGGGGCGTCGGGGTCGTACGGGGTGCGGGTGTAGATGAACGTCGCGACGTCGAGGTACCGGACCGACCCGCCGGGCCGGCGTACGACGTGCATCTCCTCGCCCGCGTGGTAGCCGGTCCGCCCCACCACGCGCCCGTCGTCGGCGACGCCGAACCGGTAGGCCTCGGCGCCGTTGCGGCGCGCGACCAGATCGGTGCCCTCCATCGCGAGGACGAAGGGCGTGTTGCCCCAGTGCCACACGCCCGGCACCCCGGACAGCTCGTCCGGGACGCCCGCCGAGGGGAGCCACGGCTCGGCGATCGTCGGCTCGCAGCGCTCGAGCTCGTCGAGGAGCTCCATGACGACCGCGGCAGGCGAGTACCCGGCGGTCGCATTGGCGAGCACCACACCACCGGTGCGGCGCTTGCGGTCGACCAGCACGGTCGCGAGGAAGCCGGGCATCGAGCCGGTGTGACCGGCGAGCGTCCCGGAGCCGCCCGCGAAGATCTGGAAGCCCAGTCCGTGCAGGGACCTGGTGCCGTCCTCCGGCGTGCTGGACAACGGTGTGTAGGCCCGGTCGAGCTCCTCGACCGACAGCACGTCCGGGTGGCCCCTGCCGAGGAACACGGCGTACGTCGCGAGGTCCTGGATGGTCGCCCACACCTGGCCGGCCGGCGCCATCGCGCCGGTGTCCGTCGCGGGCTCCGCGACCAGCGTGCCGTCGTAGGGGTGCACGGACTGACCCTGCGCCGCCGCGCCCTCGGGCAGGTACGACGTGCGCGTCATGCCGAGCGGGGCCAGGATCCGCTGCTGGACCGCCTCCCACCAGGTGCTGCCGTGGAGTCTCGCGACCAGCTCGCCGAGCAGCGCGTAGCCGAGGTTCGAGTAGTGGAAGCGGTCGCCCGCGGCGAACACGCCGCCACTGCCGTCGTTCGCGGCCGTCAGCTCGTCGAACGACAGCCCGGCGGACCGCTCCCACCAGGAGCCGACGGGCTCCGACTGCATGCCCGAGGAGTGCGCGAGCAGGTCGCGGACCGAGCGGTCGGCGTACCCGACGTCGCCCACGACCGTCGCGGCCGGGTCGTACAGGGCGAGCCGCCCGTCCCGCACCAGCTGGAGGACCAGCACCGCGGTCATGGTCTTGGTGATGGACCCGATCCGGTACTGCACGTCGAGCGGGTCGTGGTCCGGCACCGCCGGTGAGCCGTAGGAGCCGAACCAGGCGGGCGCACCGTCGCGGAGCAGCCCCGCGACGACCGAGGGCAGGCGCCCGGTGCTCTGGGCGTGCGCGAGCCGGACGAGCAGCCGGCGGTCGGTGTGGTCGCTGACCGTCACTCCGCGAATGCTTCCAGAGGCGGGCACGAGCAGACCAGGTTGCGGTCGCCGTACGCCTGGTCGATGCGGGCCACCGGGGGCCAGTACTTGTCGGGGTCGAGCCCGGACGGGAACACCGCGACCTCCCGCGAGTAGGCCCGGTCCCAGTCAGCCACGAGCGCCCGCGCGGTGTGCGGGGCGCCGCGCAACGGCGACTCCTCGGGTGACCACTCCCCCGCGGCGACGCGGTCGATCTCGTCCTTGATCGCGATCATGGCCGCGACGAACCGGTCGATCTCGGCCAGGTCCTCGGACTCCGTGGGCTCGACCATCAGCGTGCCGGCGACCGGGAACGACATGGTCGGCGCGTGGAAGCCGTAGTCGATCAGCCGCTTCGCGACGTCGTCGACGCTGACACCGGTGTCCTTGGTGATCCCGCGCAGGTCGAGGATGCACTCGTGCGCGACCAGGCCGCCGTGGCCGCGGTACAGCACCGGGTAGTGCTCGCCGAGCCTGGTGGCGATGTAGTTGGCCGAGAGCACCGCGACCGCGGTCGCCCGGGTCAGCCCTGCCGCACCCATCAGCCGGATGTAGGCCCACGAGATCGGCAGGATCCCCGCGGAGCCGTACGGCGCCGCGCTGATCGCGCCGATCCCCTCGCGCTTGCTGGCGTCGGGGTGCAGCGCGTGCGAGGGCAGGTACGGCGCCAGGTGCGCGCGGACCGCCACCGGTCCGACGCCCGGGCCGCCGCCGCCGTGCGGGATGCAGAACGTCTTGTGCAGGTTGAGGTGCGACACGTCCCCGCCGAACTCGCCCGGCCGCGCGTAGCCCAGCAGTGCGTTCAGGTTCGCGCCGTCGACGTACACCTGGCCGCCGTGCTCGTGCACGATCCGGCACAGCTCGGTGATGGTGTCCTCGTAGGCACCGTGCGTGGACGGGTAGGTCACCATGATCGCCGCCAGGTCGTCGGCGTGCCGCTCGCACTGCGCCCGCAGGTCCTCGAGGTCGACCTCGCCGCCCTCCCCGGACTTCACGACCACGACCTTCATGCCGGCCATCACCGCGGACGCGGCGTTGGTGCCGTGCGCCGAGGACGGGATCAGGCAGACGTCGCGCTCGCCCTGGCCGTTGGCGCGGTGGTAGCCGCGGATCGCGAGCAGTCCGGCGAGCTCGCCCTGCGAGCCGGCGTTCGGCTGGATCGAGACCTGGTCGTACCCGGTCACCTCGGCCAGCCAGTCCTCCAGCTCGCCGACCAGCTGCCGGTAGCCGGCAGCGTCCTCGGCGGGCGCGAAGGGGTGCAGGTCGGCGAAGCCCGGCAGCGACACCGGCTCCATCTCGGTGGTGGCGTTGAGCTTCATCGTGCAGGACCCGAGCGGGATCATCCCGCGGTCCAGCGCGTAGTCGCGGGCCGACAGCCTGCGCAGGTAGCGCAGCATCGCGGTCTCGCTGTGGTGGGTCGTGAACACCTCGTGCGTGAGGTACGGCGTGGTCCGCCGCAGCTGCTCGGGCAGCGCGTCGGAGGTGGCGGAGTCGACGGAGTCCAGGTCGGCGACCGGGAGCCCGAACGCCTTGAGCACGCTGGAGATCGTCGACCGGGTCGTGCACTCCGAGGTGCTGATGCCGACGCGGTCGGCGTCGACCAGCCGCAGCTGCAGGCCGAGCGTGCGGGCCGTGGTGACGACGTCGGCGGCCCGGCCGGGCACCTCGACGGTCAGCGTGTCGAAGAACTCCTCGTGCGCCACGCGGATGCCGGCCTCGGCCAGCGCCCCGGCCAGGACCGCGGCGTACCGGTGGGTGCGGGTCGCGATCGACCGGAGCCCCTCGGGACCGTGGTAGACGGCGTACATCGACGCGACCACGGCGAGCAGCACCTGCGCGGTGCAGATGTTGGACGTCGCCTTGTCCCGACGGATGTGCTGCTCGCGGGTCTGCAGCGCGAGCCGGTACGCCGGGCGTCCCTCGGCGTCCACGGACACCCCGACCAGCCGGCCGGGCAGGTGCCGCTCGAGCCCGGCGGACACGGCCATGTAGCCGGCGTGCGGGCCGCCGTAGAACAGCGGAACGCCGAAGCGCTGGCTGGAGCCGATGGCGACGTCGGCGCCGAGCTCGCCCGGGGACTCCAGCAGCGTCAGCGCGAGCAGGTCGGCCGCGATCACGGCCAGGGCGTTGCGGTCATGGGCCTGCTCGATCACCCGGCGCGGGTCGAGCACCCGCCCGGAGGCGCCGGGGTACTGGACCAGGACACCGCACAGGTCGCCGTCCGGCAGACCGTCGGCGAGATCCGCGACGACGACCTCGATGCCCATCCCCTCGGCCCGGGTGCGCACGACGTCGATGGTCTGCGGCAGCGCGTCGGCGTCGACGACGAACGGGCCCTGCGCCGACTTGTTGGCGCGGCGCACCAGGGTCATCGCCTCGGCCGCCGCGGTGCCCTCGTCGAGCAGCGACGCGTTGGCGGTCGGCAGCCCGGTGAGGTCGCCGACGACGGTCTGGAAGTTCAGCAGCGCCTCGAGCCGGCCCTGGGAGATCTCCGGCTGGTACGGCGTGTAGGCGGTGTACCAGCTCGGGTCCTCGAGCACGTTGCGGCGGACGACGGGCGGCGTGATCGTGCCGTGGTACCCGAGCCCGATCATCGCCTCGCCGGGCCGGTTGAGGTTGGCCAGGTGCCGGAGCTCGCGGGCCGCGGCCTCCTCGCTGAGCGCCGTCGGGAGGTCGAGCGACTCCGCGGCCCGGATGCCGTCGGGGACGGCCGCGGACATCAGGGCGTCCAGGGAGTCGAAGCCGAGTCGCTCCAGCATCGTCGCGACGTCGGCGTCGCGGAGACCGATGTGGCGCTCGACGAACGGCAGGACGCCGTCCAGCTCGGTGAGGGTGGGGTGGTCGGCCATGCTGGGGGGCTCCTCGGAGTCGACTGTCGTCGTTCGGGTGCCTCCCCCTCTGTCGGCCGCCCCACGTCGAGGGATCTCCAGAGTTGCCTGACCCGCACGGTCCGGGCGCCTGAGAGGTTCCGGGGAGGAATTGCCCCTTCGGCGCTCCACCGGCCGTGCCTCACGGCCGACCGGCGAAGACTCTCCCGTGCGGGATCGTCAGCGGACCCAGCCTAGCCGATCGGGCCAGGCCTCTCGGTGCGACTCAGCCGATCCTGCGGGCGCGGCGCGCGGCGAGCTCGTCGCCGGCGGTCGGCGCGTCGTCGGCCTCGGCGGTGCGCTCGCTGGGCAGCTCCGCGAGCGTGCCCTCGATCTCCTGCCAGACGCCGCCGATCGCGATGCCGAAGACACCCTGGCCGCCTTGGAGCAGGTCGATGATCTCGTCGTTGCTGGTGCACTCGTAGACCGAGACGCCGTCGCTCATCAGCGTGACGCGGGTCAGGTCGTCGGTGCCGCGCTCGCGCAGGTGCTGGACCGCCGTCCGGATCTGCTGCAGGGAGATGCCGGCGTCCAGCAGCCGCTTGACGACCTTGAGCAGCAAGATGTCCTGGAACGAGTACAGGCGCTGCGAGCCGGAGCCCTTCGCCCCGCGCACGGTCGGCTCGATCAGCCCGGTGCGGGCCCAGTAGTCGAGCTGTCGGTAGGTGATGCCGGCGGCGTTGCACGCGGTCGGGCCGCGGTAGCCGGTGTCGCTCGGCAGCGGGGAGACGTCGTCGGCGAACAGGAGACCCTGCTCCTCGGCCACCGCGGCGGCGTGCGCGGCCTCGACGTTCTCGGTGTGCTGCTCGTTCTCGTTCACGCGGTCCTCCGACGGCTATCCGTTGTGCGTAACACCGGGGAAGTAGTTACAACGGAGACACTTCAAGGTAGGTCCCCGATCGAGGACCGTCAAAGATCTCGGCGGCGTGTCGTAAACCCTCAACCTCTACTTGAGAGTGAGGGTTCCCGCTCATTCCGTCGGCGCGTCGAAGTCCTCGGGGGTGACCTGGTCGAGGAACTCGCGGAACTTCTCCACCTCGTCCTCCTGCTCCGCGGGTACGGCGAGGCCGGCCTCGTCGAGGACCTCCTCGGCGCACACGATCCGGCTGCCGGTGCGCAGCGCGAGCGCGATCGAGTCCGAGGGCCGGGCGCTCACCTCGGCGCCGGAGCCGAAGACGAGGGTGGCGAAGAAGACCCCGTCCTTGACGTCGGTGATGCGCACCTCGGCGAGCTCGTTGCCGGTCGCCTCGAGCACGTCCTTGAGCAGGTCGTGGGTCAACGGGCGGGGCGGCACCACGCCCTGCTGGGCAAAGGCGATCGCGGTGGCCTCGACGGCGCCGATCCAGATCGGGAGGTAGCGCTCCCCCGACACCTCGCGCAGCAGCACGATCGGCTGGTTCGAGGGCATCTCGACCCGAACTCCCATGACATCGACTTCGCGCACGACACCACAGTACCCCCGGCGCGCGAGTCCATCGCCGGCCGTACTTCCCGGGCGATCGGGGCCGCTAGGACGAGCGCAACCCGATCTTCACGAGCGTCGCGTGCAGGCGGACGGAGAGGGCGGCGATCTCGGAGACGGCTTCCTCGGCCCGGGCCTTGGCGGACGGGTCGCGGCCGGCCTTGTGCGGTGCGATGACCTGGTCGACCAGCCCGACCTCGCGGTCGGCGGAGGTCTTGAACGCGCGCAGGTGCCGGGGCTCGAAGCCGAAGTCGGCCAGCTCCCGGGCGGTCTGCGCGACCACGAGCGCGTCGGTGTCGAAGTGGCCGGTCCGGGAGGCCGCGACCAACCCGAACTGCTCGAGCTCGGCGAGCAGCTGCTCGGAGATCTCCGCGATCTTGAGCAGCTCGCGCCGTGACAGCCGCACCTGGTCGTGCCGGCGGAACGACTCCGCGCTCGGCAGCCCGTCGGCGGCCAGCGCCACCTTCGGCACCGTGGGCACGACCGGGTCGATCGGGGGCGGCTCCATCCCGCGGTCGATGGCGTCCAGGTGCTCGCCGATCACGCGCAGCGGGAGGTAGTGGTCGCGCTGCATCCGCAGCACGTACCGGAGCCGCTCGACGTCGTCGTGGGAGAACTTCCGGTAGCCCGCGGGGGTCCGCTCGGGCTTGATCAGGCCCTTGTCCTCGAGGAACCGGATCTTGGGGATGGTGACTCCCGGGAAGTCCGGGCGCAGCCGGTCGAGGACCTCGCCGATGTTCATCCGCGCCCGGGAGGAGGCGGAGGGGCCCGAGGCCGCGGTGCTCATCGGCTCGCGTGCCCCGAGAAGAACACCAGGCGGTACTTGCCGATCTGGACCTCGTCGCCGTCCTTGAGCTGGACCCGGTCGATCCGGTCGCGGTTGACGTAGGTGCCGTTCAGGCTCCCGACGTCGCTCACGGTGAAGGTGTCACCGGAACGGTGGAACTCGGCGTGCCGCCGCGACACGGTGACGTCGTCGAGGAAGATCTCGCTGTCCGGGTGCCGTCCCGCGTTGACGACGTCGGCGTCGAGGAGGAACCGGCTGCCCGAGCCCGGACCGCGCTGGACGACGAGCAGCGCGTGTCCGGACGGCAGCGCGTCGACGGCGGCCGCGTCGACCGGGTTGAGCTGGCGGTCCGAGGTCTCGGCCTTGTCGCCGGTGCCGATCGAGATCGTCGCCGTCGCGTCGTCGGCGGCCTCGGTCGGCTCGGCCGGCGCCGCGGGCGCGGCGTCGGGCCTCACCAGGCGGGTACCGCACTGGGAGCAGAATCGCGCGTCATCGGGGTTCTGCTTGCCACACGCGGTGCAGAACGGCATCGGTCGGACCTCCGGACAAAACCCTCAACGCCGGGCTGAGGTTGATGGTTGCCCCGAACCTATCAGCCGGGGCACGGCGATCAAGGCAGGTTGACGGGTCAGGAGCCGAGCGTCGCCTGGTACGCCGCGGCGTCCATCAGGCCGTCGAGCTCGCTGCGGTCGGACGGGACGACCTCGAACAGCCAGCCGCCGGCGTACGGGTCGTTGTTGACCAGCTCGGGCGTGGCGTCGAGGGCGTCGTTGCGCGCGACCACCTCGCCGGACAGCGGCGCATAGACGTCGCTCACGGACTTGGTCGACTCGAGCTCGCCGCAGGTGCTGCCGGCCTGCACGGCCTGGCCCACCTCGGGCAGCGAGACGTAGACGATGTCGCCGAGGGCGTCCTGGGCGTAGTGGGTGATCCCGATACGGACCGACCCCTCGTGCTCGCCGGGCTCACGGACCCACTCGTGCTCGGTCGTGTACTTCAGGTCGTCGGGGTACAAGGCGTCTCCTCGGGATCGGGCCGGACGGGGTGAGGCTACTGCGCATGGCCTACTGGGCCGGCGCGGGCGTGGCGAACTCCTGCTTCGACGGCTTGACGACGCTCTCGATGTCGAGCGACTGGAGCTCGTCGACGGTGATCGAGGCCCCGTCCTCGGCGAAGAGGTCGCGGGGACCGTCGGGGAAGTCGATGCCGGAGTCGGCGAGCGTGTGCGGGTCGCCGATGGCGTCGATGACGTACGGCGAGCTCACCAGCTGTCCGTCGATCAGCAGCCCGCCCGCGGCGTCCTCGACAGCGGTGTCGGCGACCACGCGGACCTGGCCGTTGACCTGGATCGCCTCGGCGCCGGCCGTGCGGAGCTCCTGGATGGTGTCGACCATGGTCTGCACGTCCACCTGGCCGGTCTCCTCGGTGACGGTGAGCCGGATGCCCGGCCCGGTGACCGGCACCAGGCCGGCCAGGATCGCGAGGTTGTCCGCCTGCTGCTGGGCCTGCGCCAGTGCCGCCTCACGGGCGCCGGTGTCCGACTGCAGGTCGTCGCGGGTGCGCTGCAGCCGGGTGATCTCGGACTCGGCGCGCTGCGTGGTGCCGGCCAGACCGTTCAGCACGTCGATCAGGTCCTGCTCGCGCAGGCCGGCGTAGGTGTTGTCGACCTGGGTGAAGCGCACCTGGGTGACCGCGGCGTACCCGAGCACCGCCAGCAGCACCGCGACCACGACCTGCCCACGGGTCGGTCGCAGCAGGGCGCCGCGGAGGCGCTCACGTCCGGTCGGGCTCTCGGGGCCCCGGGCGCTCGCGGGGCTCTGGGGGCTCTCGGGCACCTCAGGCATGGAACAGGTGTCTCCGGATCGCGGCGACGTTGGAGAAGATCCGGATCCCGAGCACGACGATGACGCCGGTCGAGAGCTGGCCACCGACGCCGAGCTTGTCGCCCAGGTAGACGATCGCGGCTGCGATCACCACGTTGCTCACGAACGACACGACGAAGACCTTGTCGTCGAAGATGCCGTCCAGGTAGGCCCGGAGACCACCGAACACGGCGTCGAGCGCGGCGACGACGGCGATGGGCAGGTACGGCTCCAGGCCGAGCGGCACGTCCGGCTGGAACATGACGCCCAGCACGATGCCGACCAGGAGCCCGAGCGCGGCGATCACTGCGGGGCCTCCTTCCGGTGCTGGTTCTGGTTCTGCTCCGCGGTCCCCGCCTCGGCCGACCGCAGCCGGGCGATCCGCGGCGGAGCAGCGGGCAGGAAGAGCTGATCCGCATTGTCCATGCTCCAGGGGAAGCCGAGCGACTCGACCGTGTTCCGGAACACCAGCCCGCTCGTGGTCTGCATCAGGTTCGCCTGGAGGGTGTTCTCGTTGCCGATGGCCGTGATGACGTACGGCGGCGACAGCGACCTGTTGTTGACGCGGATCGCGATGCCGGAGTTGCGGATCGCGGAGCGCGCGGTCAGCCGGTTGCCGTTGACCGCGATCGCCTCGGCGCCGGCCTGCCAGAGCCCGTTGACCGCGGGCCGAAGGTCACGGTCCCGGACCAGGGTGCCGTCCGGGTTGTCGTCGACGGTGATCTTCACGCCCGGCCCGGTCACCGCACCGAAGCCGGTGCTGGCGGCCAGCCGCTGGACACGGGCCTCGGCGCCGAGCTGGTCGGAGGTCACCTCGTCGCGGTGCGACTGGAGCCCGACGTTGAGCTCGCGCAGCCGGACGATCCTCCGCTGCAGCTCGGAGAGGTTGGCGCGGCCCTCGTCGATCTGGGTGATGAGCGTCGTCCGGCTGGCACTGCGGACGTCCTCGCCCTGCTGGGTCTGGAGCGCGGCGACCGTGACGAGCACCCCGAACACCGCGACCACGATCGCGGCGATCCCGGACGTCCGGCGCTGGGCACCCGGCTCGAGGGCCTTGCGGTCGGCGACGTGGCGGTAGTCCTCGTCGAGGGACTGCTGCGTGATGAGCGTCAGCAGCGGGGTGTTGACCCGGTCGTTCGGCGGCGCGGCGGTGTCAGGCATCGGAGACCGCCGTACGACGCTCGGTCGTCCTCAGCAGGGTGCGGACCTGCCACGCGTAGAGGACGCCGGCCCACCAGTACAGCCCGATGCCCCAGATCGCGAACGCCCAGCCGAACACGTTGGCGAGCGTCGCGACGGTGCCGTCGCCGTCCCCGAGGAGCAGGAGGGGGAAGGCGTAGAGCAGGTTGAACGTGGCGGCCTTGCCCAGGAAGTGCACGGGCAGCGCATTGAAGCCACGGGTGCGCAGCAGCGGCACCAGCCCCCAGAGGAGCAGGTCGCGCAGCGGCAGCGAGAGCGCCACCCACCAGGGGATCACCTCGCGCAGCGCGAGCCCCACGACGACGGCCAGGATGTAGAGCCGGTCCGCGACCGGGTCCAGGACCTCGCCGAGCGCCGAGGTCTGGCCGAGCCGGCGGGCGAGGTAACCGTCCAGGAAGTCGGTGATGCCCATGACCGCGAGCAGCGCGAGCGCCCAGCCGTCGGCCTCCGGACCGAGCACCAGCCACAGGAAGAGCGGCACGCCCGCCAGCCGGAGCAGGCTGAGCAGGTTGGGTACCGTCCACACGCGCCGTGCCTGACTGCGCGTCGAGTCGTCCGCCACTGCCCGCCCGTCTGTTCTCCCTGGTCCCCTGCCGTCGCAACCTTAACGGCGGAGGGCTCAGATGGCGTCCTCGTGGTGCGCCGCGTCGCGGATCTCCCCGACGAGCTCCTCGATCACGTCCTCGAGGGTGGCCAGGCCGAGGGTCCGGCCCTCGCTGTCGACGACCCGCGCCATGTGCGCGCCGCGGCGCTGCAGCGTCTCGAGTGCGCCGTGCAGCGCCTCGTCCGCCGCCATCGGGGCGAACGGCCGGATCCACTTGTCGTCGATCGGCCGCTCCCGACGCACCTCGTCGGTCTCCAGCGCGTCCTTGATGTGCAGGTAGCCGAGGACCTCGCCGTCCTCCGTCACCGGGAACCGGCTGTAGCCGGTGGCCGCGCACAGCGCCTCGACCTCCGCCGGGGTGATCCCGCGGGGCACCGTCGTCAGCGTCTCGGGCGGCATCAGCACCGCCGACACGGTCTTCTCGGTGAAGCCGAGCGCGCCCGCGAGCCGGTCGTACTCGTCGGCCGCGAGCAGGCCCTCGCCCCGGGACTCCTCGACCAGGGCGGCGACCTCCTCGCGGGTGTACGTCGAGCTGACCTCGTCGGTGAGCCGGGCGCCGAGCAGCCGCAGCACACCGCCCGCGACCCAGTTGATCACCACGACGATCGGCCGGAGGACCGTGACGATGCCCCAGATCGGCGGGCCGAGCGCCAGCGCCGCCCGGTCCGGGGCGGCGAGCGCGAGGTTCTTGGGGATCATCTCCCCCATCACCACGTGCAGGTAGACGACGACCGCGAGCGCGACCACGAACGACACCGGGTGCAGGGCGCCCTCGGGCAGGTGCAGCGCGTGCAGCACGGGCTCGACCAGGTGCGCCACCGCGGGCTCGCCCACCGCGCCGAGCACCAGCGAGCAGACGGTGATGCCGAGCTGGTTCACGCCGATGACCAGGGAGATGTTCTCCATCGCCTTGATCGTGGTCCGCGCCATCCGCGACCCGGCCTCCGCCCGTGGCTCGAGCTGGGTACGCCGGGCCGACACCAGCGCGAACTCCGCGCCGACGAAGAACGCGTTGCCCAGCAGCAGCAGGACGGTGACGACGATGGCGGTCCCACTGTTCATCGGCCCTCGCCGTCCTCGGTCGGGGTGTCCAGCAGCCGCAGCCGGAGCCGGTCGATGCGCAGCCCGTCCATCCGCTCGACGGCGAGGACGGCCAGCCGCTGGGTCGGCTCGTCGGGGTCGGACCGGTCGGGCACCGGCACCTCGGCGATGTCACCGACCTCGGGCACCCGGCCGAGCACCTGCAGGACCAGCCCCGCGATGGTGTCGTAGTCCTCGTGGTCGGGCAGCTCGATCTCGGTGAGGTCCTCGACCTCGTCGGGACGCAGCAGCCCGGAGAGCGACCACGAACCGTCGCGGTGCTGGCGCGAGCTCGCGTTCAGCCGGTCGTGCTCGTCGGAGATGTCGCCGACGATCTCCTCGACGACGTCCTCGAGGGTGACGATGCCCGCGAACCCGCCGTACTCGTCCATCACGACCGCGAGCTGGAAGCTCTCGTCGCGCAGCTGGGCAAGCAGCGGGTCCAGCCGCAGGGAGTCGGGGACGACGATCGGCTTGGCCACCAGGTGCTTGACCCTGGTGGTGGCCCGCTCGCCGACCGGCAGCGCGACCGCGTTCTTGACGTGCACCGTGCCGACGACGTTCTCGTCGGCGTCGAGCACCGGGAAGCGCGAGTGGCCGGTCTCGCGGGTGAGCTCGATGACCGCGCTGGCGCGGTCGTTCGCCTCCAGGCTGACCGTGCGGACCCGCGGCGTCATGATCTCCCCCGCGGTGCGGGTGCCGAACTCCACGGACCGCTCCATCAGCTCGGCGGTCTCGACGTCCAGGGTGCCGAGGTCGGCGGACCGCTGGATCAGGGAGGCCAGCTCGGTCGAACTGCGGGCCGAGCGGAGCTCCTCCTGCGGCTCGACCCCGACCCGCCGCACGAAGGCGTTGGCCGAGCCGTTGAGCACCTTGATCGGCAGCCGCACGGAAGCGGTGAAGCCGCGCTGGAAGCGCTGGGTCGCCCGCGCGACCTGCATCGGCTTCGCGAGGGCGAGGTTCTTGGGCACCAGCTCACCGAAGATCATCGTGAGCACGGTGCCGACGGTGAGACCGATGCCGACCGCCAGGGGCGTGACCGCACCGGCGGGCACGCCGGCCGCCTCGAGGGGGTCGTCGATCAGGCCGGAGATCGTCGGCTCGGCCAGGTAGCCGATCGCGAGGTTGGTGATCGTGATGCCGACCTGCGCGCCGGACAGCTGGGTCGAGAGCGAGCGGAGCGCCTGCTGGAGCCCGCGGGCACCGCTGTCACCCGCCGCGGCGGCCTGCGCGACGCTGCTCCGGTCGACGGTGACGAACGAGAACTCCGCCGCGACGAACACACCGCAGGCGGCGATCAGGAGCAGTGCCGCGAGCAGCAGCAGCCAGGCCGTCATCGGGGCTCTCCTCCGCGATCAGCCGGCGGCGAGAGCCGGGGACTTTGGGAGCCGTCCATGGGCTGGGGGTCGTGTCCTCACGGTGTGGGGGCGGTCGAGCCGCCACTCTACCGGGTCGAACATCGCCCGCCGCCGCCCCGCGGGCCCTACGCTTTCTCCCACTCCCCGCCACCGGGAGAGACTCGGGAGCCTCCATGACGACGTACACGCCGGCGCACTACCGCGGGCAGAAGCTGCTGCCGGCCGCCGCCCGGCACCTCGTCGGCCGGTTCTCGTACGGCCTCACGCTGACGCTCGCGCGCCAGGTCGGCGCCGCCGGCGGGGCGCTGGGGTGGTTCGACCACCAGCTGGACCCCGGCGCTGTCGACGACGGCCGGGCCGACGAGCTCCGCTCGTGGTGGCCGTCGCTCTCGCGCAGCGCCACGGACATCTGGCACCGCCAGCGCGACGGTGTCGAGGGCGGCTGGGAGGTCATGGAGGACTACCAGCGCTGGGTGCTGCTGCGCCGCATCCGGTCGAGGCGGCAGGTCCTCGAGGCCGTGACCGAGCTGTGGGAGAACCACTTCAACGTGCCGGTCTACAACGACAACGCGTGGTTCTGGCGCAGGCAGTACGGCGACACGATCCGCGCCGGGGCGCTCGGCCGGTTCGACGACCTCCTGCACGCAGTGGTCACCCATCCGGCGATGCTGATCAACCTGGACAACGTCAGCTCCAGCGCTGCACACCCGAACGAGAACCTCGGCCGCGAGCTGCTCGAGCTGCACACCGTCGGTCGCGGCGAGTACGACGAGGACGACGTCAAGGGCTCGGCCCGGATCCTCACCGGGTGGAGCGCGGACATGTGGGACACCTTCGATCCCGTCTACCGGCAGAAGTGGCACGACACCGGCCCGGTGCAGGTCATGGGCTTCGCGGACCCGAACGCCGACGCCGACGGGCGCCGGGTGACGAGGGCCTACCTCACCTACCTCGCCCACCACGAGGCGACCGCGCGGCGCGTGGCGCGCAAGCTCGCGGTCAAGTTCGTGAGCGACGACCCGTCCGACGCGCTGGTCGCCCGGCTCGCGGCCGTGTACCTGGACAACTCCACCGAGATCCGGCCGGTGCTCCGCGCGCTGGTGCGGTCGAGCGAGTTCGCCCGGTCGGTGGGCGCCAAGGTCCGCGACCCCGGCGAGGACGTCGTGGCGACGTACCGCGCCCTCGACGTGCGCCTCGATCGGCCGCCGGCCGGGGACGCCGGCGATTCGTACGCCGCCAACCAGATCGTCTGGCAGGCGGACTCGATCGGGACGAAGCCCTTCGACTGGCCGCGGCCCGACGGCCAGCCGATCGACAACGACGCCTGGTCGTCGCCGTCGCGGATGCTCGCCACGATGAGCGTCCACCTCGACATGGCCGGGACGTGGTGGCCGGACAAGGGCGCGACGTACCACTCGACCGCCTGGTGGGTGCCGCGCTACCCGATCCGCTTCGACGTGCTCGTCGACGCGCTCTCCCAACGGATCCTGCACCGCCGCTCGACCGCTCAGCTGCTCCAGGCGTGCTGCGAGGCGGTCGACGTCCAGCCGCGCGAGCGGATCACGAAGGACCACGGCCTGGTGAGGTGGAACTGGTACCGCCTGCTCACGACCTTCCTCGACTCCCCCGCCTTCCTGACCCGGTGACCGCCATGACCGACACCTTCTGCTGCGACGAGTTCGCCCGCCTCTCCCGCCGCTCGTTCCTGGGCGGCACGGTCGCGCTCGTCGGTGCGACCACGATCGTCGGCTCGGCCGCGATCACGACCTCCGCCGCCGCGCTGACGCCGGCGGCGTCGGTGCTCGTGGTGCTGTCGCTGCGCGGTGCCGCCGACGGGCTGTCGCTCGTCGTGCCGCACGGCGACCCCGTGTACTACGACGCCCGCCCGAGCATCGCCGTACCGTCGGACCGGCTGCTGGCGAAGGACGGCCTGTTCGGGCTGCACCCCGAGCTCGCGCCGCTGGTGCCGCTCTGGGACGCCGGCCGCCTGGCGGCCGTGCACGCGACCGGGCTGCCCGCGCCGAACCGCTCGCACTTCTCCGCGATGGAGGAGGTCGAGGACGCCGACCCGGGCTCGACGATCCGCAGTGGTTGGCTGAACCGGCTCGTCGGCACCGACGCCTCGACCTCACCGCTCCAGGGGTTCAACGCGGCGGGCGGTGTCGTGCCGACGTCGCTCTACGGGGTCCAGCCGGTGATGTCGGCCGGCACCGTCGACGACGTCCAGATCCCCGGCGACGACAAGTGGGACACCACCAAGGGGCGGCGCGCGTCGCTGCACACGCTGTGGGACGGCGACCGCACTCCCCTGGGCACGGCGATGCGGTCGATGTTCGGCGCGCTCGACGACTTCGCACCGGCCCGCGAGACCGCGGACAACCGGGCGAGCTACCCCAGGACCGACCTGGGCCGGGCCCTCTCGGAGGTGGCGCGGGTGATCCGCGGCAACGTCGGCGTCGAGGTGATCACCGTGGACCAGGGCAACTGGGACATGCACGCCGACCTGGGCACCGCCGACGGCGGCTGGCTCAACGACAACGCCCGGGACCTCGCCACCTCGGTCGCCGCGTTCCTCGGCGACCTCGGCGACCAGGCGCCGAAGGTGACGCTGCTGACGATCAGCGAGTTCGGCCGGCGGACCGTCGAGAACGCCAGCCAGGGACTCGACCACGGCTACGGCAACGTGATGCTCCTGGCCGGTGCGGGCGTCCGGGGCGGGACGTACTACGGCCGGTGGCAGGGCCTCACGAACGACCTCGACTCCGACGTCATGGTCACCACGGACTACCGCAGCGTGCTCTCCGAGGTGGTGCGGTACCGGTTCGGCGCCTCGACCGCCGCGGTGTTCCCGGGCTTCTCCCCCGAGTCCGTCGGCGTCATGACCTCGCTCTGACGCACCGCTGGACGAGAACACGTTCTCGTTGAGAGGGTGGCGGCGTGCGCGTCATCCAGTGGGCCACCGGCGGCGTCGGCAGGGCCGCGATCGAGAGCATCCTGCTGCACCCCGACCTCGAGCTGGTCGGCTGCTGGGTCCACTCCGAGAGCAAGCACGGGGTCGACGTCGGCGAGATCATCGGCACGCGACCCCTCGGCGTACTCGCGACCAGCAGCATGGCCGACGTGCTCGCCATGGACGCGGACGCGGTCGTCTACGCGCCGCTGGTCCCGGACCGCGGCGAGGTCGCCGCCCTGCTGCGCTCCGGCAAGAACGTCGTGACGCCGGTGGGCTGGTTCTACCCGACCGAGAAGGACGGCGCGCCCCTCGCGGCCGCCTGCGCGGACGGCGGGACGACGCTGCACGGGACCGGCATCAACCCGGGCGGCATCACCGAGCTGCACCCGCTGATGTTCTCCGCGCTGTCCTCCGCCGTGACGTTCGTGCGCGGCGAGGAGTTCAGCGACATCCGCACCTACAACGCGCCGGACGTCGTCCGCCACATCATGATGTTCGGCGGCAAGCCGGACGAGGCGATGGGCGGCCCCATGCTGGGGCTGCTGTCGGGTGGCTTCATCCAGTCCGCGCGGATGTGCGTCGACGCGCTCGGCTTCGCGGCGGACCCGCGCATCCGCACCTCCCAGGAGGTCGCCGTCGCCACGCAGCCGATCGAGACGCCGATCGGCGTGATCGAGCCCGGGCACGTCGCCGGCCAGCGGTTCGTCTGGGAGGCGTTCGTCGGCGAGACCTGCGTGGTGCGGATCGCGGTGAACTGGCTGATGGGCGAGCAGCACCTGGACCCACCGTGGAGCTTCGGCCCCCAGGGCGAGCGGTTCGAGGTCGAGGTGAAGGGCGACCCGGACTGCTTCGTGGTGATCAAGGGTTGGCAGCCCGAGACCGTCGAGCAGGGCCTGGCGCGCAACCCGGGCGTGGTGGCCACCGCCGTGCACTGCGTGAACTCGATCCCGTACGTCGTGGCCGCCGACCCGGGCATCAAGACCTACCTCGACCTGCCCCTGATCGCCGGCCGCGCGCACCCCGACCTCCGCTGACCCACCGCCGAGTCGGCGCAGTCTCAGTCCTCTCGATGCCGAGTCGGCGCCATCTCAGCCCTTGCGACGCCGAGTCGGCGCAGTCTCAGCTGAGACTGCGCCGACTCGGCGTTGCTCAGTGCTCGGCGTACGTCGCTGACATGTCGAGGTCGCCGTGGCCGGCGTCGACCGCGCGCTGGAAGTGCTCGCGGATCCCCGGCATCAGTCCCAGCGACGTGCCGGCCGCCGACGCCGCCTCGAGCACCAGCCCGGTGTCCTTCAGCGCGCCCGACAGCGCGAACGCCGGGTCGAAGGCGCCCTCGAGCATCGCCCGGCCCTTGCTCTGCACGTACGGCGAGTCCGTGGCGCCGCCCTCGACCGCGGAGAGGAACAGCGCGGGGTCGAGGCCGAGGTCGCGGGCCAGCGCGAGCGACTCCGCCACTCCCTCGACGACGGTGAAGACCCAAGCGTTGGCCACCAGCTTCAGCCGCGAGCCGTCCCCGGCGTTCTCCGAGACCCAGAGCGTGCGGTTGCCGATCGCGTCGAACACGGGCGCCACGGCGTCGCGCACGTCGGGCGGTCCGGAGGCGAGGACGACGAGCGCGCCCGCCTCGGCCGGCTGCCTGGTCCCCAGCACGGGCGCGTCGACGTACCGGACGCCGAGCTCGTCCGCGAGCGCGGCGAGCCGGGCCGCGCCCTGGACGCCGACGGTCGCGCTCTGCACCCAGACGGCGCCGGGTGCGAGCGACTGCTTCGCCGACGCCATGGTCTCGGCCGTCGACTCCTCGTCGAACAGCATCGTGACGACCACGTCGGCACCGGAGACCGCGTCGCGCACCGAGGACGCGACGGACGCCAGGTCCGCGAGGGGCTCGGCCCTCGAGGAGGTGCGGTTCCAGACCCGGAGGGGAAGCCCGGCGGCCGCGAGGTTGCGCGCCATGCCGGCGCCCATCGTTCCGGTGCCGAGCAGGGCGACGGTCGGAGCAGCGGTCATGGGCCCGACCGTACGTCGGACCTGCAACTCACCTGGCGCGGTGGCCGGTGTCGCTGCTGACCTGCTGGATCACGGACTGCTCGTCGTGACCCAGGTGGTCGAACGCGTGGTTGGCGTCACTGAGCTGCACCATGGTGCAGAGCGCCGCAACGGCGATCACCGCCGCCGCCGCGAAGGCGTGCAGGATGTCTCGCATCGAAGTCCCCCCAGACCCTCGTGCTGCAGGTGAAGCGTGTTCCTCCCCTGTTCCCCATGCTGACACAGCGCGCGAGGAACGGCGGCACGCACGCCGGCATCTTGCGGATGCCTAGAGGTACGGCGACGTGCGTCAGACCACCTTGTTGAGGCGACCGACGGCCTCCTCGAACTCCGCCACCAGCGACGCGACCACGTCCGCGACCGGGCGCACCTCGTTCATCCGGCCGACGATCTGGCCGATCGGCATCGAGATGACGTCCGGGTCGCCGGAGGCGTTGATCCGGTTGTGCGCGTCGGAGACGAGCAGGTTCTGCAGCGGCATCGGGAGCGGCTGCGGCGCGCCCTCCTCGGCCCAGGCCTCGGTCCACTTCGTCTTCAGCAGCCGGGCCGGCTTGCCGGTGTAGATCCGGGTGCGCACCGTGTCGGAGGAGGTCGCCCGCGTGAACGCCTCGGTCCAGCCGGAGTTCGACTGCAGGTTCTGGTACTCCTCGGTGCCGAGCCAGATCGAGCCGGTCCACACGCCCTGCGATCCGAGCGCTAGCGAGGCCGCGATCTGCCGGCCGGAGCCGATGCCGCCCGCGCCGAGGACGGGCACGTCGGGACCGACGGCGTCCACGATGTCGGGCTGGAGCACCATGCTCGCGATCTCACCGGTGTGGCCGCCGGCCTCGTAGCCCTGGGCGACGATGATGTCGACGCCGTTCTGCACGTGCGACAGCGCGTGCTTGGCAGCGCCGGCCAGCGCGGCGACCTTGAGGCCGTGCTCGTGGCACTTCTCGATCACGTCGACCGGCGGCGAGCCCAGCGCGTTCGCGATCAGCACCGGCCGGTGGTTGAGCGCGACGTCGAGGTGGGAGCGCGCGACCGAGTGCAGCCAGCCCAGGACGCCCTCGCGACCCTCGCCCTCCGGCAGCGGGGGTACGCCGAGCTTCTGCAGCGTCCGGTCGACGAAGTCGATGTGGTCCTGCGGGATCATCGCCTTCAGGTCGACCGACTTCCCCTCGGTGGGGATCTTCATCGGCATCACGATGTCGACGCCGTACGGCTTTCCGTCGGTGTTGTCGTCCAGCCAGCTCAGCGTCTGCTCGAGCTCGTCGGTGTCGTTGAACCGCACGCAGCCCAGTACGCCGAGGCCGCCCGCGCGGGACACGGCCGCCGCGACGTGCTCGGACGGGGTGAACGCGAAGATCGGGTACTCGATCCCGAACTCGTCACACAGCGGGGTGCGCATCGCTCACACCACCGTCGTCGGGTGCTTGGCGGCGAAGCCGGCGACGGCCAGCTCCTTCGCGCGTGGGTACTGCGCCTTGCCGGCGGCGTTGCGCGGGATCTCGTCCACCAGCGTCAGCGCCCGCGGGAGCTTGTAGCCGGAGAGGTACTCGCGCAGGAACGAGCGCAGGTCCTCCAGCTCCAGTGACTCGCCGTCGCGCAGCTCGACCACGGCGGCGACCGCCTGGCCGTACTTCTCGTCCGGCACCCCGACCACGAGAACGTCGTACACGGCCGGGTGGTTCTTGATCGCCATCTCGACCTCTTCGGGGTAGACCTTCTCCCCGCCGGTGTTCACGCAGTTCGAGCCGCGCCCGAGCAACGTGACCCGGTTGCCCTCCTCGATCCGGGCGAAGTCACCGGGCACCGAGTAGCGCTGCCCGTCGATCTCGAGGAACGTCGCCGCGGACTTCTCGGGGTCCTTGTAGTAGCCGATCGGCACCGAGCCGCCCCGACCGAGGCGGCCCACCTTGCCCACGTCGGTCGCGGGGTCGAGCAGGCGGTTGTCCTCGTCGAGCACGATCGTGGCCGGACCGATGCCGACGACCGGGCCGTCCGGGCTGATGTTGTTGGGATCGCCCAGGCCCATGCCCTGGAAGCCGGTCTCCGTCGCGCCGACGGAGTCGGTGAAGATCGAGTTCGGGAACGCCGCCATCCAGCGCGACTTCACCGGAGGGCTGAAGATCGCCGCGCTGCTGGAGATCGCGACCAGGTTCGAGCAGTCGTAGCCGCTCCCGGCGCTCAGCTTGTCCTCGTAGGCCTCGATCAGCGGGCGCGCCATCGCGTCGCCGGTCATGAAGATGAGCTGGACCTTCTCGCGCTCGATGATCTCCCAGGTGCGGACCGGGTCGAACTTGGGCTCGAGGACGGTCAGGTGGCCGGCGAACAGGTGCATGAGCAGGCCCGACTGGGCGCCGCCGTGCATCAGCGGGCTGAGCGGGAACGTGGTCATCCGCGGGTCGGTCGCCTGGCGGGACTGGGAGTACTCGTCCTGCGGCTCGCCGCTGTAGAAGTCGATGCCCCCGCCGAGCACACGCCACCAGTCCTCCTGACGCCACATCACGCCCTTGGGGAAGCCGGTCGTGCCGCCGGTGTAGATGATGTGGATGTCGTCGGGGCTGCGCTCGCCGAAGTCGCGCGCCGCACTCTGGCCGGCGAGGGCGTCGCGGTAGTGGACGCCGCCGTACGACGAGTAGTCCGACCGGTCGTCGGGGTCGAGCGCGTCGTCGACGACGACGGCGACCTGCAGCTTCTCGTGCTTGTCCCAGCACGCCGCGACGAGCGGGGCGTAGGAGCGCTCGTGGACCACGGCGACGACGTCGGCGTTCTCGAAGAGGTAGTTGAGCTCGCCCTCGACGTAGCGGTAGTTCACGTTGATCATGACCGCGCGGATCTTGACGATCGCGAGCATGGCGACGACGTGCTCGATGCTGTTCTTCGCATAGATCGCGACGTGGTCCCCCGGCTGCACTCCGTGCGCCTGCAGGTAGTGGGCGAGCCGGTTGCTGTCGGTCTCGAGCTCGGCGTAGGACACGACCCGGTCGCCCACCTTCAGGGCGGCGTTGTCGGGCGCGGCGTCGACGGCGTGTTCGAAGAGGTCGGCGATGTTCAGGGCCACGCCGCGAGACTAGAACACGTTCTCGTTTTTGGCTAGCATCGCCGGCATGACCTCACCCGAGTCGGAGGCGGCCCCCCACTGCCTCGTCGAGCAGGACGGCCACAAGCTCGTCGTCACGATGAACCGGCCGGAGGCCCGCAACGCGCTCTCCGGCGAGATGATGGCGATCATGGAGGAGGCCTGGGACCGGGTGAACTCGGACCGGGAGATCCGGGCCTGCATCCTCACCGGAGCGGGTGGCTACTTCTGCGCCGGCATGGACCTCAAGGCGGCCACCGAGCGATCGCCGGACGAGAGCTTCAAAGCCGGGTTCGACCCCTCGGTGATCAAGGGCCTGCTCAAGGGCTTCCGGCTGATCAAGCCCCTGATCGCCGCCGTCGAGGGCCCGGCGGTCGCCGGCGGCACCGAGATCCTCCAGGGCACCGACATCCGGATCGCCGGCGAGTCCGCCCGGTTCGGGGTCGCCGAGGCGAGGTGGAGCCTCTACCCGATGGGCGGCTCCGCGGTCCGCCTCCCCCGGCAGATCCCGTACACCGTCGCGCTCGACCTGCTCCTGACCGGCCGGCTGGTCCGGGCTGCCGAGGCCAAGGAGATCGGGCTGATCGGCCACGTCGTCCCCGACGGCGAGGCGCTCGCCAAGGCGCACGAGATCGCCGACCTCATCTGCGCCAACGGCCCGCTCGCCGTGCAGGCCATCCTCAAGACGGTCCGGGACTCCGAGGGCAGGCACGAGGCGGACTGCTGGGCCGACGACGCCCGCGTGGGCATGGCCGTCTTCGCCTCCGAGGACGCCAAGGAGGGCCCGCGCGCCTTCGCGGAGAAGCGCACCCCGAGCTTCCAGGGCCGCTAGACCGCCCGCGCCGGCCCGCCTCGAGGACCCGCGCTGCGTCGTACCCGTGCGATTCCGACCGCGCACCTGAGAGAATCCCCGCGTGCCGTGGCCGAGCTGGGACCAAGCAGCGATCGCTGCCGCCATCAGCCTGGCGATCTGGTGGGCGGTCCGGCTCCGCCCGAGCCGGATCACCGCCCACGTCGCGCCGGTCGCGCAGGAGTTCGCGCTGATCGCGGCGCTGTACGCCGTGTGGCGGCTGGCCCGGATGCTCCCCCTGGCGACGACCACGGGCGCGATGGCGCGCGGCCGCGACGTGGCGAGGATCGAGCACGCGCTGCACCTGCCGAGCGAGCTGTCGCTGCAGCACTTCGTGCTGGGCCACGACTGGCTGGCCTCGGCGACGTCCTGGTTCTACGCGACCGTCCACGTGCCGGCGCTGCTCGCGTTCCTGGTCTGGCTGTTCTTCCGGCACCGGGACCAGTACCCGCACTGGCGCAACGGGCTGGTGTTCCTCACCGCCGGGTGCCTGGTGATCCGGTTCGTGCGGGTCGCCCCGCCGCGCTTCTACCCCGACCTCGGCTACGAGGACCTCGGCCGCCACTTCGGGATCTCCGTGTACGGCGCGGACGTCCAGCGAGGCGTGTCCGACCAGTTCGCGGCGATGCCGTCGATCCACGTCGGCTGGGCGGCGGTCGTGTCGTTCGGCATCATCGCGGCGAGCACGAGCGTCTGGCGCTGGTTCTTCCTGCTCCACGTCATCGTGACGACGCTCGTCGTGTCCGCGACGGCGAACCACTGGTGGCTCGACGGCGTGGTCGCCGTCCTGCTGCTGCTCGGCGGGCTCGCGGCCGACACCGCCGGCCGCCGCCACCTCGCCAGCCGGCGGGAGCTCAGCCGACCGCCCGGTCCCCCGTCCAGAACTGAGCCCGCAGTGCCTTCTTGTCCGGCTTCCCCAGTCCGGTGAGCGGCAGCGAGTCCGCCACGATCACCTGCTTGGGGGCCTGGACCGAGCCCTTCCGCTCCTTGACCATCTGCTGGATCTCCTGGGTCATCGTGGCGATCGACGCCTCGTCGCGCGCGGCGTCGGACCGGAGCACCACGATCGCAGTGACCGCCTCGCCGAACTTGTCGTGGGGCGTGCCGATGACGCCCACCTGCGCGACCGCCGGATGCTCGGCGACGACGTCCTCGACCTCCCGGGGGAACACGTTGAACCCGCCGGTGACGATCATGTCCTTGGTCCGGTCGACGATGTACCAGAAGCCGTCCTCGTCCTCGCGGGCGACGTCGCCGGTGTGCATCCAGCCGTCGCGGAACGTCTCGGCGGTCTCGTCGGGCAGGTTCCAGTAGCCGCCGGCCAGCAGCGGCCCGGCCACGCAGATCTCGCCCGGCTCCCCGACCGGGACCGGCTTGCCGTCCTCGTCGAGAAGCGCCGTACGGACGAACGCCGACGGCCGCCCGCAGGAGGCGAGCCGGCGGTCGTCGCCGCCGACGTGGTCCTCCCGGGCGAAGTAGGTGATCGCCATCGGCGCCTCGGACTGGCCGTAGTACTGGGCGAAGATCGGGCCGAACCGCTCGATCGCCTCCTTGAGCCGGACCGGGTTGATCGCGGACGCGCCGTAGTAGACGGTCTCCAGCGAGGACAGGTCCCGGGTCCTGCTGTCCGGGTGGTCCATGAGCGCGTAGAGCATCGACGGCACCAGCATGGTGGCGGTGATCCGCTGCTCCTCGATGGTCTTGAGCACCTCGGCCGGGTCGAACTTGGGCAGCACGTAGAGGCAGCCACCCTTGAGCACCGTCGGCACGAAGAACGCGGCGCCCGCGTGCGACAGGGGCGTGCACATGAGGAACCGGGGCGACTCCGGCCACTCCCACTCGGCCATCTGGATCTGGGTCATCATGTTCATCTGCCGGGACAGGCCGATCACGCCCTTGGGCCGGCCGGTGGTGCCGCCGGTGTACGTGATCGACACGATGTGCTCGGGGTCGAGGGTCTGCGCCTCCAGGGGGCAAGGATCGAAGGACGCCGCGGCCGCGACGAGGTCCTGGCCGACGTGGGCGAGCTCCTCGGGCACCGGCCCGACGGTCAGCACCTTCTCGAGCTTCGGGCACTTCTCGAGCAGGCCGAGCACCCGCTCGACGAACATCGGCACCGGGTCGATCGTGATGCTGGTGATCTCCGCGTCGTTGATCACGTAGGCGTGGTCGTCGAGCGAGCCGAGCGGGTGCAACGAGGTGCGCCGGTAGCCCTGCGTCTGGCCGGCGCCGAGGATGAAGAGCACCTCAGGGCGGTTGAGGGCGAGCAGCGCCCCCGCCGTACCCCGGCCGGCGCCGAGGGCCTCGAAGGCCTGGACGTACTGGCTCATCCGCTCCGCGGCCTGCCCGCCGGTGATGGTGGTGTCGCCCAGGTACATCACGGGCTTGTCGCGGTGCCGCTTGAGGGCGGCGACCATCAGGTGACCGTTGTGGGTGCCGAGGCGCATGTCGTCCGACGTCATGCGCCGAGACTAGAACGTGTTCCAGTTCCACGCCAGTGGAAGGTGGTCGTCGGCCCGGAACGTTCGCCGGATGAAGCGGACCCTGGCGCTGTGGGTAATCACGGCGGCCGCGGGTACGGGAAGGGGAACATCCGCCTGCCTCGGCGACCGGTTCCGGGGCTCTGCCTGTGGGAGGTCAGTGTGAGTACGCACAAGGTCGGGTTCTTCGTCGGCAGCCTGTCGTCCAGCTCCATCAACAGGGTCCTCAGCAAGGCTCTGATCCGCCTGGCGCCCTCGGAGCTCGAGCTCACCGAGATCCCGATCGGCAATCTTCCGCTCTACAGTCCGGACTTCGACACCGACTACCCGCCCGAGCCAGTGGCGCTCAAGGAGGCGCTCGCCGCGTCGGACGCCGTCCTCTTCGTGACCCCGGAGTACAACCGATCCATCCCGGGCGCCCTGAAGAATGCCATCGACTGGGCTTCCCGGCCCTGGGGACGCAACTCGTTCGACCACATGCCCGCAGCGGTGATCGGGGCGTCCCCGGGCCAGATCGGGACGGCCCTCGCCCAGCAGAGCCTGCGCGCGGTGCTGAGCTTCTGCAACGCCCGGCAGATGACCGCTCCGGAGGCCTACATCAACTTCCGTCCGGGACTCTTCACCGACGACGGAGAAGTCACCGACGAGTCGACCGCGGCATTTCTCGCGGACTTCATGCAGGAGTTCCACATGCACACCGAGCGCGTACTCACGGTGATTCCGCGTTCCTGAAGGGACCTCCGGGTGGGACGCGAGCGCGGCGCCGGGGGGCCGGCGCCGTCTTCAGCGACGTCTCGACACGTGACGCCGGGTCATCCCGAGGCCAGGAGCACCACGTCGACGAGTGCGATGCCGACGGCGGCCAGGAACGGCGCTCGTCCACGACCGGTGAGGGCGACGATGACCAGCGCCGCGACCGCCGCAAGGGCGGCGACGGAGCCGACCCTCGCGAGGCCGGTGCCGATCGCTACAACCAGCGAGCCAGCGGCCAGGACGGCCGTCGCGACCGCCGGCAGCCGCCGAGCACCGATCCGGTGCGGCAGGCCGTGCACCCCCGTCGCCTCGTCCTCTGCGAGGTCCGGAAGCACGTTGACCAGGTGCGCACCGACCCCGAGCAGAGCGCCCGCAGCGGGCATCCACCACGGCGGCAACCGGCTGGGCTCCCCGGCCAGGCTCACGAACACCACGAGGGCACCGAAGGAGAATGCGTAGGGAAGCCAGGACCAGACCGTCGACTTGAGCCAGAGGTTGTAGGCCCAGGCGGAGGCGACCGCCAGGATGTGGACGACGCCGGCGGCCCAGCCGCAGGCGAGGGAGAGCGGCACCAGCGCGGCTACCGCCGACCCGCAGGCGAACCGGACCGCCCGAGCGCTGACCGCCCCGGTCGCCAGCGGCTTGTCCGAGCGCGCGACGACCCGGTCCCGGTCCCGGTCGACCAGGTCGTTGCACCACCCGACGGAGAGCTGTCCGGCGAGCACGGCCAGGCCGACCAGCACCGTCCGGCCGAGGGACAGGTCGGCGCCGACGGCCAGCAGCAGTGCGAGCACGACCACCGCCGACCCCGGTCCGGGGTGGGCGGCACGCAGCAGCGCAGGCACGTCAGCCCCGGGCTGCGGGGGGCAGCAAGGATTCCGGCTGACCGGGCGCCCGCAACGGGTCCTCCGGGAGCAGCGCGACCTGATCGCGGCACCACGGGCTGATCGCGCGACTGCCGTCGAGGATCGCCGCGCGGAAGTCCGCCCAGTCCACCCAGGTCGCGTCCTCGACCTCGGCGGGGTCAGGGGCGGGTGCCTCGGTCGTGCTGGAGATGAAGACGGGGCACATCTCGTTCTCGACGACACCGTTGGGCATCACGGCGCGGTAGCGGAAGGCCGGGAGCATCAGCGTCACCCGCTCGGTCCGGACGCCGACCTCGGCGCGCACCCGGCGTCGTACCGCGTCGGCGATCGACTCGCCCGGTGCCGGATGCCCGCAGACACTGTTGCTCCAGGCGCCCGGCCAGGTGGGCTTGGTGCGGGCGCGTCGGGTCATCAGCAGTCGACCGCCTGGGTCGAAGAGATAGCAGGAGAACGCCAGGTGCAACGGCGTGTCCGCGTGGTGTGCTCCGGCTTTGGGGGTGCTTCCGATCGCCCGGCCGTGCTCGTCGAGAAGGACGACCAGCTCCTCGCTGTCCCCGGCGCTCATGCCGGCCTCGCGAGCTGGTTGACCGCCACGCCGAACACCCCAGGCATCCGGGCCGCCGCCGGTACGAGATTCCTCCGGATCGCGCGATGACGGGTCGCGATCAGCAGTCCCTGGGTGAGCAGGGCATGCCGCCAACCGAGCCGGCGCCAGGCGAGCTCGTAGGCCTGCGGCCGTCCGACGAGAACCGCATGGACGGCCGCACGCGCCTGCGCGAGACCGAGAGCGATCCCTTCCCCGGTGAGGGCGTCGACGTAGCCGGACGCGTCGCCGACCAGCAGGACCCGTCCAGCTGCCGGGCGGCGGGCGCGCTGCCTCAGGGGGCCTGCCCCGCGCACCTGTTCGATCGTCTGCCCCGTCAGGCGCGCGGCCAGCGCCGGGAAGTCCCCGATCAGGTCGGCCAGTCCTCGTCGTTCGTGGCTCAGCACGGCGATGCCGACCCGGTCCTCACCGACGGGGGTCACGTAGGCCTCTCCCGAGCCCGCCCAGTGGACCTCCACCAGGGAGGTCCAGGGCGGCACGGACACGTGGCAGCGCTGCCCGTACCGGCGACGCCCCGCCACGGGTGCATCGAGCCCGAGCATCCGGCGCACGGGCGAGTGGAGGCCGTCCGCAGCGACCAGGTGTCGGGTGGGCTCGCCGTCGACCAGGAGGTGGTCGCCACGGTCCTCGACCTGGCACACCGCGCGTCGCTCGGTCGTGACGCCGGCCGCCAGGGCGGCAGCGGAGATCGCACGGTGGAGCGTCGTACGTCGTACCCCCCTGCCGGGGCCGTGACGGAAGGTCGCCTCGGCCTGACGAGCCCCGCCGACGTAGCGGATGCCCGTGATCGGGTGGCCGTGGAGAGGCACGCCCAGGGCGGTGAGCGCCGCCACCGCGCCCGGCATCAGTCCCTCCCCGCACGCCTTGTCGATGACGCCGCCTCGGGGCTCGACGACCGCCACGTCGAGACCGGCGCGGACGGCGTACATGGCGACCGCCAGGCCGACCGGTCCCCCGCCGGCAACGAGCAGGTCACGCATCGACGAGCCCGTCGGGCAGCGTCCGGAGTGCGGCGTTCTCGACCCGGATCCGGACCGTGAGCAAGGCGGCGTTGAGCAGGGTGAACGCGGCGGCCGTCAGCCACGCCTCGTGGACCATCGGGAGCGCCACGCCCTCCGCCACCACGGCGACGTAGTTGGGGTGCGGAAGGAACCGGTAGGGGCCCGAGGTGACGGGCGGCAGACCCGGCACGACGATCACCCGGGTGTTCCAGCGTCGACCCAGCGTCGCGATGCACCACCAGCGCAGCGCCTGGGATGCGACGACCACCGCGAGCATGGACCAGGCCAGCAGCGGTGCCACCTCGGGACGGCGTACCCATGCCTCGACCACCATCGCCACCAGGAACCCGGAGTGCAGGATCACCATGAACGGGTAGTGACCCTGCCCCGACTCCCGGCCCCCATGTCGAAAGCTCCACGTCGCGTTGCGCTTCGACACGACGAGCTCGAGCAGCCGCTCCACGGCGACCAGGCCGACCAGGACCGTGAACGCCCACAGGCTGGTCACGAGTCCGCCTCCCGACGCCCCGTCGCGCGGACCAGCACCAGCTCGGAGCAGAAGCCCGGGCCCATGGCCAGCACCACGCCGTAGGAGCCCGGCTGGGGAGGTCGATCGCGGAGGGTGTCCTCGAGGACGTGCAGCACGGAGGCCGACGACAGGTTGCCGACCCGTGCGAGCGAGTCCCAGGTGAGCCGGACGGAGTCCCTGGACAGCTCGAGAGCGGACTGGAGCGCCTCGATCACCTTGGGGCCGCCGGGATGGCAGACCCACCACCCGATGTCGGCTCGGTCCAGCCCGTGATCGGTGAGGAACCCGTCGACGTCGTCGCGGATGTAGTGGCTCACCACCGCGGGGACCTGGGCGTCGAGGACGATCCGCAGCCCGGTCCCGGTGATGTCGAAGCCCATGGTGCGCTCGGAGTCGGGGTAGAGCCGGCTCCTGGTGCCGATCACCTCCACCGCTCCGCCCCGGTCGGTCCCGCCCTGGGCCACGACCGCCGCTGCCCCGTCACCGAAGAGCCCGCTCGCCACCAGGTTCGGCATCGACATGTCGTCCCGCTGCACGGTCAGCGAGCACAGCTCGACCGTCACCGCCACGGCGACCTCGTCGGGATGACCGAGCAGGTAGTCGTGCAGCCGCGCGATGGCCGCCGCGCCCGCCACACACCCCAGCCCGACCAGTGGAACGCGCTTGACGTCGGCTCGCAGCCCGATCAAGGAGGTGATCCTGGCCTCGAGGGACGGTACGGCGAGGCCGGTGACCGTCGCGGACACGATCAGGTCGACGTCGGTGGGTGTGAGGTCCGCGGCCTTGAGGGCGTCGACGACGGCACGCGCGCCGAGCTCGACGGCGTTCGCGATGAACAGGTCGTTGGCCTGGGTGAAGCCGTCGAGCTCGCCGTAGGCCTCCAGGGGCAGGACGAGACTGCGCTGGCGGACACCGGCGTTGGCATGGAAGCGGCGCAGCAGGCGCTCGTCGAGTCCGCCCCGGGCGATCACCGCGGCGAAGGCGTCGGTGATCGCTTCCTGGGGGTAGGTGTGCTCGGGGAGGACCCCGCGGACCGACAGGATCTCCATGTGCCGGCTCCCTATCGACGCCGGGGCAGAGGCGGGCGGGTGGTGAGGCCGCTGACCAGTCCGGACGCCAGTCCGCCGGTCAGGCGAGGAGTGATGCGACCATCGCCCAGCCCCAGCTCGACGAGGGAGTCGAAGACGTGCTGACTGCGCCCGGCGGCCCTGATCCCTGCGTCCACCACCACCGGCAGCCTCGTGAGCCGGGAAGCGACCCACGTGTGCTTGAGGTGACGGCCCAGGAGACCGCGCACGGCACTGCGGTGGGCGGCTCCCGCGGCCGACGGGCTCCCGGCGTCCAGTGCCCGCGATGCGGTACGGCCGGCCAGCACCCCCGTCGCCACGGCGTAGTAGATGCCTTCCCCGGTCATCGGGTTGATCAGCCCGGCCGCGTCGCCGGCGAGCAGGACCGGACCGTCGGGCTGCCTCCAGCGCCAGCCGGATAGCGGAAGGTGGTGGGCGCGCCAGGCGTCACCGTCGGCGACACTGCCGGGAAGCAGCCGGTCGAGCTGCTCGAGCAGGATCGCCCGGGTCGGTCCTCCCCTGTCGGGAGATCGGTGCTCGTCCACGAACTCGCCGTACCCGACGTTCGTCAGTCCATCCCCTCGGTCGAACGCCCAGGCGTACGACGGCTGGCGGCGATCCCCGTAGCGGATGATCTGGCGCCCGCGCCTGGTCTCCGGCGTGGGCGAGTAGCCCCGGATCGCCAGCGCCCGACAGCCCCTGCTCAACGAGCTGAGCGAGGACCGCACGACCGAGTGCGCCCCGTCGGCCCCGACGAGGATCCGCGCCCCGATCCGGTCGTCCAGCACGATGCCGCCATCGACCCGCCGCACCTCGGAAACACGATGCCGCCGCAGCACCGCGCCCGCCGCGACCGCACGCTCGACCAGCCGCGCGTCGAAGACCTCGCGGGGTATCACCCACACGGGCCGGGCCAGGCGGCCGGTGACCCGGTGCTGGTCCCGGGACAGCTCCAGTCGGCGCAAGGGCGTCCAGCCGTCGGTCGCGTCCCGGACACCCACCGAAGCGAGCACGTCCAGGACGTGGGGTGCGATCCCGTCACCGCAGCACTTGTCGCGTGGGAAGTCCGCGCGGTCGAGCAGGAGGACGCGCAGCCCGGGCGCACGGGCGAGGGCACCGAGCGCGGTGGCAGCCCCGGCCGGGCCGGCACCCACGATCACCAGGTCCCAGGACTCGATCTGCTCCCCATGCGGCGGGGTCATCACCCCAACGTACAGAGAGCGTCCAGGTCCGGGGCCGGTCCACCTCGCCGAGCCCGACCAGCTCCGCGATGTTCGACCGGAGGAGCGGGTACCGCCCCCACATGACGCGCCTTGCCACACGAGCCCTGGACCGGCTGGCCGATCCGGTCGCACTTGCGCACGCCCAGGGGGTGTCCACCGTCATCGGCGGCGCTTGGCCGCTGGTGAGCATGCGCAGCTTCGAGGCGGTGTTCGGTCCCAAGGAGGACCGGTGGCTGGCGTACACGGTCTCGGGCCTGCTCGTGACGAACGGACTCAGCCAGGTCCTCGCTGCGCGCGGGGGTGTGGTGCCGACCGCGCGCGCCCTCGGCTACGGGACGGCGGGGACCCTCCTGGCCATCGACCTCGTGTTCGTCCCCGCGGGGCGGATCCGCTGGACGTACCTGATCGACGCAGCCTTCGAGGCGATGTGGATCGGGCTGTGGAGCCGCGCCCGCCGGAGTTGAGCACCGGACCGTCCGGCTCAGGCGAGCAGCTCGGCGACCGACCGGACCTCGTCGGCCGACCGGCAGCTGAGCAGCAGCGTGGTCACGCCGGTCTCCTCCCACTGCGCGACCCGCTCTCGCACCTCCGAGGCGGTGCCGATGATGTGCATGTCGTCGACGAGCTCGTCGGGGATCAACGCGGTGGCGCGGTCCTTCTCGCCGCCGAGGTAGAGCTTCTGGACCTCGGCGGCCAGGTCCTCGTAGCCCATCCGCACGAAGACCTGGTTGTGGAAGTTCGCCTCCTTGGCGCCCATGCCGCCCATGTAGAGCGAGACGAACGGCCGCATCGCGTCGAGGACGGCGGCCTTCTCCTCCGCGCTGTCGACGACCTGGAGGTGGCACGTCGCGGCGATCTCGAAGTCGGCGCGGGTACGGCGGGCGCCCGGTCGCGCGAAGCCCTCGTCGAGCCACGGCTGGTACATGCCGGCGGACCTCGGCGTGTAGAAGATCGGGATCCAGCCGTCGGCGATCTCCGCGGTCTGCGCGACGTTCTTCGGGCCCTCGGCGCCGAGCCAGATCGGCACGTCCGCCCGCAGCGGGTGCACGATCGGCTTGAGCGGCTTGCCGAGCCCCACGGAGTTATCGCCACGGAACGGGAGGGGGTAGTGCGGGCCGTCGTTGGTGACGGCGCCCTCGCGGGCCAGCACCTTGCGGATGATGTCGACGACCTCGCGGGTGCGGGCCAGCGGCTTGCCGAACGGCTGGCCGTACCAGCCCTCGACCACCTGCGGGCCGCTGACGCCCATGCCGAGGATCACGCGGCCGTTCGAGAGGTGGTCGAGCGTCAGCACGTGCATCGCGATCGACGTCGGCGCGCGGCCCGACATCTGCACGATCGACGTACCGAGCTTGATCCGGGACGTCTCGCGGCCCCACCAGGCGAGCGGCGTGAACGCATCGCTCCCCCACGCCTCGGCGGAGAAGATCGCGTCGAAGCCGGCGTCCTCGGCCGCGGCGACGAGGTCCGCGACGCCCTGCGGGGGCTGCGCACCCCAGTAGCCGAGCTGCAGTCCGAGCTTCATGTGGTCTCCGTTCGTCTGCCCGGGAATGGGCGCGGTGCTTGCCCGATTGTAGAACGTGTTCTACTTTCGGACCATGACACGAACACTGTCAGCACCGGTCACCGTAGCGTTCGACTACACCCGCTCCACCGGACCGGTCCTCGGGCGCTTCCTCACCGGGCTCCGCGACGCGAAGCTGGTCGGCGGCCGCACCTCCGAGGGCAAGGTCGTCGTGCCGCCACCGGAGTTCGACCCGGTCACGCACGCCGCGATCGACGACTTCGTCGAGGTCGCCCCCACCGGCACCGTCACCTCGTGGACCTGGGTGCCGGAGCCGGTGGCGGGGCAGCCGTTCGACCGCCCCTTCGCCTTCGTGCTGGTGACCCTGGACGGCGCCGACGCGCCCTTCCTCCACGCACTGGACGTGTCCTCCCCCGACCAGGTCTCCACGGGGATGCGGGTGCAGGTGCGCTGGGCCGACGAGCGGGTCGGCGCGATCACCGACATCGCGGGCCTCGAACCCGCCACCGGCAACGGACCGACCGCCGTCGACGCGCCCGAGGGCAGGCTGGGCGAGAACCCGGTCACCGGTGTCATCACGCCCGTCTCGCTCGACTACCAGTACGCCGCTAGCCCCGAGGAGTCGGCGTTCTACCGCGGGCTGAACGAGGGCCGCATCGTCGGCCAGCGCTGCCCCACGTGCCGCAAGGTCTACGTGCCGCCGCGCAGCGCCTGTCCGGCGGACGGCACGCCCACGGCCGAGGAGGTCGAGGTCTCGCAGACCGGCACGATCACGACGTTCTGCATCGTCAACGTGCCGTTCCTCGGCCAGAAGATCACCCCGCCGTACGTCTCGGCGTACGTCCTGCTCGACGGCGCCGACATCGCGATCCTGCACCTGATCCTCGGCGTCCCGGCCGACGAGGTGCGGATGGGCATGCGGGTCAAGGCGGTCTGGAAGCCCGAGGAGGAGTGGACGTACTCGCTCGAGAACATCGACCACTTCGAGCCCACCGGCGATCCCGACGCCGACTACGACACCTACCGGCACCACCTCTGAGGGGCGCGAGATGAGAGACGTTGCAGTCGTCGGGTTCGCCCAGCGACAGATGGAGGAGTTCGACGGGTCGCCCACGTGCGTGGAGCTGCTCGTCCCGCTGTTCGCCGAGTGCTACGAGCAGACGGGCTGGACCCGGCGGGACGTGGGCTTCTGGTGCTCGGGCTCCTCGGACTACCTGGCCGGACGGTCGTTCTCGTTCGTGTCGGCGGTCGACGCGATCGGCGTGATCCCGCCGGTCAACGAGTCGCACGTGGAGATGGACCTCGCGTGGGCGATGTACGAGGCCTGGCTGAAGATCCAGACCGGCGAGGTCGACACCGCGCTCGTCTACGCGTTCGGCAAGGCCTCGGCGGGCGTGCTCCGCCGTACCCTCGCCCTCCAGCTGGAGCCGTACACGATGACCCCGCTGTGGCCCGACACCGTGTCGCTCGCCGGCCTGCAGGCGCGGGCCGGCCTCGACGCGGGTCTCTGGGACGAGCGGGCGATGGCCGAGGTGGCCAACCGCTCGCTCACCGACGCGGAGAAGAACGAGTACTCCGTCCGCAAGGGCGGGTCGTCGGTGGAGGAGCTCCTGGCGCGGCCGATGTACGCCGACCCCCTGCGCAAGCACGACTGCTCCCCCGTCACCGACGGCGCCGCCGCCATCGTGCTCGCCGCCGGCGACCGGGCCCGCGAGGTGCGCGACCGGCCGGCCTGGATCGGCGGCGTCTCCCACTACATCGACCCGATGAGCATGGGCACCCGCGACCTGACCCGCTCGCCGTCCACGGCCCGGGCGGCAGCCGCCGTCGACCTGGACGGCGTCGAGCTCGCCGAGCTGCACGCTCCGTTCAGCCACCAGGAGCTCATCCTGCGGCACGAGCTCGGGCTCGCCGACGACGTCCGCATCAACCCCTCGGGAGGCGCGCTCACCAGCAACCCGATGTTCTCCGCCGGCGGCATCCGCATCGGCGAGGCGGCCCAGCGGATCTGGTCCGGCGAGGTGTCCAAGGCCGTCGCGCACGCGACGTCCGGCCCGGCCCTGCAACAGAACCTGGTCTGCGTCCTGGGCTCGACTACCGAAGGGGCAAGCAACTGATGACGAAGCAACCCGCCGCCGTGGTCGGTGTCGGCCAGACCCACCACCGAGCCAAGCGCGAGGACGTCTCGATGGCGGGCCTGTGCCGCGAGGCGATCGACCGGGCTCTCGAGGACGCCGGGATGACGCTCGACGAGATCGACGCCATCGTCGTCGGCAAGGCGCCCGACCTGTTCGAGGGCGTGATGATGCCCGAGCTGTTCCTCGCCGAGGCGCTCGGCGCCGCCGGGAAGCCGCTGCTGCGCGTGCACACCGCCGGATCGGTCGGCGGCTCCACCGCGATCGTGGCCTCGTTGCTCGTGCAGGCCGGCGTGCACCGCAAGGTGCTGACGGTCGCCTACGAGAAGCAGTCGGAGTCGAACGCGATGTGGGCGCTGTCGGTGCCGCTGCCGTTCAACATGCCGGTGCACGCCGGCGCCGGCGGCTACTTCGCCCCGCACGTGCGGTCCTACATCCGGCGGTCCAACGCCCCCACGCACGTCGGCGCGATCGTCGCGGCCAAGGACCGGCAGAACGCGCTGCGCAACCCGTACGCCCACCTGAAGAACCCCGACACCACCGTCGAGTCGGTGCTCGCGTCCCAGATGCTCTGGGACCCGATCCGGTACGACGAGACCTGCCCGTCGTCCGACGGCGCCTGCGCGCTGGTGATCGTCTCCGAGGACGTCGCGGCCGCCTCGCCCAACCCGGCGTGGATCCACGGCACCGTGATGCGGTCGGAGGCGACCACGGCGGCCGAGCGCGACCAGGTCAACCCGCAGGCGTCCCGCGACGCGGCCGCGGCCCTCTGGAAGCAGGCCGGCATCACCAACCCGCTCGAGGAGATCGACGCGGCCGAGATCTACGTGCCGTTCTCGTGGTTCGAGCCGATGTGGCTGGAGTCGCTGGGCTTCGCCGAGGAGAACGGCGGCGGCTGGCGGCTGACCGAGTCGGGTGGGACCGCCATGGACGGCGTACTGCCGGTGAACTGCTCGGGCGGTGTCCTCTCGTCCAACCCGATCGGCGCCTCCGGCATGCTGCGCTTCGGCGAGGCGGCCCTGCAGGTGCGCGGCGCGGCGGGCGAGCACCAGGTCGACGGCGCCCGGCGCGCCCTCGGCCACGCGTACGGCGGGGGCTCGCAGTTCTTCGCGATGTGGGTCGTCGGTGCGGAGAAGCCCTCGAACTGAGCGACACGCGGGCGGGTTTCTCCGGCTGACCGGGGAAACCCGCCCGACACGCCGACGCGGCCCGGCGTGTCGGTCGGGTTTCCCACGACGAGTTCGCGCCGGAGGACAGACACAACGCGCCTAGGCTCCTTGCATGACGACGGAGCTGATCCGCACCAACGACCTGGCCCTGATCGCCGTCGTCGAGGCCCTCCTCAACGGCGAGGAGATCCCGGTGCACGTCGCGGACCGGAACGCGAGCGTGATCGACGGCTCGCTCCAGTTCATCCAGATGCGCGTCCTGGTGCCCGACGACCGCGCCGACGAGGCGCGGGACCTGATCCGCGAGGCCGACCTCGGCGAGTGGCTCCGGGGCTGAGGGCCCGGCTGGGTTGCCCGCCTCGGCTGTTCGCCGTGGAGTGTTCGCCGTCGGCGAACCGGGGCGCGCCGCGCCCGCCCCGGGCCTACAGTCGGGACATGGGTGAGCTGATCGCGTTCCCGACCCCCGACCGCACTCCCGCGCCCGAGACCGAGCCCGAGCCACTCTGGCGCGAGGCCGTGGGGCACGAGCTGCGCGAGGAGCGACGTACGACGGGCCGCACGCTCTCCGACGTCGCCGGCGAGGCCGGCGTCTCGACGCAGTACCTCTCCGAGGTGGAGCGCGGCCTCAAGGAGCCCAGCTCCGAGGTGCTCGGCGCGGTCGCCGGCGCGCTCGGCCTGCGGCTGGTCGACCTGACCATCCGGGTCAGCCGGCGGCTGACCCGGATCTCCGGGCCGGTCTGCCTGGCCGCGTAGCGGTCTCAGTACCCGGGGAACACCCGGCGCAGGTCGTCCAGCGAGACGTTGCCCTCGACCTCCACGCCGTCGGCGTACCCCTCCTTGAGCCGACCGCTGAGCAGGCGGACCACCGCACCCTCCGGGCCGCGCAGCGTCGCCGTGGGGTCCGGCAGCGACGCCACGACCGTGACGCCGTCGTCGACGACGATGCCGCCGCCGGGGACCGCGAGCCGGACCGGGCCCTCGACCTGGTCGGCCTTGCCGGAGAAGCCGAGCAGGAACGCCAGCGGGCCCGCGAACAGCTCGAGGAGCAGCGCCGCCGACTCCTCGCCGATCTCGGCGCCGGGGTGCAGGCCGGCGCGCACGTCCCAGCCGTGGTTGGCGACCTCGTTGAGGCGCATGGCCAGCGCGACGACGAGCGGGACCGGCTCCGGCAGGAAGCCGAGGTCGATCGTCAGGGAGTCGCGCTGCTCGGGCGTCAGGGCCGCGACGGTCTCGAGGTAGCGAGAGGCGTGCTCGACGTACCCGGCGGCCTGGTCGATCGGCGAGGAGGAGTCCCAGCGCGCCCAGACGCTCTGGTTGTCCTCCTCGTCGACGGTCTCGCCGGCCGCCCTCGCGATCGGCTTGCGGGCGAGCTCGGCCCCGCTGCCCAGGTGCGAGAGCACCTGGGCGACCGTCCAGTCCGCGGCGCCGCTGGGTGCCGCCAGCTGCGCGTCGGCGAGGTTGGGGAGCAGCGTCACGAGGATCTCGTGCTCGGTGCGCAGGGCGGCGATGGTCCGGTCCACGAGTTCGCTCATGCCGACGCAACCTCTCAGCCTCGTCGGTTCATTCCACCCGCGCCTTCCGGCTGTGCAGGATCCCGTCGACGAGGCCGTACGCCACGGCCTCCTGCGCCGACAGGATCAGGTCGCGGTCGGTGTCCTCGCGCACCTGCTCGACCGAGCGGCCGGTGTGCTCGGACAGGATGCGCTCCATCTCGGCGCGCACCCGCACGATCTCCTTGGCCTGCAGCGCGAGGTCCGGCAGTGTCCCCTGGCCGCCCCCCGACGGCTGGTGCAGCACGACCCGCGCGTGCGGCAGGACCATCCGGCTGCCCGGCGCACCGCTGGCGAGCAGCACGGCCGCCGACGAGGCCGCCTGCCCGACGCACGTCGTCCCGATCGGTGAGCGGACGAACTGCATGGTGTCGTAGATCGCGAGCATCGCGGTCACCGAGCCGCCCGGTGAGTTCAAGTACAGGTTGATCGGCGTCTCGGGGCTCTCGGACTCCAGGTGCAGCAGCTGGGCGATGACGACGTTCGCCACGCCGTCGTCGATCTCGGTGCCGATGTAGACGATCCGGTCGGTGAGCAGCCGGCTGTAGATGTCGACCGCCCGCTCGCCACGGTGGGTCTTCTCCACGACGGACGGAATCGTGTAGCTGCTCATGCACGTACTCGCTTCGCTCCGTGCGCGCATGAGGCACAGGGCGCGCTCCATTGAATGATTCGCTCGCTTCGCTCGCTCATCGGACCAGCCCGAACGCCGCACCCTGCCGGGAGGGGGTGACCTCGCGGACGTCGGCGAGCACCTGGTCGACGAAGCCGTACTCGAGCGCCTCCTCGGCGGTGAACCACCGGTCCCGCAACGAGTCCCGCTCGATCCGCTCCACGGGCTGGCCGGTGTGCTCGGCGATGAGCCCGATCATCACGTTCTTGGTGTGCTCGAGGTTCTCGGCCTGGATCTCGATGTCGATCGCGGTGCCGCCGATGCCGGCCGAGCCCTGGTGCATCAGGATCCGGGAGTGCGGCAGCGCGTAGCGCTTGCCGGGCGTGCCGCCCGAGAGCAGGAACTGCCCCATGCTCGCCGCCAGCCCCATCGCGAGCGTGCTGACGTCGTTCGGGATGAGCCGCATGGTGTCGTAGATCGCGAGCCCGGCGCTGACCGAGCCCCCGGGCGAGTTGATGTAGAGCGCGATGTCGCGCTTGGGGTCCTCGGCGGAGAGCAGCAGCAGCTCGGCGCAGAGCTTGTTGGCGATGTCGTCGTCGACCTGCTGGCCGAGCACGATGATCCGTTGGTGCAGCAGGCGGTCGGCCGCGGTGAGGCCGGCGAGCGAAGGTGTCTGGGTCATGCACCGAGCCTCTGCCGCCGGGCCGGCGCTCACCAGCGAATCCGCTGGCAGCAGATCTGCCGTCAGCTGAGGTCCGGGACGAGGGCCACCGACGCGAGGGCGGAGTCGAGCTGCTCGACCGTGCTGACGCCGACGATCGGCTGCCACCCCCTGGCCAGCAGCCAGGCGAGCACGAGCTGCGACGGCGGCACACCCCGCGCCTCGGCCTCCGCGCGCAGCTCGGCGAGCCGCTCGGTCGTGCCGGGGTGGTCGTACGCCTCCGGGAACGGCCGGTCCGCGCGGTCGTAGCTGCCCTGGATCAACGGGCTGTAGACCCAGAGATCCAGGTCGGGGTGCTCGTCGAGGTAGTCGATGGTCTCGTCGCTCACGAACCCGAACCGGTGGTCCTTGCCGGGCACCTGCGCGCCCGGGCGCGGCTCGACGTACGACGTGGTCAGCTGCAGCGCCGTCCACGGCTCGACACGCAGCTCAGCCGCGATGGCCCGGGCCCGCTCGACCCGCCAGGTCGGGTGGTTGGAGACGCCCAGCCGGCGTACCGCGCCCGAGGCTACGAGCGAGCCGAACGCCGACACCGTCTCCTCGAGGTCGGTCGACCGGTCCTCGCCGTGCGCCCAGTACAGGTCGATGACGTCCAGGCCCAGGCGGTCCAGGCTCCGGCCCGCCTCCCGCTCGATGACCGCGGCGGACAGGCCCTCGGTGCCGCCCTCGTCACGTGGCTCCACGCCGACCTTGGTGGCGACCACCAGCTCGTCGCGCAGACCCGGGTTCGCGGCCAGCCAGCGGCCGAGCACGGCCTCGCTCTGGCCGCCGTGACCCGTCGGTGAGGACCAGAACGAGTAGCAGTTCGCCGTGTCGAGCATCCGTCCGCCGGCCTCGACGAACCGGTCGAGCAGGGCGAACGAGGTCGGCTCGTCGGTGCGGGTGCCGAAGTACATGGTGCCGAGAACGAGGTCCACGAGGTCGACCCTACGAGGCTCGGTAGGGTCGACGGGTGATCGAGCTCCGCACCCCCGCCCAGATCGAGCAGATGCGTCCGGCCGGACGCTTCGTCGCCGACGTCATCAGCGCCCTCGCCGAGAAGGCCGACGTCGGGGTGAACCTGCTCGAGCTCGACGAGCTCGCGCACGCGATGATCCGCGAGCGCCGCGCGGAGTCCTGCTACATCGACTACCACCCGTCATTCGGCGCCTCGCCGTTCGGCAAGGTGCTGTGCACGTCGGTCAACGACGCCGTGCTGCACGGGCTGCCCCACGACTACGTGCTCCGGGACGGCGACCTCGTCAGCGTCGACTTCGCCGCGAGCGTGGACGGATGGGTCGCCGACTCCGCGCTCAGCGTCGTCGTCGGCACGCCGCGCCGGGAGGACCTCGACCTGATCGAGGTCACCGGGCGGGCGCTCGACGCCGGGATCGCGCAGGCGCGCCCGGGCCACCGGCTCGGCGACATCTCCGCCGCGATCGGGGAGGTCGCGCGGTCGGCGGGGCTCGGCGTGAACCTGCAGTTCGGCGGGCACGGCGTCGGCCGCACCATGCACGGCGAGCCGCACGTGCCGAACGACGGCCGGCCGGGCCGCGGCCTCAAGCTCCGACCAGGCCTGGTCATCGCGATCGAGCCGTGGTTCCTGCACACGACCGACGAGATCTACACCGACGCCGACGGCTGGACGCTCCGCAGCAAGGACGGCTCCCGGGGTGCCCACATGGAGCACACCGTCGCCATCACCGAGGACGGCCCGCTCGTGCTGACCGACCGGTCCGCTACGCGTACCTGACCTGCAGGTCCTTGAGGCCGTTGATCCAGGAGTGGCGCAGCCGCACCGGGTCGGCGAGCTTGGAGATGTCCGGCGCGTGGTCGGCCAGCGCGTCGAAGATCACCCGGATCTCCTGCCGGGCCAGGTTGGCGCCCAGGCAGTAGTGCGCGCCGTGGCCACCGAACCCGAGCTGCGGGTTGGGGTCGCGCAGGATGTTGAAGGTGAACGGGTCCTCGAAGACCTCGTCGTCGAAGTTCGCGCTGGCGTAGAACAGCGCCGCCCGCTCGCCCTTCTTGAACTCGTGGCCGCCGACCTCGACGTCGTTGAGGGCCGTGCGCTGGAACACCGTGACCGGCGTACCCCACCGGACGACCTCGTCGACCATGGTCGCCGGGCGGTCCCGCTTCCAGATCTCCCACTGCTCGGGGTTGTCGAGGAATGCGTTCATGCCGTGCGAGATGGCGTTGCGCGTGGTCTCGTTGCCGGCGACGGCCAGCAGGATCACGAAGTAGCCGAACTCGTCGTCGCTCAGGCCGCGCTCGCCCTTGTGCGCCTGGATGAGCTTGGTGATCAGGTCGTCGCGCGGGTTCGCCTGGCGGTCGGCGGCCAGCATCATCGCGTAGCCCAGGATCTCCGCTGCCGCGACGTCGTTGTTGCCCGCGTAGTCCGGGTCCTCGCCGGCGAGCATCTGGTTGGACCACTCGAAGAGCTTGTGGCGGTCCTCCTGCGGTACGCCGATCAGGTCGGCGATCGCCTGCAGCGGGAGCTCGGCGGCGATCTCCTCGACGAAGTTGCCGGTGCCGCGGCCGACCGCCTCCTTCACGATCGACGCCGCGCGCTGCGTCATGGTGTCCTCGAGCTCCGCGATCGAGCGCGGGGTGAAGCCGCGGGAGATGATCGCCCGCGTCTGCGTGTGCTCGGGCGGGTCCTGGTTGATCAGGATCACGCGCTGGAGCTCGATCTGCTCGCGCAGCATCTCGCCCGGGAAGCGGATGATCGCGCCGTTCTCGTACGTCGACCAGTTCCTGCTGTCCTTCGAGATCGCCGACACGTCCTCGTGGCGGGTCACCGCGTAGTAGCCGCTCCCCGACTCCGGCGCGAACCCGCTGGTCTGCTCCGGCGCCTGTTCGATCCAGACGATCGGGCTGTTCTGCCGGGCGATCCGGAACTGGTCGTGCGGGATCGCCCGCTGGTTCAGGTCCGGGTCGGTGAAGTCGAATCCCTCGGGAAGGACGTCGGATGCGGTCACGGGAGCTCCCTACTCGATCTGGAACACGTTCTAGTGGCACAGGTTACATACCGAAGGTAGGTCAGGGAAGGTTGTCCGGGATGAGAACGTGTTCTAGTTTTGTCCCATGGGTACCCCCGTGATCATCGACGCCGTCCGCACTCCCCTCGGCAAGCGCAACGGCCACCTCGCCGGCGTGCACCCGGCCGTCCTCATCGGGCACGCGATGGCCGAGGTCCTGGCGCGCGCCGGTCTCGACTCCGGCCAGGTCGACCAGGTCGTGGCCGGGTGCGTCACCCAGGCCGGCGAGCAGTCCAACGGCATGGTCCGCCGCGCCTGGCTGCACGCCGGGCTCGCCCAGCACACCGCCGGGACGATGGTCGACGCCCAGTGCGGCTCCGGCCAACAGGCCGCGCACCTGGTCAACGACATGATCGCCGCGGGCAGCATCGACATCGGCATCGCCGCCGGCGTCGAGGCGATGTCCCGGATCCCGCTGGGCGCCAACGTGCCCCCCGGCACCGGCGACCCGCGGCCCGCCGACTGGACCATCGACATGCCCAACCAGTTCGAGGCCGCGGACCGGATCGCCCGCAACCGCGGCCTCTCGCGCGCCGACCTCGAGGCGTTCGGCCTGGCCTCGCAGCAGAAGGCGCGCGTCGCCGTCGACGAGGGCCGATTCAAGCGGGAGATCACCGCGATCGAGGCGCCCGTGCTCGGCGAGGACGGCACGCCGACCGGCGAGACCCGGCTCGTCGACAGCGACCAGGGCCTGCGCGACACGACCCTCGAGGGACTGGCCGGCCTCCGGACGGTCCTGCCGGACGGCCTCCACACCGCCGGCACCTCCTCGCAGATCAGCGACGGCGCGTCCGCGGTCCTGATCATGGACGAGGAGAAGGCCCGCGCCCTCGGCCTGAAGCCCCGGGCCCGGATCGTCACCCACTGCCTGGTGGGCTCGGACCCGTACTACCACCTCGACGGCCCGATCGAGGCGACCCAGAGGGTGCTTGACCGCACCGGCATGGGCATCGGCGACTTCGACCTGTTCGAGGTCAACGAGGCGTTCGCGTCCGTCGTCCTCTCGTGGGCCGGTCAGCACCGCGTCGACCTGGACCGGGTCAACGTGAACGGCGGCGCGATCGCACTCGGCCACCCCGTCGGCTCGACCGGCACCCGGCTGATCACCACGGCGCTCCACGAGCTGGAGCGGAGGGACGGCTCCACGGCCCTGATCTCGATGTGCGCAGGCGGAGCGATGGCGACCGGGACGGTTCTCGAGCGGATTTAACCCGCAACATCCGGACAGACGACGTCCGGAGCCCTACGGTGTCGGCCGTGTCCCGCACCAGCTCGGCCGTCGCCGTCACCGCAGTCGTCCTCGCCCTGATCCCCCTCGGCTCCGCGACCGGCGCCCCGCCGCCGCGGGCGGTCGACGAGCCGATCGTCGTGGACGCGGGCGGCGCGCGCGTGGTCGTGGAGCAGCACCCGTTCCGGCTCAGCGTCACCGACGGCACCGGGCAGACCGTGCTCCGCGAGGTCACGCACCCGGTCCAGGACACCATCCCGGAGCCGCTGACCACCGACCCGGCCGCCACCGGGATCGACAAGCAGGACACGACGACGCTCTACGCGCCGCTGTCCTTCATGGTCGGCACCGAGACTCTGATCCAGCGGCCCTCCGACGAGTGGGTCTCGAACCTCCTCTCGGGTCGGCGCGAGGGCACCTGGTACGCCGCGCAGGACGTCGAGCGCGTCGAGCAGGTCGGCGACGACGTCCGGCTCACGCTGTCGACCAACGACCCGTCCGGCCGCGAGCTGGTGGTCGTGGTCGGCGCGCTGGGCGACGGCGCCGTACGGGTCCGGGTGCACGCGGAGCCCGACGACGGCGTCGCGATGCTCGGCGACTCCTTCGAGGCGACGGCCGACGACGGCTTCTTCGGGTTCGGCGGCCGGCACGACCGGATCGACCAGCGCGGCCGGGTGCTGTCGAGCTTCGTCAACCAGGAGAACCTCGCGGCGACGCCGTCCGCCACCGAGAACCCCGGCATGTACCCGAACGGCCCCTCCGCGGCGTACTACCCCCAGGCGATGTTCTGGACGACCCGGTACGGGTTCCTGCTCCCCCAGCCCGAGCTCGCGCGCTTCAAGCTCGCCGTCGACCGTGAGGACGCCTGGAACGTCACCGCGTCCGCGCCGCACCTCGACTACGTCGTCGCCCCCGGTGCCCCTCGCGAGGCCGTGGACACGCTCACCGCGCTGACCGGCCGGCACCACCTCCCGCCCCCGTGGGCGCTGGGCACCATGCTCGACCGGCTGGTGAAGAACCAGGGCGAGACGTACACCGACTACGAGGCCCGGCTCCGCGACGACATCGTCCAGATCGACCGGCACCACCTGCCGTTGTCGGCGTACCGCATCGAGGGCTGGGGCTTCCCCGGCGGGAGCAACCACGGGCTCGCGCTGCACACCTGGGTGCACGGCGCACCGCAGGCCGCGATGATCCGCAAGCTCCGCGCCCGCGGCATCCACCCGCTCGCCTACATCCGGCCGTGGCTCGAGCCGGGCTCAGCGCCGGTCGAGGCCGGGTACGCCGTGCGCGACGCATCGGGCGAGCCCTACGACATCCTGGGCTCCGGCGGGCGACACTTCGCGCTCGTCGACTTCACGAACCCCGCGGCCGTCGCGTGGTGGCAGCAGCAGGTGCGGGGCATCCTCGACCTCGGCTTCGACGGCTTCATGCAGGACTACGGCGAGCAGGTCATGTTCGACATGCAGTTCGCCGACGGGACGACCGGCTACACCCGCCACAACGACTACTTCACCCTCTACGCCAAGGCCACCAAGCGAGAGCTCGGGCGCTACCACCGCGACCACCCCGACCGGCGGCCCTGGTTCTTCACCCGGGCCGGCTACACGGACCTGCCGGGCTCCGCGCGGTACGAGTACGCCAACTTCCCGGGGGACGAGACCACCGGGTGGGACCGGGCGTCGGGCATCGCGTCGCTGACGACCGACATGCTCAGCCGCGCCGTCGGCGGCGCGTACGGCTTCGCGACCGACATCGGCGGCTACTTCGACTACACGACCCCGCCCACCACGAAGGAGCTGTTCATCCGCTGGGCCGAGTGGGCCGCGCTCAGCCCGATCTTCCGGCTGCACGGCAGCGGGCTGTCCGGCACCCACACGCCGTGGTCGTACGACCCTGAGACCGTGCGCATCTACCGGCAGATGTCGAACCTGCACCTGCAGGCGCGGCCGCTGCTGACGCGGTTGTGGAAGGAGGCGGACCGCACCGGGGCCCCTCCGACCCGCCCGCTCTGGTTCTCCGACCCGGATGACCGCGAGGGCTGGCACCAGGACCAGGAGTGGCTGCTCGGCGACGACGTCCTCGTCGCGCCCGTCGTGGTCGAGGGCGCGACCTCGCGCTCGGTCTACCTGCCGCAGGGGTGCTGGCTGCTGCACGGCCGCGGCGACCGACGTACCGGCGGGCAGAGCGTGACGGTCCGGGCCGGCCTCGGTGCGCTCCCGTGGTTCAGCCGCTGCGGGACCGACGCGCTGGGCTGACCGGCCGGGGAGGCGGTCAGGCCCCGTAGACCGGCTCCGGATCGGGGGCGGCGGCGAGGAGGTCGCGCAGCGCGGGACCGACCTCGGCGGCCTCCCACCGGCGGCCGAGGTCGCGGGCCGGTCCGTGCGCCCAGCCAGTCTCCACGGTGATCGTGCTGCCGTCGATCTCGATCACCCGGCCGGTGACGTCGCCGGCCTCCTCGGAGGCCAGCCACGCGACGATCGGCGAGTTGTCCTCGGGCAGCGCCATCGCCGAGGTGTCGAAGGCGCCCTCGGTCATCCGGGTCCGCGCCACCGGCGCGATGGCGTTGACGGTCACGCCGTACCGCCCCATCTCCTGGGCGGCCACGAGGGTGAGGCCGGCGATGCCGGCCTTGGCTGCCGAGTACGTCGCCTGGCCGACCGAGCCCTGGAGGCCCGCGCCGGACGAGGTGTTGACGACCCGGGCGGCGCGCTGGCGGCCCTCCTTGGACTCCGCGCGCCAGTAGGCTCCGGCGTGCCGCAGCGGGGCGAAGTGGCCCTTGAGGTGGACCCGCACGACCGCGTCCCACTCCTGCTCGGAGGTGTTCACCAGCATCCGGTCGCGCACGAACCCGGCGTTGTTGACGAGGACGTCGAGGCCGCCGTACGTGTCGATCGCCTGCCGGACCATCGCGGCCGCCTGCTCGAAGTCGGCGACGTCGGCGGTGTTCACGACCGCCCGGCCGCCGAGCGCCTCGATCTCCGAGACGACGGACTCCGCGGGCGTCTCACCCGTGCCCTCGCCCGAGATCGAGACGCCGTAGTCGTTCACGACCACGGCCGCGCCGTGCCGGGCGAGCTCGAGCGCGTGCGCGCGGCCGATGCCGCGGCCGGCGCCGGTGACGATCGCGACGCGACCCTCGAGAAGCTTGCTCATGACAGTCCCTTCATCTCCGGCCACTTCTGCACCAACAGGAAGGCGGGCGTCTCTCCCCCGCCGTGACAGGCCACGGTCGCCCCCGAGACGTACGACGCCAGGTCGCTCGCCAGGAACGCCGCCAGGTTCCCGACCTCCTCAGGCCGCGCCATCCGGCCGAGCGGGATGGTCCGCTCGATCGCGGCGACCGATCCGTCGTCGCCGTAGTGGTCGCCGGTCTGCTCGGTCCGGCACAGGCCCACGTCGATCGCGTTGACCCGCACCTTCGGCGCCCACTCCATCGCGAGCGACGCGGTGAGTGAGTCGAGGCCGGCCTTGGCGGCGGCGTACGCCGCGATCGTCGGAGCCGGCCGGCTCGCCGAGATCGAGGAGATGTTCACGATCGCGCCACCGGAGTCCTGCTGCTGCATCACCGCGTTGGCGGCCTGTGCGCAGAGCAGCGGGGCGAGCAGGTTGAGGCCCACGATCTTCTCGTGGAAGCGCGGCGACGCGGTCGCCGCGTCCGACGCGGGCGCTCCCCCGGCGTTGTTGACCAGGATGTCGAGCCGGTCGAGCGACTCCACCAGCTCGTGGACGGCGTCGGCGTCCCGCACGTCGCACACCCGGTGCGACGTACCCGGCACCGGGTCGGTGTCCGAGCGCGAGCAGGTCACCACCGTCGCGTCCGCGGCCAGCAGGGCCCGGGTGATGCCCAGGCCGATCCCGCGGGTGCCGCCCGTGACGAGCGCAACCCGTCCGGTGAGGTCCACGGCGAGCGTCATGCTGATAGCCTACCAAGCACTTGCTTGGTAAGGAGCCAACGTGTCGATCACTTCCGAACTGCGCCCGGACGGGATCCGGGTGGTGACGATGGACGCGCCTCCCGTGAACGCGCTCACCGTCCAGGGCTGGCACGACGTGGCCGCCGCGCTCGACGAGGCCGGGGCCGACGCCGGCACGCACGTCGTGGTCCTGCGCGCCGAGGGCCGCGGGTTCAACGCGGGCGTCGACATCAAGGAGATGCAGGACACCCCGGGGTTCGACGCCCTGATCGGCGCCAACAAGGGCTGCTTCGCGGCCTTCAAGGCGGTCTACGAATGCGCGGTCCCGGTCGTCGCCGCAGTCCACGGCTTCTGCCTCGGGGGCGGCGTCGGCCTGGTCGGCAACGCGGACTGCGTGGTCGCGAGCGACGACGCGTACTTCGGCGTACCCGAGGTCAAGCAGGGCGCGCTGGGTGCCGCGACGCACATGGCGCGCCTGGTGCCGCAGCACATGATGCGCACGCTCTACTTCACCGCTCGCACGATCAGGGCGGCCGACCTCGTGCAGTTCGGCTCGGTCCTCGAGGTCGTCCCGCGGGCCGACCTCGACGAGGCCGCGCTGGCGGTGGCCGGCGAGATCGCCACGCACGACACCCGGGTGATCCGCGCCGCCAAGGAGTGCCTCAACGGCATCGACCCGATCGACGTGAACAAGAGCTACCGGTTCGAGCAGGGCTTCACCATGGAGCTCAACCTCGCCGGTGTCAGCGACGAGCTCCGCGACGAGTTCGCGGGGACGGACAAGGCCGCCAAGAGGAAGGGCTCGCAGTGACGAAGGGGCCACGCGACAAGCGCATGACGATCGACGAGGTCGTCGGTGAGCTGACGGACGGCATGACCATCGGCATCGGCGGGTGGGGGCCGCGACGCAAGCCGATGGCGCTGGTCCGGGCGATCCTGCGCAGCGACCTGAAGGACCTGACGATCGTCAGCTGGGGCGGCGCCGACGTCGGGCTGCTCGCCCGCGCCGGCAAGATCCGCAGGCTGGTCTTCGCCTTCGTCTCGCTCGACTCGGTGCCGCTCGAGCCGAACTTCCAGAAGGCGCGCCAGGAGGGCACCATCCCCGAGGTGGTCGAGCTCGACGAGGGCATGTTCCAGACCGGCCTCCGCGCGGCCGCCCAGCGGCTGCCGTTCCTGCCGATGCGCGCCGGCCTCGGCTCGGACGTGCTCGTCAACCAGCCGTGGATCAGGACGATCACCAGTCCCTACGCCGGCCCCGACGACCAGCACGAGGAGCTCGTGGCCGTACCGGCGCTGCACCTCGACGTGGCGCTGGTGCACCTCAACCGCGCCGACCAGCACGGCAACGCGACGTACCTCGGCCCGGACCCGTACTTCGACGACCTGTTCTGCATGGCCGCCGACAGGGCCTATCTCTCGGTGGAGCAGGTGGTCGACACCGCCGGCCTGACCGTCGACACACCGGTCCAGCGGCTGCTGCTCAGCCGGATGATGGTCAGCGGTGTCGTCGAGACGCCGAACGGCGCGCACTTCACGACCTGCACACCGGACTACGAGCGCGACGAGAGGTTCCAGCGGGCGTACGCCGCCGCCGCGTCCGGCTCGGACGAGGAGTGGGCGGCCTTCAGCACCCGGTTCCTGCAAGGGGACGAGGCCGCCTACCAGGCCGCCGTCCGAGCGTTCGGGGAGGAATCATGAGCGACGTCACCCGTGCCGACGTCTGCGCCGCGGCGATCGCGGACGCGTTCCAGGACGACGGCGAGATCTTCGCCAGCCCGATGGGGATGCTGCCGATGCTCGGCGTGCGGCTGGCGAAGCTGACCAGCAACCCCGACCTGGTGATCTCCGACGGCGAGTCCCTGTTCCTCGCCGGCGTGCCGCCCCTCTTCGCCAGGGCCGACGTCGTCGAAGGCTGGATCCCGTTCCGCAACGTCTTCGACGTGGTCGCCCACGGCAAGCGGCACGTGATGATGGGCGCCACCCAGGTGGACCGGCACGGCAACCAGAACATCTCGGCGATCGGTGACTGGAAGCAGCCGAAGCGCCAGCTCCTCGGCTCGCGCGGCGCGCCGGGCAACACGGTCAACAACCGCACGTCGTACTGGGTGTCCAGGCACTCGCCCCGCGTCTTCGTCGAGCGCGTCGACATCGTCTCCGGCGTGGGCCCGAGGCTCGCGAAGGAGGCCGGACCGGCGGCCGCGCGCTTCAACGACATCCACCGGGTGGTCAGCAACCTGGCGGTGTTCGACGTGGAGGGCGCCGGCGACACGCTCCGTCTGCTCAGCGTGCACCCCGGCGTCACCGTCGACGAGGTGCGCGCGGCGACCGGGTTCGAGCTGGACGTGCCGGCCGACGTGCCGACCACCCGCGCGCCGACGACGGAGGAGCTGATCCTGATCCGCGAGGTGCTCGACCCGAAGGGCCTGCGCTTCAAGGAGGTGCCGGACGTTGATTGAGCAGCTGCTGCGCACGCCGTTCACCGACCTGGTCGGGGTCCGGCACCCGGTCGTGCAGACCGGCATGGGCTGGGTCTCCGGCCCGCGCCTGGTCAGCGGCACCGCGAACGCCGGCGGGCTCGGCATCCTCGCCAGCGCCACCATGACCTTCGAGGAGCTCGAGCAGGCGATCGTCGAGGTCAAGGCCCGCACGGACCAGCCGTTCGGCGTCAACCTCCGTGCCGACGCAGCGGACGCCCCGGACCGGTGCCGGCTGCTCATCGAGCACGGCGTGAGGGTCGCGTCGTTCGCGCTCGCGCCGAAGCCCGAGCTGATCGCGACGCTGAAGGAGCACGGCATCGTCGTCATGCCCTCGATCGGGGCCGCGAAGCACGCGGTCAAGGTCGCCTCGTGGGGGGCGGACGCGGTGATGGTGCAGGGCGGCGAGGGCGGCGGACACACCGGCCCGGTGCCGACCACGCTGCTGCTGCCCACGGTGCTCGATGCCGTCGACATCCCGGTCGTGGCGGCTGGCGGCTTCTTCGACGGGCGCGGCCTCGCGGCCGCGCTGTCGTACGGCGCCGCCGGGGTCGGCATGGGCACCCGCTTCCTGCTGACCCAGGACTCGGCCGTGCCCGACGCGGTCAAGCAGGTCTACATCGAGCGCGGGCTGACCGACACGGTCGTGACCGCCAAGGTGGACGGGATGCCGCACCGGATGCTGCGCACCGAGCTGGTCGACGAGCTCGAGGAGACCAGCGCCGTACGGCGGATGGGCCCGACGATGCGCCGGACGCTGGAGTTCAAGAGGACCAGCGGGATGTCGTGGCTGGGCCTGGCCCGGGACGGCCGCGCGATGAAGAAGGCGCAGGGCCGCACTCTCGGCCAGCTCGCACTGGCCGCGAACACGCCGATGATGCTCAAGGCCGGGCTCGTCGACGGGGACACGTCCGCCGGAGTCCTCGCCAGCGGCCAGGTGGTCGGTCTCATCGACGACCTGCCGACGTGCGAGGAGCTGATCGACCGGGTCGTCACCGGGGCCGCGGACGACCTGCGGCGGGCCGCCTCCTACGCGCTGGACGCACCGGGCACGTAGCCGCGCGGCGGCGCCCACTCGCCCGTGGTCCGGAGCCGCTCGTAGATCTCCAGCTCGGGCCGGAAGAACTCGTCGAGCCGCGCCCGGAGGATGCTGCTCAGCTCGGGCTCGCTGCGCACCCTCGACCGGTTGTCCACCTGGATGTCGACCCCGCCGCCGACCTTCTCGTTGATCCAGCGCTTCCACACCTCCGGCTGCTCCAGCGCGAAGAGCCGGTCCACGCCGATGTCGAGGCCGTCGCTCATCGCGATGAACTTCGCCGGCCGGCCGCGCAGCGTGCCGGGCCGCGGGTCGTTGTCGACGTACCGCCCGACGAACTCCTCGAACGAGATCTCGCCGGTGAACTTGGCGGCGTCCTCCCGGGCCAGCGCCGGGCGCTGGCGGTAGCGCCACCACGACTCGAGCCACGTGACGGGCTCGCGGAACAGCGAGACCAGCTCGTAGTCGGCGCGCTGGTAGCCACCGTTGTTGAGCACCGGGACGATCAGGTTGTGGAACGAGCGGCAGTTCATGTGCTTGAGCCGCGGGTTGACCCGCAGCACCAGCTCCGCCCGTGCCTGGAGCGAGTGCACCAGTGACGTCGAGGCGCACTTCGGCATGGACAGCAGCACGAACCCGTGAGCCGGCAGCCCGATCATCAGCACCCCTGTCCCAGAACCCTTGCAGAACCGTCGGACGAGCCGCAGCCTAACCGCCGGCGACGCGGGTCGAAGGGCCGCCCCGTGCTAGGTTGAGCGTGTTGGAGGGTAGGCGATTCGCCTCCCCCGTCGCCGCAGGCGACGGCACATCTTCGTGGTACTTGGTCTTCGGTCTCGCTGGACATCAGGGGCAGTGTGGATGTCTTCAGCTCGTGTGCGGGGCACCTCGCTCCCCACAGCTAGACACCAAGGAAACAGATCATGGCTCAGGGCACCGTCAAGTGGTTCAACGACGACAAGGGATTCGGCTTCATCGCCCAGGACGCCGGCGGCCCCGACGTCTTCGTCCACCACACCGCCATCTCCGGCCAGGGCTTCAAGTCGCTCCAGGAGAACCAGCGCGTCGAGTTCGACGTCACCCAGGGCCCCAAGGGCCCCCAGGCCGAGAACGTCCGCGGCGTCTGACGCACGAGCACCGGCGGACGTGAGAGCGGCGTGGGATCGGCGGGGTCCTCAGGATCCGGAGTCGATCCCGCGCGGCTCCGCGAGCTGCATGCGGCCGTCCGCCGGGCGCGGTCCGACGTCGACGCCGCCCGCAGCGGGATCGGCAACACCCAGGAGATCCGCGCCGCCCAGGTCGTCCTGCTCGCGTCGCTCGAACGGCTCGAGGACGTCTTGACCGCGGCGGGTCTCACCCTCCCCCACGAGGTCCGGCGAGAGATCGACTTCCTCCGCCAGCTCCTGGGCACCGGGCACGGCCCGGTCCACCGGACCTGGTAGGCCGGTCCGTCAGAGGGGCCGCTGCCACGCGAGGCCGCGGCCGATGATCTCGTAGCCGAGCGCCTGGTTGACGCTGATCATGTGGTCGTTCGACTCCGCGTTCCAGGTGTCGACGGTCTCGACCTGCGGTTGCTCCTCGGCGAGCCAGTGCAGCATCTCTGTCTTCAGGAGCACACCGAGCCGGTGGCCACGGTGCGCCCGCACCACCGACGTGTCGTGCTGGTGGGCGACCTCGGGACGCTCGCCCTCCACGACGACGACCGTCTGGCCGGCGAGCTCACCGGTGACCCGGTGCCGCGCGTACACCCGGAGCAGCGTCTTTCCCACGCTCAGCTGGGCTTCCTCGTACGCCGCGACCCGCTCGGGCGGGAACACCTCGTCCTCGATGTCGAGGTCGTCGGTCGGCGCGTCGTTGATCGCGGCCGTCATGTCGGCGAGCGCCGGCAGCTCGGCGGCCGGGGTCGCGCCGACCCGGCGCAGGAGCTCGTAGTCGCGCGCGTGGCGGAGCGCGTCCGCGTGCAGCCGGTCCAGCTCGACGCGGTCGACCCTGGCCAGGTGCTGGCGGCGGTTCACCTCGACGGACTTCATCGCGAAGCCGTGCCGGGCCGCGAACGCCCGAGGCCCCGCGGCGTCCCACGTGTTGCCGCCCACGGAGGTCCGGCCCTCCGCACGCGCGCGGTCCAGGAGGAACGCGAGCACCGCGTCCCCGTGCCCGCGGCGCCGGTGTGCGGGGTGGACGTCGATGCCGAGCCAGGCGAGGTGCTGGTTGTCGTACGACGTGGTCTCGTACTCACCCGTCGCCACGTCGACGCCGTCCACCGACACGAGGAACGACCCGGCCGGCTCCCCGTCCCAGCCGTAGCGCAGGACGCCGGCCGTCTGGCGGGCCAGGACCGGGTGCTCCCAGGGCGCGTCGGCCGCGCGCACGGCCTCCTTGACGGCCGCGAACCGGCGTACGCCCTCCTCGTCCGACCACGCGACCTCGTGGATGTCCATGACCCGAGCATGACCCCGCGTCCCTCGCGGCGCACCCGGGTTTTCCCTCCCGCCGTCGACCGCCGTCGGCCACCTGAGAGAATGGGGTCGTGACCGAGCAGAAGGAGCAGAAGCGCCGCCGGCACCTGATGGACCCCGCCAACCCGCAGCGCGAGGTCCGCAAGGCGGGCGACTCGGGCCCGATGCACCTCGAGCCGGTCCAGAAGTGGGTGCTCTCGGCGCTGGCGTTCACCACGATCATCCATCTCTCGGTCGGCATCGTGATCGCGGCGGTCTACATCGACGAGGACCGGCCCAGCGCGCGGATCGGCCTCAACGTCATCGCCGCGGCGTTCGGCGTCCTGTCGATCGCGGTGTTCCGCGCGATCCACCAGAAGAGGTTCCTCTCTCCCTGGCTGCTGCTCGGCACCGTCCCCGGCATCGTCGGGCTGGTGCTCGTCCTGCGGTAGGACGCAGATCGGCGTGGGCCCCCGAGGACCCACGCCGACCCGTGTGGTTCAGCCCAGCATCAGCCCAGCGTCAGAGCTGTGTCGTCGATGACGAAGCTGGTCTGCAGCGAGCTGTCCTCCGCGCCGGAGAAGCTGATCGAGACCGTCTGGCCCGCCAGCGACGACACGTTGAGCGACTTCAGGACATAGCCCGAGGCCTTGTTGAGGTTGGAGTACGTCGCCAGCGTCGTCGACCCGGCCTTGACGGTGAGCTTGTCGTACGCCGTCGAGGTCGTCGTCTCCGCGGAGTCGATGTGGAGGTAGAACGACAGCGTCGCGCTGCACCCGGACGGGATCGTGACCGACTGGCTCAGCGTGTCGGTGTGGGTGGTCCCGTAGCCGTCCAGCCACGCCTTGTAGCTGCCGGCGTGCGCCGGCTCGCCGCTGTCGGTCGTGATCACGCCGGACGTCGCGGTCCACGAGGCCGCCCCCGACTCGAAGCCCGGGTTGAGCAGCTTCTGGCCGGTGCAGGAGCCGCCGCCGCCGGTCCCGGAGATCGTCCACGTGAACGTGGCCGAGCCGGTGGCGTTCGTGGTGTCCTTCGCGCTGACCGTCGACGAGTAGGTACCTGCCGTGGTCGGGGTGCCCGAGATCAGGCCGGTCGAGGCGTTGATCGACAGGCCGGCCGGCAGACCGGTGGCCGAGTAGGTCAGGGTCTGGCCCGACGCCGAGTCGGACGCCGAGATCTGCAGGGTCTTCGCCGTGCCCACGGTGCCGGTCTGGCTGCCCGGGTTGGTGACGGTCACCGTGTTCCCGCCGGAGGTGGAGCAGGTCGGGTCACCGGTCTGCGCGGGGACGCTGACGGCGTTCCAGGCGACCTTGACGGCGTTGAACTCCGTGCACGAGCCGGGGTACAGGTTCTTGGCCGCGGTGAGCGTCCAGGTCCGGTACTTCAGGTACGACGACGTCGAGGTCTTCATCAGCATCGCGTTGTACATGATGGTGATGGCCTTCTGGATGCCCACGCCGGTGACCGACGTGCTGTTGCAGGTCGGGCTGGTCGGCTGGCCGTCGGTCGGGCTGGTGCCCTCCGCGAGCAGGTAGAACCAGTGGTTGCCCGGGCCGGCGGCCGAGTGGACCTCGCTGGTGGGCGTGGACGACGAGTAGCAGTTGGCGTCGCCCGCGAGGGACGGGTTGTACATGTAGCGGATCGGGCCGTTGCCGACCAGGTTGACCTCCTCGCCGACCGTGTAGTCGGGGGCGTCGGCCGGGTTGTTGGCGTACCACTCGGTCGCGGCGCCGAAGGTGTCGGCGACGAACTCCTGGGTGCCGTTCCCCGAGATGCCGCCCGGGGTGTGGTCGTCGACGCCGTGGCCGAACTCGTGGGCCACCACGTCGACGGAGCCGATCCACTTGCCACCGGTCTGGGTGTGGCCGACCTGGACCTGGGTGCCGTCGTAGTAGGCGTTCACGTCGTTGAGGCCGACTCGGATCGGCACCCAGCCGCCGGAGCCGTCCATGCCGTTGCGGCCGAGCCACGACGACAGCATCTGGCGCTCCTTCTCCGCGCTGTAGAAGGCGTCGACGCAGCCGGTCTCGCGGTTGGTCGGGTCGCCGTTGCCCCAGCTGTCGTCGGTGCCGGTGAACGTCACGCTGCCGGACGCGTTCTGGCACTTCATCGTGGCGGCGTTGGAGTTGGTCATCGAGTACGACGAGCCGGACCCGGACGTCGGGATGCTGACGGTGCCCTCCCAGGCGCCGTTGCCGGTGCCCTCCATGACGTGCTCGACGCGGTGCAGGACGCGGCCGGAGACCGCGTCGACGTACACGCTCAGCCGGGACGCCTCTCCCGCGCGCGAGCCGACGACGGTCGTCTCCCACGCGAGCGCGGAGCTGCCGCGCTGCAGGACGACGAGGCGGGTCGCACCGTCGTACCCGCCGTGCGTCACCTGCCGCAGCGCGGTCCGGCGCGCGGCGCCCTTCGCGACGTGCGGCGTGGTCGAGGACAGCTGCACCGCCCGGGTCTGGGCGACGCTGGTCTCCAGCAGGCGGCCGGCGGAGTCGGTGACGACGACGAAGTCGCCGCCGACGACCGGCAGGCCGCGGTAGGTGCGGTCGTACGGCACGTACTGCAGGCCGTGGGAGGACTGCACCGGTCGCGCGACGAAGGCGTCGTGCGAGGTGGCCCTGAGGACGGCCGGCGGCGAGGCGACGAGCTTGCGCGCCGTATCGGCGGCCTGCTTCTTCGCCGAGCCGTGGGCCTGCACGGACTTCACTGCTGGAGCACTCTGGGTGGATCCGGTCGTGGCTGATGCGTCGGCGCCGCTGGGCACCGAGACGACTGCCAACGCCGAGACGAGGGCTGTGGTGAAGCCCCCCGCGACGAGTCGTTTCACTGACACTCCTTGAGGTCGGGCTCGTGGTGGAGCCCCCGATGAGATGGCTCGACGTCGCAGAGGGTTCAGGTGTGGTACCGCCCGAGACACGAACCTCGCGAACTGTCGCCCGCGCCCGAACATCGCGTCAACAGCGAAGTCGTGCGGAAATGTGCAGTGCGAAGACGTGCAACTGTCGCAGGGTTTCCCGGAACGTTCCGGCGTGCCCGAACGGGGTCAGAGACGTTCCAGGATGGTCACGTTGGCCTGGCCGCCGCCCTCGCACATCGTCTGGAGGCCGTAGCGCCCGCCGGTGCGCTCGAGCTCGTTGAGCAGGGTGGTCATCAGGCGGGTGCCGGTGGCCCCGATCGGGTGCCCGAGCGCGATGCCGCCGCCGTTCACGTTGACCTTGTCGTGCGGGGCTCCGGTCTCGCGCATCCAGGCGATCACGACCGAGGCGAACGCCTCGTTGCACTCGAACAGGTCGATGTCCTCGATCGTGAGCCCCGACCGGTCCAGCGCATGCCTGGTCGCCCGGATCGGCCCGGTGAGCATCCAGACCGGGTCGTCGCCGCGCACCGACAGGTGGTGGATGCGGGCTCGCGGCGTCAGGCCGTGGTCGCGCACGGCGGCCCGGGATGCGATCAGCATCGCCGAGGAGGCGTCGCAGATCTGCGAGGCGACCGCCGCGGTGATCCGGCCACCAGGGGCGAGCGGCTCGAGGCCGGCCATCTTCTCCATCGAGGTCTCGCGCGGGCACTGGTCGGTGTCGAAGACCTGCCCGTCGGGGAGGGCGAGAGGAGCGATCTCGTCCTTGAAACGGCCCGCGGCGATCGCGGCCCGCGCCCGGTCGTGCGAGGCGAGCGCGAAGGACTCCATCTCCTGCCGGGAGATGTCCCACCTCTCCGCGATCATCTCGGCGGAGCGGAACTGGCTGACCTCCTGGTCGCCGTACCGCTCCTGCCAGCCGGGCGACTCGGCGAACGGCGTGGAGAACCCGTACCGCTGCCCCACCAGCATGGCCGCCGAGATCGGGATCGCGCTCATGTTCTGGACCCCGCCGGCGACCACGAGGTCCTGGGTGCCGGACATGACGCCCTGGGCGGCGAAGTGCACGGCCTGCTGCGAGGACCCGCACTGCCGGTCGATCGTCACGCCGGGCACGTGGTCGGGCAGGCCGGCGACCAGCCAGGCCGTGCGGGCGACGTCGCCGGCCTGCGAGCCGATGGTGTCGCAGCAGCCGAGGATCACGTCGTCCACGGCGCCCGGGTCGACCCCGGTGCGGCGGACCAGTGCGGAGATCGTGTGGGCGGCGAGGTCGGCGGAGTGCACGCCGGCGAGGGCGCCGCCGCGCTTGCCGACCGGGGTCCGGACGGCGTCGACGATGTAGGCCTCGTTGGTCGAGCTAGGCACGGTGGATCCCTTCGAGCAGGATGGACAGGTACTGCCGCGCGATCTCGGTGTGGGTGCGGCGGCCGCCCGGTCGGTACCAGGAGACCGCGACCCAGACGGTGTCGCGGATGAAGCGGTAGGTGAGCTCGAGGTCGAGGTCGTCGCGCAGCACGCCGGCGTCGATGCCGTTCTGCAGCAGCGTCAGCCAGACCTCCCGGGACTGCCGGTTCCGCTCGCCGAGGTAGGCGAACCGGTCGAAGGTCAGCAGGTGGGCCGCGTCGTTCTGGTAGATCGCCACCTCGTCGCGGTGCTGGTCGATCGCGTCGAACGAGACCAGCACCGCCTGCTCGAGCTTCGCGAGCGGGTCCAGGTCGCCGGCGAGGATCTCGTCGTACTGCCCGAAGAGCTCCTCCTGGAAGGTGCGGAGGATCTCGTCGACCATCGACTCCTTGGAGTCGAAGTGGTGGTACAGGCTCCCGGACAGGATGCCGGCGGCGTCGGCGATGTCGCGGACCGTGGTGAACTTGTAGCCCTTCTCCGCGAAGAGTCCGGCCGCGATCCTGAGCAGCTCCTCCCGACGCGTGGCCGGCGCCGGCTCAGGCATGCTGGCTGCTCACGGAGACTACCTCACCGGTGAGGTACGACGAGTAGTCGCTCGCCAGGAACACCATCACGTTCGCGACCTCCCACGGCTCCGCCGCCCGGCCGAACGCCTCGCGCGCCTTGAGCTCGTCGAGCAGCTCGTCGGAGGTGACCTTGGCGAGGAAGGGGTGCATCGCCAGGCTCGGGGACACGGCGTTGACGCGGATCCCGTGCGGCGCGAGGTCCATCGCCGCACACCGGGTCAGCGCCATCACGCCGGCCTTCGCCGCGGCGTAGTGCGCCTGGCCCTCCTGGGCCCGCCAGCCGATCACCGAGGCGTTGTTGACGATCACGCCCGGCTTGCCGGCGGCGACCATCCGCTGCCCGGCGGCCCGGATGCAGCGGAACGTGCCGGTGAGCGTGATGTCGAGGACCTTCGACCACTGGTCGTCGGTCATCTCCAGGATGCTGGCGGTGCCGCCGAGGCCGGCGTTGTTGACCATCACGTCGAGCCCGCCGAGCTCGTCCGCGACGTCGAGGAACGCGGAGAGCTGGACCTCGTCGGTGACGTCGCAGACCAGCTGCCGCACCCGGTCCGTGCCGAACTCCTCGGCCAGGCTCGCCTCCGCCTCCGCGAGCCGGCGCTCGTGGGTGTCGCTGAAGACCACGGCCTTCGCGCCCTCCTCGAGCGCCCGCCGTACCACGGACGCGCCTATGCCCGCGCCGGCGCCCGCGGTCACGGCGACCACCTTGCCGGCGAGCAGGTCGTGGCCGGGAACGTAGGTAGGAGCGGTCATCCGCGTGCCTCTCTGGTGGCTGGGGTTCCCTTGGGTTCGCGGGGCAGCCCGAGCACCCGCTCGGCGAGGATGTTGCGCTGCACCTCGTCGCTGCCGCCGTAGATGGTGTCGGAGCGCGAGAACAGGAAGAGTCGCTGCCAGCGGTCCAGCTCGTACGGCGCACCCGCGGTCAAGCCCTCGGCGCCGAGGACGTCCATCGCGACCTCCCCGAGCCGCTTGTGCCAGTTCGCCCAGACCAGCTTGAAGATCGACGCCCCGCCGCCGCCGTCCGTGGAGAGCCCGCGCAGCGCCTGGAAGCGCATCACGTCGAGCTCGACCCGGAGCTCCGCGAGCCGGTCGCGGAACAGGGCGTCGTCGATCGCGCCGTTGTCCCTGGCGAGGTCGACGACGCCCGCGAGCTCGCGGGTGAAGCCCACCACCTGGGCGAGCACCGAGACACCCCGCTCGAAGCCGAGCAGCGCCATCGCGACCTGCCAGCCCTCCCCCGGCTCGCCCACGACCAGGTCGGCCCGCGTCCGCGCGCCGGTGAAGAACACCTCGTTGAACTCCGAGCCGCCGGTGAGCTGCTCGATGGGTCGGACCTCGACGCCGTCCTGGTCGAGCGGCACCAGCAGGAACGACAACCCGTGGTGGCGCTGGCTGCCCGGCTCGGTGCGGCACAGGACGAACGCCCACTGGCTGAGGTGCGCGTTCGACGTCCACACCTTCTGGCCGTCGACGACCCACTCCCCGTCGTCCGGGGAGCCCTCGAGCCGGGCCTTGGTCTGCACGTTGGCCAGATCGGAGCCGGCGTTCGGCTCGGAGTAGCCCTGGGCCCACAGCTCCTCGACCGCCACGATCTCGGGCAGGAAGCGCTGCTGCTGCTCCTCGGTGCCGAACGCCATCAGCGTCGGCCCGAGCAGCTCCTCGCCGAGGTGGTTGACCCGCACCGGCGCATCCGCACGTGCGTACTCCTCGTGGAAGACCATCTGCTGGACCAGGCTCAGCCCGCGGCCGCCGTGCTCCTCCGGCCAGCCGACGCACGTCCAGCCGTGCTCCGCGAGCAGCCGGTTCCACGCGAGCCGCTCGTCGTGGGCCTCGTGGTCGCGACCGGCACCGCCGAGGCCGCGCAGCGCGGCCCAGTCGCCGGTCAGGTGCTCCTCGAGCCAGCCCCGCACCTCGGCGCGGAAGGCCTGGTCCTCCTCGGAGTAGGTCAGGTCCACGGGTGATACTCTACCAAGCAATTGCTTGGTTGGCCTGCGGAGGTGACATGAGGACCACGGTCCCCGGGGTGCTCCGTGCTGCCGCGGCACGCTTCGGCGACGAGGCGGCGTACGTCGAGGCCGGGGCGTCGCTCTCGTTCACCGGGCTCCTCGAGCGGGTGCGCCGCACCGCGGCCGGCTACCGGCTCCGCGGCCTCGCCCCGGGCGGCCGCGTCGTCGTCTGGGCGCCGAACAGCGTCGACTGGGTGGTGGCCGCGCTCGCCGTGTCGTACGCCGGCGGCACGCTGGTGCCTGCCAACTCCCGGTACACCGGGCACGAGGTCGCCGACCTCGCGGACCGCACCGGCGCGGTCCTCGTGGTGGTCGCCGACGGCTTCCTGGGGCGCACCCAGGGTGCCGACCTGCGCGCCGCCAGCGACCTCGCCACCGTGCGCGAGGTCGTCGACATCGCGCACCTCTCGTCGGTCGAGGCGGAGGCGGGAGACATCGACACCGTGGCGGCTGCGGTCTCGCCCGATGACGTCGCCGACATCCTGTTCACCTCGGGCACGACCGGTCGCCCCAAGGGTGCGATGTCCGCGCACCGGCAGACGGTCGGCGTCGCGGATGCCTGGGGCTCTCTCGGGGGCGTGACCAGCGACGACCGGTACCTGGTGGTCAACCCGTTCTTCCACTCCTTCGGCTACAAGGTCGGCATCGTCACCGGCCTGCTCACCGGCGCGACGCTCTACCCGCTCGCGACCTTCGACCTCGACGAGACGATGCGGCTGATCGAGGCCGAGCGGATCACGGTGCTGCCCGGCGCGCCGACGATCTACCAGTCCCTGCTCGCCGCTCCCGGACGCACCGAGCGCGACCTCTCGTCGCTGCGCCTCGCGGTCACCGGCGCCGCCGTCGTCCCCGTCGTGCTCATCGAGCGGATGCGGGAGGAGCTCGCGATCGACCAGGTCGTGACGGCCTTCGGCATGACCGAGGCGGTGGTCGTGACCATGTGCCGCGAGGGTGACTCCGCCGAGACGGTCGCGACCACCTGCGGGCGCGCGATCCCCGGCATGGAGACGAGCATCGCCGAGAACGGCGAGCTCCTGGTCCGCGGCGAGTTCGTGATGCTCGGCTACCTCGACGACCCGGAGGCGACCGCCGAGGCGATCGACGGGGACGGCTGGCTGCACACCGGCGACGTGGGCGTGCTCGACGAGGACGGCAACCTCACCATCACCGACCGGCTCAAGGACATGTACATCTCCGGCGGATTCAACGTGTACCCCGCCGAGGTCGAGCAGGCGCTCGCCCGGATGGACGGCGTGAGCGACGTCGCCGTGGTCGGCGTGCCCGACGAGCGGATGGGCGAGGTCGGCATGGCGTACGTCGTCGGGTCGGTCTCCGCCGACGACGTCATCGCCTTCGCGAGGCAGCGGCTGGCGAACTTCAAGGTGCCGCGGCACGTCGAGCTGGTCGACGCGCTGCCACGGAACCTGTCCGGCAAGGTGCTGAAGACGGAGCTGAGGGGTCTCGATACGCCTCCTCGTCCCTCGGCGGCTACTCGACCACCGAACACGGAGAAGGAAGCCTGACCGGGATGGACCTGACGCTGAGCGAGTCGGAGCTCGCCTTCCAGGCCGAGGCACGCGAGTGGCTCGCGGCCAACGTGCCGGGCGAGCCGCTGCCCTCGATGGACACCGCCGAGGGCTTCCTCGCCCACCAGGCGTGGGAGCGCAAGCTCGCCGATGCCCGGTGGTCGGTGGTGTCGTGGCCCGAGGCGCACCACGGCCGTGAGGCGTCGCTGGTCGAGTGGGTGGTGTTCGAGGAGGAGTACTACCGCGCCGGTGCGCCCGGCCGGGTGAGCCAGAACGGCATCTTCCTGCTCTCGCCGATCCTCTTCGACCACGGCACCCCGGACCAGCAGGACCGGTTCCTGCCGTCGATGGCGACCGGGGAGCAGGTCTGGGCGCAGTGCTGGTCCGAGCCCGAGGCCGGGTCCGACCTCGCCTCGCTCCGCTCGACCGCACGTCGCGACGACGAACGCGGCGGCTGGGTGCTCAACGGCCAGAAGACCTGGTCCTCCCGGGCGACGTTCGCGCACTGGGGGTTCGGGCTGTTCCGCTCGGACCCGGAGGCCCAGCGGCACCACGGCCTGACGTACTTCCTCTTCCCCCTCGACGCCGACGGCATCACCGTCCGCCCGATCGCCCAGCTCGACGGCGAGGCCGGGTTCGCGGAGATCTTCTTCGAGGACGTGTTCGTGCCCGACGCCGACGTGCTCGGCGCCCCCGGCGACGGGTGGCGGGTCGCGATGTCGACGGCCGGCAACGAACGCGGGCTGTCGCTGCGCTCCCCCGGCCGCTTCTGCGCCGCCGCCGACCGCCTGGTCGACCTCTACCGCGAGCGCCCCGACCCGGCGTTCAGGGACGGTGTCGTCGACGCCTGGCTCGGTGCGCAGGCCTACCGCCTCTACACCTGGGGGACGGTCACCCGCCTGGCCGGAGGCGGCGACATGGGCGCCGCCGGCTCGGTCAACAAGGTGTTCTGGTCCGAGCTGGACGTCGCCCTTCACGAGACCGCGCTCGACCTGCTCGGGCCGGAGGCCGAGGTCGGGTCGAGGTGGCTCGACGGCTACACGTTCTCGCTCTCCGGGCCGATCTACGCGGGCACCAACGAGGTCCAGCGCAACATCGTCGCCGAGCGGATCCTCGGCCTGCCTCGGGAGGTGCGCGGGTGAGGTTCGAGCTCGACGACGACCAGCGCGACTTCGCCGCCGCGCTCGAGAGCCTGCTCTCCGCAGCCGACCCGGTCGGCGCCGCGCGGGCGTGGGCGGAGGACGACCACGGCCCGGGCCTGAAGCTCTGGGCCCGGCTGGCCGACCTCGGCGTCACCTCGCTCGCGACCGACGCGACGCCGGTCGAGGTCTGCCTGGCGTTCGAAGCACTCGGCCGGCACGCCGTGCCCGGCCCGTGGGTCGAGTCCGCGGCGTACCTCCCGGTGGCGCTGGGGCGCGAGGTCGACGGGGTGGCCACCGTGGCACTGCCGCCACACGTGCCGTACGCGCTCGACGCCGACGTCGCCGACCGGGTGTACGTCGGCTCGTCGCCCGCGACGTCCGTCGGCGAGCGGGTCGGCTCGGTCGACCGCACCCGGCACCTGTTCCCCGTCAGCGGCGACGGCGAGGTGCACGAGGAGGCCTTCGACCTGGCCGTGCTCGCGACCGCGGCCCAGCTGCTCGGCGCCGGCGAGCGGATCCTCGCGGACTCGGTGACGTACGTGCAGCAGCGCAAGCAGTTCGGCCGCGAGATCGGGTCCTACCAGGCGATCAAGCACGCGCTCGCAGACGTCCGCATCGCCCTCGACTTCGCCCGTCCGCTCGTGCTGGGCGCGGCGCTCGGCGAGGTGCCGGCCTCGGCCGCGAAGGTGTCAGCGGGGGACGCGGCGTACCTCGCGTCCCGCACGGGGCTGCAGGTGCACGGCGCGATCGGCTACACCCAGGAGTTCGACCTGAGCATCTGGCTGACCAAGGTGCGCGCGCTGGTGACGGCCTGGGGCACCCCGGCGTACCACCGCGGCCGGGTCCTGGCAGGGCTGCTCTGATGGAGTTCGCGCTCTCGGAGGAGCAGCAGGAGCTGGCCTCGACGGTGCGTTCGCTGCTCGACAGGCGCGGCGACCCCCGGGTCGAGCGGTACGACGAGGAGCTCTGGCAGACGCTGTGCGACCAGATCGGGGTGGCCGCCCTCGCCGTCCCGGAGGAGCACGACGGCTTCGGCGCCTCGCTCTTCGAGGCGGCCGTCGTGCTGGAGGAGATCGGCCGCTCGCTCGTCCCGTCGCCGCTGCTCAGCTCGGTGGTGACCGCGGAGGCGCTGCTGGCCGGCGCGGACGACGACGCGAAGGCCCGGCTGCTCCCCCGCATCGCGGCCGGCGAGGTCGCGGCGCTCGTCGACGGAGCCCTGGACGATGCCGGCCCCGTGCTGGACGGTGACCTCGCGAGCATCGTCGTGGTCGCCACGGACGACGGGCTCTTCGAGGTCGAGGACGCCGAGCGCGCCTGGGTCCCGAGCATGGACCAGACGATCCGTCTCGCGACGGTGACGGGCGGCACGAGCACCCGGATCGGTGACGGCCCGGCGGCCCGCGACCGGGCGCGCCTGGTCGGTGCGGTCGGCTGTGCCGCGCTGGCCGCCGGGTGCGCGGCGCGCGCCCTCGACATGACGGTGGCCTACTCGCAGGAGCGGGTGCAGTTCGGCCGGCCGATCGGGTCCTTCCAGGCGCTCAAGCACCGGATGGCGGACATGCTGGTGCTGGCCGAGATGTCGCGGTCGGCGTCCTGGGCGGGGTCATACGCCGTCGCGACGCACGCCGACGACGCCGAGGAGCTCGCCCACGTCGCGAAGTCCTACTGCTGCGAGGCGCTCGCCACGATCGCCGGCGAGACCATCCAGCTGCACGGCGGCATCGCGATCACCTGGGAGCACGACGCGCACCTGGTCTTCAAGCGCGCGCACGCCCTCGGCCAGCTGTACGGATCGCCCCGCGAGCACCGCGCCCGCGTGACACTCTGAGGCCATGGGTCTCGAGCTCCCCCGGCCGGTGCGCGTCCTCGGTCCCGCGGACCTGGTGCCGGCCGACCCGACGCCGGGCATGGACCGCGAGCGCGCGTTCGAGCTGCCGTTGCTGTGGGCCGGGCAGGTCGAGACGGCGCCCGGTGCGGTGTCCGGCTGGCACCACCACGACCGCAACGAGTCGAGCCTGTACGTCGTGCGCGGGGTCCTGCGCTTCGAGTTCGAGGGCCACGAGGGCTACCTGGACGCGGTCGCGGGCGACTTCGTGCACGTGCCGGCGTACACGGTCCATCGCGAGAGCAACCCGGCCGGCGAGCCGTCGCTCGCCGTGATCGCCCGGGTCGGCGGCGGGACCCCGACCGTCAACGTCGCCGAAGCGCCTGCGCCGCACCGTCGCGACCACTAGCGTCCAGTCATGCGTGTCCTCATCCTGGGGGCCGGCTTCGGTGGGCTCGAGCTGGCCACGGCACTCGACGGGGCGCTCGGCGCTGCCGTCGAGGTGACCCTCGTCGACCGGGCCGACGGCTTCGTCTTCGGGTACTCCAAGCTCGACGTGATGTTCGGCCGGGCGACCGCCGAGCACGTCGTGCACCGCTACGCCGACCGGGTCCCGAACGGCGTCCGGTTCGTCCAGGCCACCGTCACGTCGATCGACCCGGTCACCCGCCGCGTCGAGACCGACGCCGGCTCGCTGGACGGCGACGTCCTGGTCGTCGCGCTCGGCGCGGACCTGCACCCCGAGGCGACGCCCGGGCTGCTCGAGGCCGGCCACGAGTTCTACACGGTCGCCGGGGCGTTCGCGCTCCGCCACGTCATCGACGCCTTCCCCGGCGGGCGCGTGGTCGTCGCCGTCACGTCCACGCCGTTCAAGTGCCCGCCGGCGCCGAGCGAGACGGCGCTCCTGGTCCACGACCACCTCCGCCGGCGCGGCCTGCTGGACGTCTCGACCGTCTCGCTCGCGATGCCACTCGGCGCGCCGATCCCGCCGTCGCCGTCCGCCTCGGCCGCGCTGCTGGCGGAGTTCGCCGAGCGCGGCATCGCCTGGCACCCGGGCGCGACGGTGCGCTCGCTCGACCCCCAGCGCCGGGTGGCCGTCCTCGCCGACGGCGCCGAGCTCGCGTTCGACCTGTTCCTCGGCGTCCCCGTGCACCGCGCTCCCGACGTCGTGGTCGCGGCCGGGCTCACCGAGGACGGCTGGATCCCGGTCGACCCCTCGACCCTGCGGACCCGCTTCGAGGACGTGTACGCCGTCGGCGACGTCACCAGCGTCGGCACGCCGAAGGCGGGTGTGTTCGCGGAGGGCCAGGCGGCAGTGGTGGCGGCCCAGCTGGTCGCCCGGGCGCGCGGCGAGTCGTCCGCGGCGACGTACGACGGCCACGGCATCTGCTACCTGGAGTTCGGCGGCGGCGAGGTCGGCAAGGTCGACGTGACGTTCCTGAGCGGGCAGGCGCCGACCGGCGCGCTGGAAGGCCCCAGTCGGGCGCTCGCGGCGGACAAGGCGGCGTTCGGGACGGACCGGGTACGGCGCTGGTTCGGGCGCGACTGGCGCCCGTAGTCAAGGGCTGTTCCGGGGCTGTGCACGTCTCGTGGACCACTCGTTACCGACCGCTCTGGACCGATCGGCCCGGTTCGGGCGGAAACCTCCTCAGTCACACCCGTCACTCCTAGCGTCGTCGCCATGACGACCTTCATGACCAACCCGTCGGACCTCGACCTGCACCTCGAGCCGCACTTCGACGGCGTCGGCGACCGCCAGGAGCAGGCACCGGCCACCGTCGCCAACCCGCGTCGTACGACGTGGACGGGGTTCGCCAAGAGCGACGCGGACCGGCTGCCGTCGTACTGACCGGGTCTAAACGAGTGGCCGAGGGAGCGCGTTGTCCGAGATGCTCTCGGCAATGAGCCCTCTTCACCACCAGACCGCGGGCCGGGGCCCGACCGTCCTCCTCCTCCACTCCGGCGTCACCGATCTGCGGCAGTGGGATCCGCAGTGGGAGGCGCTCGCCAGCCACCACCGCGTGGTCCGCTACGACCGGCGCGGCTGGGGCCGAAGCCCGCTGCCCACGGAACCGTCTGCCGCCTACTCCGACGCCGAGGACGTCATCGGCCTGCTCGACGAGCTCGGTATCGAGGAGGCGGCCCTGGTCGGCTCCTCGGCCGGCGGCGTGATCGCCCAGCAGGTTGCCTCGGCATGGCCGGGCCGAGTCAGCCGGCTGGTGCTGCTGTGCGCTGATGCCGACGACGTCGACCCGACACCGGCGGCGCGGGCGTTCGCCGAGCGCGAGGAGGCGCTGCTGGAGGCGGGTGACGTCACCGGTGCGGTGGAGCTCAACGTCGAGACCTTCCTCGGGCCGGAGGCGAGCACCGCGACGCGGACGCTGGTCCGCGAGATGCAGCGCACCGCGTTCGAGGTCCAGCTCGCTGCCGGCGACGACGTGCCCAGCGAGCCGGGTCCCCCCATCGACCTGACGCGGGCCACCATGCCGGCGTACGTCGTCAGCGGGGCTCGTGACCTCGACTACTTCGCGCTGGTGGCCGACGCTCTTGCGCAGAGACTTCCTGACGCGCGCCGCACCGTGCTGCCGTGGGCGGGTCACCTGCCCAACCTCGAGCGGCCGGACGAGGTCACCACGCTCCTGCTGGACGCGCTCGCCTGACCCGGAACCAGTGCCCGGCTGCGCCGGGGTCGTCGAGTGACGCGAAAAGGCTGGAGAACGGCCCGTTTTGGAGCCATCTCACGTCACTCGACGGCGAACAGCCGCCTCAACGCGGACCGGTGGTCCGGTACTCGCCGCGGTAGAACAGCAGCGGGTCCCGGTCGCCGTCGTCCTGGATCGCGAGGTCCACGACCCGCCCGATCACGACGTAGTGGTCGCCGGCCTCGTGCACCGCGTGGATGGTGCAGTCGACCCGGGCGAGCGCGCCGTCCAGCATCGGCGAGCCGGTCTCCGGCGACGGGGTCCACTTCACGTCGGCGAACTTGTCGACGCCGCGGCTGGCCATCGTGTTCGACAGCTCGGCCTGGTCGGCGGCCAGGAAGCTCACGCAGAACTTGCCCGAGCGCTGGATCAGCGGCCATGCCCGCGAGGACTTCGCCGGGATGAAGACCACCAGCGGGGGCTCGAGCGACACGCTGGAGAACGACTGGCAGGTCAGGCCGACCGGCTCGCCGCCCGACGTACCGGTGACGACGGTGACGCCCGAGGCGAACCGGCCCAGGACGTCGCGGAAGCGCCGCGCGGCGGCGACGTGCTCGGGGTCGTCGTGGACAGCGACGTCCTCACCCGGACGGAACTCGAAGTCGATGTCCTGGTCGCCCAGCCAGGAGTTGATCAGCTCGGGGCTCGGCCAGGTCTCCCGCGCGTCCGGGCTCATCCCGTCGGGGATCTCATCGTCCGAAGCTCCACGGTCCGAGGCCATGACGTCAGTCTTCCACCGCGTCGGAAGTCACTGGGCTCCAGCACCGAAGTCGTGGCCCCAGTACGACACCGCGGTCGACTCCCGCGCCACCCAGCGCGCGTCGTCGACGGTGAGGCCGTCGGTGCCGAACTCGACGTCGAAGCCGCCCGGCGACTTCACGTAGAACGAGACCATCTCGTCGTTCATGTGCCGCCCCAGGGTCGCCGACAGCGGCGCCTGGTGCTTGCGCACCCGCTCCAGCGCTCGACCGACGTGGTCGAGCTCGTCGACCTCGAGCATGATGTGCACGCACTTGGCCGGGTTCGGCATCGGCAGGAACGCCAGCGAGTGGTGCCGCGGGTTCACGCCGAGGAACCGCAGCCAGACCTTCGAGCCCGGCTCCTTGCCGACGAACTCCCCCGGCATGCTCATCGAGTCACGCAGCCGGAAGCCCAGCACGTCGGTGTAGAAGCGGAGCGCCTCCACGTCGTCGAGGACCGGGAGCACGATGTGGCCCATGCCCTGGTCGCCGGTGACGAACGTGGCGGCGTACGGCGTGACGACCGGCCGCGACTCGTAGGTGATGCCGTGGAACAGCTCGAAGACGTTGTCGAACGGGTCGGAGAAGCGGATCAGCTCCTGGACGCGGCGCTCGTCGAGCTCCTCCTTCGTGCCCTCCTCGAAGTCGACGCCGGCCTTCTGGAGGTGCTCCCGCGCCTCCTGCAGGGCGCGGTGGTCGGCGAGCTCCCAGCCCACGCAGTCGAGCTGGTCGACGTCGGACGGTACGACGACCAGTCGCGCGGAGACCTCGTCGATCCGCCAGTACTGGTGGTCAGGGTTCGGCCCGCGGCCCTTCGCCAGCCCCAGGACCTTGCCGGCGAAGGTCTCCCACTGCGCGAGGTCCGTGCTGGCGACCCGGACATAGCCCATGGACTTGACGTCGATGCTCACGCGCGGCTCCTCTCGACATGGCGGGCCAGGAACGCGGTGGAGATCTCGGCGAACTCATCCGCCGCCTCGATCTGCGCCCAGTGCCCGCAGTTGGGGAAGACATGCAGCTGCGCCTTGGGGATCAGCTTGAGCGCGGTGAAGGCCCCGTCGAGCGGGTTGACCCGGTCCTCGCGGCCCCAGGTGAGCAGCGTGTGCTTGCGCAGGTGGTGCGCCTCGCGCCACAGCATGCCGTCCTCGGCGGTGTCCGGGTTCCAGAACGACATGCCCATCGAGCGCATCGCGTCCTGCGCGCCGGGCGCCGTCGCGTCCGCGAACCGCTCCTCGACCAGCTCGTCGGTCACCAGCTCCTGGTTGACGACCATGGTCGAGATGAACGCGCGGAGGTTCTCGCGGGTCGGCTCGGCGGCGAAGTCCATCAGCCGCTGCACGCCCTCGGTCGGGTCGGCGTGGAACAGGTTGAGCGACAGGCCGCCCGGGCCCATCAGGATCAGCCGGCCGACGCGGTCGGGGTAGGTGAGCGCCAGGCGCATCGCCGTACCGCCGCCGAGGCTGTTGCCGAGCAGGTGGACGCGCTCGATGCCGAGCTCGTCGAGCAGCGCGACCACGTGGTCGGCGGCGTGGCGGTAGAAGTTGCCGACGACCGGCGGCTTGTCGGAGCCGCCGAAGCCGGGCTGGTCCACGAGCAGGGTCCGGAACGACGCGGCGAACGTCGGCAGCGCGCTGCCGAAGTTCGACCACGCCGATGCCCCCGGCCCACCGCCGTGCAGCATGACGAGTGGCAGTCCACCGCCCGGGCCGGTCGGCTCCGTCGACGCGGGGCCGGCCTCGTAGTAGGTGAGCGTGATGTCCTTCGCGTTGGCGGATCGCCGGACGCTCTCCTTGGTGATCGTCACCATGTCGGCCAACTCAGTACATCCCCGGGTCGACCTTGTGCCCGAACTCGTGGGCGCCGTACATCTGCAACGCCCGCTCCGGGTCGTTCGCGGCGTGCACCCGGCCGGCGTGCGCGTCGCGCCAGGCCCGCTGGAGGTAGGAGCCGGTCGCGAGCGCCCGGCCGCCGGACGCCTCGAAGAGCGAGTCGATCGCGTCGATCGCGCGCTGGGTGCCGAGCACCTGGTCGCGGCGCACCTTGAGCCGCAGCTGCAGCGGGATCTTCTCGCCGCGCGCGACGCAGGCCTGCTCCTCGCGGATGTTGTTGACCAGCAGCGCCCACGCGGCGTCGATCTCGGAGGACGCCTTCGCGATCCGGACCGCCGCGAACGGGTCGAGCGACGCCTTCTCACCGAGGTACGCCGCCCGCACGCGCTTCTGCTGCATGTCGACGTGCTCGGCGTACGCGCCCGCCGCCATGCCGATGATCGGCGTGGTGATGGTGCCCGTGAAGATCGAGTGGAACGGCAGCTTGTACAGGTCGGAGGTGTTCTGCTCCTGGCCCGGGCCGAAGCACCGGCCGGTGTCGCTCATCGACAGCGTGAAGGCCTCCGGCACGAACACGTCCTCGACCACGATGTCGTTCGAGCCGGTGCCGGCCAGGCCGACGACGTTCCAGACGTCCACGATCGTGTAGTTCTCGCGCGGCACCATGAAGGTCTTGAAGTCCACGACGTTGCCGTCCGCGTTGAACACCAGCCCGCCCAGCAGCACCCAGCTGCAATGGTCGCAGCCGGACGAGAAGCTCCACTTGCCGGAGAGCGTGTAGCCGCCTTCGGTCAGCACCGCCTTGCCGGTCGGCGCGTACGACGAGCTCAGCCGGGTCGTGGTGTCGGCACCCCAGACGGCCTGCTGCGCCTCGTCGGCGAACAGCGCGACCTGCCACGGGTGCACGCCCACCACGCTGGAGACCCAGCCGGTCGAGCCGCAGGCGCCCGCGATGTCGCGGACGGCGGTGTAGAAGTCGACGGGGTCGGCCTCGTGGCCGCCGAAGCGGCGCGGCTGGAGCAGCCGGAAGAACCCGACCTCCTCCAGCTCCTTGATCGAGGCCTCGGGAACCACGCGAAGTCGCTCGGCCTCGTCGGCCCGCTCCCGGATACCGGGGAGCAGATCACGGACGCCGTCGAGAACAGCCTGGGACATCGCATCTCCTGTCACGTGTACGGACAGGTCGATACTAGAACACGTTCTCGTTTCGGGCCAGACGCGGGGCCTCGTCGGGCTCGGCCCGGGGTGGACTGGACCAGAGGGGGTGATCGGGTCCTTCCGCACCACCAATTTTGGGGAGACGCCCCGGGCGCAACCACCAGCGGCGGCGCCGACGCCGTTCGCTGTCCAGCGTGGGGAATCGGGGGAAGCGCGCCGCGGCGCGCGTGTGTGCAGGTGCGGCCGTCGTCGCCGTCGTGACGGTGGGGGCGGCGGCCGGGCCCGCGCACGCCCAGCGGATCGCACTCCAGCTGGCACCGGCCGACAGCATGACGGCGCTGGTCCCGGCCGCCTCCCGCTCGGCCGACCGGAGACAGGCACAGGTCCTGGCCCGCACGGTCGCGGCCGCGGCCACCTGGCACGTCTCCCCCCGCCTCCTGCGACCCCACCCGACCGACAGCGCGGGCACGGCCGCCGCCCGGCAACGGTTGGCCGACCTCGCCACCCGGCTGCGAGACCGCACGACGGCGTACGACGCGGCGCAGGAGGCCGCGTGGGCGGCCGGCGCCGCGGCACGCGCGGCCGACGCGCAGCTGCGGGCGGCGCGGGCTGCCCTGGGTGCCGCTCAGCAGCAGTACCGTCATGACCGCGACGTCCTCGTCTCGGCGCTCACCGGCAGCTACACGATGACGCAGCTCGCGCCGGTCGCGGCAGCGCTGACCGCGGACGACGCGAGCGTCCTCGAGGACCTGACCCGCCTGGAGGAGCTCGGCCGCAGCCAGGTCGCCGCCGTCGAGGCCGCGGACCGGTCCCGGGATGAGCTCGCGGTCGCCGAGCTCGCCTTCGACGTGGCGGCGCGGGAGGCGGACGGGCGACTGGGAGCCGCCCGCGAGGCGCTGGCCGCGGCGGACCGGGCGCACCGGTCCGTCCTCCTGGAGGTGCGCTCGGCGCAGTCGGAGCTCGCGGAGCTCGCACGCGAGGACCGCGTCGTGCGCGACGCCCTCGCCGACGGGTACCGCGGGGCGATCACGTTCCCCCTCGCGCCAGGCACGCCGTTCCGAGACCTCGACAACTTCGGAGCCCGGAGCGGTCGCTGGCAGTCCACCCACACCGGTGACGACCTCGCCGCGGCCTGCGGCTCGCTCGTCGTCGCCGCCAACGGCGGGACCGTGATGGTCCGCACCGACCAGGCCTGGTCGGGTCGTTGGCTCGTGATGGTCAGCACGGCGACCGGGTCGCTCACCACCTGGTACGCCCACCTGCAGGCTCTCGAGGTCGCCGACGGCCAACCCGTCGTGTCGGGCGCCCCCATCGGCCGGGTCGGCCAGGAGGGCAACGCCACCGGTTGCCACCTCCACTTCGAAGTGCATCCCTTCGGCGGCAGCATCTACGAGGACGACACCGATCCCCGCGCGTGGCTCCTGGCGACGGGCGCGTACCCGGCCTGACCGGTGCCGGCGTACCCACGCCCTTGGTCCGGTTGAGACGCTGTCCGGGTGGAGGTCCTGCCCGACATCGTGGCGCCCGAGCCGCGCATCGTCTTCTGCGGGCTGGCGGGCGCGGAGAGCACCAGGCTGCGCGACCACTACTACGAGACTCCCGGCAACAGCTTCTGGGAGTCGCTGCACCTGAGTGGCCTGGCGCCGCGGCGGCTGCGGCCCGACGAGGACGCCCGGGTCGCCGAGCTGGGCCTGGGCCTGACCGACCTGGTCGGGCACTGGGACCCGCGCTGGGTCGAGATCGACGCGCTCGTGGAGAAGCTGGAGGGCTGGCGGCCCGACTGGCTCGCGTTCACCAGCAAGACGGTCGCTCACGAGGCGGCCCGGGCGCTCGGCGTACGGCGTCCCGGGCTGGGCCCGGCCGACTGGTTCCTCGGCCCGGCCCAGGTGTTCGTCCTGCCCGGCGTGAGCGGGGCGAACCAGCGCAAGGACTACGACGGGCGGCCGAACCGGCTCTCGTGGTGGCGCGACCTCGCCGCGCTCGCCGGCTAGAAGCCCTGGGGCTGGGTGAAGAAGCCGTCCGGGTCGTACTGCCCGCGCACCCGGGTGAGCCGGTCGGCGTTCGCACCGAAGTACGCCGTCAGGTAGTCCTCGATCGTCGGGTCGGCGTAGTTGACGTAGGCGTGGTTGCCCCAGTGCGGCAGCATCGCCGCACGGAAGCCGCGCACGTAGTCGTCGGCGGACCTCGGACTGCCGGGCGGGAACGTCGCCGTGTACTGCACCGTCGCGAGTGCCCGGCGGTGCACGAACGCCGTGTCCGCCGGCGCCAGGTCGGCGACCTTGCCGCCCAGCGCGTCCATCGAGATGCCGGCCTCCTTCAGGCCGGAGGACTGCGCGGCCCGCACCTGGTCCAGCAGGTCCGCGATCCCGTCGTCGTCGAGCGCGTCGTACATCACGTGCGAGGTGGCCGCGAGCGACTCGCGCTCCCCCGAGCCGGCGTACGCCTGCATCGCCTCGAGGTAGCCGCGGACATGGTCGGAGCGGACGCTCGGGCTCGGCACGTGGTCGAGAAGGCCGGCGAGCTGGCCGTCGAGCTCGGCCGTGGGTCCCGTCCAGGTGCCCGAGAGAAGCAGCGTCGGCTCGCCCGGGTGCGTGGCGCCGCCCAGCATCTTCAGGGTCGACCAGAGCCGGTCGTCGGCCGTCGGCGCCCACTGCTGCCACGCCTCGACGACCTGCGCCGCGGCCGGGAACGGCCAGGAGAGGAACGTCGAGCTGATCGTCGGCGCGGCGACCGTGTCGAGGACGAACGACGTGACCATGCCGAGGTGTCCCCCGCCGCCGCCGCGCAGCGCCCAGAACAGGTCGGGCTCCTCGTCGGCGGTGGCGGTGCGCAGCTTCCCGTCCGCGGTCACCACCCGCATCGAGGTGACCGCGTCGCAGGCGAGCCCGAGGGCGCGGGTGAGCACGCCTACCCCGCCGCCGAGCGTCAGCCCAGCGATGCCGACCGTCGCGCAGGAGCCGGCCGCGATCGCCCGCCCCCGCCGGCCGATCTCCTCGTAGACGTGCGCGAGCGCGGCACCCGCCCCGACGGTGGCCGTCGCCCCGTCCAGCTGCACCTGGTCGAGCGGCCGGCAGTCGAGCACGAGAGCGCGCGGCGAACCGCCGCCGGACCAGCCGGGGTAGCTGTGCCCGCCCGACCTCAGCGCGACCGGGACGTCGTGGTCACGCGCGAAGATCAGGCCCGTGGCGACGTCCTGCTCCGACGCCACCGAGAGGACCGCGAGCGGGTGCTCGCCGTCGTACCGGGGGTTCTGGAGCAGGCGGACCTGGTCGTACGCCGGGTCACCTGGGCGCGTGAGCGTGCCCCGGACCGACCGCTCGAGGCGGCCCCAGCGGATCTTGCCGCTCGTCGTCGGCGAGGACCCGCTCGGGGTGGGCGACGGCGACGGACGGTCGCCGTCCGACGAGCACGCCGACAGCGCCCCGACGGCGCCCGCGCCGAGGACCGCCCGTCGTGTCCAACCCGTCACGCCGCCCACGCTAGCCACTAGCGTGGCGCCATGAGCTACGTCGTCGACTTCGTGGATGTCTCCACGACCGGGCTGGAGTCGTCCCCGGTCGCCGATGCCCTCGCCGGCCTGCGGGCCAACGAGGCGCGGTACTTCAAGAACAAGTACGACCACGTCTTCACCGTCGAGCCGGCGGACGAGGCGGCCGAGGTCGTCGAGTACGTGCACCGGATCCTCGCCGAGGAGCGCGACCTCGTCATCAGCTCACCCCCGCTCGAGGCGACGGCCTTCGAGGTCGACGGCATCCGGATGGCCTACGTCTTCTACCGGTCCGGCCTCTCGATCAACGTGATGTACACGGTCGCCGACGGTGGCAAGCGCGCCGTCGGGTTCAAGCTCTCCGACGGCATGGAGGTCCCCGAGGAGCTCGCGGACCGGTTCAAGTTCGCCCGCCAGAAGTCGAAGCTGGCCGGCACGATCCGGGGCTCGTTCTTCGTGATCAAGGGCGAGTACTGACCCGCAGGCGGACGCCTGACGTCCGCCGCGGAACAGCACGCCGGGGGGACGGGCACGGATGGCGGCTGACCAGACGCCGGCGTGGTCTCACCACTTCACGCGCCCGTTGGCGTCGATGAACGTTCCGGTCGGGTCGTCGGTGCTGAGGGTCGCGGCCCGGGTAGGTCTGCTCGAACATCGCCAGGTCGAGCACCTCCTGCGGCTCCGGGTTGGTTGCCTCGGGCAGGATCCCCGCGTTGTTGACCAGCACGTCGAGATGCCCGAACCGCTCGGAGACCTCAACAGCGGCAGCACGCACAGACGCCCGGTCGGTGACGTCCATGGTGATGCCGCTCGATGAGAACCCCTCACGCACCAGCCGATCTGCCGCCTCGGAAGCGGCGTCGGCCTTCCGGGCGGCAAGGATCACGTGGCCGCATTCGCGTGCGAGCCGCCGAGCGGCAGCCAGACCGATCCCTCGGTTGGCGCCGGTGACGAGCGCGATCTTCACGATCAGGTCCTCTCTCCATGGCTTCGCGACCGTCGTGTCGAGCGGCCACGTGGAGCAAGCCCATCAAGCGGACGCGGCGGATGCTGGCGAGAATCAGACGCGGCGCTGAGACCGGGCGGCATCGTCGACGAGTTGGGTCGCCCGGGTACGGCGACCGCGAGGCGAGTTCCTGCCCCTCGCCCTCCATCGCGCGTCCGCAGGGTCGGTCAGTACCGAGGAGCTCCTTCCCTCCGCCGATCGAACGTCTGGATCATCCAGAACACGCCGATGAGGGTGATCAGGATCGCTTCCACGACGAACGTGGCGTGCTCATCGACCCACGGCCACCACGAGAACAGACCGAGCTTGTCGCCGGCCTTCACCACGACGGCGACGACCGCCATCGCGATCGCACACGTCGTGTACATCCACGCCCACGTGTTCGACCAGACCTCCCAGGTCAGCGGATTCTTGTTCCGCCAGGCGAACTTCGCCGCTCGGATCAGCCAGACCCAGACGTGCCACCAGGGTGAGGACGGCTGGGCCGGAGCCGGAGGCAGCTTCTCCCGAGCGGCTGCCACCACCGCGATGAAGACGAGCATGACCGCGATGTTCGCCGACCATCCGTGCGCGCCGTGGTAGAACCAGCTGCCCTCGTTCGCCGTGCCGGTCGGTCCGTCCGCCGAGAAGGAGAGCCGGTTGTTGGCGTCCAGGAACAGCACCCAGTACACGACAACGGCCGAGGCAGCCAGCACCCACGTGATCCGGTAGTTCTTCACGAGGCCCGACGGGAAGGCCCTGGCGTCCCGTTCCGCCCGGCGACGCACCACCTCGCCGGCGATCGCAATCACGATCAGGAGCGCAGTCAGCGCGACGAGGAGGGTGAAGACTCCGCGGCTGATGGTGGAAGCGTTGGCATCGATCAGCTCGCTGGGCGTGATCTTGTGGGTCTCGTCGCTGTGGGGAGCCGTCCCTCCCGCCGTCGCCTCATCGATGTTGCAGTAGGCCGCGTCCAACGTGGGATTCAGCGCCACGAAGGTCAGCAGCAGCCCCGCGAGGTTCAACGCCGCGTCCTCGAGGAACGTCTTGCCCCACATGACTGCCATCGAGAACCCGATCACGATCAGCGCGCCGGCGAACACCGGCCGGACCGGTGTGTAGTAGTACGCGCTCAATGATCGCTGGACGCACCCCTCGGGGTCGTTCACGATCTCCCGCCACACCGCGAACGCCAAGGCGACGATGACGACGACCACGCCCATGCGGATCGCCGTGTACGTCCGCAGCGCGACCGGTGGCACGGTCGGCGGACCCACCGGAGCGGGAGCCGGAGTGGGAGGAGGCGCTGGGGCGGACATGTGGACGCTCCACTGTCGGGGCACACGAGGTGCCTCGTGATCGGGCATCCAGTGTGCCCGCCGCACGCGCAGAGCGAAACGCCCTGGTGAGGGACGCGAGCTCGCTGGCAACACCCGGGCCCGCCGGTCGCGGCAGGGTTCGGGCGCAAGCTCCTACGTCACACGACCGCGTCGCACGACGAGCCCGACCACGACCCGCCAACCCAGCATCGTCACCGCGAGGAACACCGCAGCCACGACGAGGAAGCCGGGAGCGAGACCGCGGCCGGAGAGTCCACGCAGGAGCATGCCGAGCCCGTAGGTGACCGCGAGGACCAGGACCCCCTCGGGCCAGAGCGGACCCGCGGGACGGCCACGCCGGGCCAGCACCACGTGCGCCAGGCCGACGGCCAGTGCGAAGGGCCACACGATGACGAGCACGACCCAGTCGGAGTCACTCGCCTCGTGCGAGCTCTTGCCGCCGAGCGCGAGGGCGAGCACGCACGCGAGATCGGCGATGAGCGGCCACAGCCATCGGGTGGTGGGCCGCAGCCCGGTCGGGGTCACGCCCTCAGGGTCGCAGGCACCGGTCGCGGCGCGACAACCGGGCGAGACGTCTCCTCACGCCGTGGAGTTCGCCGCTTCCTTCTCCTGATCGGCCTTGAGCATCAGCGCGATGTCGATGAGCTGGTCCTCCTGGCCGCCGATCAGCTTGCGGCGGCCGGCCTCGAGCAGGATCTTCGCGCCGGAGACGCCGTACCGGTCGGCGGCGTTGCCGGCGTGCTTGAGGAACGAGGAGTAGACCCCGGCGTACCCCATCATCAGCGTCATCCGGTCCAGCTGGCACTCCTCGGGCATCGCCGGCTTGATGACGTCCTCGGAGGCGTCGACGATCTGGAGGAAGTCCACGCCGGTCTCCCAGCCGAGCTTGTCGCAGACGCCGATGAACGCCTCGAGCGGCGTGTTGCCGGCACCGGCGCCGAAGCGGCGGACAGAGCCGTCGATCTGGGTCGCGCCCGCGCGGGCCGCGATGATCGTGTTGGCGACGCCGAGGCCGAGGTTCTCGTGGCCGTGGAAGCCCACGTCGGCCACGTCGCCGATCTCGGCGACCAGCGCGGCGACCCGGTCCGCGGTCTGCTCCATGATCAGCGCGCCGGCGGAGTCGACGACGTACACGCACTGGCAGCCCGCGTCGACCATGATCCGGGCCTGCTTCGCGAGCACCTCGGGCGGCTGGGTGTGGCTCATCATCAGGAAGCCGACGGTCTCCAGCCCGAGCTCACGCGCCAGCCCGAAGTGCTGGATCGAGACGTCCGCCTCGGTGCAGTGGGTGGCGATCCGGCAGATCTGGCCGCCGTTCTCCTGGGCCGCACGGATGTCGTCCTTGGTGCCGACACCGGGCAGCATCAGGAACGCGATCTTCGCGCGCTTCGCGGTCTCGGCCGCGATCCGGATCAGCTCCTGCTCCCACGTCCTGGAGAAGCCGTAGTTGAACGACGAGCCGCCGAGGCCGTCGCCGTGCGTGACCTCGATGACCGGCACGCCGGAGGCGTCGAGCGCCTCGACGATGTCATGGCACTCCTGCGCGGTGAACTGGTGTCGCTTGTGGTGCGACCCGTCGCGCAGGCACGTGTCGGTCAGTCGCAGGTCGAGCGCGCCCCACGGCTCGGTGCCGTGGGTGCCGGACCAGGTGCGGGTGAGTGCGTTGATGTCGGTCATGCGATCGCCCTCGCAATGTTCTCGCCGACCTGCGTGGCGGCGGCGGTCATGATGTCCAGGTTGCCGGAGTACGGCGGCAGGTAGTCGCCGGCGCCCTCCACCTCCACGAAGATCGACACCTTGGTCTGGCCGCGGGTCGCGGGCGACGGGTCGTCGATCTGCGGCTCCTGCAGCAGCCGGTAGCCCGGCACGTACTCCTGCACGGCCTTCTCCATCGCGACGACCGACGCCACGATCGCGTCCCGGTCGGCGTCCGGTGGTACGGCGCAGAAGATCGTGTCGCGCATGATCATCGGCGGCTCGGCGGGGTTGAGGATGATGATCGCCTTGCCCTGCTGGGCGCCCCCGATCGACTGGACGCCGGCCGCGGTCGTTCGCGTGAACTCGTCGATGTTGGCGCGGGTCCCCGGCCCGGCGGAGACCGACGAGACCGAGGCGACGATCTCGGCGTACGACACGGTGGCGGCCCGGGAGACGGCCGCGACCATCGGGATCGTCGCCTGGCCGCCGCAGGTGATCATGTTGACGTTCATCGCGCCGACGTGCTCCTCGCCGTTCACCGGCGGGATCACGGCCGGACCGACGGCAGCCGGCGTCAGGTCGACGGCCCGGATGCCGGCCTCCTCGTAGCGCGGCGCGTACTCGCGGTGCACGTACGCCGAGGTCGCCTCGAAGATCAGGTCCGGCAGCTCGTCCTGCTTGAGCAGCCAGTCGACGCCCTCGTGGCTGGCCTCGAGCCCCTCCCCGGTCGCCAGCCGCAGGCCTTCGCTGGACGGGTCGACACCGATCATCCAGCGTGGCTCGATCAGCTCGGACCTGAGGAGCTTGTACATCAGGTCGGTGCCGATGTTGCCGGGTCCGACGATGGCAGCTGTCTTCTTGGACATCCAGTCACTCCTCGAAGGTGACGCGGAGCGGCGCGAAGCCGCTGATGGTCGCCTCGACCCGGTCCCCCGGGGCGAACGGCACGAACGGGCCCAGGGCCCCGGACAGGATCAGGTGGCCGGCGCGCAGCGGGTCGCCGAACCGCTGGGCCTGCACGGCGAGCCAGCGCAGCGCCTCGAGCGGGTCACCCAGGCACGCGGCGCCGGTGCCGGCCGAGCGCTCCTCGCCGTTGATGGTCAGCGACATCGTGACGTCGCGGGGCTCCAGGTCATCCAGCTTCTGCCCGTCGGCGCCGACGACGAACAGCCCGCTGGACGCGTTGTCGGCCACCGTGTCGGTGAAGCCGATCCGCCAGTCGGCGATCCGCGAGTCGACGATCTCCAACGCCGGCAGCGCGACGTCCACCGCGTCCCGCACCACGTCCAGCGTGATGTCCTCGTCGTCGATGTCACGCGCCAGCACGAACGCGACCTCGGCCTCCACCCGGGGCTGCAGGAGCGTGCGCATCGAGATCGGGCCGCTCCGGCCGTCCCGGGGGGAGACGTCCATGTCGTCGAGAAGGTAGCCGAAGTCCGGCTGGTCGACGCCGAGCTGGGTCTGCACGGCCTCCGAGGTCGCGCCGATCTTGCGGCCGACGACGCGCGCTCCCCCGGCGATCCGCGCCTGCACGAGACCCTGTTGCACGGCGTACGCCGCGTCGAGGTCGTCGGTGCCGATCAGGTCACGCACCGGAGCACACGGCATGCGGGTCGCCTGCGCCTCCGAGAGACGCCGCACGGCGGCGGAGATCGAGTCCTGGGACGTCACGTGACGATAGTAGAACCTGTTACAGTTTCTGGCCATGACGACCCCCCTTCCTCCCCGGGAATCGGAGAGCGTCGACGTTGTGGTCGTCGGCGCCGGCGGTGCCGGCATGACGGCCGCGCTCGCGGCCGCCGCGCGCGGCCTCGACACCGTCCTCCTCGAGAAGAGCTCGTACTTCGGCGGGTCGACCGCACGCAGCGGTGGGGGCGTCTGGATCCCCAACAACTACGCGCTGAGAGCCGCCGGGCAGGGCGACGACCCGGAGCTCTCGAGGCTCTACCTCGACTCGATCGTCGGCGACGTCGTCCCGAAGGTCCGGCGCGACACCTACCTCGACCGCGGCCCCGAGGTCCTGGACTTCATCAAGGAGCGGACGCCGCTGCGGTTCACCTGGGTCCCGCAGTACGCCGACTACCACCCGGAGGCGCCCGGCGGCCGCGCCGCGGGCCGGTCGGCGGAGCCGATCCCGATGGATGCCCGGTTCCTCGGCGAGGAGCTGGAGCGGCTGCATCCGCAGTACACCAAGGCGCCGGCGAACCTGATCGTGACGCAGGCCGACTACCGGAAGATCAGCCTGGGGCTGCGCACCGTCCGCGGCCCGCTGACGATGCTCAAGGTGCTGGTCCGGCGGGTCGTGAGCCTGGTCCGCGGCCAGAAGATGTTCGCGATGGGCAACGCGATCGCGATCGGCCTGCGCAAGGGCCTGATGGACGCCGGCGTACCCGTCCACTACGACACCGAGCTCCTGGACCTCGTCCTCGAGGACGGTCGGGTGGTCGGCGTACGCGTGCGGCGCGACGGCGCCGAGGTCGTGGTCCGCGCCCGCCGCGGGGTGATCCTCGGCAGCGGCGGCTTCGAGAAGAACCTCGAGATGCGCGAGAAGTACCAGCCGCAGCCCACCTCCGTCGACTGGACGACCGGCTCGCAGTTCAACACCGGCGGCGGCGTCCTCGCCGGCATCGCCGCGGGTGCGCAGGTCGACCTGATGGACGACGCCTGGTGGGGGCCGACGATCCCGCTGCCGTCCGGCCCGTGGTTCTGCCTGGCCGAGCGCAACCTGCCCGGGTCGATCATCGTCAACCAGGCCGGCCGGCGGTTCATGAACGAGGCGCTGCCGTACGTCGAGGCGGTGCACGAGATCTACAGGGGCGAGGCCACCGGCGTCGGCCATGTGCCTGCCTGGATGGTCATCGACCAGCGCTACCGCAACCGCTACCTGTTCGCCGGGCTCTCGCCGCGCCAGCCCTTCCCCGGCCGCTGGTACAAGAACGGCACCGTGAGGAAGGCCGCGACGCTCGAGGAGCTCGCCGAGCAGATCGACCTGCCGCCCGGCGCGCTCACCGAGACGGTGACCCGCTTCAACGGCTTCGCGAGGGCCGGGATCGACGAGGACTTCCACCGCGGGGAGTCGGCGTACGACAAGTACTACTCCGACCCCACCGTGAAGCCGAACCCGTCACTGCACCCCATCGACGACGGGCCGTTCTACGCCGTGAGGATCGTGCCCGGCGACCTCGGCACCAAGGGTGGCCTCGTCACCGACGAGCGGGCGCGGGTGCTCCGGCCGGACGGCTCGGTGATCGCGGGGCTGTACGCCGCCGGGAACTGCTCGTCGGCCGTCATGGGCCGCACGTACGCCGGCCCCGGCGCCACCATCGGTCCCGCCCTGACCTTCGGCTACCTGGCCGCCGAGACCATCTCGCAGGAGAGCGCCTGATGCCCATCGACCCGGACGTCGCGATCGGCGCCGAGCTCGGCACGACCGAGTTCTCCTGGACCGAGAGCGACGTGCTGCTCTACCACCTCGCGATCGGCGCCACCGACCTCTCGTACACGCTGGAGGGTCCGGCGCTGCAGGTGCTGCCGTCCTTCGGCGTGGTCGCGCCGACCTTCCACATGACCGACCCGCCGCCGCTGGACCTGCCGGGGTGCGACATCAACCTCGCCCAGGTCGTGCACGGCTCCCAGTCGATCTCCGTCGAGGCGCCGCCGCCGACGTCGGGAGCCGCCAGCGTGACCACCCGGATCAGCGAGATCTGGGACAAGGGCAGGGCCGCTGTCATCTGGCAGGAGGGCGTCGCCACCGCGCCCTCCGGTGAGCGGCTGTGGACCACGCGCTCCTCGATCTTCGTGCGCGGCGAGGGCGGGTGGGGCGGCGACCGCGGCAGCGCGACGCCGCTCGAGCTGCCCGATCGGGACCCGGACGTCGACACGACGTACGACGTACTCCCCCAGCAGGCGCTGCTCTACCGGCTGTGCGGTGACCGCAACCCCCTGCACGCCGACCCGGACTTCGCGAAGTCCGCCGGGTTCCCGGCGCCGATCCTGCACGGGCTCTGCTCGTACGGCATCGTGCTCCACACGCTCACCGACACGCTGCTCGACGGTGACGCCGCGCGGGTCGGTGGCTTCGGCGTGAAGTTCGCCGGCGTCGTCTACCCCGGCGAGACCATCCGGGTCCGCGGCTGGTGCGAGGACGGCCGGATCCTGGCCGCCGCGAGCGTCGCCGGCGGTGACCGCGACGGCGCCCCCGTCCTCGCCGACGTCCTGCTCACCCTCGCCTGACCGTCTCAACGTTTGCGGGCGAGGACGTAGAGGCGGTTCGAGGTCTCCCCGCGGTGCTCGAGGGCGCCCCGGCGGTACCACTCGACGTCGACCAGGCCGGCCGCCCGCACCAGCGCGACGACCTCGTCCTCCTGGTGGTGGACGAAGTCCAGGTCGATCGGGGCGTCGAACCACTCGTCGTGGTGGCGCACCTCGGTGCCGGCGTGCATCGCGAGCACCAGCCAGCCGCCTGCGTCGAGCGGCCGGGCCAGCGCCTCGATCGCGGCCGGGAGCTCGGACGGTGCCAGGTGGATCAGCGAGTACCAGCCGAGCACGGCCGCCCAGCCGGCCGCCGTCGTCGGCCGCATCAGCGTGCGCAGGTCACCGACCTCGTAGGTGCCGTCGGGGAACCGGCGCCGGGCCTCGGCGACCATCCCCGGCGACAGGTCGATGCCCATCGCGGCGGCGCCGGCCGCGGCGAGGTACGCCGTCACGTGCCCGGGCCCGCAGCCGACCTCGACGACGGGGCCGCCGTCGGCGTGCGCGGCGACCCGGTCCAGCAGCCAGGTCTCGAACGGCAGCCCGGCGAGCTCGGTGAGCAGGCTGTCGGCGTACGCCGTCGCGACCGCGTCGTAGGAGGCCCGGACGCGGTCGTCCCGCTCCACGCCTCGCGCGACCTCCACCGTGGAACTCGGCTCCTCGGGCGCGGGGTCCGCACCGAGCAGGTGCGTCCAGCGGCTGTCGCGGTCGCCGCCGCGCCGGGGCAGCTCGCGGACCAGGCCACGAGCGCCCATCCGGCCCAGCGTCTCCTCGACGGCCGTCCGGTCGGCGAAGGCGTGCAGCCGGTCCGTGCGGGTGCGCAGCTCGCCCGGCGCCTGGGGACCGCGCAGCAGCAGCACCGTGACCAGGGCGCGCTCGTCCTCGGCCAGGTCGAGCACCTCGTCGAGGACCTGGTGGTACTTCAGCGTGCGCCGGCCGCTGGCCGACCACACGATCCGGACCAGCCCGCGGTCCTTGAGCCGGCGACCGACCTGCTCGACGGTCTGCTCGTCGTACTCCGTGACCGGGTCCCGGTTGTTGCTCTGGTTGCACGCCGTCCGCAGCGCGTTGAGGGTGAGCGGGTACGTCGCGGGGACGGTCAGCTGCTTCTCCAGCAGGCTGCCCAGGACCCGCTGCTCCTCGGGATCGAGCACGGGGAGGTCGGTCACGTGCCTAGGCTGCCCCATGGGCAAGCAGCGCAAGCGCCTGGGGTCGGCGGCCTACGAGGCCGAGCTGTTCCGGCTCCAGCAGGAGCTGGTCGAGGTCCAGGAGTGGGTGCGCGCCGAGGGCGAGCGCGTGGTCGTGGTCTTCGAGGGCCGCGACGCCGCCGGCAAGGGTGGGGCGATCAAGCGGATCACGCAGTACCTGAACCCGCGGGTCGTCCGCATCGCGGCGCTCCCGACGCCGAGCGAGCGGCAGCGCGGGCAGTGGTACTTCCAGCGGTACGTCGAGCAGCTCCCGGCCCGCGGCGAGGTCGTGCTGTTCGACCGGTCCTGGTACAACCGCGCCGGCGTCGAGCACGTGCTCGGCTTCTGCACGCCCGAGGAGCACCGGCGGTTCCTGCACCAGTGCCCGACCTTCGAGCGGCTCCTCGTCGAGGACGGGATCATGCTGCGGAAGTACTGGTTCTCGGTCAGCGACGAGGAGCAGCAGCGACGGTTCCGAGGCCGGATCGACGACCCGATGCGCCGCTGGAAGCTCTCCACGACCGACCTCGAGTCGATCACCCACTGGGAGGACTACTCGCGCGCCAAGGACGAGATGATGACGCACACCGACATCCCGGAGGCGCCGTGGTACGTCGTCGAGGGCGACGTGAAGAAGGAGGCGCGGCTGAACATGATCGCCCACCTCCTCTCCACGATCCCCTACACCCAGGTCGACCAGCCGGAGATCGAGGTGCCGGAGCGGCCGCCGGGCACCGGGTACGAACGGCCGCCACGCGACCAGGCGACCTACGTGCCCGACCACGTGGCGACCCTGGTCGGCGAGTGACCGTCCTCAGCGCACCAGCTCCGGGTCCAGGAACGCGTCGATCCGCAGGATGTCGCCACGGTCGTCGAACGTCAGCACGTTGACGCTGTGCGAGAGGAGCGCGCCGATCCCGTCGTCCCAGAGCCGCTTCTCGACGGCGACCTGCCCGTTGGCGAGGGTCGGCGTGCACGACCACCGGCGGCCCGGCTGCAGCGGGACGTGCGAGAGGAACCAGCGGAGATCCTCCCGGCCGGCGTACCACTCGGCGTACGGCGGCATCGTGATCACGGCGTCGTCGGCGAGCAGCGCCACCACGGCGTCGACGTCCGCGCGCTCCCACGCCGCCACGAACGCCCCGACCCTGGCCCGGACGGTCTCGTCGCCGAGGTCGCGGAGCACGCGCTGCTGGCTGCGGTCCGGCAGCCGCTCCTGCATCCCGGCCCGGGCGCGCTGGAGCGCGCTGTTGACCGCGGCCGTCGACGTCTCGAGCGCCGTGGCGACCTCGGCAGCCGACATCGCCAGGACGTCGCGCATCACGAGCACGGCGCGCTGCAGCGGCAGGAGGTGCTGGAGCGCGGCGACGAACGCGAGCTCGACCGCCTCCTTCTGCTCGTAGACCGCGTCGGCCGGGGTCGCCGACCAGGTGAGCCCGGCCGCCGGGAGCGGGTCGAGCCAGACCGTCTCGGTGAGGGGCGCGCCGAGGCCGGCCACGGGGTCTCCCGCGGGCGAGAGGTCCACCGGCCGGAGCCGGCGGCCCCGGCGCTCGATCTCGCGGAGGCAGACGTTCGTGGCGATGGTGACCAGCCAGGTGTTGAGGGCGCTGCGGCCCTCGAACCGGTCGATGCTCCGCCACGCGCGCAGCAACGTCTCCTGCACGGCGTCCTCGGCGTCGTGGGACGACGCGAGCATCCGGTAGCAGTGCAGCAGCAGGCCGGGGCGCAGCGGTGCGACGAGCTCGTCGAACGTCGTGGTGTCGATGGCGGTCACGCCGTCCTCCCCTCGTAGCTGCCGACGATCCGGACCGATGTCTGCTGGGGAGGATCCTCGCACCGATCGCCGACAGTCGACGCGAACCGCTGGAACGCCGCCGAGGTCGGCAGCGCCGCGCTGTCGCCGTCGACGACGTGCACGAACGTCACGCCGTCGGAGAGCACCATCGACTGGTAGGTGAACCCCTCGGGCTGCTCGGCGGCCAGCTCCTCGAACACCTCGCCGATGAGCCGCTCGTTCTCCGCGGCGGCGTCGGGCCGGACCCGGTACCGCACCATGATCCGGCTCATGACGCCACCGCCACGACCGCCGGGACGACGGACCGTCGGCGGGCGGGCAGGGCGAGCCCGGTGAGCGCGCCCAGGGCCGAGAGTCCCGCCGCGGTCAGCAGGGCCGGCCGGAAGCCGTCCACGAAGTCCTGCGGCGACCCGTAGCCGCCGTACGCCCCGAACACCGCCACGGTGAGCGCCACGCCGAACACGCCACCGAGCTCGCGCATCGTGGCGTTCACCCCGGACGCCGTGCCGACGTCCCGGTCCTCGACCGACCCGACGACCGCGCTCTGGCCGCACGGAACCGCCATCGAGACGCCGATGCCGCCGACCACGAACGGCCCGAGCGCATCGAGGTAGTCGCCGCCGGCGGTGACCGTGGTGGCGAACCACAGCATCGCGAGCGACTGGATCGCGAGCCCCGTCGCGAGCAGTGGCCGCTCCCCGATCCGGTCCGCCAGTGCCCCGGCGAACGGCGCCACGACGATGAACGTCCCGGTCCACGCCATCAGCCGCGCACCTGCCTCGAGGGCGCTGTCGCCGTACCCGAACTGGAGCAGCTGCCCGTAGAAGAAGACTGCGGAGAACAGCGAGGCCAACGTCAGGAACGCGGCGACGTTGCCGGCGGAGAAGCCGCGCCTGGTCAGCAGGGCCGCGGGGATGAGCGGGTGCGCGGCCCGGCGTTCCCAGGCCGCGAAGGACCCGAGCAGGACCACGCCGGTGCCGGTGATCCCGAGCACCTCGGGCGCGCTCCAGCCCTCGGTCGCGCTGCGGACCAGCGCCCAGACCAGCGCGAAGCAGCCGGCACCGAGCAGCGCCGCGCCCGGGACGTCGAGGGTGCTGTCCGGCACCCGTACCTCCGGCACGTACCGCAGCACCAGCGGTACGGCGACCAGCCCGATCGGGACGTTGACCCAGAAGATCCAGTGCCAGTCGAGGCCGCCGACCACCAGGCCGCCGAGCAACGGCCCGCACGCGACCGCGATGCCGGTGACCGCGCTGTACAGGCCGACCGCCTGGCCGCGCCGTTCCGCCGGGAAGGCGCCGGTCAGCAGGGCGAGCCCGAGCGTCAGCACCAGCGCACCACCGGCGCCCTGGAACGCGCGCATCGCGATCAGCACGCCCGCTCCGTCCGCGACCGCGCAGCCGAGCGAGGCCAGGGCGAACAGGCCGATGCCGGCCGCGTAGCAGCGCGCCCGGCCGAGCCGGTCGCCGAGGACGGCGGCGGGGACCAGGAGGACGGCGAGGCTGAGGTTGTAGGCGTTGACGGTCCACTCGAGCTGCGGCAGCGACGCGTGCAGGTCGCCCCGGATGGTCGGGATGGCCGTCGCGACCACGAGGGTGTCGATCGCGGCCATGAAGGAACCGATCGAGGTGAGCACGATGACCCACCGGCGGTGTCGAGCGTCGAGCATGGTGTCCTCCCGGAAGGGGCAGCCTCTGCTGCTGCCCTCGTCTCCTGTGATCCGGGCGGAGCCGCGAACTCATCGCGGCCCGACATACTCGTCCCCATGAGCCTCCTGTCGAGCTGGACGCACGGCACCCACAGCGACGACGGGACCACGCACCCGACGTACCGCAAGGGGACCGGCCCGGGCGTGATCGTGATCCACGAGATGCCGGGACTGACGCCGGGCGTCATCGGGTTCGGCGAGGAGGTGGTCGCGGCCGGCTACACGGTGGTGATGCCGCAGCTGCTCGGCACGCCCGAGGCGCCGATGACGGCGGTCAACGTGCTCAAGGTCCTGCCGCGGACGTGCGTCAGCCGCGAGTTCACCACGATGGCCCGTGGCGAGACATCGCCGGTCGCGGTCTGGCTGCGCAGCCTGGCCCGCTCGCTCCACGAGGAGCTCGGCGGACCCGGCGTGGGCGCCCTCGGGATGTGCTTCACCGGGGGGTTCGCGCTCGCGATGATGGTCGACACCTCCGTGGCGGCGCCGGTGCTGGCGCAGCCGTCGCTGCCGTTCGCCGTGGGCCGCCGCCGCGCGGCCGACCTGAACCTGTCGGCCGGCGACCTGGCCGCCGTACGCTCGCGGGCCGCCGGCGGCTGCGAGGTCCTCGGGCTGCGCTACCGGAAGGACCCCGCGGTCGGGACCCGCTTCGACACCCTCACCCGGGAGATCGGTGACGCGTTCATCCGGGTCGAACTGGAGGGCAGGGGTCACTCGACCGTCACCGAGCACCGCTCCCAGGAGGCGGTCGACCGCGTACTGGCGTTCTTCGGCGAGAAGCTCTCGTGATCCGCCGCGGACTGTTCGTCGCGCCGTTCGACGCCCTCGCCGACCCGCGGGTGGTCGGCGATCTCGCGGCTCGTGCCGAGGCGGCGGGCTGGGAGGGGTTCTTCCTCTGGGACCACCTGCAGTACGGCGAGCGCGTGTCGGCCATCGCGGACGTGTGGACCTGCTGCGCGGCCGTGGCCATGCGCACCTCGTCGGTCCTGTTCGGCCCGATGGTCACTCCCCTGGCCCGCCGGCGGCCGCAGGTCCTGGCCCGCCAGGCGGCCTCGCTCGCCGTGCTCTCCGAGGGCCGGTTCGTCCTCGGGCTCGGCCTCGGCGACGACTGGGTGGGCGAGTTCAGCGCGTTCGGCGACGAGGCCTCGCCGCGGGTCCGCGGTGAGATGCTCGACGACGGCCTCGCGGTGCTCACCGATCTCCTGTCGGGTGGACAGGTGGCCCACGAGGGTCCCCACTACGTCGCGCGCGACGTGCGGTTCCTCCCGGCGCCGCGGGTGCCCATCTGGCTCGCGGGCCGGTTCCCGAACGCCGCTCCGATGCGCCGGGCCGCGGCGTACGACGGGTTCTTCGTGATCGGGCTCGGCTCGCCGGCCGACGTGACGACGGTGGCCGACCAGGTGCCGGGAGCGCCGTACGACCTGGTCGTCGACCTGCGCGCCGACCAGGACCACGAGCCGTGGCTGGACAGCGGCGCGTCCTGGGTCCTCACCCGGGTGGGTCCCTTCGACCTGGACCTCGCGGACGTGGAACGCCTGGTCGACGCGGGTCCGGGCTTCGGGTCGTCCGCCTGAGGGCGGCGTATTCACCGCCCAGAGGCGGACGACCCGGTCAGGCGGACAGCACCAGGCCCGAGGTGGGGACGCCCGTGCCGGCGGTGATGAGGACGTGCTCGACGTTGCGGACCGGGTTGACCGAGGTGCCGCGGACCTGGCGGACGGCCTCGGCGATGCCGTTCATGCCGTGGATGTAGGCCTCCCCGAGCTGGCCGCCATGGGTGTTCAGCGGGAGCTTGCCGCCGATCTCGATGGCGCCGTCGGCGACGAAGCCGGGCGCCTCGCCGCGGCCGCAGAAGCCGAGCTCCTCGAGCTGCATGAGGACGTACGGCGTGAAGTGGTCGTAGAGGATCGCCATCTGCATGTCGTCGGGGCCGAGTCCGCTCTGCCGCCACAGCTCGCGCCCGACGACGCCCATCTCCGGGATGCCGATGTCGTCGCGGTAGTACGACGTCATCACGAACTGGTCCACGCCGCTGCCCTGGGCCGCCGCCGAGACGTACGCCGGCTTCCGGGCGAGGTCGCGGGCGCGCTCGGCCGAGACGATCACCAGCGCGACCGCGCCGTCGCTCTCCTGGCAGCAGTCGAGCAGGTGCAGCGGGTCGACGATCATCCGCGAGGCCTGGTGGTCCTCGATCGTGATCGGCTTGCCGTAGAAGAACGCGTTCGGGTTCGTGGCGGCGTGCCTCCGGTCGGCCACGGCCACGCGGCCGAAGTCCTCCGAGGTGGCGCCGTACTCGTGCAGGTAGCGCCGCGCCTGCATGGCGACCGTCGCGGCCGGGGTCCCGAGGCCCATCGGATAGGTCCAGGCGTTGTCGAGGCCGTTGGTGTTCACCTGGGTCGCCGCCGCGACCGAGAACTGGCCGAAGCGCGAGCCGGACCGCTCGTTGAAGCCGCGGTACGCCACCACGCAGTCGGCCACGCCGGTGGCGACCGCCATCGCGGCCTGCTGCACGGTCGCGCACGCGCCGCCGCCGCCGAAGTTGATCCGGCTGAAGAACCGCAGCTCGCCGCAGCCGAGCTCGCGGGCGACCGCGATCTCCGAGGAGGTGTCCATGGTGAACGTCGTGAACCCGTCGACGTCCGCGGGCGTCAGCCCGCAGTCGGCCAGCGCGTGCTGCACCGCCTCGACGGAGAGCTGGAGCTCGGAGCGGCCGGACTCCTTGGAGAACTCGGTCGCGCCGATACCGGCGATCGCGGCCCTGCGGTAGAGGCTCACACCGCCACCTGCACGGTCCCGGTGACGTGGTCGCCGAGCGAGACCCGGCCGACGACCGAGATCGTCGCGATCCCGTCCTCGACGGAGTCGACGGTGCCGCTGAACGTCAGGGTGTCGTAGGGGTGCGCGGGCGCCCCGAGCCGGATCGCGATGCCCTTGAGCTCGGTGTCCGGGCCGGCCCAGTCGACGACGTACTTCTCGACCAGGCCGTTGGTGGTCAGGATGTTCATGAAGATGTCCTTCGACCCGGCCGCCTGCGCGACGTCGCGGTCGTGGTGGACGTCCTGCCAGTCCCGCGTCGCGATCGCGGTGCTCACGATCGTCGTCGGGGTCATCGGCAGCGACCACTCGGGGATCGTCTCGCCCACCTTCATGCTCTCCTCCACACGGGCAGCGTCAGCTCGTCGTCGATGCGCCGGTAGTCCACCCGCAGCGGCATCCCGATCTCGATCTCGTCGTCGGCCACGTCCACGACCTCGCCGACCATCCGCACGCCCTCGTCGAGGTCGATCAGCGCGATCACGATCGGCAGCTCCTTGCCCGGGACGGGCGGGTGCCGGTGCACGACGTACGAGAAGACCGTGCCGGTGCCGGCGGCCACCACGTGGCCGCGGTCCAGGGCGCCGCACGACGGGCAGGCCGGCCCCGGCGGGAAGCGGAGCAGGCCACACGCGTTGCAGGTCTGGATCCGCAGCTCGCCGAGCGCCGTCCCCTCCCAGAAGAACCGGGAGTCCTGCCCGATCATGGGCCGGATGACGCCGGCGGTCATGCCTTCTCCCTCGGGACGAACTTGAGCACCCGGAACAGCATCGAGGCGACCTTCTCGGTCTGCCCGTCCTGATGGCGGACGTACCAGGCGTTCCGCGACGTCACGAAGTAGCCCTCGCCCATCGCGGTGCTCTTCGGCCCGGCCACCGAGTCGAGCGCCGTGGTGACCCGGAGCTCCTCGCCCACGCGCAGGTAGCGCTCGTAGGTCTGCTCGCAGTTGGTGCCGAGCACTGCGGTGTAGCCCTCGGCGGTCAGCACCTCCATCATCCGGCTCAGCGGGTCGTCGTCGGGACGACGGCGCCCGAGCCCGGGCATCGTCCACACCTGCGCCATCGACGGCGGCGCCTCGCCCTTGCGGAACCGGTCGTTCTCGTAGCCCATCGCGTCCAGCCAGGTGCCGATCGTCGGCTGGTTCACCTCGTACGGTGCCATCGACTCCGAGGCCTCGCCGAGCGCCTTGATCCGCTCGGCCTCGGCCATGATCCGCCGGTGCCGGTCCGTGCTCGCGTCGCCACTCATCGGGGCACCCGCGGCAGGCCCATGCCGAACATCGCGATCAGCTCGCGCTGCACCTCCTGCACGCCGCCACCGAAGGTGAGGACGAGGTTCCGCTTGGCCTGCCCGTCCAGGTATCTCATCAGCTGGTCGGTCTCCTCGTCCGACGGGTCGCCGTACCGGTGCACGATGCCGGCCAGGTCGGCCGCGAGGTGCTGGACCTGGTCGGCCGCGAACACCTTCGAGGACGACGCGTCGCCCACGGAGATCTCGCCCACCGCGGCGGCTCGCGCGACCTCCCAGTTGAGCAGCTCGTTGACGCGGAACACCGCCGTCACCCCGCCCATCGTTCGGCGTACGTCGGGCCGGTCGACGACCCCCGCCTTGGTGGCCCACTCCGCCACCCGGTCCCGCAGGCCCTCGAGCCGGCCGGCCGGGCCGAGCATCACGCGCTCGTGGTTGAGCTGGGTGGTGATCAGCTTCCAGCCCTGGTTCTCCTCACCGACCAGCATGTCGACGGGGACACGTACGTCGTTGAAGTACGTCGCGTTGACGTGGTGCGACCCGTCGGCGGTGATGATCGGGGTGTGTGAGTAGCCCGGGTCCGTGGTGTCGACGATCAGGATCGAGATGCCCCGGTGCTTCGGGGCGTCCGGGTCGGTGCGCACCGCGAGCCACAGGTAGTCGGCCTGGTGGCCGCCGGTGGTCCACAGCTTCTGCCCGTTGACCACGTAGTGGTCACCATCGCGCCTGGCGGTGGTCCGCAGCGACGCGAGGTCGGTGCCGGCGTCCGGCTCCGAGTAGCCGATCGCGAAGTGCACGTCCCCGGCCAGGATCCGCTTCAGGAACAGGTCCTTCTGCTTCTCGGTGCCGTACCGGATCAGCGTCGGGCCGACGGTCTGCAGCGTCACCGCCGGCAGGTGCACGTCGGCGCGCTGGGCCTCGTTCGCGAAGATCGTCTGCTCGATCTCGCCGAGCCCGTGGCCGCCGTACTCCTTCGGCCAGCCGATGCCCATCCAGCCGTCCTCCCCCATCTGGCGGACGACGCGCTGGTAGGTCTCGCCGTGCCGGTCGAGCGCCATGTCGCGGTGCTCGTTCTCGTCCGCGAGGCCGGTGAAGTACGCGCGCAGCTCGGCCTTGAGCGCGCGCTGGGACTCGGTGAGCTCGAGGTTCTTGGTGGTGGGGTCCTCGACCTGCACCTCCTCCGGGCGGATGTCGAGCGCGTGCACGATGTCGGTGACCCACGAGAAGTAGCGCGACATCGGGTAGGTGATGTCGACGCCCATGCCGCCGTGCAGGTGGTGGCAGGTGCGCATCGCGCCCGGCGCCTCGTGGCACACCCAGTACGCCGCGACCGCGAGGTCGTCGGTGACGTCCAGGCCGTTCGTGATCCGCCAGGCGGCGTTCTCCGCGGCCAGGTCGACGGTCCGCGAGGCGATGTAGACGTCCGCGATCTGCATCGCCACGGCCTGGAACTCCGCCAGCGCCCGGCCGAACTGCGTGCGGCCCTTGATGTACGTCGCAGTGAGGTCGCGCGCCCCGGCGACCAGGCCGGCGGCGGTCAGGCAGAGGCCGGCGGCGGCGAGCTCCTCGAGCACCCGCGCGGCGTTCGCTCCCGGCAGCGGCTCGGCCGGCGCGCCGTCGAGCACGACCGTGTGCTGCGGCGTGCCGAGACTCGACATCGACTCCAGCAGCTCGACGCCGGGACCGTGCGGGTCGACGAGCGCGACCACGGGGCCGTCCGCCGAGGACGCGGTCACCAGCAGCCGGGCCGCGCGGTCGGCGTACGTGACCCCGATCTTGCGGCCGCGCACGGTGCCGTCGGCGTACGTCGTGCTCCCGCCCGCCACGTCGCGCAGCGCCGGCGTCAGCAGCGTCTCGCCCGCGGCCACGCCGGGCAGCAGCGCGGCCCGCTGGTCCTCGGAGGCAGCCGCGGCGAGGGCCAGCACGCCGCAGCAGAGCGTCTCCCAGATCGGGAGCGGCCGCGCCTGCTGACCGCTCTCGCGGAGCAGCACGGCGACCTCGGCCAGCCCGAGCCCCTCGCCCCCCTGTGCCTCCGGGACCGGGAGGGCGAGCAGCCCGGCAGCGCCGAGCGCCGCCCAGGTCGCCTCGGCGTCGTCGGTGGCGCGGCCCAGGACCTCGCGCACGACCGAGCGGACGGCCTCGACTTCGTCGGTCACCAGCATCTCCTGCCGCAGTTCGGATACCTGCCGTGCGAAACTGTAACCTGTTCTACTCCAGAACCGTATGCCCGTCGAGAGTGAGAAGGCTCCTGATGCTGTCCCCGCGTGGCCTCCTCAAGAGCCGCGTGTACGTGCCGTACGTGCGGATCCCCCAGGGGCGGATGATCGACCTCCCGGGGCGCGGGTCGACCTTCGTGACCGACACCCCCGGGCCGAGCCCCGACTCCCCCGCCGTCGTGCTGCTGCACGCGGTCGGCTGCACCGGTCTGCTCACCTGGTTCCCGTCCATCGAGGCGCTCTCGCAGCGCTTCCGCGTCGTCACCATGGATCAGCGCTGGCACGGCCGCGGCATCCAGTCGCCCGAGTTCTCGCTCGTCGACTGTGCCGACGACGTGGCCGCCCTGATCGACGAGCTCGGGCTGTCCGAGCCGATCGTGGCCGGCTTCTCGATGGGCTCGATCGTCGCGCAGCGGGTCTGGCGCCAGCACCCGGACCGGATCGGGGGGCTGGTGCTGTGCGCGACCACGGACCGGTTCCGCTCCACGGTCGCCGAGCGGAGCTTCCACGCGAGCATGGAGCTCACGATGCTCGCTACGCGCGGGCTGTCCCGCAACCGCACGGCGGCGCGCGCCGCGCGGGCCGCGGGCCGGGCCACGAACCGCACCCTCGGCATCGCACCGCTGGACATCCACGACTGGGCGGTGGAGGAGTTCCGCAGCACCTCGCCCTGGGCGGTCGGCCAGGCGGTGGCCGCCCTGGGGCGGCACCACTCGCGCCCCTGGCTGCACCGCATCGACGTCCCCACGGCGGTCGTGGTGACGCTCAAGGACAAGGTGCTCCCGGCGGAGAACCAGGTCGGGCTCGCGCGCCGGATCCCCGGGGCGACCATCCACGACATCCCGGCCGGTCATGCCGCGTGCGTGCTGGAGTCCGGGCTGTTCGTACCGGCCCTGGTCGAGGCCGTCGGCACCGTCAACGCCCGGCGCCGCGACTTCCGGCGCCGGAGCCCCTCACCCCCGTCCTCCTCCGAGTCGGCCTGAGCTCACGCCTTCGCGGCGGCCGCCTTCTTCGCACCGGACCTGCGGGCCCGCCGGATCGGCGTCGGGGTGTCCGCGGCGACCACGGCGGCCTTGAGCGCGGCGAGCTCGGCCGGGAACCGCTGCACCAGGTCGTCGACGGCGGGCACCGACTCCTTGCAGGCGATGATCCCGACGTGCACCCGGCCGTTGTTCGACATGACGGTGACGTTGAGGCCTGCGCCGTGGAACACCGGGCCCAGCGGGTAGAGCGCCTCGATCCGGGCCCCCATGAAGTAGAGCGGCACCGGCGGGCCCGGGACGTTGGAGATCACCAGGTTGTGCACGACCGGGTGCCACTCGGGCATCTTCAGGCTGGCGTACGTGCGCACCGCGAGGCCGAAGGTCCGGGGCGCGGCGAACTCCGCCCAGTCCTGGAGCGAGTCGGCGCTGATCGCGGAGTGGTGCTCCTTGGCGAACTTGTTGCGCTCGGCGAGGTCTCGCAGCCGCTCGAGCGGGTCCTCGGTGTCGGTGCCGAGCTTGGCGAACAGGGCCGAGACCTTGTTGGCGCCGCCGGAGCGCTGCGACTGCTCGCGCACCGAGACCGGCACGGTCGCCAGCAGCGAGTGCGAGGGCAGCTCGTCGCGATCCTCGAGGTACGCGCGCAGCGCGCCGCCGGCGACGGAGAGCACCACGTCGTTGACGGTGGTGCCGGTGGCGTTCTTGATCTGCCGGATGTCGTCGAGCGACATGTCGGCCAGCGCGATCGCGCGGTGCCCGGTGATCGTGCCGTTGAACGACGTGCGCGGCGCCGAGAAGGGGGCCGCCATCGCGGTGCCCGCCCGGGCCCGGCCGAGCGTCTTCGTGACCAGCTGCGCCGACGGGGCGACGAGGCGTACGGCGGCGAGCGGCCGGGTCAGCAGGCCCAGCACTCCGCGGCCGAACAGCTCGGCGTGGCCCGGCTCGTGGCCGGCGGACCGCGGCTCGGCGGACACCATCGGGTCGGCGTCCGGCTCCAGGCTGCAGAGGTGCGAGATCAGGTTCGAGCCGGAGACGCCGTCGACGGTCGCGTGGTGCATCTTGGAGAACACCACGACCTTGTCGTCCTGGTAGCCCTCGATCACCCACATCTCCCACAACGGCGCCGAGCGGTCCAGGGGCAGGCCGGCGAGGTGGCCGGTGAGCTCCACCAGCTCGGCGTACCCGCCCGGGGACGGCAGCGCGAGCCGGTGCACGTGGCGGTCGATGTCGAAGTGGCTGTCCTGCACCCAGACCGGGTGGTCGATGCCCATCGGCACCCGGCGCAGCTTGCGGGTGAACTCCGGGACGTCGCGGACCCGCCGCTCGAGCTCGTCGCGGAACGCCGGGTAGGAGTAGCCCTCCGGCATCGTCCCCGGGTCCAGCACGATGACGCCGCAGACGTGCATCAGCTGCGCCGGCGTCTCCAGGTACAGGAAGCTCGCATCGAGTCCCGACAGCCGCTCCATGAGCCTCCCCTTCACCAAATGGAACGTGTTTCAATTCGTAACGAGGGTCGCACGCCGACGACACGCGTGACCACACTCTCAGTCCTGCTCCCGGATCGACCCCCTCCTAGATTGGCTGACATGTCGTTCCTGCGCCGCCAGCTCGTGACCGCCGCCCTGACGGCGAACGCGATCCGCCCGTTGCCCGGCTACCGCACCGCCATCCCGTCGTTCGCGGCCGGCTGGCTCACCACCGAGCTCGCCCCCCACCTGCTCGGGCTGACGGCCGCCGACACCGCCCTGCACGCCGTACGCCGCCCGCGCGGCCGCGGCGGGCTGGCCCTGGCCGCGCTCAACCTGGCCGGTCAGGCCTACCTCGTCGACCAGGCCCGCCGCGTGCAGAAGGACGCCGAGGACGCGCTGGCCGAGGGCATCGGCGCGGACTACGCCGAGCAGCTCGACGAGCTGCCGACTCCGGCCGAGCTCGCCACCCCCTGGCGGAAGCTGGTGAACCCGTTCCGGATGCGCAACGCCGACGTGGTCGTCGAGAAGGACATCGCCTACGCGCCCGAGCACGGCAAGCGCGGCCTGCTCGACGTCTACCGGCCGGCCGCCGGCGATCGTCGCGGGCAGGAGGCCGCGCCGGTCCTGCTCCAGGTGCACGGCGGCGCCTGGACGATCGGCACCAAGGACCAGCAGGGCATCCCGCTGATGCAGCACCTCGCCGCGAAGGGCTGGGTGTGCGTCGCCATCAACTACCGCCTCGCGCCCCGGGACCCGTTCCCGGCCCAGATCATCGACGTGAAGCGCGCGATCGCCTGGATCCGCGAGAACATCGAGGAGTACGGCGGCGACCCGGAGTACCTCGCCATCACCGGCGGCTCGGCCGGCGGCCACCTGGCGGCCCTGGCCGCGGTCACCCCGAACGACCCGGGGTACCAGCCCGGCTTCGAGGAGGCGGACACCAGCGTGGCCGTCGCGGTCCCGCACTACGGCGTGTACGACTTCGCCGGCTCCACGGGCCTGCGCAGCGCCGAACAGATGCGGGACCGCTTCCTGGCACCCCGGGTCGTCCGGCGCACCTGGGCCGAGGCCCCGCAGGTCTTCGAGGCCGGGACCCCCCTGCTGCGGATCACCGACGAGGCGCCGGACTTCTTCGTCCTGCACGGCGCGCACGACTCACTCGTGTCGGTCGAGCAGGCCCGGCTCTTCGTGGAGCGGCTGCGCGAGAGGTCAGGGGCCACCGTCGTGTACGCCGAGCTGCCGGGCGCCCAGCACGCCTTCGACGTGTTCCCGTCGATCCGCAGCGCGCACGTGGTGCGGGCGATCGACCGGTACCTGCACTGGCACTGGAACGGCTGGCGGCGCGCGCGTGATCAGCGGCCGCGGTCGGAGTCCTCGGCCACGACGTAGTCGTCGTCGCCGAGCGCCAGCAGCACAGCCGGCGCGTCGCCGGCCGAGGCGACCGTGACGGTGACCTCGGCGCCGGCGAGTCCGGCGAGCTCGTCGGCGTTCGTCTCGGTCGTGCCGTCGGCGTCGAAGTCGGCCAGCGCGCGGGCGGCCAGGTAGGCGGCGTCGCCGACGTCGAGGACCGTGTCGTCCACGCACCAGGCCGGCTCGGCCTCGGTGCCGCAGGCCTGCAGCACGCCCGTGAGCTCGGTCGGAGGAGCCGGGCCGGTGGACGGGTCGGGCGTCGGGTCGGGGGTCGGGTCGGGCGTCGGGTCGGGGGTCGGGTCGGGCGTGGGCTGCGGGGCCGGCTCCGTCTGGTGACCGTTGCCCTGGTGCCCGCTGCCGGTCTGGGCGGAGTGCTGCTGGCCTGCGGCGTGCTGCCCGTGCTGGCCGGCTCCGGGGTGCCCCGCGGTCGGCAGCGGCGCCACCGCGCGGGCGATGATGCTCGGGCCGTCGGACGGGGTGGGGAGCGTGTAGTCGCCGGTGCGGTACGCGTGCGCGAGCGCCATCACCCGGGCGACGTACGCCGCCGACGGGTTGTAGCGGTGCAGAGCGGTCCGGACACCGGCTCGGGTGTCGAGCGTGCCGGGCGCGGAGCAGAGGAACACCGCGGCACCGAGAGCGGCGTCGTCGAGGTCGTCGGCGGAGCGCTTGCCGTCGCCGTCGGCGTCCACCCCGACGCTGGTCCAGGTCGAGGGGAGGAACTGCATGGGGCCGACCGCGCGGTCCCAGCGCCGGTCGCCGTCCAGGCGTCCGGCGTCGGTGTCGGTCACCCGGGCGACATCGCCGGCACCGTTCAGCGCGACACCGCGGATCAGCGGGGCCGAGACGCCGTCGTCACCGAGAACGGCGCCACCGGACCGGCCGTGGTCGGACTCGACGCCTCCGACGCCGGCCAGCAGCGTCCAGGACAGCCCGCAGGTGCCGTCGACCTGGTCGACGACGGTCGCCGCGCGCTGGTAGGCGAGCATCGCCGTGAGCGGGATGTCGCCGGACGGCGTCGCGGCCGCCGGGGCCACGTCCCGGGCGGCGTCGACCCGGCCGCCCGCGGTCACCGGGAGCGGCGGCAGTGCGGGCAGTGCGGGCGACGAGGGCTCCGCGGTCGTGACCAGCGTGTCGATCGGGCCGGTCACCTGCTGGACGGACGGCTGACTCGTCCACGGGTGCACGACGACAGCGACGCTCACGAGAGTGAGCGTCGCTGTCAGCGCCAGGCGCAGCGGTCGCACGGTCGGCATGGTCTGGCCAGCGTAACTCCGGTCGCGGAACTGTCGCGCAACCCATAAGGGGGAAAAACGGAGGAAGGCCGAGTCCTTCGCCCGGCATTCAGCCGACTGTTCAGCGTGGGAGCCCCAGGATGCGCTCGCCGGCCACGTTGCGGAGGATCTGCGTCGTACCGCCGGCGATCGACAGGCACCGGGTGTTGAGCAGCTCCCACACGTCGGCCGTCAGGCGGTCGTCGGCGTCGAGCAGGATCCGGTCCCCGTGCAGCTCGACCACCAGCTCCGCACCGTCCTGGCGGTTCCGTACGCCGAGCAGCTTGGCCACGCTCGACTCCGCGCCCGGGCCCTGACCGGCGAGCGAACGCATCGTCGAGCGCACCCCCAGCAGCGAGCAGACGGTGGACAGCGCGACGGCGTGGCCGACGCGGACCCGCTGCGCCGCCGTGACCCCGTCCCCGGCGATCCCGACCGCCCGCTCGACGCTCTGGCTCAGCCGGGTCGAGCCCATCGCGACGCGCTCGTTGGCGAGGGTGGTCCGGGCCAGCTTCCACCCGTCGTCCACGTCACCGACCACGAGGTCGTCGGGCACGAAGACCTCGTCGAGGAACACCTCGTTGAAGAGCGCCTTGCCCGTGATCTCGCGCAGCGGACGGACCTCGATGCCGTCGCTGTTCCTCATGTCCACGAGGAAGTAGGTGATCCCCTGGTGCTTCTTGGCTTCGGGGTTGGTGCGGGCGAGGCAGATGCCCCAGTCGGCGCGCTCGGCGACCGAGTTCCAGACCTTCTGGCCGGTCAGCCGCCAGCCGCCGTCGACCTTCTCGGCCTTCGTGCGGAGCGACGCCAGGTCCGATCCCGCACCGGGCTCGGAGAAGAGCTGGCACCAGACCAGGTCGCCGAGCAGCGAGGGCCGCACGAACCGCTCCCGCTGCTCGTCGGTGCCGTGCTCCAGGATCGTCGGCACCGCCCAGCCCGCGATCACGATGTCCGGACGAGCCACGCCGGCCCGGGCGAGCTCCTGGTCGATCACGATCTGGGCCACCGGGTCCGCACCGACGCCGTACGGCGCCGGCCAGTGCGGCGCCAGGTACCCGGTCTCGACGAACGCGGCCCGCTGCTCGTCCTCCGGCAGCGCCGCGATCCTCTCGACGTTCTCGCGGACCTCCGCCCGGAGCGGCTCGTCGCGTCCCTCCAGGTCGAGCTCGACGCGCCGTCGTACGCCCGAGACCGCCGCGGCGGTCAGCCGCTCGGCCGCCTCGTCGCGGTCGCCGACCAGCGCCCGGAGCGTCAGCGCGCGACGCAGGTAGAGGTGCGCGTCGTGCTCGAAGGTGAAGCCGATGCCCCCGAGGACCTGGATGCAGGCCTTGGCGACCGCGACCGCGCCGTCGAAGGCGATCGCCGCGGCGACGTCGGCCGCGAACGCCCACTGCTCCTCGTCTCCCCCGGCCACGGCCGCGACGTCCCAGGCGGTCGCCGTCACCGACTCGGCGGTCTCCAGCATCTCGGCGCACAGGTGCTTGATCGCCTGGAACCTGCCGATCTTCTGCCCGAACTGCTCGCGGACCTTGGCGTACTCCACCGCGGTCGCCAGGCACCAGCGCGCGACGCCGGCGGCCTCGGCGGCCGCGAGCGTGACGGCAGTACGCCGGACCAGCCCGGTCGTCACGTCCACGGGGTCGCCGGCGGCCGGGTCCAGCACCCGCAGGCCGCCGAAGCGGCGGGACAGGTCCAGCCCGAGGACCGGGCTCAGCTCGACGGCGCCGCGGGGCAGCAGCCGCCACCGGCCGTCGACCTCGGCGAGCACGTGGGTCGCCGACGGCGCGTCCCAGACGACCTCGCCCAGCACGAGTCCGACCACCGCGTCCTCCGGCAGTCCGTCGAGCAGTGCGGCGGCGACCGCCGGCCCGAGCAGCGGCCCGGGGACGAGCTCGTGGGCGCAGGCCTCGAGCGCCACCGCGACGTCGAGGGTCGTGCCGCCCCCGCCGCCGGCGGACTCCGGCACGCCGATCGCCGGCACGCCCATCTCCACCAACGCGCCCCAGGCGCTCGCGAACGTCTCGCCGGGGTCGTCCTCGGCCGCACGAGCCAGCTCGCGGCCCTTCAGGTCGGACGCCCACTTGCGCAGGCTTGAGGCGAGCTCGACGTGCTCGTCGGAGATCCCGATGGACATGCGGCTCCTCGAAACTAGAACGTGTTCCAATCCTACTAGACTCCGGCCCCGTGACCGAGATGCCCGCCGACCTGCTGCCGCACGCGCTCGACGCCAAGGGCTTCATGCCCGGGGACGAGGGCCTGCTGCTCCACCGGTGCGCCCGCGAGCGCCTCCCCCACGGTCCGGCGCTCGAGGTCGGGACCTACTGCGGCAAGTCCGCGATCTACCTCGGCGCCGCCGCGCGCGAGGTGGGCGGGACGGTGTTCACCGTGGATCACCACCGCGGCTCGGAGGAGAACCAGGCCGGCTGGGAGCATCACGACACCTCGCTCGTCGACCACGAGACCGGGCTGATGGACACGCTGCCGGTCTTCCGCCGGACGATCGCGCGTGCCGGGCTGGAGGACGTCGTGGTCGCGGTCGTCGGCCGGTCGACGACGGTCAGCGCCCTCTGGCGCACTCCCCTGTCCCTGCTGTTCATCGACGGCGGGCACGCCGAGGAGCACGCGCAGAACGACTACTCCGGCTGGGCGCCGTGGATCATGCGTGGCGGCCTGCTCGTGATCCACGACGTCTTCCCGGACCCGGCGGACGGCGGGCAGCCGCCGTACCACGTGTTCCTCCGCGCGCTCGAGGGCGGTGCGTTCACCGAGGTGGAGGCGCTGGGCTCGGTGCGGGTGCTACGCCGGACGGCCGGTGACGCCGGCGACGGAGTCGGCTGACGGGCAGCCGCACTCGAGCGCGAGCTCGGAGAAGTGCGGCGCCAGCGAGGTCCCGCGCATGATCCCCGAGCCGGCCGTGCTGTGCCCCGCGACCTCGCCGAGCGCGTCCACCGCCAGGATCACGGCCGCAGCGGTGTACGTCGTGTGCTCCACCGGCCAGTGGACGTCGCGCGGCTCCTCGGTCTGGGTGTGGTCGTCGTAGACCCAGCCGGTCCAGTAGCGACCGTCTTCCTCGCGCAGGTGCTGCATGTCCTTCAGCAGCGTCAGCGCGCGCCGGTGGTCGCCGAGCGTGTCGAGCGCCAGCGCCAGCTCGCAGGTCTCGGCGCCGGTCACCCACGGGTTGGTGTCGACGCAGAGGATCCCGAGACCGGGCCGGACGAAGTCGTCCCACCGGCTCTCGAGCAGCTCGAACGCGTCGCGGCCCCGGACCGCGCCGCCGAGGACCGGGTAGTACCAGTCCATCGAGTGCGCGGACTTGTCCTCGAACAGGTCGCGGTGCTCGCGCACGGCGTGCCCGAGCCGGCCGCCGGCCAGCTCCCACTCCGGCTGCGGGTCGTCGAGCAGGTCGGCGAGCGCGACCCCCGCGCGCAGCGAGTGGTAGATGCTCGCGTTGCCCGTGAGCAGGCAGAAGTCCTCGGTGGGCGTCCAGTTGATGCCGCCCCACGACACCTGCTGCGCCACGACCCAGTCCAGCGCCGACCGCACGACCGGCCAGTACCGGTGCACGAACCCGATGTCGCGACGCACCAGCCAGTGGTGCCAGACGCCGACGGCGAGGTACGCCGACATGTTGACGTCCCCGCGCTCGTCCTCGGGCTCAGCGGCCACGATCTTCATCGGGAACGAGCCGTCCGCGCGCTGCAGGCCCGGCATCCACGCGTAGGCGCGCTCGGCCGCCTCGACCTGGCCGCCGACGAGCATGGCCATCGCGGCCTCGACGTGGTTCCACATGTCGACGTGCTCGCCCACGGTCCACGGGACGGCCCCGCACGGCTCCTGCATGGCCGCGATGGACGCCGCGGTGTCCGCGACCTGGCTGGGGCTCAGCACGCCCTCGACGTAGGGAAGGCTCATGCCACGTCCGGCTTGCGGAAGTACAGGACCATGCTCTTGCCAATCAGCGGGTCGAGGACCTTGCCGGCGTACCGGAGCGCCCGGGGCTGCTTCATGATCTCCCAGACCAGGAGCTTGTGGTACGCCTTCGCGGCCGGGTGGTCGTCGTTGTCGACGCCGACCGCGCACTTGATCCACCAGTACGGCGCGTGCAGCCCGTGGGCGTACTCCTTGCCCTCGAAGACCATCGCGGCGCCGGGCGTGCCGTCGTTGTAGCGGCCGGCCTTGGTCACCTTGTCGACCAGCTCGTGGTCGGTGTAGATCCGGATGTGCCCGCCCTCGGCGTTGTGGTAGTCGTCGGAGAGCTTCCAGTTGATGACCTCGGGCAGCCACCGCGGCACCGAGATGGCCAGCGTGCCCCCCGGGCGGAGGACCCGGACCAGCTCCTTGATCGCGTCGACGTCGGCGTGGATGTGCTCGAGGACCTCGGCGGCGACGATCCGGTCGAACTCGCCGTCCGCGAAGGGCAGCTCGAGCGCGTCGCCCTGCTTGATGTCGGCCTGGGCGCCCTCGGGGACCTCGCCCTGCTCCTTCATCGCGCCGAAGATCTCCAGCACCCCGGCCAGCTCGTCGGCGTCCATGTCGAACGCGATCACGTCGGCGCCGCGCCGGTACATCTCGAAGGCGTGCCGCCCGCCGCCGGCGCCCATGTCGAGCACGCGGTCACCCGGGCGCAGCCCCAGCCGGTCGAAGTCAACGGTCAGCACTGCTGTTCTCCTCGGTAGTCCTCGATCACTTCTTCGTAGGCCGCGGCGACCTTCTGGGCCACCGCGCGCCAGCTGAACAGCTCCTCGACGCGCTTGCGCCCGGCGAGGCCGTACCGCACCCGGCGGTCCGGGTCGTCGAGCATCGCGGCGATCGCGGCCTCCAGCTCGCCCACGTCGCCCGGGGTGACCAGGTCGGCGCAGAGCCCGTCCGGGCCGACCACCTCGGGGATGGCGCCCGCGTCGGACACGACCAGCGGCGTGCCGCAGGCCATCAGCTCGGCCGTGGGCAGCGAGAATCCCTCGTACAGCGACGGCACGCACGCCAGCTCCGCCGAGCCCATCAGCTCGACCAGCTCGGCGTCGCTGATGCCGTGGACGAACCGGACCGCGTCGCCGATCGAGAGCTTCTCGATGAGCTGCTCGGTGCGGCCGCCCGGCGTCGGCTTGGTGACCAGCACGAGCTCGACGTCGCGCTCGGTGCGCAGCTTGGCGAACGCCTCGAGCAGCGTCGAGATGCCCTTCATCGGCGCGTCCGCGCTGGCCATCGCCATGATCCGGCCCGGGACGCGCGGCTTGGTGGGCGGCACGAAGGCGTCGTCGACGCCGAGCAGGATGACCTGCATCCTCGCCGGGTCCACTCCGAAGTCGCGGGCGATGTCGCGGCGGGAGGTCTGCGACGGCGTCAGGATCCGGCGTGCCTGCCGGGCGACCTTCGCCTGCATCTTCACGAAGCCGTACCAGCGTCGCAGCGTGAACTTCCGCCACGGGTTCCGGGTGGAGGCGATGTCGATGCGGCGGTCGTAGCTGATCGGGTGGTGCAGCGTGGTGATCAGCGGCAGCCCGAGCTTCTCGATCTCGAGCATGCCGTAGCCGAGCACCTGGTTGTCGTGGACGATGTCGAAGTCGTCGACCCGGTCCCTCAGCGCGCGGACCGCACGCAGGCTGAACGTCTTCGGCTCCGGGAAGCCCGCCGCGCACATCGTCGCGAACTCCTCGACGTCGATCCGGTCCCGGAACTCCTTGAGCTTCGGCACCCGGAACGGGTCCGGCTCGCGGTAGAGGTCCAGGCTCGGCAGCCTGGTGAGCTCGACGCCGGGGTCGAGCTCCGGGTACGGCTGGCCGGAGAACACCTCCACGGAGTGGCCCAGGGCCACCAGCTCCCGGCTCAGGTGCCGGATGTAGATGCCCTGACCACCGCAGTGGGGCTTGCTCCGGTACGACAACAGCGCGACCCGCATCCGCACCCTCTCTGGCTCTGGCTGAACGACGGGCGTGGGGGACGCGCCGTACCGGCAAACTGGAACGTGTTCCTATTTTAGCCCATGAATTGCTAGCCTAGTGGCCCTGACCAGCGGAACACTCGGGGGTTCTCTAGACTCGACGGGCCACCAGTTCCGAACCGAAGACCACCATGGGGGTCCGTGTGAGCAGCGCCAACTCGCTGACGGTCGAGGACCTGGGCTCCGCCGCCCAGCGCGACCGACGCAAGCGCATCCTCGACGCGACCATCGCGCTCGCGTCACAGGGCGGATTCGACGCGGTGCAGATGCGGGCGGTCGCCGAGCGCGCCGACGTCGCCCTCGGCACGCTGTACCGGTACTTCCCCTCGAAGATCCACCTCCTGGTGTCCGCGCTGCAGCGCGAGTTCGAGCGCACCGAGCTGGCGCTCCGCGACCGGCCGATCGAGGGCGACACGACCGCCGAGCGCGTCATCACCGTGCTCAAGCGGACCACCCGCGGCATGCAGAGCGACCCGAAGCTCACCGAGGCGCTCACCAGGGCCTTCATGTTCGCGGACTCCTCCGTCGCCGCCGAGATCCACCAGGTCGGCATGCTGCTCACCGCGATGCTGACCCGCGCGATGTACCCCACCGGTCACGACGAGGTCACCGAGGAGGACGTCCAGGTCGCCCGCGTGATCGGCGACGTCTGGCTCTCGGCGCTCGTCGGCTGGGTCACCGGCCGCACCAACGCCGCCGAGACCGGTCAGCAGATCGAGGTCGCGGTCAAGCTGCTGCTGCGCGACTGAGGTCGCCGGCCGCTCAGCCGGGATAGGTCCGGCAGGGCTGGCTGCGCAGCGACGCGCAGTCCGGCGCCGTTGCGGGCACCTGCACGCCCGGGACGACCGGCAGGACCAGGCGCGACGGGTGCCGGCGGTCGGCTGCCACGAGGACCCGCTCACCGTGGGAGACGGTGCTGTCGAAGGCCCACAGCGGCTTGGCACCGCCGGGGGCGTCCAGCGTGAGCCGGATACGCGAGCCCTTCCGGAAGGGTTGGGCGAACGGGAACAGCTCGACCCGCACCTTGGTCCACACACCGGCCGGCAACGGGGCCGCGTCCGACGCGAGGTCCGTGTGCACGGGCGAGATCTGGGTCGAGCGGGTCAGGTCCAGCTTGCGATGGCTGACCCTCAGCCACCCGGACTGCACGTAGACCTCGGTGCCGTCGGGCCGGACCTCGCTCAGCGTGGCCTCGAGGTCGGTGTCCGGGGCCGACGAGCGGACCCAGAGGTCCACCGACCCGGTGCCGACCGCGACCACCGTCCTCCTCAACGGTGCCGTGATCCAGCCGAGGCCCTTGCCCGCGGGGATCTGCCGCCAGTCGTACGTCGGGTTCGCGGCCCAGATGTTGCCGCCCGGGAAGTCCGTGGCCGGGAGTGCCGACGGGTCCGCCCGGTAGCTGCGCCGGCCGGTCCGCTGGGTGTCCTTCGGCGGGGCGGCGCCCAGCCTGCGGCCCGAGAGGTAGAACGACGTCGGCCGGACGGACTCGAGCGGCCAGGAGGAGAACGTCCGGGTGAACCGCGGCAGCGGCGAACCGGCCGGCTGCCCGGCTGCGGCGCCTTCCTCGAAGAGGACCCGGACCGGCTTCTGCGACTCGTACTTCGCGAGTGCCTGCGCGTAGTCCAGGCCGGAGTAGTCGATGCCCTTCGGGAGCTGGAGCCCGCCCACCCCGGTGAGCGACTGCGCCAGGATCGGGGCGACGAAGTTCTTCGACGTGCCGGGCACCCGGTGCCCGACGTACAGGTCGAGGAAGTCGGCGTACCGGCCGAAGATGCCCAGGCTCAGGGACTCGATGTGCGACCCGTTGACCAGGTTGGCGTACACGTGCGGCGAGCCGGTGAGGTCGTCGAGCAGCGCCGGCCAGTGGCCGCCGGTCTGCTCGTCCTGCCAGGCACCGGCGATGAAGACCGGGACGTCGATGTCGTGCGCCCAGACGCTCGGGCTGATCGGGTCGCCGATCTCCGGCGAGTAGAACGGGTTCGCCTCGATCATGCTGCCGAGGTCGACGTTCTGCAGGCGCACCCGCTGGTTGTCGGCGCAGACCGTGTCGCCGGCGTCCGCCCGGTCCTTGCTCCACTGCTGGCCGTACGGCATCGCCTGCTCGGCCCGGTCGTCCGCCCAGGGGACGGCGAAGCCGGTGTTGAGGATGCCGCCCGGGTACAGCGTGCCGCGGTAGGTGTCGTCGATGACCGACAGCGGAGTGATCGCCGCCAGGTCCGGCGGCTGGGTGCGGGCGACGTAGAGCTGCTCGATGCCCGGGTAGGAGATGCCGACCATGCCGACCTTGCCGGCGACCCAGGGCTGGGCGGCCACCGTCTCGATGACGTCGTACCCGTCGACGCTCTGGACCGGCTCGAAGGTCATGAACGCCCCGCCCGAGCAGCCGGTGCCCCGGACGTTCACCCCGACGTACGCGAAGCCGAGGCTGTTGAAGAGCTGGGCGAACGTCGTGTTCGCGGGGTTGCTCGGGTCGTACCCGGAGTACTCGACGACCGTCGGGAACGGGCCCGGGCCGCCCGGCAGCGACACCTCGGCCGAGAGCGTCGTCCCGTCGCGCGTGGTGATGTAGTTGAAGCCCTTGCTCAGCGTCTGGCCGTCGTAGAACGATTGCGCCGGGGGCGGGCCGTCGAAGTCGGCGACGGCGACAGGTCCGGACTCCGTCCCTTCCCCGCGCACGGAGTAGGTGCCGGCCTCCAGCTCACGCCAGGCCAGGCTGCCCAGGGAATCGACGGTGCCGGTCCCGACGACCGCGCCGTCGTGCACCAGCGAGAGCTCCGCGCCCGGCGTCGCATCCAGGACGTAGAGCTGGTTCACGCTCGGCCGGATCGTGTACGTCGTGGGACCTGCCGCGGTGGCCCCGCTCGTCAGCAGGCCGGCCAGCACACATCCCGACGCGACGGCCGCAGCCGCCACCCTCCGCGCTCCCATGGCGCGATGCTGCCACGTTCCCGCCTCGCTGTGTCCGGAATCGTCGGGGGGCAGGCGCGCCTCGCACTCAGTGCGCGGGCGTCTCGTCGTCCCAGCGGTCCCAGTCGGCGTCGGTGCCGGCCGGCATGCCGTGCTCGGCCACCGCTCGCATCCGGCGCGCGCCCTCGGCATCGTCGAGGTCGCTGGGCACGACCACGAGGCGCAGGCGCCGACCCGTGGCCATGGTGAGGATCATCAGGTGGGTGTCGTCGCTGGGGAACGAGCCGACCTTGATCGGCCCGCGCCGCGCAACGATCCGCCGGAGGGCCCGGCCGTCGGCCGCCGGGCTGTCCCAGTCCGGTCGCGAGATCAGCAGGCGATTGATCCTGCCCACGGCGGCCGGGAAGTGGTCGACCAGGTCGGCGGCCTCGGGCTGGAGGTCGCGGGACTGGGGCCACCAGGCGCCGTGCAGGAAGCCAACGGGATCGTCGTCGAGCTCGAGCCGCAGCGGCACGCGCCCTTCCACGGTCGCGACGGGAATGGAGGTGGTCGGTGACGTCGGCACGACGTCCGCCCTTCAGTCCTGTCCTGCAGCTCGACGAACTGGCCCGACAGGTCGGTTGCTCTCGACGCTACTCGGGCACCGCAACTCGCACGTGCGGAGGCTCCGCGGACCGGCCCTGGTACGCCAGGATCGCAGGGTTGACCACCCGGCCCTCCCGGATCTCGACGGCCCGGCTCAGGGTCTCGTCCGCGTCCCAGGCCGCGGGCCCCTCGAGCACCGGACGCAGGAACGGGATCAGTGCGTTGCTGTTCTCCCAGGTCGCCGAGGCCCACAGGTACGACGGGCTGTGGTCCACCGCGTAGTAGAGGACGTTGTTCCCCACCAGGAAGGTGGGGTCCTCGAAGCCCGTCGGTCGCGCCCAGCTGAAGCCCATCCCCAGGTCGCAGGAGACGTCGACGATCACGCTGCCGGGACGGAACGCGTCCACGTCCTCGGTCTGGAGGTAGACGAGCGGGTGCGCTGGGTCCTGGAGGGTGCAGTTCACGACGACGTCGTTCTCGGCCAGGTAGGCCGCGAGCGGCTCGCGGCCGCGCTCGGTGATGACGTGGCTCAGGTGCTCGCCGTCCGGCTCGTGGTCGAACTGGCGGATCAGCACGGAGTGGATCGGTGACCCGACCGCCGCCACGCCCCGGTTCGTCAGCACGGCGACCTGGTGGACGCCGTGCGCGTTGAGCGCGGTGACCGCACCCCGGGCGGTCGCTCCGAACCCGATCACCACCGCCGTCAGGCGTCGCCCGTAGTCACCGGTGATGCCCGCGAGCTGGAGCGCGTGGAGCACCGAGCAGTACCCGGCCAGCTCGTTGTTCTTGTGGAACACGTGCAGGCCGACTCCGCCGTCCCGGGTCCAGTGGTTCATCGCCTCGAAGGCGATCAGGGTCAGCCGCCGGTCGATCGCGAGCTGCGTGAGCTCACGGTCCTGGACGCAGTGCGGCCAGCCCCACAGCACCTGACCCGGACCCAGGGCGGCGACGTCCGCGTGCTGCGGCTTGGGCAGCAGCACGACGTCGGAGGCCGACAGCAGCTCGGCGCGCGACGCGAACCCGGCGACGTGGTCGTCGAGGGACTCGTCCGAGACACCGAACCGCGCGCCGTACCCGTGCTCGAGCGTCATCCGGGCCCGGAGGTCGGGGTCCAGGTGCGGGATGTGCTCGGGATGGAGCGGCAGCCGGTGCTCGTTCTCCTTGGCCGACGAGCCGATGACCCCGAGTCCCAGCAGCGTCACTACTTCTTCTTCGCCGGGTGGACCTTGTCGGAGAACGTCTCCTCGACGCCCTTGCCGCGCTTCTCGGCGCGCTTCTCCTTGATGGACTTCCCGGACTTCTTGGACATGTTCTGCCGCGGCGACTTGTCGCTCATGGGGAATCTCTCTGAGAGGAAGCCTGAACGGCTCCGTCCCACGACCCTACGCCCCCACCGATGCGGCCGGGACGCGGCCGGCGTCAGGCGACCTGGACCCGGCGACGCCGCAGCGGCCGCACCAGCGCGTACACGCCCATGCTCAGCGAGCCCAGCACCATCAGGTGCCCACCGACCGCGTCGACGGCGCCGACCGAGGCGACCGCCCCGGGCGCCGCGACCGCCCACTTCCGGACCTGGCTGCTGGCCTTGGCGCCCGTCGACGACCAGGTCGCGAAGTGCTCGCAGTTGTTCGTGACGAGGCGGTAGCCCTCCGTCCCGAGGAGCGACTCGGCGTTGGCCACGATCTGGTCCGCGGGCAGGCCGACCTTGTACGAGCGCACGTGGACCTCGTCGCCGGCCGCGAACTCCGTCCACGACGTCCGGACGATGCGCCGGATCGAGCGGCGTACGCCGACGTAGTGGATGACCGTGCCGTCGCCGCAGTCGATCCCGTGGTGGCTGTAGTGCCGACGCCGACGTACGTAGACGTGGTCCCCGCGGCTCATGCGGCGTTCGAGCAGGGCTCGGGGCCCGGCTGGTCGAACACGAACCGGCGGAAGACCCAGAACCGGGTCGCGGTGCCGAGGCCGAGGCCGATGACGTTGGCCGCCAGGTTGTCGGCGATCGGACCGGCCTGCCCGAGCACGTGCCGGCTGACCCAGAGGCAGACCACGGGGATCGCCATCGTGAGCGCGCCGAGCCCGAAGAACCGCACGAGCCCGGTCGAGGCGTCGCCGATCTCGCGATCGCGGAACGCCCAGGCGCGCATCCCGGCGTACGCCACGCAGCCCGCCAGCACGTTGACCAGGACGAACGCCGTCAGGGGCTGGTCGTGCAGGGGCGCCGAGCCCAGCGCCAGTCCGTGGACGAGGGCGTTGAAGCCCACGAAGGAGACGACGGTCGCGAGGCCGCCCACCAGGAGGAACCGCACCACCTCGCCGAGCACGCGCCGCGCCGACGTCGCAGGGGCGGACGGCGTGCTCACCGGGGAAGGCTAGCGGTGGCCCCTCACTCCAGGTACGCCGCGGTCGATCCGCCGAGCTCCATCACGGGGAGCCCGAGCTTGCGGTGGTCCCAGGAGCGGGTCCGTCGCCGGTCGAGGCGGATCGCGGCACGGTTGTGCGCCATGAACTCCACGAACGGCTTCATCTCCTCGGTGTACTCGCCGTTGTAGCGCTCGAAGATGTTGAGGCAGACGTCCCAGACGACGTCCTCGTCCTCGACGACGACACCCTCGCCCTCGATCGCGATGCCGCGGAGCTGGTCGTAGGTGTGCCCGGTCTCGACGAGGAACGAGCAGCGCGGGTCCCGGCGTAGGTTGAGGGTCTTCTGCGCCTTCTTCTTGGTCTCGAACCAGATCTCGCCGTCGAGCACGGCGTACCACATGCCGACCAGGTGGATCTGGCCCTGCGGGCCGTGGGTCGCGAGCGTCGACGAGCGCTGCTGGACCAGGAACTCCGTGACCTCGTCGTCCGACATGACGACCTGGCCGCGCTGGTTGGGCACCTCAGCCGCCGAACGCGTGCGTCGCGGTGACGCCGCCGTCGATCGAGATCTCGGCGCCGTTGATGTACGCCGACTCGTCGCTGGCCAGGAAGACGTACAGCGGTGCGACGTCCTCGGGGTGGCCGACCCGGCGCAGCGGCACCTTCGAGGCGCCGAACTCCATCGCGGCGTCGCCGCCGTGGACCCGGGTCATCGGGGTGTCGATCATGCCGGGGTGCACGGAGTTCACCCGGATCTGCTTCGGGCCGAGCTCCATCGCCGCGCACCTGGTCATGCCCCGGATCGCCCACTTGGTCGCGGCGTACGCAGTGCAGTTCGCCATGCCCGCCAGGCCCTCGACCGACGAGGCGTTGATGATCGAGCCGCCGCCGTTCGTGCGCATCGTCTGCGTGACCGCCTGCATGCCGAGGAAGCAGCCGAGCTGGTTCACCCGGAACAGCAGCTCGAGCTCGTCGAGCGGCATCGTCTCGATCTCGCCGAAGCGCAGCAGCCCGGCGTTGTTCGCGAGCACGTTGACCGGGCCGAAGCGCTGGTTGGCGTCCTCGACCAGGGTGCTCCAGGACGCCTGGTCGCTGACGTCGTGGTGGGCGAAGTGGGCGTTGGCGCCCCCGGAGACCTCGCAGAGCTCGTCGGCGAGCGCCTGGCCCTGCTCCTTGGCGATGTCCGCGACCACCACCCGCGCGCCCTCGGCCACGAACGCGCGGCAGATGCCCGCGCCCTGTCCCATCGCGCCGCCGGTGACGATAGCGACCTTGCCCTCGAGCCTGCTCATCTCACACCGTCAGCTTCATGATCGAGTCGGCGGCGAAGCCCTGGGCCGGGTCCCGGCCGTCGAAGTAGCCGCCGAGCTGCTTGTCCAGGTCGTCCAGCGTCCAGAGGTTGCCGGACTTGTCGAACCGCTGCTCCACCACCGGCGCCGCGACCAGGGCCACCATGCCGCCGTACACGACGAAGACCTGGCCGGTGATGTTCGCCGCCGCCGGGGAGGCGAGGTACGCCACGACCGGTGCGACGTGGTCGGGTGAGTAGGGGTCGACGTCGAGCCCGGACTCGTCCGCGCCGAAGACCTGCGCGGTCATGGCGGTCCGGGCGCGCGGGCAGATCGCGTTCGCCCGCACGCCGCTGCTGGCCAGCGCCCGCGCCGTCGAGACGGTGAGCGCGGCGATGCCGGCCTTGGCGGCGCCGTAGTTGGCCTGTCCGGGCGGTCCGGAGAGGAACGCCTCGGAGGCGGTGTTGACCACGGCCGCGCCGACCGGGCCGGACTCCTTGGCCTGCGCGCGCCAGTACGCCGCCGCGTTGCGCGAGAGCAGGAAGTGACCGCGCAGGTGGATGTGCACCACCTGGTCCCACTCCTCGTCCGACATGTTGAAGAGCATCCGGTCCCGGGTGATGCCGGCGTTGTTGACGACCACGTCGAGCCGACCGAAGCCGTCGACGGCAGCGGTGACCATCGCGTCGGCCGTCGCCCGCTCCCCCACGTCGCCGGCGACGACCGTCGCCTCCCCGCCGCGGGAGCGGATCTCCTCGGCGGCCTCGTCGGCACCGCCGGGCAGGTCGTTCAGCACGACCCGCGCCCCGGCGTCGGCCAGCGCCAGGGCCTCGGCCCGGCCGAGGCCCGCACCGGCTCCGGTGACGACCGCGACCTTGCCGTCCAGGGACACGTCTCCCACGTCAGTCCTCCAGCGAGATGGCGGCGCGCGGGCAGGCCGCGACGGCCCGCTTCACGGCATCGACGTTCTCGGGCGTCGTCTCCTCGGTGCGCAGCTGGAGGAAGTCGTCGTCGTCCAGCTCGAACACCTCGGGCGCGAGCGACTCGCACAGGGCGTTCGACTCGCACAGGTCGAAGTCGACCTTGATCTTCATGCTCAGCTTCCTTCCGAGGAGTGACCGGGGAACACGTGGGCGCTCGGGTCGACGACGACCGCGGCGTTGTTGACGGCGGTGGCGGCCTCGCCGAAGCCCACGGCGATCAGGCGGACCTTGCCGGGGTACTCGGTGACGTCGCCGGCCGCGAAGACCCGCTGCAGGTTGGTGCGCATCGAGGAGTCGACGACGACGTGCCGCTTCTCGACCTCGATGCCCCAGTGCTGGAGGGGACCGAGGTCGGCGACGAAACCGAGGGCGGCGACGACCGCCTGGGCCGGGCGGTTGGTGACCTCGCCGTCGACGGTGATGTCGATCGACTCCAGGACACCGTTGCCCTTGAGGGCGGAGACCTCCGCCCTCGTGACGATCTCGACCGACGAGGAGCGCACGGCCTCGACGGTCCGCTGGTGCGCGCGGAACGCGTCGCGCCGGTGCACGAGCGTCACCGAGTGGGCGACCGGCTCGAGGTGGAGCGCCCAGTCGAAGGCGCTGTCTCCCCCGCCGACGATGACGACGTCCTTGCCGGCGTACGGCGCGAAGCTCGGCACGAAGAACTCCAGGCCGCGGCCGAGCCAGCCGTCCCCGGCGGGCAGGGGACGAGGGCTGAACTTGCCGATCCCGGCGGTGATCAGCACCGCTTTCGCGTGGATCTCGGTGCCGTCGTCGAGGCCGACGACCACGCCCTCCTCGTGCTCGGTGAGGGTGCTCGCGGTGCGGTCGAGGAAGTACGCCGGGCTCCCGGTCGCGGCCTGGCTCACCAGACCCTCGACGAGGTCGCGGCCCTTGATGCTCGGGAAGCCGGCGACGTCCAGGATCTGCTTCTCCGGGTACATGGCCGTGATCTGGCCGCCGAGCTCCGGGAGTGAGTCGACGACCGCGATCCGCATCCCCCGGAAGCCCGCGTAGTAGGCGGCGAAGAGCCCCGTGGGGCCGGCGCCGATGACGAGGAGGTCGGTGTCGTGGGTGTGCGCTGCTGACTGCTGGGACACGCCGCGATCCTGCCCTTCCCCGAAGCCGGCCTCAACTGGAACGTGTTCTAGTTTCGCACACCGGTCACTTCGTGTCGATGCTCGACACCAACCAGCCGTGGTCGGTGTGCACGACCGTCACCAGCGCCCGGTACTGCGCGAAGTCGGTCTTCGGCTGCCCGTCCTCGACCTTCTGCACGTACTGGTTGAGGAACAGCAGCGCCTGCACCTGCGACGGGGACGCCTGCACGACGCTCTGCCCCACGGCCTTCACCTGGAGCTGCGTCTTGTTGGCGATGAACTGGTCGCGGATGCCGTCGGCAGTCTGCTGGTACTGCTTCGCGAAGGAGTCGGTCATCTTGGCGGTCGCCTGCGCGACCTGGTCGTCGTAGTTCTCGTACGTCGTGGAGAGGATCTCCTCGGTCGAGCGCGCCGCCGTCTCGACCGCCTCGCCGCGGGTGGCGTCACCCACGACGACCGGCCGGGACGCCGACACGGTCGGCGACGGGTCGTGGTTGAGGTAGACCAGCTCGAGGGCACCGACGACGACCAGCACCACGGCCGCCACGAGGAGGGCGATCGTGGTCCGGTTCCGTCCGCCGCGACGGGGCTGCTCCGCCCCGGGAGCACCGGGCTCCGGTGGTCCCGGCGGCGCGGGCGCCTCGTGGTCCGGCTGGTGCCCGGGCTCGTCGACGGACTTGTCGGCGGGCGCGTCGACCGGGCGGGTCTGGCCGGCGATCTTGCGCGGGCGCCCGGTCGGGTTGCGGGACCCCAGTCCGCCGGAGGTCGTCATCCGACGAACTCCAGGTTCGAGGTGAGCCACTGGTCACCGACCTTCTGGAGGTCCAGCTTGAGCCGGAAGTACCGCGCGACCTGCTGGTTCCTGGTGGACCGGTTCGCCACGGTGCCGGTGGTCGCCGCGAGGACGGTCGCGCTGTCGGCGTCGACGTCGACGACGCCGGCCCAGAGCACGTCGCCGTCCATGACCGACTGCTCGCGCTGGAGGACCTTCACGACGCCGTCGGTCGAGCTGTCGTACTGCTTCTTGAAGTCGCCGGTCGCTCCCGCCGCGACCGCCCCGATGCTCTCCTGGGCGTTGCGGTAGTCGATGTTGATGAACGCCTTCACCTCGTCGCGGGCGGCGGCGAGCACGTCGCCGTACCGCTCCTGCTCGACCGCGGCGCGCTGGTTCTCCCGGTGCTGCTGGACGACGAGCACGCCGCCGAACACACACGCGCAGGCGAGGACGAGCACCAGCACGAAGAGACCGATGTCCAGGCGGGCCCGAGTACCGCCAGCGGTCACCGGCTCGTCACCGGGCCGACCAGCAGCCACTTCCATGCGTCCCCTCCCAGGATCGACAGGTTGCCCTGATCGACGAAGCGTACGGGGTCTCCCTGTGCGTCGACGGCACCCGACACGAAACCCGTCGCCGGGTCGTACGACGACCGGTAGACCGCCCCGGGCGAGCCGGTGCGCGTGTTCTCCGGCGAGTGCTTCGGGCCGCGCATCACGTACGGCGGTCCGCTCGCGCATTGCGCCGGGAAGATGGGGCTGTCGGTGAGGTCGCTCGGCGGCCGCCACCGGTTGCGCGGCTTGTAACCCTCGGTGCACGGGGGGACGGAGTTGTCGAGCTGGAGGTTGACGTGGCCGTAGCCGTCGCCGGGGGTGCCCGTGAAGCCCGCCGAGATCACCCGCGGGTAGGTCACGAGGAGCTGCTCGACGCCCGCGAGGTTCGAGACCACGACCTGGTTGACGCTGACGGCGTTGCCCAGCAGCACCGGCAGGGTCGGCTCGAGGTCCTCGAGCAGCCCGTCGACCTCCCGCGCGGCGCCCGGGGTGTCGGTGAGGACCTTGTCGAGGTCGTCGTCGCTCGCGGCCAGTGCGCTGGTGATGCTGTGCAGGTTCCGCGCCAGGCTCCGGATGTTGTCGCCCTGCCCCTGCTGCGTGTTCAGCACCCGCTCGCCGCGGTCGAGCAGCCGGATGGTGTCGGCCGTGTGCTCCGACGCCTGGCGGACGAACTCGCTGCCGCTGTCCAGCAGGTGCTGGAGCGGCCGGCCGGTGTCGTTGAACATGGTGCCGAGCTCGCGGACGACGGCCCGCAGGTTGTCCTTGTCGACCGAGCTCACGAACCTGTCGAGCTCGACGAGCAGGTCGCCCTCGTCGACGGGGAGCGAGTCGGCGTCGCCGTGGAAGGTGTAGCCGGCCTCGGCGTACGGCCCCTCCTCGTTCGGCGGCTCGAAGTCGAGGTACTGCTCCCCCACCGCCGACAGGTTGTGCACGTACATCGGCGAGTCCTCGGGCAGCTCGGTGCCGTCCTGGAGCGCCAGGGTCAGGTCGACGCCGTCGGCCTTGGCGTTCATCGCCGAGACCTTGCCGATCTTCACGCCGCGGTACGTCACCTCGCTGCCCTCGAACAGGCCGCCGGAGGTCGGCAGGGTCGCGTGCACCGTGATGCCGCGGCCGAGCACCCGGTCGACCAGGCCGAGGTAGGACCCGGCGATGTAGACCACCCCGACCGCGCTGAGGACGAGGAACGCCGCGATGCGGAGCTTGACGCCGTGGCTCATGGGGTGCCTCCGTAGAGGGCCGCCGGGCTCGGAGCGGGGCTCGGCGTGCCGTCGATGAGGGCCCGGCCGAGCAGGCCGCCGGTGAGGCCGCCGAGGAGCCCCCCGAGCGGGCCGTCCCCGGCACCGGGGAGCGCCTCGACGATCGTGCAGACCGGGTTGCCGTCGTACTTCTTCCGCTTGCACTGCTGCTGCAGCTTCTTGACCAGGTCGACGCTGTCGAGCACCTTCTGGCACGCCTTGCTCTGGAGGTCGAGGCTCTGCAGGCACCTCGTCACCGCGTCGACGGTCTGCGCGGGGTCCGGGATCACCGGCGGGAGGCCGCCGCCGTCGTGGCCGCTCGGGATGATGTTCTCGAGGTTGATGTCGGCGCGGATCGAGGTGTTGGCGTAGTCGCCCTTGACGATCTCCGACGCCTCCTTCGGGAACGGGAAGCTGACCAGCAGGTTGAGGCCGGGTGCGAGCTTGTCGCCGGCCTCGTACAGCCGCTGCAGCAGAGGCTGCAGGTGGTCCAGCGACTTCAGGATGTCCTCCTTGCTCCGCCCGATCACGCGGGTGCCGACCGCCCCGAGCCTGTCGAGCGAGGTCAGCATGGCGATCAGCTGGTCGTGCTGCGCGGCCAGCACCTGGACGGCCGGGCCCATCACGTCGAGGGCGCTCGTGATCGTGTGCTTCTCGCCGTTCAGGGTGGCCGTGAGGTGGTCCACCGCATCCATCGCGTCGAGGATGTCGTCCTTCTGGGCGTCGATGGTGCCGACGACGTCGTCGAGGGAGCCGAGCAGGTGCCGCAGCCGGTCGGTCCGGCCGTCCATCACCGCGTTCAGCTCGTGGGTGATGGTGCCGAGCTGCTCGACGCCGCCGCCGCTCAGCAGGAACGACAGCGCGCCCAGCACCTCCTCGACCTCGGGGTTGCGTCCGGTGTCCGACAGATCGATGTTGTCACCCTCGGAGAGCTTGCCGGTCGCCCCGGTCGCGGGCGCCTCGAGCGCGACGTACTTCTCACCGAGCAGGCTGACCTGGCGGATCTCGGCGACCGCGTTGTCGGGCAGGTCGACGTCGTTCTTGATCCGCAGCGTGACCTCGGCGTGCCACCCGACCCGCTCGACGTCGGTCACCTCGCCGACGGTGACGTCGTCGACCATGACCGGTGACTTCGGTACGACGTTGAGGATGTCCTGGAACTCCGCCGTGACCTGGAACGAGTTGTCGTCGGACACCGGCCCGCCGGGCAGCGGGAGGTCGTAGGCGCCGTCGAACTTGCACGCACCGGCAACCAGGGCGAGGACGACCAGGAGGACTCCCGTGCGCAGCAGCCGGATCACGACCCGCCTCCCATCAGCGAGTCGAGGGACCCGGCGCCCGATGCGGCGTACTCCTGCACCCGGTTGTAGCCGCCGGTCGACGCGGAGGTGGAGCTCTTCCCGCCCTGGCCCGGCGGGATGGTCGGCAGCTGGCCCTCGACCGGCTCGAGGAGCTGCTTGAACAGCCGACAGGCCAGGTCGGCACTGGCCTGCGGCAGCCCGGACTGCTGCACGACCCCGCAGAGGAACCCGTCGGCGTCCCACACGTTGCCGCTGATCCCGATCCGGGACCCGATGGTGCCCGTCCTCGTGTTGTAGGCGAGGGTCAGGTTGCCGATCGCGGTCGGGGCGACGCGGAGCGCGGTCTCGATGCTGGACCGCTCGGAGTTGATGGTCTTCATCACGCGGGTCAGGCGTTCGACGCTCTCGACCAGGCGCGCCCGGTTGTCGTGGACGAAGCTCTTCACGGTGCCGACCGAGTCCGCCACGGCGGCGAGGGCGCCCTGGACCTCGGTCCGCTCGTCCGCGAGCTGGCCGGAGACGCCGGCGAGGTCCTGGATGAACGCGCGCACGAAGCGGTCGTTCCGGGCCAGCGTCGTCGTGAACTGCGCCAGCCGGCTGACGGTGTCGAAGAGCGGTCCGGCGCCGTTGCCGAACGTCTGCGCGGCGGCCGCGAGCTGGGTCAGCATCTGGTTGCCGAGCTGTCCCTTACCGTCCAGCGCGTGCGCGCCGGCGGCCAGCACGTGGTCGAGGGTGCCGTCCTTGTTGACGCCGTTGGGCCCGAGTGCCTCGGACAGGTCGCGCAGGCTGGCGTAGATGCGGTCCAGCTCGACCGGCACGCCGGTGTCGGCGAGCGCGATGTCCGCACCGTCCGCCATCAGCTCGTCCCCGGACTGGTAGGCGGGCGTCAGCTGGACGAACCGGTCGGCGACCAGGGTGGGCGTTACGATGACCGCCTTGGCATCGGCGGGCACGTGGTACTTCGCGTCGTACTCCATGTCGACCCGCACCGAGTTGCCCTCGGGGATCACCGCGGTGACCCGGCCGACGTTCACGCCGAGGATGCGGACGTCGCTGCCCTGGTAGATGCTCACGGCGCGCGGGAAGTGCGCGGTGACGGTCTTCGTCTCGGCGTCGTCGCGGAGGAACACGAAGTAGGTCGTGGTCAGCAGCACCACCGCGAGCGCCACCGCGATGGCGCGCCCGCTGACCCTGCTCAGGGCGTTCACTGACCCTCCAGGGGGCCGGGCTGGAACTCGCCGGTCGGGATCGCGGCCAGGTTGGACGCGTAGGCGTCGAACCAGGGGCCGGTGCCGATGATGTTGCCGAGGATCGACACGTACGGTCCGAGCGCGTGCAGGGTCGCCTTCAGCTCCTGGTCCTTGCTGTTGAGCAGCCCGAGCAGGTCGTTCACCTGCTTCAGCGCCGGCGCCATCTGCGCCTGGTTGTCCCGGGCGACGCCCTTCAGCTGGATGGCGAGCTGCCGGGCGTTCACGAGCAGCAGGTGGATCGCCTGCTTGCGCTGCTTGACCTCCTGGAGCACGAGGTCGCTGTGCTTCATCAGGTCGACCAGGTCCTGGCTGCGGGCCGCGAGCACCTTGCTGACGCTCTGGGAGCTCGTCAGCAGTGCCTGGATCTGGTCGTCGCGCGAGGCGATGCTCTCGGACAGCCGCGCGATGCCGCGGAAGCTCGACTCGATCTCCGGCGCCGCGTGGTTGGTCGTGTCGGCCACCACGTCGAGCGCGTCCTTGAGCTGGTCCGTGTCGATCCGCTCGGTGGTCTGGGTGAGGTCGCCGAAGACCCCGACGATGTCGTAGGCCGACTCGGTGCGGTCGAGCGGGATCACGTCGTTCTCGGGCATCTGCCCGCCCCCCGCAGGCTGGAGGTCGAGGTACTTCTCACCCAGCAGGTTCAGCACCTCGATCGACGCCCGGCTCTCGGGACCGAAGTCGACGCCCTTGTCGATGTCGAAGGTGACCAGCACCTTGTTGCTGTCCTCGAGGCTGACGTCGTCCACCCGGCCGACCCGGATGCCGCCGACCTGGACCATGTTCCCGACGTGCAGCCCGCTGGCGTCGCTGAACTCCGCCTTGTAGGTGCCGCCCTTGAAGCCCGGGAACTGGGAGAGGTTGAAGGCCGCCGCCATCACCAGCAGCATCGCGACCACCGTGATCGCGCCCAGCCGCAGGATCTGGGCCTGGCTGTACGTCCTCGAGATGCTCATGGCGCGGTGGCTCCGTTGCAGCGCGGTGCGGTCGAGTGGAAGTCCAGGTGGTTGAGCTGGCCCAGCAGCTGCTTGACGCCCGGCAGCGCACTGAGCCCGGCCGGCAGCGTGATACGGCCGCTGAAGCCGCAGATGTAGTAGCTGTACCAGGAGCCGTACGTGCCGGTCCGGGTCTGGTCCGTCATCGACTCGGGCAGCCGGTCGAGCAGGTCGGTGAGGTTCGCCCGGTTCTTCGGCTCGTTCAGGAGCGTGGCCAGCCGGCGCAGCTTCGCGACGTCGGACTTCACCAGCGGTCGCCCCTGGCGCAGCAGGTCGGCGACCACCACGGTCAGGTCGGAGATGTTGTCGATCGAGGAGCCGATGACGTGCCGGTCGCGGGCGAGGTCGGCCATCCAGTTCTTCAGGCCGATCACCAGGTCGTTGAGCTGCTGGTGCCGGCTGTCGACGGTCTGGAGGGTCTGGGTGAGGTTGTCGACGACGTGCCCGATCAGCTGGTCGCGGTCGGCGAGGGTGTTGGTCAGCGACGCGGTCTTCGCGAGGAGGCCCTGGACGGTCCCGCCCTCGCCCTGGAGCACCTGCACGAGGTTCATGCTCAGGTCGTTGACCTGCTGCGGGTTCAGGGCCTGGAACAGCGGCTGGAACCCGTTGAACAGCACCGTCAGGTCCAGCGCGGGTCTGGTCTGCGCGATCGGGATCGTGCCACCGTCCTCCAGCGGCTCGGCGTCGGCGTCCGCGCCCTCCTCGAGCGCGAGGTAGCGGTCGCCGACGAGGTTCAGGTAGCGGATCTCCGCGTGCGACGCGGTTGTCAGCGGCACGTCGGAGGCGACCTTGAACGTCACCAGTGCCCCGGTGCGGTCGTAGTGCTCGACGTCCTTCACCTCGCCGACGCTCACGCCCGCGACCCGGACGTCGTCACCCTTCTGGAGCATCGAGGCGGTGCTGAAGATCGCGTGGTACGTCGTCTGGCCGCCGAAGCCGAAGTTGCCCATGATCACCGCGAGCAGGCCGGTGACCAGCACTGAGGCGAGCGTGAAGATGCCGAGCTTGATGCCGGCGGCGATCGTGGTCGAGTTGCGGCTCACCTCGCGCCCACCCCCGCACGCAGGAGGGGGCCGAACATCAGCGCACCGAGCGAGCCGAACGTGTCGGCGGCCCGGCCGGTCCGCTCGGCGAGCAGCGCGTTGACGATCTGCTGCTCGCCCTCGGACCCGGAGTAGTCCGCGCCGGGCCGGTTGAGGCCGAGCTGCGTCGGCACCGGCGACGTGGGCGGGTGCTCGTCGATGTCGCTGCCCTGCTTGAGCGCGACGGGCGGGGCCGGGACCGGTGCGTCCGGCAGGCCGAGGCACCAGGGACCGTGCCCGACCTCGCCGTACACCGGCTTGTCGTGCTGGTCGTAGGGGTGGTACTGCGGGGTGCCGAACTCGATGTACTGCTTGACCTGGTTGCCCTCGAAGGTCCGGGCCAGGCGGGGTGCGTAGCGCGCCGCGCCCTCGATCAGGCACGGCAGCTCGGGCGAGTAGACCGCGAGGAGCCGCAGCACCGGCTCGGTCACCTGGCCGACCCGGATCAGGTTGGTCGCGTTCTCGTGCAGCACTCGGGTGGAGGTGTCGGCGAGCCCGCCGAGGTCGGAGAAGAAGGTGCTCAGCTGCTGCTTGTCGTCGATCACGGTCTGGCCGGTGATCGTCACGTCCCGCAGCACGCCGAGGAGGTCGGGCGCCGCGCTGTCGTAGGTCCGGGCGACGTCCGCGAGCTTGACCAGGTCGGTCCGCAGCGTCGGCAGGTGGTCGTCGATCTGGCCGAGGTAGTGGTCGAGCTGGTCCATCGTCCGGCCGAGCTGCTCGCCGCGACCGGCCAGCGCGGTCGAGAGCGCGTTGAGCGTCGCGTTCAGGTCCGCGGGCCGGATCGAGCGCAGCAGCGGGAAGAGCCGGTTCAGGACCTGGCTCAGCTCGACGTTGGTGTCCACCCGGTCGGCGGGGATGACGTCCCCATCCGCGAGCGGGGTCGACGACGGGTCGTCAGGCACGACGAGCGAGATGAACTTCTGGCCGAACAGCGTCGTCGGCAGGATCTGCACCGACACGTTCTCCGGGATCTGCTCGGCCTCGTCGGGGTCGATCGCGACGGTGATCAGGGCCTGGTCGCCCTTCTGGTCGACCTTGCGGACCTGCCCGACCAGCGCCCCGTTGACGCGCACGTCGCCGAACTTCGCGAGCTGGAGGCCCGCCCGGTCGGCCTCGATCGTGACCGTGGTGACCCGGGAGAAGGTCTTGTTGTACACCGCGATGGAGAGACCGATCAGCAGCGCGATCACGGTCAGGAAGGCGACGCCCGCGACCAGCAGCCGTCGGTGCTCACGCGGGCTGTCGTGGTAGACGTTCACCAGCATCAGCCGGTGATCCTCACCGTGGTGGTGGAGCCCCAGATCGCGAAGCTGAGGAAGAAGTCCGCGACCACGATCGTCACGATGCTGGTCCGGATCGCACGGCCGACCGCCATGCCGACCCCGGCGGGGCCGCCGGAGGCGGTGTAGCCGTAGTAGCAGTGCACCAGGATCACCGCGACCGCGAGGAACAGCAGCTTGAAGAACGACCAGAGCATGTCGACGGGCGGCAGGAACTGCAGGAAGTAGTGGTCGTACGTGCCGGGTGACTGCCCGTAGATCATCGTGGTGATCAGCCGCGGCGAGAGGTACGACGCGGACAGCGCGACGATGTAGAGCGGGATCACCGCGATGAACGCGGCGATCATCCGGGTCGTCACCAGGAACGGCAGCGACGGGATGCCCATCACCTCCAGCGCGTCGATCTCCTCGGAGATCCGCATCGCACCGAGCCGCGCGGTGTAGCCGCAGCCGACGGTGGCGGCCAGCGCGATCGCCGAGACCAGCGGCGCCACCTCCCGGGTGTTGAAGTACGCCGAGATGAACGCGCTGAACTTCGCGACGCCGATCTGGCTCAGCGACGCGTAGCCCTGGATGCCGACCTCGGTGCCGGCGAAGAACGCCAGGAACGCGATCACGCCCACGGTGCCGGCGATCAGGCTCAGGCCGCCGGCGCCGAAGGTGACCTCGGCCAGCGTGTTGACGATCTCGCGCGGGTAGCGCTTGATGGCGCGCGGCGTCCACGCCAGCGCCTTGACGTAGAACAGCAGCTGGTCGCCGTACGTCTCGAGGGAGTCGCGGCGTCCCTTGACGAAGGAGCTGCCCATCTCACCGATGCTGGCCATGTCAGTCGTCAGAGCCCCGGGGGTGGGACGACCTGGAAGTAGATCGCGGTGATGATCGCGTTGAGGAAGAACAGCAGCATGAACGCCACGATCACGGACTCGTTGACGGCCCGGCCGACGCCGCTCGGCCCGCCGCCGGCGTTCAGGCCCTTGTAGGCGCCGACGATCGCGGCCAGCCAGCCGAAGACGACCGCCTTGATCATCGCGATGTAGAGGTCGGGCAGGCTGGCGAGCACGGTGAAGTTCGCGAGGAAGGCGCCGGCGGAGCCGCCCTGGACGATGACGGTGAAGAAGTAGCCGCCGCCGATGCCGGCGGCGATCACGATGCCGTTGATCATCGCGGCGACGAACATGGTCGCCACCACGCGCGGGACCACCAGCCGCTCCAGGGGGTCGACGCCGAGGACCTCCATGGCGTCGATCTCCTCGCGGATCTTGCGGGCGCCCATGTCGGAGCAGATGGCGGAGCCGGCGGCGCCGGCGATGATCAGGGCGGCCGCGATCGGCGCCGCCTCCCGGACGGTCGCGAGCACGGCGGTGGCGCCGGCGAACGACTGGGCGCCGAGCTGCCCGGTGAGGTTGCCGACCTGGAGCGAGATGACCGCTCCGAACGGGATCGAGACCAGGATCGTCGGCAGGAGGGTGACGCTGGTGATGAACCACGCCTGCTCCACGAACTCCCGGAACTGGAAGGGGCGCGTGAAGATGCGCTTGGTGACCTCGACGACCATCGCCGCGATCTCGCCGGGTCCCCGGATCACCGACACGGCAGAGAACGCCATCCCTCACCTCCCCTGTTCGCTGCCCATGTCTAGACAGCTGCCACAGAGTAGAACGTGTTCTCGTTTCAGGCAACGAGCGTCCACTCCGGGTAGAACCGGTTCTCCCACCGATGTCAACGACCGTCCTCCCCCGGGGTGACGGGGGCGAAACGTGGGCTGGACCGGCCCCGCCGGGCCGCCTCCTACGATGTGGAGGTGGACAGGGAGGTCTGGTCGTCGTTCACCCACGACCCGCGCGACAGCCGCTACGCGCCGATCCGCGCCTCCGACCACGACCGGATCGTGGTCCAGCAGGTCCTCGACGAGGCGTACGCCGACGGCCGCCTCGACCGTGACGAGTACGAGCAGCGCTCCGAGCAGGCGCTCGGGGTGCGGGTGCTGGGCGAGCTGAACCCGCTGCTCGGCGACCTGGTCGTTCGGCAGCCGTCCACCGGCACCAGCCTGGCGCACGCCACCCGGTCCGACCTCGAGGCGATGGCGGAGCGGCACTGGCGGACCAAGCGGCGCGAGGCGTCCTTCTCCTTCCTCGGCGCGAGCCTGGTCACCACCGCGATCTGGTTCGCGACCTCCTGGCGGCACGGGGGCTTCGACCCCTACTTCTTCTGGCCGGCCTTCGTGATCGCCTTCAGCCTGCTGAACCTCGTGCGCACCGCGATGTCCCGGACCGAGATCGTCGACCACGAGATCCGGCGCCTGGAGCGGCAGCGCGACAAGCAGCAGCGGCCGCCGGGCTGGCTGCCGTGGTGAGCCTGCGGACGCGCGCCGCGACCGTCCGCGCGCACCCGTCCGCGGTCCTGATGTCCACCCAGCTCGTCGCCGTGCTGGCGTACCCGTTCCTCGACCAGACGGCGTGGGGCCGCGCCGTGGTCGGGACCGTGCAGCTCGGGATCGTCCTCGCCGCGCTCGCGGCCGTCCGACCGACGCCGGCGCTGACCTGGGTCGCCGTGCTGCTGGGTGCGCCCGCGATGGTCCTCACGATCCTCGAGGCCTGGCAGCCGCACAGCGACCCGATCGTGCTGACCTCGGCGTTCCTCCACGCGCCCTTCTACTTCTACATCTCCTACGCGATGATCCGGTACCTCTTCCACGACGACCGGGTGACCCGGGACGAGCTGTTCGCGACCGGAGCCGCGTTCACGGTCGTCGCCTGGGGGTTCGCCTACGTGTTCGCCGCCTGCCAGGTCGTCTGGCCCGGCTCGTTCATCGGCGCGACCGGCGTCGGTGACCGGAGCTGGTTCGAGCTGCTCTTCCTGTCGTTCAGCACGCTGACGAGCGTCGGGCTCTCCGACGTCGTTCCCGTCGGCGGGCACGCCCGATCCTTCGCGATGGTCGAGATGGTCGCCGGGGTCTTCTACGTCGCGCTCGTCGTCGCGCGGCTCGTCAGCCTGGCCGTCGTCGCTCGCCGGCCGGAGGCCTGAGCCTCGCCACGCCGCCGCGCCGGGCTCTCACGACTTCACGAACTCGAGCAGGTCGGCGTTGATGACGTCGGCATCGACCGTGCACATCCCGTGGGGGAATCCCGGGTACACCTTGAGCGCGCCGTCGCTGAGCAGCTCCACGGAGAGCTCGGCCGAGTCGGCGATCGGCACGACCTGGTCGTCGTCGCCGTGCATGACCAGCGTCGGGACCCGGATCTGCCGGAGGTCCTCGGTGAAGTCGGTCTCGGAGAACGCCTTGATGCCGTCGTAATGGGCCTTCGCGCCGCCCATCATCCCCTGCCGCCACCAGTTCCGGATGACGCCCTGGGAGGGCTCGGCTCCGGGCCGGTTGTAGCCGTAGAACGGTCCCGAGGCGACGTCGAGGTAGAACTGGGCGCGCTGGGTCGCCGTACCCTCCCGGTAGCCGTCGAAGACCTCCATCGGGAGCCCGCCGGGGTTGGCGTCGGTCCGGAGCATCAGCGGGGGAACCGCGCTGACCAGCACCGCCTTGGCCACCCGGTCGCCGCCGTGGCGGGCGACGTACCGCGTGACCTCCCCGCCGCCCGTGGAGTGGCCGACGTGCACGGCGTCGTGCAGGTCGAGGTGGTCGACCACCGCGGCCAGGTCGGCGGCGTAGTGGTCCATGTCGTGGCCCTCGCCGGTCTGCGTCGAGCGCCCGTGCCCGCGGCGGTCGTGGGCGACGACGCGATAGCCCTGCTGGACGAAGAACAGCATCTGGTTGTCCCAGTCGTCGGCGGACAGGGGCCACCCGTGGCTGAACACGATCGGTTGGCCCGAGCCCCAGTCCTTGTAGAAGATCTCCGTGCCGTCAGCCGTCGTGATGGTTCCCATGCCACGCTCCTTGTACGGGTTGCCCGCGGGTCATGCGCCCTCGGGAGTGGATCGACTCCCCCTGCCTACGCCGGATCCGCCGCCTCCACATTGGTGCTGCCTGCAATCCGCGGCACCGGCCCGGCACGGACCTGACAGGATGGCCGGGTGCGCCGCCTCGCCGCCCCGCTGCTCGCGGTCACCGTGGCGCTCGTCCTGGCCGACTCCGCGATCGTCACGCTCGCACTGCCCGCCATCCTGTTCCACCTGCGGACGACCGTGGGCGAGGTCGCGTGGGTGCTGATCGCCTACAACCTGGTGCTCGCGCTGGTCGCCGTGCCGGCGGGGCTGCTCCTGGCCCGGACCCGGCCGCGGCGGCTGACCGCGGCGGGCATCGCGGTCTTCGCGGTCGCCTCGGCGTGGTGCGCCGGTGCTGGCTCCATCGAGGGGCTGGTCAGCGCGCGGTGCGTGCAGGCGGTCGGTGGCGCGTTCGCCCTCCTCGGCTGCCTGGAGCTGCTGGCCGCGGAGTACGGCGAGCGTCGCGGCGTCGCGACGTGGGTGGCCGCAGGCGTGGTGGGCACCGCGGCGGGCCCGGTCGCGGGCGGCATCCTCACGCAGGCGTTCTCGTGGCAGGCGATCTTCGTGGTGCAGGTGCCCTTCGCGATCCTTGCCGTCCCGGCCGCGCTGCTGCTGTCCGCTCCCCCGCAGCCGTCGGCGGACCGGCACCGCCCGGCACTGCGCCCGAACCTGACCCTCGCCCTGCTGTCGGCCGCCCTGACCGCGGCGCTGTTCCTGCTGGTCCTCCTGCTCGTCGAGGGCTGGCGCCGGTCCCCCGCCACGGCGGCGCTGGCCGTGTCCGTCGTCCCGCTCGCGGCCCTGGCCGCGCGACCCGTCGCGCGCCTCTTCCGGCCGTCCCGCGAGGTCGAGGTGGCGTCCGGGTGCTTCCTGGTCGCCGGCGGGCTGGTGTGCCTGGCGCTGCTGCCCGCGGCCGACCTGCTCTGGACCGTGGCGCCGCAGGCGCTGGTCGGCCTGGGGCTCGGCCTCACCGTCGACCACCTCACCTCGCAGGCGATGGAGCTGCGGCTGCCGCGCGTGAAGCACGCGGGATGGACCATCGGCGCCCGGCACGCGGGCGTCGTCGTCGGGCTCGCCATCCTCACGCCGGTGTTCACCGCGGACCTGCTGGACGCCCAGGTCCCGGCGCAGGAGGCGATCACCTCCCTGGTGCTCGACGCGCCCCTGCCCCCGCAGGACAAGATCGCGGTCGCCCAGGCGCTCGGGGGCGAGCTGAGGGCGCAGCAGGGCCGGGTCCCGGACCTGCACGCGGCCTTCGCTGCGCTCGACCTCGATCCCGCCCAGCAGCCCGCGGCGGACCGCCTCGAGCGCGACCTCGGCGCCCAGGTCGAGCGGGCGGCGACGCGGGCGTTCCGCGACTCGTTCCTGATCGGCGCGGGGCTCGCGCTCCTCGCCCTGCTGGTCGTGGTCGCACCCCGCCGGAAGGTCGCGACGTGAACGGGCTGCCGGCGTTCTGCCTCGCGCTGGTCGGCGCCGTGCTCACCGTCCAGCTCGTGGCCGGCGGTGGCGGACTCGAGCCGCTCCACAGCGCCGACCCGTGCGCCGCGCGGACCGTCAGCTCCCAGGCCGACGGGATCGACGGCCTCACCGAGCGGCTGGTGCTCATCGGGCTCGACGACGCCGCGTGCACGCTCGGCGTCAGCCGCGAGGCGCTGACGCTGGAGCTCGCCCAGCCCGGGCCGCGCACCGATGCCCAGGTCGACGCCCTGCACGACGGACTGCTCGCGGCGGTCCAGCGGATGAAGGACGAGGGAACCCTGCCGCCGGCGTCCGACCTCGTGGACGACGCGCTCGACAACGCCGAGCTCAACCCGTTCCTCGAGGCCGCCATCCGGGCGCTGCCCGGCGCCGTGGTCGACGCGGCGTTGAAGACCGACGACGTGCTGACCCGCGCGATCGACGACCTGGACCTGCGCGCCGTGCTGGCGGACCTCGACGACCAGGACGACCTGGAGCGCCGGGTCGACGCCGCCGTCACCCAGGCGGTGCGGGACTCGCTGGTCGCCCGCCTCGATGACCTGATCTAGTCGTCGCCGTCCTCGTCGTCCAGCAGGCCCGTGCGGCGCGCCTCGGCCACGATCCGGCGGACGTTCTCGAGCCGGCCGCAGTCCTCGTCGATCTGCCGGTTGCGCTCGGTGGCGAACTGCTCGCCGAGGTCGGCGCGGACCTGCGGGCCGACGGCCTCGCGGGCCGGGTTGAGGATGGTGAGCTCCTCCTCGGTCAGGTGGTGGTTCACCAGCCGGGCGAGCTCCTCGACCGCGTCGTCGAAGGCCTGGGTGTCGGTGCCCGAGAGCTCGAGCACCCCCAGCAGCGCCTGGTTGCCCTCGGCGTGCTCCTCGACGCCGTGGTCGGCCTCGTGGTCGTCGACGGCGTTCTTCCGCTTCAGCTTCGGGTAGACGAACCTCTCCTCCGCCTCCGCGTGCGCGACGTGCAGGGCGGCGAAGGCTCGTCGTACGGCGTCGCGGTCCTGGCTGCTGTCACGCAGGTCCCGCAGCAGCGCCTCGAATCGACGGTGATCATCGAGGATCAGGTCGACGACATCGCCCTGCACGGGCCTTCCGAGATCGATGTTGGTCACGTCCGTAGCGTAGGTGCGATGACCGGGCGCGAGCGGACACCCCTGCAGGCGGTGCTGCTCGTCCTGGGCGTGACCGTCGCCCTCAGCGTGGCCCTGTCCGTGCTGCGGGTGCCGTCGGCCGTGCTGTTCGGCTCGTTGCTCGGCGGCATGGCGCACGCGCTGACCTCGCCGACCGCGCTCACGCTGCCGCCGTGGTCGTTCCGGCTGGGCCAGGCGCTGATCGGCATCACCATCGGCTCCCTGGTCAGCCTGTCCGCGCTCGCCGACATGGGCCCGGCGCTGCTGCCGATCCTCGGCGTCACCGCGGCGACGGTCGTCATCAGCCTGCTCGCCGGCCGCACCCTCGCGATCCGGCGCGACGTCAGCGAGGTGACCGGCGCCTTCGCGATGATCGCGGGCGGTGCGTCCGGCGTCGTCGCGATCGCGCGCGACCTCGGCGCCGACGACCGCGTGGTCACCGTCGTGCAGTACCTCCGGGTGTTCGTCGTGCTCGTCTCGATGCCCCTGGTGACCGCGGTGGTCTTCCACCCCGACCACGGCCTGGGGACGTTCACGGCGAACGGCGAGGGCTGGGCCGAGGACCTCGCCTACACCGCGATCGCGCTGGCGCTCGGCATGGTGCTCGCCCGGCTGGTGCCGATCAGCACCGCGACCCTGCTCGGCCCGCTGGCGGTGGCGGTGGCCCTGACCGCGACCGGCTGGCTCGGCGCGCCGGCGGTGCCGATCGCCCTGCAGTGGCTGGCCTACGCGCTGATCGGCGTCCAGGTCGGACTCCGGTTCACCCGGGCCAGCCTGGCCTCGATCGCGCGGATGCTGCCCGTCGTCCTGCTCATCATCGCGGCGATGGTCGCGGCGACCGCGCTGCTCGGCGCGGTGCTGGCCCGGCTGACGCCGGTCGACGGGCTGACGGCGTACCTCGCGACCACGCCCGGCGGCCTGTTCGCGGTGCTCGCCACGGCCGCGGACAGCGGCTCGGACGTGACCTACGTGATGGCGGTGCAGCTGTTCCGGCTGCTCGTGATCCTGGCGTTCACCCCGGTGCTCGCGCGCCTTCTTCGAGCTCGGCGCGGTTGATGACGCGGCGGGCCTGCACCCGGTAGCGGTAGACCTGCGACAGGCCGACCGCCCACAGGACGTACTGCACGGACATCGCCCAGCGGAACCCCGAGGGCGTGTAGTCGGTGCTCGAGCCGGGGGTACGCCAGTCGAGGACGAGGCCGATCGCGATCACCAGCAGGAGGCTGGCGATGAACCCGCCCTGGTTGATGATCCCGCTGGCACTGGCGAACCGCTCCTTCGGGTTCGACGTGCGGCCGACGTCGAAGCCGATCATCGAGGCCGGTCCCCCGACGCCGACGACGATCACCAGGACGACCAGGAGCGGCGTCGGCGCGTGGCCGGGCCAGAGCAGCACGGCGGTCCACACGACGACGATCGAGGAGACGATGCCCAGCACCATCGTCGAGCGCTGCCACGGGTGGTTGCCGACCAGCCACCCGAGCGTCGGGCCCGCGGCCATCACCGCCAGCACCATCAGCGTCAGCAGCAGGCCTGCCGTCGAGGACGACTGGAGCTCGCCCTTGACGAAGAAGGGGTAGCCCCAGAGCAGGCTCAGGGCGGTGGCGCTGAACTGCGTGGAGAAGTGCATCCAGAACCCCAGGCGGGTGCCGGGGTGCGCCCAGGACGCGGCGAGGCTGGCGCGCACGGCCGCGAGCGAGAGCGAGGGGCCGCGCAGATTGCGGTGCGTGGGCGAGTCGTGGAGGACGAGGAGGACGGCGACCGCGAGGGCGAGGCCGAGCGAGGCTGCGATCAGGTACGCCTCGGTCCAGCCGAGGTGCCCCAGCGCCCAGGTCATGGGGACGGCGGCCCCGACCGCGCCGAGCTGCCCCAGCGTGCCGGTCAGCTGGGTGACCAGCGGGATCCGGCGGGCCGGGAACCAGCTGCTCACCAGGCGCAGCACGCAGATGAACGTCATCGCATCGCCCATGCCGACGAAGACCCGGGCGACCAGCGCCTCCGGGTAGGTCTCGGCCAGCGCGAACCCGGCCTGCGCGCAGGTCAGCAGCACGGTGCCGCACAGCAGCACGCTGCGCGAGCCGAACCGGTCGACCAGGAGCCCGACCGGGATCTGCATGGCGGCGTACACGACCAGCTGGAGCATCGTGAACGTCGCCAGCTGCGAGGCCGAGATGTCGAAGCGCTCGGTGGCCGCGAGGCCGGCCACCGCGAGCGAGGACCGGTGGAAGACCGCGACCAGGTAGACCAGGAGACCGACGACCCAGACCGACCAGGCGCGGGCCGTGGTGGTCGGGGGCTGATTCACTCCGCGGATTCTAGGTGGTTCAGTCGAGGCAGAACTCGTTGCCCTCGGGGTCCTGCATGACCAGGAAGCCGGCGCTCATCGGCGGGTCGGGCTCGAACCGCTTCATCCGGGTCGCGCCGAGCGCGACCAGGCGGTCGGCCTCGGCCTCCAGGGCGGCCATCCGCTCGTCGCCCTCCAGCCCCGGCGCGGCGCGGACGTCGAGGTGGACGCGGTTCTTCACGGTCTTGCCCTCGGGGACCTGCTGGAAGAACAGCCGCGGGCCGGCGGCGTCGGGATCGACCGAGGCGGACGCCATGTTGCGCTTCTCCTCGGGCAAGGTCGCCGAGAAGTCGTCCCAGGAACCGAAGCCGGGCGGGGGCGGCGGGAAGGCGTAGCCGAGAGTGGCGTTCCAGAACGTCGAGAGCGACCGCGGGTCGGCGCAGTCGAAGGTCACCTGCACCTGCCGGACCCGGCTCACTTCACGCCCGCTTCCATCATCTGCCGCAGCTCCTTCTTGAGGTCGGAGATCTCGTCGCGGAGCCGCGCCGCCACCTCGAAGTGCAGCTCGGCGGCCGCCCCCTTCATCTGGTCGGTGAGCTCCTGGATCAGCTGGGCGAGCTCCGCGCTCGGCAGCCCGGCGAGGTCCTTGCTGTGCTGACCGGCCTCGCCGCCCGCCAGCCGGGAGAGCGCCGGGACCGGCGCCTTCCGGTTCTTCGGGTCCTGGTGCTGCCAGGTCTCGAGCAGCGCCTGGGTGCTCTCGTCCTCGCGGGCCAGCATGTCGGTGATGTCGGCGATCTTCTTGCGCAGCGGCTGGGGGTCGACGCCGTTCGCCTCGTTGTAGGCGACCTGCTTGGCCCGGCGCCGGTTGGTCTCGTCGATCGCCGACTCCATCGAGGGCGTGATCCTGTCGGCGTACATGTGCACCTGGCCGGAGACGTTGCGCGCCGCGCGGCCGATCGTCTGGATCAGCGACTTGTCGGAGCGGAGGAAGCCCTCCTTGTCCGCGTCCAGGATCGCGACCAGCGACACCTCGGGCAGGTCGAGGCCCTCCCTGAGCAGGTTGATGCCGACGAGGACGTCGTACTGCCCCAGCCGCAGGTCGCGGAGCAGCTCGATCCGCTTCAGCGTGTCCACCTCGGAGTGGAGGTACCGGGTGCGGATGCCGGCGTCGAGGAGGTAGTCGGTGAGGTCCTCGGACATCTTCTTGGTCAGCGTGGTGACCAGGACCCGCTCGTTCTTCTCCACCCGGGTGTTGATCTCGTGGATCAGGTCGTCGATCTGGCCCTTGGTCGGCTTCACGATCACCTCGGGGTCGACCAGGCCGGTCGGCCGGATGATCTGCTCGACGGTGTCGCCGCCGACCTTGTCGAGCTCGTAGTTGCCCGGGGTCGCGGAGAGGTAGATCGTCTGCCCGATCCGGTCCAGGAACTCCTCCCAGCGCAGCGGTCGGTTGTCCATCGCGCTGGGCAGCCGGAACCCGTGGTCGACGAGGTTCCGCTTGCGGGACATGTCGCCCTCGTACATGCCGCCGATCTGGGGCACGGCGACGTGCGACTCGTCGACGACGAGCAGGAAGTCCTCGGGGAAGTAGTCGAGCAGACAGTTCGGCGCCGACCCGCGGGAGCGGCCGTCGATGTGCATCGAGTAGTTCTCGATGCCGGAGCACGACCCGACCTGCCGCATCATCTCGACGTCGTAGGTCGTGCGCATCCGCAGCCGCTGCGCCTCCAGCAGCTTGCCCTCGCGCTCGAACTTCGCGAGCTGGTCCTCGAGCTCGAGCTCGATGCCCCGGATGGCGCGCTCCATCCGCTCCGGACCTGCGACGTAGTGGGTCGCCGGGAAGACGTAGAGCTCCTGGTCCTCCGTCACGACCTCCCCGGTCAGCGGGTGCAGCGTCATCAGCCGCTCGATCTCGTCGCCGAAGAACTCGACCCGGACGGCGTGCTCCTCGTAGACCGGGAAGATCTCCAGGGTGTCGCCGCGCACCCGGAACGTGCCCCGGGTGAACGTCATGTCGTTGCGGGTGTACTGGATCTCGACGAGCCGGCGCAGGATCGAGTCGCGGTCGTGCTCCTCCCCCACCTTCAGCCGGATCATCCGGTCGACGTACTCCTGCGGGGTGCCGAGGCCGTAGATGCAGGAGACGGTGCTGACCACGATCACGTCGCGGCGGGTGAGCAGGCTGTTGGTCGCGGAGTGGCGCAGCCGCTCCACCTCCTCGTTGATCGAGGAGTCCTTCTCGATATAGGTGTCCGTCTGCGGGACGTAGGCCTCGGGCTGGTAGTAGTCGTAGTAGGAGACGAAGTACTCGACGGCGTTGTCCGGGAACAGCTGGCGCAGCTCGTTGGCGAACTGCGCGGCGAGCGTCTTGTTCGGCTGCATGACCAGGATCGGGCGCTGCACCTGCTCCGCGACCCAGGCGACCGTCGCGGTCTTGCCGGTGCCGGTGGCGCCGAGGAGCACGACGTCCTGGACGCCGGCCCGGATCCGGCGTGAGATCTCCGCGATGGCCGTGGGCTGGTCGCCCGACGGCTGGTAGTCGGAGACCACCTTGAACGGCGCCACGCGGCGCTCGAGATCCGTCACTGGTCGCATACTCCGAGCGTAGACGGGGGCACCGACAGCGTCGCTCCGGAGCGGGCGGACCCCTGGCCCCGGTCGGTCCAGTTCGACGGCGTGCAGCACCCCTTCAAGACGAAGATCTGGGCGCTGTGCGTGCCCAAGACCAACATCCCGGTCGTGGTCACCTGCTCGGAGGAGTGACCGGCAGCGTCGTCAGAGGGGCCCCCGCCGACCGGCGGGGGCTCCTCTCGTCTGGCTAGATTGTCTCCGTGACCCGCCGCACGCCTTCTCCGTCCGCGCGGGTGATCCGGATCCTCCGCCGCACGCTGATGGCCGTCTTCGGCGTCCAGCTGGCGCTGGCGATCGGGATGTCGCTGGTCGACTCCTACCGCCGCCGCGGCAAGAAGCCGCGGCCGTTCCCCGTCACGGCGCCGCACGAGGTCGAGGTCGGCGAGGGCACGCTCACGACGTACACCTACGGCCGCGACCTCTACGACGCCATGCTCGGCGCCATCGAGCAGGCACAGCGGCAGATCCTCTTCGAGACCTACATCTGGAAGGGCGACGAGGTCGGCGAGCGGTTCAAGGCGGCGCTCTCCGCGGCTGCCGACCGGGGCGTCGAGGTCTACGTCATCTACGACGGGTTCGCGAACCTCGTCGTCTCGCCGCGGTTCAAGCGGTTCCCGCCGACGATGAAGGTCCTGCGCTACCCGGTCTACCCGGCCGGCTGGAAGTTCTTCGACCTCGCCCGCTACGGCCGCGACCACCGCAAGATCCTGGTCGTCGACGACGCGGTCGGGTTCGTCGGCGGCTACAACGTCGGGTCGGCGTACGCCACCGAGTGGCGCGACACGCACGTGCGCATCACCGGCCCGGGCGTCTGGGACCTCAAGCGCGCGTTCGCGGACTTCTGGAACCTCAACCGGCGGCGCCGGATCGGGACGTCGGAGCGGCCGTTGCTGCTCGAGACCGCGTCCACCTGGGAGCCGCGGATCCGGTTCCACCGCAACGTGCCGCGGCTGTGGATGTTCCCCATCCGGTCGATGTACATCGAGGCGATCAACCGCGCGTCGACCAACATCTGGCTGACGGCTGCCTACTTCTGCCCCGATCAGGACTTCGTCGACGCGATCAAGGACGCGGCCGGGCGCGGGGTCGACGTACGCCTGCTGCTGCCGCTGAAGTCGAACCACATCGTCGCGGACTGGATCTCCCGCGGCTACTTCACGCAGCTGCTGAACGCCGGGGTGCGGATCTTCCGGTTCCGCGACGCCATGGTGCACGCGAAGACCTCCACGATCGACGGCACCTGGTCGACGGTCGGCACGGCGAACGTCGACCGCCTCAGCCTCCAGGGCAATTACGAGATCAACATCGAGGTGATCGACGAGGCCTTCGCGGCCAACCTCGAGGAGATCTTCCGCACCGACGAGTCGAACTGCCTCGAGCTCACCCACGGCGAGTGGGAGGCGCGGGACCTGCACCGCAAGTTCACCGAGGCGATCCTCGCGCCCCTGCGGCCGCTGCTCTGACTGAGTGTGTCCCTATTCGCGGTCCGAGACTGCGAGCCTTTACCGGAGCCGATGAGCGTGCACCTGTCGACGCCGGATGCGAGCGCCACTGCTGACCGGTCTAGTGGGGCACTGACTCGCTGGCTGCCCGCCCGACAGCTGCCTCAACGACGACGTGACCGACTACGTGCTGCAGTGGAGCCACAACGAACCACCGACCGCACCGGTCGACCTGACCGTCGCAGACCAGACGGTTTCCGCGTTCCTCGCCACCCACGCCTGACCCGGCCCAGCCGCCTGGAACGCTGCGCTCCCCTCCGCGGCATTCGCATCCGGCTGATGTCCAGTGGCCCCACGACCTCGGCGCGGACGATCGTGAAGGCCCGACGGCCTGGCGTCCGCGCACCCGCTACGCGTCCGGCAAGGGGGCACGGGTCATCCCGCAGCACGCCGGCTGCTGCCGGGCCGTGCCTTCGACGCGGCGCTGACCCGCGCGTTCCTGCACTAGTCCCGATCTCGTCAACCGGTGTGATGCGCGCTCGGGTCGTCGTGGGCTTCACTGGGAAGGATCGACACCACCCGGAGGGCGCACCGCGGGTCGTCGCGTCCTCGTCACTCCCCTAGGAGGAGCGATGAGATCGAGCAGGATGTTTGTCGGGGTGATGACTGCAGCGGCGCTCGCCCTCACGAGCGTGTCGGCGTCGTCCGCCCAGGCCGTCACGGACCACGACCACGGGAGCAGCGCCAGCGGCGATGCGGTCAGAGCGTGGGACGAGATCGCGGTCAACACGCTGATCAGCCTGCCCGGCCCCGCCGGTGGGGCTCCGCCCGCCGCGGCCGTCCACATGGCCATGGTCCAGGGCGCGGTCTTCGACGCGGTCAACGCGATCGGTCACCGGCACTTCCGGCCGTACCTGCTGGTGAAGCGCTACCCGAGGTGGGCCTCGGAGGACGCCGCGGTGGCAGCTGCCAGCGCGGGCGTGCTCCACAACATCCTGGCCGGCGTGCCCAACCTCCCGGAGGCCACGCGGACCACCATGCTCAGCACACTGGCGACGCAGTACGCCGACGCGCTCGCCGACGTTCCCGACGGCTGGGCCGAGAAGGCGGGGATCGCCGCCGGCGAGGCCGCCGCCGCGGCCATGATCGCGGCCCGCACGGGCGACGGTAGGTTCGGACCCTCGCAGTGGGTTCCCAACGACGCCCCCGGGCACTGGTCGCCGTTGACGGACCCGGCCACCGGGCTGCCGGTCCTGGACCCGACGCCGTGGGTCGGCGGGGTGCAGCCGTTCGTCCTGAAGTCGGCCTCGCAGTTCCGCACCCGAGGCCCGCTCGGGCTCGACACCGCCAGGTATGCGGCTGAGTTCAACGAGGTCAAGCAGATCGGTGCGCTCGAGAGCACCACTCGGACGACGACCCAGACCTACATCGCCCGTTGGTGGCAGAGCACGCCGGTCCGGAGCTGGAACGAGGTCGGCCGCGAGCTCTCGATGCGCAACGGGCTCGACGCGCTGGACACGGCGCGGCTCCTCGCCCTGCAGAACCTCAGCGCGGGCGACGCGGCGATCAGCTGCTGGAACGACAAGTACCACTGGGACTTCTGGCGTCCCTGGAACGCCATCCATCGCGCCGCGGAGGACGGCAACCCGGCCACCACCCCGGATCCGGACTGGGCACCGCTGATCGCGGCGCCGTACCCCGAGCACCCTTCGGGGCACCTCTGCCTCGACGGTGCCAACGTCCGCGTCCTGTGGAAGTACTTCGGCGACAGGATCGACGGCGGCTTCTCGATCACGAGCATCTCGGCGTTCCTGCAACCAGGGGACGTGACCGTCCGAAGCTTCGACAGCTTCTCGCAGGTGCTCGCCGAGATCGTCGAGGCCCGCATCTGGGCCGGCCTGCACTTCCGCAACGCGGACCGTCAGGGCAAGGCGCTGGGCCTCGGCGTCGGGAGCTACGTGGTCGCGCACGAGCTGCAGCCGTTCAGGCACCACCACCACGACTGGTGAGAGGTCGGAGCGGCGGTCCCCGGCTCGGGAGCACCGCCGCTCCGTCCGTCAGACCCCTGCTGCCTTCTCCATGGCGCTGACCTCGCCTGGTGTCGCAGCTGCTGTCGCAGGACGGAATGCCTAGGTCGGCAGCTCTTCGCCGGCGCGCTCGCGCACCATGTACAGCGCGTACCAGTCCGGCCAGTTCGCGTCCGCCTCGCCGGTGCGTGCCTCGTGCTCACCGTGCGCGGCGGCCGCGCGCCGCAGGGCGTCGGCGAGGTCGGCGACCGAGTCGTACGACGTCGTCATCGTGGTCACCGCCCCGGGAGCCGGGTGCGGATCTCCTGGCACAGCCACCCGTTGCCGTCGGGGTCGCTGAACGCCAGGAAGGAGCCGTAGTCAGCGTGGTCGGGGGCCGGACCGTCGACGCGGCCGGCCATGCCGGCGTGGTGGAAGATCCCGGTCGCGTCGTGGAACGGGCCGGTCACCTCGACGCCCCTGGACTCGAGGTCCGCCTTCGCCGCGTCGACGTCGTACACCGACAGCTGGAGGCCCTGGTAGGACCCCGGCGGGGCGGTCGTGACCCCCTCGCCGAAGATGATCGAGCACCCGGAGCCCGGAGGCGTCAGCTGCACCACGTGGTACCCGTCCTCGACCGTCAGGTCGGCGTCGAGGCGCCACCCGAGGCCCTCGTAGAAGTTCTTCGCGCGGTCGACGTCCGAGACCGGTACGACGACCACCTCCAGGCGCATCTCGCCCGGCTGGACCACCGTAGGGCTTCCCATGGCCCGAGCAAACCCAGCCGGTGGCGGGCCGTCAAGGGTCAGCGCGGCTGCGGGATGTCGATCACCGAGCTGAGCCTGAGCGCCTTGGTCCGGTCGCCCTTCACCTTGAGCTGTCCCTTGAGCACGCCGGTCAGCGGGTTGAGGTGGCCGGTCGCGAGGCGCAGGTAGTCGTGCGCCTGGCACGTCACGGTGGCGTCGCGCTCCTCGCCCTCCTCGCCCTCGGTCACGGTCGCGACCCCGTCGGAGACGCGGACGACGTAGCGCTCGACCTCGCCGGACGGGTTGCCGAGCAGCCGGAAGGCCACGGCCAGCTCGACGCCGCGGGCCCGGTGCTGGTCGACGTACTCGGGCAGGCGCCGGAAGATCTCGCCGAGCACGACCGGCCGGAACCCCGACGCCATCACCTTCTCGAGGTGCTCGCGCGGTGCGTCCTCGAGGACGGTCGCCACGTCGACCGGGTCGAGCGCGGTCGGGTCGACGGCGACGACGTCGCTGCCGGGCACGCGGAAGATGCCGCCGACCGCCAGCGCGAGCGTCGCGTCGCCCTCGATGTCGAGCTTGCCGGAGAGGTACTCCAGCCCGGCGTTGCGCTCGCCGCTCACGAGCCGGACGAACCGCAGGATGCTGGTCCGGAGCACGACGTCGACCGGGTCGGCCCGGGTGAGCTCGATGGTGCCGCCCGCGAACCGGAGGACGTGGCTCTCGAGCAGCTTCCCGCGGCGCTCCAGGTCGATGCGGACCGTACCGTGCAGAGCGGCGAGCCGCTCCGGTACGGCGTACTCGTGCAGCCGCGCGAGGATCCCCTCGATCGCCACCGGCCGGATCCCGTCGCGGCCGATCAGCTCGAGCAGCTCCTCGTCCGGGGTGCCGGTGACGGCGGCGACCAGGGCCTCGGCATCGGCGTCGGCGAAGAACGCGGCCGCCTCGTCGGGCGTGGCCGTGCGCAGCGGGGTCAGGTCCATCAGGTCCTCGTGACGCGGGCGGGCAGGTGGGTGCGCGGCGCCATCCGCGCGCCGTGCCGCGGGCGCCGCCCGGCGGCCAGGGCGAGCAGCACCGGGACCCGGCCGCGGTGCGGTCGCCACGGCTCCAGGAACTCCGCCATCTCGGCGTCGTCGAAGTCCCGGCCGGCCACGGCCCAGCCGAGGTCCTTCGCCACGTGGTAGTCGCCGAAGCTCACCGCGTCGGCGTCACCGTGGGCGCGCTGGCGCACCTCGGCGGCCGTCCAGGCGCCGATGCCGGGAAGGCTGGTCAGCCGGCGCTCGACCTCGTCGCCCGGCAGCCCTACGGTGCGCTCGAGCGACTCCGCCACCCGGGCGGCGCCGACGAGGGTGCGCGAGCGGGCCGGGTCGACGTGCATCCGCAGCCACTCCCAGGAGGGGACCCGGCGGATCGTGGCGGCGTCGGGCTGCACCCAGAGCTTCAGCTCGCGGCCCGGGCCGGGTGCCCGTTCGCCGTACCGGTGCACGAGCATCCGGAACCCCGCGAACGCCTCCTGGCCGGTCACCTTCTGCTCGATGACCGCCGGGGTCAGCGCCTCCATGACCAGACCGGTGCGGCCGATCCGCCAGTGCGAGTACCGACGCCAGGCCTCCGCGACGAGCGGGTGGCGGTCCGCGTCGAAGCCGGTCGTGTCGTCGCCGGCGCCGAGGAGCTCGGGGACCGACTCGAGGACCCACTCGGCGCCGGGCCCCCAGGCCTCGGCGCGCACGACGCCCGCGCTGGTGAGGGGCTCCACGAGGAGCGTGGCCGGACCCGCCGGGGTGCCGATGCCGCGCCAGTGCTGATCGCCGACGATGCGGTACGTCGGGTCGCCGCCCCCGCGGCGGTGGGTCGCGAGGGTGGCGCCGACCGGGCAGGGCCAGTCCGGACGCCACTCCCGCACCCGACCGTCCACGTCCGCGAGGATAGGCGGCATGACCCTGCAGATCGAGGACCGGGCCCGGGTCCGGACGCTGACCCTGGACCGCCCGGAGGCGCTCAACGCGTTCAACGAGGAGCTCTACGACGCGACCACGGAGGCGCTGCGCGCGGCCGCGGACGACCCCGACGTCGCCGTCGTGCTGCTGACCGGGAACGGGCGCGGCTTCAGCGCCGGCACCGACCTGCTCGAGATGCACGCCCGCGCGACCGACCCCGCGTTCGTGCCCGGCGAGCACGGGTTCGTCGGGCTGGTCGACGCGCTCGCGGACTTCCCGAAGCCGCTCGTCTGCGCGGTGAACGGCGTCGGCCTCGGCATCGGTACGACGATCCTCGGCTTCGCGGACCTCGCCTTCATGTCGACCACGGCCCGGCTCAAGTGCCCGTTCACCAGCCTGGGCGTGGCGCCCGAGGCGGCCTCGTCGTACCTGCTGCCGCGGCTGGTCGGCCGTCAGGCCGCCGCATGGGTGCTGCTGTCGGCCGAGTGGATCTCTGCGCAGGAGGCACGGGAGATGGGCCTCGTCTGGAAGGTCTGCGAGCCCGACGACCTGCTGCCCGAGGCGCGGCGGCACGCCGAGCTGCTGGCGGCCAGGCCGATCTCGTCGCTGGTCGCCGTGAAGCGGACGATGACCGAGCCGCTGCGGCCCGACATCGCGGCGGCGCGCGAGCGGGAGAACGCGGCGTTCGCGGAGCTGATGGGCGGGCCGGCGAACCTCGAGGCCCTGACCGCGTTCGCGGAGGGCCGGGAGCCGGACTTCACCAGCTTGCCGGCCGGCTGGTGAGCACCCGCATCGCCAGGTCCGTCGTCGCGGGCACGCCGAGGTAGCCGACCACCTGGGCGATCCGGTCCGGGTCGAGGGGCAGCAGGCCGGGGCTGCCCGGCAGGTCCGGGGTCAGCCCGAGGTCGAGGTCCGTGCGGCCCGACATCATCGACAGGTTGAACTCGAACCGCTCCCGGGCCGCGGGCGTGGCGAGCTTCTTCAGGACGGAGGCACCGATGCGCGGGCGGCCGACCTCCGCGCAGTAGGAGTCCAGCGTCGCCACCAGGGTCGCGCCGCCGCAGTGGTCGATGTCCGCCCAGACCGCCCGCATCGAGCCCATCTCGGACAGCAGGAACGGCGCGATCTTCTCGCCGATCCCGGGCACACCGGGCAGGTTGTCGCTGGCGTCGCCGCGCAGGGCGGCGTACTCCAGGTAGTGCTCGGCGGCGATGCCGTACATCGCCCGCAGCCGCGCCGGGTTGAGCAGCGGCGAGCCGTTGATGCCGCCGCTGATCAGCCGCAGCACCTGGGTCGACCCGCTGATGTGCGCGAACGCGTCGCGGTCGGAGGTGACGAGCACGCAGCTCCACCCGTGCTCCTCGGCCCAGGTGGCCGCGGAGGCGTTCACGTCGTCGGCCTCCAGTCCCGCCGGCGTCACGGTGAGCATGCCGAGCGCGTCGAGGAGGGCGGCGGCCCGCTCGAGCTGGTCGACGAGGGCCGGGTCCTTCTCCGCGCGGCCCGCCTTGTAGGCGGGGTACGCCGTCTCCCGGATCGACGTCCGCCGATCGTCGAGGCCGAACAGCACGGCGTCCGGCGCGAACTGGTCGATCGCCTCCAGGATCTGCCGGAGCATGCCGTGCAGCGCCCACGCGGGCCGGCCGCCGCGGTCGAGCAGCCCGGACTCGGCGCGGGCGTGGTGGTTGCGGTGCAGCAGCGAGGGCGCGTCGACCGCGAGCAGCAGCCTCGTCACAGCAGCCCGATCGAGGCGGCGTGCCGGCGTACGGCGTCGCTGTCGGCGGCCAGCACGAACGGCACGTCGGCGTCCCAGGCGTCGGTCACCTGCTCGACGCGGCCGTCGCCCGGGTCGAGACGCACCTCCCGGATGTAGACGGCGCTGACCCGGCCGGGGTGCGCCCGCACGATGTCGGCGTAGATCGCGGGGTCCTTCTCCCCCGAGTCGCCGATCAGCACGAACGACAGCTGCGGGTGCAGCCGCAGGATCTCCTCGATCCGCTCGTGCTTGCGGGCCCGGCCGTCGTGATCGCCGATCAGGTCGCGCAGCAGCAACGGCCCGATCGGGAAGTCCCGGTGGCGCAGGAACCCGCTGAGGAACGCGTGCAGGTTCCACGGGCTCGACGACACGTAGAAGACCGGGTTGCGGTCGCCGTCGGCCAGGTCGCGGTACAGGTCGGGGGCGCCCTCGAACGGCGTGCGGGTCAGCTCGGACCCGGCGAACGTCTGCAGCAGCATCTCCCCCAGGCGCTGCACCCCGGTCTCCACGATCGTGTCGTCGACGTCCGAGACGACCCCGAACCGGGCGTCGGGGCCCGGCACCCGGATCGCCGTCGTCGTGCGGAACCCCGGCTCCAGGCCGCGGTACGCCGCGCGCAGCTCGACCAGGCCGCGCTCCCACGGCTCACCGAGCCTGGACGGGCGCAGCTCGACCCGGAAGTAACCCTCGCGGTCGGTCTCCACGTCGGCGACCGCGTCGCCGACCGCGACCCGCAGGGGTACGGCGGCGAGCTCGTCGGTCGCGAACTGGCCGAGGCTGCGGCGTACCGCCGCCCCGATCCCCTCGCCCTCGACCGCCGCCGCGGGCGCCGGGTTGTCGAGCACCCGGCCGCGGACCACGACGCCCTCGGGGCCGCCGTGCCCGCCGTACGCCTCGATCCGGAAGCTCTCGGGCGGTCGGCGCCGCTTCCGGCGGCGGAGCAATGCCTCCAACGCGTGCTCGGCGTCCACGAGGATGCGCTGCTTGCGGCCCACGGCGCGACCCTACTGTCGGCGCCGTGCTCTTGAATGGGGGCGTGCTCCTCGCGGACGTCGTCACCACCTCCGGCACCGTCGCCGCGACCCGGTCCCGCAAGGCCAAGGTCGCGGCGATCGCCGAGCTGCTCGCCCGCGCCTCGCCCGGCGAGCTCGAGACCGTGACGGCGTACGTCGGGGGCACGCTCCGCCAGCGGCGCACCGGGCTCGGGTGGCGCGGACTGGCGTCCCTGCCGGCGCCCGCTCCCGAGCCGACGCTCACCGTCGTGGAGGTGCACGAGGCGTTCGACCGGCTCGCGGCGCTGTCCGGCTCCGGGTCCCAGGCGGCGCGGGCAGCGGCGGTCGCGGACCTGCTCGGCCGGGCGACGGGCGAGGAGCAGCAATGGCTGCGCGGCGTCGTGACCGGAGCGGTGCGGCAGGGCGCGCTCGACTCGCTCGTCCAGGAGGGCCTGGCGGTGGCAGCCGACGTGCCGCTCAGGGCCGTGCGCCGGGCCGCGATGCTCGGCGGCTCCACCGTCGCGGTTGCGCGGGCCGCGTTCGCCGGTGTCGACGCGCTCGGCGAGGTGGGGCTGGAGGTGCTCCGCCCGGTGCTGCCGATGCTGGCGTCCAGCGCTCCGGACGTGCCGGCCGCCCTGGCGAAGGCCGGATCGGGCGCACCGGTCGCGGTCGACCAGAAGCTCGACGGCATCCGGATCCAGGTGCACCGGTCCGGCTCCGAGGTGCTCGTCGCCACCCGGTCGCTGGAGGACATCACGGCACGGCTGCCCGAGGTGGTCGAGGTGGCGCTCGCGCTGCCGGCGACGTCGTTCGTGCTGGACGGCGAGGCGCTGGCGCTCGACGAGGCCGGTCGGCCGCGGCCGTTCCAGGAGACCGCGTCGCGGACCGCGATGGGCGAAGGGATCGCGGTCACGCCGTACTTCTTCGACGTGCTGCACCTCGACGGCCGGGACCTGCTCGACGCCCCCGCCTCCGAGCGGGCAGCCGCGCTCGAGCGCCTCGTGCCGGAGCGCTACCGCGTCCCCCGGCTGGTCACCGCCTCGTCCGACGAGGCCGAGTCGTTCCTCCGCGACACCCTCGGCTTCGGCCACGAGGGCGTGGTGGTGAAGGACCTCCAGGCGCCGTACGACGCCGGCCGCCGCGGCTCCGCCTGGATCAAGGTCAAGCCCGTGCACACCCTCGACCTGGTCGTGCTCGCGATCGAGTGGGGCTCCGGGCGGCGGCAGGGCTGGCTCTCCAACATCCACCTCGGCGCCCTCGACCCCGCCACCGGCGGGTTCGTGATGCTCGGCAAGACCTTCAAGGGCATGACCGACGAGATGCTCGCCTGGCAGACCGAGCGCTTCACCGAGCTCGCCGTCGGTCCGACCGACGGCTACGTCGTCACCGTCCGCCCCGAGCAGGTGGTGGAGATCGCGTTCGACGGCGTCCAGCGCTCGACGCGCTACCCCGGTGGCGTGGCGCTGCGGTTCGCGCGGGTGGTGCGCTACCGCGACGACAAGCCGGTCTCCGAGATCGACACGATCCACAGCGTGCTGTCGTACCTACCCGGCGGCTAGCCGAGTACGACCAGCGCAGCAACATCTCGTGCAATCTGGGCGAGTTGTCCGCCGGGCTCGATGCTGAGGTCGGCCGTCACCCGGACTGGCGATGCCCGGCTCCTCCCGGTGCTCGACCCACCACCTGTCGCGCCACCGGCGTGGCCTGTCGCGCCACCGGCGCAGCGTGGACTGGTTCACCCCGTCCACGCCGTCGAGGCCCGCCTCGCGCCACAGCATCCGGGCCGGCGGTGGATCTCGCGATCCGGCGCTCTCGCGTCGGCCGAGCCGGCCGCTCTACCCTCCATACTTTCAGGCCATTTGCGGGTCATTTCTGCCCGGTGTCGTTGACTCAGCAGGTCGCGGGGAGGAGCGTCGTCGGGGCAGTGGAAGTCGCCCGCCGGATCGCCGCGGGGCCCATCCCCACTCGGTCCGACGCTCGGCGGAACCCGATTCAACGCGTCCCTCGGAGGCCCCCATGATCGGCACCAAGACCCACACTCGCCTGGCGCTCGTCGCCGCATCGGCCCTCGCCGGTGCGTCGGCGTCCGTAGTCCTGACCGCGTCCCCGTCGGCGGCGGCGGCCGACGTCACCCACAGTGGTGAGCAGGAGTGCTTCTTCGAGCCGGGAGACGTCCCCGGCGTCGACGAGTTCTTCCCCGCCGACTGCACGATCGTGGTCTCCGACAGCGGACGCACGACCGTGGTCGCCCGGGGCTGGCTGCCGGACGGCTACAGCTTCGACACCGCGGTCAGGGCGACCATTCCGTGCTTCGAGGCCACCGGAGAGCTCGTGGTGACGCCGAGCGGACGCGTCACCGCCACTTGCCACTTCTAGGGACCGGTCCCCGCGCCGGCGGGTCGCTCGCAGCTTGCGTCCGGACCTGAGGTCGCAGTGGCCGAATTGCAGACCAGTGTGGGCGGTTGATGACGGACTGGTCGCCAGCGGTCGACACGGTGCGCGGGTTTCTCGCGGGAACCTAGGCTCGAGGCATGGCACGGGAGAAGAAGCGCTGGCGCGACCTCACCCAGCGGCAGCAGCGGCTGATCATCGCCGGTGGGATCGCGGAGCTGGTGCTCACCACGGCCGCGAGCCGTGACCTCGCGCGGCGACCGGCCGGCGAGGTGCGTGGCCGCAAGTCGCTGTGGGTGCTCTCGTTCGTCGTCCAGCCGTTCGGCCCGCTGGCCTACCTCCTGGTCGGCCGCCGGACCGGCTGAGCGGCGTACCGGGCCGGTCAGCCGAGGTCGAGGACGGCCGCTCCGACAGGTGGCCTCGCTGCCGCGGTCCGGACCGAGATCACGCAGGTCTCGCCGGACTGCGGGTCGACCGTGAGGTCGACCTCACGCACGGTCGTGTCGCCACCGGCGACGGTCCCGGTCGTCACGATGTGGGGGAAGTCGCCCACCAGGGCGACCTCGAGGCGGCGCTCGGAACGGCACGGATGACCGGTGTTCGCGGCGCCCACGTGTCCGGTCTGGACCGTCGCGGTCGCACGACTGATCGTGTCGTCGGCCCCGAGCGCGTCCGTGGCGGCGGCGACCGCAGCGTCGTAGTCGTGCTGGTCGAGCGACCCGTGCGGGAGGCCGGTGGCGCGCGCGACAGGGGCCGGTCGGTCGGGCTCGCCGCTGCTGCAGCCGACCATCAGCACCGGGAGCGCGAGCAGCCCGGCGACGGCGACGGTCGAGGAGCGGCGTACTCCCATGGCAGCAGTATGCACGCGGACTCCGTCACACCCGTGCAACTGACAGTTGCACAGCCGTACGATTCTCCGGTGAGCACCTCCGAGACCGACGGCCGGCGTACCGCCGCTGCCGCCCGGCGCCGGGCGCGGGAGAAGGACATCATCGCCGCGACCCGCGCGCTGTTCGACGAGCGCGGCGTCCGGGACGCCCAGATCGAGGACATCGCGAGAGCGGTGGGGATCAACCGGGCGATCGTGTACCGGCACTTCACCGGCAAGGAGGAGCTCTTCGCGCTCACGCTGGTCGAGTACCTCGACGAGCTGCGGGTCGCGCTGACCGAGGCGTCGGCATCGAGCGAGGACGCCGAGCAGCGCCTGACCGCGATGGTCGGGGCGTTCGTCGACTACGGGGTCGCGCACCCGGCGTTCGTGGACTGCGCCCAGACGCTGATGCGGCGCACCGGCCCCGACCTGCTCGACGAGATGTCCGAGAGCGCGCTGTTCCGGCTCGGCCGCGGCATCTCCTCGTGCCTGGCGCTTCTCACCCAGGTGCTCGAGGACGGCGTCGAGGCCGGCGAGTTCCGCATCGAGGACCCGGTCCTGCTCGCGAACACGCTCTACGCCAGCGGCCTCGGCGCGCTGCAGCTCGCCCGGGTCGGCATCCTCGTCAAGGAGGCCGCGCCCGGCATCCCCACCGTCGGCCAGATCTCCCCGGAGCAGGTCCGCGACTACCTGGTCGCCTCCGCGGTGGCGCTGGCCGAGCGCTGACTCGACCTCAGCGCTCCAGGATCGCCACGACGCCCTGGCCTCCGGCTGCGCAGATCGAGATGAGGGCCCGACCGGAGCCCTTCTCGGCGAGCAGCTTCGCGGCGACGTTGAGGATCCGGCCGCCGGTGGCGGCGAACGGGTGGCCCGCGGCGAGCGAGGAGCCGTTGACGTTCAGCTTCGAGCGGTCGATCGAGCCGAGCGGGGCGTCCAGGCCGAGGCGCTCCTTGCAGAAGATCGGGTCCTCCCACGCCTTGAGCGTCGCGAGCACCTGCGAGGCGAACGCCTCGTGGATCTCGTAGAAGTCGAAGTCCTGCAGCGTGAGACCGTGGCGGGCGAGCAGCCGCGGGACGGCGTAGGCCGGGGCCATCAGCAGGCCCTCGTTGCCGTGCACGTAGTCGACCGCGGCGGTCTCGCTGTCGACCAGGTACGCCAGCGCCTCGAGCCCGTGCTCCTCGGCCCACTCGTCGGAGGACAGGAGCACGACGGATGCGCCGTCGGTGAGCGGCGTGGAGTTGCCGGCGGTCATCGTCGCGGCCTCCCCGCGACCGAAGACCGGCCTGAGCTTGGCGAGCTTCTCCACGGAGGAGTCCGCACGCAGGTTGTTGTCGCGCTCGACGCCCCGGAACGGCGTGATCTGGTCGTCCAGGAAGCCGCGCTCGTACGCCGCCGCGAGGTGCTGGTGCGACGCGGCCGCCAGCTCGTCCTGCGCCTCGCGGGTGATCTCCCACTCCAGCGCGGTGAGGGCGGCGTGCTCGCCCATGGAGAGCTTGGTGCGCGGCTCGCCGTTCTGCGGGATCTCCAGGCCGATGTCGCCGGGGCGGATGGCACCGAGCGCCTTGATCCGGCCGGCGGTGTCCCGAGCGGCGTTCACCTTCATCAGCTTCTTGCGCAGCTTGTCGCTGATCGCGACCGGCGCGTCCGAGGTGGTGTCGGTGCCGCCGGCGATGCCGGCGTCGATCCGGCCGAGCGCGATGTCGTTGGCGACCACGACGGCGGCTTGGAGTCCGGTGCCGCACGCCTGCTGGATGTCGATCGCGGGCGTCTCGGGCGCGAGCTTCGAGCCCAGCACCGACTCGCGGGTGAGGTTGAAGTCGCGCGCGTGCTTGAGCACCGCGCCGGCGACGACCTCGCCGACCCGCTCGCCCTGGAGCCCGAAGCGCTCGACCAGCCCGTCGATCGCAGCGGTGAGCATCTCCTGGTTGGAGGCGTCGGCGTAGCCGGTGTTCGAGCGGGCGAACGGGATCCGGTTGCCGCCGAGGACGGCGACGCGGCGAGTGCTGTCCGATGTGGGGGTGGGCATGGGTTCATCCTCCTTCGGCGGGGGGAACGAGAGAAGTGCATGAGGGGCAGATCACGAAATGTGGACGCCGAGTTACACGAGGAGTTACATACCCACCATGAGCGATCTCTACCAGGGCTTCACCGCGTCCGCGATCGGCAAGCAGGTGACCAGGCTGCTGGGCCTCCCCCAGCCCGCCCGGCTCGAGCGGTACGCCGAGGGCGCGGCGCTGGTGGACGGCACCGTCCTGGTCGGCGGCCGCGGACGGCTGGCCGACGAGCTGGTCGGGATCCTCGACTCGCTCGGCGTTGCGGCCGTCACCGACGACGCCGGTGCCGACACATTCAAGGGACTGGTCTTCGACGCGACCGGGCTGACGTCGTCGGCGCAGCTCGTCGAGCTGCGCGACTTCTTCACCCCGCTCCTCCGGCGCCTCGACAGCTGCCCGCGGGTCGTCGTGATCGGCACGCCACCGGACCAGGCCCGGGACGACGAGCGGGTGGCCCAGCGGGCGCTCGAGGGCTTCACGCGCAGCCTCGGCAAGGAGATCGGCCGCGGCGGCACCGTCCAGCTCGTGTACGTCGCCGAGGGTGCCGAGGGCGCGGTGCACAGCACGCTCGCGTTCCTGCTCTCGCCGAAGTCCGCGTACGTCTCGGGCCAGGTGGTGCGCATCGGCGCGCACGGCTCCAAGGACGCCGGTGCGGTCGGTGACTGGCTGCGCCCGCTCGAGGGCCGCGTCGCGCTGGTCACCGGCGCGAGCCGCGGCATCGGCGAGCAGATCGCGCGGGTGCTGCACCGGGACGGCGCGACGGTCGTCGGCGTCGACGTACCGCAGGCGGCCAGCGAGCTCCAGGCCGTGATGACCGAGCTCGACGGCGACCACCTCGTGCTCGACATCACCGCCAAGGACGCGCCGCAGCGGATCGCGCGGCACCTGAGGGAGAAGCACGGCGGGGTCGACGTGGTCGTGCACAACGCCGGCATCACCCGCGACCGGAAGCTGGCGAACATGGCCCGCTCGGAGCAGGGTGACCGGTTCGAGCAGGTGATCGCGGTCAACCTCACCGCCCCCGAGCGGATCACCCGCCACCTCCTCGACGAGAAGGTGGTCAACGACAACGGCTCGATCGTCGGGGTGGCGTCCATCGCCGGCATCGCGGGGAACGTGGGACAGACCAACTACGCCGCCTCCAAGGCGGGCGTGATCGGCCTCGTCGACGCCCTCGCCGACGAGCTCGACCGCGGCATCACGATCAACGCGGTGGCGCCGGGCTTCATCATCACGCAGATGACCGCGGCGGTGCCGTTCGCGAGCCGCGAGGTCGGCCAGCGCCTGAACGCCATGGCGCAGGGCGGCCTGCCCGTCGACGTCGCCGAGACGATCGCCTGGTACGCCAGCCCCGGCTCCACCGCCGTCAACGGCAACGTGGTCCGGGTCTGCGGCCAGATGATGCTGGGTGCCTGACGTGCTGCCCACCCTGGTCAAGGCCGCGCTGCCGGCCGTCCCGGGCGTCAACCTGCTGCCCGGCATCCGCAGGACCGGCGGCGGGCTCCCGGACGTCTCCGAGGTGCGGCACGACGTACCCGTCGACGCGAGCCACGTCGGGAGGTACGCCGACCTGTGCGGGTTCCCCCGCAAGGACACCCTGCCGCTGCCGTACCCGCACCTGCTGGCGTTCGGCCTGCACCTGCAGATCATGACCTCGGGCTCGTTCCCGTTCCCGGCGATCGGCACGGTGCACGTGGAGAACTCCATCACCCAGCACCGGCCGATCGCGCTCACCGAGCAGCTGCAGGTGACGGCGCGGCCGGACCACCTGCGCGCACACCCCAAGGGCCAGGTCTTCGACATGCTCACGGCGGTCCACTCGCGCGGCGAGCTGGTGTGGGAGGAGACCTCGACGTTCCTGCGCCGTGGTCGCGGGTCGCAGGACGCGCCCGGGGGGTCGACGTTCCCCGAGGCTCCCGCACACGGCATCACCTGGCAGCTGCCGGGCGACCTGGGCCGCCGGTACGCCGGGGTGTCCGGCGACCACAACCCGATCCACCTCTCCCCGCTGACCGCGAAGGCACTCGGGTTCCCGCGGCAGATCGCGCACGGCATGTGGTCGATGGCCCGGTGCGTCGGCGCGCTGGAGAACCGGCTCCCCGACGCGGTCACCGTCGCCGTGGCGTTCAAGAAGCCGATCGTGCTTCCCGGCACGGTGGCGTTCGGCTCGCGGGCGACCGAGGACGGCCACGCGTTCTCGCTCTCGTCCCCGCGGGACGGCTCGCCGCATCTCGCGGGTGCGGCGACACGCGTCGGCTGATCGGCTCGCCCGCGGCGCGGGCCTCAGCGCGGGACGAGCGCCACCACCGGGATCACCCGGTCGGTGTTGCGCTCGTAGTCCGCGAAGCCGGGGTAGAGCGCGGCCTGCTGGGCGTACTTCTCGTCGCGCTCGGCGCGGGGCAGCTCCTCCGCGCGGACCTCGAGCACGTCGTCGCCGACCTCGATGGAGGCGTCGGGGTGGGCCGTGAGGTTGTGGTACCAGTCCGGGTTGTCGGGGGCGCCGCCCTTGGACGCGAACACGAGGTACCGGTCGCCGTCGCGCAGGTACATCACCGGGTTGACCCGCTCCTGCCCGCTGCGTGCGCCGGTGGTGTGCAGCAGCAGGAGCGGCGCACCCTCGAAGTCCCCGCCGACCCGGCCGTGGTTCGCGCGGAAGTCCTCGATGATCGTGGCGTTGTAGTCCGACATGCTCCCATCCTGCCTCGGGCCCGCAGGCCCTCGCTAGGATCGCCGCCGGACGGACGCATCGACGTACGACGGGGGTGGCCCACGAGCAGGAGACGGCTCCTCGGGCGCGCGCCGCTCGCGCTCGCCGGGCTGGTGCTCGCGACCGCCTGCACGGCCGCCGACTCCCCCGCTCCGGCGACCGCCTGGACGGAGGTCCGGCTGCCGCGTGGGTTCCGGCCGGCCCTCCTGGCGGCCGGGCCCGGCGACACCGTGCTGGTCGCGAGCGACGGTCACGTCAGCGGTCGCCCGGGGCCGCGCCTGCTCGACGTCGACGGCGGCGACGTGCACGAGCTGCCGGTGTCGCCGGCCAGCTACTACGGCCGCCGGGTCGTCTGGCACGGCATCGCGGCAGCCGACGAGCGGCTCTTCGCCATCGGCGGACGGTCGGGCGGCGCCCACGGCATGACCCGGTGGACGGCCTGGTCGGGGTCGGCGCCCGACGGGCTGCGCGAGGACGTGCAGGACTTCGAGACGTTCGGCGGCCCCAGCTCCGGGGGCATCGTCGGCATCGTCACGCCCGCCGGCGGGCCGCCGCTGCTCGTCGGCTCGCGCGTCAGCGACGAGGGCTCGGGGCTGGACGTCGCGATCTGGGAGTACGGCGACCGGACCTGGCTACGCCGGCCATCGTCAGGCCCGCTGGCCGCGAGCGACGGCGCCCAGCCGGCCGCGCACGGCGCCTCGGTCCGCGGCCGTGGCGTCGTGATCGCCGGCTCGGTCACGACCTTCCGCGACGGCGTGCGCACCAGGCCGGCGATCTGGACCTCACCGACGGATGACGGCCCCTGGACCAGGACCCTGCTGCCCGCCGACGGGGACGACCCGGCCGAGGCCGGCTCCGTCGCGTGCGACCCGGAGGGCGGCTGCCTCATCGGCGGGTACGCCGGAGACCACCTCGCCGCCTGGCGACTCTCGGCGAGCGGTGGTGTCACCGTGGCCGGTCCTCCGGCCGTGCCTGCCGGGCCGGCACCGGTGCGGGTCGCCACGAGCCACGCGGCCGGACGCTTCGCCGTCGCCGTGAGCGATCCGGCCGGCGGCGGCCAGGTCCTGGTCGAGGAGTCGGGGCGCTGGACGCGACTCGGCCTGCCGTCCGCCGCGGTCATCTCCGTCGCGCAGACCACGGACTCGCTGTGGCTGGTCGCGGCCTGCCCCGACGGCGCGTGCCTCTGGCGTCACGTCGAGTAGCCTCACCGGCCCAGGGCGTCGATCACGGGGAGAAGACATGTCCGAACCGCAGCAGCCGTCCCAGAGCGACTGGCTCACGCCCACCGCGGCCGGCATCGCCGGCCTGGTGATCGCGGGCCTCAGCATGCTGAGCAACGGCACCTGGCTGCTGGCCGTGCAGGCGTGGCTCAACCGGAACGGCTCCAGCGCGCTCAGCGACACCGTGATCCTGAGCGGCATCGCCCAGGCGGTGCTGGCCGCGGGCGCCCTCGTGCTGGCCCGTCGCGCGCTCGCCGCACCCCTCGGCACCGCCCGTCACCTCGGCGGCGCGACCATCGTCGTCGGTCTCCTCGGGCTGGGCGTCGCGGGCCTGACGATCCTGGCCGGCATCGCGGGAGCCGGCTAGGCCTGACCCGGCCCCTCGTACCCGTCGTGGCGCGGGCGGATCAGCCCCTCCTGGGCGACGGTCGCCACGAGCGAGCCGTCCTGGGTGAAGACCTTGCCGAACGCCAGCCCCCGTGCGCCCTGGGCGGACGGCGACCACTGGTCGTAGAGCCACCACTCGTCGGCGCGGAACGGCTGGTGGAACCAGATCGTGTGGTCCAGCGAGGCCATCTGCGTCCTCGCCGGGTTGCCACCGTGGGCGGCGAGGGTGGAGCCGAGCAGGCTGACGTCGCTGGCGTAGGTGAACGCCGCCGTGTGCACCGACGGGTCGTCCGGGAGGCCCTCGCGCAGCCGGATCCACATCCGTGCCTGAGAGACGTGACCGCCGTCCGGCTCCAGCCCGTAGCGGGTGTTGCCGAGCCAGCGCACGTCCAGCGAGCCCCACTCCTTGCCGAGCGCGTCCGCCTCGGCGTTCCCGCCCTGGCGCATCACCTCCACCAGGTCGAGGCCGGTCTCGGGCGCGCCCACCGGCGGCATCGCGTCCTGGTGCTCCCAGCCCTCCTCAGGGCGCTGGAAGTTCAGCGACTGGTAGTAGATCGGCCGGCCGTGCTGCCGCGCGACCACGCGCCGGGTGACGAACGACCGGCCGTCGCGCGGCCGCTCGACGTCGTAGACGATCGGGACGCCGTAGTCGCCGCCGAGCAGGAAGTAGGAGTGCAGCGAGTGGACGCTGAACTCGGGCGGCACGGTGCGTACGGCGGCGACCAATGCCTGCGCGGCGACCTGGCCCCCGTACACGCGGGCCCGTTGCGTCTCCGGTTGGTGACCGCGGAACAGGTCGGTGTCGAGCTCCTCCAGGTCGAGCAGGCGGACGAGCTCCTCGGTGGGGTTCACGAGCGCACCTTCCGGATCACGGCTTCCTGTGCGACCGAGGCGACGAGCCGGCCCCCACGGCTGAACACGTTGGCGAGCACCAGGCCCCGGCCGTTGGAGGCCGCGGGCGACGTCTGGTCGTAGAGCCACCAGTCGTCGGCGCGGAACGGCCGGTGGAACCAGATCGTGTGGTCGAGCGACGCCACGAACACCTCGCCGGAGCCGAAGCTGAGGCCGTGCGCGGAGAGCGCGGCGCCGGTCAGCGTCATGTCGGAGAGGTAGGTGAAGGCCGCCGCGTGCCAGAACGGGTCCTCCGGGAGCTCCGAGGAGACCCGCAGCCAGACCCGCTGCCGGGCCGGCCGCGTGGGGTCGTCCTCCAGCTCGTCGATCCGCCGGATCTCGGCGACGTCCCACTCGTCGGCGTGCTCCTCGCCGTGCGCGCGCCGGCCGACCGGGCGCGACTCCTCGGGCGAGGGCACCGCGGGCATCGGCTCCTCGTGCTCGTAGCCGGACTCGGGCTTGTGGAAGTTCAGGGTCTGCGCGTAGATCGGCCGGCCGTGCTGCTGCGCGATCACCCGCCGGGTCACGAACGACCGGCCGTCGCGCAGGTTCTCCACGTCGTAGATCGTCGGCACCGAGGGGTCGCCCGGCTGGAGGAAGTAGGAGTGCAGGGAGTGGACGGCGTACGGCGTCTCGACGGTCCGCGACGCGGCGACCAGCGCCTGCGCGGCGACCTGGCCGCCGAAGACGATCGGCCGCGTGGTCGGCATCTGGGCGCCCCGGAACAGGTCGTCGTCGATCGTCTCGAGATCGAGCAGCGCGAGCAGCTCGTCGGCGTCGCGCGGCATCAGTCCTCGTCCTCGGCGGCCGTGTCCGGTCCGTCGAGGCCGGCGAGGAACCGCTCGAACTCCTTGCCGAGCTCCTCGCCGGTCGGCAACCGCTGCTCCTGGGCGAGCAGGCCGGACCCGCTCTCCTCCGCGCGCTCGAACGCGTCGTACTGCCGCTCCAGCGCCTCGACGATCTCGCCCACCTCCTCGTTCGCGGACAGGTAACGGGCGATCTCCGCCTCCCGGTCCTCGGCCTCGGCGCGCAGGCCGGACAGGTCGATGGTGAGCCGGCCGGCGATCTCGACCTGCTCCAGCAGCGCGGCGGACGCGCGCGGGTAGTCCATCTGCGCGAGGTAGTGCGGCACGTGCGCGACGAAGCCCATCGCGTCGTGGCCCCACTCCCCCAGCCGGACCTCGAGGAGGGACTGCGCGCTGCTGGGGATCCGCAGCTCCCCGCGCCACGGGCTCTCGCCGGTGAGCAGGCCCGGGTTGTTGGCGTGGTGGGTGATCGCGATCGGGCGGGTGTGCGGCACCGCCATCGGGACCGACCCCATCCCGACCACGCGGGTGACGCCGAAGCGCTCCACCACCTCCCGCACCGCCAGGCAGAACGCCTCCCACCGGGTGTCCGGCTCCGGCCCCTGCAGCAGCAGGTACGGCGTACCGCCGGCGTCGTCGAGCAGCCGCACGACCAGCCGTGGCGCGTCGTACGACGCGTAGTGGTCGCGCACGAAGGACATCGGCGGTCGGCGGGCCCGGTAGTCGTGCAGCTCGTCCACGTCGAAGGTCGCCACCACCCGGCCGTCGGAGAGGTCGACGAGGTGCTGCGCGGCCCGGCTCGCGGCGTTGCCCGCGTCGAGGAAGCCGTCGAGCACGAGCACCATCGTCAGGGACGAGAGGTCGTCGAGCTCGGGGACGTGGTCGACGATGTGGACCAGGCGGTCGGGCATGCGGGACAGCGTAGTGGCGAGGGCGACGTCACACGGGCACCGGGTGATCGTGTAGTTACCGCAGGGTAACCTGACCGCGATCCCGACCCCAAGGAGACCAGAGTGTCCCGTCAGCTGCGAGAGGTCGTCTTCGTCGACGGCGTGCGCACGCCGTTCGGCAAGGCCAAGGGCCAGTACGCCGAGACCCGTGCCGACGACCTCGTCATCAAGTGCATCCGTGAGCTGCTGCGGCGCAACCCGTCGCTGCCGCCGGAGCGCGTCGACGAGGTCGCGGTCGCCGCCACCACCCAGATCGGCGACCAGGGCCTGACCATCGGCCGCACCGCCGCGCTGCTGTCCGGGCTGCCGCAGAGCGTCCCGGGCTACGCGATCGACCGGATGTGCGCCGGCGCGATGACCGCAGTCACGACCACCGCGTCCGGCATCGCCTTCGGCGCGTACGACGTCGCGATCGCCGGCGGCGTCGAGCACATGGGCCGGCACCCGATGGGTGAGGGCGTCGACCCGAACCCGCGGATCATGTCCGAGCGGCTCGTCGACCCGGACGCGCTCGTGATGGGCAGGACCGCCGAGAACCTGCACGACCGCTACCCGACGATCACCCGGGAGCGCGTGGACGCCTACGCCGTGCGGTCCCAGCAGAGGACCGCCGCGGCGTACGACGCCGGCAAGCTCCAGCCCGACCTGGTGCCGGTGGCGACCCGCTCCGAGGAGCTCGGCTGGGGCCTGGCGGTCAGCGACGAGCCGATGCGCCCGGACACGACCATGGAGTCGCTCGCGACCCTGAAGACGCCGTTCCGGCCGCACGGCAAGGTGACCGCCGGCAACGCCGCCGGCATCAACGACGGCGCGACCGCGGCGCTGCTCGCCGACGAGGAGACCGCGCGTGAGCTCGGCCTGCCGGTCAAGATGCGGCTCGTGTCGTACGGCTTCGTGGGCGTCGAGCCCGAGGTGATGGGCGCCGGCCCGATCCCGGCCACCGAGAAGGCCCTCGAGCACGCCGGCCTGAGGATCGACGACATCGGCGCCTTCGAGGTCAACGAGGCGTTCGCCGTGCAGGTGCTGGCGTTCCTGGAGCACTTCGGCATCGCCGACGACGACGCCCGGGTGAACCCGTACGGCGGCGCGATCGCGATGGGCCACCCCCTGGCGTCCTCGGGAGTCCGGCTGATGACGCAGCTCGCGAAGGCGTTCGAGGAGCGCCCCGAGGTGCGCTACGGCCTGACCACCATGTGCGTCGGCATCGGCATGGGCGGCACCGTGATCTGGGAGAACCCGCACTGGACCGGAGAGGTGGCCTGACATGGCGATCGAGAAGCTGCTCGCCCGCGCCCAGGAGATCTCCTCCGACGCCGAGCGTGTGACGCAGGCGCACCTGCGCAAGGTCCGCCTCCCGCGCTCCGGCGTGCTCGGCCTGATCACGCTGGACAACGGCGAGGACCACACGAAGCCGAACACGTTCGGCCCGCGGTCGCTGCTCGCCCTGAACGACGCGATCGACGCCGCGCTCGCGGACCACGAGGTCGTCGCGGTCGCGGTCACCGGCAAGCCGTTCATCCTGGCGGCCGGTGCCGACCTGACCTCGGTCGCCGGCGGCGGGCCCGACAGCGTGCGCGTCGTCGCCGAGCTCGGTCACCACGTGTTCCGCAAGCTCGGCGAGGGTGGCAAGCCGTCGTTCGGCTTCATCAACGGCCTCGCGCTGGGCGGCGGCCTCGAGGTCGCGCTGCACTGCACCTACCGCACGGTGATGGACAGCGCGCCCGCGCTGGGGCTGCCCGAGGTCATGCTCGGGCTCGTCCCGGGCTGGGGCGGCGCCTTCCTGGTGCCGAACCTGCTGGGCGCCGACGCGGCCGTGACGGTGATCCTGGAGAACCCGCTCAACAACGGCAGGACGCTGAACGGCGAGGCGGCGTACGAGGCCGGTCTCGCCGACGCCGTGTTCTCCGGGGCCGACTTCCTGGAGCAGTCGCTGCTCTGGGCCGATGCGGTGCTCAGCGGCGAGCTGGTCGTCCAGCACGCCGAGATCGATCGCGGCGCCGGGTGGGACGCCGCGATCGAGCGGGCCCGGGGCCTCGTGCAGTCACGGACAGGTGGCGCGAGCCCGGCGGCGCTCCAGGCCGTCGAGCTGATCGACGCCGCCCGCGACGGCGACCGCGACGCCGGCTTCGCGCGGGAGGACGACGCCCTGGAGGCGATGTCGCACACGCCGGAGCTGATCGCGTCGCTGTACGCCTTCGACCTCGTCCAGAAGCGCGCCAAGCGGCCCGCGGGTGCGCCCGACCGGGCACTGGCCCGCCCGGTCACCAAGGTCGGGATCGTCGGTGCCGGCCTGATGGCCTCGCAGCTGGCGCTGTTGTTCGTACGCCGCCTGGAGGTGCCGGTCGTGCTGACCGACCTGGACCAGGAGCGCGTCGACAAGGGCGTCGGCTACGTGCACGCCGAGATCGACAAGCTGCTCGCCAAGGGCAGGATCAACGCCGACAAGGCGAACCGGCACAGGTCACTCGTGACCGGCGCCGTCGACAAGGGCGAGGTCTTCGGGGACGCGGACTTCGTCATCGAGGCGGTCTTCGAGGAGATGTCGGTCAAGAAGTCGGTGTTCGCCGACGTCGAGAAGGCCGTCTCCCCCGCGTGCATCCTCGCGACCAACACCTCGTCGCTCTCGATCACGGAGATGGCGGCGGACCTCGAGCACCCCGAGCGGGTCGTGGGCTTCCACTTCTTCAACCCGGTCGCGGTGATGCCGCTGCTGGAGATCGTCAGGGGCGAGCGGACCGACGACGCCACGCTGGCGACCGCGTTCGCGACCGGCAAGGCGCTGAAGAAGACGACGATCCTGGTCAACGACAGCCCGTCGTTCATCGTCAACAGGCTGCTGGGCCGGTTCATGAGCGAGGTCGGCCGGATCGTCGACGAGGGCACGCCGGTGCCGGTCGTCGACGGCGCCTTCGCGGGCGTCGCGCCGATGCCGCCTCATCAGCTGCTCGCGCTCGTGGGCCCGGCGATCGCGCTCCACAACGTGGAGACGCTGCACGCAGCGTTCCCGGACCGCTTCTACGTCTCGCCCGCCCTCGAGCGCGTGGTGGCGGCGCGGAAGTCGTCGTACTACGGCCCGGACGGCGCCCTCGACCCCGAGGTCGAGGCGCTGCTGGAGACTCCCGCCGACCCGATGGTGCTCGGGCAGGCGGAGGTGCGCACCCGCGTCCTCACCGGCCTCGCCGACGAGGCCCGCCGGATGCTCGACGAGGGTGTCGTCGCGGCGGCCGAGGACCTGGACCTGGCGATGATCACCGGGGCCGGCTTCTCGTTCTGGAACGGCGGCCTGACCATGCTGCTCGAGCGCGAGGGCCTCGGCAGCTTCCACTAGGTCGACGCGGGTGGGCCCGGCAGGGTCACGCGGAACGTCGTGCCCCTGCCGAGCTCGCTCTCGACCTCGACCGAGCCCCCGTGCGCGCCCACGATCGAGGCGACGATGCTCAGCCCGAGGCCGGTGCCCGGCAGGTGTCGCGCGACGGCCTCGCCGCCGCGGAAGAAGCGGCCGAACACCTGGTCGACCTCGTCCTCGGCGATGCCGATGCCGGTGTCGGTGACGTCGAGCTCGACGCCCTCCCCCGCCTGCCGCACGGTCACCTCGACCGAGCCACCGGCGCGGCTGTACTTGACGGCGTTCGACAGCAGGTTGTCGACGACCTGCCGCAGCCGCTGCCCGTCGGCCACCACGGGCACCCGCTCGGGCATGTCGACGCGGACCGCCACGCCGCCGCGGTCCGCGGAGACGCGAGCGGCCTCGACGGCCTCGGTCACCACGGCGGTCAGGTCGAGCGGCGCGGGCTGGAGCTCCAGCGTGCCGTCGGCGACCTGGCCGATGAGGAGCAGGTCGGACAACAGCCCCTGGAGACGGAGCGCGTTGCGCTGCACGACGCGGAGCCGGGCCGCGACCTGCTCGGTGAGCTCGGGGTGCTCCCCGAGCAGCTCCAGGTGCCCGAGCACCGACGTCAGTGGCGTCCGCAGCTCGTGGGAGACGGACGCGACGAACTCGTCCTTGACCTGGATGGCGCGCACCAGCTCGGTGATCTGCTGGTACGCCAGCGCCGCGCCCAGCCGCTCGCCGTCCGGACCCCACATCTGCCGGGCCGAGGTCGAGTACGCCTGCCGGGTCGCCGGGTCAGCGCCCACCCAGTACGTGTAGTCGTCGAACTCCTCGCCCTGCGTGGCGCGGTACGACGGCATCTCCTCGCGCGTCATCAGCGTCTTGCCGTCGAGGTGGTACACGTGGCCGAGCTGACCCGCCGCCCCGTCGTGGCCGTCGGGGAACGGGACGTGGATGCTCTGCGCGTGCCGCTTGTTCATCCGCCGGTAGGTGCCGTCCGGTCCGATCAGCAGGAGTCCCACGTTCACCGTCTCGAAGATCGCCTCGAGCTCCGCGCGGGCCGCCTCGAGACGCTCCTCGTACTCCTGCTGCGCGGTGACGTCGAGGATCTGGGAGATGAAGTGCAGGGGCTCGCCGTCCGCGGTCCGCACCAGGGCGACCGACAGGTCCCCCCAGACCACGTGTCCCGCGGAGTGCAGGTAGCGCTTGCGGATCCGGTAGGAGTCGATCTCCCCGGCCAGCGCCTGGTGGAAGAGCGCGAGGTCCGCGTCCAGGTCGTCGGCGTGGGTGAGCTCCTGGAAGCCCTGCCGGGAGAGCCCGGCCTCGTCGTACCCGAGCATCTCCGCCAGCGCCCGGTTCACCATCACCAGGCGGCCGCCCAGGTCGACGACGGCCATGCCGATCGGCGAGTGCTGGAGCATGAGCCGCCACAGGTCGGCGTTCTCGCCCGCACCCTCCATCGGCGCCTCCGTCCCGAGCACTGGTGTGCACACCGTAGAGGAAGTTGGCACCATGAGGTCGTGCACCGCGCCATCGCCTTCCTGGCCGCCCTCCTGCTCGCCTCCACCGCGCCGTCGCCGGCGTCCGCGGCGCCGGACTGGGTCGTGACGGCGCAGCAGCGGCTCAACCACCTGGGCTGCCACGCCGGCCCGGCGGACGGCGAGGTCGGGCAGTGGACCCGGTCGGCGGTGATCCGGTTCCAGTCCCGCGAGGGCGTGCGGCAGAGCGGCCACCTGGACGCCCGGACCCGGCAGCGCCTGGCCGACGAGGACGCGCCGCGGTGCGACGTGCGCCCGGTCCCCGGTCACTCCGGGTCCGGACGGCGGATCGTGGTCTCGCAGCACCAGAACTGGGTCTGGCTGGTCGGCCCGAAGGGCGGCGTGGCGGACCAGGGTCCGATGGTCGACAACCCTTCCGTGCTGCACCGGGGCTCGTACGGCGTCGGCTCCTACTGCGGCCGGGCTGCGCGGATCAAGCTCAACCAGTCGACCGGCGGCGACGTCTGGCTGGACGACTTCGTGCGGTTCGCGCCGTGCGGGATCGGCTTCCACCGGATCCCCCGGTCCAAGGCCACCGGCAGGCAGATCCACGCCGACTGGCTCCTCGGCACGAATCTGGCGTCGTCGCACGGCTGCATCCGGCTGAGTCGGGAGCTGTCGAAGCGGGTCTGGGACTTCACCACGCGACGGACCCCGGTCCGCGTGGTCTGATCCTGTGCGGAACCGCTCCGCGGTACCCCGCTGCATGGGAGCATCGGCCCATGGCGTGGCAACCGTCCGCGGAGCTGCTCGATGACCTGATGGTCGCCGCCCTGGCGGCCGACGACACCGGGCGGATCGTCTACGCCAACCGCGCCGCGACCGCCCTGTTCGGCTCGGGGCCCGACGACCTGGTCGGGTCGATGCTGCGGGAGCGGCTGTTCGAGGAGGCCGAGGTCGGCGCGGCCGAGGAGATCTCGGCACGGGTGCTCATGGGTGCCACGTGGAGCGGCGAGCTCTCCGCCCGGTGCTCCGGGCAGCACGTCCGCGAACTCGCGACGTCGTGGTCGCCCGTGTACGACGGGAAGCGGGTGACCGGCGTGCTGCTGCTCGCGGAGGACACCCAGCACGCGCGCATCCTGACCCGACGACTGAACCGGCTCGCGAACGTCAGCACCGACCTGCTCGCCGCCCGCACCCTTCAGGACGTCGCGCGCGTCGTCACCGACGAGATGACCGACGCCGCCGGCGCGACGGTCGGCTCGATCTCCCTGGTCGTCGACGACGAGACGCTGACCCTGGTCGCGATCAAGGGCGGTACGCCGGGGGTGGCCGACCGCTGGACGTCGTTCCCCCGTGCCAGCCGGACGCCGGCCGCCGAGTGCCTCCGCAACCGCCGGGTCCTCGTGCTGCACGGGCGCGACGAGATCGCCGCGCGCTACCCGGACCTCGAGCGCGCGGCCACCGGGGAGCGGTCGATGGTGTGCCTGCCGCTCGTGGTCGGCGACCGAGAGCTCGGCGCGGTGACCATGTCGTTCCCGGGCCGGCGTCGGTTCGACGCCCCGGAGCTCGCGTTCCTCACGCTGCTCTCCGAGATGTGCGCCCACGCGATCGACCGGATCCAGGCGCAGGCAGCCGCCCACGACCGCGAGACGAAGCTGGCGTTCCTCGCCGAGGCCACGGTCCGGCTCTCGGGCGACCTCGACTACGAGACGACCCTCGCCGCCGTGGCCGAGGCCGCGGTGCCCTGGTTCGCGGACTGGTGCGCGGTGGTGGTGGCGGAGGACGGCCGGCTGCGCACGATCGCGTTCGCGCACGCCGACACCGGGCAGGGCGACCTGGTCGACCGGCTGCAGACCGACTACCCGCCCGAGCCGGACGCGTACGCCAGCCCCGGCGAGGTGCTGCGCACCGGCCAGTCGGTGCTGGTGCCCGACATCACCGACGAGATGCTCGAGGCTCGGGCGGTCGACGACGAGCACCTCCGGCTGCTGCGGGACGTCGCGCCGCGCAGCATGATGTCCTGCCCGCTCATCGCCGGGGACCGCGCGCTCGGCGTGGTCACCTGGGTCGCCGGCGAGGGCAGCCGGCGCTTCGACGCCGACGACCTGGCGTTCGCCGAGGACCTGGCGAGGCGGGCGGCGATCGCGATCGACAACGCCCAGCTGCACTCCGAGGTCCGCGACGTCGCGCTGCGACTCCAGCACGCCGTGCTGCCCGAACGGCTGCCGCGGCTGGCCGGCTGGGAGACCGCGGTCGTCTACCAGCCCTCCGGGCGCACCGACGCCGGCGGTGACTTCTACGACGTGGTCGACCTCGGCGGCGGCCGGATCGCGGCGTTCGTCGGCGACGTGATGGGCCGGGGCGTGCAGGCCGCCTCGGTGATGGCGCAGATGCGGTCGGCGATCCGCACCCTCATCGCGCTCGACCCGGCGCCGGAGTCGGTGCTGACCGGCCTCGACCTGGTCTTCGACCGGCTCGACCTCGAGCACCTCGTCACGATCGCCTACGCCCTCGCCGACCCGGCCGCCGGCACCCTGGAGCTGATCAGTGCGGGGCACCCCGCCCCGCTGCTGCTGCGCCCCGGCGGCTCGATCGAGGTGGTCACCCATGCGGAGACCATGCTCCTCGGCGCCGGCGGCGGTGCCCGCAACGTCGTGACCGTCCCGTTCGACCCGGGCGACGTCGCCCTGCTGTTCACCGACGGGCTCGTCGAACGGCGCGGTGAGGACACCGACGCCGGCATGGACCGCCTGGTCGACGCGTGCCGGCGGATCGACGCCCCCGCCCTCGACACCTGGCTGGAGGCCGTGGTCGACGAGGTGCGCGACCCGACCCGCGACGACGACGTGGCGGCCCTCGCCGTACGACGCGGGTAGCTGTCGTATCGGGTTCGACCTGTTCGTGGTACTCGTGACAGACGGCCACCACGAGCACAGGAGACGACGAGGATGCAGCACCGAGAGCCCGTTGCCAGGCGGCTGTACGACCTCACCGAGCCGATCTCGCTGGTCAACTTCTTCTCCGAGGAGCCGAACGACTCGATGGCGGCGCTCGGCTTCGACAACTACTGGGACGGCTACTTCGCCGGTCGCGCGGCGCCGCTCGGACTGGTCCCCGCCGAGGTGGTCCATGCGGCCTTCTACAACTTCGCCGACGGCGAGGCGGCCCGCCACATCCCCCGGGTCTGGGACACGACCACGCCGGCGGCAGCGCACGCCGCGCGCGAGCAGGGCTGCGTGACGGCACTGCGCCGAATCCTGGGCGACCTCGTGGAGACCGCCGGGTTCGCCCGGGCCGGCGACCTCCTCGCCCGGGCCTCGACGAGCGCGCCGACCGAGGGACGCGTGATGTACGCCGGCCTGCGCGCGCTGCCGGTGCCCGAGGAGCCCGTGGCCCGGCTGTGGCACGCCGCCAACATGCTGCGCGAACACCGCGGGGACGGCCACATCGTGGCCCTGGTGTCGGAGCGGATCGGCGGTACCGAGGCCCACGTGCTCAGCGCCCTCGAGATGGGCATCCACCCGGCGGAGTCGTTCGGCCGCATCCACCACCTCCCCCGAGCCAGGCTGGCCACGGTCATGGGCGGGCTGCGCGACCGCGGCCTCGTCGATGCCTCCGGCCACCTCACCGGAGCCGGGCGTGCGACCAAGGAGCGGATCGAGGCCCTGACCGACGCGCTGGCGGAGCCGCCGTACGCCGGGCTCGACGAGGGCGAGCTCGGCGAGCTGGTCATCGCGCTCGAGCCGATCTCCACCAGGCTCCGGGCGACCGGGTCGCGGTAGGGAGCACTGCTCAGTTGATCTCGGGCAGTTCCTGGGCGGCGCCGAGCAGCGCCCGGAACGGGTCGCCGCGATCGGCGAGCCGGTCCAGGACCGTCCGGATGGTCCACCGGTCGGGCCGGAGGTCCGGGTCGTCGAGCTCGTCCCACCCGATCGGCACCGAGACCGGGGCGCCGGCTGCCGGCCGCGGCGAGTACGGCGCCACCAGCGTCTTGTTGATCGCGTTCTGCGTGTAGTCGAGCCGCGCCAGGCCCCGGCGCGCCTTGACCTCCCACTTCCAGCTCACCAGCTCGGGGACGACCTTCCCGACCGTCCGCGACAGCTTCTCGACCCAGGCCCGGGTGTCGTCGAACGTGTAGCCCGCGACGAGCGGGATCCACACCTGGATCCCGCGCCGCCCGGTGACCTTCGGTCGCGCCGCCACACCGAGGTGCTCCAGCGCCGTGCGGTGCAGCCGCGCCAGCACCAGCAGCTCGTCCCAGCTGGTCCGCTCCCCCGGGTCCAGGTCGACGAGGGCGTACGTCGGCTCGTGCGGGGCCTCGGCGCGCGAGGTCCACGGGTGCCACTCGAGCGCCCCGAAGTTGGCGACCCAGACGAGTGCGGCCGGCTCGTCCGGCACGACGTACGCCGTCGTCTCGCCCTCGTCCGCATCGGGGTTCTCCCAGCACCTCAGCCACTCAGGAGCGTGCTCCGGGCGCTGCTTGTGCCAGAACCCCTTGCCGTCGGCGCCGTCGGGGTAGCGGTGCATGTTCAGCGGGCGCCCCTCCAGGTACGGCAGCGCGTACGGCGCGATCCGTGCGGTGTAGGCGAGCAGCTCCCGCTTGGTGATCGGCGGGTCTCCCCCGAACAGCACCTTGTCGAGGTTGGTGACCTTCACCCGGCGGCCGAAGACCTCCCACGTGCCCTGGTGTCCAAGCGCCCCGAGGGCGTCGATGGCGGCGTCCGGCAGCGGCTCGGGGAGCAGCGACACGCTCGCCTCCGCGGCCGGAGCGTCGGACCGCCAGAGCCGGTCCGGATCCGCCTCGACCTCCTCGTTGGTGCGACCGCTGAGCACCGAGCGGGGGTGGTCCTCCGGATCCCAGCCGTCGACGGCGTGCGCGTCGTGCTTGTGCAGGAGCATCCACTCCTCACCCTCGCCGCGGCGGACCAGGACCAGGCGGCCGTGCAGCTTCTCGCCGTGCACCTCCGCGTGCAGCTCGCCGGACCGCACGGCGGCGCCCGGGTCCGCGGTGTGCACGGGTTCCCAGGTGCCGGTGTCCCACACGATCACGTCGCCCCCGCCGTACTCCCCCGACGGGATCACGCCCTCGAAGTGGAGGTACTCCACCGGGTGGTCCTCGACGTGCACCGCCAAGCGGCGGGCCGCGGGGTCGAGCGTCGGTCCCTTCGGGACCGCCCAGCTGACCAGGACGCCGTCGATCTCGAACCGCAGGTCGTAGTGCAGGCGGCTCGCCCGGTGTCGCTGGACGACGAACCTCCGTCCCGCACCGTCGGCCGCGACCTCTCCCGCGGGCTCGGGGGTACGTGCGAAGTCCCGCTTGTGGCGGTAGGCGTCGAGCTGGTCAGCCATGACGTGACGGTGCCCGCAGCGGCGCGCGAGCACGCGCGTGGGAGGACGTGAGTCGGGTACCGGCCGCGCATGCCGGACCTGTTGCTCGGTGCGCTCACCGCCGACCCCGCCGGCCTGCTACCGGCGCGCGAGCAGATGGCCGTCTCGCTGGGCTGGCACATCGTGCTGGCCTGCTTCGGTGTCGCGTTCCCCACGATGATCTTCGTCGTCCACCGGCGCGGCGTGGTCCGCGACGACGCCGTCGCCCTGCGGCTGGCACGGCGATGGTCGAAGGTCGCCGCGGTGCTGTTCGCGATCGGGGCGGTGTCCGGCACCGTGCTCAGCTTCGAGATGGGGCTGCTCTGGCCCGGGCTGATGGGGCCGTACGGCGACGTGCTCGGCCTTCCGTTCGCGTTCGAGGGGTTGTCGTTCTTCGTCGAGGCGATCTTCCTCGGTCTCTACCTCTACGGCTGGGACCGGATGCCGCCGCGACGGCACCTCCTGCTGCTGCTCCCGATGGCGGTCGCCGGGATCGTCGGCAGCTACTGCGTGATCTCGGTGAACGCCTGGATGAACATGCCCACCGGGTTCCGGGTCGTCGACGGCCAGGTCACGGACGTCGACCCGTGGGCGGTCCTGTTCAGCAGCGGCACCGTCCTGAGCTTCGCCCACATGTGGGTGGGAGCGTTCATGGTGGTCGGCTTCGTCGTCGCCGCCGTCTACGCCGCCGGCATGCTCCGTGGCCGCCGCGACGACCACCACCGGCTCGGCTTCACGGTGCCCTTCGGGTTCGCCTCGGTGGCCGCGGTCGTGCAGCCGGTGATCGGCCACGTGCTCGGGATGCGGCTCGGGGAGACGCAGCCGGCGAAGCTCGCGGCGTTCGAGCTGGCCACCACCACCGAGCAGCCCGCACCGCTGCGCATGGGCGGGCTGCTCGTCGACGGCGACCCGCGCTTCTACCTGGCGATCCCCCGCTGGGGGTCGTTCATCGCGCGCGGCTCCTTCCGCAAGCCGGTCGCCGGGCTCGACACGGTGCCGCGGGAGGACTGGCCGCCGGTGAACGTCACCCACGTGGCCTTCCAGACCATGGTCGGGATCGGCACGCTGCTCGCGGTCGCCGTGGTCGTCTTCTGGATCGCCCGCTGGCGGGGCCGGGACCCGCTCGCCCACCGACCGGTGCTGCTGGGAGCCGTGCTGGCCGGGCCCTTGGCAGTCCTGGCCCTGGAGAGCGGGTGGGTCGCCACCGAGGTCGGGCGGCAGCCGTGGACCGTGTGGCACGTGCTGCGCACCCCTGACGCGGCGACCGACAACCCCGGCATCTGGTGGAGCTTCGCGGGTGCCTGCCTGCTGTACCTCGGCATGACCGTCGCGGCGTACGTCGTGCTGCGTTCGATGGCGCGGCGCTGGCGGGCCGGCGAGGAGCACCTGCCGAGTCCGTACGGACCGGAGGAGGTTCCACGGTGAGCCTCCCCGAGCTCGTGGCCGCGGCGCTCTTCGCCGGGGTGCTGGCGTACGGGCTGTTCGGCGGCGCCGACTTCGGCACCGGCTGGTTCGACCTCACCGCCGGGGGCAGCGCCCGCGGCGCCGCGGTCCGGACCCAGGTGGACGAGAGCATCGGGCCGGTCTGGGAGGCCAACCACGTGTGGCTGGTCTACGTGCTCGTGACCTGGTGGACCGGCTTCCCGGAGACGTTCGCCGCAGCAACCACGACGCTCTTCGTACCGTTCCTGCTCGCGCTGCTCGGCATCGTGCTGCGGGGGGCGGCGTTCGCGTTCCGCAAGTACTCCGGCACCCTCGGCCAGGCGCGGGTCTTCGGCGCTGTCTTCGCCGCCTCGTCCCTGCTCGCGCCGTTCTTCCTCGGGACCATCGCCGGTGCGATCGCCTCCGGCCGGGTGCCCGCCGAGGGGTACGGCGACCGCTGGCACTCCTGGCTGAACGCGACGTCGCTCTTCGGCGGTGCGATCGCGGTCGGGACCTGCGCCTTCCTCGCGGGCGTCTTCCTGACGGCGGACGCCGCCCGGGCCGGACGCGTCGCGCTGGCACGGACGCTCCGCCGGCGGACCGTGGGCGTCGGCGTGGCCACGGGTGCGCTGGTCTTCGCGGCCCTGGTCCCGATCCTCCACGACGCGCCGACCCTGGCCGACGGCCTCACCGGCCGCGCCGCTCCGCTCGTCGCGCTGTCCGGGCTGGCCGGTGTCGCCACGCTCGTGCTGCTCGTCCGGCACCGGTACGCCGCCGCCCGGGTCGCCGCCGTGCTCGCGGTCGGGTCCGTGCTGCTGGGCTGGGGCCTCGGGCAGTACCCGTGGCTGCTGGTCGACGAGGTCACCATCGAGCAGGGAGCGGGCGCACGCGCGACGCTCGTCGGCCTGCTGGTCGCGGTCGGTCTCGCCGTCGTCGTCGTGCTCCCGCCCCTGGTGTGGCTGTTCCGTTCCACCCAGTGGCCGGCGACAGCCGAGATCACCGACCACGGCGCCGGCCGGTAGGCGAGCCGCACGTCGCGTCCGTCGACGCCGACCCTCCACGAAGCGAGCTTCGCGACCTATGGTGCATGGGTGAGCCCGTACGGGAGCGGATTCTGGGCTGGCGAGCTCGACGGCCTCGTGGGGAGGGACCCGGTCCTGGTCGCCGTGCGTGACCTGCTCGCCGCCGGCGACCGGACGGTCGTGCTCACGGGCCTGCCGGGCTCGGGGAAGACCTCGGTGCTGACGGTGGCCGCGCGTGCCCTGGCGGCCGACGGCTGGCTCGTGCTGCGCATGACCGGGTACGAGAGCGACCGCGACCTGGCGTTCGGCGTCCTCGTCGACCTGCTCGCCAGCGCGCCCGACGCCGAGGAGGTCCTCGACCACGTCGTGCCTGACCCGGACCGGGCCACGGTCGTGGACCCCCTGCGGCTCCGGCTCGACGTCCTCGCCTGGCTCGAGCAGGTCAGTGAGTCGCGGCCCGTCGTCCTCGTCGCCGACGACCTGCAGTGGTGTGACGACAGCACGCTGTCGGTGCTCGGCTTCGTCGCGAACCGGCTGGCGGGGTCGGACATCTCCGTCCTCGCCGCGACCCGCGCGGACGTCCCGCCCGCACCGCTGCGGCACCACACGCACCTGGCGCTGCCCGGGTTGACCGACCGCGACGCGCGGGTACTGCTCCGGCGGGCCGGCTTCGCCAGCCCGCCGGCGTGGGTGATCGAGCGAGCCGCCGGGAACCCGCTCGCGCTGCTCGAGCTCGGTCGAGCCGCCTCCGACGGCGCCGGCGAGACGGCCCCGTCGAGCGTCGAGACGGCGTTCAGAGAACAGGTGGCCGAGCTGCCGGCCGCCACCCGGTCGGCGCTCCTCCTGGCGGCGACCGGTGTCGGCGATCTCGCGGTCCTGGGCCGGACCACGGACCCCGCCGAGCTCGTCGCGGCGCTGGCGCCGGCCGAGGCGGCCGGTCTCGTCACCGTGGTCGACCACGTCGTGACCTTCCGGCATCCGCTCGTGGCCGCCGCGGTGGGCGGTCTCGCGACCACGACCGACCGGATGGCGGCCCACGCCGCGCTGGCCGCCGCCTACGAGGACGACGTCGAGCGTGCTGCCTGGCACCGCGCCGAGGCAACGGTGGTGCCGGACGAGGACGTGGCCCGGGCGCTCGTCACCGCCTCGTCGCTGGCGACCCGTCGAGGAGCGAGCGCCGAGGCGGGGCGGCTGATGGCGCGAGCCTCCGAGCTGAGCCCCGACCGGTCCGACCGCGAGGAGCGGCTGCTCTGGGCCCTGCAGATCAGCGTGAACGCCGGCAGCTTCGACTGGGTGGTCGAGGCCGGTGGCCGGCTCGAGCTGGAGGCCGAGGACGTGTCCGTCCAGGCGCGCGCCGCGCAGTCCGCCGCCTACGCCCTGGCCCAGACCGACCGGTCGAGTGCGGCGCGCCGGGCCTGCTCGTCGTCGACACTGGCCGGCCTGGTCGCGAGCACCTCCGCCGGGACGCTGACGTACTCCGCGGCGGCGCCGTCCCGGACGAACGGGATCAGGCCGTAGACGGCTTCGGCCAGCAGCGGCGCACGGACGCCCGCACCCAGCTTCACCACCGCGCCCGAGAACTCGTGCGACGGGATGATCGGGGTCCGGTCCCGCCCACCCGGGAGCATCGCGTCCGTCCAGGTGGCGTCCCAGGTCAGCTCGTCCGGCGTGATCGACGCGGCATGCACGGCGACCAGGACCTCACCGGCTGCGGGCTCCGGCCGCGGGGCCTCCTCGAGGACCAGCTGCTCCGGTCCGCCGCGACGGTGCGCCCGGACCGCGGTCATCGTGGTCATCTCGTCTCCCGTGCCGAGGCGGTCGCGCCGAGGAGGCCGAGCAGCGGGAGCAGGATCTCCGTCACCAGGACGACGACGTTGAGTGCCTGCATCGAGGAGTCGTCGAGCGGGTGGCTGAGATGGAAGACGAAGTGCGGGACGCTGTACACCAGCCACCCGAGGCCGGCGGCCAGGAACAACGGACGGGACGGCCGCCACGCGGCCACCAGCGCCACCACGGCCATGCCGTTGACGAGCCCTCCGATGTCCCGGACGAGGTGCTCGTTGTACGGTCCCTCGGTCGCGACCCAGCCCATCCCGTTCGGGAAGTCCTGGAAGAAGGACTGCGGCGCGAGCTGCGCCCACAGTCCCTGGTAGAGACCGGCTGCGGCCAGCGCCAGCAGGGCGATCCGGGCGACCCACAGGCGAGCGGGGTCCGGCCCTGCGGCGAGGGTCCGGTCCGGTCTCATCGTGTTCGAGCCCTCCACGTGGTCACGCATGCGACGACTCCTTCCTTCCTCTGTCCGGCTCCCACCGGTTCGGGGAACCACGCTGTCCCGGACGCCTGTTGCTTCGCATCCGCCACCGGACAGCCATCTCGTCCGGCGACGGAGGACCGGGGGTTCAGCTCGTGAGCTCGACGCGGTCGAGCTGGCTGCGGGAGGTGATGCCGACCTTCGCGAAGACCTTCCGCAGGTGGTACTGGACCGTCCGGGCACTGATGAACAGGCGGCTCCCGATCTCCGGGTTCGAGAGGCCCTCGCGCGCGAGCTGGGCGATCAGGACCTCCTGGGGCGTCAGCTCCTGGGTGGCGGGCGCGGAGCGCCGGCGTGCTGTCTCGCCGGTGGCCAGGAGCTCACGCCGGGCTCGGGCTGCGAACGACTCCATGCCCATGGCGTCCAAGGCCTCGTGCGCAGTCCGCAGGTGCTCCCGCGCCTCCGTGCGGCGGCGCCCACGGCGGAGCCACTCGCCGTACACGAGGTGGGTCCGCGCGAGCTCGGCCCGCACCTGGGTGTGCTCGAGCCAGGAGATCGCCTCCAGGAAGGCGGCGTCCGCCGCCTTCCCGCTGCTCACGAGCGCACGCGACCGCGCCTGCACGCCGAGTGCCCACGGCGTGCCACTGGCTGAGGTCATCTCGGTGAGCCACTCCACCGCCTCCGCGGCCTGGGCATCGTCGCCGCAGCGGCACGCGGCCTCGATGAGCTCGGCCGCCGCCCAGTTGGCGATGCCCGGGTAGCGCAGCTCCGGGTACTCCTGGTGGTACAGCGCCTCCCGGGCCGCCGCGGCCGCCTCGGCGTACCGGCCCTGGCCGTTGTACAGCACCGCTCGCGTCCACTCCCCCACGGCGATGCTGATGCCCTCGCCCTTGGCGACCGCATCGCGGCCGGTCAGCTCGACCAGCCGCTCCGCCGTCTCGTCCTGGCCGCGCATCGCGGCGAGGCACATCGCGCTGTACGGCGCGAGCTGGCTCCCGGTGGCGCTGGTGACGGTCTCCTGCTCCTCGACCAGCGCAGCCGCGGTGGTCAGGTCGCCCGCGAACAGCAGCACCATCGCGCGGGTGCTGAGTGCCAGGGGCAGCTCGCTCAGGGCGCCCGTGGCGTGCGCGAGGTCCACGTAGCGGCGGGACAGCGTCAACCACTGGTCGTCCTCCCACAGGTGCAGGGCCGCGGAGCTGATCGGCCACAGCAGCCGCAGCTCCTGGTCCGGCGTCATCGTGTCGGAACCGAACGACGCCAGCGCCTGGCGGAAGTGCGGGACGCCCTCGGCGTACCCCTCGTTGAAGTTCGCCGTGAGTGCCAGGAGCAGCCAGTCGGTCGGCTCGGTCGGGTCCCCCGACCGCGCTGCGACGCCCGCCGTCCGGGCCACCTCCCGGACGGTTCCGCGCGCGGTCGCTGCCCGGCCGGCGAAGGTCGCCGCGTTCAGGGCACCGAGGTACACCACCCGTGCGGACCCGGGGTCGATGGCCTCGAGCTCCACGGCTGCGGCGAGCAGGAGTGCCGGCGCCTCCCCACCGCGGTGGAGGACGAAGGCCAGCTGGGCGCGGATCAGGCTGATCTGGGCCTTCTCGGGCTCCTCGAGGGGGCCTGCCTCCGCCAGGTCGAGCAGCTCGGTGGTGGCCGCGAACGCGCCGGCCTGGAACTGGGCCACGGCCGCGGTCAGCGCCCGCTGGGCGCGCTTCCTCGGATCGATCGTCAGAGCCACTGATCGCTGGAGGAACGCCGCCGCCGCGGCCAGGCCGCCCCGGGCCCCGGCCCGCGCAGCGGATCGCTCCAGCTCGTCGGCGACCTCCTCGTCGGGGCCCGGCGTGGCGTGCGCGAGGTGCCAGCTGTAGCGGTCCGGGTCCGCGGCCCGGTCCGTCTCCTCCGCCAGCGCGCGGTGCGCGGTCTGGCGCTCCGCAGCCGGTGCCGACCAGTAGCTCACCGACCGCGCCAGCGGGTGACGGAACCTGACCCGGCTGTCGAACTCGGCCAGCCCGTGGTCGGCAGCAGCCGACGCGGCGTCTCCCCTGATGCCCAGGTGCCGGGCTCCCCGCCACACGAGCCCGGAGTCCCCGGTCGGGTCCGCCGACGCGAGCACGAGGAGTCGGCGGGTGTCGTCCGGCAGCGCCCTGATCCGACGGCGGAAGTCGTTCTCGACCGTCCTTGCGATCCCGCTGCCGTGGGGGATCGCGAACCCGCCCGCCAGGTCGTCGGCCGTGCGGCCCCGCGGCAGCTCCAGCAGGGCGAGGGGGTTGCCGCGGGTCTCGGTCACGATCTGGTTGCGCACCCGTTCGTCCAGCGAGCCGGTCAGCACCGAGTCCAGGAGTGCGCGCGCATCCGGCTCCTCGAGCCCGTCGACCGGCAGCTGCGGAAGGCCCGACAGCTCGTCGTCCAGCACGCGCGCTGCGAAGACGAGGCCGATCGACTCGGCCCCGAGACGCCGGGCGACGAAGGCCAGGACCTGACGGGACTCCTGGTCGAGCCACTGGTGGTCGTCGACGAGGCAGAGCAACGGGCCCTGGGCCGCCTCCTCCGCGAGCACGCCGAGCGTGGCGAGCCCGACGAGGAACCGGTCCGGCGGCGGGCCCGCCGCCAGTCCGAACGCGGTCGCGAGCGCGTCGCGCTGGGGGCCCGAGAGGCGGTCGAGGTTTCCGAGCATCGAACCGCACAGCTGGTGCAGGGCCGCGAAGGGGAGCTCCATCTCCGACTGCACGCCCGAGGCGCGCACCAGCCTGCCGTCGGCACCGCGGGCGGCGACGTACTCCAGCAGGGCGGTCTTGCCCACGCCCGCCTCGCCGTGGACGACCAGTGATCGGCTGGCCCCGGACCGGACGTCGGCGACCAGCTGGTCCAGGAAGGCCTTCTCACTGTCCCGGCCCGTCAGCGGGCTCCGGTGCTCACGATCTCCCATGAGGGGAACGCTGCCCGTCGGCGGACGGATCCGGTATCGGACGACTGACGTAGATGCGTACGTGAGGCTGGCCAGTGGCGGATGCGACGGCTGGTGCCCGGCGGCGATCGTTGCCGAACCACCACCCCCAGAGGAGTACCGCCGTGGTCACTCACGCAGCTGACGGCGTCGCCGGCCCCCCGGTTCCCGACACGCCCCTGACCCGGGACATCACCGAGTACGTGCGCGAGGTCGAGGACGACCTCCTGTTCGATCACTCGCGCCGGGTCTACTTCTTCGGTGCGCTGCACGGCCGCCGGCGTGGCCTGGAGCCCGATCTGGAGCTCCTCTACGCCGGGGCGATGTTCCACGACGTCGGGCTGACCGAGCCCTACCGCAGCACCTCGTCGGCGCGGTTCGAGGTCGACAGCGCCGACACCGCCCGCGACTTCCTCGTCGAGCGCGGCGTCGACGCTGCCCTCGCCCGCAGGGTCTGGCTCGGCATCGCCCTCCACACCACCCCCGGCATCCCCGAGTTCCTCGAACCCGAGGTCGCCCTGGTCACCGCCGGCGTGGAGACCGACGTGCTCGGGATCGGTCTCGAGCTCCTCGCTGCCGAGGCCCGGGAGGCGGTCGTCGCCGTGCATCCCCGGCCGGACTTCAAGCGGCGCATCCTGGCGGCGTTCACCGCCGGCATGCGCCAGCGGCCGGCCAGCACCTTCGGGACGCCGAACGCGGACGTCCTCGAGCACTACGACCCGACGTTCGCGCGGGAGGACTTCGTGGAGGTCATCCTGAACAGCGGGTGGCCGGAATGACCGTTCAGCTCGGGACCATCGGACGACGTGATGTGGAAGCCAGCGCCGCCCCCGTCGACGAGGTCGCCGTCCGGAAGCGGATCGAGCGGGACCTGCACGACGGCGCGCAGCAACGACTGGTCTCGCTCGGCCTCGAGGTCCACGGGGCGGTGGAGGTCACCCCGCCCGAGCTGACCGAGCTGCGCTCGCGGTTGGGCCGGATCAGCGCCGACCTGGTCGAGATCCTCGAGGAGCTCCGCAGGCTCACCCGCGGGCTCCATCCCGCCGTCCTCTCCGAGGGTGGCCTGGAGCCCGCGCTGAAGGCGCTCGCCCGGTGGTCCCCGTTGCCGGTGGAGGTGAACGCGCACCTGGAACAACGGGCGCCCGAACCCGTGGAGGTCGGGGCCTACTACCTCGTCTCCGAGGCGCTCACCAACGCGGCGAAGCACTCCGGAGCATCGCTGGTGCGGGTGGAGGCGGAGGTCCGGGACCGGGCCGTCGTGGTCGCCGTCCGCGACGACGGCGTCGGCGGAGCCGACCCGACGCGAGGCTCCGGGCTCATCGGGCTGAGGGACCGCGTCGAGATCCTCGGCGGGAGCATCGCGGTGTCGAGCCGTCCCGGTGAGGGGACCACGATCCGCGCGACCCTGCCGTTCGCCGCCTGAGAGCGACGCGGCCCCTCAGCCGGCCGGCGGGGCGGCGTGCGCCCTGCCGAACGCGGCCCGCAGGAGCCCACGCAGCCGGCGGCGACGCGCCAGGAGCAGGTTCAGCGCGAAGACGGCCAGCACGAAGGTCCCGGCGAACCGGACCGGAGTGGTCGGCCACACCACCTCCGCGGCGTAGACGCCCGCGGCGAGGAGCGCGTCGACACGCGCCGGCCGCAACGTCGCGAGCGCCGCGACGACGAAGAGCGTCACCGCGCCGGTGAGCGCCAGCTCGAGCTGCTCGCGCCCGGCCAGGGGCAGCGAGAACCCGCCTCCTCCCGCCAGGTACGCGATCGGCAGCGAGCCGAGGCCCAGCGTCCACTGACTCACCGACGACGCCAGGAAGAGCGCGAGACCCTGCGCGGGCCGCCGGTTGGCCACCAGGACCGCGACGACGATCACCTCGGGCGCCTCGGTGGCGACCGGCACCACGAGCTGGATCATCACGTAGGGGTCGACACCGATCGACGAGCCGGTCAGGAGCAGCGCATGGGTGAACGGGCTCGCGATCGTGACGACGACGAGGGCCGCCCCGATGATCAGCGCGGCGACCGCAGGACGCCGGTAGGACGGCGGGAGCGACAGCAGGCCCGCCGGCACCCCGGCGACGGCCGGCTCCTCGTCGGGAGAGCCCTGGACGCGGCGGGCGTACCACACGTACAGACCGAGGAGGACGACGCCGTCGAGCACGGACAGGCTGCCCCGGACGATGATCTGGACCGCGAAGACCGCGGTGACGAGCAGGATCCCCAGCTCCAGACGTCGATGTCCCGCCACCCGGACGGCCGGCGGTGGAGTGTGGCCCCGGCGCTGGGCGTTGAACGCGACGAGGAGCGGAAGTGCGATGGCGCCGGTGAGCAGGAGCCGGGTCGCGCCGGTCAGGTTCGCGGTGACGAGGTCCGCCCGCTGGATGAAGGCGAAGTGCACCTCGATGGTGAGCTCGGGCAGGACGCCGACGAGCGCCACCGCGGCGAGGACGAGTCCGCCGGAGAAGACCGCCTCCCCGGCGTCCGCCGCCCACGCCAGCAGGAAGGACGCCCCGATCAGCCCCGCACCGAGCCCGGCGGTCGTCAGCAGGACGGGGAGGAAGGGCCCCGCGAGGTGCACCGCCACCCCGAGGCCGGCACACCCCGACGCCGTCATCAGGTGTCGCACCCATGGCGCCTCCGTGTGCGGACGCACGACTCGACGCTGGTCAGGTCTCGGCACGGCCGTCCTCCAGTGCTGTCGGTCCGGGCTGCGGATCCGGCGTGGCCGCCACGTCGATGCGCAGGGTCTGGGTCGACGTCAGTCCGCCGCCCGCGCGCGACGATGTCGTGAGCCGGTAGTGGCCCGGCAGGGCCGGCGTCCAGGCGAACTCGGCGCGACCGACCGGGCAGGGGAACCGCCAGGTCGGCACGTCGTCGCTCGGTCCCTCGATCTCGACGAGGGCGGTGCTGCAGCCGGCGGCCCCGAACGCATAGCTGCCGGCGACACCCACGGTCGGGTGCTGTGGCACGTGGAGGAGCTGGACGGGCGGGGGCGCGACGGCACCCTGGGGCTCGTGGACCAGGAGCCGCAGCGTCACGGTGGTCGCCTGGTCCTGCTGTCCACGCGCTCGGATGCGGATGGTCGCGCGGCCCGGCACGTCGGGTGTCCACGACACGACCCCCCGCCCGTCGGTGAGGTCGTACCGTCGCTCGAACGCGATCCCGGACCGGGTGGAGACGGTCACGACCGCACGGTGGCCGAACAGGATGCGGAAGGGCACCCGGACGGCATCGCCCACCTCGGCCCGTCCCGGGCTCCCCAGGAAGCGGACCGACGGTGGGTGCCCCAGGACCCGGACCGACGCCGAGTCGGTGACGACGGTCTCGTCGAGGCCGATGACCGACACCTTCAGGTGCGCCCAGCCCGCGGCCGACGGCGTCCACCGGATCGTGCCCGTTCCGTTGGCCAGGTGCCGCCGGAACTGTTCCCGGCCGGCAGGCGAGGTGACGGTCACGGTCTCCCGCGCCGCGTTCCCGACGTCGAAGGAGATCGGGACGGACTGGTGCACCGTGGCCGGGTCCCGCGGCCTGCGCAGCTCGACGACCGGCGGTTCGTTCAGTGCCTGCCGGACAGCACTGACGATGTCCGGGCCCAGGCCGGCATGTCCGTCGATGTACGCCGTGACGCCCAGCAGCCGGGCCGCGCCCGGTCCCCGGGAGCCTTCGTACAGGCTCTGCGTCTGCAGGACACCACCGGGCAGGAGCAACAGGTGCGGCCGTCCGAGGATCACCGAGTCGATCGAGGACTTGTCCAGGTCCCGGACCTCGAGGTTCCGCAGTCCCAGGAGGTTCCTGACCCGCGGGGTGGCGAAGACCAGCCGGCTCACCTGGGCGGGGCCGAGGGTGACGGGATCGCGCGGGAGCGTCGTCGCCGTCAGGCGCGGACGGCCCGACGGATCGATCCAGCCGGTGAGCGTCGCCACCAGGTTCTGCCCCTGGCTCGGCACGTAGTAGGTCGTGAGCGCCAGTCCGGGCTCGGTCGCGCCCGGCGGGGACGAGAACGAGTACGACGGCTGCATGGTCAGCCGGAGGTCGTCCTCGTCCGACTGGTCGAAGTCGACGCCGCTGGCCACCTCGATCGGGCCGGACAGGGCGATCGGTCGGGACCACGCGTCGGAGTCGCTCGTGAACACCCCCGGATCGAGGGCGTGGTAGGTCTCGTACGCGGTGGCCTGCGCGGTGAAGAGCTGGGTCGGGTAGCGCAACCGGTCCTGCAGGTCCTGGGGCATGGCGTCCGCCGGCAGGAACAGCGACGGGTACGCGGCGGCCCAGGCCCGGACGACCGGGTCGTCGGGATCCACCAGGTAGAGGCGCACGCGCCCCGAGAACGCGTCGACCGTCGCGCGGACCGACGCGCGCGCGTAGCTCACGGCGGCATCGCCGATCTGGAACCTCTGCGCAAAGGGGTAGTACGAGCTCGTCGTGTAGCCGTCGACGACGAACTCGATGTGTCCGTCGCTGGTCAGGGGGACGGCGCTGGAGTCCCAGTGGATGAAGGGAGCCAGGGTGTCCAGGCGGTCGTGGACGTCGCGGTGCAGGAGGATGCGCGACTCCGGCGTGATGTCGTCGGACAGCAGGATCTGCTTGCTGCCGAGCGCTGCGGCGAACGCCGCCCGGCGGACCCAGCTGGACATGGCGATCCCACCGGTCCCGGTGTAGTGGTACGACGCACCTCCCGGCGTTGCGGCCGAGTGTCCGTCGACCTCCGCCCGGCGGGTGTCGGCCAGCACCCAGGAGGCGTCCTGGACACCCCCGGCCACGGGCGCGAAGTCTCCGAAGTAGATGCGCGGCTGGGACAGCCCGACGCCGCCCGCGAGCAGCCGCGGCCCGCGGTCCTCGCCCGTCTGCGTCGCCGAGAAGCGGATCAGGCCCGAGCCGTGGGTGTACGCGAGCCGGTCGTTCTCCCAGGTCCCGCCGTTCTCCGGCACCCCCGCCAGGTCGAGCTCACGGGTGCTCACCACCGTCGGCTGCCGTCGTCCGTCCCTCCTGACGACGTCGAGGGCCTCGTCCTCCGGGCGGAAGTAGGGCGTGTCGGTCACGAGCTCGCGCATCCGCGACCCGAGCAGGTCGTTGTCCCAGGTCTGCACGTTGCGCAGGCGCGGGCTGAGTGCGCCGAAGTCGGCCGCCGTGAACCGGTGGGTGGGCGCGTAGGTCCGCGCATCCAGGCCGTCGAGCCCGAGCCCGGCCCGGGTCCCCGCGATCGACTGCGCGACCAGCGCCTGCTCACGCAGGAGCGGGTTGGGATCGACGACGAACCGCTGCACCACGGGCGGGACCACCAACGCGATCAGCATGGAGCCGGCCACGAGGAGGACGAGAGGTACCCCCACCATGACCCGCGCCCTCCGACGGCGGCCGCGGCGTGCCACCAGCGGCGCAGCCAGGCACGCGAAGGCGAGCACGACCGCCAGCATCGACAGGTTCGTGAGTCCGGGCATCCGCACGTGCACGTCCACGTAGTCGGCCCCCGCGAAGGAGTCCGAGTCGTCGGGTGAGGGCTGCTGCAGCTCCAGGAGGTAGGTCTGCAGGTGCAGTCGCCAGGCGATCGTCAGGAGGAACGCCGCTGCCAGGAACGCCAGGTGCTGCTGGGCATCGAGCGTCAGTCGCCGGCGCCGCCAGCTGAGCTTCCCGCGCACGCTGTACGCGATCGCGACGCAGGCCGCGGCGACCACGACCAGCCACAGCAACAGGTCGACGACCAGCCGCTCGAACGGGAGGGAGAACACGAAGAACCCGACGTCCTTGCCGTGCACCGGGTCCGCGACCCCGAACGTCTGCCGGTGCCTCCAGAGCACGAAGGTCTGCCAGCGTCCGTCCACCGCCGACGCGAACATCCCGCCGATCACGAGGGGCGCCGCCAGCCGCCCGATCCGCACGACCCATCGGTACGTCGGCGGCGCGCCGCGGAGCGCGACGGCGAGGTTGGCGCCGGTGAACAACGCGACGGGGACCAGGACGAGGAGGCGGAACTCGAACCGGGCGACCAGCGTCCGGGTGAACACCTCACTCTGCCCGACCTCGCGGAACCAGAGGACGTCCGGCAGCGTCCGCATGACGACGTACGTGACGAGCAGCACGGGTCCGAGCACCACGACCATCGCGGTCGCCCGGGCGCGAGGGCGGAGCAGCAGCGGGCGGAGATCGGGCGGCTCCTCCGGCTCCTCCGGCTCTGGCTCCGGCTCCGGCTCCCCGTCCGGTACCAGCGGCACGAGCGCCCGCTCGTCCCGCAGGACCAGGGCTGCCGGCGCCACCGGCCCACGGCGACGGACGCCGTCCAGCCGGCCGTAGCGCGCGAGGAACGTCTCCAGCCCCTCGTCGCTCACCTCCCAGACGTACCGGGAGCCCCAAGCGCGCTTGCTCCCCTGGAGCTGGCTCGTGCGCAGCAGCGTCCGGACGGTCTGGGGGCTCGTGCCGAGGGCGCGGGCCGCCTCGTCCACGGTGAGGTGACCCCTCATGCGGTGCGAAAGTACCGGCGCCCTTTCGCACCGACAACGAAAGCAGCCGGGGTTCTTTCCCAGCCCGGCAAACCTTCCGGCCAGCCGGTACCGGGCCTACCGGCTACCCGGTAGTCACCCCTTCCCGCTGGCGGCGCCGACAGGCCCGCTCCCGGGACGGACGCTAGGTGGATCCTGAGAGGAGATCACCATGAAGCAACGCGAGATCGGCGCGGTCCTCGGTCTGGTCCTCGGTCCGGTCCTCGGTCTGGTCCTCGGCGCGGTGCCCGCGCAGGGCGCAGCCCTGGCCGCCCCGGCCGCCGCGAGCGCGGCGACGACGACCGACCCGTCCTGCGTGCCGGGCACGGCGGCCTCGGACCCGAAGGCTGCCGTCGCGAAGGCGAAGGCCGCGCTGGCGAAGGCCCTCACCGACATCGGCGCGGGACGCGCGCAGTCCGCCGCGCGCGACCTGAGGGTGGTGCGCCGTCAGGCGCAGAACGCCCACGCGACGGCGACGGCCCTCATCGGGCGCCCGCCGAGCGACCCCGAGTCCGACGAGCCACCGGGGCCGGGTGCGGTGCTCAAGGTGGCGGGCCTGGAGCACCGGGTCGTGACGGCGCTCGTCCCGTTGTTCGCCGACCCGCACGGGCAGGCGGTGCAGAAGCCGCTCTCCCGCGCGACCATCCAGGTCGTGGCCTGCCGGGACACGATGCTGGGCAAGGTGATCGCGCTGAAGCCGGGCAAGCGCGACGACTACGTCGACGGGCTGTCGGACACCCTGCCCAGCTACGACGCGGAGGTCTCGGCCATCGGGGCACAGCTCGACGGCAGCCTGCTGACCTCACGTGGGCGCACGACGCTCACCCGCGCGCAGCAGGTGGTGACGCGGACGCAGGCGAGCATGCAGGCCGTGTTCGGCGGCGGTGAGCGGCCGCCGGCAGCGCTGCGCTCACGTTGAGCTGAGGAAGGCGAGCACGGCGAGCACCCGCCGGTGGTCGACGGGCGCCTCGTCGAGGTCCAGCTTCGTGAGGATGCTGCGCACGTGCTTCTCGACGGTCCCCTCGGTCACCCACAGCGCCTGCGCGATGCCGAGGTTCGAGCGCCCCTGGGCCATCAGGGCGAGCACCTCGCGCTCGCGTGGGCTCAGCGATCCCAGCGGGTCCGTGCGCCCGCGCGCCGCGATCAGCTCCTGCACCAGCGCCGTGTCGACCACCGAGGCGCCGTGCGCCACGCGGACCAGGCTGTCCAGGAAGTCCTCCACGCCGACGACCCGGCTCTTCAGGAGATAGCCGATGCTGCGGCCGGTCGACAGCAACGTCATGGCGTGCTCGACGTCGACGTGCGCGGACAGCACCACGATGGCGATCCCGGGCAGCTCCTCGCGGATGGTCGCGGCCGCCACGAGCCCCTCCACGGTCTGCGTGGGTGGCATCCGCACGTCGACCACCACCAGGTCGGGCCGCCGCTCCCGGACCAGCATCAGCAGCCCCGCTGCATCGCCCGCCTCCCCGACCACGTCGAACCGCGGCCTCTTCAGGAGGCTGGCGATACCGGAACGGAGCAGGACGTCGTCATCGGCGAGCACCACTCGGAGCGGTCTCTCGAGCGGGCTGTCCATGATCCAGTATGGCCCATCGCGTGGTGCTGGCCGGTAGGTCGCGCGGTGCGCCACCCCCACCGCCGTCCGGCCGCTGACCGCGCAGACGAGCGGACCTCCTCGGGTGACGCTGAGCAGCATGACGGCGTACGACGTGGACGTCCTGCCGAGTCGCGACATCCCGGACGAGGACCGTTCGGGACGGCTCGTCGCGGGGCGGTACCGCATCCTCCGGCTCCTGGGCCGGGGCGGGATGGGAGCCGTGTGGCTGGCCGTCGACTGCGTCCTCGCACGCACCGTCGCCCTCAAGGAGTCCATGCGAAGCCGCGTCTGCACGGGAGACGGTGCGGACGATCCCCAGCTGCGCGAGGCCCGCGCAGCGTGCGCGATCAGCCACCCGGGCGTGGTGCAGGTCCACGACCTCGTGACCGACGGCGGCCGCCGGTGGATCGTCATGGAGGCGCTGACCGGGCACACACTGGCCGAGACCGTCCAGTGGCGGGGTCCCCTCTCGGTGACGCATGCGGTCGACCTCGGCCTCCGCCTGCTCGAGGCGCTGCAGGCGGTGCACGGCTGCGGGTTGGTCCACGGCGACGTCAAGCCGGGCAACGTCCACCTGACCGCGTCCGGGAGACCGGTGCTCACCGACTTCGGGCTCGCCATCGGGAGCGGGTCGCGCGCGTGGCAGGACGGAGGGTACGTCGTGGGCAGTCCTGCCCACACAGCCCCCGAGGTGGTCCGGAGCGGCGTGCGGACTCCAGCGTCGGACCTGTTCGCACTGGGGTCGACCCTCTACTACGCGGTCGAGGGCGTCCGCCCCTTCCAGGCCGGGGATCCCGTGGCCACGACGTTCGCCGTCCTGCACGACTCCCCCGATCCCGCCCTCGGCGGAGCTCCGCTGGGTCAGGTGGTCGATGGGCTCCTCGACAAGGACCCGGCACGGCGGTTGCGGGCCGAGGACGCCTACACCTGGCTCAAGGAGATCGAGTCGGAGCTCACCTGGTCATCGGTCGACCCCCTGGACCCGGCAGACGCCGCTTCCTGCTAGCAGGGGCGACGGGCGGCCGCTGGCAGCGATGCCCGCACGGCCGCGTTCGCGAATCGTGGTGACTGCGGACGAGTACCGACACGGGCACGTCCGTCCAGGGAGGTGTCGCCGTGGCTGCACGGCGCCGACGAAGGAGGAACCCAGATGTACGAACCGGACGAGTCACCGTCAGGCCGGACCTCCGTCCGTCGCTGGCCGGTGAGGAGCGTCCCGCTGCTCATGGTGGTCGCGACGGCAGTGGCGCTGATCGCCCAGTCCGCATTGGCATCGCCCACCATGGGCCAGCGCGCGGCCGCCATCGGTGGTGCCGCCCACCGCGACGACCCGGCGACGCCGCCGGACGGCATGACCTGGATCGAGGGAGTCATCACCGACCAGGCAGCGACCGGCCAGGACAACGTCAACGTGGAGGCGTGGGCGAACGACGCCTCCGCCACGGCGCCGGCCGCCTCGGCCCTCACCTACGGCGGCGACCCGAACGACCCGGCGTCGCTGCACGGGTTCTTCCTGCTCGAGGTCCCCAGCGACCACGCCTTCGTGATCACCTTCTCCACCGTCAACGGTCAGGAGGACGGCGACCCGTTCCGGATGAAGAAGTACGGCAACGGGCTACCCGTCATGTTCCGTCCGGCCTCTCGTGCCGCCGGCCGCATCCGCGACCTCGGCACGATCGCACTCGCTCGGCAGGGCACGGTGGTCTCGTCGACCAAGGCGAGCCTGGGCAAGGGCAAGGTCACGCCGTCGAAGCGGGCCACCCTCAAGGTGAAGGTCGCCAGCCCGTACGTCTCCGACGTGGCCGGCCGGATCGCGGTCCGGGTCGCCGGCCGGCGGGTCGTCACGAAGCTCTCGAGGAGTGAGCACGGGACCACGACGCTGCGGCTCCCCCGCCTCAAGCACGCGGGTGCCTTCAAGGTGCACGCGACCTTCCTGGGGAGCGGCACGGTCAAGCGGTCGTCGGCCAAGGCGGTCAAGCTCCACGTGCACGCCCACAAGTAGGCGTTGTCCCCGGGTCGCGGCGCCGAAACCCCGTCAGCCGCTGGGGTCGTAGAGCTGGAGGATCAGCTGGTCGGCGTGCTCCGCGAGCTGGTGCGTGCTCGTGCCGAGCTGCTCGCGCAGCACGTCGTCCGGGTCGGCGCCGGGTCGTCCCATCGCGTCGAGCAGCCGCCAGGGCGCGTCCTCGCCGTACGCGTCCGCGAGGTACTCCACCGCCCACCAGGACAGCCCGTAGTGGGCCTCGGAGTCCTGGTCGTTGAAGGAGGCGTCGTCGGGCAGGTCGGCGGCGCCGTTCTCGGCGGCCACGACGGCCGCCTCGGGGATCCGGCGGTCCTGCGGAGGGAGCGGCCGGACGGACACGTACTCGGCGAGGCCCTCGGAGAGCCAGACGGGCACCCGGTCGTCACGGGTGCCGACGGCGACGTGCGTGAGCTCGTGGCGGACCAGCCGGTCCCGCTCGCGACCCGGCTGGTCGAGCATCCGCGGGTTCAGCGCGAAGCGGGTGCTGCCGCCGACCGGGAACGCCACCGCGTCGAGGTCCTCGGGGTCGTCACCCGGCACGTCGTGCAGGCCGTCGAGGAACGTCGGGTCGGACAGCGCGTAGAGCACCACCGAGCGGCTCCAGTCGTACGGCACCTGAGCGGACACGGACGCGATCGCGCTCTCGACGGACGAGATCAGGGCCGGCGCCGCGTCGACGCTGCCGGCGTCGAAGACGCCGAGGATGCCGCTGCCCTGCTGCACCTGCACCGGCCCGAGGTCCCACGGCTGCGGGTCGCTGGGGTCGACAGCGATCAGCAGGAACCGTCCGGGGTGCCGGTCGGCGGCCCGGAACTCGAAGCGTTCCGCGCTGCTCACGGGCGCGTCGTCGTACCCGTCGAGCTGGAGCACCTCGGCCGCGGTGACCGAGTAGCTGTCCCCGTCGCGGACCAGGGTGCCGGGGTCGACGTGGTAGCGGAGCCTCGCGATCGGCAGCTGGGTGAGGTTGCCGAACCAGGTGCGCTGGGCGTCCCGGAACGCGCGGTCGCCGCCCACCAGGCGCGTGAACGCCGCGTCGTCGGCGCGGCGTACGACGCGGGCACGCGAGTCGAGGGCGCGGCCGATCGCCTTGGCGACGTCGTGCGGTGGCGCGCTGGGGTCCTCGGAGTCGTCGCCCGAGGAGCAGCCCGCGAGCGCCGCGACCACCAGGGCCGCGGCGAGGACGAGGCTAGGTGATCTGCTCGACATCGATCGGAGAACGACCTTCTGCGAGGGAGGTCATGTCCTCCACGATGCCGAGCGCCAGGGCCTGGGGGGTCAGGCCGATCCGCTCGAGGATCGCGTCGCGCTTGGCGTGACCGAGGAACTCCTGGGGGATGCCGTGGAGGCGGAACGGCGTGTGCACGCCGGCCGCGTTGAGCGTCTGGAGCAGAACCGCACCACAGCCGCCGGTCTCGCCGTTGTCCTCGATGCTGACGACGAGCCGGTGCTCACGGGCGAGGTCGAGGATCGCCGGGTCGACCGGCTTGACCCAGCGCGGGTCGACGACGGTGACGCCGATTCCCTGGGCGACGAGCCGCTCGGCGACGCCGACGGCCACGGTCGCCATCGCCCCGACCGCGACCACGAGCACGTCCTTCGGTCCGTTGCGCACCAGCACGTCACAGCCGCCGGCCTTGCCGACAGCGTCGATGTCCGCGGGCGGCGGGCCCTTCGGGAACCGCACCACGGTCGGTGCGTCCTCGACGTCGACGGCCTCCCCGAGCAGCTCGCGCAACCGGGTCGCGTCCCGCGGCGCGGCCAGCCGCAGCCCCGGCACCACCTGGAGGATGGACATGTCCCACATGCCGTTGTGGCTCGCGCCGTCGTCTCCGGTCACGCCGGAGCGGTCCAGGACGAAGGTCACGCCGCACTTGTGCAACGCGACGTCCATCAGCACCTGGTCGAACGCGCGGTTGAGGAAGGTCGCGTAGAGCGCGACCACCGGGTGCAGGCCGCCCATCGCGAGGCCGGCCGCGGACGTCGCGGCGTGCTGCTCGGCGATGCCGACGTCGAAGGTGCGCCCCGGGAAGGTGGCCTGGAACTTGTCGAGGCCGACCGGGTGCATCATCGCCGCCGTCATCCCGACGACGTCGGGACGGCGGTGGCCGATCTCGACGATCGCGTCGGCGAAGTGGTCGGTCCAGATGCGGCCCTTCGGCTTCTCCGCGCCGGTCTGCACGTCGAACGGGCCCGGACCGTGGAACTGGTCGGCCTCGTGCCGCTCCGCCGGGTCGTAGCCGTAGCCCTTGCGGGTCAGCGCGTGCACGATCACCGGGCCGTTGAAACGCTTGGCCTGCGCGAGCACCTGCTCCATCGCGGCGCGGTCGTGGCCGTCGACCGGGCCGACGTACTTGAGGCCGAGGTCCTCGAAGAGTCCCTGCGGCGCGAGGGCGTCCTTGAGGCCCTTCTTCATCGCATGGAGGGCGTCGTACGCCGCGGGCCCGACCCCGGGCACGGCGTTCAGGCGGCGCTTGACCATGTCGAGCACGTGCTCGTAGCGCGGGTTGGTGCGCAGGGCGGTCAACGCGTTCGCGAGGCCACCGATCGTCGGGGTGTACGAGCGGCCGTTGTCGTTGACCACGATCACCAGCTTGCTGTCGCTGGCCACCGCGATGTTGTTCAGCGCCTCCCAGGCCATGCCGCCGGTGAGCGCGCCGTCCCCGACCACGGCGACGACGTGCCGGTCCTCGCCGCGGATCGTGTACGCCTTCGCGAGTCCGTCGGCGTAGCTGAGGGCGGTGGAGGCGTGGGAGTTCTCGACGACGTCGTGGTCGGACTCCGCCTGGCTGGGGTAGCCGCTGACCCCGCCCTGCTGGCGCAGCTTCTCGAAGCCGGCCTGGCGCCCGGTGAGCAGCTTGTGGACGTAGGCCTGGTGACCGGTGTCGAACACGATCCGGTCGCGCGGGGAGTCGAAGGTGCGGTGCAGCGCCAGCGTCAGCTCGACCACGCCGAGGTTCGGGCCGATGTGGCCGCCGGTGCGCGCGCACGTGGTGATCAGGAAGTCCCGGATCTCGCTCGCGAGCGCGTCCAGCTGCGCATCGTCGAGGTCGCGCAGGTCGCGTGGCGACGTGATCGAGTCCAGGGTGCCCATGGTGGCTGAGTCTACGGGCTCAGAGGTCGACGACCGCGACCGCGGGCTCGTGCAGGCTGCCGAGCCAGACCCGGCCGTCGTGCTCCCGCACGCCGGTGACCATGTGGTAGTCCGTGCCGGGCAGGTCGAGGTCGTGGACGAGCGTGCCGGCGTCGTCGTACGCCTGCGCCCGGACGGTCCGCTTCGGCTTGGGCTGGAGCCGCTCGGGGATCCTCGTCACCGCGCGGCGCACGCGCCCCGGCGAGCGCTGGAGCCGCTCGACGACCGGGTCGCGGGGGCTGGCGATCGAGACCCAGACGAGCCCGTCGCTCCCCCGCGCGATGTTGTCGGGGTAGCCCGGCAGGTCGGTGACCAGGAAGTCGCGGGTGCCCGCCTTCGGCCCGGTCAGCCACCACCGGACCACCGTGCGCGCCCCGGTCTCGGCGACGGCGACGTACGACTCGTCGGCGGCCAGCGCGACCCCGTTGGCGAACGCCAGCCCGTCGATGACCACCTCGGGCACGCCGTCCTCGCCCATCCGTGCGAGCCGGCCGGTGCGGGTGTCCTGGACGAAGTCGTCCTTCCACTGCTCGATCCCGAACTTCAGCGACGAGTCGGAGAACCACACGGTCCCGTCGGAGGCGATGGCGGCGTTGTTACAGAACATCATCGGCGCTCGACCGATCCGGTCGGTCACGGCCTCGACGCCGCCGGTGCGGACGTCGACACGGAGCACGCCCCGGTGCGCGTCACAGACCAGCAGCCGGCCGTCGAGGTCGATCTCGATGCCGAGCGGGCGGCCCCCGGTGTGCGCGACCCGGTCGACCCGGCCCGCGTCCTGCGAGACCCGGAAGATGCTGCCGTCCTCGGTGCCGGTGTACACCGAACCGTCGGCGGCCACGACGACGTCCTCCGCGCCGGAGCCGGGGACAGGGATGACGGTGAGGTCGCTCATGGGGTCATCAGAGCAGCCAGCGGACCCCGGCTCAAGCAGCTGAGCTCCAGCTGTTGGCGGCGAGCGCCTGCCCGGCTGATCGCGAGGCGGGGCGAGTGTCCGGCACCTGCACGGCCCGCCATGCGATCGCCGTTATGCTCGATCGGCGGGCGGTCCGCCCGATGTTCTGACGATGGGTCTCTCAGGGTGATTTCGCGGCGACGCCTCCTGGCGTCCGGGTTGGCGGTCCCGGCCGCCTGCGTCGGGTGCGACCAGGCACGACCTTCCGGTTCGGCCACTCGCCCCGGCGGGGCACCCGTCGCGACCTTCGTCTCGACCCCCGACCTGTTCAACGGGGACGTCGGTGACCTGACGACGTTGCCGACATGGGACGGTGGTCCGAACTCGATCAACGAGTCATGGGAGCTCGCGATCGACAAGTGCCTGGGCGCGCTGGCGTCCCACGATCCGCAGGCGGTGCTCGTCGCCGGCGACCTGGTCGAGGGCCGGTGGAACCTGGACACGACGGATCGACGCCTGTTCGGCGAGGTCAGCCAGGGGACCGACGCCGACAGCCTCCGGCGGTGTCGCGAGGCCATCACCGCTGCCGGTGGCGTCTACTACGGTCACTATCGCGAGATGTTCCGCAGTCGCGGCCTCCGGCTGCTTCCGGCGGTCGGCGACCACGAGCTGATGGATGACCGGAGCGGGCCGCTCAACGACCGCTGGTCCCCCGGCGGACGGATCCTGGCAGGGCAGCACGAGGGTGAGCCGGACAACCGGTACTACCTCGTTCCACATGCAAAGGCAGTGTGGGCCGACCACTTCACGAAGACGCGCGGCGGGCACCCCCGCTTCGGGATGCGTCCGACCCGCAGCGCCGCTGAGTCGACGGCGTACGCCGTCGACATCGGACCGAAGCTGCGCGTCATCACGGTCGACGTCTTCACCCGGACGCCGGGCGGTGTACGCCTCGGCGTCTTCGGGAAGCAGCTCGAGTGGGTGCGCCGGACCGTCCGGGCCGCGAAGCGGCAGGGACGCGTGGTCGTCGTCCAGGGCCACATCCCGTTGATAGCTCCGTACCGGACGCTGGCGACGGGCAACCTGCACGCGCCCGAAGGCCGGAACTCGCCGCTGTACCGGGCGCTCGTCGATGAGGGAGCGGACTTCTACTTCTCCGGAGAGGTGCACGACACCACGGTGATCCGACCGCACGCCCGAGGTCCGGTCCAGATCAGCCACGGGTCGATCTTCAGGTATGCCTTCAACTTCCTGGTCGGTCAGGTCTTCGCGGACGGGACGACCGAGCTCGACTACTACGAGATGTCGGTCACGAAGGCGAGCCACGCGCGCACGTTGTGGTCGACCGACGAGGCGAAGTGGCAGCGCACGGAGCTCGAGTACGGCGACCCCATCCACCGCGGACGACTCCTGTACCGGTCGGGCAAGGTCCTGCAACGCACCGAGAAGCTCGGCCACTACGACCCGGCTGAGGACGACTGGAAGTACGAGGGCAACCTCCACCCCGAGCTGGTGTGACGCCGGCCACCCGTCCTGAAGGACGACGCCGGGGTCGCCGACGGCCCATCAGAGCAGCGAGCGGACCACCAGCACCACTGCCGACGCGCCCGAGACGAGCAGCACGGCGCCACGCACCCGGTGGGTGGGGAGCAGCCGCCGCAGCGGCGCGCCGGCGACCACGCCCAGCACGATCGCGGGCAGCAGCAGGCCCGCGACCGCGACCTGGTGGCGGTGCAGCTCGCCCGAGAGCGTGAGACCGATCAGGCTGATCGCGGCGCCGACCACGAAGTACACGGCCATCGTCGTGCGGATCTGGCGCGGCGGCCGGTGCTGGTAGAGCAGCGCGAACGGCGGCCCGCCGATCGACGTCGCCGTCCCGGTGACGCCGCCGACGAACCCGGCGGCGCCGAGCGTGCCGCGGTTGACCGGGACCTCGACGGCGTGCCAGGTCAGCAGCACCGCGAGCAGCACGATCGTCCCGATGAACACACCGAGCTGGTCGGCGGAGAACGTCGCGACCACCCAGACCCCGATGCCGGTGCCGAGCACCCGGGACGGGAGTGACCAGGTGAGGCCGAACCAGTGGATGTCGCGGCGCTCCTCGACCAGCGTGATGATCGGCAGCACGAACGCCAGCGAGATCAGCACGCCCGGCATCAGCTGCGGCGCGAGCAGCGTGATCACCGGGGCCGCGACCAGCCCGATGCCGAGGCCGACCACCGCCTGCACGGTCGAGCCGAGCAGCACGGCGAGGAAGACCAGCGCGAACACGCCCGGGTCGAGGCCACCGGTCAACCGAGGAGTTCCTCACGCAGGTCGCGGTACTGCGCGGACGCGACGAACTCCGGGAGCATCCAGCGCGCGAGGTCGGTGAGGTCGAGACCGAGCATCGCGGCCGGGTCGACGAAGACGATCTGGCGCCCCTCCCCGACCACCACGTCCGTGTCGGTGAGGTCGACCCCGGCGTACCAGATTGAGAACGACGCTCCGTAGCGCCGCGGCTCCCGCCAGAGCGTCAGCGCACCGGCGGGCAGGTCGATGCCGGTCTCCTCGGCGAGCTCGCGGTACGCCGCCGTCTCGAACTCCTCGCCGGGCTCGACGTGCCCGCCGACCAGCCCCCACTTCTCCGGGGCGATGGCCGCGAGCTCGTCGCGTTCCTGGAGGAGCAGCCAGCCGCGGGGGTCGACGAGGATGACGGACGCGAACCGCTGCACACGTGTCACGCTAGCGGCATGCGCCTCGTGGCCCTGGTCCTCGCCCTGGCCCTGCTCTCCCCCGCCGCGCCGGCCGCCGCGCGGGTGCCCGACGGGCTCGAGGTGACCGGGTGGGTCCTCCTGGGCACCGGCAGCACGGTGGTCGCGCGGAACGCCGGCGGGCTGACGACCCTGAGCGTCGCCGGCGTGTCGGTCACGGCGTCCGGCGGTGGCGTCGCGCGCCCCGGACGGGACCACGAGCGCTTGCTGGCGACCGCGCACCGGCACGGGCTGGCCGCCGAGCTGCTGGTCAGCAACTACAGCAACCGGAGCGGTGACTTCGACCCGGTCCGGCTGCACCGGCTGCTCTCGAGCGACGCGCGGATCCATCGCGTCGCCAGCCGGCTGGCCGGGTTCGTCGCCGACCAGGGCTGGGACGGTGTCAACGTCGACCTGGAGCGGGTCCGGGCCGCCGACGGCGACGGGCTCGTGCGGCTCGTCGAGGAGCTGCAGGACGCGATGCCGGCCGAGCGGACCGTGTCGATCGACATCAGCGCGGCCACGTCGGTCCGGGCGTACCGCGACCGCGGCTATCGCCTGGCCGGCCTCGCCGCGGCGGCGGACGTCGTCGACGTGATGACCTACGACCTGCACGGCCCCTGGTCCGGACCCGGACCGGTCGGCGCCCTGGGCTGGCAGCGCGACGCGCTCGACGCGCTGCTCTCCGTCGTACCGGCGGGCCGGGTGCAGCTCGGGGTGGCCGGCTACGGCTACACCTGGCCGCGGCGCGGCACCGGCCACGCCGTCACCGACCGCGGTGCGCGCGCCCTGGTGCACCGGGACGGCGCCACCGCCCACTGGCGTCCGGGCCCCGGCGAGTGGACCGCGACGCTCTCGAACGGCACCCGGCTCTGGTGGTCCGACCGCAGGTCGTACGCGAGGCGCGTCGCGCTCGCCCGTGAGTACGGCGTCCGCGGCCTGGCCGTGTGGCGGATCGGTTCCGCGGACACGCTGCGCTGAGCGCCCCTATCCTTCCCGCATGCGGATCGGCGTGCTCGGCACGACCGTGGCCTCCGACTCCTCCGGCCCGGTCGGCCTCGGCGGTCCCAAGCAGCGCGCCCTGCTCGCCGTCCTGGCACTGCACCGCGGCCGCGCGGTCGCGGTCGACACCCTCGCCGACGTGGTCTGGAACGGCACGCCGCCGCCGGGCGTCTCCGGCACCATGCAGGGGTACGTCGCCGGGCTGCGCCGGGCACTCGAGCCGGACCGGACCGCGCGCGGCGGCGGCACCCTGCTGGTGACCGAGCAACCCGGCTACGCGCTGCGGCTCCCCGAGGCGGACCTGGACGCCACCGCGTTCGAGGCGGCGGTCGCGTCCGCCCACACGGCGGTCGCTCCCCTGGCCGACGCGCTCTGCCGCGGCCGGGCACTGCATCCAGGCGCAGCGGACGCCGGCGGCCTGGACGCGCTGCACCGCGCCCTCGAGGACGCCCTCGCGCTCTGGCGCGGCGTGCCGTACGCCGACCTCGGCGACTCCCCGGCGGCCGAGGCGGAGCGCGCCCGGCTCGAGGAGCTGCGGGTGCTCGCGAGCGAGGACCACGCCGCCCTGGGCCTGCTGCTCGGCCTGCACGCCACCGTCGCCGCCGCGCTGGACGCGCTCACCCGGGAGCACCCGCTCCGCGAGCGGGCCTGGGCGCTCCGGGCCCTCGCCCTCGCCGGGTCGGGCCGGCAGGCGGACGCCCTGGCGGTGCTCCGCCAGGTGCGCGACGTGCTCGACGAGGAGCTGGGCCTCGAGCCCGGCCCGGAGCTCCGGGCGGTGCAGACCGCGGTGCTGCGTCAGGAGACCGGGACGCCGGTCCCCGAGCCGGCGCCCGCGCCCCCGCCCGCGGCGACCGAGGAGGCCGCGCCCCTGCCGTTCCCGACCTTGTGGGGCTGGTCTCTGGCCGGCCGCGACGACGAGCTCGCGGCCCTCAAGGGGCTGGTGGACAGCACCGTCGCGGGCACCGGCGGCGCGCCGGCGTTCGCCGCGCTCACGGGCGACCCCGGCATCGGCAAGAGCCGGCTGACCATCGAGGCGGCGACGTACGCCGCGGAGCAGGGCATGTCCATCGCCTGGGGCCGGTGCTCCCAGGACGACGGTGCACCGGCGCTGTGGCCGTGGGCGACGGTCCTGGAGCGGCTCGGCTCCGAGCTGCCCAGTGGTGGCGCGGACGCCGACAGCGGCGCGGCGTTCCAGGCCTGGGAGGTCGTGGTGGACCGGGTCCTGGCCGCGGCCACGGCCGGCCCGCTGATGCTCGTGATCGACGACCTGCACTGGGCGGACACCTCCAGCCTGCGGGTGCTCCGGCTGCTGACCGAGGCTGCCGTCGCCGAGGGGCCGGGGCCGCGGCTGCTGGTCGTCACCACCTGGCGCGAGCACCCGCCACCGGACGGGGCGCTCGCCGAGGTCGCCGAGGCGCTGGCTCGCAAGCACGCGCTCCGGCTCCAGCTGCGCGGCATCTCGGCGGCGGCGACCGCGCAGCTGTTCGGTCAGATCTCCGAGGCGGAGCCGACCGCGGAGGAGACCGAGGCGCTGCGGCGGCGTACCGAGGGCAACCCGTTCTTCCTCGTCGAGTACGCCCGGCTGGCCCGCGACCGCGGGGACCTCGGCGCGCTGCTGTCCGAGGCCCAGCCGCCGGCGGCCGTGCACGAGGTGCTGTCGCGCCGGCTCGCGACGCTGTCCGACGAGACCCGGGAGGTGCTGCGGTCCGCGAGCGTGATCGGCCGGATCTTCGAGCTCGGCACCCTCGCCGCCACCGCCGGCACGGACGAGGACGCCGTGCTCGACGCGCTCGACCCGGCCCTCGCCGCGGGCCTGGTGGACGAGGACGGCGTGGACCGGTTCCGGTTCACCCACGCGCTGGTCCGCGACACCGTGCTCTCCGGCCTGCCCGCGTCCCGGCGCGCACGGGTGCACGCCCGCGCGGCTGCTGCCTTCGACGGCCGGGCCGGCCACGAGGCCGAGACCGCCCGGCACTGGCTCGCCGCCGGGCCCCGCCACCTCGGCGACGCCTGGCCGGCGGCCCAGGCCGCGGCGCGGAGCGCGACCGAGGTGTTCGCGTACGTCGAGGCGCTGGAGATGCTCGAGCACGCGCTCCGCGCCCAGGACGCCGACCCCGGATCGGACGACTACGCCCGCTTCGATCTGCTCACCGACCTCGCCGACGTGCTGCGCCGGGCGGGTCGCTGGATCGAGCTGCGTGGCGTCACCCACGAGGCGGTCGAGGTGGCCGACGACCTCGGCGACCTGGAGCTGCTGATCCTCGCGGGAGTCATGACCAGCACGGGCGCGCTGTGGCAGGCGGCCGCGCACGCCGAGGTCGACCCGCTGGTGGTCGACGCCCTGCGCCGGGCGCTGGACCGGCTCCCGCCGGGTGACGACCCGCGGCGCTGCCGGACCATGCTGGCGCTGGCCGGCGAGATCTACTACGGCTCGACCCCGCAGGAGCGGGAGGCGCTCGCCGACGAAGCGGTCGCGATGGCGCACCGCATCGGCGACCCCGAGCTGACGCTCGACGCGTGCCTGAACGCCGCCATCGCCGTCTGGCGCGGCGGCACCGCACGGTGGCGCCTCGACCTCACGACCGAGGCGGTCGCCATCGCCCGCGAGCTCGGCGACGGCGTCAGCCTGGCCTCGGCGCTCACCCTTCAAGCGGTCGCCGCCGGCGAGCTCGGCGAGCTCGCGATCATGGACGACGCGATCGCCGCCGGCCGCGCCGAGGCGGACCGGCTGCGACACATCTACGCGCAGCTGGTGCTCGACTCCCTCGAGGTGTCGTGGTGCGCGATGCGCGGCCGGTTCGACGAGGTCGAGAAGCTCATCGAGCACATGCGGGGCATCGGCGAGGTCGTCTCGATCACCGGGTACGCCGAGTCGGTCGCCGGGGCGCTGCTCATGCTGCTGCTGTGGCAGGGCCGCGACGAGGAGCTCGCCGCCGCGATGCTGTCGATGGAGGGCCAGACGTTCCTCCCCATCGCCACCTCGATCGTCGCCATCCAGTGCCGCACCGGCCACGTCGACGACGCCCGCACTTGGTACGACGCGCACCGCGACGACGTCACCGCGGCCATGGACAGCAACACCTGGTACTCCCCCATGGCCTGGAGCATGGGCGCCGAGACCGCCTGCTACCTGGGCGACGCCGAGCTCGCCGCGACGGCGTACCAGCTGCTCAGCGACCTCGCCGGCCGCCCCGCCTGTGCCGGCTCCGGCACCGCGATCGGCCCGATCGACATGTTCCTCGCGATGGCCGCGCACGCGACCGGTGAGGACGACCTCGCCACCAGGCACGCCGACCGCGCGCTGGAGCTCTGCGACGCCTGGGACGTGCCGCTCGCTGCGGACTGGGTCCGCCGCGAGCGAGCGACGTTCGGCTTCTGAGCGTCGGTCTGGGCGCGCACCACCCGAGCACACGCTCAGGCGAACCGGAACGTCCGGGCCTCCCGGCGCGCGAAGCCCCGACGGGTGAGCGACCAGATCACCCGGAACGGCGTGGGCACGTCGCGGAGGACGCGCTCCAGGGCCTCCCGCGGGACGCCGTACCCGACCCACGGCACCGTCCGGACGGCCTCGCGCAGGGAGGCGCCCTTGCCGATCCCTGCCTCGATCTCGGCCCAGCGCGCGGTGTCGATGAGGCGCTGGATGATCGCGATCGCCTCGGTCTCCTCGTGGGCGAGGTGCCGGCGCAGCGACTCCCGCGCGGCGCAGACCCGGACGGCGAGCGCCGCGCGGGCGTCCTCGTCGGCGCGCCGCGCGAGCCGGCGGAAGCCCGCGGCACACGACTCCAGGAGCGGGTCGATCTCGCCGTGCTCGGACTCCATGGCCTCGAGCACCGCGATGTCCTCGAGCGTCCCGAGCTGGACCAGCGCGGGCCAGATGTGGTCGTCCTCCGCCAGGTGGTGCTTGTGCAGCACGGCGGCGAAGAGCTCCCACCGGTCCGCGAGCGCCTTCCAGGTACGCCGGTCGCCCGCCGGCGTGCTCCGCACGGCCCCGGCGAACGCGTCCAGGTCGCGGCGGAACGCGTGGTGCATCAGGTACATCGTCTGCATGTCGATCGGACCCTCGGGGGCCGCCGCCTGGCCCGGCAGCCTGAGCTGCCGGGGCCAGGTGGTGGGCTGGGTCGTCATCGGACGACCACCTCGGACTCGCGGGCGTCGAGCTCGGACCACAGCTCCTCGGACTCCTCCGTCTCGGCCGGCACGGTCGGGAGCAGGCGGTCCAGCCGGGCCGGCAGCCACCAGTTCCACTTCCCGAGCAGCGTCATGGTCGCGGGGACCAGGACCATCCGCACGACGGTCGCGTCGAGCACGATCGCGACGGCCATGCCGAAGCCGAGCTGCTTGACCACCGTGTCCGCTTCGGTCGAGAACCCGAGGAACACGACCACCATGATCGCGGCGGCCGAGGTGATGACCCGGCCGGTCGCGCCCAGGCCGCGCTCCACGCTGCCCCGGGCGTCGCCGGTGCGCAGCCAGTCCTCGCGGATCCGCGAGAGCAGGAACACCTCGTAGTCCATCGACAGGCCGAACAGGATGGCGAAGTTGAGGATCGGGATCCAGCTCGACACCGGGACGGCGTGGTCGACGCCGAGCGCGCTGCCGCCCCAGCCCCACTGGAAGATCATCACCAGGACGCCGTACGACGCCGCGATCGACAGCAGGTTCATCACGGCGGCCTTCACCGGGACGACGACCGATCGGAACATCATCGCGAGCAGCAGCACCGAGACGCCCACCACGAAGCTCACGACCAGCCACAGCCGCGCGCCGAGCAGGTCGACGATGTCGGAGAAGAACGGCGTCTCGCCGGTGACCTCGACGCCCGCGGGCAGGTCCGCGCGGACCGCCGCGACGAGGCCGGGGATGCGCTCGTCGGCCGGGCCGAACGCCGGCTCCGCATCGAAGACGCTGATCGCGCCGTCGGGCGTGGTGACCGGCCGGGTGACGCCGACGATGCCGGGCACGTCCGCCACCGTGGCGGCGACGGCCGCCGGGTCGGCCTGCGCCGTGTCGACGACGATCGTGAACGGCCCGTTCGCGCCGGCGCCGTACTCGGCGTCGATCAGGTCGTAGGCCTTGCGGGTCGAGGTGTCGGGACCGGCGCTGCTGCCGTCCTGCGGCCAGGTGCGCATCCCGAGGACCGGGGCGGCGAGCAGGAGGAGCAGCATCAGCGCGGCGAGCGCGGCGACCACGGGACGCCTGACCACACGGCGCGCCCAGCGGGCGGTGAGCGGCATCCTCTCGGCACGGGTCCGCCCCTTGCGGGTACGCCGCGGGAGCAGCCGGTGGCCGGCCAGCCCGCAGAGCGCCGGCACGAGGGTCACGGCGGCGGCCAGCACGGAGACGACGGTGATCGCGGTGGCGTAGCCGAACGTCGCGTAGACCGGGAGGCCACCGAGCTTGAGGCCCATCAGGGAGATCAGCACGGTGACCGAGGCGAAGACGACCGAGCGGCCGGCGGTGGCCATCGCGCGGCCGGCGGCCTCGTGCTTGTGCAGGCCCTCGCCGAGGAACTCGACGTGCCGGGTCACCAGCAGCAGGGCGTAGTCGATGCCGACGCCCAGGCCGACCATCGTGGCGACCGTCGGGGCGGCGGTGCTGACGTCCGTGGTGGCCGCGAGCAGGGCGACGCCGGACGAGCCCACGCCGAGGCCGAGCAGAGCCACCGCGAGCGGAAGGCCGGCGGCCACGACCGACCCGAACGCGACGACGAGGATCACCAGCGCCGCGATCACGCCGACGAGCTCGCCGGTGCCCTTCATGGTGGACTCGCTCTGGCTCGGCAGCTCACCGCCGAGCTCGGCCTGGACGCCGGTGTCGCGCAACGGCGCGATCGCGTCCTCGAGCGGGTCGTAGCCGTTCGCGCCGACCAGGTCGGCGTCCGTCGTCGGGACGTCGTACGTCAGCGTGACGAGGGCGGTGTCGCCGTCCTCGGACATCCGCGGGGTCGACACGTAGGAGACGTGGTCGACGCCGCCGAGGCGCTGGACGAGCGCGTCCAGGTCGCCCGCGTCGAGACTGCCGCCCGACCGGTCGTGCACGACGACCTGTGCGGTGGCACCGCCCCCGTCGGGGACGTGCGCGCGGAGCTGCTCGACGCCGGTCTGGGCGCGGGCGCCCTCGACGTTGTAGTCGTCGTGGAAGGCGCCCCCGAAGGCCCCCGCAGCGACGAACGCGACGACCACGGCGGCGATCCAGGCGGAGATCGTCCGCCACGGGTGCGCCGCGGTGCTGCGACCGAGGCGGTAGAGGATGCGGTTCACGGTGCTGCTCCCTGCTCAGAGGTGATGGTGATCGGTGGGAGCACTCTGCGCGGGGGGACTTGGGGCCGACTGGGAACCGGCTTGAAGTAGATTCAGCGCTGATGAGCCACTCCGAGACCCTCCTGCTCGCCGCGACCGTCGGCGGCTTCCTCCTGCTCGGCCTCACGGTCGGGGCGTTCGTGATCTCCAGGCCGCGGCTCGGGGTGCTGCTCCTGGTCCTCTCCGGCGTGGCGTTCGTCGCCGCGCTGGTGCTGATGGGCCGGGTGAGCAGCCAGTGGGAGGTGGAGAAGCGCCAGGCGGTGCTCGCCAAGTACGACGTGAAGGTGCAGGCCTGGGGCGCCCCGCTCGGCAGCGCGACGCAGTGGAAGGTCGACGGCAAGAACACCGAGTGCGTGGTCATCCTGACCGGCGCCGACGCTCCCGTGATGACGTGCGACGGCCAGGAGATGCCGCTCCGGGGCTGACTCCGGGCTAGACCGGCGTCCGCACCCAGGTCGCGACGCCCTCGTCGAGGTGCAGCTCCGCGTCGGTCTGCTCGGCCGCCTCGGGGTCGTGCGTGGCCATCACCACGATCGCGCCGCGGTCCGCCTCGGCGCGCAGCGCGGCCACGGCGCGCTCCCGGTTCGCGGCGTCCAGGTCGCTCGTCGGCTCGTCGGCGAGCAGGACGGTGGCCTGCGCCGCGAACGCCCGCGCCAGCGCCACCCGCTGCTGCTGGCCGCCCGAGAGCTCCTCGATCAGGTGGTTGCCGGACTCCTCGAGGCCGACCAGCGTCAGCGCCTCGCCGGTACGCCGGTACGCCTCGTCGGCCGCGACCCCGCCCGACAGCAGCGGCACCAGCACGTTCTCCGCCGCGGTCAGCGAGGAGGCCAGCCCGTTGCCCTGCGGCACCAGCGCGACCCCGCGCGCGGCCGCCTGCTCGCGGTTCCCCAGCGGCTCGTCGGCGAGCAGCACCCGCCCCGCGGCCGGCCGCAGCGCGCCCGCGAGGGCCCACAGCAGCGACGACTTGCCTGCGCCGGAGGGCCCGGTGACCGAGATCAGCTGGCCCGGGTGCACGACCAGGTCGACGTCCCGGACCGCCACCAGGTCGGCGTACTCCACCCGGACGGCCTCGGCGCGCAGCTCATCCATGGTGGTGGCCCTCCTCGGTGAGCAGGACGAAGTCGCCGTCCTCGTTGCGGTGGAACCGGACCAGCGTGCCCGGGGCGAGCTCCTCGCGGATGTGCAGCGGCAACGGCAGGAAGCCGTCCGGCGTGATCACGGCGTACTCCTCGCCGCTGCGCCCCTCGCCGCCGACCCGGCCGTCGCGGATCGTGATCGTGCGCGGGAGGTACGCCGCCACGTCGGGGTCGTGCGTGACGAGCACGACCGTGGTGCCGAGCTCGCGGTTCACGACCGACATCCGCTCCAGCACCCGGTCCCGGGCGGGATGGTCGAGCTGGCTGGTCGGCTCGTCGGCGAGCAGCAGCCCGGGCCGCGGGGCCATGGCGACGGCGAGCGCCGCCAGCTGGAGGTGTCCCGGCGTCAGCGAGGCGAGCGGCTCGTGGGCGTCGTCGGCCAGCCCGACCTGGTCCAGGACCTCGTCCGGATCCGGGACGTCCTTGCCGGCCCGGCGGGCCGCGCCCTGGGCGAACCGGACGTTCTCGTACGGCGTGTAGTACGGCAGCAGGTTGCGGTGCGCGCCCTGGAGCATCAACGACACGTCCTGGGCGCGCATCCCGTCCAGCTGCCGGTCCGACGCCGCCGACAGCTCCAGGCCCCCGACGAAGATCTTGCCGGCGCTGGGCCGGAACACCCCGGCGAGGAGGTTCAGCAGCGTCGACTTGCCGGCACCCGACGGTCCGAGCAGGCCGACCATGCCGCCCGCCGGCACGTCCAGGTCGACACCCGACAGCGCCGCCACCTCGTGCCCCTCGGACCGGTAGATGTGAACAAGTCTGGAAGTACTCACTCGCATGCCCGTGGTGGTTACGGCAGACGTCACAGTCACAGAGCGCCCTCCCTCAGGATTCGGAGCTCCGAGCGCCGCGCCATCGCGCGGCCGATCAGCACGGCACCCAGGCCGAGCACGACCAGCGCGGCGAGCGCCGCGACCAGCACCGCGCCCCACGCGACGTCGAGGTCCAGCGTCGAGACCAGCGGGTCCTCGGCGAACAGCGGCACGATCGGCAGCGCGAGCTGGGCGCCGTACAGCCCCACGGCGGTGCCGGCGACCACGCCGATCACGACCGCGGGCAGCTGGGCGACCACCGACATCCGGTCGATCGAGCGGCGGGGGACGCCGGCCATCCGCAGCGCCGCGAGGTCGCGGGTGCGGAACCGCCAGCTGCTCACCGCGCTCACGACGAGCACGAGCAGCGCGATCAGCAGCGCGGCGGCGCCGATCAAGGCCGCCAGCTGGAGGCTCCAGGCGGCAGCGGACTCGTCGTACGACTCGCGGACGTCGGAGAGCTTGCGGATCGCGGCCATCCGGACGTGGTGGTCGGCGAGCGCGTCGCGGACCTCGGCGAGGAGGGCCGGGTCCTCGTTCGCCAGCCAGACCGAGACCCGGTCGGTCGGCGCCAGCTCGGTGCCGCGCTCGGCCAGGTCGAGGTTGACGACCGAGGTCTGCGGCGCCGCCGCGGGCACCCGCTCGATGGTGCCCGCGCGTGCTGCGGGCTGGTCCTCGCCGTCGAGCCCGCTGAGGGTGAACCGGTTCTCGGCGCTGCCCGGGGGCAACGAGCCCGCGACCAGCGCCGGCAGCTGGCCGGGTACCCATGCCTGCGACATGCTCAGCTGGGACGCACCCCGGCCGTCCACCCGCAGGACGAAGTCGTCGGGGCTGCTGCCCTCGTCCGCCTGGATGCTGCCCTCGCTGGCGTCCTGGAAGCCGTTCCACTGACCCGATGGCCCGAGGGGGATCGAGTCGTCGCCGGTGGTCAGGGCGCCGACCGTTGCGTGGCCACTCATCGTGGCGCCGGGCAGGGTGCCGAGCCAGATGCCGGTCAGGTTGCATCCGGCGCTGCAGCTGACGTCGCTGCTCAGGTGCACGGTCTTCGCGGGCTTCGGGATGTCGCCGAGCGCGACGTGCAGCGTCTCGCCGGTGTCGACGACCTCCAGGTCGACGCCGAAGGTGATCGGCTGCGGGTCGCCGCCGACCCGCTGGGACCGCAGGGAGCTGTCGGTCAGGGTCAGGTCCACGTGCTCGCCGGTGAGTGCGATCGGCGCGGTGTCGGGCGCGCGCAACCGCTTCCACACCTCGTCCGACGGGCCCCCACCGGGGAACAGCGCGATCCGCCGGAACTGGTCCGGGATCACCGCCACGGTCACCCGTGCGGTGTTGTTCGCGGGGACGGTGCGGACGACCGGGGTGGCGAGCGTGCCGTCGGGGTCGACGTCGGCGAGCGCTGCGCGGACCGCGAGCACGTCGACGCCGGTCACCTCGGCGACGACCGGAGCGCCGGCCTGCTGCTCGGCCGCGGACGCGCGGTTGCGGTCGCCGACCAGCAGCGCGTCGGCGGAGAAGACCGACAGGGCGGTCGCCAGGGTCACGATCGCGACGATCCGGCGGGTCGCGGGACTGCGGGCCGCGTCGACCACGCTCACGCCCGCCCGCACCCGGCCGCCCCGGAGCAGGCGACCGCCGACGAGTGCGGCGGTCGGGGTGGTCAGGTGCGCGAGCACCAGCCCGACCACGATGGCCAGCAGGCCGGGCGCCGCGAGGGCGATCGGGCCGTCGAGGCCCCCGGTCGCGAAGACGACGACCACGCCGCCGCAGCCGGCGATCACCAGCGCGTCGGCGACGCCCAGGCTCCAGCCGGTACGCCGGGGAGGGACCCGGCGCAGCAGCGTGACGACCGGCTCGCGGGAGACCCGCACGACCGCGAGGACCGTGACCAGCGTGAGCACGCCGACCGCGATCAGGACGGCGTACAGCAGGGGTGTGCGGAGCTCGAACGGCGCATCGCCGGGCAGCACGGCCGTACGGGCGAACCAGGTGCCGAGCAGGGCGAGCAGCACGCCGGGGACCACTCCGGCCAGCGCCACCGGCAGCAGCTCGCCGGCCAGGAGCCTGCGGGCACCGCGACGTCCGCGGCCGCGCAGGCGGGCCAGTGCCACCTCCGGACGTCGTTGCTCCGTGACGGCGAGCAGCACCAGCCAGAGGACGACGACCGCGAGCAGGCCGAGCTGGGCCATGAGCAGGGGGACGGTGACCCGGGACTGGTCGGTCTGGTCGCGCACGTTCTGGGCCAGGTCGGACATGCCCGACAGGTACGTGACCGTGGCGCCCGAGATCGCGCTCGGGTGCTTCTCGAGCTCGTCGATCGCGGTCCCGATGGTGAGCAGGTCGTCGACGCCGACGGCTTCCCGGTCCAGCGGGAGGGCGACGGTCGACGTCTCCTGCGGGAACGTCGGGAGCCTGCGGGACTCGAACGTCTTCCGGGACGTGAGCCAGACGTCGGCCTGGAGGTGGTTCGGCGGCAGCGGGTCCGTCGTACCCGAGCGACCGGTGAGCAGCAGTCCGAACCAGTAGTCGCTCGGCACCTGGCGGTAGACACCGGTGACGGTCAGGTGGACGTTCGTCGGCGTTGCGTGCCCGCCGCCCTCGGCGTTCCTGGGGATGCCGGCGACCGTGAACGTGGTGCCTGTCGTGAACCCGAAGTTGTCGACGTCGGCCTCGCTGACGACGATCTCGCCGGGTCGGGAGGGACACACGCCGTCGACGAGCTCGAGGTGCTCGCACTCGCCGTCGCGCCAGACCAGGTTCGAGCCCGGGTCGGCGGGCCCGGCCGGGTTCTTCGTGACCGCGGCGGTGTAGCCGGCGATCGGGTCGCGGTAGTGGGCACGCAGATCGGGCGGGATCTTCGAGAGCACCACGTCCGGGGGCGGCGGCGGAGCCTGCTCGTGGAAGCCGAAGCCGCCCTGCTGGGTGTAGGCGGCGGACGCCTGGAGACCGCTCAGCGCCGGCGGGGTCTGGTCGATGACGATGTCGGAGAGCGCCTGGCGCATCGCGCGGTCGTACAGCGGGGCGAACGCGGCGCAGGCCGTGATCAGGGCAGCGAGCAACCCGATCACGGCGGCCTGGAACGGCCGGTACCTGAATCTCATCGAACCCTTTCCCCCGTGCACGCACCCTACCCAGTACGTACCGGACACCGTCCCAGGTCGGGTCCGGGTGCGTGGCGATCAGCCGGCGTGGCCGTCGAGGTACGCCGCGACCAGCCCGCCCATGCTCATGAGGTCGTAGCCGCCCTCCTGGACCAGCACGCTGGGCACGCCGAGCGCCCCGAGCAGCCGCCCGGCGGCGCGGAAGCCGTCCGCGGTGACCTGGAGCGGGCTCTCGGGGTCGTCACCGGCGGCGTCGACCCCGAGCGAGACGACCAGCGCGTCGCAGTCGGACGCCCAGTCCGCGAGCTCGCCGACGGACCCGACCCAGCGGTCGTCACCGGTGCCCTCGGGCAGCGGGAGGTTGCGCGTCGTACCCGCTCCCGCGCCCGCGCCGGTCTCGGTCGCGTGGCCGAACACGTGCGGGAACCAGCCCGCGGCGGGGTCGACGTGCAGCGAGCCGTACCGGACGTCGGGACGCTCCCAGAACACCGCCTGCGTGCCGTTGCCGTGGTGCGCGTCGAGGTCGACGACTGCGACCCGCTCGTGGCCGGCGGCGCGTAGCGCCTCGGCGGCGACCGCCGCGTTGTTGAGGTAGCACGAGCCGCCGTACCCGCGCGGCGTGACGTGGTGGCCGGGCGGACGGCAGAGCGCGTACGCCGCCCGCTCCCCCGCGGTCACGAGGTCGACCGCGGTGAGCGCCACGTCGACGGCCGCGCGGGCGGCCTCCCAGGTGCCGGGTCCGACCAGCGTCATCGTGTCGTAGCAGTACACGCCGGCCCTGCCGTGCAGCGCCGCCGGCGGTGTCGGGGGCATGCCGGCGAGCAGCGCGTCGGTCGGGAAGAAGTACGGCACGACGCGGTCCTGGCCGACCAGCTCGTCGTACGGACCGCGGGCCCAGTCGTCGGCGGCGGTCGCGAGGAACTCCAGCAGCGCCTCGTCGTGGACGGCGGTCAGGAGCCGGTCGTCGTGCGGGGTCGCCTGGTGCAGCGGGTGCGCCTGCAGGGCGGCGAGGATGACGTCGACGCGCTCGGGGAGCTCGGTGCCGGGCGTCGGCACGCCGACCCAGACCTCGTGCTCCGGCACGTGCTTCCTGGTCGCCGGCGACCAGACCACGGGGATGCGCACGGCGTCAGCATCCCACCCGTTCGCGCGGGGCTCCGGCAGGATGTCGGCATGCCGCGCGCACGGGAGCTGGGGATCCGGGTCGGCGTGCTGCCCACCGGCCCGACGAACTCGGTCCTCGACGTCGCCGGCGTCGGGCTCGGGCACGCGACCGTGTGGCGCGACGACCCGGTGGTCGCGCGCACCGGCGTCAGCTGCCTGCTGCTCGCCGAGGACGCGTACCGTCGGCCGGTCCCCGCCGGCGGCGCGGTGCTGAACGGCGCGGGCGAGTGCACCGGGTTCATCACCGCCGCCGAGTGGGCGGCGGCGGAGACGCCGGTCTACCTGACCTCGACCATGCAGCTCGGCCGCGTGTACGACGCCGCGTGCCAGATCGAGCTCGACCGCGACGGCGGCGTCGCGGACGACGTGGTGATCCCGGTCGTCGGCGAGTGCGACGACTCGTTCCTCAACGACTGCCGCCGGATGCACGTGACCTCCTCCGACGTCGTCGCCGCGCACGACGCGGCGCTCGCCTCGCGCGGCTCGTCGTCCGCTCCGGACGAGGGCGCGGTCGGTGCCGGGACCGGCATGACGTGCCTCGGCTTCAAGGGCGGCATCGGCACGTCGTCGCGGGTCGTGGGCGGCCACACCGTGGCCGTGCTGCTGCTGACGAACTTCGGCGCGCGTGAGGACCTGGTGGTGATCGGCGTACCCGTGGGCCGGCGGCTGCCGCCGGCGCCGTCCGCGCCCGCCCGGCCGGCGGGTTCCTGCATCGGGCTCGTGGTGACCGATGCGCCGGTCGACGGCGCCGCGTGCGCCCGGCTGGCCCGCCGGGTCGGGCTCGGGCTGGCCCGCGCCGGGTCGGTGGCGCACCACGGCAGCGGCGAGATCTTCCTGGGTCTCGGCCTCGGGCTGCGGATGGACCGCGAGCAGGCGCTGGACGATACGCCACTCGGCGGCCGCGCCCTCGACCCGCTGTTCGCCGCGGTCGTCGAGGCCGCCGAGGAGGCCGTCCTGAACTCGATGTTCACCGCGCCCACCACGGTCGGCCGCGACGGCAACACCAGCGAGTCGCTGCACTCCCCCGACGTCCTGGCGATGCTCGCATGACCGCGTCATCCCGGGAGGTCCGGATCCGGGTGCGGGACGGCGTCGAGCTCGCGGCGACGCTCTACCTGCCCGACCCGGCCACCGGCCCGCAGCCGTGCCTGCTCGAGGCGCTGCCGTACCGCAAGGACGACCTGACCTCGTCGTACGCCGCCGGCTACGAGGACCTCCGCGACCGGTTCGGGTTCGCGGTCTGCCGGGTCGACGTCCGCGGCACCGGGTCGTCGTCGGGAGACGCGACCGACGAGTACCCGCCCGAGGAGCAGGCGGACCTGGCCGAGGTGATCGCCTGGCTCGCGGCACAGGACTGGTGCAACGGGCGAGTGGGCATGTTCGGCACGTCGTACTCCGGCTTCAACTCACTGCAGCTCGCCTGCGAGCGGCCGCCGGCGCTGGGTGCGGTGTTCGCGATCTACAGCAGCGACGACCGGTGGACCGACGACGTGCACTGGCGCGGCGGTGCGCTGAAGCTGGTCGACCTCGTCGACTACAACCACTACATGACGCCGATGTGCGTGCTGCCACCCGTGCCCGCCGTGTGGGGCGACGGGTGGCGGGACGAGTGGTCGCGGCGGCTCGCGACCAACGAGCCGTGGGTGCTGACCTGGCTTCGGGAGAACGCGCACGGCGACTACTGGCGCGGCGGGTCGGTGCGCCTCGGCGCCGCCGGCGACGGCTACGACCGGATCGACGTCCCCACGATGCTGGTCGCCGGCTGGGCGGACGGCTACCGGAACAACTCCTTCCGCACCGTCGCCGCGCTCGCTGCCTCCGGCGTGCCGCACCGCCTGCTCGCGGGGCCGTGGGCCCACGCCGACCCGAAGGTCGCGATGCCCGGGCCCCGGATCGACCTGGACGTCGAGATGGCGGCCTGGTTCGACCGCTGGCTGCGCGGCTCCACCTCCGACTCCACCTCCGGCTTCACATCCGGCTGCGACGTGTTCGTCCGCACGTCGACCGGGCCCGAGCCCGACCTGGACCTGCACGAGGGCTACTGGCTCTCGCTGCCGTCGGTCCCGCCGACGCGGCCGTGGTCGGTGTCGCTGCCCGGCCCGTCCGTGCTGACCGTCGTACCCGACACGGGGACCGCCGCCTGGATCGACTGTGCCGGCCACCTGCCCTGGGGCCAGTCCGGCGACCAGCGCCTCGACGACGCCCGGTCACTGACCTGGGACACCGCACCCCCGCACGACCCCGTGGTCGGCCAGCCCCGCGCGGTGCTCCGGATCAGCGTCGACCAGCCCGTCGCCTCGCTCTCGGTCAAGCTGTGCGACGTCTTCCCCGACGGCACCTCCGCCCTGGTCACCCGCGGCACCCTCGACCTGGCCTTCCGCGACGGGGTGCACGGCCGGCCGGCGTCGCTCGTGCCCGGCCAGGAGTACGACGTCGAGCTCGACCTGGACGCCTGCGCCTTCCAGTGGTCCCCCGGCAACCGCCTCCGCGTCAGCGTCGCCGGCTCGGACTGGCCGAACACCATCGCACCGCCCGCCCCCGTCACGCTGACCGTCCATGCCGGCTCGGTCTCCCTGCCGCTGCTGGCGGGCTCCTTCCCGGTGCCCACGTTCACGCCGGGTGCCGAGCACTCGTCGGAGTCGATGCACGGCGTCGGATGGTCGATCGAGGACGACGTCCTGCGCCGGACCACCACCGCCCGGACGCACACCGTCGCCGACTACGACACGCCGTACGACGGCTGGGCCCGCGAGGACTACCGCGGCGAGGTGACCGTGGACCGGCGTACCTGGGAGCAGACCGCCCACGCGGTCACGACGTACGACCTGACGTGGCCGGGCGTTGCCGTGCAGGTGGTGTCCACGATGGATGTCGCGGTCACCGGGTCCGGCTACGGCGTGGAGATCGAGACGGTTGCCACGCTGGACGGGGACGAGGTCTCGCGGCGGACCTGGCGGGAGTCGATCCCGAGAGCGGCGGCGCGCACTCGGTCCGAATCGCGTTGACACCCCGCGGCCCGAGGCGGACCGTGGTTCGACATGAAGGTCCTCGTCCTCGGCTCCGGGCCGACCGGAATGCTGGTCGGCGCGGCGCTGGCGGAGCGCGGGCACGACGTCACCTCGGTAGACCGCGACCCCGGTCCGTCCGCGGACGGCACCTGGCGGCGCCGCGGAGTCATGCAGTTCGAGCATGCCCACGGGTTCCGGCCGCAGGTGGCCGACGTGTTGCAGCGACGGTGGGCTGCGGCGTACGACGCGTGGACGGGCGCCGGCGCCGAGCCGATGGTCGTCGAGGTCCCGGGTGCGGGCACCCGGACCATCGGCAACCGCTCGCGTCGTTCAGTCCTGGAGCGAGCCCTTCGCAGCACCGCCTCGGACACGCCCGGGCTGACGCTTCGCACCGGACACGTCGACGGGCTGCTCGCCGACGGCGGGCGGGTCACGGGTGCCGTGGTCGACAAGGTCCCACTGACGGCGGACCTCGTGGTTGATGCGTCGGGTCGCTCGAGCCGGATCGATCGGACGACCGATCCGGAGCTGGAGGGCCTGTGCGGGCTGACCTACGTCGACCGCACCTACCAGCTGCTGCCCGGAGCCGAACCGGGTCCCATGGACAATCCGCTCGGCAGCTTCAACAGCTACGACGGCTACCAGGTCCTGGTGTTCCTGCACGAGGCCGGACACTTCTCCGTGCTCTTCGTCTGCCCGACCGCGGACGACGCGTTGAAGCCGCTTCGGCTCGACGCCGTGTTCGACCAGGCCTGCCGCGCCGTTCCCGCGCTCGCCGTCTGGACCGACCCCGACCGAGCGAGGCCGACCAGCCCGGTGATGGTGGGCGGCGCCCTGCGCAACGTCTACCGATCGCAGCGCCGGCTCGCCGGGCTGGTCTCGGTCGGCGATGCCGTGGCAACGACGACCCCCACCCGCGGACGCGGGGTTGCGATGGCGTTCTCGCAGGTCGACGCCCTCCTGGAGCTGATGGACGACGGCGCCGATCCCGGCTCCCTCGTCCACCCGTTCGGCGCGTGGTGCGACGAGTTCGTCCGGCCCTGGGTCGAGGACCACATCGCCATCGACACCGATGCAGTGGCGCGCTGGCAAGGTGCGGCGCTCGACCTGACCGGCCCGTTGACGACCGAGCGCATCTGCGAGGCGGCCCAGGCCGACCCCCGGATCAACGAGTACGCCGAACCCTACTGGGCCATGACCGCACTCCCGACCTGTCTCCAACCGGCCGAGCCGCTGGCTCGAGCTGTCTACGAATCGGGTTGGCGGCCGTCGTACGCCCCCGGGCCCAGCCGGGACCAGCTCGTCACCGTGATCCACGGGGCTGCCTCCACCGCTGATGGAGGGGCTTGAACGGGTGCTGCTATCCGTGCAGCGACGGCGCGTACGACAACCCGACCACGGTGCCTTCGGGCGAGATCAGACGGGCGACTGTCTGACCCCACGGCTCCTCACGTGCGTCGTGCAGCAGCTCGTATCCACTCGCTCGGAGCTCATCAGCACCCGCGGCGACTGCGTCGGCGTTCGCCACCTCGAACTCCAGGCTCACCTGTGGCACCGCTACGTCATCGGGCCATGAGCTCTGGCCGAAGCACGCCTGGGCGGCCTGTTCGAGCGGCCACACCCCGAAGTGCTTGCAACCGCCGATCTCCTCGCTGGCGAAGTACTCGCCATCGAGCTGTTTGAGCGGCAGACCGAGCGCGTCCATGTACAGCCGTCGGCTCTCCGACGGTGTGGGCGTGATGACGGCGACACTGGCGATGAACTCGATCTTCATGAGACACCTCCTGGGCCTTCGGCTCCGGACACGAGCCTAGCTCCCACGACCCTCGGGCGGGACGTCCTCGACTGCCGAGGGCCAGACTGGAGGTGTGCCGCTGGAGGACCTGCACCCGGAGCGCGACCGAGCACTGTCGTTCGGGGTGGACGCGTCCGCGTACGACCGGTCGCGGTCCGGCTACCCCGCGGCCCTCCTCGACGACCTCGTCGTCGTCCCGGTGATCGCGGCGCTCGACGTGGGATGTGGCACCGGGAAGGTGGCCGTCGAGCTCGCGCGCAGACGAGTACCGGTCCTCGGCGTCGACCCCGACCCCCGCATGGCGGCGGTCGCCCGACAGCACGGCATCACGGTCGAGATCGGCCGGTTCGAGGACTGGGACGACGCGGGACGCCGATTCGACCTCATCACGTGCGGACACGCCTGGCACTGGATCGATCCCGTCCCTGGCTTGGAGAAGGCTGCACGGCTGCTCGAGCCCGGCGGCCGGCTGGCGAGGTTCTGGAACTACCACGTGGTCCCCGCGGACCTGCTCACCGAGTTCCGGGCGATCTACGCCGACCTCGCTCCGGCCGCCACGGTGATCGGTGGCGACCCCGGCGGGGTCCCCGACGCTCCCGATCCGTTCACCAGCCACCCCGCCTTCACCGCGTCCGCGCCACGCACGTACCGCTGGCAGCGCCGCCTGACCGGTGGCCAGTGGGCTGACCTCGTCGCGACCTTCGCTGATCACCGCCGACTCCGACCGGAGATCCTCCATCGCCTCAGGTCAGCGTTGCGGGAGTCGATCGAACGCCACGGCGGGATCGTGGACGTCGAAGGAGGCACCTACGTCCTTCGGGCCCGTCGCCAGTGAACTTCCCGCTCGTCGGTGGTGGCGAGTCGGGTTGCACGTCGGACGCACGCAGCCGATGAGCGGAGCTTGGCGCCTTTCACCCGGACCATCCGACCCCCGCGACTTGGTCAGTGCCAAGACACTGCAGTACGTCCTCACCTGAGGGTGGTGGCACGGTCGAGCTGTCCATCGGTTGGTGCGAGGCGACCCGTTGACACGCGGTGAGTTGATGAGCCGCCTGGTAGCCCGCGCAGACGTATGCCGCGGCGGCAGCCACCAAGAGGGTCAGCGCCATGGCCAGGACAGGGCCCCAGTGAGGCAACGGGCCGAGCGAGCGTCTCGGTTGGACTGTCATGATGCGGCCGCTACGCCTAATCCCCGGTGACCGATGCCTCGGAACATTCCACAGCGCTCCTTCTGGTGCCTCGCCGATGTTGAGTAGGGCGCGCACAAAGCATCCGGATCAAGCCGCATTCCGCGCGGTTCGCGGCATTGGGTGCTCGCAGGCGGGACCGCGCCCGTCGGCGGGTCTGTGGTGGTGCTTCGTCGGGCCGGTCGGCCTAGGTTTGTCGGTGGAACCTGGTGTGGTGTTTCGGGCAGAGGAGCCGGCCGTGCTCGACGTCGGTGGGTCCGCCTCGGCTCCAGGGGATGTCGTGATGCACGTGGCACATCGCCGGCGGCCAGTCGCAGCCGGGTTCGGTGCAGCCCTTGTCGCGGAGGCCGATCGCGACCCGTTGGGCCTTGGTGTGGAACCGGCGGGCGCGGCCCAGGTCGAGGACCTCCGAGGCTCCGCCGAGCACGGCGGGGATGATCCCGGCCTCGCAGGCCAGCCGGCGGGCGGTGGCCGCGGTGATCCGCTCCCCGGTGTCCAGGAGCGCGGCCTGCTCGAGCTTCCCGAGCAGGCTGTCGAGCGTCATGGTGACCACCACGGTCGCGGACACTCCGCCGGTCTGCGGGAGCTGGTCGGCCGGGTAGCGCTCGATGAGCTCGCAGAAAGCCCGACCCCGGCGTTCGGGTCCGGGGCGCAGCGGAACCCCGGGTTCTGGACGTTCCTGCCGTTTGGGGGCGGCGATCGCGAGCAGCATCTTCTTCAGCGCGGCACCGTGCAAGGACGGGACGGTGAACTTCCCGTGGCACTTGCCGTGCCCGTCGTCGACCATCGTGAACGTGGTAGCCAGCAGCGCGTCACTCTCTTCCCGTGCGAGCTGCCGGGCCTCGTACTCATCGGCCAGCTCCGGTGCCACCACGTCCATCAGCCGCTTGCCCAGGATCCGCAACGTCGGGGCGGTGTGCTCCCGTCCGGCGGCCACCAGGTGCCGCTCCGCCCGGTCGACCAGGGCCGGGTCGAGGTCCCCGGGCAGCTGGTCCAGGGCGGCGACGATCACCCGCGCCTGCTCGACCACCAGGTCACCCGCGGCCAGCGCGTCGCGGACATGGCCCCGAGCCACCAGCGCCTGGCCGAGCCGCACTTGGCCGAGCACCGCGGGCTTGGTCTGCCGGGTCCGGTGCGCCCACGCGTCCACGGTCTCGTCGTCGGCGTGCTCGCCGACCCGGGCCTCGAGCTCGGCCACCTGCGCCTTCAACCGGGCCAGCTGGATCAGCGTCGTGGTGGTCTCCGCGGCGTCCATGGACCACACCGACGCATCGGTCACCGAGCCAGCCAGGTCACGCATCTGCGCAACCGCGACCGAGACCCGGTGCCGAGGTGTGGCCATCGCTGTCATGGCTCTACTCAAGCACCGGCCACCGACACTGAGAGGCCCAGAACCCCTTGTTCCACAGGGTCCTGGGTAACGAACAGGTCACGATTCCGAGCCGCTTTCAACAGCCGGCGCGGCCATCGGATCCGCAGGCCGGGGGCCGGCGCCGACCACCCGCCCACCGTTCCGTTTGCTGCCTTTCGGTCGCCACCACCCAGGGCCGGAAACCCACGGCCATCCATCCCCTGGCCTCGAGCTCATCCGGCCGACCCCGCGAGGAGGACCACCGGCGGCCGACGTCCCAGCCGAACTCCGTCGCGGGAGCGCCGGCGGCATCACGCACGTGGTCTCGAAGGGCGGATCTGCCGCGGAGCGTGCGCGCCGTCCGGCAGGTCCCCTCCGGACGAGAGCCAGGAGTGGGCAATGCCTAGGGGACGCTGGTGAGGGTGTCTCCTTGCGCACGGCTGTAGTCCGTGGCGGTGTCGGTGCCACTGCCGCCGATGAAGCGGTCAGGACCATCTCCCCCGGTCAGCGTGTCGTTCCCAGCTGCGCCTTGCAGCCTGTCGGCGCCGGTGCCGCCGGAGACGTTGTCGTTCCCGCCTCCGCCGAACAGCCGGTCAGCATCTGCCTCGCCGAGGACGGTGTCGGCACCCCCCGAAGCGCACACCGAGTCGTTGCCGCTGCCCGCCACCACCGTGTCAGCCCTCGCGGTCGCCCTGATGACGTCCGCACCAGCGGTTCCGCGCAGGGTACCGGTGTAGGCCTGGCCGGAGTCCGGTCCGCCGACGATCCTCCCGTTCGCGACGTACACGGTGGCCCGACGGCCGTCGCAGCTCGGCGCGTTGCTCGGATTGGGCGACTCGGTGTCGTCGGAGACCGAGGCGCAACCGGGGTCGGCGGGGTAGTCGGTGTACCCGTCTCCGTCGTTGTCGGCTCCGTCCGCGCACTGGGGGTTGCCGGTCGGGGTGGAGTCACAGGCGTTCCCGACCCCATCACCGTCGGCGTCAGCCTGGCCGCCGTTGGCCACAGCCGGGCAGTTGTCCACCGCGTTGTCGACCCCGTCCGCGTCGGT
>NZ_KK211159.1:0-393176 GCF_000620645.1 Nocardioides sp. URHA0032 | reverse complement strand
AGCCGGGCAGTTGTCCACCGCGTTGTCGACACCATCCGCGTCGGTGTCCCCGGTCGGCGTGGAGTCACACGCGTTCCCGACCCCATCACCGTCGGTGTCGGCCTGGCCGCCGTTGGCGACATCCGGGCAGTTGTCGCACGGTTCACCGAGTCCATCCCCGTCCGGATCCAACTGACGCGTGTTGGCATCCTCCGGGCAGTTGTCGCGCCCATCGACGACACCGTCGCCATCGACGTCCTGGGTGATGACGATGTCGACATCACCTGTGGCGATGGTCTGGGCTTGACCACCATCGTTGCTCGAGCATCTCGTGGCCGCGGGTGTGACGCCGAACTGGGGGACCGTGAAGACCGAGGAATTCTCGTCGTAGACCGTGACGGTCACAGCCGTGCCGGCAGGTAGTCCCGTGAACGGCGTCGCCGACGCCGTGGTCACCACGCCACCCATGGTCGCGTAGTGGGACACCACGTTGTTCCGTCCCGGCTGCGTGACGACCCGCAGGCAGTCGATGGTCCCGCTCGCCAGCTGACCGGTACTCCCGCAGGAGTAGGAGAACGAGCCGGTGGCGGCATCAGCGTCTCCGCTGCCCACGGCATCGATCGTGAACTCTCTGCCACTGGGGCACAGACTGTTGGCGGTGAACGTGCCAGCGCCCGAGACCGCTTCTCCCGACATGGCCTCGGCCGGTCCGGCGGGCACGAGAAGCGTGAACACCACCATGGACACTGCAGCGGTCAATCTTCGAAGCATGACTCCCCCTCAACTCCACGCACTTCTTCGGATCTTCTCGACCACAGCGCGTCTCGACGCGTGCAGGCCTGTCATGTTCGACCGAGTCGGCAAGAACTCGAGTCCCCTGTCGCGAGACATCGCTGAAATTGGGGTCTCGCTGGGCCTCGCACGGGCCAGAGCGGCTACCTTCGCCCGGATCGGCGACCGCGCTCGTGCCGATGACGGGTCGCCCCACGCTCGCTCCGCGAAAGCCGCACTACGGTGGGGAGGTGTACCAACCTCGGATCCGCCTGGCCATCGTGGATGACTACGCCGTCGTGGTTGCCGGAGTCGCCACCTTCCTCGCCAACGAGAGCATCGACGTCGTCGAGACCGGCGCTTCCCAGAGCGTCCTGAGCGACGTTGACGTGGTCCTCTTCGACACCTTCGCCCAGATCCAGGGCAAGGGGATAGACCTCGAGGACTTCGTCCGGGACAGCGGTGCGAAGGTAGTGGTCTACTCCTGGAACGTCCAGCCAGAGATGGTGGTGCAAGCGATCGCTGGCGGAGCCCGTGGCTACCTCTCCAAGGTTCTCACCGGGCCTCAGATCGTCAACGCGCTCAAGCGGGTCGTCGCGGGCGAGGTCGTGATCCTGCCCGGTAACAACGAGTCGAGCGTGGACGGACGAGGCGACTGGCCCGGACGCTCTGCCGGCTTGTCCTCGCGCGAAGCCGAGATCATCGCCCTGATCACCCAGGGGCTGAGCAACCAGGAGATCGCCGACCGCGCCTTCCTCAGCATCAACTCGGTCAAGACCTACATCCGCTCGGCCTACCGGAAGATGGGAGTGGAACGTCGCTCCCAGGCCGTGCTCTGGGGCGTCAAGCACGGCTTCGAGCCCGACACCCTGCGGACCATCGACCCCGCCTTCGTGGTGCGTCGAACGCCTTAGTCGCCTTCCCGGATCTCCATCACCGACAGAGTGTGAACGCTCTGCTTGGCTCGATGCGATCACATTCTGACGTCCGCATCTGCAGCGCGTAGCGCATCCGCTCGGGCTTGTGCGGCCGCGTCTGCGGCTCACGGTGGGCGCACAACGCCGTCGACTCCTTCAGTCGGACGTCAGAGGGCCTTCAGCGCTGCGCCACAACGTGGTTCCAACCGAGACCGCCGCACGCGGTCCACCCGAAAGGAACCTCGAGATGCTTCACAACACCCGCTTCCACCAGACGCCGCGATCCCCTCTCGCCCGGGCCCACAAGGCGCTCGCTGCAGCGCTCGCCGCATCGATCACCCTGGTCGTCGTCGCTCTGACCGGGGCACCAGCGAACGCCCTCGCCAGCCCCCAGACGACGTCCCAAGGCACCGTCAGCTACCTGATGGGTGACATCAACAACTTCTGGGCGACCAACTTCCGCAGCTGGGGGTGGTCGGCGTACTACGCGCAGCCCACGGTCTACTACTACAACAGCACGATCACGGCCTGCGGCTTCACGATGTCGCCCAGCAACTCGTTCGCCTGCGACCGGCCGTACCTCGGCCAGATCTACATCGGGACCGGCTGGACACAGGGGCTGCTGAACACGTACGGCGACTACGCCCCCGGCGTGATCCTCGCCCACGAGTGGGGGCACGAGATCATGTTCATGGCTGGCTGGAAGAGCGCATCCGGAACTCTCGGCCGAGAGCTGTTCGCCGACTGCCTCGCCGGCATGTACACCCGGTACGGCCTGACGGTCACCCACCGGCTCGACAACTCCGACTACTGGGAGGGCTACAACACTCTCGCGTCGATCGCCGGCGGCGACCACGGCACTCCCAAGCAGCGCACGGACTGGTACGCGTACGGCTACTCGTCGTACAACATCAACTCCTGCTACCGGGCGCTGACCTGAGCGAGACGACCGACCCGCCGGCGCCCCTGTGCTCACAGAGCCAGGGGCGTCGGCACGTCGCCCACTAGGAGGGCACTCGCCGGATCCGGTACCGCAGTTGATGCTGACCGACGCTGACGACGTCGCCATCATCGAGGAGTCGCTGCAGGACAGGCTCGCCCGCCAGCCACGTGCCGTTGGCCGACGACAGGTCGAGCAGCAGGTGCCGGCCGCTGACCAGTCGGATCTCGGCATGACGCCGGCTGACCTCCGGGCTGGTCAGCACCACGTCGCACTCGTCGTTCCGCCCGATGACCGTCCGGGTTCCGAGCGGCACCGTCGACAGCTCGTCGACCTCCAACACGGAGTCGAGCCGCTGGGCTCGCAGCTGCGTGGTCGCGCCGGCCTCGCGTCCTACACCGACGGGCCGCCGGAGCACGACCGACGCCGTCGCCGGACCCGGATCCAGCCGGCGGTCATGGTTGAGGATCTGCCGCTCCAGTCGCTGAAGCTGGGGCATCGGCTCGACGCCGAGCTCCTCGAGCAGCACCCGACGGCAACGTTGGTAGCCCGCCAGCGCCTCCGCCGGGCGGCCGGCCCGGTACAGCGCCACCATCAACAGCTCCCACCACGACTCCCGCAGCGGATGCTCGGCCACCATGGCCGTGCACTCCTCGACCACCACGGGGTACTGTCCCAGCCGCAGCCGCAGTCGCAGCAGGTCCTCAGTGACCCCCCAGCGTCGTTCGTGGAGGAACGTGCGCGCGTTGTCGGCGAACAAGCCCGAGCCGATGTCCTCCAGCGCCGGGCCACGCCACAGGCTGAGCGCTTCACTCAGCGCCTCCGCCGCCGCAGCCGGCAGATCGGCGTCCGCGCGCTCGCGCGCCAACCCGGCGAGCTGCTCGAAGCGCAGAAGATCCAGCTGCTCGGGGCGGACCCGCAGCTGGTAGCCGGGGGGCTGGGTGACCAGCGGGACTTCGCCGTCGGCCAGGACGCGCCGCAGGTGCGAGACGTGAACCTGAAGAGTGTTCACCGCGCCGTCGGGCGGCTGATCATCCCACAGCCCCTCGATGAGCCGGTCGACCGACACCGTGCGTCCCGCGTTGATGAGCAGCATCGCCAGCACCCGCCGCAGCTTCAGGCCGCCGAGTCGCACCGGGTGATCGCCGACGTCAACCACGAGCGGGCCGAGCACGCCGAACGACACCGTCCGCAGGGTGTGCTCCACGGCTGAAGCCCCTTCCGGCCGGGGCGGCACGCGCGTGCCCTTGCCGGGAGCATAGTCAGCCCGTCCTCGTGGGGTGTCCTCAAGTTGCGGTATGGCTCGGTGAGGAAAGCAGCGCGCAGAATGGCGAGAACGCACCAAGGAGGGACGGCCCCGACCCGGCTTCGACACGCCCTCACGCGCAGGTACGGAGGTGGCCGCGTGTTGACACTTCCCAGGGTCGGAGACGAGTTCGCCGGCTACCGGCTCCTGGCGGTCCTCGGCCGCGGCGGCATGAGCGTGGTCTACCAGGCCGAGAACCCGAGGCTCGGCAGCCTGGCGGCGCTGAAGGTGCTGGCGCCGGAGCTTGCCGAGGACGACGTGTTCCGGACCCGGTTCCTCCAGGAGTCTCGCACGGCTGCATCCCTGACCCACCCCAACGTGATCCCCATCTACGACATGGGCACGCACGAGGACCTGCTGTTCATCGCGATGCGGTACGTGGCGGGCTCCGACCTGCGCACGCTGATCCGCGATCACCACCGGCTCACTCCAGCCGACTCGCTGTACGCGGCCACCCAGGCGGGTCGAGCGCTCGACCTCGCACACCGGCACGGGCTGGTACACCGCGACGTCAAGCCGGGAAACATCCTTCTCGAGGCCGGGGCGGACGCCGACGACCCGGACCACGTGTACCTCGCAGACTTCGGCATCGCGAAGCACACTCTGTCCCGGTCCGGCCTGACCGACACCGGCCAGTTCGTCGGAACCGTGCACTACGTCGCGCCTGAGCAGATCCAGGGCCACCCGATCGACGGGCGCGCTGACCAGTACGCGCTGGCATGCGTACTGTTCGAGTGCCTCACAGGGCGCGCGCCGTTCGTTCGTGACGTCGACGCCGCGGTGCTGTGGGCGCACGTGGAGGAGCCGGCGCCATGTGCGAGCACGGTGCGCGTCGGCTTGCCCGAGGCGCTCGACGGCGTGCTCGCCAAGGCCATGGCCAAGGACCCCGTCGACCGCTACGCCACCTGCCGCGACTTCACCGCCGCCGCGGGCGCCGCGCTGGGGTCCTCGGGACGCTGGGGAAGGCTGCTGTCCCGCAGCGCCCCCGTCGGTCGCCAGCCGCGTGACTCGGACCCGAACGCCACCCAGCCGCCGCCACACGGTGACGCCGATCCGCCCGGGAGTGCAGAAGCTTCGCCGACCGGGAAGACCCCTGAGTCAGCAGCGAGCTCCCCGCCACCAGGCCCCCCGCCCCCGGGTGCGCCGACATCCGACCACTCAGCGTCCGGCCAGCCGAGCCCGCGGCGGGACCCGGCACACGAGCGGCGACGCCGGGCGGTGCTGGCCGCGGCAGCGGCGTGCGTCGTGGCCGGTGCGGCGGCCGGGTCGGCGGTCTGGGTCTTCTCGCACGACGGCAACAGCCTCGCCACCGAGCGGCTCCCCACGTCCTCCACGACCGACAACCCGATCTTGACCGCCATCGAGAAGCTCGACGACGACCGGTTGCCGGTCTCCTCCTGCCAGGCACTTGGCGGTGACCACGTCGTGTGCACCTCTCCCGACGTCGGTGTCGCGCACGTGGATCTGCGCCGCTACCCGTCGGTCCACGCGCTCTACGACGGCTACGTCGCCGCTGCCGAAGCTCTCACCGGACGACCCTTCCGAGCCAACCAACGCAACTGCAACGGCCACAGCACCAACGGCGAGATCAGCTGGAACCACGAGTACCACCACCCCAGGGGCATCACCCTGGCGCAATCCCGCAGCGACCGGCTCGAGGCGATGCAGGCGAACGGTCGCGTTTTCTGCGACTACGTCGCCGACGCGATGCACTTCGTGTGGACCGACAACAGCGGGCTGCTGCTCGGCACTGTCGATGGTTACGAGCACCCGTCCACGTGGGACTGGTGGCACACCGTGCACCACGACCTGAACGTCGGGTACTGGGCCGCGCATGATCCGAGCTCGTCGCCGGAGCCCGCCGATACCGACATGCCGGGGATGGGCGACACCGATACCCCCACCGGCACGAGCACCGCTCGATAGGCAACCGGCAGCCGATGTGCGGTCGCCCCGGCAGCAAGGGCAGTCCTGTGTCGAGCCGCTCGGCGACCGTGCGCATGCTGACCCCGGCTGCCTGGACTCTCGACGATGGCGAGCACGGCGCGGGTGCTGCGCTCGACGGTCAGGGCTTGACGAACATCGACGGAGAGCGTCGGCTGGGCACGAGCGAAGTTCAATGGCGCAACGAACCACATCTGTTTGGTCGGCGTGGACGAACGTCGCTCTTCGGATCGCTCACACGGGAGGTCACCAGATGGCTGCCAGCTACACGTGGGACGTGTTCTCCACCCTGGACGGCTACGGGTCCTACGGGCCCGACGGCGACTGGGGCGGCTACTGGAGCAAGCAGGGGCCGGAGCTGTTGCAGCACCGGGCGTCGCTGTTCGACACCCCACAGCGGATGGTCTTCGGGGCGACGACGTTCCGCGAGAACGCCGACATCCTGCTGCGCTCGGGGGATCCGCACAACCAGGACGAGTGGAACCGCCGGACGCTGATGATGCCGGCGACCGTCATCTCCTCGACCCTGCACGACACGCTCGGCTGGCCGGACGCGACCGTCGCCAGCGGCGACGCGGGCGAGATCGTGGCCCGGCTCAAGGAGGAGTCAGACGTGCCTCTGCGCTCCCAGGCGAGCCTGTCGCTCAACCGGTCGCTGATGGCTGCAGGCCTGGTCGACCGCATCGAGCTGACGATCTTCCCGGTGATCTCGGGCAGGACGGGAACGAGCCCGGTCCTGGCCGGTGCCGGTGACTTCGACCTCGAACTGCTGGAGTCACGGACCTTCGACGGTCGGAGCCAGCTGTTGGTCTACCGGCCGTCGGCGCACGGATGATCGACGTCGGGATCCTTACCCCGCACGCCGCCGCGGGGGCCGACGAGGAGTTCTGCACCATGGCAGGTAGGGCTGTCCGCACTCACGTACGCCGCATCTCGCTGCTGCCGGACGGCTCGGCTCCCACCTCGCCCGAGGAGCTCCGCGCCCACGCGGACCCGTCGGTGGTCGACGCGGCCGCGGCGGAGCTCGACCCGAGGCGCCTGCAGGCGATCGCCTACGCCTCGACGAGCACGGCCTACGTTCTCGGGCACCGCGCCGAGCGCGAGCGCGTCGCACGGCTCGCCGATCGGTGGGACGTTCGGGTCTGCTCGACACCCGCGTCCGCCGTCGACGCGCTGCGTCGCCTCGGCGCAGAGCGCCTGGCGGTCGTGCACCCGCCGTGGTTCGGGGAGGACCTCAACTCCCGAGGGGCGGCGTACTTTCGCGACCAGGGCTTCTCGGTCGGGTGCGCCGACCTGGCCGACGTCACCGACGACCCGGCTCTCGTCGAGCCCGCCGAGGTGGTCGACTGGGTCGCCGAGAACGTGCCCGGCGACGTCGATGCGGTCTTCCTGGGCGGCAACGGCTTCCGTGCCGCCCAAGCCGTCGACCCGCTCGAGCAGCACCTCGACCGACCCGTCCTCGAGTCCAACCAAGTCCTCCTGTGGTCGGTCAACGAGAGCCTCGGCACCCCGGTCGTCGTCCGCGGCTTCGGCCGGTTGCTGGAACCAGGAAGAGAGGACGCCTCGTGAGGACACTGCACGTCGGTCTCCGGGTGAGCGACCGCGCACGCTCGGTCGCCTACTACACGTCACTCGGCTACCAGGTGGTGGGCGAGGTCCCCGACACACCAATCGGCCACCTCACGATGCTCAAGCTCCCTCGGGAACCCTTCGTCAGCCTGGAGCTGGTCCACGACCCGAGCCGCGGGGAGGTGGAGCCCGGTGGCTTCAACCACCTGGTCATCGCGGTTGACGACGTGCGCGCCGCGGTCGGCCATTGCGCCGACGGTGGGATCGAGACGGAGGCGCCGACCTCCCCGGACGGCTCGAGCACCTTCTGGACGGCCATGCTCACCGACCCCGACGGGTACCGCATCGAGCTGGTCCAGTGGCCACCCGGCCATCCGGAGGGCATGACGGCCGGTGACCTGGGCGGCCCTGACGATGCCCCGAAGGAGGGCAGAGCCAGGGACGTCGTCGCCGAGATGTTCCGGCGGCAGCAGGCCGGCGACGACACAGTGCTCGACGACCTGGTCGCGGCCGACTTCGTCAACCACGCCGCCGGTCCACAGGGTCGCGAGGGACTGCGGGACATCCTGCGCGCGATCGACGTCGACCTCGGTCCGGTTTCGCTCGAGCAGCACCACCTCGTCGGCGAGGGCGACCTGGTCGCGCAGCACCTGACCCTGCACGGCACTCATCGTGCGTCGACCATGCCACTGCTCAGCGGCACCGAGGCGTCCGGCACGCGAGTGACGTGGACCTTCATCCACCTCTGGCGCGTCGCCGACGGCATGATCGTCGAGCACTGGGCGTGCCGTGACGACATGGGCCTGCTCGTGCAGGCGCGCGAGACCTCGGGCGACCGGCAGTCGCCATCATGATCACGAAAGCAAGGAACCGCGCGCGATCGACCCTGCGTGAGGTCTCTTGGTAGCCGCTGTCCGCGCTCGCCCGTCCCGATGGGCGCGCCTGGTACTAACGACCATGGTCCATGGCAATTCGGTCCCCGGACGACATGCGCGACCTACGATCGTGTCCCTGTCCGGAAGCATCCAGGTCATCTCGGGAGCGCCAGTGCGAATTCGTGTCCTCACCGCGTCGATCGCGGGTGCGGCATGTGTCACCGCCATCGCCCTTCCCGCTACCGCCGACAGCGTTCGTGGGTCGCGCGGGTCTGACGACGTCGTCGGCACCGCTCGCGCAGACACGATCGTGACCTTCAGTGGCGATGACCACGTCGATGCAAGGGCCGGAGACGACGTGGTCCGGCTTGGCCCCACGGGCCGCCACGGTGACGAATACGCTCGAGGTGGCACGGGCGACGACACCCTCTACGGTGGCCCCGGCCGGGACCATCTCACCGGGGGTCCGGGCGACGACCGGCTGCGCGGTGGGTCAGGCCTGGATCTGCTCGTCGACAACGGCGGCAGTGACCACTTCTCGGGTGGCGCTGGACCCGACCAGGCTTACCTGGGCCGCCAGCGCTCAGCCCGCAACGAGACGGACGTCGTCCACATGGGGCCCGGGCGAGACTTCGTCGTCGCACCGAGCGACCACCAGCCGGACATCATCGACTGCGGCCCCGGAGCACACGACCGGCTGACCTACGAGCGCCGACCCGACCCGAGCGACACCGTGCGAGGCTGCGAGATCGTCGAGACCATTCGCTCCGGCGACGGAATCCCGGCACCGCCAGCGCATCGGCCCTGAGTCCGGCTCTCGAGCAGCCCCAGATCGACGTCGGCCGGGCCGGCGAAGATCGGCTCGTCCCCGGTCTGTCGGGAGATCACCGGGGAGCGGGTCACCGCTGACGACCGTCGCGTCCGGCCAGGCCGGTGGGTCCGACAGCGTCGACGACACGACGTACGTCGGCGGACCTCACCCGCAGGTCGCGATGGTCGCAGCCTGCGCTCACCCGGAGGGTCGGTCGACGCGACGCGACGAGCCGGCGGCGCTGCGCGATGGCTGCTCGATGAGCTCCTGCAGGCGCCGGGCGCTGTCCACGTGATCGCTGGTCCACACCAGGCGCACCGTGTGGGCCCGCACCGACCCCTCGGACGCCGTCACTGACGCGAGGTCCTCGTCGAGGGCCTCCACGATCCGGCGGCCGGAGGAGCCGTCCTCCGGGAGTGCGCGCGGAACGGTTCCCGAGCCCGTGATCGCCTGAGCCATTGCAGTGAACCAGTTCGTCACCCGTTCGGTGGCGATCACGACCTCCAGCTGAGCGCGAGGCACGTCGACCCGCCGCATCTCGTCGCCCGGCCAGAGCTCCGACACCGCCTGGGCGGTCAGCCGGAGCCCGGCGACCCCGGTCATCAGGGACGCCACCTCGGCGAGGCTCAGCCTCTTGTGGCCGCGCTCGGCAAGGTATGCGCGGAAGGCGTCATCGAGACGACGCGCGGCGGCAGCGGCCCGCAACCCCGCGCTGTCCGCCCCTGTCGGCGATCCGTGCGACGCGGTGCCGCTCTCGACGACGGCCCACAGGTAGGCGGCGCACTCCGCATAGGCCTCCGTCAGGGCCTGGCGGAAGACGCCGGTGGCTCCCCTGGGCCAGAACAGGGTTCCGACGACGAGGCTCACCGCGCACCCGATGGCCACGTCCTCGATGCGGACCAGACCGACCTGCCACCCGGCCGGGCTGATGATGTTGAAGAGGATCAGCAGGGTGACCGTGAACCCGGCCTGACCGGCTGTGAAGGAGACCGCCGGCGCTATGCCGGCGGCAAGGATCGCGACCGGGAGCAGCACCCACAGGAGCTCGGTGCTCGTCCCGATGAGGAGCACCAGGAGTCCGCCGATCGCGAACCCGATCGTCGTCCCGACCAGTCCCCGGACAGCGCTCTGACCCGTGCTGAGAGCGTTGGAGCGCAACACCGACAGCGCGCCGAGCACGATCCAGAACGAGTGCTGTACTCCGCTCAGGTCCGCGATCAGCACCGCACCGGCGAGCGCGATCGCGCCGCGGACGCTGTTGCGGAGCCACACCGAGTGCGGCTCGACGTGCGCGAGCGCCCGCTGTTGCGCAGAGGTCATCGGCCCGGCGAGGCCCGGCGGTCGGTGACCGAGCAGCTTCCTCCACCAGGGTCGTCCCTCGGCCGCCGTCGTGATCTCGATGTTCGCCGCGATGCCGGTGACGACGAACGAGAGCTCCTGGGCTCGAGAGCCCGGGCGGAGCGCGGCCACGAGCTCCTCGGCAGGGCGCACGCCGCGCGGCAGCTCCACGATCTCGAGTGCCCGTGCCTCCATCGCTCGGCGAGCGTCGACGAGGTCGTCCAGGTGGTCCTGGAGGCTGTCTTGTGGTGGGTTCGAGAGCGAGAGCACCCGGCCGGCGTGGTCGAGCAGGACCGCAGCTGCCGACTTGACCTCGCGCGCCGTGGGGTCGGATGCCCGGTGGCGGACGTTGGCAGTCTGCTCGAGGATCACGCTGAGCCACACCAGCTCGTCCACCAGACGAACGACGGCGCGCGTCGCGGTGGTGAGGCCCGACGGCCGGTACGGCGTGGCCAGGAACGTCGCACGCAGGTCGGCGAGCGCGGTCTCGGCGCGCGAGACCGCCGTGTCCACGTCCTCACCGGTCTCGCCGTGCCAGTGCGCGATCTCCGCCGTCAGCCGGGCCGACAGCTGCTGGCACGCCTCTGCCGCGGCGGACCGTAGTGGGTCACTGCGGGGTACCGGCCAGAGGAGGGCCACCGCGGGCACGGAGACGATCCCGGCCAGGAGCCAACCGAGCAATCGGTCCGGGATCGCTGCCGGACCGGCGGCGGCAGCGACGGGCAGGATGAAGCTCAGCAGGATGGACGTGCTCGCCCCTGCGAGGGTCGAGCTCACCACGCCGGCGAAGAGCACGAGGAACCCGACGACGAACATCGCGGCGGCCGACAACCACGGATCCCTCGAGACCAACGTCGCGAGCGAGATGAGCACGCAGCCGACAGCGACCAGCGAGGTCTGCGCCGCCAGCCGCTCGAGGAGCGTCCCCGGGAAGTCGGCGAGCAGGAGCATCGCGAACGCGCCGAAGGCGGCGTACGTCGCTACCGTCGGGTTCCCGATGACCTCGTACCCGATGGCGAACAGGGTCGGCATGATGATCGCCGTCCGTGCGGCGCGCCGGGTTGCGCGCAGACTTCCGTCGCGAGCAAGCAACCAGCTGCGCAGATCGCGCACGACCTCACCACCTGACCGACCGGGGACCATCGTCTGGAGCCGCTGCCATGGCGGTCAAGCGCCGTCGGCCGGCCACCGGCGCGGGCCTGCCACGTGCAGGTAGTGACGGACGCTCATGGTGAGCCGGACAGCCTGGAGGGCGGCGGCGAGTGCGACGGCGACGATCACGCCGGCCGGCCAGGGCTTGGCGACGGTCGCGCCCAGACAGACGATGAGGAACAGGAGCAGCAGACTGCCGCGCACGATGCGGACGACGAGAAAGGTGCGCTCGATCCGGTCCGTCGTCTCGGCGTCCACGGCGTGAGGGGTGTCGCGCGGTCGCAGCATCGCGCTGCTACTCGGTCACCGTGTCGGCATGACGGTGGGCGACCCGCCACACGCCACCCTCGCGGCGGTAGACCTGCGTCACGCGCAGGGTGTAGGTACGAGGCTCGCCATCGACCGATGCCGAGGTGTGCTCCAGACCTTCCGTGTAGGCCATGTCACCGACGACGTCGTACGACAGCGGTTCGAACGCGTACGAGGTGCAGTCGGAGAAGCTCGCGCCGAGTGCCTCGAAGAGCTCGTCGATCTCCTGCTGACCATGAGCGTTCCGCCAGGCACCCAGGACGCTGACCGGTTCGTTGCTGGACCAGAGGGCACGCCGCGGCCACGGGTCGCCGTTGTGCAGCGCCCGTTCGGCCTCGTGCAGCGCGGACCCGATCCAGGCCAGGAAGTCGTCGCCGTCGGTCATGACCTCATTGTGGTCCTGCTCGCCGGTCGACACATCCCCTGCAGGGGGCAGCATCAGGCGACGAGCGTCCACACTCCGTCGTCGACCTGCCGGTAGGCACCGGCGCGCAGCGCGACCAGGGGTGGGGCGTGGGAGGTGTAGGTGTGGCCGGTGGGGGTGGTGATCTCCACGGCGTGGCCCCGGGCCTCGGGCGAGGGTCTGGCTCGCCAGCCGGGGGCTTCCTTGGCGTAGTTGCAGGTCGCGCAGAGCCCTTGGCCGGCCGCGGCGGTCGTGGTGCCTGCGTCGGCGGCGCGGACCACGTGGTCGCGGTGGCGGATCGGGGCGTTGCACCAGGGTGTGCGGCAGAACTGGTCGCGCAGGTCGAGGAACTCGCGGAGCCGGCCGCGGAAGAGGCGCTGGTGGGAGTCCATCGCGACCAGCTCACCGGTGTCCGGCGACGCGTAGAGGCGGCGCAGCCACAGGCGGGAGCCGGTGTCGAGGTGGTCGGCGACCAGGGACCGGGCGAGCTCGGCGGGGATCGGGCCGTGGCCGGGCAGGTGGGCGGTGTCGTGGCCGCCGGCGAGCAGCGCCGCGTCGGTCATCACCAGCCCGAGGGTGACCGGGACGACGGGGCGGCCATCGACCAGCGGCGCACCGGTGACCCGGGCGACGAGGGTGTCGGCCATCAGCTGGCCACGGCTGCGCGGCTCCCCGGAGGCCACCGCGGTGTCGGCCTCGCGGGTGAGGGCGGCGTAGCAGGCGACCGCCTGGGCGACGGGCAGCAGCACGGTGAGGTACGCCATCGTGTCCGGCGCGGGCCGGACGGTCACGCACCGCTCGGACTCGGCGCGGCGCCGGCGCTCGGCGACCGAGGCCGGGTCCAGCCGGGCGGCGAGCTTGCGCAGCTCACCGAGCACGACCCGGTCGGAGTACGACTCCAGGGCCTCGGCGTCGCCGGCGATCGCCCGGTCCACGGCCCGGCGGTCCTGCAGCGACAGGCATGCCGTCTCGCGCGCGATGAGCGTCGCGCGCCACTCGGTGATCCGCCCGGCACGGAACGCCGCGCGGGTGTGCGGCAGCTCGAGCAGCACCCGCGCCAGCGCGAGATGCTGCTGGCCGCGGTGCGGTGACTCGCGGCGGGCGAGCGCCACCTGTGCGGCCGCGCCGCGTCCCTCACCGAGGGCGGCGGCGAGCTCGGCCTGGGCGGCCTCGGCGGCGCACTTCAGCTGCTCGAGCTCGCGGATCAGGTCGATCCGCTCGGCGTCGGTCATCCCGGCGGCGTCGAGCGACTCGACGCAGTCCCGGAACGATTCGAACATGTGTTCGATTGTACGCCTCTCCTATGCCGATGGCAAGCCCCGGACTCACATGATTGTTGCCACCGCACGCGGCCTGGGTCTGGTCTGCAGGTCGGCGTCGTGGGGCCAGTACGGCGGAGTCAGGCCGTTGGTGTTCTCGTTGGTGCCGCATCGCCTGGGGCCTTGCGACGCTGCCGCTGCTCGACCGCCAACCGTGCTCCAGGCATGCGCCGCAAACCTCCACCGACATCAGCAGGAATTGCGACTACCGACTGACTTCGCCGGGGGCGAACACTGCGGTTGGATGTCGATCGATGACACCGAGCGAGGAGGGCGATGGCATGGAACCGACGCTGCGGGTGATCCCGACCGGAGGACGTACGACGTCGCGGCAGGGCATCGACCAGTCGAGGGATTGTCGGCGCAGAGCGTCGGTTCCGTCGGGCTGTGCGCCCACCTGCTCGCGATCCCGCCCGGCGTCCGGGCGAAGGCGCACCGGCATGCCGGGCACGAGACGGCGATCTACGTGATCGAGGGCGAGACCGAGGTCTGGTACGGCGAGGATCTCGTCGAGCACGCCGTCGCGGGGACGGACGACTTCGTCTACATCCCGCCCGGCGTGCCGCACGTGCCGGTCAACACCAGCGACGAGCTCTCCCACCTGACGGGCGATCTCTGATCACGAGGCGCCGGTGAACCGCAGCCGGTCGTCCTCACCAGCGCGAGCCGATCAGCGAACCCGGATCCGCGCGCCGCGCCGCGGGACGCTGGTGATGTTGCGGACCTTGGGCTCGTCGTCGCCGACGGTCTCGACGGCGTACGACGCGAACACCTCGCGCAACACCGCCACGCCCTCCATCTGCGCGAAGCCGGCACCGATGCAGCGGCGCACCCCGCCGCCGAACGGGATCCACGTGTTGGGCGGCGGGTTCTGGCCGAGGAAGCGTTCCGGCTTGAATGTCCACGGGTCAGGATGGTTCTCGTCGCGCTGGTGGGCGAGGATGATCGACGGCCCGACCGTGGCGCCGCGCGGCAGGTCCCAGCCGCCGATCGTGGCCGGCTCCATCAGCGTGCGCACCACCATCGGGATGATCGGGTGCAGGCGCATCGACTCCTTGAAGACCGCTTCGAGGTACTCGTCGTCGCCCCCTGTTGCGGCCGTGCGACAGCGCGCCAGCAGCTCCGGGTCGCGGCCGGCCTCGTAGAGCGCCCACGCCAGCGCGCTCGCCGTGGTCTCGTGGCCGGCGAGCAGCAGCGTGACCAGCTGGTCGCGGAGCTCGGTGTCGCTGAGGGCGTCGCCGTCCTCACCCTGCACGATCAGCCGGGACAGCACGTCGGTGCCGTCCGCGAGGTCGGGAGCGGTACGCCGCTCGCGGATCTCGGCGTACATCAGCCGGTCGAGCTCGAGCTGGTTCTCGATGGTGTCCTTCCAGATGCTGAACCGCTGCAGCCACGGGTAGCCCCAGCCGAGCAGCACGGCCGGGCTGATGTTCACGGTCTTGTTCACCCGCGGGCGCAGCTCGGCCAGCCGCTGCTCGTCGGTGACGCCGAAGACCACGCGGAGGATCACCTCGAGGGTGAGCCGGTTCATCCGGTCGAGCGAGCGGAAGTCCTCGCCCGGCGTCCAGGTCGCGACCTCGGCCCTCGCGACCTCGGTGACCAGCGCCTGGTACTCCCGCAGCGCGTGCCCGTTGAACGCCGGCATCAGCAGCTTGCGGGCGCGCCTGTGCTCGCCGGAGTCCTGGAGCAGCAGCGAGTGCTCGCCCATGATCGGGCCGAGGATGCCGTTGGCCTTGCCCGCGTGGAAGATCTCGGGGTCGCCGGCGAAGATCTCCTTCGCGTGCTCCGGCCGGGTGAAGAACACCAGCGGCCGGCCGCCGGGGGCGAGCCGCACGCTGAAGACGTCGCCGTACTTGCGGCGCAGGTACGGGTGGAACCGGTGCCGGAACCGCAGCAGCCCCACGGTCTGGATCAGCACCGGCCACCTCGGTCCCGGCGGCAGGCCGGTGCCGTCCACCGGCGGGAGCTTGTCCTGGTTGCCCGGGCTCATCCGGCGGAACCGCTCGCTGGTCAGCCTGCTGACGTCGTCGAGGGTGGTCACCTCCCGGAGGCTACGCCCGCTATTGAAAATGCGTCAATAACCTTGGCGTGAGGTGGCGGCGCAGGAACGCCACCTGGTGGCGTACGGCGGGCTCGTGCCACTCCTTGCCGGGCCAGACGTCGAAGTGGTCGCAGGGGTAGTGGCGCACTTCGGCCCGGCCGGCGAACGCCGCCTTCGCGGCCGCGTGCGGCGGCGCACTCCGGTCCAGGTCGGCGATCTGCACGAGCAGCGGAGCGCGCACGTGCCTGGCCTGCTTGCCCGGGCGGTGATTGCCGAGCTCGAGCCCCACGGTCGCGTCCACCTCGTTGCGCCACGTCGGCCCGGCGATCGCGAGGTAGTCCTCGAGGCAGCCGTCCAGCGTGAGCGCGCCGAGCTCGCCGGGCCGGGCGACCACCGGCATCATCCGCGCGCGCCCCAGCCGCGAGCGGATCCCGAGGGCCGTGGACCGGAGCATCGCCGAGGGCTTGTGGTGGGCCAGCGCGTGCCGGCCCGCGGCCATCCCGTCGACGAGCGGCGTCAGCGAAACGACCCCCGCGACGTCGTCGCGGTGCGCAGCCGCGGCGAGCACGTGGCCGCCCGCGAGCGAGACACCCCAGAGCACCAGCCGCTCCGGGTCGGCGCCCGGGAGCCGGGCGGCCGTCGCCATCGCGGCGCGGTAGTCGTCGAGCTGGTCGGCCATCGACACCGTCTGCCGCGGCGCGCCGCCGCTGGCTCCGAAGCCGCGGTAGTCGAAGGCCAGCACGTCGAGCCCGGCGGCGGCCAGCGCCTCGGCGAACGGCTGGAGCCCGGAGTCCTTGGTGCCGGCCAGGCCGTGCGCCATCACGACCACCGGCCGGCCCGCGTCGGTCGCGAGCACGTCGCCCTCCCCGGTGAAGTGCCAGGCGTGGCACTCGTCGTCGCCGGACCGGAAGGTCAGCTCCTGGTACTTCATGCGTCCCTCCCGTAGATGGCGGCCAGCCAGACGTGCACGACCGACTCCAGGTGCGTGTCCCAGTCGAAGCCCTCAGGGGCGCGCACCAGCCGTTCGAGGGTGCGGTCGTTCAGGTCGAGCAGCGCGGTCGCGATCGCGTGCGCGTCCGGCCCGTCCGGCGCCGCACCGGACGCCCGCTCCCCCGCGACCAGCTCGGCGACCAGGTCGACGTACGACTGCTGGAAGGCGTCCCACTGGTCGCGTACGGCGGGGCTCGCGGCGCGGGCGTCGAGGATCGCGCGGTAGAGGTGGGTGCGGTTGCCCCAGCCGACGAAGATCGCGCGGATCGCCGTCGAGATCCGGTCGTGCACGCTGCCCTCGCCGCCGAGCACCTCGGCCGCGACGAAGCCCTCGGCGTACATCTCCTCGTAGAGCGCGGCGACGGCGGCCGCCTTGTTGTCGAAGTAGAAGTAGAAGGCCGACCGGGTCACCCCCGCCCGCCGGGAGATGTCGGCGATGTTGATGTCGTCCAGGCTGGACTGCTCGAGGTACTCCTCGAGCGCGGCCAGCAGGGCCGTCCGGCGCTCGTCGCCCTTGGTCGCGCTCATCCGTCGGCCCTCGCACGCTTGAGGCCGTTCGGGATCTCCCGGGTGCGCATGTCGTGCTCGTAGAGGAAGTAGTCCAGCTGCTGGGTGTGCCGGGCCGTCGGGACCATGTGGCCGGTGTACTTCCGGGTCTCCTCGACGATCACCCGCTCCATCTCGGCGACCGGCGGCAGCCGGTAGTGGCCGGCGGCGTACGCGCCGAGCAGCCGGGCCTGGCACTCCACGAACGGGAACAGCGTGGGCGTCGCCTGGGCGAACCCGGCGAAGACGAGGTCGTCGATGCCGGGCTTGAACATCCGCTTGTAGAGGTCGATCCGGTTGTCGGGCGCGCTGAGGAACCCGGGGTCGAAGAAGGGGAAGGTGATGTTGTAGCCGGTCGCGTAGACGATCACGTCGAAGTCCTGGCTGGATCCGTCCTCGAAGTGCACGGTCTCGCCGTCGAGTCGGGCGACGTTCCCCTTGGCGACCACGTCGCCGGAGCCGAGCCGCAGCGGCAGCTCGACCGACTGGGTCGGGTGCGCCTCGAAGAACTTGTGGTTCGGCGCCGGCAGTCCGTAGTCCTCGGGCCGTCCTGCGGTCACCGGCTGCATCACCTGGACGAACTTCCGCTGCCACTTCAGCGGGATGTAGGGCGAGGTCCGGTAGTACTTGTCGGCCGGCTTGCCGGCGAAGTACTTCGGCACGATCCACGCGCTGGAGCGGGTCGAGAGCACGACCTCGTTCTCGAGCGCTCTGCTGGACAGCTCGACCGCGATGTCGGCGGCGCTGTTGCCGATCCCGACGATCAGGATGCGCTGCCCGGTGAAGTCCATCGGCGTGCGCGGGTCGATGTAGTGGTGCGAGTGCAGGGTGACGCCGGTGAACTCGCCGGGGAAGTCCGCGAACCGCGGGTCCCAGTGGTGCCCGTTCGCGACGACCAGCAGGTCGAAGCGCCGGTGCTCGCCTGCCTGGTCCAGGATGTCCCAGCCGCCGTCGGCGAGCCGCTCGGCGTGCACCACGCCGTTCTGGAACTCGATGTGCTCGCGCAGGCCGAATGCGTCGGCGTACCCGTCGAGGTAGTCCTTGATCTGGGTGTGGTGGGGGAAGTCCGGGTAGTCCTCGGGCATCGGGTAGTCCCGGAAGGACAGCTGGTGCTTCGAGGTGTCGATGTGGAGGGAGCGGTACGCCGAGCTGTGCCCGTTCGGGTTGCCGAACGCCCAGTTGCCGCCGACCCGGTCGGAGGACTCGAACGTGGTGTACGGGATGCCGTAGTCGTCGAGCATCTTGCTGGCCGTGAGCCCGCTGATGCCCGCCCCGATCACCGCAGTCGTGGGTCGCGCCATGCGCGGGACGCTAGTGTCCGGACTTGACACGCGTCAACAATCCCTTCGGAGGAGCCATGGAGCAGGGCCGGGTAGCGGTGGTGGTGGGCGGCGCGTCGGGCATCGGGGCGGCGATCGCGACGGCGTTCGAGTCCGACGGGTGGCGGGTGGTCGTCGCCGATCTCCCGGCCACCGACGTGACCGACGAGGACTCGGTCGCGGCGATGCTGGACGGCGTCGTCGCGTCGCACGGCCGGCTCGACGTGGTGGTCAACAGCGCGGGCGTCTCCACGCTCGGCAACGTGGTCGACCTCGCCGTCGACGAGTGGCGCCGCGTGGTGGACGTCTGCCTGACCGGCGCGTTCATCGTGACGAAGCAGGCAGGCCTCCGGCTCTCCGCGGGCGGCGCGATCATCTCGCTGTCCTCGCTGAACGCGCGCCAGCCCGGCGCCGGGCTCGCGCCGTACTGCGCGTCGAAGGCCGGCCTCTCGATGCTCACCCAGGTCGCGGCGCTGGAGCTCGCACCGCGCGGCATCCGCGTGAACGCGATCGCTCCCGGCCTGGTCGTCACGCCGCTGACCCAGCCGGCGATGGACATCCCCGGCATCGAGGACGACTACCTCGAGAACACCCCGCTCGGCCGCTCCGGCCGGCCCGACGAGATCGCGTCCGCCGCGCTGTACCTGGCGACCGCGGAGTGGGTGACCGGCGAGGTGCTGGACATCAACGGCGGCGCGCACCTGATGCGCTACCCGGACCTGCACAAGCACGTGCTGGCGGCGTTCTCGTAGATGCCTCCTTCCCCGCCGTCGTCAGGCTCGCCTGACCGCGCTGAGGAGGTCGTGCCGCGGCACCGGGTTGTCGCGCTGCGCCTTGCAGGTCAGCCGGGCCGCGGACGCGGGGTCGTGGGTGGTGCGCACGGCCACGTCGTACCTGCCGCCGGCAACGCCGAACGTCGCGGTCGTGACGTCGCCGTCGCGCGACTGCCCCAGCAGCACGACGTCGTCCTCGCGGGTCGCCCCGAGCTCGCGACGCAGCTCGACCTCAGCAGCCTGGACGGCCATCGGGTACGACGCGCGGCCGCGCAGGTGGTCGAGGTCCAGCTCGCCGGCCAGGTGCGCGCCCGCGACGGCGATCGAGGAGACCGGGTCGAGCCGGCCGTAGTAGAGGCCGTGCGGCAGCACCACGAGGTTCGCGGCGAACCGGTCGCCGCCGATGTGCGAGACCTCCCAGGTCTCCTCGGCGTGCGCGGCGTCGAGCGCCTTCGCCACGGGCCGGCCGCGCTCGGCGCAGCAGGCGTCGTGCCGGCCGTTGGTGCACACGCAGAACAGTGACCCGTCGTACGCCGTCAGCCCGCTGGACCCGCCCTCGCGGAACGCGGTGAGGTCGAGGTCGAGCACCTCCCGCTCGTCGCCCAGCACGCCGGTCTCGATCCGCGGCCGGGCCGCGTCGGCGTACGCCGCGAACACCCGGACGCCGTCGCCGTCGGGCTTCGAGCTGAACCGGCGGATCAGCAGGATCTTGGCGCGGTAGGCCTTCGCCTGCTGCTTGAGCGCCGCCCCGAGCCCGTCGGGGAGGCGGGCGTCGAGGAGCGCGTCGTCACCCCACGGCCCGACGTGCTCCAGCAGCAGCCAGGTGCGGACGTGGGTCGCGGTGCCGGCGACGGGCTCGTCCCGCAGGAGGCTCTCGGCCGCGCAGCGCCACGCCCGATGCTGGGGGGTCACCCGATCGCCAGGAGCCCTTCGCGCACCAGGCGCCGGCAGAGGACCAGGTTGCTCTGCAGGTCCAGGGGCAGGTCCGCGGGCGTCAGCTCGTCACGGGCGCGGATCTCGTCGAGCGCCGGCCGGATCCAGGCGGGGACCGTCATCGCGCGGTCGCCGAGGAGCACCTCGAGCCGGTCGCCGCGGTCCAGCAGCACGCAGGGGTGGCCGGTCCGGCGGCGGAGCACGGTGTCGGCATCGACCTCGCCCAGCACGTCGTGCAGGCCGCCCGGGAGCCGGGGCGGGCGGCTGGTCAGGAACCGGCGGATCTCCGCCTCGACGGCCGCGGGCGCGTCGACCCGGCGTACGGCGTCGGCCACCGCGGCCAGCCGGTCGGCGAGTGCCGCGGAGAGCTCGCCGGGATCGTGCAGGTAGCCGGCCGGCAGGTGCTCGTCCGGTACCGATGCGACGACGTCCTTCAGCGAGCGCTCGACGAGCCCGCGCCAGGTCAGCTGGTTGATCCCGAGGGTGACGTGCAGCGAGACGGTCTGCTGCGCGCGGGCGGCGTGGGGGGTGCCGGTGGGCAGGTACATCGAGAGCCCCGGCTCGAGGAGCACCTCCTCGGGACCGTCCTGGCCGTGCACCTCCCACAGCTTGGAGCCCGCGGTCTGGAACACGAAGACGTCGTGGGAGTCGGAGTGGACGGCGAAGCCCTGGGAGCCCGGCGGCGTGAGGTAGGCGTTCGCCTGGCAGGGGTGGCCGAGCTCCAGCTCCAGCTCGGCGACCAGCTCGGTGAGCGGTGGCCAGTAGCGCTGCAGGCCCTGGAACACGACGGTCGCGCCGTCGTGGAACAGCGCGAGCGCCTTGCGCCCGTCGACCAGGCCGGACAGCGACTTGCCGGCGAGCGTGGCGCTGCGGGTGTACGCCGACTCCGGGAGCACCGCGCCGTCCTTGGCCATCCGGATCGACGGCGTGCGGATCGCGGTCGAGGTGAGCAGGTGGTCGGCGTCGTCGAGCGAGAGCAGCCCGACCAGGGCGTCCGGATCGGCCCGGTGCAGGTGCGTGCGCGACGCCCAGACCTTCGTGAGGAAGGTCTGGGCGTCACCGCTGAGCAGGTCGAGAGCGCTCAGGAGGCGTCCCCGTCGGTGCCGTCGCCGTCCGAGGCGTCGCCGTCGGTGCCGTCGCTGTCGCCGCCGTCGGTGCCGTCGCTGTCGCCGCCGTCGGTGCCGTCGCTGTCGCCGCCGTCGGTGCCGTCGCTGTCGCCGCCGTCGGTGCCGTCGCTGTCGCCGCCGTCGGTGCCGTCGCTGTCGCCGCCGTCGGTGCCGTCGCTGTCGCCGCCGTCGGTGCCGTCGGCGTCGCCGCCGGTCAGCGGGTCACCCGCCGGAGCAGTCGTCATCTCGTCGTCGCTGAGGGGCTCTTCGGGTGTCATGCGTCCTCCTGTGTGCGTGGGTGATCGCCAGTCTGCTGCGCGGCGGTCCGGCGGACAAGCGGTACCCCTGGCTCGTGGGCGCTACACCAGCCCCCGGCGCCTTGCGATCGCCGCCGCCTCGGTCCGGCCGGAGGCGTCCAGCTTGCCCAGGATGTTGGACACGTGGACCGAGACGGTCTTCGCGCTGATGAACAGCTGCTTGGCGATCTCGCCGTTCGACCGGCCCTCCGCGACCAGCGCCAGGATCTCGGTCTCGCGCGGGGTCAGGGCGTCGGGTGCGGCCTCGGCCCGCACCGGCGTGGTGCCGATCGCACGCAGGTCCTCGAGCAGTCGTACGGCGCCGAGCCGGTGCGCGGCGTCGCGCGCCCGGTCGCCCAGCGCGCGAGCCGCCGCGACGTCACCGGTCGCGCGCAGAATCCCGGCGAGCGCGGTGCGGACCCGGGCCAGCTCGTGCACGTGGCCGAAGTCCTCGTACAGCGCGATCGCGTCGCGCCAGGTGTCGACGAGGGCGTCCTGCGGCGGCGCGTCGATCCCGGCCAGCCAGCGGAACCGCAGCGTCTCCGCGTCGAGCCGCTTCATCCACGCGCGACCCTCGGGTCCCCAGTGGCCGGAGGGGTCGGAGTACCGGTCGAGCACGACGTGGCCGTCGGCGTGGATGCGGTCGACCTTCACGGCGTACGCCGTGCGCTCGGCCGTGGAGAGGCTCGGCACGGCACGGTTGACCGCGGCGACGGCGAGCGCGCCGAGCCGGATGCGCGCGCTGAACCACTCGTGCCAGATGCGGCTGAGCACGGCGACGACCCCGTCGTACGCCTCCACGGCGCCGGCCGCGTCGCCGCGGTAGCCGGCGGCGTCGATCTCGACCGCGGCGGCGTTGATCGCGACGCCGCCCTCGCGGGCCCAGAACTTCCGCAGCGACCGGGCGTCCGGGGCGATGTCCTCGCCGCGCGCGAGCCGGATGTGCAGCCGCAGCGGCTCGAGCAGCGCGCGCGGGATCGGCGGTGGGTTGTCGGCCGCGACATCGGTCAGCGCCATCGCCTCGTCCCAGCGGCCGAGCACGTCGTACACCCAGGCGAGCTGCCAGCGGGCCTCGAACGCCCACGGCGCGAACGGGATCCCGGCGGCGGCGCCGCGGTCGACGGTGCTGCGGAACCACTCCTCGGTCTCCTCGAACTCCGCCCAGTCCTCGTAGGAGCGCCCGAGCAGGTAGCGGGCCCGCAGCTCGGACGAGAGCGCCCCGGACTCCTCGGCGCGGGCCACCGCGTCGCGCAGTGCCTCGCGCAGGCCCTCCTTGGGCCCGGCCTTCTTCAGCCCGGAGAGCGTGGTGATGACGTCGGAGGCCAGCTCGCTGAGGTCGAGCTTCTCGGCGAGGGTGAGCGCCTCCATGCCGACGCTCTGCGCCTCGTCGTAGCGGCCCGTGTTCGCGAGCACCCGGGCGTGGTTGGCGAGCACGCGGGTGCGCAGCCCGGTCTCGCCGTCGGGCACCAGCGCGACCGCGTCCTCGGAGATCGCCGCCGGGTCGTCCTTCCCCTCGATCATCGTCATCAGGTGGGCCTGCGTGGACAGCATCCGCGCGCGCCAGGCGGTCGGGGCGTCGGTCGGGAGCCGGTCGACCTGCTCGACGATGACCTTCACGGCGCGCTCCGGGTCACCGCTGGCCGAGAGGGCCTCGGCGGCGCTGACCACGAGCTTCGACAGGTCGAGGTCGACCTGGGCGCAGCGGCGCGGGTCGACGAGGAGCTCGAGCGCCTGCTGGTAGTGGTAGGCCGCCTCGTCCGGGCCGCCGACCTGGCTGGCCTCGTTGCCGGCCTGGATGCTCGCGGTGAGCGCGGTGTCCAGGTCGAGCGCGAGCCGGGCGTGCCGCGCGAGCTCGGCTGCCGTCCCACTGCCGGCGCCGGACTGGAGCGCGGCGGCGTACCGCTCGTGCAGGCGGACCCGCTCGCCGGGCAGCAGGTCGTCGTACACCGCCTCGCCGAGGAGGGCGTGCCGGAAGTTGTAGCGACCGTCGGTCGCGACCAGGATGTTCATCTCGACGGCCTTCCGCACGCCCTCGTCGAGCTCGTCGGCACCGAGGCCCGAGACCTCGACGAGCAGGTCGTGGGCGACCTTCCGGCCGGAGACGCTGGCGGCGCGGACCACCTGCCGCGCGTTGTCGTCGAGCCGGTCGAGGCGCACGAGCAGCACGTCCGCGAGGTCGGCCGGCACCCAGCGCCCGGGCCCGGCCGCGGCGCTGGTGAGCTCCTCGACGAAGAACGCGTTGCCCTCCGCGCGGCCGACGATGTCGGCGAGCTCCTTCTCGGACAGGCCGTCGGGGACGAGCTCGGCGATGAGGGCGCGCACCGCGTCGTCGGACAGCGGCGACAGCGCGACGCGGCGCACGCCCCGCAGGCGGGACCACTCCGCCACCTGGCGGCGGAGCGGGTGGCGGCGGTGCAGGTCGTCGGAGCGGTACGACGCGACCAGGGCCACCGGGCCGCCGAACGGGCGGGAGAAGAGGAAGCTGAGCATGTCGCGGGTCGACTGGTCGGCCCAGTGGAGGTCCTCGATGACGAGGAGGAGCGGCGCCTTGGCGGCGGCCGCCTCGAGGAGCGCGTGGACGGCCTCGAACAGCTCGCCGCGATCGAGCGCGTGGCTGTCGTCGCGGGCCTGGCCCATCATCCGGCGGCCGGGCTGGAGACGGGCGAGCGCCGGGTAGGCGGTGGCGACCTCGTCGACGACGTCGGGCAGGTCGGCGGCGACCCGGCCGAGCACCTCGGAGAACGGGAGGTACGGCAGGGCCGAGTCGCCGAAGTCGAGGCAGTGGCCCGCGAACACCTGCCAGCCCTCCGTGAAGGCGAGGTCGCGGAGCTCGGTGAGCAGCCGGGTCTTGCCGACGCCGGCGTCGCCCGAGAGGAGCACGGCGGTCGTCTCGCCGTTCACCATCTCCACGGACGGCCGGACGCCGAGCAGCGAAGCGACCTCCGCCAGCTCGGCGTCTCGGCCGACCAGGGTCCGGCTGGTGTGTGTCACGCCGGTGATTGTCTCCTCTTCCGTGGTCGTGTGCTGGATCAATTCCGGGGCCATCACGGTGCGCCTGTCAGCGCACCGTCGTCCAGCCCGCTTCCCCGTCGTCCCGGCGACGCAGCTGCTTGCGCCGGCGCCGGCCCGTGAACTCGTCCCGGATCCGGTCCAGGCGGTACTCCAGCTCGGACTTCACGTAGTCACGGTGGATGGTGTTGTCGTACATGGTGGGCTCCTCAGCTCCTCGGTGGTGATCACGAGGTTCGTCGGCTGAGGTAGGCCCGCACATCGGGCAGGTGCCTTATCTCCCGGGGACGGGTGCCTTAGGCGCCCGACGTCGACACCGGCAGGACGCAGAACTCGTTGCCGGACGGGTCGAGGTAGGTGCGCCACGGCAGGTCGCCCCAGCCGGGGTGGATCCGCCGTCCACCACGCTCGGCGATGCGGGCCTCGACGTCGTCGGGGTCCTCTCCCGCGTCGAGCCGGACGTCGAGGTGCAGCCGGTTCTTGGCCGTCCCCTTGGGCGCCTGCTCGGGGCAGAGCTCGAGCAGCAGGCCGCGTTGCGAGGGGTGGCGCAGCGACCGCGGCGCGACACCGTCGGTGGCGGTCCAGCCGGTCAGCCAGGACCAGAACGCCGCATCCCGCTCCGGGTCGGCCGAGTCGAGCGGGAGCGCCGCCACGGGTCCGGTCCCGGCGTACGCCGCCCGGTCCTCCATCACGCAGCACGGGTTGCCCTCCGGGTCGGCGAGCACCACCCAGGGCACGTCGCCCTGGCCGATGTACAGGTGCCGTGCGCCCAGCCCCAGCAGCCGCTCGACCTCCTCGGCCTGGCGGTCCCCACCCGCGAGGTCCAGGTGCAGCCGCGGCGGCCCGGGCGCCGGCTCGGCGACCCGCTGGAAGCACAGGTCGAGCACCGGCCCGCCCTCGACGGCGAGCCGCGTCTCGAAGCCCTCGGGCACGTCGGTCAGCCGCTCGCCGCCGACCACCGCCTCCCAGAAGCGGCCCAGCCGCTGCGGGTCGACGGCGTCGAAGACGAGGTTCTCCAGGTACATGCCTCCACCGTAGGTCGAGACGCTCAGCCTGGTCGCCCGGCGATCCAGGTCTGGACGACGAGGGGGACGCCGGGGCGGTACGCCAGGTGCACGTGGGTGGGGGCGTCCAGGACCGCGAGGTCCGCCCGCCGGCCGACGACCAGCGCGCCGACGTCGTCGCGGTCGAGCGCCTCCGCCCCGCGGTACGTCGCCGCGTGCACCGCCTCGGCCGGGGTCATCCCCATCTCGCGCACGGCGAGCGCGATGCACAGCGGCACGGAGCTGGTGAAGCAGGAGCCGGGGTTGCAGTCCGACGCGATCGCCACCCGCACCCCGGCGTCGATCAGCCGCCGGGCGTCGGGGTAGGGCTGACGGGTGGAGAACTCGACGCCGGGCAACAGGGTGGCGATGGTGCCGCTGTCCCTGAGCGCGTCGACGTCCTCGTCGGCCAGGTAGGTGCAGTGGTCCACGGCGAGCAGGCCGAGCTCGGCGGCGAGCCGGACGCCGTCCCCGTAGCCGAGCTGGTTGGCGTGCAGCCGCCCCCTCAGGCCGGCCCCGGCGCCGGCCCCGAGGATGGCGCGGGCCTGGTCGGCGTCGAACGCACCGCGCTCGCAGAACACGTCGATCCACCGGGCGTGCTCCCGGGCCGCGTCGAGCATCGGGCCGGTCACGAGGTCGACGTACTCCCCCGGGTCGCCGTCGGGGACGACGTGCGCACCGAGGTAGGTCGTCTCCTCGGTGAACTGCCGGGCCACCGCGAGGCTCCGGGCCTCGTCCTTCACGGTGAGGCCGTAGCCGCTCTTGATCTCGACGGTCGTCGTGCCCTGGCGACGCATCTCCTCGACGAGCCGGGCGACGTGGCTGGTGAGCTGCTCGTCGGTGGCCGCCCGGGTGGCTGCGACGGTCGTGCGGATGCCGCCGGCGGCGTACGGCGTGCCGGCCATCCGCGCGGCGAACTCCTGGGCCCGGTCGCCGGCGAAGACCAGGTGGGAGTGGGAGTCCACGAAGCCGGGCACGACTGCCCGGCCGCCGAGGTCGACGCGCTCGTCGGCGTCGGGTGCGTCGGCGGCCCGGCCGGTCCAGGCGATCCGGCTGCCCTCGACGACGAGCGCGGCGTCCTGGACCAGGCCGAGCAGGTCCTCGGCCTCCGGGTCGTTGGTGACGAGCTCGCCGATGTTGGTGATCAGGGTCGTGGTCACGGTGCTCTCCCCCAGAGTGTGCTCAGCGCCTCGTCGAGCTCGCGCCCGATCTCCTCGTGGTCGTCCCTGGTGGCGACCACCCGGCCGCTCGCGACCACGTGGGTGACGTCGGCCGCGGTGGCGGCGAAGACCGCGGTGTTCTCGTCGGCCCCGGTGCCGGCGGTGCGCGGCCCGGTCGTGCCGATCGTGACCAGGTCGGCGCGCTCCCCGACCGCGATCTGCCCGCCGGCGCCGATCGCGAGCAGCTCGGCCGCCGACCAGTGGCCGCGCACCTGCGTCGCGAGCCGCTCGTCCATCTCGAGCCCGCGCAGCTCCTCGAACGGGTCGATCACCGCGTGGCTGTCGCTGCCGATGCTGATCCGGCAGCCCGCCGCGACGAGCCGGCGCGCCGGGCCGATGCCGTCGGCCAGGTCGCGCTCGGTCGTCGGGGTGATGCAGGCGTTGGTCCCGGTGCTGCCGAGCAGGTCGACGTCCTCGTCGGTCAGGTGGGTCGCGTGCACGACCGTGGTGCCGGGGCCGAGCAGCCCCTCGTCGTGGAGGAGCCGGGTGGGGGTGACGCCGTACGCCGCGAGGCACGCCTCGTTCTCCGCCACCTGCTCGGAGAGGTGGACGTGCAGCGGCGCCCGGCCCCGGAACACGCGCAGCTGGTCGCGCGGGACGGCCCGGACGGAGTGGATCGCGGCGGGCCCGTCGCCGACCCGCTCGGCCCACCGCTCCGCCGTCCCGTCGCTCCAGCGGAGCTGGACGCCCTCGGGGGGCGCGCCGAAGCCGCTGCTGAGGTAGCAGGTGTCGAGCAGCGTGATCGCGATGCCGGCCTCGGCTGCCGCTGCTCGCAACGCGTCGCCCATCGCGGGCTCCGGGTCGTGGAGGTAGTGGAACTCGCTGACGCTCGTGTAGCCGGACGCCGCCATCTCGCGGTAGGTGGCCCGCGCCAGGGCGAAGTAGCTGTCCGGGGTGAGCTGCTCCGCCACGGCGTACATCTGCTCGCGCCAGGTCCAGAACGTGCCGCGCTCCCGCTGGGTCCGGCCCCGCAGCGCCCGGTGGAACGCGTGGCTGTGGTCGTTCGCGAGGCCCGGGATCGTGAGGCCGCGGAGGGTGGCGGCGTCTCCGGTCGGGTTCCTCCGGTCAGCCGGAGAGACCCTCGCGAAGCGACCACCCTCGATCTCGACGAGCACGTCGTCCCGGACGGCGCCGTCGACCCAGGCCCGCTCGAGCAGGTAGGAGGTCACCGGGCGAGCCGTTCCAGGGTGTCGGCGAGGGCGGAGACGCCGACCAGGCAGTCGGGCATCTCGGCGTGCTCGGCCGGGGAGTGCGAGACGCCGGTCGGGTTGCGCACGAAGAGCATCGCGGTCGGGATCCCGGCCGCGGCCAGGATGCCGGCGTCGTGCCCGGCCTGGGTCGGGATCACGGGCCAGTCGCCGCCCTCGTGGTCCGCGGCGACGAGCGCGGCCAGCGCCGGGTCGAACGCGACCGCGCGCGACACCGACTCGGGCGTCATCGTCAGCGTCGTCCCGTCGCGGGCGGCCCGGTCCGCGGACTGCGCGGTGATCGCCTCGACCAGCTCCTCCAGCTCGGCGTCGCTCGCGCACCGCGCGTCGAGCCACGCCCGGACCAGGGACGGTACGGCGTTGGTGCCGTTCGGCGTGACCTCCACCCGGCCGAACGTCGCCCGCTGCCCGGCCAGGCGTGCCTGCTTGTTCGCCCCGAGCGCCGTGAACGCGTAGGTGAGCATCGGGTCCACGCGGTCCTCCATCCGCGTGGTGCCGGCGTGGTTCGCGGCGCCGGCGAACTCGAAGCGGTACCTCCCGTGGGGCCAGATCTCGCTCGCCACCCCGATCGCCTCGCCGCGGTCGACCAGGTCGCGGCCCTGCTCGACGTGCAGCTCCACGAACGTGCCCACCGACGACAGCAGGGACGACGTGCCGCCGGGCACCACGTCACCGAGCGCCACGCCGTCGCGGTCCGTCAGCTCCCGGGCGCGGTCCCACGCCATCGCGCCGGTCGCGAGCCGTGAGCCGAGGCAGGCCAGCCCGAAGCGGGAGCCCTCCTCCTCGGCGAACACCGAGACCCCGATCGGTCGCGCCGGCGCGAACCCGCGCGAGCGCAGCAGGTCGACGGCGGCCAGCGCGGAGACGACGCCGAGCGGGCCGTCGTACGCCCCACCGTCCAGCACGGAGTCGAGGTGCGAACCGGTCAGCAGACCCGGGCCCGAGCCGGCGTCCCACCACGCGACGACGTTGCCCAACCCGTCGGCCTCCACCCGCAGCCCGCGCGCCGCGCACTGGGCCTCGAACCAGGCGCGGAGCTCCTGCTCGGGAGCGGTGAACGGCTGCCGGAAGTAGCCGCCGGACGTGGCCGACCGCCCGACCGGGGCGAGGTCGTTCCACATCCGCTCGAAGTCATCCGGCACAGTTCCTCCCATGGAGTTCCAGGACGTGGTCCGCCGCCGCAAGATGGTCCGCAACTACTCGACCGAACCGGTCGACCCGGACATCGTGGACCTGGCGCTGCGCAACGCGACCCGCGCCCCGAACGCCGGCTTCAGCCAGGGCTGGGCGTTCCTGCTGCTGGACACTCCCGAGGACGTCGCGCGGTTCTGGGACGTGACCGCGGACGACGCCGCCCACCCGGACACGTGGCTCGCCGGGATGATGAAGGCGCCGGTCGTGATCCTGCCGTGCTCCAGCAAGGCGGCGTACCTGCGGCGGTACGCCGAGGGCGACAAGGGCTGGACGGACCAGGACGAGGCCCGGTGGCCGAAGCCGTTCTGGGACATGGACACCGCGATGGCGGCGCTGCTGATGCTGCAGACCGCGACCGACCACGGCCTCGGCTCCTGCTTCATCGGCATCCCACCCGTCCGCGAGGACGCGGTGCGCGCGGCGTTCGCGATACCGGACGACTTCGACCCGGTGGGTGTCGTGACCATCGGCCACGCGGCCGAGACCGTCGGGGCGGCCGGGTCGTCGACCAAGCGGCCGCGCAAGCCGATGGACGGCCTGGTGCATCGCGGGCGTTGGTGACACGGGACCAGTCCATCGGGGCGACGTCCCGCGGTCAACGACCGCGCCGTACCGCGGGTCTCGCATCCGAGACGGACTAGCCTCGGGCCGTGACGCACCGCGGAGTCGAGAAGCTGCAGGCCCTGGTCCGGATCCCGACCGTCTCGCACCGCGACCGCAGCCTCGTCGACGTCGGCGTGTTCGACGCGTTCCTGGCCGAGCTGGCCACGCAGTTCCCGCTGCTGCACGAGCGGCTCGAGCCGACCCCCGTCGACACCCACGGCCTGCTGTTCCACTGGCCCGGGCGGAGCGCCGACCGGCCGGTGGTGCTGATGGCCCACCTCGACGTCGTACCCGTCGACGACGAGGAGCGGTGGACGCACCCGCCGTTCGGCGCCGAGATCCACGACGGCGCGGTCTGGGGCCGCGGGACCCTGGACGACAAGGGTCAGCTGGTCGCGGCGTGCGAGGCGGTCGAGACCCTGCTCGAGCAGGACTTCGTGCCCGCGCAGGACGTCTGGCTGTCCTTCGGCTGCAACGAGGAGGTCTCGGGCGACGCGGCTCCGCTCGCCGTGGCAGAGCTGGAGCGGCGCGGCGTACGCCCGTGGTTCGTCCTCGACGAGGGTGGCGCGATCGCGGCCGAGGCCTTCCCCGGCGTGGCCGCCCCGATCGGCGTGATCGGCGTGACGGAGAAGGGGGTGACCTCCCTCGAGCTGCGGGTCGAGGGCCGCGGCGGGCACGCGTCGACCCCAGCCAGGAACGGCCCGACCGCCCGACTGGCGCGTGCCATCACCCGCCTGGACCGCCACCAGATGTCCGCGAGCACCCCCGAGCCGACCGTCGAGCTGCTCCGCCGGCTGGCGCCGCACGCGTCCGCCGCGCTGCGGCCGCTGATGGCGAACGCCGGGCGGCTGGGCCCGCTGCTGACCCGGGTGCTGATCGCGGCCGGCCCCGAGCCGGCCGCCATGACCCGGACGACGTTCGCGATCACGACGCTGTCCGGGTCGCCCGCGCTCAACGTCATCGCGAGCACGGCGCGGGCCGGGGTGAACGTTAGGATCATGGTCGGCGACACGGTCGCCTCGGTCCTCGAGCACGTCCGGCGGACGATCGACGACGACCAGGTCCGGGTGAGCGTGGTCGACCAGCACGAACCGAGCCCGGTGTCGCCGATGGACGAGGCGTTCGGGCTGCTCGAGGCCACGATCCGCGAGGTGTTCCCCGACGCCGTACCCGCGCCGTACGTCATGATGGCGGCCACCGACTCGCGGTTCTTCACCCGGATCTGCACCCGGGTCTACCGGTTCGCGCCGTTCCGGATGACGAAGGCCCAGCGGGAGTCGATCCACGCGTACGACGAGCACCTCGGGGTCGACGCCTTCGTCGACGGCGTGCGGTGGTACCAGCGCCTGATCGAGAGGATCCCCGAGTGAGCATCACGGCCGACCCCCGGGCGCGGAGCCTCCTCGCGATCGTCGGGTTCCTCGTCTGCGTCGAGCTCGCCAGCGGTGTGCTCCAGGGGTTCTACACGCCCATCTACAGCGACATCGCCGACCACCTCGACATCAAGGACGCCGACGTCAACTGGTTCGAGGCGGCCCAGCTCATCGTGTCCGCGCTCGTCGTACCTCCGCTGGCCCGGCTCGGCGACCTGGTCGGCCACAAGAAGGTGCTGCTGCTCTCCACCGCGGTCACCGCGCTCGGCTCGTGGATCCTGGCGTTCGCGCCGTCGTTCACGACGTTCCTCATCGGCTTCGCCGTCCAGGGCGCGTACGTCGTGTGGCTGCCGCTCGAGGTCGCGATCATCCACCGGCGTACGGCCGACACCGGTCGGCAGAACCTGCTCACCCGCCGGGGTGCCGCCGTCCTCGTCGGGGCCCTCGAGCTGGCCGTGATCATCGGCGCGGTGACCAGCGGCGCCCTGGTCGAGGCGACGTCGATGACGTTCCTCCTGGCGTTGCCGGCGATCGTCGTGACGGTCGTGCTCGTGGTGATCTGGTTCGGCATCGAGGACGCTCCCGGTACGTCGACCGGCGGGCTCGACCTCGGCGGCCTGGCCCTGCTGACGACCGCGCTCGGCCTGGTGATGGCCGGCCTGATCGTGATCCGCCTCGACGGCCCCGGCAGCGTGCCGGCCTGGGGCCTGGTCGTCCTCGGCCTGCTGGCCCTGGTGCCGTTCGTCCGCTACGAGGAGGCCCAGGAGCAGCCGCTGGTGGACATCGGCCTGCTCCGCGCGCCCGGTCAGTGGCCGGTGCAGCTGACGGCGTTCCTGTTCGGCATGTCGGTGCTCGGGGCGCAGATCCCGCTGTCGACGTTCGCCCGCACCGACCCGGACGTCGCCGGCTACGGCCTCGGCGCGACCGCCGGCTTCGTCTCGACGTTGATCGGGGTGTACGTGATCTTCCTGGCGGTCGGCGCGTTCACGCTGCCGCTGACGACGCGGCTCCTGGGCGCGCGCGGCGCGCTGGTGACGTCGGCGCTGCTGGTCGCCGTCGGGTACGCGCTGTGGCTGCCGTTCCACGACCACACCTGGCAGGCGCTGATCAACATGGCCGTCGCCGGTCTCGGCTCGGGCGCGCTCGTCGCGGCGCTGCCGGCCACCGCGGCCGCCGCGGCACCGCCGGAGCGGACCGGCTTCGCGACCGGGATGACGAACGCGACCAAGACCGTCGGCGGCGCAATGGCCTCCGCGATCTTCGCGATCGCGCTCTCGGCCACCGGCTCGATCGCGGACCCGGCGAAGGGACATGCCCCGCTCTCCGGCTACCTCACCGTCTGGACCGTGTGCGCCGTCGCTGCCCTGCTCGCGGCGTTCGCCCTCCTGATGCTGCCCCGGCACGTCGCCGAGGAGCCCACGCCCGCCCTGCGGTAGGCGGTTTCCGGTAGTCCCTGGCGAAAATGCTCTCGATCGGCCCGGCCGGGAGCAGTTTCGGCAGGGACTATCGTCGAAGAGTGCCCGAGAGCGAGGAGAGGTCGGAGGGCCGTCCGGATCGCGGTCCCGAGCGCAGGGACGTGCCCGCGTCGGGATCGGCGGCCGCCCGGGCGCGCATCGAGCAGCAGCAGACCTGGGTGGACCTGCAGATCCGGCAGGCGATGGAGCGTGGCGAGTTCGAGAACCTCCCCGGGGCCGGGAAGCCGATCGAGGGCCTGGGCGAGCACCACGACCCGGACTGGTGGCTGAAGAAGCTGGTCGAGCGGGAGCGGATCACCGTGCTGCCGCCGAGCATCGCGCTCCGCAAGGAGGACGCCGAGCTCGACGACGCGCTGGACAAGCTGTTCTCCGAGGGGGAGGTGCGCCGGCACGTCGAGGACTTCAACGCCAGGGTGGTCCGGGCCAGGTACTCGCTGCACCCTGGCCCGCCGCTGATCACGATGCCGCGGGACGTGGAGGCCACCGTGGCCGCCTGGCGGGAGCGTCGCGAGGCACGACGGAGCCGGCGTACGGAGCCCGCCGTACCTCCCCGTGAGCGGCACTGGTGGAATCTCCGGAGGAGACGTCCCGAGGGAGGGTCATGAAGAACATGGGTGTGGTCGGCGGCGGCCTGATGGGCTCCGGCATCGCCGAGGTCAGTGCGCGCGCCGGCCAGGACGTGGTGGTCGTCGAGTCCGGCGAGGAAGCGGCGAAGGCCGCGCTCGGCCGGCTGGAGAGGTCGCTGGAGCGCGCCGCCGCGAAGGGCAAGATCGACTCGGTCGACGAGGTCCTGGGCCGGGTCCGGGTCGTCACCGACCTGGACGCCGTCGCCGACCGCGACGTCGTGGTCGAGGCGATCGTCGAGGACGAGGCCGCCAAGGTCGCGCTGTTCCGGCAGCTCGACACGATCGTCACGACCCCGGACGCGATCCTCGCCTCCAACACCTCCTCGATCCCGATCATGAAGCTGGGCGTGGTGACCTCGCGGCCCCAGCAGGTCATCGGCATCCACTTCTTCAACCCGGTGCCGGTGCTCCAGCTGGTCGAGCTGGTGCCCTCCCTGCTCACCTCCGGCGACACGACCGAGCGGTCGCGGGCGTGGGTGCAGGACGGGCTGGGCAAGCAGGCGATCGACTGCCAGGACCGCGCCGGCTTCGTGGTCAACGCGCTGCTGATCCCGTTCATCCTCTCCGCGATCCGGATGTTCGAGTCCGGCTTCGCCTCCGCCGAGGACATCGACCGCGGCCTGGTGCTCGGCGCCGCGCACCCGCAGGGTCCCTTGGCGCTGGCCGACCTGATCGGCCTGGACACCACGAAGGCGGTCGCGGAGTCGTTGTACGAGGAGTTCAAGGAGCCGCTGTACGCCGCCCCGCCGCTCCTGCAGCGCATGGTCGACGCCGGCCTGCTCGGCCGGAAGACCGGCCGCGGCTTCTACACCTACGGCTGACTGTCAGATCCGTCATACCGACGGGTAGCGATCCGCTGCTACGTTCCGGCGCATGAGCGGATCCCGCAGCGCGAAGGACTTCTTCCGGCCCCTGGCGGTGGGCGCACCGACCCCCCTCACCGAGATCCCGGCGCGGCCCAGCCGGGCGATCCACTTCTTCGACCCGAGCAACCCGAAGATGGCCGCGAAGGTGCCGGACATGGTGGGCACCGTCGACGTGCTGCTCGGCAACCTCGAGGACGCGATCAAGGCCGACAACAAGGTCGCCGCCCGGGACGGCCTGGTGAAGATCGCCCAGGAGACCGACTTCGGCCCGACCCAGCTGTGGACCCGCGTCAACGCGCTCGACAGCCCGTGGGTCCTCGACGACCTCACCACGCTCGTCCCGCAGATCGGCGACAAGCTCGACGTCGTGATGGTGCCGAAGGTGCAGGGCGCCGAGGACATCCACTACGTCGACCGGCTGCTCGCCCAGCTCGAGGCCAGGGCCGGCCTGCAGAAGCCGGTCCTCGTGCACGCGATCCTCGAGACCGCCCGCGGCGTCGCGAACGTCGAGGAGATCTGCGGCGCCAGCCCGCGCATGCAGGGCGTCTCCCTCGGCCCGGCCGACCTCGCCGCCGACCGGCGGATGAAGACCACGCGGGTCGGCGGCGGTCACCCCGGCTACCTGGTCCGCGAGGACCCGCCGAGCGAGAACGGCGTGGCGAACATCGAGGCCAGCCGCGCGACGTACCAGCAGGACCTGTGGCACTACACGATCGCGCGGATGGTCGACGCGTGCGCGATGCACGGGATCTACCCCTACTACGGCCCGTTCGGCGACATCGCCGACGTGGTCGCGTGCGAGGACCAGTTCCGCAACGCCTACCTGCTCGGCTGCGTGGGCGCCTGGAGCCTGCACCCCAAGCAGGTCACCATCGCCAACCGTGTCTTCAGCCCCAGCGTCGCCGACGTCGCGCACGCGCGGCGCGTGGTCGCCGCGATGGGCGACGGCACCGGTGCGGTGATGCTCGACGGCAAGATGGAGGACGACGCGTCCCTCAAGCAGTGCCTGGTGATGGTCGAGCTCGCGGAGCAGCTCGCCGCCATCGACCCCGAGCTGAAGAAGCAGTACGACGAGGTGGAGGCGTGAGCGACTTCCTTCCCCTCCGCAGCGTCCTCTACATGCCGAGCTCGAACGAGCGCGCGCTGGAGAAGGCGAAGTCCATCGCCTGCGACGGCCTGATCCTCGACCTCGAGGACGCCGTCGCCCCGGACGCCAAGCCGGCGGCGCGGGAGGCCGCCTGCGCGGCCGCCGCCAGCGGCGACTACGGCCGGCGCACCGTCACCATCCGCGTCAACGGCATCGGCACCGAGTGGCACGAGGCCGACCTCGCGGCCGCCGCGCAGGCCGGCCCGGCCGCGGTCGTCGTGCCCAAGGTCGACAGCGCCGCCGAGGTGCAGCAGCTCGTCGACGCGCTCGAGCGGTACGGCGCCCCGGACCACACCACCGTCTGGGCGATGGTCGAGACGCCGGTCGCGATCCTCGACGCGCTCGCGATCGCCCGCGCGTCCGAGCGGCTCAGCACGCTGGTGATGGGCACCAACGACCTGGTCAAGGAGCTGTACGCCGAGCACGTGCCCGGCCGCGCCCCGATCCTTCCCAGCCTGCACACCGCGCTGCTGGCAGCGCGCGCCGCCGGCATCGCGATCCTCGACGGCGTCTACAACGACGTGCAGGACACCGACGGCTTCCTCGCGGAGTGCCGGCAGGGCCGCGAGATGGGCTTCGACGGCAAGACCCTCATCCACCCCGGCCAGGTCGACGGCGCCAACGCCGCCTTCGCCCCCTCCGAGCAGGCCGTCGAGGACGCGCGCGGCCTGATCGCCGCGTTCGAGGACGGGCAGGGCTCTGGCGTGGTCACCTACCACGGCAGGATGGTCGAGAACCTCCACGTGGAGTCCGCCCGTCGCACGCTCGCGATCGACGAGGCGATCCGGGCCCTGGGCTGATCCACCGGAAGGTTTGCGGCGGACGCCGCGCTGGGTACGCACCTCCTGGGACACTCACAGGGAGGTACGGAAATGGTGATTCTCGGTCTGATCCTCTTGATCATCGGCCTGCTGGCGAACATCCCGGTGCTCACCACCATCGGCGCGATCCTGCTGGTCGTCGGCCTGATCCTGAACCTGGTGCCGATGGGCGGCACCCGGCGGAGGGTCTACTAGCGCTCCGCGCGCTCCAGGAAGTCCAGGACCTTCGCCGCGGGCATCTCGCACGGGCGGAGCTCCTGGGCCACCGTCGTCAGGTACGCGTTGGTGCTGACCACGTCGGAGCCGTCCAGGGCCTCGGCGTACAGCGACACCGCACGGCCGCCGGCACGCAGCGTCTTGGTGACGCCGTACCGGCGGCCGTCGTACGTCGCCTCGGACCAGCCCTCAGGGAACCGGTCGAGGAGCTCGACGAGGCTGCGGGAGCCGCTCAGTCCTGGCCCCGGCGCAGCTGCTCGTCCAGCCAGAGCTTCACGCTGCCGAGCACTCCGGCGACGTCGTGCACCATCTTGCCGAGCGCGTCCTGGCTCTGCCTGAAGGCGTCGGAGTAGCTGCGCGCCGCCTCGGCCGCGGCCTCGGTCACCTTCGCCTGGTCGTCGTCCTGCCGGCGGGGGTACTCACCCGTGAGGATCCGCGTGTACTCGCCGGAGTCGACCCACTTGCGGAGCTCGCTCGCCCGCACCACGGCGAACGGGTGCGAGCGGTTCTCGATCAGGAGCAGCTTGAGCACGGAGTCGCGCAGGTCGGCGTCGTCGTACTCCTGGCCCTGGGCGAAGAACGACGTCGTGTCCAGGTCGTCGAGGTGACCGCCGCTGGCGAGCTGCATGTGCACGCGGAACGCCGTCGCCGGGTCCTGGGTCGCGAGCAGGCCGGCGCGGTCGGCGGACAGCTCGGCCTTGCGCGACCACTCGTACAGCGCCGCCATGATCGCGCGCAGCCCGAGGCCACCTGCGGGGATCGCCGCGAGCACGCCGCTGAGCTGGATCATCCGCTGCAGCAGGGTCTGGTAGACCGCGTGGCCGCTCATCGCGTGGCCGAGCTCGTGGGCGACGACGAAGCGCAGCTCCTCCTCGTCGAGCAGGTCCACGAGTCCCGAGTTGAGCACGATGAACGGCTTGTTCATGCCGATCGTGAGGGCGCCGAACGCCGGGTTGGCGACGACGTACAGCTCGGGCAGCTCCGGCGCGTCGAGCGTGCGGCCGACCTCGCTGAGGATCCGGTGCAGGTTCGCGAACTGGCGCTCGTCCGCGCGGACGGCCGAGCCCAGGAACACCAGGCGCACGGCGCGCTCGTTGAAGAGCCCGGCCATCGCCTTGAGGATCGTGTCGAAGCCCTTGAGCTTCCGCAGCGCGACCAGCGCGCCCCGGTCGGCGGGGTGCTCCCACGCGCGGGAGCTGATGTCGGTCAGCGTGGCCCGGGACCGGACCGGTTGGGTCGTCACGCGCTCACTCTGACACGGGAATCCGAACGCCGCGGTCGTTCGCGACCTCCACCGCGCGGTCGTAGCCGGCGTCCACGTGGCGGATCACGCCCATGCCCGGGTCGTTGGTGAGCACCCGCTCGATCTTCTCGGCCGCGAGCGGGGTCCCGTCGGCGACGCAGACCTGGCCGGCGTGCAGCGAGCGACCCATGCCGACGCCACCACCGTGGTGGAACGACACCCAGGTCGCGCCCGACGCGGTGTTCACCAGCGCGTTCAGGATCGCCCAGTCCGCGATGGCGTCCGAGCCGTCGAGCATCGCCTCGGTCTCGCGGTACGGCGACGCGACCGACCCGCAGTCGAGGTGGTCGCGGCCGATCACGATCGGCGCCTTCAGCTCGCCCGACGCCACCATCTCGTTGAACTTGAGGCCGGCGAGGTGGCGCTCGCCGTACCCGAGCCAGCAGATCCGCGCCGGCAGGCCCTGGAAGTGGACCCTCTCCTGGGCCATCGTGATCCACTTCCGCAGCCGCTCGTTCTCCGGGAAGAGCTCGAGGATCGCGCGGTCCGTCGCGGCGATGTCGGCGGGGTCGCCGGACAGGGCGGCCCAGCGGAACGGGCCCTTGCCCTCGCAGAACAGCGGCCGGATGTAGGCCGGGACGAAGCCCGGGAACTCGAAGGCGCGGTCGTAGCCGCCCTTGCGCGCCTCGTCACGGATCGAGTTGCCGTAGTCGAAGACCTCGGCGCCCCGGTCCTGGAACTCGACCATCGCCCGGACGTGGGTGGCCATCGAGGCCTGGGCCTCCTTGGTGAAGCCCTCGGGGTCGGCGGTACGCCGCGCCTCCCACTCCTCGAACGGCACCCCGGCCGGCAGGTAGAAGAGCGGGTCGTGCGCCGAGGTCTGGTCGGTGACGACGTCGATCGGCGCCTCCATCTCGAGCAGCCGCGGCAGCAGCTCGGCCGCGTTGCCGAGCACCCCGATCGAGAGCCCGCGACGCTCGTCCCGCGCGGCGACCGCCAACTCGACGGCCTCCTTCAGCGAGGCGGCTCGGACGTCGAGGTAGCGGTGGTCGATCCGGCGCTGGATGCGCGAGTCGTCGCACTCGATGCAGATCGCGACGCCGTCGTTCATGGTCACCGCCAGGGGCTGCGCGCCGCCCATCCCGCCGAGGCCGGCGGTCACGGTGATAGTGCCGGCCAGCGTCCCGCCGAACTTCTTGTCGGCGACGGCCGCGAAGGTCTCGAAGGTGCCCTGGAGGATGCCCTGGGTGCCGATGTAGATCCACGACCCGGCGGTCATCTGGCCGTACATCGTGAGGCCGAGGTCCTCGAGCCGGCGGAACTCCTCCCAGTTCGCCCAGTCGCCGACCAGGTTCGAGTTCGCGATCAGCACCCGCGGCGCCCACGGGTGCGTCCTCATCACGCCGACCGGCTTGCCGGACTGCACGAGCATCGTCTCGTCGTCGCCGAGCGTCGTGAGGGTGCGCACCAGCGCGTCGTACGCCTCCCACGAGCGGGCGGCCTTGCCCGTGCCGCCGTACACGACCAGGTCCTCCGGGCGCTCGGCCACCTCGGGGTCGAGGTTGTTCATCAGCATCCGCAGGGGGGCCTCGGTCTGCCACGACCGGGCGGTCAGCTCGGTGCCACGGGCGGCACGTACTTCCTTCACGACAGTTCTCCGATCACGGACTCGGCGGCTGAGAGGACGGCGCCCGACGCGACCAGCCCGACGGCGGTCTCGATCTCGGGCGACAGGTGGCGGTCGGGGCCGGGGCCCTCGATGCCGGAGGAGCGGAGCAGGCCGACGACGGCAGCGGTCGCCGGCGACGGCACCAGCGGCGCGCGCAGGTCGAGCGCGCGGGCGGCGGTCAGCACCTCGATCGCGACCACCCGGGTCAGCCCGTCGACGGCGCGACGGAGCTTGCGCGCGGCGGACCATCCCATCGACACGTGGTCCTCCTGCATGGCGCTGGAGGGGATCGAGTCGACCGAGGCGGGTACGGCGAGCCGCTTCAGCTCGGACACGATCGCGGCCTGCGTGTACTGGGCGATCATGTGCCCGCTGTCGACGCCCGGGTCGTCGGCGAGGAACGGCGGCAGCCCGTGGTTGCGTGCCTTGTCGAGGAAGCGGTCGGTACGCCGTTCGCTGATCGAGGCCACGTCCGCGGCGACGATGGCGAGGAAGTCGAGCACGTACGCCACGGGCGCGCCGTGGAAGTTGCCGTTCGACTCGACGCGGTCGCCGACGACGACGGGGTTGTCCACGGCCGCGGCGAGCTCGCGGCCGGCGACGAGCGCGGCGTGGTCCACGGTGTCGCGGGCGGCGCCGTGCACCTGCGGCGAGCACCGCAGCGAGTAGGCGTCCTGCACCCGGTTGCAGTCCGGGCCCCGGTGCGAGGCGACGACGCCGGAGTCGGCGAGCAGTCGCGTGAGGTTGGCGGCGGACAGTGCCTGGCCCGGGTGCGGCCGGATCGCCTGCAGCTCCGGTGCGAACACCCGGTCGGTGCCGAGCTGGCCCTCCACCGACATCGCCGCGGCGATGTCCGCGGTGCGCAGCAGCATCCGCAGGTCCTCGATCGCCAGCACCAGCATGCCGAGCATGCCGTCGGTGCCGTTGATCAGCGCCAGCCCCTCCTTGGCGGCGAGCTCCACCGGCTCCAGGCCGGCCGCGGAGAGCGCCTCGGCGGCGGGCAGCAGCGCGCCGGAGGCGTCGCGCACGCTGCCCTCGCCCATCAGCGCGAGCGCACAGTGCGAGAGCGGTGCCAGGTCGCCGGAGCAGCCGAGCGAGCCGTACTCCCGCACCACCGGCGTGATGCCGTGCGCGAGCAGGCCGGCGAGCAGCTGGGCGGTCTCCACCCGGATGCCGGTGCGACCGGTCGCCAGGGTCGACAGCCGCAGCAGCATCAGCGCGCGCACCACCTCGCGCTCGACCTCGGGCCCGGAGCCTGCGGCGTGCGAGCGGACCAGCGAGCGCTGCAGCTGGGCGCGCATCCCGGTCGGGATGTGGCGGGTCGCCAAGGCGCCGAACCCGGTCGAGACGCCGTACGTCGGGGTCTCCGCCGCGGCCAGCTCCTCGACGACGTCGCGAGCGCGGGCGATCGCCGCCAGCGCATCCTCGCCCAGCTGGACGGGCTGACCGTCGCGGGCGACCGCCACGAGCTCCTGGGGCGACACCGGCCCCACTCCTACAGTGACCATGCCGCCATCCTCCTGCCCGCCCCGGCACCCCACCAGAGCGCCGCCCCGGCCGATGTCTGGCATCCGAGACGTGCGTCACGCCGGCATAACGCGGGTATGGAACGGTCCGTTGGGGGGAACAACAGCCACACACCAGACGACTCGGCGTCGGGGACCTGCACGGGGGACGCCGCGACCACAGGGAGCACCAGCAGATGACACGCCTCACCAGAACGGCCGCGGTGATCGCCGCTACGACCTTACTGACCGGTGGCCTGACGGCCGCCTCCGGCACGGCCACGGCGCAGACGGCCATCGAGCGCAGCAGCCGCGAGGCCGGCTTCGCACTCAAGGCCGCGGGCTACGGCACGCGCGCCAGCGGCGGCCAGGTCCCCGCCGGCTCGCGCGACACCGCCTTCATGGCGATCGGCTGTGGCACCAAGGTCGGGATGGAGCGCGAGAACCACGAGGCGCAGGCCGCCCTGCCGGGCGGCGCCGGCACTGTCAGCGGCGTGCGCACCGACCTGTGGACCGCCCGCAAGGACGGTGGTGTCCACTCGTACGCCCGCAACCGCACCGCGAACGTCGTCCTCGCCCAGAGCGGGCTCGGCACCCTCCGGATCAGCGCGATCACCTCGCTCGCCCACGCCTGGCACGACGACAAGGGTTTCCACGCCGAGACCAAGGTGAACCTCGGCGAGCTGCAGTTCGTGTCGCCGACCGGTGACGCGCAGGAGCTGGAGCTGCCGACGCCCGGCCAGCCGGTCGAGATCCCCGGCCTGGCCAGGATCACCGTCGGCCAGTCCAAGAAGACCGTCGCCGACAGCGGGGCGACCGCCGAGTCGAACGCGCTCCGGGTCACCTTCATCCCGTCGGCGACCCGGCTCACGGTCGGCCACGCGGCGGCCCAGGCGCTCGACGGCATCAAGCACGGCACGTTCCACGGCTACTCCTCGGCCACCCGGTCGAAGGCCGCGGACGACAGCGTCACCAGCGGGCGGACCCCGCTCTCGCTGATGCCCTGCCAGGGCACCGACGGCGAGGTGCACACGAAGGCGATCGCCGACGTGGACCTCGGCGACCAGATCATCGTCCAAGGCCTGCGCAGCCAGCAGTCGGGCAAGCAGCTCCCGGGCAAGAGCGTGGCGATGGAGCGCGGCTCGGTGGCCGGTCTCGACCTCGGTGACGGACAGCTCGTCGTCGACGCCGTCGTCGGACAGGCCAACGTCACCCGCCAGAACGGCAAGACCACCTCGAACACCGACGGCACGACGCTCGGCACCATCACCGCCAACGGCGAGCCGCAGAGCTTCCCCGACTCCGACGTCATCGAGATCCCGGGCGTGGCGAAGCTCGAGCGCAACATCGTCCAGAAGTCGAAGTTCGGCATCTCCGTGGTGGCCCTGCGGATCACGCTGCTCGACGGCACCGGCGCGGTGATCGACCTGGGCGTGGCCCAGGCCAAGATCCGCTGACGGCTTTCTCACACACCACTCCACGAGACGCGGCGCCGTACGCCGTGCGCGGGAGAGTTGACTGGGTCGGGTGACCCAGACGCTCGGCCCCGCGCACGCCGTCGGCGCCGCGCGTCGTTGGGCGATGCTGGCCGCGAGCACGTTCGCCCAGGCCGCGACCGCGGTGATGGTGCACGGCCCGGCGTTCCTCATCCCGGCGCTGCACGCGAGCGGCCTGACCCTCGCCGAGGCCGGCCTGGTGGCCGCGTCACCGACGCTCGGCGTGATGCTCACGCTGGTGGCGTGGGGCGCGGTCGCGGACCGGCGCGGCGAGCGCTTCACCCTCCTCACCGGGCTCGCCGCGACCACGGCCGCGGGGCTCGCGGCCGCCCTCTCCGGCGGTACGGCGCTGCTCGTGGTCACGCTGTTCCTCGCCGGCGCGGCCGCCGCGAGCACGAATGCCGCCGGCGGGCGGGTGGTCGTGGGCTGGTTCCCGCCCGAGCGGCGCGGGCTCGCGATGGGCGTCCGGCAGATGGCGCAGCCCGTCGGCGTCGGCGTCGCCGCCATCTCGATCGCCGTCGTCGCCGACGGCGCCGGCGTGCACGCCGCCATCTGGGTGCCGACCATCGCATGCGCCCTCGCGGCCCTCGTGGTCGCGGTCGTCGTCGTCGACCCCCCGCGACCGGAGCGGTCGGCGGTGGCCGCGGCGGAGAACCCGTACCGCCGCGACTCCTACCTCGCCCGCATCCACGGTGTCTCCGTGCTGCTCGTCGTGCCGCAGTTCCTCGTCTGGACCTTCGCCCTCGTCTGGCTCGTGCAGGACCGGGACTGGTCGCCCGCCGCGGCGGGCACCGTGGTCGCGGTCGCCCAGGTCGTCGGCGCGCTCGGCCGGATCGGGGTGGGCCACCTCTCCGACGTGGTCGGCGGCCGGATGCGGCCGCTGCGCTGGGTGTCGGTCGCCGCGGCCGCGACGATGGCGCTGCTCGGCCTCACCGCCGCGCTCGACCTGGCGGTCGCCGTCCTGCTCGTCGTGGTGGCGACGCTGGTGACCGTCGCCGACAACGGGCTCGCGTTCACCGCGGTCGCGGAGCGGGCCGGCCCGTTCTGGTCCGGGCGCGCCCTCGGCATCCAGAACACCGCCCAGTTCCTGGCCGCCTCCGCCGTCCCACCGCTGGCCGGGCTGGCCGTCACCCACGCCGGGTACGCCGCGACGTTCGCGCTCGCGGCGGCCTTCCCCCTGGCCGCCCTGCCGCTGGTACCGGTCCGCGAGGAGCGTGAACTGAGCTGACAGGGGGTACGGCGTCGTCGGGGACCAGACAGAGGGAGAACAGATGAAGGTCATCGTGTGGATCATCGTGATCGTCGTGATCCTGGCGATCATCGCCGCCGTCGTCGTGACGCTGAACCGGCGCCGCCAGGAGCAGAACCGCCAGCGGGCCGCAGAGCTGCGCACCAAGGCCGCCGCCCACGAGCCCTCGGTCGACGTCGCGCGCCAGGAGGCCGCGGAGGCCGAGGCCCGCGCGGAGATCGCCCGCGCCGAGGCGGAGCGCGCCGAGCAGCGGGCGACCGAGGCCACCCACGGCCTGCACCAGGAGGAGGCCCGCCAGGAGGACGTCCTGCGTGAGGCCGAACAGATCGACCCCGAGGGACGGCACCGCTCGAGCTAGGGCCCTAGTCTCGCGCCATGAGCCAGGTGCCCGCTGCGACCAGGGCGCTGCGGGTGCTGCGGTTCCTGGCCGGCCAGCCCGACCCGGTCCCGCTCGACCGGATCATGCGCGCGTGCGAGCTGCCGCGCAGCACGACGTACCACCTCCTCCACGTGATGGAGGAGGAGGGCTTCGTCGTGCACCTCGCCGACGAGCACCGCTTCGGCCTCGGCCCGGCGGCGTTCGAGCTCGGCAGCGGGTACGCGCGCCAGGAGCCGCTCCAGCGCATCGCCCGCCGCCCACTCGCCGACCTCGTCGACCGGGTCGCGCAGTCGGCGCACCTCGCGATCCTGCACGGCCGCGAGGTCCTGTACGTCGTCGAGGAGCGCGCACCGCGTCGCCCGCCACTGGTGACCGACGTCGGGGTGCGGCTGCCGGCCCACCTGACCGCGAGCGGGCGCGCGATCCTCGCGAGGCTGCCCGCCAGCCAGGTGCGGGCGCTGTACCCGTCGGCCACGGAGTTCGTGGAGCGGCACGGCCGCGGGCCGGCTGCCCCCAGCGCGCTGCGGGCGCTGCTGTCCGACACCCGGCAGCGCGGGTACGCCGTCGAGGACGGCGAGGTCACGCCCGGGCTCGCGAGCGTCGCGGTCGCCGTGCTCGACCACAACCGGCACCCGGTCGCCGCCGTGGCGGTGACCTACCCCGACGACTCGGACGCCGACGGCCTCCCGGAGGCCGTCACACACACCGCCGGCCTGCTGACCCGTCGGATCAGCGGGACGGTGACGCCGCCGGGCTAGACCTCGGTTCGCCGGGGGCGGGCACCGGGAACCATCACCCGGTCCCGCTCCGCTCGTTGGAGGGGCACTCGCACGCGAAGGAGCTCCGCCGGTGACCGTCCGCCCCACCACCCGCCGCCTGATCTGGGCCACGCTGGCCGGCACGACCGCCGTGGCCGTGGCGATCTCGCTCGGCGGCGCCACCGGCCTGCGCGCGGGCGGGCTGAACCAGCGCTACGCCTTCGCGCAGAACGCGCTCGGCAGCCTCGAGGCCGACAAGAACGCGATCTCGCGCGCCGGCGAGCTCGGTGACGTGACCAGGGACCCGACCACCGCCGCCGAGAAGGCTGCTGCCGCGGCGTACGTCGAGCGGGAGCGCGAGCTCCCCGACCCCCAGCTCACCAGCGTCCCGGTGACGGAGAAGCGGCTCGAGCACCCGGAGGACCGGTACGCGCTGGCCAACGGGTGCTACTCGCTCACCCCCGGCGGCGAGCCGCTCTACTTCAAGCCGACCGACCTCGGCCGGTACCTCATCTACGACGCCGACCGTCGCTTCGTGGTCGCCGAGGGCGACCGACCGGACGCGCCGAGCGCCGAGACCGTCTGGCGGATCGCCAGGGTCGGCACCGGTCGCTACTCGTTCCAGAACGCGACCGGCGCCCTCGAGGTCGACGGCGCCCGCAGCTTCCGGCCGACGCTGACGACGGGCTGCACGGCGTACCCCGAGTCGCAGATCGACGTCCGCGGCCGGCCGCACGCCGGCATCACGCCGTACCAGGAGGTCCGGGGGTACGTCGACGCGCACACCCACGGCATGGCCTTCGAGTTCCTCGGCGGCGACGCGCACTGCGGCAAGCCCTGGGACCAGTACGGCGCGCCGTACGCACTGGTCGACTGCCCCGACCACACCGCCACCGGCGGGTACGGCGGCGTGCTCGAGTCGGTGCTCTCCGGCGAGCCGCACCACGACCCGGTCGGCTGGCCGACGTTCAAGGACTGGCCGGCGCCGAACTCGCTCACCCACGAGGGCACCTACTACCGGTGGCTCGAGCGGTCCTGGCGTGGCGGGCAGCGGATCTTCGTGAACCTGCTGGTCGAGAACAACCAGCTGTGCCAGCTCTACCCGATCAAGCACAACTCCTGCGACGACATGGACTCGATCCGGCTCCAGGCGTCGGACATGTACCAGATGCAGGACTACATCGACGCCCAGTTCGGCGGCCCGGGCAAGGGCTTCTACCGGATCGTCCGCAACCCGTGGCAGGCCCGGAAGGTGATCAATGCCGGGAAGATGGCCGTGATCATGGGCATCGAGACCAGCGTCCCGTTCGGCTGCACGTTCAAGGCCGAGCCCGGCGGCGACGTGCCGGCCTGCGACGTCGACGACATCTCCCGCCAGGTCGACGAGGTGAAGAAGCTCGGCGTCCGCCAGATGGAGCTGGTCAACAAGTTCGACAACGCGCTGTCCGGCATCGCCGGCGACGAGGGCGAGGTCGGCGCCGCGGTGAACTCCGCGAACTTCCTCGAGACCGGGACGTACTGGGACATGCAGCACTGCGACCCCGACATCCCGGGCGCGCACGACCACAACCAGCTGGCGGCCCCCGACATCTCAGCCGGCCAGCAGGACGCGCTCTTCGGGGCGGTCGCCGAGCTGTTCGGCCCGCTGAACCTGCCGGCGGCGCCGGTCTACCCGCCCCCGGACCACTGCAACTCCCGCGGCCTGACCACCCTCGGCGAGTACACGATCCGCAAGCTCGCCCGGGAGCACATCATCTTCGACCCCGACCACATGAGCGTGAAGGCGCGGACCGCGGCCCTCGACCAGATCGACGACCTGGGCTACCACGGCGTCGTCTCCAGCCACTCCTGGTCGACGCCGGACGCCTACCCGCGGATCTACGAGGAGGGCGGCTTCATCACGCCGTACGCCGGCGACTCGACCGGATTCGTGGAGAAGTGGAAGGCGCACGTCGGCTGGGCCGACCCGCGCTACTACTGGGGCATCGGGTACGGCGCCGACATGAACGGACTCGGCGCACAGGGCGACCCCCGTGGCGCCGACGTGCCGAACCCGGTCAGCTATCCGTTCACGGGCCTCGGCGGCGTGACCGTCGAGCAGCAGCACGCCGGCGAGCGGGTCTACGACATCAACGTCGACGGCGTCGCGCAGTACGGCCTCTACCCGGACTGGATCCAGGACCTCACCGAGGTCGCGGAGTCCGAGCAGAAGGGCGACGGCGCGCGGATCGAGGCCGACATGGAGCGTGGTGCCGAGGCGTACCTCCAGATGTGGGAGCGCGCGGAGGGCATCGCACCCGACTCGTGCCGCAACCCCGAGCTGCGCAAGGGCGTCGACCGGGCGACCGCGTTGATCCACCGGGGGATGACGACCAAGCAGGTGATGGAGGCGGTCGGGCAGCCGTACGAGCGGCTCGGCTCGACGTACTCGTTCTGCGCGAAGGCGCCCGGTGACCCGAAGGTGACGGTCACGGTGACGTTCTCCGGCACCGGCCGGGTGACCGGGCTGCGCCGGACCTGAAGTTACCAGCCGGTAGGATCCTTCTCACGTCCTCCGGGCGCTGACGTGGCCGGAGCCGGCGAATAGGCTCACGGTCGCGCACCCCGGCGCGACCGAACGACCAGCCGACAGGGAGTCGACGAGTGACTGCAACGCTGATCCTGGGCCTCGTGATCAACGCGATCGCCCTGCCGATCGCAGGGAAGCGGATCTGGTTCCTGTACCGGCTGATCACGTCGGGCCAGCCCGCCCCGGACCGGGTCGCGGGCGTGACCGGGCGCCTCGGCGCGGCGGTCAAGCGCCAGGTCGTCGAGGTGTTCGGTCAGCGGAAGATGCTGAAGTGGACCGTGCCGGGCACCGCCCACTTCTTCGTGATGTGGGCCTTCTTCATCCTGGCGACGGTCTACCTCGAGGCCTACGCGGTCCTGCTCACGCGCAACCCGGAGTGGAGCTGGTTCGTCTTCGGCAACTGGGCCGTGCTCGGCTTCCTGCAGGACTTCATCGCGGTGATGTGCACCCTCGGCCTGGTGGTCTTCTGGGCGATCCGGCTGCGGAACCAGCCCCGGCAGCTGGGCCGCAGGTCCCGCTTCTTCGGCTCGCACCTCGGCCCGGCGTACTTCACGCTGTTCATGATCTTCAACGTCGTGTGGACGATGTTCCTGTTCCGCGGCGCCGTCCAGGCGCGCGACATGGGCACCGGCAACGGCTACGGCAAGGCGGCGTTCGTCTCCTACGGCCTCGGCACGGTGCTGCCGGACAGCACCGCCCTGATCGGCATCGGCCTGCTCCTGCACATCGGCGTGATGCTGGTGTTCCTGATCTTCGTGCTGAACTCCAAGCACCTGCACATCTTCATGGCGCCGATCAACGTGCTCTTCGGTCGCGAGCCGGTCGCGCTCGGTGCGGTGAAGCCGCTGGTCTCGGCCGGCAAGCCGGTCACCCTCGACGACATCGACGACCTCGACGAGGACGCGAAGCTGGGCGTGGGCGCGGTGGAGGACTTCTCCTGGAAGGGCGTCCTGGACTTCGCGACCTGCACCGAGTGCGGCCGCTGCCAGTCCCAGTGCCCGGCCTGGAACACCGAGAAGCCGCTGTCGCCGAAGCTGCTGATCATGGCCCTGCGCGACGCCACCTTCCGGAAGGCGCCGTACCTGCTGGCGGCCGAGGACAAGCGCGAGGCCACCCTCGAGGGCAACGACACGCTCACGCTGGAGGTCGAGCGCCCGCTGGTCGGCGACACGGGTGAGGACTGGTTCTACATGCCCGACAGCGGCGCCGGCGTCATCGACCCCGACGTGCTGTGGTCCTGCGTCACCTGCGGCGCGTGCGTGCAGCAGTGCCCGGTCGACATCGAGCACGTCGACCACATCGTCGACATGCGCCGCTACCAGGTGCTGGTCGAGTCGAACTTCCCGAGCGAGCTCAACCAGCTGTTCCGCGGCCTGGAGAACAACGGCAACCCGTGGAACATGTCGCCGAAGGCGCGCATGGACTGGGCCAAGGACCTCGACTTCGAGGTCAAGGTCGTCGGCGACGACCTCGAGTCGCTCGACGAGGTCGAGTGGCTGTTCTGGGTCGGCTGCGCCGGCGCCTACGAGGACCGGGCGAAGAAGACCACGCGTGCGGTCGCGGAGCTGCTCGACATCGCCGGCGTGAGCTTCGGCGTCCTGGGCAACGGCGAGACCTGCACCGGTGACTCCGCGCGGCGGGCCGGCAACGAGTTCGTCTTCCAGGGCCTGGCGGCACAGAACGTCGAGACCTTCAAGGAGTTCAAGGTCAAGAAGGTCGTCTCGACCTGCGCCCACTGCTTCAACACGCTCAAGAACGAGTACAAGGAGTTCGGCATCGAGCTGGAGGTGGTGCACCACACCCAGCTGCTGAACCGGCTCGTCCGTGAAGGGAAGCTGACGCCGGTCCGCGACGGCGAGGGCGCCAAGAAGCGCACGATCACCTACCACGACCCGTGCTACATCGGCCGCCACAACGGCGTCTACTCGCCGCCGCGCGAGCTGCTCCAGGTGCTGCCGGGCGCGGAGCTCGTCGAGATGGAGCGGAACAGCGAGCGGTCCTTCTGCTGCGGCGCCGGTGGCGCCCGGATGTGGATGGAGGAGAACATCGGCGAGCGGATCAACGTCAACCGCACCGTCGAGGCCGTCGGCACCGGCGCGGACCAGATCGCCGTCGGCTGCCCCTACTGCCGGGTGATGCTGTCCGACGGGCTGACCGCCCAGCAGGCCAAGGGCGAGGCGCGCGAGGAGGTCGAGGTCCTCGACGTCGCGCAGATGCTGCTCGCCTCGGTCAAGGGTGAGCGGGCGACCAGGCTCGCGCCCGGCGCCGGTGGCGCCCCCGCGGCTCGCTCGGCCGGTACGACGGTCGAGACGAAGGCCGAGCCGGAGGCCGGCGACGAGACGCAGACCGCCGACACCGTCACCGAGACCGCGGACGTCGGTCCGGCGGCCAAGGCGTCCGGCGGCTCCTCGCTCTTCGACACCCCGGCCGACTCGGAGACCGCCACCGAGGACAAGTCGGTCGCCGATGAGGCGCAGGCCGCGAAGCCGGCGTCCTCCGGAGGCTCCCTGTTCGACCTGGGCGGGGACACCGACGCCACCGCGGAGGCGAAACCGACCGCCGAGACCCAGACCGAGGTCACCCAGGTCGCCAGCGACACCGCCTCGGTGGGCTCGCTGTTCGACATCGCCGGCGACACCCCGGAGTCGGAGCGGTCGACGGTCGGGTCGCTCTTCGACATCGCGACCGACGAGCCTGCCGCTCAGGAGGCGAAGGCCGAGCCCGCGCCGGAGGCAGCACCGAAGGCAGCACCGAAGGCGGCACCGAAGAAGGCCGAGCCGACGGCAGCGGCGCCCGCGACCGCGGAGATCGCCGAGGGCGGGTCGCTCTTCGACATCGCCGCCCCCGAGCCCGCGGCGGCCCCGGAAGCCGAGGCCCCGGAAGCCGAGGCCCCGAAGGCCGAGGAGCCACAGGCCGAGGAGGAGCTCGAGCCCGAGCCCGAGCCCGAGCCCGAGCCCGAGCCCGAGCCTGAGTCGAAGGAGAAGCCGAAGCCGCCCGCGAGCGGCGAGGCGCAGCAGCCGAAGACCGGCGTGGACATCAACGAGTCGGGCTCGCTCTTCGACCTCTGACCGGTCACACCTGGCGGTCCAGCCATGGGCGGTGAACGCTAGGAGGGTGGACCCCGGCGAGTACTTCGACGCGCGCTGGCACTCGCTGGTGCGCGCGGCGGTCGACCTCGGCGTCCCGGACGAGGAGGCTCCGGCGGTGGTGCAGCGGGTCCTGGACGGGAACCGCCGGTCGATCAGACGCGCCGAGGACCCCGACCCGCTCGTCCTGGACGCCCTGCACGACGCGGTCCTCGGCGCCACACCGCGTGAAGACACCCGGCGTCGGCTCGGGGTCGGCGCCCTCCTGGCAGTCGTCGCAGCGATCGCCCTGATCGTCGCCGTGACCCGGCCCGAGCAGCCGCTCCCCGACCGACTGCGCGGTGACCAGGTCCCGTCGCTGTTCGGGTACGACGGCGCCGACGCCGAGGACTTCCTGGAGAGCCGCGGTTTCGACGTGACCGTCGAGGGGGCGCGCGACTGCGAGGTGCTCGGCAGGGTGGTGGCGAGCGACCCGGCCCCGGGCACGGCGTACCACCGTGGGGACCCGATCACCGTCTACACGTCGCTGCCGGCGAGCCTGACCTGCCTGACCGACTACCAGGACCGCGCGACGGCGTGGCAGCTGCTGGACTTCGCCAACGGCCGCGGCGGGCCGCCGCCGTTCGCCGACCGGGTCTTCGTGTTCGCCGGGGACGCGACCCCGGTCGTCCTCGACCGCAGGGACGCCGAGCGACCGGAGGCGTGGGCGGGCACCGGCGTGCTCAGCGGCCTGGCGAGGGCCTCGGACCAGGTCGCGATGGTCACCGAGCACCCGCTCCGGTACGCCATCCCCGCGATCCGGATCGCCCGCACCGACGAGGGGCTCGGCAGCTGCGGCGTACCGGACCCGTCCGTGGCAGGTACGGCGGACGCGTTCTCGGTCCTGGTGCGGTCGCCGGACCGCACCGGCTGTCCGGTGCGGCTCGACGTGTACCGCGAGGGCGACTCGATCGTCGCCCTCGCCTACTACCCCGCGTCGTGACCCGGGTCGTGACCCGGGTCGGCGGGAGGCTCGGTCTCGTCGACCTGGACCACCACCGGGCGCCACCGGGCCCAGGTCACGAAGGCGATGCCGAAGACCAGCATCATCAGGCCGGCCCAGAGGTTGGCGTTCACGTCGCCGGTCTTGTCGCCCTCCTCGTCACCGAACAGCCCCATCAGGGTGAGGATGATCCCGTAGAGGCCGATCAGGCCGCCGATGACGTTGCGGATGTCGAAGACCCCCGCAGTGTGCTGAATGCGTGCCATCCCAGCCTCCTCAGAAGATCACGTTCAAGATGATGACCAGCACCAGCGAGATGCCCGCGAGCGGGAGCGTGCGCTGGTACCACGGGTACGTCTTCTCGTGCGGGTCCACGAGGTCCTCGCGCGGGGTCTCGGAGTAGACGAGCCCGCGCAGCTCATCGGCGGGTTTCGGCTCGGTGAAGCCCGAGACGACGACGCTGAGCACCAGGTCGACGACGAAGGCGGCCCCGGCGGCGACGAACGACGCGCCCTGGCCGCTGATGCCGATCCAGCCCTGGCTGAGCGAGCCGAGTGCGTCCTCGCTCGCGATGCCGACGATGACCGCCGCGAGCGTGCCGGACACGAGCCCGACCCAGCCGGCCGTGGGCGTCATCCGCTTCCAGAACATGCCGACGATGAACGTGGCGAACAGCGGTGCGTTGAAGAACCCGAAGAGCGTCTGCAGGTAGTTCATGATGTTCGTGTAGTTCGACGCCAGGCCGGCGGTGAAGATCGCGATGACCACGGCCGCGACGGTCGCGATCCGGCCGACGACGAGGTAGTAGCTGTCCTCGCGGTCCTTGACGATGTACCGCTGCCAGAGGTCGTAGCTCCAGACCGTGTTGAACGCCGAGACGTTCGCCGCCATGCCGGCCATGAACGCGGCCAGCAGGCCGGCGATCGCGACACCGAGCAGCCCGTTGGGCAGTACGTCGCGCATCAGGTAGAGCAGGGAGTCGTTGAACGTGACCCCATCGCCCGACGAGCCCCCCGCGACCGATTCGCCGGCCTTGACGTGAGCCACCTCGGTGACGAGGACCGCGGCGATCATGCCCGGGAGGATCGTGATGAACGGGACGAACATCTTGGGGAAGGAACCGATGATCGGGGCCTTGCGCGCCGAGGACAGCGAGTTCGACGCCATCGCTCGCTGGACCTCGACGAAGTTGGTCGTCCAGTAGCCGAAGGAGAGCACGAACCCGAGGCCGAACACGATCCCGACGACCGAGAGGAAGTCCGAGGAGAAGCCGGTGAGCGCCGTACCGGGCCACGAGTTCAGCTGGTCGGCGGCCGGCGCCATGGCGTCGGGGTGGGCGTCAGCGGCGCTGGTGATGCCGTCCTTGAGGCCGCTCCAGCCACCGATGCGGTGCAGGCCGATCAGGGTGAGGGGCAGCAGCGCCGCCACGATCACGAAGAACTGCAGGACCTCGTTGTAGATCGCGGCGCTCAGGCCACCGAGCGTGATGTAGGAGAGCACGATCGCGGCAGCGATGATGAGGGTCAGCCACTGCGGCCAGCCCAGCAGCGCGTGCACGATGCTGGCCAGCAGGAACAGGTTGATGCCCGCGATCAGGAGCTGCGCCACCGCGAACGAGATCGCGTTGACCAGGTGCGCCCCGGTGCCGAACCGCCGGAACATGAACTCCGGGACCGACCGCACCTTGGAGCCGTAGTAGAACGGCATCATCACGACGCCGAGGAAGAGCATCGCGGGGATCGCGCCGATCCAGAAGTAGTGCACCGTGGGGATGCCGAACTGGGCGCCGTTCGCCGACATGCCCATGATCTCCACGGCGCCGAGGTTGGCGGAGATGAACGCCAGGCCGGTGACCCACGCGGGCAGCGAGCGGCCCGAGAGGAAGAAGTCGAGGGAGTCGGAGATCTGCCGCCGGGCCAGCAGGCCGATGCCGAGCACGACGGCGAAGTAGAGGAAGACGATCAGGTAGTCGACCGGGCTCGCATCGATGATGGTGCTCGCCAGGACTGTCGGACTCAGCATGGGGACGCCTTTCACACCCGAGGGAAGACCATCGGTGGACGTGCCCCGATGTCGCGGAGGACAAACCTCGGCACCAGCGCGGCGTCGTCGTGACGTCATCTGGTGTCACATCGTGCTTGACATGATGTCAGCGTGATGTCAGAGTGATGCGCATGGACATCACGCCGTACGTCGAGGGCCTCCGCCGGGACCTGGTCGCCGCCGCCGAGGCCGCCGGGCCCGAGGCCCGCGAGGCCACCGAGCGCCTCGCGTTCGCCCTCGACCCGGCCGCCCGGCTCGCGCTCATGGAGGCGGTCAGCCAGGCCGCCGCCGAGATCACCGCCGAGATGGCGAACGGCGGGGTCGACGTCCGCCTCAGCGGTCGCGAGCTCGACTTCGTGGTGCACACGACCGAGGCCGCACCGGCCGAGGCGGCCCCTCCGGCACCGGCCGCGACCGACGAGTCCGACGAGTCCGACGGCAACGTCGCCCGGATCACCCTCCGCATCCCGGAGTCGGTCAAGACCCGGGCCGAGGAGATGGCCGCGCGCTCCGGCCACTCGCTCAACACCTGGCTGGTCAACGTCGTCCGCGCCGCCACCCGCGGCGAGGGCGCGATCAACGTCGACATCGACCTGTCCAGCATCCCGTTCCTCAGCGGCAACGACCCCTTCGGCGGCAAGCGCGCGAACCGCCGGATGACCGGCTGGGTCTAGCGCCCACCCCCACCCGAGCTCGCGGGTCCGGCAAGCAGGCCGGACCCGTGGACGAGCACACCCTCATCCCAGGAGACAGCCATGTCCGAGTACCACTTCGAGACCCACCAGCCCGTCCGCCTGTTCACCGAGATCGGCAAGGGCGCGGTGCGGGTCACGGCGACCGACACGACCGAGACCCATGTCGCGATCTCCGGTCGGGACGCCGCCGAGGTCCAGGTCCGCCAGGACGGCGACCACATCAGCGTCATCGGGCCCAAGCAGCGGGGCGGGTTCTTCGGCACCGACAACCGCCTCGAGGTCACGGTCGAGCTGCCGACCGGCAGCGAGCTCTCGATCCGGACCGGCAGCGCCGACATCACCGTCACCGGCACGGTCGGCGTCGGCCAGATCAAGAGCGGCTCCGGTGACGTCGAGGTCGACACCGCCGATGGTGCGCTCGTCGTCGAGACCGGGTCCGGGGACATCCGGGTCGAGGAGGCGCGTGCCGAGCTCAAGGCCAAGAGCGGCTCCGGCGACGTCCTCGTCGTGGACGCCGGTGCGACGCTGATGGTCAGCACCGGCTCCGGCGACGTCCAGCTGTGGACCACCCACGGGCCGGTCGTCGTCAAGACCGGCTCGGGCGACATCAAGGTCGGCGAGGCCGGCAGCGACGTCAGCGTGACCACCGGCTCCGGCGACGTCGTCGTGACCACGGCGCGCCGCGGGCGGATGACGGCCAAGGGCGCGTCGGGCGACGTCCGCGTGGGCGTCCCGGCCGGCGTACCCGTGTGGACCGACATCTCCACCGTCTCGGGCGAGATCCGCTCCACCCTCCAGGGCGTCGGTCAGCCCCAGGAGGGCGCCGACCACGTCGAGGTCCGGGCGAAGGTCGTCAGCGGCGACATCGTCCTGACCCAGGTCTGACCACCACCAACCCACCAGCACGAGCACCGAGGAGCAACGTCATGGAGTACGGAAACCTGGCCCTCGAGTCCGAGGCCAACCGCCAGCAGCTCGCCGAGCGGATCGCCCGCGCCAGCGCCCCCAAGATCCCCGCGACCGCCCACCGGCACCTGCTCGCGCAGCGGCTGCGCCGGTTCGCGGACCGGATCGAGGGCTGAGCACGTCGGCCGGGCCGACGAGCCGGCCTCAGATCCGCGTGCGGTGGAAGTTCTGGAACGACTTCGACGGGGTCGGGCCGCGCTGGCCCTGGTAGCGCGAGCCGTACTTCTCCGAGCCGTAGGGGTGCTGGCTCGGCGACGTGAGCCGGAAGAAGCAGAACTGCCCGATCTTCATGCCCGGGTAGAGCTTGATCGGCAGCGTCGCGACGTTCGCGAGCTCCAGCGTCACGTGCCCGCTGAAGCCCGGATCCACGAAGCCGGCCGTCGCGTGCGTCAGGAGGCCGAGCCGGCCGAGCGACGACTTGCCCTCGACCCGGGCGGCGATGTCGTCGGGCAGCGTCACCACCTCGTACGTCGACCCGAGCACGAACTCCCCCGGGTGCAGGATGAACGGGTCGTCGCCGTCCGGCTCCACCATCCGGGTCAGGTCGGACTGGTCCGCCGCGGGGTCGATGTGCGGGTACTTGTGGTTCTCGAACACCCGGAAGAACCGGTCCAGCCGGACGTCGATCGACGACGGCTGGAGCATCTCGGGGTCGTAGGGCTCGAGGGCGACCCGGCCGGCATCGATCTCGGCCAGGATGTCGCGGTCAGACAGCAGCACGCTGGCACCCTACCGGCGCTCGGCCCGGCGCCGTCCGGACCGGCCGGTCGGCCGGCGACGGGCTCGACCCGAAGCGTCCGACGCTCTGGCCTATCGACTAGTATCTCCGCGACCCCAGCGGTCATGCGGATGTAGCTCAGTTGGTAGAGCGCGACCTTCCCAAGGTCGATGTCGCGAGTTCGAGTCTCGTCATCCGCTCCACACCCCTGCGCTCACGAGCGCGACACTCCGTGCGACGTCGATGTCGCGAGTTCGAGTCTCGTCATCCGCTCCACCTCCGGCCCTGAGGTCAGCACGACGCGCCCACGCCACCGTGTGACTGGTGGTGCACTTGACTATTCAAGTGGCGAGAGGTGACAGTGGAACGGCTCCCTTCCCCCTGTGAGTCTCGAGGTCCTCGATGTCCCGCCGCAGCATCGTCATCGTCGTCGGCGCCCTGGCCCTGCTCCTCGCCCTCACGCCGTTCATCCCACGCGGCGACGACGACGGCTCGCTCGTCCCGTCCGGCGACGGCAAGGTGGGCGCGCTCCGGCCGGCCGACACCGCCGGCTTCTCGGCGGTCACGCCCGCCATGCAGGCCGAGATCGACCGCGTGGTCGCCGCCGGCCGCAGCCTGGGCCGCGTGTCCGGGAAGGCGTCGCCGGAGCAGCTGGCCGCGTCGCTGGTGCGCTGCGCGGACCTCGACGGCCAGCGGTACTGCCTCGGCGCCGGCTGGACAGAGGACACCGAGGCGCAGGTCCGGTCCCGGGTCTCGACCGCCGCCCGGATGGCGGCCCGCTCGGCCGGTACCGTCGAGAACACCGGCGACCTGTCGCCCGAGGCCGCGCTGCTCCGCGAGGCCCGGATGAGCCCGGCCACCCGCGCCGCCGCCGACCGCGCCGAGCTGACCATGGCCGCCCGCTCCGTCGCGAAGGTCTGGCTGCTGCGGCACCAGATCGAGGGCGTGCCGCTGCCCGCCGACTTCCTGGCGAACCACCCCGAGGCGCGCGCCGCCGTACCCGTGGCCCGGAAGACGTCGACCCCCAACACCGCGATGCCGACCCCGACCAAGAGCCCCACCAAGTCACCCACCAAGGCGCCCACCAGCTCACCGACGCGGACGCCGACGCAGCCGAGCGCCAGCGCGACCAAGTCGGCGGTGAAGCCGATGAGCGCATACCCGCCGCGGTCGGCGATCCTCGACCCCAAGGACGTCGCCGCGCAGACCCGCACGTACTGGTGCGGCCCGACCTCGATGCAGATGATCGTGTGGGGCTGGCGGCACAAGCGGCAGCCCCAGGGCTGGTGGGCCAAGCGCCTGCACACCACGACCAGCGGCACCTCGATCAACGACATGGCCCGCGTCGTCAACCAGTCGACCGGCTGGGACAAGCAGTCGCACGCCGGCCCGTACATCGTGCTCGACATCGGCCACTACAGCTTCTCCCAGTGGATGCTGCTGATGATGCGGCACATCCACGACTACAAGGCGCCGGTGGTCCTGCACCCGATCCTGCTCAAGCGCTTCTACCCGTATCTCGACGACGACGCCTCCGGGCACTTCCAGGTCGGCCGCGGCTACGCGAAGCTCGGCAAGAAGCCGGACGTGCTCGGCTACTTCGAGCCCTGGAACCAGCAGCGGTTCGACCCGTCCGAGCCGTACATCGACCGCGTCCAGTGGCGAGACGCGTACAAGAGCTACCGCGCGAACGAGACCCACTACGCCCACAACGTCGGGGTCTGATGCTCGCCGCCCGGTACGCCGGCGCCGCGGCTCTCGTCCTCGCGCTGGCCGGCTGCAGCAGCGACGGCCGCGAGGCCGAGCGGGCGCCGGGGCCGTCCCCGACGGCGTCGTCGTCGCCGAGCGCGCCGCAGGCCACGGCGTCCTCGTCGTCCCCCGCCAGCCCGGCGCACGACGAGCTCGACTGGGAGCCGGTCGACGGCCCGGTACGCGACAGCGTCACCACCGACGGACCCTGGACCCTGACCGTGGAGAACAACGGCGGCACCTGGTCCCTGGACGGCCCGCGCGACGAGAGCGGCGGGCCCACGTCCGGGTTCCGGGTCAGCGACGCGCTGATGGACGCCGACTGGGCGGTGGTCGTGCTCCAGGACCGTACCGAGCAGCAGCCCAGCCGGGCGCAGGTGACCGACCTGAGGACCGGCAAGATGTTCACGATCGACGGGACGTCCGACGTACCGACCACGAACGGCGGCACGTGGGCACTCGGCCAGGGCCGGCTCCTGCACGCCACGGTGAGCAAGGGCTCGTACTGCGTCGCCGAGGTAGACCTGGCGACCCGCCAGTCGCAGGTGGGCTGGTGCGCTCCCGGGCGGACGGGCTTCAACGGTGCCCACATCACGCCGGCCGGCGCCTCGGTGCTGAGCTTCGACTCCGGCCGGCCGTCGTGCCGCACGCTGCTCTCGCTGGAGGACACGGCCGGCACGCCGTTCCCGGGGGTGCCCGACTGCACCGCCTGGGACGGCCTGCTCACCGACGACGGGGCGGTGTGGTCGGTGATCCCGAACGAGCACCGCATCGAGCAGGCGCACTTCTACGCACGCTCTGCCGACGGCGAGGCCGATCTCGGCCCCGGCACGGCCGGCACGCTCGTGTGGTGCGGGGACGCCGCGTGGTTCGTGCGCGACCCCCAGCAGGAGGGCGATCCGGCCGCGCTGATGCGCTGGACCGCCGCCGAAGGGCTCACCGTCGCCTACGAGTCGCCCGGCGGGCGGGCGTTCCTCTCGGCGCCGCGCTGCGGTGGCCAGGCGATCACCGTGACCGCGATGGCCGAGCAGGGCGACGAGCAGGTCACCGCCGTCCTTTCGTGAAGAAAACGTCCCGGAGCCCGTCACGCATCCGGATCGGTTGCGTTGGACGGTGTGTCGGAGCATGGGGTTCCGATGGAACGGCGGGGTGGCAGCGCCGCAGCGGGCGCGGCCATCCCGTCTCGTACTCTCGGGCGGGTGAGTGCATCCTTCGACGGCTTCCCGGTCGCCGCCCTCGACTTCTACGACGACCTCGAGGTCGACAACACGAAGGCGTTCTGGGAGAAGCACAAGGCTGTGTACGACGAGGCCGTCAAGGCGCCGATGAGCGCGCTGTGCGCAGCCCTCGAGCCGGAGTTCGGCAGCGCCAAGATCTTCCGGCCCTACCGGGACGTCCGGTTCGCCAAGGACAAGACGCCGTACAAGACCCATCAGGGCGCGTTCGTCCGCGTCGGCGAGGCGACCGGCTGGTACGTCGAGGTGTCGCCACGCGGGATTCGCACCGGTGCGGGGTTCTACGAGGCGAGCGGTCCGCGGCTGGCGGCCTTCCGCCAGGCCGTCGCGCACGACCGGTTCGGCCCCGGCCTGGAGCGGGTCCTGGCCACGCTGGAGAAACAGGGCTTCGAGATCGGCGGCGACCGGCTCAAGACCAGCCCGCGCGGGTACGACGCCGACCACCCACGCATCGAGCTGCTCCGGCACCGGTCACTGACGGCCGGCCACCCGCTCGGCTTCGAGCCGGTGATCCACACCCCCGAGCTGCTCGAGCTCGTGCGCACCGACTGGCAGCGGCTCCGCCCGCTCGTCGACTGGGTGGCGGAGCACGTCCGGGTCTAGCCCTTGGTGAAGGTCGCCATCGTGCGGTCCGGCTCCCAGTAGGCCTTCATCGAGGCGACGCGGCCGTCGTCGTTCACGACGTAGACCATGATCAGCTCGGTGGTCGTGTGGCTGCCGTCGGGGAACGACGTGCGGATCCGGCCGATGTTCGCGCAGGTGTTGCTGCCCGGGTTCGCGAACGAGTCGTGGATCTCGAACTCGAACTTCGCGATCGGGGCGATCGCCAGGTTCCAGAACGCCGCGATGCCGTCGTGCCCGCGGTGGCCCTTGCCCTCGGGGTCGAACATCGAGGGCCCGACCGGGTCCTCGAGCACCGCGTCCTCGGCGTAGACGGTCAGCCACTCGGCGAGGTCGCCCTTCGCTACGGCGGAGTAGGACCGCTGGGATGCCGTCCGGGCCGGGTGCTCGTCGTTCGGCGCGGTCCAGGTGATGGCGTCCGAGGTGATCATGGCGCCATGGTAGAACACGTTCTACCGACGTCGCCCGGCCCGGCCGGCTCAGTGCGGCTGCCAGGCGTCCTCGTCGGCGGTCCGCGAGGTGACCTCGACGGGCAGCTTGCGGTCCGCGAGGTCCTGGATCGACACGCTCTCGAAGACGTCGCGCAGCGAGCGGCGGGCCGCGATCCACACGTGCTGGAGGACATCGGCGGTGTCGTTGTAGGTGACCGCCTCGGGGCGCAGGCCGTAGACGGAGACCAGCGGGCCGTCGACCGCACGGATCACGTCGGCGACCGAGACGTCGGTCGAGGCGCGACCCATCCGCCAGCCACCCGACTGGCCGCGCTGGGACATCACGATGCCCGCGCGGCGCAGGTCCGCGAGGATCGCCTGCAGGAACCCGTGCGGGATGTCCTGGAGGCGGCCGAGCTCCTCCGCGCTGACCGCGCGACCGTCCGCCCGCGACGTCATCTCGATCAGCGCACGCAAGGCGTAGTCGGACTTCGCGGAAACTCGCATGCGTCCAGTGTGTCAGATGTGTCGACTTGCTCACTCGATCTTGGGGGCTACCGGTGCCAGGAGAATCGCCGACGGTCCCGTCGCCGCACCGGTGTCGTACGCCACCCGTCCCCGGACGTTTGCGCGGGCGCGGTTGCGGGGTTACTGACCAGTACGTACCCTTGTTGTTACCGACGAGTACGAATCTGCACCGATCTGGCGAAGGTGGGGCCGTGAGCCACTACAAGAGCAACATCCGCGACATCGAGTTCAACCTCTTCGAGGTACTGCGCCGCGACGAGGTCCTCGGCACCGGTCCGTTCGGCGAGGTCGACACGGACACCGCCCGCGAGGTGCTCGCCGAGGTCGACCGGCTGGCCCGCGAGGAGCTCGCCGCATCGTTCGTCGAGGCGGACCGCACCCCGCCGGTCTTCGACCCGGCCACCCACACCGCGCCGGTGCCCGAGGCCTTCAAGAAGAGCTACGAGGCGTGGATGGCCGCGGAGTTCTGGCGCCTGAACACCTTCGCCGAGCTCGGCGGCACGCCGGCGCCCTCCAGCATCTGCTGGGCGATGGGCGAGCTGGTGCTGGGCGCCAACCCGGCGATCTGGATGTACGGCGCCGGCCCGATGTTCGCGGGCGTGCTGCACCGCAACGGCAACGAGCGGGACCGCAAGATCGCCCAGCTCGTGGTCGACCGGGGCTGGGTCACGACCATGGTGCTCACCGAGCCGGACGCCGGCTCCGACGTGGGCGCGGGCCGCGCCAGGGCCACCCGGAACGACGACGGCACCTGGAACATCGAGGGCGTCAAGCGCTTCATCACCTCCGCCGAGAGCGACCTCAGCGACCAGATCATCCACATGGTGCTGGCCCGGCCGGTCGGCGTCGAGGGCGCGGGCGGCCCCGGCACCAAGGGCCTGAGCCTGTTCGTCGTGCCGAAGTACCACTTCGACGTCGAGACCGGCGAGCTCGGCGAGCGCAACGGCGCCTACGTCACCAACGTCGAGCACAAGATGGGCATCAAGGTGTCCAACACCTGCGAGCTCACCTTCGGCGACCCGGGTGTCGGTGGCGGCGAGCCCGCCGTCGGCTACCTCCTCGGCGAGGTCCACAACGGCATCGCGCAGATGTTCCAGGTCATCGAGAACGCCCGGATGATGGTCGGCACCAAGGCGATCGCGACCCTGTCGACCGGCTACCTCAACGCGCTCGAGTTCGCCAAGGAGCGGGTGCAGGGCGCCGACCTGGCGAAGTCCGGCGACAAGACCGCGCCGCGCGTCACGATCACCCACCACCCCGACGTACGCCGCTCGCTGATGACGCAGAAGTCGTACGCCGAGGCGATGCGCGCGCTGGTGCTCTACACGGCCTCCTGGCAGGACCAGGTGATGATCGCCGAGCACGCCGGCGAGCGGGACGAGCTGGCGGAGAAGGTCAACGACCTGCTGCTGCCGATCGTCAAGGGCTACGGCTCGGAGCGTTCGTGGACGCTGCTCGGCACCGAGTCGCTGCAGACCTTCGGTGGCTCGGGCTTCCTCACGGAGTACCCGATCGAGCAGTACGTCCGCGACGCGAAGATCGACACCCTCTACGAGGGCACGACGGCCATCCAGGGCCAGGACCTGTTCTTCCGCAAGATCGTCAAGGACCAGGGTGCCGCGCTCGGCCATCTCGCCGGCGAGATCCAGAAGTTCCTCGACAGCGAGGCCGGCAACGGCCGCCTGAAGAACGAGCGCGAGCTGCTGGCCCGGGGCCTCGAGGACGCCCAGGCGATCGTCGGCCACATGATCAACGAGCTGATGTCCGCGCAGGACGAGGTCCGCAACATCTACAAGGTGGGCTTCAACACCAGCCGCCTGCTGATGGTGCTCGGCGACGTCGTCTGCGCCTGGCTGCTGCTGCGCCAGGCCGAGGTCGCCCTCGAGAAGCTGGGCGGCGAGCCTGGCAAGGACAAGGCGTTCTACGAGGGCAAGGTCGCCGGTGCCCAGTTCTTCGCGCAGAACGTGCTGCCGAGGATCGCCGCCGAGCGCGCGATCGCCGAGTCCGTGGACCTCGCGCTGATGGACCTCGACGAGTCGTCCTTCTGACCTACCCGACGCCGAGTCGGCGCAGTCTCAGCTGAGACTGCGCCGACTCGGCGTTTCGGGGGCGCGCAGGGTGGACCGCGCGGATCGGCGTACGGCGTCGGTGAGCCGGTCGAGCACGGGTGAGTCGAGGCGCCAACGCTGCCAGTGCAGGGGTACGTCGACGTGCAGCCGGCCGGCCAGCGGGACCACCCGGCCGGCGGCGACCGCCGGACCCAGCTGCGGCTCGGGGACCATTCCCCAGCCCAGGCCGAGGCAGACCGCCTCGAGGAAGTCCGCGGATGTCGGGACCCGGTGCACGACCGGCGGCTCGGAGACGCCCCGCCCCGCGAGCACGTCGTGCTGGAGCGCGTCCTTCTCGTTGAACACCACCATCGGCATCGCGGCCCAGTCGGGCCCGCGGCCCCGCCGCCAGCGCTCGGCCAGCGCGGGCGCGGCCGCGGGCACGTAGCGCAGGGTGCCGAGCCGCTCGACCGAGCAGCCCTGCACGGCGCCCGGCTCGGAGGTGACCGCGGCGAGGACGTCGCCGCTGCGCAGCAGCCCGGCCGAGAACGCCTGGTCCTCGACGTGCAGCCGGAGCGCGACGTCGACCCACCCCGCGACCTCGCCGACGACGCCGCGGAACCAGGTCGCCAGCGAGTCGGCGTTCACGGCGACCGGGAGGTCCACGTTGGTCGCGCTGTGCGCGAGCGCGTCGTTGACCTCGTCGTGCAGCAGCTGCACCTGACGGGCCAGCCGGAGCAGCACCTCGCCGTCGGGGGTCGGCCGGCACGGCGTGGTCCGCTGCACGACCACCCGGCCGATCGAGGACTCCAGGGCGCGGATCCGCTGGCTCACCGCGGACGGCGTCACGTGCAGGTGCCGCGCGGCCGCCTCGAACGTGCCGTGGTCGGCGATCGCGACCAGCGCGGCGAGCTGGGACGGCACGAGGTCCATGAAGCGATGCTAAACCTTCTACAGAATCCTTCGTTGGCCTTCACGTGACCGGCGCCCTAGCGTGGCCGCGTGCTCGACTCCCTGGCCGCCGGCCTCGTCACCGGCCTGTCGCTCATCGTCGCGATCGGCGCGCAGAACGCCTTCGTGCTGCGCCAGGGACTCGCGCGCGAGCACGTCGGCCTGGTCGTCGCGATCTGCACGCTCTCGGACGTGGTGCTCATCGCCGCGGGCGTGGCCGGGATCGGCACGATCGTCGAGCAGGCCCCCTGGGCGCTGGACGTGGTGCGCTGGCTCGGCGTCGCCTTCCTCACGTGGTACGGCGTCAGCTCGCTGCTGCGGGCACGCACGCCGGAGGCCCTGCGCGCGTCGAACGGGGGCCCCGCCAGCAGCAGCCGGCGAGTCGCCGTCCGCGCCCTCGCCCTGACCTGGCTGAACCCGCACGTCTACCTGGACACCGTGCTCCTGCTCGGCTCGATCGCCAACCACCACGGCGACGTCGGCCGGTGGTGGTTCGCGGTCGGCGCCTGCGTGGCGAGCACGATCTGGTTCGCCGCGCTGGGGTACGGCGCGCGCGCGACCGGCGGCGTCCTGGCCCGGCCGCGGGCGTGGCAGGTCCTGGACCTGCTGATCGGGGCGACCATGCTCCTGATCGCCATTTCCCTTGCTTTGGGGTGAGCCGCGAATCCGGCCGGGCCGCTAGCGTGCGCAGGTGCAGTCCGACCCGCCGCTCGACCGGTACGCCCGGATGGTGCGCCAGTCGCTCGGCGTCGCGGACGCGCGGGTGTCACTGACGTCCGCCGACGCCTGCGCTCGCCCGGTGGTCGAGGCCCAGGGGCCGGTCGTCGGCGAGGAGTACGCCGGCTGGCCGATCACCGACCACACCGGCGCGATCGTCGGTGCCCTGTGTGCGGTCCCCGGCGCGCCCCGCGCGTGGTCTGCCGGTGACCTCCAGCTGCTGGAGGACCTCGCGAGCGCCTGCTCCACCGAGCTCTCCCAACAGGATCTGGCGCACCGCAGCCGGGTGCTCCTCGCCCTCAGCGAGGCGCTGTCCGCCACTCGCACGCTCACCGACGTGGCCCGCGCGGTGGAGCGCACCTCGCTCGAGCACCTCGGGTGCCTGCGCGCCGGGATCTGGCTGTTCGACGTCGACGAGGCCGGCAAGCGGCTGCGCTACGTGGACTACCCCGGCGGCGGCTGGACCTCCGCTCACAACAACCGCGACCTCCCCCTGGACGAGACCAACCCGCTCGGCTCCGCGATCCTGCGCCGGCAGCCGCTGCACTTCGCCGACAAGCGGATCCAGAACGAGCTCTACCCGCACCTCGACACCACCGAGCAGGTCGGCGACGCGCGGTCGTTCGTGCCGCTGGTCAGCCGCGACGAGGTCCTGGGCAGCCTGGTGCTGCTGTGGCAGTCCACCCGGGAGCTCTCGGAGGAGGACCGGGTCACGATCGACGCGCTCACGTCGTACGCCGCCCAGGCCCTCCAGCGCGCGCAGCTGGTGCAGGAGCGGCTCGACGCCCTCGTCACCCTCCAGAACTCCCTGCTCCCGCGGCTGCCGCAGCCCGACTCCCTCGAGCTCGCCGCCCGCTACCACCCTGCGGCCTCGCGCGACCAGGTCGGCGGCGACTGGTACGACGCCGTGGTGATGCCGTCGGGGGCCACCGCCCTGATGGTCGGCGACGTCGTCGGCCACGACATCGCGGCCGCCGCGATCATGGGCCAGCTGCGCAACATGCTGCGCGCGATCGCGTGGACGGTGGACGATGCGCCGTCACGCAACGTCGCCCGGCTCGACCAGGCGATGCACGACCTCGCCGTGGACGGGATGGCCAGCCTCGTCTACGCGCGCATCGAGCAGGACGGGCACGGCGGCCGCTCGCTGCGCTGGACCAACGCCGGGCACCCGCCGCCGCTGGTCGTCGGCCCGGACGGGGTGCCCCGGCTGCTCGAGCAGGGCACACCCGACCTGATGGTCGGCGTCCAGCCGTCCGCCGACCGCGCGGACAACCGCGCCACGATCGACCCGGAGTCAGTGCTGCTGCTCTACACCGACGGCCTGGTCGAGCGCCGCGGCGAGGACCTCTCCGATGGTCTGGAACGGCTCCGCGAGGCCGCCGCCCGGCACCACGGCAAGCCGGTCGAGGACTTCCTCGAGGCCGTGCTCGCGGACCTGGTGCCCGGCCGGCTCGAGGACGACGTCGCCGTGCTGGCGGTGAAGTTCCTGATCTAGGGTCGGACGCATGACCGACCAGCAGCTGCTCAGCGGGTACGTCGACGTCTGGTGGCAGGCCATCAACGACTTCACCGACCTCCTCGAGGAGCTGGGCCCGGAGGACTGGTCCGCGCCGACCGACCTCCCGGGCTGGGACGTCAAGGCGGTCGCCTCCCACATCGCCCATCTCGAGGGCATCCTCGCCGGCAATCCCGAGGAGACCGCCGAGATCGGCGACCCGGAGCACGTCACCGGGCCGATGGGGCTCTACACCGAGATCGGCGTCGTGAACCGCCGCGACGCCGACCCGGACGCGATCATCAACGAGATCCGCGCCGCCGCCACCGCCCGGCACACCGCGCTCGTCGCGGACCCGCCCACTGACGGGGACGCCCGGCCGGAGCGGATCTTCGGCGGCGTCCCGTGGAGCTGGCGCACCCTGCTGCGCAACCGGCCGCTCGACGTGTGGATGCACGAGCAGGACGTACGCCGGGCGACCGACCGCCCCGGCGGCCTGGACTCGCCCGCCGCCCGGCACACGGCCGAGTACCTCGCGGAGAGCCTCGGCTACGTGCTCGCCAAGCGGGTCGGCGCGCCCGCGGGCACCACGGCCGTCCTGGAGATGGAGGGCAGCGCGTCGTTCGCGTTCGCCGTGACCGACGCCGGCCGGGGTGAGCGGCTGCCCGACGCGCCGGACGCGCCCGACGTGTGCCTGCGGATGGACCGCGAGGCGTTCATCCGGCTCGCCGGTGGCCGGTGCGAGCCCGAGCCCGGCACCCTGCTGGTCGACGGCGACGAGACCCTGGGTAAGAGCATCCTCGACGCACTCGCGACCACACCGTGAAGACCGCGACCGACCCCTGGACGCCGGCCGACCTCCCCGGCCTGGCCGGCCGGACCGCCCTGGTGACGGGACCGACCGTCGGCGGGCTGGGATTCTTCACCGCGCTCGAGCTCGCCCGGCACGGCGCCCGCGTGGTGCTGGCCGGACGCCGACCGGAGCGGACGGCCGAGACGCGGGCCGCGATCCTCGCCGAGGTGCCGGACGCCGGGCTGGAGGAGCTCACCGTCGACCTCGCGGACCTCGCCTCGGTGCGCCGCGCGGCCGTCGAGGTCGCGGGCCTCGGCCCGATCCACGTGCTGGTGAACAACGCGGGGGTGATGGGCACGCCGGACCACCGCACCGCCGACGGCCTGGAGCTCCAGCTCGCGACCAACCACTTCGGCCCGTTCCTGCTGACCGGCCTGCTGCTCCCGCAGCTGGCCGCGAGCGAGGACGGCCGTGTCGTGACGGTGTCGTCGCAGATGCACCGGGTCGCGCGGACCGCGCCGCTCGAGGACCCGCGGGTGCAGCGGGGGCGCTACCAGCGCTGGCCGGCGTACGCCCGGACGAAGCTCGCCAACCTGCTCTTCACCTACGAGCTGGACCGCCGGTTGCGCCGTGCCGAGCTCCCGGTGAAGGCCCTCGCCGCGCACCCCGGCTTCGCCTCGACGCACCTCGCGGCGAACGGCCAGTACGGCCGCGCCACGGGCGGCCGCGCCTCGATCCTGGACGCGGTGATCAAGGCCGTCTCGCCGAACTCCGCGGACCAGGGAGCCTGGCCGACGCTGATGGCCGCCACCGCCGACCTGCCCGGCGCGACGTACGTCGGGCCGGACGGCTTCCTGGAGTGGGGCGGCCGGCCCAAGGTCACGACCAGCACCAGGCTGTCGTACGACGAGGCCGCGCAGGGCCGGCTGTGGCAGCTCAGCGAAGAGGTGACCGGGATCCGCTACCCCTGACCGGTCGCGTCAGTCCCGGTCGTGCACCCGCACGAACCCGCCCAGCACCGGGACGTACGCCGAGCCGTCCGGGCCCAGCGCGACGGCGCCGCCGTGGTTGTCGCGCAGCACGCCGAGCCCCGTCCGCCGCGCCCAGACCGCGCGACCGCTGTCGAGGTCGACCGCGGTGAGGTACCACGCGTCGACGCCGAGCCAGCTGTGCCGCTTCGTGTAGACGTAGGCCAGCCCGGCCTCGGGCGAGATCGCCGGAGCGCCGCTCGGTGCGTCCAGGTCCGACTCCCAGCTGACCGCGCAGCGGTCGTCGACGCGCGCGATGCCGCCGGTCGTCGTGCGGCCGAGGGCGGTCGACAGCGGTCCGGCGTACCCGTGCGAGTTGAGGACCAGCACGCCGTCACCGGCGGCGACCATCCCGCCGTCGGTGGCGCTCTCGTCGTCCTCGAACAGCTCGACCCGGCAGACCACGTCGCCGGTGTCGCCGCGGTGGAGCACGACCTGGAGCCGCGGGTCGCGGTCGTCGGCGACCGCGACCAGCCCGGACGGCAGCACCACCGGCGCGCTGCCCCGCTCGCCCCCGTCGTACGCCGACGACCAGGCCAGGACCGGCTTGCCGCGTGCGGCGATCACCTTGTGCAGCGCGTCCGCCCCGGCGACGTACACGGCGTCGTCCGCGATCGCGAGCGGCCGGTCGACGTGGTCGTCGAGGTCCAGCGTGCGGACCCGGTCGCCGTCCACGAGCCCGACGGCCCCGTCGGCGGCCGAGAACCAGGTCCGGCCGTGCGCGTCGGCGCCGATGCCGGTGAGGCAGCCGACGTCGGGCAGGTCGACGGTGGCCGCGGTCGTCAGGTCGGGTGCGCCCTCCGCGTCCGCGGTCGCGACGGCGAGCAGCTGCCCGCCGGCCGCGACCAGGGCGCGGGCGCCGACCACGCCGAACACCGGCGGGCAGTCCGTGCCCAGGTCCTTCGACGCCAGCTGGCGCAGGCTCTCCGGGTCCAGCAGGCGCAGCGTCCCGCCGCACGTGGTGACCAGCCGGCCGTGGGTGTCGAACCCGATCTCGCGGCAGTCGGAGGTGCCGTACGACTTCGTCGTCACCCGCGGCGACTCCCCCAGCGGCGCGGTGACCCGACCGGTGGTCACGATCGCGGGCCGGCCGACGTACGACGGGGCGACGAGCGCGCCCGCGCCCGGCGGGATGCGCACCCAGCCGTCGGGCACGGCGTACCCGAGCACGGCGACCGCCGCCACGGCGACGGCCCACCGGACGACGACGCGGCGGGTGGGCCGGAGCCACTCCCGGACCCGGCGGAAGTACAGCGAGCCGGCGGCCAGCAGCAGGACGACCGGGCCGAACGCCCACCACAGCAGGGCCACGCCCAGCAGGGCGGCCGCACGCGCGAACCTCATCTCCCCGACAGGCTAGGTCGTGGACGGCCCTTGGTTCGCGAGGCGCGACGACGCAGAGTAGGACGACATGAAGCGACTCTCGGACGTGAAGCGGATCGGGTACGGCGCCATGCGGCTCTCGGGTCCCGGGATCATGGGGCCGCCGGCCGACCCGGACGAGGCCCGGCGGGTGCTGCAGCGCGCGATCGAGCTCGGCGTCGACCACATCGACACCAGCGACTACTACGGGCCGTACGTCGTCAACGACCTGATCCGGGAGTCCCTGCATCCCTATCCGCCCGAGCTGGTGCTGGTCACCAAGGTCGGCGCGCGCCGTACCGACGACGGCGCCTGGCTGCCGGCGTTCGCGCCCGACGAGATCAAGGAGGCCGTGCACGACAACCTCGGCCGGCTCGGCGTCGAGCGGCTCGGCGGCGTGAACCTCCGCTTCATGGACGGCGTCGAGGGCGGGTTCGAGGAGCAGTGGACGGTGCTCGCCGACCTGCAGTCGCAGGGGCTGGTGTGCGAGCTGGGGCTGAGCAACTGCACGCCGGAGCAGGTGAAGATCGCGCAGGACATCGCGCCGGTCGCGATGGTGCAGAACGCCTACAACGTCGCGCACCGCGAGGACGACGACTTCATCGACGAGCTGGACTCCCACGGCATCTGGTACGTCCCGTTCTTCCCGCTCGGCGGCTTCAGCCCGCTGCAGCTGTCGGCAGTCTCGGACGTGGCCGAGCGGCACGGCGCGACGCACATGCAGGTCGCGCTGGCCTGGCTGCTCCAGCGGTCGCGGAACATCCTGCTGATCCCCGGCACCTCGTCGGTGGCGCACCTGGAGGAGAACCTCGCGGCGTCCCGGCTGAAGCTGGACGAGGACGACCTCGAGGTGCTGGACGCGATCGGCTGACGGGTCAGGCAGGTACGGGGACGGGCACGGGAACGGGAACGGGCAGGAGGCCCTCCCGCCGGGCGACCAGGGTCGCCGCGCCGATCGTCGCGACCACCGCCAGGGCGTTGAGCAGCAGCATCGAGACGCCCTTGACGAGCACGAAGGTCTGCAGCGACTGGGACTCGAGCAGCCACAGGGTCGCGACCGCCTTCGCCAGGCACAGCAGCGCCCACATGAGGGTGAGGTACCAGAAGAGCCGCCGGATCCGCGGCCTCAGGTGCAGCTCGTCGTCCATCGGGTAGAAGTCGCCGGCCAGGCGCGCGACCATCGGCCGCGCCGAGGCCAGCGTCGCGATGAAGGCCGACGCGATCAGCCCGTCGCTGATGATGGGCTGGAGGAAGTACAGGTAGGTGCTGTCGGTCAGCAGCGCGACGAGCGTCCGGCCGGTCATCACGAGCGCGGTGAGGACCAGCAGGCCCGAGGCCCGTCTGCGGGTGAGGGCACGCCACGCGATCGCGCCGTACGACCAGGCGAGCGCGGCGAAGATCGCGGTCCACACGCCCTCGAGGCGCACGCACGCGTAGAAGAGCGCCGCCGGGACCGCGCAGGCGACGAGGAGGCTGAGGGCGACCCGTCTGATCACGGCGGGGAGGGTCGGGTGGGTGGTGGTCCCGGTGGAAGGCATGGGGTCCCGTCGTCACGAAGATCGCGAGAGCGCCCCGCGCGCCCCACAGTACGCCAGCCCGGCCGAGCGCGGCACTCGTGGCGACAGTGCATGATGGCGCCATGAGCGACCCGCGCGCTGGTAAGCCCGCCGAGCCCTCGGACCTCGTCGACGTCGCGCACCTCGTGACGGCGTACTACACCGGGGTCCCGGACCCCGACGACGTCGACCAGCAGGTCGCGTTCGGCACCAGCGGGCACCGCGGGTCCTCGCTGCGGACGGCGTTCAACGAGACGCACATCCTCGCGACCACGCAGGCGATCGTGGACTACCGGACGTCGCAGGGGTACGACGGCCCGCTGTTCCTCGGCCGGGACACCCACGGGCTGTCCGAGCCGGCGTGGGCGAGCGCGCTGGAGGTGCTGGCGGCCAACGACGTGACCGTGCTGGTCGACGACCGCGACGGGTACACGCCGACGCCCGCGGTGTCGCACGCGATCATCCGCGCCAACCGCGGCGGCGGCACCGCCGACGGGATCGTGGTCACGCCGTCGCACAACCCGCCGTACGACGGCGGGTTCAAGTACAACCCGCCGCACGGCGGGCCGGCCGACAGCGACGCGACGTCGGTGATCGCGGCGCGGGCGAACGAGATCATCCGAGACGGGCTGGCGGACGTGAAGAGGGTGCCGTTCGCGCGGGCCCGGGCCGCGGCTGCGCCGTACGACTTCCTGGGGACCTACGTCGACGACCTGCCGCACGTGGTGGACCTCGACGCGATCCGCTCGGCCGGTGTGCGGATCGGGGCCGACCCGCTCGGCGGCGCGTCGGTGGCGTACTGGGGCGAGATCGCGGAGCGGCACCGCCTGGACCTGACCGTGGTGAACCCGCTCGTGGACGCGACCTGGCGCTTCATGACGCTGGACTGGGACGGCAAGATCCGGATGGACTGCTCCTCGCCCGACGCGATGGCGTCGCTGATCGCGCAGCGCTCGTCGTACGACCTCGCGACCGGCAACGACGCGGACGCCGACCGGCACGGCATCGTCACGCCGGACGCCGGGCTGATGAACCCGAACCACTACCTCGCGGTGGCGATCGGATACCTGTTCGGGGGGGCGCGGCCGGACTGGCCGTCGACCGCGCGGATCGGCAAGACGCTCGTCTCCTCCTCGATGATCGACCTGGTCGCCGCCGACATCGGCCGCGAGCTGGTCGAGGTGCCGGTCGGGTTCAAGTGGTTCGTGCCCGGGCTGATCGACGGGTCGTTCGGGTTCGGCGGCGAGGAGTCCGCGGGCGCGTCGTTCCTGCGCCGCGACGGCTCGGCGTGGACCACCGACAAGGACGGCATCATCCTGGCGCTGCTGGCCTCCGAGATCCTCGCGGCGACCGGCTCCTCGCCCTCGGCGCACTACGCCGACCTGGTCGCCCGGCACGGTGAGCCGGCGTACGCCCGCATCGACGCGCCGGCCACGCGGGAGCAGAAGGCCGCCCTCGCCGCGCTCTCGCCGTCGGACGTGGCGGCGACGTCGCTGGCCGGCGAGGAGATCACGGCGAAGCTGACCGAGGCGCCCGGCAACGGCGCGAAGATCGGCGGCCTGAAGGTCACGACGGAGTCCGCGTGGTTCGCGGCCCGGCCGTCCGGCACCGAGGACGTGTACAAGATCTACGCGGAGTCGTTCCGCGGCCCCGAGCACCTGGCCCAGGTGCAGGACGAGGCGAGGGCGGTCGTCGACGCCGCCCTCGGGAGCTGACGTCCGCTCAGGTCGCTCAGGTCGCCCAGGTCACAGGTGGTCGGGCACGGTCAGCGTGTCCGGGTCCTGCCGGGGCGGCAGGCACTCCAGCGCGAGCTTCACCAACGCCACCCGGGCGGTGACCAGCGCCTTGCGCCGTACGCCGCGCTCCTCGCCCATCCGCTCCTCGACGGCCGCGGTGATCTGCTCGTCGGTGTACGCCGGCTTCTCCCCGGTGGCCACCTCGACGTCCGGGAGCGCGACGAGGGCCGGCAGCAGCTGGTCACCGAGGCCGTCGAGCACCACGAACCGCTGGTAGCGGCCGAGCGACTCCCACAGCTCGTCCTCGGTGCGCCGGCCCTTGCGCACGTCCTTGTCCTGCACGGCCAGCACGTTCTTGGCCACCCCGGTCAGGGCGACCGTCAGCTCGTGCTCGGTGAATCGCATGGGGCAAGCATGCCGCGTGCTCGTCACTGCCCGGGCCGGGGGTTGTCGGGGGGAACCCGACGACACGCCGCGTGCCTCCCGGCGTGTCCGCGGGTTTCTCCGGTCAGCCGGAGAAACCCGCCCTCGGCCTCAGGCAGCCGCCGCCTGCTTCCGTGCCTGCTGCTGCAGCCGGGCCGCGGCGGCGCGGCGCACCTTCGGGCCCTTGGTGGTCATCGCCCAGAGGAGCTTGGCCTGCGAGGGCAGGTTCTTCGCGTTGGTGGTGGCCAGCCAGCCGTTCGGCAGGGAGAGCCGGACGACCTTGTGCCAGGCCGAGTAGACCTGCTGCCGCAGCGGCGCCGCGTGGTAGTTCAGGTCGTACTTCTCGAACAGCGCCTGCACCCGCGGGGCCACCTCGGCGTACCGGTTGCTCGGCAGGTCCGGGAACAGGTGGTGCTCGATCTGGTGCGAGAGGTTGCCGGTCATCAGGTGCATGGCCTTGGAGCCGGAGATGTTGGCGGAGCCGAGCATCTGCCGCAGGTACCACTCGCCGCGCGTCTCGTTGTCCGGGATCGCGCTCCGCTCGAACGTCTCGACGCCTTCGGGGAAGTGGCCGCACATGATCACCGAGTGCGACCAGACGTTGCGGACCAGGTTCGCGGTGAAGTTGGCCGCGACCGTCGGCAGGAACCCACCGAACGGGATCGCCAGCGCGGGGTTGACGACGTAGTCCTTGGTGGCCTGCTTGCGGATCTTCTTCAGGGTCTTCTTCGCGTTGGCCTTGAAGGTCTCGCTGCGCTTCTCCTTCGGGACGGACAGGTTCTTGCCCAGCTCGAGGTCGTACGCCGCGATGCCGTACTCGAAGAAGCACGCGTTGATGAGGTTCCAGAGCGGCTGGGCGAGGTACATCGGGTGCCAGCGCTGGTCCTCGTCGACGCGCATGATGCCGTAGCCGAGGTCGTTGTCCTTGCCGACGATGTTCGTGTACGTGTGGTGGATCTCGTTGTGGGAGTGCTTCCAGCCCTCGGCGGTCGAGGCGTTGTCCCACTCCCAGGTCGTCGAGTGGATCTTCGGGTCACGCATCCAGTCCCACTGGCCGTGCATGACGTTGTGCCCGATCTCCATGTTCTCGAGGATCTTGGCGACGGAGAGGCCGACGGTGCCGAGCACCCACAGCGGCGGCAGCGCGGAGCCGAGGAGCACTGCGCGCGAGGCCAGCTCGAGGCGGCGCTGCACGTCGACGATCCTGCGGATGTACGCCGCGTCGCGGGCGCCCCGGTCGTCGAGCACGTCCTGGCGGATCGCGTCGAGCTCGATGCCGAGCTGCTCGATGTCCTCGGGGGTGAGGTGGGCGGTCGGGTTCTCGGGCTTCTTGGTGATGGCGGTCATGGTGTCTCCTCGCGATCTCTCAGTGGTCGAGGTGGCACGGCCCCGCGGCCGCGTTGATGCAGGTCTGGATCGGTACGCCGCCCGGGCCGGTCTCCCCCGGCACCGCGACGGTGATCGCGCCGTTGCGGAGGTCGCGGACGGCGCCCTCCTTCATCGGCAGCACGCAGCCCATGCAGATGCCCATCCGGCAGCCGCTCGGCATCAGGACGCCGGCGCCCTCCGCGGCGTCCAGGATCGGGGTGGCGCCGTCGGCGTCGACGGTGCGACCGTCGGCGAAGGACACCGTCCCGCCCTCGCCGGGCTCGACGGTGACCGGCCGGAACCGCTCGGTGTTGAGCAGCAGCTCACGCGACGCGTAGTGCTCCTCGAGCGCGTCGAGGAGGCCGGCGGGCCCGCAGGCGTATGCGGTCCGCTCGGCCAGGTCGGGCACCAGCTCGTCGAGGTCAGCGACGTCGAGCAGGCCATGCCGGTCGGTGTGCAGCTCCACCAGGCGGATCAGCCCGCGCGCGGCGTACCCGCGCAGCTCGGGCCCGAAGATCACGGCGTCCCGGGTCATCGCCGAGTGCAGCAGCACGATGTCGCCGCGGAACGGCTCGGACCGGCTGAACAGGTTGCGCAGCATCCCGATCACGGGGGTGATGCCGGAGCCGGCGGTGACCAGCAGCAGCTTCGCGGGCACCGGCTGCGGGAGGACGAACTCACCCTGCGCCTGGGCGAGCTGGATCATCTGCCCGGGACGCGAGCGATGGACGAGGTAGTGGGACACGACGCCGTCGGGGATCGCCTTGACGGTGATGCTGATGCATCCGTCCGGGCGCGGCCCGTGGGTGAGGGAGTACGTGCGCCAGAGGCGGACCCCGTCGACGTCGACGCCCATCCGGACGTACTGCCCGGGCTGGTGGCCCGCCCAGTCGCGGCCCGGCTTGATGACGATGGTCGCGGCCTCGGTGGTCTCGGGCCGCACCTCCACGATCCGCCCACGCAGCTCCGCGCCGCGGCGCAGCGGGTGGAACACGTCGAGGACGTCGTCGATCTCCAGCGGGGTGACGGCCGCCTCGACAACCCGGCGCAAGCCCTGGCGCAGGTTGAACCCGCGGCTCGACCGGGCGCGACCGGACGGGACAGCGATGCTCATGCGTCCAGTGTGCTACACGCAGGGCGTAACATCATGACCACTGGACGTGAAGATCCACGTCACATTTGTTCGGGTCGAACAATTCGAGGGTCATATGGAACGACGTACGCCGCGGCGGACCGCCGACCACGGGCTCCGGCTCCCGGCTCCGGCGGTCGAGCAGATGCGCGCCGAGCTGCCGGGCGTCGCCGAGCACGTGGTCGCGGCGATCATCGACGAGGTGCCCAGCTACACCGACGCGTTCAGCGGGCAGATGGGCGAGACCATCCGGAACGCGGTGCAGCTGGCGCTGGCGGGCTTCCTGTCGCTGGCCAGCGGCCGTCGCGGCGCCGACGCCGGCACCCCCACCGCACCCGCGGTCGAGGGCTCCTACCAGCTCGGTCGCGGCGAGGCCCGCAGCGGCCGGACCACCGAGGCGCTGCTCGCGGCGTTCCGGATCGGCGCCCGGGTCTCCTGGCGGGAGATGTCGATGACGGCCGTCGACAACGGTGTGGACGGCGAGGCCCTGGTCGGGTTCGCGGAGCTGGTGTTCGCCTACATCGACGAGCTCTCCGCCGCGGCCGTGGCGGGCCACACCGACGAGCTCGAGACGAGCGGCCGGGTCCGGCAGCGGATGCTCGAGCGGGTCGCCCACCACCTGCTGCGGGAGTCGCCGGTCGACCAGGTCGTGGCGGCCGCGGCCCGGGCCGGCTGGGAGCCGCCCGAGACGCTCACCGCCGTGATCGTGCCCGAGTCGCAGGTGCGACCGGTGCTCTCGTCGGTCGCACCGACGACCCTCCAGGCCGCCGACCTGCCCGAGCTCGAGGACGGCGTGCTGCTGCTCGTCCCCGACGCCCACGGGCGCCGGCGCCCCGGCCTGCTGCGGGCGCTGGCCGACCGCGGCTCGCTGGCCGGTCCGGCCCGGCCGTGGCTGGAGGCGCGGGCGTCGTACGACCGCGCGCTGCGTGGGCGGGCCGCCGGCTTCGAGCTGGACACCGAGGCGCACCTGGTCGAGCTGGTCCTCGACGCCGACGCGCCCGCGCGCGCCGACCTGCGGGACCAGCTGCTCGCGCCGCTCGCCGACCTGCGCCCCGGCACCGCGGAGAAGCTCACCGACACGCTCCGTTCGTGGCTGCTGCACCAGGGCCGGCGCGACGACGTGGCGGCCGCGCTGTTCGTGCACCCCCAGACCGTGCGCTACCGGATGGGGCAGCTGCGCGAGCTGTACGGCGAACGGCTCGACGACCCCGAGACCGTGCTGGCGCTCACGGTCGCGCTCGGTTGAGGATTGGACCAATCCGGTCGGGGCCGGGTTCCGAACCACAGGTGTCCATGACACACCCTCGGGAGGGAACCCCATGTCCATCCACCGCACCGTCCGCACCTCCGCCGCCGGCCTCGCGGCCGCGGCGCTCGCCGCCGCCACGTTCGCGGGCCCGGCTCCGGCCCAGGCCGCGGCCGCCAAGCCGACGAGCATCGCCCAGGTCCTCGCGGCCGACGGTCACCGTTTCGACCGGAACTGGAGCGACTTCGACATCCTCGACGCCGCCGTGGGCGCAGTCCTGGAGGCCAAGCCCGACAGCCCGGTCGGCGTCCTGGCGAAGGGGAGGACGAAGCTCACGGCCTTCGCGCCCACCGACCGCGCGTTCCGGAAGCTGGCCCACACGCTGACGAAGTCGTGGCCGAAGACCGAGAAGGCGACCTTCAACGCGATCGCGAAGGCGGCCGGGATCGACACCGTCGAGCAGGTGCTGCTCTACCACGTGGTGCCGGGACGGACGCTGACCGCGGCGAAGGTCGTCAAGGGCGACGGCAGCAAGCTCACGACGGCCCAGGGCGGCAGGATCACCGTCCACGTCGGCAGCAAGCAGGTCACCCTCGGCGACGCCGACCCGGACCGGCCGAACCCGCGCGTGATCGCGACCGACATCAACAAGGGCAACCCGCAGATCGCCCACGCGATCGACCGGGTGCTGCTGCCGATCGACCTCTGAGCGTCACCGGCGACCCGCGTCACCGAGCAGCACCAGCTGCCGGGTGGCGCGGGTCATCGCGACGTAGCGGTCGACCGCGCTCCACGACTCGGGGTCCACGAGCACCACGAGGTCGAACTCGAGCCCCTTCGCGAGCTCCGGGGTCAGCGAACGGACCCGCTCGGTGTCGGCGAGTGTCGGGTCGCCGATGACGCAGGCCGTCCCCTCGGTGTGCTGCGCGAGGACCCGGGCGAGCTCGTCGTACGACCCGTGCACGACCGGCAGGCCGCTGCTGCGGATGGAGGTCGGCACGTTCGCGTCCGGCAGGGCGGCCCTGATGACCGGCTCGGCTTCCGACATCACCTCCTCGGGCGTGCGGTAGTTGATGGTGAGCGACGACTCCCGGATCTCGTCGAACCCGACCCGCTCGAGCCGCTCGCGCCACGACTCCGGGAACCCGCGCCGGGCCTGGGCGCGATCGCCCACGACCGTGAAGCTCCGCGACGGGCAGCGCAGGAGCAGCATCTGCCACTCCGCGTCGGTCAGCTCCTGCGCCTCGTCCACCACGACGTGCGCGAACGGCCCGGCCAGCAGGTCCGGGTCGAGGGCCTGGGTGCCCTCGTCGGCCAGGACGGCGCTCAGGTCCTGCCCGCGCAGCATCCGCATCACCATCATCTCGGAGTCGTCGGTCTCGATCAGGTGGTCGACGACGGCGTCCATCTCCTCGCGCCGGGCGGCGACGGCGGCCTCCTGGCGACGCCGCCGCCGCGACGCCTCCGGGTCGCCGAGCCGCTGCCGGGCCGCGTCCAGGATCGGCAGGTCGGCCACCGTCCACGCCTGGGGGTCGCTGCGCTGCAGCCGCCGTACGTCGTCGGCGTCGAGCCAGGGCGCGCACCGGCGCAGGTACGCCGGGACCGACCACAGGTCGCCCACGAGGTCGGCCGCGTCGATGCGCGGCCACGCCCCGCCGAACGCGTCGACGAGCGCCTCGTCCTGCGCCAGCGCCCTTCTCAGCTGCTCGGGCGGGACGTCGGCCTCGCACTTGTCCACGAGGATCGCGACGAGCGCGTCCCAGACCTCGTCGCGCGCCTCGTTGTGCGGCGTCCCGGGGTCGGCGGCCGCGAACGCCTCGGCCCAGTCGTCGGCACCGAGCCAGATGTCGGCGTACGGCGTCTCGACCGCCATGCCCTGCGTGGGCGGCTCCTCGTAGAACCGGACCGCAGGCTCGACCGCCGCCACCACGGCCGCGGACGCCTTCAGCCGCGCCACGTCCGGGTCGGTCTCGGCCACGGCGGCCTCGCCCTCGGGAAGCAGGTCGCGCAACGTGCAGGTCTGCACACCCTCCTCGCCGAGGCTCGGCAACACGTCGGCGACGTAGCGGAGGTAGGGCCGGTGCGGGCCGACGAACAGCACGCCGCCGCGACCGGCGCCGAGCCGCGGGTCGGCGTAGAGGAGGTACGCCGACCGGTGCAGCGCGACCACGGTCTTGCCGGTGCCCGGGCCGCCGTCCACGACCAGGGCGCCGCGCGAGCTCGCGCGGATGATCGCGTCCTGATCGGCCTGGATGGTGCCGAGCACGTCGCGCATCCGCGGCTCCCGGCTGCTCCCGAGGCTGGCGATGAACGCCGAGTCGTCGTCGAGCGCGACGTCGCTGTCGAGTGCGCCAGGGGTGAGCACCTCGTCCCAGTAGTCGGTGACCCGGCCGCCGGTCCAGCGGTACCGGCGGCGGCTCGCCAGGCCCATCGGGTCGGCCGGGGTCGCGGCGAAGAACGGCTCGGCCGCGGGCGAGCGCCAGTCGACCAGCAGCCGGCGGCCGGTGCGGTCGGTGAGCCCGAGGCGCCCGACGTACACGGGCTCCGAGCCGTCCGCCCACACCATCCGGCCCAGGCAGAGGTCCAGGCTGAACCGGCGCAGCGTCCGCAGCCGCGTCGTCAGCCGGTGCACCTCCTGGTCGCGCTCCAGCGCCTGCTGCCACTTCCCGCCGGGCGCCCGGCGTTCGGCGTCGAGGCGCTCGGTCAGGTCGGCGATCGAGTGCTCGAGGCTCGCCGCCATCGCGGCGAAGTGCAGCTCGTCGGTGGTGACGAGCGCCGGGGCGGCCTTGGTGGGGTGGGCATCGAGGGCGAAGGCGGTCACGACGGCCCATGGTGAGGCCGGACGGGGGCCTTGCCGCAAGGCCCCCACTCCGCTATACGTTGTAGATGCCGGGGAAGGTGCCCGGAAGGGGGTCCTCCCCCACGAGTCCGTCGACGGACTCCCGGATCAGGTCGGCATGGCCGACGTGCCGGCCGTACTCCTCGATCAGGTCGAAGACCAGGCGCCGCACGCTCGGGTGGTTGCCCTCGTCGTCGGAGACGTCCGCCGCACCGTCGAGGCCGCCGTCGGCGACCGCCTCGGCGAGCAGCGCCTGGCCCTTCGCCACCGACTCCACGTAGAGCCGTTCCAGCGACTCGGCGGTGTCGTCGTCCTCGACCCGGAAGTGCCAGTCCTCGTCGTCCCAGTCGGCCTGGTCGAAGGGCGCGAACGGGGCGCGCCCGTGCAGCTTCCACGAGAGGGTGATCGCCTCGACCACCGCGAGGTGCTTGAGCAGCCCGCCGAGGGTGAGGGTCGAGCGGCCGAGGGTCGTCCTGAGGGCCGCGTCGTCGAGGCCGCCGCACTTCCACAGCAGGTAGCCGCGCAGCCGGTCCAGAGAGCCGACCAGCGCCTCGACCTCGGTACCGGCGAGCGGTGGTTCCTGTCCGATCGTGATCTCCATGTGCGCGACACTAGGACCATTCCCGGACGATCCACTTCCCCGACGGCCCGAGCACTTCTCGCGCTCGAGCTGATCCAGGCGCGCCCCGGCATCACCGCCGACGACCTCGGCGCGGGCCTCGGCGTCACCGGGCGCGCGGCCCGGCGGTACGTCGCGATCCTCCGCGAGGCCGACCTGCCGATCGAGTCGGCCAGCGGGCCGTACGGCGGCTACCGCGTCGGCCGGGGGCTCCGGCTGCCGCCGCTCATGTTCACCGCCGCCGAGGCGACCGGGCTGGTGATGGCCACCCTCGAGGGGCACCGCGGCGCCGCGGACCCGGCCGACGTGGTGGGCGGCGCGCTCGCGAAGATCCTGCGGGTGCTGCCGGACCGGGTGGCGCCGCCCAGGCCCGAGCCGACCGGCGCCGGCAACGTCGCCTCGGCCGAGCACCTGGACCGGCTGCTCGCGGCCTGCGAGTCCGGCCGGCTGCTGGGCGTGTCGTACCGGATCGGCGAGAGCACCTCGGAGATGCACGTCGAGCCGTGGGCGGTGGTGCTGCGGCACGGCCACTGGTACCTGCTCTGCTGGTCGCGCAGCCGCGACGCCCAGCGGGTGCTGCGGGTCGATCGCATCGCGGGGGTGCAGTCGCTGCCCGAGACGTTCGCGCCGCCGGAGGGGCTGGACGCCATGGCGGTCGTCGAGGCGCACTTCTCCCAGGGGTGGCGGTACGCCGTCGAGGTGCTCGTCGACGCTCCCCCGGTCTGGGTCCGGCGCTGGGTGTCGCCTAGCCTCGCGCGGCTCGAGGAGGCCGAGGGCGACCGGACCCGGATGGTCGCCACGACCGAGGACCCGGACTGGTACGCGCGGCAGCTCGCCGCGATCCCGGTGACCTTCCGCGTCGTCGACGCGCCCGAGCTGTCCGCTGCCGTCGAGGAGCTCGGCCGGCGACTCTCGGCGGCGTCGGGTCCTGGCTGACTAGAGACCCTGCCAGTCGGGCTTCTCGGACCAGATCTCGCGGTAGTACGCCGATCGCTCGAGCCCGGAGGCCGCCGCCTCGTCGAGCAGCACCGTCGCGTGCGGGTGCAGCTGGAGCACCGACGCCGGACAGCTCGCCGAGAGCGGACCCTCCACCGCAGCCGCGACGGCCTCCGCCTTGGCCTCGCCGGCGGCGAGGAGCAGCAGGTGCCGAGCGCGGAGGATGGTGCCGAGTCCCTGCGTCAGCACGTGCCGCGGCACCGCCTCCACCGAGTCGAAGAACCGCGCGTTGTCACGGCGGGTGCGCTCGGTCAGCGTCTTGATCCGGGTCGAGGACCCGAGCGAGGACCCGGGCTCGTTGAACGCGAGATGCCCGTCGCCGCCGATCCCGAGCACCTGGAGGTCGACGCCACCGGCGGCGCGGATCGCCTCCTCGTAGCGGACTCCGGCTCGCCGCAGGTCGGACGGGTCCGGGCTGCTGACCCGGTCGCGGTCGATCCCGAGCGCATCGGTGAGCTCGCGGAGGATCGTCTCCCGGTAGGTCTGCGGGTGGCCCGCGGGCAGCCCGACGTACTCGTCCAGCAGGAAGCAGCGCACCTTGCCGTACGACGGACCGGTCCCGGCGCGGTGCCGCCGGACCAGCTCCCGGTACGCCGGGAGCGGGCTGGAGCCGGTCGCCAGGCCGAGGACAGCAGCGGCGTTGCGGCGGACGAGCGCCTCGATCGCGTCGGCGGCGAGCGTCGCGGCGTCGGAGGTGATCACGACCTCCATCAGCCGAGCTCCAGCTCGACGGTCTCCTCGCGCGGCGGGAGGCCGAGCAGCCGCAGCGGGGTGCTCGTCGCGGTGGCGACCGCCTCCTCGCGCGAGCAGCCGGTCTGCGCGACCAGCAGCCGCAGGCACTCGGCGAGGGAGGCGGCCGAGCCGGCGAGGGTGCCGTCCACGAGCCGCACGGTACCGCCGGAGACGACGACGTCCTGGTCGCCGAGCCGGGCCGGACCGTCGGGGAGGCCGAGCGCCGCGGTGGTGTCGGACACCGACAGGAACCGGTCCGGGCCGAGCGCATGCCACGCCGTCCGCACGAACAGCGGGTCCAGGTGGTGGCCGTCCACGATCAGCCCGGCGACCAGGTCGCTGCCGCCGAACGCCGCGCCGACCGGGCCGGGCTCGCGGGGCAGCAGGGGCGGCATCGCGTTGCCGAGGTGGGTGACGACACGGGCGCCGGCCTCGACGGCGGACGCGACCTCCGCGGCGGTCGCGTCCGTGTGACCGACCGAGACGAGCACGCCGTTCGAGGTCAGCCGCTCGACGACCTCGAGCGCGCCGGGGAGCTCGGGCGCGATCGTCGCCAGCACCACCCCGGCCTCGCGGGACCAGCCGTCGACGAGGTCGAGGGACGGCGGCCGCAGCCAGTGCGCGGGGTGCGCCCCCTTCCGCGCCGGCGCGAGCATCGGCCCCTCGAAGTGCAGACCGAGCGGCTCGGCCCCGGACCAGCCGGCGGGCGGGCCCGCGCGGAACGTCGCGAGCGCGGTCGTCCGCGCCGCAGGGTCGGCGGTGATGACGGTCGCCACGAACGCCACCACGCCGTACGCCGGCAGGGCGGCCGCCACCTCCCAGAGGCGGTGCGGCTCGGCGGTCAGGTCGATGCCGGCCGCGCCGTTGACCTGCAGGTCGACCAGGCCCGGGACCTTCATCGGCTCCCCCTCATCGGCCGAGCAGCGCGGCACCGACGGCGGCCACGGGGTAGTTGGCGGGCACCACCCGGAGCCGGCCGGCCAGGTCGAGCGAGGCGAGGAACGGCGAGGACGCGGCCTGGTCGAGCAGGGCGCCGGCGACCGCGACGCGGAGCTGCTCGCCGAGCTGCGCGACACCGCCGCCGAGGACGACGGTGCGCGGGTCGACGGCGAGCGCGAGCACCCGGATCGCCGAGGCGACGCCGGCCGCGAACTCGTCGCGCAGCGCGATCGCCTTCGGGTCGCCGGACTGCGCGGCGCCGAACAGCGCCTGGGCGGGCGCGACGTGGCCCGCCGACGGCCAGGCCGTGGCGAGGGCCGAGCCGGACGCGATCGTCTCCAGGCAGCCGCGCTGGCCGCACTCGCAGACGATGCCGTTCGGGTCCACCGGGATGTGCCCGACCTCGCCCGCGGCCCCGTGGTCACCGCGCCGGAGCCGGCCCTCCAGCACCAGGCCGGCCGCGAGGCCGGTCCCGATGCTGACGTAGACGAGGTCGTCCTCGCCGCTCATGGCGACGGCGCCGAGGGTGGCGACGTTGACGTCGTTCTCGACGACGACCCGGACACCGAGCCGGTCGGCGAGCTGCGCGCCGAGCTCGAACCAGTCGCCGTCCAGGCCGAGGTTCACCGCGTGCTTCACCGCGCCGCGCTCGTGGTCCACGAGGCCGGGGATGCCGACGCCGACCGGGCCCGTCAGCGGCTGGCCGGTCGCGGCGCGGAGGGCGTCCACGACGCGCGCCGCCGTACGGACGACTCCCTCGGTGCCGGGCTCGGTGGCCTCGCGCACCTCGGCGAGGATCTCGCCCGCGTCGTCGATCACGACCCCGAGGGTCTTGGTGGCCCCGATGTCCAGGCCGACGTTCACCGCTCCCACCCCGCCTTCCTCAGCAGCTCCTCGACCACGACTGCCCCCGGCCGGGAGTACCCACGCGTGCAGATCCTCGGCGGCCCGCCGTCGTACGGACCGGGCCAGCCCCACTCCACCACGACCGCGGCACCGGTGACGTCGATCTCGGGACGCCGGTGCGCGTCGCGCACCTGGAGGACCACCGAGCGGTCGACCGCCACGTGCTGCCCCGGGCGTACGACGCGGTCCGGGGCCAGCCCCCACGGCACCTCCCCGACAGCGATGTTCGCGGCGGTCGCGACGCTCACGACCTCCGCGCCGCGCAGGTCGGGCAGCTCCCCCTCCACCGTCGTCGCAGCCCGCGCTCCGACCAGCTGGGCAGCAATGTCGAGGCGCCCGGGGGTCCCGGCACCCCGCGGCATCCGGGCGATCCGGTCGACGGCGTCGCGCAGCCGCGCCTCGGGCAGCCGGCCGGTGCGCACGGCGGCCGCGATCGCGGCCTGGATCTCGCGGACCAGCCCGGTGTCCTTGTCGGCGCCGATGCACAGCAGGTCGGCGCCCGCCAGCAGCGACAGCACCGCGGCCTCGGGGATGCCGCGCCCGGCGCACGCGCCGGCCATGTCGAGGGCGTCGCTCACGATCACGCCGTCGTACCGCATCCGCTCACGCAGCAGGCCGAGGACCGGCGCGCTCAGGGTCGCGGGCAGCACCGGGTCGACGGCGGGTACGACGATGTGCGAGGTCATCACGGACGCGATGCCGCAGCGGACCGCCGCCGCGAAGGGCACCAGCTCGCGGGCTTCGAGCACCGCCAGTGGCACGTCCACCGTCGGCAGCTCGAGGTGGCTGTCCTGGGCGGTGTCGCCGTGGCCGGGGAAGTGCTTCGCACAGGCCGCGACGCCGGCGGCCTGGAGTCCCTCGACCCAGGCGACGACGTGCGCGGCGGCGTGGGCCGGGTCCGCTCCGAAGCTGCGGGTGCCGATCACCGGGTTCGCGGGATCGGTGTTGACGTCGGCGACCGGACCGAGGTCGAGGTCGATGCCGGCGGCCGCGAGCTCGGTGCCGATGGCGTGGCCGGTGGCGCGGGTCAGCGCCAGGTCGTCCGCGGCGCCGAGGGCGGCCGGGCCGAGCACCGGGCTGCCGGTCGTCGCGTGCAGCCGGGTGACGTCCCCGCCCTCCTCGTCGACGGCGACGACGGCGTCCGGAGCGATCGCGCGGATCGCGGCGGTGAGGTCGGCGACCGCCGCGGGACCGTCGGCGGTGTTGCTGCCGAACAGGCACGCACCGCCGAGGCCCTCGCCGAAAAGATCGGCCCAGTCGGCGGGCAGCGTCGTACCCGGGAAGCCGGGGAGCAGCACCTGCAGGCCGAGGCGGTCGAGGCTCATCCCTTCACCGCCCCGGTCGTCAGGCCCGCCACCATCCGGCCCTGGACGACGAGGAAGAACACGACGACCGGGATCGCGATCAGGGTGGAGCCGGCCATGATGCCGCCCCAGTCGGTGCCGCGGTTGACGTCGGTGAAGGTGCTCAGCCAGAGCGGGAGGGTACGCCGGTCCTCGCGGGTCATCACGACCAGAGCGAGGGTGAACTCGTTCCAGGCCTGGATGAACCCGAAGACGCCGGTCGCGACGAGGCCGGGCGCGAGCAGCGGGAACGTCACCCGGAAGAACGCCTGCACCCTCGAGCAGCCGTCCATCATCGCGGCCTCCTCGAGCTCGTACGGGACACCGGAGACGAAGCCGCGCAGGGTCCAGACCGTGAACGGCAGCACGGCGGCGACGTACACGATCGACAGGCCGACCACGGTGTTCAGCAGGTTGACGCCCTCGAGCATCTTGTACTGGGAGATGAAGAGCCCCTCGACGGGGATCATCTGGATCACCAGCAGCGCGACCACGAACGACTTCATCCCGCGGAACCGGAACCGGGACACCGCGACGGCCGCGACGAACGCGAACGCCAGCGCGACCACGATGGTGAGCACGGTGACCATCAGGCTGATCTTGAGGGCGTTGAGGAACTGGTCGCCCTCGAAGACGGTCCGGTAGTTGTCGAGCGTGCCGCCGAGGGGCAGCCAGGTCGGGTCGGGGTTACGGATCCTGTTCCGCGGCAGGAACGAGCTGTTGACCATCCAGTAGACCGGGAACGCGCAGAGCAGGAACGCGACCACACCGGCGAGGTTCGCGGTGACCTTGAGGGACCGGCGGACAGGGCGCGGCATGTCAGTCCTCCTCCTTCTTGAGCATCGCGCGGACGTAGGGGCCGGTCAGGATCACGGTGAGGACCAGCATGAAGATGGCGACCGCGGAGGCCATGCCGAACTTCCCGCCGCCGATGCCGAGCCGGTAGATGTAGGTGCCGAGCAGGTTCGTGTCGTGGGTGGAGCCGCCGGCCTGCTGGAGCACGTAGATCTGGGTGAAGACGCGCAGGTCCCAGATCACCTGGAGCAGCGCGACCACGAGCAGCACGTCGCGGATGCTCGGCAGCACGATGTGGCGCAGCCGCTCGACGGGGCCGGCGCCGTCGATCTCGGCGGCCTCGACCAGGTCCTCGGGCACCTGGGTGAGCGCGGCGTACACGGTGAACGCCACGAAGGGCACGCTCATCCAGACCACGATCACCGTGGCGACGAAGAAGAACGAGAGCGGCTGCAGCAGCCACGAGTGGCCCTCGTAGTCCATCCCGATCCTGGTCAGCGACCAGTTGACGATGCCGTACTGGGTGTCGAAGAGCCACTGCCACACGGTCAGGGACGCGACCACCGGCATCGCCCAGGCGAGCAGCAGCGCGCTCTGCACCGCGATCCGGACCGGCTTCGACATGTGCCGCATCAAGAGCGCCAGGCCGACGCCGAGCACCAGCGTGGCGACCGCGTTCACGAGGCAGAACACCAGCGAGCGCAGGGTGACCCGCCACAGGTACTCGTCGGTGACGAGCTCCCGGTAGTTGTCGAGCCCGATCCACTCCGGCGGCCGGCCGAACTGCTGGGCCAGCCCGTAGTCCTGGAACGAGAGCAGCACCTGGCGGACCAGGGGGTAGCCCAGCGCGAAGCCGAGGGCGAGGACGGCGGGCAGGACCAGGAGGTACGGCAGCGCCGTACGGCGGGGGCGGGGCGCGGTCTCGCTCACGGTTCCTCCTTCCTGGACCTCTCAGGGGCGAGTCTCGGGCATGGCACGGCCGGGGCGGCGGCTTGCACCGCCCCGGCCGGGCTCGCGTCGCTGCGCAGCGCCGCTAGCCGTTGAGCTGCGAGTTCATCTGCTCGTCGGCCGCGGCCGCGAGCTCCGTGACGTCGCCGCCCTGGGCGATCTTGCTGAACAGGTCCTCGAGCACCCGCGAGCCCTCGACGTTCGCCCAGCCCGGCGCCGCCGGGGTGAGCTTGGCGTTCGACGCCGCCGCGATCGTGGCCTGCGCGAACATGTCGTCGCCCAGGAGCGAGGCGAGCGAGCTCTTGGCCGGGGTGAGGCCGTTCTTCGCGAGGATCGTCTGGTAGTCGTCGCTGAGCATCAGGGCGACCGCCTTCTGGGCGAGCTCCTGGTTCTGCGACTTCGCGGCGATCGCGATGTCGGAGCCGCCGAGCAGCACCGGCGCGGGCTGGCCGTCGGAGCCCGGAAGGGCGAAGACGCCGACCTTCTTGGCGAGGTCCGGGCAGCCGGTCTTCGGGTCGTTGAGCAGGCCCATCACCCAGCCAGGAGTGGACATCATGCCGGTCTCGCCGGCGCAGAACGGCGTCCACGGGTCGGCCTCGTTGCCGTCCTTGGCCGCGCCCGACGCCTGCTCGAAGAGCTTCTGCGCGGTCTCGAGGCCCGCGATCGAAGCGTCGTCCTCGAGGGCGCCGCTCCACTCGCCGCCGTCGTCCGTGGCCAGGTCACCGCCGGCGTCCCAGATGAACGCGGCCCCGTTGCGCCAGTCCTGGCCCGGGAACCAGAAGCCGGAGAAGTTGGCCGGGTCGGGGTTGGCGTCCTTCAGCTTGATCGCGTCGTCGACGAACTCGTCCATCGTCGTCGGCACGTCGGTGATGCCGGCCTTCTCGAACAGGTCTGTGCGGTAGAAGATGTACTTCGAGCCGGCGTAGTAGGGGACGGCGTACGTATTGCCGTCCACGGTCGCGCCGTCGACGAAGCCCTGGAGCAGGTCGTCACCGCCGAGCGAGTCGAGCTGCTCGGTGAGGTCCGAGAACGCGCCCGCCGAGGTGAACGTGGGCGCCTGCGTGTTGCCGATCTCGACCACGTCCGGCGTCTCCGACTCGCTGGACAGGGCCGTGGTCAGCTTCTCGACGAGGCCGTCCCACTCCTGCTCCTCGATGGTGAGGGTGGAGCCGGGGTTCTGCTCCTCGAAGGCCTTCTTCAACCACTGCCGGGCCTCGTCCGGCGTGTCGGTGCCGTTGAGCCAGACCCGGATGTCGGCGGCCTGGGGGGCGGAGTCGCCCGACGAGCCTTCTCCGTCGCTGCTGTCGCTGCCACAGGCAGCGAGGGCGGTGAGGGCCAGACCGGCCAGCGCAGCACCCGCAAGTGTCTTCTTGATACGCACCGCAGTGTTCCTCTCTTGCGAACTTCTCTGTTGGGGTCGGCCCGAGACGGGACTTTCAGGAGACGCCGAGCTGTCCGGAGAGGACGAGGACGGCGGCGCCGACGAGGACGACGTCCTCGCCGAGGGTGGAGGCCCGGACGACCAGGCCCTCGGAGCTCACGGGCATGGTCCGGGAGCGGATGCTGCGGTCGACGGCCTCACGGAGAGATCCGTCCAGCAGCTCCTGCGGGCCGCTCAGCACGAGCTCCTGCAGGTTCAGGGTGCCGACCACCGGGGCCAGCGCGGCGCCGAGCTGCTCGCCGACGCGGGTGAGCACCTCCTCGGCGTCCTCACTCTCGGCGAGCCGGCGGCGCAGCCGCGGCACGGCGAGGATGGTCTCCAGGCAGCCGGTCCGGGAGCAGGCGCACAGCTCGCCGTCGGGGTCGACGACGACGTGGCCGATCTCGCCTGCGGCGCCGCGGTGGCCGTGCAGCAACGAGCCCTCGAGCACCAGGCCGGCGCCGACACCGGTGCCGACCCGCAGCACCATCAGGCCACCGGTCCCGGTCTCGCCGAACGTGTGCTCGCCGAGCACGGCGGTGTTCGCGTCGTTCGCGACGAACACCGGGAGGTCGAAGGCCCGGGCCAGGCTCGCCGAGAGCGGGGTGTCGGCCCAGACCAGGTTCGGGGCGTCGATGACCGTGCCGGTGGCGTCCACGACACCCGGACTGCCCACGCCGATGCCGAGCACCGGGCGGTCGGTCAACGCGATCAGGTCGGCGGCGAGCCGGTGCACCTTGTCCACGGCGGCCTGGCCCGACGCGCCGTCGATCGTCACCTCGGCCCGGGCCTGCACCTGGCCGAGGAGGTTGATGACCGCGCCGGTCATCCGGTCGTCGTTGGAGAGGTCGATGCCGACGATGTGCGTCGAGTCGGCGGCCAGTCCGACCAGCATCGGCGGCTTTCCGACCCGGCTCCCGGCCGGTGCGCCGAGCTCCTCGACCAGGCCGTCGGCCATCAGCTCACCGATCAGGTCGGAGGTCGTGACCCGGGTCAGCCCGGTGCTCCGGGCCAGGTCCGCCCGGCTCGCCGGCCCCTCCCGGAAGAGCTGCTGGAGCAGCAGCGACCGGTGGTGCCGTCGGGTGTCCTCCTGGAGGAGCTTCCCGCGCGGCCGGAGCGGCCGGCCCACCGGTGAGATCGTCGTCACGTTTGTTAGTTCAGCGCACTTACATATTCCCCGTCAAGAGGTCGCGCGACATTCGATCCGTTGAGTCGGGAGTTCTGACTCGACCCTCAGGGGACCAGCGCGGGATCGGTGGGGAGCGACAGGGTGAGGATCGCGTCCTCGATGAGCTGGTCCAGCTCGATGTCGGCCTCGACCTGGTGCAGGCGTACGGCGAGGTGCGGCTCGGGGTCGTCGCCGGTGAGGTCGACCGCGGCGACGACGAAGAGCCGCTGCGGGCCGACGTACTCGACGTGGAGATAGGTGATCCGCTCGATCGCCGGGTGCTCGAGCAGGTTGGCGATCACCCGGGACCGCATCTCGGGGGTGAGCCCCTCGCCCAGCAGGTAGTCCATGTTCCGGCGCATCAGGAAGACCGCGACGAACGCGAGCAGCACCCCGACCGCGATCGAGCCGACCGCGTCCCAGACCGGGTTCCCCGTGAGCTGGTGGAGCGCGATCCCGCCGCCGGCGAGCAGGATGCCGAGCAACGCGGAGAAGTCCTCGAAGAACACCGCGCGCAACGTCGAGTTGGAGGTCCGGGCCACGAAGCGCAGCGGGTGCAGGCCGAACCGCTCGGCGGCACCGTGCACCTGCCGGGTGGCCTGGAGGAACGAGATGCCCTCGAGCACGAACGCGATGCCGAGCACCACGTAGTTCACGAGGAAGCTGGCCTCGGTGGAGTCGGCGGCGAGCTCGCTGATGCCGTGCCAGACCGACACGACCGCACCCGCCGTGAACAGGCCGAACGCCGCGACCAGCGACCAGATGTACGTCGAGCGGCCGTAGCCGCGCGGGTGCTCCTCGTCGCGGGGCCGCCCGCCCCGCCGCTCGGCGACGAGCAGGAACACCTCGTTGCCGGTGTCGGCCCACGAGTGCGCGGCCTCGGCCACCATCGAGGCGGAGCCGGTGAGGGCCGCGGCGACGGACTTCGCGAGCGCGAGCAGCCCGTTCGCGACCAGGGCGACGACGACGGTCAGCAGCGACTGGTCGTCGGCGGGCTCGCGCGGGAGCGAGGAGGTGGCGGACATGGGTGCCCCGTACCCACGCCGCGGGCTCCCGCACCTCGCACGTACGGTCGTGGCATGCGCCGGCTCCTCGTCCTCCCCGTGCTGGTCGCGGCGCTGACGGCCTGCAGCGGCAGCGACGGCGGCGACCGGCCGGTGGCGGCGCCCGCGCGGACGACCGGGTCACCGGCCCAGGCGCCGACGAGGTACGACCAGTACGTCGCCCTGGGCGACTCGTACACGGCCGCGCCGCTCGTGCCGCCGACGGACACCAGCACCATCTGCCTGCGCTCGGGCGTGAACTACCCGGCCCTGGTCGCGCAGGCGATGCCGGGCACCGCGCTGACCGACGTGAGCTGCAGCGGCGCGAGCACCCGGAACACGTTCAGCCCGCAGGTCGGCCGCACCGGATCGGTGCCGCCGCAGTTCGATGCCCTCCGGCGCACGACGGACCTGGTCACCATCGGGCTCGGCGGGAACGACGGCCAGCTGTTCGGCGGGGTCCTCGGCCGGTGCATGCAGATCGCGCGCACCGATCCGGGCGGCGACCCGTGCACGCGGTCGTTCCGGCGGGACGACCCGGACCTCCTGCACACGACGCTCGCCGGGATCGAGCGGCACATCGCCGACGTCGTCCGCGGCGTGCGCGAGCGCTCACCGCACGCCCGCATCCTGGTGGTCGGCTACCCGCAGATCATCCCTGAGACCGGCACCTGCGACCTGCTGCCGCTGGCCGACGGCGACTACCCGTTCGCCCGCAGCATCAACGAGGGCCTCGACCGGGCGGTCCGGCGCGGCGCGGTGCAGGGCGATGCCGAGTACGTCGACCTCTGGCACCTCACCGCCGGTCACGACATCTGCGCCGACGACCCGTGGATCAACGGCCGGGTGACGAGCGCCGAGACGGCGCTGGCCTACCACCCGCTCGCGGTCGAGCAGGAGCAGGTCGCGCAGGCGATCCTGGACCAGCTCAGCTGAGCGTGTCGTGGACCGGCACGCCGGCCACGACCGTGTACGCCGACGCCATCGCGCGCAGCGCCGTACCCACCGACGCGGTGTCGCCCTCGAGGGCCAGCGGGTTGCGGTCGAGCAGCACCAGGTCGCCGCGGGACCCCGGCTGCACCATCGGCTGTCCGTCGACGGACGCGGCCAGCGCCTCGCGCACGGTCAGCGCCTGCTCGCCGTGCCACGGGTCGCGGTCGTCGGCGGTGCGGTGCACGGCGGCCGCCATGGCCAGCCACGGATCGAGCGGCGACACCGGCGCGTCCGAGCCCAGCGCCAGGTCCACCCCGTCGTCGAGCATCCACCGGAACGCGAAGCACCGCTCCGACCGCTCGCCCCAGACCCGCTCTGTCAGGTCGCGGTCGTCGAGCAGGTGCGCGGGCTGCACGCTCGCCCGCACCCCGAGCGCGGCCATCCGGCGCACGTCGTCCCGCCGGGCCATCTGCACGTGCTCGACCGAGCCACCGGCGCCGGTCTCCGCGAACGCCGCGAGCGCCTCCCCCACCGCCGCGTCGCCGATGGCGTGGCAGGCGACCTCGAGGCCGCTCGTGCGGGCGCGGACGAACAGCTCCCGGAGCTCGGTGCCGTCGAGGTTCGGCTGGCCGGCGGGGTGCTCCAGCTTGTGCGCGTCGCCGTACGGCTCGCAGCACCAGGCCGTCCGGGTGTTGAGCGACCCGTCGCTGATGATCTTGAGCGGTCCCATCGTCAGCCGCGGGTCCCAGGCCAGCGGGTCGCCGGTGCGCAGGCCCGCGGCGATCACGTCGTCGAGGGTGTCGGCGTACGTCGCCCAGCGGATCCGCAGGCTGTCGCAGCCCTGCGTCCAGCGCTCGGCCCACTCCTCGCGGCTCGCGCCGAACTCGAAGTCGACCATGCCGGTGATGCCCTGCGCGGCGGCGTCGTCGAGCATCCGGCGGTACGCCTCCGGCGACGTGCCGTCGTTGCCGACCAGCGTGACCAGCCGCGGGTACGCCGCGAACCACTCCGTCTCGCGGACCACGGAGTCGCGGACCGGCATCGCGAAGTGCATCAGCGCCCGGGTGTTCAGCCACGCGTGGTGAGCGTCACCGCTGATCAGCACGACCGCGGTGTCGCCGGACACGGCGTCCAGCTCGGTCACGGTCGCCTCGCGGTCCCAGCCGCCGGAGCGGTGCCCCCAGCCGACGACCGGGAGATCGGGGTACGCCGCGATCCGCTCGGCCACCGCGCGCGTGACGTCCTCGGGCGAACGGGCGCCGGCGAGGTCGAGGCGCTGGGAGGCGAGCGTCCACTGGGCCAGGTGCGTGTGCTGGTCCCAGAGGCCCGGGATCAGCCAGCGGCCCGCGGCGTCCACCTCGGCGACACCCGCCGGGCGCTCGAGGCCCGCGCCGACCGCCGTGACCTCGCCCTGCTCGACGAGCACGTCGACGGGTCGGTCGGGTGCGCGGTCGCCGTCACGGAGCGGGACCAGCCGGGCGCTGCGGATGAGGTGGCTAGACACGATGGGCACGCTAGTGGGACGCCGGTTTACCCCAGCGCCGCCCCCGGGCATGATCGGCCGCGGAGGGTGAGAAGCAGAGAGGCGGACCATGGCTGACTCGTTCTACGACGCATTCACTCCGGAGGAGATCGCGCGGATCAGTGCCGCCGGCACCCGCGTGCACGTCCCCGAGGGGTGGTCGCCGATCTGGGAGCGGACGCCGGCGGACAAGGCGTACCTGATCCTCGACGGCAGCGTCTCGGTGCGGCAGCACGGCTCCGAGATCGCGCAGCTCGGCCCCGGCGACATCGTCGGCGAGGCCGCGATCGTCAACCACTCGCTGCGCACCGCGTCGATCGTCGCGCTCACGCCGCTGGAGATGATCCACTTCACCGACGAGGCCGTGCGGGCGCTCTGCGAGGAGATGCCGTCGTTCAAGTCCGCACTCGAGGCGGTCGCGGTCGAACGGTTCGGGGCCAGGTAGTTGGACCTCGAGCCGCTGCTGCTGGGCGGCCCACCGACGCTCAACCGGGTGGAGGTCGCCGCGCGCGCCGGCGTACCGCTGGACCTGGCGCAGGAGCTGTGGCGGCTGCTGGGCTTCCCGCGGACCGGTGACGAGGACGTCGCGTTCACCGAGGCCGACGTCGACGCGCTGCGCCAGGCGCGCGAGCTGATGGAGCTCGGCGTGATCGGGCCGGACTCCCAGTCGGCGCTGGTGCGGACCTGGGGGCGGAGCTACGCCCGGCTCGCGGAGTGGCAGGCGTCGCTGCTCGCCGCGATCGACCCGTCCGACGAGCTCGCCCGGGAGGCGCTGCCGCGCGTCGAGGCGCTGCAGTCCTACACCTGGCGCCGGCACCTCGCGAGCGCGTCGGCGCGGGTCGCCGCCGCCGGGGAGGGCGGTACGACGAGCGCACTCGCCGTCGGCTTCGTCGACATCGTCGGCTACACCTCGCGGAGCAAGCACCTCGAGGAGCGCGAGCTCGTGGAGTGGCTCGAGCACTTCGAGGCCGCGACGACCGGGCTGGTCGTCGACCACGGCGGCCGGATCATCAAGACGATCGGCGACGAGGTGCTCTTCGTGGTCGACGGCGCAGCACCCGCTGCCGAGGTGGCGCTGCTGCTCACCGAGCGCGAGGAGCCGTTCCCGTCGGTGCGGGTCGGGCTGGCGTACGGCGACGTGGTGAGCCGGCTGGGCGACGTGTTCGGCCCCACGGTGAACATCGCGTCCCGGCTCACCGGCGTGGCCCGGCCGGGCAGCGTGCTGGTCGACCGCGGCTGCCGTGACGAACTGGCCGCGGAGCCGGCGTACACGCTCCGCGAGATGCGGAGGACGCCGGTGAAGGGCTACGCCCGGCTGCACCCGTTCGTGCTGCGACGAGCACCTGCCGACGGTCCCGGGAAGTGAAGGCGCTCGGCCGTTGCCGACGGGGGATACGACAACGACCGAGCCCCGCGAATGTACGTGTCGGGAGGCGGCGCACACAACTCTGTGGACGCGGCGAGTCGCGATCTCAAGGACAAATCAACGGAGCGTGACCTGACGGTTCGCGAGCCCCGAGCGGGCGGCGCGCTCGTCGGTCGTCAGGTCGGAGCCGTCGGCGAGGGCCTCGGCCAGGTCGGCGGCGAACTTCTCCGCCGGCTCCTCCAGCGGCTCCGGGCCGGTGCCGAGCGGCAGGTCCCACACCGGGGCGAGCAGTCCGTGCGCGCGGAACATGCCGACGAACCGCGACCCCTCGACCAGCCGGTCCCGGCCGGCGGCGTGCAGGCGCGCGAGCGCGTCGAGCAGCGGGCCCTCCGGCTCGGGCATCACCCAGCGCAGGTGCTCCTTGGTCCCGACGTTCGTCCAGTACGCCGCCTCGACGGTCGTGAGCCGCGCGGTCGGGGACGCGGCGGCGTTCGCGTGCTCCAGCGCCGCGGCCATCCCGGCCCGCTCGGACTCCTCGACGTCCGCGATCCAGAAGTCGAAGCCGTCGTGCACCGTCACCGCCAGCGCGTCGCCGGCCACGAGGTCCTGGAGGCGCGGGCCGTCGCCGGGCTGGTCGGTGAGGCCGACGATCCCCGGCTCGGACTCGAGCGCCCGGAGCAGCACGGCGCCGAGGTCGCGGGCCGGGTCGCCGAAGTGGTGCTGCACCTGGAGACCGAGCCAGATCTCGCCGCTGTCGCGGACCATCGCCGGCGCGGCCATGGGCAGCAGCGTGCAGAGCTGGACGGTGCGGTCGGCGTGCTCCGTCAGGGCGAGCGGCGCGGTCGCCGCGGGCACCAGCTCGCGCATCGCGACGACGTCGCACTCGGACGGAAGCCCCTCGAAGGGCCGGCTCACGAACGGCGCGGGCGCCCCCCCGGGCGCGCCGTGGCAGGCCTTGTAGCGCTTGCCGGACCCGCACGGGCAGGGCTGCCGCGGGCTGACCTCGCCCTCGACCGGCTGGTGGGGGCGGGCCTTGGTGCGGGACTTCTTCGCCATGCGGGCGAGGCTATCTGTCGCGTTCCTCGAGCAGGTCGAGCAGGTACGCCGGCCGGTCCGTGATCACGGCCTTCGCGCCGAGCCGCAGGCACAGGTCGAGGTCGGCCGGGGTGTTCACGGTCCACACGTGCAGGTCGTGGCCGGCCCTGGTGATCCGCGGCCCGAGCTTCTTGTGGTCGGCGAGCTCACGGATCCCCGGGCCGACCAGCCAGTCGGCGCCGATCACCTTGCTGAGCATCGGCCAGTGGTGCGCCTTCTCGACCAGCTGGACCAGGGGTACGCCGGGGGCGAGCCGCTCGACGCGCTGCAAGGCGGTCCAGCTGAAGCTCATCACCCGGGCGGGCGACCCGGCCCGGTCCCACCCGAAGTGGCGCAGCAGGTCGACCACGCGACGCTCGACGAGGCCGCCGTACCTGGTGGGGTGCTTGGTCTCGACCGCGATCTCGATCCGGCGGTCGTAGTCGGCCACGGTCTCGAAGAGCGTGCGCAGCGTCAGCACCCGGTCGAGCCGCTCGTCGCGGTCGGGTGCCTCGTCGTCGAGGTCGGCCCACGGGTTCTTCCAGGCCGCGAAGTCGAGCTGGTCGAGCTCCGCGAGCTCCATGGTCGACACGATGCCCCGGTTGCTGGCGATCCGCCGCAGGTCCCGGTCGTGCACGCAGACCAGGTGCCCGTCCGCGGTCAGCCGGACGTCGCACTCCAGCCCGTCCGCCCCGTCGTCGAGCGCGGCGACGTACGCCCCGAGGGTGTGCTCGGCCTTGTCGTGGCTCGCGCCCCGGTGCGCGACGATCTGGGGTCTCACCGCAGCCGGTGCTCGACCAGGCCGACGAGGTTGCCCTCGGTGTCGCGGACGAACGCCTGCCACTCGTCGGTGCCGGCCGGCCCCAGGCTGTCGTCGTCGTGCTGGAAGATCACGTGCGGCTCGGACTCGAGGTGCTCCTGGAGCCGCTCGACCGCCGCGTCGATGTCGCCGACCCGGAGGTAGATCGTCGCCGGCGCGCTGCCGGTGCTGATCATCAGGCGCACCCCGCCGAGGTCGAAGAACACCAGGCCGGGCGGGTCGTACGTCGCTCGCGGGCCGGTGCCGAGCAGGGTCGTGTAGAAGGCGGTCGCCCGCTCGAGGTCGTCGGCGTGCTGGGCGATCTGGACGAGGTCCACGTCCCGATGATGTCAGGCCCGCAGGCACATCAGCGAGAGCGCAGGAACTTCCCGAAGTGCGGGACCGTGAAGGCCACGCTCCCCCGCTCGGCCGAGTAGACGAGGCCCTTCTTGATCAGGCCGTCGCGGGCCGGGGAGAGGGACTGCGGCTTGCGGACCAGGTGCCGCGCCACGTCGGCGGTCGCGACGGCGCCGTCGCCGTGCTCGGCGCCCAGGTCGGCCATCGCGGACATGTAGTCGCGCTCGGCCGGGGTCGCGCGGTCGAACCGGGCCCCGAAGAACCCGACCGCGAGCTCGGCCTCCGCCTCCGGCGCGGCCGCACGTACGTCGGCGACCGTGATCAGCGACTCGAGGGCGACATCCCAGGTGACCTTGCCGTACGCCTGCACGAAGTAGGGGTAGCCGTCGGTGAGCCGGTAGAGCTCGTCGAGCGCGTCCGGGGCGAAGGCCACCCCCTCCTCGGCCGCCGGGCGCCGCCAGGCCCGGTCGGCCATCTCCCGGGGCAGCCGGTCGACGGAGACGTAGCGGAACAGGCGCTCGGCGTACGACTTGGAGGCGGCGAGCGCGACGGGGAGGTGGGGGAGGCCGGCGCCGACGACCACCAGGGGCGCACCCTGCTGGCTGATCTCGTGGCAGGCGCCGCAGAGCGCGGCGAGCTCGGGCAGCGCGATGTCCTGCATCTCGTCGACGAACAGCGCGATCCCGACGCCGAGGTCGCCGGCGAGGGTGGCGACGTCGGTGAACAGCTCGACCAGGTCGAGCTCGAGGTCGCCTGAGTCGGCGCGGCCCCGGCTGGCCGGCACGTCGACCGGCGGCGTCCAGCGCATCCCCTTGCGGTCATCGAGCGCGGTCCTGGTCCCGAAGCTCTTGAGCACCCCGGCGACCGCGTCGACCCGGTCGGGGTCGCGGTGCCGGTGCGCCACCTCGCGGACCGCGGCGTGCACCGCCTGGGCCACCGGGATCCGGATGCTCTGGTCGGGACGGGCCTCGATCTTGCCGGTCCCCCACGCCCGTCGTACCGCCTGGCCCCTCAGGGCGTTGAGGAGGACGGTCTTGCCGACGCCGCGCAGGCCGCTGAGGACCATGCTCCGCTCCGGCCGCCCCGCCGCGACGCGCTCCAGGGTGATCTCGAACTGCTCCAGCTCCCGGTCGCGGCCGGCCAGCTCGGGCGGGCGCTGGCCTGCTCCCGGCGCGTACGGGTTCCGGATCGGGTCCACGCCGGGACGCTACCCGGCTGTCTAGCGGACTCCGTAGAAACGCGCCCGCGTTACAGCTGGTGGGGTCAGGCGGACTCGACGGCGCCGAGCCGGTCGCGGGCCTGCTCGTAGGAGTGCACCAGGCCCTCGCGGAGCACCTCGATCAGCGCCGGGACGTCCTCGATGCCCAGGCGGAACGAGCCGGCGCAGACGTTCTGGCGCCACAGCGAGAGCACGACGATGCCGGACTCCTCGTGCCAGGACACCCGGAGGGCGCGGTCGCCGCCGCGGGCGTCGAGGTAGATCGACCCCGTCTGCGGGAGCGGGCGTACGGCGGGCACACCACCATCATGCGCCCGACAGGAGCAGCCTGTCACCGGTTCCTGCCTAGGATCGGGTCGTGCCCGAGCTGCCCGAGGTGGAAGCGCTGGCCCTCGACCTGAAGGGCCGGCTGGACGGGCACGCCTTCGCGAAGATCCACCTGGCCCAGTTCAGCGCGCTGAAGACCTTCGACCCGCCGCTGACCGCGATGGAGGGGACGCTGGTCGACGACGTGAGCCGGCACGGCAAGTTCCTCGACATCGAGGCGTCGGGGGTCCACCTGGTCCTGCACCTGGCCCGCGCGGGCTGGGTGCGGTGGCGCGAGGAGGTGCCGACGATCCCGCCGAAGCCGAGCCCGAAGTCCACGCTCGCGCTGCGGGTGGTGCTCGACGACGGGTCCGGGCTGGACGTGACCGAGGCGGGCACCCGCAAGAGCCTGGCGGCGTACGTCGTCCGCGACCCGCACGACGTGCCCGGCGTCGCCAGCCTCGGGCCGGACCCGCTGACCGACGAGTTCACGATCGAGCGGTTCAAGGAGATCCTCGAGCGGGAGGGCGGCAAGCAGCTCAAGGGCGTGCTGCGCCACCAGGGCACCATCGCCGGCATCGGCAACGCCTACTCCGACGAGATCCTGCACGCCGCGAAGATGTCGCCGTTCAAGCCTGCCGGCAACCTCACCGAGGACGAGCTCCACATCCTGTACGACGCCCTCCGCACCACGCTGGGCGACGCGGTCGATCGGTCGCGCGGACTCGCGGCCAGCGAGCTCAAGGGCGAGAAGAAGTCGAACCTCGCGGTGCACGGGCGCACCGGTCAGCCGTGCCCGGTCTGCGGCGACACCGTGCGCGAGGTGTCGTTCGCGGACTCCAGCCTCCAGTACTGCCCGACCTGCCAGACGGGCGGCAAGCCGCTGGCCGACCGACGAATGAGCAGGCTCCTCAAGTGATCCCGACCGTGACGATCGACCGCGTCCCCGACCCGCTCCCCGAGGGCCTCGTCGTGCTCGACGTGCGCGAGCCCGTGGAGTGGCAGTACGGCCACATCGAGGGCGCGCTGCACATCCCGATGTCGGAGCTGCCGGCCCGACACGCCGAGCTCCCGGACGCGCAGACGCTGGTGGTCTGCAAGGTCGGAGGCCGGTCCGCGCAGGCGGCGATGTGGCTGCAGCAGCAGGGGCACGAGGTCGTGAACCTCGCCGGCGGGATGCTCGACTGGGCGGCAGCCGGCCGCTCCATGGTCAGCGAGTACGACGGGCCGCCGCAGGTCGTCTAGCCGGTATGACGTGACCCGGTCGCGGTGACGAGGCTGTGTGCCGGGTCCTCACCAGGCCCCGCCCAGGGCAGGAATGCCGGTCGTCAGCTCACTGCAGCTGCTCGATGACCAGGGTGGCCGCCGATGCTCCCGTGCCCCCGGAGAACGGCGTGATCGTGAGAGCGGAGCCGGAGGTCGAGTTCCGGACCGTCAGCACCGTGTTGACGACCGTGGTCGTCACCAGCGCCTCACCGGCGATCGCCGTGGTGCCGGTGGGCCGCCCCACGAGCGTGTACGGCACATCGACTCCGTCGAGGGTGACGACGAGCTGGCCGGGCTCGACGACCGGCACCGAGAACGACACCCGGTAGGTCCCGATGCGCGGCAGGACGAACGAGTCGGTACCGGCCCGCACGATGGAGCCGGTGCTCGGGCCGTCCTGGGGGAAGTCGACGTCCCCGCCGATCGCCACCGTGGCCGGGTTGTCGGGCGGCATGAGCGCGAAGAACTCCGCGTACTCGGAGATCGCGTCGGCACCGTCAGCACCGTCGGCGCCGTCGGCGCCGTCGGCACCGTCCGCACCGTCGGCACCGTCCGCGCCATCGGCACCGTCGGCACCGGGCAGTCCGGGCGGACCTGCGGGTCCTGCCGGACCGGCGTGGCCGGCCTCACCCGCCACGCCCTCGGGCCCGATCGGACCTCGGGCTCCGGCCACGCCTTCGACGTTCCACCCGATCTTCTTCGCGCCGGGTGGGCACGGCTCACCGACCTGCGTCCGGCTCAGGACCCGGGTGCCGGGGTCCACGCACGCGTAGATGTGACGGGCCGTCGGCCAGGGACGATCACCACCCTGACGACCGGCAACGCCGTACGCGACACCACCGGCGGCCACGAGCAGGGCAACTGCCAGGACCACGGCGACGTGAGGCCGCAGGAAGATGCGCGACTTCGACATGAGCAGACCTCCAGGACCGACGGGCTCGTGCGCGGGTGCCGCCGAATCGACGACCGCACGCTAGCGCGCGCCCTGGAGGTCCGGGCGGGATCGAGCAAACTCCTCCCGATCAGCTCGCACTCGACGTCGGCAGGTCGAGCGGGCAGTTGTCGGTCGTCCAGCTGTTGAACGCCTTCCCGTCCGCCTGGTCGGCGTCGCTCAGGCCCTCGTCGAGCTGCTCGAGGTCCTGGAGGGTGGCGTCGTCGTCGATGCCCTTCGCCTGCTCGACGAACAGCTCGAAGCCGTGCCGCGCGTCGTCCGGCATGTCCGCCGGCGCACCGACCTTCTCGATGTCGACGGCCCACGACTTGAACGCCCGGACCGTCGCCGCCGAGTCCGCTGCGTCGGCGCCGAGCACCTCGTCGAAGAGGTCGTTGAAGGCGGCGCAGAAGTCCGCCGTCGACGCCTCGGCGCCGTCGCGGCCGTCCGAGTCCCCGTTGCAGCCGGTCAGCGCCGCGACGAGGGCCAGCCCTCCGGCGACCGCGCCGACCCTCGTCATCCGAGCGACCCGCACTCGTCCTCGAGGTAGGAGTCGAACGCGTCGGCGTCCTTCTGCTCGGCGTCGCTGAGGGTGTCCGCGAGGCCGCTGATGTCCTCGGCGCTCGCGTCGTCGGGCAGGCCGCCGAGCGCGTCGAGGGTGACCTCGAGCCCGTGCCGTGCGTCGTCCGGGATGTCCTCGGGGGTGCCGGTGGACCGCATCTCCGCCACCGCGTCCTTCAGCGTCCTCACCGCGGAGGACGGGTCCGCCTTCGGGTCCAGCCGTCCGAGGTCCTCCGCGAGCGACCGGAAGTTCGCGCAGAAGTCCTCCTTCGACGCGGTGGTCGGCATGCTGCCGCTGCTGCCGCTGCTGCCGGTGTCCCCGCCACTGCTGTCGTCGCTGTTGCAGCCGACGAGGCTGCCCATGACGAGCACGAATCCGGCGAGCGCGAGTGCTGTCCTCATGGACCCACCCTGCCCCCTGGGGGGCGGTTCGCGCGACCGAAGTCCGGCGCGGGGACCGCGAGCGCTGCCGGCAGGAGGCGCAGGTACGCCGCCCGCGACACCTCGACAGCGCCGAGCGAGGCCAGGTGCGGGGTCAGCCACTGCACGTCGAGGACCCGCTGGGCGGCGTGCGCGTCGGAGAGCACCTCGACCAGGGCGAGCAGCGCGACCTTCGACGCGTCGCGCTCCACGTGGAACATCGACTCGCCCGCGAACAGGCCGCCGATCGCCACGCCGTACAGCCCGCCCACCAGCCGGCCCTCCCGCCAGGCCTCCACCGAGTGCGCCCATCCCAGCCGGTGCAGGCGCAGGTACGCCGCGGCGATCTCGCCGTCGATCCAGCCCGAGGGACGGGACGGGTCGGCGCACCCGGCGACGACGTCGGCGAACGCCGTGTCGACGCGGACCTCGAAGTCCCGCGCCGACCGGCGCAACGAACGCGACACCCGCAGCCCGTCCAGGGGGATCACGCCGCGGCGGACGGGGGAGAACCAGAACATCGGGTCGCCCGCCTCGCCCGACGGCATCGGGAAGAGACCGCGCCGGTAGGCCGCCAGCAGCGTCCCCGGCTCCAGGTCGGCGCCGACCGCGACCAGGTCGTCGAGCGGGTCGTAGCCCGACGGATCGCCGAACGCCCAGCGCGTCGGCGACGGTTCGGCGGGCATGGCTCGACCTTAAGGCGGCCACCGTACGATCGACGGCATGGGCGTGGTGACGAGTGCCGGACGGTTGGTGACCCAGCGCGTCGCGCCGCGGGTCCCGCACCTGGCCCCGGACCTGACGCACTCGTTCGTCAGCGAGGCGCTGCACCGCGCGATCGACGGCCTGGGCCCGCTGAAGCCCGCGGCCGAGAGTGCGGACAGGCTCGGCTCCGTGCACGAGGTGGTCGAGACCCATGTCCGGTACGCCGGCGCCCAGGGGCTGCTCACCGGGCTCGGCGGCGTGCTCACCGCGACGGTCACGATCCCGGCGAACCTCGCCGGCCTCGCACTGGTGCAGGCCCGGATGGTGGCGTGCATCGCGCACCTGCGCGGCTACGACCTCGGCGACCCGCGGGTGGAGAACGCCATCCTCACCTGCATGCTCGGCCGCGAGGCCGTGGACCGCAAGCTCAAGGAGCGCCAGCTCCCCGGCCCGCCGATGGCGATCGCGACGGCACCGGTCCACGACCCCGACCTGTCCCGGGTGCTCACGGCCGAGGTGGCCACCGACCTCATCCAGCGGGTCGGCGGGAAGCGGCTGGCGATCAGCATCGCCCGGCGTACCCCGATCGTCGGCGGCGCCTTCGGCATGGGTGCCGACGGCTGGGCGACCTGGCGGGTCGGGATCTACGCGGCGCGCGAGCTGCGGCCGCGCAACCGCCGGTAGGCCTTGAGCAGGCCGCGGCCGGTCGCCCCGGTCTGCAGTCGGCGGACCAGCTTCTCGCGCCAGCGGTACGTTGGGCGCAGGTAGGAGCGCTCGAGCGCCCGCTGGGTCTCCTCGAGCTCGCGGCGCAGCCGCTCCTCGGACTGCCGCAGCCGGGCACCCTCCAGCAGCAGCGCCTTGACCGCGTCGAGGGCCGCGGCGGCCACCTGCTTCTCCGACGGGTGGTCCGGGTCGGCGTACCGCACCACCGGGGGCGCGCCGTCGAGGTCGTGCAGGTCGCCGACCACGTCGTACCCCCGCCGCTCGATCTCGGAGATCCACGACCGGGTGATCTCACCGACCCAGGGGTGCGCGTCCGGCGGGAGCGCCAGCCGCGGCGAGCGGGTACGCCGCGAGAGGGTCTGGTGCGCGAGGAGCTCCCGGACGAGCGGGCGGTAGTCCGCCGGGTTCAGCTCGCGGTTGGCGGCGCGGTTGATCCGCCGGACCAGCGCGGTCTCGGGTGCGCCCAGCGACGGGTTGGACCGCTCGCCCTCGAGCTCCAGGTCGATCCCGTCGAGCCCGAATGCGAGGCTGAAGCGCTTCCACAGCAGCCGCTGCGGCCCGCCCGCCGGCGGCACCGTGACCAGGTGGATGCGCTCGGGCGGCAGGTCGTGCCCCCACCGGTTGAGGATGTCCGGCAGCTCCTGGACGCCCCAGAACCAGGTGGCGATCCGGCTCTGCCGCTGGGGGTCACGGATCTGGTCGAGGAAGGCGCCGTACGTCAGCGACGCCCGGTGCTTGACGTTCTCCTGCCACTCCGCGGGGATCTGGCGGACCAGGTCGCGCACCGACAGCATTAGGTGCACCTCCGCGCCGGCGCCGTGGCCGAGCGACTCCAGCGCGCGGCCGGCCTGCGCGCGCGAGGCGGTCGCGAGGATCTCGTGGCTGATGATCGAGGTGCCGCGGTGGTGGCGCACCTGCTCGGCGAGCGCGTCCCAGGCCCCCACCGCCTCGGACTCCAGCCCTCCCCACGGCAGCCGCATCAGGTCCAGCGCGGCGAGGAAGTGGGCGTCGAAGCGGTCCGCCGGATAGAGGATGTCGTGGCCGGCGAGGGTGCGCCGGTTCCGGAACAGCACGTCCTGGAGGTACGACGTACCGGTCTTCGGGGTGCCGACGTGCAGCAGGACTCGTTTGCTCACCAGGCTCTACTTCTCTCCGGGCTCCAGCAGCAGGCGCATCGCCAGCGCGAGGACCCCGGCATCCGACGGCTCGGGAACTCCGGCCCGTTCGACCGGCAGCAGACGGTCGGGGTCACCGTGGACAGCGTAGCCAGCACGGAGCAGGCCGTCGCGGACCCGCACCGCCCGCGCGTGCAGCCAGTCCGCGTGCTCCGGGGGTACGACGAGCGGCGGCCCCCCCACGGCCACCAGCCTCGGCAGCAGGGCCTGGTGCACGAGCGCCCGCTTGCGGCCCGGGGACGCGAGCAGCCCGAGCACCTGGCCGACCCGGCGAGCCAGGTCGGTGGCGTCGGCGGACAGCGGGTGGGGGCCCGGCAGCGGTCGGCGCACCCCGACGAGCCGGGGCACCTCGGCGGCGTCCAGCACCACGCGCACCCGCTCGGGGCCGACGCGCTCGGCCCAGGCGCGGGCGGTGCGGAGCAGGTCCACGCGGCGGGGCAGCGCGCGGCCGCGGGCGCGTCCGGCCAGCCAGTCCCGCCAGGCCGGCGCTCCGTCGGCAAGGCTGCCCGCGGTCCAGGCGTGGGTGAGCATGGTGCCGGCGTCGGTGCCCAGCACCAGCACCGTCGAGCCGCGCCCGCCCGGTGGCCGACCCTGGGCGACCAGGGCGGCTCGCATCGGGTCGGCGAGCACCGGGTCGCCCACGAGGCGGTACTTCGTGCGCCAGAGCCGGGGCCGGGCCTGGTGGCGCTGGTCCGGCAGCCCGGCCGCGACCACATCCTCGGCGAGCACGTTGGCCGCGACCCGGATCAGCTCGTCGTCGGGCAGGCGTGCGGGATCGACGGGCGGCGGTCCGAACGCCAGCCGTTCCACGGCGCCCTCGAGCTCGAGGTCGGGGCGGCCGCGTCCGGGCGCGCTCGCGTCGAGCACCCGGCCGGCGAGCCCGACACCGGGGCGGCCCGTCGCGTTGAGCCGCCGCAGCAGCTCGAGCTGCTGCGCGCCGGGGAGGTACCGGCCCCGCGGCGCGCCCTCCTCGATCCAGTCGTGCCACGGCGTCGTGCCGCCCTCCAGGAGGTGGGCGGTCCAGCCCCACGCGCGGCGTACGCCGGGAGTGTCCTCGCTCATCTCTCTCGGACCCGCTGGACGCCGGCGCGCACCCGTTGGCCGAGCTGGCGCTCGGGGTCGGGGCGGCGCGCGGCCTCGCGGGTCATCGCGGCGAGCGCGTCCAGGGCGGTGCCGAGCTGCCGCTTCGCGCGCACCCTGTCGGGATCGCGCCAGCGCTCGGCGGGGTCGTGGGGGGCGGGTCGCAGCTCCTCGACGTCGCCGACGACGTCCACCCCGCTGCCGACGATCCACTCGATCCAGCGCTCCGCCTGCTCCTCGGCCCAGGCGTGCCGCTCCGGCGGCAGCGTCACCGCGGCCGACCGCCGCCGGACCAGCTCGCCCTGGGCGAGCATGTCGCGGATCAGCTCGTCGTACGACGACTCGCGACGGGCCTGGCGGTCCATCCGGCGGTTCAGCTGGCGGATCACCTGGGTCTCGGCGATGCCGAGCGAGCGGTTCGACCGGTCGCTGTCGAGCGGGGCCCACGCCGGGTCGATGCCGAGCACGCCGCACATCCGCCCCCAGAGCGGGTCGGCGGTCTGGTCGCTCGCACCGGAGGGCGGGACGGTGACGACGTGCACGTGCTCGGGCGGCAGCCCGGCGCCCCACGTGCCGAGCACGCGCGGCACGTCGAAGGCCCGGTAGAACCAGGTCCTGCCCTTCTCGAACCGGTCCAGGAACCGCTTGTAGCTCCACCGCCGGCCCTGCTTGACGCTCTCCTGCCACGCGGCCGGGACCTGTCGACCGAGGTCCCGGGCGGTGTAGACGACGTGGATCTCGCTCCCGGCCAGGTCGCGCATCGCGCGCGCCACCTGGGCGGGCGTGGCCGGGGCGAGGATCTCGTGGCTGATCACCACGGTGCCGGAGCGCCGGCGCACCCGGCGTACCAGCGCCTCCCAGCTGCCGTCGGCGTGGCCGGGGGCGCCGCCCCAGTCCTGGCCGAGCAGGTCGAGCGCCCCGCGGAAGTGCGCGAGCCCGGGGCTGACCAGCGGTGACGTGGTCGGGAAGTGCACGCCGTGCGCGCTCAACGACCTGGCGTTCAGGGCGAGCCGGTCCTGGAGGTAGGTCGTCCCCGTCTTCGGCGCACCGACGTGCAGGTAGACCCTCCGGCTCATGCCCCGGATTCTGCCAGTGCCCTGACGACGGCGGACGGGCTGGGGCGCCCGAGGTGGCGGGCCATCCAGACGCTGGTCGCCACGACCTCGCCGAGGTCCACCCCGTGCTCGATGCCGAGCCCGGTGAGCATCCACACGAGGTCCTCGGTGGCGAGGTTGCCGGTGGCGCTCTTCGCGTACGGGCAGCCACCGAGGCCGCCGGCGCTCGCGTCGAACGTCGTGATGCCGGCCTGCAGCGCCGCGAGGGTGTTCGCGAGCGCCTGGCCGTAGGTGTCGTGGAAGTGCATCGCGAGCTGGCCGGTGGCCGTCCCCGCGGCCTCGAAGGCGGAGACCAGGGCGGTCACGTGGCCCGCCGTACCGACGCCGATGGTGTCGCCGAGGCTGAGCTGGCTGGCGCCGAGGTCGATGAGCCGCTTGCCGACGCCGACCACCTGCTCGACGGGTACGCCGCCCTCCCACGGGTCGCCGAAACACATGGAGACGTAGGCGCGGACGTCGAGCCCGGCGTCGCGGGCGCGCCGCACGGTCGGCTCGAACATCGCGAACTGCTCGTCCAGGCCGCGGTTGAGGTTCTTCTGCGCGAACGTCTCGGTCGCGGAGCCGAAGACGGCGATGTGCCGCGCGCCCAGCTCGAGGGCGCGGTCGAGGCCGCGCTCGTTCGGGACCAGAACCGGGCAGTCGCGACCGGCCTCGCCGAGCAGCCCCATCAGCTCGGCCGCGTCGGCGAGCTGGGGCACCCACTTCGGGTGCACGAAGCTGGTCGCCTCGACGACCGGCAGCCCGGCCGCGAGCAGCCGGGTCACGAACTCCGCCTTCACGCCCGTGGGCACGAGGGTCTTCTCGTTCTGCAGGCCGTCGCGGGGTCCGACCTCGTAGATCGTGACCCGCTCGGGGAGGCCGTCCGCGCGGACGGTCATCGGCAGCTCACTCATGCGGTTCCACCTCCAGCAGCGTGTGGCCCAGCGCGACCTGGCCACCGGTCGTGGCACTGAGCCCGGAGACCGTGCCGTCGAACGGCGCCTTCAGCGACAGCTCCATCTTCATCGCCTCCAGGACGACGAGCACCTGGCCCGCCTCGACCAGCTCGCCGTCGGCGACCCGGACGTCGAGCACGGTGCCGGGCATCGGCGCGGTGATCACGCCGCCGCCGACGTCGACCGCGTGGTCGCCGAAGACGTCCGGGCGCTCGAACACGAAGCGCTGGCCGCGGTACGCCACCTCGGCCACGTGCGGCTGCACGTTGACGACGGCCGTGCGCAGCTCGCCGCCGACCTCGAGGGTGAGCGTGTGGTTCGCGCCGTACACCTGGCGGACGGGCAGGTCGTCGACGCGGCCGGCGTACCGGTCCACGACGACCGGCCGGTCCAGCTCCACGATCGTCGGCGCGGGGTCGGCGCCGGAGCGCCAGCCGTCGGACCGGAACGGCTGGTCGCCGTCCTCGAGGGCCGCGAGCATCGCGCTCACCCATGCGACGAACACGCGGGGCAGCTCGTCGTCGGGCGCCGGCACGGTGTTGCGGTCCAGCCAGGCGGTGTCGATGGTCGCGTCGCGGAACTCGTCGCTCGCGGCGAGCGCGCGGAGGAAGCCGACGTTCGTCGTGAGGCCGAGGATCGCCGTGTGGTCGAGCGCCGCGACCAGCGCCCGGCGCGCTGCTTCACGGTCCGACCCGTGCACGATGATCTTGCCCAGCATGGGGTCGTACGACGTGCTCACGACCTGCTCGGGCTCCAGGGCGTGGTCGACCCGGACGCCCTCCGGCCAGCGGACGATCGACGTGCGGCCCGCCTGCGGGAGGAAGCCGTGGAACGAGTCCTCGGCGTACACCCGGGCCTCGATCGCGTGGCCGGTGGCGGTCACATCGTGCTGGGTGATCGGCAGCGGCTCGCCGTCGGCCACCCGTAGCTGGAGCTCCACCAGGTCCGTGCCCGTGATCGCCTCGGTGACGGGATGCTCGACCTGGAGGCGGGTGTTCATCTCGAGGAAGTAGGCCTCGCCGGTGGCGTCGTCCAGCAGGAACTCGACGGTGCCGGCGTTGCGGTAACCGACGTGCTTCGCGAGCGCGACCGCGCTGCCGGTGACCAGCGCGCGCACCTCGGGGGTGATCGTCGGCGCGGGCGCCTCCTCCAGCACCTTCTGGTGGCGGCGCTGGGTCGAGCAGTCCCGCTCGAAGAGGTGGACGACGTTGCCGTGCGCGTCGGCCAGCACCTGGACCTCGATGTGCCGGCCGCGCTCGACGTACTTCTCCACGAGCAGGGTGTCGTCGCCGAAGGCGCTCAGCGCCTCGCGGGCCGCCGCCGCCTTCGCCTCCTCGAGCTCGGACTCCTCGCGGACGACCCGCATGCCCTTGCCGCCGCCGCCCGCGGCGGCCTTCACGAGGACCGGGAACCCGGCGTCCTCACCACGCGGCACCACGGGGACCCCCGCAGCGACGGCGATCTCGCGCGCGGCGTCCTTGCGGCCCATCGCGTCCATGACGTCGGCGGACGGGCCCACGAGGGTGATGCCGGCCGCCTCCAGGGCGCGGGCGAACGCCGCGCGCTCGGAGAGGAACCCGTAGCCGGGGTGCACGGCGTCGGCACCGGCTGCCTGCGCGGCCGCGACGACCGCGTCGATGTCGAGGTAGCTCGACACGTGGCGCGCCTCGTCGGCGGCGCGCACGTGCGGCGCCGTCGTGTCGAGGTCGGTGTAGATCGCGACGGTGCGGATGCCCAGGCGGGCGGCGGTCCGCATGACGCGCAGGGCGATCTCGCCCCGGTTGGCGACGAGGAGCGTGTGCATCGCCATCACATCCTGAAGATGCCGTAGGAGGGCGCCGGCGTCGGGGCGTTGGCGGCGGCCGCGAGGCCCATGCCGAGGACGCGCCGGGTGTCGGCCGGGTCGATGATGCCGTCGTCCCAGAGCCGCGCGGTGGAGTAGTACGGCGAGCCCTGGGTCTCGTACTGCTCCCGGATCGGCGCCTTGAACTCCTCGTCGTCGGGCCGGCCCGCGACCGTCGCGAGGACGGACGCGGCCTGCTCGCCGCCCATCACCGAGATCCGGGCGTTCGGCCACATCCAGAGGAACCGCGGGTCGTACGCGCGCCCGCACATGCCGTAGTTGCCGGCCCCGAAGCTGCCGCCGATCACGATCGTGAACTTCGGGACGACCGAGCAGGCGACCGCGGTGACGAGCTTGGCGCCGTCCTTGGCGATGCCGCCGTTCTCGTACTCCTTGCCGACCATGAAGCCGGTGATGTTCTGGAGGAACACCAGCGGGATGCCGCGCTGGTTGCAGAGCTCGATGAAGTGCGCGCCCTTGAGCGCGGACTCGCTGAAGAGGATGCCGTTGTTCGCGACGATGCCGACCGGGTGGCCCCAGACGTGCGCGAAGCCGGTGACCAGGGTCTCGCCGTACAGCTTCTTGAACTCGTGGAACCGGCTGCCGTCGACGACCCTGCGGATCACCTCCCGGACGTCGTACGGCGTCCGGGTGTCGGCCGGGACCACGTCGTACAGCGTGGTGGGGTCCTCGTGCGGCTCCTCGACGGGGGCGAGCTGGTACGGCGCGCCCGCCGGCCGCCGCTCGAGGGTCCCGACGATGCTGCGGACGATCGCGAGCGCGTGCGCGTCGTCCTCGGCCAGGTGGTCGACGACGCCGGAGGTGCGGGCGTGCACGTCGCCGCCGCCGAGCTCCTCGGCGGTCACGACCTCGCCGGTCGCGGCCTTCACCAGCGGCGGGCCGCCGAGGAAGATCGTGCCCTGGTTGCGCACGATCACGGTCTCGTCCGACATCGCGGGGACGTACGCGCCGCCGGCGGTGCAGGAGCCCATCACGCTGGCGATCTGCGGGATGCCGCGGGCGGAGAGGTTGGCCTGGTTGAAGAAGATCCGGCCGAAGTGCTCGCGGTCGGGGAACACCTCGTCCTGCATCGGCAGGAAGGCGCCGCCGGAGTCGACGAGGTAGACGCACGGCAGCTGGTTGTCGGCCGCGACGGTCTGCGCGCGCAGGTGCTTCTTGACCGTCATCGGGTAGTAGGTGCCGCCCTTGACGGTCGCGTCGTTCGCGACCACCACGACCTCGCGACCACCCACCCGACCGATGCCGGTGACGACCCCGGCGCTGGGCACGCCTCCGCCGTACATGTCGTACGCCGCCAGCGGGCTCAGCTCCAGGAACGGGCTGCCGGGGTCGAGCAGCCGGTCCACCCGGTCGCGCACCAGCAGCTTGCCCCGGTCGGTGTGCTTGGCCCGGGCCGCCTCGCTCCCGCCCTGCCGCGCGGCCGCCATCCGGTCGCGAAGCTCCTCCACCAGCTCCTTCATGTGGCTCACGGGCTCAGGTTAGCGATCATTAACCAAGCGGTCCAACGTTCAATCCGGACTCGGCGGAATGCGGGGAGGGGGCGGGTCGTTGGGAGAGGCATGAGCACCACCACCCTGACCTCCGACACCTTCGAGCAGACCGTCGTCGAGAACGACATCGTGCTCGTCGACTTCTGGGCGTCCTGGTGCGCACCGTGCCGGCAGTTCGCGCCGGTCTTCGAGGCCGCTGCGGAGCGCCACGAGGACGTGGTGTTCGGCAAGGTCGACACCGAGGCGGAGGGGTCGCTGGCGGCAGCGGCGCAGATCACCTCGATCCCGACGCTGATGGCGTTCCGCGACGGCATCCTGGTCTTCGCCCAGCCCGGCGCCCTGCCGGCGCCCGCGCTGGAGCAGGTGATCACCGCGGTCAAGGACCTGGACATGGACGACGTACGCCGCCAGATCGCCGAGCAGGCGACCGAGGGGCAGCCGCAGCACGACTGACCCCGGATGAGAGCAGCCGTGGGGCGGAGGACGTGGTCCTCCGCCCCACGGTCAGCTCAGCCCGGGATCACTTCGGCGGCGGCGGCACCCGGCAGGCCACCGGGTCCGAGGTGTTGCCGCTGAAGTCGGTCGCGAAGACCTCCGCGTCGCCGGTTCCGGTGATCTTCCAGATGCCCCCCGGCATCTGCTTGATCGACGGCTTCGCGTTGTTCTCCGTGTACTTGACGTCCTGCCCGGACGCGAACGGTCCCCAGACCGTGCCGCTGCCCGTGTCGCGCAGGAACACCCGCGGCGCCGTGTCGACGGCGTCGGTCCCGACCAGCTCGAAGAACCCGTCCGGGTTGTGCGAGCCGGGCACGTGACCGCCGGGGTTCGGGCCCTCCGGGCAGCCGACGGACGGCGCCGTGGTGTCGCGGACCGTGATCGTCCCCGTGCCGGTGCCGGTGTTGCCGGCGGCGTCGGTCGCCTGGCAGGTCACGGTCGTCGCGCCGAGCGCGAACGTGCTGCCCGAGGGCGGCGTGCACGCCGGCGTCAGCGGACCGTCGACGTTGTCGACCGCGCTGGCGTCGTACGACACGCTGGCGCCGCTCGGCGAGGTCGCCTCGACGGTCTTGCTCTCGACGGTGACCACCGGTGGTGTGACGTCGTTGACCGCGATCTCGACCGTCTGCACGAACTCCGGGCCCGGGAGCCCGCCGTTGACAAGGAAGCTGGTCGTGCAGGTGACGGTCTGTCCCTGCGGTGCGTCGCCGGCGAGCGTGATGGTCTCGTCGAACGTCGTGGTGTCACCGGAGGTGACCGTCCTGGCCGGCTGGTCGAACGACAGGCTGACGCCCGGGTCGCAGGTCGTGTCGTGGGTGACGACCGCCGGCAGGTTCCGCAGCGCGCTCAAGATGGTGGCCGCGACCTGGTCCGGGTCGGCGGCCGCCAGGGATCCACCGGTCGCCGCGGTGACCCGCGTGGCCTGCCCGGAGCTGTCGAGGTGCGCGCCGTTCTGGCCGTTCACGTTGATCGCGATCACCTGGACCCCGGCGGCCACGAGGCCGCTCGTCGCGCTGCCCTCGGTGAAGCCGAGGGACGGGTCGTGGCTCGGCGCATCGCCGAACATGACCAGCACCCGGGTGCTGTCGGGGCGGAACGAGATCGTCGACGGGACCTGGCCGAGGGCCCCGAGCCAGGCCTCCGGCTCGTCGCCACCGCCACCGGCGGACCACGCGTTGATGCCGGTGACCGCGGCGGCGGCACTGCCCGTGAGCTGCTGGTCGACCCGGTAGGCGAACGGTGAGGTCGACTCGTCGTCCTTGTACTCGGCGACGGCGAACTGCGCGGTCGGCTGCGCCGCCTGGACCTGGCCCAGGATCGAGCCGGCGTTCGAGCGCACGTTGGCGATGCTCGACCCCATGCTCCCGGTGGTGTCGGCCATCAGCACGATGTCCGGCTGCGGCGGGATGGGCGGTGTCTCCACCGTCTTGGTGATCGTCACGTACCCCCCGGGATCGAGGGCGTGGGAGTAGTGCGCCGGACTGACGCCCGGGCTGGCGACGGCCGCGGCGGCGGTCGCGATCGAGAGGACGGCCGCTCCGGCCGATCCCCACGCGAGACGAGACTTCATGATGGTCCTCCGAGAGACAGGGTGGCGCCGTTGCCACCGCTCTCGGACGTTACGGACGGACGCTGTCAGTCGGCATGACACAGGCGCACCGGTTCCAGGCCCCGTCCGCGGCAGCACGAACGTGCTACCACGACAGTTAGTGAACGCTAACCTTGACCGCGTGAGCCGCCGGAACCAGATCCTCGAGACCGCGGCGGAGCTGTTCGCCAGTCGTGGGTTCCACGGCGTCTCGGTCGCCGATCTCGGCGCCGCGTGCGGGATCTCCGGGCCGGCGCTCTACAAGCACTTCCCGTCCAAGCAGGCGATGCTCGCCGAGATGCTGGTCTCGATCAGCGAAGAGCTGCTCCGCGTCGGCCGGGAGCGGGTGTCGGCCGCCGACGGGCCGTCGGCGGCCGTGGCCGCGCTGGTCGACTGGCACGTCGACTTCGCCCTCCGGCACCGCCCCCTGATCGTGGTCCAGGACCGCGACTGGGAGTCGCTGCCGGCGGACGCGCGCGAGCAGGTGCGCGCCCTGCAGCGGGAGTACGTCGATCTGTGGGCCGCCGAGCTGGGGACCCTCGACCCGTCGCTCGACCGGGCCACCGCGCGGGCGATGGCGCACGCAGCCTTCGGGCTGATCAACTCGACCCCCCACAGCGGCCTGCTCCCGGACGACCAGATGCGCAGCGTCCTCACCCAGATGACGCTGGGCGCCCTGGGTCCGCAGCGTCGCTGAGCAGCCGGGCCGCGTAGAGCGCGGCCTCGACGGCGGCGTCCAGGTCGGGGCCCTCGTCGTCGTCCTCGTCGGGCTCGCTCCGGGCGTGCAACCGGGCCAGCAGGTCGTCGCGCGCCAGTCCGCGCAGCTGGAGCAGCACGAACGGGTCGGCCTCCACCAGCCACGCCAGCTGCTGGAGCACCGCGAGCGCGTGCGTGCACGGGTCGGCCCAGTGGTCGCAGGTGCACGTCGAGCCGAGCTCCCCGCCGTACGGGAGCAGCTCGACACCAGCCTCCTCGGCGTGCTCGACGAGCGTGTGCGGGAGGTCGCCGGCGAGCAGCGCGGCGACCCGGCCGGACTCCGCGGCCACGGCCTCGACGAGCGCGTCGACGTCCCGCGGGTCGAGGACGGGGATCGTGCCCTCCACGGTCCAGAGCCCGGTGCCGTCCTCGACCGCGGCGACGTACCGCCCCGGCTCGGTGGCGATCTGGCCGACGTGGCCGCCGCGGGCCAGCGTCCGGGCGGCGCGCAGGTCCGACTCGGCGTACGCCGCCTCCTCGACCGCGCGGACCCACGCCTTGCCCCACCAGGTGCCGGCCCGCGCGGCCGCGCGCCGGGGCGGGACGCGGGCGTGCAGGACCGAGGACATCAGTCCTCCCGGTAGGCGACGAGGTCGCGGAGCTCGTCGTTGCTGAGCTCGGTGAGGGCCGCCTCGCCCCGGCCCAGCACGGCGTCGGCCAGTGCCCGCTTGCGGTCCAGCAGCTCGGCGACCTTCTCCTCGATCGTGCCCTGCGTGATCATCCGGTGCACCTGGACCGGCCGGGTCTGGCCGATCCGGTAGGCGCGGTCGGTCGCCTGCTCCTCCACGGCGGGATTCCACCAGCGGTCGACGTGCACGACGTGGTCGGCGCGGGTCAGGTTCAGCCCGGTGCCACCGGCCTTGAGCGACAGCAGGAACACCGGCACCGCTCCTGCCTGGAACCTGTCCACCATCGCCTCGCGCTCGCGCACGGGCGTCCCGCCGTGCAGCAGCTGGTGGGGTACGCCGGCGCGGTCCAAATGTCCCTCGAGCAGCCGGGCCATCGCGACGTACTGGGTGAACACGAGCACCGCGCCGTCCTCGGCGAGCACCGTGCCGACCAGCTCGTCGAGGAGGTCGACCTTCTCGGAGCGGCCGGACAGCCGCGCGCCCGACCGCTTGAGGAAGTGGTCGGGGTGGTTGCAGATCTGCTTCAGCCCGGTGAGCAGCATCAGCACCAGCCCGCGGCGGCTGTCCTCGTCGGCCCGCTCGATGCGCGCCATCGTGTCGCGCACGAAGGACTCGTAGAGGACCACCTGCTCCCGGGTCAGCCGCAACGGGTGGTCGGTCTCGGTCTTGGGCGGCAGCTCGGGCGCGATCCCCGGGTCGGACTTGCGGCGCCGCAGCAGGAACGGCCCGATCAGGTCCGCGAACTGCCGGGCCTTGCTCGGCTCGAGCCCCGACTCGATCGGCGCGGCCCACACCTTGCGGAACGCGTTGCGGCTGCCGAGCAGGCCCGGCGTCGCCCAGTCGAGGATCGCCCAGAGCTCGGTCAGGTCGTTCTCGACGGGCGTGCCGGTGAGCGCGACGCGGGCCGCGCTCCCGATCGAGCGGAGCGCCCGGGCCGTGGCGGTGCGCGGGTTCTTCACGTGCTGCGCCTCGTCCGCGACGACCAGGCCCCACCGCGTACCCAGTAGGCCACCACCTCCGCAACCACCCTCGTCGGCCACCTCGAGTGCTACGGACCTCCGCATGGTGCCGTACGTCGTGAGCACGAAGCCGCTCCCGGCCGCCTGCAGGTCGCGGGACGTGCCGTGGAACCGGACGACAGGTACGCCGGGCGCGAACCGGCGCACCTCGGCCTCCCAGTTGCCGAGCAGGCTGGCGGGGCAGACGACGAGGGTGGGCCCGCCATGCCCGGTCCCGGCCCGGTGCAGGTGCAGGGCGATCAGCGTGACGGTCTTGCCGAGGCCCATGTCGTCGGCGAGGCAGGCGCCGAGGCCGAGCCCGGTCATCTCGGCCAGCCAGGTGAGGCCGTGCCGCTGGTAGTCGCGCAGGGTCGCCGTCAGCGCGGCCGGCGGCTCGACGGGCTCGCGGGTCGCGGCGGTCAGCAGGCGTTCGCGGACCTTCAGGAGCGAGGCCCCGACGACGACCTGCTCCTCGCTCTGCTCGCCACCGGGCGCGGCGACCTGCGCGGTGCCGGTCAGCGCGGCGGCGACCGCCTCGGCCGGCTTGACCGTGCGGATCAGCCGCTTCCTGGCCTTCCCGGCGATCGCCGGGTCGACCACGGTCCAGCTGCCCCGCAGCCGGAGGAGGGGGCTGGCGGCGTTCGCGAGCTGGTCCATCTCCTCGGCGGAGAGGGGGTCGCCGTGCAGGGCGACCTGCCAGTTGAACGCGAACAGCGCGTCCCGGCCGAGGGTCGGGTCGTTGAGGGGCTCCTCCCGGCTGCCCGGCCCCGGCGCCGCTCGGTCGAGGACGGCCGTGGCGGTCAGGTCGCGTCCCAGGCTCCGCGGCCACAGCACGTCGACGCCCGCGGCCCGGAGCGCCCCGACCCCCTCGTCGAGCAGGCTCACGATCTCGTCGGTGTCGAGGGTGATCTCGTCGGGGACGCGCAGCTCGAGCAGCCGGTCGAGGACCGGCCACGCGTCGGCGGCCGCGCGCAACGCGATGGTGGCGTGGGTCCGGGCCCGGTCGCCGAAGCCGTGCTCGTCGACGGTGCCGGTCCAGAGCAGCGCGAGGTCGCAGAGGTGCAGCGGGTTCTGGTCGTCGTGCGCCTGCGGCACCAGGCGTACGGCGCCCGCGACCAGCTCCTCCTCGTCCGCCTCGACCCGCAGCGACAGCGTCACGAGCTGCGGCAGGTCCCTCGGGTCGAGCCGCTGGTGGCGGGCCAGCCGCGCCTGCAGCCGCTGCTCGAACGTCGGCCGCTGCGGACGTCGTACGGGTGCCGCAGCAGTGGTCGGTGCGCCGCGTGGCAGTGCGTCGGCGATCGCGTCGACCAGGTCGCGGACCACCCGCTCCTGCTCGCCGCTGCCCGCGGCGAGCATCCCGATCCGGTCCTCGTCGTCGGCGTCCAGCCCCGCCGCCCGCCAGTGCGGCGGGTCCCCGGACGGCGCGAACTTGCCCGCCGCGACGATCCGCATGCCGAGCAGCGCCGCCCCGGAGAGCAGGCCGACGCTGGGGTGCAGGTCCTCGCGCGACCGGGCCTTCGCGAGCACCGGGAGCGCCGCCCGGATCGGCAGGCTCACGGTCCGCTTCGCGTCCGTGAACTCCACGACGCCCTCCCGTGGGGGCTCGGCGGGGCGGAAGGTCGCCGGGCCGGTCACGGGGACGAAGGACACGCGGAGACGGTAGCCCGCGGCGCCTACACCCGCGTCCCTCCGGGCGCGCGCACCGGCCCGGCGCTCAGCCGAGGCCGTCGAACGGACGGACCTCGACCTTGCCCCGGCACGCCCGGGAGCCCTCCGCCGCCAGCGCCAGCGCCACGTCGAGGTCGGGAGCGTCGATGATCCAGAAGCCCCCGATGACCTCCTTGGTCTCGAGGTAGGGCCCGTCGGTCATCACCGGGCGGTCGCCCTGGCCGTCGACGACGGTCGCGTTCGAGGCCGGGGCCAGCCCGCCCGCGAACACCCAGTAGCCCTCGGCGCGGAGCTTCTCGTTGAACGCGCCGGTCTCGGCGAACGACTCCTCCATCTCCTCCCGGGAGCCGTAGCTGCCGAACTCGGTCGTCTCGGCGGGGCCGTGCACGCTCAGCAGGTATCGAGTCATCGGACTTCTCCTCTTGTCCCGGTGGTCCTGGTGACCACTCTCTACCCCCACCACGAACGGGACCGCGCCGACACGACAGCCGGCTGGAAGGATGGCGGCGTGGCCCACGTGCACCGTCTCGATCACATCGGCATCACCGTCGCGGACCTCGACGCGGCCACGGCGTTCTTCGTCGGGCTCGGCCTCGAGGTCGAGGGCAGGGGATCCGTGGAGGGTGAGTTCGTGGAGACCGTATGCGGCATCCCCGGCGCCCACTGCGAGATCGTGATGCTCCGCCCACCGGACGGCGGGTGCCGGCTGGAGCTCTCGAGCTTCGTCACGCCCGACCACGTGCCCGGCTCGCCCGCGGCGATGGCCAACGAGCTGGGCCTGCGCAACGTGTCCTTCGAGGTCGGCGACCTCGACGCGGCCGTCGACGCCGTTGCCGCGGACGGCTACGGACTCGTCGGCGGCATCGGCGAGTACCAGGGCAGCGTGCGGATGGCCTACGTGCGCGGGCCCGAGGGCATCATCGTGTCCCTGTTCGAGCAGGCCGGCTGACGGGGCAGCGTCCAGGGCCCGGCCGGGGGTTGCCTAGGCTGGCCGCATGAGCATCCTCTCGACCCCGATCGCCCGGCTGGACGGCACGTCCACGACCCTCGGCGAGATCACCGGCGGCCGGCCGGCGCTGCTGGTGAACGTGGCCTCGAAGTGCGGCCTGACGCCGCAGTACACCGGGCTGGAGGAGCTCCAGGAGCGGTTCGCCGCCCGCGGGTTCACCGTGGTGGGCCTGCCCTGCAACCAGTTCATGGGCCAGGAGCCCGGCTCGGCCTCCGAGATCGCCGAGTTCTGCTCCGCGACGTACGGCGTGACCTTCCCGATGACCGAGAAGATCGAGGTCAACGGCGAGGGCCGCCACGAGATCTACGAGGCGCTCGTCTCGACGCCCGACGAGCAGGGCGAGGCGGGCGACGTGCAATGGAACTTCGAGAAGTTCCTCGTCGCCGGTGACGGGTCCGTGGTCGGCCGGTTCCGTCCGAAGGTCGAGCCCGAGGACCCACGCCTCGTCTCCGCCATCGAGGAGCTGATCGGCTGAGCGGGTGACCTCCGGGTCCTCGTCGTCGGCACCGCCTAGCGTCGGACGCGTCCGGTGATCGGCGGGAGGTCCGCGAGCGTCACGATCCCGGGCGGTGCGGCGACGACGGCCGGCACGGCGTTGGTGACCGGCATCGCGGTGTAGATCATGCCGAGGTCCATGAAGCCTTCCGTCCAGTCCTGCGGCGGGAGGCAGTGCAGCACGGTGCGCATGTTCGGCACGCCGAACACCTGGATCACGTGCCCGTGCGCGAGCGGCTTCGGCGGGACCGTGTGCTCGCCCATGACCCAGTTGAAGCCGACGCTCACGACGTTGCGGTCGCCCACCCAGCCGCGGTGGTAGCCGAGCACGCCGCCGACGGTCCCGGCCGGGATGGTCATGAAGCCGAGGTCGCTGTCGCCGGTCGCCGCCGTGAACTCGACGTCGAAGGTCAGCCGGTCCAGGGTCACCCCGATCGCGTCGGCCATCATCGCCGCCGACTCGGCGAACACCTCGCTCTCCCGGCGAACGCTCTCGCCGAGGCCCGGGGTGTCCGGCGGCTGGGAGAACCCCATCGCCGTCTGGGTCTCCGCGCTCTCGTACGTCGAGCAGTCGACGGACTCGGTGATCCGGATCTCGTCGACCCGCTCGCACGCCCCGCTCAGCACCATCCCGACCGTGTTCGTGAGTCCGGGATGGGCGCCGCTGCCGAAGATCGACGTACCGCCGCGCTCGCAGGCCTTCCGGACCCGGTCCAGGTCGGACGGCGACTGCTTGCCGCCGGTGATCCAGGCGGCCGAGCTGCACACGTTCACCCCCGCCTCGAGCAGTGCGCACAGCTCGTCGATGCTGGGCCACAGCGGGTTGTAGCAGCACGCGTCGGCGCCGAGCGCGAGCAGCGCGGTGACGTCGTTCGTCGCGCGGACGCCCGTCGGCGCCGGCCAGCCGCAGAGCTCGGCCGCGTCGCGCCCGACCTTCTCCGCACCGTGCGCGTACACGCCGACGAGCTCGAGGTCCGGGCGGCCGAGGATCGCGTGCAGCGACCGCCGCCCGATGTTGCCGGTCGTCCACTGGATCACGCGCAGGGGTCTGTCCATGGGCGGCAGAGTAGAACGTGTTCTAGCCGCTGAACAGGGCCGCCGGTGGCGGGCCGCCGGTCAGGCGGTGATCGCGACGGCGCCCAGGAGGCGGTCCCGCAGCGCCGCCAGCTGGGACACCGACTCGATGAAGCGGGCCGTGCTCTCGCCGATCCCGAGGTCGTCGAAGTAGTGGTGCCGCATCGCCACCCGGGCGAGGTGGTGCTCGTCGTGCTCGAGCCGGGCCGCCACGAGCGCCGCCACCTCGGCGGCGTCGACGTCGGCGAGCACGTCCGCGCACCGGCTCACCGGGACGTCGCGGCGGAGCCGGTCGGCGTCGTGGTGCCGGTCGGTGATGAAGATCGGGCGCTCGGTGCGCAGGTACAACCAGTCCAGCCCGACCGACGACACGTCGGTGACCATCGCGTCGCAGTCCGGCAGGACCGCCAGGATGTCGCCGGACGTGACGGACCGGTGCAGCGGCCCCGCCGCCTCGACGAGCGCGAGGATCGCGTGGTGAGCGTCCCGGACCGCCGGCGTCTCGCTCGTGGTGACCTTGGGGTGCGGCTTGTAGACCAGCCGCACCTCGGGAACGGCCAGGATGCCGCGGGCGATCTCGACGCCGAGGGTGTCGACCGAGGTGTAGTCGTTGTACTCGGCGTCGCCCTCCCAGGTCGGGGCGTAGAGGACGGTACGCCGGTCGCTCGGCTCGAGCAGCGAGGGCGGTCGCAGGTCGAGCTGCGGGCGGCCGGTCCGCACCAGCTTGGCGGTGTCGAGCTCGAGCACCTCGGCGGCGTACCGCTGGACCGCGGCCTCGCCGGCGACGAACACGCGGTCGTAGGCCTTGGCGTTGTTCGACGCCATGCTCTGCTTGTCGCTCTCGCCGTGGTTGATGTGCACGTGCAGCATCCCGGTGTGCAGCAGCGACTGGAAGTTGAGCACCGAGTTGTTGCAGTAGAGGACGACCTTGGCGTCCAGCTCCGCGTAGAGCTCGGCGAGCTCGGCGAAGGCTGGGGCGACCGAGATGGGGAGCCGGGTCCGCTCCCGCAGCACCAGGGCCGACTCCGGGTCGCGCAGCACCAGGCCGACGGGCTGCTGCTGGTCGAGCAGCTCCAGGACGGGGAGCCACTGGATCAGCTGGTACGTCCGGGTGGGATCGTCGGCGAAGTAGGCGAGGACGGGAACGCGGTTCACTCCCTGATTTTACGTGGTGGTCGCGAGCGTCAGCGGCCGGGCCTCCGTCGCCCCGGCCGCCCGCACCGCCCGGGCCGCGAGGGTGAGGGTCCAGCCGGTGACGACGAGGTCGTCGACCACGAGGATCCGCTGTCCGGACAGGTCGTCGGCCTGGAGCGCGAAGCGGCGGCCGACCGCCGCGACGCGTTGTGCGGAGTTGGCCGCACCCTGCCCGGGGAGCACGTCCGGGTCGACGATCGCCCAGCGTCCGACGACCGGGACCTGCAGGTAGCGCGAGAGCCCGTCGGCCAGGTCGGCGGTCAGCGCCGGCCGGCTCGCGGACTCGACCACGACGATCCCGTCGACCGCCGGCTGCCAGTCGCCCAGCACCTCGATCACGGCCTTGACCAGCCCGATCGGCACCGGGCCGTCCGCCGTCCCGGGCGCGAAGAGCTCCCGGAGCGCGTTGCCGTAGCCGAGGTCGGTGAGCCGGGCCACGGCGCGGCCCTCCCCGGCCGTGTCGGCGATCTTGCCCTTGAGGTCGAGGCCGAGGTTGGCCAGCGACGTCGGCCACATCTTGCGCGGCTCGACGGGGATGCCGGGCCGGGACAGCCGGGCGCCGGCCTCCTCGACGGCGGCCGCGGAGACGTCGGCCGACAGGCTCAGGCCCCCGCAGTTGTCGCAGCGGCCGCAGATCGCTGCCTCCGGGTCGTCGAGCTGCTCGCGCAGGAAGCGCATCCGGCAGCCGTCGGTCGCGATGTAGTCGAGCATCGCGCGCTGCTCACGCTCGCGCGCCTCGCTGACGCGGCGGTAGCGCTCCTCGTCGTAGGTCCACGGCCGGCCGGTCGCCTCCCAGCCGCCGCGCACCCGGCGTACGGCGCCGTCGACGTCGAGCACCTTCAGCATCGTCTCGAGCCGGGTGCGGTTGAGGTCGACGTACGTCTCCAGGGTGGCGGTGCTGAGCGGGCGACCCTCCTCGGCGAGCACCTCGAGGGTGCGGCGCACCTGCTCCTCGCGCGGGAAGGCCAGCGAGGCGAAGTAGGCCCAGATGTCGCGGTCCTCGATCGCCGGGAGCAGCACCACCGTCGCCTCGTCGGTGCCACGGCCGGCACGGCCGACCTGCTGGTAGTAGGCGACCGGGGACGCTGGCGCCCCCATGTTGACCACGAAGCCGAGGGTCGCGTCGAAGCCCATGCCGAGGGCGCTCGTGGCGATCAGCGCCTTGACCCGGCCGGTGGCGAGGTCCTGCTCCAGGGCGTGCCGCTCGGTGGTCTCGGTCTGGCCGGAGTACGCCGCGACGTCGTGGCCCCGCGAGCGCAGGTAGTCCGCGATCTCCTGGGTGGCCGCGACGGTCAGGCAGTAGACGATGCCCGACCCGGGCTGCTCGGCGAGGTGGTCGGCGAGCCAGGCCAGCCGCTGCTCCGGGGTCTTCAGCCGGACCACGCCCAGCCGGAGCGACTCGCGGTCCAGCGATCCCCGCAGCACCAGCACGTCGCCGAGGGACCCGGCGGTGCCCAGCTGCTCGGCCACGTCGTTCGTCACCCGCTGGTTGGCGGTCGCCGTCGTCGCCAGCACGGGGATGCCGTCGGGCAGGTCGCCGAGCAGCGTGCGGATCCGCCGGTAGTCGGGCCGGAAGTCGTGGCCCCAGTCGGAGATGCAGTGGGCCTCGTCGACGACGAGCAGGCCGCAGGTCGCCGCGAGCCGGGGCAGCACCTCGTCGCGGAACCCGGGGTTGTTCAGCCGCTCCGGGCTGACCAGCAGCACGTCGACCTCGCCGGCGCGGATCGCCTCCTGGATCGGCTCCCAGTCCTCCATGTTGGTGGAGTTGATGGTGACCGCGCGGATGCCGGCCCGCTCGGCGGCCGCGATCTGGTTGCGCATCAGGGCGAGCAGCGGCGAGACGATCACGGTCGGCCCGGCGCCCTGCTCCCGCAGCAGCAGGGTCGCGACGAAGTAGACCGCGGACTTGCCCCAGCCGGTGCGCTGCACGACCAGCGCGCGCCTCCGGTCGACGGCCAGCGCCTCGATCGCCGCCCACTGGTCCTCGCGCAGGACCGCGTCGTCGCTCCCGACGAGAGCACGGAGATGGGCCTCGGCCCCCTCCCGGGTGACCGCTCCTGGCGTCGCGGTGCCACGGGTCACGGAGCCTCGGGTCATGCCGCCTGTCTACCAGCCGCCGGTGACAGGACCGGAGCGGGTGGTATCTGCCTGTGGACGACGCGCTCCTCACCACCAGCGCGGCTCACTCGGGGCCGCCGGTCACAGGAGCAGCCATGATCACCACCTTCCGCACCATCACGGCCGCCGGCGCCGCGGCCCTCGCCCTCGCCGGTGGCGCCGCACTCACCGGCACGAGCGCCCAGGCCGACGGCGGCGCCCACCGCCTGCCCCCGCGCCCGGAGGCCCGGTCGCTCGTCTCCAGCTGCTCGGGCGGCCAGGAGATCTCGATGTCCCGGCGGGCCACCGACTACCAGGGTCTGGCCGCCGGCGCCGCCGCCGAGGTCGAGGGCTCGCAGCTGCAGGTCAAGGGTCCCACGAAGGGCACCGACACGGTGCTCGTGACGCTGTACGCGATGTCGTACAGCGGTGGGTCGTCGGTCCAGCTCTACCGCGACGGCGTCGGGACGTCGGAGGGCAGCAAGTACCTCGCCTACGGCACCACGCTCGACCAGGGCGCGGTGCAGTTCTGCACCAAGATCGGCAAGGGTCAGCACACCCTGAGCCTCAAGGTCACCGACACCGGCGGCAGCGGTACGACGCTCTACTACCCGACCGTGACGTACCAGCGCTTCAGCTGAGCCCCGGTCCTCGTCGAGTGACGTGAACTGGCTGCGATCTCGCCTCGGAGAGAGCCAGCTCGCGTCACTCGACGGGCGATCCGGCGACGAACGCCTCCCCGCGGAGCACCGGCACGACGTCTGTCGCGTCGACCTCGGCGGCGACGTCGACGTCCGCCGCGAACCCGATCCCGACCAGCTCCTGGCCGCTCGCGCACGCGACCAGGTCATCGGGGAACGCCGCTGCGCGGTAGGCCCGCTCGGCCACCCGTGCCTCCGCGGTCAGCCCGGAGCGGCCCAGGTCGACGAGCCCGGCGATCACCGCGCCCGCACCCCAGAGGTCCTCGACCGCGGGCCGCAGGGTGTCGTCGGGCCAGCGCTCGCCGGCAGCGACCACCGCGACCGGCTCGTCCCGCCCGGCCAGCCAGCGCGCGACCGCCGACACGTTGCGCAACGAGGCACCGACGACGGTGGCGCCGGCCCCGGCGAGGCCGAACGCGATCGCCGAGCCGTTCGGCGACGGCAGCACCAGCCGCTCGACGCCCTCCGCCGCCCGCACGGACGCCGGCGACAGGCTCACCCCGTCGCGCACCGACCGGCCGGTCGCCAGGACGGCGTCCCGCTCCTCGGCGTACGCCACCGCACGCTCGTCCTTCCAGCGGAACGGGTAGACCGTCATCCCGCGCTCGACCGCCACGCTCAGCGTGGTGGTGAACGACAGCACGTCGACGACCACGGCGATCCCGCCGGGCTCGACGATCGAGGCGGCCCCGGTGGGGCCCCACTCGAAGGAGATCACCAGATGCGGACCCGCTCGGCCGGGTCAAGCCAGAGGCCGTCCCCATCCGCCGTGCCGAAGACCTCGTGGAACTCGTCGAGGTTGCGCACGATGTTCGCGCGGAACTCCGGCGGGCTGTGCGGGTCGATGGTGAGGTACTGGAGGTCCTGCTCCTTGCGGCGCTTGGTCCGCCAGCAGTACGCCCAGTTCATGAACAGCTTCCGGCGGTCCTCGACCGAGGCCGCTCCGTCCCGGGCGATGAGGTACGCCGTATGTCCGATCGTCAGCCCACCGAGGTCGCCGATGTTCTCACCGACGGTGAGCGCGCCGTTGACGTGCTCACCGGGCAGGTTGCGCGGCTCGAAGGCGTCGTACTGCTCGATCAGCGCCCGCGACTTGACCTGGAAGGCCTCCTTGTCGGCCGGGGTCCACCAGTCGTTGAGGTTGCCGGCGCCGTCGTACTGCGCACCCTGGTCGTCGAAGCCGTGGCCGACCTCGTGGCCGATCACCGCGCCGATGCCGCCGTAGTTCTCGGCCTCGTCGGCGTCCGGGGAGAAGAACGGCTTCTGGAGGATGCCCGCGGGGAAGCAGATCTCGTTGGTGCCCGGGTTGTAGTAGGCGTTGACGGTCTGCGGGAGCATGAACCACTCGTCCCGGTCGACCGGCGAGCCGATCTTCGCGAGCTGCCGGTCGGTCTCGAACGCGGACGCCGCCGCCACGTTGCCGAGCAGGTCGTCGCGCGTGACCTCGAGCCGCGAGTAGTCGCGGAACTTCTCCGGGTAGCCGATCTTCGGGCGGAACGTGTCGAGCTTCTCGTACGCCCGCTGCTTGGTCTCGTCGGTCATCCAGTCGAGCTTCGAGATCGACTGGCGGTACGCCGCGAGCAGGTTCGCGACCAGGTCGTCCATCATCGCCTTGGACGCGGGCGGGAAGTGCCGGGCGACGTACTCCTTGCCGACCGCCTCGCCCATCGCACCCTCGACCAGCGCGACGCCGCGCTTCCAGCGGGCCCGCAGCTCGGGCGTGCCGTTGAGGGTGCGGCCGTAGAAGTCGAAGTTGGTCTCGACGAAGTCGTCGGTGAGGTACCCGGCGGAGGCGCGCAGCACGTGGGCGAGCAGCCAGTGCCGCCACTCGTCGATGCCGACCTCCTCGAGGACCCCGGAGAGGTGGGCGACGTAGGAGGGCTGGCGCACGCACACCTCGGCGAGCGTCTCGTCCGAGCCGCCGAGGTTCGTGACGTAGGCGTCCCAGTCGAAGGCCGGCGCCAGCTCGACCAGCTCGGCCTTGGTCATCAGGTTGTAGGTCTTCTGGACGTCGCGGGTCTCCGCCCGCTCCCAGTGCCCGGCCGCGAGCCGGGTGTCGATGTCGAGCACGGTCCAGGCCGCCGCCTCCGCGCCGTCGTGCTCCGCGAGCGTGAACAGCCGGGTCAGGTAGGCGACGTACTTCTCGCGCACCTCGGCGAACTTCTCGTCGCGGTAGTACGACTCGTCCGGCAGGCCCAGGCCGCCCTGGACGAGGTTGAAGAGGTAGCGGTCGGAGTCCTTGGAGTCGGTGTCGACGTAGGACCCGAACAGGCCGTGCCCGCCGATCCGCTCGAACTCGCCCAGGAAGGCCGCCAGGTCGCGGACGTCGCGCAGGCCGGCCACGGCGTCGACCAGCGGCCGGATCGGCCGGGTGCCGCGGGCGTTGACGGTGTCCTCGTCCATGAACGACGCGAAGAGGTCACCGATCTTGCGGGCGTCGTCGTCGACGTCCGCGCCCTCGGCGACCTGCCGCGCGAGGTCCTCGATGATCGCGTGCACGTGCTCCTCGGCGGCGTCCCCGAGCTGGACGAAGGGGCCCCAGCTCGAGCGGTCCGACGGGATCTCCGTCTCGTCGAGCCAGCGGCCGTTCACGTGGCCGAAGAGGTCGTCCTGCGGCCGGATGTCGGGGTTCATGCCCTCGCGGGCCTCGTCGAGGGTGCTCACGCGACGACCCTAGCCCGCTGATGGCGGATACTCCCGTCATGTCCTCACTCGAGATGCCTGCGGACGAGCGCGACTACGGCACCAAGGTCGGCGCGATCGAGCCCGGCGGGATCGAGTTCATCCCGCTGGAGGAACGGCACGGCCGGCCCGTGCAGCTGCTCTGGACGTGGGCGTCGCCGAACTTCGAGTTCGCGACCGTCTTCGTCGGCGCGCTCGGCACGCTGTTCTTCGGACTGAGCTTCGGTCAGGCGGCGACAGCGATCGTCGCCGGCACGCTCGCCGGGGCGCTCACGCACGGGTACCTCTCCACGATGGGCCCGCGCACCGGGCTGCCGCAGATGGTGGCGGCGCGCTCGGCGTTCGGCTTCGCGGGCAACGCGATCCCGGCCACCGTGAACGCGCTGATGGCCGGCATCGGGTGGTTCGCGGTCAACAGCGTCAGCGGCGCGCTGGCCCTGGCCTCGCTCACCGACCTGCCCGACGTCCTCTGCCTGCTCGTGGTGGTGGTCGCCCAGGTCGTGGTCGCGTTCTTCGGCTACAACCTCGTGCACGTCTTCGAGCGCTACGCGTTCCCCCTGCTCGCGGTTGTCTTCGCGGTCGCCACCGTCATCGTCTTCACGAAGGCCGACGCCGGTGCCGCCGGGGGCGGCGGCGGCTTCGGGGGCTGGATGCTGCTGGCCGCCGCCAGCTTCGGGTACGCCGCCGGCTGGAACCCGTACGCCTCCGACTACACCCGCTACCTGGCGCCCGACGCCGACCGTCGCCAGGTCTTCCTGTTCTCCGGGCTCGGCATCTTCGGCGCGTGCGTGCTGCTGGAGCTGGCGGGCGCGGCGGCGGTGACGACCGGCGCGGACGCGTTCCTCGGCAACCCCACCACGGCCTTCACCGACCTGCTCCCCACCGCGATCGGGGACCTCACCCTGCTCTGCATCGCGCTGGGAGCCGTCTGCGCGAACGTGCTCAACATCTACTCCGGCTCGATGGCCTTCCTCGCCCTCGAGATCAAGATCCCGTCCCACATCCGGCGGGCACTGGTCGCGCTGGTGTTCGGCGTGATCGGCTTCCTCTTCGCGTGGTCCGGGCTCTCGGACGCCGGCGCGAAGTACGAGAACTTCCTGCTCGTCATCGCCTACTGGGTGGCCCCGTGGCTCGGCGTCGTGCTGACCGACCGGCTGCTGCGCGGCGGCGGCGTACCTCCGCGGGCGCTGCTCGAGCGCGGCTACTCGAACTGGGCCGGACCGATCGCGTTCGTGGCTGCGACGGTGGTCTCGGTGTGGCTGTTCTCGAGCCAGACCAAGTACGTCGGGCCCGTGGCCGAGGCGCACCCGGGCATCGGCGACCTGACCCCCGTGGTCGGCTTCGCGCTGGCCGCGCTCCTCTACGCCGTGCTCTTCAAGCCGCTCGCGGTACGGTCCGCGGCATGACGCTCGACCTCGCCACCGCTCGCGACTGGCTGGCCGTCGCCGTCTCGGAAGCCCGGGTGGGCCTCGCCGAGGGCGGTATCCCCATCGGTGGGGCGCTGGTCGCCGCGGACGGCACCGTGCTCGGTCGCGGCCACAACCGCCGGGTGCAGGACGACGACCCGTCCATGCACGGCGAGACCTCGGCGTTCCGCAACGCCGGCCGCCAGCGCACCTACGCCGGCACCACGATGGTCACGACGCTCTCGCCGTGCTGGTACTGCTCCGGCCTGGTCCGCCAGTTCGGCATCTCCCGTCTGGTGATCGGCGAGGCGACGACGTTCTTCGGCGGTCACGAGTGGCTCGCGGAGAACGGCGTCGAGGTCGTGCTGCTCGACGACCCGGAGTGCATCGACCTGATGGAGCGCTTCATCGCCGACCGCCCCGACCTGTGGTTCGAGGACATCGGCGTCGACCCGAGCTGACGCGGGTGGGGTGGCGGCGATCAGCGGACCCGGACGACCGACTTCCCGAGGGTCTTGCGCGCTTCCATGTCCAGGAGGGCCTGACCGAAGCCGTCGAGGTCGTACGTCGCGCCGATCGGCGGCCTGACCACCCCGGACTCCAGCATCGGCAGCAGCTCCTGCCACTGCTGCTGCATGAAGCCGGGCCGGACCATGGCGTACGCACCCCAGCCGACACCGCGGACGTCGACGTTGTTGAGCAGCAGCCGGTTGACCTTCACCTCGGGGATGCCCTGCCCGGCGGCGAAGCCCACCACGAGCAGCCGGCCCTGCGGCGCGAGGCTGCGCAGCGAGTCGGTGAACGCGTCACCGCCCACGACGTCCACGACCACGTCGACGCCCTTCCCGCCGGTGAGGTCCTTGACCGCGTCGCGGAAGCCGTCGAGCAGGACGGCCTCGTCGGCACCGGCGGTCCGCGCGACCTCGGCCTTCTCCTCGGTGCTGACCACGGCGATCGTGCGGGCGCCGTACCCCTTGGCGACCTGGATGGTCGCGGTGCCGACGCCGCCGGCGGCGCCGTGCACCAGCACGGTCTCGCCTGCCTCGAGGCCTCCGCGCTCGGCGAGGGCGAACTGCGCGGTCAGGTAGTTCATCGGCAGCGCCGCGCCCTCGTCGTACGACACGTGGTCGGGGAGGGCGAAGGTGGACATGGCCGGGTTCGCGACCAGCTCGGCCGCCCCGCCCCAACCGCCGACGCCGGCGACCCGCTGGCCCGGCTCGAAGCCGTCGGGGCCGGAGACGACCGTGCCGGCGAAGTCCACGCCGAGCGTGAACGGCACCTCCGGCTTCATCTGGTACTCGCCCTTGCTCAGCAGGAGGTCCGGGAACGAGATGCCGACGCTGTGCACCTCGACGAGCACGTCGTCGGACCCGGGCGTCGGCTCGGGCACGTCGTTGACGACGACGTCGGCGGGACCGGTGGTCGTGACTACCTGGGCGGCGCGCATGCACCCTGACGTTAGCGGTGGCCGTGGAAGGGATCGCGCACCGTCCCACCGACGTGGACCGCGCCCAGGATGCTCGGGTGGCTGGTCGGTTGGACCAGGTCCAGGTCTGCGAGGTCGGCCTGATGACGAGGCGGCTCGCCCGCCCGACATGGCCGCCGACGAGGGCCGACCAGTCGGGGTACCAACGACGTCCTGGACGGCGGTGCACCCCGAGCACGAGACCGTACGCACCAGTGCGGCGAGCGGATTGGAGTCCGCACCGGCCGCAGCGGCACCCTAGCCACGAACGCGCTCCCGTACGTAACTGTGCTTTCGAGGGCCGCGTCCTCCCACCCGGTGTCAGCGCGACGTAACATGTCGACGCGCATTGTTCGGAGGTCGGCAGGCGGGGAGATCGTGGGCAACACTCACGCAGGTTGGTACGACGACGGCACCGGCAGCAAGCGCTGGTGGGATGGCGAGAAGTGGACGGACGACGTTCAGCCGCCGCAGGTTGCCACCCGCGGCGGCCTCCCCGGAGCGGCCCGCACGATCGAGGCGGAGGCTGTCGCCGGAGCCCAGGCGCGCCCGGCTCCGCAGCGCGCCAGCTACGTGGTTCTCCAGGTGATTCTGAAGGAGAAGTTGTGGGGGACCGGCTCGGGGAACCTGCCTGAGTTGGAGAACGCCATCAATGCCCAGGCAGCACTGGGCTACCGACTCCACACCATCTCCACAGCCGCCTCTGGCAGCAAGGGGCTTGGGGGCGGGGACCGGATCCAGGCGACGATGGTGTTCGAGCGGCTCACCTGATCCCAGGCTCGGCACGCGATGACCGCCGTTCGAGCCCGGATGCGTCTCCTACGTTCGCCGGTGGAAGGTGACGTCGCCGTTGGGGTGGTGGGTGGTCCGGTAGCCGGTGTCGTGGGCGCGGGCGTGGTGCCAGGGGCACAGGGAGATGCCGTCTTTGAGGTTGGTGTGGCCGCCGTCGGTCCAGCGCTGCTTGTGGTGGGCGTGCAGGCCGGTGGCGCGGTCGCAGCCCTCGGCGCGGCAGCCGCGGTCGCGGACCAGCATCGCGGTCCGTTGGGCCTCGCTGAACAGGCGCCGTTTGCGGCCCACGTCCAACGGCTGGGAGTCGCCGTCCAGGACGACCGGGATGATCCCGGCCTGGCAGGCCAGCCGGCGGGCCAGGGCGGGGGAGATCTTCTCCCCGGTGTCCAGCACCCCGGCCTTCTCGAGGCGGCCGAGCAGGACGTCGAGGTCGAGGAGCACCACCGCGGTCGCGGAGACGCCGCCGGTGGTGGGGAGCCGGTCGGCGGGGTAGCGCTCGATCAGCTCGCACAACGCCCGCCCCCACGCCTCGGGGGTGTCCGGCCGCACCACACCAGGCCCCTGGGTGGCGGCCACGTGCCGAGGTGCGGCCAGGGCGCCGAGGATCTTCCGGAGGGTGGCGCCGTGGAGGGTGGGGACCGTGAAGGTGCCGTGGGTCTTGCCCTGGCCGTCGTCGTACATCGAGAGCCGGCAGGCCTTGGCGGCGGCGGCCTCCTCCTTGGCCAGGAGTGCGGCTTCGCGGGCGTCGGCCTCCGCGGGTGCGACCACCTCGAACAGGTGCTTCCCGAGCCGGTTCAACGCCGTCGCGTCGTGGTGCCGGGCGAGGGCCAGCAGGTGCGCCTCGGCCTCGGCGACCTTCGCGGCCGGGACCGTGTCCGGGAGGTCCTCGACCCAGCGGATCACCACCCGCGCCTGGTCGGCCAACACCCGCCCAGCGGCCAGCGCGTCCCGCGTCGGGCGATGCGCCTCCAGGTCACGGCCGAGCCGCACCGCCGCGTACGCCGCGGCCCGGGTCGCCTTCGTCTCGTGGGCCAGCCAGCTCGCGGCACTGGACGCGCCGACGTTCTGACCGACGTGCAGCTCCTCGGCGTGCGCGGCGACCCGGGCCTTCAGCTCGGAGACCTGCGCCTCCAACCGGGTCAGCTCGACCAGCGTCCCCGCCGTCTCGACCGCATCCATGGACCACACCGACGCATCGACCACGGCGTCGGCCGCACCACGCATCCGCGAGACAGCGACCGACACCCGGTGTCGGGGTGTGGTCATCGCTGTCATGGTTCAACCCAAGCACCGGCCACCGACAGTCGGACGCTCAGAACCCTTGTTTTGACCAGCATTTGGACAATCCAGGAAAGTTTCTTCAGCAGAGATTTCGTGGGAGCTGCGGCGGACCCGCAAGCCGGGAAGCGACCTCGTCCCGAGCCCGCCGTACCGCCTCGCTGCCATGTCGGTCGCCACCACTGTCGGCCCGCAGCCCCTGTCAGTTCTGCCACCGCTCGACCACCCCTCGTCAGCGAGGCTGCACCAGCTGATTCATCTCGAAGTGCATCGGGTCGGTGTAGTGCCAGTCGCCGCCCCAGGTGAAGCCCCAGTGCTTGAAGATCGCCACCACGCCGCGGTCGATCCGGCCGGCGGTCCCGCGCTGGTTCTCGACCGCGTTGATGTCGAGGGCGAGGCCGAACGCGTGGTTGGACAGGGTGGTCGTCCCGGCGATGAAGCGCGGGTAGAAGCAGCCGGCGTACTGGGTCGGGTGGATCGTGTCGGCCAGGCCCTGGGTGATCACGTCCTCCAGCGCGGCACGCAGCTGCGGGAAGATCAGCTTGTTGCAGGTGACGTTGCCGAGGATCGGCACCGGCTCGGTGGCGATGTGGCTCCTCACCCAGGCCGGGTCGGGAGCGATGTGACCGCCGGAGAGCACGGTGTAGCGGAACGTGCCGACCGCGTCGGCGATGGTGCCGACGACGACCGCGGTCTGGACGACGCCGGGGTCGAGGCCCTCGCGGGCGACCACGTCGGTCATCGAGACCGCGGCGTCCGTGCCCCGGAGGATCCTCTCGATCGGCTTGCGCAGCGGCTCCGGCGCGGTGCCGCCGGTGCGGATCAGCAGCGCGTTGCCCTCGGTCATGTCGAGGTCCTTGATCCAGGTCTCGTTGACGACCGCGTCGACCAGCCAGGACTGCTGCGCATAGGCCCCGACGTGCACCTTCGCGGCATCCGCGGTGCTGCCGAGGGCGAGGAACCCCTCCTTGTCGATCGGCGCCCGCTTCTCCAGGGCGGGGCGGATCGCGAGCTCGCCGCCGGCGACCCGGTTCCAGACCTGGTTGGCCTGGGCGCTCGCGGACTTAGTCACCCAGTTCCGGTACGTCGCCGGGTCGACAGCCGCGACGCTCAGGGTCCGGTTCTCGACCGGCACCGACGCCAAGGAGATCTGCTCGACGTCGAGGACGCCGTCGAGCCTGCGGATCGCGTCGACCTTGTCCTGCGGGATCGTCTTCGAGCCGTTCGCGACGATGTCGGCCGGCGCGATCAGGCCGGTACGCCGGCCGGGCGGGTCGACCGCGTGCTTCGGGTCGAGCGCGGGTGCCGCGGTCTGGCCGCTGGCCGCCGGGGTCGTGCTCGTCGTCTCGCTGGGTGCCGGGTCGCCGGCCTCGGTGCTCCCGTTGCACCCGGTCAGGAGCGCGCAGGCCAATGCCGCCGTACCCAGCGCACGCCCCAGTCGCATGGTCCCTCCCCGGATTCAGGGTACGTCTACCCCGCCGGAGCCGTGCCTATCCCCGACGCCGCCGGATCTCCGCGTTGATCGCCGGCACCACCTCGTGCAGGTCGCCGATGACGGCGTGCGTCGCGCGGGTGACCATCGGTGCCTCGGGGTCGGTGTTGATCGCGAGGATGTGCTTCGCCGACGAGCAGCCGGCCCAGTGCTGGATGGCGCCGCTGATGCCGCAGGGGATGTAGAGGTCCGGCGAGATCCGGGACCCGGTCTGGCCGACCTGCTCGTGGTGCGGCCGCCAGCCGAGCGAGGTCACCACCCGGGAGACACCGAGCGAGGCGTCGAGCAGCGCGGTGAGCTCGAGGATGTCCTCGAAGCCGTCCGCCGAGCCGGCACCGCGGCCGGCACCGACGACCACCCGGGCCGACTTCAGCGAGCCGGACAGGTCGGCCTCGGGCTCCTCGGTCGAGACCACCCGGGCCACGAGATCCGCGTCCGCCACCGACGGCGTCTCGATGACGACCTCGGCCGCACCGGGTGCCTCGGCCGGAGCGGCCTCGACCGCGTGCCCCGCCACCGTGAAGACCGCCGGCCGCGCGGACAGCTGCATCTCCTCGAGCACCGCACCGCCGACCACCTGGCGGGTGACGACGAACGGCGAGAGCCCGCCGAAGGACAGCACGTTCGCGGCCATCGGTACGCCGGCGCGGGCGGCGACGTGTGCCATCACCTCGCCGCCGCGTGGGGTCCCGGCGGCCAGCACGACCACGGCACCGGCCTGCTCCCGGACGGTGAGGATCCCGGACGCCCAGGCGGCGCCGGAGAACGCCTCGAACGCGGGGCCGGTCAGCGCGTGCACCCGGCGGACGCCGTACCCCGCCATCGTCTCGACCAGCGCGCCGGACGGCGTACCGACCACGACCACGTCGACCGGGACGCCACCGCCGGCGGCGGACAGCGACCGCGCGAACGTGACCGCCTCGCGGGACACCTCGACCGGCTCGCCGGACGGCGAGACCTCGACCAGCACCACGATCATCGGGCCAGCACCCCGAGCTGCTCGAACAGGTCGACCACGGCGGCCGCGGCCTCCGGGCCCTTGCCGAGGACCTGCACGGTCGACGGCGCGGGCGGCGGGAGCAGGAGCCGGACCCGGGCGGGGCCGGCCGGCGCGGCGGACGGCTGTCGTTCCTCGATCGGCACCTTCTTCGCCTTCATCCGGCCCGGCACCGAGGGGTAGCGCGGCGCGACGCCGCCCTCGAGCACGGTCACCACGGCGGGCAGCGGCACCCGGTAGGTCTCGTGGCCGTCCGGCCCGTCGACCTCGGCCGTCACCACGCCGTCGTCGACGGAGACCAGGGTCGCGCCGTTGACGACCGGCCAGCCGAGCTCGTAGGAGAGGCGGATGCCGACCTGGAAGTCGCCGGTGTCCGCGGCGTCGTTGCCGAGCAGCACCAGGTCGTGCCCGCCGTCGCGGACGATGGCCGCGACCTCGCGCGCGACGTCGGCCGGGCCGAACGCCTGGGCGTCGGCCACCACGTGGGTCGCGGCCTCGCAGCCGACGGCCAGCGCCGCGCGCAGCTGCTCCACCGCGTCGGCGTCCCCGAGCGTCATCACCGTGGCAGCGCCGATCCGCACGGCGAGCTCCACGGCACACTCCTCGTGCGCGCTCATCGTGAACCCGGCGTACCGCCCGTCGACGGCCTGACCGTCCTCGGTCAGCACGACCTCGCTGGAGGAGTCGACGACCCGCTTCACGCAGACGAGGGTGCTCATCGCAGTCGCTCGTTGGCCGGGTCGAGCAGCGGCGTCGCGTCGACGGAGCCGACGGTCACCGGGTAGAGCTCCTCCATGTACGACACGGCCAGGTCGTTGCCGATCACGGCCTCCTCCGGCGGCAGGTACGCCAGCAGCAGGTGCTTGCCGAGCGACGGCGCCGAGCCGGCGGTCGTGACGTAGGGGTGGTGGCCGTGCCCGTCGGTCAGCGTCCCGCCGTCGCGACGCAGGATCGGCTCGCCGCCGAGCATGTACCGCTTCACCCCGGACGCCGACGTGTGGTCGTCGACGACCAGCGTGCACAGCACCGACGCGGGCGCCTCCCCGGAATCCAGCCGAGCGCGCTGGGCCAGGTACGCATCGCGCCCCACGAAGTCGGCAGCCTTGACCTTGGGCCGCTGCATCCCGGCCTCGACGATCGAGCGCTCGGCGTCGAGCTCGTAGCCGAAGGCCCGGTAGCCCTTCTCGATCCGGCCGGTGGTGCCATACACCCCGATGCCGACCGGTACGGCGCCGTGCGCGGCACCCGACTCGAGCAGCGTGTCCCACACCCCGGCGGCGTCGTCGGCCGCGACGTACAGCTCCCAGCCGAGCTCGCCGACGTAGGAGATCCGCGAGGCGAGCACCGCGGTGCCCTTGACCTGGATCTCGCGGCAGGTGAGGAACCCGAAGCCACCGTCGGTGACGTCGTCCGAGGTGAGCCCGGCGAGGATGTCGCGCGCCCGTGGGCCCCAGAGCCCGATCGTCACCACGTCGTCGGTGCGGCTGGTGAGCGTGGTGCCGTCGGGCACGTGGCGCGCGAACCACTGCCGGTCCGCCGGGCCGTGCGCGGCGCCGGTCACCACGCGGAAGTGGTCCTCACCGAGGCGCATCACGGTGAGGTCGGACCTGAAGCCGCCCGCCGCGTCGAGCACCGGTGTGTACACGACCTTGCCGACCGGCACGTCGCACTGCGCGACGCAGGTCATCTGCACCGCGGCGAGCGCGCCCGGCCCGGCGATGTCGAAGATCTCGAACGCCGAGAGGTCGATGACACCGGCCGCCTCACGCATCCGCAGGTGCTCGGCGTTGATGATCGGGCTCCACCAGCGCGAGTCCCACTCGTGCTCGCGGGGCATCACCGCGTCGCCGTACTGATCGAGGAGCGCGGCGTTCGACTCGTACCAGAACGGGCGCTCCCAGCCGCCGGTCTCGAAGAAGACCGCGCCGAGCTTCTTCTGCGACTCGTGCATCGGGGCGAGCCGCTGGTCGCGGTCGGACTCGTACTGCTCGGCCGGGTGGATGATCCCGTAGGTCTTGATGAACGACTCGGTGGTGCGCAGCCGGGTGTGCTCGCGGCGCTTCTGGTGGGGGTGGAACCGTGCGATGTCGCTGTGGCTGACGTCGATCTCCGAGTGCCCGTTGACCATCCACTCGGCGACCGCACGGCCGACGCCCGGGCCCTCCTTGATCCAGACCGCGGCCGCCGTCCAGAGACCCTGGACCTCGCTCTCGCCGAGGATCGGCCAGCCGTCACAGGTGAGCGACAGCAGGCCGTTGATGGCGTACCGCATCTCGGCGCCCTCGGCACCGAGCAGCTCCGGCATCAGCTCGTAGGCCTGCTCGAGCTGCGGGTCGAAGTCGTCGGAGGTGAACGGCATCTCGGTCGGCGACAGCTTGGACTGCTCGATGGTGGGGATCTCCTCCGGCTCGTGCAGGATCGCGCGGTGCGCGTAGGAGCCGACCTCCATGTCGGCGCCGTGCTGGCGCTCGTAGCAGAAGGTGTCCATGTCGCGGACGATCGGGAAGGAGATCTCGCCCTCCCGCTCGGCCAGCTGCGGGCACGGTCCGACGCTGATCATCTGGTGCACGGCGGGGGTCAGCGGGATCGAGACGCCCGCCATGTCGCCGATCTTCGGGCTCCAGACGCCGCACGCGATGACGACGTACTCGGTCTCGATGTCGCCTCCGTCTGTGCGGACCCGGCGGATCCGGCCACCCTCGACGTCGAGGCCGGTGACCTCGACGTTCGCGACCACGGTCAGCGCGTCGAGCTCCATCGCGCGCTCGCGCATGATCGTGCCGGCGCGCAGGGAGTCGACGACGCCCACGCCGGGTGTCCAGAAGGCGCCGATGAACTGGTCGGTCTCGATGAACGGGACCTTCTCCTTGACGAAGTCCGGGCTCACCAGCTCGGCCTCGATGCCCCAGGCCCGCGCGCTCGACATCCGGCGCCGCAGCTCCTCCATCCGCTCCTCGGTGCGGGCGAGCTCGAAGCCGCCGGACTGCGTGAAGACCCCCATCTCCTGGTACTGCTTCACGGAGTCGAGCGTGAGGTCCGTGATCTCGCGCGAGTGGTCGACGGTGAAGATGAAGTTGGACGCGTGCCCGGTCGAGCCGCCGGGGTTGGGCAGCGGGCCCTTGTCGAGCTGCACGATGTCGCGCCAGCCGAGCCGGGCGAGGTGGTGGACGAGGCTGTTGCCGACGATGCCGGCGCCGATCACGACGACCTTGGCCGAGGCGGGGACGGTGGCCATGGAACTCTCCGGTCTGTGTCCGAGTGTGTTGCGTATCGTGCAACAGGATTCGTATTACGGAACTACTCAAGGATCACCCGACCCCGGCCGGGAGGTCAACCCCCCGGCCGGGACGAGTGAGCGTCGGTCAGCGGGTCAGCTGCTGACGCCGGCGGCCTTGAGCCAGGCGTCGACCTTGTCCGGGTTGGCGTCGATCCACTTCTTCGCCGCGTCGTCGGGGTCCATCTGGTCTTCGGCGATGTACTTGGCGACTAGGTTCTGGTCGTCGTTGGTCCACTTGAACGCCTTGACCAGGTCGTACGCCGGGCTGCCTGAGTCGGCGAACGACGACGACACGACCTTGTTCAGCGGGTACGGCGGGTAGTCGCACGCGACCTTCTCCGGGTCCGCGTCGCAGCCCTCGGTGTACTTCGGCAGGTCGACCTTGACCAGCGGCACCTCGGACAGGAACCACTGCGGCTCGTAGAAGTAGCCGATCATCGGGGTCTTGTTCTGCTGGGCGTTGCGGAAGTCCTGGATCAGCGCGTTCTCGCTGCCCGCATAGACGACCTTGAAGTCCAGGTCGAGGTTCTTGACCAGCGCCTCGTCGTTCGTGACGAAGCCGGGGTCGCCGTCGTAGAGCGTGCCCAGGTCACCGGATTCGCTGGTCTTGAACATGTCGGCGTACTTGTTCAGGTTCTTCCAGTCGGTGATGTCCGGGTACTTCTCGGCCAGCCACGGCGGGACGTACCAGCCGATGATCCCGTCGTTCCCGGTCAGGCCGGCGTCGACCGCGGTACCGTCGCCGCCCTGGTCGGACATGTACTTCTTCTGGAGCTCCGGGTGCCCCCAGTTCTCGATCACGACGTCCACCGAGCCACTGCCGAAGCCCTTCCAGGACACCTGCTCGTCGAGGTTCTTGTAGTTGACCGTGCAGCCGAGCCTGGTCTGGGCGAGGTAGCCGACCACGTGCGCGTCGGCCTCATAGCCGACCCAGGGGTTGACTGCCATGTTCATCTCGCCGCAGTCCTTGCCCCCAGCGGGCTGGTCTGCGTTCTTGATGGAGTCGCCGCCACACGCACCGAGCGTGAGCGCCGACGCCGTCACCAGGGCGGCGATGGCCCCCTGTGTGCGCTTGACTCTCATTCTTTACACCCTTCCTCGGTTGGGAGCGAGCCGCTCCGCGAAACGGAGCCTGGTGAGGCGCCGCGATGACGGCTGACTGGACCCCGAAGCCCGCTGCGCGCCATACGTCGTGATCCGGTCGAGCATGATCCCGAGCAGCACGACCGTGATCCCGGCAGCGAGACCCTTGCCCGCGTAGTCGGCCTGCCGGAAGCCCTTGACGATGTCGAAGCCGAGGGCGCCGCCACCCACCATGCCGCCGATGACGACCATCGACAGCACGTAGAGCAGGCCCTGGTTGGTGGCCAGGAGCACCGAGCCGCGGGCCATCGGCAGCTGCACCTTGGTGATCTCCTGCCAGCGGTTGGCCCCGGTGGAACGGGACGCCTCGATCGTCTCCGCCGACACGCCGCGGACACCGTCGGCGACGAGCTTGGTCGCGATCGGTACGGCGTAGATCACGGCCGCGATGATCGCGGTGAACCGGTTCGAGGAGAAAAGGATCAGCACGAACATCAAGGGCACGAACGGCGGAATCGTCTGCCCCGCGTCCAGGAGCGGTCGGAGCCCGCGGTCGACGGCGAGGCTGCGGCCCATCGCGACGCCGAGCACCACCGCGATCGCGACGACGAACACCGTGGCCACGAGGACGGAGGTGAGCGTGACCATCGCGTTGTACCAGAGGTCGAGGGCGTAGATCCCGGCGAGGCAGACCACGCTCGCGACGAAGGCCCGGACACCACCGACGATCGCCGCGATGAGCAGGATCGCGGTGCCGGTGACGAACCACGGCGACTCGGCGACCACGCTCTGCACTGGGTTCAGGAAGTGGTTGGTGAAGCCCGTCTGGATCGACGACGTGAAGCCCGACAGGTCAGTGAGCAACCACGTCCCGAAGTCGTCGACGGCGTTGCTGATCGGGGTGCCGAGGTCGGGGCGCGACGGGAACTCGTTCGCCCAGACATAGATGTGCGACAAGTAGAGCGCGATCAGCGTGCCCACTGACCCGATGACGAGCACGAGCCGGCGCAACCGGCGCCTCCGGTCGCCCGCGCGCCGGGCCTGCTCGGCGCGCACGCTGGCCGCGGTGGTGACGCGGTCGAGCATGACGGCGAGGATCACGATGCAGGTGCCGGCCACGAACCCGGTGCCCAGCTGGCCCCGCTGGAGTCCGTCGAGGACGGGCTGGCCGAGCCCTGGCCCGTCGATGTAGGCCGCGATGGTCGCCATCGCCAGCGCGGCCATCGTCGTCTGGTTGACGCCGACGATGATCGTGCGCTTGGCCAGCGGCAGCTCGACCTTCGTCAGGCGCTGCAGCCGGCTCTGACCGAGCGAGCTGGTCGCCTCGAGGACGCCCGGGTTGACGGTGCGGATGCCGTGGGCACCGATGCGCACCACCGGAGGGACCGCGTAGACAAGCGTGACCATGATCGCCGCGGCCGGGCCGATGTCGAACAGGATGGCTGCCGGCAGGAGGTACACGAACGACGGCATCGTCTGCATCACGTCGAGCACCGGCGTGACGATCGCCGTCACTACCTTGCTGTGGGCCATCCAGACGCCGAGCGGAATGCCGAAGACGCAGGCGATGACCACGCAGAACAGCGTGATCAGCAGGGTGTCGATCGAGTCGGTCCAGTAGCCGAGGGTCCCGAACAGCAGGAACGCCGGCACCACCAGCAGCACCAGCCGCCAGCCGGAGACTGCGAACGTCACGAGCGCCGCGAGGGCGATGGTGCCGAGCCAGCCGACCTGGGGCAGCGGCCGCGGGAACGGCGCGACGGTGAACAGGTGCTGCAGCCGAGTGAACCAGAGGTCCAGCTTGTCGGCGAAGTAGTTCACCGCGGCCACCAGCCAGTTCGACTGGGACGCGAACGCGTTCGACACCGAGTCGCTGAGGTCCTGCAGCCGCGCGTGCACGTCGGTGATGGCCGACGTCGAGATCTCGAGCGTGTGCTTGCCCTCGGCGAACCACCAGATGACGATCCACCCGACCACCACCGCGAGCAGCGCCCACAGGCGCCACCGGGCACGCAGCGCCGCGACGACCGCGTCGTCGCTGCGGACCCGGGTCCTCGCGCCCGCGGTGGCGACGCTCATGCGATCGACTCCTCCGCCACGACCACCCGGAGGATCGCGTCGTCGTCGACGATCCCGACCAGCTGGTCACCGTCGACCACCCGCAGCGGGTGCTCGGAGGCCAGCGCGGCGTGGGCGGCCTTGCGGACGATCGTGTCCGGGCTCATCACCGGACCCTCGGTGGAGTCGTCGGGCCGCGGCTCCCGCATCACCCACTTCAGCGTGAGGACGTGCGAGCGCGGGACGTCGGAGGTGAAGTCCTTGACGTAGTCGTCGGCCGGGGCGCCGACCACCTCGTCCGGCGTACCGATCTGGACGATCGCGCCGTCGCGCATGATGAGGATCCGGTCGCCGAGCTTGAGCGCCTCCTGCAGGTCGTGGGTGATGAAGACCATCGTCTTGCCGAGCTCGTGGTGGAGCCGGATCACCTCGTTCTGCATGTCCCGCCGGATCAGGGGGTCGAGCGCGGAGAACGGCTCGTCGAAGAGCAGCAGCGACGGGTCGTTGGCGAGCGCGCGAGCCAGGCCCACCCGCTGCTGCATCCCACCGGAGAGCTGGTCGGGGTAGGACATCTCGTAGCCACTGAGACCGACCAGGTCGACGACCTCCCCGGCCTTGGCCCGGCGCTCCTTGCGGCTCATGCCCCGGACCTCCAGGCCGTAGGCGACGTTGTCGATCACCTGACGGTGCGGGAGCAGCCCGAAGTGCTGGAACACCATCGAGGCATGGGTACGCCGCAGGTCGCGCAGCTCGCTCTCGCTGGCCCCGGTGATGTCGCGGCCGTCGATCACGACCTCGCCGGAGGTGGGCTCGATCAGCCGAGTGAGGCAGCGGACCAGGGTGGACTTGCCGGAGCCGGACAGGCCCATGACCACGAACACCTCGCCCGGGGCGACGTCGAACGAGACGTCGCGCACGCCGACCACGCACCCCGTCTTCTCCTTCAGGTCGGCGCGCGAGAGGTCCGCGTCCGGCGTACCGACGACCTTGTCGGCGCCCCGGCCGAAGATCTTCCAGAGGTTCTTGACCGTGAGTGCGGCGTCGCTCATGAGAGTTCCTCCGGGTTGAGGGGCATGCCGTCGCGGTAGCGGTAGTACGGCACGTCGGCGGGCGGGAGGGGCGTGTTGCCGGCGATCAGGTCGGCCGCCTTCTCGGCGACCATCATGACGGGGGCGTAGATGTTGCCGTTGGTGACGAAGGGGAACACCGAGGCGTCAACGACACGGAGACCCTCGACGCCGTGCACGCGCATCGTGCCGGGATCCACGACGGACATCTCGTCGACGCCCATCTTCGCGGTGCACGAGGGGTGCAGCGCGGTCTCGGCGTCCGCGCGGACCCAGTCCAGGATCTGCTCGTCGGTCTCGACCTGGGCGCCGGGCGAGAGCTCACCGTCGTTGTACGGCGCGAACGCGGGCTGGTTGAGGATGCTGCGTGCGACCCGGACCGCCTCGACCCACTCGCGGCGGTCGTTCGCCGTCGAGAGGTAGTTGAAGAGGATCGAGGGGTGCTGCCGGGGGTCGCGGCTCCGGATCTTCACGTGGCCCCTGGTGTCGGCGTACATCGGGCCGATGTGCACCTGGTAGCCGTGGCCCTCGGTCGGCGCGGACCCGTCGTACCGGATCGCGACCGGGAGGAAGTGGAACATCAGGTTCGGGTAGTCGACGTCGGCGTTGCTGCGGCAGAAGCCGCCGCCCTCGAAGTGGTTGGTCGCGCCGAGGCCGCTCCGGTGGACGAGCCACTGGTAGCCGATGCCCGGCCGCCTGCGCCACTTCAGGCCCGGCGCGATCGAGACCGGCTGCTTCGACGCGTGCTGGATGTAGACCTCGAGGTGGTCCTGCGCGTTCGCGCCGACGCCGGGGAGGTGGTGCACGACCGGGATGCCGTGCTGCTTCAGGAGGTCCTCGTCCCCGATGCCCGACAGCTGGAGCAGCTGCGGGCTGTTGATCGCGCCGCCGCAGAGGATGACCTCGCCGGCGTGCGCCGTACGGCGGGCGCGGCCGGCGCGCACGTAGTCGACGCCGACGGCGCGCTTGCCGTCGAAGCGGACGCCGGTCACGAAGGCGAGGGTCTCGACCTTCAGGTTCTTCCGGTCCTTCACGGGGTGGAGGTAGGCCCGGGCGGCGGAGAGCCGGCGGCCGCGATGGATGTTGCGGTCGAACCGCGCGAAGCCCTCCTGGCGATAGCCGTTGACGTCGTCGGTCAGCGGGTAGCCGGCCTGCTGGACGGCCTCGAAGAACGCGCCGAACAGCGGGTTGTCGGCCGGTCCGCGCTCCAGGACGAGGGGGCCGTCGCCGCCCCGCCAGCGGTCCGCCCCGGCGAGGCAGTTCTCCATCTTCTTGAAGTACGGCAGGCAGTGGAGGTAGTCCCACTCCTTCATCCCCGGCTCGGCGGCCCAGCGCTCGTAGTCGAGGGGGTTGCCGCGCTGGAAGATCATCCCGTTGATCGAGGACGAGCCGCCGAGCACCTTCCCGCGGGCGTGGAACACCTTGCGGTTGTCGAGGTTCGGCTCCGGGTCGGTCTCGTACTTCCAGTCGTAGAGCCGGTTCCCGATCGGGAACGGCAGCGCCGCGGGCATGTGGATGAACGGGTCGATGCGGAAGTCCGAGCGCCCGGCCTCGAGCACGAGCACCGAGGTGCCGGGATCGGCGGAGAGCCGGTTGGCGAGCGCGCACCCGGCCGAGCCACCACCCACGATGACGACGTCGTACCGGTCGCGGCTCATCCCTGGAACCAGCGCTGCTCGGCCGGGCGGATGTTGTGCCAGACGTGCTTGGTCTCGCGGTACTCCTCGAGGCCGGCGTTGCCGAGCTCGCGGCCGATCCCGGACTGCTTGTAGCCGCCCCACTCCGCCTGCGGGACGTACGGGTGGTAGTCGTTGATCCAGACCGTGCCCATCCGCAGCCGGGCCGCGACCCGCTGGCCCTTGCCCGCGTCCTGGGTCCAGACCGCCCCGGCCAGGCCGTAGATCGAGTCGTTCGCGATCCGCACCGCCTCGTCCTCGTCGCGGAACGTCTCGACGGTCAGCACCGGGCCGAAGGACTCGTCCTGGGTCACCGACAGGTCGCTGCGACAGCCGTCGAGGATGGTCGGCAGGTAGTAGAAGCCGTCCGCCAACGCCGGGTCGTCGGGGCGCCGCCCGCCCGTCCTGAGCACGGCTCCCTCGGCGATCCCACGGGCGACGTACGCCTCCACCTTGTCGCGATGGGCGGCGCTGGTGAGGGGGCCGGTCTCGGCCTTGTCGTCGAACGGGCCGCCGAGACGGATCCGCTCGGCGCGCTCGACCAGCCGGTCCACGAAGTCGTCGTGGATCGACTCCTCGACGACGAGGCGCGCGCCCGCGGAGCAGACCTGGCCCGAGTGCAGGAAGACCGCCGTGAGCGCGAAGTCGAGGGCGACCTCGAGGTCGGCATCGGCGAACACCAGGTTGGGGTTCTTGCCGCCGAGCTCGAGCGCCACCCGCTTCACCGTCCCGGACGCGGCCGCCATCAGACGCCGTCCGGTCTCCAGACCGCCGGTGAAGGAGACGAGGTCGACGCGGGGGTCGACGGCCAGCGGCGCACCCGCCGTCGCGCCGGCGCCGAGGACGAGGTTGCCGGCGCCCGCGGGCAGCCCGGCCTCCTCGAGCAGCCGCATCAGGTGGATCGCGGTGTGCGGGGTCAGCTCGCTGGGCTTGAGGACGAACGTGTTGCCCGCCGCCAGGCAGGGCGCGACCTTCCAGGAGACCTGGAGGAGCGGGTAGTTCCAGGGCGTGATCAGCGCGCAGACGCCGACCGGCTCGTGCACGATCCGGCTGACGACGTCGGGGTTCCCGGTGTCGACCATCCGGCCGGCGTCCTCGGCGGCGACCCGCCCGTAGTGACGGAAGACCGCGACGACGTCGGCGACGTCGTACTGGCTCTCGACGAAGCGCTTCCCCGTGTCGAGCGACTCCATCCGCGCGACCTCGTCGGCGTCCCGCTCGAGCAGGTCGGCGACAGTGAGCAGCAGGTCGCCGCGCTCCCGGGCGGACCGCAGCGGCCAGGATCCGTGGTGGAAGGCGCGGTGCGCCGCGGCGATCGCGCGCTCGGTGTCCTCGGCGCCGGCCTCGTCGACCTCGGCGACGAGCGAGCCGTCGGCCGGGCACCGGATCTCGCGGCGCGCTTCACCCTGCGCGCTCGTCCACGCGCCGTCGAGGTAGAGCTCGGCCACCTGCGACCCCATCCTGAGTTGCGTATCACGCAACTCGATGCTCTCAGCGCAACTTACTTGTTGTCCTGAATATGGAGTCCGGTCACCCGGTCGTCAAGCGCCGCAGCCGACTTGTGACTCAGCGGTGACCCCAGCCGAGCCGATGAGAGACCTCGGCAGCGGCCTCGACGAGCTGCGGCAGCACCTCGTCGACGCGGGCGTCCGGGAGCCGGAACGTCGGGCCGGAGACACTCATCGACGCGATCACGTCACCGTGCGCGTTGCGGATCGGGGCGGCGACCGCGGTCAGTCCCTCCTCGAGCTCGTCGACGGCGACGGCGTACCCCTGCGCGCGGACCTGCTCGAGCTCGGCGCGCAGCTTGGCCTTCTTGGTGATGGTGAGCGGGGTGTAGCGCGACAGCGAGCCGAGCACCTCCGCGACCCGCTTCTCGTCCAGTCCACTGAGCAGCACCTTGCCGTTGCTGGTGGCGTGCAGCGGGATGTGCTGCCCGACCCAGTTGTGCGGCTGCAATGCCGAGGTGCCCGCGACCTGGTCGAGGTAGAGCGCCGAGCTCTCGGAGAGGACGGCGATGTTGACCGTCTCGCCGGTGTCGGCCGCGAGCTGGCGGCAGACCGGTCGCGCCTCCTGGACCAGGTCGAGCCGCGCGGTCGTAGCGCCGGCCAGCCGCAGGACACCGACCCCGAGGCGGTAGCGGCCGCGGTCGGTGGTCTGCTCCACCAGCCGGTGCGACTCGAGGGTCGAGACCAGCCGGAACGCCGTGCTCTTGTGCACGCCGAGCTCACCCGCGATCTCGGTGACGCCGGCCTCGCCGACGCGCGCGAGGACCGCGAGGATGGTCAGCGCCCGGTCGACGGACTGGACGCCGGCGCTCGCGTCGTTCACGATGGCGACAGTAGCGGAGATCTGTTGCGTATCGCAGGACGCGTTTCTGCCAGCGCAACACTGATGCGAAGGTTGTCCCGTGCCCTCTCTCGCGCCCCCGACCATCGCGGCCGGCGACTTCGTGCTCATCCTCTCCTGCCCGGACCGGCCCGGCATCGTGCACGCCGTGTCCGGGTTCCTGGTCGCGCGCGGCGGGAACATCCTGGAGAGCCAGCAGTTCGGCGACCGGCTCAGCGGCACGTTCTTCATGCGCATCGACGTCGAGGTGCCGGGGCCGGCGACGGCCGAGGAGCTGCGCGCCGAGTTCGCGCCGATCGCCGCGGAGTTCGAGATGCGCTTCGAGCTCTGGGACGCGCGGGCGCCGTACCGGACGCTGATCATGGTGTCCAAGCACCTGCACTGCCTCAACGACCTGCTGTTCCGCACCTCCACCGGCTCCCTGCAGATCGAGGTGCCGGCCGTCGTCTCGAACCACGAGGACGCCGCCGAGATGGCGGCGTCGTACGGCGTGCCGTTCTTCCACGTGCCCGTCACGCCCGACACCAAGCCGGAGGCGGAGGCGCGGCTGCTGTCGCTGGTGAAGGAGCTGGACGTCCACCTGGTCGTGCTGGCCCGCTACATGCAGGTCCTCTCCGACGACCTGTGCCGGTCGCTGTCCGGCCGGGCGATCAACATCCACCACTCGTTCCTGCCGAGCTTCAAGGGCGCGAAGCCCTACCACCAGGCCTTCGACCGCGGCGTGAAGCTGGTCGGCGCGACCGCGCACTACGTGACCGGCGACCTCGACGAGGGCCCGATCATCGAGCAGGACGTGATGCGCGTCGACCACTCCTACGACCAGGACGCCATGGTCGGCGCCGGCCGCGACGTCGAGGCGCAGGTCCTCTCCCGCGCGGTCCGCTGGCACTCCCAGTCGCGGGTGCTGCTGAACGGGTCGCGGACGGTGGTGTTCCGGTAGCGGGGCGGGTTTCTCCGGCTGACCGGAGAAACCCGCGCGACACGCCGAGGCGACACGGCGTGTCGAGCGGGTTTCGGCGGACAACCCACGGATCTGCTCAGGCCGACCAGAGGATCGAGTCGGCCGCGATCGTCGCGGGCGGGTAGACGTCGTGGAGGTCGGGCCGTCGGCCCATCAGCTCCGAGAGCGCCACCGTGGGCGCCCGCCGCGGTTCGTCCCGTTCGCGTCGGGACGTCGGCGTGGATGCGGCGGGGTGCGGCCGGCGTTCCCGCACCGGTCGGTCCTGCAGCGTCGTCATGCCGGCACGGTTCCCCGACCGCCCGGATCCTGAACGTACCCCGGCGAGCCGGTCTGGACCGCGGCACCTCCACCGTCAGAACTCCCGACTCGACCGTCAGAACCCCCGACTCGACCGTGAGAGCGGGTCAGTCCCCGAGCTCGGCGCGACGGCGTACGACGTAGGCCTCGAGCTCCTCGCGGACGGCCTCGTCGAGGGGCGGCTGCTCGTACTCCTCGAGGCGCTTCTGCCAGATGTCCGCGGCCCGGGCCGCGGTGTCCTTGGCGCCGTTGCGCATCCAGCGCTCGTAGTTCTCGGAGGAGGAGAGGAACGGGCGGTAGAAGCAGGTGCGGAAGCGCTCCATCGTGTGCATCGCGCCGAGGAAGTGGCCGCCGTGGCCGACCTCCTGGTGCGCGTCGAAGGCCAGCGACGCCTCGTCGATCTCCAGCGGCGTGAACTCGTGCTGGAGCATCTGCACGAGTTCGCAGTCGATGACGAACTTCTCGTAGCCCGACACCAGGCCGCCCTCGAGCCACCCGGCGGAGTGCATCACCCAGTTCGCGCCGGCGAGGAACGTCGGCAGCAGCGTCATCATCGCCTCGTAGCCGGCCTGCGCGTCCGGCACCTGCGAGGACGTCAGGCCGCCGCCGGTGCGGAACGGCAGCCCGAAGTGCCGTGCGATCTGGCCGGTGCAGAGCAGGCCGATGCCGGACTCCGGCGTGCCGAACGTGGGCGAGCCGGACTGCATGTCGATGTTGGAGAGGAACGACCCGAACACCACCGGGCAGCCCGGCCGGATCAGCTGCGAGAGCGCGATGCCGGACAGCGCCTCGGCCATCTGCTGCACGAGCGCGGCCGGGATCGTCACCGGCGACATCGCGCCCATCAGGATGAACGGCGTGAGCACGACGGGCTGGTTGGCCGCCGAGTACTCGAACTGCGCCTCGAGCATCCGGTCGTCCCAGCGCAGCGGGCTGTTGCAGTTGACCAGCGAGATCAGCGCCGGGGTCTCCTCGATCGCCTCGCGCGAGCCGAACAGGATCTCGGTCATCGCGATCGTGTCGCGAGCGTTGACGCCGGAGACCACGTTGCCCATGTAGATCTTGTCGGTGAGCGTCTGCAGCGCGTACGTCATGTCGAGGTGCCGGCTGTCGAGCGGGGTGTCGTTCGGCTCGGTCACGACGCCGCCGGCGGAGTCGAGCACGCCGAAGGACTGCGAGAGCTTGGCGAAGTTCCGGAAGTCCTCCATGGTGCCGTCGCGGCGCACGTCGCCCTGGCGCACGAACGGCGGGCCGTACACGGCACCGAAGGCCATCGCGTCGCCACCGATGTGCACGGAGTTCTCGGGATTGCGGGCCTGGATGTCGAACTCACGGGGCGCCTTCGCGACCTGCTCCAGCACGAAGTCGGGGTCCAGGAAGACGGTGTTCTCCTCCACCCGCTGCCCGGCCGCGGCGAACAGGTCCCGGGCCCGGGCGTCCATGAACTCGACGCCGATCTCGCTGACCAGCCGGCGCCAACCGGCGTCCAGCGTCGCCATCGCGTCCTCGGAGAGCACCTCGTAACGGGGCATCCGGTTGCGGAACATCGCTCCTCCTGCCTAACCTCATCATGTGGGACCAGCGTTCCACAACATGGAACAGGACGGAAGCACGTGTCATCCACGAGGGCAGAGGCGAGCACCGGCACCCAGGCCGTCGACCGCGCGGCGGCGCTGGTCGAGACGGTCGTGCACGCCGACGCGCCGCTGAGCTTCGCCGACCTCCAGGCCGCGAGCGGGCTCGCGAAGTCGACCACCTCCCGGATGCTCGCGGCGCTCGAGCGCGGGGGCCTGCTGGAGCGCGACGCCGGAGGTTCGTACGTCGCCGGCAGCCTGTTCTGGCTGTACGCCGCCCGCCACGACCCGTGGGAGGAGCTGGTCCGGCTCGCGCGACCGGCGCTGGAGCGGATCGGCGAGGAGACCTCGGAGTCCGTGCACCTCTCGGTCGCCCGCGGCGACAAGGTCGTGCAGGTCGCCCAGGTCGACAGCCGCTACCTGCTCGGCACCCGCGACTGGACCGAGATCGACGTGCCGGCGCACACCTCCGCGCTCGGCAAAGTGTTCTACGCCTGGCAGGCGCTGCCGGTCCCGGCGGGGCCGCTCGCGGCGCTGACCGAGAACACCATCACCGACCCCGCCCTCCTCGTCCGCGACGGGCAGCGCGCCCGCCAGCGCGGCTGGGCGGTCACCGACGGCGAGCTCGAGATCGGCCTGAGCGGCGTCGCCGTACCGGTCCACGGTGCCCGCGGCGACGTGGTCGCCGCGCTCGGCATCTCGGGACCCACCACACGCCTCGAGGACCGCCTCGAGGAGCTCGGAAAGAACCTGTCGTCCCACGCCACGCAGCTGTCGACGCTGCTGCGCGGCTCAGCACCCAAGGAGGGTGTGGCATGACCTCACCGGAGGAGATCCTGCAGGGCCTCTACGACGAGACCCTGGTCGGCAACGCACCCCGGGTGCTCGAGCTGACGGAGGAGGGGTTGTCGATCGAGATGGAGCCGCAGACGCTGCTCTTCGACGCGCTCATCCCCTCGCTCGAGGAGGTCGGCGCGCGGTTCGAGCGCGGCGACTTCTTCGTGCCCGAGATGCTGATCGCGGGCCGGGCGATGGCGGGTGCCATGGAGCGGCTCCGGCCGCTGCTCGCCGAGACCGGGGTGCAGACGGTCGGCAAGTTCCTGATGGGCACGGTCAAGGGCGACGTGCACGACATCGGCAAGAACCTCGTCAACATCATGCTCGAGGGCGCCGGCTTCGAGGTCATCGACCTCGGCGTCCAGGTCGCGCCGGAGAAGTTCGTGGCCGCGATCGAGGAGCACCAGCCCGACATCGTCGGCTTCTCGGCGTTCCTCACCACCACGATGCCGATGTTCAAGGCCAACATCAACGCCCTCGAGAAGGCCGGCCTCCGCGACTCCGTGGTGGTCATGGTCGGCGGCGCCCCGGTCACCCAGGAGTACGCCGACGCCGTCGGCGCCGACGGGTACGCCGCCGACGCCTCGGCCACGGTCAAGAAGGCCAAGGCGATGCTCGAGGCGCGGCGCGCGAAGGTCCCCGCATGACCACCCCTCGAAGCTGCGAGCTTCCCCCGCTTCGCTCCTCCAGCCCGCACTTTCGAGGGGACCCCGGATGAGCGAGCCGCTCCACACGGTCCTGCGGTCGGCGACCCGCGAGGTCGTGCTCGGCCACGACCAGCGGTTCTGCCTGATCGGCGAGCGGATCAACCCCACCGGCCGCCGGATCTTCCAGGAGCAGCTGCGCGCGGGCGACCTGTCCGCGATCGAGAGGGACGTCATCGCGCAGGCCGAGGGCGGCGCCGACGTGCTCGACGTGAACATGGGCGTCCCCCTCACCGACGAGCCCGAGCTGCTCGCGAAGGCGATCCAGCTCGTCCAGTCGATCAGCGACCTGCCGATCTGCATCGACTCCTCGGTCGTCGAGGCGCTCGAGGCCGGGCTGTCGGTCTACCAGGGCCGGGCGCTGGTCAACTCCGTCACCGCCGAGGACGACCGGCTGGCCGCGATCCTGCCGCTGGTCAAGAGGTACGACGCCGCGATCATCGCGCTGCCCAACGACCACGACGAGATCCCGATGGAGGCCGACAAGCGCCTGGACCTCACCGCGAAGATCATCCGGGTGGCCACCGAGGAGTACGGCATCGCCCAGGCCGACATCGTGATCGACCCGCTCGCGATGCCCATCGGCGCCGACACCTCCACCACGCTGGTGACCTTCGAGACAATGCGCCGGATCCGCGACGAGCACGGGGTGAACATGACCTGCGGCGCGTCCAACACGTCGTTCGGCATGCCCGACCGGCACACCCTCGGAGCCGCGTGGCTGCCGATGGCGATGACCGCCGGGCTCACCAGCGCGATCATGGACACCCGCACCCCGCAGATCGTCGAGGCCGTCAAGGCCGCCGACGTCTTCCTGGGCCACGACGAGTGGGGCATGGCGTGGATCGCCGCACACCGGGCGAAGGCGGCAGCGAGCGCGTGACGGAGCTCCACGACGGCGCTCAGCCCGACGGGACCGGCCGGGTCGACCTCTCGTTCACCGTCGAGGATGCCCAGCGGACCGTCCGGGTGCCGCCCGGCGTCACCGTCTTCGACGCCGCGTCGTGGAACGGCATCGCGATCGACTCCACCTGCGGCGGCCACGGGACCTGCCACAAGTGCAAGGTGCGCATCGACGGCCCCAGCCCGATCACGCGCCACGACGTCAAGACGTTCACCCGCGACCAGCTGGACGCCGGCTGGCGGCTCGCCTGCCTGGTCAACGCGACACGGGACCTGACCGTCGACGTACCCCCTCTGACCACCCGGCCCAAGGCCGCCACCGTCGGGGTCGGCCGGCAGGTGATCCTGCGACCGGCGATCCAGAAGCGGTACGTCGAGCTCGAGGAGCCCACCCTCGCCGACCAGCGCACCGACCTGGCGCGGCTGCTCGCGGCGGTCGACGACCTCGAGCCGGTGCCGGACCTGCACCTGCTGCGCCGGCTCCCGACCGTGCTGCGGCAGGCCGACTTCAAGGTCACCGCGGTCGTCGTCGACGAGGCGCTGATCGAGGTCGAGCCCGGCGACACGACCCGGCAGCAGTACGCCATCGCTTTCGACCTCGGCACCACCACGGTCGTCGCGACGCTGCTCGACGTCGGCACCGGCACGCCGGTCGCGGTCGCCTCGATGCTCAACCGGCAGCAGCCGTTCGGCGGCGACGTGATCACCCGGATCAGCGCCACGATGATGGACCCGGCCGCGCTGGGTCGGCTGCAGACCGCCGCCCAGGAGACGCTCGCGACGCTGGCCGCCCAGGTGTGCGACGAGGGCGGCGTCGACCCGACCCATGTCTACGAGGTCGCCGTCGCCGGCAACGCCACGATGACCGCGCTGGCCCTCGGGATCGACCCGGAGCCGCTCGGCGTCGCGCCGTTCATCATGTCGAGTGCGCAGCCGCCGGACCTGCTCGCCTCCGACCTGGGCCTGACCCTCCACCCCCGGGCCCGGGCCACCCTCTTCCCCGCTCTCGGTGCGTACGTCGGCGGCGACATCGTCGCCGGCATGCTCGCCACCGGCATGGACCGCGACAAGCGCACCCGGCTGTTCATCGACGTCGGCACCAACTGCGAGATCGTCGTCAGCGACGGCGACCGGATCCTCTCGACCGCCGCGCCGGCCGGCCCGGCATTCGAGGGCGGCGCGATCCGCTGCGGCATGCGCGCCGCCGACGGCGCGATCGAGGTCGTCCGGCTCGGCGACACGGTCGAGCTCGGGGTCATCGGTGACGTCGAGCCGAAGGGTCTCTGCGGCTCGGGTCTCGTCGACGCCGTGGCCGAGCTCGTGAAGGCGGGCCTGCTCGACGCGTCCGGGCGGTACGTCGCCGACGACGTCGCCAAGGAGGTGGCGCCCGCGCTGGCCGACCGGCTCACCATGCTCAGCAACTCCAAGGGGGCCCAGGAGCGGGTGTTCGTCCTGCACCGCCCGACACCGGACGCCGAGCCCGAGGACTGCGTGGTGCTGTCGCAGCGCGACGTCCGCGAGCTGCAGTTCGCGAAGGCCGCGATCTCGACCGGCTGGACGCTGCTGCTCGAGGAGCTCGGCCTCGAGCACCGCGACGTGCAGCAGGTGCTGCTCGCCGGCTCGTTCGGCAGCTACCTCTCGGCCGCGTCGGCCGTCCGCATCGGGCTGGTGCCGAAGCTGCCGGTCCTGCGCATCGTGGCCGCCGGCAACGTCGCGGGCGAGGGGGCGAAGATGGCGCTGCTCTCCGTGCGCGAGCGCGCCGGTGCCCAGGCGCTGCTGGAGGAGGTGACCTATGTCGAGCTCTCCGACCGCACCGACTTCAACGACCGGTTCGTCGACCAGCTCGGGTTCTGACCGGGTCGCCCTCATCGCCTGCGGGGCGATCGCCCAGCCCTGCAAGGAGATCGTGGACCGCAACCACTGGCCGGTCGACGTCCACCCGCTGCCGCCGCTGCTGCACAACCAGCCCCAGCTGATCGCGGGCGAGGTGCGCGCGCTGGCGAGCACGCTCGCCTCGACCTACGACTCCGTCGTGGTGGGGTACGCCGACTGCGGGACGTACGGCGCGCTCGACGAGGTGTGCGAGGAGCTCGGGCTGGCCCGGCTGCCCGGCCTGCACTGCTACGACCTCTACGCGGGCGCATCGCGGATCGAGACGTTCTTCGACGCGCAGCCCGGCACCTACCTGCTCACGGACTTCCTGGTGAGGTCCTTCGCGCGGACCGTCGAGCAGGAGCTCGGCCTGGACCGCTGGCCGGAGCTGCGGGAGGCCTACTTCGGGAACTACACGCGGGTCGTCTGGCTCGCGCAGCGCCCCGACGACGAGCTGCGCCGGCTGGCGTCCTCCGCGGCGGAGCGGATCGGGCTGCCGCTCACCGTGGTCGAGACCGGCGACGCTCGCCTCGAGGACGCACTGCGTCGTACCGTCGCCGGGTGAGCCACCCCGTCGTCCGCCAGACCGTGCTCGACTGCCACGACCCGCGGCGGCTGGGCGACTTCTACCGCGACCTGCTCGGCTACGAGTACCGGCCCGGCGACGAGACGCACCGCGAGGAGGAGGACTGGCTGGTGCTCCGGCCGAACGACGGCCCGCACGGCCTCGCCTTCCAGGCCAACCCGGAGTACGTCGCGCCGGTGTGGACGCCGGAGGCGGACCGGCCCGGCGAACAGCAGATGATGCTGCACCTGGACATGGCGGTCCCCGACGTGGCGAGCCTGGAGCTCCAGCGCCAGCGCGTGCTGCAGCTCGGCGGCGCGGTCCTGCTCGACCGCACGGCGGACGACGAGGAGCCGCTGTACGTGTTCGCGGACCCCGCCGGTCACCCGTTCTGCATCTTCGTCGCCTGACGAGGCGGCGCCGGCGCCCAGCGGGGATGATGTGGCGCGTGCACCGTGTCGCGAAGCTCCACGCCGTCGGGGACCTCCGGATCGAGGAGGCCGACGACCCGGGCGCGCCGCCCGCCGGCTGGTCGACGGTCGCGGTCACTTCGGTCGGGCTCTGCGGGTCGGACCTGCACTGGTACGCCGAGGGCGGCACCGGCGAGGTCTCGATCGGCGACCCGGTCGTGCCCGGGCACGAGTTCGCGGGCCGCGCCCTCGACGGCCCGTACGCCGGGCGTCGCGTCGCCGTCGACCCCGCGATCCCGTGCGGGCGCTGCGAGCAGTGCCTGGAGGGCCACGGCAACCTGTGCCCGAACATCCGGTTCGCCGGGCACGAGAGCCTCGACGGCGGCCTGCAGGAGCGGCTGGTGTGGCCCGACGAGCTGTTGTTCCCGCTCCCCGACGGGATGAGCGACGACGCCGGCGCGCTGCTCGAGCCGCTGGGTGTCGCCATCCACGCGGTCGACCACGCCCACGTGCGCGCCGGCCACGACGTGCTGGTCGTGGGAGCCGGCCCGATCGGGGTGCTGGCCGCCGCGGTCGCCCGCCGCGCCGGCGCGGCACGGGTCTTCGTGTCCGAGCCGCTGGCGCACCGGCGGCGTACCGCCCTGCGCTTCGGGGCCGACGCGGCCTGGTCGCCCGAGGAGGTCGAGGGCGAGCTGATGGCCGCGACCGCGGGCCGCGGCGTCGACGTCGTGGTCGAGATGGCCGGCGCCGACGCCGGCATCGCCACGGCCGTCGCGTGCGCCCGGCCCGGCGCCCGACTCGCGCTGGGCGGGATCCCCTCGACGCCCCTGTCGGCGTTCCCCGCCGCCCCGGCGCGCCGCAAGGGCCTGACCTTCGCGATGGTGCGCCGGATGCACGAGACCTACCCGCGGGCGATCCGGCTCGCGACCACCGGGGTCGACCTCGACGACCTGGTGAGCGACCGGTTCCCGCTCGAGCGGTCCGCCGCGGCCTTCGAGCACGCCGTCGGCCGCACCGGAGACAAGACCGTCATCTCGGTCAGCGGCTAGCCTGCGCCCATGGAGGGCGTGATCGGGGACGACGATCCCCGCGCCGACGACGTCCGGGAGCTGCTGGAGCGGCACCTGGCGTTCGCGAACGACCACACCCCTCCTCAGGACGTGCACGCCCTCGACCTCGCGCCCGCCCCGCCGGACGTCGTCCGAACGGGTCGTCCGGACGGCCAGCTCGGATGACGTCCCACCTGAACCGCCTCAGCGAGTACGGCGTGACCGACCGCTCCGCGCTCGACGCACTGCTCGACTCCCAGTGGGCCGGCGTGCTCTCGACGGTCGTGGACGGCGCGCCGCTCGCCGTACCCATGCTCTACGCGCGCGACGGCGACCGGGTCCTGCTGCACGGCTCGACCGGCGCAGGTGCGTTGCGGGCCGTCGGCGCCGGCGCGGCCGCCGTGCTCACGGTCTTCGCCCTGGACGCCCTCGTGGTCGCGCCGACGACGTTCGAGTCGTCGGTCAACTACCGGTCCGCGACGATCCGCGGATCGCTCACTGCCGTGGACCCGAAGGAGGCGGCGCTCGACGTGTTCAGCGAGACCCTGCTCCCTGGTCGGACGACCGAGGTCCGGGCGTCGACGCGCAAGGAGCTCGCGAGCACCACGGCGCTGTCGCTGCCGATCGGCGCCGACAACTGGCTGCTGAAGGTCGCCGCCGAGTGGCCGGCCACGCCCGCGGAGGCAGGTGCCGAGCCGGACGTATGGAGCGGCCTGGTGCCGGTCCGCACGTCCTACGACCCTCCGGTCCCGGCGCCCTGGTCGGCCGACCTGCCGGTGCCTCCGTCGGTCCAGCGCCTCACGTCGTAGAGAAGGTGCGCCACCCGGTCCCGCTGGGCCCGCTTCCTCGACTCATCGGTTGCGGAGGCGAGCGAGCAGGTCCTGCCGCCAGGCCTCGGTCTCCGCGACCTGGTTGAACGTGAAGACGTGCAACCCCTCGACCAGCGCTGCGGGCTCGCCGAGGGTCGGTGCGCACTTCTCGAGGAACCGCTCGCCGGTGAAGCCACCCGGCGCCGCGAGCCGGGCGAACGTGCCCTTGTGCTTGGCGAGGAACCGGGTCGACTCGCCCACCCCGATCTTGGTCGCCATCGCGAGCAGCTTGGTGCGGTCCACCGGGCCCGGGATGCCCAGCAGCAGTGGCATCGTGATGCCGCGCCCGCGCATCCGGTGCACCCAGTCGTGGATCACGGCGGGGTCGAACGTCAGGTTGCTGACGACGTGCGTGGCGAAGCGCCGCTTGTCCCACATCGACTGCACGGTCAGGTCGTCGTGGATGGTCGGGTGCGACTCGGGATAGCCGGTGATCCCGACGTGGGCGAACGGCCGGCCGAGGTCCGCGAGGTCCTCGAGGAGCGCCAGCGCGTCGGGGTAGTCCCCGGCCGGGTCGGCGTCCCCGCCGGGAACGAAGATCCGGGTGATGCCCTTCCCCGTCAACCGCTCGCAGATCTCCGCGAGCTCGGCGCGGCCGGACACCATCCGCGCGGCGAGGTGCGGCACCACGGCGTACCCGTGGCCGGTCAGCCGCTCCGCCAGGTCAAGCGTCGCCTCCAGGCCCTTGCCCGGCGAGGCGGTGACGGTCACCCCCACGTCCCGGGGCACGTGGGCGAGCACCTTGTCCTCGGTCGAGGGCGTGGGCAGCACCTCGTACCGGGACTGCTCCAGCAGCCGGGTCAGGGTCTGGACGTGGGACGACTTGTTGCGCATGGTGGAACTCGTTTCGTGATGCGCACCGACGTCGCCGAGTCTAGACCCTTGCGTCGCGGATCGTCACCCACGAGATCACGCCGCCGAGCGCGAGCAGCCCGGCGCAGATCATCACGGCCTGGCCGTACGCCGCGTCGAAGACCGCCGGGTCCGCGTAGTCCGCGCCCATCAGGCCCACGGCGACCGGCAGCGCGGCCACCGCGAGCAGCGAGCCGGCCCGGGCGACGGCGTTGTTGACGCCGCTGGCGATGCCCGCGTGCTCGTCCGGGGCCGCGGCCAGCACGGTGGCGGTCAGTGGCGCCACCATCAGGGCCAGGCCGAGGCCGAAGACGGTCAGTCCGGGCAGCACGTCCGTCCAGTAGTTGACGTCCGCGCCGACCCGCATCAGCAGGAGGGCGCCGGCCGACATCACCAGGGGACCGACGGTCATCGGGATGCGCGGGCCGATGCGGGTGCCGAGCTCGCCACCGCGCGGGGCGAGGAACAGCATGCAGAGCGTGATCGGCAGCGTCGAGACGCCGGCCTCGAGCGCGCCGTACCCGCTCACGGTCTGGAGCTGGAGCACCAGGAAGAACAGCACCGCGCCGAGCGCGGCGTACACGACCATCGTCATCAGGTTCGCGGCGCTGAACGTGCGGTCCCGGAAGATGCCGAGCGGCAGCATCGGGTGGTCGCTGCGGCGCTCGTCGACGAGGAACCCGGCAGCGGCGAGCACCATCACCAGCACGGCCCACGGGGCGAGCGGGCTCCCCCACTCGATGAGCGCGTAGGTCAGGCCACCGAGGGCGAGTGCGGCGAGCACCGCCCCCACGACGTCGAACTCCCGGGGTGCCTGCGGGTCGAGCGTCTCCGGCACCGCCCGCCGCGCGGTGACGACGGTGACGACCGCTATCGGCAGGTTGATCAGGAAGATCCAGCGCCAGCTGGCGTACTGCACGAGCGCACCGCCCACGAACGGCCCGATCGCGGCGGCGATGCTGCCGAGCCCGGACCACGACCCGATCGCCTTCGCGCGGTCCTCGCGCACGAACGCGCCCTGGATCATCGCCAGGCTGCCCGGTGTCAGCAGCGCGGCGCCGACGCCCTGGAGCGTGCGGGCCGCGATCAGGACCCCAGGCGAGGGCGCGATCCCGCAGAGCAGCGAGGCGATCGCGAACCAGACCGTGCCCACGACGAAGACCCGGCGCCGTCCGAAGCGGTCGCCGAGCGAGCCGCCGAGCAGGATGAAGCTGGCCAGCGACAGCAGGTAGGCGTTGGACACCCACTGCAGCTGGGCCAGCGAGGCGTCGAGGTCCTCGCCGATCGTGTGCAGCGCGACGTTGACGACGGTGCCGTCGAGCATCGTCATGCCCGATCCGAGGACGGCGGCGAGGACCACGGCCCGGCCGGTCACCGTGCCGAGGCGTACGCCGGGCAATCCGGAGGAGTCGCTCACTTCGAAGAGCCTAGGAGAGATCGTCGAAAACCCCGATGCCGGGCCGACCACGTCGACCGGCTCGGCCTCGAGCACCCGCGGATCACGCCTCGCGCATTCAGGGATGCAGCGGAGGTGGCCGAGGCCCGCGCCGCTGCGTGAGCGTCCTAGCCGCGGAGCACTCGCGCGGCGATCCACGCGATGTCCTCGGCGGTCCGCGCCGGCGGGCCGGACGGCTGCATCACGTGGCTGAGCACCACCCGGACGACCATGTCGATGGCAGCGTCGAGGTGCGTCTCGTCGAGGCGGACGTCGTACGGCGCGACCCGGTCGCGCACGACGAGCTTCGCGGCCGCGAGCAGCGACTCGGCGTGGGTGGTCAGCAGCGGCAGCAGCTCGGTGTCCGCGCCGTGGGTCGCCGAGACGACCGCGTGCAGGAGCAGGTTGTCCTGCGCGAGCTCCAGGACGCCGCGCGACGCCGCGCGGATCGCGTCGACCAGGTCGGCCGGGTGCTCGTCGAAGGCCGCCGTCACCATGCCGAGGAACCGGTCCAGCTCGTGCAGGATCATCGCCTCGGCCAGGCCCGGCTTGGTGCCGACCTCGTTGTAGACGGTCTGCCGGCTGACGCCGACCCGCTCGGCGATCGAGCCCATGGTGACGGCCGCCCACCCGGACTCGGTGGTCATCGCGACCGCGGCCTCGACGACGCGGTCACGCATCGCGGAGGCCATGGCCTCCAGTGTAGGAATCACGCCACCGCCTCGGTCAGCGGGACGAAGTCGACCTTCTCCCGGACGCCGCAGTCCGGGCAGCACCACGAGTCGGGCACGTCCGCCCACGGCGTACCGGCCGCGAAGCCCTCGTGCTCGTCGCCTTCCTCGACCCGGTACGTGTAGCCGCAGCCCGGGCAGCGGGCGGCCAGCACCTCCTCGGCCGGTACGCCGGCGGCGGCGCCGCCCGGACCGCCCGAGGTGCCGGCCGGGGCGGGCGGGGGGTACTTCGCGAGGATCTTGTCGCGCTTGCGGGGGCTGAGGTTGGCGCGCGACAGGTCGCCGTCGAAGTGCGCGAGCACCCGCGGGTCCATCACCCGGCGCCAGACGGCGGGGACGATCGCGAGCACGATCATGCCGGCGTACCCGGTCGGCAGCACCGGGCTCTCCTCGAAGTCGCGCAGGGACTGGTAGCGGCGGGTCGGGTTGGCGTGGTGGTCGCTGTGCCGCTGCAGGTGGTAGAGCAGCACGTTGGTCGCGATGTTGTTGGAGTTCCACGAGTGGGTGGGGTCGACCCGCTCGTAGCGCTGGCGCTCGCCGACGCCGACCTTCTGGCGCAGCATCCCGTAGTGCTCCATGTAGTTGACGACCTCGAGGAGCGAGAAGCCGACGACGGCCTGGACCACCAGGTACGGCAGGATCCCGACACCGAGCCAGGCGACCAGCGCGCCCCAGAGGACCACCGACATCAGCCAGGCGTTGAGCACGTCGTTGCCGATCCGGAACGGGTGCTGCTGCCTGCGGGCGTAGCGGCGCTTCTCGAGGTTCCACGCGGACCTCAGGGAGCCGCCGACCGTGCGCGGCCAGAACTGGTAGAAGCTCTCGCCCACCCGGCTGCTGGCCGGGTCCTCCGGGGTCGCGACCCGGACGTGGTGGCCGCGGTTGTGCTCGATGTAGAAGTGCCCGTAGAAGCTCTGCGCCAGCGCGACCTTCGAGAGCCAGCGCTCGTTCTCCTCGCGTTTGTGGCCGAGCTCGTGCGCGGTGTTGATGCCGATGCCGCCGATGCAGCCGATGCTCACGGCGAGGCCGATCTTGGCGAACGTCGAGAGGTCGTCACCGGCGATCAGCCACATGGCGCCCACGAAGCCGGCGTACTGGATCGGCAGGAACAGGTAGGTGATCCAGCGGTAGTAGCGGTCCCGCTCCAGCGCCTCGATCACGTCGTCGGGAGGGTTGGACCGGTCGAGCCCGGCCACCAGGTCGATCGCCGGGACGACGCCCAGGATCACGACCGGGCCGATCCAGAACCAGATGCCCCAGCCGGTCAGCGCCCAGGCGGCGTACCCGATGAAGGCGAGCGACGGCACCACCAGGCCGATCAGCCAGAGGTAGCGCTTGCGGTCCCGCCAGGAGTCGGTCGACCCCGCCCGGACGGTGCTGTTCGCGATCTGCTCGGACATCCCCATGCCTCCGTAGGCCTCGTCGGTTGCTTGACAGAACCGTACGAAATGTCAAGCGACTTGACAAGTGGAGATGAATTGTAAAGCGGCCTCCGGGCTGCCTCGGTGGGCGAGCTCGTCGAGAGCCCAGCCGTGCAGCTCGCTCGACCACCATCGACGGATCGGCTGGCGCGTCTCCGTCAGGCGTTCTCCTTGCGGAACGTCGCGGTGCCCCACCAGGTCCCCAGCACCGCGAGGACGACCGCCCAGACGGTGCCCCAGAGGACCGATGAGGTGCCGAAGCTCCCCGAGAAGGAGTCGCGGACCGCGTCGACGACGTACTTGAACGGCATCAGGTCGCTGACGTTCTGCAGCCACTCCGGCCCGATCGTCATCGGGAGCAGGATGCCGCTGAGCAGCAGCACCGGCATCATCACGATGTTGATGATCGGCGCCATCACGTCCTCGCTCTTGGTGGTCAGGGCGAGCGCGTTCGAGGCGGCCGCGCAGGCCGCGCCGATGATCAGCGTGATCAGGATCCCCAGCACGATGCCGCCGAACGAGCCGCGCAGGCCCATCACGTAGCCGAGCGCGACCAGGATGACCGCCTGGACGAACAGCTGGCTGACGTCCCGCATCAGCCGGCCGACGAGCAGTGCGGAGCGGTTGGCAGGAGTCACCCGCTCGGCCTCGATCACGCCCTCGCGCCACTCGCCGATGAGGCCGAACCCGGCGAAGAACGCGCCGAACATGCCGAGCTGCACCAGCAGACCCGGCACGAGGAACGTGTAGGCGTTGTCGGTGCCGGTGCCGAACGACGACACCAGCGGCTCGAGCAGCGGGCCGAACAGCACCAGGTAGAGCACCGGCTGCATGATCCCGATCAGCACCCACGCGGGATTGCGCAGGTTCATCCGGATCTGCCGCCGGAACACGATCGTGCTCTCTCGCGTGAAGCTCATGCCGGCACCTGCTCCTTGTCGTCGTCCTTCTCCGAGCCGGCCTCGGCGTCGCGCAGCGACCGGCCGGTGAGGGTGAGGAACACGTCGTCCAGGGTCGGCCGCGCGACCTCGATCGAGTCGAGGGTGACGCCCGCGGCGTCCAGCTCCCGCAGCAGCCCGGGTACGACGCGCCCCGCGCGGCCCACGCGCCCCCGCACGTGGTGGCCGTCCGTCTCGACCCCGTCGGCGATCGCGCCCAGCTTCGCGGCCGCGAGGCCCACCTGGTCGTCGGCGGCGACCTCGAGGTCGACCAGGTCACCCGCGACCTGGGCCTTGAGGTTGTCCGCGGTGTCGGCGGCGACGATCCGGCCCTGGTCGATGATCAGGATCCGGTCCGCGAGCGCGTCCGCCTCGTCGAGGTAGTGCGTGGTCAGGAAGACCGTGGCACCGTGCCGCGCGCGCAGGTCGCCGATGTGGTCCCAGAGGTTCGCCCGCGCCTGCGGGTCGAGCCCGGTGGTCGGCTCGTCGAGGAAGACCAGCGTCGGGTCGTGGATGAGCCCCATCACGACGTCGAGGCGGCGCTTCTGGCCGCCGGACATGTTCTTGGGCTGGCGGGTCCAGAGCCCGTCGAGCTGGAGCCGCTCGAACAGCTCCTGGCCCCGGCGTACGGCGTCGGCCCGGCTCATCCCGTAGAGCATCCCGTGGTCGACGACCTCGTCGCCGGCGTACGCACCGGAGAACGTCGAGCCGACCTGCGAGACGTAGCCGATGCTGCGCCGGACCTGGACCGGCTCCCTCACGACGTCGTAGCCCGCGACCGTGGCGGTGCCCGCGGTCGGCCGGAGCAGCGTCGTCAGCATCCGCAGCGTCGTGGTCTTGCCGGCGCCGTTGGGGCCGAGGAACCCGACCACCTCGCCCTCGGCGACATCGAGGTCGACGCCGTCGACGGCCCGGACCTCCTTGGCGTTCTTCCCGCGTCCCGTGTGGAACGTCTGCACGAGCCCCCGTGCCTCGATCATCCTGACTCCCTGGATCCGTCATCTATTCAAACTTGAACACACGCATAGCAAGCGTCGGCCAGCTCTGACCCGGGCCGCGCCGCGGACTCATCGGGTCAGGACCAGGTGACCGCCGCCTGCTCGCGCCAGGTCCCCTCGAGCGCGGGCCGGCCGGAGCGGTTCCAGAGGGAGAGGTAGAGGTCGACCGCGGTGCCGTTGAGCACCCAGTCGGCGTCGCCGAGGCCGCGGCGCGGGCCGACGAGCCGCTCGGTGACGGCCGGGCGCGGGCCCAGTCGCAGCCGCCACCAGTCGGGCGCGTCGTCGGGCGCGACGACGAGCACCGACTCCTCCTCGCAGCGCAGCCGCGAGCGCGGCCGGGTGAGGAAGCCGCCGAGCAGCTCGTCGATCCCGTCGACCGCCAGGTCGACCTCGATCCACGTCTCGGCGGGATCCGGTGACCGGCCGAGCGCCGCGGACAGCGCGTCGACCGCGTGCACCGTCGTCTCGTGGCACTGCCGGCGGGCCCAGAACTCCCGCGGCGCGGGTGCGTCATGGAGGAACACCGGCGCCTGCACGTCGGCCGGCGCCCGGGTCAGCGTGTCGGCGAGCTCGATCACGCCGTCGCGCAGCCACTCCAGCGGGTCCGACTCCTCCTGGCCGGCGGCCTCGAGCACGTCGGGGTCGATGTCCCGCTCGCCGCGCACCAGGCCGGCGGCCCAGCGGTGCACCATGCCCTGGTGGGCGACCAGGTCCCGCACCGTCCACCCGGGACAGGTCGGCACCGGCGCGCGCAGGCCGGCGCGGTCGGCGTACCGGACGAACGCGACCATCGCGGAGCGGAGTCCGTCGAGGTGGCGCGCCAGGGGGAGCTGGGTGGGCACGTGCCGAGCGTGACACCTCGCGCGGCGCGCGGCACCCGGATTACCCGGAGGTGGTAGGAGTGGGGCGTGACCGAGCCCGCCGCCGTCCGCCTCGCCGTCCTCATCGACGCCGACAACGTGTCCTCCTCGCACTCCGCCGCACTGCTCGCCGAGCTGGCCCGGTACGGCGTACCGACGGTCAAGCGGGCGTACGGCGACTGGACGACCCCACAGCTCGGCGGCTGGAAGGGCGAGCTGGCGCGGCACGCGATCCAGCCCGTCCAGCAGTTCGCGAACACGGTCGGCAAGAACTCGACGGACTCCGCGCTGATCATCGACGCGATGGACCTGCTGTACTCCGGCAACCTGGACGCGTTCGCGATCGTGTCCAGCGACAGCGACTTCACCCGGCTGGCCACCCGGCTGCGGGAGTCCGGCAAGACCGTCTACGGCCTCGGCCGGCGGCGTACCCCCGCCTCGCTCCAGGCGGCGTGCGACAAGTTCATCTTCCTCGAGGTGCTGCGCGACGAGCAGGACACCCCCGACGACAGCGACGCGGAGGCCGAGGAGGACTCGCTGCCCGACCTGCGCACGATCCTCGAGGCGGCCGTTCGCAGCACCGGGCAGGAGGACGGCTGGGCACCGCTCGGCGCGGTCGGCACCTACCTCGGCAAGACGCACGCGGCCTTCGACCCGCGGCACTACGGCTTCCCGCGGCTCAGCGCGCTCGCCGGCGCACAGAGCTACCTGGACCTCGACCACCCCGAGGGTGGGCAGCCGCGGGTCCGGTTGCGCTCGCAGCGGGCGCCGCGCAAGCGGGCGGCGAAGAAGGCCGCCCCGGCCACGAAGGCCTCACCGGCCAAGTAGCGCGCGGTACCTCTCGCGGTCGGCGTTCATCTGCCAGCCCGGCTCGTCCTCGAGCAGCATCCGGGTCTCCTCGCCAGCCATGCGGCGAGTCCAGGAGCGTAGGTTGGCGCCATGACGGAGCAACCCTTCGGCATCGACTTCGGCGGCACCGGCATCAAGGGCGCGCCCGTCGACCTCGACGCCGGTGAGTTCGCCGGGGAGCGGGTTCGCATCCGCACTCCGGAGAAGTCCACGCCCGACAACGTGCGCGACGTGTTCGTCGACCTGCTCGCCCAGTTCCCCGACTGCAAGGGCGCGGTCGGCGTGACGGTGCCCGGCGTCGTCCGCCACGGCGTCGTGTACTCGGCAGCGAACATCGACAAGTCCTGGGTCGGCACCGACGCGGACAAGCTGCTCACGGAGGCCACCGGCCGGGAGGTGCACGTCGTCAACGACGCGGACGCCGCCGGTCTCGCCGAGGTGCGGTACGGCGCCGCGCGTGGCCGCTCGGGCCTGGTGATCGTCACGACCCTCGGCACCGGCATCGGCTCGGCGATGGTGCACGACGGCGTCCTGGTCCCGAACTCCGAGCTCGGTCACCTCCAGGTCGATGGGCACGACGCCGAGTCGCGTGCCGCCAACAGCGCCCGCGAGCGCGAGGGGCTCTCGTGGGAGCACTGGGCGAACCGGCTGACGAGGTACTACCGGACGCTGGAGATGCTGTTCTCCCCCGAGCTGTTCGTCGTGGGCGGCGGGGTGAGCAAGGAGAGCGAGGAGTTCCTCCCGCTGCTCGACCTCGACACCGAGATCGTGCCCGCCACGCTGCGCAACAAGGCCGGCGTGGTCGGCGCGGCGCTCTACGCCAGCGAGGGCGGCGGCTGACGGCCGACCCGACCGGGTCAGGGCGCCCGCGACGGCCGCTCAGTCGCCGCGGATCGCGGCGGCGACCGCCTTGGGCACGTCGGGGTGGAAGACGGTGGGGATGATGAAGTTCGGGTTGAGCTCGTCGTCGTCGACCACGTGCGCGATCGCGTCGGCGGCGCGCAGCAGCATGTCGATGGTGACCTCGTGCGCGCGGGCGTCGAGGAGCCCCCTGAAGACGCCGGGGAACGCCAGCACGTTGTTGATCTGGTTCGGGTAGTCCGATCGGCCGCTGGCGACGACGGCGGCGTACTTGTCCGCCTCGGCGGGGTCGACCTCGGGATCGGGGTTCGCGAGGGCGAACACGACCGCATCGGGGGCCATGTCCCGGATCCACTCGGCCTTCAGCGCGCCGGGGGCACTCACCCCGATGAAAACGTCCGCGCCGTGCAGGACCGTGTGCAGGTCGCCGCGCACCCGGCGCGGGTTGGTGACGGCGGCCAGCTGCCGGTGCGCCGGCGCGAGCGAGTCGTCGTCGGCCGCGAGCGCCCCGGCGCGGTCGACCACGACCACGTCCGTGGCCCCGGCGGCGATGAGCAGGGTGACGATCGCCGTGCCCGCCGCTCCCCCGCCGGACACCACGACCCGCACCGACGGCAGCTCCTTGCGCACGACGCGCAGCGCGTTGGTGAGGGCGGCGAGCACGACGATCGCGGTGCCGTGCTGGTCGTCGTGGAACACGGGGATGTCGAGCGACTGGCGCAGCCGGCGCTCGATCTCGAAGCAGCGCGGTGCGGCGATGTCCTCGAGGTTGATGCCGCCGAAGCCCGGGGCGATCATCTCGACCGCCTTCACGATCTCGTCGGTGTCCTGGCTGGCCAGGCAGATCGGCCACGCGTCGATGTCCGCGAACCGCTTGAACAGCGCGGCCTTGCCCTCCATCACCGGCAGCGCCGCACCGGGGCCGATGTTGCCCAGGCCGAGGACGGCGGACCCGTCGGTGACGACCGCGACCGAGTTGCCCTTCACGGTCAGCCGCGGGATGTCCTCCGGGTGCTCGGCCAGCGCCATGCTGACCCGGCCGACGCCGGGGGTGTAGGCCATCGACAGGTCGTCCCGGTTGCGGAGCGGGACCTTCGAGGTGACCTCGATCTTGCCGCCGATGTGCATCAGGAACGTCCGGTCGCTGACCCGGTGGACCTCGACCCCGTCGAGGGCGTCGACGGCCGCCTCGAGCACCTTCGCGTGCGCGGCGTCGCTGGCCGAGCAGGTCACGTCCACGACGAGCCGCTCGTGGCTGGACTCCGCGACGTCGATCGCGGTCACGATGCCGCCGGCCTGCGTGATCGTCGTCGCCACCGCACCGACGACCCCGTGGTCGGGCGCGGTGTGCAGGCGCATCGTGATCGAATACGACGAGGGGGTGGCGGCCATGTCCCGACCCTCTCGCTGCCGGTCGGTTACCGGCAAGTCGGACGCGTGCGCCGTCCCTACGCGACCTCCTCGGCGCCGAGGTGCGCGAGCAGGTTCCTGGAGAACCGGTCGCCCATCTGGTCGATCACCCGGCTCATGGCGCCGCGCACCGCGCGCTCGGACGCCCGTGGAAGCGGCAGGTCCAGGGTGATCTCGAGGGCCGTGACCAGGCGGGTGCCGCCCTCGGCGTCCTCGAGGGAGTACCACCCCTCGACCGCCGACCGCTCGCTCGTGCCGGCGGGCGGGTCGTGGCGGAACTCGATCCGGCTCGGCTCGTCGTACGTCACCAGCTCGGTGAACGCCGGCGCGACGCCGACGCCCAGCACGGTGAGCCCGGACAGCTCCCAGCGCCAGTGGTCGCCGTCGGCGGTGATCCGGCGGACGAACGGCGTGAGCTCGGCGACCAGCGCCGGGTCGGTCAGGGCCGCCCAGATGTCGGCGCGGTGCGCGGCGACCACGGCCTCGGCCCGGGTGTCGGCGGAGAAGCGGGTCATGGCGACTCCCTACCCGGCCCGGCAGGATTCGATGTGCTCGCTCGGTGGCAGGCTGGTGCCATGCCCCAGGTGACGGCCGAGGCGTGGGTCCCGGTGCCGCCCGACACCGCGTTCGCCGTCTCGCAGACGACGGGCGCGGTCCGCCTGCGCTGGGACCCGTTCATCCGCAAGCAGCACCTGCTGGGCGCGGAGCAGCCCGCGGCGGGCGTCCGCACCTACACCCGCGCCCGGGTCGGGCCCTCGATGGTGAGCCGCTACGTGTCGTACCGACCGCCCACCTCGGTGGGCATGACGATGGAGAGGGGGCCGTGGTTCTTCGCGTCGTTCGGCGGCGGGTGGCGGTTCACCCCCGAGACCCGGGACGGCGTCGCCGGCACCCGGGCGGTCTGGAAGTACACGTGGACGGCGAACCCGTCCTGGTTGCGCCCGGCCGCCGACCCGATCGGGCGGTGGCTGCTGGGCCGGGAGATCCGCGGCCGGATCGCGGCGTACGCCGAGGCGTGCGGCGACCCCGACGTCCTCGGTGTCGTCCAGAACACGCCGCCGGAAGGTTTGCGCTGACCCCCCGACGGGGGACCTGCGTGACATGTCCGCACCACAGCTCGTCCTGCTCGCCCTGATGGCCTTCGTGCTCCTCGCACCCCTCGCGATGGTCGGGGTGCTCCTCACCGGGCTGGCACGGCGCGGCGACTCAGCTGACGAGCCGGGCCCGCACCTGGGCGGCCTGCTGGTGGCCGACGGGGTTCGCGTGTCCGTCGAGCACCACGACGATCGAGCGGTTGCCCAGGTCTAGGGTCACCGTGCCCTCCCCCAGCTCGAGCACCTCGCCCCTGATCAGGTAGTCCTCCCCGCCGATCCGCTCGAGCAGCGTCTCCGGTGGGCATCTCTCCACGTCCCCCAGCGCCACCGCGCGCAGCAGCGCGCGCCGCGGGCCGCCGTACCGCCAGATCAGCAGCACGACCAGCAGCAGGATCAGGTCGGCGCCCAGCGTGAGGACCAGCGGGACCCGGCTGTCGACGGTGCCCTCCGCGCGGTACGCCGACGGGTCGTGGTCGGCCACGCGCACCGTGATCCGGCCGCTGGCGACCGCGTCGTCGTACGCCTCCTCGCTCACCTCGGCCTGCCAGGACTTCTGGTCGGGGTCGACGTCCTGCGGGAACGTGAAGGACAGCCAGAACTGGTCGCCGTCCACGACCCGGTCGTCGACGACGGTGGCGGTGACGTCCTTGCCGGACGAGGCGATCTTCTGGTCCTGGTACCAGCTGTGCAGGAGGGGCAGGTTGACCACCACCGCGAGCAGCACGACGAGGAGCGCGGCACGCCGGCGGGACTGGGTCATGCCGGCCAGTATCCGGCCTACTGCAGGGTGGCGGTGAGCCGCATCACGTTGTCGACGTACCGCTGCCCGCGGGTTCGCCCCTGCCAGTCGTCAAGGGTGAGCTCGGTCGACAGGGCGCGGTAGGTGTCCTGGACCTCGGCGAGCCGGGCCACGATCTCCGGGCCGGTCATCATCATCACGACCTCGTAGTTGAGCGCGAACGAGCGCATGTCCATGTTGCTCGACCCGACGACGGCGACCCGGTCGTCGACCGAGAAGTGCTTCGCGTGCAGCACGAACGGCTCGGGATAGAGCCAGATCCGCACCCCGGCGGTCAGGAGTCCCTCGTAGTAGGAGCGCTGCGCGTGGGCGACCATGAACTGGTCGGCGGTCGCGCTGACGAACAGCTCGACGTCGACACCGCGCTGGGCGGCGGTCGTCACGGCGTACAGCAGCGAGTCATCCGGCACGAAGTACGGGCTCGTCAGCGAGAGCCGACGCTCGGCGGAGTACAGCATGCTGTTGAACAGCCGCAGGTTGTTCTCGGTCGCGAACCCCGGGCCGCTCGGCACCACCTGGACGCCGACGCCGGTGAGCGCACCCGGGCGGTCGGTCGGGGGTGGCGGTACGGCGGCGACCAGGCCCTGCAGGTTCTCCCCGGTCTCGGTGAACCAGTCGGTCGCGAAGACGACGTTCAGCTCCTGGACGGCTGGGCCCTCGATCCGGGCGATCAGCTCGACCCACGCCCGGCCGAGCTGCTGGTTCTTCGGCTTGTCGTAGCAGGCCTCGATGAGGTTCTGCGAGCCGCTGAAGGCGACCCGGCCGTCGACGACCAGGATCTTGCGGTGGTTGCGCAGGTCGGGCCTGCGGATCTCGCCCTTGAACGGCCGGATCGGCAGCATCGGCGTCCACCGGATCTTCGTGGCGTCGAGCCTCTTCACGAAGTCCTGGTAGCCGGGGATGCCGCGGGAGCCGAGGTGGTCGAAGAGGAACCGCACGGTGACCCCGCGCTCCGTGGCGCGCACCAGCTCCTCGAAGAACGGCCCGGTGACCTCGTCCCAGGCCGAGATGTAGAACTGGACGTGCACGTAGTCGGTGGCCGTGGCGACCTCGCGCGTCATCGCGTCGATCTGGGCCTGGTAGTCCTCGACCAGCTCCACGGTGTTCCCGAAGCTCAGCGGCAGCACCCCGAGCCGTCGGTTGAGCTTCGCGAAGCTCTGCACCAGGGGCGGCAGCCGCAGCCGCTCGGCGTGGTCCTCGATGTCCTCGAGGTGTGCGGCCGCCAGGATCGCGGCGTTCACCTCCTCCTGCTGTCCGCGCCGCTTGCGGCCGACCGTCGTGCGGCCGAACAGCAGGAACAGGAGGAAGCCGAGGAACGGCAGCGCGAGGATCAGCACCAGCCAGGCCATGGCGGTCTGCGGCCGGCGATCCCCGGGGATCACGACGAACGCCGCGACCACGATCGCGATGTTCGCCACGACGAGGGCGGCGCCCAGGATCGCGACCAGGGTGGCCGCCCAGTCGGACATGACGTCACGCTAGGGACGGGCGTACGCCGGAGGGTCACCCGAGTCGGGTGAGCCCGGCGTAGGGAACGCGCCCGCACGATGTGGACGTGGCGACCTCCTCCGCCCGGGCCGTGCCCGGACTGCCCCGGGGCGTGCTCGTCCTGGTCGGGCTGGCGGCGGGCGTCGTCGTCGTCGCGGGGATGCACGGGATCTCCTCGATCCTGGCGCCGACCTTCCTGGCGCTGGTGCTCACGGTGCTCGCGCACCCGCTCCGCTACTGGCTCGACCGCTGGATGCCCTCGTGGGTCGCGTCCGCGATCTGCATCGCGGCCGTGTACCTGCTGATCGTGGCGCTGGCCGTGGCGGTGGTGGTGTCCGTCGCCCGGTTCGCCGCGATCCTGCCGTCGTACACGGACGCGTTCCACCAGCGCGTCGACGACCTCACCGGGTGGCTCAGCGACCTGGGCGTCGACCAGGCGCAGATCGACGAGCTGGGCTCGTCGTTCGACTTCGAGGCACTCGGCGGGTTCGTGGGGGACCTGCTCGGTGACCTGCTCGGGCTGGTGTCGAACCTCTTCTTCATCCTGTCGCTGGTGCTGTTCATGACCGTCGACGGGAGCTCGTTCCCCCGGCAGCTGCAGCGCGCGCGGGCATCGAAGCCGCAGGTGGTCGAGGCGCTCGAGGAGTTCGCCCACGGGACCCGTCGCTACCTCGGCGTCTCGACCGTGTTCGGCCTGATCGTCGCGGTGCTCGACACCATCGCCCTCGCGCTGCTCGGCGTACCGCTGGCGCTCACGTGGGGCCTGCTGGCCTTCATCACCAACTACATCCCCAACATCGGCTTCGTGATCGGCCTGATCCCGCCCGCGATCCTCGCGCTGCTCGAGGGCGGACCGAGCCTGATGCTCGCGGTGATCGCCGCGTACTGCGTGCTGAACGTCGTGATCCAGTCGGTGATCCAGCCCAAGGTGGTCGGCGACGCCGTGGGCCTGTCGACGACCCTCAGCTTCTTCTCGCTGGTCTTCTGGACCTGGGTGATCGGGCCGCTCGGCGCACTGCTCGCGATCCCGTTGACGCTGTTCGCGAAGGCACTGCTGGTCGACGCCGACCCGGACACCCGCTGGCTGAGACCACTCATCTCGAACAAGGACGACGCCCTGCCCGCGGAGGACCTCAGTCCGGGATCGTGACGACCTCGACCACCGAGATCCCCAGCGAGTTCAGCAGGTTGAGCACGCCCTGGAGCTCCTCCTGGTCGGCCATCTCGCCGGTGAGGGTGGTCGTCGCGCGCTGCGTGCGGGCGGTCAGGTGGGGGAACGCGCCCGAGAGCTCGTCGGAGATCTCCGCGTCCACGCGGATCATCATCCTGGTCATCGGCACTGGTCCCTCGGCCTCGTCGGTCCCGTAGCGGCGACGGTAGGCGGCGGCGTCGGGCGACGCCTCACCGGAAACGGGCGAGGCCACTGCGGTGGTCCTTCGCGAGGCTGGTCGCGATGACCGCCGTGATGTTCATCCTCCTCGGGCTTTTCCTCTGCTTCCTGGGTTCGGCCTCGGTCCGCGTCGCCGTCCTGGTGGCAGGGTTCTGCGGTGCCTGGCTGATCGCGGACGAGCTCGACGCCAGCACCGGGACGACGTTCCTCGTCGCCCTCGCCGGTGCCGGCGGCGCGCTGGTGCTCAGCATCCTGCTCGCGCGCTTCGCGCTCTTCGCGGCGGGCTTCGTGCTCGGCGGTGCGGTCGGGGCGAAGCTGTTCGAGGTGCTCGACCGCGGCGACGCGAGCTGGCTGCTCGCCCTGGTGTTCGTGCCGTCGGTCGCGCTGCTCGGCGGCTTCCTGGCCCAGCACTGGAAGAAGGCGTTCCTGCCGTGGGCCACCGCGCTCGCCGGCGCCGCGATGGTGCTCACCGGGATCGGCCGTGTCGACACCGGGCTGACCTCCGGGCTGCGGCGTCCCGACGATGCGACCGGCGGCGTCGTGCTGGCCGTCCTCTGGGTCGCCCTCGCCCTCGCCGGGCGGTCGTTCCAGGCCCGGCGTGGCGCCGACCGCTGACTTCACGCAGAACGGGTGAGCCCAGGGCCACGGGCGGGCGGGACGCTGGTGCGGTGGCGACGTTGACCGTGTGGAGGTTCGACGCCGTCGACGACGCCCAGCGGGCCGCCGACCTCCTGGCCGACCTCGAACGCGCCCACCAGGTAGTGGTGCAGGATGCGGCCGTCGTCTCGTGGGAGGTCGGCAAGCGCAAGCCGCGCACGCGCCAGCTGACCAGCACCGCCGGCGCCGGCGCCCTGAGCGGTGGCTTCTGGGGACTGCTGTTCGGACTGATCTTCTTCGTCCCCCTGCTCGGTGCCGCGATCGGAGCGGCCGGCGGCGCGATCGCCGGCTCGCTCACGGACGTCGGGATCGACGACGGGTTCATCAATCGGGTCCGCGACCAGGTCACCCCGGGCACCTCGGCACTCTTCGTGCTGACGTCCGACGCCGTCCTGGACCGCATCCACGACGCGTTCGCGGACGGCCCGCAGGGCGAGCTCATCCACACCGACGTGAGCGCCGAGCAGGAAGCGGCGCTCCGCGAGATCTTCGGGGACCAGGGGTAGCGGTGCCGAGCCTGACCGTGTGGCGCTACCCCACCCCGCTCGGCGTGGACGCGGGCGAGCTGCTGCTCCGGCGGCTCGAGGAGCAGGACGCGCTCACCGTCCACGACGCGGTCGCGGTGTTCTGGATGCCCGGCGCCGAGCAGCCCGTGGTGCGTCGGGTGCGGCACCGCGCCGCCGGCGCGGCCGGCAAGGGCACGTTCTGGGGCGCGCTGGTCGGCACCCTGGTCCTCGCACCGGTGGCCGGCGCGGCGGTCGGCGCCACCGCCGCCACGGTGGTCTCCCGGCTCCGCCACGCCGGCGTACCCGCCGAGACCGTGGACGCGCTCCGCGGGGCGCTGGAGCCGGGCACCTCCGCGCTGTTCGTCGTCTCCAGCGACGCCCGTCCCGAGGTCGTCGGACCGGCCCTGGCGGCCGGCGAGGGCACCCTGATCCACGCCGAGATGGACGACGAGACGGCGGAGGAGCTGCGCCGGCTGCTGGAGCCGTGACCGCTCCGCGATTCGGACATGGTTGCTCCGCAGCCCCCGAGCGCCGAGACTCGTGGTGAGGGCCGGTCGCTCAGGAAACGGGCGGCCGGAGGGAAGGGGCGCGATGGGAGCGCGCAGATCAGTCACGGTGGCTCCGGGTGCCGCCCTGCCCGCGCCGCGCGCCGCTCCGGCGACGGCCAGGCCGCCCGACCACTTCGTGGTGCGTCCACGGGTCACCGACTTCCTCGACGCCGTTCCCGACTACGCCGCGACGCTCGTCGTCGCCCCGGCGGGCGCCGGCAAGACCGCCGCCGTGGCGGCGTACACCGAGAGGGCCCGGGCCGCAGGTATCACCGTCAACTGGTTCCGCCCCGACCGCGTCGACCTGCTCACCGAGGCGCTGGCCATGGCGCGCGAGGCCGCGTCCCGTCCCGTGCTCGTCGTCGACGACGCCCACCAGCTGCCCGAGGACGGCGCCGCGGCACTCGTAGACGTCCTGGTCAACGCGCCCGAGTCGGTGCGGCTCGTGCTGGTCTCGCGACGCGCCCTGGGCTGGATTCCGGTGTCCGCCCTCCTCGACGACCGGGCTCGCAGCATCCGCGTGGACGACCTCCGGTTCACCGACGCGGAGGCGGCCGTCCTGGTCCGGATGCACCACCCCGACGCGAGCGAGGCCGACCTTGCCGCCGTGCTCGAACAGGGCGACGGCTGGGCCGCCGCGCTGGTGCTCGGTTCCCGCGCGCTGCGTGCGTCGGGCGATCCCGCCGACGCCCGGGCCTCCCTCACGGCGACGCGGCGCCCGTTGCTCGACTACCTGCTGCACGAGGTGTTCGAGTCACTGCCTCCCGACCTGGTCCGGGTGCTGCTGACGACCTGCCAGCAGGACCACGTCACCGCGGAGGAGGCTCTCCTCCTCTCGGGCGTACCCGCGGCGGCGGACCTGCTCGGCGAGGCCTCGGCCGCCGGCCTGCTCGTGACCAGCTACCGCGACGACCTCGACGGCACCCACGGCTGGCGCTACCACCCGCTGCTCCTCGACCTGCTCCGCCGGAGGACGGCGCCGACCGGTCCGGACTGGGCGCTGGTCGTGGCGGCCCACCACCGGGCGTGCGCGGAGTACGCCGACCGGCGCGACGCCGAGCGCGCCCTCCTCCACGCACGACTGACCGGCGACCTCGACCTCCAGGTCTCGGTCCTGCGGGAGTTCGCGGGCGAGCTGATCACCAGGAGACGGTCCGTGGTCGTGGCCGAGGCCCTGGCCGCCGTCCCGCTCGAGATCCGGTCCCACCACCAGGACCTGCTCGTCCTGCACGCCACCGTGCTCCGTGCGCAGCAGGACATCGAGGGTGCCAAGGCCGCGGCCGACCGGGCCCTGGCCGCGGACGCCCGCAACTTCGCGGGCCGCGTCTCCCGCGACGTCGACGCCGAGCTGGCCGCCCTGGACCTGTGGCAGGCGAGGTTCGGCTGGCGCGAGTACCAGCCCGCGCTGGCCCGGGCCCGACGGGTACTCGGCTGCCGCCACGACGGTGAGGTCAGCGCCCACGACCTCGCCGGGCTCTCCGGGATCCGCGCGCACTGGCTGATGATCGAGCTCGCGTCGTTCGAGGTCTGGCTCGGTGACCTCCACCGGGCCGCGATCCACCTCCAGGACGCGGACATGTACTGCCGGCGGGTCGACCTGCCCCTGCTCGATCGCTCCGTCCTCGCCCTGCGCGCGACCCTCGAGATGGTGGCCGGCGCCTACCAGAGCTCGCTGGCGTCCGCGGACGCGTCACTCGCGCTGAGGGACCGGGTGCCGGGGCCACCCGACATCGCCGATGCCCGCGCCCACCTGGCGCGCGGCTGGGCCCGCCTCCAGGAGCTCGACCTCGCCGGCGCAGAGCAGTCCATCGCGACGCTGGACGCCACCCCGCGCGACCAGATGGATCCGCTCCTCCTGACCTACGGCCGCCTGCTGCGGGCCTGCGTGCTGACCGCGACCGGCCGGGGCGACGAGGCCCGCAGGCTGCTCGACGGCCAGGGCGACGTCCCCGCGCGGTTGCCCGTCGCGATCGAGGGCGCGGACCTGTTCATCCGGATGCTGATCGAGGTCTCGATGGGGGACCTCGCCGCCCTGGGGCGCACCGCCAGCCGGATGCGGGCCGCAGGCCAGCCGACGGGGGCCGCCATCTGCGACGCCCTCGTGCTCGGGCTGGGGGGCGAGGAGCACCGGGCGGTGCGGCTGCTCGACGGGCTGGTGCCGTCCGCCGTCGACCAGCCCGAGGTGGTCGGGCTGACCGCCGCGGTCGCCCGGGTGGCGCTCCTGCACCGGGCCGGCTCGGCTCTCGCCCTCGACACCGCGCGACAGCTGCTGCCGGACCTGCTCAGTCGCGCCGCCCCGCAGCGACTGCTCTGCATGCTCTCGCTCGGCCCCATCATCAGCCCCGGCTTCGTCGACCTGATCGCCGAGCACCGCGACAGCGGGGCCGCACACCCCTTCGCGACCGAGGCCTACGACGTGCTCTCCGGGTACCAGCGGCCCTACCCCGACCTGACGCCGCACCGCACGCCCGGCAGCGATCGGGACGCGGACGCACGCAGCCTCCTGACCCCCCGCGAGCTCGAGGTGCTCGAGCAGCTGGCGCTCGGCGGGGCGAACGCGGACCTGGCCCGCTCGCTGTTCGTCAGCGAGAACACCGTGAAGACCCACCTCGCCTCGATCTACCGCAAGCTCGACGTGGAGCGCCGGGTCGACGCGCTGCGCGTCGCCCGCGCACGCGGCCTGATCTAGCGCGTTTCGGGTGATCCGGAGGCGAGCCGGTGCTCCTACGGTGCCGGCATGAGCACTTCTTCCCGCATGGACTACGACCACTCCACGAAGGGCGCCTGGGCCTACGGGCTCGCGTCGTTCGCCGGCGTCGTGCTTGTCATGCTCGGACTGTTCCAGTTCCTGCAGGGGCTGTCCGCGGCCTTCAAGGACGACGTCTTCGTCAAGACGTCCGACTACGTCTACTCGATCGACCTCTCGGCGTGGGGCTGGATCCACATGGCTCTCGGAGCGGTCGGCATCGCCATCGGCCTCTGCGTCCTGTACGGGCAGACCTGGGCACGCGCCGCCGGCATCCTGATCGCGGTCCTGTCGGCGGTCGCGAACTTCGCCTTCCTGCCGTACTACCCGTTCTGGGCGATCCTGCTGATCGCCATCGACGTCCTCGTCATCTGGGCCCTCAGCTCACTCGTCGTCAACACCTGATCTCACCCGCGGGATCACCCTTCACGGGTGACGCAGGAGTATCGTGGGTTGCCCTAGATTCCGACTCCCGAGGGCGGAAAGTCCGGGTCGTCCGCGGCAGACAGGGGGCGCCATGTCCTCAGCACCACGGGTCGCGGTCCACACCGATCACCTGCCCCGCCTGCCGCGCGCCTACGTCCCCCGACGTCGACTCTGGGCCCACCTCGACAAGGCAATGGACGGCGCAGCCACCCTGCTCGTCGGGCCGGGCGGTGCCGGCAAGACCCTGGGCGTCGCGGGCTGGCTGCGCGAGACCGGCCGCACCGAGGACACGACCTGGGTGCGCGCCGACGCGACGTGGACGCCGGAGCGGCTGCTGGCGCTGCTCGATGCCGAGCGGCTGGTCGTCGTCGACGACGCGCACGAGCTCCCCATCTCGACGATCCGCGCGCTGGACGCACGGCTGGACACCGACCCGGACTCGCTCCGGCTGCTCCTGCTCTCCCGGTGGGACCTGGCGTTCACCCGGCTCTCGGCCGAGCTGCTCGGCCAGTACACCGTCCTGCGCGGCGAGCTGCTGCGCCTCGACCAGGAGGAGTCCGAGGCGCTGGTCGCCGCCCACGTGTCCACCGACTCCGCGGGCGTCGCCCGGGCGATCGCCGGTCGTACGCAGGGCTGGTGCGCCGCGGTCGTCATGACGGCCCGGGCCGTCGCCGCCTCCGACGACCCCGTCGCCCACGCCCGCCGGTACGCCGACGAAGGGGGCGCCGTCGCAGACCGCGTCGCGTCCGAGGTGTTCGCGACCCTCCAGCCGCGGCAGCGGCACCTGCTGCTCTGCGTGGGCGCCGAACCGGTGGTCACTCCGGAGTCGGCAGTCCACCTCACCCACGACCCGCGCGCCGCCGAGGTCCTCGCCGAGCTCGAGGGGATGGGCCTGCTCGTCACCCGTCTCCCCGACGCCGACGGCGCCCGGTACGCGATCCACCCCCTGCTCGCCGAGGTGGTGCGCCGGCGTACGGCGGCCGGCGGGGTCGACGTGCTCCGCGCGGCCGCGACGGTCCAGCGGTCCGTCCGCCTCGACGTCGCCGCAGGAACCACCGACGACACCTTCGCCCGGCTGGTCGCGATCGGCGACCACGCGGGGGTCGCCGAGCTGCTCGCGACCAGCGGCCCGGCCCTGCTGCTGCGCGGCGACGGCGAGGGGATCAACGCCTGGTCGCTCGCGCACCCCTCGGCGGTCGACGTCACCCCCGGCTCGTGGTTCACGATCGCGCTGGACCGCTGGTTCACCGACGCCACGAGCTCCGCCCGGCACTGGCTGGACCGGATCGTCACCGACCCGCTCCCCGACGACGAGGCGACCCGCCTCCAGCTCGCGTGCGCGCGGCTGATGCGGTCGCGCCTGGGTCTCGAGTCCATCCCGGCCGCGGTGGCCTACGCCGAGCTGGTGCTGGAAGGACAGCAGCACGACGCGGACGACGCGGTCGTGCCCGTGCTGCTCTGCGAGCTGGCGATCACGCAGAACTGGCTCGGCCGCCTTGACGAGGCCGCCGCCGGCCTGAGCACCTCGCTCCAGCTCAGCGGGTCGCGCGCGCTCCCGGCGATGACGGCCGTCGCGCTCTCCCACCTGGCGCTCACCCAGTTCATGCAGGGCAACGAGGCCTCCTGCGTCGAGCTCGCCGACGAGGTGCTCGCGCAGGTGCAGGGAAAGCCCTGGAAGGCCCGGTTCTCCCGCGGTCGGGCGATGCTGGTGCGCGAGCTGGCGCTGCTCACGGACCTGCCGGCGACCGACGTCGGCCGCACGGTCCAGCACGCTGCTGACCTCCCCGTGCACGCCGCCGACCTGCCCACGAAGTTCTGGGCCCGGATGCTCCGGTCGCGGACCGAGCTGCGGACCGGGTCGCTGTGCGGCGCCGAGCGGGCCCTCGAGCTCCCCATCGAGACCCCGGACCTGCCCGACCACCTCTGGGCGGCGCTCCAGGTGGAGCGCGGCTTCCTGGCCGCGCTGGCGGGCGACCAGACACCGCTCGGCGAGCTGGACGAGCGCCTCGAGGAACGCGGGTTCCCGGGTGAGGCCTCGCTGGTCGCGGCCCTCCGGGCCGACCTGCGCGGTGACCGGCGCGGGTCGGCCACGCGCTTCGAGAGGGCCGCCGAGGCGGCCGTCCTGCCGCAACCTCCGGTGCGGGCGCTGGCGCTGGTCGGCGCCGCCCAGCTGCGCGACGAGCTCGGCGAGCCCGAGACCGCGCGGGAGCTGATGGATGGCGCCATGGTCGCCACGGAGGTGCGCCGGAACGCCGTGCCGTTCCTCGGCTGGACCCGGCACGGCACCACCGTGGCGAAGCTCCTCGACCGGCAGCAGCGGGTGCACCCGACCGCGTGGGTCGACGAGCTGGTCGGCACCACCGGCGGGCTCGCCAGCATCGCAACGTACTTCGGCCCGACGACCGCGGCTCCCGGTGAGAAGGTCGAGATCCCCGACGGCCTGGTCGCGCCCGTCCTGAGCCCGCGCGAGCGGGACGTCCTGAACGAGCTGGCTCGCGGCTCGACGTACGCCGACATCGCGGCCAACCTGTTCGTGTCCGAGAACACCGTGAAGACGCACGTCTCCAGCCTCTACGGCAAGCTCTCGGTCAACAGGCGCAGCGCCGCCCTCGCCGCCGCGCGATCCATGCACCTGTTGTAGGTCCACCCGATTCGGGCGAGCCCGGCCCCGCCGCAGCCGGACGACCATGACCCCATGAGCAACCACGCCGCTGCGGGTCCCCGCGACGTCCAGGTGCCGCCCGTGATCAGGGCCCTGGCGGAGCACTGGGGCCTGGTCCTCGCCTACGGCCTCATCACGCTGGGTCTCGGCGTCGCGCTGCTCGTCTGGCCGAACGCCTCGATCACGGTCTTCGCCGTGCTGCTGGCGATCCAGCTGGTGATCGCCGGTGTCGTCCGGATCGTGCGGGCCGTCTCGGCGGAACGGCGGCAGGGCGCCGCCGGCGCGCTGATCGGGCTGTCCGGCGGGCTCGCGCTGATCGTCGGTCTGCTCATCCTGCGCGATCCGCTGCAGTCCGTGCTCGTCGTCACGATGATCCTCGGGGCGTTCTGGATCATCGCGGGCGTCATCGACATCCTCGGTGCCTTCATGGGCGTGGAGCGGGAGGGTCGCGGCTGGGACGTGCTCGCGGGTGTCCTCAGCATCGCCTTCGGTGCCATCCTCATCGAGTGGACCGACATCTCGCTCAAGGTCCTCGTGGTGCTGACCGGCCTCTGGCTCGTGGTCGCGGGTGTGATCGCGACCGTCGCGGCGCTGAAGCTCCGCAACGCCCGGATCGACACGTGGTGACCCGGTGAGCGACGTGAACCGCGTGACCGACGTGAACGAGGTCGAGGAGCTCCGCGCCGAGGTCGAGCGACTCAAGGCGGCCCAGGCAGCCCAGGCAGCCCAGGCAGCGCAGCCGGGCGAGCCGCGGCGACCGGGCTGGTGGCGTCCCGTCGTCGTCACGATCCTGGTCGCCCTCATCGCGGTCCTGACCCCGCTGGGCGTGGTCGCGAGGTGGGCACACAACGAGGTCGCCGACACCGACCGGTACGTCCAGTCGGTGGCGCCGCTCGCGGACGACCCCGCCGTGCAGGCCGCGGTCACGAACCGGATCACCACCGAGCTCATCACGCGCCTCCAGGTCGAGGCGGTCACCGGCCAAGCGATCCAGGCGCTCTCCGAGCGCGGGCTGCCGCCGCTGGCCGCCGCCAGCCTGAAGGCCCTCGGCGGACCGCTGTCCGACGCGATCGAGGGGTTCATCCACGACCAGGTCGCGAACCTCGTGGAGTCCGACCAGTTCCAGACCGCCTGGGAGGAGGCGAACCGGCAGGCGCACACCCAGCTGGTCGCGGTCCTCACCGGCAAGGACTCCGACCTGGTCGAGATCTCGAACAACGCGGTGAGCGTCAACCTCGCGACGGTGATCGAGGCCGTGAAGCAACGCCTCGTCGACCGCGGCTTCACCCTCGCCGAGCGGCTGCCGACGGTGGACGCGCAGTTCACGATCTTCCAGTCCGCCGACATCACCAAGGCCCAGAACGCGTTCCGGCTGCTCAGCGCCCTCAACACCTGGCTGCCGATCCTGATCCTCGTCCTGCTCGCGGTGGCGATCGGACTGGCCCGCAACCGGCGTACGACGGTGATCGCGTCGATGCTGGTCGTCGCCGGGTCGATGCTGGTGCTGGGCTTCCTGCTCAACGCGTCCCGCGTCGTCTACCTCGATGCGCTGCCCTCCGGCGTCGACCACGACGCGGCGGGCGCGATCTACGACACCCTGGTCTGGTTCATCCGGGTCAACCTGCGCGCGCTCCTGGTGCTCACCCTCGTGGTGGCCTTCGTGGCCTGGGTGTCGGGCCCCGGGGCAGCTGCGGGCCGGGTGCGGAGCGGCACCAGCACCGTGATCGGCGCGGTCCGCGGCGGCGGCGAGCGGGCCGGCCTGGACACCGGCCGCTTCGGCGTCTTCCTGCACATGAACAAGGCGGTGATCCGCGGCGTCGTGCTCGGCCTGGCGCTGATCGGCTACGTGATGGCCGACCACCCCTCGCCGGGCTTCACGATCACCCTGGTGGTGGTGGCAGCGGTGGTGCTGCTCGTGGTGGAGCTGCTGTCCCGCCCCCCGGCCGCAGTCGAGCCCGCCCCGACCGCGCCACCGGCCCCGCCGACCTGACCAGGTGCGGCACCGTGGTCCGGCCGACGAGCTCCCGGGGCCGGTCGCCGAGCGCCCGGACGTCCGTGCGTGCCTGGCCCCCCGTCGCCGTCCGTTCCGGCAGGATGGAGTCGGCGTGGGCGGACGGTGCACCCGGCCGCTCACCCGCAGCGGGTGACACCGCGAGACGGAGGCGCGCGTGACGGTCTGGAGGCGGGCGTTGCGCCTGCTCGTGATGACGGCCCTCGCGCTGGTCGCGTACTTCGTCGTCCCGGTCGGCGTGAAGGACGAGTCCGTGGGCGTGCGGCTGCTGATCAGCCTGCTCGCGCTGGTCCTCCTGACGGCCGCCGTCATCTGGCAGGTGGTCCTGCACGTGGAGGACCCGAGCCGGCAGGTCGACGGCCTGCTGATCGCGCTGGTCGTCGCCGTGCTCGCGTTCGCGCTCGCCTTCTTCCGCCTCGAGGTCGGCTATCCGGGGCAGATACCCGGCATCGAGACCCGGGTCGACTCGCTCTACTTCACGATGTCGACGCTGCTCACGATCGGGTACGGCGACATCCACGCCGTCGGCCAGACCGCTCGGGTGGTGGTGCTGATCGCCATGGTCTTCAACGTCGCCGTCATCGCGACGGCCGTCACGACACTGTCCAACCGGGTCCGCATGCACGCCGAGGAACGAGCGGACGCCCGGCGTACGGCGCGCGGGTCCGGTGAGCCGGCCCAGTCCCGTCGCACGCAGCGGAAGCCGAGGTGAGAGGTGCTGTCGTCGACGCCGTGGTCGGCCGACTACCGGGTGCGGGTCCACTGCCGGACGTTCCCGATCATGTCGTGCACCCCGTAGCCGTTGGCCGGGGTAGCTCCCCACCGGCGGCGTCCGGTCGTGGAATGTCTCGTCCAGAGGCTCCCGATCTTCGCTCCGCCCGACGGGCGGGAGTCGCCTCTTCTGTTCCGGACCCTTGTGTCCCAACCATCCGTGGGTTTTCATGAGGCGAACATCCCTGAGCCTACTGGGGGTCAGATGTTCGGCGACGACTACCCACGATTCGCCGAGCTCAGCGCGCTCAGCGAGTTCACGCAGGACGGGTCGAACAGACGGCCGGACCGGCGCAGCGAGCTCGAGCAGCGGAACCGGATGAACGAGCGCTACGAAGCGCTGTTCGCGAGCAACCGGGACATCTTCGACGGAGCCCGAGTGCTCGACCTGGCCAGCCACGACGGACGCTACTCGTTCGCCGCGCTCAAGACCGGAGCAGCGCACGTGACCGGAGTGGAGGCCAGGAAGAGCCTCATCGACAACGCTCAGGAGGCATTTGCCTTCTACGGCCAGCCCCCGGAGACCTATCGCTTCGTGTGCGGCGATCTCTTCGAGGTGCTGGCCCGGGAGAAGTTCGACGTCGACGTCGTGCTGTGCCTCGGGTTCCTCTACCACACGTACCGGCACACGGAGCTGATGTACCGCCTCCACCACGTGGCGCCGCGGCACCTGATCGTGGACACGATGGTCACGCACCAGACCCAGCCGACCCTCAAGCTGATCCGCGAGAAGAACGTCGAGGACCTCCGCAGTGCCGCTGCCGATCCCTATTCGGTCGGGCGGGTGCTGGTGTTGCGGCCCTCGCTGCCCTCGCTCGAGCTGCTGCTGCAGTCGTACGGTTTCGATGTCGAGTCCAACTACGACTGGCAGGGCAGGCTGGCGGGCCGACCGCCCCTTCCTGGTCTCGCCATCTACGCGCACGGCGGCCGCGTGAGCGTGAGGTGCCGCTTCCAGGGTCAACGGACCACCACAGGGCCCCCCGCGCAGACAGGGCCCCCCGCGCAGACAGGGCCCCCCGCGCAGAAAGGGCCCGCCGCGCAGACAGCACCGCCTTCACGGCCCGCCCGCGGGTGGCGCGAGCGGCTCAACTCCGTGCTGGCCAGCACGACGGGCTATCAGCTGCGGCGGGTCCACAGCAGGCGTTGACGATGTGCCCGTCAGACAACCGGCCTCGAGGCCGCCGGGATGACAGAGCCGAACGGGGTGGGGCCCACGCCGTGGCGGCACGTCTGGTGGTCGCGACGCTGGCGACGGTCCTGGCGGTGCTCGCGAACGAGGCAGCGACCGTCGCCTCGGCACCTGTGCCGACATCCGCACGGATGCAGGCCGGTGTCGCGGGCGCGGTGGCCAGGACCGCCTCCACAGCACGCGGCGTCCGCTACACGCCGACGGAGGGCGCCAGGTTCAACGTTCCCCGAGGCCGGCCCGGGAACATGTTCCGGCTCGAGCAGCAGGTACTCGGAGCCGTTCGGCACGCCTACAGGGGCTCGCTGATCCGGTTCTCGATCTTCTCGTTCGACCGCCTGCCGGTCGCGACAGCGCTCGCGAGGGCCAAGCAACGAGGCGTGAGCGTGCAGGTTCTCGTCAATGACCACGAGGTGACCCGCGCTCAGCTCTATCTGCGCAAGAAGCTCGGGACGGACCGGACCAGGAAGAGCTGGATCTACCAGTGCAAGAACGGCTGTCGGTCGCCGGGCGAGAGCCTCCACGACAAGTTCTACCTGTTCTCCCACACCGGCGCCGCGCGGTCGGTCGTGATGATCGGTTCGATCAACATGAAGCTGAACGGGCACAAGAACCAGTACAACGACCTGTGGACCATCAACGACGACAAGGACCTGTTCGGCGCGGTGCATGCGCTGTTCGAACGGCTGAAGCGGGACCGGGTCGACCGGCCGCTGTACTGGGTGCAGGACATCGGCCCGATCCAGATCCACGCGACGCCGTTGCCCGGCGCCGACCGCGAGGACGACCCGATCATGAAGGTGCTCCGCAAGGTCGCATGCCGAGGAGCCGGCGGCAACACCGGCACGAACGGCCGGACCCTGATCCGGGTGGTCATGCACGCGTGGGTCGGAGACCGGGGCGTGTACCTGGCCCGCCGACTGCGCGACCTGTACGGCGACGGCTGTGACGTCCGCCTGCTGTACGGGATGGCCGGGGCAGGGGTACGACGGGAGCTCGCCCGTCCGACGAGCCGCGGCCGTGTCCCGATCCGGTCGACCGGATACGACACGAACGACGACGGCGAGCTCGACCTCTACGCGCACCAGAAGAACCTGTTCATCTCCGGCCACTACGACGGCGACCGCTCCGCTAGGACCGTCGTGACCGGCTCGAGCAACTGGACCCCGGGCGGACTGCGCGGCGACGAGCTGATCGCCGTCATCGAGGGCAGCATCGGAGACCTGCCGGCCTACCGGGCCGACTTCGGGTGGCTCTGGACGAAGCGGTCCCACAGTGTCCGCTGGAGTCCGACAGCCGGCAGCGACTACGTGCCCCCTCCCACCGGTGGTGGGCTCACCCGCGCCGAGCTGGCGTGGCTGGCGCCGCGAACCGAGCCACGCCTCCCAGGCACCGGCACTGGGTCCGGTCGCCGAGGTGGACCGGGCCGGCGGTCTGGGTGAAGACCGGCGAGCCGGCGCTCGAACAGCGCCGGGCCCGCGCCCGGGAAGGCGGCCGGCTCAGGAGCGATCTCGGCGACCGTGAGGCGTGCGCGTCGGACCGCACGGCGGGGACCTGGACCGTGCCGTCGCTCACGGCTCGTTCGTCCACTCCAGGCCGACGTGCCGCGCCAGGAACTCGTTGCGCAGCTTCCGCTCCGGGTCCAGGCGTCCGGCCAGGTCCCGGAAGTCCCCGAGGCGCGGGTACGCCGGCGCGAGCTGGTCCGCGGTCGCCACGAAGCACTTGCCCCAGTGCGGACGTGCCCCGAGCGGCAGCAGCGCGGCCTCGATCGCCGGCAGCGCGGCGTACACCGCGGGCCGGTCGCGCACCCACGTGAAGTGGAGCCCGACCGCGTCGCCGGCGTACGCCCCGGACAGCCAGAGGTCGTCGGCGGCGATGGTGCGCACCTCGGAGACCTGGAGCAGGTGCGCGAAGCCGGGCGCGAGCCGGCGCAATGCGTCGACCGCCTCGGCGGCGCGGCGCCGGGGCAGGAGGTACTCGCTCTGGAGCTCCTCGCCGCGGCTCGGCGTGAACTCCAGGCGGAAGTGCGGGAGGCGCTCGTGCCACGGGCCGGGGCGGCCGCCCTGCTCGGTGACGGCCGCGACATCGGCGCCCGCGAGCATGTGCAGGGTCGTCGCGGCGGGCTCGGCGGCCAGGACGGGTGCCTCGGTGCCGCGGCTCTTCAGCCAGGCCTGGTCGATCCGGCCGTTGGTCCAGCCGGTGAACAGGCTGACGCTGTACGCCGCCCCGGTGAGCTCGTCGAGGTCGACCGCGTCCCAGTCGAGGTCGGTGAACAGGTCCTGGCGGACGTCGTACGCCGGCTCGACGTCGAGGGTGACGTGGGTCGTGACCCCGAGGGCGCCGAGCGCGACCACGTGCCCGGCGAAGTCCTCCTCGCCCCTGGCGACCCGGTGCAGCTCACCGTCGGCGCCGACGTGATCGAGGGCGGCGACGGCGGCGGCCAGCGACCCGGTGCGGTCGCCGGACCCGTGCGTGCCGGTCGCGACCGCGCCGCCGACCGAGATGTGCGGGAGCGAGGCCATCGTCGCGAGCGCGAGCCTGTGCTCGTGGAGGCGGAGCGCGAGGTCGCCGTACCGGACCCCGGCGGCGACGCGGACGGTCGTGTCACCGACGTCGACCGTCGGCGGCAGGTCGAGGGTGGAGACCAGGTCGCCGGTCGTGTCGGCGAGGTCGGTGAACGAGTGCCGGGTTCCGAGGGCCCGGACCCGGCGCGACCCCGCCACGAGCTCCTGGAGCTGCTCGACCGACGTCGGGCGATGGATCCGCGCGGCGGCGTACTCGTGGCTGCCCGCCCAGTTCTTCACGGTCGGGACCTCACGGTGTGACCCGGACGGCGAGCAGGGTGGTGTCGTCGTCCGGCCGGTCGCCCTGGACGGCGAGCAGGCCGTCGATCCACTGGTCGATGTCCACGCCGGGATGGGTGTCGGCCGCGAGCCGGCGGAGGTGGTCCATCCGCTCGGCCATGTCGACGCCGCGCTCCTCCACGAGTCCGTCGGTGTAGACGAGCAGCGTCGTCCCCGGCTCGAGGACGAGGTCGGTCGAGGTCGAGGTGCCCCAGCCGACCCCGAGGAGCGGGCGCGAGACGACACCCACCTCGACCGCGTCACCGTCGCGGACCAGCAGCGGCTGGGGGTGCCCGGCGCCGGCGATCCGCATCCGGCCGGTGGCGGGGTCGAGGACCGCGACGGCGGCCGTCGCGACACGTTGGTCGAGCAGGCCGTCCATCAGCCGGTCGAGACGGTCCAGGCACGCGGCCGGGTCGTGGCCCTCGAACACGTAGGCCCGCAGCGCCGTGCGGATCTGGGTCATCGCCGACGCCGCCGAGACGCCGTGACCCGCGACGTCACCGACCGCGAGCGCGATCCGGCCGTCGGGGAGCTCGAAGGCGTCCCACCAGTCGCCGCCCAGCTGGTAGGTCGTCGCGGGCAGGTAGCGGGCCGCGACCTCGAGGCCCGGGAACGCCGGCGCCCGGTCGAGCACGACGCTGCGCTGGACCGACTCGGCCATCGCGATCTGCTCGCGCGAGCGCATCAGCAGCAGGCCCTGCATGTGCTTGCCGAGGGCGTCGGCTGCGTCCACCTGCCACGGGGTCCACGGCAGGCTGCGTCCGCTCACCACCTGCCGCCACTTCTCGAAGGACTTGCGCGGGCTCAGCCGCACCTCGGGACCCTCCGAGGCCGCGATCAGCTTGTTGGTGGGGTCGCCGCCCCAGTCCACCACCCGCTCCTGCTGCGGCCGCAGCCAGAGCAGCCAGCGGTCCTCCGCGGAGCCGACCCGCATCACACCGGCGACCTCCGGCACGCCGGCGAGGTCGGGGAGCAGCGCGGCGACGTTGTCGGTCTGGGTCGCGTAGCTGAGCGGCGACTCGAGCGCGGCCGCCACCCGCCGCAGCGTCGTCTCGTCGGCGACCGTGCCGCGGACCGTCAGCACGCCGTCGTAGCAGAGCGCCGCGCCCTCGGCGTCCATGAGGGAGAGCAGCTCGGGGTCCTCGATGAGGCTCTCCAGCGGCGACCGGGCTCCGGCCGTGATGCGGGCGGTGATCCCGGCCATCATCGACTGGGTCTCGAGGGCGGCCTCGCGCGCGTCGGCGCGCTCCCGGTCGACGACGACCTGGGACGCGACCTGGCCGAGGAACTCGGCGGCGGCCCGGGCGTCGTGGCTGGGCCGGTGCGGGCCGGAGTAGTGGTGGCACGCGACCAGGCCCCAGAGCCGGTCCTCCACCACGATCGAGACCGACATCGACGCGGTGACGCCCATGTTGGAGAGGTACTCGAGGTGGATCGGGGACACGCTCCGCAGCGTGGCGAATGACAGGTCGAGGGGCGCACCCGTGCCGGGGTCGAAGACCGGGTGCAGCGGCACCGGCTCGTAGCCGGTGTCCGCGATCAGGCGGGTCCAGTTCACCGTGTAGAGGCGGCGCGCCTGGGCGGGGATGTCGGTCGACGGGTAGTGCAGCCCGAGGAACGGGTTCAGGTCGGCCCGCCGCTCCTCGGCGATGACCTCGCCGTTCCACTCGGGGTCGAACCGGTAGACCATCACCCGGTCGAAGGCGGTGATCTCGCGGACCTCGTGGGCCAGGTGTCCGGCGAGCTCGTGGACCGACGCCGCCCCGGCCATCCGCGACATCGCCCCGCGGGCGGTGTGGTACGACAGCGCCGCGCGGTCGGGCGCGGCGAGCGGCTCCAGCTCGATGACCAAGCGGGCGCCGGAGCGGTGCACGTGCACGTCGACCTCGGTCCCCTCGTCGAGGTGGAGCACCAGCGGCGTCTTGGGCAGTCCGGCGGCCTCCCGCTCGATGATCGCCCCGGCCGCGGCCTCGCCGACCACGTCGGCGAGCGGGTGGCCGAGCGCGTCGTCGGGCCCGACGCCGAGCAGCGTCGCCGAGTTCGCGGACGCCATCCGGACCTGGTGGTCGCCGTCGAGGGCCAGCAGGACGCCGTGCGGCTGGATCGCGCCGGGGATGTGGATCGGCTCGCGGTCGCAGGTGGAGAGGTCGACCTCGCCGTATGACGGGGTGTGCGGGGAGCCGGTGGGCTCGCTCACCCGACGGCCGTCAGGGCTGCTCCCGGAACGGGAGGTTCGAGATCGTCAGCACCCGGGCGACGATCGAGCCGGGCGCCGCGACCACGTCGAGGAGGTGGCCCGCGTTGCGGGCGTTCTTCGCCGCGACCGCGAGGACGCCGATGGCCAGGCTGGGGAAGAAGTCCACCGCCGACAGGTCGACGACGAGGTCGCGGCTGAAGCCGTCGCTGTGCTTCTCCAGGTCGGAGCGGAAGGTCGGGCCGGAGAGCTCGTCCACGGAGCCCGAGACGGTCAGCAACGCAGCCGAGGCGTCGTACGCCGCCGCGTAGGGGGTGTCATCCACCACGACATCGTAAGGGGAGGCCGCCGTCCGTTTCCTCACCCGACAGTGCGGGTAGAGACAGGGGGACGAAGGAGGGCCCGTGCGCCACTCGCCGCTGACGACCCACCTCGTGGTCTCCGCCCAGAGCCGATCGGCCCGCTCGGCACGCGCCGCGGTCCACGGCCTCTGCGTGGACGCCGAGACCGGTGCCGGCACCGCTGACGTCGCCGCGCTGCTGACGTCGGAGCTGGTGACCAACGCCCACGAGCACGCCGGTGGGCGGGCGGTCCTCGACGCGTTCGTCGACGACCGCTGCGTGCGGGTCGACGTCGCCGACGGTGACGCCACCCTTCCCGGCCCACGGGCCATCGACCTGGAGGCGGAGCGCGGACGCGGCCTGCTGATGGTGGCCGCCTTCGCCTCCCGGTGGGGCGCGCGGCCGACCACGGGCGGGAAGACCGTCTGGTTCGAGCTCGACCTCGCCTGACCCTTCCGCTGCGGTCCGCGCGGACGTACCGTGACCCGTGAGGCGGCAGGGGTGACCGCCGGGGGTGAGGGATGACCGTGGATCTCGGCACGGTCGTTCTCGCGGCGGGCTGTGTGCTGGTCGCGGGGATGGCCGTCTGGTGCGTCGTGCGGGTGCGGCACTGGCGCCGGGTCGCCGAGCGCGCCGGCGAGGGCGGGCGCTGCACGGCGGCCGACCTGGTCCCCGGTGACCTGGTCTTCGTCTGGGCCTACGTCCTCGAGCACGGGGAGTGGAAGCACGGCGTCGTCGCCAAGGTCGAGCACGACGTGCTGGACACCGACCGGGTGCAGTTGGTGCGGATCCTCCTCGCGGAGGGCGCCTCGTTCACCGTGAAGCCGTTCGCCCCCGCCTGGGTCCTCTCGGCGGCGTGACAGACTCGCGACCATGGCAGAGCTCGTCGACCTCCAGACCGTCTCCGTGCAGCAGGACCTCGGCAGCACCCTCGAGGAGTGCGTCCGCAGCCTCGCCACCCTGCTCGACGGCACCGGCCGGCTCTCCGACGTGGACGCCTTCGTCGCCGACGTGCTCACGCGCGAGGCCAAGGGCTCGACCGCCCTCCCGGGCGGGGTCGCGCTCCCCCACGCCCGGAGCGCCGCCGTCCTCGAGCCCACCGTCGCCGTCGCGTCCCTGCCCACGCCCATCGCCACCGACAACGGCCACGACTTCGACCTGGTCTTCCTGCTCGCCGTACCCGACGACCAGTCCGGCGCCTACCTCCAGCTGCTCCGCACCGTCACCACCGCCGCGGTCAAGCCCGGCTTCCGTGCGGACTGCCGGGCCGCCGACTCCCCCGCGCGCCTCTCGATCCTCGCCGCCGACGCGTTCGCCTGACCCCCTGGAACTCGATCATCCGGCCTGAAACGTGGCCTCCCGGCGAGTCGCCACGAGGACCGGGCTCACATGCGAGCGCGAGGTGCAGCGGAGCGGGCGCCGAGCGTGGGTCTTCTGCGCTCTGGCAGCCGCGCCAGCAGTACGACCCGGACGGGTTCTTCACCCAGCCGCAGGACTCCTGGTCGCGCAGGGGCCCTCACGCGGCACCGCGTGATGTGCTGGGCAGACGCAATCGGCGGGCCGCGGCGATCCGGTGCCCGTCGACTCCTACACTCCGGGTGGTGACGGCAGAACTCGGGCACCATCGCGGTCGGAACGTCGACCTCACGGGAGTGGGGCTGTGCCTGACCGCCGCCGCGGTCTTCCTCGCCCACGGACTCCACGGGCGGCTCGAGCGCGACCTCGCGATCTACACCTATGCAGGTCAGTCGGTGGCCGACGGGACGCCGCCGTATCTCGGGGTCTTCAACCGGGCGGGCCCACTCAGCCACCTCGTCCCCGGCGTCGGCATCTGGGTGGGTCGCATCGTCGGCGTCGGAGACGTCGTCAGCGCACGCCTCCTGTTCCTCGTGATCAGCGTCGCCGCCGTCGTCGCCATGTACCGGCTGGCGCGGTCGCTCACCGGATCCACGGCGATCGGGGCTGCCACCGGGCTCACCCTGCTGATGGTGCAGGGGTTCGTCGACTATGCCTCGCGGGGGCCCCGCGAGAAGACCCTCATGGTCCTCCTGCTCATCCTCGCCCTCCACGCCATCGTGCGACGGCGTTGGGGTCTCGCGGGCGCGATGATCGCCCTGGCGACCCTGACGTGGCAGCCGGTGTTCTTCGCCGCAGCGGCCGCGGCGGCGACGGGACTGTTCCTGGAACCGGTCGGCCGCCGCCTTCGTGGCCTCGTCCGGGTGGTGGTGGGCGGGCTGATCCCGCTGCTGGGATTCCTGATCTGGTACGCCGCCATCGGCCACCTCAGAGTCTTCCTGGACGGCCTGGTGCTCGTCCACGTCCGGTACACCCGGCAACCGAGCATGCTCACCGGGTTCGGACACCACGTCGACGACCTGCGACAGGCCTACGGGCTGTCGCTCTACGTCTTGGTCGCCGGGCTGCTCACGGTGGTGGTCCGGGGCGTCATCGGCCTCGCACGCGTCGTCGGCAGCCGGGGTGACGGCGGGCGGGAACGCGCGGACGAAGAGGCCGTCGTGCTGTTGGCCGGCGGCGTCGTCGCGGTCGTCTGGACGGTCCGCGCCTACAACGGCTGGCCGGATGCCTTCCTGGCGATCCCGTTCGGCGTCCTCGGTGTCGGTCTGCTGCTGGGCGCCGTCCTGCGCAGGGCATCGACCAGGGTCGTTCTCGCGGTGGTCGCCGCATGGGCGACGCTGTCGGTGCTCCTGGGCACGACGTACGCGGTCTCGCACCGGACGGACGACCTCGCGGAGCAGCGAGCGCGGGCGGTGACGCTGATGCGGATCCTGGGTCCGGATGCGACGATGATGTCGATCCAGGCGCCGGCGCCGCTCGTGCTCACCGGCAGGCGCAACCCGATCGTCCACCAGCAGTTCAGCCTGGGGCTCGAGGACTACGTGGACGACGTCTGGCCGGGCGGCCTCGACGGCCTGGTCACCTGGGTCCTCGATCGACGACCCACCGTCCTGGTGGTGGAGTCCGGCTTTCGTCCGAGCTGGGTCCAGGAGGTGATCGACGAGGGCTACGTGCGCGTCGGCATGGACCCGGTCGGTCGGTACGGCTTCTTCGTCTCCGACGAGGTTCCCCAGGACGAGGTGGCGCGCGCGAGGAGGGCCCTGCGCGGGTGAGCCACCCGGCACGTGGCACCATCGGCGCATGGTTCAGCCGGCGACGGTCGCGCCCGTCGAGACCACTCCGCTCTACTCGCTCGTCATCCCCGTCTTCAACTCCGATCCCATCGTCGGTGACACCGTTGATCGCGTCGTGGAGGTCTTCACGCAGGCGGGACTGCGGTTCGAGCTGGTCCTGGTCAACGACGGCAGCTCCGATGACAGCTGGCAGGTCATCTCCTCCCGCGCCCGCGACACGCCGCACGTGCTCGCGATCAACCTGCTGAAGAACTATGGCCAGCACCACGCCAACCTGGCCGGCTTCCGCGCCACGCGCGGCGACTGGGTGATCACGCTCGACGACGACCTGCAGAACCCACCGGAGGAGACCCTCAAGCTCATCGACGCCGCTCACTCCGGCGGGCACGACGTCGTCTTCGGTGAGTTCGAGACCAAGCAGGCCGCGGGCTACCGCCGGCTCGGCAGCAAGATGATCGGCCTGATCAACCGCCGGATCTTCGGGCAGCCGCCCGGGCTCGCGGTGTCGAACTTCCGCATCCTGCGCCGCGACGTCGTCGACCGGATCTGCAACGACAACAACGCCTTTCCCTACATCACGGGGCAGGCGCTGCTCTACAGCAACGAACCCGGCAACGTGCTCGTACGCCACGACGCCCGCACGGTCGGGTCCAGCAACTACAGCCTGCTGCGCATCGTGCGACTGGTGCTGACGATCCTGTTCAGCTACTCGCTGTTCCCGCTGCGTCTCGCCGCCGGCCTGGGCTTCGCCGTGGCCGGCCTGGCGATCCTGTTGGGCGGTGGCTTCTTTCTGCGAGGCATCCTCACCGACTCGCGCGTGCCGGGCTGGACGTCGCTCGTCGTCCTGCTGGCCGTGTTCAACGGCTTCCTCATCGCCCTGGTCTCGATGCTGGGTGAGTACCTCGTGCGCATCCTCAACGCGGTGACCGTGCCGCGGTCCTACCACGTCGTCGAGCGCGTGTCGGCCGACGGCACCGGTGACCCCGCCGGCGCGGATGGCGCCCGGTGACGCGGCACCTGGTGGTGGTGGGCGCCCAACGCTGCGGGACGACGTACCTCGCGGACGCACTGGGCGCCCAGCCCGGCGTCGTCCTGGCGACACCGCGGCGGCCGGAGCCCAAGGTCTTCCTCGACGACGAGGTCGTGGCACGGGGAGTCGAGTGGTACGTCGAGACGTGGTTTCCCCACCGGGGCGCCGCCAGGCTGCTGGTGGAGAAGAGCACCAGCTACCTCGACCACCCGGCGTCCGGGGAGCGGATCGAGCGAGTGCTCGGGCGTCCGCTGGTCCTGGCCCAGTTGAGAGACCCCGTGGCCCGCGCCATCTCGCACTGGCGCTTCTCGTCCGAGCACGGCGTGGAGGACCGCCCCCTCGGGTCTGCCTTGATCGACAGCCTGACCGAGGAGCGATCATGGGACCGGTCGCGCTACTCCGCCTCGCCGTTCGCCTACCTCAGCCGCGGTCGGTACGCCGAGGCCCTGATCCCGTGGATGGACCGCTTCGGTGACCGGTTCCGGGTGTTGTTCCTCGACGAGGTCGTCAGTGGGAAGGCCGTGGAGGACCTCTTCGCCTCGCTCGACCTGGGGAAGGCCCGGGTCGAGACCGAGCCGACCAACGTGAGCCCCGGTCCGGCTCCCACGCTCGAGGCCGGTCTGGTCGCCCGGCTCCGTGAGTACTTCGCTCCCAACGACCAAGCACTCATCGAGCTCCTCGGGCGCCCGCTGCCCTGGGGCGGGGACCGACAGGAGGAAGCACATGGCTGAGCAGGAGATCCGCTTCAACGTCCCCTCCCTCGAAGGGCGCGAGACGGAGTACGTCGCGGAGGCCATGCGCAGCGGCCACAGCTCGTCAGGGGGTTCGTTCTCGAGCCGAGCCGGCGATGTCATCCGCGAGGAGATCGGCGGTGCGGGCGTCCTCCTCACGACCTCGTGCACCTCGGCGTTGGAGCTCAGCGCGATGGTGCTCGACCTCCAGCCGGGCGACACGGTGATCGTGCCGTCGTTCACCTTCGTGACCACCGCGCTGGCCTTCGTCCGGCAGGGTGCTCGCGTGCTGTTCTGCGACGTCGAGCCCGAGACGCTCGCCGCCGATCCGGCCCACGTCGCGGAGCTCATGGACGACTCGGTCCGTGCAGTCGTGCTGGTGCACTACGCCGGGATCGCCGGCGACGTGTCCGGCCTCATGGACGTTCTGGCGTCGCGGCCCGAGGTGGCGCTGGTGGAGGATGTCGCCCACGGTCCGTTCGGACGCTGGAAGGATCATCCGCTCGGCAGCCTGGGCCGCCTCTCCACCTTCAGCTTCCACGAGACCAAGAACATCGTCTGTGGCGAGGGCGGGGCGCTCGTCGTGAACGACGCCGCGGACCTCGAGCGGGCCTGGGTGCTCTACGAGAAGGGCACCAACCGCCGCGCGTTCATGGAGGGTCAGGTCGACAAGTACTCCTGGCGGGACATCGGCTCCTCGTTCGGACTGTCCGACACGCTCGCTGCTCACCTCCTCGGCCAGCTCGAGGTGCGCGAGACCATCCAGGCGAAGCGTCGCCACGTCCACGAGAGGTACGTCGACCTGCTCGCGGAGCCGTGCGCGGACCTGGGTGTGCAGCTGCCGGTCGTGCCCGCCGCCAGCGATCCGGCGTACCACCTCTTCCACCTGCTGCTGCCGGATGCGGCCACCCGCAACCGCGTGATGGCGGAGATGCGTGCGCAGGGCGTCCAGGCGACGTTCCACTACGTCCCGCTGCACGACTCCGAGGGTGGCCGCAGATTCGCAGCGCGTCCGACCGAGTGCCCGGTGACGACCGACGTCAGCAGCCGACTGCTGCGGCTGCCCTTCCACAACAATCTCACCGACGCGGAGGCCGAGCGGGTCGCGGAGGCGCTGCTCGGCGCGCTGCGGCGCTGAGCCCGCGGGGGTGTCGGGCGCCCAGGGCCTCCTCGACTCCCAACCACACGAGCGCCGCGCCCTGCACGGCCACGAAGAGCCAGGCCACTCCGAGGACTGGCTCGAGCGGCGACACCAGAGCCCAGCAGAGTCCGGCGAGGAAAGCGGTCGTCCACCCGCGCATGAGCGCTGCGTTGCGCCCCTGGGCGACGATCATCACGACGACCACGAGGTTCGCCATCGCCAGCACCGTGCCGGCGGCGAGCAGGGCGGCGACGTCCGCCCGGAGCACCACGTCGCTGCCGAAGACGAGCGCGATCAGCCAGGGTCCCACCCACCACCCCAGGAGCGCGCCGACGAGGGTGCCGCCGACGGCGAGGACCGCCACGACCGCCTTCTCCACCTGTCGCCAGGCGGCCGCACTCCCGTTCAGCCACAGCAGGGTCAGGCGCCCGGTCACCGAGGCCATCATGGCGCTGACGACGGTGTAGGGCGCGCGGAAGAGTGCGAGGCCCGCGAAGACGGCCGTCACGTCCTGGGGTCGTGCTCCCGACAGCGCCAGGACGACGGGCGCGCCGGTGAGCGCCGCCTGCGCGAGAAGCTGCCCCAGCCCGGTCGACCCCACGGCCGCGACCGGGTTCCCGGCCTCGCCGGACCCGTTGTCGTCCCACGAGACGAGCGCGCGGCCGTTGGCGGCCGCGACGGAGTACCCGGCGACGAGGGCGAGCCCGAACGCCCATGGCTCGGTCCACCCCGCTGCCGCCAGTGCGAGAGCCGCGACACTGCGAACGGCGTTCTCCAGGATCAGGTTGAGGCCGACCGCGGAGAAGCGTCCCCGGCCGGTCAGGTGGCCACGGACGACGCCCAGCAGGCCCGCGCCGAGGGTCACGGCGACCACGAGCGCGGGAAAGGCCGGGCCGCTGGTCCGGAAGAGCCGCTCGCCCCAGACCCAGGAGACCAGCCCGGCGAACACGGCCACGACGGTCACCAGCACGGCCAGCCGGGGCAGGCCGTTCCGCACGGCTCTCTCTCCGCCGGATGCCTTCACGGTGCGGGCGATCCAGTGCTGCAGGGGGAACGTGACCGCCGCGGCGCTGAAGCTCCACCAGGTCCACAGCACCGAGATGGACGCGGCGTCCTCCGGGCCGAGGGCGCGGGCGGCGGTGACGAAGAAGACGTAGGCGAGGATCCCGGCTCCCACGGAGCCGAGGCCGAGCGTGGCGACGGAGCGGCGTCGTACGGCTGACGTCACACACCCCTCCTCGTGGACCGGGTCAGCCTACAGGCGCGCTTCGCCGGCGCTCCTAGACTCCAGCGCGTGAGGAACCTCCTGGTCACTGGCGGCGCCGGCTTCATCGGCTCGAACTTCGTCCGCCACGTCGTCGACCACACCGACGACGCGGTCGTCGTGCTCGACAAGATGACCTACGCCGCGAGCCCCGAGGCACTGGCCGACCTCCCCGAGGACCGGGTGCGGACCGTCGTGGGTGATGTCGCCGACGCCGAGGTCGTCGACGAGCTGGTCGCCGGCACCGACGTGGTCGTCCACTTCGCGGCCGAGTCGCACAATGACAACTCCCTGCGCGACCCGTGGCCGTTCGTGCAGACGAACATCGTCGGCACCGCCGTAGTGCTGGAGGCCGTCCGGCGTCACGACGTGCGCCTGCACCACGTGTCGACCGACGAGGTGTACGGCGACCTCGAGCTCGACGAGCGGCGTCGGTTCGAGGAGGGCAGCCCCTATCGGCCGAGCAGCCCCTACTCCGCGTCCAAGGCCGCCGCCGATCACCTGGTGCGGGCGTGGGTGCGGAGCATGGGGGTGCGGGCGACCCTGTCGAACTGCTCCAACAACTACGGCCCGTGGCAGCACATCGAGAAGTTCATCCCGCGGCAGATCACCAACCTCCTGTCGGGGCGTCGGGTCAAGCTCTACGGCGCCGGGCTCAACGTCCGCGACTGGATCCACGTCGACGACCACAGCTCGGCCGTGCTCGCGATCCTCGACCGGGGCGAGATCGGCGAGACCTATCTGATCGGCGTGGAGAACGAGCGGGCCAACACCGAGGTGGTCCGCGCGATCCTGCGGTCCCTGGGGCACGACGAAGACGATTTCGACCGGGTCAGCGACCGCGTGGGGCACGATCTGCGGTACGCCATCGACCCGTCCAAGCTGCGCACGGAGCTCGGCTGGGAGCCGCGCTTCGCCGACTTCGATGCCGGCCTGCGCGACACGATCACCTGGTACGCCGACCACCGAGCGTGGTGGGCGCCGGACAAGCAGCGGGTGGAATCGGCGTACGCCGAGACCGGACAGTAGGGCCGAGCCGCCCCGGACCGCCTGTGCCAAGGTGACCCCATGCGAGGCATCATCCTGGCGGGTGGCTCCGGCACCCGGCTGCAGCCGATCACGCTGGCGCTCAGCAAGCAACTCATGCCGGTCTACGACAAGCCGATGATCTACTACCCGCTCACCACGCTGATGTTGGCGCAGATCCGGGAGATCCAGATCATCACGACACCGTACGACCAGGGCGCCTTCCAGCACCTGCTGGGCGACGGCAGCCAGTTCGGCCTGGACATCTCGTGGAGGGTGCAGGAGGAGCCCCGGGGCCTGGCGCAGGCGTTCCACATCTGCGCGGACCACGTCCGCGGACATTCCTGCGCGCTGGTGCTCGGTGACAACATCTTCTACGGCGCCGGGATGGGTCTGGCTCTCAACCGCTTCCGCACGATCGACGGCGCGCTGATCTTCGGCTACCGCGTCGCCGACCCGCGCGGCTACGGCGTCGTGGAGATGGGTGACGACGGGATCGCCGTATCCCTGGAGGAGAAGCCTCAGCGCCCGAGATCCCGGCTCGCCGTGCCCGGTCTGTACTTCTACGGCCCGGACGTCGTCGACCGAGCCGCCGACCTCCAGCCCGGTGCGCGCGGCGAGTTGGAGATCACCGACCTCAACCGCCGCTACCTGGAGGAGGGGCGGCTGCGCGTGGAGATCCTTCCCCGCGGAACCGCCTGGCTCGACACCGGCACCTTCGACTCGCTCAATGACGCCAGCAACTTCGTCCGGACGATCGAGGTGCGCCAAGGTGCCAAGATCGGGTCGCCGGAGGAGGTCGCCTGGCGGCAGGGCTGGCTGAGTGACGACGCGCTGCGGGCTCGGGCGGAGACGCTGACCGCGAGCGGCTACGGCCAGTATCTTCTGAGCCTGCTCGAGTTGTCCGACGAGCCCACCGACGCTTCGCTCGTCGATCCGATCGGCTGACCGCATCAGCACCTCGCACCGCATCTCGCCGTGCTTCGTGCGACTGGTCGAAGCCGACTCGCGCTTGTCGGAGTCCGGGCGGCCCACCGCTCCGATGCGGGTCGCGCTTCGGCGGCGGTGATCGGTGTGGTGCTTGGTGGCGAGTCGGTGGGTCATGGCCTCGTCGGTCCCGACCTCGGCCGGGAGCGCACTCGGGTCCCGAGGTCATCCTGGGTGCGCGGTGACGAGCCCGCGGGACCCGCCAGGGTCCCGGACGTCCCGGATGTCGCGGACGATGGTTGCGCCGAAGCGCCGCCCGCGGACCGTGGCTCGCGTCGACTTCCCCCAGGAACGACGAGGACCGGGCGACCAGTCCCCTGGTCGCCCGGTCCTCGGGCCCGGGAGATCTCCCGGGTTGCGGTGCGCGAGGGGGGAGTTGAACCCCCACGTCCTTTCGGACACACGGACCTGAACCGTGCGCGTCTGCCTATTCCGCCACTCGCGCGTGAAGCGGGCCAAGGCTATCCCAGCGCGTCGGTCTGGCCCAAACCGGGGCGCCAGCCCTGTCCCCGTTACGATCGACGCAACCCGGCGGTGCCGGGCTGCTCTGCTTGCCGTGACGAGGTCGAGAGTCGGGGGACCTCCTCGTCCGGTTTGACCGGCCCGCCAGCGGGCACGACCACCGGGACTGCGGAAGGAGCGGTAGTGGGCGGACTCCAACGCCTCGAGCACAGGCTCGAGCAGATGATCTCGGGCGCCTTCGCCAAGGCCTTCCGCTCCGCGGTCCAGCCCGTGGAGATCTCGGCCGCGCTCCAGCGCGAGTGCGACAACAACGCCCAGATCCTCTCCCGCGACCGCCGCCTGGTGCCCAACGACTTCCACGTCGAGCTCGCGGCGACCGACCTGGACCGGCTCTCGGCGTACAACGCCGCGCTGGCCGACGAGATGTCGCAGCAGCTCCGGGCGCACGCCGACCAGCAGGGCTACGCGTTCCCCGGACCGATCTCGATCGCGTTCGAGCCGGCCGAGGACCTGACGACCGGCCGGTTCCGGATCCGCAGCCGCGCCCAGGCCAAGGTCACCAGCCAGGCCACCCAGACCCAGGTGGGCCGCGCGCGGGCCGTGCTCGAGGTCAACGGCACGCGGCACCCCCTGCAGCCGCCGGGCCTCGTCATCGGGCGCGGCACCGAGGCCGACGTCCGGATCAACGATCCCGGCGTCAGCCGCCGGCACGTGGAGTTCGTGGTCGAGGGTGGCGGCAACGACCTGCGGATCAAGGTCGTGGACCTGGGCTCGACCAACGGCATGCTCGTCGACGGCCACCGGATCTCCTCCACGGGCCTCCGCGACGGGTCCCAGGTGAAGATCGGCAACACCACGATGACCGTCCGGGTCCTCGAGGAGGGCTGAGCTTGTCCGAGCTGACGCTGTTCCTCATCCGGATCGCCTACCTGGCGATCCTCTGGATCTTCGTGCTCTCGGCGATCTCGGTGATCCGCTCCGACATGTTCGGCGCGCGCGTCCCGGAGGCGGCCCGCGGCGGCGGGGCCCGCACCGGCAAGGCGCCCAAGCCCGCCAAGCAGCCCAGCAAGCGCAAGGGCGCGCCGACCCACGTGATCGTCACCGCCGGGTCGAACGTCGGCGAGCGCGCCGAGCTCGACCGGGCCCCCGTCCTCATCGGCCGTGGCTCCGACGCCGCGATCCGGCTCGACGACGACTACGTCTCCACCCGGCACGCGCGGATCGCGGCCTCCGGCGACCAGTGGTTCGTCGAGGACCTCGGCTCGACCAACGGCACTTACGTCGGGACCGTGCGCATCACCCAGCCGACCACGATCAGCCTCGGCACCCAGGTCCGCATCGGGAAGACGGTCCTGGAGCTCAGGAAGTAAGCCGGGATGACCGCGACCCCCGAGGGGACTCCCGCACCCGGAGCCGAGGCCGGATCGAGCCTGCGGCTGCGGTTCGCCGCCGTCTCCGACGTCGGCCGGGTCCGCAAGGACAACCAGGACTCCGGGTACGCCGGCCCGTGGCTGGTCGCCGTCTGCGACGGCGTCGGCGGCGCGGCGCGCGGTGACGTCGCCTCGGCGACCGCGATCTCCCAGCTGCGCAAGCTCGACGTACCGCCCACCGACGACCCCGACCACGACCTGCTCGCCCGGGTCGCGGGGGCACTGCACCGGGCACACGACCGGATCGGCGAGCTCGTCGACGAGGACCCGGCCCTGAACGGCACCAGCACCACGGCGACCGTCGCCCTCTTCGACGGCGCGCGGGCCGGCATCGGGCACGTCGGCGACAGCCGCGGGTACCTCTTCCGCGACGGCGAGATCAGCCAGATCACGTCCGACCACACGTTCGTCCAGACGCTGATCGACGAGGGCCGGATCACCGAGGAGGAGGCACGGGTCCACCCGCACCGCAACCTGATCCTCAAGGCGCTCGACGGCGTGCACGAGGCGGAGCCCGACCTCTTCGTCCTCGAGCTCACCCCCGGGGACCGGCTGCTGCTCTGCAGCGACGGTGCCAGCGGCGTGCTCACGGACGGCCGGCTGGCCGACATCCTCTCCGGCGGCAGCGCCGAGTACGCCGCCACCGAGCTGGTCCGCGCGAGCCTCGAGGCCGGCAGCAGCGACAACGTCACCTGCCTGGTCGCCGACGTGGTCGCCGACGACGGCAGCCCGCTGGACGAGCCGCTCGTCGTCGGGGCCGCCGCCGAGCGCCGGCCGGTCAGCACCCGCGGGCGCGCCGGCATGGGCGGCCTGTTCCGCGGCCACCGCTCCGGCGACACCGGCGAGCTCGAGCCGGTGCAGGCCGACATCCCCGACGACCTGCCCGGCTACGCGATCACCGCCGACCCGATCGACCCCGAGGCCGCGCGGTACGCGCCGCGGCCCCCGCGGCGGTTCGTCTGGCTGAAGCGGCTGCTCGCCCTCGTGCTCGTCGTGGGGGTCGTCTGGGTGGCCCTGGCCTGGGCGTACTCCTGGAGCCAGGACCAGTTCTACGTCGGCGAGCAGGACGGCGTGGTCGTCATCTTCCGCGGCATCAACACCGAGCTGGCCGGGCTGGCGCTCTCCGAGCCCTACGAGACCACCGACGTCCAGGTCGAGAAGCTCAGCCAGATCGAGTCCGACCGCGTCGGCGAGGGCATCGCCTACGACAACCTCGACGACGCCCGCGCCAAGGTCCAGGACCTCGCCTCCCACCAGGAGCCCGACCCGGGGACGGCCTCGTGATGGCGCAGCAGAGCACGCTGATGGGCTTCGTGCACCGGCGCCGCCGCGGCGCCGAGCTGTTCCTGCTGGTGCTCTCGCTGCTCGTCGGCATCGGCGCGTACGTCGCGGTCGGCCTCGGCGTGAACCAGGAGGTCCCCGCCAACCTGTTCGGGTACGGCGGGTGGCTGGCCGCCCTGCTGATCGGGTCGCACCTGGTGATCCGGGTCGTCGCGCCGTACGCCGACCCGGTGCTGCTGCCGGTCGTCGGCGCGCTGAACGGCCTCGGCCTCGCGGTGATCCACCGCCTCGACCTCGCGGCGGAGGCGGCCGACCGCCCGCACGCGTTCGCCCAGCAGCAGCTGATCTGGATGACCGTCGGCGTACTGCTGTTCGCGTTCACGCTGGTGATGCTGCGCGACCACCGGGTGCTCCAGCGCTTCACCTACACCAGCGGGCTGGCCGCGATCGTGCTGCTGCTGCTGCCGATGCTCCCCGGCATCGGGCGGACCATCAACGGCGCGCGCATCTGGGTCCACCTCGGGCCGTTCAGCCTCCAGCCCGGCGAGATCGCCAAGGTGCTGCTGGTGATCGCGTTCGCCGGCTACCTCGTGCTGCACCGCGACGCGCTCGCGCTGGCCGGCCGCCGGGTGCTGTTCGTGGACCTGCCCCGCGGCCGCGACCTCGGCCCGATCCTCGCCATGTGGCTGGTCAGCCTCGGCATCCTGGTCTTCCAGCAGGACCTCGGCTCCAGCCTGCTGTTCTTCGGCCTCTTCCTGGTGATGCTGTACGTCGCGACCGAGCGGCCGGGGTGGCTCGTGGTCGGCGGCGTCCTGTTCGTGGCCGGCGCGGCCGCGGCGTACGCCCTGATCCCGCACGTGCGGATCCGCTTCGACATCTGGCTGCACCCCTTCGACTACTACTCCGCCGAGCAGGGCGGCCAGAGCTACCAGCCGGTCGAGGCGCTGTTCGGCATGGGGTGGGGCGGCCTGATCGGCCGCGGCTTCGGCGACGGCGACCCGTTCCGCGTGCCGTACGCGAACTCCGACTTCATCCTCGCCGCGATCGGCGAGGAGCTCGGGCTGACCGCCGTCATCGCGGTCATCATGCTGTACGGCCTGATCGTCGAACGGGCGCTGCGCACGGCGCTGATCTGCCGCGACGGCTTCGGGAAGCTGCTGGCGACCGGCCTCGGCACGGCGTTCGCGCTCCAGGTGTTCGTGGTCGTCGGCGGCGTCACCGGACTGATCCCGCTCACCGGCCTCACCACGCCGTTCCTGTCGTACGGCGGCTCGTCGCTCATCGCGAACTGGGTGATCATCGCGCTGCTGCTGCGCATCTCCGACCAGGCGCGGCGCCCGGTCCCGCAGCTCTCCGACGACACCACCGCCATCGACTCAGACGCCACTCAGGTGGTGAAGCTGTGATGAGCGACGTGATGCCGCGATGAACAAGCCGATCCGCACCATCTCGATCTTCTGCCTCCTGCTGTTCCTGGCGCTGATGGTCAACGCGACCTACCTCCAGTACTGGAAGGCGGGCAAGCTCAACGACGACCCGCGCAACCGGCGGGTGCTGGTGGCGTCGTACTCCCGCGAGCGCGGGGCGATCCAGGTCGGCCGGAGCGCGGTCGCGCAGAGCAAGCCGTCCGACGACGAGTACAAGTTCCAGCGGTCCTACCCGAAGCCGCTGGAGTACGCCCCGATCACCGGCTGGTTCTCCTACTACAGCTCCACCGGCATCGAGCGCACCCAGAACGACGTGCTCTCCGGCGACGACTCGCGGCTGTTCGTCACCAAGCTGGTGGACCTGCTCAGCAACAACCCGCCGAAGGGCGGCAACGTGCTGCTCACGGTCGACCCGAAGGCGCAGGACGCGGCGTACAACGGGCTCAAGGGGCTCGGCCCGAACGTCCAGGGCGCCGTGGTCGCCCTCGAGCCGAACACCGGCAAGGTGCTGGCGATGGTCTCGCTGCCGACCTACGACCCCAACAAGCTCGCCTCGCACGACCTCACGCAGGTCACCCAGCAGTTCAAGACGCTGAACGCCGACCCGACCCAGCCGCTGCTGAACCGGGCCATCCAGACCCGGCTCCCCCCGGGCTCGACGTTCAAGGTCGTCACCGCGGCGGCGGCCATCGACAAGGGTCTGTACACCGCCGAGGACTCGGTGCCCGGCGGCGTGACCTACCAGCTCCCGCTGACGCACGGGCCCACCGGCCTGATCGACAACGAGGGCCGCTCCTGCGGCGCGAACGGCTCGAAGATCCCGTTCACGCAGGCGATGGAGCAGTCCTGCAACACCTCGTTCGCCCAGATCGCCGGGCAGGTCGGCGCCGACGACATGGCCAAGACCGCGGAGGGCTTCGGCTTCAACAGCCACTACTTCGACGACCTGACGCCGCAGGCCGAGTCGGTGTTCCCGACCGACATCGACGAGGCCCAGCTGGGACAGACCGGCTTCGGCCAGTTCGACGTCTCGGCCACGCCCCTGCAGATGGCGATGGTCGCCGCCGGGCTCGCGAACGGCGGCACCGTGATGCGGCCCTACCTCGTCGACGAGGAGCTCTCCGCCGACCTCGACGTGCTCGACAAGACCGACCCGCAGGAGCTCTCGAAGGCGGTGTCGTCGACGACGGCCAGCGAGGTCACCAAGCTGATGGTCTCGACGGTCCAGAACGGCACCGCGTCGCCGGCCGCGATCCCCGGCATCGACGTCGCCGGCAAGACCGGGACCGCCCAGACCGGGCAGACCGACAAGTCGCCGTACGCGTGGTTCATCTCCTTCGCACCCGCCGAGAACCCCCAGGTCGCGGTGGCCGTGATGATCCAGAACGCCGACATCCCCCGCGACGAGATCGCGGGCGGCCTGCTCGGCGGCCCGATCGCGAAGGCCGTGATGGAGGCGGTGATCAAGTGACGGAGACACCCGGCGCACCTCCGACGTACGCCGACGACGCCCGGCGGTACCGCCTCGACGCCCGGATCGCGACCGGCGGCATGGGCGAGGTGTGGCGCGCGACGGACACCAACCTGGGCCGCGAGGTGGCGGTCAAGGTCCTCAAGAACGAGTACGCCGACGACCCGTCGTTCCGGGCCCGCTTCGAGGTCGAGGCCCAGCACGCCGGCTCGTTGCACCACCCGAACATCGCCACGGTCTACGACTACGGATCGGGCGGCGGCCGGCCGTTCCTGGTGATGGAGCTGGTCGACGGGCAGCCGCTCTCCGCGGTGCTGCGCCCCGACACCCCGATGGACCCGGACGCCGTCCGCGAGCTGCTCACCCAGGCCGCCGACGGGCTGGGCGCGGCGCACGCCGCCGGGATCGTGCACCGCGACGTGAAGCCCGCGAACCTCCTCGTCACCCCGGACCGCCGGGTCAAGGTCACCGACTTCGGCATCGCGCGCGCGGCCGAGGGGCTGGGCCTGACGCAGACCGGCGAGGTGATGGGGACCCCGCAGTACCTCTCGCCCGAGCAGGCCCAGGGCCAGACCGCGACGCCGGCGTCCGACGTGTACTCCCTCGGCGTCGTCGCGTTCGAGTGCCTCGCGGGCCACCGGCCGTTCCAGGCCGACACCGCCGTGGCGACCGCCCTCGCGCACCTGCGGGAGCCGGTGCCGGAGCTGCCCGAGACGGTGCCGGGCGACCTGGCCGCCGTCGTACGCCGGTCGATGGCGAAGCTGCCCCAGGACCGGTTCGCCGACGGGGCGGCCTTCGCCGCCGCTCTCCGGGACCCGCACACCGCGGTCACCCAGGCGGCCGCCCCGCCACCCGCGAGCGAGACGATGGTGATGGCACCGGTCGTCCCCGGCCCGACCGCGGGGCACCTGCCCGAGGACGACGAGCGGGTGCGGCACCGGACCGCGCTCTGGCCGGTGCTCGCCGTCCTCGCCCTGGTGGTGGTCGTCATCCTGGCGGTCGTGCTCATCGCCCAGGCGATGGACGACGAGGCGCCCACCGACGAGCCCACGCACTCCCCGACCGCGTCGCACCCGAAGTCCGACACGACGCCCACCTCGGAGCCGACGACCACGTCGCCGACGCCGACCTCCACCCCCACACCCACCCCGACCCCATCGGACACGCCGACGCCCACGCCGACCGAGTCGGACACGCCCACGCCCACGCCTACGCCCACGCCGAGCGACACCTCGACCCCGTCGGACACCGCGACGACGTCCAGTGCGTCACCGGGGGCCGTCGAACCCTCCGCCACCTCGAGCAGTCAGGCAAAGGACACCCCTCGATGAGCAACCAAGAGCCGCACCTGATCGGTGGGCGCTACGAGCTCGGAGAGCTCCTGGGACGCGGCGGCATGGCCGAGGTGCGCAAGGGCACCGACACCCGGCTCGGTCGGGTCGTGGCGGTCAAGCGGCTGCGCACCGACCTGGCCAGCGACGCGACGTTCCAGGCGCGGTTCCGCCGCGAGGCGCAGTCCGCGGCCTCGTTGAACCACCCCGCGATCGTCGCGGTCTACGACACCGGCGAGGAGCCGGCGGCCGACGGGTCCGGCATCTCCCAGCCCTACATCGTGATGGAGTACGTCGCGGGTCGCACCCTGCGCGACATCCTCCGCGAGGGCCGCAAGATCCTGCCCGAGCGTGCCCTCGAGATCACCAGCGGCGTGCTGTCCGCGCTGGACTACAGCCACCGCGCCGGGATCATCCACCGCGACATCAAGCCCGGCAACGTGATGCTCACGCCGACCGGCGACGTGAAGGTGATGGACTTCGGCATCGCCCGCGCGATCAGCGACGCCTCGTCGACGATGACGCAGACCGCAGCCGTGGTCGGCACCGCGCAGTACCTCTCCCCCGAGCAGGCCCGGGGCGAGACCGTCGACTCGCGCTCCGACGTCTACTCCGCCGGCTGCCTGCTCTACGAGCTCCTCACCGGGCGGCCGCCGTTCGTCGGCGACAGCCCGGTCGCGGTCGCCTACCAGCACGTCCGCGAGCCCGCCGTGCCCCCGTCGGACCACGACACCGACCTCCCGCCCGAGATCGACGCGGTCGTGATGAAGGCCCTCGCGAAGCGGGTCGAGGACCGCTACCAGTCGGCCGCCGCCATGCGCAGCGACATCGAGCGCTACCTCGCCGGGCGGCCCGTGCAGGCACCGATCCCGCCGCCGGTGCCGCCGACCACGCCGTCCTACCCGACCGCGGCGACCGCCGTCGTCCCCGCCGCCGCGATCGACGAGGACGACGACAACCGCGGGCGCACGGGACTGCTGATCGCCCTCGGGCTGCTGCTCATCGTGCTGATCGCGGGCGCGGCATACCTGATGCCCCGGCTCTTCGAGTCGGCGCCGGAGCAGGTGCCGACGCCCAACGTGACGGGCAAGTCGGAGAACCAGGCGCGCTCCCTGATCGGCGACGCCGGGCTCGCGGTCGGCAACATCGACCGCGAGAACAGCGACACCGTCCCGGCCGGCAAGGTGATCAGCCAGGACCCGGACGCCGACGAGTACGTCGATCCGGACACCGCCGTCGACCTGGTGGTCTCGCTCGGGAAGCCCGAGGTGCAGGTGCCGTTCGTGGTGGACATGACCAAGGAGGAGGCGAAGGCGCACCTCGAGCAGGCGGGCCTGGTCGTCCGCCTCCAGGAGGAGGACTCCGACGAGGACGCCGGCATCGTGATCCGCACCGAGCCCTCGCAGGGCGAGACGGTGGCGAACGGCACGACGGTCACGGTCTTCTACTCCGACGGTCCGGAGCAGATCCCGGACGTCGTCGGGCTGATGCAGCCGGAGGCGAAGAACAAGATCCGCAACGCCGGCTTCCAGGTCGAGGTCATCGAGAACCCGAACACGACCGAACCGGCCGGCACGGTGCTCAGCCAGTCGCCTCGGGGCGGCCAGACCGCCGACCAGGGGACGACGGTGACGATCGTGGTGTCGAGCTTCGAGCCGTCGGAGTCGCCGTCCCCGAGCGAGACCCCGTCGTCACCGACCGAGAGCCCCAGCGTGCTGCTGCCGGGTGACGGGCACCGGGTCAGCCCGCCGTCCCACCATCGAGCGGTACGGCGAAACTGAGGTCCAGCAGCCCGTCGTACGCCGGCGCGCTGACGGTCGGCTCGAGCTGGAGGTCCCAGCCGACCGAGATCGCGGGGTCGGCGGCCTGCTCGCGGTAGGCCTGCAGGTAGGGGTCGTCCTCGATCGCCATCAGCAGCGACCCCTGGTCGCCGACCGCCTGGATCTCGTAGGGCTGCGGGTACGGCACGCCTTGCAGCTGGACGGCGTTGCCCTCGCACTTGATGCCGGTGGTCGACACGATCCGCTGGCCCTCGACCGTGACGGCGGTGGCACCACCCTTCCAGAGCGCGTTCACCACGGCCTGGATGTCCTGCTGGTGCACCAGCAGGAGGTTGACGTTGCCGGTGGTCGAGTTGATGACGTCCTCGGGCGCGTCCGAGAGGGTGACCGTGAGGCCCGGGCCGCTGCGCGGCTCGAGGCCGGCGGGGTCCTTGAGCTCGGTGACCCGCCGGTGGAGCCGGTTGACCTCGCGGTCGCTCATGCCGGCGCTCAGCGACTGCACCTGCGCGTCGAGGTCGGAGACCTGCCGCTTGAGCCCGTCGTACTGGTCGGACTCGTCCTTCACCAGCGACGCGAGGTCGGTGTAGCGCCCCGGGCGCAGGTCGGTGCCGTCGCTGTTCGCGGCGCTCACGACGAAGAGGCCGCCGCACAGCAGCACGACCACCGGCGTACCGATCCGCCAGACGCCCCGCGGACGGCGCGGCTGTGCGGGGATGAAGCGACGGCGCCGATGCCCGGAGTCCGCCGACTCCGGGGGCTGCACGTGGGATCCTCCGGTCACGACGACTAAGGTAACCCGGAGTCCTCGACCCACCATGATCCAGGAGCACCCGTGGCCAAGGCCAAGCTCGACCCCCTCGCCCCCGCCCGGGGCCCGATCCTCACGCCGCGCTTCGTGGTCGCCATCGTGCTGATGGTGCTGGGCGTCGCCTGGATCGCCTACTACTACATCGCGGTGCGCGTCGACCCGACCGCGTTCCCGGCGCCCGACCCGGGCAGCCCGACGTTCATGGCCGACCTCGGCAACTGGAACTACCTGATCGGCTTCGGCCTGCTGCTCGTCGGGCTCGCGCTCACCGCGCACCCCTCGACCCCGCTCGGCCGCGGCCGCGGCGTCGTGGTCGGGATGCTCGGGTGCTTCCTCGTCGGGCTGCTGTGGATCTGCACGTACTACGTGTTCAGCAACAACATCTCCGACATCCCGGTCTTCAACGACCTCGGGCAGAAGAACCTGGTCGTCGGCATCGGCTTCATGGCCGTCGGCTTCACCTTTGCCACCCGGTGGGAGTGAGCCCCGCCCTTCCGCCTCGTCGAACGCCGGTCACCCCTCGGGTGGCCGGCGTTCTGCACAGCTGGGGATATCCCTGTGCAGAACTACATGCGTGTAGTTCTCCACAGGACATTCCACAGCTGTGCACTTCCGGTGGTCTCGCTGCCCGGCGTACTGCCCGGGCACTTCGTGCGCTTGGCGGGCGTTGCAATGCCCCATAACCGACGGGATCCCCGGCTCACCGGGGATCCATCCCCGCCCTCAGCACGTGTGCACTTCCGGCGGTCTCGCTGCCCGGCGTACTGCCCAGGCACTTCGTACGCTTGGCGGGCGTTGCAATGCCCCATAACCGACGGGATCCCCGGCTCACCGGGGATCCATCCCGGCCCTCAGCTGAGCGCGGCGGTGCGCAGCACGATCGCCAGCACGGTCAGCGCGCCGACGGCGACCAGGCCGGACACCTGGAACGCGGTACGGCGGGGTCCGCGGGGGGCGTAGACCAGGATCCCGGCGATCACGATGCCCCCGGCGAAGCCGCCGAGGTGGCCCTGCCAGGAGATGCCGCTGACGCTGATCGTCAGGAAGAAGTTGATGCCGATCCAGACGAGGATGCCCTGCACGTTCGCACGCAGCTTCAGCGCGACGACGAGCAGCGCGCCCATCAGGCCGAAGATCGCGCCAGAGGCCCCGACCGTCGCCTGGTACTCCGGAGCCGCCCAGTAGACCAGCGCGGACCCCGCCAGTCCGGAGAGCAGGTACAGCGCGAGGAACCGCGCGCGGCCGATCACCATCTCGAGCTGGGGGCCGAGGATGTAGAGGGCGAACATGTTGAACGCGATGTGCAGCAGGGCGACGTGGGTGAACGTGCTGGTGAGCAGCTGCCAGTAGGCGCCGTCCGACACCCCCGGGGCCCAGGTGGCACCGTGGGCCGTGCAGGTGGCCTCGTCGGCACGGACGCTCATCAGCCCGTTCCCGAGGTCGCAGTAGCCCCTGGCGCGCAGCTCGAACAGGCGCAGCAGCCGGCTCGCGCTGCCGCCGGTCGCGACGATCGCCAGCCAGACGGCGGCGTTGATGCCGATCAGGACGAACGACGTGATGGCGGCGTTCGTGGGCCGCAGCCCGCCGAAGGCGGTGCGGCCGGCCCGGGTCGCGCGCTTGCCCTCGGCGACGCACTCGGGGCACTGGAAGCCGACCGAGGCGTCCCGCATGCAGTCCGGGCAGATCGACCGGTTGCAGCGCTGGCAGCGGATGTGTGACTCCCGGCCGGGGTGCCGGTAGCAGGTCGGCACCCCGGTCTCGGGGGTCGGCGGCTGGGCCAAGGTCAGCCGCGGACGATCTGGACGGACTCGATGACGACCGGCTCGGCCGGCCGGTCGCCCGGACCGGTCGGGGTCGTCGCGATCGCGTCCACGACGTCGCGCGAGGCCTGGTCGGCGACCTCTCCGAAGATGGTGTGCTTGAAGTTCAGCCACGGGGTGGCGCCCACGGTGACGAAGAACTGCGAGCCGTTGGTGCCCGGGCCGGCGTTCGCCATGGCCAGCAGGTACGGCTTGTCGAAGGTCAGCTCCGGGTGGGGCTCGTCCTTGAACGTGTAGCCGGGGCCGCCGGTGCCGGTGCCCAGCGGGCAGCCGCCCTGGATCATGAAGCCCGAGATCACCCGGTGGAAGGTGAGGCCGTCGTAGAACGGTCCGGTGCTGCCGTTGCCGGCGTCGTACGGCTTGGTGCCCTCGGCGAGACCGGTGAAGTTCGCGACGGTCTCGGGGGCGTGGTCGGGGAACAGGTTCAGCGTGATGTCGCCCCGGTTGGTCTTGAGAACGGCCTGGTCAGCCATGAGTGCCTCTCGCATCTGGTGGGTACACCCTGGGCGTACCTCGGGCAATGTGCGTCCCTGATCCTCGCACGGCCGGCCAAGCGGACCACGTGGTGGCCGGACGGCGGTTGGCTCCCGGGTGTCATGATCGAATGACAAGACACGACGAGAGGAAGTGCCGACGATGGGTTCGCGCAAGAACAAGTCCCTCCTCGACCAGGCGACCGACACCGTCTCCCAGTACGCCGAGCAGGTGAAGCCGCAGCTGGAGTCCGCTGTCGCCACCGCCAAGGAGAAGGCGGGCCCGGCGCTCGCCGACGCGAAGGCCAAGGCCGGCCCGGCGCTCGCCGACGCCAAGGCCAAGGCCGCGCCCGTGATCGCGGACGCCCGCGCGAAGGCCGCACCGGTCGTGGCGTCAGGAGCGGCGATCGCCGCGGAGAAGATCGCCGCCGGCGCGAGCATCGCCGCCGAGAAGGCGGCCGCCGGCGCCCAGGCCGCCGCCGAGAAGGTCGACGCCGTTGCCACGACCAAGGAGAAGAAGGGCGGCAAGCTGAAGAAGCTGCTCATCTTCACCGGCATCGCCGCCGCCGCTGCGTTCCTCGTCAAGAAGCTGCAGGGCAGGGGCCAGAGCGACAACTGGCAGTCGTCGTACACGCCGACGCCCGCGCCGCGCCCGGCGCCGGAGAAGGACACCGGCGGTGCGTCGCCCGACGAGGCGATCGCCGACTCGGCCGAGGCGCCGCACCCGGTGACCACGCCGGACGACCCGGCCGACGTCGTGGACGTCGACGACCAGAAGTAGCGCGAGCGAGGGCTAGGGGCGGTTCTCGGCGATCCAGTCGTCGATCCGCTCCCACCACCCGAACAGCCACTCGATCCGCGCGTCGCGGCCGGCCGGGATCTCGGCCCGCGGCACCTGCCACCAGCGCATCACGACGCGCTTGTCCATCGGCAGCTCGCGCCAGATGTCGCCGACCGTGACGAGGTGGTCGAGGCCGGTGTGCGCGACGAGCACGACGTCCGCCTCCGGCGCGGCGTCCAGCGCCGCGAGGAGGCCGCCGGGCCGCGGTGGGAGCACGTGGACCATCCGCTCGGCCCGCTGGGCCATCCGCTCGAGGCCCAGACGGCGGAGCCGGTCGATCGCCTTCTGGCGGCGGCGCGGGGTGAAGTTGCCGCCCTCGGGGAAGATCACGAACGCGTCGTTCCCGTCCAGACCGGTGGCCAGCGAGGCGATCTGGTCCTCGAGCCGGTCGCCGTGACCCGGGTCGGGGGTGATGAAGCGGGCGGGGATCCGGTTCAGCAGGACGTCGATGGCCGGGTCCCAGGCGAGGGTGTCCTTGAGGACGACGCGGGGCTCGCGGTCGTACCACGCCATCAGCGTGTGGATCAGCACGAACGAGTCACCGGGCCCGGCGTGCCGGCAGCAGACCAGGATCGGGCGCCCGGGGTACGCCGCGGGCGTCGGGCCCTCGGTCTCGATGCTCAGCCGGAGCACCCGCCGGGCCTCGCGGAAGAACACCCACATCGTGCCCTGCACCAGGTCGTAGTGGATGCCCTCGAAGTACGGCGTGCGCAGCCGCCAGCCGAAACCCGACGCGATCCACAGCCCGAGCATCACCGGCAGCAGCAGCGCCTCACAGGTGAGGTAGACGATCGCGACCCACATGATGCGCAGCGGGCGCAGCCGCCCGGGCAGGACGGGCGAGAGCGCTGCCGCGCCGATCGCCCACAACGGCAGCGTCACCCACAGCAGCACGGTGAGCCCGACGACCAGCGGCGCGATCACCAGCCGTCGCAGGGCCCACCTCATGTGTGCTGGTCCAGGTACGCGACGGAGGCGGCGTACGTCTCGTCGATCCGCTGCTGGACGCCGGAGAAGTCCCTGCTCCCCATGAGGCTGTCGTCCTTGCCCGAGGTCCCGCGGGCCGGCAGCACGTGCGCCTCCACGCTCGCGGGCAGCTCCTCGAGCTCGCGGTTGAAGCGGTGCCGGCGGGCGATCTCGAACGACACCCGCGCCACCTCCCACGGCCGGCGTGGCACGGTCAGCGGACGGTCGATGCGGCCGACCTGGAGCACGAACACCCGCGTCGCACCGAGCTGGACCGCGCGGCCGAGCGGGATGGAGTTCACGATGCCGCCGTCGAGGTAGTGCTCGCCGTCGACCCGCGCGGGCGGCAGCAGTCCGGGTACGGCGGCGCTCGCGACGACCGCCGGCACCACCGGCCCGCTGTCGAACCAGTGCTCCGCCGCCCGCTCGATGCTGGCCGCGCAGACCTGGAACCGCACCGGCAGCTCCTCGAACGTGATCCCGCCGAACTCGTCGTCGAGCGCCTGGCGCAGCGGCTTGGAGGACCAGAGGTGGGTGCCGGTGGCCATCGCCCGCCGGACGGTGCGCAGCGCGGAGTCGCCGTACACCTGCGGGCCCTGTGCCTGGCCGACGCCCTGCCAGAGCGCGGTCAGCTTGTCGATCACCGAGATCCGGGGCTCGCGGGCGACCATCGCGCCGTTGAGCGCACCGACGCTGGTGCCGAGTACCACGTCGGGGGTGACCCCGCGCTCGAGCAGGGCGCGGAGCATGCCGACCTCGACGGCGCCGAGGACGCCACCGCCGCCGAGGACGAACGCCGTGGTCACACAGCCGAGGGTGTCACGAGCTCCGGGTGCTCGGCACGCACCTTGAGGTTGACCTGGTGCTCCATCCAGAAGATCAGCAGCGGGATCAGGCCGGCGGCGAGGTTGAGCAGGGTGAAGACGATCGACCACCGCAGCTTGCGGGAGAGCAGGAACGTGACCACGACGTACGCCATGAACACCCAGCCGTGCGCGATCCACAGCAGGCTCAGGGTCTCGCCGAGCTGCTGCAGGTTCGAGCCCTGGGTGGGCAGGTAGCGCAGCGGCAGCGCCACGAACGAGCAGAACGCGAGCAGAACGCCGACGATGAACGCGAGCACGCGGTAGGTCTGGAACAGCTTCACGGACTCAGCCTACGGGGACGTCCCCGGAGTCCTCCTCGCGCTCCTTCTCGGGGGTCTCGGTCACCCAGCGCCACCAGATGAACACCGCGAACGCGCCGAAGAACCACCACTCGATCGCGTAGAGCAGGTTGCGGATGCTGGTCAGTGCGCCCACGTCGGGCAGCTGCTCCAGGCTGGCCGCGTCGAGGCCGCGCTCCGGCTCCTCGGCCACGCCATACGCGCCGTAGAGGTCCTGGTCGACGTGCTGGATGATGTCGGCGATCCGGAGCTGGGGCAGCACGTCGTCGCTCGGGTCGTCGTCGGCCTGGCCGGTGCCCTCGGGCGGCTGGAGCCACGCGCGGAGCGCGGTCGTGCCGGTCGGCGGCGCCGGGGCGTCGTCAGGGTGCGCGACCCAGCCGCGCACGACCGGGAGCGCCGGCGCGTCCGGTCCGCCGACGGCGAGCGGGGTGACGACCCAGTACCCCTCGACGCCGTCGCGCTCGCGCCCGGAGACGTAGACGGTGCCGTCGGGGACCCAGGTCCCGGAGACCGTCACCGGCTGGCCGACCCGGTCCCCCGGGAACGGGTCGTCCGGGCCGAGCACCCGGTCGAGCGGGAGTGGCTCGGCGCTGGTCAGGTCCGCGGCCTGCGCGTCGCGGTGCGCCTGCCACGCGCCGTACTGCCACAGGCCGAGCGCCACCGCGGCGGCGACCAGGACGAGGGCCAGCAGGTGCGCGCCCCAGTACCGCGGGGCGAGCTTGCTGGACACGCCGCCAGCCTACGGGCTCCACCATCTGGTCAGACCACTTGACCACCTCATCGACCCTGCCTACCGTCCGGGACATGCCACTCCAGCCGGTGACCCGCCGCTCCGTGCCCGACGAGGTCTTCGACCAGGTCCTCTCCGAGGTCGTCGACGGCGGGATCGCCGCCGGTGATCCGCTGCCCAGCGAGCGCCGCCTTGCGGAGGTGCTCGGCGTCTCCCGGCCAGCGGTCCGCGAGGCGCTGCAGCGGCTGGCTCAGACCCGGCTGCTCGACGTCCGGCACGGCGGCGCGACCACGGTCCGCGACTTCCGGCGGTACGCCGGACTCGACCTGCTGCCCCGGCTGCTCGTGCGGGGCGGCGACCTGGACACCGCGGTGGTCCGCAGCGTGCTCGAGGCGCGGCTCGTCGTCGGGCCCGGGGTCGCGGCGCTGGCCGCCGGGCGCGGCGGACCGGCGCTCGAGGCCACCCTCACCGAGACCCTCGACGCGCTGGCCGCGACCGACGACGACATCGAGCGGCAGCTCCGGGCGCTGGCCTTCTGGGACCACGTGGTCGACGCCGCCGACTCGCTCGTGTTCCGCCTGATGTTCAACAGCCTGCGGGCGGCCTACGAGCCCGCCCTCGAGGCGCTGGCCCCGGTGATGGCCGAGGAGGTCGGCCAGGTCGGCGCCTACCGGGTCCTGACGGCTGCGATCGGCGCCGGCGACCCCGACACCGCGCGGGTCGCGGCCGACCGGGTGCTCCGGCCGGCCACCACCAGCATCCTGTCCGCCCTCTCCGCGCTGGAGGAGTCATGACCGAGAGACACGACCCGGTGTCGCCGGCCGAGATCGAGATGCTCGCGGCCGAGCGGCTGGCGGCCGACGAGCAGCGCATCACCGGCTCCCGGCGTACCAACGTCTCGCTGGGTACGGCGTGGGGCTCGTTCTGGCGGGCGCCGAGCCCCTGGCTGATCGGGACCTTCCTCCTCGCCGCGGTCGTCGGCCGCGTCCTCGCGGGCGCCGGCTCCTGGTGGGAGGTGCTCGTCCCGGCCGGGCTCGTCGCGCTGTTCCCGGCGATCGAGTGGGTCATCCACGTCTGCATCCTGCACTGGCGCCCCCGCCGGCTCGGGCCGGTCCAGGTCGACTCGCTCCTCGCGCGCAAGCACCGCGCCCACCACGCCGACCCGCGCGACCTCCCGCTGGTGTTCATCCCGTGGCCCGTCCTGGCCTGGCTGCTCCCGGCGTACGTCGTCGTCGCCTGGCTGGCCATGCCCACCAGGACCAGCATGCTCACCCTGCTGGTCGCGGTCTACGGCATCAAGCTCGGCTACGAGTGGACCCACTACCTGGTGCACGGCGACTACCGGCCGCGGTCCCGCTGGTTCCGGTCGGTGTGGCGCAACCACCGGCTGCACCACTACAAGAACGAGCACTACTGGTTCACCGTCACCACGGCCGGTACGGCGGACCGCCTGTTCGGCACCTACCCCGACCCGGCGTCGGTGACGACCTCCCCCACGGTGCGCGACCTGCACGCCCGGGAGGGCGCTCCTTCCTCGTGACCGTCAGCGTCCCGGGTCCGAGGCGGGCAGGATGCAGCCATGACGATCCGGCACCTCAACTGCGCGAGCATGAACCCGCTCGCTGCGACACGCATGGTCGCGCACTGCCTGCTGGTGGAGCGGCCCGAGGGCCTGCTGCTCGTCGACACCGGCTTCGGCGCCGCCGACTGTGCCGACCCGAAGCGGCTCGGCCGACCGTTCCGCGCCCTGGTCCGCCCGGTGCTCGACCCCGCCGAGACGGCTGTGGCCCAGGTCCGGGCGCTGGGCCACGACCCCGCCGACGTCACCGACATCGCCCTGACCCACCTCGACCTCGACCACGTCGGCGGGCTCGCCGACTTCCCGGCGGCGCGGGTGCACGTGTTCGCCGACGAGCTGGACGCCGCGCTGCATCCGACCCTGCGCGAGAAGGGCCGCTACCTCGACGTGCAGCGGGCGCACGGGCCGCGCTGGGTCACCCACGACGTCCCGGGTGACGAGTGGTTCGGCTTCGGCTCCGTCACCGCGCTCGCCGACGACGTGCTCCTCATCCCGCTCCAGGGCCACACCCGCGGGCACTGCGGCGTCGCCGTACGCCGGCCCGACGGTGGATGGCTGCTGCACGCCGGCGACTCGTACTTCCACGCCTCCGAGAAGCAGTCCGAGCCGGCCGCGCCGTACTCGCTGCGGGCCTTCCAGGTCCTGATGGGCGTCGACAACAAACGCCGGGTCGCGAACCAGGAGCGCCTCCGCGAGCTCCAGCGGTCGCACTCCGACGAGGTCACGGTCTTCTGCGCCCACGACGCGTCGGAGCTCGCGGTCTTTGCCGTCGAGTGACGCGAACTGGTCGTGAATCGGGCCGCTGAGCAGCCAATTGGCGTCGCTCGACGGGAGATCAGCCGGCCACGGGAGTGGTGGAGCCTAGGGGACTCGAACCCCTAACCCCCTGCTTGCAAAGCAGGTGCGCTACCAATTGCGCCAAGGCCCCGTGCGGGGCCAGGCCCCAGGGACGAGCGTCAGGAGCGCTCGACCGGGTCGGTCGCCTCGGCCCAGAGCGCCTGCTCCTTCTTGCCTTCGTCCAGCTTCCGCTTGACGACGACGGCGCCGCCGACGAGGAGCAGGAGGAACAGGATCTTCTTCATGGTGGCTCCCTCGTGGCGGGCGGGATGACTGCCGAACTGGGCCGGGATGGTGGGCCTAACAGGACTTGAACCTGTGACCTCTTCCTTATCAGGGAAGCGCTCTAACCGTCTGAGCTATAGGCCCTCGAACCGAGGGGGAACACTACCCGACCGCGCAGGACGGGGACAAAACGGGAGGGTTGTCGGGGGAAACCCGCTCGACACGCCGATGCGGACCGGCGTGTCGCGCGGGTTTCTCCGGTCAGCCGGAGAAACCCGCCGCCTCAGTGCTCGTCCTCGGCGAGCGTCAGCTCGACGCCGCCGAGCAGCGCGGCGGCCATGTTGTAGAGGAACGCGCCGAGGGTGGCGATCGCGGTGATCAGGATGACGTCGACGACGCTCACCAGGATGGTGAAGCCCATGACCCGGGACATGCCGACGTACTTCTCGACGTCCCAGCCGGCGGCGTCCTGGCCACCGACCACGTCCTGCACGGTCTGGTTGATCGAGTCCCAGACGCCGGCGGCCGCGAGGACCGACCAGATGATGAACACCGACACCACGGTGACCACGGCGAACGCGATCGCCAGCAGGAACGACGTCTTCATCACCGACCACGGGTCGATCCGGGTCAGCCGCAGCCGCGCACGCCGCGGCGGGCGCCGGCCCGGCGCGGCCTTCTTCGCGGCCCTGGTCGACTCCGGCTGGGCGTTGGCGCGGTGCTCGTCGGCGGCGTTCGACAGCTTGGCCGAGATCCGTTCGCCGAGGGGGGCGCGCACGGCGGTCTCCTGGCGGTCGGTCATCAGGCCTCACTCTCGCCGTCGGGGTCGGCACCGTCGGGCTCGGTCACGTCGATTGTTGCATCCGTACCCTCATCCGACGATTCCACCGCGTCACCGGTTGCCTCGTCGACCAGCTCGTCGGCCAGCTCGTCCTCCGGCTCGTCGGCCAGCTCGTCGTCCTCGCGGGCCTCGACGGAACGGGCCACGACCGCGACCGAGTCGCCGGACTTCGGCGTCACGAACTTCACGCCCTGCGTGGACCGTCCCGTCGGGCGGAAGTCGGCGTTGATCGGGCTGCGCACGACCTGGCCGTTCTGGGTGATCGAGAGGATCTCGTCGCCCTCCTCCACGATGAAGCCGCCGACCAGCTGGCCGCGCTCCTCGTTCGTGAGGGTCATCGCCTTGATCCCGAGGCCACCGCGGTTCGTGGTGCGGTACTCCGAGATCCGGGTCCGCTTGGCGTAGCCACCGTCGGTGATCGTGAAGACGTACTGCTCCTTCACGCCCGGCAGGTCGCCGGCCTCGGTGGACTCACCGGCCGCCTCGGCCTTCGCCTCCGCGGCCTCCTCGGCCGCGACCTGCTCGGCCCGGATCACCGACATCGACAGGACCGAGTCCTCGGCGGTGCGGAACTTCATGCCGGTGACGCCGGACGTCGCGCGCCCCATCGGACGCAGCTGGCTGTCCTCGGCCTTGAAGCGGATCGCCGAGCCCTTGCGGGACACCAGCAGGATGTCGTCCTCGGCGTTCACGAGCTCGGCGCCGATCAGCTCGTCGTCGTCCTCGCGGAAGTTGATCGCGATGACACCGGCCTGCCGCGGGCTGTTGTAGTCCCCCAGCCGGGTCTTCTTCACCAGCCCGTTGCGGGTGGCCAGGACGAGGTACGGCGCCTGGTCGTAGTCGCGGATCGCCAGCACCTGGGCGATGTTCTCGTCCGGCTGGAACGACAGCAGGCCGGCGACGTGCCCGCCCTTGGCGTCGCGCGACGCCTCCGGGAGGTTGTACGCCTTGGTGCGGTAGACCCGGCCGGCCGTCGTGAAGAACAGCAGCCAGTGGTGGTTGGTGGTCGCGATGAAGTGCTCGACGACGTCGTCGCCGCGCAGCGTCGCGCCACGGACGCCCTTGCCGCCGCGCTTCTGGGTGCGGTACTGGTCCGCGCGGGTGCGCTTGGCGTACCCGCCGCGGGTGATGGAGACGACCAGGTCCTCGTCCGGGATCAGGTCCTCCATGGAGAGGTCCCCGTCGGCCGCGATGATCTGGGTGCGCCGCTCGTTGCCGTACTTCTCGACGATCTCGGTGAGCTCGTCGGAGACGATCTGCCGCTGGCGGGCGACGTTGGCCAGGATGTCCTGGAGGTCGGCGATGATGACCTCGAGCTCGGCGAGCCGGTCGACGATCTTCTGCCGCTCGAGGGCCGCGAGCCGGCGCAGCTGCATGTCGAGGATCGCGTTGGCCTGGAGCTCGTCGATGTCGAGCAGCTCGATCAGCCCCTGCCGGGCGTCGTCGACCTCCGGGGAGCTGCGGATCAGGGAGATGACCTCGTCGAGCATGTCGAGCGCCTTGACCAGGCCGCGCCAGATGTGGGCGTCGGCCTCGGCCTTGCGCAGCCGGAACTCGGTACGGCGGCGGATCACGTCGATCTGGTGGGTGACCCAGTTGCTGATGAACTGGTCGATCGACAGCGTCCGCGGCACGCCGTCGACGAGCGCGAGCATGTTGGCGCTGAAGTTCGTCTGCAGCTCGGTGTGCTTGAGCAGGTTGTTCAGGACCACGCGGGCGACGGCGTCGCGCTTGAGCACGACCACGAGCCGCTGGCCGGTCCGGTCGGAGGTGTCGTCGCGGACGTCGGAGATGCCCTGCACCTTGCCGGAGTCGGCGAGCTCGGCGATCTTCAGCGCCAGGTTGTCCGGGTTGACCATGTACGGCAGCTCGGTGACGACCAGGCAGGTGCGGCCCCGGGCGTCCTCGTCCACCTCGATCACCGCGCGCTGCGTGATCGAGCCGCGGCCGGTCCGGTAGGCCTGCTCGATGCCCTGGTGGCCGACGATGAGCGCGCCGTTCGGGAAGTCGGGGCCCTTGATCCGCTCGAGCAGCGCCTCCTGCAGCTCCTCACGGGTGGCGTCGGGGTGCTCCAGCGCCCAGCGGGCGCCGTCCGCGACCTCGCCGAGGTTGTGCGGCGGGATGCTGGTGGCCATGCCGACCGCGATGCCGGCCGAGCCGTTGACCAGCAGGTTGGGGAACCGGGCGGGGAGTACGACGGGCTCCTCGGAGCGGCCGTCGTAGTTGGGCTGGAAGTCGACGGTCTCCTCGTCGATGTCGCGGACCATCTCCATGGCCAGCGGCGCCATCCGGCACTCGGTGTACCGCATCGCGGCCGCGGAGTCGTTGCCCGGCGAGCCGAAGTTGCCCTGGCCGTTGACCAGCGGTGCGCGCATCACCCACGGCTGCGCGAGCCGGACCAGGGTGTCGTAGATCGCGGTGTCGCCGTGCGGGTGGTACTGACCCATCACGTCACCGACGACGCGCGAGCACTTCGAGAAGCCCCGGTCGGGCCGGTAGCCGCCGTCGTACATCGCGTAGAGCACCCGGCGGTGCACCGGCTTGAGGCCGTCCCGGACGTCGGGCAGCGCGCGGCCCACGATGACCGCCATCGCGTAGTCGATGTAGGCGCGCTGCATCGAGGTCTGCAGCTCGACGGGCTCGATCCGGCCGCCCGGGCCGCCGCCGTCAGACGGGGGAGTGGTGCCGCCGTCGGTGGGGGTCTCAGTCAAGGTTCTTGCTCTCTCTGGTCGTTTCTACCGGAATCTAGGGATCTGGCTAGAGTCCTAGATATCCAGGAATCGGACGTCCTTGGCGTTGCGCTGGATGAAGGAACGACGCTGCTCGACGTCCTCGCCCATCAGGATCGAGAAGATCTCGTCCGCGTGCGCGGCGTCGTCGAGCGTGACCTGGAGCATCAGCCGCTGCTCGGGGTCCATCGTCGTCTCCCACAGCTCCTTGGCGTTCATCTCGCCCAGCCCCTTGTACCGCTGGACCGGGTTCTCCTTCGGCAGCTTCTTGCCGGCCTCCTGGCCGGCCCGCAGCAGCGCGTCGCGCTCGGAGTCGGAGTAGACGAACTCGTGCTCGTGCGGCTTGTTCCAGCGCAGCCGGTACAGCGGCGGCTGGGCCATGTAGACGAAGCCGCCCTCGATCAGCGGGCGCATGAACCGGAACAGCAGCGTCAGCAGCAGCGTGTTGATGTGGTGGCCGTCGACATCGGCGTCGGCCATCAGCACCACCTTGTGGTAGCGCAGCTTCTCGATGTTGAACTCTTCCTGGATGCCGGTGCCGAGCGCCGAGATGATCGACTGGACCTCCTGATTGCCCAGGACCTTGTCGATGCGCGCCTTCTCGACGTTCAGGATCTTGCCGCGGATCGGGAGGATCGCCTGGATCCGGGGATCACGGCCCTGGCGGGCGGAGCCGCCCGCGGAGTCACCCTCGACGATGAACACCTCGCACTCGGCGGGATTCGTCGACTGGCAGTCCGAGAGCTTGCCCGGCAGGCTGCCGCTGCCGAGCAGCCCCTTGCGGGAGCGGGCCAGGTCGCGCGCCTTGCGCGCGGCGATCCGCGCCTGGGCCGCGGCCTGCGACTTGCGGATGATGTCGCGGCCCTCGGCGGGGTTCTGCTCCAGCCACGCCCCGAGCTGGTCGTTCATGATCCGCTGGACGAAGCCCTTCGCCTCGGTGTTCCCGAGCTTCGTCTTCGTCTGGCCCTCGAACTGCGGCTCGCCCATCTTGATCGAGATGATCGCGGTCAGGCCCTCGCGGATGTCGTCACCGGACACCCGGTCCTCGGGCTTCTTCATCAGGCCCCACTCGAAGCCCCAGTTGTTGACCAGCGAGGTGAGCGCCGCACGGAAGCCCTCCTCGTGGGTGCCGCCCTCGTGGGTGTTGATGGTGTTGGCGAAGGTGTGGACCGACTCCGAGAAGGTCGTGTTCCACTGCATCGCGACCTCGAGGCTCATGTGGTTCGCGGTGCCGTCCGGGGTCTCGGCCTCGAACGAGATGACGGTCGGGTTCGCGACCTGCTTGCGCCGGTTCAGGTACTCGACGTAGTCGACCAGGCCACGCTGGTAGCAGAAGGTCTGCTCGATGCCGCCGGTGTCGCCGCGCTTGATCGCGTCGTCGCGCGAGGAGTCGACGTCGGCGGCGACGGTGTCGTCCTCCACCGCGTCGACGATCTCGGACGCGGCCGGGCGCTCGTCGCGGACGACGATCGTCAGGCCCTTGTTGAGGAAGGCCATCTCGCGGATCCGCGAGCTGATCGTCTCCAGGCTGTACGACGTCGTCTCGAAGATGTCGGGCGAGGCGTAGTAGGTGATGGTGGTGCCGGTGCCCTCGCCCGGCTCCAGCGGCCGGACCTGCTCGAGTTCACCGTCGGGGACGCCGACCGTGAAGGTCTGGCGCCAGAGGTGGCCACGGTTCTTGACCTCGGCGATGAGCCGGCTGGAGAGCGCGTTCACGACCGAGACGCCGACCCCGTGCAGACCACCCGAGACCTTGTACCCGCCGCCGCCGAACTTGCCGCCGGCGTGCAGCACGGTCAGCGCGAGGGTCAACGCCGGCACCTCCTGCCCGGGCGCGGTGTCGGTGGGGATGCCGCGGCCGTTGTCCTCGACCCGGACGCCGCCGTCCTCCTGGAGGGTCAGCACGATCCGGTCGCAGTAGCCCGCGAGGGACTCGTCGACCGAGTTGTCGACGATCTCCCAGATCAGGTGGTGGAGGCCACGCTCGCCGGTGGAGCCGATGTACATGCCCGGCCGCTTGCGGACCGCCTCGAGGCCCTCGAGCACCTGGATCGCGGAGGCGTCGTACTCGACCTCACCCGTGGCGGGGCGAGTCGGTGCGGCGGGGGTCTCGTCGGTGATCTCGTCGCTCACGCGCACCTCTTCTGACGGCGTTATGGACATGGGGCTGAACAGGGGACCGAACACGGGTCGAACATGGAGATGGCCGCTGCGCTGGGGCTGGGCGGCCATCGTCCATGTTACCCGTCAGAAGGCCGCATTCCACGTGCCCCCTCCGTCACGGGGGGTGTCTGCGGATGAAAAAGGGGCCTGAGCGGCTCGTGGGGCCCGATCGCACGGCCGAACAGGGGTGCGGACAGGGCCCGGTACGCCGGAACGCCCGCCAGATCGTCTGCGGCGACCCCAGCCGGGCACCGTCGGCTCAGCCGTAGGTGTCCCGGGGGCCGCGGCCGTCGCGGACCGAGCGCGGGCCCTTCTTCCAGGTCGGCAGGTGCGGGCCCTGGACGTCGATCGCGGTGACGGTCCCGTGGCCGAGCTCCTCGTTCAGGCGCCGGACGACGGTGGGCGCGAGCAGCCGGAGCTGGGTGGCCCAAGCGGTGGAGTCGGTGCGCACCACGAGGCGGCCGTCGGCGAACGACTCGGGCGTGCAGTGCTGCGCGACGTCGGCCCCGACCAGCTCCTCCCAGCGGCCGAACACGCCGTGCACGCGCAGGTCGAGGCCCCACCCGTGGTCGTCGACCAGCCGGCTGAGCGTCGCGTCGAGCAGCTGGGGGTCCCGGTCGTCGGGGTGCGCGCCGGAGACCCGGCCGCGGGCGGGGGAGTCCTTCTTGCGCAGCCTCTTGCGCGCGGCCGGCGTGGTCTTGGCGGTGGCCCGGGTCAGCGCGCGGGCCAGGTCGAGGCCATCGTCGCGATGGCCCTGCTCGCCGGGCCCGGGCCCGTCACTGCTCACGGACGACCTCACCGTTCCCGACGGTGTACCGGGTGCCGGCCAGCGCCGCCGGCACGTCGGCCGCGACCGCCGCGGTGACCAGCACCTGCTCGGCGCCGGCCACCAGGTCGGCGAGCTGGGCGCGTCGCTCGGTGTCCAGCTCGGCGAACACGTCGTCGAGGATCAGGATCGGGTCGTCGCCGTCGGCGCGGAGCAGGTCGTAGGACGCCAGCCGGAGCGCGAGCGCGAACGACCACGACTCCCCGTGCGAGGCGTAGCCCTTCACCGGCAGCTCGCCCAGCCGCAGCAGCAGCTCGTCGCGGTGCGGGCCGACCAGGGAGAGGCCCCGGTCCAGCTCGTCGCCGCGCCGGCGCTCGACCTCGGCGAGCAACGCCTCGGTCAGGTCGTCACGCTCCGTGCGGCCCGCCAGGTCGAACGACGGCTTGTACTCGATGTCGGCGTCGTCGCGGGTCGCGCCGCGGGCGACGGTCTCGTACGCCTTGCCGACGTACGGGCGCAGCCCCTCGACGAGCGCGAGCCGCTCGGCGAGCAGCTCCGCGCCGGTGCGGGCGAGGTGCGCGTCCCACACCCCGAGCGTCTCGAGGCTGCCCTTGCTCATCCGCGAGGTCTTGAGCAGCGAGTTGCGCTGCCGCAGGACCCGGTCGTAGTCGGACCTGACGCCTGCGAGCCGCGGGGTGCGGAGCACGAGCAGGTCGTCGAGGAACCTGCGCCGGTCGCTCGGGTCACCCTTGACCAGCGTGAGGTCCTCGGGCGAGAAGACCACGGTCCGCACCAGGCCGATCAGTTCCCGCGACCGCGGGAGCGGCGAGCGGTTGATCCGCGCCCGGTTGGACTTCCCGGGGTTCAGCTCGATCTCGAGGACCGCGGTCCTCCCGTCCCTGACCACGGCCGCCCGGATCACGGCCTGGTCGGCGCCCGCCCGCACGAGCGGGGTGTCGCTCGCGACCCGGTGCGACGCGAGCCGGGAGAGGTAGTCGATCGCCTCGACGAGGTTCGTCTTCCCCTGCCCGTTGCGCCCGATGAACGCCGTGACGCCGGGCTCGAGCGCGACGTCAGCGGACGCGTACGAGCGGAAGTCGTGGAGGGTCAGGTGCGAGACGTACACGGCTGGGCCAGGCCCTAGGGCTTGGCGTCCCCGCCCACCGGCGGCTCGGTGCGGGTCGCGTGGCCACCGAACTGGTTGCGCATCGCGGCGATCGCCTTCATCGCCGGGCTTTCGTCCTGGCGCGAGGTGAACCGGGCGAAGAGCGAGGCGGCGATGACGTGCATGGGTACGGCGTTGTCGATCGCGGCCTCGACGGTCCAGCGGCCCTCGCCGGAGTCCTCGGCGTAGCCGGCGATCTTGGCGAGGTGCTCGTCGTCCTCCAGCGCGGCGACCAGCAGGTCGAGCAGCCAGGAGCGGATCACGGTGCCGGAGCGCCAGGAGTCGAAGACCTCGGGGACGTTGTCGACCAGGTCGACCTTCTCGAGCAGCTCCCAACCCTCGGCGTACGCCTGCATCATGGCGTACTCGATCCCGTTGTGGACCATCTTCGCGAAGTGGCCGGCGCCGGGCTGCCGGCCGGCGTGGACGAACCCGCCCTCGTCAGGCTTGAGCGCGTCGAAGGCGGGCTGCACCTTCGCGACGTCCTCGTCGGTGCCCCCGCACATCAGTGCGTAGCCGTTCTTCAGGCCCCACACCCCACCGGAGACGCCGCAGTCGACGAAGCCGATGCCCTTCTCGGCGAGCATCTCGGCGTTCCGCTGGTCGTCGGTCCACTTCGAGTTGCCGCCGTCGACGACCAGGTCGCCCTCGCCGAGCAGCCCCCCGAGCTCGCGGATGGTCTCGCGGGTCGGGTCCCCGGAGGGGACCATCACCCAGACCACCTTGGGGGAGGGCAGCTTCTCCACCATCGCGGCCAGGCTGTCCGCGTCCGCGAGATCCGGGTTGCGGTCGTAGCCGACCACGGTGTGCCCGGCATCGCGCAGCCGGGTGCGCATGTTGCCGCCCATCTTGCCGAGTCCGACGAGTCCGATGTCCATGCGCTCAGCCTAGGCCGCGTGACCGAAGGTCAGGAAAGGAGACGCCGGGGCATCAGGAGGTACCGGAACGGGGCGTCGCCGCCGCCGTCCCCGGCCCGACCGCTGAGCACCACCGGCTTGGAGGACTGGGTGAAGGCCAGCTCGACGACCGGCTGGTCGATCGCGGTGAGGCCGTCGAGGAGGAACTGCGGGTTGAACCCGGTGGTGATGTCCTCGCCGTTGATGGTCGCCTCGATCGACTCCGAGGCCTGGGCCTCGTCGCCCGAGCCGGCATCGAGGGTGAGCACGCCGTCGCTGAACGCGAGCTGCACCGCCGTGTTGCGCTCGGCGACCAGCGCGACCCGCTTGACCGACTCCACCAGCGCGGCCTTGTCGACCAGGGCGGTCGTCTGGTGCTCGCTGGGGAACAGGCTCCGCACCTTGGGGAACTCTCCGTCCAGGAGCCGCGTGGTGGTCCGGCGTACGCCGCCCGGCGCCTGGCCCTCGAAGCCGATGATCCCCTCGCCGGTGCCGGTGGTCGCGAGCGCGATGGTCACCTCGCCCCCGGCGGTCAGGGACTTGGCCGTGTCACCGAGGACGCGGGCCGGGACGAGCGCCGCCGCCGACTCGTCAGGGGTGCGCGGGTTCCAGTCCAGCTCCCGGTGCGAGAGGCGGAACCGGTCGGTGGCCAGCAGGGAGATGGTGCTGCCGTCGATCTCGATCCGGACCCCGGTGAGGACCGGGAGCATGTCGTCGCGGCCGGCCGCGGTCACGGCCTGTGCGACCGCGTGCGCGAAGGCCTCGGCCGCGACGGTGCCGGTCGCGCTCGGCATGTCCGGGAGCGACGGGTAGTCCTCGACCGGCATGGTCTGGAGGCTGAAGCGCGCCGAGCCGCAGGTGAGCGACACGCGGGATCCGTCGAGCACCATGTCGACCGGCTTGTCGGGCAGGCTGCGGCAGATGTCCGCGAGCAGCCGGCCGCTGACCAGCGCCTTGCCCTCGTCGTTGACCTGGGCGCTCAGCGTGGCCCGGGCCGAGGTCTCGTAGTCGAAGGTGGAGAGCACCAGGCCGTCGTCGGTGGCCTCGATCAGGAGGCCGGCCAGCACCGGAACGCTGGGACGGACGGGCAGGCTGCGGGCAGCCCAGGCGACGGCATCGGCGAGCACGTCGCGCTCGACGCGGAACTTCACGATGGTTCCTTCGGGTCGATGGAGGTCGGTGGATCACACGTGCGTGGGGATGCGAATCCTGCCATGCAGGACCGACCAGCGGGAGTTGTCCCCAGGAAGGGGCCCGGATGGATGTTCACGGATGATCGATCTGTCTGGAGGTACGTGGGAGTCATAGCAACGGTGGAGACTGTGGAGAACCAGCGTTCGCGCAGGTCAGACCGGGTTTTTATGGTGCACAGGCCCTGTGGATGAAGCGGGGACGACCTGGTGGTGGGTGTGCAGCGCCGCCGGGACCGCGTGGGGATGTCGTGTTCCGTCCACAGGCTCTCCCGGCTCCCGTCGGCGTGGCGCACATGTGGTTCCACAGGCGTGGGGGCGACAGGTTGTCGCCGGGTCAGACCTGGCGGGCCTGCATCTTGACGCGGTTGGTGAGCTCGGAGACCTGGTTGAAGACGGCGCGACGCTCGGCCAGCAGCTGGTTGATCTTGCGGTCGGCGTACATGACCGTCGTGTGGTCCCGGTTGCCGAACTGGGCGCCGATCTTCGGCAGCGACAGGTCGGTGAGCTCCCGGCACAGGTACATCGCGATCTGGCGCGCCAGCACCAGGTGCCGGCCGCGGCTCGGTCCCGTCAGCTCGTCGATCGAGAGGCCGAAGTACGCCGCGGTCTGCGCGATGATCAGCGCAGCGGTGATCTCGGGCTCCCCGCCCTCGGGGATCAGGTCCTTGAGCACGATCTCGGCCAGGGTCATGTCGACCTCCTGGCGGTTCAGGTTCGCGAATGCCGTCACCCGGATCAGCGCGCCCTCCAGCTCCCGGATGTTGGTCTGGATCTTCGAGGCGATGAACTCCAGGACGTCCGGCGGAGCGGTCAGCCGGTCCATCGCGGCCTTCTTGCGCAGGATCGCGATGCGGGTCTCGAGGTCCGGCGGCTGGACGTCGGTGATCAGGCCCCACTCGAACCGGTTGCGCAGCCGGTCCTCGAGGGCCTCGAGGCGCTTGGGCGCGCGGTCGGAGGTCAGCACGATCTGCTTGTTGGCGTTGTGGAGGGTGTTGAAGGTGTGGAAGAACTCCTCCTGGGTCTGGGTCTTCCCCTCCAGGAACTGGATGTCGTCGATCAGGAGCACGTCGACGTCGCGGTACCGCCGCTTGAACCGGTCCTGGCGGTCATCACGGATCGCGTTGATGAACTCGTTTGTGAACTCCTCACTGGACACGTAGCGCACCTTCGCGCCGGTGTAGAGGGAGCGCACGTAGTGGCCGATCGCGTGGAGCAGGTGCGTCTTGCCCAGGCCGGAGTCGCCGTACACCAGCAGCGGGTTGTAGGCCTTGCCCGGCGCCTCGGCCACGGCCACCGCCGCGGCGTGGGGGAACCGGTTGGACGACCCGATGACGAAGGTCTCGAAGGTGTACTTCGGGTTCAGCCGGGTCTCCAGGGCCGTCGGCCGGCCGGTCGTGCCCGGCTCGAGCGCCGGCTCGACGGGACTCGACGGCACCGGGGTGGGCGGCGCCTCGGTGGGGATGTTTATCGACATATCAACATGTCGACTTGCCGATTCCTGCGGCCCGGGTGCGGTGGGCTCGGCCGCGGCCGTCTCCTCCAGGGCCGGGTTCACGGTGACCGCGATCCGGATCTCGCGCCCGAACCGGACCGTGAGCGCGTCCTCGAGCTGGGCCCGGAGCCGGCCCTCGAGCTGGTTGCGGGTGAAGTCGTTGGGGACCGCGACGATCGCGGTGCTCTCGTGGAGGGTCACCGGCTCGCTCGCGCGCAGCCAGGCGCGCTGGTTGGGCTGGAGGTCGTCGACCACACCGCGCCAGGCGGTCCTGAGGTCCGGGCTGAGGTCCGAGGTGCTCTGCTCCACCGTTCCCGCTTTCTGGTCAGTGCTGGTCGGCCGGGGCCCGGTCGGCTCCCGGTCGATGCCGACCATCGTCGGTGACGCCGCTCGCTCCCGCAGGAGAACCGCGAGAACCGGGACGCCGGGGCTCCGTTCTGCATCCACAACTTTGTCCACAGGTTGTGAACCCGGGCCCTCCGCTGTGGAGAGCCTCGGTCCGAGACCACCCGACGGCCGGTCCGATGCGGTGTTTCTGCAGGTCAGGAGCCTGTCGTCCCGATTGTGGCGGGCGTCACAGCTGCTGCCGATCTGGGCCGGTGCACAGGTGGCGGGGAACCTCGTTGGCAGCGAACGTAACAAGCCCGCGCGGGCGCGGGCAAGCCGTCATCCACAGGTAGTCTGGCGGGGACCCGGCGCCGGTTTGACCCTGTGGATTGCCAGCGCGTACCGTTGCTCGGTCACCCGGTGTCGACCGGTGCCGCATGTCCACGACAGAGCAGCCGCACGAGCGGTCATTCGTGGGTGCGCGGTGCCAGCCGAAGGCCCGCAGAGGTCCGACTGAGCACTGCCGCTCCGGCCCGGCGTGGCTGTCCTGACAACACCATGGAGAGAAGCTCGTGAGCAAGCGTACGTACCAGCCGAACAACCGCCGCCGCCACAAGGTGCACGGGTTCCGCCTGCGCATGCGTACCCGCGCCGGCCGCGCCATCTTGTCCTCGCGCCGCCGCAAGGGCCGCAAGGACCTCGCCGTCTGACGGCCGAGCCGGCCGAGACCCGGGTCAGCCGCGTGCTGTCCTCGGCTCACCGCCTCAGCGACGGTGCCTCGTTCCGCGAGGCGGTCCGCACGGGCCGCCGCTGCGGAGCACGCACCGTCGTCGTGCATCTGGCGACGAAGCAGTCGTCCGAGGCGGACCGACCCCCGCGGGTGGGCTTCGTGGTCAGCAAGGCCGTGGGCGATGCCGTCACCCGCAACCGCGTGAAGCGCCGACTCCGACACCAGGCCCGGGAGCACGTCACGTCGCTCCCGGGCTCTGCTGTGCTCGTGGTCCGGGCGCTGCCGGCCGCGGCGACCGCGTCGTCAGCGGAACTCGGCGCCGATCTCGCACGTTGCCTCCAGAGGGCCCTGGCGCAGGAGGTGGGCGGATGAGGTACGACCCGCTGCGCTGGCTGCTGATCGGTTTCCTGCGCCTCTACCGGCTGCTGATCAGCCCGCTGTACGGTCAGGTCTGCCGGTACCACCCGTCCTGCTCGGCGTACGCCCTCGAGGCGGTCACGGTGCGGGGCAGCCTGGTGGGCAGCTGGCTGACGGTCCGCCGGCTGGGCCGCTGCCACCCCTGGGCGGCCGGGGGCTACGACCCGGTGCCGCGTCGCGGTCACCCCGCAGAGACTTCCCGCCTGAGCGCGGGCTCATCCCCCTCACCCCAGCAAGGAGCCTGATCGCGTGGGACCCCTCGGCGACATCGGCCACTTCATCATGACGCCGCTGTACTACGCCATCTCGGCCATCCTGGTGGCCTGGCACTGGATGTTCGTCAACATCCTGCAGATGGACTCGGCCGGCGGCGCCACCTGGGTGCTGTCCATCATCGGCCTGACCCTGACCGTCCGGGCCGCCCTGATCCCGCTGTTCGTCAAGCAGATCAAGTCGAGCCGGAACATGCAGCTGATCCAGCCGAAGGTCAAGGAGCTGCAGAAGAAGTACGGCCACGACCGGGAGCGGCTCGCCCAGGAGACGATGAAGCTGTACCGCGAGAGCGGCACCAACCCGTTCGCCTCGTGCCTGCCGATCCTGATCCAGATGCCGATCTTCCTGGCCCTGTTCCGGCTGCTGGACCACCACGCCGCGAAGAGCTCCGGGATCGCGTTCCTGACCGATGAGCTGGCGCGCAGCTTCGGCGAGGCCAAGCTGTTCGGCACCATCCCGATCACCGCGAGCTTCCTGCACTCCGGCGGTGTCCTCGCGGTGCAGGTGCTGGCCGCGGTGCTGGTGGTCGCGATGACCGCGACCACGTTCACCACCCAGCGGCAGCTGATGAGCAAGAACATGCCGCCGGACGCGCTCAGCGGTCCGTACGCCCAGCAGCAGAAGCTGCTGCTCTACGTGCTGCCCGTGGTGTTCGCCGTCGGCGGCATCGCGTTCCCGATCGGTGTCCTCTTCTACTGGACCACGTCGAACCTGTGGACCATGGGCCAGCAGTTCTACGTGATCCGGAACAACCCGGCGCCGGGCACCGCGGCCGCGAAGGCCAAGGAGGACCGCGACCGGGAGAAGGCGCTCAAGCACGGGACGGTGGTCGAGACCGTGGTCGAGGAGCCGGAGCCCGAGCGGCGCCCCCAGCAGCGCCAGCAGCCCAAGAAGCAGTCGCGCGAGAAGCGCAAGAAGACCAGCGGGCCGCAGCCCGCCCCGAAGCCGAAGCCCGAGGGAGGCACCCATGACTGACGCCGCGAACGAGACCGAGCCCGGGGCGGACACCGACACCGGGACCGAGGTGGACGGCGAGACCGGGACCGAGGCCCCGCTCCGGGAGGGATCCCGCATCCAGCGGCTCGAGCAGGAGGGCGACATCGCCGCCGACTACCTCGAGGAGCTGCTCGACATCGCGGACCTCGACGGCGACCTGGACATGGACGTCGAGGGCGACCGGGCGGCCGTCTCGATCGTCGGCGCGGACCTGTCCCAGCTGGTGGGTGCCAACGGCGAGGTGCTCGACGCCCTCCAGGAGCTCACCCGGCTGGCGGTCTACCGCGAGACCGGCGAGCGGTCCCGGCTGATGCTCGACATCTCGGGCTACCGGGCCGAGAAGCGGACCGAGCTGGTCAAGCTGGCCGAGGAGACCGTGGCCCACGTCAAGGAGACCGGCGCCCCCGTCTCGCTCGACCCGATGTCGCCCTTCGAGCGCAAGGTCGTGCACGACACCGTGGCAGCCGCCGGCCTCACCTCGGAGTCCGAGGGTGTCGAGCCGCGACGCCATGTGGTGGTCCTCCCCGCGTGACCACATGAGCGAGGTTTCACGTGAAACACCCTCCGCGCCCGAGGTGGCGCGGAGGGTGTTCCCGTCTGCGCGGCTGCCGCTGGCGGAGCGGTACGCCGAGCTGCTGGCCACCGACGGGGTGGTCCGCGGGCTGATCGGCCCGCGCGAGGCCCCCCGGCTGTGGGAGCGGCATCTGGTGAACTGTGCGTTGCTCGCCGACCTGGTGCCCGAGAACGCGACGGTCTGCGACATCGGCTCCGGCGCCGGCCTGCCGGGCCTGGTGCTGGCCATCGCCCGCCCGGATCTCCGGCTCACGCTGGTCGAGCCGTTGCTGCGCCGCACGACGTTCCTGGACGAGGTGGTCGCCGACCTCGCGCTGAGTGGCGTCGAGGTCGTGCGGGGTCGTGCGGACTCCCTGCACGGGGAGCGTCGGTTCGCCGTCGTCACCTCGCGCGCGGTCGCACCGCTGGACCGGTTGCTCGGCTGGTCGATGCCACTGGTGGACCCGGAGGGAGCACTGGTCGCGATGAAGGGGTCCACGATCACCGACGAGATCGAGGCCGCTCGGCCGGTGCTGGACCGGTGGGGATGCGCCGAGCCGGAGGTACGCGTGCTCGGTGCGGGTCTCGTGTCGTCCACCACCGTTGCGGTCCGGGTGGCCTGGGCGGATCCGGGACGGGTATCTTGGCCGCTTGCGGCACCCAGAGCGAAGACCAAGTCGAACCGGAGGCGTCGGGCGTGAGCGAGTTTTCCACCGGCGACGGCGCACCCCCTGAGCGTGGTTATCCACAGGTCGGGCCCGGTCATCCACAGGCGGGCGGCCATTCGTCGGATGCCGATGTTTCACGTGAAACCGACGCGACCCGACCCGCGACGGGCATCCCGGTCCGGACCGCGGCGGACATCGCGGTCGCCGCACCGGACTTCCCGGGCACCGACCTCGGGGGCGACCACTCGACGCCCTTGGCCCGTGCCGCCGAGCACGTCGTCCTGGCCCGGCACGGCGCCCGGATGCGGCCACCGCTGGAGCGCCCCGGTGCGACCCGCGTCTTCGTGGTCGCGAACCAGAAGGGCGGGGTCGGGAAGACCACCTCGACGGTGAACGTGGCCGCGGCGCTGGCCCAGCTCGGCCAGCGGGTGCTGGTCGTGGACCTGGACCCGCAGGGCAATGCCTCGACGGCGCTGGGCGTGGAGCACCGGCGCGGGGCGCCGTCGACGTACGACGCGCTGGTCGACGGGGTCCCGCTCGCGGACGTGGCGAGCCCGAGTCCCGAGGTCGACACCCTGATGGTCGTCCCGGCGACCATCGACCTGGCCGGCGCCGAGATCGAGCTGGTGTCGGTGGTCGCCCGCGAGGGCCGGCTGCGCAAGGCGATCCACGGGCACCCGCTGGTCGGCTCCGCGGAGGACGTCGGTGAGGACCGCTTCGACTACGTGTTGATCGACTGCCCGCCCTCACTGGGACTGCTGACGCTCAACGCGCTCGTCGCCGGCAACGAGATGATGATCCCGATCCAGGCCGAGTACTACGCCCTCGAGGGATTGGGACAGCTCCTCGAGACGGTGGAGATGGTCAAGGCGCACCTGAACCCGTCACTGGACGTCTCGACGATCCTCGTCACCATGTACGACGCCCGCACCCGGCTGGCCGCCGGTGTCGCGGACGAGGTGCGCGAGCACTTCGGCGACCAGGTCCTCAAGACCACGATTCCGCGCTCGGTCCGGGTCTCGGAGGCGCCGTCGTACGGACAGACCGTGATGACCTACGATCCCGGATCGCCGGGCGCGCTGTCCTACCTCGAGGCGGCGCGCGAGATCGCGATCAAGGGAGCACCCGCATGAACGCCGCCCAACGCCCGCCGCAGCGCCGCGGACTCGGTCGCGGACTGGGCTCCCTGATCCCCACCGCGCCGGCCGAGGACGCCCCCACGGCGGCCGGGGCGACCGACGACCTCGCCACGGTCGCGGGTGCCTACTTCGCGGAGGTCCCGGTCGGCCAGATCACGCCGAACCGGGTCCAGCCCCGCCAGGTCTTCGACGAGGAGGCGATGGCCGAGCTCGTGCACTCGATCCGCGAGATCGGAGTGCTCCAGCCCGTCGTCGTGCGCCGGCACGGGCCGGAGGACTACGAGCTGGTCATGGGCGAGCGGCGCTGGCGCGCCACCCAGGAGGCCGGCCTCGAGACCGTGCCCGCCATCGTCCGGGAGACCGATGACATCGACATGCTGCGCGACGCGCTGCTGGAGAACCTGCACCGGTCGGAGCTGAACCCGCTGGAGGAGGCCGCGGCCTACCAGCAGATGCTCGAGGACTTCGGGTGCACCCACGAGGAGCTCGCCTCCCGGATCGGGCGCTCCCGTCCGCAGATCAGCAACACGCTCCGGCTGCTCAGGCTCACCCCCGCCGTCCAGCGCCGGGTCGCTGCCGGCGTGCTCTCGGCCGGACACGCCCGTGCCCTGCTCGCCGTCGAGGACCCGGACCTGCAGGACCGGCTGGCGCAGCGGGTGGTGGCCGAGGGCATCAGCGTCCGGGGACTCGAGGAGATCGTCGCCGTGCGCGACACCGACGCACCTACGCAGCGGGTGGCCCGCCGGAAGCCGGTCGCACCCGGCCTGGTGGACCTGTCCGAGCGGCTCTCGGACCGGTTCGAGACCCGGGTCAAGGTCGACCTGGGCCGCAGCAAGGGCAAGATCACCGTCGAGTTCGCCTCGCTCGACGACCTCCAGCGCATCGTCGACATCATGGATCCGCGGAACCGGACCGACCGCCCGATCTGACTCGATCCATCGCTAAAGCGATAAGTCGACAAAACGACTCGTCGACCTGACGACTCCATGTCTAGCGAGCGCGGCGCGCCTTCTCCTCGGCATCCAGGAGGAGCGCCTCCTCCGGGGTCGGAGCCGTCCCGCCGTACGACGCCGGCAGCCACCAGCAGCCCGGCGGCTGCTCGTCGGCGGGGTACTCCCGGATCGCCTCGTCCAGCAGATCGGTCATCGCGGCGCGGAGCTCGGCCGTCTCGGCGACCGGGTCCGCGCCGGTCGGGTGCAGGGGCGCACCGACCCGGATCGCGATGGTCTTGCCGCGCGAGAAGTCGCGCGGACGGTCCTTGGTCATCATCCGCTGGGTTCCCCAGAGGATCACCGGCACCAGCGGGACGCCGGCTTCGGCGGCGATCCGGACGGCGCCGGTCTTGAACTCCTTCAGCTCCATCGACCGCGAGATCGTGGCCTCCGGGAAGATGCCCACGGCCTCGCCGGCCTGCAGGTACTCCACGGCGGTCCGGTACGACGTCTCGCCGGCCCCGCGGTCAACCTCGATGTGGTGCAGCGACCGCATCAGGGGGCCGACCCACCGGTGGGTGAACAGCTCGCGCTTGGCCATGAACCGCACCAGCCGCCCGGCCGGGTCGGCCGCCAGGCCGCCGTAGACGAAGTCGACGTACCCGATGTGGTTGCAGGCGAGCAGCACGCCCCCGGATCGCGGCACGTGCTCGGTGCCGCTCATCTGGAACCGCTGCCCGAGGGCGCGGAACGCGGTCTTCGCCGCGACGATGACCGGGGGATAGGTGAGGTCACGCATGCCGGCGGCCATCAGTAGCGGGTCTCGAGGTAGTCCGCGATCCGGCCGATCGCTTCCTCCAGCACGTGGACGTCCGGCAGGGTCACCAGCCGGAAGTGGTCGGGACGTGGCCAGTTGAAGCCGGTGCCGTGGGTGACCAGGATCTTCTTGGCCCGGAGGAGGTCGATCACGAACGTCTCGTCGTCCTGGATCGGGTAGACCTCCGGGTCCAGCCGCGGGAAGCAGTAGAGCGCGCCGCGCGGGGCGACGTTGCTGACGCCCGGGATCTCGTTCAGCAACCGGTCCGCGAGCTTGTTCTGCTCGTAGAACCGGCCACCCGGCACGATCAGCTCCTGGATCGACTGGTAGCCGCCGAGTGCCGTCTGGATCGCGTGCTGGGCCGGCACGTTCGCGCACATCCGCATGTTCGCGATCAGCGTCAGCCCCTCGAGGAAGTCCTCGGCGAGCTCCTTCGGCCCGGAGATCATCACCCAGCCGGCGCGGTAGCCGCAGACCCGGTAGGCCTTCGAGAGGCCGCTGAACGTCAGGCAGAGCACGTCGTCGCCGGCGTACGTCGCGGCGTGGTGGTGCACCGCGTCGTCGAAGATGATCTTCTCGTAGATCTCGTCCGCGAAGACCACGAGCTGGTGCCGCCGGGCGATGTCGATGAGCCCCTTGACCGTGTCCTCGCTGTAGACGGCCCCGGTCGGGTTGTTCGGGTTGATGATCACCAGGCCGTGGGTGTTCTCGGTGATCTTCGACTCCACCTCCGCGAGGTCGGGGTCCCAGCCGTTCGCCTCGTCGCAGTCGTAGTGCACGGCGGTGCCGCCCGAGAGCGTGATCGCGCCGGTCCACAGCGGATAGTCGGGCGCCGGCACCAGGATCTCGTTGCCGTCGTCCAGGAACGCCTGCAGCACCATCCCGATCAGCTCGGAGACGCCGTTGCCGATGAAGACGTCCTCGACGGTGACGTCGCGCAGGCCGTGGCTCTGGTAGTACTGCGCGACGGCGGTGCGTGCCGGGTAGATGCCCTGGCTGTCGCTGTAGCCCTGCGAGTCCGGCAGGTGGTGGACGATGTCGGCGACGATCGCCTCCGGGGCGTCGAAGCCGAACGGCGCGGTGTTGCCGATGTTCAGCTTCAGGATGTGGTGGCCCTCGGCCTCCAGCCGCTGCGCCTCGACGAGGATCGGCCCGCGTACGTCGTAGCGGACGTTCTGCAGCTTCCGGCTCTGTCGGATCTTGCGCACGCGGTCATCCTCGCAGGCGCGGGCCTACCATGGCTGACAAGGACCACGGGACGGAGATGTGATGTCGCGCAAGATCGTCCGGCTGACGCTCGACCACCTCGAGACGTTCCGCGCGCCCTGCCGGTCCTGCCTGTTCTGGGAGCTGGACCCGGTCCGGCGGGAGCGGGTCGCCGACCCGTGTGCGGAGAAGGACGCCTGGGTCTCCCAGGTGCTGCGCGAGTGGGGGTCCTGCGGCCGGGTGGCCCTCGTCGACGACCGCCCGGTGGGCTACCTCGTCTACGCGCCCGAGGCGTTCGTCCCCGGTGCCGCCGGCTTCCCCACCGCGCCGGTGTCGCCGGACGCCGTGCTCCTCACCATGGCGTACGTCGAGCCAGCGCACCGGGGCGGCGGACTGGGCCGGATGCTGGTGCAGGGCATGGCCCGGGACCTGATCCGCCGCGGGGGCGTGGGAGCGGTCGAGGCGTTCGGCGACCCGAAGGGACGCGCGGGGCACTGCGTCGTCCCGGTCGACTTCCTCGGCGGCGTCGGCTTCAAGACCCACCGGGCGCACCCGGCGAGGCCCCGGCTGCGGATGGACCTGAGCACCGCGGTCACGTGGCGGGACGAGGTCGAGGCCGCGATCGAGCGACTGGTCGGCGTCATGCGCCCGGCCCCGAAATCGGCGCGAGGCCCGGCGCCGAAGGCGACCCGGGCCTCGCGAACGAAGCTGAGCTAGGTGATCGTCAGGGTGTGCTGAACGGGTCTCGATACGCCCGTCGCTACTCGACCTGGCTGCTGGATCCTGGCCTTCGCAGGCTCAGGCCAGGGCAGCTCAGGCGATGAAGTCCGCGAGCTCGTTGAGGAGCGCGGCCTTCGGCCGGGCGCCGACGATGGTCCTCACGACCTCGCCGCCCTGGTAGACGTTGATCGTCGGGATCCCGGTGACCCGGTAGTTGGACGGCGTGACCGGGTTCTCGTCCACGTTCATCTTGTAGAAGGTGATCTTGTCACCGTGGCTCGAGGCGATCTCGTCGAGGATCGGCGCGACCTGGCGGCACGGACCGCACCACTCCGCCCAGAAGTCCACGAGGACCGGCTTGTCGGACTTGAGGACCTGCGCGTCGAACTCGGCGTCGGTCACGGCACTGATGTTGCCCACGGATGATTCCCTTCTTCGATGAACACTGAGGTCTGATCACACTCAACAGCAGGGCGGGGACGGATGTTCCCCGCCGCGCCCGGGCAGCCGGATGGCGACCTCAGGCACCCGCGGTCTGGACGGCCTCGGTCACCATCTCGGCGTCCGCCCGGTCCTGGGCGTCGCGCGGGGAGGTCGCCGCGTGGTCCAGCTCGGCGAGGTAGCGCTCGGCGTCGAGCGCCGCGGCACAACCGGTGCCGGCGGCGGTGATCGCCTGGCGGTAGTGGTGGTCGACCAGGTCGCCCGCCGCGAACACGCCCGGCAGGTTGGTGCCGGTCGAGGGGTGGCTGGCGACGACGTACCCGTTCTCGTCGAGGTCGACCTGCCCGTGCAGCAGCTCCGATCGCGGGTCGTGGCCGATCGCGATGAACAGGCCGGTGGCCGGCAGGTTGCTCGTCTCGCCGGTGACCGTGTCCTCCAGCGTCAGGGACTCGAGCCGGTCGGCGCCGTTGATCTCCCGCACCTTGGCGTTCCAGATGATCTCGAGCTTCGGGTCGGCGAACGCGCGCTCCTGCATGATCTTGGAGGCGCGCAGCTCGTCGCGGCGCACGATCAGCGAGACCTTGGACCCGAAGCGGGTGAGGAACGTCGCCTCCTCGATCGCGGAGTCGCCACCGCCGACCACGGCGATGTGCTGGTCCCGGAAGAAGAAGCCGTCACAGGTCGCACACCAGGAGACGCCGCGGCCGGAGAGCTCCTCCTCGCGCGGCAGGCCGAGCTTGCGGTAGCCGGAGCCCATCGCGAGGATCACCGAGCGGGCGTGGAAGGTGTCGGTCGAGGTCTTCACGACCTTCACGTCGCCGGTCAGGTCGACCTCGACCACGTCGTCGGCGACCAGCTCGGCGCCGAACCGCTCCGCCTGGGCGCGCATCTCGTCCATCAGGGCCGGGCCCATGATGCCGTCGCGGAAACCGGGGAAGTTCTCGACCTCGGTGGTGTTCATCAGCGCTCCGCCTGCGGTGACCGAGCCCTCGAAGACCAGGGGCTTCAGGTTCGCCCGGGCCGTGTAGAGGGCGGCGGTGTAGCCGGACGGGCCGGAGCCGATGACGATGACATCGCGGACGTCGGTCATGGAGTGCGGGTCTCCTCGGAGGTCGGTGCTGGCGCGGTGGCGCGTCCAGTAGAACCGATCGTAGGTGAGGAATCTTCCCGGGCTACGGCGCGGGCAGCGTGACCGACCGGACCGGCTCGCCGCGTCCGCACAGGTAGAGGTCGACGACCTGGCTGTCGCCGGTCGGCCGCCGGAAGACCAGCGCACCGGGGGCGCCGTCGTACCGGACCGCGACGACCCGCCCGCGACCGACGGCGGGCAACGAGCAGGTCGGGGCCGGGGCCGCCATCAGCCCGTCGGTGGCGTCGAGGGACTGGTGGGACCCGTAGTCCGTCTGGTTCCGGGCGGCCACGGACTCCCGCAGCTTCGCGGCCTCTCGCGCGAAGCTGCGGGCGTCGAGCCGGGCGGGCTCGCCGTCGAACGCCCGGGACGAGGGCTCGGACGCCGGCTGCTGGCCGGCGCCTCCGCCGGCTCCCGACTCGGCCCCGGGGTCCGCCTGGTCGCCGGCGACGGACGAGCTGCTGCCACCGTCGGCGCCGCCGCCGCCCAGGTCGGCGCCGCGGAGCTGGTCGATCCCGATGCCCGCGACCACGACCGCGGCGGCCGCGACGAGGAGGCCACGCGCGCGGCGCCGCCGCCGGGCGGCGGCCAGATCGGCGACGGTCGACCGGACCGGGCGGTCGGCCTGGAGGTCGGCGATCGCCCCGTCCATCCGTCGGGCGACGTCGGGCGGGATCGGTCCGTCGTGCCTGGCCTCGGCCAGCAGCCGGCGGATCCGGTCGTCGTGCTCGGACACGGGGTTCACCTCCTCCTGATGTCTGATGTGAGCTGTGGTGCCGGTGGTGCGGGCGGTCCCGGGTCAGGCCGGGGGGCCACGTGGGGCATCGTCGGATTCGACGGGCCCGGCCGGGTCGGGGTTCCGTGGGAGCGCGTGGTCCGCCTCACCCTCGCCCTCCTCGAGCAGGGGCGCGAGCAGCTCGGCGAGCCGGCCCCGGCCCCGGGAGCAGCGGGACTTGACGGTCCCGACCGCGCAGTCGAGCATCGCGGCCGCCTCGGCGACCGGATAGCCCTCCATGTCGACGAGCACCAGCGCAGCACGCTGCTCGTCGGGCAGCTGCTGCAGGGCCGTCAGCACCAGGCGGCTGCGCTCGGCACCGACCGAGCGGTCCGCGGGGTCCTCGTCGGAGGCGGAGGCGATCGAGCCCCGGCCGCGGTACTCCTCGAGGTCGTCCGGCAGCGGCTCGGCCCGGCGTACCTTCGCCGCCCGGAGCCGGTCCAGGCAGGCGTTCACGACGACCCGGTGCAGCCAGGTGGTGACCGCGGAGTCGCCGCGGAACGTGCCGGCCCGGCGGTACGCCGCCACGAGCCCGTCCTGGAGCCCGTCCGCGGCGTCCTCCCGGTTGCCCATGGTCCGGACTGCGACCGCCCAGAGACGGTCACGGTGCCGCTGGAACAGCGCCCCGAACGCGAACGGGTCCCCGTCCACGTGGGCGCGCAGCAGCTCGTGGTCGCTCGCGTCCTCGAGCTCCTGGGGGGTCATCCGGAGGGGGTCATCCGCGGACCGTCACCTCGGCGACCTGCCCGCGGAAGCCACCGTCGACTGCCGGGATCGAGGTGAGCCACACGGTCACGAAGCGTCCGCTCACGGGCGAGTCCAGGTCCGACCGGGCGTGGCCGTCGTCGGCCGAGGTGCCGGTCGCCACCGGCGTCAGCCCCTTGACCGCGGTCGGCGGCTGGTCGGTCACGTACAGCGAGTAGCCCGTCGGGCCGCCGAGGAAGGTCAGGTCGACCGCGCTGACGTCGTGGGCCTTGCCGAGGTCGAGGACCAGGCCGACCCCGGTCTTGAGGCCGGCGGGACCGAAGTTCTGGTCGTAGGTCATCGTCGACCAGGCGGTGCCCGGCTTGCCGTCGACCGCGAGCCCGGTGAGCTCGGGGTGCTCGTCGAACGGCGGCGAGCCCTGGGGGTCGAAGTCCCGCGCCGTGATCCCGCTGATCGGTGCCGCCGGCTGGGTGGCGGGTTGGCTGGTCGCGGTCGGGTCCCCGTCGCCGCCGCCGACCGGGACGGCCAGCGGGCTGCGGCCCTGGCCCAGGTTGTAGGCGACCACGATCGCGAGGAGCAGCAGGAGGCCGGCCGCGATGGCCGCGGCCAGGCGCAGCCAGCTGCGGCCGGGGACCTCGTCGTCCCCGGGCTCCTCGACCGCTGGAGTGAGACCGGTACCGGTGCCGGTGGGCTGGCCGGAGCCGGTGTCCCAGGGCCAGTACGCCGCGCTCCCCGCGCTTGCCGCCGCCGGCAGGGGTCGCCGCGGCCGTCGGGCCGGGCCCTCGGCCGGCTCGGGGGCGAAGAGCGGACGCTCGGGCGGGTCCTCGAACGGCGGCGGGGGCGGGGCCGGGTCGGAGCGGGCCATCACCCAGGAGACGTCGTCGTTCTCGTCGTCGAAGATCGGCAGCCCGGCCTCGGTCGGCAGCTCGGTCGACACCGGGGCGGGCTCCGGGTCCGGCTCCGGTGCGGGCTCGGGTTCCGGCGCCCGGGGCGGCGGGTCCTTGATGGCCGGGAGCGAGATCGTCTCGGTCGTGTCGCGGTGGCCGAGCGCGGCCTCGGCCTCGGCCAGCCCGGTCGGGTCGCCGACGAAGGTCGCCAGGTAGTCCGCGATGCCTTGGGCGCTGGCCAGGTCGTAGGTCTCGCGCAGCCGCGAGCCGTCGTGGCCGGCGTACGGGTTCACGACCTCGTCGCAGAGGACGTCGAGCGGCCGGGGGATGCCGGCCCGGACCTGCCGCGGCCGGAGCACCCGGCCCTGCACCACGGGCGCCGGCGGCACCTGCGACCGCGAGGGACCGGGCCACTTGCCGGTGAGCGCGGCGTACAGCAGCCCGCCGAGGTCGGCGACGTCGGTGGAGGGCCGTGCGGTGATGTCGAACATCGCGGCGTCGACGGCGAAGCCGATCAGCCGCACCGCGCCCGCGTGGTCGACGAGGACGTTCTCGGGCACGAGCCGGCCGTGGCAGACACCGGCCTCGTGCCCGGCCGCGATCGAGGACGCGACCTCGGAGACCAGCCACGCGGCCCGGCGCGCGTCCAGGGGACCCTCGGCCGCCAGCATGATGTCGAGGGAGTCGCCGGAGCCCCACTCGTTGACGACGTACACGAGGCCGTCGGCGCGGTCGGCGTCCAGGACCCGCAGCAGCCGGCGGTCGTGGACCGTGGCCGACCGGCGGGCCGCCTCGAGCAGCGGCCCGGCGTGCGGGTCGTCCTCCGCCATCACGTGCAGGGTGACGTAGCGCTCCAGCACCTTGTCGTGGGCTCGCCAGAACCGGCCGCTGCTGCTCTCGGTCAGCAGGTCGATCAGGCGGTACCGGTCGGCGAGCACCTCGCCGGGCCGGATCGAGCTCGGCACGCAGCTCCCCTCGTCGAGTCCCGGACAGGGCCCATCGTAAGGCGGGTCAGGGTCGGCGGAGCAGGGGGACACGGCTGGTGAGCGTGTCGACCACGGTCGTCACCTCGCGCAGCCGCAGCACGCGCGCCATCAGCACCAGCACCACGACGTCGACGGTGCCGACGAGGAGCACCCAGACGCCGGCCACGGCCCAGTTCGGATCGTCCTGCAGCCGGTGGAGGAGGTACGCCGCCAGCGCCGCGGCAGCGGTGGCGACCAGCACGGCGATCGCGAGCCGGGCCAGGAACCGCACCTGGGTCGGGGTGCGGAGGCCGCCGAGCCGGCGGCGGAGCACGGCGTACGAGACGACCGAGCCGACGAGGTACGACGCGGAGTAGGCGACCACCAGCGCGGGCGAGGTGTGCTCGGCGTCGACCGAGTGCACCAGCCAGACCGCGGCGACGATGTTGGTCGCGGCCACCGCGCACTGGATCCAGAACACGGTGCGGTTCAGCTCGAGGGCGTAGAAGCCGCGGAGCATCAGGTAGTGCACGGTGAAGAAGACCAGCCCCCCACCGAACAGCGCGAGCGACGCGGCGTACAGGCCGGTCGAGCTCGCGGCGGCGCCGTACCCCCAGATCACCCGGGCCAGGTCGGGCGCGATCACCGGCAGCAGCAGCGCGAACGGGATCACCACCGCGAGCGCGGTGCGCAGGGTGTCGGTGAGCGTGTGGACCAGGCCGTCGCGGTCGTCCGCGGCGGCGCGTGCCGACAGCCGCGGGAGGATCGCGGTCGCCAGCGAGACGGTCACCACCGAGTGCGGCACCATCATGATGAGGAACGTCGAGGAGTAGACCGTGTAGCCGGTGCCGTCGCCCGACGAGGCCGTGCCGCCGCCGGCCAGCCGGACCACGACCGTGTAGGCGACCTGGTTGACGATCACGAACAGCACCGTCCAGACACCCAGCCGGAGGGTGTGGGCGAGGCCCGTGTGCCGGAAGTCGAAGCGCGGCCGGTAGCGGTAGCCGGACGCGCGGAGGTACGGCACCAGCACCACGAACTGCGCGACGATGCCGGCGGTCGCCCCGAGCCCGAGCAGCAGCTCCTGCTGGTGGCTGAACGCGCCGAAGACCTCGCTGCCCTGCGCCGGCCCGAACACGAACAGGTAGACGACCAGCACGCCCACCGAGATGACGTTGTTCGCGATCGGCGCCCACATCATCGGGCCGAACCGGCCGCGGGCGTTCAGGATCTGCCCGACCAGCACGTACATGCCGTAGAAGAACACCTGCGGCAGGCAGAACCGCGCGAACGCGACGATCGACTCGCGCTGCCCGGCGAGCGCCGGCTCGTCGTACCTGCTGGACAGGAACAGGTCCATCACCCACGGAGCGGCCACGACCAGGAGCACCGTGACCGCGCCGAGGAAGAGACCGGCCAGCGTGATGATCCGGCTCGTGTACGCCGTACCCCCGTCGGGGTCGTGGCGCATGGACCGCACCAGCTGGGGGACGAGCACCGCGTTGACCACCCCGCCCGCGAGCAGGATGTAGAGCATGTTCGGGATCGTGTTCGCGATCGTGAAGAGGTCGGCGTGCAGCTTGGCGCCGAGCGCCGCGGCGAGCAGCGCGGACCGGACGAAGCCGCTCATCCGCGACACGATCGTGCCGGCGGCCATCACCGCACTGTTGGCGAGGACCCGCTGCTGCTCGGTCTGCTGCTCGTCGCTCATGCGCCCCTCGCCGCCCTGACCCGGCGGAAGAGCCGGACGACGATCGCACCGAAGAGCAGCGCGACGCCGGTGCCGAGGATCAGCCAGATCACGTTGCTCACCCGGTTGGACCGGATCGGGACGTCGTCGGACGAGCCGAGGGGTACGCCGTCGGTGTCGGTGAGCAGCAGCGTCACGTTCCGGATGCCGATCGCCGAGGAGGACGCGTTGAGGAGCACGGTCGTGCTCCGCTCGGGACCGAGGTCGATGGTCTCGCCCGGCACCGAGATCCGCAGCGGCGCGTCGGAGATGGCCTGGATCTTGACGCTGACGGGCTGGTCGAGCTTGTTGGTGACGGTGGCCGCGAACCGGCCGCTGCCGCTGGAGAGGATCACCGCCTTGGGCGCGTCCACCGTCACGGAGCGGAGCTTGCTCTCGATCCAGGTGCGGGACTGGTCGGCGGACGCGCGGGCGCTGTCCGGCCGCAGCCGGCTCGAGTACGAGAGGTCGGTCATCGCCTCGTCGCGGACCTCGGTGGCGACCTGGTCGTTGCGGGTCAAGAGGTTCTGGAGGGAGTCGCCGGCCTGCACGAGGTCGTCGGCGGCGGCGAACGACGCGGGGTCCAGCTCGAGCTTCGCCTGGTTCTCGGGGTAGTCGAGCCGGTCCGCGGGGACGTCGGTCCCCTCCCGCTGCATCGCGTCGGCGACCGTGGTGAGGTTCAGCCAGTCGACGTCGAGGCCCTCCCAGAAGCCGGACACCTCGTCCGGCGACCAGGTGGGCGGGAAGACCACGATCAGCGGCTTCCGCCCCGGGGTGAGCACCCGGATCGCGGCCTCGCTGAGGATGCGCTGCCGGACCGCGAGCGGCGCCAGCCGGTCGTCGGGACCGGGCCCGCCGGCCACCGCGCCGGACGACGTGACGCCGACCGTGTGGCCGGCGGCGTGCGCGACCGCGGGCGCGTGCGGGCCGAACATCCGGTCGGTGAGCAGCAGCGTCGCGGCCGACTCGACCGAGCGGATGCCGGCCGTGTCGAGGTACCCGGTGGGCGAGGACACGGCCGGCGTGGTGGGCAGGCCCCACGGCTGCAGGTCGCCGGCCGATCGCTTGCGCGCCTGCCGGTAGACCCGCCGGTCGTGGGCGGCCGACGCCGCGACGTCCACGTCGCCGTACGGCAGGCTCAGGATCTCGCCGCCCTGGAGGCCCTCGTGCAGGCGCTCCAGCCAGTCCGTCGCCGCGCCGGCGGCGGCTGCCGCGCTGGCGCTCAGGTCGCTGTCGTCACCCCCGGTGTCGCTCGACGGCGACGGGCTGGGCGACGGCGACCCGCTGGCGCCGCCCTCGTCCGGGGCCTCGCCCACGGTCGGTTCGAGGGAGCGACCGGGGTTGCCGGCGGCGAGCCGACGGGCGGCGTCGACGACCGACGGGTCGACCAGCCAGCTGACCGGGCGGGAGCCGGCGGCGACCCCCAGGTCGACGAGCGAGCGGAGCGAGCCACCCGGGGCCAGCTGCTCGTTCCAGCGGTCCAGGCTGCCGATCGACCCGTCCGGCGCGTGCGTGACCAGCCCGCGGACCGGGATGACGAGCGCGGTGTCGACGGACTTGTCGGTCGGCGGCACCAGCGGCAGGAAGGTGCGGGCCCGGCCGTCGGCGTTGGAGTCGCCGCCCTCGGCGTTGAAGCCCAGGGCGTGGGCGCCGAACCAGTAGACGCCCGGGCCGCCGGAGATGTGGCTGGCCAGCACCGCGTGCGAGACCTCGAGGGAGTACTGCCGGCTCTCACCGGGGGCCAGCTCGCCGATCGTGTCGTCGTAGCTGCCGGTGTCCAGGATCCGGTCGCCCACGGGCTGGCTCGGCCCGATCGCGGCGGCGTCGGCGAGCTCGGACGCCGTCGTCATCGGCGTGGCGGAGACGAACGCGTAGACGCTGATGTCGGTCCACGTCTCGTCGTCGCGGTTCGTGACCGTGCCGGTGACCGTGACCGGCCCCCGCTTCGGGATCACCGACGGCGCGAGGCTGTCGATGCTGACCGCGAGCGGCGTACGGACGGCCTCCTGCCGGGCCTGCCGGGGTGCCGAGGCCTCCGCGGTGCCCGTGCCGAAGCCGAGGAGGGTCGCCACCACCACGAGGGCAGGAAGCAGCGACACCGGGCGAAGCACGCCCGCGACTCTACTGGCCCGGCCTGTGCCGAATCGGCGGCCCACCCCGTCGCCACTAGACTGCTGGCCCGTGCCCGACGCCCCGCCTCCTCCGCCCCAGATGGCCGACGTCCAGCGCGCCGTCGCGGTCGAGCTGGACCGGATCGCGCCGGTCATCGACGACCTCGGCCGACGGTTCGCCGCCGCCGGTCACGAGCTGGCGCTGGTCGGCGGTCCGGTGCGCGACGCGATGCTCGGGCGGCAGCACAACGACCTCGACCTCGCGACCTCCGCGCGGCCCGACGAGACCGAGCGGCTGCTCAAGGGCTGGGCGGACGCGATCTGGGACATGGGGCGTGCGTTCGGCACCATCGGCTGCCGGCGCGGGCCGTGGCAGGTGGAGATCACGACCTACCGGTCCGAGGCGTACGACCCCTCCTCGCGCAAGCCGGAGGTCGACTTCGGCCACACGCTGGCCGGTGACCTCGGCCGCCGCGACTTCACGGTGAACGCGATGGCCGTGCTGGTGCCCGGTCGCGAGCTCGAGGACCCGTACGGCGGCGTGGTCGACCTCGCGAACCAGGTGCTCCGGACGCCGGGGCGACCGGAGGACTCCTTCTCCGACGACCCGCTGCGGATGATGCGGGCCGCGCGGTTCGCGGCGCAGCTCGGGTTCTCCGTCGACCCGCCCGTGGTGACGGCGATGACCGAGATGGCGGGGCGGATCGAGATCATCTCGGCCGAGCGGGTCCGCGACGAGCTGGTGAAGCTGGTCACCGCGCCGTACCCCCGGCTCGGGCTGGCGCTGCTGGTCGACACCGGGCTGGCCGAGCTGGTGCTGCCGGAGCTGCCCGCGCTGAAGCTCGAGCGAGACGAGCACCACCGGCACAAGGACGTCTACGAGCACACGCTCACGGTGCTGGAGCAGGCGATCGACCTCGAGTCGCGGCTGCCCGGTGGCGGCCCGGACTTCGTGGCGCGCTTCGCTGCCCTGATGCACGACGTCGGCAAGCCGCGCACCCGGCGGTTCCTCGACGACGGCACCGTGACCTTCCACCACCACGACGTGGTCGGCGCGAAGATGACGCGGAAGCGGATGAAGGCGCTGCGGTTCTCCAACGACGACACCGACGCGGTCAGCAAGCTGGTCGAGCTGCACCTGCGGTTCCACGGCTACGGCTCCGGTGAGTGGACCGACTCCGCCGTACGCCGCTACGTGCGGGACGCCGGGGACCAGCTCGAGCGGCTGCACATCCTCACGCGCGCCGACTCCACCACCCGGAACCGGCGCAAGGCCGAGCTGCTCCAGCGCACCTACGACGACCTCGAGGAGCGGATCGCGCGGCTGTCGGAGCAGGAGGAGCTCGCCTCGATCCGCCCGGACCTGGACGGCAACCAGATCATGTCGATCCTCGACATCGGTCCGGGGCGCGACGTCGGCGCGGCGTACTCCTTCCTGCTGGAGCTGCGGATGGACCACGGCCCGATGTCCGAGGAGGACGCCGCCGCTGCGCTGCTCGCCTGGTGGGCCGCGCGCTAGGTCATTCCCTGTCGAGTGACGCGAACTGGCTGTCATTCGGCCCGGATTCCAGCCATCTCGCGTCACTCGACGAGCCCGTCACGCCGGTCGAGGAGCTCGTCGAGGGTGGGTGAGGGAGCCGGGCCCAACGTCCAGAGCTGGGGCAGCCGCCCGGTGCGGGCCAACGCGTCCTCCATCCGTCCGACCACGCGGGCACTGGAGCGGAGGTCCCCGGCGACGACCTCGACGTACTCGAGGCCGACGCCGCGGATTGCGGCCTCCCGTTCGATGTCCGCTTCGTGCCGGTCGATGTCGCGGTGGTCGGCGCCGGCGTACTCGCCGACCACGCCGCGCTTCGCGTCGAGCAGGTCCGGTACGGCGACCAGGTGACCATGCCGGTCCAGGATCGACCGGTTGAGGAGCGGCCGGCCCCAGCCGGCGTCGTACTCCCAGATCATCCGGAACCGGTCCTCCTGGGGTGACCGACAGCCCTCGACCGCCATCTCGACGGCCTCGCGGACGACCCTGACGTCGCGGTACCAGCGCCGGGTGGCGGCGTACAACCGCATCCGCTTCACCGACGTCAGCCGCGCGGCGCACACCGCGCCGACGGCGACGGCCATCTCGCGCACGTGGCCGATCCGCCGCATCTCGTCGAACAGCGCGCGCTCGACGGTCGTGCACGGGACCCCGTGGAGCAGGACCACCTCGTCCGGCGGGACCGTGTACCTGAGCGCCGTGATGGCGTCGTCGGATCCGAGGCGTTCGCCGTTCGCCGCCACCTGCACCGGCAGCCGGGTGCGACCGTCGCGAGCCAGGCCGTCGAAGAAGCCGGCGCCGTGCAGCCGCAGGGCCGCGGCGCCGGTGATGACCGCGCGGTCCCCGACCCGGGCGTGCGCCTCCACGATCCGCTGCTCGAAGCTGTGCCCGGCGGTCGCGGCCACCACGAGCCCGGGACCGACGGACTGCCACGCCGGCCCGCGAGCCTGTCCTCGGGTCGGGCCGGTCCGTCCGGCGGGATCGATGCGGACCGGGCGCACCAAGGTCGGGACGGGCGGCGCGACGGGATCCCAGCGGTGCGGCATGCGGAGCCGATGCCCGGGTCCGGTTGTGGAGGAAACCGGGGTCCCGCGGGCCTGTGGATTCCCCGTCGAGTGACGCGAACTGGCTGTGATCGGGGCAGATTCACAGCCAGTTCACGTCACTCGACGGTCTACGCGCAGCGGAGGGCCCGCTAGAAGCGGAAGGACTTCAGGTAGGCGTGTCCCTTCGTCACGACCAGCTTGACCCGGTGCGGGCCGGAGCCGAGGCCGGTGAGCTTCCGGTGGACGAACGCCGGCTTCCTGGATGCGCCGCGGAAGCGGAAGGTCGTGACCTCGGTGCCGTCGACCAGCAGCTTGGCGCGGCCGCCGCCGGTCGCCTTGCCGAAGAGGACGTCCAGGGCACCGCCGACGCTGGTGAGCGTCATGGTGTCGCGACCCTTGCCCGTGCCGAGGTTGTCGCAGTAGCGGCCGCCCGGTGCCGAGGGCGACCGGACGTTGCGCCAGCTGCCGGTCCGCGTGACCTGCTTGGAGCCGCACTGCACGACCGTCTGCTTCGGTGGCGGGCCCTGGGTGACGACCACCCGGACGGCGTCGGTGTCGGTCGCGCCGGACGGGTCGGTGACGAGCAGCGTCACGTCGTACGTGCCGGCCCGGGAGAAGGCGTGCCTCACGACCTCGCCGGTGGCGTCCTTGGTGGAGCCGCCGTCGCCGAAGTCCCAGCTGTAGTCGAGGTCGTCCGGCGTCTCGGCGTCACGGCTGCCGCTGCCGGTGAACGTCACCTGCTGGCCGGTGCCGGCCGTCGACCGGTCGGCCGCCGCGTGGGCGACCGGCGCGGTGTTCGCGGGCGCGACCACGGGCGCGTAGCCGTAGTCGAAGTCGCCGCAGCCGTCGCTCATCGTGAACCGCACCGAGCCGGTGAGGTCGCCGTTCGACGTCGCCGGGCCGTTGGCGTTGCCGGTCATCGACAGCACCTTGAAGGCCAGGCAGTCGTAGCCGAACTCCCAGTTCCCGGACGCCGACGACGGGTCGGTGTAGTTGTCGACGTGGGGGGCCGACCTCGCGTCCGAGTACGACGACCTGGCGGCCGCCGCCGTGAACGCGGCGTCGTTCAGGTCCGGGGTGTCGTTGCCGGGCTCGGGCGTCGAGTCGAGAGGCGACTGGGCCGGCGGGTCGTCGGTGCCGGCGTTGCCGTACCCGTGCGCCTCGTCGGTGTAGGAGAGGTAGAGGCCGGGCTCGAAGCCGATCGGGTCGCGGTCGATCTGGCCGTGCCCGTCGAGGTCGAAGCCGGAGCGGTCCCGCATCTCCAGGTAGTAGGCGTGGTCGAAGCTCGCCTGCTCACCGGCTGCGACGTACTGCCAGCCCTTGGTGCAGTCGCCGCCCGGGTTGTCGGCCTGGCAGCCGCCGTTGAAGATCCGCGGGTCGTTCGGCCCGCCGTCCTTCTCGAGGTCGGTCTGCAGCAGCACCTGCTGGCCGCTCGGCGTGGTCGCGGTGACCTTCAGGTCGTCGATGAACCAGCCCGGCCGCGCGACGCCCGGGTCCGTCGAGTAGCTGAACCGCAGCACCGGGGTGGCCGCGCCGACCAGGTCGGAGATGTCGAAGGTGTCGGCCAGGAACTCCGACGCCGGGTAGTTGCCGGTCGTCCGGTCCAGCTGGACGGTGACCGGGTCGGTGTAGGACCCGCTCGAGCCGGTGATGCCGTTGCCGTACGCCGACTGGCAGGCGTTCTGGTTCGGGTTGGACGTACCGGCCGTGGTCGTCGGGGTGCTGCGCTCCGAGGCGTGCGACGCGAACGTCTTGCCGCCGTCCTTCGACGTCAGCACGAACCCGTAGTCGAAGTCCCACTCGGTGTCGAACATCGACTTCAGGTCGAGCTGGAGCGTCGAACCGGCCGGCAGGTCCTTGATGCCGGGGATCGCGACGTCGAGGTTGTGCCCGCCGCCGTCGGTCGCACAGCCGAAGTCGTTGCCCGACCCGGAGTACCACGCGTGGGACTTGCTCGCCTTGTCACCGGTGTCGAACTTGGCGGGATCGAGCAGCTGGCGGCCGGGCAGCTTCGCGACGTACATCTCGGAGTTGTGCACGGTGCCGTCGCGCCCGTTCACCAGGGTGTACGGCGTGCCGTCCTTGGTCCGCCAGCGGATCTCGCCGGTGTCCTCCTTGGAGTCGGTCCAGTCGTTGACCGTCTGCGTGCCCGGGCCGAGCACCCGCGGGACGACCCAGCCGAGCTCCTGGCGCGAGTACGCGTCCATGTCCTGCGACTTGTCGGTGGCCATCAGGTTCCAGTCGCCGTACGTCTCACGGCTGCCCAGGGAGTAGAAGTCGGGCAGGCCGAGGGAGTGGCCGTACTCGTGCGAGATCACGCTCGCCTTGTCGATCGCCGTCTCGGGGTTGAGGTTGTAGGGCCCGACGCGGACGAAGACCTTGAGCGCATCGCCCTTGTCGGTGGTCGTCATGTCCTTGTAGGTGTCGTCGGCCCACCACAGCGGCCTGCCCTCGAGGTCCTTGAGCTGGTCGTCGGTGACGAAGCCGGGCAGGCCGGTCGTCGGGTCGCTGTAGGTGTACTCGAGCGAGGAGCTGTGCGGCCAGATGTTGTCGTAGGGCAGCGCGTCCTGCGGGTCGCTGGTGCACGCGCCCAGCTGGGAGGCGCCGTTGCCGCCGCAGCCGGCGAACACGGCCATGAAGAAGTCGACCACGCCGTCCTTGTCGGTGTCATAGTCGGAGTAGTCGATCTCCGGGTCGGCGAGCGCCGCGGCGTCGGCCACGACCTTGCCGGTCGGCCCGCAGCCGCTGTCGATCTGCATCAGCGCGGCCACGCCGGTCAGGGACCCGACGACCGCCGAGCCCGCGCCGTCGGACCCGTAGTAGCCGGTGGTGCCGGGCAGGTTGTAGACGCCGTTGGTGATCCGCTCCGGGTACGCCGGAGTGCCCGCCAGCTGGGGCAGGTCGCCGTACGTCAGGCCGCCGACGCACGTCGACACCGTGGTCGGGTCGGTCTTCGTGAACGGGAAGCCGGGCGCGTAGTCGAAGCCGGCGGTCGCGATCCCGGCCGACGGCACGTTGCCGTCGGGGAACAGCTGGCCCAGCGACATCTCCTGGTACAGGTTGTACGTCGACCCGGGCCTGGCCGGTGAATCGATGACCTCTTCGAGCTGCTCGCCGGTGTGGTCGGCGAGGTAGGAGCGGTCGGTGTACTCGACGGGGATGACCGGGAACGGCCGATCGCCGTACCGCGCGGTGTCGTAGGCCTCGCCCGGCGGGATCACCTTGGGGCCGTGGGAGCTGACGGTCTGGCTGGTGCCGGGCGCGGTGAGCCGCGCGGTGGTGGAGAGGTCGCGCCACACGACCGTCGGCTCCGCGGCGACCGTGTCGGCGCGGCTCTGCAGCACGAGCGTGAGGGTGCCCGGGGAGGTGCCGCTCGCGGCGGGCACCGGCGGCAGCGTCCAGGTGACCGACCGCGGCGAGACCGGGTGCGTGCCCGGGCCGCTGGCGTCGACGAACGAGGTGCCCTCCGGCGCGGTCACCGTGACCGAGGCGCCGGTGACCGGCAGGGCGGCCGGGTTCCGCACGATGATCCGCGACGGGTACGTCTCGCCCGGCTTCACCCAGCCGACCGAGGACACGAAGCTGTCCTCGACCTGGAGGTCGTCGCTCGAGGCCTGCACCGCGACGTCGCCCGCCCCCGCGTCCGCGACCCGGCGGTCGGCGTACTCCGCGTCGAGGGCGCGTACGGCGAGGTGCGTGGCCTCGCCGGTGCGCGGCAGCGCGCTGGTGACCTTGCCCGGGACGGTCGTCGCGAACGAGCCGTCGCCGGCGGCGGTGACCTCCTGCGTGGCGAGGACCTGTCCGCTCGCGTCGGTGACCGCGAGCGTGAAGCTCGCGGGCACGCCCTTCTCCGCGGCGGTGACGACGGTCCCGGAGACCGGGAACTGGGCCCCGCGCACGATCGTCGCAGCCTGGCCGTCGAAGGCGACGGACAGCGCGGGTGCCGCCGGGACCCGCGGCGCGGCGGTGGCCGGGAGGGTCAGGGTCGTGAACCCGGTGGCGAGGCAGGCGGCCAGTGCGGTGGTGACCGCGGCGGCACGCCGCAGGGAGTGCTTGCTCATGGGCGGACGCAATCTCGGGATGGGTCGCGGGTGGCGACGCGGTGCCACCCCAACGACGGGTCGGTCGAGCGGGTTACGACCGGCGTACCCGTGTCCCGCAGCAGCCAGACCGCGTCCCGGGACCGGTCTGGACCGCAGGGATGCCGCAGCCCCGACGTTTCTCCCACCGGCGCCGCCGTCGCGCGCCTACGATCCAGGAGTCGTGCGGGTGCAGGCAGGGGGAATCGGGTGCTCAAGCGTGTTGCGGTGGTCGTGCTGGCGGTCGTTCTCGGGTGCCTGTCGACGGGTCCGGTGGCCGCGGCGACGTCGTTCACGCCACGCCCCGGACCCACGTGGAACAACCCCCGGGGCGACTACACGGCGCGCAACGTCAACATGGCCAAGGTGCGGAACACGATCGACAGCGTGCCGCGCAACGGCGTGATCAGGATCGCGGTCTACTCCTACAACCGCCGCGACATCGGTGACGCCCTGATCCGCGCGTGCCGACGGCACGTGTCGGTCCAGCTGGTGCTGAACGACAACGCGATCGGCGCCGAGGCCAACCGCATGATCCGGTACCTCGGCCGGGACACGCGCCCGAGGTTCCGGGACCGGTGTCACCCGAGGAAGTACGGCCCGAGGCGCAAGCCGTACCCGGTGCCGAGCTTCTTCAAGGTCTGCCAGGGCGCCTGCCGGCTGGGCAGCGAGCGGTCGAACCAGCACAGCAAGTTCTACCTGTTCTCCGCGACCGGCAACGGGAAGCCGGTCGTCATGTTCGGCTCGAACAACCTCATGAGCTTCGCCGCCGACGTGCACTGGAACGACCTCTACACGGTGCTCGGCAACCAGAAGATGTTCGACGACTTCAGCACGATCTTCGCGCAGATGGCGCAGGACCGGTGGCGGAAGCATCCCTACGTGGCGGTCCAGGACGGCCAGTACGCCGTCGAGTTCGGATCGGACCCACACGCCACCGGGTCCAGGGACCACGTCCACCAGCGCCTCGACCGGGTGGGCTGCCGAGCCCCGGCCGGGTACGGCGACCACGGTCACACCACGATCCGGATCATGATGTACGGCTGGGTGGGTGCGCGCGGCCTGATGCTCGCGCGCAAGGTCGCGGCGCTCTCGCGGGCCGGGTGCCGGGTCCTGGTGCTGGTCAGCGGTGCCGGGCGCAGGGTGCACGCCGTGCTGCACAGGTCCGGCGTCGCCATCCGGAGGTCCGCACTCGACCTCGACGACGACCCCCTCACGGGCTTCGACGACACGGGCTGGGAGGTCTTCTCCCACGAGAAGTGGATGTCGCTGTCCGGGACCTGGGCCGGGCACCCGTTCAAGGGGGTGTGGACCGGTTCGGAGAACTGGTCCAACGTCTCGCGGTTCAACGACGAGGTCACCGTGCGGGTCCCGTTCGCCTCGGCGCTCGTGGCGTACAGCCGCCACTTCCAGACCATCTGGGCGCACTACAGCCAGTGAACGACGCCGCCCCGCCGGGACGGGGTCCTGGCGGGGCGGTGTGCGGTGCTCTGTGGTGCTGTGGATCAGTGGCTGACGTCGCCCTTGATGAACGCCTCGACGCGAGCGCGGCCCTCGTCGTCCGGCAGCTGCACCGGCGGGGACTTCATCAGGTACGACGACGCGGAGATGAGCGGGCCGCCGATGCCGCGGTCCTTCGCGATCTTCGCGGCGCGGATCGCGTCGATGATGATGCCGGCGGAGTTCGGGGAGTCCCAGACCTCGAGCTTGTACTCGAGGTTCAGCGGGACGTCGCCGAACGCGCGACCCTCGAGGCGCACGTAGGCCCACTTGCGGTCGTCGAGCCACGCGACGTAGTCCGACGGACCGATGTGCACGTTGCGGTCGTACTTCTTGCCGGCCAGCTCGCCGGTGAGGTTCGAGGTGACGGCCTGGGTCTTGGAGACCTTCTTGGACTCCAGGCGCTCGCGCTCGAGCATGTTCTTGAAGTCCATGTTGCCGCCGACGTTGAGCTGGTAGGTGCGGTCCAGCGTGACGCCGCGGTCCTCGAACAGCTTCGCCATCACGCGGTGGGTGATGGTCGCGCCGACCTGGGACTTGATGTCGTCGCCCACGATCGGGACGCCCGCGTCCTCGAACTTCTTGGCCCACACGGGGTCCGAGGCGATGAAGACGGGGAGCGCGTTCACGAACGCCACGCCGGCGTCGATCGCGCACTGCGCGTAGAACTTGTCGGCCTCCTCGGAGCCCACCGGGAGGTAGGAGACGAGCACGTCGGCCTGGGTGTCCTTGAGGACCTGGACGATGTCGACCGGCTCGGCCGCCGACTCCTCGATGGTCTCGCGGTAGTACTTGCCGAGGCCGTCGAGGGTGTGGCCGCGCTGCACCTCGATGCCGAGGGTGGGGACGTCGCAGATCTTGATCGTGTTGTTCTCGGAGGCGTTGATCGCCTCGGAGAGGTCCTTGCCGACCTTCTTGTCGTCGACGTCGAACGCCGCGACGAACTCCACGTCGGCGACGTGGTACTCGCCGAACGTCACGTGCATCAGACCCGGGACGGAGCCCGCGGGGTCGGCGTCCTCGTAGTAGTGCACGCCCTGGATCAGGGAGGTGGCGCAGTTGCCAACCCCCACGATTGCCACTCGAACCGAACCCATCGGGGATTCCTTCCTTGTCACTTCACGTCACTTCACTTCTGAGGTGGCCTGCTGGCCGTTGCTGGTGGTGTCGGCACCGGGGTCCGTGATCGCGGAGGTGTCGACACGGTTCTGCTCTCCGCTGCGCTCGGCGTTGATGAGGTCCGAGAGCCACCGCACCTCACGCTCGACCGACTCGACGCCGTGGCGCTGGAGCTCCATGGCGTACCTGTCGACCTCCTTCTGGGTCATCGACAGCTGGCTCTGCACCCGCTCGAGGCGCTCCTGGAGGCGGGTCCGACGACCCTCGAGGACCCGCAGGCGGATCTCCATGTCGGTGCGGCTGAAGAATGCGAACCGGATGTCGAAGTTGTCGTCCTCCCACGCCGTGGGACCGACCTCCATCATCAGGCGCTCGAACTCGTCCTGCCCGGCCTCGGTGAGCTGGTAGACGATCCGCGGCCGCCGGGTCACGGGGGTGACCGTGGTGGCCGCCTCCTCGATCAGGTTGCCGCGGAGCATCTTCTTCAAGGTGGGATAGAGCGACCCGTAGGAGAGCACGCGACCCCATCCGAGCATGAGGTTCAGCCTCTTGCGGAGCTCGTAGCCGTGCATGGGTCCCTCGTGCAGCAGTCCGAGGACTGCCAGCTCGATGGTCTCTGCCCGACGTGCCATGCGACCTATCGTAGCGATATATCCGCGCGGTGCGAACCGGGTACCGGTCCAGATGACCTGACGGACGTGTCGCAGCGCACCCGTGCGCCGTGTTGGGCCCGGTTGCCGGGTCCCCGTACCCTGACGTGGATCTCGACCTCGACCCGCGGAGCCAGCGACAGTGAGTGGTAAGCGCAGCGCGCCCAGCAAGTCCGCGGCGAAGCGACCCCGCACGCGCAAGCAGAAGGTGCTCCGGCTCGCCAAGTGGCTCGGGATCGCGTTCCTCGCCTTCGCGCTGGTCGCGGTGGGCGGGTTCGTCGTCCTCTACAAGATGATCGACATCCCGGACCCGAACCAGGACTTCCTCACCCAGACCTCGAAGATCTACTACGCCGACGGCAAGACCGAGCTCGGCGACTTCGCGGTCCAGAACCGCGACTCGATCACGCTCGAGGAGATGCCGGAGGACCTGCAGGACGCCGTCGTCGCGGCCGAGAACCGGACCTTCTGGACCGACAAGGGCATCGACCCCAAGGGCATCATCCGGGCCGCGTTCAGCAACGCGTCCGGCAACTCGACCCAGGGTGCGTCCACGATCACCCAGCAGTACGTGAAGATCCTGTACCTGAGCCAGGAGCGGTCCTACAAGCGCAAGGTCAAGGAAGCGATCCTGTCGCTGAAGGTCCAGCGCGAGCAGAGCAAGTCCGAGATCCTCCGGGGCTACCTCAACACCATCTACTTCGGCCGGGGTGCGTACGGCGTGCAGGCCGCCGCCCAGGCGTACTTCGACAAGGACGCCAAGGACCTGGACCTCAAGGAGTCGGCGGTCCTCGCCAGCGTCCTGAACAACCCGACCCACTTCGACCCGGCCAACGGCAAGCAGTCCAAGCACGACCTGCACGAGCGCTACGACTACGTGCTCGACGGCATGGCGGACGCGGGCAACATCACCCAGGACGAGGCGGACAAGGCGAAGAAGCACCTGCCGAAGTTCCCGCCCGTCAAGGCCGACAGCCGGCTCGGTGGCCAGCGCGGCCACATGCTCACGATGGTCCGCGACGAGCTGCACCACCTCGGCTACAGCGACGAGCAGATCGACGGCGGAGGCCTGCGGGTCACCACGACCTTCACCCCCAAGGCGATGGACGCCGCCAAGCAGGGTGTCGTGGAGGAGCGCCCCGAGGGCTTCGGCGACAAGCAGCTGCACATCGCGGTGGCGAGCGTCGAGCCCGGCACCGGCGCACTGCGCGGATTCTACGGCGGCCAGGACTACCTCGACTCCCAGATCGACTGGGCGGTGACCGGTGGCTCGCCGGGCTCCTCCTTCAAGCCGTTCGCGCTCGCGACCGGTCTGAAGGCGGGCTTCTCGCTCAAGGACACCTTCGACGGGGACTCGCCGTACTACTACAACGGCGAGGGCACCGGTGACCGGGTTCGCAACGAGGGCTCGGGACCGGACGGCCTCGGCACCGACTACGGCTCCGCCGTCAGCCTCCTGTACGCCACCGAGGAGTCCATCAACACCGCGTACGCCGACCTGACCATGTCGATCCCGGACGGCCCGCAGAAGATCCTCGACACGGCGAACGCGGCGGGCATCCCGAAGTGGGACAAGTCCCAGTCCGGCTTCAACCACCTGCACACCAGCCCCGGCCTCGAGCCGATCTCCGGCATCGCCCTCGGATCGGCCACCGTCGCGCCCGTCAACATGGCCAACGCCTACGCCACGATCGCGAACGGCGGCGAGGCGGCCGACGTGCACGTGATCGAGAAGGTCGTCGACGAGCAGGGCGGCCACAACTACACGTGGAAGCAGCACACCACCCCGGCGTTCGACGCGGACGACGAGCAGATGAACAGCGACATCGCCGCGGACACCTCCTACGCGCTGCAGCAGGTGGTGAAGAGCGGCACCGGCCAGAACGCCCTCGCGCTGGGCCGTCCGGCGGCGGGCAAGACCGGCACGGCGACCAACGGCGACGACGAGGTCTCGTCCTCGTGGTTCGTGGGGTACACGCCGCAGCTGGCGACCGCGGTCATGTACGTCCGGGGCAAGGGCAACGAGCAGCTCGACGGATGGCTGCCGTCGTACTTCGGCGCCGACTACCCGACCCGCACCTGGACCGCCGTGATGCGCGCGGACATGGAGGGGCTGCCCGTGGAGGAGTTCCCGCTGGCGGCGAACCTCGACGGCGAGGCGCCGGACACCGGGCACGAGCCGGCTCCGCCGCCGCCGACGAGGACCAGGACCGTGCAGCCGTCCAGCACGCCGTCCACCCAGACGTCGTCGGCGCCGCCGTCCTCGCAGAGCCCGAGCGAGTCGCCGACCGAGTCGCCGTCGGACAGCTGTGGCCTGCTCGGCTGCGGCTCGTCGTCGAGCACCCCGTCGCCCTCCGACACCGCGAGCTCGCCCACGGGCAGCCCGTCGGGGCCCGGGGGCGGACACACCAGGGGCCGGCGCGGCCGGCGGCGTACCCCGGTGGCCTGAGTGTCGCCGGCGCGGGGTGACTGGGTCGATCCCACGTCGGACGATCCCGTCGTCGGTGCGCTGAGCGAGGGGGTGGGCGGCCCGGCCGGCCCACGCGCCGCGCGGCACCCGTGGTGGACGCCGGTGCGGGTGGTGCTGGCGATGACCGCGGTCGTCATGGCGCTCGGGATGTGGCAGAAGACGAACTGCTACGACGACACGTGGCAGGACGGCAACGCCCGCTACACCCACATGTGCTACTCGGACCTGCCGTACCTCTACACCGGCCGCGGCTTCGCGGAGCTCAGCTGGCCCTACAGCGACGACGCGCAGACGCGGGCGCGCTACGAGGTGATGGAGTACCCCGTCGGCATCGCCTACTGGGCGTACGGCGCCGCGTGGGTGACGCACTGGCTCAACGGCTCGCCCGACATCGAGCCGCGGTACTCCCAGTCGGTCGGCGACCTGTCGGGGACGGCGCCGGTGCTGCGCGAGATGCGGATCTTCGTGATCGTGAACGCGCTCGGGTTCGCCGCGCTGACGCTGCTCGCGGCATGGCTGCTCGCGGGCGTCAACCGCCGGCGGCCGTGGGACGCGGCCGCCTTCGCGCTGTCACCGGCGCTGCTGCTGACGGGCCTCGTGAACTGGGACCTGGTCGCGGTCGTGTTCGTCGCCGGCGCGCTCTGGGCGTGGCGTCGGGAGAAACCACTGCTCACCGGCGTGCTGATCGGGCTCGGTACGGCGGCCAAGCTCTACCCGCTGTTCCTGCTCGGCGGGATCCTGGTCATCTGCCTGCGCCAGCGCCGGATGCGCGAGCTCGGGCTCGCCACGCTCGGGGCGGCCGCGGCCTGGGTGCTGGCCAACGCGCCGGCGTACCTCTCCGGGCCGGCGGAGTGGAAGGTCTTCTGGACCTTCAACTCCGACCGCGGTGCGGACCTCGGCTCGGTGTGGCTCGTGGTCCAGCAGGCGATGGAGCGCACCGGCGACCCGTTCGCGTTCGAGCCGCACACGATCAACGTCGGGTCCTGGCTGTTCTTCGGGGCGTGGTGCATCGGCGTGCTGGTCCTCGGGCTCACCTCGCCGTCGACGCCGCGGCTGGCCCAGCTCGGGTTCCTCGTGGTGGCCGGCTTCCTGGTCGTGAACAAGGTGTACTCGCCGCAGTACGTGCTGTGGCTGCTGCCGCTCGCGGTCCTGGCGCGGCCGCGCTGGCGGGACCTGATCATCTGGCAGGCCGGTGAGGTGCTCTACTTCGCGGCGGTCTGGTGGTACCTCGGCGGCTTCCTCGCACCCGCGTCCGGCGGCGACTCCGGCTTCTACTGGGCCGCGATCCTGATCCGGGTCGCCTGCGAGCTGTGGCTGGTGGCGATGGTGGTCCGCGACATCTGGCGACCCCGTCACGACCCGGTCCGGGCGGCGGAGTGGGAGCCTCAGCTCAGGACGACGCGGTCGAACGCCGTGGCGGTGTAGCGCACCCGCACGTCCACCTCGTCGCCGACCGCGGGCACCCGCGCGCCGTGCGGGAGGAACAGCATGGAGGCCTGCATGTGCGGGGGCTCCGCGAACAGCCGTTGCTTGCCGTCGATCGAGAACGGCGAGCGCACGAAGCCGGCCGCGTCCAGGCCACCGCGCGCGAGCGTCGCGGCACGGGCCTTGATCGAGGCGTCGCCGGTGGGCGCCTCGAGGCCGATGCCGTGCGCCGTGCCGCCGCTGACGACGAGGATGTGCCCGGCCTTGGGCGCGGTGCGGTGCCGGTAGCCGTAGGAGTCGCCGCGCTCGACCTCGTGCACGTCGAGCACGGTCGCGGTCACCCGCAGCGCCCCACGGTCCCCGAGCCAGAGGTCCGTGCCGACCCGCGGCCGGAAGGTCAGGTCGGGGTACGCCGAGCGCAGCTCCCCGAGCTCGGCCGCGCTGAGGTGGCTGACCCAGATGGTCTCGAGCGGCAGCTCGGCGGCGACCACGTCGTTGACCAGCCGGCGCACCTCGGTCAGGTGCGCCCCGTGGGCGAGGGGCAGGTGCAGCGCGACGCCCTCGACCTTCGCGCCCGGGCGCGCGGCGACCTCGCGGGCCGCGGCCCAGAGACCGCGCGCGGTCATGCCGTGGCGGAGCATGCTGGTCTCGCGCTCGAGGACGAACCGGGCGTCGGGCTGCCGGTCGAGCAGGTCGGTGACGTCCTCGGTGCGGCTGACGGTGTGGACGACCCGCCTGGCGATCGCGGGGTCGACGTCGAGAGCGGCGCCGAACGGCCGCCACGGCGTGAGCACCAGCAGGCTGCGGTCGTACCGCCCGGCGACCTCCGGGAGCTCGTCGTAGGTGCCGACGGCGAGGGTGTCGAGACCCAGCCACCCGGCCTTGCGGGCCAGCCGGCCGAGGCCGAAGCCGTAGCCGTTGCCCTTCGCGACCGGGACCAGGCCGGGAGTCGCGTCGGCGCAGGCGCGCAGGTGGCGGCGCCAGCGGTCGCCGTCGACCGTCAGGGTGAGGCTCATCCGCGCCGCCGCATGTAGAGGTCGAAGGCCCGGTAGAGCGGCTTGCTGAGCGGCAGGTCCCACTCCCCGACGTACTCGACCGCCTCGCCGCCGGTGCCGACCTTGAACTGGATCAGGCCCAGGTGCGGGTCGTCGGAGGCCAGGGTGTCGGTGATCCCGCGGAGGTCGTAGACGTCCGCGCCCGCGGCGATCGCGGCCCGGATCATCGCCCACTGCACGGCGTTCGAGCCGCGGACCTCCCGCTTCTCGGTGGAGGAGGCGCCGTAGGAGTACCACGCGTGCGCACCGACCCGGATCGCGATCGTCGCGGCGACGAGGGTGCCCTCGTGCCGGGCGGTGTGCAGGACGATCCGGTCGGGGTCCTCGGCGGCCAGCGCCTTGACCATGGTGGTGAAGTACGACAGCGGCCGAGGCGTGAAGTGGTCGCGCTCGGCGGTGTGCACGTAGAGGTCGTGGAAGGACTTGAGCTCAGGCTCGATCGCGACGCCGGCGTACGCCGCGGTCTCGACGCCCTCCTTGGCGGCCTTCTTGATGTTGCGGCGCCACTGCTGGTTCATGCCCGCCAGCACGTCGTCCTCGGTGCGGCCGGAGAGCGGGACCTGGAAGACGTACTGCGGCTGGCCCGCCGCGAACCCGCCCTCGGCCGCCTGCGGTCGCCAGCCCAGCTCGGTGAGCTGGGAGACCACCCGGGCGCCGGCACTGGAGCGCTCCGTGGGCGCCAGCTCGCCGAGCCGGCGTACGGCGTCGTCGGCGATGCCCTCCTTGACCGTCGCGGCGTCCCACCGGCGGGTCACCACCGGCGGGCCCATCCGGACGCCGAACGCCCCGCGCTCCTTGAGGTACGCCGCCATCGGGGCCAGCCAGGCGGCGAGGTCCTCGTCGTCCCAGTCCAGGTCCGGGCCCTCGGGGAGGTAGGCGAGGTAGCGCTTCAGGCGGGGCAGCTGCCGGTAGAGGACCAGGCCGACGCCGGTGAGCTCGCCGCCGCGGAAGAAGCCGATCGACTCGTGCCGCCACTCCGACTTCACCCGGCCCCAGGCCGGGGTCTGGAGGAAGCTGACCGAGCGCCTGGCCCGGATGTGCTCCAGGTGGTCGCTCGCGGAGATCTCGCGGACGCTGAGCTCTGGCCGGGGCACCGTCCGAGGTTATCCAATGGCCGGTCTCACCCGGACCGGGCGATGCCGGTCCAGACCGGTCGGCGGAAGATTCCGGTGACCAGGTATCAGGATCGGCCCCCGGGACCTCCTCCATGCCGTGATCCTGATCGAGAGACATGTCCAGCATCGGGGAGCGGCGCGACACGTGAGCAGAGCAGGCTCGGCCCGGCCGGTGGGTGGCGGCGATCGCCCCGACGGCGTCTCGGCGCGCGCCGGCGAGGTCTGGGGCCAGGCGACCGCCGGCTTCAACCTTTGGGTCGCGGGCGACCCTGCCGGGCTCGACGACCTGGTGGCCGTGATGACGCCGGTGCTGTGGCACGTGGTGCGGTCCTACCGGCTCTCGGAGTCGGCGGCCGAGGACGTCGTGCAGTCGACCTGGCTCGCGCTGGTGCGCCGGCGGTCCTCGATCGTCGACTCCGTCGCGATCGGCGGCTGGCTGACCACGACCGCGCGTCGCGAGGCGTGGCGGGTGGCGCAGGGTGACGGCCGCACCACCCCCGTCGCCGACCAGGACCTCGAGCCACGCATCCCGGCGGCGCGGTCCGCCGAGGAGGCCGCGGTGCAGCACGACGAGGGCGACCGGATCTGGGCGGCCGTGGACGGCCTGCCCGAGCGGTGCCGCCGGCTGCTGCGGATCGTCGCGTTCGAGAACCGGCCGGACTACCGTGAGCTGGCGTCCGACCTGGGCATGCCGGTCGGCAGCATCGGCCCCACCCGGGGCCGGTGCCTGGCGAAGCTGCGGGTCGCCCTGATGCAGACGGGGGAGTTCAAGTGAGCGAGCTGAGCAGGGACGCCCTCCTGGGCATCGTCCGTGACGTGTGGGAGCGGCACGACCCGGTGCCCGACCACCTGGTGGCGGCCATGCAGGCCGCCGCCGCGATCGCCGCCTCCGACCTGGACGTGGAGCTGATGGAGCTCGTGGAGCGGGCGACCGAGCTGGTCGGCGCGCGCGGCTCCACGTCGTACACGCTCCGCTTCGTGCACGGCGACACCGACCTGCTGCTGCGCGTCGCGGTCGACGGCGACCGGTCCCGCGTCGACGGCTGGGTGGTCCCGCCCGAGCCGATGACGGTCCGGGCGCTGCCCGGCGACGATCCGACCGACTGGTCGTCGGTCGTCACCGACACCGGACGCTTCGAGCTCACCGACCTGCCGCTCGGACTGCTGCGGCTGAGGCTCGAACCGCACGACACCACCCGTCCGGCGTTCGCGACGCCGACGTTCGAGATCTAGAGGAGCCATGGTCCAGCAGCAGCCCGAGCCCAAGCGTCCTGCCCGCAAGCCCCTCGACCGCGACCCCTCGCCGCCGCGGCCGTCCGCCATCGCCACCGTCGAGGGACGGATCCTGGACCCGGCCACCGCGATCACGGTCAAGGGCGTCACCCCGCGACCGACCGTGTACGTCGGTCCGCGGCTCGTGATCTCGAAGTCCGTCGACTTCGAGGGCGCGATGCGGGTTCTCCGCGCCGTGGCCGCACCGCTCGGCTGGGACGTCGAGCCGGAGCCGGAGGATCCGCGAACGGTGAGCCTGAGGTTCGGCGTCCGGCCGGTCCGCCTGGTCGTGGCCTCCGACCGCGCCACCATCGCCCCCGACGGCTGGACCCTCCTTCAGCAGACGCGCGCCCAGTTCGGGGTGGAGTCGGTTCGCGGCGTCGGGCTCGACCACGTCGTGTTCGTGAGCCCGTTCAACGAGTCCCACCCCTTCAACGAGAGCCATCCGTTCAACGAATCGCACCCTTTCAACGAGAGCCACCCGGCTGAGGGCGGCTACCGGCCCATGAGTACCTACGGCATCCCGGGGAGCGGAGGTCGACAGCCGGTCGCCTACGTCGGACCACCACCCCGGCGACGCAAGGCCGCTGCGCTACCGGGACGTCGACCGGTCGTGGCGCTCCTCGACACGGGCTGCGCTCCACATCCGTGGCTCGACGACGTCGTCCAGACCGACGTCACCCTCGATGGGCACTCCATCGGGTTCGACGATCCGGCGACCGATCCGGATCTTCACGGTGACCTCGTGGGCGACCTCGACGGGATGATCGATCCGTTGTCGGGGCACGGCACCTTCATCGCGGGCATCGTGCACCAAGCGTGCCCTGATGCCGACATCCTGTCGTGGCGGATCGTGCCGTCCGCGGGCCCGATCGCGGAGTCTGACTGGATCGTTGCGCTGTCGCAGATCGCGGAGCTCGTGCGCCGCGACCGGGCAGGCGAGGCCGGCGGGCGACGGATCGACGTACTCAGCCTCTCGCTCGGCTACTACCACGAGACCCCGGAAGACCTGCTGTTCGATCCGACGCTGTACGCCATTCTCGCCGACCTGTCCGCGAACGGGACCGTCGTCGTGTGCTCGGCCGGAAATGACGCGACGAGCCGACCGAGCTTTCCGGCCGCGTTCGCACCGTGGGCCGACGGGAGCGGTCCGGTGCCCGTCGAGGCCGCACGTCCGCCCATCGTCTCCGTCGGAGCCACGAACCCCAACGGCTGCTCCGACGCCTTGTTCAGCAACGCTGGGCCGTGGGTTCGCGCGTACGTTCCGGGCGCCGCAGTGATGAGCACGATGCCGGCGTTCCAAGGGGGGCTCCTTCCGGTGGCGAGGACACACGCGTTCGGCCGGTTGCGCGAGTCGATCGACCCGGACGACTTCCGCGGTGGCTTCGGGGTCTGGAGTGGGACGTCGTTCGCGGCGCCGCTCCTGGCCGGCGCCATCGCCGCGCGACTTCTCGAGACGGCTCAGGACGACGAGGATCTGGCCACCGTCATCGGTCGCGCCTGGGCGTGCGTCGCGGAGTTGACCGACATCACGCCATAGTGAGCGGGTGCGATCGGCGGAGGAGCTGCACCTTCAAGGGATGGTCGCGGTCAACGCCGGGCGGCTCGGTCAGGCACAGCGCCTGCTCGCGACTGCCCGGGAGCGCACGATGGATCCCGCCCTGCTCGCTCGTATCGATGCGACGGCGGCCTACGTCGCCGCTGACACGCAAGATCCCGACGTCGCCCTGCGGCTCCTGGACCGAGCTCTGAACGAGGAGCAGTTGCGGGGTCAGCATCGAGGGGTGCTGCTGTGCCAGCGCGCCCTCATCCTGCGGCGGACCGGCAACGCGATCAGCGCTCTGGACGCGTTCGGTCAGGCCATCGAGCTGTTGGCCGAGGCGCCTCTGGATCTCGCGAAGGCTCAGCTGAATCGAGGGACCGTCCACCTGGATCGTGGTGACCCGCAGTCTGCTGCGAGCGACTTCGAGTCCGCGGCGGCGAACTACAACCTGACGGGCGACGCGATCGCGCGCGCGAAGGCCGAGCACAACCTCGGCTACGCCCGCTTCCTCGCCGGGGACCTCGTCGGCGCCCTCAGGGCGATGGAGCAGGCGCACGTGGTGCTCGAACCGGTGAGCCCCGTCGTCAAGGCCACCTGTGAGCAGGATCGTGCCGAGGTCCTGCTCGCCGCGGGGCTGGTCAGCGAAGGGGTTCGTCTCCTGCATCGAGCGGCTGCGGACTACGGTCGGCGACGGATGCGACAACGTCAGGCGGAGGCAGAGCTCGCGCTGGCGATCAATGTCCAGCCATTCGACGCCCGGGTCGCCCTCACCGCGGCCAGGAGCGCCCGCCGGCGATTCCGGGCGTTGTCGTCGGACGTGTGGAGGGCGCGCGCCGAGGCACAGGTGGTGGCGGCGGAGGTATCGCTGGGAGGCACCGCTCCTCGGCTGGTTGCGACCGCAGATGCTGTCGCCGAGGAGCTGAGCGGGCTGGGACTGCCGTGGCGGGTCCGGTCGGCGGAGCTCGACGCGATTCGGGTGCTCGCCCGACGCGCAGACCTTGACGGAGCAGCGGTCCGACTGGGCGCTCCGATGGGGACAGCGGCGCCCCTGGCGCTGCGCATCGACGACTGCGACGTCCGCGCGGAGGTCGACGTCGCGCGGGGCCGCCCGACACGGGCTCTCGAGCACCTCCGGACGGGGCTGACGGCTCTTCACTCCTGGCAGAGCTCGTTCGGATCCCTCGACCTGCAGACCGGCGTGGCCGGGCACGGCGTACGTCTCGCGGCGCGTGGACTCGCGCTGGCCGTGGAGTCACGGCGGCCGGAGGTGCTCTTCGAGTGGTCCGAGCGGGCGCGGATGCTCGCCAGCCGGGTGCAGCCGGTGCGCGCGCCGGAGGACGAGCAGATCGTCGCGGACCTGACGGAGCTGCGGGGGATGGTCGCCGAGGGCGGGCAGCGCGACCCGGCGCGGGAGGCCGAGCTGCGGCAACGGGTGCGGGAGCGGGCCTGGCAGCACCGGGGCTCCGGCGAGGTCGCGGACCCGGTGACCCTCGACGCCCTGCGGCCGGCCCTCGACGGCGAGGCGCTCGTGGCGTACGTCGTCGCGGCGGACCGCGTGGTCGCGCTGGTCGCCACGTCCGACGACGTGACCCGGCTCGACCTCGGCGGGCGGGCACAGGTCGACGCGCTCCTGGGGGGCCTCCTGCCGGACCTCGACATGGCGGCCGCCGAGCTGCCCGAGGCCATGGCCGGGTTCGTGCGAGCGGAGCTGGCCGGTCGGCTCGCCGGGATCGCGGCCACCCTCGTCGAGCCGCTGCTGGCAGCGGTCGGGGAGCGAGCGGTGGTCCTCACGCCGTCCGGGGTGCTCGCAGGGGTGCCGTGGACGCTGCTGCCCGGGTTCACCGGTCGTCCCGTCACGGTCGCGCAGTCGGCGACCAGCTGGCTGGCCCGGCGAACGACGCCGCTGCGCTCGGCCACGGCCGGCCTCGTCGCCGGTCCGCGGGTCGCCCGTGCCGAGGACGAGGTCACCGCAGCCGCGAAGGAGTGGGACGGCGCGCGGCTCCTGACCGGGGAGGTCGCGACCGCCGGCGCCGTCTCGGAGCTCGCGTCGACGGTAGACGTCCTCCACGTCGCCGCGCACGGCCGGCACAGCTCCGAGAACGCGATGTTCTCCGGCCTCCAGCTCGCCGACGGCCCGTGGTTCGGCTACGACATCGACCAGCTCCGCCAGGTGCCCGACGTCGTCCTGCTGTCCGCGTGCGAGGTCGGTCGCTCCACGGTCCGGTGGGGGGACGAGCTGATCGGCATGACGACCGCCTGGCTGCACGCGGGTGCGCGCCGCGTCATCGCCTCGGCGGCAGCCGTCAACGACCGGGCGGCGTACGACGTCCTCGTGACGGTCCACCAGCAGCTCGTCGCCGGGGTGGACCCTGCGGTCGCACTCGCCGCGGCGGTGCCCGCGGTCTCGGCCGACACCGCCCCGGTGCCGCTCGTGTGCTTCGGCTGACCGGTATCAGGGCGGGTCGGGGTCGCTCCTCGAAGACATGCCCATCACGATCCAGCACCGCATCCTGCGTGACCCGAAGCCCGGCGAGATCGTGCGCCTGCCGGCCGGCAGTCGCCTCGAGGTCCGGTTCCGCCGCCGGGGACTCGGCCTGAGCCGCTGGCAGGTCGAGGACCGGCCTGCCCACCTGGTGCCCCTCGACGTGGGGGACCACGGCTTCCACTTCCTCGTGTTCCACGGGGAGGGCGAGGGGCCGCAGCCGCTCCGCCTGGTCCGCAGTCGGGTCGACCGGCCCGGCTCGGGCGAGGTCAGGCACCTGCTGGTGCTCGTCGGCTGAGCTGCCGGTCCCGAGGCCTACAAGGAGAAGTGCTCGGGCGCGAGACTGCGCAGGACGCAGAACTCGTTGCCCTCCGGGTCGAGCATCACGACCCAGCTCTTCTCCGGCGGCGCGAGGTCGGTACGCCGGGCGCCGAGTGCCTCGAGCCGCGCCACCTCGGCGTCGCGGTCGGTGTCGACGGGGGAGATGTCGAGGTGCACCCGGTTCTTCACGACCTTCTCCTCGGGCACCCGCGCGAAGAAGATCGTCGGCGGGACCGGCCCGGAGCGGACCTCGGCGAGCAGCCGCGCGTCCTCGCGGCCGGCCGGTCCGATCTCCACGAGGTCGCGGTCCTCGTCGAGCACGACGTAGTCGAGGACCGCGGCCCAGAACCGCGCGAGCGCGGCCGGGTCGGCGCAGTCGACGCTGAGCTCGGTGATCCGGGACGTCATCCGATCCGCTCCTCGAGCCAGTCGGCGTCGGCGCCGTGCTCTCCGGCACCGCCCGGCGTCTCGAGCACGACCGGCGCCCCGGCGTCCCGCACGACGGCGGCCAGCAGGTCGGGGTCGACCTTGCCGGCGCCGAGGTTCGCGTGCCGGTCGGCGCCGGAGTCGAACTCGTCGCGGCTGTCGTTGCAGTGCACCAGGTCGATCCGCCCGGTGAGGCTGCGGACGTCCTCGACCACGGTCTCCAGCGCGTTGCCGCCGGCGTGCGCGTGGCAGGTGTCCAGGCAGAAGCCGACCAGGTCGAACTGCTCGGTCGAGGAGATCGCGTCGAACACCCGCCCGATCCGGTCCAGGTGGCGGGTCATCGCGTTGTCGCCGCCGGCGGTGTTCTCGATCAGCAGCGGCAGCTTGAGGTCGACCGCCTCGATCGCCTTGCGCCAGTTGTCGAAGCCCACCGCAGGGTCGTCGTCCTTGTTCACGTGGCCGCCGTGCACGATCAGGCCGCGGGCGCCGATCGCGGCGGCGGCGTCCACGTGCTGCTGGAGCAGCTTGCGGCTCGGGATCCGGATCCGGTTGTTCGTGGTCGCGACGTTCACGATGTACGGCGCGTGCACGTACAGCCCGATCCCGGCGGCCTCGGCGTCGGCACGCAGGCCGTCCGCGCCGCCGGCGTACCGGAACTCGGGGCCCTTGTACCCCTGCGGGTCGCCGAGGAAGAACTGCACGTGGGACATCCCGCGCGCCTGCGCCTCGGCGATCGGGTCGGTCTGGTCGACATGGGCGCCGATCGCGATGCTCATGCGGCCAGCCTAGGCGCCGCCTCGACGTGGTCCCGACCCGCGGGACGCTGTCCACGCCTGCGTGGCAGCGATTGTGTGGGCGCGTCGTGGCGCTGTTAATCTTGGGCGTTCTCTGTTTCCGCGCCCACCGACGGGTGCTCGCAGGGGACCCGTGCGGCTCGCCGTACGGAATCGCATCGCCCTCCTGCCACGGAGAGTCCGTGGCCGCCCGAGTCCAGAGGAGGTGGAGACCGCTGTGCGTGCCTACGAAGTGATGGTCATCCTCGATCCCAGCATCGAAGAGCGGACCGTCGAGAGCTCTCTCGACAAGTACCTCAACGTCATCCGTACCGACGGCGGCACCGTCGAGTCCGTCGACGTGTGGGGCCGGCGTCGCCTGGCCTACGAGGTCAAGAAGAACGCCGAGGGCATCTACGCCGTCATCACGCTGAACGCCGAGCCGGCCACGGTCAAGGAGTTCGACCGCCAGCTCACCCTCAACGAGTCGATCCTGCGCACCAAGGTCATCCGGCCCGACGTGCACTGAGCCCCAGGACTCCGTCCTGTGGATCGGCCCTTCCGCCTGTCGGTGCGAGACGCAACGATGTGCGGACGTGGTCGGACGACTCTGATCAGAACCAAGCCTTAGGAGCTCTTCATGGCAGGCGAGACCGTCATCACGGTGGTCGGCAACCTCGTCGACGACCCGGAGCTGCGCTTCACCCCGTCGGGTGCAGCCGTGGCGAACTTCCGGATCGCGTCGACGCCGCGCACCTTCGACCGTCAGACCAACGAGTGGAAGGACGGCGACGCGCTGTTCCTCTCCTGCTCGGTGTGGCGGCAGGCCGCGGAGAACGTCGCCGAGTCCCTGCAGCGCGGCATGCGCGTGATCGTGCAGGGCCGCCTCAAGCAGCGCTCCTACGAGACCCGCGAGGGCGAGAAGCGCACGGTCATCGAGCTCGAGGTCGACGAGGTCGGTCCCGCGCTCGCGTTCGCGACCGCCAAGGTCACCCGCGCCTCCCGCTCGGGCGGCGGCGGTGGCTACTCCGGCGGCGGCGGGCAGTCCCGTCCGCAGTCCGGTGGCGGCAACGACCCGTGGGCGACGCCCGCTGCCTCCCAAGGTGGCGGCGCACCGTCCGGCGGCCAGGCTCCCGCGGGCAACGACCCGTGGGGCGCCCCGGGCGCCGGCTCGGACGAGCCGCCGTTCTGAGTCGCCCGCCGGCTCGCGCCGAAGGCGCGAGGCGAGCGACGGATCGGCGGCCAGCTCGAGTAGCGCCGACTGAGCGAAGCGAAGTCCGGACGCGCGTATCGAGACCAGCTCGGTTCTGATCCACCACCAAGAAATCCGAACACCCTCAACCATTCCGGCACTCAACCCACTCGTGGGGCCGGGCTTCTAGAGAGGAAGCACCACAATGGCCAAGGCAGTGATTCGCAAGCCGAAGAAGAAGGTTTGCCAGTTCTGCAAGGAGAAGGCGACCGGTGTCGACTACAAGGACACCGCCCTGCTCCGCAAGTTCATCTCCGACCGCGGCAAGATCCGCGCGCGTCGGGTGACCGGCAACTGCGTCCAGCACCAGCGCGACGTGGCGACCGCCGTCAAGAACGCCCGCGAGGTGGCCCTGCTGCCCTACACGTCGACCGGTCGCTGAGAGGAGGCACGGAGATGAAGCTCATCCTGACCCAGGAGGTCACCGGTCTCGGTGCTCCCGGCGACGTCGTCGAGGTGAAGGACGGCTACGGCCGTAACTACCTCGTCCCGCGTGGCCTCGCGCTGCGCTGGACGCGTGGCGCGGAGAAGACCGTGGAGTCGATCAAGTCCGCCCGCGCCTCGCGCGCGGTCCGCGACCTCGACCACGCGGAGCAGATCAAGACCAAGCTCGAGGCCCAGCCGGTCAGCGTGAAGGTGCGCGCCGGCTCCGGCGGCCGCCTCTTCGGCGCCGTCACGGTCACCGAGATCGCCGGCGCCCTCGCCGACGCCTCGGGCGAGCAGGTCGACAAGCGCACGATCGTGGTCGAGAACCCGATCAGGTCGCTCGGCGCCCACGAGGTGTCGGTCAAGCTGCACGACGACGTGTCGGCCACGGTGGCCCTCAACGTCATCCCGGCCTGACCCGGAGCATCGGCTCCTGCAGCGCAGCGGCACCAGGCCGTCGACCCGCCCGACCCCGTCGGGCGGGTCGTCGCCATTTCCGGTGGCGCCACGATCGCTGTCACGCGGGGTTACCCTCGCTGTAGCGCCCGCATGAGCCGTGTGCAGCGTCCATGACCCCGCGTTGCAGCTGCGTGCCGCGCCGTACCGCGCCGTACCGGGTACACCTAGCGCGCGGAGACGGCGTCCACCCGGACCGGCTTGCCGTGCGAGGCGACCCGCACCTGGAGGGTGCCGGCCAGCAGCCCGCTGATCGCATCGCGCACCGCGTAGACCTTCAGCTTCGCGGGGTCCTTGCTGTGCAGGTCGACCGGGTACCACCGGCCCCGGCCCACGCGGATCTCCACCCGCCCGAGCTGCGGGCCGGCAGGGGCCAGCAGCTGGATCTCGCGGACGTTGCGGACCGGGAAGCTCAGCACCGCGCCGTACGTCGAGGTCTCGAGGTAGTCGCCCCCGAACCCGCCCGGGTCCCGGAACCGCCGCCAGTCGCCGCGGGACGCACGGTCGGCGTCACCGAGGGCCAGGTTGCGGGGCACGAAGAACTCCTGCACGAACGGTGACGGGTCGACGTTCCCGGCCGGGTCGACGGCCGCCGCGCTGAACCGCTTGCCGCCCGGCGTGAGGTTGCGGAGCGTGGTCAGCCCGTCGTTGCACGCGACCGCTTTGCCATTGAGGCTGCAGCGATACGACGTGCCCTGCGTGCTCTGCAGCCGTAGCTGCGCGCTCGGCTCGACCAGCATGGGCCCGTCGAAGCCGGACTCGTCGGGGTACGACGTACGCAGGAAGCCGAAGGTGTTCGGGGCCGTCGCGTCGACGGTGAACATGAGCTGGGCGGGCGTCTGGTCGTGGTCGGGGGCGTCGGTGCTGCCCGTGTAGGGCCACGCGTCGGTGGTCAGGTCGTGCGCGTCGTCCAGGGTGTCGACCGCCCGCACCCGGAAGGTGTACGGCGTCGCGCCGTTCTCGGTGAGCCCCTCCTGGGTGAACGGCGAGGTGCACGACTGCCAGGTCGTCGGAGCGCTGACGGAGTCGTAGAACTGGCACTCGTAGCCGATCGCGTCGGTGTCGGCGTCCGGGTGGGCGCCGTGGAAGGCGATCGTCACGCTGGTCGAGCGGAGCCAGGGCGTGCTGAGCGTCGGGCTGTCGATCGTCGTCTCGGGCGGGACGGTGTCGTCGCAGCCGGCCCCGCTCGGCAGCCCGAGCGGACCGGTCGGCTGTCTCTCGCTGTAGCACGGGTCGGCCGCGTCGGCCGCGGGCGAGACGGCCACCAGTCCGGCGGCGATGGCGAGGACGACGGTGCCGATCGCGGCGGCACGACGGTACGCAGGCATGGACCCTCCCTGGATCTCAGACGGTGCTCCCACCCGCCCAACGGACCGTCTGCCCGCGGGGTACGTCGGCCAACCCGGTCAGCCCGTGCTGGTCTGGTCCACCAGCGGAACGGCCCACGGGCGGGCGGCGTAGCGGAACAGCAGCACGATGACCAGCACGATCGTGACCACGCCGAGCGTGAGCATCGCGCCGACGGCGCCGGGCTCGGCGGCGAGCACGACGGCCGGGGCGATCCCGGTGAGGACGACGAGGGTGCACGCGGTGCGCAGCCAGGCGCGCGCCCGGCGGTCCCCGGCCTCCTCCGCGAGCCGGGCGAGGGCCGCGCAGACGGTGCCGACCGCCGCGACCTGCGGCAGCGAGCCCGCCCACTCCAGCGACGCGTCGGTGTCGGCGAGCGCGTCCGGGACGGCCGGGAACCACAGGAAGACCGAGACGACGAGCGCCAGCCAGCACAGGAACCGCACGGCCCCGGGCCAGGGCAGGTTCGGCAGCCGGCGTACGCCGTGCAGGACCAGGGCCCACCCGACCGGGTCCGGCAGCAGGTCGTAACCGTCGAGCCGGGCGACGAGGGCCACGATCACCAGGCCCATCGCGACGGACTGGAGCGGCTTCACGGCGTCACCCTACGGGCGGGGCCGGCACCGGTGACCAGCCACGCGTCCCCGCGCTGGCGGTGCAGGAGCACGAGGAGCCGGGCGCCCATGAACACCGCGCAGAACGACACCCAGACCGCGACCAGGCCCGCGTCGGCGGCGCCGCAGGCGAGGGCCACCGGAGCGTAGGCGAGCAGGGTCACCAGGCCGGCCATCGCGAGGTAGCGTCCGTCGCCGGCACCGATCAGCACGCCGTCGAGGACGAACACGACGCCCGCGACCGGCTGCCCCAGGGCCGCGACGAGCAGCACTGGGACGAGCAGGTCGGAGACGTCGGGGTCACCGGTGAACAGGCGCCCCAGCACCGGGCTCGCGGCCGCCAGGAGCAGCCCGGTGACCACGCCGCTCACCGCGCCCCAGCGGACCATCCGGGTGGTGAGCTCGCGGGTCCCGGTGACGTCGCCGGCGCCCAGCGCCCGGCCGGTGATCGCCTGTGCGGCGATCGCGATCGCGTCGAGCACGAAGGCGAGGAACGTCCAGATCGTCATCGCGAGCTGGTGCGTCGCGAGGTCGACCTCCTGCTCCCGCGTGCCCGTCGCGCCGAGGGTGACGGCGTACGTCGTCACGAGCAGCGCGGCCCGGAGGGTCATGGTGCGGACCACGAGCGGGACGCCCGAGCGCCCGGCGGCCCGGATGCCGGGCAGGTCGGGCCGGAGCGGCGCACCGTGCCGCCGCGCGGCCCGGACCACGACGACCACGAAGACGGTCGCGCTGGCGACCTGGGCGATCACCGAGCCGAGCGCGGAGCCGGCGATGCCGAGGCCCGCGGGGTAGACGAGCACCAGGTTCAGGACGACGTTCAGGGCGTTGCCGCCGACCGCGACCGCGAGCGGCGTACGGGTGTCCTGCAGGCCGCGGAGCACGCCGGTCGCGGCGAGCATCAGCAGCAGCGGGACGGTGCCGAGGAACGCGATCCGCAGGTACGTCGCGGCCGGGCCGGTCACCTGCTCGGACGCCCCGAACAGCTGCACGAGCGGCTCGGCCAGCGGCACTCCGAGGACGGTCACCGCCGTGCCGATGCCGACCGCCAGCCAGAGCCCGTCGATCCCGTGGGCGAGGGCGCCGCGCAGGTCGCCGGCCCCGAGGAACCGCGCCACGCTCGCCGTGGTCCCGTAGGCGAGGAAGATGCACACCCCGATCGCGGTCTGCAGCACGGCGGCGGCGATGCCGAGGCCGGCCAGCGGGGCCGTGCCCAGGTGACCGACGATGGCCGCGTCCGCGAGCAGGAACAGCGGCTCGGCCACCAGCGCCAGGAACGCCGGGACGGCGAGCCGGACGATCTCCCGGTCCCGGGCGTCGGCCACGGACCCTCCTAGTCATGGTAAGCAGTGTTCAAGCGTCCATGGTCGATACAGGACTAGTTATCAACATCTGTGGACAACGCTGGGAAAACTCGGTTGTCCACGGTAAGTCGACAAACTGCCAGATGGCCGCCAGGTGACCAGCACCTGAACGCGAATTCCTGCCCGGGTATTTTCGGTCCACACCTGTGAGCGAGCGTTTCCGCAGGTCAGGGCGGTGCGAGACCCGTGCGTGGGGGCTCTGTCCACAGAGCGCTCCCCAAGCTGTGCACAGCTGTCGGCGTGTCCTCCACGCCGATCCGCGGGTTATCCCCAAGGCACCCAGGGGGGTGTGGATACGGCACTGTCGCACACGGGCCCGGCCCACGTAGCGTCCGGCCCGTCGTCGGTCGGGTGTCGGTGGTCGTCTCTAGCCTCGGCGCTGCCGTAGTCGAACACATGATCGAGCAGGTCGGTCGAGGGGGCCAGGTTGAGCGTCGAGCAGGATGCACGGGGCGGTCCCGAGGCGTCGTACGACGACTGGGGGGACGGGCCGGCGGCGTACGCCCCCGGCGAGCGCCCCACCCGCCCGGGCGACCGCACGCCGCCGCAGGACATGGCCGCGGAGCAGTCCGTGCTCGGCGCGATGCTCATCTCCAAGGACGCGATCGCCGACGTCACGGAGACGATCCGCGGCGTCGACTTCTATCGGCCCGCGCACGAGACCGTCTACGACGCGATCCTCGACCTCTACGGCCGCGGCGAGCCGGTCGACATGGTCACCGTGGCCGCCGAGCTCCAGCGCCGTGGCGAGCTCCAGCGGATCGGCGGCGCGCCGTACCTCCACACGCTCTCGGCGAACGTGCCGATCGCCGCGAACGCCGGCTACTACGCCGAGATCGTTCGCGAGAAGGCGATCCTGCGCCGGCTGGTCGACGCGGGCACCAAGATCGTGCAGATCGGGTACGCCGGCGAGGGCCAGGTCGACGACATCGTCGACGAGGCGCAGGCCGAGGTCTACAAGATCACCGACAAGCGGTCGTCGGAGGACTACGCGCCGCTGAGCGACATCATGGACGGCGTCCTCGACGAGATCGAGGCGATCTCCAACCGCGAGGCCGGGCTGTACGGCGTGCCGACCGGCTTCGCCGACCTCGACGACCTGACCAACGGGCTGCACGCCGGCCAGATGATCATCGTCGCCGCGCGTCCGGCCATGGGCAAGTCGACCGTCGCGCTCGACTTCTGCCGGGCGGCGTCGATCGCGAACAACCTGACCTCGGCGTTCTTCAGCCTCGAGATGACGCGCTCGGAGATCACCATGCGGCTGCTCTCGGCCGAGGCGAAGGTGCCGCTGAACCACATCCGCAACGGCAACATGAACGACGACGACTGGGCCAAGCTGGCCCGCAAGATGGGCGAGGTGTCGTCGGCTCCGATGTTCATCGACGACTCGCCGAACATGACGATGATGGAGATCCGCGCGAAGGCGCGGCGGCTGAAGCAGAAGCACGACCTGCGGCTGATGGTCATCGACTACCTCCAGCTGATGACGTCGGGCAAGAAGGTCGAGTCCCGCCAGCTCGAGGTCTCGGAGTTCTCCCGCCAGATCAAGCTGCTGGCCAAGGAGCTCGGCATCCCGATCATCGCACTGTCCCAGCTCAACCGTGGCCCCGAGCAGCGCGGCGACAAGCGCCCGATGATGAGCGACCTGCGCGAGTCCGGTTCGATCGAGCAGGACGCCGACATGGTGATCCTGCTGCACCGCGACGACGTCTACGAGAAGGAGTCGACCCGCCCCGGCGAGGCCGACCTGATCGTCGCCAAGCACCGCAACGGACCCACCCGCGACATCACCGTGGCCTTCCAGGGCCACTACTCCCGGTTCGTGGACATGGCGCACTGATGGCCGGACGTCCGCTCCAGATGCGCCTGGTCGTCGAGGTCGACGACTACGACGAGGCCGTGCGGTTCTACCGCGACGTGCTCGGCGCGACCGAGGAGCTGCAGGTGCACGGCGAGGGCGGCGAGAAGGTCACGATCCTCGACGTCGGCCGGGCCACGCTCGAGCTGTCCAACCGCGAGCAGGTCGAGATGATCGACGACGTCGAGGTCGGCAGCCGGGTCGCACCGCGACTGCGGGTCGCGTTCGAGGTCGCCGACGTGGCGACCGCGACCGAGCGGCTCGTGGACGGCGGCGCGGAGCTGGTCGCGCCGCCGACCCGCACGCCGTGGGACTCCCTCAACGCACGGCTCGAGGCGCCGGCCGACCTGCAGCTCACGCTGTTCCAGGAGCTGTGATCACGCCGGCTTCGTCGCGTGGACCCGCTCGATCGACCCGGCCTTGAGCCGCTCGGACTCGACGAGCTCGAAGCCGGCCTCCGCCACGAGCGGGAGCTGGCGGCGGGTGAAGTACTCGCCCGCGGTCCGGCCGGTGACCTGCTCGAGCAGCCACTGCCCGGCGTACACCGGAGGCCAGGTGCTGCGGACGTGGTCGAGCAGCAGCAGCCGGCCGCCGGGGACGAGGACGCGGTGCATCTCCGCCAGCGCGCGGCGCGGGTCGGGGATCGTGCAGAGCCCGAGGCAGCAGACCACCGTGTCGAACGACGCGTCGTCGAACGGCAGCCGCTGGGCGTCGCCCTCGCGGAGGTCGAGGTCCAACCGGAGCGAGGCGGCGTGCCGCCGGGCGATCGCCAGCATCTCCGGACTGAGCTCGACGCCGGTGACCGCGACCCCGGGCGGGTAGAGCCCGAGGTTCCGGCCGGTGCCGACGGCGACCTCGAGCAGCCGGCCCTGCGCTCGGGTGGCCAGCCAGTCCCGGCCGCCGCCGAACCAGATCCGCTCGAAGAACGCGATCTGCCGGTCGTACGCCGGCGCCGCCTTGTCCCAGACGCGCCGCTGCCGCTCGGTGGGCGACTCGCCGGTCACGAGGCCGACTCGGTGAGCCGTCGGTCCAGGGCCGCGCGCGCCTGGTCGTAGACCGCGAAGCTGCCGAGCAGCAGCGAGCGCAGGTTGGCCGAGTCGAGGTACGCCGCCAGGTCGAACGCGAGCTGGTCGGCGTCGACGTCGGCGCGGATCTCGCCGGCCGCCTGGGCCTCCGCGATCGTCCTGGCGATCAGGGCGAGCCACTCGGTGTCCGCCGCGGCCAGCGCGTCGTGCACCGGGCCCGGGCGGGCGGCGAACTCGTGCGTGGCGCGCGCGAAGAAGCAGCCACCGGGGAAGCGGCGGTCGCTGGAGTAGTCCAGCCAGGCGTCCAGCAGCGCGCGCACCCGGCCCAGGCCGGGGGGCTCCCGGAGCGCCGGCTCGACGACGGCGGTGGCGAAGATCGCGCGGGCGGCCCGGATCGTGGCCAGCTGGAGCTGCTCCTTGCTGCCGAAGTGCGCGATCAGGCCGCTCTTGCTCATCGACAGCTCCGTCGCGAGCCGCCCGATCGAGAGCCCCTCGAGCCCGTCGACCGAGGCCACGTCGACCGCGCGGCCCAGCACCAGCCGTCGGGTGCGGTCCCCGCGGCGGACCCGGCCGTCGGTGTCGGCGGGGTCGGCGGTGGTGCCGGCGGCGTCGGCGAGCTGGTCGGTCATCGTCCCCAGCCTAGTGAGCGGCATCGTCTTGACAGGACAAACAAATAGTACGATCGTTCGTATTATGACACAGATTGAGACGCGTCCGGCCCGGCCCGCCGCGCACGCCCGGGCGGGTGCCCTGCTCGACGCCACCGCCCGCGTCTCCCCGCGGCTCGCCGGGCGGGTCGCCCTCGAGCTCTGGCGCCGCCCGGGCCGGCCCGGGTCGGTGCGCACGTCCGAGCGCCCCGTCCACGACGCGGCGACGATCTCGTACGTCGACCACCGCGGCCGGGTCACGGCGTACTCCTGGGGCGATGGCGAGCGGCCGGTGCTCCTCGTGCACGGCTGGGGGTCTCGCGCCTCGCGGTTCGCCGGCCTCGTCGCCGCGCTCCTGGACCACGGCTACAGCCCGGTGTCGTACGACGCGTGGGCGCACGGCGCGAGCCCCGGCCCGGTCCGCACGATCCTCGACCACCAGGTCGTGATCGGCGCCCTCGCCGGGCGGTACGGCGGGTTCGCGGGCGTGGTCGCCCACTCCTTCGGCGTCCCGGTGGCGCTGCACGCGGTCTCGGCGGGCCGGGTGGCCGCGATCAGCGGGATGGGCGACTTCGGCTACCTGACCGACGGGTTCTGCGCCGAGCTCGGGGCCGGCGAGGCGGTGAACCGGGAGCTGCGGCGGGCGATCGAGCGCCGGTACTTCGACGGGGACGACGGCATCTGGGCGCGCTTCTCGGTCGCACCGGTGCCGGGACGCGAGCTGCTGGTGGTGCACGACGCCGAGGACCGGGTCGTCGACGTCCGTCAGGCCGAGGTGCTCGTCGCCGCGGGTGGCGAGCTGGTCCGCACTAGCGGGCTCGGCCACTCCCGGATCCTGGGCGACCCGGGCGTCGTCGCCGAGGTGGTCGCGTTCCTCGACGGGAGCCCGCGGTGACCCCCGACGTGCGCGCGGCCGGCCCCGGGGACTTCGCGCTCCTGGACGGGCTGCTGCGCGGCCTGTCGCGCGACTCGGCGTACCAGCGCTTCCAGACCGGCATCGGCGAGCCGAGCCCGAGCCTGGTCCGCGCCCTGCTGCCCCCGGAGGGCGCACTGCTGGCCTTCGCCGGCGACGAGGTGGTCGCGCACGGGCTCTGGGTCCGCGCCGGCCGGGCCGCCGAGGTCGCGCTGGTCGTCGCGGACGCCCACCAGCGCACCGGCATCGGTACGGCGCTCGCGCAGGCCCTGGTCGACGACGCGGCCGCCCACGGGATCACCCGGATCGAGGCGTACAGCGGCGCCGGCAACGAGGCGGTCGCGCGGCTGGTGGCCCACCAGGCGCCGAACGCCCTGCGGGTGCTGGACGGACCGTCCGTGACCTACACGTTCGCGACGAGCACGGCGAGGTCGCGCTCGGCGTACTCCCGGTGCAGCCACTCCTCGGTCAGGATCGCGCCGAGCACGCGGGTGACCGGGTAGCGCTCGGGCGCCGGGTAGCCGGGACCCTCGACCGGCTGGGTCGTCCCGGCGAGCCGCTCGTCGGTGAGGCCGGCCAGCACCTCCCGGACGACCGCGAAGCGGGACTCCCGGACGGCCAGGATCTCGTCCAGGCTCGGCCGCGCATCCGGGTCGTTCGGGATCCCGGGGATGTCCTCCATCTCGGTGAACGGCAGGCCGAGCGGATCGTAGGGCCAGGGGTCGCCGAGGTAGGCACGCAGCACCCAGGCGTCGGTCGCGAACACCAGGTGCCGCAGCGTCTCGATGAACGACCACTCGTCCCGCACCCGCTCGTGGAGCATCTCCTCCGGTACGCCGCGGGCGCGCTCGATGGTGGCCGCCCAGCGACGCTCGGTCATCTCCCAGCCGGCGCGGAAACCGTCGGCGGTCTCCGCGCGGACCAGCACCCGGTCGGGGTCCCGCCGGTCCAGCTCTGCCTCGATCAGGGGGCCGATGTCGACGCCGTTGATCGTCACGTTCTGGATGCCCGCGTCGATGTCGACGTTCTCGAGCCACAGGCCGCGCATCACGACGTTGCGCAGGTAGACGTTGCGCCACCACGAGTCGCTGAGGTCCACCTCCTCGACGCGCGCTCCGGTCAGGTCCCTGCGGTAGAACTCCTCGGTCACGGGCACCACTCCTCGTCGTCGTGCGCGAACACCACGCGCCTCGGGTCGAACTCGAGCAGCCGGGCCATCCACCCGGGCTGGTCCGGCGCGGTCCAGTCGACCGCGTGCTCGTGCGACTGCCCGGCGAGCACGACGGACCCGTCGTCGCACTCGACCACCAGCGACTGGTGGCCGTCGACGTGGCCCGGCGTCGGGACGACGTGCAGTCCAGGGAGGGGGGATGCCTCGCCGTCGAGCAGCTCGTAGGTCACCCCCTCGAGGAGGTGCTCGAACGTGTAGCCACCTGCTCGCGCGGTGGCGAGCTCGCGCCGCTGCGCCAGCACCGGCGTCGGGCCGAGCAGCGGGTTGCCGCCGCAGTGGTCGAAGTGCAGGTGGCAGTTGGCGACCAGCACGAGCTCGTCGAGCGAGACACCCGCGCGGGACAGCGCGTCGCGCAGGTCGGTGCGCCGCGGCTGGTACCACGCCTCGGTCTCGTCGTCGCCGCGTCCCATGCCGGTGTCGAGCAGCACCAGGCCGGCGTCGTGCCGGACCAGGTAGCCGTTGACGACCTCGACCCGGGGCGCGCCGCCGGTCTCCTCGGCGGGCCGGGTGAAGGTGCCGAGGGGCACCCGGCGTACGTCATCGACGCGCACGCCACTCCTCCGCCAGCAGGGCGTAGCCCATGCCGTCGAGCCAGCCGCGGTCGCGGTGCAGGGAGTCGCGGACGTTGTAGGCCTCGCGACGCATGCCGACCCGCTCCATCAGCCGCCACGACGCGGTGTTGTCGGCGAAGCAGAGCGCCGTCACCCGGCGCAGGCCGAGGTGGGCGAAGCAGATCTCCAGCACAGCCTCCACCGCCTCGGTGCCGACGCCCCGGCCGGCGTACGGCGGCGCGACGACCCAGCCGAGCTCGGCCTGCGTCCGCTTCGCCTCCTCGACGACCTCGGCCTGGGCCCAGGGGTCCTCGATCCGGATCATCAGGTCGCCGACCACCTCCCCGTCCAGCTCGATGACGAGCGTGGACGCGAGCCGGTCCTCGGCGAGGAACACCCCGGCGTACTCCTCGCGGTCCTCGACCCGGTGCGTCAGCCACTCCCACACCGCCGGATCCTGGCGGAACGCCCAGGTCGCGTCGACGTCGTCGGGCGTGGCCGGGCGAAGGGTGAGGCGGGCGGTGCGGATCGGCCAGGGTACGGCGCTGAGGTCCTGGGTCACCGCGCCATTGTGCTCACTTGTGGCGTGCGGCGCAGGTGTCCTTGTAGGTGCCGAGAGCGGGGTGCGGAGCGGTGGTCGACCGCTGGTTCGGCTTGCGGAGCGTCCAGTAGCGCAGCCAGTCCATCTGCATGCGGGCCTGGTTCATCCGCTTGCCGTCCTCGGCGAGCATCGTGAACCGCACCGCGAACGGGACCCCGGAGAGCGCGTCCTGACGCTTCTCGGTGCTGACCACGTGGGCGTCGACGAACCACGAGATCCGCTTGCGGGTCACCTCGACGGCGAAGGTGTGCCACTGGTCGTTGTGCAGCCCCAGGCCCTTGCGCATGATGTAGCGGTTGTGCGGGCGGGTCCGGATGTAGTGGCTGACGATCGTCTTGTTCGGCGTGTAGGCCTCGAGCGCGATGTTGTTCGCGCCGCAGTACTCCGGGCGCTTGCCGGCGGGCACCAGCTCGGTCATCACGCGGTAGTTCTGGTGGCCGTGGCCGTACTGGCGCGATCGCAGCCGGATCTCCCAGCGACCGACCTCGTGGCCCTTGGTGACCTGGGTGGCGCTCACGGTGCCGCGCTTCGCGGTGTTCAGCGTCAGCATGCCGTGCTGGTTGCGGACCGCGCCCGGCCCGGAGACGTGCCACTGGCTGTGCTTGAGCGGGCCCACGAACCGGTAGTCGACCGGCGCCTTGCCCCAGCCGTACACGCTGCCGGCGTGCACCGGGCCCGGTGCGGGCTGCGCCTGGGCCGGAGCGGCGAGCGTGGCCACGAGGGCGGCGGTGCCGAGGGTCGCGAGGGTACGGCGGAGGCGGTGCGTCGAGCTCATGGTCGCCCAAGGTACGTCGAGGCACCGCGGGTCAGTCAAACCGGCGATCTCGGGTCGTCCGCCTGAGGGTGGCGTATTCACGCGCGAGAGGCGGACGACCCGTCAGGAGTCGAAGCCGAGGCCGGCGCGGTCGAGGGTCTTGAGGAACAGGTTGCGGCGACCCTGGCGGTGGTCGGCCCGGTCAAGGGACCGGCGGGTCAGCTCGATGCCCAGGTCCGCGACCGGCGAGGGCGGGAACGGCAGCGGCTTGCGGCGGACCATCTCCAGCGAGGTGCGCTCGGTGGTGAGGCCGGACAGCCGGTCCAGCATCACCTCGGCGGCGAACCGGGTCGCGCCCACGCCGAGACCCGTGAAGCCCGCGGCGTACGCCACCCGCCCCTTGGCCGTCAGCCCGTGGAACGCCGCGAACCGCGTCGAGGTGTCGATCGCGCCGGCCCAGCGGTGGCTGAACCGCACGTCCTCGAGCTGCGGGAAGACCGTGAGGAAGTGCGACGCCAGGCGACGGTACGTCGCGGGCCGCTCCTCGTGCGCGCCGTCGACGCGGCGGTGGTGGATGGCGTCGTACCCGCCCCAGAGGATCCGGTCGTCGGCGGTCAGCCGGGAGTAGTGGAACTGGTTGGCCAGGTCGCCGAGGCCCTGCCGGTTCGCCCACCCGACCGAGGCGAGCTGCGCGGACGTGAGCGGCTCGGTCATCAGGACGTAGTCGTAGACGGGCACCGTGAGCAGCCTGGTCCGGCGCAGCAGCGACGGGAAGACGTTGGTCGCCAGCGCCACCCGCTCGCTGGTGACGGTGCCACCCGGCGTGCCGACGCGGACCGGCCCGCGCGCAGGCGTCTCCAGCGAGGTGACCGTCGTCCGCTCGTGGATCTCGACGCCCAGGCCGGCGGCGACCCGGGCGAGCTCGCGGGCCAGCCGGGCCGGGTGCACCAGCGCGCAGCCCTCGCGGTCCCACTCCCCGGCGAGGAAGAGCGGGCTGTCGATCTCCCGTCGTACGGCGGCCGCGTCCAGGAAGTCCGGCGACTCGCGCAGCCACTCGACCTGGTGCTCCTCGACCGCGACCGACAGCGCGCCCGTGCGCTCGAACTGGCAGTCGAGGCCGAGCGAGGAGACATCGGCCTCGAACGCGTCCAGGTTCTCCCGGCCGAGCCGGTCGAGGACGTCGTACTCCGCGGGCCAGCGGCACCGGCCGTTGTCCTCGCCGTGCGTGAGGCTCGCCTCGCAGAAGCCGCCGTTGCGCCCCGACGCCGCCCAGCCCACGGACTGCGCCTCGAGCAGCACCACCCGCGCGCCGGGGTTGCGCCGCTGGGCGAGCAGCGCGGTCCACAGCCCGCAGTAGCCGCCTCCCACCACGGTCAGGTCGGCGCTGCCGTCGCCGGTCAGCGCCGGGTAGGACGTGCCGGGTGCGTCCTCCAGCCAGAACACCGCGTGCCGGCTCGGTGCCAGCGCGGCGTCGACGACGGCGGCGGGAGGGGCGAGTCGCTCGTAGACGGTGCTACGACTGCGCATGCTGGTCGCCGGCCTTGAGCGCGTCGTCGAGGATGGCCAGGCCCTCGCGGGCCTCCTCGTCGCTCATCGTGCACGGCGGGACCAGGTGGATCCGGTTGGTGTTCGAGAACGGCAGCACCCCGGCCGACTTGCAGGCGGCGACCACCTCGTTGAGGGCGCCGGGCGACAGCATCGCCTTCGTCTCCTGCGAGGTCACCAGGTCGATCGCCCAGAACGCACCGACTCCACGGACCTCGCCGACGCACGCGTGTCGCGCCGCGATCTCGGCCAGCCCGGGCCCGAGGACCTCACGGCCGAGGCGATCCGCGTTCTCCACGATGGCCTCGTCGCGCATCGTGTTGATCGTCGCGACCGCCGCGGCGGTGGCGAGCGGGTGACCGGAGTAGGTCAGGCCGCCGGGGTAGGGGCGGTGCGCGAACGTCTCCGCGACCGGGTCGCTGATGATCACGCCGCCGAGCGGCACGTAGCCGGAGTTCACGCCCTTGGCGAACGTGATCAGGTCCGGTACGACGTCGTACCGGTCGAGCGCCAGCCAGGACCCGGCGCGGCCGAAGCCGGCCATCACCTCGTCGAGGACCAGCATGATGCCGTGCCGGTCGCACAGCTCGCGGACGCCCGGGAGGTAGCCCGGCGGCGGCTCGAAGATGCCGGCCGTGCCCGGGATCGTCTCGAGGATGATCGCCGCGATCGTGTCCGGTCCCTCGGCCTCGATGGTGCGCGCGAGGTGGGCGAGCGCGCGCTCGCACTCCTCGGCCTCGGTGGTCGCGTGGAACTCCGAGCGGTAGAGGAACGGCCCGAAGAAGTGCACCGTCCCGGCGGTCGCGGTGTCGTTCGCCCAGCGGCGCGGGTCGCCGGTCATGTTGATCGCGGTCTGGGTGCCGCCGTGGTAGCTCCGGTACGTCGACATCACCTTGAAGCGGCCGGTGTGCAGCCGGGCCATCCGGACGGCGTGCTCGTTGGCGTCGGCCCCGCCGTTGGTGAAGAACACCTTCTCGAAGCCGTCCGGCGCGACCTCGCTGATCAGCCGGGCGGCCTCGGAGCGCTGGTCGTTCGCGAACTGGGGCGCGATCGTGCAGAGCCGGTCGGCCTGCTCCTTGATCGCGGCGACCACGCGCGGGTGCTGGTGGCCGATGTTGGTGAACACCAGCTGGCTGGAGAAGTCGAGGTAGCGGCGGTCCTCGTCGTCCCACACGTACGAGCCGCGGGCGGCCGTGATCACCATCGGCGTGATCTCGGCCTGCGCGGACCAGGAGTGGAAGACGTGCTTGCGGTCCAGCTCGAAGGCGGTGCTCATGTCGGCTCCTGTCAGTGGTTCTTGGGGAAGGCGAGCTCGAGGCCGCCGGCGGTGGCGGGGTCGGGCCACCGGGTGGTGACGACCTTGCCACGGGTGAAGAAGTGCACGCCCTCGGTGCCGTGCGCGTGGGTGTCGCCGAACAGCGAGGCCTTCCAGCCGCCGAAGGAGTAGTACGCCATCGGCACCGGGATCGGCACGTTGACGCCGATCATGCCGACCTGCACGTCGGTCTCGAAGGCGCGGGCCGCGCCGCCGTTGCTGGTGAAGATCGCGACGCCGTTGCCGTACCTGTTGGCGTTCACCAGGTCCAGCGCCTCCTGGTAGGTGTCCGCGCGGACGACGCTGAGCACCGGCCCGAAGATCTCGTCGGTGTAGACGCTCATCTCCGGCGTGACGTGGTCGAACAGCGTTGGGCCGAGCCAGAAGCCGTCGCTCGCGCCGTCGGCGTCGACCTGCCGACCGTCCACGATGAGGCTCGCGCCCTCGGACTCGCCGGCGTCGACGTACGACGCCACCTTGTCGCGGTGGGCCAGCGTGACCAGCGGGCCCATGTCGGTGCCCCGCTCGCCGTCGCCGACCCTGAGGGTGCCGGTGCGCTCGGCGATCTTCTCGACGAGCGCGTCACCGGTGTCACCGACCGCGACCACGACGCTGATGGCCATGCAGCGCTCGCCGGCCGAGCCGTAGCCCGCGCTGACGGCCGCGTCCGCGGCCAGGTCGAGGTCGGCGTCGGGGAGGACGACCATGTGGTTCTTCGCGCCGCCGAGGGCCTGCACCCGCTTGCCGGCGCGGCTGGCGCGCTCGTAGACGTACTCGGCGATCGGGGTGGAGCCGACGAAGCTGATCGAGGCGACGTCGGGGTGGTCGAGGAGCCCGTCGACGGCGACCTTGTCGCCCTGGAGGACCGTGAACACACCGGCAGGGAGGCCGGCCTCGGCCCACAGCTCGGCGAGCCAGATCGAGGCGGACGGGTCCTTCTCGCTGGGCTTCAGCACGACCGCGTTGCCGGCGGCGATCGCGATCGGGAAGAACCACATCGGGACCATCGCGGGGAAGTTGAACGGGCTGATGATGCCGACCACGCCGAGCGGCTGGCGGACGCTGTGCACGTCGACGCCGGTCGAGACCTGCGGGGAGTTGCCGCCCTTGAGCAGGTGCGGGATCCCGCACGCGAACTCCACGACCTCCTGGCCGCGCGCCACCTCGCCGAGGGCGTCGGAGTGCACCTTGCCGTGCTCGCTGGTGATGATCCGGGCCAGCTCCTCCTTGCGCTCGTTGAGCAACTCGCGGAACCGGAACACCACCTGGGTGCGGGCGCTGACCGACGTGGCCGCCCAGTCGACCGCGGCCTTCCTGGCCGAGGCGACCGCGGCCTCGACGTCCTCCGCCCCGGCGAAGGCGACGCGGCCGGTCACCTCGCCGGTCGCCGGGTCGGTGACGTCGCCGGCGCGGGTGCTGGTGCCGGGGTGGGCCTGGCCGTCGATCCAGTGCGGGATGGTCCTCATGCCCCCATGCTGGCGACCCACCGCCGGACGGGCGAGGGACGATCTGTCCTTCGTCGTACGACGGATGCGACACTGTGTCGCATGCCGGTCACCGTCCGCGAGGCGCTCGCCCTCCCCGCGCTGTCGGCCGGCGACCCGGTCGTGCTCAGCGGTGAGGCGGGGCTGGACGCGGCACTGCGCTGGGTGCACGTGTCCGAGCTGCACGACATCGGCGGCCTGCTGTCCGGCGACGAGCTCGTCCTGACGACCGGTCTCGGGATGGCTGCGTCGGCGGACGCGGCCGACGACGTCGTCCGGCAGCTCGTCGGGGTCGGCGCCGCCGGACTGGTGGTCGAGCTCGGCGCGGCGTACCCCTCGGTGCCGGAGCCGGCGCTGCGACGGGCCCGGGCGGCCGGGTTCCCGGTGGTGGTGCTCAACCGGCCGGTGCGGTTCGTGGACGTGACCGAGGCGGTGCACCGGGCGATCGTGGCCGAGCAGTTCGAGGAGGTGCGGTTCGCCGGTGACGTGCACGCGACGTTCACCGAGCTCGGCCTGGCCCGCGCGCCGATGGCGCGGCTGGTCGAGGCGGCCGCGGACCTCGCCGGGAGCTCGGTGGTGCTGGAGGATCTCTCGCGGCGGGTGCTGGTGCCGTCCGCGCGGGCCGAGCCGGTGGACCGGCTGCTCACCGACTGGGAGCGGCGGTCCCGGCTGACGCCGTACCTTCGGACGACGGGCGTGGGCGGGCCCGAGCGGTGGCTGACCACGCCCGTCGGGATCCAGGGCGGGGCGTGGGGACGGCTCGTCGTGACCGCGCCGCGCGACGAGGCGCGGGCCCGTCTGGTCGCCGAGCGGGCGGCGCAGGCGCTCGAGCTCGGGCGGATGATCGAGCGCGACGAGACCTCGCTGCAGCTGCGGGTGCACGGGGGCTTCCTGCTCGACCTCCTCGACGACCGGCTCGGCACCGAGGCCGTGGCCGCGGCCCGGCTGCGAGGCCTCGGCGTACCCGGGTCGGGGACGTACGTCGGCGCGGTGGCGCGGCTGCGCTCCGAGGGACCGGTGGACCGGCTGGTGTCCGCCCTGGGCGGGATACCGGGCCTGGTGGGCGTGCTCGACGCGGTGCACGTGGGGCTGCTGGTCCCGGCCGGTGCGGACCTCGACGGCATCGCCCGCGGGCTCACCGCACTCGAGCCCGACGCGGTGCTGGCCGCCGGTCACCCGGTGTCCGGGGTGCTCGCGGCGGCGGCCTCGCTGCGCTCGGCGCGGGCGGTGGCCGACGTCGCGGCGACCCTGCCGGGCGTGTCCGGGTGCGTGCGGCAGGCCGACATCCGGCTGCCCGGCCTGCTGATGTCGCTCCGCGAGGACGCCCGGCTGCAGGAGTTCGCCGAGGCCGAGCTCGGTGCGCTGCTCGAGCACGAGGCCCGGCACGGCGGCGGGCTGGTCGACCTGCTGCGCCAGTTCCTCGCCGTCGGCGGCAACAAGACCGAGCTCGCGCGGGTCGCGCACCGCAACCGCACCTCGCTCTACCCCGCACTGCGCCGGCTCGAGGAGCTGGTCGGACACCCGCTGGACGACCCGGCCTCCCGGCTGTCGCTGGGGGTGGCGCTGCTGGCGTACGACCAGGCCCGCGAGCTGCGCTGACGAGGAACTTGTCCGCGGAAACCCGACGGACACGCCGGGCCGCCTCGGCGTGTCCGTCGGGTTTCTCCGGCTGACCGGAGAAACCCGCCGGCGCGTCGCTACTCCGTGGCAGCGAGGGTGGCGCCGAGGCCGATCATCATCACGCCGCCGGCGACGCCGAGCTTGTCGAGGCGCGCCGGACGGCGGGCGAACCAGTCCCGGGCCCGCGAGGCCGCCAGCGCCCAGGCCGAGTCGGAGCACGCCGCCATCAGGCCGAAGATCACGCCGAGGAGCGCGAGCTGGAGACCGGTGTGGCCGGCCGGCTCGTTGACGAACTGCGGCAGGAACGCCACGAAGAACACGATCGTCTTCGGGTTCGTCAGGCCGACGGTGAAGCCCACCCGGAGCGAGCGCAGCGCGGCGGCCCGCACGACCACGGACGTGTCGACGGCGTCCAGTGCGGCCCGGGCGTCCGCGCGGTGCCGGATCGCCTGGATCCCGAGCCAGATCACGTACGCCGCGCCGCAGACCTTCAGCACGACGTACGCCTCGGTGCTGGCCGCGACGACGGCACCCAGGCCGACCGCCACCAGCATGACCTGCGTCGTGACGCCGATCGCGTTGCCCACCACGGAGAGGAGCGCGTCGCGGCGGCCGACCGTGAGGGCGCGGCCGATCGTGAAGAGCAGGCTCGGCCCGGGAACCTGGATGAAGAGGGCGCTCGCCACCACGAAGGCGAGCCACTGGCTGGTCGTCGGCACCCGGCCATTCTGCGGGCAACCGGGCCTCGACGGCACACTGTTTCCCGTGGTGAGCATCGGGCGAGAGATCCAGGGCGGCATCTACCGGGCCGGCGTCCTCGGTCACAAGCCGGTCGTGCCGGTCGAGCCGGTGGCCCTCGCGGCCGCCGCCGAGCGCCGGATGAGCCCGGAGGCGTGGGCGTACGTCGCCGGCGGGGCCGGCCAGCACCGCACGGTGCAGGCCAACACCGACGCGTTCGCGCGGCACCGCATCGTGCCGCGCATGCTCCTCGACGTCGGGGAGCGTGACCTGTCCGTCGAGCTGCTGGGCCGCACCCTGCCGGCGCCCCTGATGCTCGCGCCGATCGGCGTGCTCGAGATGGCGCACCCGGAGGCCGAGCACGCCGTCGCGGCGGCCGCCCGCGACCTCGGCCTGCCGATGGTGATCTCCACCCAGGGCTCGGTGCCGATGGAGGAGACCGCCCGCGCCCTCGGCGACAGCCCGCGGCTCTACCAGCTCTACTGGAGCAACGACGACACGGTCGTGGACTCCTTCGTACGCCGGGCGGAGGCGATCGGCAGCGACGCCCTGGTCGTCACGCTCGACACGCATCTGCTCGGCTGGCGGACCCGCGACCTCGACCTCGGGTACCTGCCGTTCGCGCGCGCCGAGGGCATCGCGCAGTACACCAGCGACCCGGCGTTCCGCGCCCTCGCCGAGGCTCGCGCGCTGAACCCGTCCGGCGAGCCGACGCCCCGGCCGACGGTCGCCGCGGTGAGGTCGCTGCTCAGCATCGCCCGGCACTACCCGGGGAAGATGCTGGACAACCTGCGCTCGCCGGTGCCGCGGGCCGCGGTCGAGACGTTCCTCGACGTGTTCTCCCGGTCCACGCTGACGTGGGAGAACCTCGCCTACCTGCGCGAGCGGACCTCCATGCCGATCTACCTCAAGGGCATCCAGCACCCCGACGACGCGCGGCTGGCGATCGAGCACGGCGTCGACGGCATCGTGGTCTCCAACCACGGCGGCCGCCAGGTCGACAACGCGATCGCCTCCCTGGACGCGCTGCCCGGCGTCGTCGACGCCGTCGCCGGTCGGGTGCCGGTGCTGTTCGACAGCGGGGTGCGCAGCGGCGCGGACGTCTTCGTCGCGATCGCGCTCGGCGCACAGGCCGTGCTCGTGGGCCGGCCGTGGGTCTACGGACTCGCGCTCGCCGGCGCGGACGGCGTCCGCGCGGTGATGCAGCACCTGCAGGCCGAGCTGGACCTCACCATGGGCCTGGCGGGCGTGAAGTCGATTGACGAGATCACCCGGGACCTGCTGGTCTCGGCCGGTGACTGAGGACCTCGACGAGCTGCGCGCGCTGGCGCAGGCCTGCCTGGACGCCGACGGCGGACTGCCGCGGCTGACCGACGACGGGCTGCTGCGCGCGCGGCTGCGGGCGGGGACCACCCTCGACATCCGCGACGCCGATGACGTGCTGGTCGCGACCGGCAGCGTCGCCGTGCGCGACGGCGCCGCCATGACCAGCGGCCTCGTCCACCCCGGGCACCGCGGCGTCGGCCACGGCCGCAACCTGCTGGCCTGGGCGCGGGACCAGGCGGGCAGCGCACCCCTGACGGTGACCTGCGAGAACGTGAACCCCGCAGCCGAGCGGCTCTACGCGCGCTTCGGCCTGGAGCGGTTCTTCGCGGAGCAGGTGATGCGGCACCCGCTCGGGTCGGTGCCCGACGTGGCCGCGCCGGAGGGCGTGACGCTGGTGCCGGTCGCGGACGCGAGCCGCGCGGACCTGTTCGCGGCCTACGCCGGGGCCTTCAGCGATCGCCCCGGCTTCCCCGACCCGACCGAGGAGGAGTGGCTCGAGGAGCTCGACGGGGACCCCGAGTGGCGCCGCGACGTCTCCGCGGTGGCGCTCGGCGAGCACGGCGAGCCGGTCGGGTTCGTGAACGTGCTCGGCACCTGGGTCGACCAGGTCGGGGTCGTCCCCGCCTGGCGCGGCCGCGGCCTGGGCGCGCACCTCGTGGTGCGCGCGCTCGCGGGGCTGGACGGCGAGGCCTGGCTGAGCGTCAACCTCGACAACCCGGCCGGCGACCTCTACGCGTCGCTCGGCTTCGAGCGGTACGGCGTGCGCGGCCGCTGGGCCTGAGCGCCGAGCACCCGGACCCGCGATCAGGTCGTCGTCAGGTTGCGGGAGGCAGGATGGATCGGTGCCGTCCTCTGCCCCCGCCGTCCGGATGCTGGGGCTGCGCAAGGAGTTCGGGCGGATCGCCGCCGTCGACGGGATCGACCTCGAGGTCCCGGCGGGGGGAGTGTTCGGCTACCTCGGCCCCAACGGAGCGGGCAAGACCACCTCGTTGCGGATGCTCCTGGGCCTGGTCCGTCCGACCTCCGGCAGCGTCGAGCTGTTCGGTCAGGACCCGGCTGCCGTCGGCGTCGCGGCCCTCGACGGTGTGGCGGGGTTCGTCGAGAACCCCGCGTTCTACGCCTACCTGTCGGGTCGTCGGAACCTGCACCTGCTGGCCGACATGGACGGCGGCCGGCACCACGACCGCGTGGAGCCGGTGCTCGAGATCGTCGAGCTCGACGGGCGCGGTGACGACAAGGTCGGCACCTACTCGCAGGGGATGCGGCAGCGGCTCGGCCTGGCGGCGGCGTTGCTGCGCGAGCCGCGGCTGATGCTGCTCGACGAGCCCACGAACGGGCTCGACCCCGGCGGCATGCGCGACATGCGCCGCCTGGTGGCCACGCTCGCCGACGAGGGCCTGACCGTCCTGCTGTCGAGCCACCTGATGAACGAGGTCGAGCAACTGTGCTCCCGACTGGCGATCGTGGCCCGGGGACGGATCCGCTTCTCCGGCACGCTCGAGGAGCTGCGTGCGCGCCAGCACGGCCCCGACCACCTGCTGCGGGTGACCGACGTGGTCGGGGCCCTGGCAGTCGCTGGGGAGGTGCCGGGCGTCCGGGCCGAGCCGACGGCGGGAGCCGCCGAGATCCTGGTGACCGTCGACGGTCCCGGCGACGCCGCCCGGCTCACGGTGGCGCTGGGGCGGGCGGGGATCGGGTTGCTCGCGATGCTGCCGGCCGCGCCGTCGCTCGAGGAGCTGTTCTTCGACCTCACAGAGGGGGTCGAGCGGAGAGGACCTACGCCTGGCAGATGCGCAAGCTCCTCGCCCAGCGCCGCACCTACCTGGGCTGGGTGGCGGCGACGCTGATCCCGGCCGCGTTCGCGATCGGCCTCGCGATCAACCCTCCGAAGCCGCCGGAGCCGGGCGGGCCGGTCGACCCGGACGTCTACATCTCGCTGGCCTACAACAGCTCCGGCCTGGTCCTTCCGCTCATCGCGCTGTTCTTCTCCTCGCTGGTCCTGGTACCGCTGCTGTGCGCGCTCGTCGCCGGTGACATCGTGGCGGCCGAGGACTCCAACCAGACGCTCAAGACGGTGCTGGCGCGCTCGACCAGCCGGTGGCAGCTGCTTCGGGCCAAGATGCTGGCCACCGCGACGTACGTCCTGGTGCTGCTGGTCTGCTTCGGGCTGAGCGGCACGGTGATCGGGGTCCTCGCGAACGGCGCGGAACCGGTCCCCCTGGGAGGGGTGCCCCTGGGTGCCACCGGCTTCACGCTCGGAGCCCACGAGATCGGCGCGGGCTCGATGCTCGGCCGGCTGGCGATCTGCCTCGGTGCCTACGCCGCTCCGCTGCTCGCGGTGAGCGCGTGGGGCTTCCTGTTCTCGACGTTGTCGCGCAACAGCGCGGCCGCCATCGTCGGGATGCTGGTGTTCAGCTTCGCCAACCAGATCATCGCGTTCCTGCCGAACGTCCCCGAGTCCATCACGAGGTGGTTGCTCACCGACCAGTTCACGGCGTGGGAGGGCGTGCTGGGCACCACCGTCGACACGGGCGCGCTGTGGCACGCGCTCCTCGTCTCGACCCTGTTCGCCGTGCCGCCGCTGGCGGTGAGCGCCTGGTGGTTCCAGCGCCGGGACGTCCTCGTCTGAGCCACGTCGCGTCGCCGGCCCCGTCGCCGACCGGCGTCGGTCCGTAGCGCGGGGCCTTGTCGTGATGAAGGGACCTTATGCTGACAAGCATGACGCTGACCGACCGCGAGCGCGAGGTCGTGGCCCTGCTGCGCCGCGACCCGCTGATCGGGTCCGCCGCCATCGCGGCCGCGCTCGGCACCACGCGGGCCGCGGTCAACGTGCACCTCTCGAACCTCGGCAAGAAGGGCGTGATCCGCGGCCGCGGGTACGTGCTCAGCGAGGAGCCGTCGGTCGTGGTGATCGGCGGCGCGAACGTGGACGTCAAGGCGCGCAGCACCCGCGCCGCCGTCCCGGCCACGAGCAACCCGGGCACCGGGTCGATGGCCGCCGGTGGAGTCGGCCGCAACATCGCGGAGAACCTCGCCCGGCTGGGCACCCGCACCCACCTGGTCGCGGCGATCGGCGTGGACCGCCTCGGCGACCAGGTGCTCGCCGCGACCTCCGGCGCGGGCGTGCACGTGGAGCACGTGCGCCGGTCCGCGTGGTCCACCGGCACCTACACCGCGGTCCTCGACGCGGACGGCGAGCTGGTCGTCGCGGTGTCGGACATGGCCGCGACCGACGAGCTGGCGGCCGACCAGGTGAACGCGGCGCGCGACCTGGTCGCCGCGGCCGGCCTGGTGGTGCTCGACGGCAACCTCGCCACGGAGACGCTGAGGTTCGCGCTCGACCTCGCTGCCGGACACGGCACCCGGGTCGTGCTCGAGCCGGTCAGCGTCCCCAAGGCGACCGCGCTGGCCCCGTTGGTGTGCACCGAGCACCCGGTGTACGCGATCACCCCCAACCGCGACGAGCTCGCCGCCCTCACCGGGTTGCCGACCCGCACCGCCCGCCAGGTGGCGAAGGCCGCCGCCGCGCTGCACGACCGCGGAGTGGAGCTGGTCTGGGTGCGGCTGGGCGCGGCCGGCTCCCTGCTGAGCACGCGCGACGGCGCGACCGCGCTGGCCGCCGTACCCGCCGAGGTCGCCGACGTCACCGGCGCCGGCGACGCGATGCTCGCGGCGTTCTGCCACGCGCTGCTCTCCGGGAGCGAGCCGGCCGAGGCGGCGGCGTACGGCCACGCCGCGGCCGCCCTCACCGTCGCGAGCCCGCACACCGTCCGCCCCGACCTCACCGACCGACTCGTCAGGAGCCTGCTGTGACCCATCCGATGCTGACCGTCACCGAGGAGGTGGCCGACGCGCTGGGGGACGGTACGCCGGTCGTCGCGCTGGAGAGCACGATCATCAGCCACGGCATGCCGCACCCGCAGAACGTCGCGATGGCGACCGAGGTCGAGGGCATCATCCGCGAGCACGGGGCCGTGCCGGCGACGATCGCGGTGCTGGACGGCGTGCCGCGGATCGGGCTGTCGGCCGAGGACCTCGAGCTGCTCGCCAGCCACGGCGACGTCACCAAGGTCAGCGTGCGCGACCTGCCGCTGGTGATGGCGCGGCGCGCCCACGGCGCCACGACCGTCGCCGCGACTATGCGGCTCGCGGCGCTGGCCGGCATCCGGGTGTTCGTGACCGGAGGCCTCGGCGGCGTGCACCGGGGCGCCCAGCAGACCTTCGACGTCTCGGCCGACCTCACCGAGCTGGGGCGGACCTCGGTCGCGGTCGTGTCTGCGGGGGTGAAGTCGATCCTCGACATCGGCCTCACCCTGGAGACCCTGGAGACGCTCGGCGTCCCGGTGCTCGCGGTCGGCAGCGACGAGTTCCCGTCGTTCTACTCCCGATCGAGCGGGTACGCCGCGCCGAACAGGGTCGACACCGCCGCCGAGATCGCCGCGGTGATGGCCGCGAAGTGGCGGCTCGGGCTCGAGGGCGGCCTCGTCGTCGCCAACCCGATCCCCGCCGAGGACGAGATCCCGGCCGACGAGATCGGTGTCATCATCGATCAGGCGCTCGCCGACCTGGACCGGCTCGGCATCCACGGCAAGGACGCCACGCCGTACCTCCTCGGCCGGATCGTCGAGATCACCGGCGGCGCCTCGCTCACCGCCAACATCGCCCTGGTCCGCCACAACGCCCGTCTCGGTGCGGCGGTCGCGCGGGAGTGGGCGTCGCTCGCCTGACGAGCGGCGGGCGCGGTCCAGACCGGCGTATCAGCAGCACGGGCCCGAGCTCCTGAGCAGCGTGCAGAACCGAACCACGAACCAGCCCCGCCCCCACCGCTCCGACGGCCGGCCGGACCGCGCCATCGCGGCCGCCCTCAGCGCGCGCGCCGCCCTCCAGCGCGCCGGCGCCTGACACCTCGCGGCCACTGGACAAATCCGGCGATCTGTCTCATGGTGGCCGGCATGTACCGACCCGCCACGCAAGGGACCTGGGCGAACCCGTGGCCGATGTACGCCGGCCTGCGCGACCGCGACCCCGCCCACCACGTCGAGCGACCCGGCGGCCGTGACTACTGGGTGCTGTCCCGGCACGAGGACGTGGTCGCGGCGGCGGTCGACACCGCGACGTACTCCTCCGCCGAGGGCCTCACCGTCGAGTACGACGAGCTCGAGACGATCGGCCTCGCCGACAACCGGCCCCTGGTGATGCTGGACCCGCCGGACCACACCGCGTTCCGCAAGCTGGTGGCGCGCGGCTTCACGCCCCGCCAGGTCAGCACCTTGGAGCCGCTGGTGCGCGCGTTCGTCGTCGAGCGGCTCGAGCGGCTGCGCGACGAGGGCGGCGGCGACATCGTGGAGACGCTCTTCAAGCCGCTGCCGAGCATGGTGGTCGCCCACTACCTCGGCGTGCCCGACGACGGCCGCGAGCGCTTCGACGACTGGACGCACGCGATCGTCTCGGCGAGCTCGGCCGGAGCGATCACCGGCGCCACCGAGGCGCTCACCGAGATGACGGGCTACTTCGCCGAGCTCATCGAGCGGCGCCGGGCCCAGCCCGGCGACGACACGGTCTCGCACCTCGTCGCGGCCGGCGTCGGCGACGACGACCGCGGCGTGCTCTCGATCCTCGCCTACGTCTTCACGGTCGTGACCGGCGGCAACGACACGACGACCGGCATGCTGGGCGGTGCGGTCCAGCTGCTGGAGCAGGACCGCGACCAGCGCCGGGTACTCCTCCAGGAGCCCGCCCTGGTCAAGGACGCCGTCGAGGAGCTGCTCCGGCTGACCTCGCCCGTCCAGGGCCTGGCGCGGACGACGACCCGCGACGTCGAGCTGCACGGCCGCACCATCCGCGCGGGTCGCCGCGTCCTGCTGCTGTACGCCGCCGCGAACCGCGACCCACGTCGCTACGGACCCGACGCCGACGACCTCGACGTCCGTCGCCGGCCCGGCCAGATCCTGACGTTCAGCCAGGGCAGCCACCACTGCCTCGGCGCCGCCGCCGCCCGGCTGCAGGCGCGGGTCGCGCTCGAGGAGCTCCTGGCCCGATGCCCGGACTTCACCGTCGACCTCGACGGCGTCGGGTGGGCACCCGGTCCGTACGTGCGGCGGCCCACGACCGTGCCGTTCCGGGTGGCGGCATGAGCCCGGAGCGGATCCTCGATACTGCCGCGGGCCTGTTCGCCCAGCACGGCGTGAACGCCGTCAGCATGGGCGAGGTCGCCCGCGCCGCCGGCTGCTCGCGCGCGACGCTCTACCGCTACTTCTCCGACCGGCACGAGCTGCACCTTGCGTTCGTGCACCGGGAGGCCCGCCGGATCGGCGCGTTGCTCGCCGGTGAGACGGACCTCGCGGATGCGGTGCTGGCCGCGGTCGGCCACGTCCGCGCTCGACCGGAGCTGCTGGCGTGGTTCGGCGCGGCCGACGCCGGCACGACGGCTGAGCTCGCGCAGTCCAGCGAGGTGGTCGGGGCCCTCGGTCTCGGCGCCGCCGGCGATCCCGACGCGGCGCGCTGGCTGGTGCGGGTGATCGTCTCGCTGCTGATCGTGCCCGGCCGCGACGGGGCCGAGGAGCGCCGGATGGTCGAGCGGTTCGTGGCGCCGGCGATCGGCCGGCGCCGGTAGCGCCGGCCCCGATAGGGCAGTCTGACCCCGTGCACTTCGTCGGGATCGACCTCGCCTGGGGCGAGCGGCAGCGGACCGGCCTCGCCGTCCTCGACGCCGACGGCCGGCTGGTGCACCTCTCCAGCGTGCACACCGACGAGGAGATCCGCGACGCGCTGGCGCCGTATGTCGACGGCCCGTGCCGGGTCGGCATCGACGCACCCCTGGTCGTCACGAACCCCACCGGCTCCCGGATCGCCGAGCAGGAGCTCAACCGCGACTTCCGGAGCTTCGAGGCCGGCACGCACCCGTCGAACACCGGCAAGCCCGAGTTCGCGAACGGCACCCGCGGCGCGCGCATCTGCCGGCTGCTCCGCCTCGACATGGACCCGCGGTCGGGCCGCGAGCGGCGCGCGATCGAGGTCTACCCGCACCCCGCGACCGTGGTGCTGTTCGGGCTGCGGAAGACCTTCAAGTACAAGGACAAGCGCGGCCGGACGATCGACTCCATGCGCGGCGAGCTGCTGCAGCTCATGGACCACCTCGAGCGGATCGTGCCCACCGGCCGCACCTGGCAGGCGCTGCGCGCCGACGTCGAGGCCGCGACCCGGAAGAGCGAGCTCGGCCGTGCCGAGGACCAGGTCGACGCGGTCGTCTGCGCGTACGTCGCGTTGTTCGCCGAGCGCTGGCCGGAGCGGGTCACGACGTACGGCGACTTCGAGCGCGGCTACATCGTCACGCCCACGCTGGACGACGCCCACGCCGCGATCCGGAAGGCGATCGAGGAGTACGCGCGACGCCAGCCCCGCCTCGCCGTGGTGGCCGACGAGTACGTCGCGCTGGTGACGTCGGTCCTGGACGAGGCCGGCATCAACTACCTGAGCGTCACCGGGCGGGCCAAGAGCGTCGAGTCGTTCGCGACCAAGGCGGCGCGCACGGACGACGGCGTGCCGGCGTACGCCGACCCGCTGCGCGAGATCACCGACCAGGTCGGCGTCCGCGTGATCACCTACGTGCGCAGCGACGTCACCGCGGTCGCCGACGTCCTGGGAGCACAGCTGAGCGTGCTCGACGACCGCGACCTCGGCCAGGAGACCGCGAGCGAGGGACGGTTCGGCTACGCCAGCCGGCACCTGCTGGTCTCCCGCGAGGACGGCACCGTCGCGCAGGTCCAGGTCCGGACCGTGCTCCAGCACGCGTGGGCCGAGTTCGAGCACGACATCCGCTACAAGGGCAACGTCCCGGCCGAGCACGCCCGGGACTTCGACCGCCGCTTCACGCTCGCGGCCGGGCTGCTCGAGCTCGCGGACCAGGAGTTCACGACGATCCGCGAGCGTCTCCGCGGCGCCTCCGTCGACGAGCCGGCCACGGACGGCATCTCCCCGCGCGAGCTGGCGGCGTACCTCGCGGGGCAGTACGCCGACGCCGAGTGGTCGCGCCCCGACCACTACGCCTGGATCGCGGGCCTGCTGCCCGAGCTCGGCGTCACCACGCTCGCCGAGCTCGGCGACGTCCTGGGGCGCGTCGACGGCGGCGCGCTGGTCGCGAAGATGGACTACCGCTACCCGCCCGGAGCAGTCCGCCGGCTCGACGACGCGCTGCTGGCGGCGTTCGGCGACCAGTACGTCGACCTGCCCGGCAACGCCCACCGGCGGGGGCTGCTGCGCACGCGGCTGGAGCGGATGACGGGCTAGCAGCGGGCGCGGTTGTTGAGGTGAGAGGAGCGCCGGCGCCGAGCCTCGGAACCACCATCCCGGTGCCTGTGGAGATCGGTCGGTGATCGTGACCTGATCGTGACCAGAACCCTTGTGGACAAGGGGATTCTCGGCGCTCGAGTGTCGGTGCCGAGTGCTGTGCTGGATCCATGACGGCGATCGCGACTCCCCGGCACCGGGTCGGTGTCGCGACCGAGCACGTGCACGCCGAGGTCGACGCCGTGGCCGATGCGTCGGTGTGGTCGATGGACCCGGTCGCGCTGCAGCGTGCCGAGGCGCGGCTGGTCGAGCTCAAGGCCCGGGTCGCGGCGTACGCCGAGGACCCGCACGTCGGCCAGGAGGTCGGTGCCTCGTCCGCGGCGAACTGGCTCGCCGACCAGACGAAGGCGACCCGGTCGGCGGCGTACGCCGCGGTGCAGTTGGGTCGTGACCTCGACGCCCATCGGGCCGCCCGGGACGCGCTGGCTGCCGGCCGGGTGTTGGCCGAGCAGGTGCGGGTGGTGATCCGGTGGATCGACCAGCTCCCCGACATCCTGGACGCGCACAGGAGTCGCGGTTCGGGCAGCTCTTTCAGACGCCGTCGTGCTTTTCGGTGGTGACGCCGGCCATCACGATGTCGAAGAGTCGCTCGGCACGCGCTTCGCGGGCCGCTGGCTCGGGGTCGTTCAACTGCCAGATGCCGGCTAGAGCGAGCAGGAGGTCGTCGCGGGTGAGGTCGGGTCGGATCGTGCCTGCCCGCTGGTTGGCCCCGAGGAGGGTGGACACGGCATCGGCGCACCGTGTGTAGCCAAGGGGGGCCGGGTCGTCGCCGGTAGCGATGGACCGGTGCATCGCGAGCCCGAGGTTCGTGTTCGCGACCGCGAACGCTCCCAGTCGGCGCATCCACTCCCGAAGGGCGGGCAAGGGCGCCAGACGGTCAAGCAGCTCGGCCGCGGCGTCCACGAGGCGCTGCACCTCGCGGTCGTAGGCCGCCCACAACAGCGCGTCACGGTCGGGAAAGTGGCGGTAGAGGGTGCCCTGCCCGACGCCGGCCTTCTTCGCAATCGTGCGGAGTGCTACGTCGGGGTCCGCTTCCAGTTGGAGCAGTGCGACGTCGATGATGCGGTCCCTGTTGCGCTGCGCGTCCGAACGAGGTGGACGGCTTGCGAGCGTCGACCTGGTGGGAGGTACCGACATCGGTCCTCCCTCCGTCGATCCGAGCTTGAGCTCCTCGCCTCCACGGTAGCCGTTCGGCTCGTCAACGAGGAGCGCGGTCGATGTGACCCCGTCGGTCGGTCGCCCGGCTCGCACCCGGCCCCGACGCGTCGTGGGCGGGTGCGTGGCGTGCGGGCTGCGCTGGACTCCGGCGACCCGCTGAGGGCCGGTTGATACATCAACCTAAGCGGCGTATATTGGTTGACATGTCAACCACCTATCTCCTTGGAGTGTCGCTGTGACGAACTACGGCCACGCCATCCGGTTCGGTGTCGAGGTTGTCGGTGGTGCCGACGCGCCCGCTGGCTCGGTCGCGCTGGCGGTGCTTGCCGAGGAGCTCGGTTACGACTTGGTGACTTTCCCTGATGGTGTTGGCCTGGGCGGCGCCGATGCGTTGAGCCTGACGGCGTGGACGGCTGGGCGGACGAGGACCGTGCAGATCGCTCCGTCGCGGCTCGACGCCACCGAGCGACCCGCTTCGGTGCTCGCCCGGGGAGCTGGGAGTCTCCAGCTGCTGTCAGATGGTCGGGCGATGCTGGTCCTCGGAGCAGGGTCGGCGGCTGCGGACCTCGACGCCGTCGAGGAGGCCGCCATGGTGATCCGCGCGTTGCAGGACACCACCCGAGACCAGGTCAGTTCGGCCGGAACTCACCACCGTCTGGCCGACGCCGAGCCAGGTCCCGCCTTGGAGCGGGACGTCCCGCTGTGGCTGCAGGGCTCGGACACCGCCGTCGCTGCGCTGGCCGGCCGGCTCGCCGATGGATGGATGGTCGATCTCGAGGAGGTCGGCCTCGAGGGACTCGCGACCCTGAACGAGGTCCTGGACCACGCCGCGACCGATGCGGGGCGCGATGCGCGTGAGGTACGGCGGTCGGTGACCCTGGCCCGCGGCGATGCGGCCGACATCAGCGCTTTGGTCGCACTGGTGGTCGACCACGGCGTGAGCTCCTTGGTGCTCCGTGTCGGGACCGACGACGTGACCACGCTGCGAACGTTCCTGGACGATGTCGCACCCGCGATCCGCGAAGGTGCCGAGCGCGCGCTCCCACAAGGTGCGCTCTCGTCGCGCCCGGTGCGTCGGGCCGACGCCCGAGCGCGTCGCCGACCTGGCATCGCCTACAACGAGGTTCCCGAAGAGTTGGCGGGAACCGCCGTCGAGCCCGGAGATGCAGCGTTCGGCAAGGTGCGCTCGACGTACCTGCGGGGCGGCGACCCCGGCCTGGTGCTGCGGCCGCGCACCGTGGCGGAGGTGGCGAGTGCCGTGGGCTTCGCTCGCGAGCACATGCATCTGCCTCTCGGCATCCGCAGCGGCGGCCACGGCATCAGTGGCCGCTCGACCAACGACGGTGGCCTGGTGATCGACGTCGGCGGGCTCGATGACATCACCGTGCTTGATGAGGCCGCGCGGCTGGTCCGCATCGGGGCGGGCGCCCGCTGGCGCGACGTCGCCCGGGCGCTACAGCCCCACGGATGGGCCCTCAGCTCCGGCGACTATGGCGGGGTGGGCGTCGGCGGGCTCGCCACCGCGGGCGGCATCGGATTCCTCTCCCGCAAGCATGGTCTGACGATCGATCACCTCCGCGCGGTCGACATGGTGCTCGCCGACGGCACCGTCGTGCGGGCCAGCGCGACCGAGAACACCGAGCTGTTCTGGGCAGCCCGGGGCGCCGGCGCGAACTTCGGTGTCGCGGTCGCCTTCGAGTTCGTCGTCGATGAGGTCGACGAGGTGGGCTGGGCCCAGCTCGCGTTCCAGGCCCCCGATCCGGCGGCGTACCTCGAGGCGTTCGGTCGGGTGGTCGCCGACACCCCGCGCGAGACCACACCGTTCCTGATCCTCGGACAGGGGGTCGCGCAGCTGATGGCGATGGTCGACTCCTCCGACCCCGGGGTGATCGTCAGTCAGCTCCAGCCGTTCGCCGAGATCGCACCCCTGGTACAGCAGCAGGTCGTGATCGCCCCGTACGCGGCGGTCATGAACATGTTCCCCGAGACCGCGCACAACGGGCGCGGCGAACCGGTCTCACGTTCAGCCTTCACCCGCGAGATCACCCCCGGATTCGCCTCCGCGTCGGCCGACCTGATCCGCAGCGGCGCATCCCACTGGTACCAGATCCGCACCGTCGGCGGTGCCGTGGCGGACATCGCTCCGGACGCCACCGCATACACGCACCGTGACGCCAACTTCGCCCTCGCCGTGATGGGCAGCAACGCACAGCGCCTGGACCGCTGGTTCGAGCCAGTCCGCCGGCACGCCTCCGGCCTCTACCTCAGCTTCGAGAGCGACCGCCACCCAGACCGGATCGCCGACGCGTTCCCGCCAGCCACCCTGGACCGGTTGCGGCGACTCAAGGCGAAGCTCGACCCCCACAACCTGTTCCAGGACAACTTCAACATCCTCCCCGCCCACGACCACACCAGGAGTGCCACATGAACACCGGCACGAACAGCGGCACGAACACCGGAGCGAGCACCGACGTGACCATCGACTACGGCCACGACCTGCTCTTCGGCACCTTCGTGACCCCCACGAACCACCCCGTCCACCAGGCCGTCGAGCAGGCCGTCGTCGCCGACCGCGCCGGGCTGGACCTGGTCACGTTCCAGGACCACCCGTACGTGGCGAGGTTCCACGACACCTCGACCCTGCTGGCCTACGCCGCCGCCCGCACCGAGCGAATCCACCTGTCGGCGAACGTCACCAACCTCCCGCTCCGCCCGCCGGCCGTGCTCGCCCGGGCGATCGCCACCCTCGACCTGCTCAGCGGCGGCCGGATCGAGCTGGGCATCGGCGCGGGAGCGTTCTGGGACGGCGTCGCCGGCATGGGCGGGCCGCGGCGAGGGCCCGGAGAGTCGATCGAGGCGCTGGAAGAGGCGATCGCGATCATCCGCGGCGTCTGGAACACCGGCGAGTCCGGCGCCCTGTCCGTGCGCGGCCAGCACTACGACGTCCGCGGCGCCAAGCGCGGGCCGGCACCCGCGCACCCGGTAGGTATCTGGGTCGGCGCGTACAAGCCCCGCATCCTGCGCCTGGTCGGTCGCGCCGCGGACGGCTGGCTCCCCTCGATCCAATACCTGCAGAAGGGGCTGCCGGAGCTGGCCGAGATGAACAGTCACATTGACGAATCCGCCCACGCCGCGGGCCGCGAACCGCGCGACATCCGCCGGTTCCTCAACATCGGCGGCCAGTTCGCTGCCCAGGGCCGCGGCTTTCTCCAGGGTCCGCCGAGCCAATGGGCCGAGGAGCTCGCCGAGGTGGCCCTCACCTATGGAACGAGCGGCTTCATCCTCGCGTCCGACGACACGGCCCTGACGCAGACCTTCGCCGCCGAGGTTGCCCCCGCAGTCAGGGAGCTCGTGGCCGACGCTCGCGGAACAGGCCGCCATGAGTGACTGGCTGGACGAAGACGAACAGCGAACCTGGCGCAGCGTCCTGCGGATGCACGCCCAGCTGACCGCCGCCTTGGCCCAGGCGCTCAAGACCGACTCCGACATGTCCATCTCGGACTACGAGGTACTGGCCATCCTCTCCGAGGCACCCGACGGAGTCCTGCGCGCACGCGACCTGCGATCCGAGCTGCAGTGGGAGAAGAGCCGCTTGGCGCACCACATCCGACGCATGGAGCAACGAGGGTACGTCCGCCGGGACGCCTGCACCGATGACCTACGTGCCCCGCTCGTCTGCCTCACCAAGACGGGTCTCGAAGTCATCCGGGCCGCAGCCCCCACCCACGTCGCACGGGTCCGCGAGCTCTTCTTCTCAAGCCTGACGCCCGCCCAGGTACTCGCCGTGCGCGAAGCCGCGGACACGGTGCTGGCAAATATCGCGCGACATGCCGCAGATGAAACGACTCCTCGGAACTGACTGGACCGGCGACCGAGTGGCGCTGGTCCTGCCGCGGCAGGACCAGCGCGACCTGCTGTGCTTCAACACGCGGCTCATCGGCAGATCCGCGCATCCGACAGGCCGATAGACGCGCTCGAACGCGGGTCTCGCGGAAGATGCGGACGGCTTCTTCCGGCGGCGCCGGGTTCCGTGCCTCTTGACAAGGAGCGTTTGGCGGCGGGATTCTCCTAATCATGTTAGGTTCACCTACGCACGATAGGGTTGCCGAACGTCGTAAGGCGGCCCGCCGAGAGATCATCGACGCCGCCTGGGAAGTCGCCCACCAGAAGGGCATCGCCGCCGTCACTCTCAAGGACGTTGCCGACCGGGTCGGGATGCGCCCGCCATCGCTCTACTCGCACTTCGCATCCAAGAACGCCATCTACGACGCCATGTTCGGCCAGGCCTGGCAAGGCTGCCTGGACGCACTGCGCGCCGCCGCGGACCGCGGGCTTCCTGACGACCCGCGAGTGGCGATGACCGTGATGGGCCGCGCCTACTTCGAGTACGCGGTCGCCGACGAGGCCCGCAACCAGCTGATGAACGCCCGGATCAGCGCCGATTTCCAGCCCAGCCCAGAGGCGTACGCGCCCTCGCTCGCTGTTTGGGAGCTGAGCCGGACCCATCTCGCCATGATCGGGGTGACCGCAGAGGCGGACCTCGACCTCTACTCAGCGGTCGTCGGGGGCCTCGTCGACGCCCAGCTGGCCAATGACCCCGGCGGAGAGCGCTATGCGCGGCAGCTCGAACGGGCTATCGGCATGCTCGCCGACCACTTTGGATTCTGAGGAGACTGCCATGCCCACGCAGGTTGCAGACCACGCCACTGTCCATGACTCCCGGTTCGACCACCAGACCGCCATGGCTCTGGCGGCCGAGGAGTACACCCGATTCGCCGACACCCTCGTCGGCCTGGCCGAGGAGGACTGGCAGATGCCCACCAGCTGTACCGGCTGGACGATCCGCGACATGGCCGGGCACACGCTCGGGATGGCCGAGCTCGCAGGGTCGCTTCCTGAGATGGCGCGTCAGCTGATCCGCGCCTCCCGCGCCGCGAAGCGGTCGGGAAAGCCACAGGTCGACGAGCTCACCGACCTTCAGGTTCGCAAGCACGAGCAGCTCAGAGTCGCGGATCTGGTCGGTGCGGTCCAGCGCATCGGGCCCAAGGCGGTCGCCGGGCGCCGCCGTCGGCCGGCGCTGATGCGGGCGATGACCATCATCGACCAGGGGCCGGACGGAGCGAGCCCGGAGCGCTGGAAGGTCGGTTTCCTGACCGACACGATCCTGACCCGTGACCCTTGGATGCACCGCAGCGACATCGCCCAGGCGTTGGGACGACCCATGAAGCTGACCCGCGAGCACGACGGCGTCGTGGTCGCTGACGTGGTTGCCGAGTGGGCCCTCCGGCACGGGCAGCCCTTCGACCTCATCCTGACCGGACCCGCCGGTGGCCGTTGGACGTCCGGCGCGTCCGGCGCGTCCGGTGAGGCGATCAGCCTCGACGCCGAACAGTTCTGCCGGATTCTGTCCGGACGCGGCTCCGGCGCGGGGCTGATGGCGACGTTCGTGCCGTTCTGAACGGATCAGGCCCACAGGTCCACATCAACGCCTCCCTCGTGACGCGGTGGGAACGAACCTGCCAACGCCGCCCTCGCGGGCGCAACGAGCCTCGCTCGTTCCGGCCAAGCGACTTCGCAGACGTGAAGCTCGCCCACCCTGCGGGTCTCTCGAGCGCCCTGCGGACTTGACCGAGCTCCGCCCAGGTCGCATCCCCACTGGTCGCTACGAACCGTCACCCATCGGCATGTCCGGCTGTTCCGCTGGCGCCGACAGGCGCCGAGATGTCTCGTATCCGAATGCGTATCCAACGCGGAGGCACAGCGCGCTGCCCCGTCAGCCCGCAGGCTCGAACAGCTCGACCAGGTTCCCGGCCGGGTCCGCGACCAGGATCTGCCGGCCGCCGGGCCCTGCGGTGACGTCGCTGCGGAACGGGACGTCCGCACCGCGCAGGCGGGCGACCTCGGCCTCGAGGTCGTCGACGAGCACGAGCACGCGGTTGCGGCCGGGTACGGCGGCGTCGTCGGGGGTCGAGCGGTAGCCGGAGCTGGCCGGCCCCGAGATCAGCAGGCGCAGCGGGCCGGAGACGACCTCGGCGAACGCCGGCACCGCGAGCCGGCCGGCGGTGAACCCCAGGTGCGTGGTGTAGAAGTCGAGCGCCGCCTGGACGTCGTCGACCACGTAGCGGACGCTGGCCATCGTCTCGGTCATGTCTCCTCCTCAGGAGTCGTGGGTCAGGGTCGGGAGCAGGTGCCGGACTCGGGCGTCGATCTCGATCGCGGCCGCCACGGTGTCCCGGTAGCCGTCGGGCTCCGGGATGCTCCAGTGGGTGCGCGCGGGCTCGGTGCCGTCGGGAAGAACCTCGCGGGCGCGGTCACAGAGCGTGACGACGCGGTCGAACCGCTGGTCCCCCAGGTCCTCGATGCCGCGCGGCCGGCGGCCGGCGACGTCGATGCCGTACCGCTCGCGGAGCACCCGGACGGCGTGCGGCGCGGTGCGGTCGCGCGGCGAGGTGCCCGCGCTGGCGGCGCGGACGCGGCCGCCGCCGTGGTGGCGCAGCAGCGCCTCCGCGATCGGTGAGCGGGTCCCGTTGCCGGTGCAGACGAACAGGACCGAGGCGGGCGGCAGCCGGCGGGGCTCGGGTGGCGCCGGCACCATCCGCAGCCCGGGGTGCAGTGCGGCGCCGGCCCGGGCCAGGGCGTCGGCACACCGGTCGAGATCCAGGTGGTAGTAGGTGTCGCGCGCGTCGAGGCTGCTCCGGCGAGCGGTGACCAGACCGTCGTCGCGCAGCACCCGGAGGTGGTAGGACACCAGGCTCTGCGGCTCGCCGACCAGCTGCACCAGCTCGCGCACCCGCAGGTCGCTGCGGCCCAGCGCCGTCGCCAGCTGCCAACGGAGCGGGTGGCTCGCGAGGTGGACGAACGGCTCGACCATCCGTCCAAATTACATCAAATCAGTTTGATGCAATAGGTCGCACGCGACGGCGCACCAGGCCGGCCAGCAGCGCGACGACCCCGAGCCCGAGGCCCGCGCCGACGAGCAGGAGCAGCGCGCCGACCGGCCAGATGGTCCCCTCGGCGCACGGGTCGTCGATGGTGATCGCGTCCACGGCGAACAGCACCGTCACCTCGACGGTCGCCGCTGCCGCCGCCGCGACCTCGGCGCGGAGGAACGAGGCGACGACGACGAGCAGGACCATGCCGAGGGCGAGGAGGACGACCTGGGCGGCGTCGTACGGGCCGGTGCACGTTCCCGGGTCCTTCGGCGTGTTCCACCCCAGGCAGGCGACGTAGAGCGCGGCGGTGCCGACGCCGCCGAGAAGGACTCCGAGAAGCTGCCTCATGCCGCGTCGAGGGTAGCCAGCCGCGCGGCTACGGCGCGGCGGCGCGCAGCTTCTCCAGCAGCGGGCCGGCGGCCTCGGCCAGGAACCGGTCCTGCCCCTCGTCCCCGATCTGCACGACCGCGATGTCGGTGAAGCCGGCCTTCCAGTACGCCGAGATCGCCTCGACCGCCTTGTCGAGATCCGGGCCGCACGGGATCGCCCCGGCGACGTCCTCTGGCCGCACGAACTGGGTCGCGCCGGAGAAGCCGGCCGGCGTCGGCAGGTCGGCGTTGACCTGCCAACCACCGCCGAACCAGCGGAACTGCTCGTGGGCACGCTTGACCGCGGTGTCCTCGTCGGGATCCCAGCAGATCGGGATCTGCCCGATCGCGCGCGCGCCGCGGCCGATCTCCGGTGCACCGTCGACGGCGTTCCAGTCCCTCACCAGGGACTCCTCCGGCTCGACGCCGATCAGGTGGTCGCCGAGCGGCGCGAGCGTCTCGATCGCGCGCTCCCCGGCCACGGCCAGGCCGATGTCGACGCCCTCCTCGGGCACGTCCCACACGCGGGCCGAGTCGACCTGGTAGTACTCCCCGCGGTGGTCGACCAGCTCGCCGGTGTGCAGCGCGCGGATGATCTCGACGGCCTCCCGGAGCATGTCCTGGCGGTCCTGGATCGCGGGCCAGCCCTCGCCGACCACGTGCTCGTTCAGGTTCTCGCCGCTGCCGAGCCCGAGCGTGAACCGTCCCTCGGCGAGGATCTGCAGGGTCGCGGACTTCTGGGCGACGACCGCAGGGTGGTAACGCATCGTCGGGCAGGTCACGTAGGTCATCAGGCCGACCCGCGAGGTCGCCTGGGCGACGGCGCCGAGCACGGTCCAGGCGTACGGCGCGTGGCCCTGCTCGGTCAACCAGGGCGAGTAGTGGTCGCTCGACACCTCGAAGTCGAAGCCGACCTCCTCCGCGGCGACGGCGTACCGGACCAGCTCGCGAGGCCCGCTCTGCTCGGTCATCAGGGTGTAGCCGAAGTTGGTCATGGGGCCGGAGTACCCATTCGGCGCGGGCGTAACGTCGGGGCCATGACCCCAGCGGACGTGTACATCGACTTCTTCGAGCGTGTCCTCGAGAACGGCGTCGCCGTCGTCGGCGGCCTCGACGAGGACACCCTCGCGCACCGCCCGACGCCCGACGCCAACTCCATCGCCTGGCTGGTGTGGCACGCGGCTCGCGTCCAGGACGCCCAGATCGCCGACGTGGCCGGCACCGAGCAGGTCTGGTTCACCCAGGGCTGGGTGGACCGGTTCGGCCTGGACCTCGACCCGAACGACCACGGGTACGGCCACACCAGCGAGCAGGTCGGGAAGGTCCGGGCCGGCGGTGAGCTGCTGGCCGACTACCTCCGCGCCTGCCACGACGCGACCGTCGCGTACCTGAAGACCTTGAGCGAGGCCGACCTGGACCGGATCGTCGACGAGCGATGGGACCCGCCGGTCAGCCTCGGCGTCCGGCTGGTCAGCGTCGCGGACGACGACGCCCAGCACGTCGGGCAGGCGGCGTACCTGCGCGGGCTACTCGACCGGTGAGGCCGACCGGGTGACCCGGTAGCGGACGAAGGACGGGACGACGACGGCCGCCGCCACGGTCCCGACCACGACCAGCAGTCCCCCGCCGGCGGCAGCGGCGGCCGTGCCCACCAGCGCCGCGCTGGTGCCGTGCACGACGTCGGCGATCCGGGGCCCGCCCGCGACCACGACGATGAAGACGCCCTGGAGACGGCCGCGGACAGAGTCGTTGGCGGCGCTCTGCAGCATCGAGGTCCGGAAGGCCGCCGACGCCATGTCGGCCGCGCCTCCGATCACCAGCATCAGCAGCGCGACGACCAGCATCGCCTGCTGCCAGTGGTCGGCGAGCCCGACCGCGAGCCCGAAGCCGGTCATCGCCAGGCCCCAGACGAGGATGCAGACGATCACGGCGTACCCCTGCCGATCGACGCGCGACACCCAGCCGGAGAACACGCCGCCGATGACCGCGCCGGCCGGGATCGCCGCGAACAGCAGCGCGAAGACGAGGCCGCCCTCGTCCGGACCGCCGAACGAGAGGTGCGCGATCTCCGGGAACAGCGCCCGCGGCATGCCGAAGACCATCGCGATCAGGTCGACCACGAACGACATCAGCAGCACCGGGTGACCCTTGAGGTAGGTGAAGCCCTCGATCACCGAGCGCAGGCCCGGCGTCCCCTTCGCGGCGTCCTCGACCGGCAGCCGCGGGAGGCGTACGACGGCGCTCAGCGTCGCGAACAGCGTGAACGTGTCGATGAGGTACAGCCACTCGAACCCGAAGACCGGGATCAGCACGCCGGCCACCAGCGGACCGCCGATCGCGCCTGCCTGGAAGATCGTCATGTTGAGCGAGTTCGCCGCGGGCAGCAGCTCGGCGGGCAGCAGCTTCGGCAGCACCGCGCTGCGGGTCGGCTGGTTCACGGCGAAGAACGCCTGCTGGACCGAGAACAGGCCGAGCAGCAGCCACACGTCGGTGTTGCCGAGCGCCGCCTGCAGCCAGAACAGCCCGCTCGTGACGATCAGCCCGGCGGTCGTGCAGATCAGCATCGTGCGCCGGTCGAAGACGTCCGCGAGCGCGCCGCCCCAGAGGCCGAACACGATCAGCGGCACCAGGCCGAACAGGCCGGTCAGGCCGACGTACGCCGACGACCCGCTGATCTGGTAGATCTGGGCCGGCACCGCGACCACCGTGAGCTGGGCGCCGACGACCGTGACGATGTTCGCGAGCCAGAGGCGGCGGAAGTGCTCGTTCCGGAGGGGTCGGGTGTCGGCCACCAGAGCCCGGAACCTGCGCACGATCACCGAACTCTACCGGCGCGGACGTTGTTCCCCGGCGGGTACCGCCGGCTCGATGACCGGGGTCGAGTCGGTGTGGGACCCGTTCTCCGGGGGAGCGATGACTTCGGCCGGCGAGGACGGTCGAAGTGTCATGACGGACATCGACGTGACGTTCGAGGCGGTGCTCCGGAAGAGCGACGCGAAGGGCGGCTGGACCTACGTGGTGTGGCCGAGGTCCGCCGACTTCTTCGGCACCCACGGTCTGGTGAAGGTCCGCGGCACCGTGGACGGGGTCCCGTTCGAGAGCAGCTTCATGGCGCTCGGCGACGGCAACCACAAGCTGCCGGTGAAGTCGGCGCTGCGCGTGGAGTCGGGCAAGCAGGCGGGTGACAGCGTGACCGTGCACCTGGAGGAGAGGATCTCCTGAGGGCCGCTACTCGATGCCGGCGACGAGGTCGAGGTGCTGCAGCAGGTCGTACGCCGTCCGCTCGATCTTCTTGTGCCGCCACTCCGCCGCGCGGTACACGCAGGCGATCAGGCCGCTGCGGTGCACCCGGCGCAGGTCGCCGTACGCGAACGCGTAGCGGGCCTTGGTCTCGTCCTTCGCGCCCTCGGTGAGGCCGAGGTGCCAGGCGGCGTACTCGGCCCAGGAGTGCCCCTCGAGGTAGGCGTTCTCGTCGTCGGCCCGCGGCTGCACCTCGCCCCAGTCGCTGTCCAGGACGTACTGCCGCTTGTCGATCAGGGCGCGCGCGTGGGCGACGGCATCGGGGTTGACTTCGTACGTCGCCATCGCGCGCCTACGGGCAGGAGCCCTGGTCCGAGGTGCCGTCGATCAGCCGGTCGGCGAGCATGTCGCACCACCGGCCGGACGGCCCGCCGCCGTTGACCTGGCCGTCGGACTCGCCGGGGTGCTTGACCCACAGGGTCCCGTCGAAGGCGCCGTCGAAGAGCAGCCGCGGCGCCCTGCCCAGCCGCGCCCAGGTCGGGTTGATGACGTCGTACCCGCTGCCGTCCGGGGGCGCCGCCCCGTTGCGGGAGGTGTCGACGACGTAGTGCTTGCCCGTGATCCCGAGCTTGCGCAGGCCGCGGAGCATCTTCGCGGCGTACGCCTTCTCGTCGGCGAGGGGGCGGAAGTTCGAGACGTTGGTGCTGAAGCCCCGGTCGAAGGCGACGCCGGCCGCCTTGAGGTATTTGGGCCTGGTGTCGTACGGCGTCCAGTTCGAGTGCCCGGCGTCCAGGTAGACCCATGCGCCGGCGCTGCTGAGCTTCCGGGAGGCGTACCGCAGCATGGCCTGCCAGCCGTCGGGCTTGGTCGGGCAGGACTGCACAGAGCTGCTGAAGAGCGGCAGCGCGTCCGGCTCGAGGATCACCAGCGGACGGGTGCCGCGCAGCCCGGCGGCGATCTGCTTGATCCAACCGCGGTACTGCGCGGCGGTCGTGAAGGGGTTGCCGGAGGAGTACTGGCCGCAGTCGCGTCCGGGGATCCCGTAGATCGTCAGCACCGGGGTCTTCCGAGCGGCGGCGGCGTCGCCGGTGTACTCGAGGATCTTGTCCTTCACGTGGCTGGTGTCGTAGGCCTCCGGGATCACCCAGAACGCCTGCGCACGACTGCCGATCTCCTGGCGGTAGGCGCCGCCCTGCTGGTACGCCGGCATCTTCGGGTCGACGAACAGCCCGAGTTTCTTGCGCGGGTCGGTCTTGGCGACGACGTGGTGCCCGACCGGGTCTGCGGCGCTCGGGGCGACCAGGCCGACCACTCCCAGCGCGAGGGCGCCCAGCAGCGCGACCGCGCGCGTCGACACGGACCGAGGGAGCACCCGATCAGGGTAGGGGCTGATCGTCCTCGCGGGGACCGAAGATGCACAGCTCGTCGAGCTGCTCGGGAGACAGCGGCAGTCCCCAGGCCTGCATCTGGGTGCGCGAGCGCCGCGAGAAGATCGCACGGAACAGCTCGTAGCGGTCCACGTCCTCGGGTACCCCGGCGGTGCCGAACTTCATCGGGGCGACGCCGGCCAGCACCGGGGCCCACAGGCCCTCGGGCAGCATCCCGAGACCGAGCGCCTCGTGGAGGTCGGCATGGTGGACCGAGATGTCCCAGACGATCGCCGGGCGCGGGTTGTCGACGGTCGTCTCGACGATCGCGTCCTGGTGGGTGTCCAGCTCCGCGAGCAGGTCGCTGACCGGGAGCTGCTGCCGCTCGCTGACGTGCCGCGAGGTCCACTCGGGGGTCGGCGCCCCGTCCATCCGTCCGGTGACCGCGTCGGACGCGCCCCCTGCCAGGTGGGCAAGCACGTCGTGCACCCGCCATGCGGGCGTGCCCGGGACCGTCGTCCCGAGCTGCTCGTCGGTGAGGTCGCCGGCGAGCGCGGAGACGGCGGCGACGTTGTGCCGGTACAGCACACCCCAGTCGGTCATGGCCAGACGGTAGACCGCTCAGTGCACCGGTGCGAAGAGGCAGAAGGGGTGGCCGGCCGGATCGAGCAGCACTCGGACGTCGTCCTGCGGCTGGTACGGCGCCAGCCCGGCGCCCAGCGCCTTCGCGCGGGCGACACCCTGGTCGAGGTCGTCGACGGCGATGTCGAGGTGCGACTGCATCTGCTGCTCGCCCGGGCCGGACGGCCAGCTGGGTGGCACGTGCCCGTCCTCGAGCTGGAACGCGAGGCCCGCCGTACCGGCCGGCGGCTCCAGCACCACCCACTCCGGCCGGTCCGTCCGGACCTCCCAGCCGAGCAGGTCCCGGTAGAAGGCGGCCAGGCCGCGGGGGTCGGCGGTGCCGAGCACGGTCGACGACAGGCGGAACTCGGGAGCCGACATGGGCCTCACAGTAGGCAGACAGGATTCTTTTCGGGAAGGGTGTCGTACCGGGGTCGCGTCGTTCGTGGAGACAGTGAAGGACCCCGACCCCAGGAGGAAGCCATGACCCAGTACCTGCTCAGCGTGCACAGCGGCCCGGACGACTACGCCCGCCCGCTCGAGGAGATGATGCCGGCCTTCGAGGCCGTCGAGCGCTTCAACGAGAAGGCACGCGACGCCGGCATCTGGGTGTTCGCCGGCGGCCTGAAGCCCGGCGACACCGCCACGACCGTCGACGGCACCGGCAGTGACCCGATCCTCGTCGACGGGCCGTACCTCGAGACCAAGGAGTGGCTCGGCGGCTTCTGGGTCTTCGACCTCCCCGACCGCGACACCGCGATCCGCTGGGCCGTCGAGGCGTCGGCCGCCTGCGGCGGCAAGGTCGAGGTCCGGCCGTTCCAGGACGAGCCTGCGTGACGCAGGCGGCGATCGAGCGGATCTACCGCGAGGAGTACGGCCGGGTGGTCGCCTCGCTGGTACGACGGTTCGGCGACATCGACATCGCCGAGGAGGCGGCCGGCGAGGCGCTGCTGGTCGCGGTCGAGAGGTGGCCGGTCGACGGCGTACCTCCCAACCCGGGCGGCTGGCTGACCACGACCGCCGGCAACCGCGCCATCGACCGGATCCGCCGCGAGTCCCACCGAGACGCGAAGCACCAGGCGGCCCTGATGATCCACGACGACACCCCGCACGAACCGACCGGGCTGGTCGAGGACGACCGGCTGCGGCTCATCTTCACCTGCTGCCACCCGGCGCTCGCGCCGGAGGCTCGCGTGGCCCTGACCCTGCGCCTCCTGGGCGGGCTGACCGTCGGCGAGATCGCGCAGGCGTTCCTGGTGCCGGAGACGACGATGGCGCAGCGGATCACGCGCGCGAAGAAGAAGATCAGCACGGCGAACATCCCGTACCGGGTCCCGGACGCCGACGACCTGACGGCGCGGCTCGGGGGTGTGCTCGCGGTCGTCTACCTGGTCTTCAACGAGGGCTACCTCGCGAGCTCCGGTCAGCACTCGATCCGCGAGGACCTCACCGGCGAGGCGATCCGCCTCGGCCGCATCCTGCGCGAGCTGCTGCCCGGGCAGCCGGAGGTGGCCGGGCTGCTGGCGCTGATGCTGCTCATCGAGGCCCGCCGGCCGACCCGGGTCGACGCCGCCGGCGAGCTGGTGCCGCTGCGCGACCAGGACCGCGGCGGCTGGGACCGGGAGCTGATCGCGGAGGGCCACGCGCTCGTGCGCGAGTGCCTGCAGATCGGCCGTCCGGGGCAGTACCAGCTGATGGCGGCGATCAACGCCGTGCACACCGACGCACCCGACATGTCGGCCACCGACTGGGGACAGATCGCGGCGCTGTACGACCAGCTCTACGCCGTCGCGCCGACCCCCGTCGTCGCACTGAACCGGGCCGTCGCGCTCGCCGAGCTGGACGGTCCCGAGGTCGCCCTCGCGCAGGTCGACGGGCTCGGGCTCACGTCGTACCACGCCTTTCACGCGACCCGGGCCGACCTGCTCCGCCGGCTCGGCCGGAGCGCCGAGGCGCGGGCGGCGTACGACGCCGCGATCGCCGCGACCGAGAACCCGGCGGAGCGGGCGTACCTCTCCAGGCGGCGTGGCAGTCTGGCGCCATGACGCCCCTCGCCCTTCCCACGGCCGACGACGCGCAGGAGTGGGTGGAGGGCCGGACCAGGGACGGACTCGCGGCGGCGCGGGAGCTCGTCGAGGGGCTCCGGTCGGACCCGCCGGCCGACCCCCTCGCACTGCTGCGGCAGTGGGACGAGGTGTCGCGGCACCTGTCGAACGTCGCGGCGACCGCGTCGCTGCTCGCCAACGTGCACCCGCTCGAGGGGGTCCGCACGACCTGCGAGCAGGCGGAGCTGGAGGTCGACCGGTACGTCACCGAGCTGCGCCAGGACCGGCGGCTCTTCGAGGTGTTCGCGGCTGCATCCGCCGACGGGCTCGACCCGGTCGCGGCCCGCCTGCTGACCAAGACCCTCGACGACTTCCGGCGCGCGGGCGTCGACCTCGACGACGAGGCGCGCACCCGGCTGGCGCAGATCAACGAACGGCTGACCGAGGTGGGGCAGGAGTTCGGCCGCAACATCCGCGACGACGTGCGGACCGTCCGCGTGCCGGCCGCCCGGCTCGACGGCCTCCCCCAGGACTGGCTCGACGCGCACCCGGCCGACGAGGACGGCCTGGTCACGGTCACCACCGACTACCCGGACTCGGTGCCGGCCCGGATGTTCGTCCACGACGCGGCCGTGCGCCGCGACGTCACCGTGGCCTTCCTCGAGCGCGGCTGGCCCGAGAACGAGCCGCTCCTGCACGAGCTGTTCGCGCTGCGTGAGGAGCTGGCCAGGCTGGTCGGGTACGCCGACTGGGCGTCGTACGACGCGGACGTGAAGATGATCGGCACGGGGCCGGCGATCCCCGAGTTCATCGACCGGATCACCGATGCGGCCGCCGAGCCGATGCGGCGTGACCTCGGGCTGCTGCTGGAGCGGTACCGCCGCGACGTGCCCGACGCCGGGTGGATCGACTCGGCCGACGCCTCCTACTACGAGGAGCTGGTGCGGCAGGAGCGGCACGACGTCGACGCCCAGCAGGTGCGGACCTACTTCGACTTCGGCCGGGTGCGGCAGGGACTGCTCGACGTGACGGCCCGGCTGTTCGGCATCTCGTACGTCGCGGTGCCGGACGCGCAGGTCTGGCACGAGGACGTCACGGCCCACGACGTGGTGCGGGACGGCGCGCGGATCGGCCGGATCTACCTCGACCTGCACCCGCGCGAGGGGAAGTACAAGCACGCCGCGCAGTTCTCGCTCGTCGACGGGCTGGCCGGGCGGCAGCTCGCCGAGGGTGCGCTGGTCTGCAACTTCAGCCGCGGCCTGATGGAGCACGACCACGTGGTGACGCTGTTCCACGAGTTCGGCCACCTGGTCCACCACGTGCTCGCGGGGTCGGGGGAGTGGACGCGGTTCTCCGGTGTCGCGACCGAGTGGGACTTCGTCGAGGCGCCGAGCCAGATGCTCGAGGAGTGGGCGTGGGACGCCGACGTGCTGCGGACGTTCGCACTCTCGCCGTCCGGCGACCCGATCCCGGCGGACCTGGTCGCGCGGATGCGGGCTGCCGACGACTTCGGGAAGGGCTACCAGGCCCGGACCCAGATGTTCTACGCGGCGATGTCCTACCGGTTCCACACCGACCGGCCCTCCGACCTGACCGCCGCGATGCGCGAGCTGCAGGCCCGGTACTCGCCGTTCGCCTACATCGACGGCACCCACATGTTCGCCAGCTTCGGCCACCTGTCCGGCTACTCCTCGGCGTACTACACCTACATGTGGTCGCTGGTGATCGCGAAGGACCTGTTCTCGGCCTTCGACCCCGGCGACCTCTTCGACGCGGCCGTCGCCGGCCGGTACCGCGACCGCGTCCTCGCCCCCGGTGGCTCCCGCGACGCCGCCGACCTGGTCGCCGACTTCCTCGGCCGGCCCTACACCTTCGACGCGTACGCCGCCTGGCTGGCGCGGTAGGGGCGGCGGGATCCCCGGTCCACCGGGGATCCCGTCGCTTCACGGGCACTGCAGCACCCGACAAGCGCTGGGATACCCGGCTCACCGGGGATCACGCCCTTGTCTCGCCCGAGCAGTCGGCGTACGGTCGCGATATATCGCGACCCGTCGGCGACAGTCACGCGGTGCGGTACCACCGACACAGCAGAGAGGAGTCCTGTCATGGGACACCGAGGATTCAACCGACAGTGGGGAAGCCACCCCGACCAGCAGTGGCAGCAGCACGGGCGACGCGGCGGCTGGGGCGGCCCGCCCTGGGCCGGCCCCGGCGGCTTCGGCCGTCCGGGACACCCGGGCCCGCCGCCGTGGGTGGCCGGCCTGTTCGGCCTGGCCCAGGGCGAGCGGCAGCGCGGACCGCGGGTCCGGCGCGGCGACGTCCGCTCCGCGATCCTGGACGTCGTCCGCACCGCGCAGTCGAACGGCGAGGACATCAACGGCTACCAGGTCATCCAGCAGATCGCCGAGCGCAGCAACGGAGCGTGGCGGCCGAGCCCCGGCTCGGTCTACCCGACCGTCCAGCAGCTCGAGGACGAGGGCCTGGTCGTCACGACCGACGCGAACGGCCGGCGCAGCCTGCGGCTGACCGACGCCGGCACCGAGTACGCCGAGGCGCACGCCGACGAGCTCGCCGCGGTGTGGGCGCCGTTCGAGGAGCCTGACCGCGAGGAGGACAGCAGCTTCGCCGACCTCCGGCCCGAGATCGGGCAGGTGATGGGTGCGGTCTGGCAGATCGTCACCACTGGTAGCGAGCAGCAGCGCCGCGCGGCGGTCGACATCCTGGTCGACACCCGGCGCAAGCTGTACGGCGTGCTCGCCGACGGCGACCCCGAGCAGCCCGAGGACGCGTGATGGACGACCAGCTCCGGATCAGCGACGCCGAGCGCGAGCAGGCCGCGGCCGAGCTCGCCGAGCACTACGCGCAGGGCCGGATCACCGTCGAGGAGCACGCGGAGCGGCTGGACCGGATCTGGTCCAGCCGCACCCGCGGCGAGCTCGCGCCGATCTTCGGCGACCTCCCGGGCCGGTACGGGCCGGTCGCCCCGCAGCCGGACCGCGACGCCCGCCGACCGGCGTACTGGGCACCGGGACTGCCCGTTCGGGGGCGCCTCCCGGGTCCGCTGCTGGCCGTCCTCGCGGTGCTCCTCGTGCTGACGGTCCTCACCCACGTGCCGCTGATCCTCGCCGGCCTGCTGGTGCTGTTCTTCGTCGGCGCTCGTCGCCGGCGGCGGCACTGGTCCAGGTGGGCCCGCTAGACCATTGGCGTAGACCAGGGCGGTAGACCACCTTCGTCCCGCGCGGCAGCGGTCCTAACCTGACCGGTACCGGGCCGGGGGGGCCGGAGGAACGATCTCGGGAAGACGTGCTCACGCCCTATTTCCTGTCAATGCAAGGAGATCGTCGTCATGGCGATTCAAACCCGGTTCCGCGTTACCGCGGCCGTCGGCGCGCTCATCGCCCCGATGGCCCTGGTCGCGACCGCCTCCGCCCCGGCGGACGCAGGCACCTCGAAGCACAAGCACGAGGTGTACATGTACAAGGTCGAGAAGAACATCCGTCTCTCCGGGGTGGGCAGCGACTCCAGCGCCGACTCCGGCTCACAGATCCTGCAGTGCGACTCCGGTGACTCGGTGCTCGACGGCATGTGGTCGGTCAAGCACGTCGACCAGTACCAGCCGCCGCAGCCTGATCCCGACGAGGACCCCGACTTCCCGAGCGCGCCGACCCTCCACGGCGTCTACGACGACGAGCGCGACGTCTGGGTGCAGGCCTCCTACCCGGTCCACTTCGAGGGCCCGTCGGACTTCCGGTCCTGGCAGTTCAACCTGGAGAACAAGGCGTGGGGAGACGCCCAGGTCAAGCTCTTCCTGACCTGCATCCGCGGCTACACCGAGTACACGAACTCGCACCGCCACCAGGTCGTCGTGCGGGATCTCTTCGGCGGTGCCTACCAGATGGACGACCAGGGGGGTTGGTACGGCTCCGAGCCGCAGATCCAGCCGTGGGGCTCGTGCCGCTCCGACGAGTACTTCGTGGCTCCGGGCTTCGACGTCCACTCGACGAACTGGCGGCTCCGGGGCACCTACCCGCGCCAGAGCGGGCGGTCGTGGGGCTGGTCCTTCATCTCCGACGGAACGCCGTTCCCGGCGTCGGTCAACATCGATGTCTACGGCCGCTGCATCTCGCGCCGGGTGGTCGACGGGCCGACGCCCAAGCACTCCCTGGGCATGGTCGGCCTGCCGAGCTGGGACTACGCGAGCTGGTACCAGTCCGACATCGTCCTGGGCGACCCGGTGGAGAAGCAGTACACCTGCGACCAGCAGAACGGGGCCCTGCACGCCTACAAGGCGATGGTGGCGTGGTTCTGGCTCGACACGCACTGGGACCAGAACTGGTACCTGGGCATGGAGCCTCGACCGAAGACCCGTGCGTTCACCTTCTGGAACCACGCCGGGAGCAACGCGAAGGTCCGCTACGGCACCTTGTGCGTCAACAGCCGTACGTCGTTCCCGCTTCCGTGACCGACTGACGAGCCACGACGCGACAGCCGCGTGAGCCGAACACCTGAGCCCGTCCCGGGCTTGCTTTCCGGGGCGGGCTCAGGCATTCCCGGAGAAGGCTCCCCGCCGGGTGGGAACGCACCAGACAGGAGTGCGCGTCCTGCCCGGCGGGGTCACCACGGTCCCGACCGGGTGGAGGTGTCCGCGCCCTGGGCGTGCCGGCGGGACGCGCACCGCGACTCCTCGCGGAGCTACCACGCCGACGAGGGCGCCCCGCTGCCCGACAGCAGCTCGTCCATCCACAGGAAGCACGCCGCGGCCAGGTCCGCCAGCGGGGCCGCGCCGGGCAGCAGCGCGTAGACCCGGTCCGCCACCTCGGGGGGCAGGTCGGTGCGCAGGTAGCGCATCCCGAAGTCGTGCCGCCACGGGCAGTGCCGGATCCGCAGCAGCCGGACGACGACCCCGAGCCCGAAGCGCAGGTACAGCTCGGTCGCCTCCGGCAGGTGGCCGCGTGCCACCGCGCGGTTCACCAGCCACTCCGCCGTCGCCCGGCGCTGGCGGGCCTGGTCGACCGCCTCGGCGATGGCGCGGTCGGTCTCCGCCCGGTCGTCGTGACGCAGCACCAGCAGGCCGTCCGGGTCGTGCAGGACGATCGGCGTCCCGTGCCGGCGGACGTCGAGGAAGCGGTGCCGGTCGGAGAGGTCGGAGACGTGCAGGTCCACGACCCTCGTCGGCTCGGTGAGGGAGCCGGGACGGTGCTGCATGCTCACGACGCACTGCCGCCCGTCCGGCCAGGTCGACGGCGGCAGCTCCCACACGTGGTCGACGGCGAGGCGCTCCCGGGCACGGCGGATCAGCCGGTCGTGGACGGCGGACGCCTCGCCGGGGGTGCACAGCAGGTCGACGTCGAGGTCGGACCACTGGTCCCAGCCGCCGGTCGCCGCGCTGCCGCCGACCCAGGCCACGCGGACGTCGCGGTCGGTCTCGCCCAGCTCTCGCAGGAGGGCCAGCCAGCCGTCGTACCTGGTCAGGTCCGCGGAGGATTCCCAGGGGTCCATGGGCGTCATTCTCGGGCAAATGGGGTACGGGCGCGTTGTCCCCGTTGTCGGGAGGTGCCTGATGTCCTCACGCGGACGATGGGCCGTGATCGGCCTGCTCCTCGCCCCGGCGATCGTGCTGCCGCTGTGCGTGTCGCTCTACAACCGGGAGGACCCGACGCTGTTCGGCTTCCCGTTCTTCTTCTGGTTCCAGTTCGCCCTGATCGTCGCCTCGGTCGGGCTGACCGTGCCGGCGTACCTGCTGTCGCAGGGCGCGGAGCGCGCCGACCGCGAGCGCCACGGGCTGCCCGCGGAGCCGCCCGAGCCCCGTGAGCCCGGCAAGGGGGCGCGGCCGTGATCGACCACGTGAACGGCGTCGTGCTCGGCGTCTTCGTCTTCCTGTTCCTGCTCGTCACCGTGCTCGGCTTCGCGGCCGCCCGGTGGCGCCGCGCGGAGAGCCTCGACAGCCTGGACGAGTGGGGCCTCGGCGGCCGAGGCTTCGGCACCTTCATCGCCTGGTTCCTGATCGGCGGCGACATCTACACCGCCTACACGTTCATCGCGGTGCCCGCCACGCTGTACGCCGGGGCCGCGACGGGCTTCTTCGCGGTTCCGTACACGATCGTGGTCTACCCGCTCATCTTCCTGTTCCTGCCGCGGCTCTGGTCGGTGTCGCACCGGCACGGCTACGTCACGCCGGCGGACTTCGTGCAGGGTCGCTACGACAGCCGCCCGCTCGCGCTGGTCATCGCGCTGACCGGCATCCTCGCGACGATGCCGTACATCGCGCTCCAGCTCGTCGGCATGCAGGTCGTGCTCCAGGTCATCGGCATCGGGACCGGCAGCGACAGCTGGTTCGTCAAGGACCTGCCGCTGTTCATCGCGTTCGCGGTGCTGGCGGCGTACACGTACTCCAGCGGGCTTCGCGCGCCGGCGCTGATCGCGTTCGTCAAGGACACGCTGATCTACGTCGTGATCATCGTCGCGGTGATCTACATCCCGTCGCGGGTCGGCGGGTGGGACCACATCTTCTCGACGGTGAGCGACTCGTTCGCGTCGTTCAACAAGGACAACGCGGACGCGATCGCCGCCGGGGACGCCGCCCCGAAGGCCACCATGCCGGCCGCCGGCATCAGCCAGTGGGCCTACTCCTCGCTGGCGCTGGGCTCCGCGCTGGCGCTGTTCATGTACCCGCACTCGGTGACCGGCGTGCTCTCGACGCGCAGCCGGTCGGTGATCCGCCGCAACGCGGCGCTCCTCCCGGCGTACTCCTTCCTGCTGGGCCTGCTCGCCCTGCTGGGGTTCGTCGCGATCGCGGCCGGGGTGAAGGTGGAGAACCCGCAGCAGTCGGTGCCGCAGCTCTTCGAGGACCAGTTCAGCCCCTGGTTCGCCGGCGTCGCGTTCGCGGCGATCGTGATCGGCGCGCTCGTGCCCGCGGCGATCATGTCGATCGCCGCTGCGAACCTGTGGACCCGCAACGTCTACAAGGCGTTCATCAACCGCACTGCCACCCACCAGCAGGAGGCGACCCAGAGCAAGGTCGTGTCGTTGCTCGTGAAGTTCGGTGCACTGGTGTTCGTGCTCGCACTGTCGAAGGACTTCGCGATCAACCTCCAGCTCCTCGGCGGGGTCTGGATCCTGCAGACGCTGCCCACCATCGTGGTCGGGCTCTACACGCGCTGGCTGCACCGGTGGGCGCTCTTCGCGGGCTGGGCGGTCGGCATGGCCTACGGGACCTGGCTCGCCTACGGCGTCGCCTCGCCGACCCAGGACCACTTCGGAGGTCCGCTGGTGAACTTCCCCGGGACCACCACGAAGGTCTACATCGCCCTCCTCGCGTTCGGCCTGAACCTGCTCGTGGCGGTCGTCCTCACGCCGCTGCTGCGTGCCACCGGCGTCGCGGCGGGACGGGACCAGACGACGCCGCAGGACTACCACGCCGACATCGGCGACGCCGGCGTCGACGAGGAGCTCGGCTCGGGCACTCCGGTGCACGCCTGAGATCCGGCCACCGGGGTACAGGCGGACCATGCCCAGCCTGGCCCGCACCGCCTCCTCCGCCGGGGGTGGTGTGCTGGCCGCCGCCACCGGCGTGCTGGCGGTCCTCCGGCCCGCGCGCAAGCCGCTCCACCCGGACGGCGAGATCCTGGCCGCACGGGTCTTCCGCAGCGGCTCGGCCGAACCCACCGGCGTCGGCTGGCTCGACGAGCCGGGCGAGGACGACGCCGACGTCCGCCTCTCCCGGGCCGTCGGGCTCCCCGGCGCGCTCCCCGACATCCACGGCCTCGCCCTCCGGGTGCACGCCCCCGACGGGGTGGGCGACGTCCTGTTCGCCACCACCGGCGTCGGGAGGCTCACCCGGTTCCTGCTGACCCCCAGCCGCCGGCCGCAGACCCGGCCGATGACGACGCTGCTGCCCTACCGGACGGACACCGGTGCGGTCGTCCTCGCCGCCGAGGCGATCGGGGCGGAGGTCTACGAGCTGTCGTGGGCCCGCCCCGACGGCCCGTGGCACGCCTTCGCCGTGCTCCGCCTGTCGACCGGCCGGCGTGAGCAGCACCTGTCCTTCGACCCGGTCGTCCACCAGATCACCGGGCTCGAGCAGTACCCGTCCGTACGCCGGCTGCGCGGACCCGCCTACCGCCGCGCGCGCCACTCGCGTGGCGACGACGTCTCTCCCACCACCGCCACGACCACTCAGGAGAACACCCATGTCCAAAGACGCCATCGTGATGCTCAAGAACGACCACAAGGAGATCCTCCGCGCGTTCCGCGAGTTCGAGAACGCCGGTGACGACGCGATCGAGACCAAGGGCAAGCTGGTCGACCGGATCATCGAGCTGCTGACCGTGCACACCTACATCGAGAACGAGGTCATGTACCCGCGGGTGCGTGACCTCGTCCCGGACCTCGAGGACGACGTCCTGGAGTCCTACGAGGAGCACCACGTCGCCGACGTGCTGGTGATGGAGCTGGCCGCGATGAAGCCGGACGACGAGCGGTTCACGGCCAAGACGACGGTGCTGATCGAGAGCGTGCGGCACCACATCGAGGAGGAGGAGGACGAGTGGTTCCCGCAGGTGCGCGAGGCGCTCGGACGCAAGACCCTCCAGGAGATCGGTGCTGAGATGGCCGAGGCCCGCGAGAAGGCGCCGCGCCGGCCGTCCCAGCCCAGCGCGCTGAAGAAGACCGTCGACGCGGTCATCTCCTAGCGGCCGGCGGGGTGCGTCGACCACCCGGTCAACGACGCCTGAGGTCGACCGGCTGCCCGTCCTTCGGGAACGGCAGCGAGTGGTTGTTCATCGGCGCCACGTACGCCGGGTCGACGGTCCACTCGAAGTCGAGCAGCAGGTGGAACATCAGCGCGGTGACCTCGGCTCCCGCGAAGTACATGCCGAGGCACTTGTGGACGCCACCGCCGAACGGTGCCCACGCGTAGCGGTGCGCCTTGTCCTCGCGCCGGCCGGGGCCGAACCGCTCCGGGTCGAACGTCTCGGGGTCCGTCCAGTACTCCGCCATCAGGTGGCTGAACTGGAGGCCTACGGTCGCGTAGGTCCCGGCAGGGATGCGGGTGCCGAGGACGACGGTGTCCTTGACGGTCCTGCGGAGCACGACGGGCACCGGAGCGCGCAGCCGCAGTGACTCCCTCATCACCAGGTCGACGGACGCCAGGCCGTCGAGGTCGGCCAGGCCCGGCGTCGTACCGACCCGGGCGGCGAGCTCCTCGGCCTCCGCGCGGCAGCGCTGCTGCCAGTCGGGGTGCTGCCCGAGGAGCTGCATCATCGTGGACAGCGTGATGGTGGAGGTGTCGTGCGCCGCCATCATCAGGAAGATCATGTGGTTGACGACGTCCTCGTCGCTGAAGCGCTCGCCGTCCTCGGACTCGATGTGGCAGAGCACGGAGAAGAGGTCGTCGGTCGCGGTCGCCCGCCGCTCGGACAGGTAGGTGGTGAGGAAGTCCTCGAGGTGCCGGCGGCCCCGCAGGCCACGGCGCCAGCGGGTGAACGGCACGTCGTGCCGGATGATCGAGGCGGCCGCCTGGACGCAAGAGATGAACGACCGGTTGACCCGTTCCATCTCCTCGGGCGAGCTGTGCTCGGCGCCGCCCATGAAGGTGTTGGTGGCGATGTCGAGGGTCAGGTCCTTGAGGGCCCAGTACGCCTGGAATCCCGGCGTCGGCGTCCACGAGGCGAGCCCCGCGGTGATGGCGGGGTGCATGGCCGCGGTGTAGTTGGCGAGCCGGTCGCGGGTGAACGCCTGCTGCATGATCCGGCGGTGCAGGTGGTGCTCCTCGAAGTCCAGGAACATCAGGCCGCGCCCGAAGAACGGGCCGACCAGGTAGGTCCACGCCGGCCCGTTGGCGAAGGCCTTGTCCGGGTTGCGCAGCGCGACCTCGCACGCGTCCGGCCCGAGCAGCATCACCCACCGGTCCCTGCCGACCAGGCTCATCGGCGAGACCGCGCCGTACGCCTCCCACTGCTTGCGGAACAGCGCCATCGGGTCGCGGGCGTACTCGAGGCTGCGGCCGATGAGCGGCAGACCTCGGGGCGCGTGCGGCAGCTCGCGGACCTGCGGCTGCGGAGTGGTGGTGGCCACAGCCGTCACAGTAGAACGTGTTCCGGTCCGTCGGTAGCCTCGGCGGCATGACCCCCTCCTTCGACCTGGACCAGGACCACCTCGACCTCCGGGACTGGCTGCACGGCTTCGCGGCGGACGTCATCCGTCCGGCCGCGGCCGAGTGGGACGAGAAGGAGGAGTTCCCCTGGCCCGTCGTCGAGGAGGCCGCGAAGGCGGGCATCTACTCCGTCGACTTCATCGTGGCGCAGGCCCTCGACGAGACCGGCCTCGGCTTCCCGATCACCATGGAGGAGCTGTTCTGGGGCGATGCCGGCATCGGGCTCTCGATCGTCGGGACGTCGCTCGCCGCCGCCGGTGTCCGCGCGAACGGCACCGACGAGCAGGTGGCGGAGTGGGTCCCCGCCATGTACGGCACGCCGGGTGACCTCAAGCTCGGCGCGTTCTGCTCCTCCGAGCCGGACGCCGGCTCCGACGTGGGCGCGATGCGCACCCGCGCGACGTACGACGAGGCGACCGACGAGTGGGTGCTCAACGGCACCAAGACCTGGGCCACGAACGGTGGCATCGCCGACGTGCACGTGGTGACCGCGGTCGTCGACCCGGAGCTGCGCACGCGCGGTCAGGCGTCCTTCGTCGTACCGCCGGGGACCCAGGGGCTCAGCCAGGGGCAGAAGTTCCACAAGCACGGCATCCGCGCCTCGCACACGGCCGAGGTGGTGCTCGACCACGTCCGGGTGCCCGGCCGGTGCCTGCTCGGCGGCAAGCAGAAGCTCGACGCCCGCCTGGCCCGCGCCCGCGAGGGTGGCGGCGCCCGGGGCAACGCGTCGATGGCGACCTTCGAGCGCACCCGCCCGGCCGTCGGCGCGCAGGCGATCGGCATCGCGCGCGCGGCGTACGAGGTGGCCCTGGACTACGCGAAGACCCGCGAGCAGTTCGGCAAGGCGATCATCGAGAACCAGGGCATCGCCTTCAAGCTCGCGGACATGGCGACCTCGATCGAGGCGTCCCGGCTGCTCGTGTGGCGCGCGGCCTGGATGGCGCGGCAGGGCAGGAAGTTCGAGAACGCCGAGGGCTCGATGTCCAAGCTGTTCGCGGGCGAGACCGCGGTCAAGGTGACCGGCGAGGCCATGCAGATCCTCGGCGGCAACGGCTTCACGCGCGAGTACCCGGTCGAGCGGATGGCCCGCGACGCCAAGATCTACACGATCTTCGAGGGCACCTCGGAGATCCAGCGGCTGGTCATCGCCCGGTCGGTCTCGGGCGAGCCGATCCGCTAGGTGCGCCCGCCACTGGTGGTACTCGTGCGTCCCGTGCGAGGCCTCGCCGAGGCAGACCGATGCGTTTCGCGCGCGTCGGATCGGGCCGGTCAGGGTGATCAGCTCGCGGCCGACGGTCACTTCTTCTTGGCCCGGCCGCCCTTGAACAACTCGCGCCAATCGTCAGCGTCCACGTCGATGTCGTACTTCTTCGCGGCGGACAGAATCCTCTTCCAGGCACGATCGCGGTCGGCGTCGCTGACACCCTCCACCTGATCGAAGCGTGCGATCGCGTTGCGCACGTGCTTGGCGTCGCTCAACGGTTCCTTGCGCTGCTCGGGGAATGCGAAATCCTTGTCCGACAGACGGTTCTCCTCTGCCGTGCTCATGCCCTCGGCCCGTCGGGGCACGTCCTCGCCGTGCGCGCGGTCGCTCTGTGCCGCCCGGGCCTTCTTCAGGTTGCGTTTCGCCGCTTCCTTCTGCTTGGTCGTGGCCATGTGAGCCTCACCTCCATGGCCGAGCCAGTACCCCGTCGCCGCTGTTCTACCTCCGCGGTGGGTGGCGGCTTGCCGCGGGTTCATCGGCCCAGCCAGCGCACGAGCGGGTCCGCGCGCTCCAGGTCCCACAGGACCTGGTCGGGGGACCAGCGGACGTCGCCGTCGGCGCCGTCGGCGAGCAGGGCGTCGATCGCGAGGCGGAACATGAGCGCGCGCAGCACGAGCTGCCGACCCGCGGCCGGCTCGTGCTCGAGGAACAGCTCGGCGAGCGAGACGTCGGCGCCGTACCAGAGCACCGCATCGACCACGACCTGCGCGGCGCCCAGGCCCCCGGGTCGCCAGGACGGCGACAGGTCGATGACGGCGGGCGGCGCCTCGTCGGCCCAGAGCAGGTTGCCGGCCACGTCGCCGTGCACGACCTGGGCGGGCAGGTCGAGCGGGGTCCGCCACCGGCGCAGGTGCGTGAGCCCGGCGCCCACCGCACCACCGGCATCGATCTCGGCCTCGCCCCACGCGCACCGGTCGGCGCGGGCGAAGACGTCGGTGCGGTCGTCGAGGTGCGGCGGGCGGGCCGCGCCACGCAGCGCGCGGTGGAGTCGGACGGCGACCTCGAGGGCGACGGGCCAGTCCGCGTCCCAGGTCCGGTGCTCGCCGGCGACCCGCGTCCACGCCGTCCAGCCGTCGACCGTCCAGCCGTCGCCCGGCCGGAGCGGCCGCGCCACCCGGAAGCCGTCCTCGACGAGGCCGGCGGTGGTCTCGGCGGTCCACCGGTCGGCCACGGCTCCCCGGCTCGGCTGCAGCACCGCGTCGGCCACCGCCCACGTGCGGCCCTGACCGCCGGGCAGCGGCACCGGTCGCCCGGTCAGCCCGAACGCCGCGAGGACCCGCTCGCCGGGACCGGTCACAGGTCGATGGCGCGGTTCAGCCAGGTGGACGTGACCCGCATGCCGACCTTCTCGTAGAGGGAGAGCGCCCCGGTCCGCGAGTCCGTGGCGAGCCCCGAGTGCGTCGCGCCGTGCGCCCGGGCCGCCGCGAACGCGTCGACGAGCAGCGCCTGACCGAGCCCGCGGCCGCGCTGGTCTGCGCGGGTCGCCACCTTGCTGACGTACCCCTCGTCGCCGCCGAACAGCAGCACGTTGCAGACGCCGACGACCTCCCCGGAAGGATCGGTGACCACGCGCAGGTGCCACGGCTCGAATCCCTGCCGGCCGACGACCGAGGCGAGGAAGTCGTCGTACGGTTGCCGGTCCCGGGCGGCCCACTCGAGGAACGCGTCCTCGAGCACCGTCCAGCACGCGCGGTGGTCGGCGGGCGTGGCCTCGCGCAGGGCGTAGCCGGAGGGCAGCGGCCGGGCCGGGATCTCCGCGCCCTCGGGGAGGTAGAGCTCCCACGTCTCCCACCGGACGTGGTAGCCGAGCGCGGCGAGCAGCCGGTCGCCGTCCGAGCCCTGCGGCACCGGCATCCCGACCACCGTCGCGCCGGAGGCCCTGGCGCGCTGCTGCATCCAGTGCGCGAGTGCCGTCCCGATGCCGCGGCCTCGGTACGCGGGGTGCACGGCCGCGTCGCCCTTGTCGGCGCCCATGTGCTCGGCGTACGCCACGAGCCGGTCACCGTCGAGGATGCCGACGGTGCCCGCGCCGACGTCGTACGACGGCCGCTGCCAGTCGGCCAGGATGTCGGCCTCCTCGATGGCGACCTTGCCGATGTCCCGCTGCTCCTGGGCGGCCATCACCTCGAAGACGGCGCGAGCGTCGGACATCGCGAGCGGGCGGCTGGTGAGGCCCGCGGGGAGCTCGATCATGTCGTGCACCGGCACATCGAACCAGCAAATGCCGGACGGGGCCGCCGGATATCCGGCGGCCCCGTCCAGGGAGTCAGGCGATCAGGCGTTGCGGATCGCCGAGATGTCGAACTCGAGCTTGACCTTCTCGGAGACCAGCACGCCGCCGGTCTCGAGCGCGGCGTTCCAGGAGACGCCCCAGTCCTTGCGGTTGATCGTGGTGCCACCCTCGAAGCCGATGCGGATGTTGCCGTACGGGTCGCGAGCCGAGCCGGTGGGCTCGAAGGTCACCGTGACCGGCTTGGTCACGCCGTTGAGGGTCAGGTCGCCGGTGATGACCCAGTCCTCGCCGTCGCGCTCGACCGCGGTGGAGGAGAAGGCGATCTCCTTGTTCTCGTCGGCGTTGAAGAAGTCGGCCGACTTCAGGTGCGCGTCGCGGTCGGCGACACCGGTGTCGATGCTGCCGGTCTGGATGGTCAGCTCGACGCGGGAGCTGGCGGGGTTCTTGGAGTCCACGTGCGCGGTGCCGGCGAACTCGGAGAAGTGGCCGCGGACGGTGGTGACCATCGCGTGGCGGGTGCTGAAGCCGATCCGGCTGTGCGCCGGGTCGATCGTGTAGTCGCCGGAGATGTCCTCGACGGCGGCGGTGGGGGCGTCGAACTGCTCGGCGGCCTGGCGGTTGAAGAACGACATCAGTTGGCTCCTGGTTCGGGATCGGGGTTGTTGAAGCTTTGATGACTTGAACCGGACTGCGGTCCGATTCATTCCCGGTATCCCGAACCGACCCGAGAATGTGCATCGGCCCGCCAGTGCGTGACTGGCGGGCCGACGAAGAAGCTGGGTCAGGCGGCGTGGGTGGCCTGCGTGGGTGCACCGCTCTGCTGGGCCAGCGTCCACCGAGCCTCCAGACGGGTCTGCCCGGTCGCGTCCGTGACCGTCACCCAGGTCATGGCCAGGTTGTCGGTCATCGTGTCGCTCCTCGGACGTCTGTTGTTCACGTTCTGTTCACCAAAGGTACCGCGCCTCCACCGTTACGGCCAAGAAACCCGCGAGATCCCGCGCGGTCCTCCACTGGAGGGACCCGGAGCGGGTCCGGTCGCCGGTCGCGCCCCACCTGATCGGGGCGCGGAACGGCTGTGGCGCTTTGGAACAACTGCCCGCTTCCTGCCCGAAATCGGGCAGGAAGTTGCACATTCGCGCGCCGCACCCGGAAGATCGTCGTCGTGCCCGCGCCTCCCGACCCCGAGATCGTCGACCGGATCGTCGCCAGCACCGGTCTCGAGCCGACCGAGGCGGCGCGGGTGGTGGAGGACGTCATCGCGTTCCACGCGGAGCCGGTCGAGGACTACGTACGGCGCCGGCACGCGCACCTGAAGACCTACGGCGCGAGGAACCACGAGATCTTCGCCCGGATCACCGAGGAGCTGGCCGGCCGCGTGGTCGCCGCTCCCGACCTCACCGAGCGCCAGCTGCGGCGCATCGTCTACGGCTGAAGAGGAGCCATCACATGTGCGGAATCGTCGGCTACGTCGGCACCCAGCAGGCCAGCCCGATCCTGGTCGAGGGCCTGACCCGGCTCGAGCACCGCGGCTACGACTCGGCCGGCCTCGCCGTGCTCGGGAGCACGGGCGTCAAGGTCGCGAAGCGGGCCGGCCGGGTGCGGGACCTGGCCGACGGGCTCCCCAAGCGGTTCGCCGGCAAGGTCGGCATCGGCCACACCCGCTGGGCGACGCACGGTCCGGCGAACGACGTGAACGCCCACCCCCACACGGATGCCAAGGGGCTGGTCGCGATCGTGCACAACGGGATCATCGACAACGCGGCCGCGCTGCGGCAGCGGCTGGCCGACGAGGGCGCCGACCTGGTCAGCGACACCGACAGCGAGGTGCTGGCGCACCTGGTCGGCCGCTCGGGAGCGGACACGCTCGAGGGCAAGGTCAGCGACGCGCTCTCCGCGGTCGAGGGGACCTACGGCCTGGCCGTCCTGCACGCCGACTTCCCGGACCGGCTGGTCGTCGCCCGCAACGGCAGCCCGCTGCTCGTCGGCGTCGGCGACCGGGAGATGTACGTCGCGTCCGACCTGGCCGCGATCGTCCGGCACACGACCACGGTCGCCCACTTGGACGACGGCGAGATCGCGACGCTGACAGCGACCGGCTTCACGACGTACCGCCTCGACCTCTCGCGGACCGCGCGGGACGCGACCACGCTGGACATCGACCCGGCGGCGTACGAGGCGGGCGACCACGAGTCGTTCATGCACAAGGAGATGCTCGAGCAGCCGGCTGCGGCGGTCCGGGTGCTGCGCGGTCGGCTGGACGAGCGGTTCGGCACCGCCCACCTCGGGGGCCTGGACATGGACGCCCGCGAGACCCGGGCGATCAGGCGCGTCAAGATCCTGGGCTGCGGGTCGGCGTACTACGTCGGGCAGATGGGCGCCTCGCTCGTGGAGGAGCTCGCGCGCATCCCGGCGGACGCCGAGGCGGCCAGCGAGTTCCGCTACCGCAACCCGATCATCGAGCCCGACACGCTGTACGTGGCGGTCTCGCAGTCGGGCGAGACCATCGACACGTTGCTGGCGGTGCAGGAGATCCGGCGCAAGGGCGGCCGCGTGATCGGCCTCGTGAACGTCGTCGGCAGCGCGATCGCCCGCGAGTGCGACGGCGGCATCTACCTGCACGCGGGCCCGGAGGTGGCGGTCGCGTCCACGAAGGCGCTGACGAACATGTTCCTGGGCTTCGCCCTGCTGGCCCTGCAGCTGGGGCGGGTGCGTGACCTCTCGATCGCGGACGGCCGGCGGCTGATCGCCGGGCTGCAGAGGCTGCCCGAGCAGATCGAGGAGGTGCTGGCCCAGGAGGAGGCGCTCGCCGCGCTGGCCGGCCGGCTGGCCGAGGCGGAGAGCCTCTTCTTCGTCGGCCGCGTGCGCGGGTTCCCGGTCGCGCGCGAGGGGGCGCAGAAGTTCAAGGAGATCTCGTACCGGCACGCCGAGGCGTACCAGACCTCGGAGCTCAAGCACGGGCCGCTCGCCCTCATCTCGCCGGACGTGCCGACGGTCGCGATCGTGCCCGAGGACGAGCTCACCGACAGGAACGTCGGGGCGCTGCACGAGATCGCCGCCCGGCGCGGGCCGCTCGTCGTGGTCACGCACGAGGGCGTCGACCTCGGGGACGTCGAGGCCGAGCGGGTCGTCGTACCCCGCAACGAGCGCGAGCTGGACCCGATCCTGATGACGATCCCGCTGCAGCTGCTGGCCTACCACGCGGCCCTCCGGCTGGGCCACGACATCGACAAGCCGCGCAACCTGGCCAAGTCGGTGACGGTGGAGTGAGCCAGCCCACCGCGTTGACGAAGGTGGCGCCCCCGCGTGCAACCACTACCGTTGTCGGGTGAGCAACGAGGACCTTGACGACCCCACCACGCCCGAGGTGACGTTCGCCGACCTCGGCCTCGACCCGAAGGTGCTGAAGGCGCTGGCCGACGTCGGCTACGAGACGCCGTCGGCGATCCAGGCCGCCACGATCCCGCCGCTGCTGGCGGGCCGCGACGTCGTCGGCCTCGCGCAGACGGGCACCGGCAAGACGGCGGCGTTCGCACTGCCGATCCTGAGCCGCCTCGACCTCTCCCAGAAGACTCCGCAGGCACTCGTCCTGGCACCCACCCGGGAGCTGGCGCTCCAGGTGTGCGAGGCGTTCGAGCGCTACGCCGCGCACATCAAGGGCGTGCACGTGCTGCCCGTGTACGGCGGCCAGGCGTACGGCGTACAGCTCAGCGCGCTGCGCCGCGGGGTCCACGTCGTGGTCGGGACCCCCGGCCGGATCATGGACCACCTCGACAAGGGCACGCTCGACCTCACCGAGCTGCGGTTCCTCGTGCTCGACGAGGCCGACGAGATGCTCAACATGGGCTTCGCCGAGGACGTCGAGACGATCCTCGCCGACACCCCCGACGACAAGAACGTCGCGCTCTTCTCCGCGACCATGCCCGCGCAGATCCGCCGGATCTCGAAGCAGTACCTCAACAACCCCGAAGAGATCACGGTCAAGAACAAGACCGCGACCGCGCCGAACATCACCCAGCGCTACCTCATGGTCTCCTACCCCCAGAAGGTCGACGCCCTCACCCGGATCCTCGAGGTCGAGAACTTCGAGGGGATGATCGTCTTCGTCCGCACCAAGAACGAGACCGAGACGCTCGCCGAGAAGCTGCGCGCCCGCGGCCTCTCCGCCGCTGCGATCAACGGCGACGTGGCGCAGGCCCAGCGCGAGCGGACGGTCAACCAGCTCAAGTCGGGCAAGCTGGACATCCTGGTCGCCACCGACGTCGCCGCGCGCGGCCTCGACGTCGAGCGGATCAGCCACGTCGTCAACTACGACATCCCCACGGACACCGAGTCCTACGTGCACCGCATCGGCCGCACCGGCCGGGCCGGGCGCAGCGGCGACGCGATCTCGTTCGTGACGCCGCGCGAGCGCTACCTGCTCAAGCACATCGAGAAGGCGACCCGCTCGCCGCTCACCCAGATGCAGCTCCCGACCGCCGAGGACGTCAACGCGACCCGGCTCTCGCGCTTCGACGACGCGATCACCGAGGCGCTCGAGCAGTCCTCGCGGATCGAGCGGTTCCGCGACATCATCAGCCACTACGTGCGCGAGCACGACGTGCCGGAGGTCGACGTCGCCGCGGCGCTCGCGGTCGTCGCCCAGGGCGAGACCCCGCTGCTCATCGACCCCGCCGCGGAGAAGCCCATCCGGGCACCCCGCGAGGAGCGCGACCGCCCGGAGCGGTCCGCGAGCCGCGAGCGTCGTGGCTCGAGCGACGTGCCGATGGCGACGTACCGGATCAACGTGGGCAAGCGGCACAAGGTGGAGCCGCGCCAGATCGTCGGCGCGATCGCCAACGAGGGCGGCCTGCGCCGCAACGACTTCGGGCACATCCAGATCCGCCCCGACTTCTCGCTCGTCGAGCTGCCCGCCGAGCTCCCCAGCACCGTCTGGGACGCCCTGCGCCAGACCCGGATCTCGGGCAAGCTCATCGAGCTCCAGCTCGACTCCGGCGGCGGCTCGCCCGCCCGCGACCGGAAGCCCCGCCACAAGAACCGTTGAGTCGGGGGTTCTGACGGGGGCGGGGCGTGCGCTGGTAGAACCGAGGCGTGCGCTCCCTCGTCTCCACTGCCGTGCTGGTCGTCGCCCTGACCGCGTGCAACCCCTCGGACACCGTCACGGGTCCCGACCCGCAGGAGGCCGCGGACACGCTCGCGGACGCCCTGGAGTCCGGGGACTTCGCTGACGTGGCCTTCACCGACTCGACGCCCGACGAGGTCACGGCGGAGTACGGCGAGGTCGTCGAGGGGATGGGTGAGCTGCAGCCGGTGGTCACCGCGGGCGACGTCGAGGAGGGCGACGGCACCGCGACCGCGCCGATCTCCTGGACGTGGCCGGTCGGCGGGGACGAGTGGACCTACACGACCGAGGCCACGATGACGGAGACCGACGACCAGTGGCAGATCGCCTGGTCCCGGGAGCTGGTCGAGTCCAGCCTCGGCAGGAAGTCCGTCCTCGACCTGACTCCGATCGCCGCCGCCCGCGGCCCGATCGTAGGGGCCGGAGGCCTCGAGCTCGTGACGAACCGCCCGGTGCTGCGCTTCGGCATCGACAAGACCCTGGTGTCCGAGGCGCGCGCCGGCGACTCCGCGCGACGGCTCGCGCAGCTGGTCCGCATCGACCCGGCGGCGTACGTCAAGCAGGTCGAGGCTGCCGGCGACCGGGCGTTCGTCGAGGCCATCGTGTTCCGCAAGGAGGACGTGCCGGAGCAGGCGGCGCTGCTCTACGACGACATCGAGGGCGTCCGCGCGATCCCGGACGACATCCCACTGGCGCCGACCCGCGAGTTCGCCGCGCCGATCCTCGGCACCGTCGGCGAGGTCACCGCGGAGATGGTCAAGAAGGACCCGGACACGTACCAGGCCGGGGACGTCGCCGGGCTCTCCGGGCTGCAGGCGCGGTACGACGACCAGCTGCAGGGCACCGACGGCGTGGTCGTGAACCGCGAGGGCGGGGGCGGCGGAGAGCGCGAGCTCTACCGGGTCGAGGCGCAGCCGGGGGCGCACCTGAGGATCACCCTGGACGAGCGGCTGCAGACGATCGCGGAGAACCAGCTGGCGGGCGTCGGCCCCGGGAGCGCGCTGGTCGCGATCCGGCCGTCGACCGGCAACATCCTGGCGGCCGCCAACGGTCCGGGGAACGACGGCTACAACCTCGCGACGTACGGCCGGCTCGCGCCGGGCTCGACGTTCAAGAGCGTCAGCAGCCTCGCGCTGCTGCGGTCCGGGCTGACACCGTCGTCGATCGTGCCCTGCACCTCGTCCATCGTGGTCGACGGCAAGCGGTTCGAGAACTACGACGACTACCCGAGCGGCGCCCTCGGCCGGATCCCGTTGCGTACGGCGATCGCCAACTCGTGCAACACCGCGGTGATCTCCCAGGCCGGGCGGCTGCACGACGGCGACCTCGCCGGCGCAGCGGCCTCGCTCGGGCTCGGGATCGACCACGACCTCGGCTTCCCGGCGTACTTCGGCAGCGTCCGGCCGCCCGCCTCGGAGACCGAGGCGGCCGCCGACATGATCGGCCAGGGCACCGTGCTCGCCTCGCCGATGGCGATGGCGACGGTGGTCGCCTCGATCGAGGCCGGCCACACCGTGGTGCCGCGGCTGCTGGACTCCGTCGACGTGTCGGTCCCCGAGCAGGCGGACCCGCTGACCCAGCAGGAGGCCGCCCAGCTCCGCGACCTGCTGCGCGCGGTCGTGACCTCGGGCAGCGGCACCGGGCTGTCGGACGTCCCCGGCCCGCCGGTGATCGCGAAGACCGGCACCGCCGAGTTCGACAAGGGCGGCAAGGTCCTCACCCACGCGTGGATGATCGCGGCCCAGGGTGACCTGGCCGTCGCGGTCTTCGTGGACGTCGGCTCGTCCGGCTCGGGCACCGCCGGGCCGATCCTGGAAGGGTTCCTGCGGGCGGCCCGGAGCTAGCCGCGAGCCGGGATGCCCTTGGCGACCTCCTCGGGCATCGCCTCGAAGTGCGCGAACTCCCGGGTGAAGACACCGGCGCCGTGCGTGGCCGACCGCAGGTCGACGGCGTACCGGACCAGCTCGGTCTGCGGCACCTCGGCCAGCACCTGGGTGCGGTCGTCGCCGACCTTGTCGGTGCCGAGCAGCCGCGCCCGCCGGGCGGAGAGGTCGCTCATCACCGACCCCACCATCTCGTCCGGTACGACGATGCGCACGGTGTCGAAGGGCTCCAGCATCCGTACGGTCGCCGCCGCCGCGGCCTCGCGCAGGGCGAGGGCGCCGGCGGTCTGGAACGCCATGTCCGAGGAGTCGACGCTGTGCGCCTTGCCGTCGACGAGCGTCACCCGCAGGTCGACCATCGGGTGGCCGAGGCGGCAGCCGCGCTCCATCTGGGCACGCACCCCCTTCTCGACGCTCGGGATGAACTGGCGCGGCACGGAGCCCCCGACGACCTTGTCGACGAACTCGAACCCCGCGCCCTCCGGCAGCGGCTCGACCTCGATGTGGCAGACGGCGTACTGCCCGTGGCCGCCGGACTGCTTCACGTGCCGGCCCTGGCCCGTGGCGCTGCCGGCGAACGTCTCACGCATCGACACGACGAAGGGCTCCTGGTCGACGTGCACGCCGTACCGCTCGGTCAGCCGCTCGAGCGTGACGTCGGCATGCGACTCGCCCATCGTCCAGAGGACCAGCTGGTGGGTCTCGGCGTTGTTCTCGATGCGCAGCGACGGGTCCTCCGCCGCGAGCCGGGACAGCGCCTGGGAGAGCTTGTCGTCGTCGGACTTGGTCTGCGCGACGATCGCGACCGGCAGCAGCGGCTCGGGCATCGACCACGGCTTGAGCACTCGCGGGTCGTCGACCCCGGAGAGCGTGTCGCCGGTCTCGGCCCGCGTCAGCCGGCCGATCGCGCAGAGGTCGCCGGCGACCACCTGGTCGGCGGGCGTCTGCTGCTTGCCGAACGGGTAGGACAGCGTTCCGACCTTCTCGTCCTCGTCGTGGTCCTCGTGGCCCGCCACCTCGCCGAAGAACGACGAGAAGTGCCCGGACACGTGCACCGCCTGGTCCGCCCGCAGCGTCCCGGAGAACACGCGGACGAGGCTGAGCCGCCCGACGTACGGATCACTGGTCGTCTTCACGACCTCGGCCACGAGGGCGCCCCCCTTGTCGCAGGTAATCGGGTCGGCGGCGGCGCCGCTCGGCTTGAACACCTCGGGTGACGGGTGCTCGGCGGGCGATGGGAAGCCCCGGACGGCGAGGTCGAGCAGCTCGGCGCAGCCCACGCCGGTCACCGAGCACACGGGCATCACCGGGTGGAACGAACCGCGCGCGACGGCGCGCTCGAGGTCGTCGACCAGCACCTCCTCGGCGATCTCCTCGCCGCCGACGTACCGGTCCATGAGGGTCTCGTCCTCGGACTCCTCGATGACGGCCTCGATCAGCTCGCCGCGCAGGCCGCTCTCCTCGGCCTCGGGGGTCGGGCGGAGCAGACCGGTCAGACCGGTGACCTCCGATCCGGAGCGGACCGGCACGTAGAGCGGCACCACCTTGCTGCCGGCCGGACCGCCGAACGACTCCTGGGCCTGGCGCAGGACGCCCTCGTAGTCGGCGCGCGCCTGGTCGAGCTTGGTGATCACCACGGCCCGCGGCATGCCGACCGCGGCGCACTCGCGCCAGAGGGCGCGGGTGCTGTCGTCGACGCCCTCGTTCGCGGCGACCACGAACAGCGCGCAGTCGGCGGCGCGCAGCCCGGCGCGCAGCTCACCGACGAAGTCGGCGTACCCGGGGGTGTCGATCAGGTTGACCTTGGTGTCCCGGTGGACGAGTGCGGCGACCGCGAGCGAGATGCTCCGGCCGTGGACGTGCTCGGACTCCTCGAAGTCCGTCACGGTCGTGCCGTCGCGGACCGAGCCGGCGCGGGGGATCGCGCCCGAGGCGGCGAGCAGGGTCTCGGCCAACGTGGTCTTCCCGGACCCTGCCGGGCCCACCAGCACCACGTTGCGGATCCGGTCCGGGCTGCTCGCCACCAGATCGTGGCCGGCTGCTCTCCGGGTGCTGCCCTTGTCGCCCATGGTCGTACCTCCTGCTCCGAGCGAACCCCTCATCGCGGCGACGCGCAAGGGTCTGATTTCGCTCGGCGGGAGCGCGAAGGCCCCGGACGTGCCGGGGCCCTCGCCCCTTCACGGGCACCTCGTCAGCTCCGGGTGCGAGGGGTGCACCGGGGCAGGCCCATCAAGGGTGAACCCCTCGCTGCATGGGGTCAGCAAGGGGTTCTTGCCGACGACAAGGTGCTCCCTCCGAAGTCGACAATCCAAGGGTCGCACGTCGGCAAGGGCCTGTCAGCGGTTTGCCACCACGGCGGGTGCAAGATGGCTCCATGAACGGACTCGATCTCCTCGGCCCCCAGCAGCGGGGCCTCTACATCGGCGGCGCGTGGCGCGAGGCGGAGGGCGGTCGGCGCCTCGACGTCATCGACCCCGCCGACGGCTCGGTGCTGACCGACGTCGCCGACGCCTCGATCGGCGACGCCGTCGAGGCCCTCGACGCCGCCGTCGAGGCGCAGGCATCGTGGGCGCGGACCGCCCCCCGCGAGCGCGGCGAGATCCTGCGTACGGCGTTCGGCCTGATCACCGAGCGCGCCGACGAGTTCGCGCACCTGATGAGCCTCGAGATGGGCAAGACCGTCGCCGAGGCCCGGGGCGAGGTGGGGTACGGCGCGGAGTTCTTCCGCTGGTACTCCGAGGAGGCGGTCCGCATCCACGGCCGCTGGATGCAGGCGCCCGCCGGCGGCAGCCGGCTGCTGACCATCAAGAAGCCGGTCGGCCCGTGCCTGTTCATCACGCCCTGGAACTTCCCGCTCGCGATGGGCACCCGCAAGATCGGCCCGGCGATCGCGGCGGGCTGCACGATGGTGGTCAAGCCCGCCAGCCAGACGCCGCTGACGATGCTCGCGCTCGCGGCCCTGCTCGAGGAGGCGGGCCTGCCCGCCGGCGTCCTCAACGTGGTGACCACCAGCCACACCGGCGAGTTCAGCCAGGCGCTCCAGGGCGACGACCGGCTGCGCAAGGTCAGCTTCACCGGCTCCACCGGCGTCGGCAAGGTGCTGGTCCGGCAGTCGGCCGACCAGCTGCAGCGGCTCAGCATGGAGCTCGGCGGCAACGCGCCGTTCCTCGTGTTCGAGGACGCCGACGTCGACGCGGCCGTGGACGGCGCGATGATCGCGAAGATGAGGAACATGGGCGAGGCCTGCACCGCGGCGAACCGGTTCCTCGTGCACAGCTCGGTGGCAGGGGAGTTCGCCGACAAGCTCGGCAAGCGGATGGGCTCGCTGACCGTCGGGCGCGGCCAGACCGACGGCGTGGACGTCGGCCCGCTCATCGACGAGAAGGCGGTGGAGAGCGTCGGCCGGCTCGTCACCGACGCGATCCACGACGGCGCCCGGGTGGTGGTGGGAGGCGAGGCCCCCGGCGGCCCGGGCTACTTCTTCCCGCCGACGGTGCTGCTCGACGTGCCGGCGGACTCGGAGATCAACGTCCAGGAGATCTTCGGGCCGGTCGCGCCGATCACGACGTTCGAGTCCGAGGAGGACGCCGTCCGCCTCGCCAACGACACCGAGTACGGCCTTGCGTCGTACGTCTACACCCGGGACCTGGCCCGGACCATCCGGATGGCTGAGTCGCTCGAGTTCGGCATGGTCGGGATCAACAGCGGCCTGATCTCCAACCCGGCGGCGCCGTTCGGCGGCGTGAAGTCGAGCGGCTTCGGTCGCGAGGGCGGCTTCGAGGGGATCGAGGAGTACCTCGAGACGACCTACGTCGCGCTGCCGGCGGGCTGATCGCCCAGCTGCTGAGCGAGGTGGGTCAACCACAGGTCCCACCCGCGCACCAGCTGGTCGCGGCCGCGCACCGGCCGCTGGTCGGAGACCCAGTACCCGAACACGTCGTCCCCCTCCGGGGTGACGTTGCGGAGTCGCATCGTCACGGGCAGCGACTCGACCCGCACCGCGGCCATCGCCGCGCTCGCGAGGCGCGCGACGTCCGCGCCGTACCTCTGGAGCGTGAGGCGCTCCGGCGGCACGGACCCGCCAGGGAACCCGACGTCGAGGTCGAGCAGCACGTGCCCGTCCCGGCGCTCGAGCAGCCAGCGGGAGGCTGGGGCCGGCAGCACCTCGGACGTGACCGAGCGCTGGGCCCCCTGGAAGAGCAGGACGTCGGTCGGTGACACCCGGCCCGCCGCGACGAAGGAGCTGTCCCCGTCGCGGAACGTCCAGACCGTGCCGGCGAAGCCGTAGTGGATCCGGCTCGCCTCGCCGACGTCGTGCGCGATGCCGGCGCCCGAGTCGACGTCGATCTCCTCCGCGCCCGGCTCGAAGCGGTAGCCGACGTCGCCGAGCAGCGCCGAGGTGGTCGCGAACCAGTTCCCGAGCACCGAGGACTCGTCCTCGCTGCCGCTGAACGAGTCGTCCACCGTCAGCCGGTCGCGGTCGTTGCCGGCGGGCACCAGGTCGAGGCGGTACGACGGGTAGTCCTCGTCAGCCGCGACGGCGCTGATCTCCTTGATCAGTCGCGCGAGCGTCCGCTCGGTACCGGCGTCGTCGTAGGTGACCTCGATCGCGGCCCCGGTCTGCGCCGACGGCGTACTGACCTGCGCGTCGGTGACCTCGTCGATCCGGTTGAGCCGGGTCTGCACGCTGTGCGCCTGGTCGAGAGCGCCGGAGCACGAGGTGAGGACGGCGACGGGCAGCGCGAGCGCCACCAGGACGGAGGCATGCGCCACCGCCCTTCGCCCCCCGAAGGTCCTCATGCCGAGAATGGTGACCCATCGGGCCCGGCCGGCGGGCGGGAATCGACAATGGCGTCGTGGACCTCGCAGCGGACACCGCCGAGCAGTACCGGGACTTCGCGCTCGATGCCCGCGACTACTCGCCCTGCTACGACGACTGGTGCACGCGGGTCGCCGACGACGCCGAGGTGCTCGCCTGGCTGGACCGGCTGCCGCTGCCCAAGCGCCAGCCGAACCTCGTGCTCGCCGCGGCGCGCTGGCACGGCGTACCGGCGCCGGGGCCGTACGACGCCTTCCGGTCCGCACTGCTGGCGGACGACGGCACCATCGTCGCGACGATCCGGGCGCGCTCGACGCAGACGAACGAGGTCGGCCGGCTGGCCACCCTGGTGCCGGCGTTCGCCCTCGTCGCCGACAGGCCGGTGGCGCTGATCGAGGTCGGCGCCAGCGCGGGGCTGAACCTCTTCCCGGACCGCTACTCCTACGCCTGGGGCGGGCGGACGATCGGCTCGGGGCCCTTGCTGACCGCATCCGTCTCCGGCGACCCGCCCCTGCCGGCGGCGGTGCCGTCCGTCGCCTGGCGCGCCGGCGTCGACCTGAATCCGCTCGACGTGACCGACGACGACGCCATGCGGTGGTTGTCGTTCCTGGTCTGGCCCGAGCACGAGGAGCGGCGCGCCCGGTTGGCGACGGCGGTCGCGATCGCCCGCTCCGCGCCGCCCGTGCTCGTGCGGGGCAACCTGCTCGACGAGCTCCCCGCGCTCGTGGCGACCGCGGCCGCGCACGGTCCGGTCGTCGTGTTCCACAGCGCGGTCGCGGTGTACCTCCCGCCCGAGGACCGGGACCGGTTCCAGGCGCTGATGACCGGGCTGGTCGCAGAGGGCCGCTGCCACTGGGTGAGCAACGAGGCGGCGAGCGTGCTGCCGGAGGTGACGGCCAGCGGACCGGTGCCGTCCGACGCCCGCGGCTTCGTGCTCGGCATCGACGGCCGCGCGGTCGCGCTCACCCATGGCCACGGGGCGTGGCTGCGCTGGCTCTGAGTGGGTCAGGCGACGCCGAGGCTGGTGGCGAGCCCCGCGCGGGACCGGATGCCGAGCTTGCGGTAGACGTGCGAGAGGTGCCACTCGACGGCCTTGACGGTGAGCACGAGCTGGAGCGCGATCTCGCGGTTGGTCAGCCCGTCGGCGGCCAGCTTCGCGACCCGGCGCTCGGACGCCGTCAGCGCGCGCAGCGCCTCGCCGAGCACCGGACGGGCCGGCTCGCCCAGCCGCTCGAGCAGCCGCCGGATCCGGCTCTGCAGCGGCCAGAGCTCCTCGCACCCGGCGTACTCCTCGGCCGAGCGGAGCAGCTGGACGGCCTCCCGCGCCTCGTCACGACCCCCACCGGAGTGGGTGGACAGCAGCAGCAGGCCGGCGAGGTCGGTGTCGATCTGGGCCGCCAGCCGGGCGGCGGGGGTCGCGAGCAGCGCCGCGCGCGCCTCGCGCAGGGTGCTCGTGCGGTCCACGTGCATGTCCACGGTGGCGAGGGTCCGCAGGCCGAGGGCGGTGGCATACGGCGCCCGCGCCTCGCGCGCCAGCGCCACGTGCTCACGCGCGAGCACGACCGCGTCGGCCCGCCGTCCCGCTCGAACGGCCGCGAGCGCGGCGTACGCCCGCCACGGCAGCAGGTCGGGCTCCTCGTCGTCGAGGATCCGGCCGACGCGGGCGTAGTGGCCGGCCGCGAGATCCGGGTCGCCGGACGCGGCGGACAGCTCGCCCCGGCCGAAGTGCGCGGTCGCACCGACCAGTCCGGTTCCGTCCAGCAGCACCCCCAGCGCCTCGCCGTCCGTCGTCGCGGGCGTCAGCTCGCCCCGTGCGAGCCGGCAGTCGATGGAGGTCGTGAGCAGCGCCGCGCGGTCCAGGTCGGAGAGGCGGAGCCAGTCCTGGCGGGCCTCGTCGAGGTCGGCGAGGGCCGCGGTGATCTGCCCCGCCCGGGCTCGCGAACAGCCGCGGGCCACGAGGGCGTGCAGGGTGCGGAGGTCCTCCCGGGCCGAGGCCTCGGCGAGACCCGCCTGGGGCGTCAGCATGCGGGCCAGCCTAGGAACGGCCGCCCGGTGGCGGTCGGGAATGCGGGGAACCCGGGCAGCGGTCCAGTCAGGTCCGTCCGAGGTGGGCGAGCAGCCGGACGTCGTCGGCGGCGTCCGCCGCCGCCGGCCGCGGTGCCGCGAACCGGACCCCGCGGTCGGCCGGGCCGACCACGCGCTCGGCCACCGGCAGCAGCTCCCGCGCCAGCTCCGCGGGGATCGCCACGCACTCGCCGGTCGCTCGGCCGACGTCCCAGCCGTGCACGGTGACCTCGAGAGCGGCGGTGGCGACGAGCAGCGTGCTCATCAGGTCGAGCCCACCGGCGGACGTCGCGATCACCACGTCCCCCGGAGCGGGCCGGCCCCACGCGCCGAGCAGCGCACACGCCTTGTCCTGGATCGCGGCGATCCGGCCGGCCGCGCGGCTGCCACCGCGCACGACGACCTCACCTCCGGCGGCCTCGGTGAACGCGTCGAGCGCATCCTCCATGTGCGCGAGCAGGTCGCCCAGCGTCCAGCCCTCGCAGGGCGTGGGCCGGTCGAGCAGATCGTCGTGGACGCGGCCGAGCCGGGCGCGGGTGTAGCCGAGTGCCCGTTCCAGCAGCTCGACGGAACCGCCGAGCGTGGCCGTCACCGCGGGCTCGGCGCCGGAAGGTGGTCGGCGGGCAGCCGCATGGGCAGCCCGAAGGTCTCGAAGAGGCGATGGTCGAAGAACGCGGTGACGTGCCGCACGTGGTCACCGTCGAGCTCGAGCACCTGGAGCTGGAACGGGATGAAGTCGCCGCTCGGCGTACGCATGTAGAGGCCGTACGCCGGCTGGCCGTTCGCCTGCGTCGGCAGCATCGGCATGTCGTGCGCGCCGCCAGGACACTCGTTGGCGATCAGCCAGTGGATGCTCTCGGTGCCCTTGAACCAGCTGGTGAAGGGCGGCATGTCCCAGGTCGCCTCGGCGGTGAGCATGCCGACGATCGAGTCGACGTCCTTGCGCCAGAACGCGTCGACGTAGCGCTCCAGCATCCGCTGCTGCTCGGGCGTCAGGTCGGGCTCGACCGTGTCCTCGGTGAGGCCGCGCTCGGCGAGCTGGGCGTGGGCGCGCTGGAGGGCGGAGTTCACGGCCGCACTCGTGGTGTCGAGGGCCTCGGCCACCTCGGCGGCCGACCAGCGCAGCACGTCGCGCAGGATCAGCACCGCACGTTGACGTGCGGGAAGGTGCTGGAGCGCCGCGACGAACGCGAGCCGGATCGAGTCCCGCTCGGCGACCACGACGGCGGCGTCGGGCACCGGCTCGAGCCAGGCGATCTCGTGGTCGGCCTCGAGGGCGTCGCCGGCCATCGCGTCGGGCGTGCCGAGCCCGGCGGGCAGCGGACGGCGCGGGCGGCCCTCCAGGTTGGTCAGGCACACGTTCGTGGCGATCCGGTACAGCCAGGTCCGCACCGACGATCGTCCCTCGAAGTCGGCCGAGGCCTTCCAGGCGCGCAGGAACGTCTCCTGCACCAGGTCCTCCGCCTCGTGGACGGATCCGGACATCCGGTAGCAGTGCGCGAGCAGCTCCCGCTGGTAGCGCTGCGTCAGCGTGGGAAAGTCGTCGAGCTCGGTGGTCGTCATCGGTCCTCCAGTCTGCCTGCAGGTACCGACCGGCGTCGACGCACAAAATCATCGCTCTGGGGCATCGCCCTGGATCATCGCGATGCGCAGTGCTCGTTCCGCGGCGGGCACGGCGAGCTCCCGGTCGGCGGGCACCAGACCAACGCGGGTACGCCGGTCCAGGAGGTCGGCCACGTCCAGGGCGCCCTCGTGGGTCACGCCGAAGATCAGCTCGGCCAGCGTCACGGGGACACCGTCCGCGACCGGGGCGAGCAGCTCCTCGTCCGGCAGCCCGCTGACCGTCCGGGCGTTCTCGAGGACGAGCGCGGCGTCGGTACCGAACCTGCGCACCAGCCGCGGCGGCAGCTCGAGCCGGGCGAGCTCCGCCCGCGACGCGGCGCCGAGCAGGGGCAGGGTCCTGGTCCGGCACGCGCCCGCGTCCAAGCGGCCCTGGGTGACCGCCGCGTCGACGGCGTCCTCGGCCATCCGGCGGTACGTCGTCAGCTTGCCGCCCACGATCGTGACGACGCCGTCGGGGCTGGTGAGCACCGCGTGCCGCCGGGACAGGTCGGCCGTCGAGCCGTCGGCGCTGTCGAGCAGCGGGCGGAGCCCGGCGTACGCCCCGACGACATCGGTGCGGTGCAGCTGCCGGGAGAACGCCGCGGAGACGACGTCGAGGAGGAAGCCGATCTCCGGCTCCGAGGGCTCCGGCACGTCGGGGATCTCGCCGTCGACCGGCTCGTCGGTGAGGCCGACGTACACGGTGCCGTCGGGTTGGGGCAGGACCATCACGAACCGGTTCGTCTCGCCGGGCACGGGGCAGAACACCGACACGGTGAGCCCGGGCAGGGTCTCCTGGCGCAGCACCACGTGGGTGCCGCGGCTGGGGCGCAGCGTGATGCCGTCGACCAGGGTGTCGGCCCAGACGCCGGTCGCGTTGACGACGGCTCTCGCGGTGACGGTGGTGGTGGTGCCGGCCCCCGATGACAGGGTCTCGTCGCGGAGCTCGACGCTGGTGCCCGTGGCCCGCAGCACCCGGGCGCGGGTGCGGACGTGGGCGCCGTACGCCGCGGCCGTCCGGGCCACCGTGGTGACCAGCCGGGCATCGTCCTCGAGCTGCCCGTCCCAGCCCAGCATGGCGCCGCGCAGCCCGTCAGGCCGTAAAGCGGGGACCAGCCGGAGCGCCTCGGTCACGGAGAGGTGCCGCGGGCGGGGGAGGGTCGCGGCGTCGGTCCGGGCGCCGCGCCGCAGCAGGTCGCCGGCCCAGAGCCCGCCGCGGGTGAACGCGGTCTGGAGGCGGCTCACACTGGCGGACAGCGGGACGAGCATCGGCATCGGCCGGGTCAGGTGGGGCGCGGTGACCTCCATCAGGATGCCGCGCTCGACGGCGCTCTCGTGGGCGACGCCGATCTGCCCCTTGGCGAGGTAGCGCAGGCCGCCGTGCACCATCTTCGAGGACCAGCGCGACGTGCCGAACGCGAGGTCGTGGGCGTCCACCGCGAGCACCGACAGACCGCGGGTCACCGCGTCGAGGGCCACGCCGGCGCCGGTGATGCCCAGGCCGATCACCACGACGTCGACGTCCGTCGGGACGTCCGTCAGGCCTCCGGAGATGCTGGCGGTCATGGCCGGAGGCTCCGGCTCAGGGTGAGCACGAGCTCGACGTCGAGCTCCTCCTCGGTGACGTCGTCGTCCACCATCGTGTGGGAGGAGAGCACGTGGCCGTGGGCGGCGAGCAGCAGCCCACGGGCGATGGCGAGCGGGTTGCCGGCGCGGATCGTGCCCTCCGCCTGGCCGTCTGCGATCGCCCGGGCGGTGAGGTCGAGGATCGCGTCCTGCGACCGGCCGCGGCGCGAGAGCAGGTAGGGGAGCAGCAGCTCGGGGTCGAGCTCGACGATGCGGAGGAACAGCTCGTTCTCCCGGAGCCGCTGCACGGTGCCGACGATGTCGCCGACGAGCCGGTCGACCGCCGGGGCCGCCGGGTCCTCCGCGGCGAGCGACTCGGCGACCACGCCGCCCCACTCCCGGGTCATCAGGTCCGCGAGCAGCTGGGGCATGTCGGCCCAGGTGCGGTAGATCGTCATCCGGGAGACGCCGGCCCGCCGGGCGACCTCGGTCAGGGTCGTACGCCGCCAGCCGACGTCGAGGATGCAGTCCCGGGCGGCGTCGAGATAGGCGTCGCGCGGCTCCTGCTTGTGACGAAGTGACGTCATATGTCACAGTGTAACGCATGGACCAGAGCGAGATGCACCCGTCCCGCTGGGGAGACCCGGCCCGAGCGCGGGCGCTGCCCGAGGACGCCCGCGGGATGGTCGAGCTGGTCTTCGGGACCGACGACCGGCCCGCCGTCGAGCCGGTGCCGCTCGCGCCACCGGCGCTCGACGCCGCGGTGCTGGCCGAGCTGGAGAAGGTGGTCGGCGCCGGCCACGTCCGCACCGACGACGAGACCCGCCGGCTGCGCACCCGCGGCAAGTCCACGCCCGACCTCCTGCGCGCCCGCTCCGGTGACCTGTCCGACGCGCCCGACGCCGTCGTACGCCCGGCCGACCACGACGAGGTCGCCGCCGTCCTCGCGCTCGCGGTCGAGCACCACCTGGCGGTGGTGCCGTTCGGAGGGGGTACGTCGGTGACCGGTGGCCTGGTCGCCCGCCGGGAGGGCTTCGCGGGCGTGTTCAGCCTCGACCTGGTGCGGATGAAGCGGCTGATCTCGGTCGACCACACCTCGATGACGGCGGTGCTCGAGCCCGGCCTTCGCGGCCCGGAGGCCGAGGAGCTGCTGGCGGCCGAGGGCGTGACCATCGGGCACTACCCGCAGTCGTGGGAGTACGCCTCCATCGGCGGCTTCGCCGCCACCCGCTCCAGCGGCCAGTCCAGCGCGGGCTACGGCCGGTTCGACGCGCTGGTCGTCGGCCTCACCGTCGCGACCCCTCGGGGCCGGCTCGACCTCGGGACCGCCCCGGCCAACGCCGCCGGCCCCGACCTGCGCCAGCTGTTCCTCGGCTCCGAGGGCGCCTTCGGCGTGATCACCGCCGTGACCGTCCGGGTGCGGAGGCGGCCCAAGGTCACCGCGTACGAGGGGTGGCGCTGGCCGTCCTTCGCGGACGGCGCGGCCGCCTTGCGCACCCTCGCCCAGTCCGGGCTGATGCCGACCGTCCTGCGCCTCTCCGACGAGGCCGAGACCGCGCTCAACCTCGCCGACCCGGGCGCGATCGGCGGCGCGGCCGCCACCGGCTGCCTGATGATCACCGGCTACGAGGGCGAGCCGGCCGCGGTCGAGGCGAAGCGCGCCGCGGTCACCGCGGTGCTGTCCGGGCTGGGCGGCACCGCTGCGGGGACCGCCCCGGGCGAGAAGTGGTCGAGCGGTCGCTTCGACGCGCCGTACCTCCGCGACTCGATGCTGGACGCCGGGGTGCTGGTCGAGACGCTGGAGACGGCGACGTTCTGGTCGAACGTCGAGCGGCTGTATGCCGACGTGAAGGCGGCGCTGACCGGCGCACTCGGCGACCCCGCGATCGTGCTCTGCCACATCTCGCACGTCTACGAGACCGGCTGCTCGCTGTACTTCACGGTCGCCGCGAAGGAGGCGGACGACCCGCTCGCGCAGTGGCAGGTCGCGAAGGCGGCCGCGAGCGACGCGATGATCGCCGCCGGTGCGACGATCACCCACCACCACGCGGTCGGCACCGACCACAAGCCGTGGTTCGCGCGCGAGATCGGGCCGCTCGGCGTCTCGGTGCTGCGCGCGGTCAAGGCCGACCTCGACCCGACGGGCATCCTCAACCCGGGGGTGCTGGTCCCGTGAGCTTGCCGAGGAACGGCAGGGCGTTCACCTTCCTGGTCAACCCGACGTCGGGCGGCGGCGCCGCACCCGGCGCCGTCGTACCGGTCGCGCGGCTGCTGCGCGAGGCGGGCGCGACCGTCGACGTCACGTACTCGCCGGGCCCGCACGCGATGGTCGAGCTCGTCGACCAGGCGGTCGGCCGCGGCGACGTGGTGGTGTCCGTGGGGGGCGACGGCATGCTCTCCTCGCTCGCCGGCCTGGTCTCCGCCCGTGGCGGCACCCTCGGCGTGCTGCCGGCCGGTCGCGGCAACGACTTCGCCCGGATGCTCGGGGTGCCCGAGGAGCCGGACGCGCAGGCCACGCTGCTGCTCTCCGGTGAGGTGCGGCAGGTCGACCTGCTCGCGGCGACGCTCGGCGGGCAGCGCCGGGTCGTGGCCGGGTCCGTCTACGCCGGCGTCGACGCCCGCGCCGCCGAGATCGTGGACCGGGCGAGGTGGCTGCCCCGCGCGCTGCAGTACCCGTACGCCGCGCTGCGCGCGCTCGCGACGTACCAGCCCGGGCGCTACCGGGTCGCGGTCGACGGGATCGAGCACGAGTACGCCGCCGCCACGGTGGTGGTCGCGAACTCGGCGTACTACGGCAAGGGCATGCGGATCGCGCCGCCCGCGTCGGTCGAGGACGGCGTCCTGGATGTCGTCGTGATCGAGGCCGCCGGCCGGATCGCGCTGATGCGCTCGCTGCCGAAGGTGTACGACGGCGCACACGTCGACCTCGCCGAGGTCACCGTGCTGTCGGGCAAGCGGGTCGAGATCCGCGGCACCGCGCGCGCCCCGATCCCGGTCGGCGCGGACGGCGAGCCGCTCGGCCCGCTGCCGACCCTCGGCTCCCCACCCGCCACCGTCGAGATCGTCCCGGGCGCCCTCCCCGTCATCTGCTGACGGTCGAGTCCCGACTCAATGTGGTGAGGAACGAGTCGACGGCGGTTGCGACCTGGTCGTGCAGGCCCAGCATCGCGTGGTCGGCGCCCTCGACCTCGACGACGTCCGCACCGGTCGCGGCCGACGCGGCAGACGACCAGAACGGGTCGGCCGTGCCGCCGACGAGCAGGACCGGACGTCCGTCCCGCACGAGGGCCGCGATCGCCGAGGTGGCGGCCGGGTCGGCCGTCAGCGGGGTGAGCAGCACGTAGGCCGCGGCCCGGACGGGCGACTGGGTGACCCGGGTGCCGAGCGACTTCGCGGCGAACAGCCACGGTCCGGGGTCCTCGCCCATCGCGGCTGCCGCCTGCTGGCCGACCCAGGCGCCGTCGGTCGGCACCGGTTCGGGTGCCGCCCAGCTGACGGGGCGCACCGCCCAGCCGTGCCGCGCCAGCACGGCGCCGTTGGCGGCGAGCAGCGGCATCGAGACCGGGTAGGCCCGGCCGGGCAGCAGCAGTGCCCGGCGGGTCATCGGTCGAAGGCCCAGACCATCAGCTCGGTCGGGACGGCCGCGGTCACCGTCAGCCCCGGGGTGTCGGTGATGCGGAACGCGTCGCCGTCGGCGAGCGGCTCCGCCAGCGAGGAGCGGATGAGTGCGCCGCCGGCGACGAAGACGTGCTGCAGCCGCTCGTCGGGGAGCGTGACCGTCTGCCCGGCGGCCAGCCGGGCGACGAGCAGGCGGGACGACCCGATCGCCGTCACCGGGCTCAGCTCGCCGGGGGTCAGCTCCACCGGCGTGAGCGAGTACGACGGCGGCGTACCGGCCTCGTCCGGCGTCAGCCATGCCTGGACGAACCGCACCTGGCCCTCAGGCCCGGCGATCTCGGAGTGGGTCACGCCGGAACCGGCCGAGAGCACCTGCACCTGACCCGGGCGCACGACCGCGTCCCTCCCCGAGGAGTCGGTGTGCAGGAGCGACCCGGAGAGCACCCAGGTGACGATCTCGACGTCGCGATGCTCGTGCTCGGGGAAGCCGGCCCCCGCCTTCAGCCGGTGGTCGTCGTGGCAGACGAGCGGGCCGAAGGAGACGTTGTCCGGGTCGTAGTGGGACCCGAAGGAGAATGAGTGCCGGGTGAAATGTCCCTCACTCCGGGTGAGGAAGCGCTCGGTTCCCCGGCGGATCTCGACAGTCATCTGCATCATTGTGCCCGTGCCCGACCATGCGCCCCCAGCGCCCCTTCCCCAGCTCCCACCCGGCTTCCGCTTCGGCACGAGCACGGCGTCGTACCAGATCGAGGGGGCGGCGACCGAGGACGGCAAGGGCCCGAGCATCTGGGACACCTTCACCGCGCAGGAGGGTCGGATCGTCGACGGGTCGAGCGGGGCGGTCGCGTGCGACCACTACCACCGGTACGCCGAGGACGTCGCCCTGATGAAGCGCCTCGGGGTCGGCGGCTACCGGCTGTCGGTCTCCTGGCCGCGGATCCAGCCGACCGGCTCCGGGCCGGCGAACGCTGCCGGGCTCGCGTTCTACGACCGGCTGATCGACGAGCTCCTCACCAACGACGTGCAGCCGATGGTGACGCTCTACCACTGGGACCTGCCGCAGGCGCTCGAGGACGACGGTGGCTGGCTCAACCGCGACACCGTCGAGCGGTTCGCCGAGTACGCCGCGATCCTCGGCGAGAGGTTCGGCGACCGGGTCGAGCACTGGATCCCGGTGAACGAGCCGAACGTCGTGATGATGATGGGCTACGCGATCGGCAGGCACGCGCCGGGCAAGACGCTGATGTTCGACGCGATGCCGGTGGCGCACCACCTGCTGCTCGGCCACGGCCGCGCGGCCATCGCGCTGCGCGCCGCGGGCGCCACGAGCGTGGGCTGCGCGAACAACCACGCGCCGATGTGGCCGGCCTCCGACGACGTGGCCGACGTGGGTGCGTCCAAGCTGTTCGACGCGCTCTGGAACGGCATGTTCACCGAGCCGATGCTGCTGGGCCGCTACCCGCAGGACCTCCAGCCGCTGCTGGAGGGGATCCTGCAGGACGGCGACCTGGCCGTGATCCGGCAGCCGCTCGACTTCTACGGGGTCAACTACTACAACCCGTTCAAGATCGGCGCCGCCCGCGAGGACGCGGAGCTGCCGTTCGAGTTCCGCGAGCTGGTCGGCTACCCCACCACCGACTTCGGGTGGCCGGTCGTGCCGGACGCGCTCCGCGAGTGGCTGATCATCCTGCGCGCCCGGTACCGCGCCGCGCTCCCGCCGATCTTCGTCACGGAGTCCGGTTGCGCCTACAACATGGGACCCGACGAGAACGGCGTCGTCGACGACCAGCCGCGCATCGACTACCTCGACGCGCACCTGCGCGCGGTCGCGACCGCCGTGCAGCGCGGCGTCGACGTACGCGGCTACTACACGTGGTCGCTCATGGACAACTTCGAGTGGTCCGAAGGCTTCACGCAGCGGTTCGGGCTCGTGCACGTCGACTACGACACGCTGGTGCGGACGCCGAAGCGGTCGTTCCAGTGGTACGCCGACGTCATCGCCGCGCAGACGAAGTCGCTCGGTTGAGGCCGAGTCGGCGCCATCTCAGCTGAGACTGCGCCGAGTCGGCGCCATCTCAGCTGAGACTGCGCCGACTCGGCGTCAGATGACGCGCGGCTCCGCGGGCGCCGCCCGGGACCCGGCCGACCCCTGGCGCGAGCTCGGGAGGGCAGCGGCGCCGCGGCCGGAGCGGAGGCAGCCTCCGGCGGAGCAGCCCGCGAAGCGCCGCGCGATCGGTTCGCTCCTGCGCCGCCGCGGTCAATAGAGTGCAGGCCATGTCGACGCCGACCCCGCTGTCCGAGGCCGTCCCGGTCAAGCGCCGGGTGGTGTTCGTCGTCGGTTCGGGTCGGAGCGGCACCAGCACCATGGCGGGGGCGTTGCAGACGCTCGGGATGCGCGTGCCGCAGCCCGAGGTCGTCGCCGACGAGACCAACCCGAAGGGCTTCGGCGAGCCGCAGTGGGTGGTCGACCTCCACGAGGAGCTGCTCGACCGCTGCAACGTGCACGTCTCCGACGCGCGCCCGTCGGCGTGGTTCGCGGCCGGGAAGCTCGCGGCGTTCGAGCCGCTGCGCGGGCGCCTGCACGACTGGCTGGCGCAGCAGTTCTCCGAGGCCGGCCCCGAGCTCGTCGTCAAGGACCCGCGGCTCGCGTGGTTCCTCGGCCTCTGGCGCTCCGCCGCGCTGCGCTGCGACGCGGCGCCGGCGTACGTGACGATGCTGCGGCCGGTCACCGAGGTGGTCGGCAGCAAGCAGAAGGACTACGCGCCCGAGGCGGGGGACGTGCAGCGCACCGCGGCCTGGGTGAACATGATGCTGCACACGGAGCGCTCCACGCGCGGGTCCGCGCGCCGGTTCGTGCGCTACCAGGACATGTTCCGGGACTGGACGGTCCCGGTGTTCGCGATCGGGCAGGCCTTCGACATCGACGCGGTGAAGTCCGCGACCGCGAACGACGTGCGCCGGGTGCACCAGTTCATCGACCCGACCCTGCGCCGGGTCCAGCTGACGTGGGAGGACGTCGCTGTCCCCGCGCGGCTGCGGGAGATCGCGGAGGAGAGCTGGCAGCACCTCGACCGGCTCGCCGAGGAGGACGGTGACACCCCCGAGGTGCACGAGGTGCTCGACCAGCTGCGCACGGCGTACGCCGACCTCTACGACGAGGCCGAGGCGATCGCCCAGTCGACCGCGCTGGCCGCGCGCCGCGAGGGCCTCGCCCAGCAGCCGGCACCCGCCACCGTCCGACGCGGCGCCGACAGGCTCCCGCACGGCGTGCGTGCGCTGGTGCCGCCGACGATGCGGCGCGGGCTGCGCAAGGCGTTCGGCCGGGAGCGCTGACCGTGGTCGACATCGCCAACCTCGAGGGCGAGACGGCGTACGACGTCACCTGGCCGTGGACGCGCGGGCCGCTGGCGCCCGGGCTCACCTGCGTGTTCCGGGTGAAGAACGAGGCGCGCAACCTGCCCTGGGTGCTGCCGCCGATGTTCGAGGCGGTGCAGCACGTGGTGCTGGTCGACAACGGCTCGGACGACGGCACGCCCGAGGTCGCGCAGCGGGTGGCCGAGGAGTGCGGGGCGACCGGGCGCTTCACGCTGACGTCGTACCCGTTCAGGGTGAGCCGCGCGGGTCACGAGCACCTCGCGACCCCGCCGGACTCCGTGCACTCGCTGACCCACTTCTACAACTGGTCGTTCGCGCACGTGCGCACGTCGTACTCGATGAAGTGGGACGGCGACATGGTGCTGACCCGCGAGGGCGTGGCCGCGCTGTCGGACCTGTCGTGGCAGCTCGAGGGCTCGGATGCCGTCGTGCTGGTGCCGCGGCACCCGGTCTCGATCGAGAGCGAGTCGGTGGCGTGGATCGACCTCGGGTTCCGGTTCCTGGAGCCGTGGATCTACCCGATGGGGCCGGAGTTCACGTTCGTGAAGGCGTTCGAGTGGGAGGTGCGCGAGTTCCCGAGCACGTCGGAGCGGCTGATCATGCCCGAGGGGCTGTGCGTCGAGCTGAAGTGGCTGGACGCCGACGAGTTCGCGCACTGGAGCCACACCTCGTTCGACGAGTCGTCCCGCGCACCGCGCAAGCGCCGCGAGTGGGAGGTCTACAGCGCGCTGATGGAGGGCCGCGGGGAGCAGGTCGAGGGGCTCCAGCGGGTCGAGGCACCGGCCGGCGTGCACGTCGTCGACCACATCACCCGTACCTGGCTGCCGCAGGCGCCGCGGCCGCTCGTCCAGCGTCGCGGCCGGCTGGATGTCTGAGCGCTTCGCGAGGTCGGCGGCTTCCGGTCGGTGCGGAAGCACGTCGACGCCACACCCGATGACAGTGAGTCCAGGCGCGTCACCCTAGGTGTCGGTCCCGGTCCCCGACGTGGTCAGCCCGGTGACCAGCCGGTGAAGGATCTCCGCCAGCCGGTCGGCACTGGTCGCGAGGTTGAGCCGGACGTGGCCCGGCAGGCCGGGCTGGTAGTCGCCACCGGGCGCGAGTCGAACGCCGTGCCGCAGCGCGACCGCGCAGGGGTCGGCGGCGTAGGCGCGCAGGTCGAGCCATGCGAGGTACGTCGCCTCCAGCGGCCGCATCCGTGCCTTCGGTGGCAGCTCGTCGGCGAGCAGCGCCCGGTTCCGGTCCAGGCGCTCGACCAGCGCGGCCAGCCACTCGTCGCAGTCCCGCCACGCGACCTCGCCGGCGACGACGCCGAGCGAGGACCAGGTGTTCTGCGCCGGGACCGGGAGCGCGCGGACGCGCTCGCGGTCGGCCGGGTCGAGCAGCACGAGCTGGGCGCCGTGCACGGCCGGCATGTTGAACGACTTCGAGGCACTGGTGACCATGACGGCCGACTGGTCCACGGTGAGGTACGGCGTGAACGTCGCGCCCGGCAGCACCAGCGGCGCGTGGATCTCGTCGGAGACCACGCGTACGCCGTACCGCCCGGTCAGCTCCGCGAGCGCCTCCAGCTCGGACCGGGTCCAGGCCCGGCCGAGCGGGTTGTGCGGGTTGCAGAGGAGGAAGGTGCGGGCGCCCGCGGCGAACGCCGCCTCGATCGCGGCCAGGTCCAGGGTCGCGACGTCGGCGTCCGGGTCGAGGTCGACGGTCACCAGCTCGCGACCGGTGACCGCCACGACATCGCGGAACGGCGGGTAGCAGGGCTGGGGCACCACGACGGGTCCCGCCGGGCAGAGCGCCTCGAGGGCGAGGCGGATGCCGCTCATCACCCCGCCGGTCGCGACCGAGGCGTCGTCGGGAACGCGCCAGGACCAGTGCCGCTGCGCGAACCCCGCGAACGCCGTACCGAGCCCGTCCGCGGGCGGCGGGTAGCCGAGGGCGCTGCCGCGGACGGCGCGCACGAGTGCGTCCTCGATCGGCTCCGCCAGCCGGAAGTCCATCTCGGCGACCCAGGCCGGCAGCACCCCGGGCTCGGTCGCGCCCCACTTGAACGGGAGCGCGGTCCGGGCCTGGTCGTCGGAAAGGTCGCGGAGCACCGGTCCATCTCACCACGTCCACAAATCTGCGGAATGCGTCGTCGCGGGCCCCGGGGTCCTACGCTTTCGCCATGCGCCTGCGTGGATCCCTGGCGGTTGCCGCCGTACCCCTGCTTCTCGCCGCCGTCGCGTGCGCGCCCGAGTCGGACGGGGGTGCCACCGCGACCGACACCGGGAACCCGTCGGCCACCGCGAACCAGTGTGCGACCGACTCGCTGCCGCTGCGGACCCCCGGCCAGCTGACGGTCGGCACCGACTCCCCGGCGTACGACCCGTGGTTCGTCGACAACGACCCGAGCAACGGCAAGGGCTTCGAGTCCGCGGTGGCGTACGCCGTCGCGGAGCAGCTCGGCTTCAGCAAGGACCAGGTCACGTGGGTCAAGGTGCCGTTCAACAAGTCCTACGCCCCGGGTGAGAAGGACTTCGACTTCGACATCAACCAGATCTCGATCACCCCGCAGCGTGCCGAGGTCGTGGACTTCTCCGACGGCTACTACCAGGCCGCGCAGGCGGTCATCGCGCTGAAGGGCACGCCGGGTGCCGCGGCCACCAGCATCGCGGACCTCAAGGACCTCAAGCTCGGTGCCCAGACCGGCACCACGTCGCTCACCGCCATCCGGGACGTGATCCAGCCGACCGAGGACCCCGCGGTGTTCGACGACACCAACGCCGCGAAGCAGGCGCTGCAGAACGGCCAGGTCGACGCGATCCTCTCCGACCTCCCGACCGCGTTCTACATCAGTGCCGTCGAGATCCCGAACAGCACGATCGTGGGCCAGTTCCAACCGGAGACCGGACAGCAGGAGGAGTTCGGCATGCTGTTCCAAAAGGGCAACCTCCTGGTCCCGTGCGTGGACGCCGCTCTCGCGAAGCTCAAGGAGGACGGCACCCTCGCGCAGATCGAGAAGCAGTGGCTCTCCGACGTCGTGAACGTGCCCACGCTTCAGTGAGTGACTGGTCACCGAGCCGGCACGAGCTCGATCGCCGGGTCGTACGGCGGCGCCTGCGCACCCGGTCGATCCTGATCGCGACGGTGTCCACGGTCGTCGTGTTCGTGCTGATCGGCGTCGGCCTGGTCAGCTCCCCGGGCTGGGCGACCGTGAAGGAGACGTTCTTCAACGGCCACCACGCACGCGCCGTGCTGCCGGACGTCTGGGACGCGATCTGGCTGAACATCAAGATGTTCCTGGTCGCCGAGGTCTTCATCCTGGTCCTCGGCATGCTGATCGCGATCGCCCGGGTCAGCAGGTCGCCCTGGCTGATGCCGCTGCGGATCACGGCGATCGTCTACACGGACGTCGTCCGGGGGATCCCGACCATCCTGCTGGTGCTGCTGCTCGGCTTCGGCATGCCGAGCCTGCAGCTGCAGGGCCTGCCGATCAGCCCGTTCTTCTGGGCGACGGTCGCGCTGATCATCTCCTACAGCGCCTACGTCGCGGAGGTGTTCCGCTCGGGCATCGAGTCCGTCCACCCGTCGCAGTGGGCGAGTGCGCAGTCGCTGGGACTCTCGCGCGGTCAGGCGCTCCGGCACGTCGTCGTACCCCAAGCCGTGCGCCGGGTGATCCCGCCACTGCTCAACGACTTCGTGTCGCTGCAGAAGGACACGGCGCTCGCCTCCGCGATCGGCGTCTTCGACGCGGTCTTCGTCGCTCGCGACTACGGGAACTACAACTTCAACTACACGCCGTACGTCGTGGTCGCCTGCTTCTTCATCGCGATGACCGTGCCCCTCGCCCGGCTGTGCGACTGGCTGACCGCGCGGATGCGGCGCCGCGAGCTCGCGGGGGCCCTGTGAGCCTGCTGACCGTGTCCGGGGTGCGGAAGTCGTACGGCGACCGCGTTGTGCTGGACGACGTCTCGATGACCGTGGAGCAGCACGACGTGATCTGCCTGATCGGGTCGTCCGGGTCGGGGAAGTCCACGCTGCTGCGCTGCCTGAACCTGCTCGAGGAGATCGACGACGGGGTGATCTCCTTCGACGGCGCCGAGATCTCCGACCCGCGCGTCGATGCCCGCTCGGTGCGGTCGCAGATCGGGCTGGTGTTCCAGGCGTACAACCTGTTCCCGCACCTGACCGTCCTGGACAACTGCACGCTCGCGCCGCGTCTCGTGCACGGCCTGTCGCGGGCGGAGGCCTCCCAACGAGCGATGTCCCTGCTGTCCCGCTTCGGACTCGAGGACCAGGCGGCCAAGCACCCGGACCGCCTGTCCGGCGGCCAGCAGCAACGCGCCGCCCTGGTCCGCGCGCTCTGCACCTCGCCCCGGCTGCTGCTGCTCGACGAGATCACCGCAGCGCTGGACCCCGAGCTGGTCGGTGAGGTGCTCTCGATCGTCCGGGCCGAGGCCGAGGCCGGCATGACCATGGTGCTCGCCACCCACGAGATGGCGTTCGCCCGCGACATCGCCACGTCGGTGTGCTTCCTCGACGAGGGCCGGATCCTCGAGCAGGGACCGCCGTCCGAGATCTTCACCTCCCCCCGCGAGGAGCGGACCCGGCAGTTCCTGCGGCGGGTGCTCTGACTGGACGCCGTGGCGCTGGCGGGCGGCGCTGGCGGGTGCGGGCGTTGGCGGGCGGTGGGTTGACCACCGAATGTGGTGCGAAATAGGTGGCTGAGGCACCGCTGGCCGGGGCGGGCGCGGGTGGGCGGTGGGCTGGCCACCGAATCCGGGTCGAAAAGGGTGGCTGAGGCACCGCTGGCCGGGGCGGGCGCCGGTGAGCGGTGGGCCGGCCACCGAATCCGGGTCGAAAAAGGTGGCTGAGGCACCGCTGGCCCGGCCCGGGCCGAGAGGGTGAACGCCGGGCCGCCGGTGAGCCAGCCACCGAATCCACCGCGCAGAAGGTGGCTAACCCACCGCTCGCCCGGTGATGCGGGCCCAGCGTGGCCCCACCGCCGTCGACAGCGGCAGGAAGAGCAACCGCCACCGATCGTCGAAGCGCGGGGCCGGCCCTGTGTAGCCGGCGGCCAGGAGCCCGCGATACACCTCGCCCACCAGCGTCTTCGGCCGCCTCAGCTTCTCGTTCGTGACCTGCACGTACGGCACGTTCGCGGTCCGCAGCAGGGCGTAGCGGTCGACGTCGCAGAGGTACTGCGAGCGGTCGGTCTGGTGGTGGGCGCCTTCGTACTCCACGACGAGCCCGAGGTCCCGGTACACCAGGTCCCCGATGACCTCGACGTTCTCCCGGACGTCGACAGCGACGTTGGTCTCGGGAGGAGGGAGGCCGGCGAACGACAGGACCGCCCGGGTCTCGCTCTCCTTCAGCGACCTCGAGCCAGCGACCAGGTGGTCGAGGACCCACACCGCCTCGTGGGCTCCGTCGCGCCAGGGCGCTGACAGGGCGACGTCGCGGATCGCCTCCGGCGTCGTGTGCTGGTGGCGGAGCAGCCAGTCGCCGACCTTGATCGCGTCGATCACCCGGGCCCGCGCGCAGTAGGCCAGGTAGGCGCCGGCGGGGACGACTCCGACCTCGTCGGTCGGCGGCAGCCGTCTGGTCCGGTGCAGGAAGATCTCGTCGAGGGAGAGATGGAGGTCGCGGTCGACGACGAACCGCATCGGCCGCCGGGGACCGAAGTCGAGCCCGAGCTGCTGGATCCGCGTGATCCCGGTCAGCTGGGCGTCGCCGGGCAGTGAGAGCCGGGCGGCACTCACCCAGTCGCTCTCGGTCATCACGTGGTCCGACCACCGGTGCACCCGGGGGAAGACGCGGACGAAGCGGGCGCCCTCGAGCTGGCGGCTGGTCACCCCGAGCTCCGCCGCATGCGAGCGCGTGAACGGTCCGCGCAGCAGCTCGGGCGGGATCGGACGCATGCCGCGATCCCAGCGCGGAGCGCCGACGAGCGCGACCGCCCATCCACAGGGACGCTGACAGCGCCTCTGTCATGATGCCGGGCATGAGCATCGAACTCGGCCGGGGCACCGGTCCGCTCAAGGGCGTGAAGGTGGTCGAGATCGCCGGGATCGGGCCCGGGCCGCACGCGTGCATGATCCTTGCCGACCTCGGTGCCGACGTGATCCGGATCGAGCGGCCCGGCGGGCAGGCGCTGGCGGGCGGCGGGCCGCACATGCTGCTCAACCGCGGCCGTCCCAGCGTGGCGCTCGACCTGAAGAACCCCGACGCCGTCGAGACCGTGCTGACGCTGGTCGAGAACGCCGACGTGCTGGTCGAGGGCATGCGGCCGGGCGTGGCGGAGCGGCTGGGCTTCGGACCGGAGGCCTGCCACGAGCGCAACGAGCGCCTCGTCTACGGGCGGATGACCGGGTGGGGCCAGGACGGACCTTTCGCGCAGGTGGCCGGCCACGACATGAACTACATCGCGATCACCGGCGCGCTGCACGGCCTCGGCCAGGACCGGAGCCGGCCGCACTTCCCGGGCAACCTGGTCGGCGACTTCGGCGGCGGGTCGACGTACCTCGTGATCGGCATCCTCGCTGCGCTCCTGGAAGCCCGGGTCAGCAACCGGGGGCAGGTCGTCGACGCCGCGATCGTCGACGGCACCACGCACCTCAACACCATGACCGCGGCGTTCCTCGCGTCCGGCGGCTTCAAGGAGGAGCGGGCATCGAACCTCCTCGACGGCGGCGTGCCCTACTACGACGTCTACGAGACCGCCGACGGCAAGCACATGTCGGTCGGCGCGCTCGAGCCCCAGTTCTACGCCGAGTTCGTGCGCCTGCTCGGCATCGAGCACACGGCTCCGGACCGGAACGACGCCGACCGGGCCGACGCGCTGCGCACGCTGATCGCGGAGACGTTCCGGCAGCGGACCCAGGCCGAGTGGGTCGCGGTCTTCGAGGGCACGGACGCCTGCGTCGCCGGGATCATCCCGCTGACCGCGGCGGCGGAGCACCCGCACATCAGGGCCCGCGGCACCCTCGTCCACCACGACGGCTACCTCCAGCCCGCCCCTGCCCCGCGGTTCTCCCGCACGGGGGCGACGATCGGCCGCCTCGCCGAGTCCGCCGGCGACAGCACCCGGGAAGCGCTGGCCGCCTGGGGCGTCACGAACGCCGACGAGCTGATCGCGACCGGCGCCGCCGTCCAGGCACCCCCGGGTCAGTGAAGCCGTTCCTGTTCCTGGGCACCCGCGCCGAGGACGCCGCCGCGGACAGCGAGTACGCCGCCGTCCTCGCCTGCTCCGGGCTCGACGAGCGCGACGTACGCCGCATCCGCCTCGAGGCGCGCGAGCTCGGACCGGTCGAGCTCGCGGACTGGTCCGGGATCATCCTCGGCGGCGGCCCGTACAACGCGAGCGACCCCGAGGAGGCCAAGAGCGCGGCGCAGCGGCGCGCGGAGGCCGAGCTCCGCGGCCTCGCCGAGCGGGTCCTCGAGCAGGACTTCCCGTTCCTCGGCGCCTGCTACGGCGTCGGGGTGCTGGGCGGGCTGCGCGGCGGCCTGGTCGACCGGAGGTACGGCGAGCCGATCTCGGCCGTCCGCGTCACGCTGACCGACGCGGGCGCGGCCGACCCGCTGCTGGGGGAGATGCCGCGCGAGTTCGACGCGTTCCTCGGCCACAAGGAGGCCGTCAGCAGGCTCCCCGCGGGCGCGACCAGGCTCGCGGGCAGCGCCACCTGCCCGGTCCAGGCGTTCCGGATGGGCAGCAACGTCTACGCGACGCAGTTCCACCCCGAGCTCGACGTCGAGGGCATCTGCCTGCGCATCGACATCTACCGCCACCACGGCTACTTCGACCCGCCCGAGGAGGCCGAGCGGGTCCAGGCGCTGGCCCGGCGGAGCCACGTCGAGCACCCGCCGCGGCTGCTGAGCCGGTTCGTCGAGCTCTATGCCTGTTGACAGATATTCAGTAAGGTGTGTGCCATGAGCGAGCACGTCGACGTCCTCATCATCGGCGCCGGGCTGTCCGGCATCGGAGCCGCCTGCCGGCTGAGCACGGAGCACCCCGGGAAGTCCGTCGCGGTCCTCGAGGCGCGCGATTCCCTGGGCGGCACCTGGGACCTGTTCCGCTACCCGGGGATCCGCTCGGACTCGGACATGTTCACGTTCGGCTTCAAGTGGCGGCACTGGGAGGGCGACGTCGCGCTCGCCGACGGCCCGTCGATCCTGGAGTACCTCCGCACGGTCGCCCGGGAGTACGACGTCGAGCGGCTGATCCGCTACCGGCACCGGGTCGTCGGTGCCGCGTGGGACTCCGGGACGTCCCTGTGGACGGTCCAGGTCGAGCACGACGGCGAGACCCGCACGATCACGACCGGCTTCCTCTGGGCCTGCGGCGGCTACTACGACTATGACAAGGGCTTCACGCCCGACTTCCCCGGCCAGCAGGACTTCCGCGGCACGATCGTGCACCCGCAGCACTGGCCGGAGGACCTCGACTACACCGGCAAGAAGGTCGTGGTCATCGGGTCGGGTGCGACGGCGGTCACCCTGGTGCCCGCGATGGCGCAGGCCGGCGCCGCCCACGTCACCATGCTCCAGCGCTCCCCGACGTACGTCCTGTCGCTGCCCGGGCGCGACCCGATCGCCACCCGCCTGCACCGGCTGCCGTCGGCCCTCCGCTACCGGATCGTGCGCGCCAAGGCCATCCTCGCCTCGACGCTGTTCTTCCAGCTCTCCCGCCGCCGGCCGGAGATGGTGAAGGGGTTCATCCGCAAGGAGGCGGCCAAGCAGCTGCCGCCCGACGTCGACGTGGACGAGCACTTCAGGCCCGCCTACAACCCGTGGGACCAGCGGGTCTGCTTCGTGCCGGACGGCGACCTGTTCGAGGCGCTGCGCAGCGGGTCGGCGTCCGTCGTGACCGACCACATCGAGCGGTTCACCGAGCGCGGCATCCTGCTCCGCTCGGGCGAGGAGCTCGAGGCCGACGTCATCGTCAGCGCGACCGGGCTCACCCTCAAGGCGATGGGCGGCGTCGAGCTCACCGTGGACGGCGCCGAGGTCAAGATGCAGGACACGATGACCTACAAGGCGCTGATGCTCAGCGACGTGCCGAACTTCGTCTTCACGATCGGCTACACCAACGCCTCCTGGACGCTCAAGGCCGACCTGGTCGCCGACTTCGTCTGCCGGCTGCTCCGCCACCTGGACGAGCACGGCGTACGCCGCGTGGTGGCGCCCCGCGACCCGTCCGTCGGGGAGGAGCGCCTGATCGACTTCAGCTCCGGCTACATCCTCCGCGCCCTCGACGAGCTGCCGAAGCAGGGCGACCGGGAGCCCTGGAAGCTGCGGCAGAACTACCTCAAGGACGTCCGGTCCATCAACCGGGACCGGATCGACGACGGGGTGCTGACGTTCCGGTGAGCCGCTGAATCGTCGGATCGGGCACCTTCTGCGTAGACTTACGGACGGAGCCCGTTCTGTCTTGCCTCGGGCCCGCGCGAGCCCCGGCTCCAGCGCCATCTCGGAACCCATGCTGGCGAGACACCCCCAGCAGTGAGTGACTCTCTCTTGTCTTCTGCAGTTCACACTGCGGGCTTCGCCGATCTCGGCGTGCCCGCTGACCTTGCCGCCGTCCTCGCGACCCGCGGCATCACCTCCCCGACTCCCATCCAGGCCGCCACGCTCCCCGACTCGCTCGCGGGCCGCGACGTCCTGGGCCGGGGCCGCACCGGCTCCGGCAAGACCTACGCCTTCCTGCTGCCGCTGGTCGCGCGACTGTCGGCCTCCGGCCGCAAGGTCCGCTCCGGCCGGCCGCGCGCCCTGATCCTGGCCCCGACCCGCGAGCTGGTCGGCCAGATCAAGGAGGCGCTCGACCCGCTGGCGAGGGCCGCCGGCCTCACCACCCAGACCGTGTTCGGCGGTGTCGGCCAGGGCCCGCAGGTCCAGGGCCTGCGCCGGGGCGCGGATATCGTGCTCGCCTGCCCCGGTCGTCTCGAGGACCTGATCGGCCAGGGTCACTGCGACCTCGGCGCGGTCGAGATCACCGTGCTGGACGAGGCCGACCACATGGCCGACCTGGGCTTCCTGCCCGTCGTCCGCCGGATCCTCGACCGGACGCCGCGCGACGGGCAGCGGCTGCTGTTCTCGGCGACGCTGGACAAGGCGATCGACGTGATCGTGAAGCGCTTCCTGACCGACCCGGTCACCCACGAGGCCGACTCGGCGCAGTCTCCCGTCTCGACCATGGACCACCACGTCCTGCACCTGTCCCGGGAGCACCGCGTCTCGGTGCTGACCGACCTGACCAGCGCGCCCGGCCGGACCGTGGTGTTCACCCGCACCAAGCACGGCGCGAAGGCCCTCACCCGCCAGCTCAACCGCAACGGCGTCCCGACGGTCGAGCTGCACGGCAACCTCAGCCAGGGCGCGCGGACCCGCAACATGGACGCGTTCCACGCGGGCCGGGCGACCACGCTGGTCGCGACCGACATCGCGGCCCGCGGCATCCACGTCGACGACGTGGCGCTGGTCGTGCACGCCGACCCGCCGGTCGAGCACAAGGCCTACCTGCACCGTTCGGGCCGTACGGCGCGCGCCGGCGCCCGTGGCACCGTGGTGACGCTGATGACCGACGACCAGGTGCGCGACGTCCGTGCGCTCACCCGCGCCGCGGGCATCAAGCCGACGGTCACCAAGGTCACCGGCGCGAGCCACCCGATGCTGGCCCAGCTGGCCCCGGGCGAGCGGAGCACCGTGCCCGGTGGCCTGGTCGTCGAGGCGCCTGCCGTCCGGCAGGCCAACGGGTCCGCGGGCAACCGCCCGGCCGGCAGCCGATCGCGGTCCCGCGGTGGCCGCGGTCGCCCGCGCCAGCGCGCCTCCTGACGTTTCGGCGTACCCCTGACCGGTCACTGGAGCCCTATGGGACTCAAGGACAAGGCAGAGAACAAGGCTGAAGAGCTCAAGGGCAAGGGCAAGGAGTCGGCAGGCAGCGCCACCGGTGACCGCGACCTGAAGTCCGAGGGCCAGGCGGACCAGACGTCCGGCAAGGTGAAGAACGCCGGCGAGCACGTCAAGGACGCCGCCAAGGACGTCAAGGACGGACTCTCCAAGTAGCCGGTACGACGCAGGGGGGCGTGTGCGCGATCGACGGCTGATCGCCGCCGCCTTCGTCGTTCTCGGTGGCGCGGTGCTCGGGGTCTCCCTGCGCATCCCGCCCGGAAGTGCGTGGTTCTACGCGGCGACGCTGGCCCTGGCCGGCGTGTGGGTCGTGGCCGCGTACGCCGTGGGCCCACCGCGTCTCGGCCCACCTCGCCCGGTGCTCGTGCCGGTCGCGGCGGGCGCGGCGCTGGTGGGCCTGTTCGTCGTGGGCTCGTTCGTCGTCAGGCAGGTCGCGTTCCTCGACGGGCAGGTGCGCGACGTCGCCGACCACGCGGCCCGCGGCTCGTGGCCGCTGCTCGTCCTCGTCACGGTCGTCACCGGCATCGCCGAGGAGCTGTTCTTCCGCGGCGCGGCCTACGACCTCGTCCCGCGCCACCCCGTCGCGGTGACGACCGCCGTCTACGGCCTCACGACGCTGGCGACCGGCAACCTGCTGCTCGCGTTCGCCGCCGTGGTGCTCGGCGTGATCGTCGCCCTGGAGCGACGGCGCTACGACGCCCTGCTGCCGCCGATCCTCACGCACTGCACGTGGTCACTCACCATGCTCTTCCTGCTGCCCGCTCTCTTCCAGCGCTAGCCGCACCGCCTCGGCGTAGGTCAGGGGCTCGCCCGGCACCAGGTCGCGGATCGCGTGGTCGGTGACGATCACCTCGGTGCCCATCGAGTCGATCAGGTTCCGCCCCGTCGTCGCGTCCACGTCGGTGACGAACGAGATCCAGTACGACGAGAGCCGGGGCGTGAGCACCGGCACGGTCACGATCGGCACCCGGCGCCCGTTGATCACCTCGGCCGCCTGCTGGAGCATGTCGACGTAGCTGAGCTGGTCGGGGCCGCCGATCTCGTACGCCCGGCCGTACGCCTCCTCCCGGCCGACGACGCCGGCGAGGTAGCGCACCACGTCCGCGAGCGCGATCGGCTGGGTGCGGGTCTCCGCCCACCTCGGCACCACCATCGCCGGCAGGTTCTTCACCAGCTGCCGGGTCATCTCCCAGGAGATGCCACCGGCGCCGACGACGATCGCCGCGCGCAGCACCGTGACCGGGACGCCCGACCCACCGAGCAGCCGCTCGACCTCGCGCCGCGAGCGCAGGTGCGGCGAGAGCCGGCCGTCGTCCTTGCCGAGGCCGCCGAGGTAGACGATCTGGCGCACCCCGCTCGCCGCGGCGGCCAGCCCGAACGCCCGCGCCGCCTCGGCGTCCCGCTGCTCGAAGTCGTCCTCGTCGAGCGAGTGCACGAGGTACACCGCGACGTCCACGCCCTCGAGCGGAGCGGCCAGGCTGCCCGCGTCCGAGACGTCGCCGGCCACCGGCTCCCCCGAGGCGTCGTACTCCTCCGGGCGTCGGGTCATCGCGCGGACGTCGAAGCCGCGCTCGAGGAGCGCGGGGACCAGGTGGCGGCCGACGAAGCCGGTCGCGCCGGTGACGAGGACGGTGCTCACGGGTCCTGCCGTACCCACCCGGCGGCCCCGGTAGTGGTCGTGGAGCCGGTCGCGCTCAGCGGGCCCGCTTGGCGATGTTCTCGCGGCGGGTCTCGTCCATCGCGGCCTCGTACGCCGACACCAGGCTCGCCACCGACAGCGGCTTGAGCCGCTCGACGACCTCGCGCAGCCGGTCGGGCGGGGCGCCGGACTCCCGGTAGACCGGCCAGACCATGGTGCGGAACAGCTCGTTCAGCTCCTTGGCGATCTGCCGGCCGTGCTCGGCGTACACGTCGGCGGCGGCGAGTGCAGCCTCGGTCGGGAAGCCGAGCTCGAGCAGGCCGAGGCCGACCGAGAGCTGGGAGACCGCGACCTCGTAGCGGCCGCGCTTGGTGCGGAACACGATGCCCAGGGCGGCCAGCGTGGTCAGGTCGTCGTCGCTGAGCGTGCGGCCGGTGCGCTTCTCGAGCTCGGTCCTCGACATCTCGACCGGCAGGTCCGCCTGCCAGGGCGCGAGCATCGTCCGGTGCAGTGCGATGTCCTCGGGAGAGGCGTCGGCCGGGATCCGTGCGACGTACTTCTCGATCGCCGAGAGGGTGAAGCCGTGTGCCTGGAGCTCCTGGACCAGCTCGAGCCGGGCCACGTGGTCGCTGCTGTAGTACCCGGAGCGGCCGCGCCGGATCGGCGGCGGGACCAGGCCCTTGGTCGTGTAGAAGCGGATGTTCCGCACGCTCATGCCGACCCGCGTCGTCAGCTCCTCGAGCGTCAGCAGCTCGTCCATCCCACTCCTCGTGACCCGCACCACACGATCCATCCTGTTGACGGTGACAGTAATAGTGTCACAATCGCTGCATGGCAGAGGCATTCGTGTACGACCACATTCGCACGCCGCGCGGCAAGGGCAAGAAGGTCGGCTCCCTCCACGAGGTGAAGCCCGTCGACCTGATGGTCGGGCTCCTCGACGAGATCAAGGTGCGCAACCCCACGCTCGACCCGGAGCGCGTCGACGACGTCGTCCTCGGCGTCGTGTCGCCGATCGGCGAGCAGGGCGGCGACATCGCCAAGACCGCGGCGCTCAAGGCCGGGTACCCGGAGACGGTCGCGGGCGTGCAGCTGAACCGCTTCTGCGCGTCCGGCCTGGAGGCCGTCAACCAGGCCGCGTCCCGCGTCCGCGGCGGCTTCGAGGACCTGATCCTCGCCGGCGGCGTGGAGTCGATGAGCCGGGTGCCGATGGGCTCCGACGGCGGCGCGTGGGCGTCCGACCCCGCCACCGCGCTCACGACCGGCTTCGTGCCGCAGGGCATCGGCGCCGACCTGATCGCGACGATCGAGGGCTGGAGCCGGGAGGACGTCGACGCATACGCCGCCGAGTCCCACCACCGCGCGGCCAAGGCCTGGGCCAACGGCTACTTCGCGAACGCCGTCGTCCCGGTGAAGGACCTCAACGGCCTCACGGTGCTCGACCACGACGAGACGATCCGTCCGGACACGAGCCCAGAGGGCCTGGCCGGGCTGAAGCCCAGCTTCGCCGACATCGGCGCACAGGCGGGCTTCGACGACGTAGCGCTCGAGAAGTACCACTGGGTCGAGCGGATCGACCACGTCCACCACGCCGGCAACTCCTCGGGCATCGTCGACGGCGCGGCCCTGATGGCGATCGGCACCGAGGAGGTCGGCTCCGCACTGGGCCTGACCCCGCGGGCCCGCGTGCTGGCGACCGCCGTGTCGGGCGCGGACCCGACGATCATGCTGACCGGGCCCGCACCGGCCGCACGCAAGGCGCTCGCCAGGGCCGGTCTCGAGGTCGAGGACATCGACCTCTTCGAGATCAACGAGGCGTTCGCCGCCGTCGCCATGCGGTTCATGCGGGACCTCGGCATCAGCCACGAGATCACCAACGTCAACGGCGGCGCGATCGCGATGGGCCACCCGCTCGGTGCCACCGGCGCGATGATCCTCGGCACCCTCATCGACGAGCTCCAGCGCCGGGACCTGCGCCGCGGCCTCGCCACGCTCTGCGTCGGCGGCGGCATGGGGATCGCCACGATCGTCGAGGTGGTCTGAGCGGCGGAGCCGCCAGACCGCCGTTGACGAGCCGGAGCGACCCGTCGGTGGTCGAGTAGCCCCCGCGACCGAGGAACGAGGTCGCGGACCAGGGCGTATCGAGACCCAGTCGCTCTCCCTGAGCACCATCACCTCACCTGGCACCCAGAACAGGAATCCCGATGAGCACCAGCAGCACTGACCAGCAGACCGCCGTCCGCTACGACCGCGACGCCGACGGCATCGTCACCCTCACGCTCGACGACCCGACCGCGAGCGCGAACACCATGAACGAGGTCTACCAGGAGTCGATGTCGGCCGCCGTGCAGCGGCTGTACGACGAGGTCGACAGCGTGACGGGCGTCGTGATCGCGAGCGCCAAGAAGACGTTCTTCGCGGGCGGCAACCTCAAGAACATGGTCCAGGCGACCAAGGCGGACGCCGCCCCGGTGTTCGCGATGGGCGAGGCGGTGAAGGCCGGCCTGCGCAAGCTCGAGCTGTACCCGAGGCCGGTGGTCGCCGCGATCAACGGTGCCGCCCTCGGGGGTGGCTTCGAGATCTGCCTGGCGTGCAACCACCGCATCGTGGTCGACGACGACAGCGTCAAGCTCGGACTGCCCGAGTCGACGCTCGGCCTGCTCCCGGGCGGGGGCGGCGTGACCCGCGTCGTCCGCCTCCTCGGCCTGCAGTCCGGCCTGATGGACGTGCTGCTCCCCGGCACCCAGTTCAAGCCGAGCGCCGCGAAGGAGAAGGGCCTGGTCGACGAGCTGGTCGCCACCCGCGAGGAGCTGGTCCCGGCCGCCAAGGCGTGGATCAGGGCCAACCCGGACGAGCACCAGAACCCGTGGGACAAGCCCGGCTACAAGATGCCCGGCGGATCGCCGACGTCGCCCGCGCTGGCGGGCTTCCTGCCGGCGTTCCCCGCGCTGCTGCGCAAGCAGACCAAGGGCGCGGTCTACCCGGCGCCGCGCGCGATCCTGTCCGCCGCGGTCGAGGGCGCGCTGACCGACTTCGACACGGCGTCGCGGATCGAGTCGCGCTACCTGACGAACCTGATCGTCAACCAGGGCTCGAAGAACATGATCCAGGCGTTCTTCTTCGACCTGCAGGCGATCAACGCCGGCAAGCTGCGACCGCAGGGCATCGAGCCCTACACGGCGAAGAAGGTGGGTGTCCTCGGCGCCGGCATGATGGGCGCCGGCATCGCCTACTCGTGCGCCCGTGCGGGCATGCAGGTGGTGCTCAAGGACGTCTCGCAGGAGGGCGCGGACAAGGGCAAGGCGTACTCCGAGAAGCTCAACGCCAAGGCGATCTCGCGCGGGAAGCTCACCGAGGAGAAGTCGGAGGAGCTGCTGGGGAGGATCACCCCGACCGCGGACCCGGCCGACCTCGCGGGGTGCGACCTCGTCATCGAGGCCGTCTTCGAGGACCCGGCGCTGAAGCAGCAGGTGTTCGCGGAGGTCGCGTCGTACGTCGACCCCGACGCGCTGCTCTGCTCCAACACCTCGACGCTGCCGATCACCGAGCTCGCGACCGGCGTGGACCGGCCCGCCGACTTCATCGGCCTGCACTTCTTCTCGCCCGTCGACAAGATGCCGCTGGTCGAGATCATCAGGGGCAAGGAGACCTCGGACGTCGCGCTGGCCAAGGCGTACGACGTGGTGCAGCAGATCCGGAAGACGCCGATCGTCGTCAACGACAGCCGCGGCTTCTACACCTCGCGGGTGATCGGCACCATGGTCAACGAGGGCCTCGCGATGCTCGCCGAGGGCGTGCACCCCGTCAGCATCGAGCGGGCCGCGACCCAGGACGGCTACCCGGTCGGCCCGCTGCAGCTCAGCGACGAGCTCAACATGGAGCTGATGGCCAAGATCGGCAAGGCGACCGCCGACGCCGCCGCGCGCGACGGGATCGACTACGCCCCGCACCCGGGCACCGCGGTCGTCGAGAGGATGCTCGAGATCGGCCGCCCGTCGCGGCTCAAGGGCGCCGGCTTCTACGAGTACGACGAGTCCCGGTCCCGCGTCGGGATCTGGCCGGGACTCGCCGAGGCGTTCCCGGTCGCCGACCAGCCGGTCCCGTTCCAGGACGTCAAGGACCGACTGCTGTTCGTCGAGGCGATCGAGACCGCGAAGTGCTTCGAGGAGGGCGTCATCGAGTCCGCGGCCGCCGCGAACATCGGCTCGATCATGGGCATCGGCTTCCCGGCGATGACCGGCGGCGCCGCGCAGTTCATGACGGGCTACGAGAACACCGAGGGCCAGATCGGCCTCGGGGCGTTCGTGAAGCGCGCCGACGAGCTCGCCGAGAGGTACGGCGACCGGTTCCGCGCCTCGGCGTGGCTGCGTGACCTCGCCGCGTCGCACGGCTCCTTCCCGGCCTGACCCGCGCCGGGACGTCGTCCGAGTCGGTCGCTCCCGCGACCACCTCGGACGACGTCCCTACGGCGAGGCGAACCAGGGATGGCGCAGGTCGTAGAACCGCGCGCCGGCCATCGCGTACTCGAGCTCGGCACGGACGTCGGCGGGCGGCTCCTGCCCCTCGGCGCGGCGGGCGCTCGCCTCGTCGGTGAACGCAACGGTCTCGGTGAAGGACCCGTCCGGCTCCATCGCCAACGTCGCGCCGATGATGTCGGGACGCATCCGGCGCAGCTCCGAGGGCTCCGAGGCGATCAGCCGCCGCAGCCGCCCCGGGTCGTCGACCCGGCCCTGGATCACCTGCACGAAGCCCGCCTCGTCGGAGCCGCCGTCGAAGAGCAGCGTCACGTCGTCCGCGTCGTGGAACTCCACGGGCCCGTCGAAGGCCGCCATCAGCCGCTCGGCCCACGCACCCTGCTCGGGGCGCCGGGAGTTCGCCTCCGCGGCGGCGCGGTCCTCGAACCGCACCACGGCGACGAAGTAGTCGTCGTCGGTGAACCCGTAGGTCCCACCGAGCCAGCCGTCGGCGCCCGGCCCGAGCTCGACGGGCCAGCGGTCGAGGACCGCCTTCAGCTCGTCGTGCCGGGTGCAGACACCCTGGAACACCTGGATGAACATGGTCCGACGGTAGGTCCCGCGACCCGGGACCGGGAATGGCACGGACGGGCCCTCCTCTAGCCTGCCGGGCATGGGTGTGGTGATCCTGGTCCGTCACGGGCAGGCGTCGTTCGGGGCCGACGACTACGACGTGCTGTCCGAGACCGGCTGGCAGCAGGGCCGCCTGCTGGGCGAGTGGCTGCGCGAGAAGGCCGACCGGCCGACCGCGGTCGTCCGCGGCTCGATGCGCCGGCACCGCGAGACGGCCGAGGCGGCCGGCTGGGCCGACGCGGTGGTGGATCCCGGGTGGGACGAGTTCGACCACCTCGGCGTGGTGGCGGCGTACCCCGACGTACCGCCGGGCGAGCTCGACAACCGCGAGTTCCAGCGGGTCTTCGAGCTCGCGACCGCGCGCTGGACCGCCGGCGAGCACGACGGCGAGTACCACGAGCCGTGGTCGGCCTTCCGCACCCGCGTGACCGCGTCGCTGGACGACGTCTGCGCCCAGGCCGGGCCGGGCGGCACGGCCGTCGTCGTCACGTCCGGCGGCCCGATCGCCGCGGCCTGCGCCGCGCTGGTCGACCCCGGCGCCGACGATGCGACGTTCGGCCGGCTCTGGAGCCGCTTCAACACCACGATCGTGAACTCGTCGTTCACCCGCGTCGTGGTCGGCTCGACCGGCGCCCGGATCCTCACGTTCAACGAGCACCCGCACCTCGAGGGCGAGCACCTGACCTACCGCTGAGCACCCGCCGGGAGCATGCTGTGCCCATGGGCAGGGGCATGACGGTCCCCCTCACGGCGTTCGCGGCGGGCGCCGTCGTCGCGTTGCTCGTCGGCGTCTTCGGCACCCTCCACGACCCGACCCTGAGCGGTACGACGACGCTCGGGTTCGACACCGTGCTCGCGATGAAGGTCGCGGTGACCTGCGTGATCGGCGTGCTCGCGGTGCTCCAGCTCCTCGGCGCCCTGTGGCTCTACGGGAAGCTCGGGCTCGCTCTGCCGTCCTGGCTGGGCACCGCGCACCGCGCCACCGGCGCGGTCGCCCTGCTGCTGAGCGTGTTCGTGGCCTACCACTGCATCTGGGCGCTCGGCCTGGAGAGCGGTCACCTGCCGGACGGCGAGAAGGTGCCGCTGCGCACGGTCGTGCACGGCGTCCTCGGCTGCGCGGTGTTCGGTGCGGTCGTGGTGAAGGTGACGGCCGTCCGCTCGAAGCGGGCGCCGGGCTGGTTCCTGCCGGTCGCCGGCGGGTTGCTGTTCGCGCTGCTGATCCTCGTCGTGCTGACCTCGGCGGTCTGGTACCTCGACGCCAACGGCTGGCCCTCGAACAGCTACACCTGACCGGCGCGCATCGCCATCAGCCGTCCCAGCACCCGCGGCGCGTCCGCCCGCAGGCCGTCGTGCTCGAACTCGTCGGTGACCCAGGTGCGGACATTGCCGACCCCTCGCGCGGTCTCGAGCTGGAGCTCGGCGTCGACGTACATGTCGTCGAAGTAGACCGCCGCGAGCACCGGCACCTCGTTGCCGGCGAGCCGGTCGAGGTCGTACAGCGGCGGCCAGTCGTCGTACGCCGCCAGCAGGTCCGCCGCTCCCGCGAACGGCTCGAGCGCCCGGATGTCGGAGAACATCCAGCGGTAGAACATCTCGCCGGTGAGCAGCAGCGGGTCCTGGTGCTCGGCGAACTCCGGGTGCCGCGCCATCTCGCGCTCGGCAGCCCACGCGGTCGGGCCGGCGCCGGGCCGGCCGTAGGTGTACTCCTGCAGCGCGAACAGCGGCCCCTCGGCGTACGACGTCAGCGCCATCACCCCGGACAGGAAGACGTCGGAGAGCCGGTGGCCGTGGAACGCCTCGTCCAGCAGCCAGTGCACCCGCTCGTAGCCGTCGCTCATCCCGAACGCGCTGCCGACCAGCCGGAACCGGCGCGTGGTCAGCCGGTCGCCGTCGGGCAGCACGACGACGTGCGCGTCCAGGTGGTTCGCGATCCGGCGCACCAGCTCACGGTCACCGGGGTGGCGCGCGTAGAACTCCGCGTTCTTGCGGGCCACCCGCGGGTAGGTGCGCCGGTAGACCTCGTCGGCGGTCGCGGTCAGCCCGGGCAGCCCGCCGGTGACGTAGCAGGCGTCGAGCGCCTCGGGGGCGCGCGAGAGGTAGGCCATCGTGACGAAGCCGCCGTAGCTCTGGCCGAGGGTCTCCCAGGTCCGGCCGCCGGCGACCCGGGCGCGCAGCACCTCGGCGTCGGCGACGATGCTGTCCGCGCGCATCAGCCGGAGGTACGCCGCGATCTCGGCGTCGGACCTGCCCGCGACCGACAGGCGGGTCAACGGCGTGCTCCGGCCGGTCCCGCGCTGGTCGAGCAGCAGCACCCGGTGCGTGCGGGTGGCGAACCGGACCCAGGCGTCGGCGCCGCCGCCCGGGCGCGGCGACTTCCCGCCCGGTCCGCCCTGGAGGAAGAGCAGCCAGGGCAGGTCGTCGTGCTCACGGCCGGCGGCGACCGCCTCGCGCGCGAAGACCTCGATCGTGGGCCCGTCCGGCCGGGCGTGGTCGAGCGGCACCTCGACCGTGTGGTCGGTGAGGACGAGACCGGGGATCCGCGTGGTGGTCACCGGACCGATTCTGCCCTCCAGCACCATCTTGCCAGCGCGGTGCATACCGGGTATACATACTCGGTATGTCGGTGAAACAGGCACTCCTGGCCCTCCTCGAGCAGGGCCCGCGATACGGTTACCAGCTGCGCGCGGAGTTCGAGCAGCGCACCGGGTCGACCTGGCCCCTCAACGTCGGGCAGGTCTACACGACCCTGACCCGGCTCGAGCGCGACGGCCTCGTCGAGGCCGACGGCGCGGACGGCGAGGGCCACGTCATCTACCGGGTCACCGCAGCCGGGCGTGAGGAGGTCGCGGCCTGGTTCACCACCCCGGTGCCGCGCACCCAGCCGCCCCGCGACGAGCTGGCGATCAAGCTCGCCCTCGCCGTCACGATGCCCGGCGTCGACGTCGGCAGCGTGATCCAGCAGCAGCGCTCCGCGACCATGGCCGCCCTGCAGGACTACACCCGGCTCAAGCGCGACGGGGGCAACGACCTGGCGTGGGGGCTGGTGCTCGACTCGCTCGTGTTCGCGGCCGAGGCGGAGATCCGCTGGCTCGATCACTGCGAGGCCCGGCTGCGGCGCGCCGCGCTCGAGAAGCCGGCCGTCCCGGCTCCCGTCGACGCACCGGAGGTGGCCCGATGAGCTCGGTGCTGCACCTCAACGTCGTCACCCGCGTGCACGGCGAGGGCGCCACCGAGGTGCGCGCCCTGCGCGACGTCTCCTTCCGCGCGTCCGCCGGCGAGCTGGTCGCGGTCATGGGCCCGTCCGGGTCCGGCAAGTCGACGCTGCTCACGCTGGCCGGCGGCCTGGACGCACCGACCTCCGGCACGGTCTCCGTCGAGGGTGTCGACCTGGCCACCCTGGGGAACGGCGGCCGCGCCCGGATGCGGCGTACCTCCATCGGCTACGTCTTCCAGGACTTCAACCTGATCCCCGCGCTGACGGCGGTGGAGAACGTCGCGCTCCCGCTGGAACTCGACGGCGTCCGCACCCGCACGGCTCGCGCGGCGGCGCGGACGGCCCTCGACGAGGTCGGCATCGGCGACCTCGCCGACCGGTTCCCCGACCACATGTCCGGTGGCCAGCAGCAGCGCGTCGCGATCGCGCGGGCGGTCGTGGGGGACCGCCGCCTGATCCTCGCGGACGAGCCCACGGGGGCGCTCGACAGCGAGACCGGCGAGGACATCCTGCGCCTGCTCCGGGTGCGCTGCGACGCGGGCGCCGCCGGCGTCCTCGTCACGCACGAGGCGCGGCACGCCGCTTGGGCCGACCGGGTGGTGTTCCTGCGCGACGGAGTGGTGATCGACGAGACCGGCACCGACGCTGCCGAGGGGCTGCTCGAGTCGGGCGTCACCCGATGAGCCGACCGGGAGCCGGCCGGGTCACCTCCTGGCGACTCGCGCTGCGGATCGCGGCACGGGAGGCGCTGCGCGCCCGCGGCCGGTCGGTCCTGGTGCTGGTGATGATCGCGCTGCCCGTGCTCGCGGTGACGGCGGCCGACGTGCTGATCCAGACCCAGTCGGTCAGCAGTGTCGAGGGGCTCGACCGCCGGCTCGGGTCGGCGGCTGCTCAGGTCGTCGTGCCCGCGGAGGGACGGCCGATGATCCAGGCCTTCGACCCGTACGACGGCAACACCTCCGACGGGCGGAAGCAGGAGCCGCCCGCCGCGGCGGACATCTCGGCCGCGCTCGGCGGCGCACGACTGGTCGTGGAGCGCACCGGCGGCGTCGACGTCCGCACCGACAAGGGCTACGCGTCGGCGGACTCGGTCGAGGTCGACCTGCGCGACCCGGTCGCCGCCGGCCTGGTCGACCTCACCTCCGGCCGGCTCCCGCAGGACGCCGGCGAGGTGGTGGTGAACCGGGCCCTCCTGGACAAGGGGTACGCCGTCGCGGACCGGCTCGACATCCGCGGCAAGGACGCGCCGTCGCCGGTGATCGTGGGCGTTGCAGAGTCGCCCGAACTGCGCACCTACCCCTACGTCGCCGGCCCGGTCGGCAGCCTCGGCGTCTCGGCCGCGTATGCCGGCGGTCCGACCTGGCTGGCCGCTGGTGGACCGGTCTCCTGGGAGACGGTCAAGGACCTCAACGCGATGGGGGCGACCGTGCTGTCCCGTGCGGTCATCGAGGATCCTCCGCCCGCCTCGGAGGTCCCCGCGGAGATCCGGTCGTGGAGCTCCGGGAGCGACAACGCGGTCATCGCGGCCGTCGCGCTCGTCGTGGTGATGGCGCTGCTCGAGGTGGTGCTGCTCGCCGGTCCGGCATTCGCGGTCAGCGCCCGGCGCCAGTCGCGGAGCCTGGCGCTGATGGCCGCCTCCGGCGGCACCCCGGCCCAGACCCGGCGGGTCGTGCTCGCGGGCGGGGTCGTCCTGGGGGGCGCCGCCGCGGTGCTGGGCGTGATCCTCGGGATCGGTGCCGGGTGGCTGCTCGTGCCCGTCGTGCAGCGGTGGTCGAGCACCTGGTTCGGCCCGTTCGACGTGCCGTGGCCGCACCTGCTCGGCGTCGCCGCGTTCGGCCTGGCCAGTGCGGTGCTGGCGGCCGTCGTCCCAGCCGTCATCGCCTCGCGCCAGGACGTCGTGGCGGTGCTCGCCGGCCGGCGAGCCGATCGGCCCCCGTCGGCGCGCTCGCCGATCGCGGGCGTCCTCCTCATCGGCGGCGCCGTCGCGATGGCGGTGTTCGGCACGACCTCGGGCGACACCGGTGCGTTCCTCATCGCCGGCGCCGCGATCCTGGCCGTGCTGGGGATGCTCTTCATCGTGCCCGTCGTCGTGATCGGCGTGGCGCGGCTGGCCGGCCGGCTGCCGCTGTCGCCGCGGTACGCCGCGCGGGACGCCGCCCGGCACCGGACGCGCACCGTGCCCGCGGTCGCCGCGGTCGCGGCCACCGTCGCGGGCGTGGTCGCGCTCGGCATCGCGGTCACCAGCGACGAGGCGGAGAACCGCGGCACGTACACGCCGACGCTCGCGATGGGGCAGGCCGCGGTGACGGGGTACGGCCTGAAGCCCGCGAAGTGGGACGAGATCGAGGATGCGGTGCGGCGCGAGGTCCCGGACGCGGACGTCGAGCTCGTGCTCGCCGCGGCCGGGCGGGGCAGCTCGGTCCAGATCACGGCGCCGCACCACCGCGGTCCGCTCCTGGAGACCATGACGGAGAACTTCGGCTCCTCGATCCTCGTGGCCGGGGCGGTCCCGTCGGTGGTCCCCGGGGTGTCTGCCGCGGACCGCGCGAGAGCCGACGAGGTTCTCGCGCGCGGCGGTGTCGTGGCCTTCACCGACGACCGGGTCGACGACGAGACGGCGGTGGTGCGGCGGGGGCACGAGCGGGTGACCGTGCCGGCCGCCTACGTCCGCTTCACCGCGGGCTCCTACCCGCCGCTCGCCGCGATCGTGCCGCCCGCGGTCGCCGAGCGCCTCGGCGCGGAGACGTCCACCGGGGCCCTCGCCGTCACCGGGACCGACATCTCGGCGACCCAGCAGGAGAACCTCTCCGAGGCGATCTCGGCGGTCAGCCGGAACGCCGGGTTCTACGTCGAGCGCGGCTACCAGGCCGACCAGGGCACGAAGATCGTGCAGCTGGTGCTCGCGGGGCTCGGCGCGGTGCTGATGCTCGGCGGCACGCTGACGGCGACGTTCCTCGCGCTCTCGGACGCCCGGCCGGACCTCGCGACGCTCTCCGCAGTCGGCGCCTCCCCGCGCCGCCGGCGCGGGGTCGCGGCGTCGTACGCGCTGGTGGTCGGCTTCGTCGGCGCCGTGCTCGGTGCGGTGGTGGGGTTCATCCCCGGCCTCGCGATCACGGTGCCGCTGACGGCGCCGGCGTACTCCGACACCGGCCCGTTCCTCGACGTCCCGTGGCTGATGATCCTCGGCCTGGTCGTCGGGCTGCCGCTGGTGACCGCGCTGATCGTCGGGCTGAGCACCCGGTCGCGGCTGCCGATGGTCGCGCGGCTCGAATGACAAACAGTCAGTCTTGACTGTTTGTTGGTGATCGCGCCATGCTGGCCGCGTGACCACCGCCGGGACGACGCGCGTCCCCCAGGAGGAGCGCACCCGGGTGATGCGGGCGCGGCTGCTCGAGGCGACCGTGGACTGCCTGGTCGAGCGCGGCTTCGCCGGCACGTCGACGACGCTGGTCTCCGAGCGGGCCGGCGTCAGCAGGGGCGCGCAGCTGCACCACTTCCCGACCAAGAACGACCTGGTCGTGGCGGCCGTCGAGCACCTCACCGAGAAGCGCGGTCTGGAGCTCGCCGCGGCGGCCGCGGCCGTGCCGGAGGGACCGCGCCACACCCGCGCGGTCCTGCAGGTGCTCGCGGACCACTTCACCTCACCGGTCTTCACCGCCGCGCTCGAGCTCTGGGTCGCCGCCCGCACCGACGAGGCCCTGCTCGCCGCCGTCGCTCCGCTCGAGCAGCGGGTCGGCCGGGAGACGCACCGGCTCACCGTCGAGCTGCTCGGGGCCGACGAGTCCGTGGCCGGCACCCGCGAGCTGGTGCAGGCGACCCTCGACCTGGTCCGCGGCCTCGGCCTCGCGAACACCATCACCGACGACGCACGACGCCGCGGCCGGATCCTCGACCGCTGGGCCGACGTCCTGGAGCAGGAGCTGCGATGACCCTTCTGGACGAGCTGCTCGACGACCTCGAGGCGGAGAGCGACCGGCTCTGGAACGTCGTGGTCGGTCTCGACGACGACGGCTGGGACACGCCGACGCCGGCCACCGGCTGGTCGGTCGCCACCCAGGTCGCCCACCTGCTGTGGACCGACGAGGTCGCGGTGATCGCGGCGACCGACCAGGACGCGTGGGACGCGCTGGTGCTGCGTGCGCTGGAGGACCCGACGGGGTTCGTGGACCAGCAGGCGCACGAGGTCGCGCGCTTGCGGCCCGAGGCGCTGCTCGGCCGCTGGGGCGCGGCCCGGGAGGCGCTACCGCGGGCGCTGCGCGAGTTCCCCGTCGGCCAGAAGATGCCGTGGTTCGGCCCACCGATGTCCCCGGCCTCGATGGCCACGGCGCGGTTCATGGAGACGTGGGCGCACGCGCTGGACGTGTACGACGCCCTCGAGGTCGTCCCCGAGCTCACCGACCGGATCCGCCACGTCACCCACCTCGGCGTACGCACGCGGGACTTCGCCTTCTCGGTGCACGGACTGGAGGCGCCGGCCGAGGAGTTCCGCGTCGAGCTGACCGCGCCCTCAGGCGAGCTGTGGGCCTGGGGGCCGGAGGACGCGGCACAGTCGGTGCGCGGCCCCGCCTACGACTTCTGCCTGCTGGTCACCCAGCGCGTGCACCGCGACGACACCGACCTGGTCGCCGTCGGCGCGGACGCGGAGCAGTGGCTGGCGATCGCCCAGGCGTTCGCCGGTCCCGCGGGTGACGGGCGGCAGAGGCGATGAGGATCGGCAACTGCTCGGGCTTCTACGGTGACCGGCTCTCCGCGATGCGGGAGATGCTGGAGGGCCGCCAGGAGGACGGGCAGGGCCTGGACTACCTGACCGGCGACTACCTCGCCGAGCTGACCATGCTGATCCTCGGCCGGGACACCATGAAGGACCCGGCGCTCGGGTACGCGAAGACCTTCGCCCGGCAGCTCGAGGACTGCCTCGGGCTCGCGCTGGAGCAGGGAGTGAGGATCGTCAGCAACGCCGGCGGCCTCAACCCCGCGGGTCTCGCGGAGCGGATCCGCGAGGTCGCCCGCGGGCTGGGGCTCGACCCGCAGGTCGCCCACGTCGAGGGCGACGACGTCCGCGGACTCGCCGAGGTCGGGATCGGCGAGGGCGCCCTCACCGCGAACGCCTACCTCGGCGGCTTCGGCATCGCGGCCGCGCTCTCGGCGGGCGCCGACGTGGTCGTCACCGGACGCGTCACCGACGCCTCGCTGGTGGTGGGGCCGGCGGTCGCGCACCACGGCTGGACACCCAAGTCGTACGACGAGCTCGCCGGCGCCGTCGTCGCCGGGCACGTCCTCGAGTGCGGCACCCAGGCGACCGGCGGCAACTTCTCGGGCTTCCGGTCCCTCCCGGACCACACCAGGTCGCTCGGCTTCCCCCTCGCCGAGATCGCCGCGGACGGGTCGAGCGTGATCACCAAGCACGCCGGCACCGGCGGGGCGGTCACGATCGACACCGTCACCGCGCAGCTGCTGTACGAGATCCAGACGACCCGTTACCTCAACCCGGACGTCACCACGCACCTCGACTCGGTGCGGCTGCGCGAGGTCGGGCCGGACCGGGTCGAGATCAGCGGGGTGCGCGGCGAGGCGCCGCCCGAGCGGCTCAAGGTCTGCGTGAACGAGCTGGGCGGCTTCCGCAACACCGTGGAGTTCGTGCTGACCGGCCTCGACATCGAGGCCAAGGCCGACTGGGTGCGCGAGCAGCTCAGCCCGTCCCTGACCGCCGCCGACGTGACCTGGACGCTCGGCGCCCTGCCCGCGCCGGACGCGGACACCGAGGAGGGCGCGTCCTGCCTCCTGCGCTGCACGGTGCGCGACGCCGCGCCCGACCCGGTCGGCCGGGCCTTCACCGGCCCGGCCGTCGAGCTCGCGCTGGCGTCGTACCCCGGCTTCACGATGACCGGCCCGCCGGCGCAACCTGCGCCGTACGGCGTCTACCGGCCCGCGTACGTCGACCGATCGGCCGTCACGCACACGGTCGTGCACGCCGACGGCCGGCGCGAGGTGATCGCCGACCCGACGGAGTTCGCCGCCGTGGACGACGCCGAGGGCCGGCGGCCCTCGCCGTACCCGGCGCCCACGGACTCCCTCACCCGCCGGATGCCGCTGGGCACGTTCGTGCACGCGCGATCGGGTGACAAGGGCGGCGACGCGAACCTCGGCCTCTGGGTGGCGCACGACGGCTCGGACAAGTACGCCGACCGCGTGACCTGGCTGCAGAAGCTCGTCACCCCGCGCAAGGTGCGCGAGCTGGTGCCCGAGGCGGCCGACCTGGACGTCGAGGTCTACCTGCTGCCGAACCTGGGTGCGGTGAACGTGCTGGTCCGCGGGCTGCTCGGCGACGGCGTCGCCGCGTCGACGCGGTTCGACCCGCAGGCCAAGGGGCTCGGCGAGTGGGTCCGCTCGCGGATGGTGCACGTCCAGGAGGACCTGGCATGAACCTGCGCGAGGTCGCCGCGGAGTTCACCCGCCGCGAGGTCGTCGACCACCTCCAGGAGTGGGAGGACGCCGGGTCCGTCCCGCGCGAGCTGCACGCCGCTGCCGCGAAGCAGGGCCTCCTCGGCGTCTCGTTCCCGGAGTCGGTCGGTGGCGAGGGCGGCGACCTGCTCGACACGGTCGACCTCCAGGAGGGGATGTTCGAGGCCGGTGCCAGCAGCGGGCTGATGGCCGCGCTGTTCACCGGCGGCATCGCCCTCCCGCACATCGCCGCATCCGGCAACGCCGACCTCGTCGACCGGTTCGTCCGCCCGGCCCTGGCCGGCGACAGGATCGGCGCGCTCGCGATCACCGAGCCCGGCGGCGGCTCCGACGTGGGCGGCATCCGCACCACCGCCGTACGCGACGGTGACGAGTACGTCGTCAACGGGTCCAAGACGTTCATCACCAGCGGCGTGCGCGCCGACTTCGTGACGACCGCCGTGCGGACCGGTGGTCCGGGGGCGGGGGGCGTCAGCCTCCTCGTCGTCGAGAAGGGCACGTCCGGCTTCACCGTGGACCGCTCGCTGCAGAAGATGGGCTGGCACTGCTCCGACACCGCCGAGCTGTCGTACGTCGACGCGCGGGTGCCGGTCACGAACCTGGTCGGCGAGGAGGACACCGGGTTCCTCCAGATCGCCGAGCAGTTCGTCGTCGAGCGGCTCGCGCTGGCGGTGCACGCCTACGGCATCGCCGGACGCTCGCTCGAGCTCACGGCGACCTACTGCCGCGACCGGGAGACCTTCGGCAAGCCGTTGCTCAGCCGGCAGGTGGTGCGGCACCGGCTCGTGGAGATGCGGAGGCAGGTCGAGGTCGCGCGCACCTACACGCGCGAGGTCGCCCGCCGCCACGTCGCGGGAGAGAACGTGGTCGCCGAGGCCTGCCTGGCGAAGCAGACCGCGGTCGACTGCGCGACGTACGTCTGTGACCAGGCCGTCCAGCTGCACGGCGGGACGGGATACATGCACGGGACCGAGGTGGAGCGGCACTACCGCGACGCCCGGATCCTGCCGATCGGAGGAGGGGCCAGCGACGTGCTGACCGATCTCGCAGCCAAGCTGCTGGGCTACACATGATCACCCCACGGAATCGCGGGATTCCCCCGCTTCGCTCCTCCATCCCACGATTCCGAGGGGACCCCGAATGACCGCATCGATGAGGGGCGAGGTGACGCTCCGGATGGACGCGCCGCCCGAGAAGGTGTGGGCGCTGGTCAGCGACGTGACCCGGATCGGCGAATTCTCGCCGGAGACCTTCGAGGCGGAGTGGACCCGTGGCTCGACCGGGCCCGAGGAGGGCGCGTACTTCAAGGGCCACGTGAAGCGCAACGGCGTCGGGCCGACCTACTGGACTCCCTGCAAGGTCACGGCGTGCGTGCCGAACGAGCTGTTCGAGTTCTCCGTCGGCACCGACGACGTGACGGTCAACAACTGGGGCTACCGGATCGAGCCGGACGGCGACGGCGCGCTGGTGACCGAGTACTACCGGCTGGAGCCCGTCTTCTACCTGCGTGCCTACTGGCTGGTGATGGGCAGGCTCCGCGGCCGCACCAACGAGAAGGGCATGCGCACGACCCTCGAGCGGATGAAGGCGGTGGTCGAGCAATGAGCGACAACCGGACCGCGATGCTCGAGAAGATCGCCGACCTCGACGCCGAGCACGCCAGGGCCGTCGAGGGCGGGGGACAGAAGTACGTCGACCGCCACCACGCGCGGGGCAAGCTGCTGCCCCGCGAGCGGATCGAGCTGCTCGTCGACGAGGGCTCGGCGTTCCTCGAGCTGTCGCCGCTGGCCGGGTGGGGCTCCGACTTCGCGGTGGGTGCGTCGGTGGTGACGGGCATCGGCGTCGTGGAGGGCGTCGAGTGCATGATCACCGCGAACGACCCGACCGTGAAGGGCGGCGCCTCGAACCCGTGGACGGTCAAGAAGATCTTCCGGGCCTCGCAGATCGCCGAGGAGAACGGGCTGCCCTCGGTCGCCCTGGTCGAGTCCGGAGGCGCGGACCTGCCCACGCAGAAGGAGATCTTCATCCCGGGCGGCAAGCTCTTCCGCGACATCACCCGCTCCAGCGCGCGCAAGGAGCCGACCATCGCGCTGGTGTTCGGCAACTCGACCGCCGGCGGTGCCTACGTGCCCGGCATGTCCGACTACACCGTGATGGTCCGCGACCAGGCCAAGGTGTTCCTCGGCGGCCCGCCGCTGGTGAAGATGGCCACCGGCGAGGAGTCCGACGACGAGTCCCTGGGCGGCGCCGAGATGCACGCCCGGACCAGCGGCCTGGCCGACTACCTCGCCGAGGACGAGCTCGACGCGATCCGGATCGGCCGGCGCATCGTGGCGCGGCTGAACTGGCGTAAGGCGACGGCGCCGCCCGCCGCCTGGGCCGAGCCGGACGAGGACCCGGAGGGACTGCTCGACCTGATCCCGACCGACCTCAAGGAGCCGTTCGACCCGCGCGAGGTGATCCGCCGGATCTGTGACGGCGTCTCCGCCCCGGGATCCGGGGGAGCGAACGGCGCGGTCTTCGACGAGTTCAAGCCGCTCTACGGCACCTCCCTGGTCACCGGCTGGGCCAAGCTGCACGGCCGCCCGATCGGGATCCTCGCCAACGCGCAGGGTGTGCTGTTCTCGGAGGAGGCGCAGAAGGCCACCCAGTTCATCCAGCTCGCGAACCAGGTCGACACCCCGCTGCTCTTCCTGCACAACACCACCGGCTACATGGTCGGCAAGGAGTACGAGCAGGGCGGCATCATCAAGCACGGCGCGATGATGATCAACGCGGTCAGCAACTCGAGGGTCCCGCACCTGTCGGTGATCATGGGCGCGTCGTACGGCGCCGGCAACTACGGCATGAACGGCCGCGCCTTCGACCCGCGGTTCCTCTTCACCTGGCCGTCCGCGAAGTCCGCCGTGATGGGCCCGGCCCAGCTCGCCGGCGTGCTCGAGATCGTGGCCCAGCAGTCCGCCGAGGCCAAGGGGCAGGTGTTCGACGCCGAGGGCTTCAAGGGCGTGAAGGAGATCGTCGAGGCCCAGATCGAGGAGCAGTCGATGCCCTACTTCCTGTCCGGGATGCTGTACGACGACGGCGTCATCGACCCGCGCGACACCCGGACCGTCCTCGGCATCTGCCTGTCGGTCATCGAGAACAAGCCGGTCGTCGGCGCCGACCGGTTCGGGGTGTTCCGCCCGTGAGCCGCCGCCCCATCGAACGACTCCTGGTGGCGAACCGGGCCGAGATCGCCTCGCGGGTCTTCCGCACCTGCCGCAAGCTCGGCATCGAGACGGTCGCGATCCACTCGGACGCCGACGCCGGCCTGCCCTACGTGCGCGAGGCGGACACCGCCGTACGCCTGCCCGGCAACGCACCGGCCGAGACCTACCTGCGCATCGACCTGGTGCTCGACGCCGCCCGGCGCTCCGGTGCCGACGCGATCCACCCGGGCTACGGCTTCCTGTCCGAGAACGCCGACTTCGCCCGGGCCGTGGTCGACGCGGGGCTGACATGGGTCGGGCCCGCGCCCGAGTCGATCGAGGCGATGGGCTCCAAGATCCGCGCCAAGGAGATCATGAAGGCCGCCGGCGTGCCGGTGCTCCAGGCGCCGGACGAGCCGACCGAGGCCGACCTGCCGCTGCTCGTGAAGGCGTCCGCCGGAGGCGGCGGCCGCGGCATGCGCGTCGTCCGACGCCTCGAGGACCTCCCCGGCGAGATCGAGAAGGCCGAGTCAGAGGCGGCCTCCGCCTTCGGTGACGGCACCGTCTTCGTCGAGCCGTACGTCGAGCACGGCCGGCACGTCGAGGTGCAGGTCGTCGGCACCAGCGTCTACGGCGAGCGCGACTGCTCGCTCCAGCGGCGGCACCAGAAGGTCGTCGAGGAGGCACCCGCGCCGAACCTCCCGGACGAGACGCGGTCCGCGCTGCACGACGCCGCCCGCAAGGCCGCCGAGGCCGTCGACTACCGGGGCGCCGGCACGGTCGAGTTCCTCTACGACCCGGCGACCGAGCGGTTCTTCTTCCTGGAGATGAACACCCGGCTCCAGGTCGAGCACCCGGTCACCGAGCTCGTGCACGACGTCGACCTCGTCGAGCTGCAGATCATCTCGGCGGAGTCGGACTGGTACATGGGGTGGACGGACCCGCCGCGGAGCCACGCGATCGAGGTGCGGCTGTACGCCGAGGACCCCGCTGCCGGCTACCAGCCGCAGAGCGGCGTGCTCACGACGTTCGAGATCCCGGTGGAGGACGGCATCCGCGTGGACGCCGGCTTCGAGTCCGGCAGCGAGGTGTCGACGCACTACGACGCCATGCTCGCCAAGGTGATCGCGCACGCGCCGAGCCGGGAGCAGGCGGCCCGCAAGCTCGCCGGCGTCCTGTCCCGGGCGCGGATCCACGGACTGGTCACCAACCGCGACCAGCTCGTCGCGATCCTGCGGGACCCGCGGTTCCTCTCCGGTCAGGTGTCGACCGACTTCCTGGATCGGATGCCCGACAACGACCCGGAGACACGTCCCGGGCACACGACCCGCTCGGCGGTCGCCGCGGCGATCGCGCTGGCGGAGCGGGCGAAGGAGGTGCGGACCGTCCAGCGTGGCATCCCGGTCGCCTGGCGCAACGTGGTGTCCCAGCCGCAGCGGACGGTCTTCGAGGAGGCCACGGTCGAGTGGCTCGGTGCCTACGCCGTCGACGGCCACGAGGTCATCGACGCCGGTCCCGACAGCGTCACGCTCGAGACCGACGGCGTGCGCACGACCTACCGGATCAGTGTCGACGGAGCAGCTGTCGACGTCGACGGCCCGCACGGGCACGTCCGGCTGACCCGGGTGCCGAGGTTCGTCGACCCGGCCGAGCAGGTCGCGAGCGGCAGCCTGCTCGCCCCGATGCCCGGCACCGTCGTCAGCGTCGCGGTCGAGGCGGGCCAGCAGGTCGAGGCGGGCCAGCAGGTGCTGGTGCTCGAGGCGATGAAGATGCAGCACCCGGTGACCGCGCCGCACGCCGGCGTCCTCGCCCAGATCGACGTCAAGGTCGGCACGCAGGTCGCGGCCGGCGAGGTTCTCGCAGTGGTGGAGGAAGCAGAGTGAGCACGTTCAGCGAGTCCGAGGAGCGCCAGGAGCTGCGCAAGGCCGTCGCCCGGCTGGCCGGCAAGTACGGCCGCGAGTGGTTCACCGCGAAGGCGCGCAGCGGCGAGAAGACCACCGAGCTCTGGCTGGAGATCGGGAAGAACGGCTACCTCGGCATCAACATCCCCGAGGAGTACGGCGGCGGTGGCGGCGGCATCGGCGACATCGCGGCCGTCTGCGAGGAGCTGTCCGCGCAGGGCTGCCCGCTGCTGCTCATGGTCGTGAGCCCCGCGATCTGCGGCACCATCATCAGCCGCTACGGCACCGAGGAGCAGAAGCAGCGCTGGCTGCCCGGCATCTGCGACGGCACCTCGACGATGGCGTTCGCCATCACCGAGCCGGATGCCGGCACCAACACGCACAACATCACGACGACCGCCCGCAAGGACGGCGACGAGTGGGTGCTGAACGGCCGCAAGATCTACATCTCCGGCGTGGACGAGGCCGACAACGTGCTCGTCGTCGCGCGCGCCGAGGACGCCAGGACCGGCAAGGTGAAGCCGGTGCTCTTCGTGGTGCCGACCGACGCCCCGGGCCTGGAGTACCGGGCGATCCCCATGGAGATCGTCAGCCCGGAGCTGCAGTTCCAGGTGTTCATCGACGACGTCCGGCTGCCGGCCGACGCGATCGTGGGCGACGAGAACGGTGGGCTGGTCCAGCTGTTCGCCGGGCTCAACCCGGAGCGGATCATGGCGGCGTCGTTCTCCACCGGACTCGCGCGCTACGCCCTCGACAAGGCGGCGTCCTACGCCCGCGAGCGCACGGTGTTCAAGGACCCGATCGGCTCGCACCAGGCGATCGCGCACCCGCTCGCCCAGTGCCACATCGAGACCGAGATGGCGCGGCTGATGACGCAGAAGGCCGCGGCGCTGTACGACGCCGGCGACGACATGGGCGCGGGCGAGGCCGCGAACATGGCCAAGTACGCCGCGGCCGAGGCCGCCTGCCACGCCGCCGACGCGGCCGTGCAGACCCACGGCGGCAACGGCATCACGCAGGAGTACGGCGTGGCGGGGCTGCTGGTGGCGACCCGGGCCGGCCGGATCGCGCCCGTCAGCCGGGAGATGATCCTCAATTTCGTGGCGATGCACTCCCTGGGACTGCCCAAGTCGTACTGAACGTGCCACAGTCAGGGGAGTGACCCACGACGACTGGACCGGGGGCGGCGCGACCGCTCTGGGGACCCACGCGCCCGCCACACTCGCGTCCTACACGGTCCTGGTCTCGGTGCGGCCGTCCGGAGTGCACGACGAGATGCTGGAGGCGCCGGAGGTCGTGGCCTTCGCCGACCAGTTCGGCCGGGACGCGACCGCCATCGACGGTCGCGTGCGCGACGCCTTCGTCCGCGCGACCGCGGGCCACACCGCAGCCGTGGCCAACATGATCTGGATCGCCGACGTGGCGCCCCGCGTCCGGGTCGCGCTCGACGCCCTCTTCGGGCCCTCGGAGACGTGGCCGGGTCGGCGCCGCTACCCGGTCGCGGACACCGGCGACGCGATCTCGAGCTTCCTCGAGTCGATCTCGATGCAGGTCGACGCCCACCACGACGCGTCGAACGAGCGGCCGGACGCCGCGCGCGCAGCACTGGCCATCGCCGAAGCCATGATCCGGACCCCGGCCGCGATGCCCGACTCCGTCGTCGCGGCCGCGCACGAGCTGCTCACCCCCGCCGAGGCCGTTGAGGCCGTGCTCGACGGTGCGCGCCGTTCCGCCGGGAAGATCGAGACCGCCCTCGCCGCCTGACCCGGCGCCCGGCGCCGGCGCGCTCCCGACACTTGCCCATGATCGAACGTGTGTTCGATCATGGGTCCCGTGATCCTGCACGCCGACCTCGACTCGTTCTACGCCTCGGTCGAGCAGCGCGACGACCCGCGGCTGCGCGGCCGGCCCGTGATCGTGGGCGGTGGTGTCGTGCTGGCCGCGAGCTACGAGGCCAAGGCGTACGGCGTCCGCTCCGCCATGGGCGGGCGCCAGGCGGCGCGGCTGTGCCCGGACGCGCTGGTCGTGCCGGCGCGCTTCTCGGCGTACGTCGAGGCCAGCAAGCAGGTCTTCGCGATCTTCGACGACACCACCCCGCTGGTGGAGGGCATCTCGATCGACGAGGCGTTCCTCGACGTCGGCGGGCTGCGCCGGCTGGTCGGTGAGCCCGAGGCCATCGCGGTCGACCTCCGGCGCCGGGTGCGCGAGGAGGTCGGGCTCCCGATCTCGGTCGGCATCGCGCGGACGAAGTACCTCGCCAAGGTGGCCAGCGCGGTCAGCAAGCCCGACGGCCTGCTCGCGGTGGCCCCGGACGGCGAGGAGGAGTTCCTGCACCCGCTGCCGGTCGAGCGGCTCTGGGGAGTCGGTGCGATCACCGCCGGGAAGCTGCACGCGGACGGGATCCGCACGATCGGGCAGCTCGCCCGGCGGGAGGAGGTCGAGCTGAGCGCGACGGTCGGCCGGGCCGCCAGCCGGCACCTGTGGGCACTGGCCAACCTGATGGACCCGCGCGCGGTCGAGGTCGGCCGCCGGCGGCGCTCGATCGGGTCGCAGTGCGCCATGGGGCGAGCCGGCAAGCCGAAGTCGCGCGAGGAGCTCGACGCGTTGCTCGCCGGCCTCGTCGACCGGGTCGCCCGGCGGCTGCGGGCCGGCGAGCGGATCGGTCAGACCTTCACGCTCCGGCTGCGCTTCGACGACTTCACCCGGGCCACCCGCTCCGCGACGCTGAAGTACTCCACGGCGACCACCGCCACCTGGCTCGAGACCGGCCGGCGGCTGCTCGCCGACAACTGGGCGCTCATCGAGGAGCGGGGGTGCACGCTGCTCGGCATCACGATCTCCGGCCTGGTCGACGGGCGGTCCCAGCAGCTGGAGCTGCCGCTGTTCCCGGACGTCGTGCACGAGAACGGCCTGGACGCGGCGCTGGACCGGGTTCGTGACCGGTTCGGCTCGGCGTCGGTCACCCGGGCGGCCCTGGTCGGCAGGCGCACCGGCCTCGAGATGCCGACGCTCCCCGATCCCGGGCCCCTACGCTGACCTCGTGCCGCCGTCGACCCTGCCGCCGTCGTACGGCGCCGTCCTCGGTGCGCGGCGTGCCCTCGACGTCGGTCTCACGGACCCGCGGGTGGTGGCGTTCGCGGAGCAGTTCGCGGTCGACGTGTCGGTGATCGACGACGAGCTCCGGGGTGGCTTCCTGGCGGCGACCGGACCGGCGGCCTTCGTCGCCGTGCAGGCGATCTTCGTCGACGACTTCTGGCCGCGGGTGCCGGCGGTGCTCGGTCCCGTCGGCAGTCCGGTCGAGGACGGCGGTGAGCTGTGGCCGGCGCTGGAGGAGTTCATGCGCGAGGTGGCGCGGCTCGACGCGCTGGACCCGGTGACGACCGAGCTGGTCCGGCTCCGCGGCGCGCGCCAGCACGACTGCCGGGTCTGCCGGTCCCGGCGTTCCGTCGCGGCGATCGAGCAGGGCGCCGACGAGGCGACGTTCGAGGCCGTGGACCGGTACGCCGACAGCGACCTGCCGGTCCACGTCAAGGCAGCGCTCGCCCTGACGGACGCGGTGATCTGGACGCCGTACGCCGTCCCCGCGGACGTCGCCGCGGCCGCCCGGAGCCACCTGCCGGAGGACCAGGTCGTCGAGGTGGTGCTCGACGTGACCCGCAACGCCGCCAACAAGATCGCGGTCGCCCTGGGCGCCGACGCGCCCACGGTGACCGACGGCGTCGAGCTGTTCACGACCGACCGGGACGGCAACCTGACCGTTCTGGGACCGCGACCTCGGTAGCGTGGCGGGGTGGGACGGGTCATCGACGGCGCCGATCGCGCCCAGCGGCGCTGGTCCGTGCTCGGATACCCGCTCGCGGTCATCTACAAGTACTTCGACGACCAGGGCAACTACCTGGCCTCGATCATCACCTACTACGCCTTCATCGCGATCTTCCCGCTACTGCTCCTCGGCTCCTCGATCCTCGGCTTCCTCCTCCAGGGCAACCCCGACCTCCAGGGGGACCTGATCGACTCGGCGCTCGCGCAGTTCCCGGTCATCGGCGACCAGCTCGGCCGTCCCGAGGGGCTGACGGGCTCGAGCACCGCGATCATCGTCGGCGGCCTGGTGGCGCTGTACGGCGCGCTCGGCCTCGGCCAGGCGCTGCAGAACGCGCTCAACGTGGCGTGGTCCGTTCCGCGCAACAGCCGGCCGAACCCGATCCTGCTGCGGCTCAAGAGCCTGTTCCTGCTGCTGACCGCGGGCATCGCCGTCCTGACGATCTCGGTGCTGTCGACGCTCGCGGCGAACACCGAGGTCCTCGGCGAGACGGTCTCGTCGTACCGGTGGCCGATCACGGTCCTCACGGTCCTGGTGAACACGGTCGTGCTCACGGCCCTGTTCCGCGTCGGCGCCGCCCGCAGCCACAGCATCTGGACCGGCTCGGTGCCCGGCGCGGTGACCGCCTCGCTGGGGTGGATCGGGCTCCAGACCATCGGCACGGCCTACGTCACCAACGTCCTCACCGAGACCAGCGCGATGAACCAGACCTTCGGCCTGGTCCTCGGCCTGATGGGGCTCCTCTGGCTCACCGCGGTCATCGGCGTCCTGGGCATCGAGGTCAACGTGGTGCTCGAGCGACGGCTGTGGCCACGAGCCCTCCTGACGCCGTTCACCGACCGGGTCGACCTCACCGACGCCGACCGGCGCGCGTACGTCGGCTACGCGAGAGCTCAGCGTCACAAGGGATTCGAGACCGTCGAGGTGCGGTTCGCCGAGCAGCGGATCACGATGCGCGAAGAGGAGGACGACGGCGCCGACCACGTGTCGTGACAGACGCGGTCGGATCGGCGAGGCTGGGGCCATGGCCCGCCTGCTGTCGGTCAACGTCGGGATGCCGAAGGACGTGTCCTGGCGCGGACGGACCGTGCACACGGGGGTGTGGAAGAGCCCGGTCTCGGGTCCCCGGCTGGTACGACGCCTCAACATCGACGGCGACGGCCAGGGCGACCTGGCGGGACACGGCGGGGAGCAGCGCGCCGTGCTCGTCTACCAGGTCGAGTCCTACCGGTACTGGGCGGATGTCCTCCAGCGCGAGGACCTCGAGCCCGGCGCCTTCGGCGAGAACTTCACGGTCGAGGGTCTCGCCGACGAGGAGGTCTGCATCGGTGACCGCTACCGGATCGGCGAGGCCGAGCTCGAGGTCAGCCAGCCACGCGTGACCTGCTTCCGGGTGGGGATGCGGCTGGGCGAGCCACGACTGCCGTCGCTGCTGGTCGCGCACCACCGTCCCGGCTTCTACCTCCGGGTGCTGACCGAGGGCCACGTGCGTGCCGGGGACCCGATCGAGCGGACCCGCCGAGGCCCGCACGAGCTCAGCGTGGCCGCCGCGGACGCGCTCCTCTACCTGCCGGGACACGACCCGGAGCGGCTGGCGGACGCGCTCGACATCCCGGCCCTGAGCCCGGGCTGGCAGGGGTCGTTCCGGAGCATGCTGGAGAGTGGCGGGACCGGCCAGCCGGCCGGCGTCGCCGTCGCCCCGCCACCGGCCTGGCCGGGCTTCCGGACCCTCACGGTCACCGACGTCGTCGCGGAGACCTCGTCGGTGACGTCGTACCGACTGGCCTCGGACGACCCGCTGCCGCCGTACCGTCCCGGCCAGTTCCTGACCCTCCGCGTCCCCGGCTCGGGCGACCCGGTCCCGGTGCGGACCTACTCGCTGTCGGGAGGTCCCGACGGCGAGTACCGGATCAGCGTGAAGCGCGAGACGCAGGGCCGGGTGAGCTCCTACCTGCAGGCCCACCTGCGGCCGGGGGACAGCGTGGAGGTGGCGGCGCCGCGCGGGGACTTCGTGCTGGACGACGACGGTGCGCCGGTCCTCCTCGTCTCGGCGGGCATCGGCCTGACTCCCGTGCTGGCGATGCTGCACCGGCTGGCGAGCGAGGACAGCACCCGCGAGGTGTGGTGGGTCCACACGACCCACGATGCCGACAGCCACGCGTTCGCCGGCGAGGTGACGGGGCTGCTCGGGCGGCTTCCGGCGTCGCACTCGGTCGTGTACTACACGACCCCGGCGCAACCGCCCGCGGCCGGCTCCGGCGTACGGACGGGACGCCTGACCGCGGAGGCCGTCGCCGCGCTCGGCGTCCCGGCGACGGCGAGCGCGTACGTGTGTGGCCCCGACTCCTTCATGGCCGACGTCGGTGCGGCGCTCGCGGCCGCCGGCCTGGACCCGACCCGGATCCACACCGAGCGGTTCGGGTCCCGCTCCCCGATCAACCCCGGCGTGGTCGGTGCCCCGACCCCGGTGCCGCACCAGCCACCGGGACCGCCGGGCACCGGGCCGGCCGTGACCTTCGGGCGGTCGGGGATCACAGCCGCCTGGGCCGACGGCTACGGCTCCGTGCTGGAGCTCGCGGAGGCGTGCGACGTCCCGACCCAGTGGTCGTGCCGGACCGGTGTGTGCCACACGTGCGTGACTGCGGTGCTGTCCGGTTCGGTGGCGTATGCGACCCCGCCGCTCGAGGCGCCCGGCGCGGACGAGGTGCTGATCTGCTCCGCGACCCCGGCCGCGGACCTCGTCGTCGATCTCTGACCGGCCGCTACGCGTTGTAGTGCACGAGCCTCGGCCAGGCCGCACGCCAGCCGCCGACCGGGCCGTCGCAGACCCAGACGCCCGCGCCGACCTCCTCGTTGTCGGTGCTCGTGTCGTTGCGCAGCCGGTCCCGGAGCTCGCAGCCCCGGAAGTCGTCGGGCGGGGTCTCGAGGACGAGCACGACGGGCGAGGCGTCCTCGGGTGGCGGCCCCCAGTTGCGGTAGCCGTTGTGGCCGCTGTACGCCGGCAGCCCGACGTCGTACCAGCTCATCGCCCCGGCCTCGCCGTAGTTGGTCGTGAAGACGACGGCGTGCTCGCGCTCCTCGGGGGAGAGCGAGTCGACGACGGCGCGGACCTGGTCGGCGTATCCCGGCCAGCCGATGGTGTCGCCCTGGACGTCGTTGACGTCGGCCCAGAACGAGCCGGAGAACGTCGAGGTCGGCAGCACCGGGACGACCGCCGGGTACGCCACGGCCGACGTCGCGACGAGGACGGCCCCGACCCCGACGACGCGGCGGGAGGGTCGGCTCGCCGCGAGGTGGGTGCAGCCGGCCGCGATCAGCGGCGGCACCAGGCCGCCGAGGTAGTACCCCTTGCCGCCGGTGACCAGGTAGACGAGCAGCACGACCAGGAACGCCCAGGCGACCGGCCGGGCGCGCTCCCAGTCCGGACGGCGCAGGAGCTGCACGAGGCCCGCGATCCAGACGACCCCGATCACGGGGCTGTACATGACGAATGCCTCGAGGACCAGGGTGATCCGCCCGCCGACCCCGCCGTACTCGTCGGCGATGTCGGCGGACAGGGCGAAGACCGGCCAACCGTGCTGTGCCTGCCAGACGAGGTTCGGCACCCACATCGCCAGCGCGACGAGTCCGCCCAGCCACGGCCATCGGGTCCGGAGCATCGGCCGGGTCCCGGGCGTGAGTGCGACGCCGACCAGGAGGCCGAGCAGGAGGAACGCCACCGAGTGCTTGTTGTTGAGGCCGAGCCCGGCGAGCACACCGGCCACGAGCCAGAGACGTGGCCGGTCGTCGATCAGCGACTGGGCCACGACGACCAGGACGGCGGTGAGGAACAGCAGGTCGAAGGTCGAGGTCTCGAGCAGGTGCCCGAGCCCGGGCACGAGCGCCGAGAACGCGACGGCCACCGCGGTCAGCACCTGGCCGGCTCGCGCGGCACCGAGCAGCCGCGCCGCCTGTGCCGAGAGCAGCACGACGCCCGCCACCGCCAGCACGGCGGGCAGCCGCAGCACCAGCAGGTGCGACGGTGCGAGGGAGTCCATCAACGCCGCGACGAGCGGGGTGAACGACGGCTGGTCCGGGTAGCCCCACGCCGGGTGGTGCCCGGCGACGACGAAGTAGAGCTCGTCCCGGTGCGGGCCGTAGAACGGCGAGAGGGCGACCAGGGCCAGCGCCTGGATCGCGACCACGATGCCGACCTCCCGGACGGCGTACGGGTGGCGGGTCACGCGATCAGTCTGGCCCGCAACGCGTCGAGCAGGGACTGGTCCAGACCGAGACCGTCCCGCAAGTAGCCCTCGACGGAGCCGTAGTCGGCCTCGACCGCGTCGTACGCCGCCTGGAGGTAGCCCGGCTCCACGATCATCGTCGGCTCGTACACCGCGACCTTGTCCGGGCCGAGGTGCTCGGCGATCAGCGCGAGGTACTTGTCCCGGGTCGCCGACGACACCTCGTTGGTGAGGAGGTAGTCCGCGAGGATGGTGCCGCGGTCGACCCCGGCGATCTCCAGCAGCAGTACGGCGGCCCAGCCGGTGCGGTCCTTCCCGGCGGTGCAGTGGAAGAGCTGGGGCAGCTCCCCGGTCGCGAGCGCGGTCAGCAGGCGGGCGTACGACGCCCGCGCCCCGGCCGAGCGGACGAACGCGTCGTACACCTCGCGCATGACGCATTCCGCCGCGGCGGTGTCGTGGAGTCCCTCGACCATCGCCATCGGGATGCCGGAGACCTCGACGTGGTGCCAGGCCGCGCCCGGCACCGTGACGTCCGGGTGCGCCTCGACCTCCGGCGTGCTGCGCAGGTCGTGGATGGCGGCGATCCCGAGGTCCGCGAGGGCCGTCGCGTCGGCGTCGGTCAGCTGGAGCTCGTTCGACCGGTAGAAGACCCCGCGGCGGACGCGCCCGCCGTCCCGGGTCGGGTGGCCGGACCCGGTGCCCGCGACGTCGCGGAAGTTGTCCGCGGAGGCGAGCCGCAGGAGCTCGGCGGGCGCATCGGTCACCCGCGCAGGATAGGGGCGGCCCGGGAACGGGCGGTGAACGGTCCGACCCCAGCGGCGCCATGGCCCGGACAGGCGATGGCTTCCGGGGGGTGGCCCACCTAGCGTGGCGAGGCCGGGGGGCACAGGGGACTCGAGGGGAGACACATCATGCTGCGCAGGATCGGCGCGACGTTCGCCGTACTACTCATGACCGCCGGGGTGGGCCTCGTCGTCACCGCTCCGGCGGACGCGGCGCACGCCGGGCTCGAGGCCCGGTCCGTGCTGCCGTACCACGGCCACTACCTCGGCCGCGACGGCCACGACCGGTCCGTGCGCTTCTACTTCGACGGGCACGCGATCTCGAACGTCACGGTGAACGGCCACCTGATCGTGAGCAGCGCGCCGGTCAGTGGCGCCACCGTCCACCACAGGTGCGACCCGCACACCCGCAAGTGCGTGCGCGGCCACTGGGCCTCGGACACCGAGTTCTTCGGGATCTGGAACGACCCGAACCAGGGCCACGAGTCCCACTTCACCGCCTACGTGTACGCCCACTGATGCGCGCGCCGAGCATCCCGCGCCGGATCGGTGCACTCACCATCGCACTCACCGCCGTCGTCGCCTGCCTGATCGGCTCCACCGCCGACGCCCACGGCGGCAAGCACGCCGCGGCCGCCGGCTCGCCGGCCCACGAGCGCAGCACGATCCCGAAGCGGGGCGACTACACCGGGGCCGACCACCAGAACCTCACGGTGACCCTGAAGTTCGACGGCACGGAGGTGAAGAGCTTCTACGTCGGGCAGCTGAGCTTCGGCAACGCGCACGTCGGCGGCAACGACTTCTGGGACGAGCGGTGCAACAACGGGGTCTGCTTCTCCGGCCGGTGGGTCAGCCCCACCGACGTGGTGGGCAAGTGGCGGCGCGGCGGGGACCGCACCTACCACGTGTGGAGCGCTCGCACCCCGTCCGGACCGAGCTACTTCCAGGGCACCTGGCGCGGCTTCGACCACCACGGGAACAACATGCACCTGAGGTGGAACGGCACCCACGTCTCCGGGTTCACGGTGAACGGGTTCGGTGACTTCCCGAGCACCACCGTGGACAACACCGGCCACTGGAACGAGGTCTGCTCGCGCGACTGGTGCTACAAGGGTCACTTCATCAGCGACGACGAGGTCGTCGGGGAGTGGCGGACGCCCGGCAGCACCTGGTACGCGTGGGAGGTCTATCCCTCCTCGTAGCACTCACCGCAGCGGCACGAATCGGTAGTAGCCGTGCCGGCTGACGACCGGTTGCCCGTCATCGTTCTCGACCAGCAGCATCTCGCCGTTCACCGGGATCACCATCCGGCCCGACGGTCCGAGCTGGTCGACGAGGGTGGCGGGCAGCTCCCGTGCCCCGGCCGAGACCAGGATCCGGTCGTACGGCGCGCCGGCCGGGTCGCCGAGCACGTCCGGGTCCGCCGCCTCGATCCGCGCCCGCGGCCAGGTGCCGCGGGCGAGGTTGCCACGGCCGAACTCCACCAGCTCCGGCTCGAGCTCGAGGCCGAGCACCTCGCCCTCCGGTCCGGTCAGGTGCGCGAGCAGGGCGGTCGTCCACCCGGAGCCGGAGCCGACGTCGAGCACCCGGTCGCCCGGCCGCACCTCGAGCAGGCGCAGCATGTTCTCGACCGTGCGCGGCTGCGAGCTCGTCTGGCCGTGGCCGATGTCGATCGGGCCGTCGTACGCCGCCCGCCCGCGTTGCGACCGCGGGAGGAACCACGCCCGCGGGACCGCCGCGAACGCCTCGCCGACCCGATCGGCGTCCATGCCCGCGAGTCAACCACGCGATTCTGCTGACGTCGGGAGCGGAGGGGGTCCAGACTGCCGCCGTGATCAAGATCGAGGGTCTTTTCGGGGTGGTGGCGTTCGCGCTCTGGGTCTTCTGCCTGGTCGACGCGATCGGCAGCCCGGCGGACCGGGTCCGCAACCTGCCCAAGGCGGCCTGGATCATCATCGTCCTGTTGTTCCCGTTCGTGGGCTCGATCGCCTGGCTGGTCGCCGGCCGCCCCGACGACGGCGCCGCGCGCCGGTCGGCGTACGAGCGCCAGCAGCCGTCGTTCCCCGAGTACGACCGCCCCGGCCGTGCCGCCGCCGTCGACCCGGAGAAGGACGAGGAGTTCCTCCGCCAGGTGCGCGAGCGCGCGGAGGCCCAGCGCAAGGCGTACGACGAGCAGCGGAAGCGCGAGCAGGGCGACGGGGAGCCGGGTGACCGCACGGAGCCGTGAGTCTCGTTGGCATGTCCGCGGGTTTGCGGCTGGTCGGTGGTGGCGGCCGCTAGGCAGCAAGCGGGGATGGCGGGTGGGTGGTTGCGGTTGCCTCCCGGCTTTGGAGGTCGGCCGGATCCACCGCGGCGAAGAAGCGCGCGAAGATCGGGTTCGACCACGTCCACTCACTCATCGACGACCACTTCCGGCTGGCCTACTCCGAGGTCCTGCCGGACGAGAAGGCGCGACCTGCGCCGGCTTCCTGGTCCGCGCCGCGGCGTACTTCGCAACCCGCGGCATCACCCGCATCGAACGGGTGAGGACCGACAACCACTCGGCTACCAGCTCTCCGCGAGCCGACTGTCATGAACCGGTCTGCCGGTACAGCTGGACCGCCGGGGCGCTTTTCGCGGGAACGGACATGACGGTGACCCCGCCGGCCGTGGTCGGCGGGGTGGGGGTCAGCCGATATGTCGGTGGCCGAGGGGGCTGGTCCAGACGAACCCGGTGCCGGGGGCGTGGTGGTAGGTCCAGTCGGTGAAGGTCTTGAGCCGGTGGTGTCCTCGGCACAGGGGTGCGAGGTTCGAGGTGGTGGTCGCGCCGAGCGGCCATTCGATGGTGTGGTCGGTGTCGGCGTGCTGGCCTTGGCGCCAGGAGGGCCGGTGGCAGAGCGGGAACGGGCACTCGGGGTGGCGGAGCCGGACCTGTTCCTTCATCAGCGGGGTGGCCTGGTAGGTCTCGGTGGCCAGCTCGTCGTTGAGGTCGATCACCGGCCGCACGGTCACGGTGGTGCCGGCCTGCTGGCACCAGTGCTGGAGGTGTTCGGGGGTGATCACCGAGCGGGTGTTGTCCAGGTCGACCATGACCTGGCCGGGGCGGGTGTGGGCGTAGATCACGACCTCCCGCCGCGGCTGCCCGGCCGGTGGGTCGCCGAGGAGGCCGGCCGCGATCGCGCGGCGCACGTCGAGGGGCAGCGCGGGGTCCAGGGTGTCGGCCTTCGCCGCGACCACGGCGTCCAGGGCGACCGCGTCGGCGACGTCGAGCAGCCCGGAGATCGGGACCAGGCCCTCGGCGGTCATGTACTTCAGGTGCACCTTGAAGTGCCGCTGCTCGGCCGCGGCCAGGCGGCGGCGTTCGGTCTCGGCGGGGTCGTGCTCGGCGCGGGCCTTCTCGACCTGCCGGTCGAGCTCGGCGAACGTGCACT
>NZ_JIAV01000008.1 GCF_000620645.1 Nocardioides sp. URHA0032 | reverse complement strand
CTCGAGCTCAACGACCGTCCTCGACAGACCCTCGCCTTCAAGACACCATCACAAGCACTAGCCGAGGTGTTGCGTTGACCGCCTGAGCCCGCAGGCATGTCCGGACGGTCGGGTCGGCTACAGGTTCTGTGGAAACCAGATACCCGCAAGTCCGCAACGGTCCGCAGTGCGCTCGTCATCAGACACGACCGCGAGTCGGCTGATCCACACGAGATAGCGATCAGGCCCCCGAGAGCCGCGACCGCCTTCGTACGGGTAGATCTCCACGTACTCGTCGTAGTCGTCGTCGGAGTTGCTCACAAGGCACAACAGATGTCCGCCGCCGAGGTCAGCGTCCGGGGTGCCCTCGCTCCAGCCTTCCGATGACGGGAACTTCTCGCGGTAGTAGTCGACCAGCGCGTCCGGCCCGGTGCCCGCCATGTCGATCACGGCTTCTCGTCCACGCATGGGGTCGTCGTCATCCCAGCCCTTCGTCTTGGCGACCACGGATGCATCCGGTGGCACGGGCGGCTCGTCTGGGTAATCGAAACTGGCACCGTAGACCAGGCCACACGCGGTCAGACACATGGCGAAGGCAACCAAGACGAGCGCTCGGACAGGGTGGCGGCGCATCACGGTGGTGATCCAAGCACCTGGATCCTGCGCACGCACATCGGCAGGTGCGGATACTCGACTCGCGGCATGAGCGTGCGGTTCCGACCAAGCCCCGATCCCCGGCACCGCGCCGGGGCGTCATGATGTCGTCGCTAGACGACGACGGCATCCCGTTGCATCCTCTGACTGGAGCGACATTCGATGGCCAAGGGTTTGCGGTGCTTGATCGGGCGTCACGACTGGACGAAGTTCGAGTCGGCCAGCGGTGAGAAAGGTGCGAAGTGCGGCCGGTGCGGGAAGGTCGACTGGCACCATTCCGACCCGCCGCACATGGACAGTAAGTGGCGTGCGGGTGGTCCTGGTGGACCTACCAGTTTCTAGCCCGCGCACGCTCATCGGTGCGGGCTCAGGCGGTCAACGCAACACCTCGGCTAGTGCTTGTGATGGTGTCTTGAAGGCGAGGGTCTGTCGAGGACGGTCGTTGAGCTCGAGTG
>NZ_JIAV01000007.1 GCF_000620645.1 Nocardioides sp. URHA0032 | reverse complement strand
GGCCACCTGATCCGATACCGCGTCGAAGCCACCAACGCCGTCACCACCAGCCGCGTCCCCCGCGCCGACGACACCATCAACTACCGCGGCGTCGTCGTCCCCAGCGGGGTCTCCAGCCCGATCCCGGTCCTCGAGTGGTTCATCGCCGACGCGGACTACAACGCGATGGTCAACGCGCCCACCACCGACATCACCCGCACGGCTGCGCTGGCGTACGGCGGCACCGTCTACGACAACGTCCAGGTCAACATCAAGGGCCACGCGTCGCAGAGCGACCCGAAGGTCAGCTGGAAGTTCCACCTCCCGAAGAACCACGACCTCGACATGCCCGGCGTCATCACCGAGCCGGTCGACGAGTTCGACATGCAGGCCGACTGGAGCGACAAGTCCCACGGCCGGTCGATCCTCTCGTGGGAGGCCTACCAGCGCGCCGGGATCGTCAACCACCAGATGTTCCCCGTCCGAACCCAGCGCAACGGCGCCTTCCAGGGCCTCTACAACTTCAACGAGGTCTTCGACGGCACTTGGCGCAAGCGTGAGGGGTACGACGACAAGGAGGTCTACTCCGCGGATACCAGCGCCTTCACCGCCTCCCGTCCGGTCAACGTGCGGTTCACCAAGGAGAACCCCGACGACGGCAACTACGCGTCGCTCCAGGCGTTCCTGAACGGCGTGAACCTCACGGGCAACGCCCAGCGTGACTTCCTGCTGGCCAACGCCGACATCCCGAAGATGCTCAACTACGCGGCCGTGACCGCCATCGTCGAGCACGTCGACTCGGCGACCAAGAACTTCGACCTCGTCTTCAACCCGAACACCGGACGCTGGAAGATTATCCCCTGGGACCTCGACCACACGCTCGGCAACGGCTGCTGCAACGTGAACAGCAACTTCGTCACCCCGGCCGAGCCGGGCGACAACACCAGCGCGCTGATGCGGGCCCTGCTCGCGGTGCCGCAGTGGAAGGACATGTACTTCCGGCGGCTGCGCACGCTGGTCAACGACATCCTCGCGCCGAACCGGATGGAGTCCCTCTACGACACCGTCGTCGGCCCCGCCCAGCCGGTCGGGACCCTCGACATCGGCGCCTGGCCCTACCCCTCCGGCACCACGTTCGCGACGTTCCGCACCCGGCTGTTCAACGCCATCCAGGACCGGCGCAACGCCTTCGCGTCGGACTCGCGGGTGCCGGGGAACCAGCCGGCCGCGCCGGACATGGTCATCGACGAGATCCAGCACTCCCCCACCGCCGGTGACGACGC
>NZ_JIAV01000006.1 GCF_000620645.1 Nocardioides sp. URHA0032 | reverse complement strand
GCGTCGTCACCGGCGGTGGGGGAGTGCTGGATCTCGTCGATGACCATGTCCGGCGCGGCCGGCTGGTTCCCCGGCACCCGCGAGTCCGACGCGAACACCGTCCGGCGATCAGCGATCCCCTTGAACAGCCTGCTGCGCTGCGTGGTGTAGCTCTCCGTCTCGTCGTAGACCCAGGTGGCGAAGTCCTGCGCGATGTCCGGCTGGGCGACGCCGACGACGGTGTCGTACAGCGACTCCATCCGATTCGGGGCCAGGATGTCGTTGACCAGCGTGCGCAGCCGCCGGAAGTACATGTCCTTCAGTTGGGGGGTGGCCAGCAGCGCCTCCATGATCGGGTTGATCCGGTCCCCGGGTTCGGCCGGAGTCACGAAGTTGCTGGTGACGAAGCAGCACATGTTGCCCAGGGTGTGGTCGAGGTCCCAGGGCAGCATCGACCACCGGCCGGTGTCCGGGTCCTGGGCGAGGTAGAAGTTCTTGGTCGACGAGTCGACGTGCTTGAGGATGGCGGTCACGGCCGCGTAGTTGACCATCTGGGGCAGGTCCGCGTTGGCCAGCATGTAGTCGCGCTCGGCCGTGCCGGTGAGGTTCACGCCGTTCAGGAAGCTCTGCAGCGGTGCGTAGTCGTTGTCGTCCGGCGCCTTCTTCTCGAAGCGCCGGTTCGCGAGCGGCACGGTGCTGTCGAAGGCGTTGATGTTGGCCTTGAAGAACTGGTTGTCGTCGTAGCCCTCGCGCTTGCGCCAGGTCCCGTCGTACAGGTCCAGGTAGTTGTAGACGCCCTGGAACGCGCCGTTGCGCTGCGTCCGGACGGGGAACACCTGCGTGTTGATCACGCCGGCACGCCGGAACGCGTCGAAGCTGAGGAGTGAGCGGCCGTGGGAGACGTCGCTGTAGTCGGCCTGCATGGCGAACTCGTCGACCGGCTCGGCCAGGAGGCTGCCCATGTCGAGGTCGTGGTTCTTCGGCATCTGGAAGGCCCAGTTGGGCTTCGGCGTGTCCTGCGAGCCCTGGCCGCGGATGTTGACCTGGACGTTGTCGTAGACGGTGTCGCCGTAGGCGAGCACTGCGGAGCGGGTGATGTCGGCGGTGGGGTTGCCGGTGATGGCGGTGTAGTCGGCGTCGGCGATGAACCAGCGGAAGACCGGGAGTGCGGACGTCACGTTGTCCTGGGCCACGACGCCGCGGTAGTTGATGGTGTCGTCGGCGCGGGGGACGCGGCTGGTGGTGACGGCGTTGGTGGCTTCGACGCGGTATCGGATCAGGTGGCC
>NZ_JIAV01000005.1 GCF_000620645.1 Nocardioides sp. URHA0032 | reverse complement strand
TCGACCTCGACACCAGGATCCATCTGGTGCGGACACGACCTCGGCCGGTGCGAGCGATCGGCCAGCCCCTCGAGCCCACCGGCCTCGTACCGCGCCAGCCACTGGTGCACGGTCTTGCGGGCGACCCCGAACCGGGCCGCCACGTCCGTGACCGTCTCGCCGTCGCTGACCACCGCCAGCACGGCCTGATACCGCTGCTCAGCCACACTCAACTCCCGCATACCTCGGGAGTGTCACCAATCAGCCGAAGCAGGTGTCACCCGTCAGCCGAAGACGTGTAACGCCTCAGCCGAAGCCCGAACGGCACCGATCAGCCGAAGGCAAACATGAGCTGAGTGCCCCCGGCAGGACTCGAACCTGCGACCAGCGGATTAGAAGGCCGCTGCTCTATCCAGCTGAGCTACGGAGGCGGAGGATCGGAAATACAGTCGGGACAAACATGGGTACAACCCCGGTGTAGTTCGACGGTACTACCGACCCGCGGTCAGTATGCCGCAGCAGGTGCAACCGTGCTCGGTGAGGCGCAAGTCGTGGTGGCACACCACGGGCAGGTCCGGGGCCAGTGAGCTCGTCGAGGTGAACTCGTCGACCGCCCGCGCCATCAACTAGGTGTATCCCTACTCGGATGCCGCGTGCCGACGGGCCGCCCTTACCGGATCTGCCGATGAGCGGGCGCGGCGCGGGCTGCTGCCCCACAATGTCGCGTTCGATGTCTGCTAGACGTGTGGACGCATCCGGGGCCTAAGTGCGCGGTCGCCAGACGCGCCATATCCCTCGACGCTGCGACGTCCAGGATGGGATAGAAGCAATCGCTGCCGTCTAGGGTTCCTTGGTGCCCAGCTGGTCCTATCGTCCCGAGCTCGACGGGCTTCGGTCCGTCGCCGTCTATCTCGTCCTGTTCTTTCACGCGGGCATGACCTGGCTTGAGGGCGGCTTCATCGGCGTCGACCTATTCTTCGTGCTCTCCGGGTTCCTTGTCTCGAGCGTGGTTCTCGCAGAGATCGACGAGCACGGCCGCTTCGGTGTCGGGAGTTTCTACGCCCGCCGGGTACGCCGGTTGCTGCCGGCCGCCGTCGTAGTCGTCATAGTCACAGCATTTGTCCAGCTGCTCGTGGCCTCCCAAGTACGGCGTGCCGATATGATCGGCGACGCCCAGGCCGCGCTGCTCTACGTCGCCAACTGGCACTTCATTTCCGACGCACAGGACTACTTCGCCTCCGCGACGGCAGATCAAAGTCCGTTCGTCCACTTCTGGTCGCTGTCGATCGAGGAACAGTTCTACATCGTTTTCCCGCTGCTAGTGGCCGCGGTCTGGAAGCTCTCGCGACGGCCCGCGCGGACCCTCGTCTGGACGCTGGTGGTGGTCACGGCACTGTCGGTCAGCCTGCAGTTGTACCGCGGTGAGAATGACGCGACCTACGCCTACTACGCCACTGACACCCGCATCTATCAGTTGACCGCCGGCGTGCTCCTTGCCCTGGTCATGCGCCGCTTGGCCCATGGCGAGCGCGGCCGGCGATCGGCAACTGCTCCCCCGAACGGCGCTCGCTTGGCATTAGCGGCCGCGATCGCCGGGCTGACGAGCCTGGCTGTCCTGGGCTCCGGGCTGCTGGAGATGGGGCCCTCGTGGAGAGGCATCGGAGCCACCGTGGGCTCAGTCGTCGCGATCGGTGGCCTCTACCTGTCACCCCACGGCTGGCCGTCGCGCGTGTTGTCGATGCACGTTCCGCGATACCTGGGTCAAATCTCCTACGGCACGTACCTCTGGCACTGGCCGGTCATCCTCGTCGTGGGCGAGGTCTTCGCCGTGCGGCCGCTGGTGCTCGCTCTCCTCGCCGGAGGGGTCGCGACTGGGTTGGCCGCGTTGTCGGCCGAGATCCTCGAGCGCCCCCTCCGGCGGTCGCCGAAGTTGGCGGCCTATGGGTGGCCGGTCGTCGCCGGTGGTCTTGCGCTGAGTGTCACGGCTGCGTTGGTGATCGTGCCGCAGGTCTTGGACAGCCCGCGCCGTCCGGCGGTGGCCACGAGCAGCGAGCGCGGGTCGGCGTTGGCGGCATCGGAGCAGGCCAGGGCTCTTCGGCGCCCGGTCCCGGAAGCAGTCGACCTGCTCGCCGCTCGCCGCGACGTACCGAAGCGCGTGCCGGTGTGCACCGCGGATGACCTCGATTCGTGCCGAGTGGTCGCTGGTAATCGGCAGCACGTCGTGCTCGTCGGCGACAGCCAGGCGCAGATGTTTCAGACAGCCTTCGAGTCGATCGCCAAGGAGCGAGGTTGGACGCTCTCGATGAGCGTACTCGCCGGATGCTCGTGGCAGATGGGGCTCCTCAACGAGCTCTCGCCCGACGTCGAGCAGGAGAGGTGCCGGACGGCGCGCGAGGACTTCTACACCGAGGCGCTGCCGAAGATGGACGCCGATCTGGTCGTGGCCATCTCGATGTCCCACTCCTCGAAGCGATGGGAGCGCGACCTGACCGCCCCTGGGGGTCCACGGGGCGAGTCCCTGATCGAGCGGCAGGACCGCACCGGTAGGGACACGGTGGCGGCTATCGAGGCGGCCGGTGCCAACCTGGTGATCGTGAAGAGCGTGATGGGTACCCAGGGGTTCGACCGCGGTGGTTGGGACCCACTCGAGTGCCTGGCCCGGGCAGCGTCGCTCGCGGAATGTGCCGTGTTTGCTCCCCTGGAGCGGCCGGCCGTGGACGGGCTCTACGAAGCCTATGCCGCCATGGACGACCGCATCGCGACCCTTGACCTGAACCCGGTGATCTGTCCGGCCCCGCCGCTGTGCGCTCCGGTGATCGGCACCACCGTCGTGTGGAAGGACCCCGACCACGTGACGGCCACCATCCTCGACAAGCGCCGCGCAAAGATTTGGCAACGGATTCACGGAACCGACCTGCTCGACTGACCGTCGACGTGGGCCTCGGTTGTCGAGCCGCGGCTGATCTCCGCCTTCTGAGCGGCCAATCGGCGGTCGAGCCAGCTAAGGACGGGCCGAGGAAGGCTGCCTGTCCTTCGACTTGTTCGAGTCGGCCTCGGCGGCTGGCGTCTTTTACACCGTGGAGCGGTGGCGCGACCGGTCTGCTTTCGAGGAGCACCTGCAAACACGGCACCTGGGCGAGGCGGTGGCCGCAGCCGAGGGCAACATCGTTGGCGAGATCGGGATCCACCCGCTCGTGCCCGTTTCCTGATGTAGGCCTCCTGCAGGATGCTCTGCCGCGGTTGTGCCCGGCACCACGCACTCTCCGGCGACGTGTCCGCTCATGCCGCGTTGAGCTCACGCACATGCCGATGAGCGGCCGCTTGGAGCCTGCCGGTCCCGCCCAGGATGTGATCAGGCCACGAGCCGCTTGTGCTTCCTGAGTCCGAGCCGGCGATCGGCAGCAGGGGCGTTGACACCGACTTCGACGGTGTCAATGCTGGAGGCATGGTGCGGCGCTCGCCGCCGTTCTTGTGCCAGACAAGGGGTCCGAATGATTCCGTCCATCTTAAGAGCGCTCAGCGCGACTGTCGTCCTCCTGTCACCAGTCATCTTCAGTTCCAGCGCCTCTCTTCTGAGCTCAAACGTTCAAGCATCCGCAGCGAGCCGCGGTCATCGATGCGCCGGCGAAACGGCGACGCTGGTCGGCACAACGGGTCCGGATCGGCTCGTGGGCACCTCCGGCGCGGATGTCATCTGGGGAGGGCTTGGCCGCGACGTCATCCGTGGACGTGGAGGAAACGACATCGTGTGCGGCGCTGACGGTCCCGATGTGATTAACACAGGCCATGGCGCAGATGTCATCTACGGCGGACCTGGAGCCGACCACATCGCAGACCCGGGCGGCGGAAGGATGACGGTCTGGGCCGGAACTGGCAGCGACATCGTGCACGCCAACGGGATGGCCGACTCCGACTACGCCTTGATCCGGGGCGGGTACGGCCGCGATGAAATTGTCGGCGGCGGTGGCGCCGAGACCTATCTCGACGGCGGGCCAGGTAGGGATGTGTTGCGTGGCCGGGAAGGTTATGCCCAGATGGTCACCGGCACCGGGCGGGACGTCGCATACGGGGGCACCGGTAGTAGCCAGGTTGATGACCTCAGCGGCGAGGGTGACACCTACTATGGCGGCCCCAAGGAAGACCTCGCGATGTATGGCCAGGCGCCAGGCGCCGTGCGCGTGTCGCTGGAGACCGGCCGCGGGCAGCTCATCAGCGGGACGAAATACGATCAGCTTGTTGACGTCGAGGGAGTCTACGGCTCCTGGTACGCCGACGAACTAACCGGTAATGCTGGGTCCAACCACCTGTTCGGTGACGTGGGCAACGACGTCCTGCAGGGAGGTGACGGGGGCGACATCGTGGACGGAGCAGACGGGGACGACATCGTTGATGGCGGGCTGCCCAGTGGGACAGCGCCATGGCCAGTGGGCGACTATGTGATCGGCGGAAACGGTACCGACAGTTGCACCGGTGGGGAAACAACGGACGGGTGCGAGGGGTAGCCACCCCGGTTGGCGAAACCGCGTGCGCCCACAGCTGCGAGGCCTCAGGCGGCGAGTCGCGCGTGCCCGCACACGCCGTCAGCGTGAATCGCTGAACGCACTCACAAGCCGCGATCCGTGCGCTCATGCCGGCGCCTCAATGAGTCATCGCAACACTTCCTGATTGAAGGAGGTCGCGATGGCGCGTCAGAGCTATCAGCGGTTGTCGCCTGCAGACATCGACGAGATCTGGAGGCGGTTGCGGTCCGGGCACTCGGTCAAGCCGACTGCTCGGGCTCTGGGTCTGCCGACCAGCACGGTGCGGACCTACCTGATTCGGTGCGGTGGGATCAGACCTGATCCACGACATCGAGCAGTCGGTCGATTGAGCCTCGAAGAGCGCGAAGAGATCTCGCGTGGTCTGGCCGCCGGGTTGTCGCTTCGGGCGATCGCGGCAGGTCTGGGTCGGTCGCCGTCGACGA
>NZ_JIAV01000004.1 GCF_000620645.1 Nocardioides sp. URHA0032 | reverse complement strand
GGAGACCAAGAAGGCTTGAGCTCGCGCACAGGCCGCTGGCCTGCGCTTTCACTCACTGGACGCCGCCTCAGTCCGCACAGAGTCCGCACGGGCACTGAACGGATCGAGCGCGGCGTCCAGCACGTTCCGGGTTCGGTCCTCGTCGCCCGGCCACAGGTGCGAGTAGGTCCGCAGCGTGATGACCGCCGAGGCGTGGCCGAGGAATGCCTGTACCTGCTTCACCGAGGCGCCGCCCGAGATCAACGCGGACGCCGCGAAGTGGCGGAAGGAGTGCGACGTCAGGTCAACACCGGCCGACACTGCCGCCGGGGCGAGGAGCTTCTTCCAGCGCTGGTAGGTCAGCGGATCGCCGAGCTCGTCGACGAACAGCGGGCGCGCCGGGTCCGGTGCCTCACCGTCGGCGACCTCCGCGGCGGTTGCTCCAAATGGAGCGGTTGCGGCGTTGTAGTCCTTCAGGTAGGCGGCCAGCGCGTCGACGACGACCTGGCCGATCGGCACCGTGCGGCGTGACGCCTTCGACTTCAACGGCGCCACCTGGTTCGACTGCAACCGCTGGCGCTGGACTCGGATCGTCTTGCGCAGGAAGTCCACGTCCTCGACGCGAAGGCCAAGCAGTTCCCCGATGCGCAGGCCCGAACCGGCGAGAACAACGGGGATGACCCGCCACCGCTCATCGAGCGCGGCGCGGACCTTCTCAACCTCCTCGACGGTCGGGATCTCGACCTCGTCGTCGTGGTCCTTCGGGAGAGCGATCCGGCGGCAAGGGCTGGTCGCGATCACCCGGTCTTCGACCGCCGCATCGAGCACCCGCTGGAGCACCTCGTAGATGTTGCGGATGCTGCCGGCGCCCAGGGTGCGCGCCGGCAGGTCATCGGTTGCCGGCCGGATCTCCTTGGCCTCGAGCGCCTTGACGAACGCCTGAACATCGGACCGTCGGATGCTCGCGATCTTGCGATCACCCAAGGTCGGGAGGATGTGGACGCGGAGGGCGTTGTCCGTGATGCGCCTAGTGCCCTCGGAGGCGACCTGTAGCGCCTCCCAGCGGGTCGCATAGGCACGGAGGGTCTCCCGTCCGGCCTTCGGGTCCGCCCAGTCGCCTCGGACGATGCTGGCGGTCTGCTGGTCGATCCACGTCTGAGCATCGGTCTTCCGGTCGAAGTGCCGTGCGTGTTCCTTGCCGTCCTCGTCGCGGTAACGGGCGCGCCACTTGCCGTTGTCGCGCTTCTTGATGCTGGCCATCAGTCGGGCCTGTTCGCACGACGCTCGGCCGCTAGCGCCTCAATCGCCTCGTCCTCGAGCTTCTGGAAAGACTCGACCGGCACGGCTCCAGCAAGCACCATCGCCCTGATCGCGTCAGCCTCAACTTCGGTCTCGGCCTGCCCTGTCGCCCACTCGCTCACGCGGCGGTAGAAGGGCTCCAGCGCATCGCTGTGAAACTCCTGAACGAACTTCGCCAACTTGGCGAACGCCTCGTCGCGACGCTCCCTGGCCGCGAATGCCTCTTGTCGCGCCTCCTCCCAGCGCTCGAACAGACGGCCCAGCTTCGCGTCGATCACGACCTCTCGAGGCAGGAGCAGGTCGCGGACGGGGGTCTCGAAGACTGTCGCGAAGGCGATGAGCTCGTCGACCGTGATTCGCCGGGGCGGGTCCGCCTTCTCGATCTTGTAGATCGCTGAGCCCTGAATGGGACATCCCACGTTGGTCATGCGCTCCGCGAGGCCTTCGTAGCTCCAGTCTCGCGCCTCGCGCTCCATGGCGACCCGGCGAGCGAGCTCGACCTCTCCCATGATGGTTCGCGGCTGATTCGGTCTCGGCATTTGCCTGCTCCTTCCTAAGCGGAACCGACATTAGCCGTATCGGCTTGCAAACGCAACCCCCGCGGGACATGCTCTTCCTAAGAGGTTCAACGGATAGCCGAGAGGGAATGCCATGAACTACCTCGTCACCGAGGAAGTCGCCGAGCTGCTGCGAACTACCCCCGAGACCGTCCGCTGGTGGAGGCACAGCAACAAGGGGCCGAAGTCGTTCAAGGTCGGTCGCCGCGTGCTCTACGCCCGCGAGGACGTCGAGACATTCATCGCAGAGGCCCGCGGGGAGCAGGTGCCTGTCTGATGGCCCGCCTGATCGCCCGTCGCGACCAGGACGCCGGCTACGTGTTCATCCGCGCCGGAGACTCCTACGCGGTGCCCGAGGGGTGTCGGTCCGTCATCAAGCGCAACGGCGGCGAGTTCTCCGGGGACACCAAGGAATGGCGAGTCTCGATCCACCGCGGCAGCGATGTCGTCGCCGCCATGCGGGTCGACGGGCACACCGTCATTACGGTCGACTCCAACAACCCCAGCCCGATGCGCACCTCGCTCGAGTGCCGATCGTGCGCAGCTCCCTACCCCGCCGGCACGCCCACCGTCTTCGACCGCGCGTGCCAGAACTGCAATGGGCGGCTTGAGCTCGTTCCCCCGCACGCTTGCGATGACGAGTGCGCGTCGTTGAAGCGGAGCGCCTGACCAGTGCCAGGCGAGCGGCCGTGGGCACGGCACTATCACGAGACCTGGCAGGAGCGGGCCGGCGATGACCGACTCCCCTACTGGCTTCGAGTGACCGCGCTTGCCTATGGCTCGCACCTCGACAACGGCCACGCCCGGTTCAAGCGGGGCGAGATCGGCATCGTGTTGGGCAAGGTCGACGCCGACACCGGCGAGCTGCTGCCGTTCACAAACGTCACGCGCTCGATCGAGACCGCGGTCGAGTACGGGTGGCTCGAGCCCGAGTCCTTCTGGGGATGCCTCGTGGTCCCCGCTCACGCCATCAAGAAGGGTGAGCACGGCCGTAAGCCGGTCTGCCCGATCCATGCGAAGCGTTGCCGCGAAGGCCGGGAAACCGCCGCCGAGCAGACGCGAACCACTCAGTCAGTGAGTGGTTCAGGCCTCGCTAACCGACAGTCAGTGAGTGGTTCGGCATCTCGAACCCTTCACTCAGTGAGCGGTTCGGAGCGCAAACCCCTCTCTTCTCTTCTCAACCGGTCCGTAGGACCGGAACGACCTCAAAGCAACAGGAGTGCTTGATGAGCATCGCCCGACCCGACGTGACCACGCCCGCCCCCGTATGGATCGAGTGCCTGGAGCCCGGATGCCCCAACGGCATCGGCGTCCACTGGCGCCACGCGGAGAACTTCACCGACCGCTTCTACTGCCCCGATCACAACAAGGAGAACTGATGCCCCGACGTACTTACAGCAGACGCTCAGGCCGCCGTCGGCCGAGCGAACCCAGTTGGGACTTCGAGTGGCTGCTCAACGAACTACGCCGACGCCACATGACCCAGAGGAGCCCCAGCGCATGAGTTTCCAGTCCGACTTCGAAGCGGCCGGTGAGGAATACGCCCGCCACCTCGAGAAGCAGCGAGAGGTCGACCGCCTCGCCGCCCTGACCATCGAGGCCCGCAAGGCCGGCAACGCGTCCGCGTTCGCCCTCGCCTTCGAGGCAGCCCTCGCAGCCCAGCACGACACCGACACCCAGGAGATCCAGTGAGCATCCAGCACCTCAACGACGTCAAGGCCATCGCCCGTGCCGCCAAGCGGATCGGTGCCCCGCTGCCCGAGCGCACCAAGCACGCACTCGCCCACCTCGACGACATCGTCGCCAACCGCCCCGCTGCACCGCAGCCCGGAGCTGCCGCCCGCGAGTTGGCACAGCACATCGGCAACCCCGTCGCCATGGACAAGGCGCTCAAGGCGAGCGCGGTCGCACTCGCCTCTGCCGATGCCGCAGCCAAGATCCACGCCCACCTCGCCGAGACCTGCGGCTCCAAGGTGCGCGGCATGATGCGCGCCCAGTCCGAGCAGATCGCCGCCGCGTTCGGCGCAGCGCTCAAGGACGACCTCGCCACGCTCAGTCGCACCGCCGGCAAGCTGCCCGCGTGGTTCCGTGTCGAGCAGGCAGCAGACCTCGACCCCGACACCTTCGCCGCGTGGACCCAGGCCCGCGACGCCTACGACCGCATCACCTCCACCCACGCCGCCCTCTCGCCGCTGTATGCCGGCGCGATCGACGCGGCTGACGGCATCCACTTCCCGGACGCTGCTGCCCGTGCCCTGCGGTTCGCCAACCCGCCGAAGCTCTCCACACCCCGTGAGGCCTACGCCTTCCGCGATGCCCTCGCCGGCCGTACCGAGCGACCGCAGACCCTCGCGGGCCAGGGCTCCGTGTTCGTCGACGGGATGTTCGCCCCGACGCTGCTCGCCCAACTCGGCGCCACCTTCGAGTGGGCCACGCCCGCCGAGGTCGCCGACCGTGTCCGAGTGGTCACGACCGGCATGACGGAGCGCGACCGCGTGAGCGCCTGATGCGTGGTGGCTGGGGCGTGCAGCGCGGGGTCACCCCCCAGCCACCTCTCGGCACAGGGCTCTTTCACACACGGAGCTCTCAGCCCCACCCGGGGGGCGACCCCTCGCCGTCAACCACCGCACCTCGGCACAGGCGGACACCCCCCATTCCGTTTTTCCACAGACCCGATCCGGTTCCGCGCACCGGGCTCCACCGAAGGGAACTCTGATGACTGAACCGAACCAGCTCGACCATCCAGCCAACAAGGCCTACATGCAGACGGCATTCCTCGTCGAGCTGCTACTGGGCAACCAGCACAACGACGTCCGCGACGTGGTCCAGGCGATGCCTGACGACGAGATCATGCCGCTGCTCGGGGCGGCTCTGATCTTCGGCGCAGAGGCGATGCGCGACCACTTCGGGAGAGACGGAGCCGTCGAGCAGATCGCGGCCATCCGCCAGCAGGTCGGACGAGGTGGTTTCAATGACTGAGGTAGCCAGCGCGTTCATCACGCTCATGCCCAGCACGAAGGGATTCTCGTCCGCAACGGAGCGGCAGATCAGCCCCGGACTGTCGAGCACCGGCAAGCGAGCAGGGTCCAAGTTCGGCAGCACGTTCAAGTCGTCCGCAATGAGCCCACTGAAGGGCCTGGTGGCCGGCTTCGGCGCCATGTTCGCCGCACAGAAGATCAGCGGCTTCCTCAAGGACTCGATCGCCGAGGCTCGAGAGGCGCAGGTCGTGACCGCGCGGACCCAGAGCGTCATCAAGTCGATGGGCCTGACAGGGAAGGTGTCGGCCGGCCAGATCGGCAGCCTGGCGATGGCGATCTCGAACAAGACCGCCGTCGATGACGAGGCGATCCAGTCCGGGCAGAACCTGCTCTTGACGTTCGGGAACATCGCCTCGAGCGCCGGCAAGGCAGGCGGCGTGTTCTCCCAGACCTCGCAGCTCATGGTGGACATGTCGGCCGCGATGGGCACCGACATGAAGTCCTCCGCGGTCCAGCTCGGCAAGGCGCTGAATGACCCGATCAAGGGCGTCTCCGCGCTCGCGAGGTCGGGCGTGAGCTTCACCGAGCAGCAGAAGGAGCAGATCAAGACACTCACCGAGTCCGGCAACGTGCTCGGCGCCCAAAACATCATCCTCGGCGAGGTCAAGAAGCAGTTCGGCGGCGCGGCTGCATCCATGGCGACACCTGCCGAGCGCGCCAAGGTGGCATTCGCCAACCTCAAGGAGCAGATCGGCACCGCCTTGCTGCCGGTGATCGACAGGCTGCTGACGTTCTTCTCCGGCAAGCTTGTTCCCGCGATCTCGAGCTTCATCTCCCAGGTGCAGTCCGGCACTGGAGCGGGCGGTGCATTCGCCTCGGCATTCCGTGGGGCCACGTCGGTCCTGAGTACCGTGTTCGGGTTCATCAACGGCAACAGGGAGGCGTTCGGGATCTTTGCCGGCACCATTCTCGCGGTCGTCGCTGCGGTGAAGATCTGGACGGCGGTGCAGACCGCGCTCAACATCGTCATGTCAGCCAACCCCGTCGGGCTGGTCGTGATCGCCCTCGCGGCGCTGGTGGCCGGTCTGGTCATGGCGTACAAGCACTCTGAGACGTTCCGCAACGTCGTCGACGGTGTCTTCGGGTTCCTCAAGACCGTCGTCGCAGCGACCATTGGATTCATCGCCGACCACTGGCAGCTCATCGTCTCCATCGTCGGTGGCCCGCTGGCCGCGATCGGGATCCTGGTCGTCAAGCACTGGGGCGCAATCAAGGGCTTCGTGATGGGCGCGGTGAGCGCGGTCATCGGGTTCGTGCGCGACCACTGGCGGCTCATCATCACCATCATTGGTGGCCCGCTCGGGTTGGCGGTGGCGCTGGTCACGAAGTACTGGGGGCAGATCAAGTCGGTCACGAGCACCGTCTGGAACGCAGTCAAGGCCGTCATCCAGACGCAGATCAACGCCGCCAAAGCCGTGGTGTCGACCGCCATTGCCGCGATCCGCGGCTACTTCAACCTCATCGGCGCCATCGTCGACAAGGTCCGCGGCTGGTTCGGCGCCATGCTGTCTGCAATCAAGTCGAAACTGGGCGAAGCCGTTCAGTTCGTCGGCAGCATCCCCGGCAAGATCAAGTCGGCCCTAGGCGACCTGAGCAACATGCTCTACTCGGCCGGTCGCGCGCTCATTGGCGGACTCATCAAGGGCATCGTTGACCGCGCCAAGGACGTTGCCGGCGCGGTCAGCGGCATCGCGGACCACGTCAAGGGGTTCTTCGGCGGCTCGCCCGTCGAGCACGGACCGCTCCTCCCGTGGAACACGGGCACCCCCGGCAAGGTGCTCATGGGCATGCTCGCCAAGGGCATCACAGACGGAGGTGCTGCGGTCAGCGATGCGGCCGGAAACGTGGCCGACACCGTCAAGAAGCACTTCGAGGGTCTTCGCGACTCGCTCAAGTCCACGCTCGAGGGCCTCAAGTCGGACTTTGCGTCCCTGAAGAGCTCGGTGGCATCGGCGTTCACCGGAGACCTGTTCTCGGCGACGAACGCGACCGACTTCCTGACCAACCTGTCCGGCACCCGCCTGAACATTGCCGCAGTCTCACGGGCGTTCCACAAGCTCGAGGGTTGGGGGCTCAAGCCGGAGTTCCTCGCCCAGTTGATTCAGTCGGGCAATGCACCGCTGATCTTGGACCTTGCTTCCGGGACGCGCAGTGACGCCCGGAGTGCCGGCGCTGAGGTCGGGGCGATCCAGTCGCTCTCCAACCAGCTCGGCGGCGCAGTAGCCAGAGACAGCTACGGACCTCGCATCGACAGGATCAGCCGTCAGCTCGACGACCTCACCAGGGCCGTCAAGCGACAGGGTCGCGAGTTCGGACGCGAAATCAATGGAGCCGTCGTGGCGGGTCACCGCGGGGCCGTGTGAGTCTCGCGCGCCTGCCACAGGACCACCTCCGGCACAGGTGCGCTGGAGGTGGTCCTGTTGAGTTCTGTCATTTGCCCCGACGAGCCCTGAAGCCGGGGATATGGTCCGCCACATGAACCTGACTCGGTTGACCACCCCGCAGCGCATCTCCCTCGGCTCAATGATCGTCGTGATGATCGCGGCCTTCCTGCCGTGGGTCTCCCTTTTCGGGATCAGTGCCCGGGGAACCGACGGGGACGGAGTGATCACACTCGTCCTCGCCCTGGTCGGCCTCGGTGTCTTGGCCGTCACCTCACGAGCGTTCCGACCCGAGAAGGTCGCAGGGAAGCCCTCCCAGATCACCCTCATCGTCCTGGCCGCACTCGTGGCCCTCGTAGGCATCTTCGACATGAACGGCGCGGCCGCGATCGGCCTCTACCTCACCCTGTTCGCTGGGCTCGCGTGGCTTGTCGGCGCCATCTGGCAATTGGCGGCCGGCTCCCGCACTGTTTCAGTGAACGCAGATCACTAGTCGGATAGGAAGCTGGCGACGGTCTCGCGGATCGTCGCAAGTGTGGCGTCCGGGTCGGCGTTATAACTCTCTGCCAGCGATCGTGCCAGCAGCGTGATGATCGCGAGCGACGCGCCGAGGACCGGGACCGCGTCGACCTCGACCTCCCCGGTTCCGTCGTCGATGGTCGCCGTGATCGCATCAACGTCGCGGAGGCGCTGGAGTGCGAGTTTCACGGCGGCAGCATTCTCTGGAGTGTCCCCCTGTTCGTGATCGAACGCGCTTACTGCGTCCAGGAGGACCATGGCTGCCTGTCGCTGACTCACGGACGTCACGATGACACAGAACCGCCCCGGCACTCCGGCGCCGGGGCGGTTCTGTGTCTCAGCGATACAGACCCTTCGCGCTCTCCCGCCCGAGGGTGAACGCATTCATCTCCGCCTTCCCGATGCTTGAGCGCCGCGTGACCACGATGGGCGACAACGCGACAAGCGCGTCCAGCCGGTTGAGCACCCGATCAGCGAACGACAGGCGGTCATCCTGTTGTAGGACGAGCTCGGGACGCAGCGGGATCACCTCGGCGGTCATCGGGCGATCCCCTCTGCGAGGTCGCAGGCCATGAGTAGCGCCTCTCCGAGCCGGCGCGCGTCCGGGACCTGGAGACCCACCTCGGCGAGGAACCCGGGGCAGATGTTCTCCGCGTAGATCTCGTCTGCCCAGTCGTCTCCGTTGTCGTGGCGGAAGCCCTCGACTCGCACGTTGATCGACTCATCGTGCGGGTTGTCGCCGATCAACGGGTGCCACGCGTCGACGGTCGGACTGTGGTGATAGACGCCCGCGTCCTCGGGGTGCATCGGGCGGCCATCGTCGCGGAAGCGGACCTCGTCGTGCTCGCCCCCGCACCAGGAGGGGCAGACATCGCCGAGTCGGACGGAATCACTAGCGCACATGGGCGCAGGGGTAGTACGTTCTGCGTTAGACATTGCATCCCTTTCGAGGGGAATCTGGCCCCGGTGGAGTTGCAGCTCCCCGGGGTCGCTTCTTTTCTCTGGCTAGAGAAGGGCGGCCGCTGGCGCCCCTGTGGCTGCGTCCGCGTGATTAGCGGACGGCGAAAGACTTAACTCGCATTTCCTCCAAGTTGGGGTTGACAGCGTCAAGACCCCAAACCCTCACCTCCATCCCTTGACTGTGTCAATGCCCTAGCGTCCGCCCCGTGGCAGAGCGCCTGATGGGCATCAGCGAAATCGCCGAGCTCCTTGGCGTGAGCCGTCAGCGCGCCCACCAGTTGGCCGCGTCCCACGGCTTTCCCGAGCCCGTGGCGCGACTCGCACAGGGTCCGGTGTGGGAGACGGCGGAAGTCGAGAAGTGGGCCAGGGAGACCGGCCGCCTCTAGTCCGCAGACAGTCCGCAAGACGTCCGAGAACCGCCAACGGTCCCCAACGCATCTGGGCTGGTCAGGGCACAACAGCCACCGGTTGCCAACGGTTGCCACTGAGCGGGACCTACAAGGAGACCAAGAAGGCTTGAGCT
>NZ_JIAV01000003.1 GCF_000620645.1 Nocardioides sp. URHA0032 | reverse complement strand
GCCAGGTCCACGGACGTCCCAGGTTCCACGCCAGCAGAGCTGGCAGTACTGAGGGGCGCCGGTGACCGTGCCGGCTCTTCATCGACGATTCCACTAGTGAACACCACCAGTGCCACCCGGACGGATGCCGGGCGTGCGGGGTGTGTGCTCCTTAGAAAGGAGGTGATCCAGCCGCACCTTCCGGTACGGCTACCTTGTTACGACTTCGTCCCAATCGCCAGCCCCACCTTCGACGGCTCCCTCCACAAGGGTTAGGCCACCGGCTTCGGGTGTTGCCGACTTTCGTGACGTGACGGGCGGTGTGTACAAGGCCCGGGAACGTATTCACCGCAGCGTTGCTGATCTGCGATTACTAGCGACTCCGACTTCATGGGGTCGAGTTGCAGACCCCAATCCGAACTGAGACCGGCTTTTTGGGATTCGCTCCGCCTTACAGCATCGCAGCCCTTTGTACCGGCCATTGTAGCATGCGTGAAGCCCTGGACATAAGGGGCATGATGACTTGACGTCATCCCCACCTTCCTCCGAGTTGACCCCGGCAGTCTCCTATGAGTCCCCGGCATGACCCGCTGGCAACATAGGACGAGGGTTGCGCTCGTTGCGGGACTTAACCCAACATCTCACGACACGAGCTGACGACAGCCATGCACCACCTGTACACCGACTAAAAGGGGCCACATCTCTGCAGCTTTCCGGTGTATGTCAAACCCAGGTAAGGTTCTTCGCGTTGCATCGAATTAATCCGCATGCTCCGCCGCTTGTGCGGGCCCCCGTCAATTCCTTTGAGTTTTAGCCTTGCGGCCGTACTCCCCAGGCGGGGCGCTTAATGCGTTAGCTGCGGCACGGAACCCATGGAATAGGCCCCACACCTAGCGCCCAACGTTTACGGTGTGGACTACCAGGGTATCTAATCCTGTTCGCTCCCCACACTTTCGCTCCTCAGCGTCAGGACATGCCCAGAGAACCGCCTTCGCCACCGGTGTTCCTCCTGATATCTGCGCATTTCACCGCTACACCAGGAATTCCGTTCTCCCCTGCATGCCTCTAGTCTGCCCGTATCGAAAGCAAGCACCGAGTTAAGCCCGGTGTTTTCACTCCCGACGCGACAAACCGCCTACGAGCCCTTTACGCCCAATAATTCCGGACAACGCTCGCACCCTACGTATTACCGCGGCTGCTGGCACGTAGTTGGCCGGTGCTTCTTCTGTACCTACCGTCACCACCATCATCGGCGCTTCGTCGGTACTGAAAGAGGTTTACAACCCGAAGGCCGTCATCCCTCACGCGGCGTTGCTGGATCAGGCTTCCGCCCATTGTCCAATATTCCCCACTGCTGCCTCCCGTAGGAGTCTGGGCCGTGTCTCAGTCCCAGTGTGGCCGGTCACCCTCTCAGGCCGGCTACCCGTCGAAGCCTTGGTAGGCCATTACCCCACCAACAAGCTGATAGGCCGCGAGCACATCCCTGGCCGAAAAAACTTTCCACCAACACACCATGCAGTGATTGGTCGTATCCGGTATTAGCCACCGTTTCCGGTAGTTATCCCAAAGCCAAGGGCAGATTACTCACGTGTTACTCACCCGTTCGCCGCTCGAGTACCCCCGAAAGGGCCTTTCCGCTCGACTTGCATGTGTTAAGCACGCCGCCAGCGTTCGTCCTGAGCCAGGATCAAACTCTCCGTTGAAAACAACACCCCAACCATCACCCCAAAGAGCAACAGCCAGGAAAAAGAGATGCCTGACAGGAGACACTGACAATTGTCAGAATCATTGTCAAAGAAACCATCAACCACACCCACCAAAAGGCAGACGCAGTCAACGGGGCATTACAAACTAATTCGTCGACTATGACACACTGTTGAGTTCTCAAGAATCAGACGCACTCGGAGTTCCGCATTCCTGCGGTCCGCCCGGGGCGACTCGTAAAACTTAGCGGCTTCATTTCCCCGGCGCAAATCCGGGTTTTTCCGCTCATCCCACGCGCGACGAGACCGCCGATTTCTCGGAGGTCCTGCTGACGGGGATGTCCGCTTCGGGGCCGGAGGCCCGACCAGACGGTCTTGCCTCCCGCCGCGCCCTGGCGACCCGGAGAACACTAGGGGACCCGGCGCGCGAGTTCAAATCGGCCCGACGTGACCCGGGCCACAATCGCGTTCGCGCAGGTCAGAGCAGGTTCCGCGCGTCCGTGGCGGCGCGGCACCCGGCGAGTCGGAGGGCATCGACGGTCTGCGCCAACAGCTCCCGATGCACCGAGGCGACGCCCGGCGCGCCCTCCACCAGGGCGAGGAGGGGCAGCCGGCCGAGGAACACGGCGTCCGCGCCCAGGGCCAGGGCGGCCAGCACGTCCAGGCCGGTGCGGATCCCACCGTCGACGTAGACTTGGGCCCGGCCCCCCACCGCCGCGACGACGTCGGGGAGGCAGGAGGCCGTGGCGGCCGCGCGGTCGAGCTGGCGGCCGCCGTGGTTCGACACCCACACCGCGGCGGCGCCGGCCTGGACACTGCGCTCGGCGTCCTCGGCGCGGAGCACGCCCTTGACCACGACGGGCAGCCCGGTGCGGGCGGCGAGCCAGCCGATGTCGTGCGGACCGAGGTCGAGTGCCTTCTCAGCGCCCGGCTGGTCGTCGTACCCCTCGTCGAAGTTCGACCGGAGCAGGTCCGGGTCGACGGTCGTCCACACGACCGGGACGTCGGGCGACGCGTACTTCGTGCCGACGACCGGCGTGTCGACGGTGAGCACCACCGCCTCGGCTCCGGCGGCGACGGCGCGGTCGAGCATCGGCTCGGCGAGGGTGCGGTCCGCGGGTAGGTACGCCTGGAGCCACCAGCGCACGCCCGTGGCGGCGATGTCCGCGAACGAGGTGCCGGCGTTGCTCGAAACGACCATCACTCCCCCGGCCTCGGCGGTCGCCGTGGCCATCGCCAGCTCGCCCTCCGGATGAACGGCCCGCTGGAGCGTGGTCGGGGCGACGCCGAACGGCAGCTCGGAACGTCGCCCGAGGAGCGTGACGCCGGGGTCGACGTGGGTGACGTCGTGGAGCACCCGGGGACGGAACCGCACCGAGCGCCAGGCGTCGACCGCCTCGCCGGTCGTGACGGAGTCGCGCGCTCCTTGGAGCAGGTACTCGAGCACGGCGGGCGCGAGACGTTCGCGGGCGCGCTCCTCCAGACCGGCGAGCCAGCGCGCCTCCGCCGTCACCGGACCTCGACGCCGGCGAAGCTCTTCTTGCCCCGGCGGAGCACCAGCAGCCGGTCCTCGATCAGGTCCGCGTCCGACGGGACGTAGTCGGGATCCTCCACCCTGTCGTTGTTGAGGTAGGCGCCGCCCTCGGCGACCGCCCGCCGCGCCTCGCCCTTGCTCTGCACGAGCCCCGTGGCGACCAGGAGGTCGACGATCGTGGGCACCGCGTCCGCAGGGACCGTCACCAGCTCCCTGGCGGTGCCGAGCGCCGCGTGCAGCGTCGGCCAGCCGACCGCGCGGAGGTCGCCGCCGCCGAACAGGGCGGCGGAGGCGGCCTTGATCCGCTCGGTCTCGGCGGCACCGTGGACCAGCGTGGTGACGTGCTCGGCCAGCGCCCGCTGGCCGGCGCGCAGGAACGGTTTCTCCGCGTGCTGAGCCTCGAGCTCCTCGATCTCGGCGCGGGAGAGGAACGTGAAGACGCGGAGCAGCTCGCCCACCTTCTCGTCCTCGGTGTTGAGCCAGAACTGGTAGAAGGCGTACGGCGACATCATGTCGGGGTCGAGCCAGAGCGCGCCGCCCTCGGTCTTGCCGTACTTGGTGCCGTCAGCCCTGGTCAGCAGCGGCGTCGCGAACGCGTGCGCCTTGCCGCCGTCCGCTCGCCGGATCAGCTCGACGCCGGCCGTGAGGTTGCCCCACTGGTCCGACCCGCCGAACTGCAGCGCGACGCCGTGGTCGCGGAACAGGTTGAGGAAGTCCAGCGACTGGAGCAGCACGTAGCTGAACTCCGTGTAGCTGATCCCGGTCTCGAGCCGGCGGCTCACGACGTCGCGCGCCAGCATCCGGTTCACCGGGAAGTGCTTGCCGATGTCGCGCAGGAAGTCGATGGTCGACAGGCTCGCGGTCCAGTCGTAGTTGTTGACCATGGTCGCGGCGTTCTCGCCCTCGAAGGACAGGAACGGCTCGATCTGGCCGCGTACCCGCTCCACCCACTCCTTGACGGTGTCCAGGGAGTTGAGCGTGCGCTCGCCGGAGTCGCGCGGGTCGCCGATCATGCCGGTGGCTCCGCCGACCAGCGCGTACGGCGTGTGGCCGGCCAGCTGCAGGCGCCGGGCCGTGAGCACCTGGACGAGGTGGCCCATGTGCAGGCTCGGCGCGGTCGGGTCGAAGCCCACGTAGAACCGCACGCTCCCGCCGGCCAGGGCCTCGCGCAGGGCGTCGAGGTCCGTCGAGTGCGCGATGAGGCCGCGCCACTCGAGGTCGTCGAGGAGGGTCGGGTCGACGGTCACGGTGAACCTTTCCGGTGCGGATGTGCGGGTCAAGCCTGCCATGGGGCCCGCTGACTAGGCTCGTCGGATTGTGGGAAGGGACGTGGAGTGATCGCAGGCAGGTACACGCTCGACCGTGAGGTCGGGCGCGGTGGGATGGGCGCGGTGTGGCTCGGCCGTGACGACGTCCTCGGCCGTGACGTCGCGCTCAAGCGGATCGGGATGGCCCCCGGGGGCAGCACACCGGACCTCGAGCGCGCCGAGCGTGAGGCGCGGCTGGCCGCCCGCCTCAACCACCCGCACGTCGTCGCCGTCTACGACCTGGTCAACGACGGGGACGACCAGTGGCTGGTCATGGAGTACGTCGAGGGCACGACCCTCGCGGCCCTGGTGCAGCGTGACGGCGCGCTGCTGCCGGACGAGGCGGCGCCACTCCTGCGCCAGGTGGCGGACGCGCTGGCGGCCGCCCACGCGGCCGGGATCGTGCACCGCGACGTGAAGCCGTCGAACATCCTGGTCTCGCCGGACGGCCAGGTGAAGCTGTCCGACTTCGGCATCGCCCGCGCCGAGGCGGACGCGTCGCTGACCCAGACCGGGTTGGTGACCGGCTCGCCGGCGTACCTGTCCCCCGAGGTGGCCTCCGGCCAGCAGGCGACGCCGGCCAGCGACGTCTGGTCGCTCGGCGCCACCCTCTACTACACGCTGGCGGGCCGGCCGCCGTACGACGTCGGCGACAACGTCCTCGGCGCGATGTACCGGATCGTCCACGAGGAGCCGCCGCGGCTCTCCCACGCCGGGTGGCTGGGGCAGCTGCTCGAGGCGACCATGACAACCGATCCGGCCGCGCGCTGGTCGATGGCCCGGGTGCGCGACCACCTCACGGGAGCCGAGGGCGGCGAGGAGACCCGCACCATGGCCATGCCGCCCCCGCCGGCCGTGCCGACCCCGGCGGTCGTCGCTCCGCCGCCGCCGGTGATCGCGCCCGAGCCGCCCCGTGAGCCGGTACGCCGATCGCGCGGCGGTCCGATCGCGATCGCGGCCGCCGCCGCCGCGATCGCGCTGCTGGCGGTGATCGCCTGGATCGCCGGGTCGCACAGCGGCGACGACAGCCAGACGGGCGGGAAGGGCGGCTCCGGCTCTCCGAGGACGTCCACCTCGCCCTCGACCTCGCCGTCCTCGCCCTCGACGTCCTCGCCCTCGACCGCGGTCACCGCCGACGGGATGGAGAACTTCGTCGAGACCTACCTCGCGACGGTGACCACGGACCCGAAGTCGGCGTGGGCGATGCTGACCCCGGACTTCCAGGCCCAGAGCGGCGGCTTCGGGCAGTACCAGAAGTTCTGGAAGGACTTCCAGTCCGCCGACCTGCTGTCGGCCGACGCCGACCCGTCGACGAGGCGGATCAGCTACCGCGTGGAGTACCTGCACCAGGACGGCTCCAAGACCCAGGACGACGTGACGCTCACCCTCGAGGGGAAGGACGGCGACTTCCTGATCGCGGGCGAAGCCTGATCCCCGAGCCCTATCGTGGACGCGAGGGAGGTGTGATGGAGCTGGCGACGCTGTACAGGGACATCGTCGAGACGTCGCCCGACGCGATCTGGGTGTTCGACCTGGACGGGCGACTGCTCTACGCGAACCCCGCGCTGCACGAGCTCTTCGGCGCCGACGGGGAGGAGATGGCCAGCCTGACCGTCTTCGACACCCTGGACGAGCCCGGCAGGGCCCAGTTCGCGGAGCACCTCGAGGTCCTGCGCGGCGGCAAGGTCAACGACGCCGAGGTCGAGAGCATGTTCGTCCGCCGCGACGGCAGCTCGGTCTGGGTGATCCTGAGCGAGAGCTTCCTCCGCGGACCGGACGGCGAGGTCGTCGGCGTGCTGCACCGGATGACCGACTACAGCGAGCGGCACCAGGCCCTCGACGACCTGACGGTCAGCCGGCGCCGGCTCGCCGAGGCCCAGCGGATCGCCCGGATCGGCAGCTGGGAGTGGGACGTCGGGAAGAACGAGATCTGGGGCTCCGACGAGCTGATCGCTCTGTACGGCCTCGACCCCGACTCGTTCCCGGCCTCCTACGCCGACTTCCTCGAGATCGTCCACGAGGCGGACCGCCCGCCGGTGGACGCCGCCGTACAAGGCGCCCTCGAGGACGGCGGCAGCTTCGTCTTCGTCGCCCGGGTGCAGCGCACCGACGACACCTGGGTCTGGACCCGGGGCCGCGGCGTCGCGACCACCGACGACTCCGGCCGGGTGACGCAGATGTACGGCACCCACCAGGACATCACCGAGACCAAGCAGGCCGAGCTCGCGCTCGAGGACCAGGTCCGGCAGAACACCCTCCTGCAGGCGGTCGCCAGCGCCGCGAACGAGGCGGCGACCCTCCGGGAGGTGCTCGCGCAGGCGCGGTACATGGTGCTGCTGCACGACGACTGGGAGCGCGGCCGGGCGTTCCTGCCGAACGCCGACCACACGGCCGTCGAGCCACTCCACATCACCGAGGAGGACCGGCTCGACGACCTGCGGACGCCGGAGGAGTCGGCGATGGAGCTGGCGCTCGCGGGCCGGGCGTTCCGCGAGCGGCGGTCGGTGTGGGACGAGAGGCGGCTGACGATCGCCTTCCCCGTGTCGTACGCCGAGGAGGTGGTCGCCGTCCTCACGATGACCTCGGCGCCACCGCTGTACCGCTTCGAGATGATCGAGTCGATGGTCGAGCAGGTCGCGGTGCAGCTCGGCCGGGTCGCCGAGCGCGAGCGGTCGCAACGCGAGCTGGCGGACGCCAGGGACGGAGCGCTGGCGGCGTCGAAGCAGAAGTCGGAGTTCCTCGCGACGATGAGCCACGAGATCCGCACACCGCTCAACGGCGTGATCGGCCTCAACGACCTGCTGCTCCGCACCAGCCTCGACGCGGATCAACTGCGCCTCGCCTCCGGCGTCCAGGTCGCGAGCCGGGCGCTGCTGAGCGTGATCAACGACGTGCTCGACTTCTCCAAGATCGAGGCCGGCAAGCTGGAGCTGGAGCGGCTGGACTTCGAGGTGCGTCCGGTCTTCGACCAGGTCGCGAGCCTGCTCGCGGAGAGCGCCCGCGCCAAGGGGCTCGAGCTGATGGTGTCCTGCCACCCCGAGGTGCCCGAGGTGCTGGCCGGCGACCCGACCCGGCTCGCGCAGGTCCTCATCAACCTGGGCTCGAACGCCGTGAAGTTCACCGCCGAGGGCCAGGTGGTGGTCCGGGCGACGTCCGAGACCGGCGACGACGGCCGCACCTGTCTGCGGGTCACGGTCGCCGACACCGGGGTCGGCGTGCCCGAGGTCGACGTCGACACGCTGTTCGAGGCGTTCACCCAGGCCGACGCGTCGACCACCCGCCGGTACGGCGGCACCGGGCTCGGCCTCGCCATCTCCAAGGAGATCGTCGCGGCCCTCGGCGGCGAGATCGGCCTGGAGCCGAACCCGGGCGGCGGGAGCGTCTTCTCGTTCACCGCGCGGTTCGACGCGCCCGTCGGGCCGGCCGTCGACCCCGACGACGAGTACGCGCGCAGCTGGCTGGCCGGGCGTCACGTCCTCGTCGTCGACGACAACGACCACAACCGGCTGATCCTCGAGGAGCAGCTCGACTGGTGGCGGGTGCGCTCCGCGTCCGCGTCGGGCGCCGACGAGGCGGAGGTGCGGATCGCGGAAGCACTGGCGGCCGGCGACCCGTTCGAGGGCGTGCTCCTCGACATGTCGATGCCGGGTCGCGACGGGCTCGACCTGGCGCGCGCGCTCGGCGGGACACCGGCGTACCGCGGCCTGGTCAGGCTGATGCTCACCTCGGCCACGACGCCCGAGCACACCGAGCTCGACGCGGCCGGGATCGTCGCATGCCTGACGAAGCCGGTCCTCGCCGCGGAGCTGCGGCGCGCGCTGCTGCGCCAACTCGCCGGCGTCGAGCCGCGCCCGCTGCCGGAGCCGCCGGCCGCCGGTCGCGACGGCCGGTCCCGCCGGGTGCTGGTGGTCGAGGACAACCCGGTCAACCAGCTGGTGGCCGTCGGGCTGCTGGAGGCGCTCGGCTACGCGACGGAGACCGCGGACGACGGCGCGGTGGCGCTCGAGACGCTGGCGGACGGCGACTTCGACCTGGTGCTGATGGACGTGCAGATGCCGCGGATGGACGGGTACGCCGCGACCCGCGCGATCCGTGAGCGCGGCTCCCGCATCCCGGTGATCGCGATGACGGCGGCCGCGGTGGAGGGCGAACGGGACCGGTGCCTGGCCGCCGGCATGGACGACTTCCTGACCAAGCCCGTGGACCCGGCGGCACTCGGCGCCGTCCTCGATCTCTGGATCGGTGACGGCGAACCGGTCGAGCGGAGTACCGTGCCGCGCGTGACGGAGCATCGGGACGACGCCACCGCCGGGCTGGAGCACTGGCGGCTCGACGAGCTGCGGGACCTGGACCCGGGGAACACGACGTACCTGGACCGGGCGATCGGCAACTTCGTGAGGAACACGCCGGGCACGCTCGCGAGCATCCGCGACGCCGTCGCGGCAGGCGACGCGCCGACCCTCAAGCAGGTCGCGCACAAGCTCGCGGGAGGAGCGCTGAACCTCGGCGTGACCGCCGCGGGTCGCACTGCGCAGGAGATCGAGCTGGCTGCCGACACCGGGTCGACGGACGGCGCGGCCACGCTGCTGCCCCGCCTGGAGACGGCGCTCGAGGAGGGCCGGGCGGCGCTGCTCGCCTACCAGGCGGCGTACACACGCTCCTGACGGGGTACGACTCCCGGCATGAAGAGCATCATCGGTCTCGTCGTTGTCATCTGGCTGCTCATCGGCGTCGCCGCCGCGTGGCAGCGCGGCTACTTCGGCGACGACCGGGACGTGAACTGCAAGACCACGGGCGACACCGCCCTCACGATCGTCGCCGGACCGCTGAACTACCTCGGCGTGAACCCGAAGGTCGACTGCCACGTGAACGTGCCCGAGCCCTCGAACTGATCACTGGTCCTCGTCCGGCGTGGGCGGGGACGACTCGTCCAACGCCCCCTGGTTGCCGACGAACGCCGCGACCGGCGGGATGAGCGCCGCCACCACGCTCATCAGGACCGCCGCTGTCGTGGACCAGAGCCGCACGACGTTCCAGGCGAGCAGGATCAGGACCAGGCACGTGCCCATCAGCCAGAAGTAGCCGCGCTGCCGCGTGCGTCGGTCCATGCCTCCGACGCTACGCGGCGGCGGCCACCCAGCGCGGTCACCGTCGCGGTGCAAGGCTGGCCCCATGCGCTACGCGAAGCTCGGCCGGACCGGCCTCGACGTCTCCGTCGTCACCCTCGGCTGCATGAGCTGGGGCGACCCGGCCCGCGGGGGCCACCCCTGGGTCCTCGACGAGGACTCGGCCCGCACGATCATCAAGGACGCCCTGGAGTCGGGGATCACCGTGTTCGACACCGCGAACGTCTACTCGGCAGGCAGCAGCGAGGAGTACACGGGACGCGCGCTCCGGGACTTCGCCCACCGCGAGGACGTCGTCATCGCCACCAAGGTGCACGGCCGGATGCGCCCGGGACCGTACGGCGCCGGCCTGTCGCGCAAGGCGATCCTGCACGAGATCGACGAGTCGCTGCACCGGCTCGGGACCGAGTACGTCGACCTGTACCAGATCCACCGCTGGGACCCGACGGTGCCGATCGAGGAGACGATGGAGGCCCTCCACGACGTCGTACGGGCCGGGAAGGCGCGGTACCTCGGGGCGTCCTCGATGTACGCGTGGCAGTTCGCGAAGGCCCAGCACGTCGCGGAGTCGAACGGCTGGACGCCGTTCGTCTCCATGCAGGACCACTACAACCTCCTCTACCGCGAGGAGGAGCGCGAGATGCTGCCGCTGTGCGCTGACCAAGGCGTCGGGGTGATCCCGTGGAGCCCGCTCGCACGGGGCCGGTTGACCCGCGACTGGGACGAGGAGACCGCGCGGTCGGAGAGCGACCAGTTCGGGTCCTCGCTCTACCGCGACGAGGACCGCGGCATCGTCGAGGCTGTGGCGCAGGTGGCCGAGCGGCGCGGTGTACCGCGTGCCCAGGTCGCGCTGGCCTGGCTCCTGCACCAGCCGGTCGTCACGTCGCCGATCGTCGGCGTCACCAAGCCGCACCACCTGTCGGACGCCGTGGCCGCCGTCGACCTGGAGCTCTCGAGCTCCGAGCTGGAGGAGCTGGGTGCCGGCTACGTCCCGCACGCCATCGCCGGTCACCGGTAACAGTTGACGCCCACTTACCGTTAGTGTCTACTGACGGTTAGCCATGACGAACGCACAAGCGATGCTGACCGCCCTCGGTGACCCGACCCGCCAGGCGATCCTCGACCAGCTCTCCGACGGCCCGCGGGCCGTGGGCGAGCTGGCCGCGGAGCTCCCGGTGAGCCGGCCGGCCGTCTCCCAGCACCTCAAGGTGCTCAAGGAAGTCGGCCTGGTCGTCGACGAGCAGCAGGGAACGCGACGGTTGTACCGGGTCGATCCGGACGGCCTCGCCGTGCTCCGGCGACACCTCGACGACTACTGGAAGCGCTCGCTCGGCGCGTTCGAACGACGAACTCGAGGAGACACCCATGACTGAGCAGCCGGCCCCGATCACCCGGGGCGTCACGGTCGCGGTCCCGCAGGAGCGGGCCTTCGACCTCTTCACCGCCGACATGACCTCCTGGTGGCCCCCCGAGCACCACATCGGCAGCACGCCGATCGCCGAGATCGTGATCGAGCCGCACAGCGGCGGGCGCTGGTTCACCCGGCACGAGGACGGCACGGAGACCTCCACCGGGTACGTCGTGGTGCACGACCGTCCGCACCGGCTGGTCGTGACGTGGCAGCTCGGCGCGGACTGGGCCTACCACGAGGACCTGGTCACGACCGTCGAGGTGCGGTTCGAGGCGGAGGGACCGGACCGCACCCGCGTCGAGCTCGAGCACCGCGACCTCGCGGCGTTCGGCGACGACGCGGAGACGATGAAGAAGATCTTCGAGGCGCCCGACGCCTGGACCACGACGCTGGAGCGCTACGCGGCGGCCGCCGAGGGACGCTGAGCCCGACCGTCAGGGGCGGTCGCTCCGCAGCGGCACGACCTGTCCCCGGGCCACGGGCTGCACGCGGGTCGGGAGGTCGCGGTCCCGGCACGCGGCGAGGAAGTCCCCGAGGGGCGAGCGGAACACCGTGTAGTCGTCGTGGTGGACGGGGATGGTCAGGGTCGGGCGAATCGTCTCGACGAGGTCCGCGCCCTGCTCGCCGTCCATGGTGACCAGCAGCCCGAGGGCGCGGGTGCCACCGAGGTGGATCACCATGGCGTCGATCGGACCGCACCGCTCCCCGACCTCGCGCAACCAGGGGTAGTAGAGCGTGTCGCCGGTGACGTAGGTCCGGAAGCCGTCCACCTCGACCACCGTGCCCAGCACCGGCGGCAGGACGGCCTGGAACGGGCCGCGGGCATGGCGACCGGGTACGGCGGTGACCCGGACACCGGCGAGCTCCGCGGTCTCCCACGTGCTCATGCCGTGCGCGGCGCCGAAGCCCCACGAGCCGAGCTTGCGGCTCGCGGCCGAGGTGGTGAGGACGGGCAGGTCCTTGTCGAGCCGCTCGCGGGCGATGCGGTCGAAGTGGTCGCCGTGGAGGTGCGAGAGCAGCACGCCGTCGACGGCCGGCAGCTGTTCGGGCTGCAGCGACGGCTCGGTGAGCCGCTTAGAGAACAGGCCCTTGCCGAGATAGGCGCGCTGGCCGCGGTGCAGGAAGTTCGGATCGGTCAGCAGGGTGGTCGCGCCGAGCCGGAGCAGGGTGGTCGCCGTGCCGATGAACTCGAGAGTGGCCTCCATGTCCCCGCGGTCCCCCGGGAGACCGGCGGACAAACCGTCAGCGCGGCGCGAGCACGCGGAGCTGGAGCATCGCCACGAAGCGCTGGTCGGGGTCGGCGAGGTCGATCTCGCCGACCTCGGCCAGGCGGCGCAGGCGGTAGCGGAACGTGTTGGGGTGGACGTACAGCGACTCCGCGGCCGACGAGACGTCGCCGAACGCGTCCAGCCAGGCCGCGAGCGTCTCGACCAGGTTGCTGTGGTGCTGCCGGTCGTAGTCCAGCAACCGGGCCAGCGCACCCGTCGGCCGGTCGCCGCGGGCGGCGACCATGTCCCGCAGCTCCAGCATCAGTGCCTCGACCTGGATGTCGCCGAGCCGCGCCACCCGGCGCTCGCCGCGGCCGTCGCGGAGCACCCGGAGCGTGCGGTCGGTGCTGGTCCGGGTGTGCGCGAGCCCGGCGAGGTCGCGGGCGACCGGCCCGATCGCGACGACGGGCCGCATCCGCTCCCCCACCCGGTCCAGGAAGTCGTCGGCGATGCGGACGGCGCGCTCCTCCCCATCCGCGACCGGGCCGGTGAGCGGCACCAGTCCGTAGGTGACGCCGCCGACGAGCGCGGCGGCCGACCGCGGGTGCACGGCGGAGAGGTGCAGGGCGAACGCGTCGCTCAGGCGCTGGCGTTCGTGCGCGATGCTCGCGGTGTCCTCCTCGATCCCGGACATCGCGACGCCGAGGACCATCAGCGGCTGGCCGGAGAGGCCCAACCGGTCCAGCGCCTCGCGCGCACCCGCTCCGCCCTCGAGCGCGGAGCTGAGCAGGTCGGCGCGCAGCCGGCGCTGCACGTCGGCGCCCGCGCGCACGCGCAGCAGGTGGAGGGCGACCAGCTTCGCGGCGTCCTGGAACGCCTCGGCGCGCTCCTCGCTGAGCGGCGCCGCCACGGCGGCCCAGATCGAGCCGAGCACCTCGTCGCCCGCCCGGACGGCGATCGCCACGCGCGGCATCGCGAAGGCGTCGTCCCCCTCGGCGACCGGGTTGATGAACACCGGCGAGTCCGTGCGGTGCAGCTCGCGGAAGACCCCGCGATCGCTGAGGATCCGGGCGTACCGCTCCGGCACCTGCCGACCCAGGATCGTCTCGACCCGCGACGGGTCCGCCTCGTCCTGGCGTCCGGAGAAGGCCAGGACGCGCGAGTTGCGGTCCTCGATGGTGATCGGGGCGTCGAGCAGCGAGGCGATGGCGTTCGCGACGGCGAAGAGGTCACCGGACGGCAGCCCGCCGAGCGACTCCTGCTCCGCCACGCCGACGTCGCCCTCGGCGAGCAGCGAGCGGAGCATCGCGGCGAGGTGCGCCCAGGGCGCGCCGCGGCTCAGGCCGAGCAGGGCCACCCCCGCCGAGTCCGCGGCGGCGCGCACGTCGGGCGTGGCCGGCACGGGCGCACGCAGCACCAGGCCGGCGGCCCGCGCCGTACCGAGCTGCCGCAGCAGCGCCACGACGGCGCCGGGCTCGTCAACGCCGATGCCGAGCACCAGGGCGTTCGGCGGGAGGACCGGCGCGTCGACGGGGTCGTGGATGACCACGCCGCCGATCTGGTCGGCGCGCTCCGCGTCGCCGTGCACCAGGTCGAGCAGGGTCGCGCCGAGGTCGTCGAGCACCCGGCCGAGGCTGGCGCGGGGACGCGGGTTGGAGGTCATGGCGGGGAGCACTCTCGAACGGTAGGCGGCGCTTCCCCACCCTACTTCGTCCGCCCGGACCAGATCCGGGCCCGTGCTGGTGCGATCAGACAGCGAGCCACTCGGTGGCGGTGGTGACCGAGGCCAGCTCATCCTCCCGTGGTACGACGCCCAGGCCGGGACCGGTCGGGACCGCCAGGTGACCCCGGTCGAGCACGAACGGCTCGGTGATGTCGCGGTGGTAGTAGCGGCCCGAGCCCGACGTGTCGCCGGGCAGCGTGAAGCCGGGCAGCGCCGCCAGGGCGACGTTGGCCGCGCGCCCGAGACCCGTCTCGAGCATGCCGCCGCACCAGACGGGGACGCCGTGGGCGACGCAGACGTCGTGGATCTTCCGGGCCTCGAGGTACCCGCCGACCCGTCCGGGCTTGATGTTGACGATCGCCGCCGCACCCAGCCGGATCGCGGCCGCGGCCGACCGGGCGGACACGATCGACTCGTCGAGGCAGACCGGCGTCCGGATCTGCTTCGCCAGGTCGGCGTGGCCGAGCACGTCCTCCTCGTCGAGCGGCTGCTCGATCAGCAGGAGGCCGAACGGGTCGAGCCTGGCGAGGTGGCGCGCGTCGGCGAGCGTGTACGCCGTGTTCGCGTCGACCTGGAGCAGCACGTCGTCGCCGTACCGCTCCCGGACGGCGCGCACCGGCTCGACGTCCCAGCCCGGCTCGATCTTCAGCTTGATGCGGACGTAGCCCTCGTCGAGGTAGCCACCGACCGCGTCCAGCAGCGCGGGGACGCTGTCCATGATCCCGACCGACACCCCGCACGGCACCCGGTCGTGGACGGCGCCGAGCTGCTGGCCGAACGACCGACCCTGCGCGCGGAGCTCGGCGTCGAGGACACCCATCTCCAGGGCCGCCTTGGCCATCCGGTGGCCCCTGAAAGGCTCGAGCACGTGCGCCACCGCGTGCGCCTCGAGCGGCCCGGCCGCCGCGAGCGCCGGCACCAGGAACCGGCGCAGCACGTCCGCGGCCGCCTCGACGTACTCCGAGGAGTACAGCGGGTCCGTCATCGCGACGCACTCGCCCCAGCCCTCCGCCTCGTCGGTCACGACCCGCAGCAGCAGCACGTCCCGGCTGGTCTGGGTGCCGAACGAGGTCCGGAACGGCGCGACCAGCGGCATGCTGATCCACCGCAGCTCGACTCCGGTGAGCTTCACGAGTGGTCTCTCCTCACGATGTACCAGCCGGCCTTGTCGAAGCCGGAGATGGCGGCACCCTCGGCGACCAGTGCCGCGAGCGCCTCGCGCACGGCCACCCGCCACCGCTGGGCGAGGGCCGGGTCGGCCAGGCGCAGGGCACTGATGTCGGGGGGTACGCCGACCAGGCTGGTCGTCCCGTCCAGCCGTCCCGGCTCAGGAGCGCCGTCGGCGCCGATGCCGAGTGCCACGACGGCACCCCGGGCGACCTCGTCGGCGGCCAGGACCGAGACGGTGTGGCCCGAGCAGGCCGCGACGACGGCGGGGTCCCGCAGTCGCCAGCGGACCAGCAGCCGGTCCGAGTCGTCGTCGCCGTTGATGCTGTCGACCATCGCGCCGTAGAAGTTCGGCAGGTACTCGTCCGGCAGCGCCGCGAGCTTGACCAGGTTGAAGTAGGCGTTGCGGCTCACCAGCGGATCGAAGGTCCACGCGATCTCCGCGACCCCGCGCAGCATCGCCCACGCACGCTGGTGCAGCTTGAGCGCGAAGCCCACGTGCCGGCCGGCCATGTCACCCGCGACGCCGGCGATGTGGCTGTGCAGGGCGTCCTCGCCCGGAGCGTGGAAGAACCCGACGCACGCCCCGACCAGCCGGTCGCCGTCGAACGCGCCGCCGACGTAGTTGCCCGCCTTGCCGAACGCGCGCAGCAGCTCGAGCGTCATCGGCGGGTTGCCGTCCCGACCCCAGATGCCGGCGTAGAGCTCGACGACGGCGGCCAGCTCGTCGAGGTCACCGACCTCGCGCACCGAGACGCCGGCGGCGAGCGCGGCCGCGTCGGCGGCCTGGACGGCACGGTCCAGGTCCGCGTCGACGGTCGAGCCGACGCCCGGGCCGACGGAGGTCAGGTTCGTCACGCTTCCCATGCTGCTGAGATTCTCCGAGCTCGTCATGGTCGTCCCGCACCAGTCGTGAGGAGCCGATTCGTCGGCTGCGCCAGCAGGTCGGCCACGAGCGCGCCCAGGAGAGCGGTGCGGCCGGCCAGCTCCTCGACGAGCACGTGCTCGTCGTCGGCGTGGGCGCCTCCCCCGACGGCACCGAGGCCGTCGAGCGTGGGGGTGCCCACCCCGGCGGTGAAGTTGCCGTCGGACGCGCCGCCGACCGCCGCGGCGAGGGGCTCCGCCCGGCCCAGGCGTACGGCGAGGGCGCGGGCCCGCTCGAGCAGGCCGACGGAGGCGGCCGCCTCGAGTGGCGGCCGGTTCGGGCCGCCGGTCAGCTCGATCCGCGCGCCGGGTAGCACCGGGCGGAGCGATCGCATCGCGTCGTCGACGCGCTGCTGCTCCGCCAGCGACCGGACCCGCACGTCGACCGAGAAGGATCCCTCGGCGGGGACGGTGTTCGTGGTGGTGCCGGCGCGGGCAGCGGTGGGGGTGACGGTGGTGCCGAGCGCTTCGTTGCCCAGCCCGGCGACGAGCAGGGCCTGGTGCGCCAGCTCGACGGTCGCGTTGACGCCGAGCTCGGGCTCCAGGCCGGCGTGCGCGGCGCGGCCGACCACCCTGACGTCGTACAGGGACACGCCCTTGCGCTCGGACTTGAGCGCACCGCCGTCGGCGGAGGCCTCGAGGACCAGCGCCGCCTCGGCGAGACGCGCCTCGTCCTCGATCAGCCCGCGCGAGCTGGGCGACCCGAGCTCCTCGTCGCCGGTGACCAGCAGCGTGACTCCGTCCACGTCCTCGAGGGCGGCCACGGCGTGGAACATCATCGCGACGCCGGCCTTCATGTCGAAGCAGCCCGGTCCGCGCAGGACGCCGTCCTCGACGGTGCACGGGTGGGTCTCGAGCGAACCGAGCGGCCACACCGTGTCGTGGTGGCCGACGAGCAGCACCCGCGACGGCCCCGCGCCCAGCCGCCAGCGCAGGTGCGTGCGGCCGTCGAGGACGATCCGTTCCGGCGGTACGCCGAGGTGCCGCTCACCGAGCCGGGCGACCACGTCCGCGGACCGGGCGACGGCGGCCAGGTCGGCGGACGGTGACTCGCACTCGACGAGCTCGCGGATGTCGGCGAGGAGGTCGGTGAGCATCAGTCGACCCGCGGTGTCGCGCGCACGCCGAAGTGCACGTAGCGCTCTCCGGTCGGCAGCTCGTAGAAGGTCACCGGCGCCCAGGTGTCGGCCTCCGGCGGCCGGACCGCGAACAGCGCCGGGCCGACCGGCACGAGCGGGTACTCGTCGACCGGGTCCGGCACCATCTCGGCCAGCGGGCCGAGCACGGTCGTGCGCAGGGTCGGGCCCTCGGCCAGGACCTCCATGCGGACCGACGACCGGGCGTAGGTGCCGACGTACGGCGTGATGTCGACCTCGACCGGCTCGACCGGCGGGGCGAACGGCTCGGACATCTCGACCCCGGCGACCTCACGGAAGATCTCGCGGTACAGGTCCTGGTACAGGTCCCGCGTGTTGCCGCCGTTGGCGAGCAGCGCGACCGCGATGTCCGCGTGGTCGGCCGAGGCCGGCAGCAGCCGGAGGAAGCCGGCCTGGCCGAGCGTGTTGCCGTCGTGACCGATCAGCCGCTCGCCGTCCCAGCCGAACCGGATCCAGCCCAGGCCCCAGGAGTCGCCGAGGATGAACTTGTCCGGGAGGTCGGCCTCGTGGCGGGTCATCGCCTCGGTGGACTCCGCCGACAGCACCCGGGTGCCGTCGGGGGCGAGCCCGCCGGACAGGTGCAGCTTCGCGAAGCCGAGCACGTCGCGGACCGTGGACTTGATCAGTCCGGCGGGTCCGACCGAGCGCGGCAGGTCCCAGACGGGAGTCGGCACCTGCTTGCCGTCTGCCTCGACGTGGCCGACGGCGGCGGCGAAGAGGATCGCCTCCTCGGGCAACGTCACCGTGTGGTCGAGGCCGAGCGGGGTGAACAGCCGCTCCTTCATGGCCTGGTCCCAGGTCTGGTCCGTCAGCTTCTCGATCACCCGGCCCAGCAGCGACCAGCCCGAGTTGCAGTAGGACCAGGTGGCACCGAGCGGGTGGTTCTGCGCGACGTCGGCCAGCAGCTCGGTGTACTTCTCCAGGCAGTCGTCGCCGCGGCCGGTGTCGGTGAACACGTCGCCGTCGATGCCGCTGGTGTGGGTCAGCAGGTGCCAGATGGTCAGCTGCTTGGTGACGTCCGGGTCCGAGAGCTGCAGCTCCGGGATCACCTCGACCACCGGGGTGTCGAGCGCGATCCTGCCCTCGTCGACCAGCTGCATGACGACCGTCGCCGTCCAGACCTTGCTGATCGAGCCGATCTGGAAGACCGAGTCGGTCGTCGCCGGCTGGCCGGTCCGGTTGTTGAGGACGCCGTACGCCGCCTCGACCAGGTCGTCGCCGTCGAGGATGCCGAGCTGGGCACCGGGCACGCGGTGCTTCCGCGCCAGCACCTCCAGACGGCGCTGCCAGTGCGCCGTGTCCAGGCGGGGGCGACCGTCGCGCTCGACGTACTGGTCGAGCCAGCCGACCACGCGGCGGTTGTAGTCCATCCGCTCCGACGGCTTGCCGAGCAGGATGAAGACGTGGGAGGCGCCCGGGTACAGCACCAGCTCGGTCGGGACGCCGCGCTGGCGCAGCGAGGTGTGCCACTGCTGGGCCTGGCCGACCGGGCAGGTCAGGTCGCCCTGGCCGTGCAGGACCAGCGTCGGGGTGGTGACCTTCTCGACGTGGGTGAGCGGTGACATCGCGGCGTACTGCTCGAACGAGTCCCAGGGCGTGCCGCCCAGCTCGTAGCGGGCCATCAGCGGGCCGTCGTCGCTCGAGCCGTACTCGCTGGTGAGGTCGGTGACGACGCCGCCCGCGATCGCGGCCTTGAACCGGTCGTCGTAGGCGGTGAGCCAGCAGGTCATGAAGCCGCCGTAGCTGTACCCGGTGAGCGCGAGCCGGTCGGCGTCGGCGAGGCCCTCGGCGACCAGCGCGTCGAGCGGCTCGAGGAAGTCGTGGACGTCCTTCACGCCCCAGCCCGCGTTGACGCCGTGGTAGAACGCCTCGCCGTAGCCGTCGCTCCCCCGCGGGTTCAGCAGCAGCACCGCCCAGCCCCGCGCGGCCAGCTCCTGGTGGTAGAGGTGCATCTCGTCGGCCGCGGCGTTCCACGCGTTGTGCGGCCCGCCGTGGATGTCGAGCAGCAGCGGCAGCGGGCCGTCGCGCTCCACGTCGATCGCCGGGTCGCGGATCAGCCAGCCCTGCACCTCGGTGCCGTCGGAGATCGTGAACGTGCGCTCCTCACGGACGAACAGCTCGACGTCGGCCATGGCGTGGTCGGTCAGCACCGTCTCGGCACCGGTCGCGAGGTCGAGCGCCACGATCTCGCCGTACGACGTGGGGGTCGCGAGGGCGACGACGGCGGTGGTGCCGGCGACCGAGAGCCCGGAGACGACGCGGCCCGCGCCGGCGAGCACCGGCCCGTTGCCGTCCCAGAGGTGGCTGCAGCCGCGGTCGCGGATCGCGAACAGCACCCGGCCGTCGGCGGTCTCCACAGGGCGGGCGCCCGGGTACGCCGGGCCGCCGGGCATCACGTTGCGGTCCAGGTGTCCGCTCAGGTCGGTGGGGGCGCCACCGTCGAGCGGGACGCGGTACAGGTGGGCGTGCCCGAGCTCCAGCTCGGCGTGCCCGACGACGAGCAGGCTCTCGCCGTCGTTGGTGAACGAGACGGTCCCGGCGATGCCGTCCTCGAGCGCCACCACGCGCGGCGTGGCCTTCGGGTCGTCGACGTCGAGGAGGTGCACCGCCGTCTGGAAGGTCAGGTCGGTGTCGGCCCCGTGCTTGCGGGTGAACGCGACGGTGCGGTTGTCCGGCGACCAGGCCGGCTCGCCGGCGTGGTCGCCGTCGGTGACCTGCCGGACGCTCTGCGGATCGGGCGCGGCGGCGAGGGCGACGACGTGCAGCTGGCTGCGGACCTGGCCGAACACGCCGGCGCCGTCGGCCTGGTAGTCGATGCCCCTCGTCACGAGCGGGCCGGTCCCGTCGGTCGGGTCGACCGCGGCCGTGAACGCGATCCGCGCGCTGTCCGGGCTCCACACCGGGGCGCCCGCGCCGAGCGCGAGGTCGGTGACCTTCTCTGGCTCACCGCCGTCCACGGGGAGGACGTGCACCTGGCCGTCACGGAGGAACGCGAGCCGGGACCCGTCGGGCGACCAGGCCGGGGCGGTGTCGGTGGTGCCGCCGGTCAGGCGCCGCGGCGTACCGCCGGCGGCCGGGACGGTCCACAGCTGGTCGATGTTGCGGTCCTGCTCCCGGTCCAGGGTGCGCAGCACGTAGACGACCCGCGACCCGTCGGGCGAGATCGCCGGCTGGGACGGCACCGCGAGGGCGGGGAGGTCGTCGATGGTCAGGCGTCGGGTCATCGGGGGGTTCCTGTCTGGGGCTTGGTTCCGGGTACGGCGGCGAGCAGCTCGCGCGTGTAGTCGTGGTCGGGAGTGGCCAGCACCTGCGCGGTGGGGCCCTCCTCGACGATGCGACCGTGGTGCATGACGGCGACGTGCGTCGCGACGTAGCGCACCACCGCGAGGTTGTGGGAGATGAAGAGCATCGACAGGCCGAGCTCGCGCTGGAGCTCGCGGACCAGGTTGAGGACGGCGCCCTGGATCGAGACGTCGAGCGCGGAGGTGATCTCGTCGGCGATCACGACGGCCGGGCGGCCGGCGAGGGCACGGGCGAGAGCGACCCGCTGGCGCTGCCCACCGGACATCTCGGAGGGACGGACGCCGGCGCGGGCCGGGTCGAGGTGGACCAGCTCGAGCAGCCGCTCGACCTCGGCCCTCCGCTCGGCCCGCGATGCACCCCGCGGCATCGCCTCGGCGACGCTCTCGCCGATGCTCATCCGCGGGTCCAGCGAGGAGTACGGGTCCTGGAAGACCATCTGCAGCGGGCGGTTGCGGCCGCGCGTCGGGACCGGGGCGCCGTCGAGCAGGATCCGGCCGCCCTGCATCGGCGCCAGGCCGACGGCGGCGCGGGCGAGTGTGGACTTGCCCGAACCCGACTCCCCCACCAGGCCGACGACCTGACCGGCCGGCACGGTGAGGCTGACGCCGTCGACCGCGGTGGTGTGGCCGTACTGCACGGTCACGTCGTCGAAGACCAGGGTGCTCATGACGCCTCCACCTCCTCGTACACGTCCTCGCGGTCCCGGATCTCGACGTCGATCGGCTCACCGGCGTGCCAGCACGCGACCCGGCGGCCGGCCGCGTCGGTCTCGAGCGGCGGCTGCTCGGCACGGCACCGGTCGGTGGCGAGCGGGCAGCGGGCGGCGTACGCGCAGCCCAGGGGTACGTCGGCCGGGTCGACCGGGCGGCCTGGGATGACCGCCAGCGGCTCGTCGAGGTCGGTGTCCATGTCGGGGACGGCGGCGACCAGCGCCCGGGTGTAGGGGTGCCGGGCCTCGGTCGCCAGGTCGCCCGCGGGCAGGTCCTCGACGATCTTGCCGGCGTACATCACCAGCACCCGGTCGCAGACCTCGCCGACGACAGTGACGTCATGGCTGATGAGGACCAGCGCCACGTCCTCGGCCTCGCGGATGGCGGCGAGGAGGTCGAGGACCTGCTGCTGGACGGTGACGTCGAGCGCGGTGGTCGGCTCGTCGGCGACGATCAGCGCGGGCGACCCCATCAGGCCCATGCCGATCATGGCGCGCTGGCGCATGCCGCCCGAGAACTCGTGCGGGTACTGGTGGGCGCGGTGCTGGGGCTCGGTGATCCGCACCGAGCGGAGCCGGTCGACCGCCCGCTCGAGAGCCGCCTTCTTGTCCATGCCCTGGTGGTGGCGCGCGACCTCGGCGAGCTGGCCGCCCATCCGCAGCGTCGGGTTGAACGACGTCATCGGGTCCTGGAACACCATCGAGAGCGAGGTCCCGAGCAGCCGGCGCTGGGCCCTGGAGTCCGAGGCGCGCAGGTCCGTGCCGAGGAGCTCGAGGCGGCTCGCGTCCACCCGGCCCGGGTCCCCGACCAGGCGCGAGACCGCGAGCGCCGTCAGCGACTTGCCCGACCCCGACTCGCCGACGATGCCGACCGCCTCGCCGCGCCGTACGGCGAAGGTGATGCCGCGGACCGGGCGGATGGGGCCGCGCGGGCCGGGGAAGGTGACCTCCAGGTCGCGGACGTCGAGCACCACGTCGTCGTGCTGGTGGTGCACCTCCGCGGCGACCTCCTCGGCCTCGGGCGCGGCCGGCACCCGCGGCAGGGCGGGGATGCCGCCGACGACGCCGACACCGAGCGCCTTCGCCACCGACTCGCCGAACAGGTTGAACGCGAGGCCGGCGACGAGCACCGCGGTGCCCGGCGCGAGTGCGGCCGCCGGGTTGACGTAGATCGAGGAGATGCCGTCCATGAGGAGGCGGCCCCAGTCGTAGCGCGGCTGCTGGACACCCAAGCCCAGGAACGAGAGGCCCGCGAACGCCAGCAGGGCGCTGCCCGCGCTGATCGTGGCGTTGACCACGAGCGGCTCGGAGATGTTCGGCAGCACGTGGCGGAACAGGATGCGCACGCGGCCGACCCCGGCCACCCGCGCCGCGGCGACGAAGTCACGCGATCCGATCCCCGCGACGAGGGTCTGCACGAGGCGGCCGAACCCGGGCGCGCCCGCCAGGCCGATGGCGAACACCGCACCCGTCGCCCCGACCCCGAAGATGACCGCGAAGAACAGCGCGAGCAGGATGCCCGGGAACGCGACCGCGATGTTGATGCCGGCGCTGACGAGCCGGCCCGACCGGCGCCCGAGCAGGAAGGCGGCGGTGCCGAGGACCAGCCCGGCGACGACGGCGATGATCGTCGCGGAGAGCGCGAGCTCGACCGAGAGCCGGGTGGCGACCAGCGTCCGGTAGAAGATGTCGCGGCCCAGGTTGTCGGTGCCGGCCCAGTGGTCGGCCGACGGCCCCGCCAGGATGTCGCTGGTGTCGACGGCGTTCGCCTCGTCGGTCCAGAGGATCGGCGCCACGACCGCGAGGACCAGGACCCCGATCGTGAGCGCGGTCGCCGCGAGCCCGAGCGGCGTGCGGAGCACTCCCTTCCAGCGGCGCACGGCTTAGTCCTCCCGGATCATCGAGCGGGGGTCGAGCAGCGCGAGCGCCACGTCGACCAGGGTGTTCACGATCAGCACGGCGGCGCCGTACACGATCACGATGGCCTGCACGACCTGGTAGTCCTTGTTGAGGATCGAGGAGACGATCGTGCTGCCCAGCCCGGGCCAGGCGAAGACGTTCTCGACCAGGATGGTGCCGGCCACCATCGAGCCGAGGATCAGGCCGCCCAGGGTGAGCGAGGCGGTGAGCGCGTTGGGCAGCGCGTGCTTGAGGTACACGGTCCGCGCCGGCAGCCGCTTGGCGCGGGCGGTGCGGACGAAGTCGGCCTCCAGCACCGTCACCATCTCGACGCGGATGATGCGCGACAGGATCGCTGCCGGGCCGATTGCCAGCGACAGCACCGGCAGGACGTACGCCGACGGGGTGTCGTTGCCCGCCACCGGGAGCCAGCCGAGGCTGACGCCGAAGACGTAGACGAGCCCGACGCCGATGAGGAAGTCGGGGACGATGCCGAGCACCACGCTGCTCGTGGTGAACGCCAGCTCCGTGCGCCGGCCGTGGCCGCGTCGGGTCAGGACACCCATCAGGACACCGACGGGCACCGCGACCGCCACGGCGACCAGGAAGGCCAGCAGCGCGAGCTGCAGGGTGGCCGGCAGCCGCTGCGAGACGATCTCGGACACCGGGAGCTGCGACACGATCGAGGTGCCCAGGTCCCCGGTGAACAGGTCCTGCAGGTAGTGCCAGTACTGCACCAGGATCGGGTCGTCCAGACCCATCTCCTCGCGCTTCGCGGCGACCAGGGCGGCCGGTGCGGTCGGCCCGAGGGCCGCGCGCACCGGGTCGCCCGGGATCAGGTGGATCATGAGGAACGACGCCGTGACCAGCACCCACATGGACACCAGCAGGCGTCCGAGACGTCGTACCCCGAACCGGACCCACGGGTGGGAGGTCACTCCCACCCGTGGGGACGTCGGGGCGACCGAGCTCGCCAGGGACATCGACTAGTTCGCCACCATCCGGACGCTGGTGGGCGAGAACGTGCCGGGGTACTCGAACTCGGCCCCGTTGCCGTAGGTCTTCACCTCGTTGTTGGCGAACGGCACGATGTCGGCCGCGGACACCAGCTTCGACTCGGCGCCGAGCCACGTGTCGCAGCCCTCGGTGCCGTTCATCGCGCTCGCCTGGGCGACGCCGTCGGTGTAGTCCTTGTTCTCGATCCCGGAGAAGTTCGTGCCGCCGTCGGCCAGGCCCGGGCCCGAGAGGAACGGGACCAGCTGGTCGGGGCTGTTGACGTTGAGCGGAACCCACGCGATGTCCCAGTCGCCGGTGCCGAAGATCGCGCCCTGGAGGGCCGTCTCGTCCACGCCCTTGGCGGTGACGTCCGCACCCGCGGCCTTCCACTCCTGCACGGCGAGCTCGGCTGCCGCGGAGAGTGCGCTGCCGGCGGCGCTGGAGTAGAGGAACGTGAGCTTCTTGCCCGCGAGCACGGACTTCGCCGCGTCCACGTCCTGGTCCGGCAGCGACCCGGAGACCGAGTCACCCGGGCAGGCGGAGGGGTCCAGCGACGCGAACGTCGTGGCCAGGGTGCCCTGGCCGCTGGTCGCCACCGAGGCGAGCTCCTGGAAGTCGATCGCCTGGGTGAGCGCCATCCGGACGTCCGCGCTGCTGGTCTCGTGCCCGTCGTTGTGGTTGTACCACTGCTCGCCGACCATCGCCGTGGTGCTGACGCTGAACAGGTTGGCGGCGTCCAGCCGCTTCGCGTCCGGGCCCTGGATCAGGGCCGCGTTGATGTCGCCGGAGAGCAGCAGGTTCGCGGCCGTGCCCTCGTTCTGGATGACCTTGACCACGATCGTGTCGGGCATGCCGTTCTCCGCCGTGGTGGCGCCGTCGGGCCCCCAGGTGTAGCCGTCCCGGATCTTGTACGAGTAGTGGTCCCCGGGCACGGCCTCGGTGAGCTCGTAGGGCCCGGTGCCGTCGGTCGAGTCGGCCAGCGACGAGCGGTCGCCCATGCCCTTGGCGCAGACCATCGGCAGGCTCCCGAGGCCGTTGAGCACGAACGGCGCCGGCTGCGCCAGCGTGATGGTCACGGTGCCGGCGGCGTCGTCCGCCTTCGCGGTCGCACCGGCCGGCAGGAAGGTGCCGAGGTAGGGGCTCTTGTTCTTGGGGTCGCCCACGTAGTCGAGGTTGTCGGCGGCCGTGGTCGCGGTGAAGTCGCTGCCGTCGGCGCAGGTGATGCCCTTCGCGAGGGTGAGCGTGACGGTCTTGCCGTCGACCTTCCAGTCGGTTGCGAGCTGCGACTCGATCTCGCCGGTGTCACCATTGACCGAGACCAGGTTGTCGTAGGCGATCTGGTTGACGGCGAAGAGCTGGGAGCTCGCCGAGGACTGCGGGTCGAGCTTGCCGGGGTCGCCGGCGACCGACATGGTGAACGTGCCGCCGTCGACGTACTCGCTGTCACCTCCCCCGCCGGACTTGTTGCCGTCGCTCCCGCCACCACAGGCGGCGAGGAGGGCAGCGGTCGCGCAGACGCTCAGTGCGGCCTTCAGCTTCATGGGCTTCCTCAGGGTTTCTCGGTCAGGCTCCGGCGCGCCGGACGGCGCGACCGATGTGGAGGTACAGGGCGTGGCCATCGCCGTCGTCGCCGACGAACGCGTGCGGGATGTGGATGCCGTGCATGGGCTCCAGGTTGATCAGGCTGTCGCCGCGGAAGTGCACGAGCTCACGGCGCTCGGGCTGCTCGCCCAGCTCCTCGAACAGGCCCTTCGGGATCTGCTCGAGCCAGATGCGGCCGTCCTCCTCCTGGCTGACGATGATGTCGGCCACCTCCGAGGAGTAGGTGCCGACGTACCGGGTGGCGTCGACCTTCGCGGACTCCGCCGGTGCCACGGGGAGCGGTGGCAGCTCGGTGTCGCTGAGCTCGGCGACCACGTGGCCGACGACGTCGTGGTACAGCGACAGCGTGTCGCCGCCGTTGGTGAGCAGGGTGACCACGAGGCCGGCCTCGGGGACCATGCGCATGAAGGCGTTCTGGCCGATGGTGCTGCCGTCGTGGCCGATGATGTCGCCGCCGTCGGCGTCGAAGCGCTCGAAGCCCAGCCCCCACGAGTCGCCCATGACGCCGAGGTACGGCAGCTCGACCTCCTTGGCGTGCATCCGGGCGGCGGTGCCGGGTGCCAGGACCTGGGTGCCGTCGGCGGCCTTGCCGTCGGCCAGGTGCATCTGCGCGAACGCCAGGAGGTCGCGCGGACGCATGGCGAGCATCGCGCCCGCGGGAGCGTTGGAGCGGGCCAGCGCCCACACCGGGGCGGGGCTGAAGCCGGTGCCCGGCTCGAGCTCGACGTGGCCCATCGCGGCGCGGAACATGATCGCCTCGTACGGGCTCGCGGCGGCGTGGGTGAGGCCGAGGGGCGCGAACAGGTGCTCGCGCAGGCAGTCGTCGTACGGCTTCTCGCGCAGCACCTCGACCAGGCGGCCGAGCACGCAGTAGCCCGCGTTGTTGTAGGAGAACAGCTCGCCGGGCGGGAACAGCTGCGGCACCTCGTGGAGGACCCCGAGGTACTTCTCGACGCAGTCGTCACCGACACCGGTGTCGGTGAAGATGTCGCCCTCGAAGCCGCTGGTGTGGTTGAGCAGCATCCGGATGGTGATGACCTCGGCGGCGGACTCGTCGCCGATCCGGAACTCCGGCAGGTACGTGCGCACGGTCGCGTCGAGGTCGACCTTGCCCTCGTCGACCAGCTGCATCACCAGCGTGGCCGTCCACAGCTTGGTGATGGAGCCGATCTGGAACAGCGAGTCGGGGGTCGCCTCGACCCCGGTGGCCTTGTTCAGGATCCCGGCGGCGTCATCGACGACCTCGCCGTCCTTGAGGACGGCCACGGCAGCGCCGGGGACGTCGTACTTCTGCAACAGTGCGGGCAGCTGGTCCGCCAGCCACTCCTTGACCTCGGACAGGGTGCTCATGCCGCTCACCGTAGGAATGACCCGGATCACTGTGTTCGTCGTGGCCGACAAGCCGGTGGTCGGGTGTCCGTTCGATCGAACAGCAACGACCGGAACCAGGTGCCATCAGCCGACGGGGTGGGGCTGAACGTGGTGGGGCTGAACGCCTTCGGTTGATGGGTGTCGGATCTACTCCGGTTGATTGGTGACACTCGGTTGGACTCTAGAACGTCGTTGGGGCGCTGTGGAGCGCTTGACTCTCACCTCCCCGGTGCTGGTGCGTTTCTCGGTGCGCAGCAGGTGGTCGCCGTCGTAGAACTGCAGGACCTGATCGGTGACCCACACGTCGATGGGGTGGCCGGCGGCCGCGGCGCCGAGGCAGACCTGTTGCCAGGACACGCACACCACCCCGACGGCGCTGGCACGGCGCGTGACCCAGGTCCCGTCGCGGTGGTCGTGCTCGGGTCGGCCGGGACCGGTGACGGTCCTCAGCACCCTCACCCGGCTCGGTTCGGGGTGCAGGAACCGGCTCGCGGGGGTGGCCATTCCCAGTGCCTGGTGGGGCCGGTTCGTGTTGTAGTCGACCACCCACTCGTCGAGCTCGGCCTGCGCGGTGGCGAGGTCGGCGAAGACCCGGTCGGTGCGGAACTCGGTACGGATCGCGCGGTGGAACCGCTCGATCTTCCCGGTGGTCGTGGGTGAGCGTGGCTGGGTGTGCAGGTGTTCGATCCCGTTCTCCCGGCACACCCGGTCGAAGAGCACCTCGACCGGCGGGGTGTTGAACCGGCCGGTGAACACCTTGCCGTTGTCGGTCAGGATCTGGCCCGGCACGCCGTGGGTCCGCAACGCCACGGCGAGCCCTTCGCACACCTCGCGCGCGGACTCGCGCAGCATCAGGTGGGCGCACACGCAGTACCGGGAGTGGTCATCGACCCCGGTCAGCGCCTTGACCCGGCGGCCGTCCGCCAGCACGAATCCGCCGACCACGTCCATCTGCCACAGCTCCATCGGGGCG
>NZ_JIAV01000002.1 GCF_000620645.1 Nocardioides sp. URHA0032 | reverse complement strand
GATCCGCCCGGCACGGAACGCCGCGCGGGTGTGCGGCAGCTCGAGCAGCACCCGCGCCAGCGCGAGATGCTGCTGGCCGCGGTGCGGTGACTCGCGGCGGGCGAGCGCCACCTGTGCGGCCGCGCCGCGTCCCTCACCGAGGGCGGCGGCGAGCTCGGCCTGGGCGGCCTCGGCGGCACACTTCAGCTGCTCGAGCTCGCGGATCAGGTCGACCCGCTCGGCGTCCGACATCCCGGCGGCGTCGAGCGACTCGACGCAGCCCCGGAACGATTCGAACATGTGTTCGATCATACGCCTCTCCCCTGCCGCTGGCAAGCGGCATCCACACGGAAGTCGGGCGCAGAACTAGGCTGCAAGCGTGACTCCCGAGGATGTCGGCCGGTACGCCGAGTCGCTGCCCGGGGTGAAGCGCAAGGGCACCGCGGCGCGCCCGGCGTGGTACGTCGACGACCGCCTCGTCGTGCGGCTGCCGGACCCGGCGACGGCGGTGATCAGGGTGCCCCTGCACGAGCGCGAGGCGCTTGTCGCCGCCTACCCGGAGAGCTTCGGCGTGCCGCCCCGGATGGAGGCCCACCACAAGGTGGAGGCGTACCTGCAGGACGCCGAGCCGCAGGCGGTGCGACAAGCCATCGACCTCGCGTGGGAGATGCAGCGCCGCTGAACACGAGCTCGACCATCGGCCTGGGTCAGCAGGGCAAACTCGTCGCCGACGTCACAGCTCGTCGAGGAGCTGCTGCTTCTTCGCGCTGAACTCGTCGTCGGTGAGGATGCCGTCGCGATGGAGCTCGGCCAGTCGGCGCAAGCGCTCGTGGGCGTCTCCCGCTCCGCCGGTGCTCGCGCCAGACTGTTCCGAGACCGCGGGCGGCTGTGCCTGCGGCTCCTGGGGCGTGCCCGCGATGCGGGCGCGGACCGCGTCCGTAAGGGCCTTCCCGTCAGTCTTCTGCACGTTCTTGATCTCCGCCTTGTTCCCGGACGCGAAGATCGAGATGGTTCCGAGCATCATGCCCGTCTGCCACTGCACCGAGCTCACCTTGTCGAGCGGGAAGTCCTCGGAGACCTTCGCCGTCATGCCGTCCTTGACGAAGATCAGTCGCCTGTCGGTGAGCACGAGGATCCCGGTCCCGGGCCCGTACGCCCCACCCACCATGAGCTCCACCCGTTCGTCGTGCCAGAGGTGTTCGGGCAGGCGCCGGATCTCGCGCTTGCTGCCGGACTTGTAGGACATCTTCGCCATCGCGGCTTCGATGTCCGGTCGGACGTCTCCGGCTTTCGAGGCGGCGCGCTGAGCCTTGGCCGCATCGAGCTTGTCCTGAAGGTCCTGCTGCTTGGCAGCACGCTCGATCTGCTTGGCATCCCGCCGCGCCTGCTTGTCAGCTCGCTTGTCGGGGGCATCGTTGGACTCAGGCTCCGCAGGCAGGACCGGCGCAGTGTGTTCGGTCCATGCAGTGCCGTCCCAGTACCTGAGTACCTCACCGGCCGGGTACCAGCCGGGGGCTGCTTGTGAGTTTCCGTCAAACACGTTCCGACATTAACTCGCACACGCTGGATGCCGTGCCAGGGCCCTCACGCTGGCTCGGCCGCCGGCGCTGAGCCCTCAGACCACCGCGTCCGTGTGCCGGTAGTCGTGCAGCGAGAGCCCGAGGTACGCCCGCGAGATGAGCGCGACGAAGCGCTCGACGGCGTCCTCGGAGGGCGAGAACGGGCCGGGTGCGTAGTGCGGTGACTCCAGGCCGCGCTGGACGGACTCGCACGCCGCCCAGTCCTGCCGGTTGGTGAGGTCCCAGAACTCCACGGCGTACGCCGGGTCCGGCACCGAGCCGTCCGGACGGGGCAGCAGGTACCACGAGCACTCGATCCAGGTCCGGTTCGGCGCGAGCGGCACCAGCCGGTGCGTCATCACGTAGTCCGGGTGCGGCGAGATCAGCAGGTTCGGCAGCAGGTGCAGGTACTCGACAGCGGTCGGCGAGACGCCGGGGATCGGCAGCCCGTCCGACTCGCCGGTCAGCGACATCGTCGCCATCCCGTCGCGCAGCACCATCGAGCCGCCCACCCAGGCGCCCGGCAGGTCGTAGTTGTCGCCCGACGTCGGCGGCGTGACCTGGCACAGCTCCGGGTGGATCAGCGGGCAGTGGTAGCACTCGTGGTAGTTCTCGGCCACGATCTTCCAGTTCGCGGCGATCTCGTACGAGTGCCGCTCGGCCAGCACCAGCGAGGCCGGTGAGTACGCCGAGACGATCCGGTCCAAGTCGCCGACGCAGTCCGCGAACGGCACCACGTCGGGGTCGCCCAGCCGGTGCGCGGCGTGGCCGAAGACCCAGCCGCACCAGACCTCCACGGGCAGCTCCACGAGGGAGTACGCCGCGGCGTCGAAGCCCGGCTCGTCCCGGTAGCCGGGCGCGGCCACGAGGTCGCCGGCGAGGTCGTAGGACCAGGCGTGGTACGGGCAGACCACCGAGCGCCGGGCGGAGGCGTCGCCGTCCGGCAGCAGCTCGTGGGCGCGGTGCCGGCAGGTGTTGGCGAACATCCGGACCTGACCGTCGGCGCGGGTGAGCAGGGCGTTGACGTCGCCGACCATGACCGCCCGCTGGGTCGCGGGCCTGCCGTCCTCGAGCGAGGTCGGCAGCAGCTCGTCGAGCCGGCCCAGGCAGGTCCACCCGCCCGCGAAGAGATGGCGCCGCTCCCACGCGAGCACTTCCGCCGAGGTGTAGGCGCTCGCCGGCAGCATGGCCGGCACCGACCCACCCCGGGCCCGGATCTCGTCCTGCAGGTGCACCAGATCACTCATGACGTCCTCCTCACAGGTAGCAGTCTGCCGCCTCGGGGGGAGCAGCGACATGAAGAACCCGATCTCACACGAGCCAGTGCGCGGAGTACGCCGGGTCGACGAGCGCCGGCCGGTCCAGGGCGAACGTCGGCGACACGCGCTCCCGCTCCCCCGTCGCGAGGTCGGCGAGCAGCCGGCCGAAGGTCGGCGCGAACTTGAAGCCGTGCCCCGCCCCGAGGCCGATCGCGACCGTGGGGTGCCCGGGCACCCGGTCCACGACGAAGTCACGGTCCGGTGTCAGTGCGTACTGGCACCGCAGCGACCGCACCGGACGGCCGGCGCCCGGCAGCATCGACCCCATGTGGCCCGCCAGCAGCGCGAGCATCTCCTCGGAGACGTCCGAGCCGCGCGCGTCCGGGTCCACGACCGGGCCGCCGCAGTCCTGCGCCGCCTTCACCGTCGGCTCGCCGTAGCAGGGGAACCCGTAGAACGACGGGTCGTCCATCCAGATCCACAGCGGCATCCGCTCCGGTGCGAAGTCCTCCGGATGCTCCGGCGCGAAGTACGTCGCCTGCTCGAGCGTCACCGTCAGCGCCAGGTCGATCCCGAGTGGCGCGAGCAGCCGGGCGGTCCAGGCGTCAGCGCACACGACCACCGATCCGCAGGAGTACGTCGTCCCGTCCGCCAGCGCCACCGACGTCCCGGTCACGGACGCGACCGGGGAGCGGTCGCGCAGCACCGCGCCGTACCGGCGCGCGAGGTCCTGCATCGCCGCGGTCCCGGGGCCGGCGGGCACGATCGCGCCACGCTCCTGGAACAGCCCGGTCGTCCCGGCAGGCAGGGCGAACTGCGGCCACCGCTCCCCGACCTGGTCCACGTCGAGCAGCTCGAACGGCACGCCGACCTCGGACAGCGCGGCGGTGTAGTCGACCATCGGGATGGCCGGCTCGGGCGGGAACAGGTCCAGCCCGCCGACCACCGTCACCAGCTCGCGGCCGGCGTCCGCGGACAGCTGCGCCCAGTCGTCGTACGCGTCCTGGGTCAGCCGGACGTACTCCGGGGTGTGGTAGCTGTGCCGCAGGATCCGGCTGGTGTCGTGGCTGGCGCCGCGGTGGTGGCCGAGCTCGAACTGCTCCAGCCCCAGCACCGAGCGGCCCCGCCTCGCGAGCTGGTACGCCGCCGCCGACCCGAGCGCACCCAGGCCGACGACGACGTGGTCGAAGCGCTCAGTCACCGGTGCCACCCAGCCGCGGGAGCAGCCACCGCCGGATGTCCGCGGAGTCGTCCTCCATCGGCGCGAACCAGCCGTGCGTGTAGGACCGCGACGACATGCCGCGCTGGACCGACTCGCAGATCGCCCAGTCCTGCTTGTTGACCAGGTCCCAGAGGTCGCCGGCGTCCGAGGGGTCGAAGCCGGCGTCGCCGGCCGCGGAGGGATGGAACAGCAGCACGCACTCGATCCGGGTGCGGTCGGCCGCCTGCGGCAGCAGCACGAAGGCCGCCACGTGGTCCGCCGCGGCGGAGAGCATCAGGTTCGGGTGCACGAGCTCCCCCTTGTGCCGCTCGCGCTCGGCGTCGTCGAGGCCGGGCAGCGGCGCGCGCTCCGTGGTCCCGCTCATCGTGAACGTCCACGCACCCTCCCGGTGCGGTACGCCGTTGTCCCAGTCGACCTCGGTGCCCCCACCGCCGAAGGCCGGCACCAGCCGGGTGAGCTCGGGGTGCACCGGGCCGCAGTGGTAGCACTCGTTGTAGTTCTCGGCGACGACCTTGTAGTTGGCGGCGACCTCGTAGCTGAACCGCAGCCCGGTGACCAGCTCCCCCATCGCGTAGTTCGCGAGCGTCCGGTCCGGCCGCGCCATCGCCTCGGACAGCGGCGCCGCCGGCGTGCCGAGGTGGACGAACACGAAGCCGGCCCAGGCGTCGACGGCGACCGGCTTCAGGGCGAAGTCCGGCCGCTCCTCGTCGGCCAGCTCCGCGTGCGGCGCCTTCAGGAGCGACCCGTCGAGCGCGTAGGTCCAGGAGTGGTACGGGCAGCGCAGCGAGCCCGCAGCCGTGCACACCGGCTGCGCGCCCGGCAGCGCGGTGAACAGCTGCGAGCCGCGGTGCCGGCAGACGTTGTACGCCGCGTGCAGCGCGCCGTCGGTGTCGCTGGTGACGAGCACCGACTCCCCCACCACGTCCACGACCGCCACCCGGCCGCCGTGGTCGAGGCCGAGGTCGGCGAGCCGGCCGACGCAGAACCACTCGCCGTACAGGACCGCGTCGCGCTCGCGGCCGAAGACGCCGGGGTCGACGTACATCTCCCGGGGCAGGGCCTCGTGGAGGTCGCTCACCGGTGCCCCGCCCGCGCGGCCACCAGGTGGCAGGCGCTGTGGTGGCCCTCGCTGGCCGAGAGCACCGGCAGCGGCACGCCCCGGCAGGCGTCCTCGACCGGGAACGCCGCCCCGCTGGCGAGCGCTGGGCAGCGCGGGTGGAAGCGGCAGCCGCGCGGGATCCGGGTCGGGTCGGGCACCTCGCCCTCGAGGACCACCGGGTCGAGCCGGTCGATCTCGGGCACGACCGAGAGCAGGGCCTGGGTGTAGGGGTGCTGCGGGGAGGCCACGACCTCCTCGGTCGGTCCGGCCTCGACGATCCGGCCGAGGTACATCACCGCGGTGCGGTCGGCGATGTTCCACGCCAGGCCGAGGTCGTGGGTGACCACGAGGATCCCGAGGCCGAAGTCGCTGCGCAGCTTCAGCAGCAGCGCCAGGATCTCGCCGCGGATGGACGCGTCCAGGCTTGACACCGGCTCGTCGGCGATCAGGAGGTCCGGCTTCAGCGCGAGCGCTCCGGCGATGAGCACGCGCTGGCGCTGCCCTCCGGAGAGCTCGTGGGGGTAGCGCAGGAAGAGGCGCTCCGGCGGCCGCAGCCCCGCCGCCGAGAGGGCATCGGCGACCTGCTGCTCCTCGGAGACCTCGCCGCCGTGCGCGAGCCCGTGCAGCCGCAGGCCCTCCGCGACCGAGTCGTAGACGGTGTGCCGCGGGTTCAGGGCGCCGGCCGGGTCCTGCAGGATCATCTGGACGCGGCGGCGGAACGGCTTGAGCTGCCGGGCGCGGTAGCCCAGCGGCGCCCCGTCGACGAGCACCTGGCCGCGGCTCGGCGGCTGCAGCCCGACGAGCGCACGTGCGAGCGTCGTCTTGCCGGACCCGGACTCGCCCACGAGCGCGACGATCTCGCCGCTGCGGACCGTCAGGTCGGCCCCGTCGAGCGCGGTCGCGACGTCCCCGCCGCGGAGTTGGAACGCCACGGCCAGGTCGCGGGCCTCCAGGGTCAGGCCGGTCACGCGGTCACCTCGGCGCCCACCCGGATGCAGGCCGCCGTGCGGTCCGGCTGCTTCAGCTCCAGGGGCGGCTCGGCCGCGGTGCACTCCTCGACGCCGATCGGGCAGCGCGGGTGGAACGAGCAGCCCGGCGGCAGCTCGCGCGGATCGGGCGGATCGCCCGCCAGGCCCGCGGGTGCGTACCGCGCCGCCGGGTCGCCGACCCGCGGGAACGACGCTCCCAGGGCGGCCGTGTAGGGGTGCAGCGGGTGGGTGAACAGCTGGTCCGCGGGACCCTGCTCGACCAGGCGGCCCCCGTACATCACCGCGATCCGGTCGCTCATGTCCGCGAGGACGGACAGGTCGTGGCTGATCAGCAGCATCCCCACACCCAGCTCCTTGACCAGCCCCGACAGCACGTCGAGCACCTGCGCCTGCACCATCACGTCGAGCGCCGTCGTCGGCTCGTCGGCGACCACCAGGGACGGGCGGCAGGCCAGCGCCATCGCGATCATCACGCGCTGGCGCTGCCCGCCGGACAGGTGGTGCGGGTACGCCTTCGCCCGCCCCGCCGGCATGCCGACCTGCTCGAGCAGCTCCCCGACCCGGCGCTCGACCGACGCGTCCGAAGCCGACGGCTCGTGCAGCCGGATCGGCTCGGCGATCTGCTGGCCGACGCGACGTACGGCGTTCAGCGAGTGCAGCGCGCCCTGGAACACGATCGAGGCCCCCGCCCAGCGCAGCGCGCGGAGGTCGCCCCAGCGCATCGTGAGCACGTCCGCGCCGTCGAAGAGCACCCGGCCGGTCACGGTCGCGGACGCCGGCTGGAGCCGGAGCACGGTGCTGGCGAGCGTGGACTTGCCGCAGCCCGACTCACCCGCGACGCCGACCACCTCGCCCCGGTCGACGACCAGGTCGACGTCGCGGACCGCGGGCAGCAGCCCCTCCTCGGTCCGGTAGGTGACCGAGAGGTTCTCCATCCGCAGCAGCTCGCTCATCGCTCGCGCAGCTTCGGGTTGAGGACCTCCTCGAGGGCCTGGCCCACGAGGGTGAAGGAGAGCACGACCAGCACGACGCAGACGCCGGGCGGCACGAAGTACCACCACGAGCCGGTGGTGATCGCGCCGACGCTGTAGGCGTCGTCGAGCATCGAGCCCCACGAGACCCGGGTCGGGTCACCGAGGCCGAGGAAGCTCAGCGTGGTCTCCGAGAGGATCGCGACCGCGACGGTGAGCGTGGTGTTCGCGAACACGATCGGGACGACGTTCGGCAGCAGGTGCCGGCGGATCAGGTGCCGGTGCCCGGCGCCGAGCGCGCGCGAGCGCTCGACGTAGGACCGCTCCTTGATCGAGAGCACCTGGCTGCGGATCAGCAGCGCGGTGCCGGGCCAGGACGTCACCCCGATGACGATCACGATGTTCATCAGCGACCTGCCCAGCACCGTGGCCAGGACGATCGCGAGCGGCAGGAACGGGATCACCAGGAACCACTCGGTGAGCCGGAACAGCACGGCGCCGACCCATCCGCCGAAGTACCCGGACGTCAGCCCGACCAGGGTGCCGATCAGCATCGAGATCAGGGTCGCCATCAGGCCGACGAATAGCGAGATCCGCGCGCCCCAGATCAGCAGCGTGAGCACCGAGCGGCCGTAGGCGTCGGTGCCGAGCCAGTACTCCGAGGACGGCGGCTCCAGCACCCCACCGGTCGCCTTGGTGACCTGGAGGCCCTCCGCCGAGGCGAGCAGGGGCGCGCACAGCGCGACGAGCAGGAACAGGGTGAGCACGACCAGCCCGACCATACCGGCCCGGTTCCCGCGGAACCGGCGCCAGGACCGCCCGAACGCCGCCCGGCGGCGCCGCCGGGCGAGCTGCCGGGACGTGACCGCGACCGTCCCGGAGGCCACCGGGGCGCTCATGTCCGCACCCGCGGGTCGAGCCAGCCGTAGAGCAGGTTGGCGGCGAGGTTGGCGGCGATCACCGCGGCCGAGGAGAGCATGAAGACGCCCTGCAGCAGCCAGTAGTCCGGCACGTGGAGGGCGTCGGTCGTCAGCAGGCCCAGGCCCGGGATCGAGAAGATGGTCTCGATGGTGATCGCGCCCGCGACGACGAACCCGAAGTTCAGCGCCACCACCGTGGTCGTCGGCAGCAGCGCGTTCGGCACCGCGTGCTTGTCGCGGACCCGGACGTCGCGCAGGCCCTTCGCGCGGGCGGTCGTCAGGTAGTCCGAGCGCAGCTCGTCGATGAGCGAGCCGCGCATGATCAGGGCGTAGTCGGCGAGGTAGGCCAGCGTCAGCGTCACGACCGGCAGCGCCAGGTGCCACGCGGTGTCCAGGACGCCCTTGAGCGAGGTCGGGTCGACGTCCACCGAGTGCAGCCCGCCCGTCGGGAAGATGCCGGGCAGCGGGCCGATGCCGACCGCGAACGCCGCGATCAGTAGCAGCCCGAGCCACCACTCCGGCATCGAGTACAGAGTGAGCGACCCCCCGGTCGTGAACCGGTCGAGCGGGCTGCCCCGGTCCCAGCCGGCGCGGATGCCCAGCCAGACCCCGATCGCCGCCGCGAGGACCGTGGAGGTGCCGACCAGCAGCATCGTCGGCCAGAACCGCTCGGCGAGGACCTCGGAGACGTCCTTGTGGTACAGGATCGAGTAGCCCAGGTCCCCGTGCACGAGGTTGTTCAGGTACGTGCCGAACTGCTGGAGGACCGGCTCGTCGAGCCCGTAGGTCTTCTTGAACTCCGCGAGCTGCTCGGGCGTGCTGAGCCGGCCCCGGCCCATGGTGCGGGCGGGGTCGCCGGGCAGCACGCGGAACAGGAAGAAGTTCACGACCAGCATGAACATCAGGCTGCCGAGCGCGCCGAGCACCTTGAAGCCGGCGTACCGCCCGAAGCCCCGGCGCCGGTGCCGGTTGACCTGGGCAGCCTCCGCCGCGGCGGCCGTCGGGTCCGCCGCGACGATGCTCACCGCGTCACTCCCGGTCCGCAGCGGTCCGGTGCCGCCGGGCAGCGAGGAGCGCGACGAGCCCGGCGACCGCGAGTGCCACGACCGCGACGCCCACGATCACCGGCGTGCTCACCGCGCTCGACTCGCCGGACGTCTCGCTGGCCTGGGTGGCGTTGGCGGCGCCGCCGCAGTCACCCGCCTCGGCCGCCGGTCGCACGTGCAGGTAGCTGTAGGCACCGGACTGGAAGAGCCACACGCCGCCGGGCTCGGGCTGCTGCGCGAAGCACGCGAACCGGTCGCTGCGGAACGCCTCGCCGATGGTGTCGTACGCCGTGACCAGGTACGGCGCGTCCTCGTACACCATCTGCTGCATCTGGTGGACCAGCTCGACGCGCTTGTCCTTGTCCATCTCGGTGAGCTGCTCCTGGTACAGCTTGTCGTAGGCGTCGTTGCAGTACCACGAGTCCGACCACGAGCCGAGCTGCCCGCAGGTCAGGTAGTCGAGCATCGTGGTCGGGTCCGGGTCGACGTACCAGCCCCACTCGAAGGCGTCGTAGTTGCCGTCCAGGATGACATTGGTCAGCTTGCTGGACTCCATGCTGACGACGTCGGCCTTGATGCCGATGTCCTGGAGCCACTCCTGGAAGTAGTTCATGGTGTTCAGCGAGGTCGGTGACTCCGACCGGGCGGCCAGCCGCAGGGTGCCGATCGGCGAGCCGTCCGGCATCGTCCGCAGGCCGTCGGAGCCCATCTTGTACCCGGCCGCGTCGAGCAGCTGGCCGGCCTTGTCGGGGTCGTACGTGTAGGCCTCGTCGGCGGGCGGCTCCCACCGCCAGGTGCTGAACGCCGGCGGGATGATCACGCTGCCGGGGACGCCGGCGCCCTGGTAGACCTTGTCGATGATCTGCTGGGTGTCGATGGCGTAGCCCAGCGCGTGGCGGAACGCCGCGTCCTTCAGCGCGGGGTTGCCGTCGCCGATCGGGTCGCCCGTGTCGACGTCGATGGCGCCGGTGTTGAAGGCGATCTCGTCGAAGCTCGGGGCGTTGCCGTTCTGCGCGGTGATGCCGTCGCGGCCCTGGAGCGACTTGACCTGGAGCGCGTTGATGCCGTCGACGAAGTCGACCTCGCCCTTGATCAGCGCCTGGACCATCGGGTCCTCGCTCTTGTAGACGCGGAACACGACGCGGTCGATGTGCGGGGCGCCCTGCCAGTAGTCCGGGTTGGCCTCGAAGACGTACGTCGACCCGCCGGCGCTGCCCTCGACCATCCGGAACGGGCCCGAGCCCACGACCGGCTGGCCGTCGGTCGGCTCGTTCTTGTAGGTCTTCACGTCCTTCTCGGCGACGTCCTTCCAGACGTGCTCGGGAACGATCGGGATCGGCAGCAGCGGCAGGCTCGAGTTCGGCTTCTTCAGCGTCAGCACGAGCGTCGTCGGGTCGGTGGCCTCGGCCTTGGTGACCTGGGTGAGGTACGCGCCCCAGGTGGCCGCCTCCGGCCCGCCGTCGATGACCCGGTTGTAGGTGTAGGCGACGTCCTCGGCCGTCAGCGGCTGGCCGTCGGACCACATCGCCTTGTCGGTCATGTGGAAGGTCCAGGTCAGCCCGTCGTCGGACGTGTCCCAGCTCTGCGCGAGCGCGGGCTCCGGCGAGAGGTCCTTGGTGGAGTAGGTGACCAGGTAGTCGTAGGTGAGCTGCCACATCTCGAACGACATCGCCTCGATCCCGACGAAGGGATTGAGCGAGTCGGCGTCGTTGAGCACCCCGATCGTCAGCGTGACCGGCTCGTCCGCCGCCCGGGCCGGCGCCAGCGCGAGGCCCGGTGACAGGCACGCCGCGAGCAGCGCCAGAGCGACGACGACGCGCGTGCCCCGAGGGGTACCTTGACCTCCGTGACGACCCCTCCGGCGGCGCCCCGCGAGCCCTTCGAGCACCTCGAGCACGGCGTGCCGCGCCCGGACCCGTACCAGTGGATGGCGTCGGGCGGCACCAGGCTGGCCGACCACCTCCGCGCCGAGAGGACGTTCTACGACTCTGCGTGTGCGCATCTGCACTCCCTGGTCTCGGCCCTGCGCTCCGAGATGGTGGGCCGCCTCCCGGAGGCGGACGTGTCGGCTCGCTGGCGTCGTACGAGATATGCCTACTACACGGCGGCGCAAACGGGGAGGGACTACGCCGATCTGATGAGAGAAATCAACGGCGCCGAGACCGAATCGAAACAGAATCGGTCGCCGGAGGTCCTGCTCGATGTCGAATCCCTCGCCAACGATCCCGACCGGGGCACCGGCTACCTCGAGCTGGGCGTCACCCTGGTCAGCCCGTCGGAGGACCTGCTCGCCTACTCCTTCGACCGCGACGGCGACGAGGTCTACGAGCTGCGGTTCCGCGACCTGCGCACCGGCACCGACCTCCCCGAGGTGGTGTCGCGGAGCTACTACGGCGGCGCGTGGAGCGCCGACTCGGCGTGGTTCTTCTACACCGTGCACGATGCGCAGTACCGGCCGTTCCAGGTCTGGCGGCACCGGGTGGGTGGGCCGACCGCCGACGACGTGCTGGTGGTCGAGGAGCCCGACGAGCGCTTCGAGGTGCAGGTCCGCGGCACCCGCAGCGGCGACCTGGTCGTGGTCTGGAGCGCGAGCAACACCACCTCGGAGTGCTGGGTCGTCGACGCCCACGACGTGACCCGGGGGCCGTGGTCGGTCGGCGGCCGGCGCGAGGGCGTGCGCTACCACGCGGAGCACCGGCGGCTGCCGGACGGCGGAGCGGACCTCCTGGTCGTCACCGACGACGACGCGGTCGAGTCGCGCCTGATGACGGCAACGGTGCCGGACGGCGCCGACCAGGACCGCACGGGCTGGGCCGAGGCGCGGCCGGAGTCAGGTCACGAGCAGCTGCTCCGCGCGGACGCCTTCGCGGCCGGTGTGATCCTGACCGTCCGCACCGATGGCAGGCGCGCGCTGGTGCTGGTGCCGCACGACGACCTCGCCGGCACGCGCGGGTTCGGGCTGATGGAGTCCGACCACCCCGACGGTGACACCGTCCTGTTCCGCTCGCCGCAGTACGACGCCCGCACGGTCACCGTGCTCGAGGAGTCCTGGCTGCGGCCGGGCGTCGCGTGGTCCATGGGCCTCGAGTCCGGCCTGCTCGACAAGGTCTGGGAGCAGCAGGCCCCGGGTCACGACCCGGCGCGGTACGTGAGCGAACGTCGTACCTTCCCCTCGGCCGACGGCACCGCGGTGCCCGCGACGATCCTCCGCCACCGCGACACCCCGCTGGACGGCTCCGCGCCCGCGCTGGTCTACGGCTACGGCTCCTACGGCGCGGTCGACGAGCCGGCCTGGGACCCGGCGCTGCCCAGCCTGCTCGACCGCGGCGTCGTCTACGTGTACGCGCACAACCGCGGGGGCGGCGAGCTGGGCCGGCGCTGGTACCTCGACGGCAAGCTCGAGCACAAGCAGCACACCTTCGACGACCACATCGCGGTGGCGGACGGGCTGGCACGCGACGGGCTCGTCGATCCGGCGCGGATCGCCACGCGGGGGCTGAGCGCGGGCGGGCTGCTGCAGGGCGCGGTCCTCAGCCAGCGACCGGACCGGTGGCGCGCGGTCGTCGCCGAGGTGCCGTTCGTGGACGTGGTGACGACGATGTTCGACGCCTCCATCCCGTTGACGATCACCGAGTGGGAGGAGTGGGGCGACCCGCGCCGCCGGGCCGACTTCGAGTGGCTGCTGGCGTACTCGCCGTACGACAACCCGCCACCGGCGGGTGAGCGCCCGGACCTGCTGGTGACGGGCGCGCTGCACGACCCGCGCGTGATGGTGCACGAGCCGGCCAAGTGGGTGGCGCGGCTGCGCGATACCGACCCGGAGTGGTCGCCACGCTGCCACTTCCGCGTCGAGACCGGGGCTGGCGCGCACGTCGGGCCGTCGGGACGGTTCGGGCACCTCGCCTACGAGGCCGAGGTGTACGCCTGGATCCTGGACCGGCTGTCGTGACCCCGCTCCTCGAGGAGGTGCTCGAGGTCGCGCGGGCGCTGATCCGCTTCGACACCAGCAACGCGCCCGAGGCGGTACTCGGTCGGCCGCCGGGCAACGAGACCGGGCCGGCGGCGTACCTCCACGAGTACCTGAGCGGGTTCGGCGTCGACTGCGAGCTGGTGGCCCGCGACCCGAGCCGGGCGAACCTGGTCGCGCGGATCCCGGGCACCGGGGACGCCCCGTCCCTGGCCTTCGTCGGCCACCTCGACGTCGTGCCGGCGGACCCGCGGGACTGGACGCACCCGCCGTTCGCCGCCGTCGTCGACGAAGGCGGCTGGCTGTGGGGCCGCGGCGCGATCGACATGAAGAACGAGGTCGCCGCCCGGGCCGTCGCGATGGCGGAGCTGGCGCGCGCGGGGTTCCGGCCGCGCGGCGACCTGTGGCTCATCGCGGTCGCCGACGAGGAGGACGGCACGGCCGACGTCGGCATGCGCTGGCTGCTCGAGGCGCGCCCGGACATCCGGCCGGACCTGGCGATCAACGAGGGTGGCGGCGAGCGGCTCCCGCTGGCCGACGGCCGGGTCGTGCAGACGATCAGCGTGGGCGAGAAGGGCACCTACCCGGTGCGGGTGGTCGCCGTCGGCGAGGCGGGTCACGCCTCGACGCCGGACGTCGGCGCGAACGCGGTACCCCTGCTGGGCGAGCTGCTCGGCCGGGTCGGCCGCGGGATGCCGATCCCGCAGGAGTCGCCGCACGTGGACGCGATGCTCGAGGTGCTGCTCGGGCCGGTGACCGATCGCGCGTCGGCGCTGCACGACGCGGCGGCGCTCCACCCGGTGCTCGCGCACACCATCCCGGCCCTGGGCGGTACGACGATGGCACCGACGATCCTCGCCGGGTCGGGCAAGCGGAACGTGATGCCGGCCCGCGCGTCCGTCGAGCTGGACTGCCGGATCCTGCCCGGGACGACCCCCGGCGACGTCGAGCGTGCCGTGCGGGCGCGGCTCGGGACCGACCTGCGCTACGAGCTCGAGTGGCCCGAGCCGCTGATCGCCGGCAGCGCCTCGTCCCCGGCGACGGCCCTGATGGACGCGATCTCGCGGGTGCTGGTCGCCTCCGGCGACGACGCGCAGCTGCTGCCGATGCTGTGCACGGGCTTCACGGACTCGGTATACCTGCGCGAGGCGGGCACGCCCACGGCGTACGGCTTCAGCCCGTTCCGGTCGACCCCGGCGGAGGTGCTGACGGCCGGGTTCCACAACGCCGACGAGCGCGTGCACGTCGACGACCTGCTGCTGTCGGTGGAGTTCCACGTGGCGCTGGCGCGCGAGCTGCTGGGCTAGCCTCCTTGACTTGAAGTTCACTTCAACTTGCAGGCTTCTGGCATGCCTGTTGCCGTCATCACCGGAGCATCCCAGGGCCTGGGCCTCGCCCTCGCCACCCACCTCGCCGAGTCCGGCTGGACGATCGTCGCCGACGCGCGGGACGCCTCCCGCCTGGGCGCCGCCGTCGACGCGCTGCCGGGCGGCCCGCATGCCGCGGTGCCCGGCGACGTCACGGACTCCTGGCACCGTGGCGCCCTGGCCGCGGCCGCCACCGACCTCGGCGGCGCCGACCTGCTGGTCAACAACGCCAGCACCCTCGGCGCCAGTCCGCTCCCCCGGCTCGCCGACCTCGACCCGACCGCCTTCACCCGCACCTTCGAGGTGAACGTCGTCGCCCCGGTCGCCCTCGCCGGCCTGCTGCTCCCGCAGCTGCGGGCGCGGGGCGGGCGGATCGTGAACATCACCTCCGACGCGTCCGTCGAGCCCTACGAGACCTGGGGCGGGTACGGCGCGTCCAAGGCCGCCCTCGACCACGCCACCCGGGTGCTCGCCGCGGAGGAGCCGCTCGTGCGGGTGTACGCCGTCGACCCCGGCGACCTGCGCACCGAGATGCACCAGGCGGCGTTCCCGGGCGAGGACATCAGCGACCGGCCGGCTCCCTCGTCGGTCGCCCCGCGGCTGCTCTCGCTGGTGCTCGGTGACGCCGCGAGCGGGCGGCACGTCGCATGACGGCCACCATGCCGCCCGAGGCGCGTGGCATCTCCCGCGACGGGGTCCGGCTCGCGGTCGTGACGCCGTCGGGGACCACGCACACCGTGGCCCGGGACCTCCCGTCGTACCTCTCCCCCGGCGACGTGCTCGTCATCAACACGAGCGCGACGCTGCCGTCCGCGCTGCCCGGGCTGCACGTCTCGACGTCGCTCGACGACGGGTCCTGGGTCGTCGAGCTCCGGCAGCCCTCGAACGCGGGGCCGGCCGTCCCGGTGCCGGGTGAGGTCCTGCCGCTGCCGGGCGGGGTGTTGCTGCGGATCGTCGAGCCACACCCACCGGGCCAGGCCCGGCTGTGGCGCGCGATCCCCTCGCCGCAGGTCGACCGCGTCCCGTACCTCGAGGAGTGGGGCCGGCCGATCCACTACCGCTACGTCACCGGCAGCTGGCCGATCGACGCGCTCCAGAACGTCTACGCCATCCATCCCGGGAGCGCCGAGATGCCGTCGGCGGGGCGGCCGCTGACGGCTGCCGTGCTGGTGCGCCTCCTCGCGAACGGCGTCACGATCGCGCCGCTCGTGCTGCACACGGGCGTCGCGAGCCAGGAGAAGCACGAGCCGCCCCAGACCGAGGAGTACGCCGTCCCCGCCGCCACCGCCCGGCTCGTGAACTCCGCCCGGCGAACCGGTCGACGCGTCGTGGCCGTCGGCACGACGGTCGTGCGGGCACTGGAGTCCGCGGCGTTCAACGGCCGCGTCGTCCCCTCCGCGGGCTGGACCTCGCTGGTCCTGGGGCCCTCCCGACCCGCCACCGTCGTGGACGGGCTGCTCACCGGCCTCCACGAGCCCGAGGCGAGCCACCTCGACCTGCTCCGGGCCGTCGCCGGCGGGTCGCTCGTGACGCGGGGGTACGCCGACCTCACGCCCGACTACCTCTGGCACGAGTTCGGCGACTCGATGCTGCTGCTGCCCTGAGGCGGGTGGCCGCCTGGGCGACGCTCAGGGTCGCACGGTCAGGGACTGCGCGACCGTGCCGAAGGGGCCGCGCTCGTCGTGGAGCACGCTGCTGGTGAGACCGTGCCCCGAGGGCCCGAAGCTGACCGTGGTGTCGAAGCCGAGCCAGCCCGGCTCGGGGGCCCGGACGAGGTGTGCGGTCAGGTCGAGGTTCGGGAAGGCGACGCTGCGCGGGTCCTCGCGGACCGTCATGCCGTTGGCGATGTCGGCGAGACCGGCCGCCGACGCGAGCGCGCTGGTCGGCTCGTCGAGCAGCGGGACGTCGGTGCGCACCCAGTAGCGGGCCCGGCCCGGTGCCTCCTGCGCGCGCCGCACCTCCACCGAGGCGATGAACCCTCCGGGCCAGACGGTGGTCGGGTCCCAGGCCGGCATCGCCGACGGCGGCGGCAACGGCTCCAGCCGCGTCCCGGCCACCGCGGCCGTGTCGCGCTCGGCCATCAGCCAGGCCCGCAGCAGCACCGCCGGCCGGCCCGCGTGCGACATCGCCGCCTCGACCAGCTCGACGGTCCGGCCCGGACGCACGACCCGGACGCCGACCGAGACCTCCTCGAGCGGGATCACGCCGAGGATGTCGAACGACAGCCGCGAGACCGCCATCCGGTCGCCGTGCTCGGTCTCGACGGCGTGCGTCAGCAGGCCGAGCGCCGGGGCGATGTGCTGCTCGTCGAGCTGCCAGGCGCCGCCGACGTGCGGGGACGGCAGGAACGTCGTAGGACCGGTACGGGAGAAGTAGCTCGACATCGAGACATTCATACAGGTGTCGACAAAGCCGCGACGGCGTACGGCGTCGTGCCGCCGACGGTGCGCAGGCCGAGCCGTTCGAGGATCGGGCGGCTGTCGTCGGAGGCGTCGACCTGGAGCACGGTGCAGCCGCGCGCCAGCGCGGACGTGGCCCGGGCCGCGACCAGCGCGCGGTAGATGCCCCGGCCGCGGTACGCCGGCAGCGTGCTGCCGCCCCACAGCCCGGCGACGTCCGTCTCACCGAGCGGGACCAGCCAGGCGGCGCTGACCACGGTGTCGCCGTCCTCGACGGCCAGCACCTCGATCGAGTCCAGCCGCTCCTCGAGGTCGTCGGCGAGCCAGGACCAGTCCTCGCCCCACACCTCGCTCTCCATCGCCGCGATCCGCTCGAGGTCGGCACGCTCGTTGACCTGGCGCATCGTGAGCCCGGCGGGCAGGACCGGCTCGCCGGCGAGCAGCCTCGTCTCGCCTAGAACCAGCGCCTCGTGCGGCTCCGGTCGAGCGCCGCGCGCCTCCAGCAGCGGCACGAGGTCGGCGCGGTCGTGGTCGAACGTCTTCCACTCGAAGCCGACGCCGCGGGCCGTGAACGCCGCGAACGTCCGGTCGACGAGCGCCTCCAGCTCCTCGGCCGGCAAGGCGCCGGCGTCCGCGGTGAACATCGCGAAGCCCTCGCGCGGCGTCACGCAGCGGGTCACCGGACCGTCGTGCTCGACCGTCCAGGTCAGCGGCACCCGGATGCCGAGGGTGCCGCGGACCTGCTCGTCGTACAGCGCCAGCAGCGCAGCGTCGTCCATCCTCATGCCCCCGCCAGGAAGCTGAGCCGCACGTCGCGGTCGCGGTTGTCGACGTTCAGGTCCACCAGGCAGATGCTCTGCCAGGTGCCGAGCGCCAGGCGCCCGTCGAGCACGGGGACGGTCGCGTACGGCGGCACCAGTGCCGGCATCACGTGCGACCGGCCGTGGCCGCGGCTGCCGTGCGCGTGCCGCCAGCGATCGTCGGCGGGCAGCAGGTCGGCGAGCGCGGCGAGCAGGTCGTCGTCGCTGCCGGCGCCGGTCTCGATGATCGCGATGCCCGCGGTCGCGTGCGGCACGAACACGTGCAGCAGCCCGTCGCCGCGCGAGGCCGCGAACTCGCGGCAGTCGTCGGTGATGTCGAGGACGACCTCGCGGTCGCCGGTGCGGTAGCTGCGGTTCTCTGAATCCACGCGACCGATCGTGCCACGGGCGGTTACGGTCCCCGCGTGGAGATCCCCTCGCTGGCCGTGCGCACCGACCTCGCCCTGGCCCGGATCGCCGGCAGCGCGGTGGAGGACCACGGCGGGTACGTCGCGGTCCGGACGCCCGACAACCCGTCGTTCTACTGGGGCAACTACCTGCTCCTCCCCCGGGCGCCCGAGTCGGACGAGCTGCCCGCTTGGGAGGAACTGAGCGAGCGGACGTTCCCGCAGTGCCGGCACCGGGCGTACGCCGTCGCGACGGCCGACGGGACCCGCGACGACCTGGCCGTGTTCGCCGCGGCCGGCTTCGAGACCGACGCGTCGAGCGTCCTGACGGCCACCGCGGTCCACGAGCCGCCGCGACCCAACCGCGAGGCGACGTACCGCCGGCTCGTCAGCGACGACGACTGGGAGCAGCAGGTGGCGCTGTGGGACCTCGACGACGACGTGACGCCGGAGTTCGTCCGCGGCAAGGTGGCCGCCGAGCGCCGGACGACGGAGACGGGCGCCGGCGCCTGGTGGGGCGCGTTCGTGGACGGCCGCCTGCTGTCGTCGATGGGCCTGGTCGCCGCGAGCCCCGGGCTCGCCCGATTCCAGCAGGTGCAGACCCGCCCCGAGGCACGGGGCCGGGGCCTGGCGGGCACGCTCGTGGAGCGGGTCGCCCGCTACGGCTTCGAGGAGCTCGGCGCACAGACGCTGGTCATGGTCGCCGACCCGGACTACCTCGCGATCCGGATCTACCGGTCGGTGGGCTTCGAGGACACCGAGACCGAGCTCCAGGCGCTGCGCAAGCCGTCCTGAGTCAGACGTCCGTCCCCTGCTGGCCGTCGCCCGCCCGCACCCCGCCCGCGCACGACGCGAACGGCTCCGGCGCGGTCTCGCCTCCGCCGAACGTGTCGATGAACAGCGCCAGCCGCGGGTCGTCGGCGCCGTCGAGCGCCAGCTGGCGTCCCCACACGGTCACGACGACCGGCGCGTCGAGGCCGTCGTACGGCGAGATGATGCCGTTCTGCGGCAGGGCCGCCTCGAGCGCCGCCAGGTCCACGCGGGCCTCGGGGTCGTAGGTGATCCAGACGGTCCCGTGCTCGAGGTCGTGCACGGCGTTCTCGTCGCGCACCGGCTCGCCGTACACCCCGCAGTCCAGCCAGGCGCGGTCGTGCGGGCCGCCGACCGGCGGGCTCTGCGGGTAGTCCACGTCCGCGGTCGTGTGCGCGGCCTGGAGGTCGTCGTACACCGCCACCTCGGCGAGGCTCACGGCTCCGTCGCGGGCCTGCTCGGGAGGCTCGTCGCTGATCAGGTACGGCAGGGTCACGGCCATACCCACGAGCAGCGCGGCGACCACGACCGCGAGCACGACCGGCAGCCGGCGCCGGCGGACCGGCTGCGGCGGGGGCGGGGGCGCTGGCGGTGGGTACGCCGGCGGAGGGACGGTCGGCAGGTCGGACATCACTCGTCCAGCAGCCGATGGACCCGCTCGACCTTGGCGGTCAGCTGACCCTCCCAGCCCGGCCGGATGTCGGCCTTGAGCACCAGCCCGACCCGGGGCGAGGCCGCGGCGACGACGTCGACGGCCCGCTTCACGACCGCCATCACCTCGTCCCACTCGCCCTCGACGTTGGTGAACATGGAGTTCAGCTCGTAGGGCAGCCCGGACTCCTTCACCACCCGCACCGCGGCGGCCACGGCCTCCGAGACCGAGCCCGTGTCGTCGGCGGTCGTGGGCGAGATGCTGAACGCGACGATCATGCGAGGACGGTATCCACCGAGTCCGCCCGGAGTCTCGCCAGGGCATCCCTGGCCTGCGACTTCACCGTGCCGACCGAGACGCCCAGGACCCGCGCGGTCTCGGCCTCGGTCAGGTCCTCGTAGTAGCGCAGCACGATCACCGCGCGCTGCCGCGGGGCGAGACGCGCGAGCGCCCGCTGCAGCGCAATCCGATCGGCAGCCGGCGCCTCGACCGGTGCATCCGGGACCTGGTCGGTGTGCACCTCCCGCCAGCGCCGCCGGCGCCAGCGGCTGACGCTCTCGTGCACCAGCACCTTGCGCACGTAGGGCTCCGGGTCGTCCGCGATCCGACTCCACGTCGGCACCACCTTCACCAGCGCCACCTGCACCAGGTCCTCCGCGTCCTCGCGGTGGCCGGTGAGCAGGTACGCCGTACGCAGCAGCGCCGCGCGCCGCGCCGCGACGTACTCCTCGAACGAGTCAGGCCCGGACACGGCGCCTCCACCAGAAAATGGCCGCCACAGCGGCCAGACAGACCGCGACCGCCAGTCCCGCCGTGACGCGCGGGTCCAGTGGCGACGGCGGCGCGGGAGCGTCGACCGACGGCGCGTCGAGGAGGTCTGTTGCGAACTGCCATTCCCCGCCGAGGGAGTCGTCCGGGAACCGCACGAGGACCCGCGACCTTCCCGTCGACACGTCCACCCGGTAAACCGCGACACGCGACGAGACCGCCTGCCGGCCCAGCCGGGCCAGCGTGACGATCTCGTCGCTGCCCACCCAGTCGAGCACCCCGAAAGTGCGCTCCGTGCCGGGCACGTCGCGCAGGTCGGTCGCGGCTCCGGCACTCACCGAGCCGGGGTTGCTGTCCCCAGGGACGAGTGCGAACGGTTCGCCGCCGGCGGCGAGCGCCACGGGCCGGAGGCTGCCGAAGGATCCCAGGTACGAGGGGATGTCGAGGTGCCGGACCTGCGCCTGACCGTCCACATCGATCAGCAGGTCGTCATGGCCGTCGCCCTCTTCGAGGAGGACACGACCGTGCCCAGCACCCTCCAGCGACGCGCCCCGCTCGACGCCCGCGACCGGCGCGGGTGCACCGCCGAGGTCCCACGAGGTCACCGTTCCAAAGGACGAGCTCGCCTGGTCCATGTCGGGGTCGTCGTCGCCCCCGAGGATCTCGCCGGCCGAGTAGACCACGGTGTCGGCGTCGGCCCAGGTGAGGAAGTCGGGCATCAGTCCGTGTGCGGTGGCGATCCAGTGCTTCGCCACCTCTCCCGTCACAGTGTCGTAGACGGCGACGCCCGTGATCGGGCCCGACAGGCTGTTCGGCGTGTCGGTCGTGGGGCCCGTCAGCCAGTACGCGAGGTGCCGGCCGTCGGGGGCGAGCTCGACGTCGCCGCTCGCCAGGTCGACGCCCGGCAGCTCGACGAAGGCGTACTCCCCCGACGTCGCCGAGACGCCGACCACGCCCGGGTCCGTGCCCGTCCAGCTCCCGCGGTCGGCGCGGGTCAGCGCCACCAGCTGCCCGGGGGTGCTCGTCGAGGACAGCCAGGGGCTCGGTGACCACATCCGGTCCGGCAGCCCCACTGGACCGCGCGCTGGAGCCGGCACCGGCGCCGAGCGCTGCCAGGCCGCACCGGCGACGACAGCGAGCAGGACGACGGCGGCCGCGGCGATCACCGCCGTACCGGCGCGCCGCTGCCGGTGGTACCGCATCCCCCGGTCCCACAGGTCGGGAGCCGGTCCGCCCGGCGGGGCGTCGTCGGCCAGGTCGGCCAGCCGGTCGTGCAGCGTGGTCATGGTGTCCTCCGGAAGGTGGTCTCACCTCTACCCACGCCACGAGCGCCCGAAAAGGAGGGGTCCGAGCTGCCGAGTCGGCGCAGTCTCAGCTGAGACTGCGCCGACTCGGCGGGGATCAGGCCCGGCGGAGGTTCCGCAGGACGTACTGCATGATGCCGCCGTTGCGGTAGTAGTTCGCCTCGCCGGGGGTGTCGATGCGGACCACCGCGTCGAACTCGGTGTCGCCCGCCTTGACCTTCACCGTCCTGGGCGTGGATCCGGAGTTGAGCTCGGTGATGCCGGTGATGGAGAACTCCTCCTCACCGGTGAGGCCCAGCGACTCGGCGTTCTCCCCCTCCGGGAACTGCAGCGGGATCACGCCCATGCCGATCAGGTTCGACCGGTGGATCCGCTCGTAGGACTCGGCGATGACCGCCTTCACGCCCAGCAGCGAGGTGCCCTTGGCCGCCCAGTCGCGCGACGAGCCGGAGCCGTACTCCTTGCCGGCCAGGACGACCAGCGGGGTGCCGGCGGCGAGGTAGTTCTCCGACGCCTCGAACACCGAGGTGACGTCGCCGCCGTTGGTGAAGTCGCGGGTGACGCCGCCCTCGGTGCCCGGCGCGAGCTGGTTGCGCAGGCGGATGTTCGCGAACGTGCCGCGGATCATCACCTCGTGGTTGCCGCGGCGGGAGCCGTAGGAGTTGAAGTCCCGCTGCTCGACGCCGTGCTCGGCGAGGTACGTGCCCGCGGGCGAGTCCTTCTTGATCGCGCCGGCCGGGCTGATGTGGTCGGTCGTGACCGAGTCGCCCAGCTTGAGCAGCACCCGGGCGCCCTCGATGTCGGTGACCGGCTCCGGCTCGTCGGGCATGCCGTCGAAGTACGGAGGCTTGCGGACGTACGTCGAGGCCTCGTCCCACGCGAAGGTCTTGCCCTCCGGCGTCGGCAGCGAGCGCCACTGCTCGTCGCCCGCGAAGACGTCCTCGTAGCTGTCGCCGAACATCTTCGAGTTGATCGCACCGGCGATCACCTCCTCGACCTCCGACGGCGCCGGCCAGACGTCCTTGAGGAACACGTCGTTGCCGTCCTGGTCCTGGCCCAGCGGGTCGCTGAACAGGTCGACGTCCATCGAGCCGGCCAGCGCGTAGGCGACGACCAGCGGCGGGGACGCGAGGTAGTTCATCTTCACGTCCGGGTTGATCCGGCCCTCGAAGTTCCGGTTGCCGGAGAGCACCGAGACGACCGACAGGTCCTTCTCGTTGACGGCGGCCGAGACCTCGGGGATGAGCGGGCCGGAGTTGCCGATGCACGTGGTGCAGCCGTAGCCGACGAGGTTGAAGCCGAGCTTGTCGAGGTACGGCGTGAGGCCGGACTTCTCGTAGTAGTCGGAGACCACCTTCGAGCCGGGCGCGAGGGTCGTCTTGACCCACGGCTTGCGCTGCAGGCCCTTCTCGACGGCCTTCTTGGCCAGCAGGGCGGCGCCGATCATCACCGACGGGTTCGAGGTGTTGGTGCACGACGTGATCGCCGCGATGGTCACCGCGCCGTGGTCGAGGGTGAACTTCGTGCCGTCCTCGAGGGTGACCTCGACCGGGCTGCTCGGGCGTCCGCCGTCGCTCGGGGCCGCGGACAGGTGGTTGCTCGGCGGCGCGGACTGGCCGTGACCGTTGGACGTGGCCGGGTCGGAGGCGGGGAACGACTCGGCGACCGACTCGTCGTAGCCGTTCTCCTCCTCGCCCTCGACGTAGTCCTGGAGCGAGTTGCGGAAGGACTCCTTGGCGTCCGTGACCTGGATCCGGTCCTGCGGGCGCTTCGGGCCCGCGATCGACGGTACGACGGTGGCCAGGTCGAGCTCGAGCTTCTCGCTGTAGCGCGGCTCGGCGTCGGGGTCGTGCCAGAGGCCCTGCTCCTTGGCGTACGCCTCGACGAGCGCGAGCTGCTCCGGCGAGCGGCCGGTGAGCTCGAGGTACTTCGTCGTCTCCTCGTCGATCGGGAAGACCGCGATGGTCGAGCCGAACTCGGGGCTCATGTTGCCGATCGTGGCCCGGTTGGCCAGCGGCAGCACGGAGACGCCGGGTCCGTAGAACTCGACGAACTTGCCGACGACGCCGTGCTTGCGCAGCATCTCGGTGATCGTCAGCACCAGGTCGGTCGCGGTCGAGCCCTCGGGCAGGTCGCCGGAGAGCTTGAAGCCGACCACGCGCGGGATGAGCATCGAGACGGGCTGGCCGAGCATCGCGGCCTCGGCCTCGATGCCGCCGACGCCCCAGCCGACGACGCCGATGCCGTTGACCATGGTGGTGTGGGAGTCGGTGCCGACGCAGGTGTCCGGGTAGGCCAGCAGCTCGCCGTCGACCTCACGCGTGAAGACCGTGCGGGCCAGGTGCTCGATGTTGACCTGGTGCACGATGCCGGTGCCCGGCGGGACGACCTTGAAGTCGTCGAAGGCGCCCTGGCCCCAGCGGAGGAACTGGTAGCGCTCCCGGTTGCGCTCGTACTCGATCTCGACGTTGCGCTCGAAGGCCTCCGGCGTGCCGAAGACGTCGGCGATCACGGAGTGGTCGATGACCATCTCGGCCGGCGCGAGCGGGTTGATCTTCGACGGGTCGCCGCCGAGGTCGGCCATCGCCTCGCGCATCGTGGCGAGGTCGACGACGCACGGGACGCCCGTGAAGTCCTGCATGATCACGCGCGCCGGCGTGAACTGGATCTCCTTGCTGGGCTCGGCGTCCGCGTCCCAGCCGGCGATCGCCTTGATGTCGTCGGCGGTGATGTCCGCGCCGTCCTCGGTGCGGAGCAGGTTCTCCAGCAGCACCTTGAGGCTGAACGGCAGCGACGCGACGTCGAGGCCCTCGCCCTGCACCGCGTCGAGGCGGAAGATCTCGTAGGACGTGCCGTCCACGTCCAGGGTGCTCTTGGCACCGAAGCTGTCCTGACTGGCCACAGCAGTCATCTCCTGACTCGTCGTCCCGGTCTGATCGCGGTCCATCCTGCCCTAACCGGTTCCCCGTCGAGGACCGCGATATCTCTTGACGTCAAGATACATGATGCCGAGATGATTTGGCGATCGGACCCGGTAGGTTCCTGTGACCGTGCGCACCTACGTCCGGTTGTTCGTCGCGGGATTCCGCCGGCAGTCGACGTACCGCCTCGCGGCGTTCGGCGGGCTGGTCGCCAACGCGACGTTCGGGTTGCTGAAGGTCGCCCTGCTCTTCGCCGCCGTGCGCACCTCCGGCGGCGAGCTGGCCGGGTACGACGTGGCGATGATGAGCTCCTACATCTGGATCTCCCAGGGCCTGCTCGGGTCGATCAACCTCTCCGGCCGCACCGACATCGCCGACCGGATCCGGACCGGCGACGTGGCTGTCGACTTCCTGCGCCCGGTCGACGTGCACCTGGCCAGCGTGGCGACCGAGGTCGGGCGGTCGGTCTTCGCGCTGATCCCCCGCGGCCTGCCCTCCGTGGCGATCGGCGCGGTCGTCGTCGGCATGGCCGTGCCCGACCACGCCTCGGCGTACGTCCTGGGCGCCGTGAGCCTGTTCCTGGCGATCGTGGTCTCCGCGACCACCGTGTACCTGGTCGGAGCGGCGGGCTTCTGGCTCGTCGAGACGCGCGGGGTCGCGATCCTCTACATGGTCGTGTCCGGCTTCCTGGCCGGCCTGTTCGTGCCGATCGGACTCTTCCCGGGATGGCTCCACGCGGTGGCGACCGCGACGCCGTTCCCGTCGATGATGATGTATCCCGTCGACATCCTCTCCGGCCGCGTCGAGGGGCTCGCCTCGCTCGGGATCGTCGGGCTCCAGCTCTTCTGGGTCGGTACGACGGTGGCCGCGGGCCAGCTCGCCACCCGGTCCGGCCGCCGGCGGCTGGAGGTGCAGGGTGGTTGACCTGACGCCGTACCGCGCCGTCCTCGCCTCCCGGGTGCGTGCGCAGCGCACCTACCGGGCGAACTTCCTGCTGGACCTGTCCAGCTCGCTGCTCGTCGGCCTCGTCGAGCTCGCCGAGGTCTGGGTGGTCTTCCGGTCGGTCGACTCCCTGGGCGGGCTCGACCTCGCCGCGGTGGTGCTGGTGTTCGGCCTGGCCGACCTGTCGTTCTCGCTCGCGGACCTCGCCTTCGGCCACTGCGACACGCTGCCGACCTACCTGCGGGCCGGGACGCTCGACGTCTTCTACCTGCGGCCGCAGCCGCTGCTGCTCCAGCTGATCACCAGCGACATCTCGCTGCGGCGGCTGGCCCGCGCCGCCGTCGGCGTCGCGGCCCTCGTGGCCGGCCTGGCGATGAACGACGTGCCGTGGAGCGCCGGCGCGGTGGCGCTGCTGGTGCTCGCGGTCGTCAGCGGGATCGCGACGTTCGCGGCGATGTTCGTCTGGGCCGCGGGCGCGCAGTTCTACCTCGTCGACGGCGCGGAGGCGACCAACGCGTTCGTGTACGGCGGCCGGTACGCCGCCAGCCAGCCCGCGTCGGTGTGGTCCCGGCCGCTCGTGGTCGTCTTCGGGTTCTTCTTCCCGATGGCGTTCACGGCGTACCTGCCCGTCGTCACCCTGCTCGGGCTGCCCGGCCCGGACTGGATGCCGGACGGGCTCGGCTGGTGTGCGCCGCTGGCCGCGATCTGGGCCTGGGCGCTGGCGCTGACCACCTGGCGCACCGGCGTACGTCACTACCAGGGAGGCGGCGGATGACCGACACCATCGTCGAGACCGAGGCCCTCGGGCGCGACTTCAGGGTCCGGGACGGGCTGCGTCGGCGCACGGTCGTCGCGGTGGAGGAGCTCACGGTCCGGATCGGGGCCGGCGAGGCGGTCGGCTACATCGGCGCGAACGGCGCCGGCAAGTCGACCACGATCAAGATGCTCACCGGCATCCTGGTGCCGACCCGCGGCAGCGTGCGGACCTGCGGCCTCCAGCCGGTGCCGGACCGCAAGCGGCTCGCCCGGCAGGTCGGCGTCGTGTTCGGACAGCGCACCCAGCTCTGGTGGGACCTGCCGGTCCGGGACTCGCTGCGCATCCTCGCCGCCATCCACTCCCTCGGCACCACCGCCGAGCGCGAGCGCACCGACGAGCTGGTCGAGCGGCTCGAGCTCGGCGAGTTCCTCGGCACGCCGGTGCGTCAGCTCTCGCTCGGGCAGCGGATGCGCGCCGAGGTGGCGGCGGCCCTCCTCCACTCCCCTCGCCTGGTGATCCTCGACGAGCCGACGATCGGCCTGGACGTGCTGTCCAAGCAGCGGCTGCGCGAGTTCCTCGTCGCGGAGCGCCGGCTGCACGGGACCACGCTGATGCTCACCACCCACGACATGGGCGACGTCGAGCGGCTGTGCGACCGGATCCTGCTCGCGGACCGCGGCTCGCTGGTCTTCGACGGCACCCTGGCCGGGCTCTCCCGGACGGTCGGCGCGGAACGGGTGCTGGTGGTCGACCTGGCCGAGCCGACGCCGGACCTCGACGACGTCCCCGACACCCGCCACCTCGGCAGCGAGGGCGGCGGGTTGCGCCAGCGGCTGGGGTTCGACCCCGACGTGACCACTGCCGCCCGCGTGCTCGCTGCGCTCAGCGGGCGCGCCGAGCTCGTCGACCTGGCGGTCGAGGAGCCGGACGTCGAGGAGATCGTGCGCCGGGTCTACGCGGCGCGGCGCTAGCGACAGAGGTGGCCCCTGGTCACCAGCGCGGCGCGAAGCTTCTTCCGGGCATCGAAGAGCACCTTGTACAACGCGTTCCGGGTCGACCCGAGCTCGTCGGCCAGCACGTCGATCGGCATGCCGTTGAGCACGGTCGCGACGAAGACGAGGCGCTGGCGATCGGTCAGGCTCTCGTCCACCGCTGAGGCGACCGCGGCCACGAGCTCCCGGACCTGGGCCTCGTCCTCGGGCCCCGAGTCGAACCTCCGGGCGAGCCGGGACCAGTCCTCCTCGTCGTACGGCACCTCGTGTCGTCGCCAGAAGTGGCGGTTCATCTTGGTGGCGACGTTGAAGATGACGAACCTGCTGGCCCACGTCGTGAACCGGGCCTCGCCCCGGAACCTGTCCAGGCGTTCACAGACGGCCATCAGGGCGTCGGCAGCGGCCTGGTGGGCGATGTCCTCGAGCTCGGGACCGTCCAGGTGCAGAAGGGGAGCCCGACGTCGCGCCTCGGCCCTGCCGACCCGAAGTAGCATCAGGTAGAGCTCACTGCACGCCGCCTCCCTCGGGGGGCCCACGGCGGCGAGTGCTCGCACCCACCGGCGGTTCTCGCGATCGATCTCGGGATCGTCCACCGCAACCTCGTTCATGCGACCGACGAACCTTCGGCATCGATGCACATCACCTGGAACCCGGCTCCGGCACCCACCACCTCCGCGTCCGCCCTCAACGCCGCTGCCGCCCGCCGATGACCCGGCACCGTCTCGGGACAAGACGCCCAGTACGGCACGGATCCGGCCTCTGCCGCGGCCAGGTCATCCTCACGCCGAGCGAGGCGGAGCAGCTCCTCGCGGACCAGGGCCAGCACCTTCCTTGCCTCATCACCTGACACCTGACTCACCTCTCATCCGCCGATCCCGTGCTTGCCCTTCCATGGAAGGCCGCTCCGGACGTGCGATCTGTCGCAGGTTGAGGCACCCGAGGCCGGCGCCCCAGGCGTAAGGTGATGTGACTGTGTCACGTTGGCACAACAATGGAGATCACTCTTCGCAGAGGGTGGAAGGCAGATGACGTCCACGGCGCGACAACCGGTCGGGACGGAACGGGCACCCGGGAGCGCCCGGTGTGACGAGTTCTCGGACCTGGGCCTGCGAGAAGACATTCACGTGTCGTGGCGACGCAGCAGGCTGGCGCGCGCCCCCACGGACAAGCTCGAGGTGCCCTTCGACGACATCGACGACGATGACCGGCGCCTGCTGGGAGCCGTTGGTCCGGTGCTGGCTCGGTTCGCCGAGCACCTCGCCGAGACTCATTTCAGTCTGGTTCTCGCGGACCGCAACGGCCGCGTGGTGAACACGTTCTCGGGCGCGGACGACATGCGCCGGCACCTGGCCTCCTTGTCGATCGAGCGGGGATACGTCCTCAGCGAGGCGGCCGCCGGCACGAACGGCATCGGGACCGTGCTCGAGGAGCGCCGACCCATGGTGGTGATCGGTGAGGAGCACTACAGCGAGCCGCTCAGGCACCTGATCTGCGCGGGCACCCCGATCCGTAACCCCGTCACCGGACGACTCGAAGGCGTTCTCGATCTGGCGTGCCCGCGGGGAGAGTGGTCCAAGCTCATCTCCCCTGCCCTCGAACAGCTTCGCCACGACGTCGAGGGCGAGATGGCGGCCAGGGCCCCGCTGGCTCAACGACTCATCTTCGAGCAGTTCATCGCACGGTGCCGGGAGACGTCGACCGCGGTGATCGGACTCAGCGACCAGTACATGATCACCAACGCCGCCGCCACGGACCTGCTCGCACCAGCAGACCAAGCGGTGATCTGGTCCGCGCTCAGCGACGACCGCGCGGGCGGAGGGGTCCACGCCATCACGCTGAGCAGTGGACGCACGATCGAGGTGAAGTCGCAGGTCATTCGCCTGGGTCGTGCCATCGGCGGACATCTGGTGGAGCTGGCACCGCAGGCCCCCGGCAACCGGTCCCGCGCGAGCCGCCGTCCGGGCCGCCGCCGGCCGGCCACGACCGTCGGGTCGATCCTCGACAACGTCGTACGAGCCGACCCCCAGCGGCTGTTGATCCTGGGCGAACGGGGGTCCGGGAAGGTGACCCTCGCCAAGCAGGTGCATCAGCGCCTCAACGGCGATCAGCCGATCACCCTGATCTCCTGCGACCTCTCCCTCGTCGGCGCCGGACAGCTCTGGCTCGAGGAGGTCGCGACCCGTCTGCAGCGAACCGAGGAGACGATCGTCCTGCGCCATGTCGACGTGCTGACGGCACCGGTCGCACAGGCCGTGGTCGCCCTCCTCGACCGCGGCACCACCGGCCCCAGGGTGATGGCGACGGCGTCCGACCCGCTCACCGACGGTCGGAGTGGCGCTCTCCACGAGGCCCTCGGAGAGCAGACGGTCCAGCTTCCCCCGCTACGTGATCGACGGTCCGAGCTCGCCACCCTCGCTGCGGCGATGCTCGACGACATCGCCCCCGGGGTGCACGTGAGTGGCCGTGCCCTGGCCGCACTGCAGAGCTACGGCTGGCCCGGGAACCTCACCCAGCTACGGTCGGTACTCGCCCAGTCGGCGAAGGCAGCGGGGCGGGACGTCATCGGGCTCGAGCACCTGCCCGGCGAGGTCGCCGGGGCGCTTCGCGGGCCTCGGGCGCTGAGCCGGATCGAGGAGCTGGAGCGTGAAGCGATCATCGCCGCGCTTCGCGAGCAGCGCGGCAACAAGCTACGCGCCGCCGAGGCGCTCGGCATGTCACGCTCGACGTTCTACCGACGGCTGCGCCAGCTGGGTCTGGACCCCTCCGCATTGCTGAGCTGACCCGTCCGGGCCCGCGACGACCGCCTCGGCGCGCGCCCGCAGTGCCACTGCGGCCATCCGATGGACCTGCACCGAGTCCGGGCACGACGCCCAGTACGGCACGGCCTCCGCCTCGGCCGCCGCCAACGCATCCTCGAACCGAGCGAGGCGAACCAGCTCCTCGCGCACCAGCTCGTCGCGCACCAACGCCAACACCTCCGGAATGTCTCGGGACATCTGAGGCACCTCCTCTTCCCTCGAGCCCTTTGCCACTCCATCGAAGCCCGGTTCCGGTGGATGAGATGTTCCAGGTTGACCCACCGTTCTCCGGGAGAGGTACAAGCGGCCCTTCGTCCTCGGCCACGACCTTGCCGGCGTGAACGGCAAGATCGTGGTGACCCGATGACGACGGCCACGGCCAGATCGGACATCGCGGCCAGGACGCCCACGCGTCAAAGGAAACGCCGCACCGGGCACGGCCGGTGCGGCGTTTCGCTCGATGTGGTTGCTCAGGGGTTCAGCGACGGGTGCCCGCGTACTCGCGGTGGTCCTCGTCGTCGTAGTAGTCGCGGCTTCCGGACTTCGCCAGGCCGCGGCTGATCATGTAGCCGATCGTCAGCAGTGAGGCGTAGAACCAAGCGTGCTGGGCGTCGAAGTTGTCGGCGATCTGTGAGGCGATCAGCATCGCCACGGTCACGAGGATGAAGGCGATGAGCTCGGTCGTCTTGACCGCGGCCTTCGTCTCGGTGCTCACGCGACGGGCGTTGACCCTGTCAGGTGTTCCGGTGTGATGCGTGGACTGTGTCATCGAGGTTGCCGTCTCTCTCTCGGTTGACGTAGCGCGCCGAGTTGGCGCACGACCGGCCCTCTGGTTACCTCGAGGTCTCAGGCGCAACCACGCCCAAACGGGTTGTCCTTGGCCGAACGCTGACACCGACCCGGGGAGATCGCTCGGGTCCGCCAGGTTTCCGCCAGGTTTCAATCAGTTCGGCCGCGGGGTAGAAGCGGGGGAAGCGCCGGCCCGTCCGATGCGGGTCGACGCCTCCCTGGCAGGTGGGCTGCCGCTCGTTCCCCCGTCGAACGGCAGCCCACCTCGTCACACAGAGAGGCAGGGCACGGCTTCGATGTCCGTGGCTGCTGATAACCAAGACATCCGCGCCAACGAGGCGGCATCAGCGCACCCATGGCCGAGCCGTTCCAGCACGGGCACTTGCGCGCACAGGTCGCCACCCTCCTGGGCCGGTAGCCCCGACGACGATCGCTCTCCCCGCGCCAGGCCCTGAGGCGGAGATCTGACTCCACACACTCGGCCCACCAGGGACCGGAAGGAGAGCCGAAGTCAGATGCTGCACATCTGGTTTCGGGCTCCCGGCTCACAGGACGCTTCGCCGGGCGGGGCGACTCTCGTTGGGCAGGTCGAGGGGCAGTGACGGCCCAGATGACGCGCGGGCTACGTGACGCGTTGAGCCGTCACGCTCACTCACATGCGATGCGACGTCGTGTCGAACTGCACTGCCGTCTTCTCCCGTCCGGCTTCCCCGGGGAGGCGGACAGTACTGGGTGGGGCTGGGTATGCCCACGACCGTCGGGCCGGGCGCATCTGGAACGGCTTCGGACCCGTTCCGCCCGCACCTAGACGCCAGCGGCGGTCACAATCGCGTCGGTGAGGAACCCGGCGATCAGGCCGATGAGGATTCCGTACGCGAGCAGGTCGCTCCGCCGGGCCTTCGCGGCGACCCCGATGAGCTGGGTGATGACGTAGATGAGCGACCCGGCGGCCAGGGCCAGAAAGGCGACGCTGACGGGCTCGCTGGTGAACCCGTGACCGACCAGGGTGCCGACGAAGGTCGGGGCACCGCCGATCGCACCGAGCCCCAGGAGGAATCCCCAGCTGGGTCGCCGGGTCGCCCCGGTCTCGTCCAGATCGGCAGCGAGCGGGGCGACGATGCCGAAGCCCTCCGTGGCGTTGTGCAGGCCGAACCCGATGACCAGCATCACTGCGAGCGCGATCTCGCCCGAGGCAGCCGACTGGCCGATGGCCAGGCCCTCGGCGAAGTTGTGCAGCCCGATGCCCACGGCGATCATCAGCGCGAGCCGGCGCGCATCCGACCAGCTGGCGATCCCCCGGACGCGCGCGGTCTCTCCGACCGTCATCGCACCGGGTCCGAACGGCCGTGCCGGCCTCCCGACCTGGCGTGCCATCCAGCGTTCGTACCACACCAGCGACAGCAGGCCGACAGCCAGACCGGCGACTGCGATCAGGCCGTAGCCGATCGCCGCACCCAGCCCGCCTTCGCCCTCGTGGACCGACGCGAGCGCTTCGTCGATGGGCTCCCACGCCGCGGAGAGCACGTCCCAGACGAGGAAGAGCAGGACACCGACGGCGGTGGCGTTGAGGAAGACGCGCAGCGATGGCGACGCGGCGCGCAGTCGACCGATCGGGAGACCGATCAGGATCGTCACCCCGGCGAGAAGTCCTAACAGCAGGGTGGTTCCGAGTCCCACGAGCGGCCCCAATTCCACAGAGTACGGATGACTCGCTTAGGTTAGCCTGCCCTCCCTTGTTTAGGACAGTCCGGCGGCCTTCGTCTGCGGTGGCAGTCAGCCGGCTGGCCGAAACTGGCTACGAGGTCGTGGTCTCCCCCACCGTGGTGATCGGTAGTCCGTAGTGCCGGAGCCGGTGAGCGAGATCCTGGTGGAGTCGCTCGGCGACCGGGTGCCGGGCGAGCGCCAGGATGAGCTCGTCGACCGGTTCTCCGAACAGGATCTCCTCGATCGCGTCCATCGGGTTGTTCCTCACCGAGACCGAGGCGATGACGTGGCCACCGGCTGCCGCCTCCAACGCCGGAAGCGCACGCAGCAGGTCACGCTCCGCCTCCTCCGCCTTGTCATGGCGCTCCGGATGGAGCAGATGCACCTCCCCGCGCGCGGGGTTCGGAACGACCAGGCGGAAGCGGGCCGGACTCCGCAAGGCGCGCTCGCGCACAGCCGCCACCAGGTCAGGCGTGAACGCGGTCCCATGGGACACCACCAGGACGCGGGCTGGACGAGAGCTCTCCGTCATGGATCGACGGTGCCGCGATCAACCTGTTCACGACCTGAACGCGGCACGAGCAGAGTGAACCGCGTTCCGTCCTCGTCCTGGGTCAGCAACAAACGACCTCTCTGGGACTGGGCGAGCGTCCTCGCGAGTCGTAGGCGTTCTCGGCGGCGAACCACTCGCCATCGGTGCCGGTCAACGCGACATCGACGGCGTAGCCCTCGCCGGCACTGGCCGTCACCGCTGGCGGCGTCGCTGTCGCGACGAGCGGGGACGACGGAGCGGCCAGTCACCAGTACACCCAGGAGCAGGCCGACGCTGCGACGAAGGCCGCCCTCGAGGCGACCGGCGGAGGGACCGCGAACAGCGTCGAGACCGACAACGAGAACGGAGCGACCTACGAGGTCGAGGTCACGAAGCCCGACGGCACCACCGTCGACGTTCGCCTCGACGACAAGTATCAGATCGTGGTCATCGAAGGTGATGGCGACTCCGGCGGCAACTGACGGCACTCTGTGGACAGCGGGGGCGCGGAGATCTCTCTCCGCCCTAGCTGCACCCCGTCAGACCGCGCCTGCGACCTCTCGCTGGTGTGTCGGCCGTCAACGGGCGCTGCGAGCGGTCGCCTCAGCGGTGAAGCGTGAGGCGACGGTTCCGCGGGCGCCCTCGTCGCCGGATCCTGTCGTTCCGGCCGGCTGATTCGGCGCAGCCTTGGGCCGCGCTCGCTGCGACACGGCGAGCAACAGCAAGCCCAGCCAGGCTGTGACCACCAGCCACGCCGCTATCACGTCTGTTGCCCAGTGGTAGCCGAGGTAGACACGGCTCGCGCCCACGACCAGGCACACCGCCCCCGCAGCTCCCACGACCACCGCCCGCCCGGCACGCGTGAGGTGGGGCCAGAACAGCCACACCAGCAGAGCGGCGAACGCGGCGGTCATCGACGTGTGCCCGGAAGGAAACGACGAGCTCGAGTCCGCGGGTCCGAGCCTGAGTGACGTGCCCGGACGTGCCCGGTCGATCAGCTGTTTCAGTCCGAGCACGAGCGCCGCAGCGCCTGCCATGCCTACGCCGAGAACACCGGCCTCCGCGAAACGGCGACGCCCGGCGAGAACGACGAGGACCCCCGCCGCGAGGACCGCGATGCTGGCCTCGCTGCCGATGAGCGAGGCGGCGCTCGCCACGTGGTTCAAGAAGGTGGTGCGGTGGGTGGCGACGTCCGCCGCCACCGTCGGGTCGTGGGTTGCCAGTCCATCGCGTTCGGTTGCTGCGTCCGCCAGCAGGATTACCCCTGCGGCTGCGGCGACCCCGGTGAGGCCGGTAAGCCAGGGTGCGATCCTGACGTCGTGCGCTCGAAGGACCGCGGCGACGGCGGGAAGGAGCGACACGAGCACGATGCCGAGGACGATGAGCTCGATGTGGTCGCGCAGGATCGGTACGCCGCCGAGAAGGTAGCCGGCCAGCAGCATCGTCGTGCACCACGCGACGCCTCCCACCACGTTGTAGGCGAGGTAGGTCCGGTAGCGCATCTTGGCGGCGCCGGCGGCGACAGGGGTGAATGTTCTGGCGACCGGGACGAAGCGGGCAAGTACGACGGCCTTCGGGCCGTAGCGGTCGAAGAAGGTCGCGGCCCGGTCGAGGTGTCCGGGGTCGAGGAGGCGTGAGCGTTGCCGGGTCAGGACCCGCGGGCCATAACGGCGGCCGATGCCGTACCCGGCCTGGTCGCCCACCACTGCGGCGAGGGTTACGAGCGGGATGACGAGCCAGATCGGCAGGTTGATGGTGTGTTGTGCGACCAGGAGGCCCGTCGTGAACAGCAGCGAGTCGCCGGGTAGGAAGAACCCCGCGAGGAGACCGGTCTCGGCCACCACGATTCCCATCACGACCAGCACGGCGAGCGGGCCGAGAGAGGACAGGAGCGCGTCGATGGCTCCGTTCATGCGACTCGGTCCTGCTGGCGGCGGCTCTGCGTCCGTAGGTGGCGCGTCCGTGCCTCTTGGATCCGCCAGGCGAGTACCCGCCACAAGGCCTCAACCGCGATGGCGGTCGACATCTTCGAGCTGCCGACCTGGCGTTCGACGAAGGTGATGGGGACCTCGACCATCCGCAGGCCTTGGCGGGCGGCCTGCCACGTGGTTTCGATCTGGAACGAGTACCCGCCAGCGTGGGTGCCCTCTTCGGCGAGGACGGCCAGCGCCCGGGGTCGGTAGGCACGGAAGCCGGCGGTGCAGTCGTGGACTGGAAGTGCGAGCACGAGCCGGACGTAGGCGTTCCCGGCGCGGGAGATGAGGCGCCGATGCCAGGGCCAGCCGACCGTGCATCCGTGGGGCACGTAGCGGGAGCCGATTGCCAGATCGGCGTCGTCGAGCGCGGCGACCAGCCGGGGTACGGCGTCGACCGGGTGTGAGCCGTCGGCGTCCATCTGGACTACGACCTCGAATCCCTGCTCGCGGGCCCATGCGAACCCGGCGCGATAGGCGGGGCCGAGACCTGCCTTGTTCGGGCGGTTCAGCAGGTGCACACGGCTCCGGTAGCTGGGATGGGCCGCTACGTGGGAGGCGGTTCCGTCAGGACTTGCGTCGTCGACAACGAGAACGTGGAAGTCAGCAAGCGCGGCCACCTCGAGAAGATGATCGAGCAGGCTCCTGATGGTGAGCGCTTCCTGGTAGGTCGGGACGACAATCAGGTTCACCCACGCACCCTCGCTCGGCTGACCTGCACGCAACCTGACCGGTGGAGTGCGATGCTAGGCGGTGTTGTTCTGTCAGCGAAGGCCGAACGCGCCGAGCAGGGACGGTGCGTCGGCGGCGTTGGCCAGCGGCGCGATGCCGGCGGTCTCCGCGTAGGCGCGCGACAGCGAGTAGTGGTTCAGAGCGGTGCTCGAGACCTGGTGCTCGAGACTCGGGTGCGCGACGACGGTCAGGATCCGATTGTCGTGGTGCCGGTCGTCCTCGTCGGCCGTCACGACCACCACGAGCCGGCCGGAGGCGAAGTCAGGGCCGGCCAGCACCAGCCCCACGTACTGCCGCATCCACTCGTCGGCCTGGGACAGGGGGCAGTCATGGGCGTCGTTGCACGTGTCGGGCACCACCAGCCCGATGTTCGGGAGGTTGCTGGCTGCGACGTCCTGTTGGAGGGCGGGGAGCGGCAGGTCGTGCTCCTGGCATTGCTGTCGCTCTGCGACGTAGTAGGTCCATGGGTTGTGCCGGACCGCGTACGTGCCGTCGTTGACGTCTTCGCAGGGGGTCGACATGGCCTCGGCGTAGACCGTCGCAGTCCGGCCCGCGTCCAGGGCCTGCCCGAAGACGCTGGGAGCGTCGATCGGGTGCCCGGCCGGCGAAGCGTCATCGGTGATGCCGTACGTGTCGCCGCCGGCCATCGCCAGGTAGTTCGGCAGGGACGGATGGGTGATGGCCTGGTAGTTGGTGGCATACCCGTAGCGCTGCGCGACGCTGTTCAACCACGGCATCTCCTGCTGCATCTGGTCCAGCGAATGGTTCTCCACCACGAAGACCAGCAGCTTGGTCACCTCCCGCCCGCCTCCGGGTGCCGCCGTGCTCGGCGCGGTCGTCGCCGTGGGAGTCGAGGTTGCGGAACTGGCGGCGCTCGCTCCCGACGGTTCGTCCGATGAGGGCGCCGACGACCCGCAGGCGGCGAGGGCGCCGAGGACGACGGCGACCAGGACGGCGGCGGCGCTGGTGTGTGCCGCCGTGCCGGGAGTGCGTCGATCCATCGGCTTCCTCACTTCGCGGGGCCGGCGCCCACGGTCCCGTCCCCAGTGTTGCCCGACGGGAAAACCGTGCGTTCGAACACGTGCCAGTCGCCGGCCGCGGTGACCTCCCGGTAGCGGTTGTCGAAGACGACCTGTGCGTGGGTGGCATCGATCCCCCACGTGGCGAGCGAGCCACCGGAGACGACCACCCATCGCGGAGCATCCGGGCTGGTCAGGAGTCGGGTTAAGTCGGCGAGTTGCGGGTCCCGGACCCGGGCCGTCAGGCTCCACAGGTGCTCGTAGGGACTCTGCAGACCTGCGGCGAGGACGATGTTCGGGTGGCCCAGCTCGACCACCATGGTGTCGCCGGGGCGGGACTCGGCCCGGATGTAGGTGGCGACCCTCGTGTCCGACGACATCTGCAACGGGTGTTGGACCGCGAACACGAGGGCGAGTGCGGCGCAGGCAGCCGCGTAGCCCGCCGCGAGGCGTAGCCACCGTCCGCCGTCGGACGCGGCGGTCAGGAGCACGACGCCCGGGACGACCGCGATCAGGTAGTGCTGCCAGTAGCTGCCGCCGAGCAGGGCCCCGGCGATCTCCCACACCAAGGTCGCGATGGCGGCCGACAGCAACAGCGGCTCGCGCAACGGCCGCCGGAGGGTGAGCAGTGCGGCTGCGAGCACCATCGGTATCCCGGCGACGAGACCGGCCAGCATCATCGTGTGGAAGCGGTCCGCGTTGGTACTTGCCGCGGAGTTGCTGATGACGGAGGCCGCCTGGGCGCGGAAGGTCACGAGTGCGTCCCACAGGGCGAGCGGTTTGGTGCCGCGCAGGTCGGCGAGTACCAGCACAAGCACGGCCGCGCTGGCAGCTCCGGCGGTGAACGCGACTGCGCGCACCACGGCATCCCACCAGCGGCGCCGAAGTGCCAGACCGGCGAGGAGAATGACTGCGACGACGATGCCGTCGATCATGTTCTGTTTGACAAGGACCGCGGCAGCGGTGAGCACTCCAGCGAAGAACGGCACGGCATGGCGGTCGACGTCGGTGTTGGCTCTCACCGAGCGCAGCAGAAGCACGAAGGCGCCCAGTACGAACGGGACCGCGAGGAGTTCACCGTCGATCTCCATGCCGTCGAACAGCGGCGTTGACAGCAGTGCCGCGCACACCACGGCTCCGGTCGTCCCGGCGAGCCGGGCCGAGAGCGCGACCGCGAGGACGACCGCAACCAGACCGATGATGCGCAGGCCGGTGGCGCTGCCGAGGTGGTTCGCCAGGCCGTAGATCGCGATCAGGAGCGGGGGGCGGTCCACGAAGTAGGCCCCGTAGAGCGAGTTGCCCGGCGACCATTGGGATGCGACGAGCATGTACCCGCCCTCGTCCGGGGTGAGCGGCCGGGTGATGAACGGGAGCCGCACCAAGGCTGCGGCGACTGCGATGACCGCCGGCCAGACCAGGCGGGGGCCGGCGGCGGCACGGTTGGGTGCGTCCCGAGCCTGTTCGCGCGGTGTCATGCCCAGTGCTCCGCGAGCGTACCGAACCGGGTGGATCGACGCGGCGGCGGCGAGTGCCACTCCTGTCACGCTACCTCCAGCGAGGACGGTGTCTGCCCGCCGAAGGTTGTGCGGGTGGCGAATCCGGCGGGTACCTGCGCCGAGGTGGGCGCGTGGAGCACCAAGCGGTGCCGGCGGCGGCAGCATGAGTTCACGCTCTGCCGGAGCACCTGCAGGCAACCTGAACGGCCGGCGGCGGGGCGACAGTCAGGTACGTTTCAGGTTTGGCTGCGCATTCTCTGAGTCAGGAGAGAGGCGGCGGCGATGGCTCGAATCGGACTGTGTGAGGACGACCCGTCGATCCGGCGGATCGTTCTGGGCGCACTCCGCCATGCGGATCATGTCGGCATCGCCGCACACGACGGACGGGAAGCCGTTCGCTTGTTCGCCGAGGACGATGCGCTGGACGTCCTCATCCTCGACATCGGACTTCCCGACGCCGACGGCCGTGACGTGTGCATGGCATTGCGCTCAGCCGGGCAGACCGCGCCTGTGCTCTTCCTGACCGCGCTCGGCGCGGTGCACGACCGTCTTGCCGGCTTCAGCGCCGGCGCCGACGACTACCTTCCCAAACCGTTTGACCTCAAGGAGTTGATTGCGCGGGTGGAGGCGCTGACGAAGCGCGGAAGGATCGTTGTCGCTGAATCGCCCGGTGACCTCGTGCTTGACCCGGCCCGGCACTCGCTGGTGTGCAAGGACAAGGAGGTGCTGCTGACGCCGACGGAGTTCCGCATGCTCGCAGCGGTCACCTCGAGGCCTGGCGAGGTGGTGCGGCGTCGCGCCGTGGTCGCCGCAGCCTGGCCGGACGGTGCGATGGTCAGTGAGAACACCATCGACACCTACGTGCGACGGCTACGGGTGAAGTTGGCGGACGTCGAGTCCCCGGTTCGTCTGCAGACCGTCCGCGGCGTAGGGCTGACGCTCAGGTGATCTTTGCCGGTGGTGGATCCGACAGGTCGGGATTCCGACCCGGCGGCGCGCCGCGACTTGAAGGGCGATCGTCATGAGGATGGTGTCGAAGACGCTGCTGAGGCTGACGCCCACCTCGTTCCGCGGGCGGATCGTCACGTCGACCGTGGCACTCATGGCCGTCGTGATGGTCTGCGTCGGCATCGGGGTCCAATTGCTACTCGGCTATGTTGCGCACCGCGACATCGACCGAGTACTGGCCGAGCGCGCCGACGCGGTCATCGGTGTGGTGGATGCTCAGTCCCGCGCCAGCACGCCCCTCGAGGTCCCTCCTGACGCCGTCGAGCCAGGCGTTCGCGTCTACGACCAAGGCGGCCAGCTGGTCGCCGGCACCATCGAGACCGAGGCGCGAGACGAGGCGGACGATCTGGCGAATGTGACCGTTCCCACCACGGCCGCCGCGAACGAGGAGCTCCGACTCCTCGCAGTGCCGTTCACCACTCCAGACGGCCAACGGGGCGTGGTCGTCGTCAGCCAGGAAGCCTCGCCGTACGAGCGTGCAGAGATGTACGCGTTTGCCGCAACGATCGGTATCGGCCTGCTGGCGATCGCACTCGCGGTCATCATCGCGCGACGGGTCACCTCTCAGGCCCTCGCACCCGTTACCCAGATGGCCGCACGTGCCGCCGATTGGAGCGAGCACGACCTCAACCACCGCTTCGACCTCGGCCCAACCGACGACGAGCTCTGCCAGCTCGGGGAGACACTTGATCATCTCCTCGATCGTGTTGCCATGGCGATCCGCTCCGAGCAGCGACTCACCTCTGAGCTCGCACACGAGCTCCGAACGCCGCTGACCGCGATCCAGGGCTCGGCAGACCTCGCGCTGATGCGCGGGGTCTCCGACGACGACGTCCGGGCCGACCTGGTGGAGATCTCGAAGGCCGCTCGCGTCATGGCAGAGGTGATCACCACGCTCGTGGACGTCGCCAGGGACCCGGCCGCCGCTGGCGCCTCTGCCACCTGCCGCGTCGGCGATGTCGTCGGTGCGATGCGCCAATCGGTTCCAGTACACCTCGACCTGGTCGAGGACGTCAGCGACTCCTCCGCGCGGATCGCAGGACCGCGCCCCATCGTCCTACGCGCGGTCGCACCGGTGCTGGACAACGCCATCAGCCACGCCAGGTCCACAGTCACGGTCCGCGCGGTCGATCTGCCCCATCGCGTCGCCATCAGCATCAGCGACGACGGTCCCGGCATCGACGACCGGATTCGCGAAAGGATCTTCGAGGTTGGCGCGTCCGGGACAGGCGGCACCGGCCTCGGGCTCGGGATCGCGCAACGAGTAGCACGCTCGCTCGGCGGGGACGTGCTCGCCGCGACGACCACGACCGGCGCGATGTTCACCATCAGGCTTCCGCGAGCATGAGTTGCTTCCGCCAGGTGCGCCGGATCCAAGCCGTCCCCTCTGCGGCTCCCCGGCCTCCTGGTCACGTGCGGGCCGTCTCTGGACGGAGACTGGCCGCCGGCTGATGGCGGCCGATCGGAGGCGGCCTGCGCGCTTCAGCAAGGGTTCAGCGGCCGAGATGAAGACTCGAGGTCGACAGTGAGACAGGTCCCGAGGCAAGGAGCACACGATGAGGAGCAGAGTCGCAATCTCGGCGGTGGCCGTGCTGGCCGCCGGAGCGGCGGGAACGGCGCCGACAGTCGCCACCTCCGCCGACGCAGCGCACAGCACCCAGGCTGTCCGAGCGCTCGACCCCGGAGACTTCCAGCACCCTGCGGCGAACATCTACTTCCCGCTCCGCCCGGGCACCGTCTTCCGCTATCGGGGCAGTGACGAGCGCCAGCACTTCACCGAGAGACTCGCAGTCACCCATCGAAAGAAGACGATCCAAGGCGTCCGCACCCGCGTGATCTCCGACGTGCTTCGGCGCTCCGATGGCACCCTCGCGGAGAAGACGTCGGACTGGTACGCCGCGGACGACCAAGGCAACGTCTGGTACTTCGGCGAACGGACTGCGACGTACAACCGGCACGGCGACGTACAAAGCCGTGACGGCTCCTGGGAGGCCGGAGTCGGGGACGCCGTGGCCGGGATGATCATGCCCCACCACCCGCAGCCGACGGACGCCTACCGCCAGGAGTTCCAACGCGGGGTCGCCGAGGACCAGGCCTGGATCGTGGAGCGGGGCTTCTCGGCGAAGGTCGCCTACGGCACAGTGCGCCACGTGGTCCGGTCACTGGAATGGAGTCGGCTCGAGAGGGCCGTGGTCTCGGTGAAGCTCTACGGTCCGCACCTCGGGATCATCCGGGAGGGCGACATGGCTGGCGGCCACGAGAGGTTCCAACTCGTCTCGGTTCACCGACCCTGACCCGGGCAGAACCCGCTCGCTCTCGGCCCCCGGCCTCCACCGACGCACTGACTCTGCGACGCATTCAGGTTGCTAGCAGGCAAGGCACGAAACCGTGATCTCATGACCCAGCAAGCAGTCCCCGCTCGCATCGGGGCCCGGCAGATGCTCAACAAGGTCCCCGAAGTCACCATCTGGTTCTGGGTGATCAAGATCTTGTGCACGACCGTCGGCGAGAGCTTCGCCGACTGGATCAACATGACCCTAGGTGTCGGGCTGGTGGACACAGCGATCCTGTTCACCGTGATCTTCGCCGCGGTGCTGACTGTCCAGATGACGCTTCGGCAGTACGTGCCGATCGCCTACTGGCTCACCGTCGTAGTCGTGAGCGTGACGGGGACCTTGTACACCGACATCCTGACCGACCAGCTTGGCGTGCCCCTCTGGATCAGCACCACAGTCTTCTCGGTTCTCCTGGCTGCCGTATTCGGGATCTGGTACGCCCGCGAGCGAACACTGTCCATCCACACGATTGTCACCGTGCCACGCGAGTCGTTCTACTGGCTGGCGGTTCTGGTCACCTTCGCGCTTGGTACCGCGGCCGGTGATTGGACCTTGGAGCTGACCGGCTGGGGCCCCGGTAAGTCGGTGCTCCTGCCGCTGGCCCTGATCGGAATCGTCACCGTGGTCTGGCGGCTCGGCGCCAACGAGGTTCTCACCTTCTGGCTCGCCTACATCCTGACCAGGCCGCTGGGCGCCAACATCGGCGACTGGCTGGCGACGCCGAGCAGTGAGAAGGGTTTGGGCCTCGGGACGTTCGTGACAAGCATCATCTTCTTGGGTGCGATCTTGGCGACGGTCATCTACCTGTCGATCTCCAGGGCGGACGTGATCGAGAGCGAGGAGGCGCGCCCCACGGGCAGGTATGCGCGACCCGGGCGCGAACGGCCGCTGCTCGGCGTACTGGTCGCGGTCGCGTTTTCGACCATCGGACTCCTCGCGTGGGCCAACCAGCAGCCGCATGCGAGTGCTCTCGAGGCGGAGGGACCCGCGCCCAGCTGTTCGGGTGCCACGCTCAACCAGCAGCAGGCGACCCAGCACGTGGCGTCCAAGTTCCCGGCCTCCTCCGTGGACAACTACCGCACGATCGCGAAGGACACTCTCCAACTCGTCAACTCCGGCGACCAGTCTGGAGCTGCAAGCCGCGTCACGGATCTGGAAACTGCGTGGGACGACGACCAGGACTCGTTGCAGCCGAAGGACTGCCAGGCCTGGACCTACGTGGACAAGCAGATCGACCCCGTCCTCTCGGCGGTGCGCGCCGCGAATCCCGACAAGGCCGAGGAGCAGCAGGCCCTCAACGCTCTGTTGACCACGCTCGGGTAGACCGCTGGCCGCGGTCAGCCGACCTGACGGCGGGGCAGGCTTCTCGGCATCGGGGACGAGACCGAAACCAACCCCCGACCGGACAGGGCGTCGGCACGGCGGTCGGATCGGGCATCTCGGCGGTCCCTACGCGGCCGGACCACGCGCGCCACTGACGACGAAAGGGGCGGCGGCGGGCGCATCCGCGACGATCCTAGGCTGCGATCGTCCGGGCGACCGGTCCCTGGCTCGCCGATGCAACCAAGACTGCCTTGTCGTACAGCACTCGTGTCCGGGCGCTCGCGGCTGGCCAATCGTGCATCACCGGCGTGTGGAGATTGTGCGCACGGATCGCCTCGCGGAGAGCGTTGTCGGTGACCATGCGCGCAATAGCCTGGACCATGGTGCGGTCGTCGACGGCGAGGAGCCCTTCGTGACCGTCGTGGACGAACTCTCGGATCCCGGACTTGGCGGAGGCCACCACGGGAAGGCCCGAAGCGCGTGCCTCGAGGGCCGCGAGCCCGAAGGACTCCAGCTCAGCCGGAGCCACGAACACGTCTGAGCGTGCAAGCTGATCGCACACCGCGCTGTGGTCGAGCCGACCTGGCAGGTCCACCCAGTCGGACATGCCGTGGCGCTTCAAGAAGCGACGGAAGGGCGGCCGCTGTGGCCCGTCACCGATGACGACGGCACGTACTGCGGTCTGCTCCGGGAGTTCGCGTCGCACGTGCAGGAGCATGCGCGCGAGGGGCATCGCCCGCTTGGTTCTCGTGAATCGCATGACGCTCACCACGGTCGGCGCAGGATCCCGTTCGCCTGGGCGAGGCAACGCATCGGTGCTCGACGGCGACCGCCACACGGCAGGGTCGACCGCATTGGGCAGCACCGCGACCTCGATCTCCGGACCGAGCATCTCGCGCAGCGGCCGCGCCGCGGCGTCGCTCACAGCCGACCACTGAACAGGCCAGCGTCGCAGCTGCAAGAGCGTCTGAGCGACGCCCGGGAGTGGCCAGAGCCGGCTCCACATGGAGTGCACGGTGACCAGAGTGGGGAGACCTGATGCGCTCGCGCGTCGCGCTGCCAGCGTCGCGAAGGGCGAGAACACCGACACGTGGATGTGGACGACGTCAGGCGCCCACGACACCAGCACATCGTGCAGGTCCGAGTCGGCTGACAGGACCGACCTGCTCGGATCCGTTGCCGGTCGTCCAGGTTTGCGACCAACCCGGACGACCCATGACGGGTCGGAGATAGCCAGACTCGCACCGGTCAGGGTCACCACACGAGCGTCGATGCCCTCGGCGCGCTGGTGGGCGGCGAGGTTGCTGACGTGCACCTCGATACCTCCCAGTCGGGGCAGGTAGCAGTCGGTGACGTGCAGTACCCGCATCACGCCGTCACTCCAGGGCATTCGGCGTCGCCCGAGTTGCCGTGCCTGGTCGCGCCACGGGTCGCCGGTTGGGTAGGCGACTGATGTCGGGACGGAGTCCGCCGCTGCACCCACAGCCAGCCGACGAGAACGATGCCGCCGACCGGGATCTCCAGGCCGAAGCTGAGCGCGCGGTAGAGCAGAACTCCCAACGCGACACCTACCGGCGCACCTGGGAAGGTCAGCAACGTGCTCGCCAGACCGACCTCGACGATCCCGGCACCTCCGGGGGTGAGCCCGGCGAGCGTCAGCAGCCGTTCGACGGTGAACCCGGCGAGTACCGCACCGATGCTCAGCCCCGCCCCAGCGGCGGTCAGACATCCGAGCAGCAACGCGAACAGGAGCGCGGTGTAGAGCAGCATCCCGATGCTCAGGCGCCGCCAGCTCGTCCGGACGATCTGGCTCGTGTCGGCTTGCAGAGCGACGAGCGATTCCCGGCACGTCCCGGGCGGGAGCCAACGAGCGAGTACCCGGTCCGCGACACCTCCGGCACGAGCTGCTGCTGTGGGCGAGGAGAGGGTGACCAGGCCGAGACCGGTGAGTGTGGCAAGCGCCAGCGCAGCGCCGACGACCGCGTAGCTGACCGCGAGGTTGACGGCTGAGGTCTCCACCATGGGTGCAGGGAGGGTGAGCACGGGGAGGAGGAACTTGGCGAAGACGTCCCAGGCATTCGTGATGACCGTGTAGGTGCCGATCGCGGCGCCTGAGTGCCCCCACCGCTTGGCCATTCGGTAGTTCAGGGCCACTCCCGCGGCGCCGCCGAGGGGAAGGACGTTGGCGATTGCGCTTCCGGTGAGACTGAGGGTCAGGGCCCGGCGATGGGTCAACCCCGGCAGAGCGGCGGTCAGGGTGATGGTGTGGACCAGCAGACCCGCCACCCAGATCAGCACCAGTGCGACCAACCAATCGGGGTGGATGTCGCGGGCCGCCGGCACGAGGTCCCCCCAGGTCGAACCTGCGAGGATGGGAAGGGCGCGCCAGATCAGGGCGCCCGCTGCTGCCACACAAGCGACGAACCGGAGCCGACCCGCGAGCCGGCGACGACGCCCCGACGCGATCGGCCCGACGCACCGGGTGCCGGCTCCTGCGGGACTCGTCTCAGGTCGCGACGGCGGCGTTCGGCCGTCGGTCACGAGCGCGGTCACGAGGAGAGCGTCGCGGTTGCTACCTGCATCCCACCTGAACGATGCCAGCTGCGGCTCGGGCCGAGTAGCTGGGGATCCTGTCAGGTGCAGTTCAGGTGGCGGGGACGAGACTTCCATCATGACCGGTTCAGCTCGCCAGCCTCCTGGCCCAACCGTACGACGGGGCCGACGACGGATGCCCGGCAACCGGTTCACGGTCGTCTCGTTCCACGCCCACCCCGACGACGAGGCACTGCTGACATCGGGCACCTTGGCGCGGGCCGCTGCCGAAGGGCACCGCGTCGTCGTCGTCGTCGCAACGGCGGGCGAAGCCGGACTCGCCCGAGCGGACTGGGCTGCTGACGGGCTCGGCAGCCGGCGGGAGGCGGAGCTGCTGCAGTCGGCTCGCGCTATCGGCGCTGCTCGGGTCGAGGTCCTCGGTTATCCCGACTCCGGCTTCGGCGTCGCCGGCCCGACGGGAGCCCGCCCGGGTTGCACGGTCCCGTTCAGCAAGATGGACGTCGAGACACTCGCCATCGACCTCGCCGCACTCCTGACCCAGGAGGCCGCCGACGTCTTGACCGTGTACGACGAGAACGGTGGCTATGGACACCCCGACCATGTGCAGGTGCACCGCGTCGGGATTCGCGCTGCCGAGCTGGCGCAGACACCGGTCGTCCTTGAGGCGACCATCGATCGGAACTCGCTCGGCCACGCCGTTCGCGCGCTTCGGCGAATCGCCAGACTCGTGCCTCTGCCGGATCTGCCGGATGTTTCGCGCGGATACTGTGCACGAGCTGACATCACGCACCGGGTCGACGTGGGTCGGGAGGTGCGCGTCAAGATCGCCGCACTCCGGGCGCACGCCAGCCAGTCGACCGATGCGGCGGGCACCGATGTCAGGACGATCGCGCTGCTTCTTCGGCTTCCTTCGCCGCTCCGCCGACGCGCGCTGCGATACGAATGGTTCACCGAACGCGGCCGTAGCCCGACAGGGGTCATGATCGACGACATCTTCGACTCCCTGAGGACAGGCAGCACGGTCACCGACGAGGACGACACTGACCCAGCCGGGCCCCGCGCGGACACGTGACGCAATCTGTTCAGGCTGCAGGTAAGCGACTTCGGCGATCCTGAGCGATGTCGGGGCTCTCACCGGTCGGGCTGGGACGGCGGGTCGACAACGTCGGGACGCCCATGGCTGGCCTCTCCCGACTGAACGGTCCTCCCGTGTCGAAGCACTCGTCAGCGTCGTACTTCTGGATCGACGACCCGGACGTGACGGACTTCGCCAACGCCCGCTGCGTGACGGTGGTGACCGGTAGCTCCAGCCAGGCCGCGCTGGACGGGGTCAGATCGGCAGGTCGGGGTCCAGGTGTCCCGTGGCGGTTCCGATTGACACGAGGTTGGCGATCGGCTCGGCGGAGAGCGTTTCGGAGCGCCATCTCGACGGCGAGGTGGATCAGATCAGGCTGAGAGGCCGACGTCGGCTCACCAGCAGAATGCGACGTCGCACATCAGCAAAGGGCTGTCGGTCCCCGCTCATTCGATACCACGGCGACTTCGACTGGCCAGGCGTCGCGATCGCTGGCCGCATGCTCGCGGCGGGCGCCGCCCATCGCGCTCCCGGACTGGGCTGCGGCGCTGCTACGCCGACGCAAGGTTGCCCAGCCACCCAACGCCCTCGACGCAGTGTTCATCACCCGCAACGGCCCCTGGCACTTCCCCACCGACGTCCAGGGCCGGCTGTGGCATATCCGCCAGCTCGCCGACTATGCAGACCTCGCCGCCCTCCAGGATGTGTCACCCCACCCGTTCCGCCGAACGGTGGCAACCGAGATCGACGAGGTCTACGACGCCGCGGCCGCCATGAACCAGCTCGGCCACACATCCAAGGCGGTCACCGAGCGGCACTCCATCGATCGACGGCTCGTCGTGCCCGACTACCGGGCCGCCACCGACCGACTTGCTCCTCAGGCCGTCCCAACAGGGCGAGTGAGGCGTCACAAACCGAGCCCGAGAACTCAAAGTGAGCCCACAGTGAGCCTCAAGGCCCGTTCTCGGGACTCACGCCCGAGAGCCCAGATCACATCAGCGCAGGTCAGAGCCGATTTTCGTCAGCAATGCGACGCACTCGACATGGTGCGTCATCGGGAACAGGTCCAGCGCCCGCAGTGAGCGCAGCTCGTAGCCGAACTTCTGGAAGGTCGCGACGTCACGAGCCAGGGCGGCCGGGTCGCAGGCGACGTAGGCGACCGCCCGGGGCCGCCGCTCCACGATCTGCTCGACGACCAGCGCCCGGGCGCCCTCGCGCGGCGGGTCGAGGACGACGAGGTCGGCGCTGCCGAACGCCGGTGGCAGCGGCGACGCGAGCACCCGGTCCACGGCACCGCACTCGACGACCACCCCGGGTAGGCCGGCCAGGTTGGCCTGCGCGTGCCGCGAGGCGCCGCGGTCGGCCTCGACCGCCAGCACCTGACCGGTGGGACCGACCGCGTCGGCGAGGAACCGGGCGAACAGGCCGACGCCGGAGTACAGGTCGAGCGCGACCTCGCCGCGCCGCGGCTCGAGCAGGCCCAGGACCGTCTCGACGAGCACACGGGGAGCGCCGGGGTGGACCTGCCAGAAGCCGTCGGCCTCGACCGCGAACACGTGCTCGCCGTACGGCGGTGCGACGACCCGCTCCCCCACGACGGTCGAGAGCGCGGCGGCGTGCCGGTCGAGCGTCGTGCCCGCGCGGCTGATCGAGCGCGCGTCCGTCCGGGTGATCAGGCAGTCGTCGACGGGCAGGACCTCGTTGGACCGGTACTTCTTCAGGCCGCGCCGGCCCCGCGGCCCGACGGCCCACTGGATCCGGGTCCGCCACCGCAGCCCGTGCTCGTCAACGGGCACCGCCTCGACCTCGGTGTGCACCTCGGTCGCGGCCAGCCGACCGAGTTGCTCGCGCACCACCGACGCCTTGAGCTGGCGCTGCCGGGGTAGCGCGACGTGCTGGAAGTCGCAGCCGCCGCACCTGCCCGGGCCGGCGTACGGGCAGGGCGGCTCGACCCGGTCGGCGGAGGCCTCGAGCACCTCGACGGCGTCGCCCCGCCAGAACCGGTCGCCCTCGGTGCCCTCGGTGATCTCGACGACCACGCGCTCGCCGGGGATCGCGTGCCGCACGAACACGACGCGAGGCCGGTCGGAGGGGCCGTCGGCCGTCCCGTCGAGCCGGACGATGCAGTGGCCGCCGTGGGCGACCGCGCCGACCACTGCCTCGAACCGCTCGCCGACCCGGGACTCGCCCCGGGCCTGGCGCTGCCGCGGCCGGCGGTTCATCGCTGGATCTGACGGTCCGTGCCGCCGCTCTCGCGGACGTCGCCGGTCCGGTAGGCCGTCGGCCGGGTCCAGACGCCGAGCCGCTCCTCGCGCTCGCGGGCGATCTCGGACGACCGGAGCTGGTAGGGCACCGACGTCACCATCACTCCGGGGGCGAACAGCAGCCGGCCCTTGAGGCGCAGCGCCGTCTGGTTGTGCAGCAGCTGCTCCCACCAGCGGCCGACGACGTACTCCGGGATGTAGACCGCCACCACACCGCGCGGGTTGGCCGCCTTGATCTCCATCGCGTAGTCGACGATCGGCCGGACCAGCTCCCGGTACGGCGAGTGCAGCACCTTCAGCGGTACGCCGAGGTTGCGCTCGTCCCACTCCTCCATCAGCCGCTGGGTGGACTCCGGATCCGTCGAGACGTAGACGCCCTCGAGGACGTTCGGCCGGGTCGCCTTCGCGAACGCGAGCGCGCGAAGCGTCGGCTTGTGCAGCTTGCCGACCAGCACGATCGCGTGCACCCGGGTCGGGAGGATCTTGTCGTCCTCGTCGGCGGCGAGCTCGGCGTTCACGTTGTCGTAGTGCCGCCGGATGCTGCGCATGATGACGTAGAAGACGATCATCGCCAGGATCGTGATCCAGGCGCCGGCGAAGAACTTGGTGATCAGCACGACCACCAGCACGACCGCGGTGAAGCTCAGGCCGACGGTGTTGATCGCCCGCGACTGCATCATTCGCCGGCGTGCGGCGGGGTCCGACTCGGTCTTCAGGTGCCGCGTCCAGTGCCGGATCATCCCCAGCTGGCTGAGGTTGAAGGACACGAAGACGCCGACGATGTAGAGCTGGATCAGCCGGGTGGGCTCCGCGTCGAAGATCTGGATCAGGACGATCGCCATCACCGCGAGGAACAGGATGCCGTTGCTGTAGGCGAGCCGGTCCCCGCGGGAGCCGAGGGCGCGCGGCGCGTAGCCGTCCTTCGCCAGGATCGACCCGAGCACGGGGAAGCCGTTGAACGCCGTGTTGGCCGCGAGCACCAGGATGATCCCGGTGACCGTGATGACCACGTAGAACGCGGCCCGGAAGTCGTGGAAGATCGCGTCCGCCATCTGCGCGATGAGCGGGTGCTGGTCGGCCGTCACGGGCTGCCCGTTGAGGCTCAGGCGGCTCAGGTCGCCCGGGTCGACGATCTGCACGCCCATCTGCTTGGCCAGCACGATGATGCTGAGCATCATGGTGATCGCGATCAGGCCGAGCAGCAGCAGGGTGGTCGCGGCGTTCCTGCTCTTCGGCCGCCGGAACGCCGGCACGCCGTTGGAGATCGCCTCGACACCGGTCAGCGCCGCGCAGCCCGACGAGAACGCGCGCGCCAGCAGGAAGATCAGGGCCGCGGTGGTCATCGAGTCGCCGTAGCCGCTCGCCGGCTCGAGGTCGTACTGGGCGCTCGCGGCCATCGGCAGGTCACCGAAGACGAGCTCGAAGAACCCGTAGGCGCACATGCCCAGGACCGCGACCATGAAGGCGTACGTCGGGATCGCGAAGAACGTCCCGGACTCGCGGATGCCGCGCAGGTTGAGCGCCGCGAGCACGATCACCAGCAGGGTCGCGAACCACGCCTCGTGGCCGTTGAGCGGATGGATCGCGCCGGCGGCGTACTGCGCGCCCGACGAGATCGACACGGCCACGGTCAGCACGTAGTCGACGAGGAGCGCGCTGGCGACCGTCGTACCGGCCCTGGACCCCAGGTTCACGGTGGCGACCTCGTAGTCGCCGCCCCCGCTCGGGTAGGCGTGCACGGTCTGGCGGTACGACGCCACGACCGCCGCCATCACGCAGGCGACCGCGATGCCGATCTTCCAGGACCAGATGAACGCCGACGCGCCGGCCAGGGACAGCATGATGAAGATCTCGTCCGGGGCGTAGGCGACCGAGGAGAGCGCGTCGCTCGCGAAGACGGGGAGCGCGATCCGCTTGGGCAGCAGCGTCTCCCCGAGCTGGGAGCTGCGGAGCTTGCGACCCAGCAGGATCCGCTTCGACACATCACCGACGCTCACGACCGGAAAGGCTAGACCCCGTGGGTGAGCCCCGGGGCATCCGCGCCGGGATCGGCGCCCGCCTGTTGTAGCGTTCGACCGTGCACGTCGTGATCATGGGCTGCGGGCGCGTCGGCTCGACGCTGGCGCGCAGCCTCGAGGACCGCAACCACACGGTGTCGGTCATCGACAGCGAGCCGGACGCGTTCCGGCGGCTCGGGCCCGGCTTCAACGGGGACAAGGTCACCGGCTACGGCTTCGACCAGGAGGTCCTGGAGAAGGCCGGCATCCGGCGCGCCGACGCGTTCGCCGCGGTCTCCAGCGGTGACAACTCGAACATCATCGCGGCGCGGGTCGCCCGGGAGACCTTCGGGATCCAGCAGGTCGTCGCGCGCATCTACGACCCCGGCCGCGCCGAGGTCTACCAGCGCCTCGGCATCACCACGGTCGCGACGGTCAAGTGGACCGCCGACCAGGTGCTGCGCCGGCTGCTGCCGGCCGGTGCCGAGCCTGACTACCGGGACCCGTCGGGCACCGTCCGGCTCGACCAGGTGCCGGTCACCGAGGCGTGGATCGGCCACCGGACCGTCGACTTCCAGATGCAGTCCAAGAGCCGGATCGCCTGGATCGACCGCCTCGGCGAGGGCATGCTGCCCACCCGGGAGAGCGTGATCCAGGAGGGCGACCTGCTGCACCTGGTGATGCGCGAGGAGAACGCCGCGCACGCCTACCGGACGATCGACGCCGGCCCCGACGAGAGCTGACGAGAGCTAGGAGACCGACATGCGCGTCGCCATCGCCGGGGCAGGGGCCGTCGGCCGCTCGATCGCCCGGGAGCTGATCCAGAACGGCCACGACGTCCTGCTCATCGACAAGAACCCCTCCTCGATCAAGCCGGAGCGGGTGCCGGACGCCGAGTGGCTGCTCGCCGACTCCTGCGAGCTCTCCTCGCTGGAGGAGGCCCGCCTGGACCGCTGCGACGTGGTGATCGCGGCCACCGGTGACGACAAGGCCAACCTGGTCACCTCGCTGCTCGCCAAGACCGAGTTCGGCGTGCCGCGCACGGTCGGCCGCGTCAACCACCCCAACAACGAGTGGCTGTTCACCGAGGCCTGGGGCGTCGACGTGAACGTCTCGACGCCGCGGATCATGTCCGCCCTGGTCGAGGAGGCCGTCACCGTCGGTGACCTGGTGCGGCTGTTCACGTTCCGCCAGGGCAACGCCAACCTGGTCGAGATGACGCTGCCCGCGGACTCGCCGTACGTCGGGAAGCCGGCGGGCCTGATCCCGTTCCCGGAGAACTGCGCGCTGGTCACGATCCTGCGCGACGGCCAGGTCTACGTGCCCGACGCCGAGCAGCCGATCGAGGCCGGCGACGAGCTGCTGTTCGTGGTGCCGAGCGACATCGAGGAGAACCTCGAGCGGCTGCTCGCCCCCTCCGCCCACGGCGGTTGACGCTCAGGCGGCGGTGACCGGGGTCCTGTTGCGGCTGAGGATCCACGCCATCGCGCCGAGCGCGGCGAGCTGGAGCGGCCAGCCCATCGCGATCTTGAGGACACCGAGCAGCGCGACCGCGCGGTCCGGGTCCATGGCGGCCGAGTGGCCGGCGACCCAGATCGGCGTCTGCACGACCACGCGGAGCAGGCAGGGTACGGCGAGCAGCCAGGTGAGCCGGGTGCACAGCCGGACGACCTGGCGGTCGCCGTGCCAGGCGGTCGGGTCGCCGGTGACGCTGCCGACCATGAACCCGATCAGCGGCCAGCCGACCAGGCAGGTGAGCGAGAGCACCACGGTGTAGCCGGCGTTGTAGATGATGCCCGGCAGGAAGTACGCGAGCGCCTGGTCGTCGGCGCTGCCGCCCTGGCGCGCGGAGATCGTGACGAACACCCAGCCGATGCCGATGCCGAACAGCGCGTTGAGGCAGAACTGCACCGTCGAGCGCTGCACCAGCCGCACCACCAGCAGCGTCACGGCGATGGCGATGCTGGCGACCAGCGCGTAGCGCAGCTCCTTGGTGGTGAGCCAGACGACCGTGAAGACGAGAGTCGGGACGGCAGCCTCGACCATGCCGCGCCGGCCACCGAGCGCTCGCGAGATCTGGGCCCGCACGACGGCCTCGACGGTGTCGAGCGTGGCTGGGGCGTGCGGCTCGCTCACGGCATCAGCTCGTAGCGCGGGTTGTACATGATCCGCTGGGAGTCGTGCCGGCCGATCCGGCCCTGGATCTCGATCGAGCGCCCGGGGTTGACCCCGGAGATCCGCCGGCGGCCCAGCCAGATGACGGTGATGGTGCCGGTGCCGTCGTACAGCTCCGCCTCCAGGGCGGGTACGCCGCCACGCGGGCGCAGCGTCACCGTCCGCAGGGTCCCGCGCAGGCGCACCCGCTCGCGGTCCGGCGCGTCGCCGATGCGGTCGTGACCGTGGCCGTGGTCCGCGCCGTACTCCTTGCGCATGTCCCGGGCGTGCTGGTCGTCGGTGCTGGCCCACCGGCTGATCGTGCGCCGCAGCCGGCTCTTCTCCGACATGCCGGGCCGCCTAGGAGCCGTCGCGCGGCAGCGAGAGCGGCAGCTCGGCGCCGGGCGGCATCGGGGCGGTGCCGCGGCGCACGACGACCCGCGCGAGGGCCTCCTCCCAGAGCTCGGCGTCGTCGACCTCGACCGCCGGACGGCCGAGCAGCGTCGCACGCAGCATCCAGCGGGGGCCGTTGATGCCGATCACCCGGGACGGCTGGGTGCCGGTGCCGCCGTCGGGCGTGGTGACGGTGACGCGGCAGAGCAGCTCGGTGCCGAACCGGCCCTCGCGCTCGTCGGCGGTGCCGCCACGCTGGGCGAAGTCGGCCGCGATCTTGGGCCGCACCTCGCTCCAGAGGTCGCCGTTGCGGGGTGCGGCGAACGCCCGGAGCTCCATCGCGCCGTCCTGGGCCACCAGCAGCACCCCCTGCACGGCCTCGGTGGCCTCGTCGACCTGGATCCGGACCTCGCTGCCCTCGGTCGGGGCGATGAGCACGCATCCGAGGTCCATCCGGAGCACGTCGTCGTCGGGGGCGTCGTCGGCGTCGTACGGCCCGGTCGCGCGGAGTGTCGAGAGGTCGACGCCCTCGGCAGGATCCTGCTCCACCTCGGGCCCCGGATCCTGCTCGGCCTCGGTGGACTTGCGGCGGAACTTCACGACTGCTTCTCCTCGATCGGGACGGGCGGGGCGCCGAAGCCCCCGGTAGAACCGTAGCCCCCGGCGCCCCGGACGGAGTCGGGCAGTTCGCCGACCTCGGTGAACCGGGCCCGCTCGACGCGCTGGATCACCAGCTGCGCGATCCGGTCCCCCCGGCGCAGGTGGATCGGCTCCAGCGGATCGTGGTTGATCAGCATCACCTTGATCTCGCCGCGGTAGCCCGCGTCCACGGTGCCGGGACTGTTCACGATGGACAGCCCGTGCCGGGCGGCCAGGCCGGAGCGCGGGTGCACGAGCGCGACGTACCCGTCGGGCAGGGCCAGGGCGATGCCCGTCGGCACCAGGCCACGCTCCCCCGGCGCCAGGCTGACGTCGATGGTCGTGAGGAGGTCGGCGCCGGCGTCGCCGGGATGGGCGTACGCCGGCAGCGGCAGGTCGGGGTCGAGGCGGCTCACCAGCACCTCGAGATGCGCGTCGGACACGTCGCGCGACCCTACCCGCAGGCGCCCCGGTGACCAATGGAAGGATTCCGGCCGTGACCGTCTCCCCCGCGTACGCCGAGCGCCTCGGCGTCCCGCTGCGCTGGTGGGTCCAGGGCACGATGCTGGTCGCCACGCTGTGGCTGGCGGTCGTCGTGGCCCTCCCGGCCGTGGCGGCCTGGGTCGTGACGCTGGTGGCGCTGGCGACGATGGCCTTCCTCTTCAGCATGATCGGCGCGGCCCGCGTGGTGGTCGCCGACGGTCGGTTCCGCGCCGGCCGGGCGCACATCGGTGCCGAGCACCTGGGCGCCGTCACGGCGCTGGACGCCGAGGAGACACGCCGCACGGCCGGCGTCGAGGCCGACGCGCGGGCGTACCTGCTGCTGCGGCCCTACCTTCACCGCGCGGTGAAGGTGGAGATCACCGACCCCGCGGACCCGGCGCCGTACTGGCTGGTGAGCACGCGGCACCCCGAGGACCTGGCCCGGGCGCTGACGGCCTTGAGTCGGCACTGACCGGTCTGGGTACTGTCGCCCCATGGCAAAGGACTCCTCGAAGGTCTGGACCGTCTTCTCCCTGGTCTCCGCCCTGGGCGCGGCCGCCGTGGCGAAGAAGGGCCTCGACAAGGTGTGGCAGCTCGCCACCGGCAAGCAGCCGCCGGAGAACCCGGCCGACCCGGACGTCGAGATCTGGGAGGCGGTCAGCTGGGCCGTCGCCAGCGGCATCGCCGTCGGGCTGGCCCGGATGATGGCGCAGCGGAAGGCGGCGTCGTACTACGCACGCTCGACCGGCCACCTGCCGCCCGACCTCCGCAAGGACGGCCAGGAGGCCTGAGCCAGGCGATCCGGACACGCAGAAGGCCGCAGCCCTGCCGGGCTGCGGCCTTCGTCGTCGACTCAGGCTGCGTCAGCCTGCATCGTCATGCGCCGTGATGCATCGTCATGCGTCGTCGTGCGTCACGCTGCACAGTCGCGGCAGATCATCTTCTTCGCGTCCGCCAGCTGGCTCCGGTGGTGCACCAGGAAGCAGCTCATGCAGGTGAACTCGTCCTCCTGCTTGGGCTTCACCTCGACGGCGAGCTCCTCGTGCGACAGGTCGGCGCCGGGCAGCTCGAAGGACTCGGCCGCCTCGGTCTCGTCCTCGTCGACCTTGCCGGAGTTCTTGTCGTGACGACGCGCCTTCAGCTCCTCGATGCTCTCCTCGGACTGCTCGTCCTCGTTCTTGCGCGGTGCGTCGTAGTCAGTCGCCATCCGTCACTTCACTCCCGTTCCCTGCTTCTGCGCCGTCGTCGGCGCCAGATTGTGCACCATGCGGCCTGTCTTTCGCACACCAGATCCGCATGGCGGAGCGTGAACATCCGGTGACGGGGCGCTATTCCCCCGATTCAGGGGAGAACCCGGCCGTCTGCAGGGCGTCCAGCAGGTCGTCGAAGCCGTGTGGCGGAGCGCACACGACCATCAAGGTGCCGCCCGACCCGGGACGGGTCTCGAACCTGGCCCCCGCGAGCCGGGCGATGAGTCCGCCCGCCGCGTAGTCCCACAGGTTGACGCCCTCCTCGAAGTACCCGTCCACGGTGCCTTCGGCCACGTGGCAGAGGTCGAGCGCGCACGAGCCGAGCCGGCGTACGTCGCGGACCCGTGTGATCAGGTTCGCGAGGGCGGTGGCCTGCAGCTGCCGGATGCCGGCGTCGTAGTTGAAGCCGGTCACCAGCAACCGCAGGTGCAGGTCGGCCGGCGAGCGCACCTCGATGGGCTCGCCGTCCCGGGTGACGACGGCGGGGCCGTGCTCGTCGCCGAGCTGCCCGACGTACTCCGTGCCGCGCGCGACGTTGACGACCACGCCGGCCACCACCTCGCTGCCCTCGTCGGTCCAGCGCTCCGCGGCGATCGAGACGGCGTACTCCGGCAGCCCGTAGAGGAAGTTCACCGTGCCGTCGATCGGGTCCACCACCCAGCGCACCCCCGAGCGGGACGGCACGTCGTCGCCCTCCTCGCCGAGCACGCCGTCGTCGGGACGCCGGGCCAGCAGCCGGTCGCGGATCAGCTCCTCGCTGGCCCGGTCGGCCTCGGTGACGATGTCGACGTCGCTCGACTTGGTCGCCGCCACGGTCACCTCGCCGCGGCGCCGGTCGCGGACCAGCGCGGCCGCCTCCCGCGCGACGTCGAGCGCGAGGGCGGCGAGCTCGGCGTTGCCGGCGCTCATGCGCCCGCCAGGGCGGGCCGGTCGGCCCGCGGGTTCGGGCAGCAACCGGGCGCGCAGCGGTCCCAGCAGGCCGGGTAGGTGCCGACGCTCGCGCGGGCGACGTCCTCGCCCCGCTCGACCGCGGCGCGCTCGAGCAGCAGGTCGCGGACCGTGGCCACGAACCGAGGGTCCACGCCCGCGGTCGCGGCGCGGGTGGCGGGCAGGCCGAGCTTCTCGGCGGTCGCCCGGGCCTCGGTGTCGAGGTCGTAGACGACCTCCATGTGGTCGGAGACGAAGCCGACCGGCACCATCACGACGCCCGCCGCGCCGTCGGCCTGCAGGCGCTCGAGGTGGTCGTTGATGTCCGGCTCCAGCCACGGGACGTGGGGGGCACCGGAGCGGGAGCAGTAGACGAGCGCGTGCCGGTGCCTCCGGCCGGTCTCCTGGCGGACCCGCTCGACGACCTCGTCGGCGATGCTGAGGTGCTGCTCGACGTACGCGTCGCCGTCGGGGCCGCTGCTCGCGGCCATCGTGTCCGGGATCGAGTGCGTGACGAACGCGAGGTGCGCACCCTCGCGGGCCTCGTCGGGCAGGTCGGCCAGCGCGGCGAGCGTCGCGTCGACCACCGGCTCCACGAAGCCCGGGTGGTTGAAGTAGTGGCGGAGCTTGTCCAGGACCGGCGCCGTCGCCCCGTCCGGCAGCGCGTCGACGGCGTCGAAGAGGTTCTCCCGGTACTGCCGGCACGAGGAGTACGACGAGTAGGCGCTGGTCACGAAGCACGCCGCCCGGGTGACCCCGTCGCTGGCCATCTGGCGGAGGGTGTCGGTGAGGTACGGGTCCCAGTTGCGGTTGCCCCAGTAGACCGGGAGGTCGACCCCGGCGCCGGCCAGGTCCTCACGCAGCGCGGCCAGGAACGCGCGGTTCTGGTCGTTGATCGGGGACCGGCCGCCGAAGAGGAAGTAGTGCTGCCCGACCTCCTCGAGCCGCTCCCGCGGGATCCCCCGCCCGCGCGTGACGTTCTCGAGGAACGGCAGCACGTCCTCGGGCTTCTCCGGGCCGCCGAACGACACCAGCAGGACGGCGTCGTACGGCGAGGGGTCGGGGGTCATGTCGTTCATCGTAGGGAGCCGTTGATAACGATTCGTCGGTGGTCGCGGGGGCGCCCTACGCTCAGCGCGATGTTCACGTCGTACCGCCGGATCCTGGCCCGGCCCGGCACGCTCCGGTTCTCGATGGCCGGTCTGGTGGCGCGGCTGCCGATCTCGATGGTCGGCCTGGGCATCGTGCTGCTGGTCTCGGCCGCGACCGGGCGGTACGGCGTCGCCGGTGCCGTGTCGGCGGCGTACATGTTCGCGAACGCGGGCCTGGCCATCGTGCAGGGCCGGCTGCTGGACCGCTTCGGCCAGGGCCGGGTGCTGTCGGCCGCGAGCCTCGGGTTCGGCGTCGCGGTCACGCTGCTGGTCGTGTCGGTGCAGGCGGACTGGCCGATCGCGACGAGCTACGTGCTCGCGGCGCTGGCCGGCGGGTGCCTGCCGCAGGTCGGGTCGTCGGTGCGGGCGCGCTGGTCGCACGTGCTGGACCAGCCGACCGAGGTGCAGACGGCGTACGCGCTGGAGGCGGTCCTCGACGAGGCGGTGTTCATCCTCGGCCCCATCATCGTGACGGTCCTCGCGACCGCGTGGCACCCGGTGGCCGGGATCCTGGTCGCGGTGGTCGCGTGCGTGAGCGGCACGCTGTTCTTCTGCTCCCAGCGCGCGACCGAGCCGCCGGCGCAGCCCCGGACCGGTGCGTCGGGGCCGCGGCCCGGGATGCCGTGGGGCACGGTGGTCCCGCTGGCGGTCGTGTGCGCGGCGCTCGGCGTGCTGTTCGGCGCGGCCGAGGTGACGACGGTCGCGTTCGCCGACGAGCGCGGGCACAAGGCGGTGTCCGGGGCGCTGCTCGCCTTGTGGGCATTCGGCAGCCTGACCGCCGGCGTGATCACCGGTGCGGTGCACTGGCGGCGCGGCCCGTCGTTCCGGGTGCGCTGGGGCGCGCTGGCGATGGCCTGCGCGATGGCGCCCCTCTCTTTGGTCGGGTCGCTGCCGCTGATGGGCGCCACGCTGTTCGTCGCGGGCTTCGCGATCGCCCCGACGATGATCGCGACGATGTCGCTGACCGAGGAGGTCGTGCCGTCCGGCCGGCTGACCGAGGGCATGGCGATCATGCAGACCGGGCTGGTCGCCGGGGTCGCTCCCGGTGCGACGCTGAGCGGCCTCGTGGTCGACCACCAGGGCGCCTCGGCGGCGTACCTGGTCTCGCTCGCCGCTGGGGCGGTCGCCGCGCTGGCCGCCCTGGCGATCCCGCGCCGGAAGGCGCCAGTACCCTCCATCCGTGACTGAGTCGTGGCGGAACTGGTCGGGCCTGGAGACGGCGCGGCCGAGCCGGGTCGAGGAGCCCGTCGACACGGCGGCGATCGTGGGGGCCGTGGAGCGCGCCCGGTCCGAGGGCTCCACGGTGAAGATGGTCGGCACAGGCCACAGCTTCACCGCGATCTCGGCGCCCGAGGACACGATGCTGCGGCCCACGAACCTGGGCGGCATCGTCTCGGTCGACCGGGAGGCGCTGACCGTCACCGCGCTGGCCGGCACCCAGCTCAAGGTGCTCAACGCCCGTCTCGAGGGGATGGGCCTCAGCCTCCACAACATGGGGGACATCGCCGAGCAGACGCTCGCCGGTGCGATCTCGACCGGCACCCACGGCACCGGGGGCGTCGCGGCGTCGCTGTCCGCGCAGGTCTGCGGGCTCGAGCTGGTCACCGGCACCGGTGAGGTGGTCCGGGCGACCGAGACCGAGAACCCGGAGCTGCTCGAGCTCGCCCGGGTCGGGCTCGGCGCGCTCGGCGTCCTGACGACGCTGACGTTCCGCGTCGAGCCGTTGTTCGCGCTCGAGGCCAACGAGACCCCGATGTCGTGGGACGAGGCGCTCGGCGGCTTCGACGAGCGGGTCGCGGCCCACCACCACGTCGACACGTACTGGTTCCCCCACACCGACCGGCTGATGGTGAAGACCAACGACCGGCTCGACGACCTCGAGGTCGAGCCGCTCTCCAGGCTGCGCGAGTGGTGGGGCGACGAGTTCCTGTCGAACTCCCTGTTCGGCGCGCTCAACCACCTCACGAACGCCCTCCCCTCGATCATCCCGTCGTTCAACCAGCTCTCGAGCCGGCTGCTGTCGGCACGCAGCTACAGCGACGTCGCGCACAAGGTGTTCACCTCGCCGAGAACCGTGGTGTTCCGGGAGATGGAGTACGCCGTGCCGCGCGAGGCCGGCCTCGCCGCGCTCCGCGAGGCGCGTGCCGCGCTGGACGCCTCGGACCTGCGGATCACCTTCCCGGTCGAGATCCGGGTGACCCCCGCCGACGACATCGCGATGTCGACCTCGTTCGGCCGGGACTCCTTCTACCTGGCCTTCCACACGCACCGCGACGCCGACCACCGGGACTACTTCCGGCTGATCGAGCCGATCATGCGCGCCCACGACGGCCGCCCGCACTGGGGCAAGGTGCATGACCGCACCGCCGCCGACCTCGCCCCGGCGTACCCGCGGTTCGCAGACTTCCTCGCGCTGCGCGACCGGCTCGACCCGGACCGGGTGTTCGCCAATCCCTACCTGCGCCGCGTCCTCGGCGACTGAGCGCCGAGTCGGCGCAGTCTCAGCTGAGACTGCGCCGACTCGGCGGTCAGACCGAGGCGGGACCGGTGGGCACGGGCGCCTGCCAGTGCCGCCAGAGCGCGAGCAGCCGCCAGCCCACGCAGAGCCCGCCGCCGGCGAACGCGATGACGAACGTCGGCAGGTCGGTGTGCGCGCCCGCCACGACGACGACCGCGCCGGCGAGCGCAGGCGTGGCGTAGAGCTCGCCGCGGAAGACGGCCGGGACCCGGCCGGCCAGCAGGTCGCGGAGCATGCCGCCGCCGATGCCGGTGACCATGCCCATCAGCGCGGCGGGCACGACGCCCAGCCCGTAGTCGAGCGCCTTGAGCGCGCCGGTGACGCAGAACAGCCCGAGCCCGAACGCGTCGAGCACGTTGACCGAGCGCTCCACCCGGCCGAGGACCGGGTGGTAGAAGAACGCCAGCAGGCCCGCGGCGACGGGCACCACGAGGTAGCGCCAGTCGGCGAGCGCGGCCGGCGGCGTCGCGTCGATGAGCACGTCACGGAGGAAGCCACCGCCGAGGCCCGTCGTACCCGCCAGGACGAGGACGCCGAACACGTCGAGGCCCTTCCGGACCGCGACCAGGGCGCCGGAGATCGCGAACACGAAGATGCCCACCAGGTCGAAGACGACCAGGATCGCGCTGGGCTCGGAGGTCGACACGACAGGAGGGTACGTGTCCCGAGCCACGCGGCGACGCTCCCGGCTCCGGCGCCCCCGCTGGCGTAGGCTCGGCGCACCGAAGACGTACCTCGCACGATGGGACAGGAGCACGACCCACCATGGCGCACCTGACGCTCGCTGGAGTGAGCGACGACGGGAAGCGCCTGCGCCTGGTCGACGAGGACGGGACCGAGCACACCGTCGACCTCGACGAGCGTCTCCGGTCCGCCACCCGCGGCGAGTCCCGCCGATTGGAGAACAAGATGGACAGTGCCCTCCGGCCCCGTGACATCCAGGCGCGCATCCGCGCGGGCGAGAGTCCCGAGGCGGTGGCACAGGCAGCCCAGACGTCCGTGGACAAGATCATGGCGTTCGCCGCGCCCGTGATGGCCGAGCGCCAGCACGTCGCCGAGCGCGCCCAGCGGTCCTCGGTACGCCGCGGCGAGGGGTCGGCCCCGCACGGCGCCCGCACCCTCGGCGACGCCGTGGCCAGCCACCTCCGGGCGCTGAACGTCGACCCCGAGACCGTCGAGTGGGACGCCTGGCGCCGCGAGGACGGCCGCTGGTCGCTGGTCGGCCGCTACTCCACCGCCGAGCGCAGCGGCACCGCGGAGCTCACCTTCGACGCCCCCGGCAACTACGTGACCCTCGACAACGAGGACGCTCGCTGGCTGGTCGGCGAGGCCGTGGCCGCCGCGCCCGAGGCGCGCGACGACCTCCGCCAGGCCCGCCAGCGCCGGCTGAGCACGGTCGGCGACGACGAGCTCCCCCTCGGGGACGACGCGATCGACCTGGTCTCCGAGCAGCCGGTCGAGGCGTTCCTCGACGCCGAGCCGCCGGCCGAGCCGGAGCTCGAGCGGCAGCAGTCGGACCTGCGCGAGGAGGCCGAGGAGGCCGCCGCGGAGGACGATCTCCACGACCCGGAGCGCGAACCGGACCACCAGGACGAGCCGCCCGCCCGCCGCGCGGTCAAGAAGACCCGCGGTCGAGCCTCGGTGCCGAGCTGGGACGAGATCATGTTCGGCGGTGGCGGGACGGAGTGACCCGGGGGTCTACCTGCGGGTAGCGTCCCCCCATGTCGTACTTCGTCACCGGCGCGACCGGCTTCATCGGCCGGCACCTGGTCCGTGAGCTGATCGACCACCGCGACGGTCAGATCTTCGTGCTGGTGCGCGAGTCGTCGCTGCCGCGGATGCAGGCGCTGGCGGCGCGCTGGGGCACCGACCGGGTCGTCCCCGTCGTCGGCGACCTGGCCACCGACGCCCTCGGCGTGGACCCCGCCTGGGTCGCAGAGCACCGCGGCGGCATCGACCACTTCTTCCACGTCGCGGCGATCTACGACATGACCGCCGACGAGGAGACCAACGAGGCCCTGAACGTCGGCGGCACCCGCAACGCGCTCGCCCTGGCCGAGGCCCTGCAGGTCGGGTGCTTCCACCAGGTCTCGTCCGTGGCCGCCGCCGGCGAGCACCGGGGCCGGTTCGACGAGACGATGTTCGACGAGGGGCAGCACCTGCCCTCGGCGTACCACCGCACGAAGTTCGAGTCCGAGAGGATCGTGCGCACCGAGGCGACCGTCCCGTGGCGGGTGTACCGCCCCGCGATCGTGGTCGGGGCCTCCGAGACCGGCGAGATGGACAAGGTCGACGGTCCCTACTACTTCTTCGAGATCATCAAGGCGATGCGCGACCGGCTGCCCGCGTGGCTGCCGCTGGTCGGCGTCGACCTCGGCGACACCAACGTGGTGCCGGTCGACTACGTCAGCGCGGCGATGGACCACATCGCGCACCTGCCGGACCGCGACGGCGAGGCGTTCCACCTCGTCAACCCGGAGCCGCAGCCGGTGCACGACATGCTGAACGCGTTCTGCGCGGCGGCCGGCGCGCCGCGCTTCATGACCCCGGTCGACCGCCGCCGGATGCGGTTCGTGCCGCGGGCCCTCACGCCGGCCGGTGCGCTCAACCTGCTCGCCAGTCAGCCGCTGGTGCAGTCGGTCCTCGACGTCGCCACCAGTCGGGTCGGCATCCCGGCCGAGGTGCTGGCGCACACGTCCTTCCAGTCGACGTTCGACTCCCGGCGCACCGAGCAGGCGCTCGCCGGGTCGGGCATCGGCGTACCCGACCTCGACTCCTATGCCCGCAACCTCTGGACGTTCTGGGAGGAGCACCTCGACGACTCCATCGCCCGGGACCCCCGGGTGCGGGAGAAGCTCACCGGCAAGTACGTCGTGGTCACCGGCGCCTCCTCCGGGATCGGCAAGGTCACCGCCCTGAAGGTGGCCCAGGCAGGCGGCACCCCCGTGCTCGTCGCGCGCGGCAAGGAGAAGCTCGACGAGCTGCGCGACCTGATCGAGCAGCGCGGCGGGCAGGCCGTCGTCCAGCCGTGCGACCTATCCGACCTCGAGGCCATCGACGCGCTCTGCGAGACGCTGACCGCCGAGCTGCCGTCGGTCGACTTCGTCGTCAACAACGCCGGCCGCTCGATCCGCCGGTCGCTGCGGCTCTCGCAGGACCGCTTCCACGACTTCGAGCGCACCATGCAGCTCAACTACTTCGGCGCGATCCGGCTGGTGATGGGCCTGGTCCCGGCGATGCGCGCGCAGAAGCGCGGGCACATCGTGAACATCTCCTCGATCGGCGTGCAGACCAACCCGCCCCGGTTCTCGGCGTACGTCGCCTCCAAGTCGGCGCTCGACTCGTGGAGCAACGTGGTCGCCTCCGAACTGGTCGGCGACGGCATCACGTTCACCAACATCCACATGCCGTTGGTGCGGACGCCGATGATCGCGCCGACCAAGCTCTACGACAAGTTCCCGACGATCTCACCGGCGCAGGCCGCGGACCTGGTGATCGACGCGATGGTCGACCGCCCGCACGAGATCAACACCCTGCTCGGCAACGCGGGTGCGGTGGCCCACACGCTGACCCCGAAGCTCGCGTTCCGGGTGCTGAACATGGCCTACCACGTGTTCCCGGACTCGGCCGCGGCCAAGGGCGAGCTCCCGGCCGGCGGCACCCGCGAGTCCGAGCAGATCATGCTCGCGAAGGTGTTCAAGGGCGTCCACTGGTAGGCCGGTCGGGGTCGGCGATCCAGCCCGACCAGCTGCCGGGGTAGAGCGCCGCCGGGATCCCGGCCAGCTCCAGCGCGATGATGTCGTGCACCGCGGTGACGCCCGAGCCGCAGTAGACGGCCACGGCCTCGTCGCCCGTCACGCCGGCGGCGGCGTACAGCGCGCGGATCTCGTCGACCGAGCGGAACCGCCCGTCGGCCCGCAGGTTCGTGGTGGTGGGCACGTTGACCGCTCCCGGGATGTGCCCGGCCACCGCGTCGATCGGCTCGACCTCGCCGCGGTACCGCTCCGGCGCCCGCGCGTCCACCAGCACCGGTACGCCGAGCACCTCGTCCGCCTCGACCACCGGCAGCCGGCCGGGCCGGGCGACGAAGTCTCCCCGACCGGGCAGCGTCGTCCCGGTGTGCACCGCTCCGCCGGCCTCCACCCACGCGGGCCAGCCGCCGTCGAGGACGCGCACGTCGTCGTGGCCGTGGTAGCGCAGCAGCCACCACGCGCGGCCGGCGGCGAGCCCGGACCAGTCGTCGTACACGACCACGGGCCGGTCGGCACGCACGCCGGCCCTCCGCATCGCGATCTCGAAGACCGCGGTCTCCGGGAGCGGGTGCCGGCCGCCCGCGCCCGGGGGTCCGGCGAGCTCGGTGTCCAGGTCGACGTAGACAGCGCTCGGGACGTGCCCCTTCTCGTGCTCGGCGCGGCCGCCGGGGCCACCCGTCCGGTAGTGGACGTCCAGGACGGTCACCGATCCGAGCCGCTCGTGCAGCTCCGCGGCGGAGATGAGGGGTGTCGGCATGCGCCCATCCTGCCGGACCGTGAAAGGATCCCGGCTCGTGGCTGAACTGCACTTCTTCACCGGCACCATGGACTCCGGCAAGAGCACGCTGGCGCTCCAGACGAACCACAACCACGCCGCCCGGGCCCGGGTCGGCCGGCTCTTCACCACCCACGACCGGGCCGGCCAGGCCAAGCTCTCCAGCCGGCTCGGGCTGACCCACGACGCCCTCGAGGTGGCGCGCGACTTCGACTTCTGGCGGTACGTCGTGGACTCGCTGACCCAGGGCGGCCGGATCGACTACCTGGTCTGCGACGAGGCGCAGTTCTACACCCGTGTCCAGATCGACCAGCTCGCGAAGATCGTCGACGAGCTCCAGATCGACGTGTTCGCGTTCGGCATCCTCACCGACTTCCGCACCGAGCTGTTCGAGGGCAGCGCCCGGCTGGTCGAGCTCGCCGACCGGATGAACGTGCTCCAGGTCGAGGCGCTGTGCTGGTGCGGCAAGCGCGCGACCCACAACGCCCGGACCGAGAACGGCGTGATGGTGGTCGAGGGTGAGGTGATCGTCGTCGGCGACGTCGAGGCGATCGACCAGCCGCCCGCCGACGTGGCCTACGAGGTGCTCTGCCGCCAGCACCACCGGCGGCGGCTCACCGCCGCCCGCGCCAAGGCGGTCTCCCTCGCGCCGGAGCCCCTCCCCTTCGGGTAGTCCGGTCAGCTCACCAGCAGCGGGATCACCATCTCGTCCGGGGTGAGCGAGCCGTGCAGGCCGACCAGCGTGGCCTCGTAGGGGAAGTCGGCGGTGGAGAGGACGGCCACGTCGCCGTGGCAGGCGACGACCACGTCGCCGATCCTCGGGAGCACGGCGGGGGCGACCGGGCCGAACCAGCCGCGGCCGATCACCTCGTCGCGCGTCAGCACGTCGGCCCGGGTGCCGAGGAACGCGCGCCAGGTGGCGACCACGTCCTCGACCGCGCCGCGCGGGCAGTAGAGGTGGCGGAACCGTGCCTCGCCGCCCAGCAGCGCGACACCGTCGCGCAGGTCGGGGTGCTCGTCGACGTCGATCCGGCTCTCCGTCGGTGAGTCGACCATCCCGTGGTCCGCGACGACGACCAGCCGCACCGAGGGCGGCAGCGCCTCGCGGAGCTGCTCGGCCTCGGCGTCGACCATCGCGAGCTGCTGGAGCCACTGCCGCGACGCGACGCCGTAGCGGTGGCCCGTCCAATCGAGGTCGCCGTCGTAGAGGTAGGTCAGCGAGCCGCGCTCCCCTGACGCCGCGACGGCGGCCGCGATCCGCTCACCGACCTTGTCGGCGCCGACGTACTCCGCGCCGCGGTGCGCCGCGACCGTGAGGCCGGACCGCGCGAACTCGCGCTTGTTCACCACGGTGACCGTCGCACCCAGCTCCCGCAGCCGCGTGAACGCCGTCGGGTGCGGCTGCCACTCGACCGGGTCGACGTCCTTGTCCCACAACAGCGCGTTGAGCAGCTTGCCGGTGCCCGGCACCCGCGAGGTGAACCCCACGAGCCCGTGCGTGCCGGGCGTGAGCCCGGTGCCGAACGAGGTCAGGCTGGTCGCCGTCGTCGACGGGACCCCGGCGGTCGCGACCGACGACGCCGTCAGCTGGGAGGCGAGGAACGGCGCGGCATGCGCGTACCGCTCGAGCAGCCGGGCGCCCAGGCCGTCGACCAGGAACACGACGTACGCCGAGCCCGTCGGCAGCTCGAGCCCGGCCGGCTCCAGGAACCCGAGCGCGGCGCCGACCGCAGGCACGACGTCCCCCAGGGAGCGCTGGCCGTACGCCGGTTCCAGGAACTCCGACACCAGGTCACTGCGTCCGGGCGGACAGGGACTCAGCGAACGCGAGCAGCCGGTCGACGGCCTCGGTGCCGTCGGCCGCGGCCGAGACCCGCAGCGAGAAGTCGTCGGAGGCGAGCACCCCGGTGTAGCCGTGGTCGGCGTCGCACTCCGGGTCCGAGCAGCCGGCGGGCTCGAGGTCGACCCGGCTCACGCCGCCCCAGCCGATGGTCACGACCGCCTCGGCCGGGCGGCTCGGGCCGGACGCCGGGTTGGCGATCATCCGGGTCACGACCACGGACTTCACCGAGGAGAGCCGGATCGCCTCGGTGGACGTCGACGTGTACGGCTCGGGCAGCAGGTCGTCGCCCTCGTGCTCGTCGGTGTGGGCCAGGATCAGGCGGGTGGGGGTCAGCACGACCACGGACAGGTGCCGCCGCACCTCGTCGCGATCGAACGTCGGCTCGTGGTGGACGAAGAACGACACCACGCTCTCGCCGGCCACGGCGGACTCGACACCGTCGGCGACGACGTCCGGGTAGTACCCGGTCCGGTTGATGGCGTCCCTGAGCTCGGGGGTGCTGCTCCGCATGCCGGTCAGTCTGTCACGCAGGTGGGACGGGGTCAGAACGAGTAGTCGAACGCCGCGATGTCCTTCGCGAACAGGTCCTCGACGCGGCGCCGCATCGGGTCCGTGTAGACCTCGCGGTAGTCCGGGCGGCGCTTGTCGACGTTCACGCTCTGCAACGGCTCCCACGGCAGCTCCAGCCGGGCGAGGATCGCGCGCAGGTCCGCCTCGAGCGACTCCTGACGGCCGATGAAGTCGGCCCGCCGGGTCTTGCTGGTGAGGTAGCGGATCTGGGGGGTGCGCAGCCGCGCCCACTGCTCGGGTCCCTTCATCACGAAGGTCTCGAAGTCGGGGCACGCGTCGGCGACACCCTTGATGAACTGGTTCTTCTTCAGGAACGCGTCGGCGCCGCGGCGGCCCTTCTCGGCGCGATCCTTGAAGCGCTCGACCATCCGGAACCAGGACAGCATCCGGGCCCACGGGTTCCGCACGAAGCCGACGGTCCAGTACGCCGCGAGGTCGGGCTCGGCGGCCAGGATCTGGCCGAGCGTCGCGTGCCGGTCGAGGCCGGTCACGTGGCGGGTGTCTTGCAGCACCTCGTCGAAGCGGTTGTCGATGGTCGATCCACCCGTCTTCTGCACGTGCACGAACAGCAGCTTGTGGGCGTCACTGATGACCATGGCGGCGATCCTATGTCCAACCTCAGCTGGGCAAGGTATCGCCCGCCGGGCTGGGCATCCGGCGCACGAACCAGTCCGACCGCGGGTCGGTCACCGGGTCGACGCGGGCCGCCGCGGTCAGCACGGTCGCGCCGTCCGCCCCCGCCAGCACCAGCGACAGCTCGAGCGAGCTGACCTGCGGCAGGTCGTTCTGGAGCTGGGAGACCCGCTGGATCAGCCGCTCCACCTCGGCGACGTCGACGACCTCGCTGCCGCGGTAGCCGAACAGCATCGGCGCCGACTTGATCTCCCGAACCATCGAGGCGGCATCACGCTCCCCCAGCGGCGGGATCCGGTATGCCTTGTCGGCGAGCAGCTCGGTCAGCGGGCCCGCGATGCCGAAGGAGACGACCGGCCCGAAGAGCGGGTCCTCGATGCTGCGGATCGCCACGGGCACGCCGGGACTGGAGTTCTTCTGGACCACGAAGCCGGCCCGCTCGGGCTCGGTGATCAGCGCGGTCAGCGAGTCCCAGGCGTCCCGCATCTCCTCGACGTTGTCGATGTTGCGCCACACGTGGGCGAGGTCGGGCCGCTCGCGCAGGTGCTCCGCGGTCGCCTTGAGCACCACGTCCCACGCCAGTGCCTCCCCCGCGGCCTCGGCCTCGTCGCGGGTCGCGACCGGCCGGGTCTGCCACAGCTCGATGCCGTACGCCGCCAGCAGCTCGGTCAGCGGCTCCGCGCCGAGCTCGGTGCCGTCGGGGTTCTCGGCGAGCAGCTGGTTGACCAGCCGCTTCGCCGCCACGGCGTCCACCTCGGCCGGGTCGGCGGCAGCACCGTCGGGCGTGCGCAGCCACACGGCGTAGTCGACGACGCGAGCGAGCGCGCGCACCGCCGCCTCCACACCGGGGTACGACGGGACCGAGCCGCGGCCGGCCGTCGAGCCGGCGACGTCCGGGACCCGGAGCAGCTCCGGGACCCCCTCGGAGCCCAGGAACGAGGACACCAGCGGCTTGTCCGACTGCTCGCCCACCGCGGCGAGCACGTTCGCGACGTCCTCGCCGGAGACGTTGATCGGCGGCACGTAGACCGCGATCACCGAGTCGACCTCGGGGTCGTCGATCGCGGCGTCCAGCGCGTCCTCGAAGTCCTCCGCGCTGGCCTCGGCGCCGAGCGCGGTGGACTTGTTCACGACCAGGCCCACCGCCGCGGCGGCGTCCGCCGCCAGCAGCCCGAGGGCGTCGGAGTTGCCGACGATGGCGACCCGGCGGCCGCGCGGCAGCGGCTGGTGCGCGAGCAGCTGCGCCACGTCGAACATCTCCTCCAGGGTGTCGACCTGGATCACCCCGGCCTGCCGGAACATCGCGTCGACGGCAGCGGGGGGCGCGGCGATCTTCCGGACGGCGTGGCCCATCGGCACGCCCTGCGTCGTACGCCCGGACCGCACCGCGATGATCGGCTTGCGCAGCGAGACCCGCCGGGCGATCCGGGAGAACTTGCGCGGGTTGCCGATCGACTCCAGGTAGAGCAGCACCACCTCGGTGGAGTCGTCCTCCTCCCAGTACTGGAGCAGGTCGTTGCCGGAGACATCGGCGCGGTTGCCGGCGCTGACGAACGTGGAGAGGCCGAGGCCGCGGTTGTAGACCTTCTCGAGGATCGCCGTGCCGAGGGCGCCGGACTGGCAGAAGAAGCCGGCCCGCCCGCGCGGTGGCATCAGCGGCGACAGCGAGGCGTTGAGGGACACGTCGGCGGCGGTGTTGATGATGCCGAGCGCGTTCGGGCCGATCAGCCGCAGGCCGTAGGAGCGGGACAGGCCGACCAGCTTCCGCTGCCGCACGCGCCCCTCCTCACCGGTCTCGGCGAAGCCCGACGAGATCACGACCAGGCCGTGCACCCCCTTGGCCGCGCAGTCGAGCACCACGTCCTGCACCGACTCGGCCGGCACCGCGACGATGGCGACGTCGACGTCGTCGGGGATGTCCGCGACGGTCTTGTACGTCGGGAGCCCGCTCACCGCGCTCGCGCTGGGGTTCACCGCGTACACCCGGCCGCTGAAGTCACCGGTCACGAGGTTGCGGACCAGCGCCTGGCCGATCGTCTCCTGGCGGCGGCTGGCACCGATCACGGCCACCGAGCGGGGCTTGAAGAACCGCTCGATCGAGGCCGCCTCGGCCCGGTGCTCGCGGCTCATCATCACGCCGATCGCGGTGTCGGTCGGGTCGATCGGGAACTCCAGCTGGAGCACGCCCTCGTCGTACTCGCTGGCGACGCGGTAGCCCGCGTCGCGGAAGGTCTGGATCATCCGGGCGTTGTCCGGCAGCACCTCGGCGACGAACCGGTCCACGCCGCGCTCGCGCCCGGCCTGGGCGAGGTGCTCGAGCAGCAGCTGCCCGATCCCGCGGCCCTGGTGCTGGTCCTCGACCAGGAAGGCCACCTCGGCCTCGCCGGGCTTCACGACGTCGTAGCGCCCGACGGCGATGATCCGGTCCTGGAGGGTCAGCACGAACGCGACCCGGTCCTGGTGGTCGACGTGGGTGAACCGGTCGATGTCCCGCTCCGAGAGACGGGGCATCGGGGAGAAGAACCGGAAGTACTTCGACTTGTCCGACACCCGGCCGTAGAACTCGACGAACACGTCCCGGTCCTCCGGTCGGATCGGCCGGATGTGGGCGGTCCGGCCGTCGCGGAGCAGGACGTCGGCCTCCCAGTGCCTGGGTGCGTCGGTGCCGGTCACGCGGTGAAATCTAGCCTGCCGCCGTGACATCGGCGTGCCCGCGACATTTCCGTCGGCGCCGGTTGAGAGGATCACGGACATGGCACGGCGTAGCACGAAGCAGGACCTCCCCGACGACTTCGAGGAGCACATCCTCGACACCGACATCAAGCAGGAGATGGAGTCGTCGTTCCTCGAGTACGCCTACTCCGTCATCTACTCCCGCGCCCTCCCGGACGCCCGGGACGGGCTGAAGCCGGTCCAGCGCCGGATCCTGTACACGATGAACGACATGGGCCTGCGGCCCGACCGCGGTCACGTCAAGAGCGCCCGCGTCGTCGGCGAGGTGATGGGCCGGCTGCACCCCCACGGCGACGGCGCGATCTACGACGCGCTGGTGCGGATGGCGCAGCCGTGGTCGATGCGGCTGCCGATGATCGACGGGCACGGCAACTTCGGCTCGCCCGACGACTCCCCGGCCGCGATGCGCTACACCGAGTGCCGGATGGCGCCACCCGCGGTGGCGATGACTTCATCCATCGACGAGGACACCGTCGACTTCAAGCCCAACTACGACAGCCGCGAGTTCGAGCCGGCGGTGCTGCCGTCGGCGATCCCGAACCTCGTCGTGAACGGCACGACCGGCATCGCGGTCGGCATGGCCACCAACTGCGCCCCGCACAACCTGGTCGAGGTGGTCCAGGCGCTGCGGCACGTGATCGCCCACCCGAGCGCCTCGGTGGACGACCTGATGCGGTTCATCCCCGGGCCGGACCTGCCCACCGGCGGCAAGATCGTCGGCCTCGAGGGCATCCGCGACGCCTACGAGACCGGCCGCGGCACGTTCCGGATGCGCGCCACGGCCCGCGTCGAGAGCATCACCAACCGCCGCAAGGGCATCGTGGTGACCGAGCTGCCGTACGGCGTCGGCACCGAGAAGGTCATCGAGCGGATCAAGACGCTCGTGCAGGGCAAGAAGCTCCAGGGCATCTCGGACATCAAGGACCTCACCGACCGCGAGAACGGCCTGCGGCTGGTGATCGAGGTCAAGAACGGCTTCGTGCCCGAGGCGCTGCTCGAGCAGCTTTACAAGCTCACGCCGATGGAGGACACGTTCGGCATCAACGCCGTGGCTCTGGTCGACGGCCAGCCGCGGACGCTGTCGCTGAAGGAGATGCTCCGGGTCTTCCTCGACCACCGCTTCGAGGTGGTCCGGCGGCGCTCGGAGTTCCGCCGCAGGAAGGCGGCCGACCGGCTGCACCTCGTCGAAGGCCTGCTGGTCGCGATCCTCGACATCGACGAGGTCATCCAGCTGATCCGCGCCAGCGACAACGCCGCGGCCGCGAAGGAGCGGCTGATGTCGGTCTTCGACCTCAGCGAGATCCAGGCCGACTACATCCTCGACATGCCGCTGCGCCGGCTCACGAAGTTCTCCCGGATCGAGCTGGAGAAGGAGCAGGACGAGCTCCGCCGCACCATCGAGGACCTCGACGCGATCATCCAGGACGAGAAGCTGCGCTGGAAGGTCGTCGGCGACGAGCTCAGCGAGGTCGCGAAGACCTACGGCACCCCGCGCCGCACCGTGCTGCTCGAGTCGGCCGGTACGGCGGTCACCGCGACCGCCGTGGCCCTCGAGGTCGCCGACGACCCGTGCTTCGTCTACCTGTCCTCCAGCGGGCTGCTGGCCCGGACCGCCAACGCGGAGCAGCCCGGCCAGGGTGGCGGCCGCTCCAGCCACGACGTGGTGGTCTCGGCGGTGCGGGCGACCGCGCGCGGCGAGGTCGGCGGCCTGACCAGCCTGGGTCGCCTGGTCAAGATCGGCGTGCTCGAGCTGCCGCAGCTCCCCGACACCGCGAACGACCCGCACCTGGCCGGCGGCCTGCCGGTCAGCGAGATCCTGCCGCTGGAGAGCGGCGAGCGGCTGCTCGCGCTCTGCACGCTCGCCACCGACGGCCCGGGCATCGCCCTCGGGACCCGTCAGGGCATCGTGAAGCGGGTCAACCCGGAGGTCCTCGGCAGGGACGAGTGGGAGGTGATCCGGCTCGCGGACGGCGACGAGGTCGTCGGCGCGGTCGAGCTGACGACCGGCCGGGAGTCGCTCTGCTTCATCACCTCCGACGCCCAGCTCCTGCACTTCGGCGCGGACGCCGTACGCCCGCAGGGTCGCTCGGGCGGCGGCATCGCCGGCGTCCGGGTCGCCGCCGGCGAGCGGGTCGCGTGGTTCGGCGCGATCGACCCGGACGCGCCCGAGGGCTCGGTCGTGGTCACCGCCTCCGGCTCCTCGACGGCGCTGCCCGGCACCGAGCCGGGGGCGCTCAAGGTCACGCCGTTCTCGGAGTACCCGAGCAAGGGTCGCGCCACCGGCGGCGTGCGCTGCCACCGGTTCCTCAAGGGCGAGGACGCCCTGGTCGTGGCCTGGGCCGGTACGGCGCCGCCGCGCGCTGCCGCCGCGAGCGGGGCGCCCGTCGAGCTGCCGCCCGCGACCGGCAAGCGGGACGGCTCCGGCACGCCCGGGAGCCAGCCGATCGCGGCGATCGCCGGACCGGTGGCGCTGCGCGTGCGTGTGGAAGGGTGAGCGGGTGCTCCCTCCCCACCGGGTGACGTCGGCCCTCGCGGCCGGCGCCCTGCTCCTGTCCGTGTCCGCCTGCAACGGCGGCTCCAGCGGTTCCGACGAGGCGCCCGTGGACGTGCTGGCGGCGGCCAAGACCACCCTCGACGAGACCAGCGGCGTGGACCTCACGCTGCACACCGACAACCTCCCCGACGGCGTCACGGGGGTCGAGGACGCGCAGGGCGTGGGCACCCACGACCCGGCGTTCGACGGCAAGATCACCGTGGTCCTGAACGGCCAGGCCTTCGAGGTGCCGGTGATCGCGGTCGACCGCAAGGTCTACGTGCAGCTGCCGCTGACCTCGGGCTGGCAGGACATCGACCCGGTCGACTACGGCGCCCCCGACCCCGCGCAGCTGATGAGCCCCGACCACGGCTTCTCCTCGCTGCTGAGCGCCACCACCGCGCTCGAGAAGGGCGACAGCGTCCGCGGCGGGAAGGACAACAGCGAGGTCCTCACCGAGTACTCCGGCAAGGTCTCCAGCCAGGTCGTCAAGAACATCATCCCGACCGCCTCCGGCGACTTCGACGTGACGTACACGATCACCGACGACGACGAGCTCCGCGAGGCCCACCTCACCGGCGTCTTCTACCAGGACTCCGTCCCGATGAGCTACACGGTCACGTTCGAGGACTACGGCACCGACAAGGACATCAAGGCGCCATGACCCGGTCGCCGCGGGTGCTGCTCGCGCTCGCAGCGGTCGCCGTGGCGTTCGCGGCTGCGGACACCTACGTCGTGGTGCTCGCCCTGCCGGACATGATGGCCAGCGCCGGCGTCCCGATCGACCAGCTCCAGCGGGCCGCGCCGATCGTCTCGGGCTTCCTGCTCGGCTACGTCGCGATGCTGCCGCTGATCGGTCGGATCGCCGACCTGCGCGGCCGGGTGCCGGTGCTGGTCGCCGCGCTGCTGGTGTTCGCGATCGGCTCGCTGGTCACCGCGCTCGCCTACGACCTGCCGACCCTGGTGGCCGGTCGGTTCCTCCAGGGCGTCGGCGGCGGCGGCCTGGTGCCCGCGACCCTTGCCCTGGTCGCCGACCTCTACCCGGCCCAGCGCCGCGGGGTCCCGCTCGGCGTGGTGTCCGCCGTCCAGGAGCTCGGCAGCGTGCTCGGCCCGCTGTTCGGCGCCCTCGTGCTGGCGGTCGCCGACTGGCGGGTGATCTTCGTGGTCAACCTCGCCGTCGGGCTGGTGCTCGCCGCCGCGATCCGCACCCTCTCGGTCGGCGAGCGCCGTCGCGAGGGACGAGCGGCGGTGCACCGAGGCGTCGACTGGATCGGGCTGGCCCTCGCGCTCGTGGCCCTCGGCGCCGGGATCCTGGTGTTCACCCAGCCCGACGCCCTGATGCGCGACCTGACCTGGGGCCAGCTGTTCATCCCCGTGGCCGGCGACAGCCGGTGGCTGACCCCGCTCGGGGTGGCCGCGATCGCGGCGTTCCTGCTCCTCGTGGTCCGGTGCTGCACCGCGAGGCGGCCGCTGCTCGACCTGCCCGCCTGGTCCCGGACCGTGCGAGAGGCGGACCTGGTCGGTGCGCTGCTCCTGGCCCTGGCCCTGGCCGGGGTGATCCTCGCGTTCGCGACCGCGGACCCGAAGGTCCAGGTCTTCTCCGACCAGGGCATCTGGTACCTCCTCGGCGCGGCGGCGGCCGCGGTCGCCTTCGTCCTGCACCTGCGCCGGGCCGAGGCGCCGCTGGTGCCGACCGGCGCGCTCCGTCGTACGCCGGCCTGGGGAGCCATGCTCGTCAGCTTCTTCGTCGGCGCGGCGCTGATCGCGGCGCTCATCGACATCCCGCTCTTCGCCCGGACCACGGCGTACCCGAGCTCCCAGCTCATGTCGGCGCTGGTGCTGGTGCGGTTCCTCGTCGCGCTGCCCGCGGGTGCCGTCCTGGGCGGCTACCTCACCCGCACCTTGCCGGCCGGCGTCGTGACCGCGATCGGCATGGCCTGCGCCGCGACGGCGTTCCTCTGGATGGCGACGTGGGACTTCGAGAGCCTTGGCAGCGCCCTCGCGACGGTCCCGCTGCTGGTCGGCGGGTTCGGCTTCGGCCTGGCGCTCGCCCCCGTCAACGCGGCCGTGCTGGCCAGCACCGACGACGACGTGCACGGCCTCGCCAGCGCGTTCGTCGTGGTGTCCCGGATGGTCGGGATGCTCGTTGGGATCTCGGCGCTGACCACGATCGGCCTGCGGCGGTACTACCAGGAGCAGGCCGACGTCCCCACCGCGCGGGAGGTGTGCGGCGGGAGCTCGCGGTGCGACGAGTTCACGCACCTCCTCAAGGTCGCCGGCATCGCCCAGGAGCACACCGTCTTCACCGGAGCGGCCGTCTGCGCGGTCGTCGCCGGCGTCCTGGCCCTGCTGCTGTTCCGGTCGGCCGGGACCCGGGCCGTCTCGACCGGCGACCTGCTGCGCGCCGCGGGGTAGGCGTCGGCTAACGTCCCCAGACGTGAGTTTCGACGACCTGCTCGCCGCCAACCGCGAGTTCGCGGCCGACTTCGACCTGTCCGGGTTCGACGGCGTCGCCCACGCCGGCGTCGCCATCGTCACCTGCATGGACTCCCGCATCGACCCGCTGCGGATGCTGGGCCTCAAGGCCGGCGACGCGAAGATCTTCCGCAACCCCGGCGGCCGGATCACCCCCCAGGCGATGGAGGCGCTGGTCCTCGGCGTCCACCTGCTCAACGTCGACCGCATCCTCGTGGTCCCGCACACCCGCTGCGCGGTCGCCAGCAACACCGAGGCCGAGCTCCGCGAGCGGGTCGCCGCGAGCGCCGGTCAGGACGCCTCGTGGCAGCCCTTCAACGTGATCGCGGACCAGGAGGCGGCCCTGCGCGAGGACGTGCAGAAGCTCCGCTCGCACCCGCTGGTCCCCGACACCGTCGAGATCGGCGGATTCATCTACGACGTCGACACGGGGCTGCTCGACCAGCGGGTCTGACGGCGCCACTACCCTTCGGCTCGTGACGAAGACCTTCCTGCTCGGGGCGGGCTGCCAGAAGGGCGGCACGACGTGGCTGTACCAGTACCTGGCCACGTCTCCGCAGTTCACGCACGGGTACCGCAAGGAGTACCACGTGCTGGACTCGCTGGACCTGCCGTCGGAGGGGGTCGCCCGCAAGCGCCTGCTGGGGCGGGCCGCCGAGCAGGTGACCTCCGACCCGGAGCCGGGCAACCGGCTGGCGGCGACGTCGGCGCACCGGCTGAGCATGTTCCTCGACCAGCAGTTCTACTTCGACTACTTCACCGGCCTGCTGCACCGGACGCCGCGGACCAGGCTGGTCGCCGACATGACGCCCTCGTACGGCATGCTCCCCACCGAGCGGTTCGAGGCCGTCCGCGCCGGCTTCGACCGGCGCGGGATCAGCACCCTGCCCGTGTTCCTGATGCGCGACCCGGTGGAGCGGATCTGGTCCCAGGTGCGCATGCACGCGCGGCTGTACGAGCGCCACGAGGCCGCCCGCACCCGGTCCGCGGAGTTCGTCCTGGCTCAGTACGCGCGACCGGCGTACGCGAACCGCACGGCGTACGACGAGGTGATCCGCAAGCTCGACACCGTGTTCGGGCCGGACCGCGTGTACTACGGCTTCTACGAGACGCTCTTCACCGAGGAGGAGATCCTGAGGCTGTGCGGGCTGGCCGGCATCGACTACGTCGAGCCCGGCTTCGAGGAGCGCGTGCACTTCTCCCCGAAGACCTCCGAGCTGCCCGACGACACCGTCCGCACCGTGGCCGAGCACTACCGGGGCGTGTACACCGCGGTCGCCGAGCGGTTCCCGGGCGTCCCTCTCACCGAGATCTGGCCGAGCAGCCGTTACCTGCTGTGAGGGTCAGGAGCGCGAGTTCGGGCTGCGCTCCGGGCCGAGACGGAGCTCGGCACGGACCCGGTCCGCGTCGACCTTGCTAGACGCTCAGGCGTCCAGGGCCTCCACGTCGACCTCGTACGCGCCCTGCACGATGAACTCCTTGCGCGGGGCGACGTCGGAGCCCATCAGCAGCTCGAACACGTTCGCGGCCTCGTCGGCGTCGTCGATCGTGAGCCGGCGCAGCGTGCGGTGCCGCGGGTCCATCGTGGTCTCGGCCAGCTGGTCGGCGTCCATCTCGCCGAGGCCCTTGTAGCGCTGGACCGGGTCCTTCCACCGCACGTTCTTCTTCTTGAGCTCGGCGAGGGTGCGCTGCAGCTCGTCGTCGGAGTACGTGTAGACGTACTTGTCCATACCCTTCTTCGGGTTCGAGAGCTCGATCCGGTGCAGCGGGGGCACCGCCGTGTAGACCCGCTTCTCGGTGATCAGCTCGGGCATGTACTTGTAGAACAGCGTGGCCAGCAGGCAGCGGATGTGCGCGCCGTCGGAGTCCGCGTCGGCCATGAAGATGATCCGGCCGTAGCGCCGTGCCTCGAGGTCGAAGGTGCGGCCGGAGCCGGCCCCGACGACCTGGATGATCGAGGCGCACTCGGCGTTCTTGAGCATGTCGCCGACCGAGGCCTTCTGGACGTTGAGGATCTTGCCGCGGATCGGCAGCAGCGCCTGGAACTCGGAGTTCCGGGCCAGCTTGGCGGTGCCGAGCGCCGAATCGCCCTCGACGATGAACAGCTCGGTGCGCTCGTTGTCGGTCGCGCGGCAGTCGGCGAGCTTGGACGGCAGCGCGGAGGACTCCAGCGCGTTCTTCCGCCGCTGGGTCTCCTTGTGCTGGCGGGCCGCGACCCGAGTCTTGGCGGCGCCGGCGACCTTCTCCATCACCAGGCGGGCCTGCGCCTTCTCGGCGCGCTTGGTGGAGGTGAGGAACTTCTTCAGCTCCGCCGCCACCACTCGGCGTACGACGGTGCGCGCGGCCGGGGTGCCGAGGATCTCCTTGGTCTGGCCCTCGAACTGCGGCTCCGCGAGCCGGACCGCGACCACGGCCGTCATGCCCTCGAGCACGTCGTCCTTGATCACGTCGTCGTCGTTGACCTTGAGGACCTTCGTGGCCTTCATGGCGTCGTTGAACGTGCGGGTGACGGCCTGGTCGAAGCCGCTGACGTGGGTGCCGCCCTTGGGGGTGGCGATGACGTTCACGAACGACCGCAGCGTGGTGTCGTAGCCGGTGCCCCAGCGGACCGCGACGTCCACCTGCAGCTCGCGCTCGACCTCCTGGGGCGTCATGTGGCCCTTGTCGTCGAGCAACGGCACGGTCTCGGTGAACGTGTCCGCGCCCTGCAGCCGCACGATGTCGGTCACCGGCTCGTCCGGCGCCAGGAAGTCCGCGAACTCCGCGATGCCGCCGTCGTGGCGGAACTTCTCCTCGACCGGGTCCGGGCCGCGCAGGTCGCGGATCACCAGCTCCAGGCCGGGCACGATGAACGACGTCTGCCGGGCGCGACCGATCAGGTCGTCGTAGAGGAACGTCGCGTCCTTGGTGAAGATGCGGCGGTCCGGCCAGAACCGGATCCGGGTGCCGGACTTCCCCTTCGCGACCCGGCCGCCCTTGCGGGTCAGGCCCGACCTCGGCTCGAACGGCGCCTCCGGGCCCTCGCCGGTGAACACCCCGGGCGCCCCGTGCCGGAAGGACAGGCCCTGCTCGGACGGCGGACGCTGGACGTCGATGTCCATCCGGGCGGACAGGGCGTTGACGACCGAGAGGCCGACGCCGTGCAGGCCGCCGGTGGCGACGTACGAGCCGCCGCCGAACTTGCCGCCGGCGTGCAGCTTGGTGGCCACGACCTCGACGCCGGGGAGCCCGGTCTTCGGCTCCTTGTCGGTCGGGATCCCGCGGCCGTCGTCGTGCACCTCGGCCGAGCCGTCCGGGTGGAGCGTCACCTCGACCCGGTGCGCGGCGCCCGCCAGCGCCTCGTCGACGCCGTTGTCGATGATCTCCCACAGGCAGTGCATGAGGCCGCGGGTGTCGGTGGAGCCGATGTACATCCCGGGACGCTTGCGCACCGCCTCCAGTCCCTCGAGGACGAGGAGGTGTGCCGCGTTGTACGTGTTGTCGATCGTGGGGCTCCTGCGACGAAATCCGATGGTGCCGTGCACACCGAATCTACCCGCGACACGCCGGACACCGATGAAGGCTCGCCTGCCCGGGGCGGGTCTAGCGTGGGAAGCACTTCCCCGCAGCACCACCAGCACCACCCGGCACCACGACGCACCACCACGCAGGGCCAGCGCAGCGACACGGAAAACCCGGGGAGGGTCACGATGTGGACACGATCGGCACTCGGGCGCCGCGATCTGCAACGCGAGCGTCCGAACCCGCGTCACACTCATCAGACGATGTCGTCCCGTTCACAACTGGGCATCCGTTGCATGGAAAAGCCGGGGAACGGGAAGAGGACACATGATTGGATGACGTGTCCGGCACCACGAAGGAGCGGGAATCTTGGACCCGGTCAGTACGTTGAGCCAGACACCGAGGCAGTAGAAGAAATGAGGCCGATGTGACCACTGCAGTTGCCCCCAACTCCGCCGCGCTGAGCGCCGCGGACCGATGCGACCGTTGCGGAGCCCAGGCCTACCTCCGCGTAGAGCTCCAGTCGGGCGGTGAGCTGCTCTTCTGCGCCCACCACGCCCGCGAGCACGGAGACAAGCTCAAGGAGATCGCCGCCAACGTCATCGACGAGACCCACAAGCTCTCGAGCACCCGGGCCATCGCCCCCGACGACGAGGTCTGATCCCGAGACTCCTCCACCGAGGCCCCGGACGCGAGTCCGGGGCCTCGGTGCGTCCGGACCTGCCTAGGCTCTCCCCGTGACCGCCGCCGAGCTCATCGTCGCCCTCGTGATCGCCGTGGGACTGGTCGGCATCCTGGTGCCGGTCCTGCCCGGCTCGATCCTGGTGGTCGCCGGCATCCTCGGCTGGGCGGTGCTGGTCGGCGGGCCGACGGCGTGGGCCGTCTTCGCCGTGGCCACCGCCGTCGTGGTCGCCGGTGCCGTCGTCAAGTACGTCGTACCCGGCCGCAACCTCCAGGTCGCCGGGATCCCCGCCACGACCCAGTGGATCGGCGCGCTGGTCGGGGTCGTCGGGTTCTTCGTCGTCCCGGTCGTCGGGCTCTTCCTCGGCTTCGTCCTCGGGGTGTACCTGGCCGAGCTGGCCCGGGTCGGGTCGCGGCAGGCGTGGCCGTCGACCGTGCACTCGCTCAAGGCGGTGGGGCTGAGCATCGTGATCGAGCTGGTCGCCGCCCTGGGAGCGACCGCGGTCTGGGCGTACGGGGTGCTCGCGACGTGAGCATCCTGCTCTCCCTGTGCGCGGCGCTCTCCTACGGGCTGAGCGACTTCAGCGGCGGGCTGCTCTCCCGGCGCGGCGGGGCCTGGGCGGTCGCGCTGGTCACCCAGCTCGCCGCCACCGGGCTCGTGCTGGTGGTCGCGGCGTTCGACGGCGGGTCCCCGACCGCGACCGACCTCGGCTGGGCCGTGGTGGCCGGCGTCGCGAACGGATTCGGCACGGCGTTCCTGTACCGCGGGCTCGCCTCCGGCCGGATGGGCGTCGTGGCCCCGGTCTCGGGCGTCGGCTCGGTCCTGGTCCCGGTCGTCGTCGGCCTGGTCAGCGGCGAGCGGCCGGGCGCCCTGGTCTGGCTGGGGGTGCTGCTCGCGCTGCCGGCGATCTGGCTGGTCTCCCGGGAGCCCGTCGAGTCACCTGGGTCCACCGGTGGCTCGGGGCTGGTGGACGGCGTGCTCGCCGGCCTCGGCTTCGGCGTCCTGTTCGCGGCGCTGGCCCAGATCCCCGCGGAGGCCGGCTTCCTGCCGCTCGCCCTCAACCAGCTGATCGCGGCCGGCGCGATCGTCATGGTCGCGATCCTGCTGCGCGAGAGCTGGGTGCCGCGGAACCGGTACGCCGCCGGCGGCGTGCTCAGCGGGGCGCTCGGCGCGTCCGCCACCGGCCTCTTCCTGGTCGCCACCCAGCACGGGTACCTCACCGTCGCCGCGGTCATCACCTCGCTCTACCCTGCGTTCACGGTGCTCCTCGCGGCCACCGTGCTCCGCGAGCACGTCCACCGCACCCAGGCCTACGGCCTCGCGCTGTGCGCGGGCGCCGTCGCGCTGGTCGCCGCCGGCTGAGTACCGGAACCAGGACTGGGCACCTGATGGGCATGGACGCGGTCGTCGTGGGGTCAGGCCCGAACGGGCTCGCGGCGGCGATCACGCTGGCGCAGCACGGTCTCGCCGTGACGGTGCTGGAGGCGCACGACGAGACCGGCGGTGGCGCCCGAACGGCCGAGCTGACCGTGCCCGGGGTGCTGCACGACGTCTGCTCGGCGATCCACCCCTTCGGGATCGGCTCGCCGTTCTTCCGCACCCTGCCGCTGGAGGATCACGGCCTGGTCTGGCGGTTCCCCGAGGTCGACCTCGCGCACCCCCTCGACGACGGCACCGCGGGCGTGCTGGTCAGGGACCTCGAGACGACCGCCGCCGGTCTCGGCGAGGACGGCGACCGGTGGCGTGCCGTCTTCGGCCCGGTCAGCGAGCAGTACGACGACCTGGCGCCCGACGTCCTCGGGCCGATCGTGCACCTGCCGCACCGCCCGGTGCTGCTCGGCAGCTTCGGGCTGCGCGCCGCCCTGCCGGCGACGGTGCTGGCGCGGGCGTTCCGCACCGACGCGGCGCGTGCCCTGTTCACCGGCGTCGCGGCCCACATCAGCCGGCCGCTGAACCGGCCGTCGACGGCCGCCATCGGCGCGTTCATGATCGGCGCCGGCCACCGGTACGGCTGGCCGGTCGCCGAGGGCGGCTCCCGCGCCATCACCGACGCGCTGGCCGGTCTCCTGCGCTCGCTGGGCGGCGAGATCCGCACCGGGGTGCACGTCCGCTCCATGTCGGACCTGCCCGACGCCCGGATCAGCCTGTTCGACACCACGCCGACGGCGTTCGCCGACATCGCCGGCCGGCCCCGGCCGCGGTGGCGCTACGGCATGGGGGCGTACAAGCTCGACCTCGCCGTCCGCGGCGGGGTCCCCTGGACCGCCGAGCCCTGTCGCCGGGCCGGCACCGTGCACGTCGGAGGCCGGTTCGAGGAGATCGCCCGCGCCGAGGCGCGCGCCGCCAAGGGTCGGATGCCGCAACGGCCGTTCGTGCTGGTCGGGCAGCAGTACCTCGCGGACCCGACCCGCTCCGTCGGCGACGTGCACCCGGTCTGGGCCTACGCGCACGTCCCGCACGCGTACGCCGGCGACGCGACCGGCGTGGTGCTGGACCAGATCGAGCGGTTCGCGCCGGGGCTCCGCGACCGGATCGTCGGGATGCACGTGACCGATCCGGCCGGGTTCGAGGCCTACAACCCGAACTACGTGGGCGGCGACATCGCCGCGGGCGCGGTGACGGTGCCGCAGCTCGTGCGCCGGGCGGCGTACGCGACCGGCGCCCCCGGCGCCTACCTGTGCTCGGCGTCGACCGCGCCCGGGCCGGGCGTGCACGGGATGTGCGGCCACCTGGCCGCCCGGCGCGCGCTGCGGGACCTCACGACGGGCTGACCGACGCCCGGTGGTTCTGCCCGTGGCCGGTCCCGAGATCTCCGCTGACGTGCTGCGCACCCAGGCGGAGGACTACCGGGTCCTGGGCTACGACCCGGCTCAGTCCAGGTAGTCGCGCAGGACCTGCGAGCGCGACGGGTGCCGCAGCTTCGACATGGTCTTGGACTCGATCTGGCGGATCCGCTCGCGCGTCACGCCGTACACCTTGCCGATCTCGTCGAGCGTCTTCGGCTGGCCGTCGGTGAGGCCGAACCGCATGCTGACGACGCCGGCCTCGCGCTCGGAGAGCGTGTCGAGCACGGCGTGCAGCTGCTCCTGGAGCAGCGTGAACGACACGGCGTCGGCCGGGACGATCGCCTCGGAGTCCTCGATCAGGTCGCCGAACTCGGAGTCGCCGTCCTCACCGAGCGGGGTGTGCAGCGAGATCGGCTCGCGACCGTACTTCTGGACCTCGATGACCTTCTCGGGGGTCATGTCGAGCTCCTTGGCGAGCTCCTCCGGGGTGGGCTCGCGGCCCAGGTCCTGGAGCATCTGGCGCTGCACGCGGGCGAGCTTGTTGATGACCTCGACCATGTGCACCGGGATCCGGATGGTCCGGGCCTGGTCGGCCATCGCGCGGGTGATCGCCTGGCGGATCCACCAGGTGGCGTACGTCGAGAACTTGTAGCCCTTGGTGTAGTCGAACTTCTCGACCGCGCGGATCAGACCGAGGTTGCCCTCCTGGATCAGGTCCAGGAACAGCATGCCGCGGCCGGTGTAGCGCTTGGCCAGGGAGACGACGAGCCGGAGGTTCGCCTCGAGGAGGTGGTTCTTCGCGCGCCGGCCGTCCTCGGCGATCCACTCCAGCTCCTCCTGGAGCTTCGCGGAGGTCTTGCCGCCCTTGGCGAGCTTCTCCTCCGAGAACAGGCCGGCCTCGATCCGCTTGGCGAGCTCGACCTCCATCTCGGCGTTCAGCAGCGGGACCTTGCCGATCTGCTTCAGGTAGTCCTTGACCGGGTCGGCGGTCGCGCCCGCGACCATGACCTGCTGCTCGGGCTCGTCGGTGTCGTCGGCGGCCGAGACGACGAACGTGGCGGACTTCTCGTCCTCCTCGATGCTCGGGTCGGTCGCGACGTCCTTCTCGAACTGCTCGTCGGGCAGGTCCGGGAGGACCTTCTTGCCGTCGGGGCCGACCGCGGCGGCCTCGGCGGCCGGGGTCGCCTCGGCGGCGGGCTCTCCCGCGGCGGCCTTCTTGGCCACGGTCTTCGTCGGCGCTGCGGCCTTCTTGGCCGGCGCGGCGGTCTTCGTGGCGGGGGCGGTCGCGGCCTTCTTGGCCGGCGCCTTCTTCGCCGCGGTCTTCGCGGTGGTGGTCTTGCGGGCCGACGTCGCCGCGACCGCGCGCGTGCTCGCCGGGATCTCGACCGAGATCCCCACGGAGCTCAGGTGGGCCAGCAGCGCCTTGAGATGGCGCGGCTCGACAGCGGCGTCCTCACTGGCCTGCCGGACCTCCTCGGGAGTGATGCTGCCGGTGGGCGCTCCTCGGTCGATGAGGGCCACGACGGCAGGGTGCGTGAGCACCTCGGCAGGGAGCATCTTGCGCGGGTTCGAGGACACGAACACCTCTCGTGAAACGACGGTCAACCAGTTCCGGGCGCGGCCCATCCCGGTGTCGTCAAGAGCCGCGGGGTTCATTCTGCCACGCTCACCCTGAGATCCGGACAATCCCCCCGATCCGGACCGGACCGGTCCTGACGAGCTCCCCCGCCCCTCGGTCACGGCCGGAGCGGACGAGCCCGCGTCAGCCGGTCTGGGCGGCCTTGGCCGCGGCCTTCTTCTGCTTCTTGAAGTCGCGCACCTTCTGCAAGGACGCCTGGTCGACGACGTCCGCGACCGAGCGGTACCCGTCCTCGGCGTACGCCCCGACAGCGACCTGCCAACCGTCCGGCCGGACGTCGAGCTGCTTGGCGAGCAGCGCCACGAAGATCTGCGCCTTCTGCTTCCCGAAGCCGGGCAGCTCCATCACCCGAGCCAGCAGCTCCTTGCCCGACGTCGCGTCGGTCCAGAGCCGCTCGGCGTGGCCGTCGTACCGCTCCTCGACGATCGAGGCCAGCGTCTGCAGGCGGGCCGCCATGGAGCCCGGGAACCGGTGGATCGCCGGCGGGGTGCTGCACAGCGCCGCGAACTCGACCGGGTCGGCGGAGGCGATGCGGGCCGGGTCCAGCGTGCCGAACCGGTCCAGGACCTTCGCCGGCCCGCGGAACGCGTGCTCCATGGGGTACTGCTGGTCCAGCATCATGCCGACCAGCAGGGCGAACGGGTCGTCGGTGAGGACCTGGTCGGCGGCGGCGTCGCCGGTGATCCGGATCGTGGCCATCGTGCTCAGTCGGCCTTGACCGCCAGCACCGGGCAGTGCGCGTCGAGGAGCACGCGCTGGGCGTTGCTGCCGAGGATCAGCTTGCCGACCGGCGAACGGCGGCGCAGGCCGATCACGATCAGCTCCGCGGCGTTGGCCTCGGCGATGCTGATCAGGTCCTCGGCGGGCTCGAAGCCCCGGACCAGCTGCCGGACGTCGTACTCGACGCCGGTGCCGTCGAGGACCTTGCGCACCGCGTCCATGTCGCGCTCGGCCTGGGTCGAGGCGTCCGCGTCGAAGTCGGTGCCGCCGCGGCGGGAGTTCACCACCACGAGCCGGGCGCCCCGGAGCTTGGCCTCCTCGACCGCCCGGTTCAGCGCGGCCTCACCCTCCGGCTTGGGCACGTAACCCACGACGACGGTCCCCATCGAGCCTCCCTGTCCAGGACGAGCACTGCAGTTGTCGGGCACGGTATCCGATCGCCGCAGCGGACGGGAGCCTGTGGAGGACGGCGGCACGGGACCCGCGGTCCGGGGCAGGCTGGTGGGCGTGGAGGGCATCTCGGAGCCGGTCCCCCGCGCGATGGCCACCGTGCTGCGCCGCGCGGCGCTGGACCACGCCCGCGCCGAGCACCGGCGCGGCTACCCGCCCCTCCTGCACGTCGGCTTCCCGGGCGGCGCCGAGGAGCTGTTCACGCTGACCCGGGGCGACCCGACCGACCACGCGATCCGGGCCGACGTGCTCGCCGCGATGCTGCAGCGCTGCCGTCGGGTGGCCGGCGCCGTGCCACTCGTGTGGCTGACCCGGGCCGGGCCGCTCGACCTCCAGGACGTCGACGCCGCCTGGCTGGCCGCCGCCCGCACCGCCGCCGCGGAGGCCGGCGTCACCCTCACCATGGTCGTGGTGACCCGGCACGGGTGGAGGGACCCGCGCAGCGGCGTACGCCGGGAGTGGAAGCGGCTCCGGCAGCGCTGAGCACCGCGGCCGGCTCAGTCCCAGGTGTGGACCGGCTCGTTGGTGTGCATCCGCTCGCGGTAGTCGCACAGCGTCGCCCGCAGGGCGTCCCACCGCTCGTGCTCGCTGCGGCGCGCGTGCATCCGGCGGACGAACCACTCGGCGCCGTTGTGGCCGGTCAGGCAGCGCTGCTCGATGATCCCCAGCAGCCGGTCGATCTCCTCGCCGGACGCGCCCCAGGCCACGAGTCCCTCGTGGGCCATCGGCAGCAGCCGGCGCAGCACCAGCTCGGTCGCGCGGACCTGGCCGACACCGGGCCAGTAGATCTGCGCGTCGATCCCGAGCCGGGCAGCGGTGTGGAAGTTCTCCTCGGCCGCGCTGAACGACATCTGCGACCACAGCGGGCGCTCGCTCTCGGCGAGGCTCCGGACCAGGCCGAAGTAGAACGCGGCGTTCGCGATCGTGTCCGCGACCGTCGGGCCGGCCCCGAGGACGCGGTTCTCGACACGCAGGTGCGGGACGCCGCGCGAGACGTCGTACACCGGGCGGTTCCAGCGGTAGATCGTCCCGTTGTGGAGCCGCAGCTCCGGCAGGGCCGGGGTGTCACCCCGCTCGAGCACCTCGAGCGGGTCCTCGTCGTCGGTGACCGGCAGCAGCGCCGGGAAGAAGCGGACGTTCTCCTCGAACAGGTCGAACACCGAGGTGATCCAGCGCTCGCCGAACCACACCCGCGGCCGCACCCCCTGCGCCTTGAGCTCCTCGCTGCGGGTGTCCGTGGCCTGCTCGAACAGCGGGATCCGGGTCTCGCGCCAGAGCTCCTTGCCGAGGAGGTACGGCGCGTTCGCGCCGAGCGCCACCTGCACCGACGCGATCGCCTGCGAGGCGTTCCAGTAGTCGGCGAAGTCGTCCGGGGAGGTCTGGACGTGGAACTGGGTGCTCGTGCACGCCGCCTCGGGGACGATCGAGTCCGCCGTGGTCTTCAGCCGCTCTGTGCCGTCGATGGCGATCGTGATGTCCTCGCCGCGAGCGGCCAGGATCTGCTCGCTCAGCAGCTTGTAGCGGGGGTTGGCGCTCAGCGAGCTGAGGTCCATGTGGCCCGGTGCGAGCGTCGGCAGGATGCCGATCATCACCATGTGCGCGCCGATCTCGGCGGAGTGCTGCTCGGCGTTGTTCAGGCTGCCGCGCAGGGTGTCCTCGAACGTCGTCAGACCGCCCTGACGCAGCTTCGCGGGCGGCACGTTGATCTCGACGTTGAACTGGCCCAGCTCGGTGACGAAGTCGGGGTCGGCGATCGCCTCGAGCGCCTCGGCGTTCTTGAGTGCGGGGTCGCCCTGCTCGTCGACGAGGTTCAGCTCGACCTCGAGGCCGGTCATCGGGTCGTCGGTGTCGAAGCGCGCCTCGCGCAGCATCCGGGCGAACACGTCGAGGTTGCGCCGCACCTTCTCCCGGTGCCGCGTCCGGTCGGCGCGGGAGAACTCCTGAGCTTCCACCTCTTCGCCCATGACGAGACCTTAGGACCTCACGCGCAGTTCCGTGGCGTCCCAGGACGCTTCGGTCCGGGCCACCAGGTCGTCGACCACGCCCTCGACCGAGCCGGTCCGCTCGAACGCCGCTCGCTGCCGGGCCGCGCCGCCGGCCTGCAGGACCCGGTCCAGCCCGGTGCGGACGAGCCCGACGTCGCCGGCCTCGGCGAGCACCGGCTCGACCTCGGACACCAGCGCGTCCAGCACCGCGCGCACCGGCGCCAGCCGGCGGGTGCCCGGGTGCACCAGGTCGCCCGACACCCCGAACCGCGACGCCCGCCACTGGGCGGCACGCAGCTCCTCGGCCCGCCAGCGCGGCACCGGCCGGTCCTGCACCCAGGACCGGGCGGCCGTCTCGACGAGACCCCGGACCAGGGCCGCGATGACCGCCGCGTCGCCCGGGTCGGCGCAGGTGTCGCACACCCGGACCTCGACCGTGGGCTGTCCCACCGACAGCCGGGCGTCGAAGTAGAGCATCCCGTCGTCGCGCGCCGCTCCGGTCTCCAGCATCATCGCCCGGGTCGCCCGGTAGCCAGCCACCGAGCCGAACGCCTCGGTCGGCCCGGCGCTCGGCCAGCGTCGCCACACCTGGGCGCGCCAGGAGGCGTAGCCCGTGTCGCGGCCGCGCGCGAACGGCGAGTTGGCGCTCATGGCGAGCAGCACGGGCAGCCACGGCGTGATCCGGTCGATGACCGCGACCCCCTCCTCGTCGGACTCGATCTCGACGTGGACGTGCAGCCCGCAGGTGCCGCCGTCCCGCGCGATCTCGCCGAAGGTGTCGACCATGTCGCGGTAGCGGTCGTTGGTGGTGACCGCGGACTGTTCACCGCCGAGCGGGACCATGCCGCTCGCCGCCGTCGCGAGCCCGACCGCCCGCGCGGCCTCACCCGCCGTGCGGCGGGCGCTCACCAGCTGGGCGAACGCGTCCCCGAGGTCCCGGGAGGGGTCGGTGCGCGTCTCGAGCTGGTGGCGGAACAGCTCCGCGTCGACCTCGTCGGTGGCCGGCCGGAGGCGGGCGCGGCCCCGGCCGTGCTCGCGGAACTCCTTGAGCACGGTGGGCGCGCCGGGGACCACCTGCCGGGTGCGCGGGTCGAGGAGCAGGAGCTCCTCCTCGAGGCCCACCGAGCGCACCATGGGGCGGACGTACCCGCACCGGGCCGCGGACACGCGTGGGGGTCACCGGGCCTCCCGCAGCTCGTCCCACGCCTCGGGCGGCATGGCCTCGGTGAGCAGCCGGGCCACCAGGCCGGCGAGCGGGTAGTCCTCGTCCACGTCGAAGCACCGGTCCAGCGCACACCAGGCCAGCGCGCCGTTCCCGGCCTGCCAGGCGGCGAGCGCGAGCAGCGTGGCCGGGGCCGGCAGCAGCTGGTCCGGGCTGCCGCGCACGACCTCGGTCCAGAAGCCCACGTGCTCACGTGCGGTGGCGCGGCACAGCAGCGCGGTGACGGCGTCGCGGGCCTCGGGGTCGAGCACCCCGCGGAGCAGGCGGGCCACCTCGGCGGCGGCCGGCAGCGTGCCGTCGCGGCAGTGCCGCTCGACCAGCGCACGCACCCAACCGGCGTCGGGCGGGTCGCCCGCCACCCCGGGCAGCGCCGCGACGACGCCGGCGACCAGGCGGTCGTCGGCTCGCAGGGTCCCGCGGAGCTCGTCGCGGGACCCGTGCAGCACGCGTCCGTCGAAGACCGCCTGGGCGCTGAACGGGTGGGCGGCGACGTCGTACGGCACCCCCCAGGGAGGTACGCCGGCCCGCGTGCCGATCGCCGGCCACCAGCGCTCGCCGTCGGCGCGGAGCGCCTCGACGACCTCGATGCCGCCCTCCGCGAAGGCCCGCTCGAGCAGCCGGACGGCACGCCGGGCCAGCCCGGCGTCGTCGCTGTAGACGACGAACAGCACCTGCCGGACCCGGTGCTGACGCGCGGGCGCGAGCAGCAGGTCGACGACCTCGGGCAGCTCGGCCGGGTCGGCGGGCAGGTCGACCCGCGCGTGGAAGGGGTGACCCGCGCCGAAGGTCAGCATCGCGATGGAGTCGCGGGGCGCGAAGCCCAGCACGACGGGGACCAGGGCCAGCACGTCGTCGGGGGTCCGGGCGGTGAAGGAGAGGGCGGTCATGGGACGACGGTCCCCGCGCGGCCGGACACCGGCGACGGTCCGGGAGCCCGCCTGGGGAACGTCGTGTCGGAGGACTCGCGGTGGACGGTGAGCGGGCCGTCGGCCCGAGGTCGGCGCCGAGAGGTAGCGTGCGCGCGTGCGTGCGGAAGCGTCGGTGCTCCACCTCGACCTCGACGCCTTCTTCGCCGCGGTCGAGCAGCGGGACAAGCCGTCGCTGCGCGGCAAGCCGGTCGTCGTCGGCGGGGTGGGCGGCCGGGGGGTGGTGTCGACCGCGTCCTACGAGGCCCGCGTGTACGGCGTCCGCTCGGCGATGTCGACGCGCGAGGCGCGCTCGCGGTGCCCCCACGCGGCGTTCCTGAGCGGCCGCTTCCACGCCTACCGCGAGACCAGCCGGACGGTGATGGGCCTGCTCCGGGCCGCCTCACCACTGGTGGAGCCGCTGTCGCTCGACGAGGCGTTCGTCGACCTGGCCCGCGCGGACCTCCCCGACCTGGCCCTGGAGACCGTGACGGCCTTCGCCGAGGACCTCCGCGCCCGGGTCGTCGAGGCGACCGGTGGCCTGACCGCGTCCGTGGGCGTCGGCACCTCCAAGTTCATCGCGAAGGTCGCCAGCGACCTCGACAAGCCCGACGGCCTGGTCGTCGTCGCACCCGGCACCGAGCGCGACCTGCTCCGCCCGATGGACGTGCGCGTGATCCCCGGCGTCGGGCCGGCGACCGCCGAGCGGCTCCGCCGGGTCGGCATCCACACCGTGGCCGAGCTCGAGTCGGTGAGCGAGGACGAGATGGTCCGGCTGCTCGGCAACGCCAACGGCCACTGGCTCTACAGCCTGGCCAGGGCCGAGGACGACCGCCCGGTGGTGGCCGAGCGCGAGGCGAAGTCGGTCAGCGTCGAGGGCACCTACGACACCGACCTCACCGACCGCCGGCTGATGGAAGGGCTGCTGACCCGGCAGGCGAACGACGTCGCGGCCCGGCTCCGCAAGAGCGGCCTCTCCGGTCGCACGGTCACGATCAAGGTCCGGCTCCACGACTTCACCACGCTCAGCCGGTCGAGCACCCTCGCCTCCCCCACCGACAGCTCCGCGACCGTCGCCCGCCTGGCCCGGGCACTGCTGACCGACCTGGACACCTCCGGGGGCGTCCGCCTCCTCGGCGTCGGCGTCTCCGGGCTGGCCGACTGGGTGCAGGAGGACCTCTTCGGGGAGACGGCCGAGGAGGAGGCCGAGCCCCTCCCCGAGGTGGAGGTCCCCCACCACTCGCGCCGCACCTGGGCGCCCGGCATGGACGTCGAGCACACCGAGCACGGCCGCGGGTGGGTCTGGGGCTCGGGCCGGGGCGTCGTGACCGTGCGCTTCGAGACGGCCGTTACGCCGCCGGGTCCGGTGCGGTCGTTCAAGGACGACGACCCCCTGCTCACGCCGTGGCGGCCGCCGGAGCCGGCGGACCCGGCGGCGTCGGAGCCCGCGTGAACCGCACCAGCTCCCCCGGCCGCAGCTGCGCGCACTGCCACAGGTCGTCGGCGTCGACCACCCCGACCACCGGGTAGCCGCCGGTCGGCGGGTGGTCGGCCAGGAACACCACCGGCATCCCGTTCGGCGGCACCTGCACCGCGCCGAGCACGATGCCCTCCGAGGCCAGCTCCCCCTCCCGGGTACGCCGCAGCGCCGGGCCGGCCAGGCGCAGACCCACCCGGTTGGAGTCCGCCTCGACGACGTACGCCGCCCCGCACAGCACGTCCAGCGCGTCGTCGGCGAACCAGTCGTCCCGCGGTCCCGGGACGATGCGCAGCGGGCCCGGCTTCGGCGCGCGCGGCGTGTCCAGCGGCCGCGGCTCGGCGCGCGTGGGCCCGACCGGGAGCAGCGCACCCGCCTCGACCCGCGGCGGGCCGACCCAGGCCAGCGTGTCGGTCGAGCGCGACCCGAGCACCGGGTCGACGGCGATCCCGCCCGCGACCGCCAGGTAGGTCCGCAGCCCGGTCGCCGGGCGCTCGAGCCGCAGCACCCCTCCGGCCGGGAGCCACTCCGCCCGGTCGCGCCCGGCCGCCCCGGTCACCGCGACCCAGTGGCCGGCGCCGCTGCGGACCACGAGCCCGCCGAGCAGCACCTCGAGGACGGCGGCGTCCGGGTCGTTGCCGACCAGCCGGTTCGCCAGCGCGGCCGCCGGTGCGTCGAGCGCGCCCGCCCGCGGCACGCCGAGGTGCGCCAAGCCCACGCGGCCACGGTCCTGGACGGTCACCAGCGGGCCGACCTCGAGCACCTCGAGGCTCATCGGGCCACGAACCTCACGCGCGTGCCCGGCGCCAGCAGCGCCGGGTCGTCGCGGCCGGCGTCCCACAGCACCGCGTCGGTGCGGCCGATCAGCCGCCACCCGCCCGGCGAGGCCGTCGGATAGACGCCGCACCAGGTCCCGGCCAGCCCGACCGACCCGGCGGCCACCCGGGGGCGCGGCGACTCCAGGCGGGGTACGGCGAGCTCGCCCGGGAGCCCGGCCAGGTAGGCGAACCCGGGCGCGAACCCGCAGAACTCCGACACGAGCTCCAGGGACGTGTGCCGGCGTACGACGCCGTCCTCGTCGGTCCCCCACGCCGCCGCGACGTACGCCAGGTCGGGACCGTCGTACTCGACCGGGATCTCGACGAGCGGTCCGTCGGGCACCGCGTCGGTCGGGGACCAGCCGGACAGCGCGGACAGGTCGGCGACACCGTCGAAGAGCACCGTCTCGGCGGCCGGCACGATCTCCTCGGCGACCACCCGACCGCGGGCCCAGGTCGCGAGCGCCAGGGCGGTCGCGGCGTCGCCTACCTCTGCGAGGACCGCACGCGGGCCGACCGGGCGCAGCTGCATGGCGCCATCTTGTCGGAAATGGGTGAGGGGCCCCCGGTGGTATGAGCACCAGGGGCCCCTCGGCTGACCGGAATCGGTGACGCCCGGCCCACCGGACTCTCGCTCCGACCCCGCCGTCCCCGTCACCGGGCCGGCGCCTCGAGTTGCCTCGCGGTGCGGATCCTCGCTCCTGTCCGATCCCCGACCCCGCCTCGCGGCGGCTTCGGTAGGGAGAGTTCTACGTGGCCCCGGTCACACCCCGCAAGGGCTTCACCCCAACCCACAGGTTCCTCCACAGGCAACGGCACTCCATCCACAACAGGAGTGCACAGTCCACAGGTTCCGGTCCAGACCTGTGGATGGATCCGGGGCCGGGGCGTCAGGCCTCGAAGTGGACGTTCCCGTCGAGGTCGTCGATCGTCACCGTCGCCTGCGAGGTCGTCCCGTCGGTGTCGGTGAGGTCGCAGGTGAAGGTCGTCTTCGGGTCCTGCACGATCACGCCGGCGTCCCCGCAGTCGACCTCGACCCCCGGGTACCCGGCCTTCTCGAGCTGGGCGGTGATCGCCCCGGCCGCCTTGTCGGTCGAGACGATGGCCTTGGCCGGCGCGACGTCGAAGTTCACTCCGTCGTCGTCGACCCGCGTGAACGTCACGGAGTACGGCGCCTCGACGCCGTCGATCGCGATCGTGCACTCGATCGTGCCGCCCTTCTCGGGCTCGTCGTCGGGGCAGGTCGCGTCGGTCACGTCGAGGTCGGGCGTGGCCTTCTCCTGCGCCTCCTGGACCTTGGCGGCGACGTCGTCGGGGTCGTACCCACCGCCCCCGACGCTGACCTCGCCGGAGCAGGCGGTCAGGGAGACGGGCAGCAGGACGGCGGCGGCGAGCGCCGCGAGCGTGGTGGTGTGCACGGGTGCAGCATGGGCCACCTGGCCGCTCATCCCCCGCTACGGCGCGCCGACGAACGGACGGAGCTCCAGCTCCGACGCGAGCAACGCCGCGCGCACGGCGCCCGCGTGCCGCACCGCGCCCGGCGAGTCGCCGTGCAGGCAGAGCGAGTCCACCGTCTCCGCCAGCAGGAGCGCCTGCGCGACGATGTCGCGCTCCGCCGTGACGAGCGCACCCGGCTCGGACCGCGGCACCAGCCGGCCCTCGGGGGTGTACCCGCGGTCCGGGAAGCCCTCGTGGAACACCGCTCTCCCGGCCGCGCGCGCCCCGGTCAGGAGCACGCCGGGCATCCCGAGCACCGGCAACGTCCCGGAGCCGTCCAGGACCGCGGCCGCCTGCTCCTCGTCGTCGAGCACCCGGTGGTAGAGCGCACCGTGCGGCTTCAGGTACCGCACCTCGGTCCCGCACTCCCCCGCGGTCGCGGCCAGCACGCCGACCTGGTCGGCGACCTGCTCGCGGAGCACCTCGTACGGCACGTCCCGCGGCACCCGGCCGAACCCCTCCCGATCGGCGTACGAGACCTGGGCGCCGACCGCGACGCCACGCGCGGCCGCCTCGGCGCACACCGCCCGCATGGTCGCCGGCGTGCCGGCGTGGTAGCCGCACGCGACGTTCGCGCTGGTCACGACGGTGAGCAGCGCCGCGTCGTCGGTGACCTCCTCACCGAGGTCGGCGTTCAGGTCGATGACCGCCATGAGGCCGACGCTACAGTCGCCGCCATGCCGTCCCCCGCACAGCCACCCGTCGCCGACCGGCGGCCCCACCCCACCGAGCACCACGGCCGGACCCGTGCCGACGACTACGAGTGGCTGCGCGAGAAGGCGTCGCCCGAGGTGACGGCGTACCTGGAGGCGGAGAACGCCTACACCCAGGACCGCACGGCCCACCTGGCCGACCTGCGGCAGCAGATCTTCGACGAGATCAAGGCGCGCACCCGGGAGACCGACCTCTCCGTGCCCACACGCAACCGCGGCTACTGGTACTACGGGCGCTCGTTCGAGGGCAGGGAGTACGGCGCCAGCTGCCGGGTGCCGGTGACGGACCCCGATGACTGGAACCCGCCGCTGCCCGCCGAGGACACCAGCCCGGACCAGCCCGCGCTGCCCGGGGAGCAGGTGCTGCTCGACCTCGACGAGCTGGCCCGGGGCCACGAGTTCTTCTCGCTCGGCGGCTCCTCGGTCAGCCCGGACGCGAACCTGCTGGCCTACTCCACCGACGTGGTCGGCGACGAGCGGTACACGATCCGCGTCAAGGACCTCTCCACCGGCGGCCTGCTGCCCGACGAGATCACCGGCGCCCTCGGCGGTGCCACCTGGGAGCGCGACGGCGAGGCGTTCTACTACACGACGGTCGACGAGGCGTGGCGCGCCGACAAGATATGGCGGCACCGCCTCGGGACCGCGCAGTCCGACGACGAGCTGGTGCACCACGAGACCGACGGCCGGTTCTGGGTCGGTGTCGGCAGGACCCGCAGCGACCGGTTCATCGTGGTCGCCAGCGGCTCCAAGACGACCTCGGAGTACCGGTTCCTGGACGCCGACCGCCCGGAGCTCGGCTTCCGCACGTTCAGCGCCCGGCACGAAGGCCTCGAGTACTCCCTCGACCACGCCGTGATCGGCGGCGACGACGTCTTCCTGGTCCTCCACAACGGCACCGGGCCCGACTTCGAGCTGGCCACCGCGCCGATCGAGCCCACCCCGGCCGGGCAGTGGCGGCCGCTCATCGCGCACGACCCCGCCGTACGCCTGGAGGACGTGGACGCGTTCGCCGGCCACCTCGTGGTGCACCAGCGCAGCGACGGCCTGACCCAGCTCCGCATCGTCGAGCTCGGCGAGCAGGGGCTCGGCGACGACTACCTGGTCGAGTTCGACCACGCCGTCTACACGGTCGGCTCGGCCGGCAACCCCGGCTTCCACCAGCCGGTGGTGCGCCTCGGGTACACGACGATGGCGGTGCCCTCCTCGGTCTACGACTACGACGTGCGGACCCGCGAGCTGACGCTGCTCCGGCGTACCCCCGTCCTCGGTGGCTACGACCCCGCCGACTACGAGGAGCACCGGCTCTGGGCGACCGCCGAGGACGGCGAGCGGGTGCCGATCTCGATCGTGGCGCGCCGCGGCTCCCGCGAGGCCGAGGGCGGCGGGACGGGGCCCGTGCCGGTCCTGCTCTACGGGTACGGCGCGTACGAGACCTCGATCGACCCGTACTTCTCGATCGCCCGGCTCTCGCTGCTCGACCGGGGCGCCGCGTTCGCGATCGCGCACGTGCGGGGCGGCGGCGAGATGGGCCGGCGGTGGTACGACGACGGCAAGCTGTTCCGCAAGCAGAACACCTTCTCCGACTTCATCGCCTGCGCCCGCCACCTCGTCGACACCGGGTGGACCACCCCGGACGTGCTCCTCGCGGAGGGCGCCAGCGCGGGCGGGCTGCTGGTGGGGGCGGTCGCGAACCAAGCGCCGGGGCTGTTCGGCGGCGTGGTCGCGGGGGTGCCGTTCGTCGACGCGCTCACCACGATGCTGGACGCGACGCTGCCGCTGACGGTCACCGAGTACGACGAGTGGGGCAACCCCGAGGCGGACCCGGACGTGTACGACTACCTCGCGTCGTACGCGCCGTACGACAACGTCGCGGCGCTGGACTACCCGCCGATCCTCGCGGAGACGTCCCTCAACGACACCCGCGTGCTGTACGTCGAGCCCGCCAAGTGGATCGCGCGGCTGCGGGCGACGGCGGTCGGCCGCCGGGACTTCCTGCTGCGCACCGAGATGGCCGCCGGGCACGGCGGCGTGTCGGGCCGGTACAAGTCCTGGCACGACCGGGCGTTCGCCCTCGCGTGGATGCTCGACCGGATGCGGCTGGTCACCCGCTCCTGAGAAGTCCCTGAGAGTTCTTCCCAGACGCAACTCAACCGGCCCTCCACACGTCGTTCCGGATGACAGGCCGATGTTTGACCGGGGAATCCGCTGGTCACCGTGGGCGTTGTACAGCACGTGTGGGGGCGCAGCGGCGCCGTCCACCCAGGTAGGAAGAGGAGGGCGTCCCATGGCAACACGTACTGCACCGGCCCGCACCCGAGAGATCGAGGGCCGCGACAGCGTCGGCCTGTACCTCGACGAGATCGCGCGGAACCCCCTCCTGGACGCTGCCGCCGAGGTGGAGCTCTCGAAGGCCATCGAGGCCGGCCTGATGGCCGAGCACCTCCTCGCCGAGGGCCGCGTGGGCCGCAAGAAGGGCGGCGCCCCGATGCAGGCCAGGCAGGACGAGCTCGAGTGGCTCGCCGAGGAGGGCCGCAAGGCCGTCGACACGTTCATCACCGCGAACCTGCGCCTGGTCGTCTCGATCGCGCGCAAGTACGGGCGGGCCCAGATGCCGATGCTCGACCTGATCCAGGAGGGCAACACCGGCCTGATCAGGGCGGTCGAGAAGTTCGACTACACCAAGGGCTACAAGTTCTCGACGTACGCCACGTGGTGGGTACGCCAGGCGATCACCCGCGGCATCGCGCAGCAGGCCCGGGTGGTCCGGCTGCCCGTGCACGTCGTCGAGGAGCTCAACCAGGTCGGCGGCGCGCGCCGTACCCTCGAGCGGCAGCTGGGCCGGGACCCCGAGCCCCAGGAGATCGCCAAGGAGCTCGACATGGACGTCGAGCGGGTCCTCGACCTGATGGCGTGGGGCCGCGAGCACGTCTCGCTGGACTCCCCCGTCGACGAGGACGGCGACACCTCGCTGGGCGACCTGATGGCCCAGGAGAGCTCGCCGGGACCCGACCTGAACTTCATCGACGTCGAGTCGCGCGAGCGGCTCAACACGCTGGTCGGCCAGCTGGACGAGCGCGCCGCGGACATCATCCGCTCGCGCTACGGTCTGGTCGACGGTCGCCAGCACAAGCTGGCCGACATCGGCGCGAAGCACGGGATCTCCGCGGAGCGGGTCCGGCAGCTGGAGCGCGAGGCGCTCCAGAAGCTCCGCCGCCTCGGGGACCCCGACCTCGCAGCCTGACGGTTCCGCGGTCCCGCTTCAGGCCTCCGCGAGCAGCTCCGCATAGACCTCGCGGACCCGCTCGCGGAGGTCCTCGCGGGTGCCGGTGTTGAGGATCAGGTGGGTGGCGATGGCCCGGCGCTGCTCCGGCGTGGCCTGGGCCGCGATCCGCGACTCGGCATCGGCGCGGGTCCAGCCCCGGTCGCGGAGCATCCGCTCGACCTGCACCTCGGCGGGGGTCTCGACGACGATCACCGCGTCGAAGTCGTCCGCGCGGCCGGTCTCGGCCAGCAGCGGGATGTCGTGCACGACGACGCCGTCCCGCGGGGCGGCCGCCTCGAGCTCGGCGTACCGCTCGAACACCAGCGGGTGGACGATCCCCTCGAGCAGCTTCCGCTGCGCCTCGTCGTTGAAGACGATCCTGCCCAGCTTCGGCCGGTCGAGGTCGCCCTGGTCGGTCAGGATCTCCGGGCCGAAGGCCTCGACGACCTGCGCCAGGCCCGGGGTGCCCTTGTCGACCACCTCGCGGGCGAGCACGTCGCCGTCGATGATCGTGGCGCCGAGCTCGGCCAGCATCTCCGAGACGGTGCTCTTGCCCGAGGCGATGCCTCCGGTCAGTCCGACGCGCATGCGTTCAGGCTAGAGGGCTCTGCCGTAGGCTCGCCCGTCGCGGTCGCGCGGCACACCTCGTCCCACGGCGTCGGCGCCAGGCCGAGCTCGCGGGTGATGGCGCTCGAGTCGAGGACGTACGGCGAGCGGAACTGGTACTCGGTCTCCCGCAGCTCGCGGAGCACCGGCACGAACCGGCCCATCACCCCCAGCACCCACCTCGGGAAGCCCTTGACCGCGACCGGCTCACGCCCCGCGGCGCGGCAGACGTCGGCGATCGCCTCCGCCTGGGTGCGCGGCGCGTTGGTCGGCGCGTGCCAGACCCGGCCCCATGCCTCGGGCACCTGCGCGACCGCGGCCAGCGCCCGGCCCATGTCGCGGACGTCGGTGAACGAGTGCGGCTGGTCCGGCCGGCCCATCACCCGCACCGTCCTCCCGGCCAGCGCGGCCTCCGTCACCCGGACGATGTGCGCGTGGTCCGGGTCGATCCACGGACCCATGTAGTCGGAGCCGCGGACCTCGACGGCCGTGATCCGACCGGCCTCGTGCGCGGCCCGGGCCTCGGCCCACATCCGCGCGCGGATGCCGGCCTTCTTCGTGGTCGCCGCGTCGGGCAGGCCCTCGACCATCGGCCCCTCGACCGGGCCGTAGCCGTAGAGGCAGGAGGCGGTCACCAGCGTCGCCCCGGTGCGCTCGGCAGCCGTGAGGAACGCCGCCGCGATCGGCGGCCAGAAGGTCGGCCACACCGTGTACGACGGCGGGTTCACGCAGTTGTAGAGCGCGACCGCACCGGTCGCGAGCTCCGTGACCCGCTCGGCGTCGGCCGCGTCGGCGGCCGCGCGGCGGACCCCGGGGATGTCGGGGCCGGCGCCGGAGCGGCTGACGAGCAGCACGTCGTGGCCCCGGGCGACGAGGGCGACGGCGGTGGCGCGCCCGACGGGGCCGGCGCCGACGATGACGTGGAGAGCGGACATGGGTTCCTCCTGGAGGTCCGATGAATCGAGAGCAGTGCTCTCGCTTTCCCCAGGCTGGCACACCGGCCGACGCAAAACAAGAGCACTGCTCTCGATTTGTGCGAGGATGCGGGCATGCCCCCGAAGTCACGTGCCGAGAACCGCGCGGAGCAGACCCGCGCGATCCAGGTGACGGGCCGCCGCCATCTCGCCGAGGTCGGACCCGCCGCCCTGTCGCTGCGCGCGATCGCGCGCGAGGTGGGCCTGGTGTCGTCCGCCGTCTACCGCTACTTCCCGAGCCGCGACGACCTCCTGACCGCGCTGATCATCGAGGCGTACGACGAGCTCGGCGACGCGGTCGAGACCGCCGACGCCGGCGTGCGCGACCGCGACGATCTGGCCGGACGCTTCATCGCGGTCGGGAACGCGATCCGCGACTGGGCCCGGGCGAACCCGCACGAGTACGCCCTGCTCTACGGCTCCCCCGTCCCCGGGTACGCCGCCCCGGACACCACGATCCCCTCCGCCGCGCGGATCAGCGGCGCGTTCCTCACGCTCGCCCAGCTGTCCGGGCAGCGCGGCGACGCGGTGCCGCAGGCCCGCCCGGTGAGCGCGCAGGAGCGCCAGGCCCTCGGCGGCATCCGCCAGGCGCTCGACGTACCCCTGGACGACGAGCGGACCGTGCGCTGGCTGATCGCCTGGTCGACGGTGTTCGGGCACCTCAGCCTGGAGCTGTTCGGTCACATGTACCGCGGCATCCTCGACTACGACGCCCACTTCGCCCAGGTGACCGGCCAGCTGACCGCCGACCTGGGGCTCGCCTAGTCAGCAGGGGGTTCCCGACTACAGTCCTGCCCCGTGGGAGACGGGCTGCACGAGGGCGACCGGGTCGCGCTGCTGGTGCCGGGATCGCTGACCTACCTCGACGCCGTGCTGGCCCTCCTCGCGCGCGGGGTGGTGCCGATCCCGCTGGACCCGCGGCTGACGGCGTACGAGCGCGAGCGGATCCTCGGCGACCTCGATCCCGCCCTCGTCGTCGGCACCGAGGACGCGCTCGCCGCGCTGGCCGGGGACGCGGGCCTACCCCGTGCTCGCCCGATGCACGTCACCAGCGGCACCACCGGCACCCCCAAGGGCGTCTGGAGCGGCGTCCTCGGTCCCGCCGACGCGATCGCGCTCGTGGAGGAGGAGCGCGCCATGTGGGGGTTCCGGGAGGACGACGTGAACCTCGTCCTCAGCCCGCTCTACCACTCGGCGCCGCTCCGCTTCGCCAGCGGCACGGCGCTCGCGGGTGGTCGGGTCGTCGTGCCCGGACCCTTCGACGCGGCGCTCGCGACGGCGGCCATCGAGCGCGACCGGCCGACCACGATGTTCTGCGTTCCCGCGCACCTCCAGCGGCTCTTCGCGCACTGGGACACGCACGGCCGGCCCGACCTGTCGAGCTTCCGGCTGGTCGCGCACGCCGGCGCGCCCTGCCCGCCGGCGTTGAAGCGGAGGCTGATCGAGGCCTTCCCGGACGGGTCGACCTGGGAGTTCTACGGCTCCACCGAGGGCCAGTTCACCGCCTGCCGCAGCGAGGAGTGGCTCGAGCGGCCCGGCACCGTCGGCGGCGCGCGGCCGGGTCGCCGGCTCTCGGTCGATCCCGAGGGCACGATCTGGTGCGCGGTGCCGGCGTACGCCCGGTTCGAGTACTTCGGCGACCCGGAGAAGACCGCGAGCGCCTGGCGCGGCGACGAGTTCACGGTCCACGACGTCGGCCGGCTGGACGAGGCCGGGTACCTGTACCTGGACGGCCGCCGGCACGACCTGGTCATCACCGGCGGGGTGAACGTATACCCGCTGGAGGTCGAGAACGCGCTCCGCGAGCACCCGGGGGTCGCGGACATCGCGGTGTACGGCGTCCCGGACGACCGGTGGGGCCAGCGGGTCTGCGCGGCCGTCGTCGGCACTGCCACGGCCGCCGACCTCGACGCCTTCGCGCGCGAGCGGCTCGCGCCGCCCAAGCGGCCCAAGGAGTACCGCCACCTCGACGAGCTGCCGCGCACGCTGACCGGCAAGGTGCGCCGCGATCAGCTGGCCGGCACCACCACCGTGACCACGTTCGAGTAGGCGTCCGACTCCGAGGTCCCTCGGCCGGCTGCACGGAGCACCTGGCAGAGCGCCCGGGCGATCACCCGGCGAAGCGGCGGCGGTACTGCTGCGGGCTGAGCCCGCGCACCCGCGCGAAGTGGTGCCGCAGCGTGGCCGCGTTGCCGAAGCCGACCTCGTCCGCGATCCAGTCGATCGAGTGGTCCGTGCGCTCCAGCAGCTCCTCCGCGGCCCGGACCCGCTGCCGGGTGACCCAGGAGTGCGGCGTGGTCCCGGTCTCGGCGCGGAAGCGGCGCGCGAAGGTGCGCTCGGACATGTGGCTCTGGCGGGCCAGCGACTCCACGCTCAGGTCGTCGCCGATATTCTCGACGATCCACTGCAGGAGCGGGCCCAGGGTCTCGGCGTCGCAGTCGGGCACCGGCCTGGCGATGAACTGCGCCTGGCCGCCGTCCCGGTGCGGCGGCACGACGATCCGGCGCGCGGTCGTCGCGGCCACCCGGGCCCCGAACTGCTCGCGCATCAGGTGCAGGGAGGCGTCGATGCCGGCCGCGGAGCCGGCGCCGGTGAGGACCGAGCCGTCGTGGCAGTAGAGCACGTCGGGGCAGACCTTCGCCTCGGGGTACATCCGCTCGAGCAGGCCGGTGTAGCGCCAGTGCGTCGTGCACTCGCGACCGTCGAGCAGCCCGGCCGCGCCCAGCTCGAAGACCGCCGAGCAGTGGGCATAGATGATCGCCCCGCGGTCGTACGCCGACCGCACCGCGTCCAGCACGGCGGGGTCGTGCCGGGTGAACTCGTACTTCGGGCTCAGGCACACCAGGTCGGCGTCCGCCGTGGCCTCCAGCCCCCGCTCCACGTGCAGGTCGTAGTCGGACCGGCCGCGCACCCGCCCCGGGCGCGGCGTGCAGACCTGGAAGTCGAAGGACGGCGTGTCGTCCCCCGGGCGCTCGGGCTCCCCCCACACCTCGACCAGCGACCCGAGCCCGAACGGCTCGGCTCCGTCCTGCACGACGACGGCGACCTTCTGCATGGGCACAGCCTGCCGGACCGGTGGCAGGAAATCAACGAAGGGCGTCTTTCCTGCCACTCGTGGCAGGATCACGAACGGCGCAGTATTACTGCCATGACCCTGCTGCTGCTGATCCTCCTCGCCACCGTCTTCGCCGGCCTGGCCGTGTGGGCCCGCCACGACTCGCTCTCCACGCCGCGCCGGCCCGACCCGTTCTGCTGACCCGGTCCGCGGAACCCGAAATGCCGACGACCCGCCCGGATGCTCCGGGCGGGTCGTCGGGTGGTTCGGTGGCGCTCAGTTACCGCCGGTCAGCTTCTCGCGAAGCGCCTGCAGCGCCTCGTCGGAAGCCAGCGAGCCGCCGGTCTCCGCGGTCTCGGCCTCGTCGCCGCCCGAGGAGTACGACGTGGCCTCGCCGGCCTCGACCTCGGCCTTGGCGGCCTCGGCCTGCTGCTTGACGTGCGCCTCCCAGCGGGCGTGCGCCTTGGCGTACTGGTCCTCCCAGACCGCGCGCTGCTCGTCGAAGCCCTCGAGCCACTCGCCGGTCTCCGGGTCGAAGCCCTCGGGGTAGACGTAGTTGCCCTGCTCGTCGTAGGTGGCCGTCATGCCGTACAGCGTCGGGTCGAAGTCCTCGGCCTCCGACGCGGTCGCGGTCTCGTTGGCCTGCTTGAGGGAGAGCGAGATCCGGCGACGCTCAAGGTCGATGTCGATGATCTTGACCATGACGTCGTCGCTGACCTGGACGACCTGCTCGGGGATCTCGACGTGGCGCTCGGCGAGCTCGGAGATGTGCACCAGGCCCTCGATGCCCTCCTCGACGCGGACGAACGAACCGAACGGCACCAGCTTGGTGACCTTGCCCGGCACGATCTGGCCGATCTGGTGGGTGCGGGCGAAGTGCTGCCACGGGTCCTCCTGCGTCGCCTTCAGCGACAGGGAGACACGCTCGCGGTCCATGTCCACGTCAAGGACCTCGACGGTGACCTCGTCGCCGACGGCGACGACCTCGGACGGGTGGTCGATGTGCTTCCAGGACAGCTCCGAGACGTGCACCAGACCGTCGACGCCGCCGAGGTCCACGAACGCACCGAAGTTGACGATCGAGGACACGACGCCCTTGCGGATCTGGCCCTTCTGGAGCTGGGTCAGGAAGCCGTGGCGGACCTCGGACTGGGTCTGCTCGAGCCACGCACGACGCGAGAGGACGACGTTGTTGCGGTTCTTGTCGAGCTCGATGATCTTCGCCTCGAGCGTCTGGCCGACGTACGGCTGCAGGTCGCGGACGCGACGCATCTCGACCAGCGACGCCGGCAGGAAGCCGCGCAGGCCGATGTCGAGGATGAGACCACCCTTGACGACCTCGATGACGGTGCCCTCGACGACGCCGTCCTCCTCCTTGACCTGCTCGATCGTGCCCCAGGCGCGCTCGTACTGTGCGCGCTTCTTGGACAGGATCAGGCGGCCTTCCTTGTCCTCCTTCTGGAGGACCAGGGCCTCGACCTTGTCGCCCACGGAAACGACCTCGTTGGGGTCGACGTCGTGCTTGATCGACAGCTCGCGCGAGGGGATGACGCCCTCGGTCTTGTAGCCGATGTCGAGGAGAACCTCGTCGCGGTCGACCTTGACGATGGTGCCCTCGACGATGTCGCCATCGTTGAAGTACTTGATGGTCGCGTCGATCGCGGCGAGGAAGTCTTCTTCAGAACCGATGTCGTTGACGGCCACCTGGGGCGCGTCGTAATCGGGAAGAACGGAAATGGTGCTCGTCATAGGGGAGGTAGTTTCCTTGGATGGATGGAGTCGTGCGGGCACGTCGAAGGCCAGCTTTCACTACCGATTCCAGGGTGGTGGAGAGATAGCGAGCGAGAATCCACTCCGTCTGGGACCCAGGCAGACCTCCGGCGCAACCTCAAGGGTACGCGGCGCGCGGGAGATCCGTCCAACCGGGCAAGCCCCCGCGGTGCCCGGCGGCGGCGCCTTGATCTACGCTCGCCAGTTGTGGAGAACCATCCTCCGGTGCGGGTCGAGCGCCGGCCGGTCGGCGAGGAGGAGTCCCGCCGGGCGAACGGCCCGGACTGGGACCGGTACGCCGACGAGTACCAGGCCACGCACGGGGAGTTCCTCGGCGACGCCGGGTTCGTGTGGGGACCCGAGGGCTTCACCGAGGCCGAGGCCGGCGTGCTCGGGGACGTGGCCGGCAAAGACGTGCTCGAGGTCGGGTCGGGTGCGGGCCAGTGCTCGCGCTGGGTCCGCTCCCGGGGTGGTCGCGCCTACGGCCTCGACCTGTCCTTCCGCCAGCTCCAGCACTCCCGCCGGATCGACCTCGAGAGCGGCATCGCGGTCCCGTCCGTGCTCGGCACCGCGACCCGCCTGCCCTTCGCGGACGCCAGCTTCGACGTGGTCTTCTCCTCGTTCGGCGCGCTCCAGTTCGTGAGCGACATCGGCGACGCCGTCGCGGAGACGGCCCGGGTGCTGCGGACCGGCGGGCGGTACGCCTTCTCGATCACGCACCCGACGCGGTGGATGTTCCCCGACGACCCCTCCGAGGAGGGGCTGGTCGCCAGCCAGTCCTACTGGGACCGCACGCCGTACGTCGAGGTCGACGACGCCACCGGGCAGGTGTCGTACGTCGAGCACCACCGCACGCTGGGCGACTGGGTCGCCCTGCTGGCCGGCGCCGGTTTCGTGATCACCGACCTGCTCGAGCCGGAGTGGCCCGAGCACCACGAGCGGGTGTGGGGCGGCTGGTCCGCGACCCGCGGGCGGTACACCCCCGGGACCGCGATCTTCGGCGCCCGGCTCGGCTAGACCCCGGCGGTCGCCGGCTCGGCCGGGGTGGAGCTGTCGTCGATCTTCCTGCGGCGCACGCTGACCAGCAGCAGCACGCCGGCGACGACGCACAGGGCGCCGCCCACGAAGCCGACGATCGGCACCCACAGCGTGATGACGTCGAGCAGGCGCATGTTCGTGACCGCGTCGTCGGCGAACTGCTGCATCTGGTCGTCGGTGAACTGGATGTTCAGGTCGACGACCTGGGTGCCGTCGTCGAGGTACTGCTGCATCGACTCGGTCTGCTGCTGGATGGCGCCGGTCTTCGGCTCCACGTAGATCTCGACCGCGTTGTCGTAGGTGCCATCGATGCCGTCGGCGATCTCGATCGGCACGTCTGAGACGTTGATCTTGTAGACGTAGCACTCGATGCCGAGGAGCGTCTCGGTGCGGTCGTACACGGCCGGGACCGCGCTGCCGACGGAGCCGTCCCAGTACTCGTAGTCCGTCTTCTCCGAGTCGAACGGCCACTTGTTGACCAGGCCCTCGTGCGGAACGGCGTCCGCGGGCAGGCCCCGGTAGTCGGGGATCGCCTCGGCCGAGACCCGGTCGGTGGCGAAGACGTCGGTGGTCGCCTGGACCAGCCGCGGGTCGTCGCCGTCGACGCAGTTCGGAGCGTCGTCGATGTCGATGACCACGCACGCCGTCTGGACCCACACGATGGTGTCGTCGTCGGAGGCCTTGGAGTCGGCCTTGCTGATGCTCTCCACCTTGACCGGGTTCTCCACGAGCTCACCGGTCGCCGGGTCGAGCTTGTTGACGGTGCCGTCCAGGTGGGTCACCTGGTTCACGTCCAGGGGGGTCTTCTTCACCATGCCGGGTGCCCAGGTGACCGCGAGGATGCCGGTGACGAGCAGGAACGCGCCGAGCCCGAGCAGCACCACACCGAACCACTTACGCTTCACTGCGACCCCTCCCAGGATGTGATGGGCGGCACGTTAGCAGTGCTGGCGGGTAGGGATGCGACTTCCGTCACACCCCGCCCGTAAATTGTGAAGGCCCGAATTGTCGCGACCGGTGTGGCACACTCCCGGCGTGCTTCGCCGACCCGACCGATTCGTGCTCGTCGGCGGCCTCCTGATCCTGCTCCAGCTCGGCTTCCGGGCCTGGGCGCTGTGGGGATCCTGGTTCTACTTCGACGACCTGGCGTTCATGTCCCGGGCCATGAACCAGCCCTTCGACTGGGCCTACCTGACCGAGTCGTACGGCGGCCACCTGATGCCCGCAGGCTTCGCGCTCGCGTGGGTGCTGACCAAGTGGTGGGTCTACGACTGGGCACCCTGGGCGGCCACGCTCCTGCTGCTCCAGCTCGTGGCCAGCGTCGGCATGCTCCGGCTGCTGGTGTCGATGTTCGGGCGCCGGAAGCTCGTCCTCGTCCTGCTGGCCTGCTACCTGGCCTGGGTCTTCACGCTCTCCGCGGGTGTCTGGTGGGCGGCGGGGATCAACCAGATCCCGCTGCAGATCTCGCTCGCGTTCGGCCTCACGGCCTTCCTGGCGTACCTGCGGACCCACCGCGCCCGGCACCTGGTCGCGTCGCTGGTCTGGGTCGGCCTCGGACTGCTCTTCTACGAGAAGACCGTGCTCGTGCTCGGCGTCTACGGCCTGGTCGCGCTGTGCTGGTTCAGCGCCGGCAAGACCCCGGAGCGGTTGCGGCGGCTCTGGGACGAGTACCGGCTCGCGGTCGTCGCGGCGGTCGTCTGCGGCGGCGCCTACCTCGCGGTGTACGCCGCGTACGGCCTCAACTTCTCCCCCGGCGAGTCCGCCGACGTCCCCTGGGGCCCGATCGCGTGGAACCTCGTCGCGATCGCCATGCTCCCCGCGGTCACCGGCGGTCCGGTCCACTGGCAGTCGGTCACCGTCGGGGCGTTCGCCGACCCCTCCGACATCCTGCTCATCGTGTCCTGGGCGGCGATCGGCGCTCTGGTGTTCTACGCCTGGCGCAGCCGGACGATCAGCAAGCGGGCGTGGTCGCTCGTCGTGTTCACCACGCTGGGCAACGTCGCGCTGCTCGCCTCCGCCCGCGCCGGGATCGTGGGGCCCGACATCGCCCGCGAGTACCGCTACCAGACCGAGGCCGCCGCGATCATCGTGATCGCGATCGGGCTGGCGTTCCTGCCGCTGCGCGGCGCGCGGGAGCCGAACGCCGTGCGCGAGGACGCACCGGACGGCTACGAGGACCGTCGCCTGGTCGGCGCGGTCGCGGTCGTCGTGCTGGCGCTGAGCGTCGTCTCCAGCGTTCGCTGGGTCGACCTCTGGCAGGACCACAACCCCACGCACGCCTATCTCGACAACGTCGCGGCGAGCCTGACGGCTGCCGACGCACCGGTGCCGCTGGTCGACGCCGGCGTGCCGCAGACGCTGCTGTGGTCGTTCCGCTACCCGGAGAACACCTACAGCCACCTGTTCCAGCCGTGGGCCGCGCACATGGCATTCCCCCGCAACAGCCTCGACGACCTGTTCGTGTTCGACGACTCCGGCGACCTGGCCCAGGTGCGGCTGGATCCGGCGCGCGAGATGAAGCGGCCGAAGGACGCGGAGGGCGACTGCGCGTACCCGCTGCGCGGCGGCGTCGTGCGGATCCCCCTCGACGGCCCGGTCATCGGTGGCGGGTGGTGGATCGCGCTCGACTACGACAGCCCGGTGGACACCCACTTCCGGCTGGTGGCCGGCGACGAGGCGCACGAGGTGGACGTGCCGGCCGGCGAGCACACCGCGTGGTTCCAGGCGGAAGGGAGCTTCGACGAGGTGATGGTCAACTCCTTCCCCGAGGACACCGGCCTGTGCGTCACCGACCTGGTGCTGGGCTCGCCGGAGCCGACGCGTACGTCGGCCAAGACGTCGTCGTGAGGCGCGAGCGCCAGGTCCTCGTCGCCGCCCTCACCCTGATCGCGGCGCACGTCGCCCTGCGCGCGTGGGCCACCTACGGCGGCTGGTTCCACATCGACGACTTCAACTTCATCTCGCGGATGTTCCACGACGGGCTCTCCCCGTCGGTCGCGGCCCGGTCCTACTACGGCCACGTGATGCCGGCGGCGATGTACCTGTCCTGGCTGAACCAGGCGGTCGCGCCCTGGCACTTCTGGCTGCCGGCCACCGAGATGGTGGCGCTCCAGGTGCTCTGCGACCTGGGCCTGCTCTACCTCCTGCGCACGATGTTCGGGCTGCGGCCCGGCATCCTGCCGCCGCTCGCCCTCTTCCTCGCGTCGGTAATCTCTCTCGAGGGCTCGATCTGGTGGGCGGCCGCGATCAACCTGCTGCCGCTCCAGGTCGCCCTGTTCTTCGGGCTCGCCGCCCACGTCGGCTACCTGCGCACCGGGAGGCTGCGGCACGCCGTGGCCGCCAACTCCTGGGCCGTCGCCGGCATCGCGTTCAACGAGAAGACCGCGCTCGTGTACGGCGTGCTCGGCATCGTCACGCTCTGCTACTTCGCCACCGGCCGGTCCCCCGTCGAGCGGGTGCGGACAGCGGTCCGCGGCCGGCTGCCCGCCCTGGCGCTCTACGTCCTGACCGGAGCGGCGTACGTGCTGCTCTACCTCAGCGTCGGTCGCGACTTCCGCGCCTCGAAGCCGGTCAGCTACCCGGTGCTCGACACCGTGAACCGGATGTTCTTCGACACCTACGTGCCCGGCCTGGTGGGCGGACCGGTGCGGTGGTGGCGGGTGCCCGACCAGCCGTTCTCGTTCTCGCTGCCCGGCGACGGCCTCACCCTGCTGGCCCTGGCGCTGCTCGGCGTGCTGCTCTGGGAGATCCGCAAGCACCGCCGCCACGCGCTGCGGGCGCTCTGGATCCCGGTGTACTTCCTCGGCATCGACATCACGCTGGTGCTGGTCACCCGAGCCAGCGTCTCCGGCCCCCTCGTCGGCCTGGACTACCGGTTCCAGGGCGAGCTCGCCGCAGCGTCCGCGATCGCCCTGGCCTGCCTCACGATGCCGGTGCTCGGCGCCGCCGAGTCGTCGGAGCGGCGGTCGACGAGCGAGTTCCTGGACCATCCGCGCCGGGTCGGGCTCGCGACGGGCGCGATGGTCCTGGTCGCCGCGTGGTCGACGTACGGCTACATGACCTACTGGCACGACGACGACGGCTCGCGGAAGTGGTTCGCCACCCTCGTGCCGCAGCTGCGCGCCGCCACGACACCGATCCCGACGGTCGACACCGTGGTGCCGTACGCCGTGACCAACGGAGTGCGCTACCCGGAGAACCTGCAGAGCCGGGTGCTCGCCGGCGAGCACGCGCTGGCGTTCACCGAGGTCGCGACGGACCGGCTCGACATCGTCGACGACCACGGCGTCGTCGGCCCCGCGGTCATCCCGGTGGTGCGCAGCGGCAAGGACGGGCCGCACGGGCGGTGCGGCTGGCAGGTGCAGGACAGCCCGGTGACGATCCCGCTCGACGGACCGGTCGCGTTCGGCGGATGGTGGGTCCGGATCGGCTACCTGAGCAGCGGTGACAGCGCGGTCCGGGTGACGGCGGGCAGCGTGTCCCGGGACACCACCGTCCGGGCGGGGGTGCACGCGCTCTACTTCGAGGGCGGGCCGCAGTTCAGGTCGGTCACGATCGAGGGGCTGGTCGACGGGGTGACCCTGTGCACCGATGATGTGACGGTGGGCCGCGTGGCTCCCGCCAGCGCCCTCGAGGAGAAGCAGGACCGATGAGCACCCCTGACTTCCGGGACCGGACCTTCCCCACCCTGAACGCCGCTCGTGCCATCGGCGCGGTCATGGTCGTGCTGACCCACTCGGCGTTCAACACCGGCCAGATCAACCACGGCTGGGTCGGTGCCGTGCTCGCCCGGCTCGACTTCGGCGTGACCATCTTCTTCGTGCTGTCCGGCTTCCTGCTGAGCCGGCCGTGGTTCCTCACCACGGCACTCGGACGCCCCGCGCCCTCGTCCCGGCACTACTTCTGGAAGCGCGCGCTGCGGATCCTGCCGCTCTACTGGGTCGTGGTGGTCCTCGCGCTCACCCTGGACCCCGCGAACGAGGACATGGGCTGGCAGGACTGGCTCGCCAACCTCACGTTCACCCAGCTGTACCGGCCCGACCTGCTGCCGAGCTCGCTCACCCAGATGTGGAGCCTCTGCACCGAGGTCGCGTTCTACCTGGCGCTCCCCCTGCTGTGCTGGTTCCTCACCTGGCGGCCGCGCCGTGGCGAGCACGAGCTGCACCTGCCGACGGTGCTCGGCCGCTCGGCCGTCCTCTTCGCCCTCGGCGTCGCCTGGCAGGCCGCCGTCGCCCAGATCCCGGGCAACGAGGGCCACTACGCCCAGTGGCTGCCCGGCTACCTGCCGTGGTTCCTCGTCGGCGTCGGCTTCGCCGCCGTCTCGGCCAGCCTGGCCGTCGATCCTCGCGACCACCCGCTGGAGCGCCTCGGCCACGACCTGGTGGGCTGCTGGATCCTCGCGACCGCGGTGTTCGCGATCGCCGCGTCGCCGCTCGCCGGCCCGCGCACGCTGCTGACCCCCGGCGGCTGGGAGGCCGGGCCCAAGGTCGCCCTGTACGCCGTCGCCGGCGGGCTCTACCTCCTGCCGCTGGTCTTCGGACCGGAGCGCCGCGGCTGGGTGCGCACCCAGCTCAGCGGTCCCGTGCTCTTCTGGCTCGGTGAGATCTCCTACGGCATCTTCGCGATCCACATGCTGGTGCTCAACGGTGTCTTCCGCTGGCTCGACATCGAGTACTTCACCGGCCGGTTCGTCGCCGTCGCCGGCCTGACCCTCACCATCACGGTCGCGCTCGCGACGATCTCCTACTACTCCTTCGAGCGCCGCATCATGCGCTTCAAGAACGTCCGGTTCGTCGCCCGGCTCGACCGCGAGTCCGGGGTGACGGACCGGGCCTCGGTGACCTGAGTCGCGAGCGCGGCGACCGTCAGGCAGACCGCCGCGAGCAGCCAGGCCTGGCTCCAGGTGACCGCCCACGACTGGCGGGTGATCCGGTCCGCGCTCAGCGCGAGCGCACCCGTCACGAGCGACAGGCCCGCGAGCCACGGCCAGCCCCCGAACCGGCGCAGCACCAGGCCCGCGACCACCGCCGCGGCCGTGCCGGCCAGACCCCACCACCCGGCGAGGAGGGCACCCGCCCCGAGGACCACGACGAGGTCGGGCACTCCCGGACGGCCGGCCGCCAGCCCGGCCGCCAGCCCGGCCGGCTCCACGCCGGCCGGCCTCCGACGTCGCGGCCAGACAGCGAACGCGAGCACGACGAGAGCCAGCGCCAGCCCGGCGACGAAGAGGATCGTGAACGGCAGTGCGGGGCGGTAGGTCAGCCGCACGGCGCCGGCCTCGCCGACCGGCACCCGCCAGCCCTGCTTCCAGCCGTCCATCCGCACCGCGGTGAGCTGGCTCCCACCCAGGGTCGCCTGCCACCCGGCGTTCACGTTCTGCGGCAGCGTGAGGACCGAGTCGTGCGCGCGGGCAGGCAGGTCGACGCCCTTCGGCGTGCCGTTCGCGGTGCGGTCGACGTCGACCGCAGCCGATGACGGGCCGGGCAGGCCCTGGTGCGCTAGCGTCGCGGAGTCGAAGCGGAACAACGGGTTCGGCAGCGCGAGCAGGGACGTGGCCTGCTGGGTCAGCAGGATGTCCGACGTCCCGCAGATCCGCAGCGGCACGGACGCCCCGCGGACCAGGTCGCGGGTGCTCGCCCGCAATGCGGTGTCGCGGAGCTGCCCGGCGACCGTGATCTGCGGACCGGTGCCGCAGGGGAACCGGCGCTCGTCGAGCGGGTCGGTGGTGAACGGCACGCCGTCGAGCTCCAGCTCGGAGATTCCGGCGGGCAGCCGCACGAACTGGCGGCCGTACGTCGACACCGCGGCCTTCGTCTGCCGGACCTCGATGTCCAGCTCGTCGGTGCGCCAGTGCGGCAGCACGGCCCGGCCGTGCCCGTCGACCTGGACGAAGGCCCGGCGCTCGCCGGCCCGCAGCAGCAGCCGGGTGGGCTGGGCGGCGGCCGCGCCGGCGTTCACCTGGAGCCGGAGCGTCCCGAGGGTCCGCGGCGCCGGGAGGTCCAGGTGCAGCACCTCGTCGGGGTCGTCGGCGATCCAGGTGGTCGCCAGGTCGCCGTCCCCGAGCGCGACCGGGCTGGTGGCGACGTCGCGCACCGGCGCGTCGCTGGTGATCGAGACGCCGGAGGACAGCAGCAGGCTGGCGTCCACGGTCCGCCGCAGGGAGCCGGTCGCGGACAGCTGGTAGGTCGACTGGTACGGCGGGATGAACCGCCGCGCGAGCGTGTCCCCGTCCTCACCCGGGGAGATCAGCGACTCGTCGCACGCGTAGGTCGCGCCGACCATCACGCACGGCGCCCGGTCGGGGTCCCGGGTCACCGAGACGGCATCCAGCGCGAACCGGTCGTCCGGCACCGGGAGGTTCAGGTACCGCTGCGCGGCCACGCCCGGTACGGCGACCTCGGCGAGCGCGAACGAGCCGGGCAGCGTCAGGTCGCGGCCGGCCGCGGTGATCCGCAGGAAGTTCGCGGCGGAGTAGTCCAGGGAGTAGGTGCGTGACTGCCCCGGCTTCGGGGCGGTCACCACCCGCGAGCCGTCGTCGGTCTGGACCTGGAGCTGCTGGACCGGCGCGGAGTCTCGACCGAGCGTGACCTTGACGCGGTCGAGGAACGTGGGCCCGGAGAAGGTCTCCTGCCACCACTGGCCGGTCGGATCCAGGTGCCGCGCCGACTTCCACTGCGTGGCGGGGTCGAGGTCGAGGGCCGCGCCGGGGTGGGCGCCGATCTCGAGCGGCGGCTGCGCGTCGGCGTACGCCTGGGACGTGCTCGCGGTGACCTGGACGACGTTGCGGGCCCAGCTCTCGGTGGTCTGCCAGCGCTCGGGGTGCTGGAGGAAGCGGTGCGCCTTCTCCGGCCCGCGCAGCCGGTACGGCTCGTTGGCCGGCATCGTCGCGGACTGGTTGAAGCGGACCGCGGCGAAGTTCACCTCGCGCCGCTTGGTGCCGTCGGTGAGCACCTGTCCCTGCTCGTCGGTGGCGTCCTCGGCGAGCACCCGCGGACCCGGGCCGAGCCCGGCCGTCCCCGCGTCGAGACCGGAGCCGGGGTCGCCGACCAGCACCTGGGGCGACGGCGTGACGGTGCCCGCGGCCGCTCGGTCGACGTCGTAGACGTCGACAGACCCGGTCTCCGCCGAGATCCCCGAGCCCTCCACCACGCGCACGTTGCCGCCGGGCGCGTAGCTCCACGCCCGGGAGCCGACGGTCGGGCCGAACGACTTCGCCAGCGTGACGCCCGGCGAGTGGATCAGCACGCTGCGCACGTACGCCGGGTCGGGGGCGCCGGTCTGGAACCGGTCGAGGTCGTTGCGCACGACCAGCCTGCCGACGCCGTTCTCCGCGAGGAACGGCGCGAGCGTGCTGCTCGGGTGACCGGACTCGATCGCCCTGCTGACCGCGTCGAGGAACGCGACGTTGCCGGGCTGCGCGAGCGGGATCACGTTGCGCACGGCCCACGGGCTGTCCGCGAGCCCCTGGAGGATGTCGTCGTGGACGTTGCCCCAGTCGTAGACGCCGAACGTCGTGGCCGGGATCTCGAGCGCGACGGTGCCGTCGTCGGTGTCGTGCAGGTAGTCCGCGACCTGGTGCCAGTAGTCCGGCACGGCCGCGACGCCCTCGCGCGGCGCCAGCCGGTCCTGCGCCCACGGCAGCGCGAGCGCCACCACCGCGAGCACCGCGGCGGCCTGGAGGAAGCGCGCGGCCCACGTGGAGGCCTGGTCCCGGGCGTACGCCGCGACCACCGCCAGGGCGTGCGCGAGCCCGAGCACCAGCGGGATCCGGAGCACAACGTCGAACTTGTGCAGGTTCCGCAGCGCGGCCAGCGGCCCGTCCAGCCACGCGACCCGGTCGCCGGCGAGGAAGCCGGCCAGCTCGTCGGCGTACCCGAAGCCGACCAGCACCAGGCCGGTCAGCAGCCCCCAGGTGAGGAACCGCTGGTGCGGGTTGGAGCGCATCGCGACCCCGACCAGGCCGAAGCCCGCGACGACGGCCGCGTCGAGCATGAGGAACGGCGTGGTCACCAGCTGCTGGCCGGCCGGGAAGTCGATGCCGGCGAAGTAGGCGACCCAGTCGGACTGGCCGAGCACGGTGCGGGCCAGGTCGGTGGGGACCGTGGTGATGGTGGCGTTCTCGATGTAGTCGAGGAACGGCACGCTGTACCGGCCGAGGAACAGCAGCGGCGCGCTCCACCAGAGCGTCGCCATCATCGTGAAGAGCGTCCACCAGCCCAGCAGTGGCCACTTCCGGCCGCCGCGCGCCCGGGTCAGGATCCAGATCACCCCGAGCGGCAGGACGGCCGCCACCGCGATCGCGTTCACCCCGCCGCAGCACGCGACCGCGAGCGCCGACCACGCCGCCGCGCGGCGTACGGACCCTCGCTCGGCGCCGCGGATCAACGGGAGCAGCACCCACGGGGCGAGCGCCATCGGCCAGATCTCGACCGAGGCGCCCCCGAGCAGCGTGGTGATCCGCGGCGTCAGCACGAACGCGAAGCCGGCCAGCACCTGGGTGAACGGCGACCCCAGGCTCAGCCGCTGCGCGAGCCGGACCACGCCGAAGAACGCCAGGCAGAGCAGCAGGCTCCACCACACCCGCTGGATCACCCACGGCGGCAGCTCGAGCCAGTGCCCGACCAGGAAGAACGGGCCCATCGGCCAGGCGTAGCCGTAGGCCTGGTTCTGGATCTGGCCGAATGCCGCGGCCGGGTCCCAGAGCCGGAGGCCGTTGGCGAGGAACCGGAACGGCCCGGTCAGGAGGTCGAACTTCGTGTCGGCCACCATCTTCCCGGCCGACTGGGAGAACGCCAGCGCCGTCAGGATCGCGGCGTACCCCCACATGCGCAGACGCGACGTCGCCACGCCCGCCCGCGCGGGCTGCTGCTCCTCGGTCATGCCTTGCGCACCACGATCACGAGGTTCCACGTCGCGAGCTCGCGGACGACGGGCACCCGGGTGAGCCAGCGGCTCCACCGCGGGTTGTAGCGCGGGACCACGTCCAGCACCACCCCGGCCTGCTGCCGCCGCGCCCACGCGACACCGTCGCGGACCGTCACCGCGAACAGCGACTCGCCGTACCTGTTCTTGGGCTCGTGCCCGTGCTTGCGCCGGTAGCGCCGGCGCGCGAGACGACCGCCGAGGTAGTGCCAGGGCGACGTCTCGTGGCCGCCCCACGGTCCCCACCACAGCGTGTAGGAGAGGAAGACGATGCCGCCGGGGCGGGTGACGCGGAGCATCTCGTCGGCCATGTCCCACGGCCGCGGGACGTGCTCGAGCACGTTCGAGGAGTAGCAGACGTCGACGGCGCCGTCGCGGAACGGCAGGTTCATGCCGTCGCCGACGACCGTGCCGTGGGCGATCCCACCGAGCCCGGACAGCTCGCCGACGTCGGCGTCCAGGGCCCAGTACGTCGCGCCCGCGGCCCGGAACGCGTCCCGGAAGTAGCCCGGTCCGCCGCCCACGTCGAGGAGCGTCGCGCCCGCCAGGTCGTGGTAGGTCGAGAGCTGGCCGACCGAGTCCTCGGCGAGCGCGGAGTAGAAGCGTCGCGGGTCGCTCTGCTCGACCCTGAAGTCCCGGAACAGCCGCACCGACCGCTGGAGGTCGGCGGTCCACGGCATGCCCGGGACCCTATCCGAACCAACCGGTAACCTCGGCGGGTGCCGACGACCGACGCCCTCGCCGGACGCCACGTCGCGTTCTTCAGCTGGCGGGACACCCGCAACCCCGAGGGCGGCGGCGCTGAGCGGTACCTGGAGAAGATGGCGGCGGGGCTCGTCGAGCGCGGCGCGAGGGTCACGATCTTCTGCGTCGCGTACGCCGGCGCCGCCCCCGACGAGACCGTCGACGGCATCCGGTTCGTGCGCCGCGGCTCGAAGCTGAGCGTCTACCTGCTCGGCATGTGGGCGCTGCTGCACCGCCGCCTCGGCCGGGTCGACGTGGTGGTCGACGTGCAGAACGGGTTGCCGTTCTTCACCCCGCTGGTGACCCGCAAGCCCGTCATCGTGCTCGTGCACCACGTGCACCGCGAGCAGTGGCCGGTCGTCTACCCGGGGCTCACCGGCCGGATCGGCTGGTGGATCGAGAGCCGGCTCGCGCCGCGGCTCTACCGCGGCCGGCAGTACGTCGCGGTGTCCCGCGCCACCCGCGCCGAGCTCCGCGGGCTCGGCGTCACCGGGCCGCGCGTCGCTGTCGTGCACAACGGCACCGACCCGGTCGTCAACGTCGACGCCCGCAAGTCGACAAACCCGTCGATCTGCGTGGTCGGCCGGCTGGTCCCCCACAAGCAGGTCGAGCACGCGGTCGACGCGGTCACCGCGCTGCTCGGCGAGTTCCCGGACCTCCGGCTGCGGGTGGTCGGGAGCGGCTGGTGGGAGCCCGAGCTGCGGGCGTACGCCGCCGACCAGGTCGCCTGCGGCTCGGTGGTCTTCGAGGGTCACGTGTCCGAGGTGCGGAAGCAGGAGATCTACGAGGAGTCGTGGTTGATGGCGCTGCCCTCCCTCAAGGAGGGCTGGGGGCTGGTCGTCGGCGAGGCGGCCGCGCACCGCACCCCGACCGTCGCCTACGCGAGCGCCGGCGGCACCCGGGAGTCGATCGTCGACGGCGTCTCCGGCATCCTCGTCGGCAGCCAGGCCGAGCTGACGTCGGCACTCGGCGCGCTGCTGCGCGACGAGCAGGGCCGCGGGATCCTGGCGGAGGGAGCGGTGCGGCACGGCGCGGGGTTCACGTGGGCGCACTCGCAGGCGGCGTTCGCGCACGTGGTCGCGAGCGCGCTCCGCGGCGAGCTGGTCAGCGACCAGGACGCCACCGAGGACTAGCTCACTGGGTGGAGCCGTAGTCCAGGGTCGGGTTGCTGACGTTCGCGGGCGACTGCGCGGGAGGAGCCGTCTGGGAGTTCACCAGACCGACCACGGTGGCACCTGCGAGCCCTCCGCCGACGACGACGCTCGCAAAGGTGATGAGAAAAGCTTGCACGTGGGTTCCTCCCTCTCGGCGCAGAACGTATCACCCGGACCGACGCCGGGTGGGCATTCCCGACGAGATGGGTCTGCACGTGTTCCACGCGCCGGCCAGCACCAGCGCGACGTACGCCGCCCAGGCGCTGCCGAGCGCCACCAGCGACCCGGCCGAGGCCTCCCGCTCGTCGACCGGCACGTCGAGGATCGTGACCTCGAGGTCCTCCCCGTCGAAGACGACGGTGCCGGCGACCTCGGCGTCGTAGGTGCTGGTCGTGGGCACGGTGCGGTCCCGCGCCACCGCCCCGACGCCGAGGTCGGCCAGCGCGACCGCGCGGTCGCCGGCGTCGGGCAGCGCGAGCGCGGCCAGCACGTCGGGCACCCGTGGGTCCTCACCCGCGATGATCCGGCCGTCCACGGCGAGCTGGTCGTTGACGACGTAGTCCGGCCGCAGGTAGCGCGGGAGCGGGTCGAGCACCTTGCGGTGGTGGTTCCACGCCGGCGCCCGGTAGCTCGTGAACGGCAGCACCAGCACGTCGCCCTGCCCGGCGCCCAGCGCGGTCCGCGCCTGGGCCCACTCGGCCGGGTAGTCCGCCGGCTGGAGCGCGCCGGAGATCCCCCAGGCCGCGTCCGGCATGAAGGCCAGCGGGAGCACGGCGCCGGCAGCCGCGACCGGGATCCGGGGTGCCCGTTCCCCGCACCACTGGACCCCCGCGGCGACCAGCGCCGCGGTCAGCGGTGCGCAGAGGGCCAGCGAGCGGGTCCCGTCACGGAGCAGGCCGCCCGCGGGCACGTGGCCGGCCACCCAGCCGAGCCCGTCCGGGACCGCCCACGACAGCAGCGCGACGGCGTACCCGACGGCCCACAGCGACACCAGGGCGGTGGTCGTCCGGCGGCCGAGCCGCCGGGCGAGTGGACGGGCGCCGACGAGAGCCAGAGCGCCGTACCCGACGGTGAGCACGAGCGGGAGCACCAGCAGTCCGCGTGAGCCCGGGACGACCTCGGAGTTCCAGATGCCGCCGAGGGTGAGGGCGGCGAGGGGGGCGGGCAGCGGGCCCTCGGCGTTCATCCCGAAGACCGCGCCCGATGTGCTGGACGTGGCGGTGTCGAGGTGCAGCAGTCCGGCGACCAGCCACGGCGCGTTCGCGGCGACGGTGACCGCGACCAGGCGGGCCGCGTTGCTACGGGTGACACCGACGGCGAGCAGGGTGGCGGCCGCCATCAGCCCGGCGTTCGCGCTGAGGCTGCCGACGACCAGCAGGAACGGCAGTGCCGCGCCGAGGCGTGCGTCGGTGCGGAGCCGGATCCCCTCGGCGACCAGCCACGGCAGCACCGCCCAGCAGAGCAGCAACGGCCAGTGCCCGATCCAGAGTCGTTCGACGACGTAGGGGCTCCAGACGTAGACGCTGACCGCGGCCAGCCGGGCCACCGTCGAGCGGCCCGCCAGCCGGGCGGCGCCGAGGCCGCCGATGACCAGGGCGCCGAGCAGGACGACCTTCTGGAGGAGCATCCCGGGCAGCACCTCGTCGAGGACCGCCACCACGGCGTCCGACGGGACAGCGCGAGGCAGTGCCGAGCCGAGGCCGAGGAAGTCGGTCCGCAGGGCGAGGTCGGGCACCCACACCATGTCGTAGGTCAGCAGATAGCCCGCGCCGAGGACCGGGCCCAGCATCAGCACGGCGAGGGCGACGGCCCACGCCGGCACGAGCCACCGCGCAGGGTGCACTACAGCGGCAGCTTCCGGAACAGCGCGCGGGGCACGTGTCGCAGGCCGGACATCACGCCGCGCATCGCGGCCGGCACCCACACCAGGTCGTCACCGCCGGCGACGCCCTTCACGATCGCGGCCGCGACGTCATCGGCGTCCACCGACAGCGGCGCCGGGTCGCGGCCCTCGGTCATCTTGGTGCGGACGAAGCCCGGGCGGACGACGAGCACCCGGGCGCCGGTGCCGCGGAGCGCCTCGCCGAGGCCGAGGTAGAAGCCGTCCATTCCGGCCTTGCTCGAGCCGTAGACGAAGTTGGAGCGGCGCACCCGCTCCCCCGCCACCGACGACAGCGCGACGATCACGCCGTGGCCCTGCTTCCTGAGCCTCGCTGCGAGGCAGACGCCGAGGCTGACCGGCGCCGTGTAGTTCACGGTGGCCAGGTGCACGGCGGCCGCGTGGTCCTGCCAGGCCTGCTCCTCGTCCCCGAGCACCCCGAAGGCGACCACCGCCACGTCGATGTCGCGCTCGATCGCCTCGACCAGCGTGGGGTGGGTCCCGGTGGCCTCGGCCTCGAAGTCGACCGCCTCCACGACGGCGCCGGACTGCTCGAGCCGCGTGGCGGCGGCGTCCCGACGCTCGCCGGGCCGAGCGGCGAGGACCACGTGCAGGTCACCGGAGCGGGCCCACCGCTCGGCCGTGGCGAGCGCGATGTCGCTGGTCCCGCCGAGCAGCAGCACGGTCTGGGGCTGGCCGAGGGCGTTGAGCATCAGATCTCCATCAGATCTCGAGGCGGCGGGACAGGTCGGAGCGGAACACGCGGTCGGGGTCGACCTTCTCGCGGACGGCGCGGAGCTCGTCGAGCCGGGGGTACATCGCGGGCAGCAGTCCCGCCCGTAGCCGGGAGTCCTTGGCGAGGTAGACCCGCCCGCCGGCGGCGACGACCTGGTCGTCGAGGCCGTCGAGGAGCGGGGCGAGGTCCGGGTGCGCAGGGACGTCGTAGGCCAGCGTCCAGCCGGCCATCGGGAACGACAGCGGGCCGTCGTTGCCGGGGCCGAACCGCTTGAGCACGGCGAGGAACGACGGGAGCCGGGCGGCGGCGATCTGCTCCAGGATGCGCACCAGCGCGGCGTCCTCGTGGTCGGGCACCACGAACTGGTACTGCACGAGGCCGTGCGGACCGTAGACGCGGTTCCAGCCCGCGACGCCGTCCAGCGGGTGGAAGAAGGTGGCGAGCGGCTGGATCTCGCCGGTGCGGTGGCGAGGAGCCTTGCGGAACCACGCCTCGTTGAACGCGCGCACGCCGAGTGATCCGACCAGGTTGACCGGTGGGGTGAACGGCACCGCCAGGCGCGGTGCGGCGGGCGGGGTCAGGAGGTCGCCGCGGTCACCGAGCAGCTCGCGAGTGGCGTGCTCGCCGCGCGAGAGCACGGAGCGGCCCAGCGCGGCGCCGCGGGCCAGGGTGTCGATCCAGGCGACGGAGTACGTCACGGCGTCGTCGCCCTCGCGCATCTCGGCCATGACGGCGTCCAGGTCGGGCAGGCGCTGGGTGCTGACCTCGGCGTACGCCGTCTCGACGGGGATGGTCCGCAGCGTGGCCGCCGTGATCACCCCGGTCAGACCGAGGCCGCCGACCGTGGCCCAGAAGAGGTCGGGGTCCCGGTCCGGGCCGACCGTGCGGGTCTCGCCGCTCGCGATCACCAGGTCGAGGTCGACGACGTGGGCGCCGAAGCTCCCGGCGCGGTGGTGGCTCTTGCCGTGCACGTCGCAGGCGATCGCGCCGGCGACGGTGACGTACCGGGTGCCGGGCGTGACCGGCAGGAACCGGCCGCGCGGCAGCAGCGCCGCCATCAGGTCGTGCAGGCTGGTCCCGGCGCTCGCGCGAACCGTGCCGTCGGCCGCGACCGCGCCGATCTCGGTCGGCAGCGGGAGCAGCACGTCGCCCCCGGCGTTCTGCGCCGGGTCGCCGTACGAGCGTCCCAGGCCGCGGGCGATCAGCCCGCGGGGCCCGGCCCGGCGGACGAGGTGCGGCACGCCGTTCGCGGTCGCCGTGACCGGGCGGCCGACCGACGGTGCCGTGCGGCCCCAGCCGTGGAACGTGGAGGAGTCAGACACCCAGCACCCCGAGGGTCAGCGCGACCACCCAGATCACGCCGATCCCCTGCAGCAGCCGGTCGCCCCAGACGATGTCCTCGGGCTCGGCGGCCGCCCCCGCGTCGACGTCCACGGCGTACCGGAGCAGCCCGACCACGAACGGCAGGATCGAGAGCGTGTGCCACGGGATGCCGGTCTCGGCGGCGTTCTCGAACGCCCACAGGCAGTACGCCGCGACGGTGACGGCCGCCGCGATGCTCCAGACGAACCGGAGGTAGCTGTCGGTGTAGTGCACCAGCGAACGCCGGGTGCCCGCCTCGCTGCCGAGCGTGTGCAGCTCGGAGTAGCGCTTGCCGGCCACGATGAACAGCGAGCCGAAGCCGGCCACCATGAGGAACCAGTCCGAGATCGGGATCGCCGCGGCGAGGCCGCCGGCGACCGCGCGCATCAGGAACCCGGCGGCGACCAGCGCCAGGTCGATCACCGGCTCGTGCTTGAGGCGGAGCGAGTAGGCGAGCATCACCGCGACGTAGGAGACGAGCAGCAGCACGAACTCCCAGCGGGTCAGCGCGGCCAGGCCGACGCTGACCAGGAACAGCAGCGTGGCGACCAGGAGCGCCCCCCGGACGGAGAGCTCGCCGGCCGCGATCGGCCGGAACTGCTTGCGGGGGTGCAGCCGGTCGGCCTCGACGTCCGCGCAGTCGTTGACCAGGTACATCGCGGAGGAGGCCGCACAGAACGCCAGGAACGCCAGCACGGTCGGACCCAGGACGCCGGCGTCGCCGAGGTCGCCGGCGGCGAGCGGTGCCGCGACCACGAGGAGGTTCTTGGTCCACTGCTTCGGCCGCAGGGACCGCAGCACGGCACCGGCGCGAATCACGCGCGCGAGTCTCGCATACGCTTCCCTCCCGTGACCCCTTCGCGCCGCCTCACCCGGCTGCTGAGCGGCGGCGGCTCGATCGCCGTGGCGATGGCCGTCATGAACGTGGCGACGTACGGCTTCACGATGATCGCCGCCCGGCTGCTCGGCCCGCAGGCGTACGGCGCGTTCGCGAGCCTGATGGCCACGTTGCTGGTGATCACGGTCCTCCAGCTGGGCATCCAGGCCACCGCCGCGCGCCGGATCGCGGCCGAGCCCGAGCACATCGCGCAGATCGAGAAGACCATCCTCGGGGTCACCTACCGGGCGGCCGCGGCGCTCGGCGTGCTGCTCCTGGTGCTGTCGCCGCTGCTGAACGTGGTGCTCCGGCTGGACAGCCTGCTCACCGCCGCGCTGGTCTCGGTCATCTCGGTGCCGTTCACGATCATGGGTGGCCAGGCCGGCATCCTCCAGGGCGAGCGTCGCTGGCAGGCGCTGTCGGTGCTGTACGTGCTCAGTGGGGTGCCCCGCCTGGTCATCGGCACGCTCCTGATCGCCTGGCACCCGACCGAGGCCGCCGCGCTCGTCGGCACCGGGCTCGGCGCCTGCGCCCCGGTGGTCGCCGGCTGGTGGTTCCTTCGTCGCGCGCGCGACGAAGGGGTCCAGAGCGAGGACCACGGCTTCCGGAGGGTGATCCGGGAGTCGTTCCACAACTCTCAGGTGCTGCTCGCGTTCTTCGCGCTCTCCAACACCGACATCGTGATCGCCCGCAACGTGCTGACCGAGCACGACGCCGGCCTCTACGCCGGCGGGTTGATCCTGACCAAGGCCGTGCTGTTCCTGCCACAGTTCGTCGTGGTCGTCGCGTTCCCCTCGATGTCGACGGTGGGCGAGCGTCGGCGCGCGCTGACCGCCAGCCTCGGCCTGGTCGCGGTGCTGGGTGCCGTCGCGACCGCCGGGGCGGCGCTGCTGCCGCGCCTGGCGCTCGTCTTCGTGGGCGGCCAGCAGTTCGAGGAGATCGCCGACCACCTCTGGATCTTCGCGATCCTCGGCACCGTGCTGTCGATGCTGCAGCTGCTCGTCTACTCGGTGCTCGCCCGGCAGGGCCAGCGCTCGGCGTACCTGGTGTGGTCGGCGTTCGTGGTGGTCGTCGTCCTCGGCCTCACCACGTCCAGCCTGCGCGGGCTGCTGGCGGTGGTCATCACGGTCGACTCGGTCCTGCTGGCCGTACTGCTGGCGGTCAGCGCGTACGTGCTGCGCCCGTCAGTGGGCCGCGTCGTGCCAGCTCCGGCCGAAGCCGACTGACACGTCCAGCGGTACGGCGAGGTCGGCCGCGCGGCCCATCTGCTCACGGACCAGCGCCTCCAGCGCCTCCTGCTCGCCGGTCGCCACCTCGAACACGAGCTCGTCGTGCACCTGGAGCAGCATCCGGGACTGCAACCCGGCCTGCTCGATCGCGCCGTCGACGTAGAGCATCGCGATCTTGATGATGTCGGCCGCCGAGCCCTGGATCGGGGCGTTGAGCGCCATCCGCTCGGCCATCTCGCGACGCTGTCGGTTGTCGCTGGTCAGGTCGGGCAGGTAGCGGCGCCGTCCCTTGATGGTCTCGGTGAAGCCGGTCCTCCGGGCCTCCTCGACGACGCCGCCGAGGTAGTCGCGGATCCCGCCGAAGGTCTGGAAGTACTCGTCCATCAGCCCGCGCGCCTCGCCCGCCTCGATCCCGAGCTGCTGGCTGAGGCCGAACGCGGACAGCCCGTAGGCCAGGCCGTAGTTCATCGCCTTGATCTTGGCCCGCATCTCGACGGTCACGTCGTCGGCGGGGACGTCGAAGACCCGGGCCGCGGTGATCGAGTGGAAGTCACGACCGGACCGGAACGCCTCGATGAGCAGCGCGTCCTCGGACAGGTGCGCCATGATCCGCATCTCGATCTGGCTGTAGTCCGCGGTCATCAGGGACTCGAAGCCCTGCCCGACGACGCTCTGTCCGACGACGAAGCCCTCGCGGATCCGGCGACCCTCCTCGGTGCGGATCGGGATGTTCTGGAGGTTCGGATCGGTGCTCGAGAGCCGGCCGGTCGCCGCGATCGTCTGGTTGAACGTCGTGTGGATCCGCCCGTCGCCGGCCACCGTCTTCAGCAGGCCCTCGATGGTCTGCCGCAGCCGGGAGACGTCGCGGTGGCGCAGCAGGTGCAGCAGGAACGGGTGCTCGGTCTTGACGTACAGCGCCTGCAGCGCGTCGGCGTCGGTGGTGTAGCCGGTCTTGGTGCGCTTGGTCTTCGGCATGCCGAGCTCGTCGAACAGCACGGTCTGCAGCTGCTTGGGCGAGCCGAGGTTGATCTCCTTGCCGATCACCGCGAACGCCTGCTCGGCGGCCTCGCGGACCTCGGCCGCGAAGTGGCCCTCGAGCGACTCGAGGTGCTCGGTGTCGACGGCGATGCCGGTCTGCTCCATCTTCGCGAGCAGGTCGACCAGCGGCAGCTCGATGTCGTGGAGCAGACGGGTGCCGCCGCGCTCCTCGAGCTCGTCGTCCAGGGCAGCGGCCAGGTCGAGGACGGCCCGGGCGTGCAGCATCTCCACCTCTCCGGCGCGGGTCCCGTCGAGCGTGTCGTCGAGGCCGTCGAGGCTCAGCTGCCCGTCGTCGGCCCCGCCCTGCTTGAGCTCGCGCTTGAGGTAGCGCACGGTCAGGTCGGCGAGGTCGTAGGAGCGCTGGTCGGGGCGGGCGAGGTAGGCCGAGAGCGCGGTGTCCCTCTCGAGGCCGGACAGCGGCATGCCCCACGCCGCGAGCGCCAGCATCGGGCCCTTCGCGTCGTGCAGCACCTTGGGCTGCTTCGGGTCCGCCAGCCACCCGACCAGCGCCGCCTGGTTGTCGGCGTCGAGCTCGTCGGTGGCGACCCAGCCGGCGGTCCCGTCGCCGGTCGCCAGTGCGACACTGGTGACGTCACCGCTGCCGCCGCCCCACCGGCCCACGACATGCACGCCGACGCGGTCGCCCGAGGCGGCGTTCTGCTCCAGCCAGCCGGCCAGCTCACCGGCGCCCAGGACGCTCATCGCGACGTCGAAGCCGGAGTCGTCGATGTCCTCCTCCGACGTCAGCGTCTCGAACAGCCGGTCCCGCAGCACCCGGAACTCGAGCCCGTCGAACAGGGTGTGCACCTCGTGCCGGTCCCAGGGGCGTACGGCGAGGTCGACGGGGGCCTTGTCGAGCGGCAGGTCACGGACCAGGGCGTTGAGCTGGCGGTTGCGGATCACGTCGCCGAGGTGTTCGCGCAGCGCCTCGCCCTTCTTGCCGGTGATCTCGTCGGCGTGGGTGATGACGTTGTCGAGGCCGTCGTACTGGTTGATCCACTTCGCGGCGTAGCCCTGGCCGACGCCGGGCACGCCCGGCAGGTTGTCGGAGGTCTCCCCCACGATCGCCGCGAGCTCGGGGTAGCGGTACGGCGGGACGCCGTACTTCTCCTCGACGGCGGCCGGGGTCATCCGGGCCAGGTCCGAGACGCCGCGCATCGGGTAGAGCACGGTCGACCGCTCGGTCACGAGCTGGAGCGAGTCCCGGTCGCCGGTGAGGATCAGGACCTCCATCTCGTCGTCCTCGAGCGCCTGCGTGACGAGGGTCGCGATGATGTCGTCGGCCTCGTAGCCGTCCTTCTTCAGGAACGGGATCCGCAGCGCGTTGAGGACCTCCTCGATGAGCGGCAGCTGGCTGCTGAACTCGGTGGGGGTCTTGTTGCGCTTGGCCTTGTACTCGGCGTACTGCTCGAGGCGGAACGTCTGCCGGGAGACGTCGAACGCGACGCCGACGTGCGTGGGCTGCTCGTCGCGCAGCACGTTGATGAGCATCGAGGTGAAGCCGTAGACGGCGTTCGTGTGCTGCCCGGTCGTGGTGGAGAAGTTCTCGACGGGCAGCGCGAAGAAGGCGCGGTAGGCGAGCGAGTGTCCGTCGAGGAGCAGGAGGCGAGGCACCCTCCGACTCTAGTAGCCGGCGCCGACAGGCAGGATGTGCCCATGACCTCTGGTGGCGGGAACGAGCTGGACATCGACGACTTCATCGCCCAGATGCCGCAGGGCATGGGCGGCCTCAACGAGAAGATGGGCATCGAGCTCCTCGAGATCTCCGCCGAGCGGGTGGTCGCGACCATGCCGGTCGAGGGCAACACCCAGCCCTACGGACTCCTCCACGGCGGCGCGTCGGTGGTCCTCGCCGAGACGCTGGGGTCGGTCGGCTCGGCGATCCACGCGCACCCCGACAAGCTGTCGGTCGGCATCGAGATCAACGCGACCCACCACCGCTCCGCGACCTCCGGCACCGTGACCGGTACGGCGACCGCGATCCACCTCGGCCGCACGACGGCGACCTACGAGGTCGTCATCACCGACGAGCGCGGCAAGCGGGTCTGCACGTCCCGGATCACGTGCGCCCTGATGCCGCGGGACCGCTACGACTCCTGAGCCGCGGAGGCCCGCGAGCGGCGCATCGAGCGCCGGGCCGCGAGCACCTGGGTCAACTGCCGGCCACCGCTCGAGGTGACCGGGCGGCGGTGGGCGGAGAGCCGGGAGCGCACGGCGTGGGTCGTCGCGATGCGCAGCACGGCGTACGGACCGAGCGCGATCCGGGCCATGAAGCGGTTCGCGTCCCGTGACCCGGCGACCGCTGCGGTGGCGACGTGCCCGATGCCGAGCTCCTCGGCCCACGAGACGGCGGCGTCCATCAACGCGCTGCCGATGCCGTGCCGCTGGAACCGGGGCAGCACGTGCGGCGAGAGCGCACGGAGGACCGGCTCGTGGTTGAGCGGGGACATCGTGGTGGCCTGGAGGTGCACGGCCCCGGCGAACTCGCCGTCGTACTCCGCGACGACGATGCGCTCGTCCTCGGACGCCTCGACCCGGGCGATCACGGTGTCGAGGTCGGCGACCTGCTCCTCACGGCCGTTCCGACGGATGACGTCGGTCCAGAGCTCAGCGAGGTGCGGCGCGTCCGCGGTCGTGGCGGCGCGCAGCGACACGAGGGTACGCGTCATCGAGTCATGGCCTTTCGAGACCTCCTCCTCGCCACGTCTCGTGTCCCCCGAACGCGGCACCAAAGAAGGAGACTACGCTCAGGCCCGCCTTCCTGTCAGAGGAGTCCCTTGATCCCCGGTATCGGCACCGTCGTCAACGTCGCCACCGTCCTCGTGGGCGCCACGATCGGCGTGCTGCTGGGCAACCGGCTGCCGATGCGCACGCGCGACCTGGTGACCGACGCGCTCGGCCTGGTCACCCTCCTGATCGCGGGCACGTCGGCGATCGCGGTCACCAGCGACGACCTCTCGGCCGAGGTCGGCGACAGCGCCCCGATGCTGATCGTGCTCGGGTCGTTGCTCCTGGGCGGGATCGCCGGCTCGCTGTTGCGGCTCGAGAGCCGGGTCGAGGGGTTCGGCGGCTGGCTCCAGGCGCGCCTGGCCGGTGCCGCGGACTCCGCGGAGCGGCACCGCTTCATCGAGGGCTTCGTGGTCTCCTCGCTGGTGTTCTGCACCGGTCCCCTCACCATCCTGGGGTCGCTGAACGACGGGCTCGGGAACGGCGCCGACCAGCTGTTCCTGAAGGCGGCGCTGGACGGCTTCGCGGCGATCGCGTTCGCGGCGTCGTTCGGCTGGGGCGTCGCGGCCAGTGCGATCACGATCGTCGCGATCCAGGGCTCGCTGACGCTGCTCGGCTACGCGCTCGGCGACGTGCTCCCCGACGCCCACCTCGCGGCGATCACCGCCACCGGAGGCCTGCTCCTGGTCGGGGTCGCGCTGCGGCTCCTCCGGATCCGCGAGATCCCGGTCGCGGACCTGCTCCCGGCCCTCGTGGCCGCTCCCCTGCTGGTCGAGATCGTCAGCGCCGTGCGCTAGCGGATGGACCGGTACCGGACCGTGATCCAGCCCCGGCGGGGACCGTTGCACGGGACGTGAGCGCCACCACTACAGTGCTCGCATGCTGATCCGACCCCTGCGCTCCGCCCTCGCCGCCACCGCCTTCGCGGCGCTCGCGATCTCGCTCACCGCGTGTGGCTCCGACTCCGACTCGTCGGGCACCGACTCGTCCGGCTCCGCCGACCTGGGCCTGATCTCCTCGGGCACGCTGACCGTCTGCTCCGACGTCCCGTACCCGCCGTTCGAGAACTTCGACAAGTCGACCCCGACGGGCTTCGCGGGCTTCGACGTCGACATCGTCGAGGCGATCGCCCAGCAGCTGAACGTGAAGGTCGAGATCAAGGACTCCGACTTCAACGCCCTCCAGAGCGGCCTGGCGCTGAACGCCGGCCAGTGCGACATGGCGGCGAGCGCGATGACGATCACGCCGGAGCGCGAGGCGAAGATCGGCTTCAGCGACGGCTACTACGACTCCGAGCAGTCCCTGCTGGTCCCCGCCGACTCGAGCATCACCTCGATCGACGACCTGGACGGCGTCAAGGTCGGGGTCCAGAAGGGCACCACCGGCGAGTCGTACGCCAACGAGCACGCCTCGGGCGCGGACATCGTGGTCTTCCCGAGCGACGGCGAGATGTACGCCGCGATCAAGGCCGGCCAGGTCGAGGCACTGCTCCAGGACCTGCCGGTCAACCTCGACCACCAGAACGACCCCAAGGCCGCCGGCCAGTTCAAGGTCGTCGAGACCTACGACACCGGTGAGACCTACGGCCTGGCGATGAAGAAGACCAACACCGGCCTCATCGACGCCGTCAACGCGGCCCTGCAGAAGATGAAGGACGACGGCGACTACAAGAAGATCTACGACACCTACTTCGCCACCGACCAGTGAGCCTGAGGCGGACCACCAAGCGCCGCCTGCGACACGGGGCGCTCTACGGCGTCCTCGTGGTCGCCGCGCTCGCCGTGGTGCTGGGCGCGGACTGGGAGGCCGTCAAGGTCAACTTCTTCGACTCCGAGACCTGGCAGGCCCTGTGGCCCGACATCATCCTCACGGCGGCGAAGAACACGGTGAAGTACACGGTGCTCGCCTTCGCCGGCGGCATCGCGCTGGCGCTCGTGCTGGCGCTGATGAAGCTCTCGCCGCTGCGCGGCTACCGGTACCTCGCGACGATCTACATCGAGTTCTTCCGTGGCCTGCCGGCCCTGGTGGTCATCATCGTGATGGCGCTCGGCGTACCGCTGGCGTTCCAGTGGCAGCCGCCGGGCGGCACCGTCGGCGCGGGCATCATCGCGCTGATCCTGGTGTCGTCGGCGTACATGGCCGAGACCCTGCGGGCGGGCATCCAGGCCGTGCCGAAAGGGCAGCGCGAGGCCGCGCAGTCCCTGGGCATGAGCGGCTTCTGGACGATGGTCACCGTCGTGCTCCCCCAGGCGATCCGGATCGTGATCCCGCCGCTGACCAACGAGTTCATCCTGCTGGTCAAGGACACCTCGCTGCTGGCGTTCGTGGGCATGCAGGCCAACCAGGTCGACCTCACCTCGTTCGGCCAGCAGGGCCTCGTGACCTACGCCAACGCCAGCCCGCTCATCGCGATCGCGCTGGTCTACCTGATCATCTCGATCCCGGCCAGCCAGCTGGTGGCCTACCTCGAACGACGACAGATGAGGGCGGCCCGATGAGCACCCCGGCCATCCAGGTCTCCGGCCTGCACAAGTCCTTCGGCGAGCACGAGGTGCTCAAGGGCATCGACTTCGAGGTCGCCGAGGGCCAGGTCGTCTGCGTGATCGGCCCGTCCGGCTCGGGCAAGTCGACGCTGCTGCGCTGCGTCAACCGCCTCGAGGAGCCGACGTCCGGCCAGATCTTCGTCGAGGGGATCGACATCTGCGACCCGGAGGTCGACCTGGACGCTGTCCGCAGCCGGATCGGGATGGTCTTCCAGCAGTTCAACCTGTTCCCGCACATGAGCGTGCTGGGCAACCTCTGCGTCGCGCAGCGACGGGTGAAGCGGCGCTCGAAGAGCGAGGCCGTCGAGGTCGCCCGGCGCAACCTGGCGAAGGTCGGCCTCGCCGAGCGCGAGACCGCCTACCCCGCGCAGCTCTCCGGCGGCCAGCAGCAGCGGGTCGCGATCGCCCGCGCCCTGTCGCTGGACCCGGACATGATGCTCTTCGACGAGCCCACGAGCGCGCTCGACCCCGAGCTCGTCGGCGACGTGCTGGCGGTCATGCGCGACCTGGCGGCCGAGGGCATGACGATGATGGTCGTCACCCACGAGATGGGCTTCGCCCGCGAGGTCGGCGACAACCTGGTCTTCATGGACGACGGCGTGATCGTCGAGGAGGGCGACCCGCGCACGGTCCTCTCCGCCCCGCAGCACGAGCGGACCCAGGCCTTCCTCTCCAAGGTTCTTTGACCCTCCGTTGAGGGGGTCCCGGCGGCTGCCGCGGACCGGGACGGCCGCGGTCACCGGATGAGCCGATGACCGTGCGCTTCGGCGGCAAGAGGTCCGTACCAGCGCTCGGAACCGACGAATCCCCCAATGTGTGGGATGCACCAGGAAACGGTTGAAGAGCAGGATCCGATCATCGCGATAGCACGGCCGAACGCCTTCGAGGTTCGAAAGGGCGTGTCTCGCGCAGAAGGGACACCCCATGATGATCGCCGTCACTATCGTCGTCGCCATCCTCGCCGGAGCCGCCTTCGCGAATATTGCCAAGCATTTTGGTCTCTGACGCGCGCATCGAGCCGACAGCACGCCGCCGGATTCCCGCCGCGTCATGGACGGGTCGGTCGCTGCGGCGTCGTGGGCGGATGGATACCCGCTCCCATTTCGCGCAACTTGGGTATTCCCAGCAGCGGAGATCCGAACACGATGGAGGCAACCGCCAACTCAACTATGGATGGGGAGTCTCATGTCCACACCACGTATGCGTGCGTTCGCTCTTGCCGCCATCCTGGCCGGAGCGCTGGTCGGCGTCCCGTCCGGTACCGCAGCCGGAGCAGTGCAGGAGCGCGTTTCAGGCAACGTCCGGTTCTTGGCCATCGGAGATGGGCACGGACCCGACAGTGTTGTGGCGAACGGCGTCATTCACGACCACGGCATTGACCGGGTTCTCGGTCCGCGACGGGATCGATTCGTCTTCTCGGCCGGCAACATCATCGTCCGGCACAAGCCACGCCACTCGCGCGACCACTACGACCCGGTCACCTGTCACTTCTCGTTCGTCGAGCGTGGCACCTGGCAGGCAGTTCGGGGCACGCGGGCCTACGACGACGTGCGCGGCCACGGTCGGTATGTGGTGCACGGGCACGGCGTTGGCTGCAATCAGAACCAGCGACCTGAGGTGTTCGTCTCCCTGGTTCGAGCGCGGGGGCACCTTAGCTACTGACCTTGGACCTGGCCTGGTCGTCCGTCGACCGGCGACGCAGCGCAGCGAGGTGCCGTCCAGCCGGGCCGGACAGCCATGCCCGAGATCGTCAACCGGGGTCCGCGGCGTTCGCCGCCACGGATGCGCTCGAGGTCGCCGAAGCAGCCTTACAAGGCACGCCGGGCATTGGAGCGTCCGCCCGAGACGGAGGCTCGCGCGTCCGGCTGTCGGGTCCGAGTCCGTGGTTCCGCGGACTCCGCACCGCCTCGACTCGCCCGGAGCAGCCGCATTTCGCGCGGCTCACGGCGTTGGGGTGTTGGCAGGTGGGACCGCGCCCGTCGGCCGGTCTGTGGTGGAGGTTCGTAGGCAGGTCGGCCTAGGTTCGTCGGTGGAACCTGGTGTGGTGTTTCGGGCAGAGGAGCCGGCCGTGCTCGACGTCGGTGGGTCCGCCGCGGCTCCAGGGGATGTCGTGATGGACGTGACACATCGCCGGCGGCCAATCGCAGCCCGGCTCGGCGCAGCCCTTGTCCCGGAGGGCGATCGCGGTCCGCTGTGCCTTGGTGTGGAACCGGCGGGTGCGGCCGAGGTCGAGGACCTCGGAGTTGCCGCCGAGCACGGCGGGGATGATCCCGGCCTCGCACGCGAGCCGGCGGGCGGTGGCCGCGGTGATCCGCTCCCCGGTGTCCAGCAGCGCGGCCTGCTCGAGCTTCCCGAGCAGGCTGTCCAGGGTCATGGTGACCACGATCGTCGCCGAGACGCCGCCGGTCTGGGGGAGCTGGTGGACGGGGTAGCGCTCGATGAGCTCGCAGAACGCCCGGCCCCGGCGTTCGGGTCCGGGGCGCAGCGGGACGCCCGGTTCCTGCGGTTCCTGCCGTTTGGGGGCGGCGATTGCGAGCAGCATCTTCTTCAGCGCGGCACCGTGGAAGGACGGGATCGTGAACCGGCCGTGGCACTTGCCGTGCCCGTCGTCGACCATGACCAGCTTGGTGGCCAGCAGCGCGTCGCGTTCCTCGCGGGCGAGTTGCCGCGCCTCGTACTCATCCGCCAGGTCGGGGGCGACCACGTCCATCAGCCGCTTGCCCAGGATCCGCAACGTCGGGGCGGTGTGCTCGCGCCCGGCGGCGACCAGGTGCCGCTCGGCCCGGTCCACCAAGGCCGGGTGGAGGTCGCCGGGCAGCTGGTCCAGCGCGGCGACGATCACCCGCGCCTGCTCGACCACCAGGTCACCGGCCGCGAGCGCGTCGCGGACCTGGCCCCGGGTGACCAGCGCCTGGCCGAGCCTGACCTGGCCCAGCACCGCGGGCTTGGTCTGCCGGGTCCGGTGCGCCCACGTATCGACCTGTTCGTCGTCGGCGTGCTCGGCGACCCGGGCCTCCAGCTCGGCGACCTGCGCCTTCAACCTACTGAGCTCCACGAGGGTCGCGGTGGTCTCCGCGGCATCCATGGACCACACCGACGCATCGCTCACCGCATCCAGTGCGGCGTGGGCGTGGGCGACCGCCACCGAGACCCGGTGTCGAGGTGTGGCCATCGCTGTCATGGTGCTACTCAAGCACCGGCCACCGACATCGAGAGGCCCAGAACCCGTTGTTACACAGGGTCCTGGGTAACGAACAGGTCACGATTCCGAGCCGCTTTCCACAGCCGGCGCGGCCCCCGGATCCGCAGGCCGGGGGCCGGCGCCGACCACCCGCCCACCGTTCCGTTTGCTGCCTTTCGGTCGCCACCACCCGCGGCCGGAAGCCCACGGCCATCCATCCCCTGGCGTCGAGCTCATCCGGCCGACCCGCGAGGACGACCACCGGCGGCCGACGTTCCAGCCAGACTCCGCCGCCGGAGAGCCGGCGCGTCCCGGCATTGGTCCCGAACGAATCCGGACATACCTGCGGGCTCAGGCGGTCAACGCAACACCTCGGCTAGTGCTTGTGATGGTGTCTTGAAGGCGAGGGTCTGTCGAGGACGGTCGTTGAGCTCGAG
>NZ_JIAV01000001.1 GCF_000620645.1 Nocardioides sp. URHA0032 | reverse complement strand
CCGGGGTGCAGCTTGACCCACTGGACCGCGAGCTGGAGCTTGTGGATCTCGGCTGGGTTGTTGGTGTGGTGGTGCTCGCGGGCAGCGTCGATCACCTGTGCTTCGCGGGTGATCGTGGTGGCTGCCATGACACCTACTCAAGCATCGACCACCGACACTGACAGGCCTGAAAGGCCTTATTTCACAGGGGTCTGGGTAACGAACCGGTTACGATCTCGTGTCTGTTTCCACAGCTGGTGGTGGCCGGCCGCCGGCAAGCCGGGAGGCAACGGCGACCACCCGCCCGCCGTCCCCGCTCGCTGCCTGTCGGTCGTCACCACCGATCAGCCCGCAACCCACGGACATACCGACGCGTCGCGGACCCGCAAGCCGGGAGGCAACCGCCACCACCCACCCGCCGTCCCCGTTCGCTGCCATGTCGGTCGCCACCACCCACCGGCCGCAAACCCGCCGACATCCCGACCCGTCACGGTCCGCAAGCCGCAGGCATCATCCCTAGGCGCCGCCCAACCGCATCCGCAGCAGCAGCTCCAGCGCCACGGACTCGCCGTCGCGGGCGCCCTCGCCGACCTGCAGCGGGGGCGGGACCGGATCGACACGGACCGTGCGCCAGCGGCCGAAGCGCACGGGCGGGACGGTGAGCAGGTAGAAGCCGCCGTCGCGGCTGACGCCCACGGACCCGTCGCTGCGGAGGTACCAGCCGACGACACCGGTGCGGTAGCGGCCGCGACCGTGCCACGGCCGGGCGGTCAGCTCCTCGACCGGCAGCCCCGCGTACACCGCGTCCGCCACGAACCGGTCGACCAGGATCTGGGCCTTCGCGGCCTCCTGAGCACGGCGCCGCTCGTGCGCGGCTCGGTGCTCGTTCGCCCGCGCCGCGCGCTCCTGCCGGCTCTCGTCACTCATCGGGGAACGTGATCACTGCCTTCACGAAGCCGTCGGGCTTGTCGCGCAGGGTCGCGAACGCCTCGTCGATGCGCTCCAGCGGGAACCGGTGGGTGACCAGCCCCTCCATCGAGAGCACACCAGAGGACAGCAGCCGCATCCCCACGGACATGCCGCGCAGGATCACGGCGAGGTCGCGGAAGTGGGCGTTGACGATCCGGAAGGCCATCCAGTTCCAGTACGCCAGCGGCAGCGAGCGCTCCGCGCCCTGGTGGTAGCCGACGATCGCGATCGTGCCGCTCATCCGCGTCGTGTCGCCGCAGGTCGTCAGCGCGCTCTGGGTGCCGGTGCACTCGAACGTGATGTCGGCGCCGCGGCCGTCGGTGAGCGTCCGGACGACGTCGGGCAACGACTCGCGGGTCACGTCGACGACGTGGGTCGCGCCGAGCTTGCGGGCGCGCTCGAGCGCGTCCGCCCGGGCGTCCGCGACGATCAGCCGGCGCGGGCCGCGCAGGGCGGCGAGCCTCTGCACGAGGTTGCCCATGAAGCCGGCACCGATGACGAGCACGTCGTCGCCGAGCCGGACGTCGGCGGCCTCGACGGCGTTCACCGAGCACGCGATCGGCTCGGCCAGCGCGAGGTCCAGCGGCCCGTCGCCGGCCGGGAAGCAGTACGCCGCGCGCACCGCGACGTACTCCGCGAAGCCACGCTCGGTGACCCAGACGCCGACCCGGTCCCCTAGGACGAGCGAGGTGACCTCCTCACCGACCGAGGCGACGACGCCGCTCACCTCGTGCCCGGGGTACCGGACCTCGCCGGCGGGCGGGCCCTCGACCCACGGCTCGAGCTCCGAGGCGCAGACCCCCGACACGACGACGCGCACGAGGACCTCGCCGGGTCGGATCGACGGGACCGGTGCCTCCTCGATCGCGAACGACTGGCGGCCGTGCAGCGCCGCGATCCTCACGGGAGCTCCCCGTCGTGGAACACCACGATCGAGTAGACGCCCAGCGAGGCGAGGCACACCAGGTGCGCACCGTCCTCGCGGCCGAGCTCGAGCGGCGTCCGTGATCCGTCGCTGGCGACGACCGTGGCGCGCTCGCGGTCCTCGGGCAGCCGGACCCGGAGCGGGATGTCGGTGAGGGTGCGCACCGCGTCAGCATCCCGGTCGTAGTCGTAGTTGACCAGGTGCAGCGCGTACGAGCCGTCGGCGAGGTGCTGCAGGTTCGCGGCGACGGACGCGTCCGTCGACACCTGCCGGCCGTGCGGCAGCAGCTCGTCGAGCACGCCGTGGTGTGCGGTGCGGACGTTCGGGTGCGACGGCAGCTCCGGTGCCGCCCGGTCGGTCACCACGACGGTCCCCCCTGCGTCGAGGTAGCCCGACAGCGCCGCCACCTGTCCCTCGGTGAGGGCGAAGACGTCCGGCAGGACCACCGTCGAGTAGCGCAGCAGCGCCTCGCAGGAGGACCGGTCGGGCGCCGTGACGCCGTCCGGCCAGATCACCACGTCGTACGGCACGGCGGCGTTCGCCAGGGTCTCGGTGGCGACCCGGTACGGCACCACGACCGACTCGTCGCGCGCGTTCGTCGTGTTGTCGCTGGCGTCCGCCTTGCCGATCAGCTCACGCGTGCTCTCCACGCTGAAGACGACCGCGACCTCGTTGGCCGTCCGCCGTGCGAACAGCGGCTCGTGGTCGGCCAGGAACGCCTGGACCCCACTGGCCAGCTCGTGCGGCGCGTAGAAGGAGTCCTCGATGACGCTGCCCATCCAGGAGCCGTACGGCACCGACATGTTCGCGCCCATCGCCGCCGCTTCGAACAGCGACAGCCGGAACAGGTCGTAGCCGCGGCCCTTGCCCAGCAGCTCGATCAGCTCGGGGACGACTCCGCCGTACGGGTTCTCGACGACCACGACGTCCTTGTCGCCCGCGAACGCCGCGACGTAGCGGTACCACTCCGGCTGGCGGTAGGTCGTGTTGCGCATCTCGGTGATGACGAGGTCGACGTCGTCGGCCAGCGCGAGGTACATCGGCTCGAGGTTGAAGAAGTTGCCGGACAGGATGATCTCGCGTCCCAGCGACCGGCCGTACTCCCGTGCGTAGTCGGCGAGCTCGGCGAAGTACTTCTTGATCTGCAGGCACTGGAACGCGTAGTAGTCGCCGAACAGCGGCGTCGACTCGCGGCCCGACTTGAAGTCGTAGCCCTGGGCCAGCAGCCAGTCGCCGTAGTGGAACGTGGCGAGGTCGACGCCGTCGAGCGCGATGTCGACCTGGGAAGGCTTCAGGGCCTGGAGGTATGCCCGGAAGCCCTTCATGCAGTCCTTGCAGAAGCACGCGCCGTACTGGAACGCGCCCATCGGGAGCTCGGCCTCGTCGAGCTGGATGCCGTCCGCGCCCGCGTCAAGCTGGATCCGGATCACGGCCTTGAGGTACTCGCGCCAGACCGGGTTGTTGCGGTCCATGTAGTAGCACTGGTGCTCGCGGTCGGGGCACTCCACCCAGTGCGCGTGGCACGGCTGCTGGTGGATGTCGCGGACGACGCACTCCTCGATCAGGTCCGTGACCGGCTCGCCGTCGCTGTTGACGAGACCGTCCGGGAAGTAGTGCTCGACCGGCTTCCAGAGCTTCGGGTAGCGGTTCGACGAGAACTCGCGCAGCCCCATCCAGTCGCGCTTGCCGACGCCTCGCAGCTCGTTCAGGGCGAGCACGGCGTCCTCGTCGTCGGTGAGCTCGACCGGGAACTCCCAGCCCTGCGCCTCGAAGACGATGCCGAGCACCTTGATGCCCCGCTCGTGGCAGGCGGCGATGAACTCGCTGTCGTTGACGAACCCGTAGAACCGCGAGCGCGCGTCGACGGGACCGAACGCCTCCTGCTCGAGGTACGGCAGCGCCAGCGAGCCGCCGCCCATCGACGCCCACACCAGCACGGTGGCGCGGAAGTCGACGAGGTCGTCGACCATCCGCAGCCGTCGTGGCGGCAGGCTCGGGTGGTAGCAGTGCTGGCGGGGGAACCAGGCGTCGAAGTAGACACCGCGATGCATGGGCGGCCTTCCTGGGCTCGGGGTGAGGATTGTCAGATCTGGATGTACGGCGCGAGGGTGCGCCTGGCGATCGTGAGGCCGCGACGGACCTGCTCGGGCGAGCCGCTCCACACCGGGTCCTCGTGCTCGACCGAGACGACCCCGTCGTACCCCGCCTGGTGGAGCGTGTCCAGGACGCGTCGCCAGTCGACCTCGCCGAGGCCGGGGATGCGGTAGCGCCACCAGCCGCTCACCCAGGGCTCCTTGTCGATCACCCGGCCGAAGACGCCGTACCGGTTGCGCTGGTCGGCGCGCACCTCGACGTCCTTCGCCTGGACGTGCAGCACCCGGTCGACGACCGGCTCGAGCGCGGCGACGGGATCGATGCCGAGCCAGACGAGGTGCGACGGGTCGTAGTTCAGCCACAGCCCCAGGTCGGCCATCCAGCCCCACAGCTCGGGTGAGTAGGCGAGGTTGGCGGGGTAGCCGTCGGGGTGCCACCCCTCCATCGGGCAGTTCTCGATGACGAGGCGTACGTCGCGGGCCGCGGCGTACTCGACCAGCGGCGGCAGCACCTTCTCGGCGAGCCGCAGGTTCTCGGTCATCGTCCGCGAGACGTCCCTGCCGACGAACGTGCCCACGAGCCCGACGCCGAGGAGCTGCGCGGCGTCGATGCACCGGCGCAGGTGCTCGTGGGTCGCCTCGCGCGTCTCCTGGTCCTCGTGCAGGTTGTTCTCGTAGTAGGCGACCGCCGACAGGGTCAGGCCCGCTTGGTCGAGGAGGGACCTGACCCTGTCGGCATCGGCCACCCCGAACGTCTCGACGTCGAGGTGGCTCGCTTCCCAGTCGCGGCCGGGCCGGTCCGGCCAGGCGGCGACCTCGAGCGCGTCGTACCCGTGGCTGCCCGCCCACCCGGCGATGTCCTCGAGGGACTCGCCGGGCAGGCAGGCCGTCAGGAGTCCCAGTTTCATGCGGTGGCCGGGACGTTGGCGTAGGCGTTGCCGGCGAGGTCCTCACCGCGGGCGAGCCAGATCTTCCACCCCTCGTTCTGCGGGACGTCCTGCATCTTCACCGACGAGGGGAAGTAGCGCATGGTGTACCCGGTACGCCGGACCGGGCTGGTGTTCGCCTTCGCGCCGTGCACGATCCGCCCGTCGTGCATGGAGAACTCGCCGCGCTTCAGCTCGAAGTAGACGGCCCGGTCCTCGTCGACGCCGCCGAGCTCGGCGTGGAAGGTCTGGGTGGTGATGTCCGCCGGCTGGTAGCCCTCCGAGAATCCTCCGTTGAGGTGCGAGCCCGGGATGACCCGCATGCAGCCGTTCTCCCGGAACGAGCCGTCCTCGAGCGCGAGCCAGATCGTGACGATGTTGTCGTAGGCGTCGAAGCGGCCCTCCCAGAACGCGCTGTCCTCGTGCCAGGGGGTGGCCCGGCCGGTGAAGGGGTCCTTGGAGATGAAGTGGCTCGACCAGAGTGCGATGTTCGGGCCGATCAGCGGCTCGACGGTGTCGAGGACCTCGTCGGAGAGGAGGAAGTCCAGCAGCCGCTCGTCGCGGTAGTGCGGGGTGTCCAGCTCGTCGGAGAGCTTGTCCCCCTTGTCGGCGAGGTGCTCGTTGAAGATCTGCTCCAGCCGGGACAGCTTCTCATCGGAGAAGAGCTGCCGACCGGGCAGCAGGTATCCGTTGGTGCGGAAGGACTCGACGTCTTGCTCGGTCAGCACGGTCTTGCCTCTCAGGTCGTGGAGTGGTGTCGCCGACGCTACGGAGGGAGTGCGTCCGGTCACGACGCCTATCCTCGGTGCCGTTCGACTTATCTTCAGGAGCCCTGCTGGATGGCCCGGATGATCTCGACGAAGAGCTCCATGTCCTGGACGTAGTCCTCGGGCGAGGTCTTGGGCGTCCCGCCGGTCGTGACGACGTCGTGGAAGTACTCGAGCTCGTAGGTGTACGGGTCCTTCAGGTGCGGACGCCGCACCGACCGCTCGTAGGAGTCGCCGTCGGTGAGCTCGAGCTGCAGGGTCGTCGGGAAGTGCCGCACGTACGGCGTGTCGTACTGCACCTTCATCGTGCCGCTGGCGCCGTACAGCTCGATGTAGGTGTCGTAGCGCAGCTGGTCGTCGACTCCGGTCTCGTAGGTGACGACGAAGTCGCCGTAGTCGAGCAGCGCGACGACGTACCCGCCGTTGCGCCACATCTTCGCGGCCGAGACCTTCTGCGGAGAGCCGAGCAGCTCGCGCATCGCCGACAGGTCGTGGCTGCCGAGCCCGCAGAGCAGGCCGTAGGTCCACTCGAGCTCCTGCGGGACGTCCCCGAGCGCCTCCTTGACCAGCGCCGACCGACGCGCCCACTTCTCGTCCACGGCCTCCTGCGGCACGTCGTCGGGGCGGTCGACGTACGACGTCTGGTCGACGATGAGCCGGTTCTCGCCGATCACGTCATGGACCCGGACGTAACGGAGCTCGCCGAGCTCGGGCAGCCGCTCGACCGCCTCGTTGAAGGCCGGCGCGAAGCGGCGCATGTAGGCGACCATCACGGTCTTCCCGGACCGGTCGCGTGCGGCGATGATCTCCTCGGCCTCGCGTGGGCTGAGGCACATCGGCTTCTCGACCAGCACGTCGATGCCGGCGTCGAGCGCGGTGATCGTGCACTCGGCGTGGTACTCGTCGCTGTTCAGCACGAGCACGCAGTCGAGGTCGCCGGCCGCGAGCATCTCGTGGAAGTCGGTGTAGCGGTGCTCGACGCGGTAGCGGTCGCCGACCCGCTTGACCAGGCCCGGCGAGATGTCGCAGACCGCCGCCAGCTCGTAGCGGTCCGGCAGTGACTCGATGATCGGCAGGTGGATCACCTGGGCGACCTCGCCCAGTCCGATCACTCCGACACGAAGCTTGCTCAACGTGCTCCCTCTCGTGGTTGGGCGGTTCAGATCTTGGTCCAGGCGGCGCCGTCCGCCGACGAACGCTCGACGGCGTCGAGCACGCGCTGCACCTGGAGTCCGTCGGCGAACGACGGCGACGGCGGCACACCGGCCCCGATGTCGCGGACCAGGTCGGCGATCTCGTTGACGAAGGTGTGCTCGTACCCGAGACCGTGACCGGGCGGCCACCACGACCCCGTGTAGGGGTGGTCGGGCTCGGTCACCAGGATCCGGCGGAAGCCGGCGTCCCTGGCCGGCACCGTCGCGTCGTGGACGTGCAGCTCGTTCATGGCCTCGAAGTCGAAGGCGATGCTCCCCCTCGAGCCGTTGACCTCGATGCGCATGGCGTTCTTGCGGCCGGTCGCGAAGCGGGTCGCCTCGTACGTCGCCAGCGCGCCGCCGTCGGTGCGCGCGAAGAAGACGGCCGCGTCGTCGACGGTCACCTCCCCCGTCTCCGCACCACCGCTGGCGCTCAGGCCGGAGGCCGCCTCGGGCAGCGGCCTGCGGTCCACGAACCGGGTGAGGTGGCCCGCGACCTCGGTCAGCCGCTGGCCGGTGAGGAACTGGGACAGGTCGACGATGTGGGCGCCGATGTCGCCGAGGGCTCCGGAGCCGGCCTTGTCCTTCTGCAACCGCCAGACCAGAGGGAACTCCGGGTCGACGATCCAGTCCTGGAGGTACTGCGCGCGGATGTGGTGGACGGTGCCGACCGCGCCGTCCTCGATCAGCCGTCGGGCGTACGCCAGGGCCGGCGTGCGGCGGTAGTTGAAGCCGACCATCGACAGCACGCCATCGGCCCGGGCCGCCTCGGCCGCCTCGGTCATCTGCTCCGCCTCGGCCACCGTGTTGGCGAGCGGCTTCTCGCACAGCACGTGCTTGCCGGCCTCGAGCGCGGCGATCGCGATCTCGTGGTGCGAGTCGCCGGGCGTGCAGATGTCGACCAGCTGCACGTCGTCGCGCTCGAGCACGTCGCGCCAGTCGGTGGTCCACGCGGCCCAGCCCTGCTGCTCGGCGGCGTCGCGGGTCGCGGACTCCGTCCGACCGCACACGACGTTCATCGCCGGCCGCAGCGGGAGGTCGAAGAACCGGTGCGCGTTGCGCCACGCCTGTGCGTGGGCGGCACCCATGAACGCGTAGCCGATCATGGCCACGCCCAGGGTCGGGGTCTCCGCGCCGTCGGTCTCCTGCACGCCCATCCGGACCCTCCCTCGTCGTACCTGCTCGTCACGCTCGGCCGCGATATTGCGCAAATCGGTTTGCTAACGGAACGCTAGGGGCTGCGGGTGCCCGGGTCAATGGCCCTCACGGACGAGCGTGCAAGGTGCCCACGCCGATCTGCGCGGCGCGCGCGAACGACGCCTGAGCGCCCGGCCGCGCAACGGCGTAGGTGCCGGCCCGGACGCCGATCCGCACGGACTCGACCAGGTCCGTGCCCGCGCTGAGGGCGGCGGCGAGGGCACCGGTGAACGCGTCGCCGGCGCCCGTGGTGTCGACCACGTCGGCCGCCTCCGCGAGCACGTGGTCGACCGCGCTCCCCCTGCCGACCACGGCCCCGTCGGCGCCGACGGTGACCACGACCGAGCGGCAGCGACCGGCGATCTCGGCGGCCGCCGCGCGCGCCTCGTCGACACCACGCACCTCACGACCGAGGAGACCGCTGGCCTCGGACTCGTTCACGACCAGCGGATCGCACAGCGCGAGGACGTCCTCGGGCACCGGGCGGTACGGCGCCAGGTTGACCACCGCCCGGGCGCCCACCTCCTCCGCGGCCATGATCGCGGCCTCGAAGGCAGGGGGCGGGATCTCCGCCTGGGTGACGAGCACCCCGCCCACGGAGAGCAGCTCGCCCACCGCGCGCGACGTGGTCGCGGCCTCCAGCAGCTCGTTGGCGCCCGGCGCCACGACGATCGAGTTCTCACCGGTCGCGTCGACCATGACGAAGGCCAGTCCGGTGCGGACGCTCGTGGCGACCAGCTCCGTGGTGTCCACCCACGCGTCGGCGAGGTCCTTGGCCAGCGCCCGCCCGTCGTCGTCGCGCCCGACCCGGGCGACGATGGCCGTGCGCGCTCCGAGCAGGCTCGCGGCGACCGCCTGGTTGCCGCCCTTGCCGCCCGAGCCGACACTGGCCTCGCCGCCGAGCACCGTCTCGCCTGGCGCGGGAAGCACCGCCACCCGGCAGACGTAGTCGCGGTTGACCGAACCCACCACGACCACGTCGACCAGACGGCTCACGGGAGGCCCGCCATCCGCTCGACGAACAGCGCGCGGAACGCCTCGGCGTCCACCGCGGTCGCGATCCGGGCGTTGGGGGCAGGCGGGTCCTCCCACATCAGCAGGTCCGCGACCGCCACTCCCCGGGTGAAGCGTCCCTCGGTCTCGACGTCGACGTGCGCGTCGCGCCACGTCACCAGGTCGGGGCGGCTCACCACCGCGACGGCGAGCGGGTCGTGCAGTGCGCAGCTGCCCTGCTCGATCTCCTCGCGCGGCTTCACCCGCTCCTGGAACGCGATCCAGGCGAGCGTGTGCTCCGACGCGAGCCTGCCGAAGGCGCCGCCGTCGGCGAGGCGCTCGGCGTCGTCCCGGCTCAGTCGCACCCGGCGGGTGACGTCGAGTCCGACCAGCCGGAGTCGTGCGCCGCTCTCCATCACGGCCTGCGCTGCTGGGGGGTCACACCAGAAGTTGTACTCCCCCGGCATCGCCGCGACGTTCGTCTGCTCGAGGTAGACCCCGCCCATCACGACGATCTCCCGCACCGCGGTCGCGACGGCGGGCTCGATCTCCAGCGCCTTCGCGACGTTCGTCAGCGGTCCGATCGTCACGAGCGTGAGCTCGCCGGGCTCGGCGAGGACACGGCGCACGATCTCCGTCGCCGCGTCCTCGTCGGCCGGCAGGCCCTGCACGACGGGTACGTCGGTGCGGCCCAGCACCGCGAGCAGCTGGTGGGTGAGTCGCGTGGAGGTGACGACGTCGCTGTTGCCGCCGACGGTCGTGACGACCTCGACCCGGAGGCCCGGGTCGGCCAGGGCGAGCGCGAGCGCGAAGCCGTCGTCGATGTCCGAGCCCGGCGCCCCCATCGCCAGGTCGGTGTCGAGGATGATCCTCGTGGGACCCGGCGTCAGCGGCTCGCCCACAGGAGGCCCCGCTCGGTCAGGGTGCGCACGTCGGGGTGGTCGAGGTCCTCGAGCTTGTGGCCGATCGTCGAGACGAAGACCCGGCCGCGACCCCACTGACGGGTCCAGACCGCAGGGCAGGTGAGCTCCTCGCGCCACGGCGTGTCGTCGCGCACGGCGAAGGTCGTGGTCGCGAGGACGTCGTTGAGGTCGTCGGTGAGGACCCAGTACTGCTCGGTGTTCAGCGACCACCGGTCCAGCCCGGCGACGATCTCGTGGTCCGCCTTCGCCGGCACCACCGCGACTTCGTGGTCCACGAAGCCGCCGGGGTGCGCGGCCCACTGGCCGCCGGTGAGGTGCAGGTAGTCCGGCGAGCCGCGGAACGAGTCGCAGACGCCGCCGTGCCACCCGGCCAGTCCGGTGCCGGCAGCGACCGCCGCGGACAAGCCCAGGACCTGCTCGTCGGTCGCCTCGCCCTGGGTGTAGCACTGCACGACCAGGTCGGTGGCGGTGAGCCGGTCGGCGTCGGCGTACACCTCCGGTCCGTCGTGGACCTCGACGGCGAAGCCGTGCTCCTTCAGGAACGGGATGAACCGCTCCGTTGCCTCGACGGGGCTGTGGCCCTCCCAGCCACCCCGGACGACCAGGGCCTGCCGGGTGCGCGTGCTGTCCATGCGGTTCCTCTCTCGCTGAGTGTCGAGCGGCACGCTAGCCAAACGATTTGCTCAACGCCAGTGAGTCGGCGCCCGCGATCTGCCATCGTGAGCGCGTGAGCGTCTTCGACCAGCCGATCCACCCCGCGATCGAGGCGTGGGTCGCGGAGCTGCAGCGCGCGTTCCGGCAGACCGCCGGCCACGCGATCAGTGACCTCGCCCAGGCCGCCCCGCACCCGCGGCGTGACCTGGTCGCGGTGACCGCGGCGCTCCGGCCCGAGCCCGACTCCGCGGAGCGGCGGGTGGTGCTGCTCGTCGACGGGTCCGGGACGCCGCGGCCGGTGCTGTCCGGTGCCGGGTGCTGGTCCCCGGTCTGGTCCCCGGACGGCGACCGGCTCTGCGTGCTCGCCGACGACGGGGCGGTCATCACCGACACCGACGGCGTCGAGTCGGCCCGGACACCCGACGTCGGCGGCCTCGTCGAGGTCGCCCGCTGGTCTCCCGACGGCCGGCGGCTGCTGCTCGTCGTCGCCGAGCCCGGGGCCGAGATCTCCGACGTCTGGGGGTCGGGCACCGTGGGAGGCGTCGGGACGGAGTCCTGGCGGCCGCACGTGCTCCCGGCCGCGACCGGCCGGCGGCGTCTCGTCGAGTGGGAGGTCGGGTCGACCGACCACCGCGTCCTCACCCGGCTGAACGTCTGGGAGGCCGACTGGGTCGGCCACGACGCCGTGGCGCTGGTGAGCGACGGGGCCGGAGAAGGCGCCTGGTACGACGCCTGGCTCGTGCACATATCCCCCGACGCCACCGTGGCGTTGCTGCACGAGGAGCGGTTCCAGATCGCCCGTCCCGGCGGCTCCCCGGACGGGCGGACCTGGTCGGCGATCACCGGCTTCGCGAGCGACCGCGACCTGCTCGCCGGCGAGCTGCTGGTGGGCCGCCTCGACGGCGAGGCGTCGCGGGTCGCGACGCCCGGCGTGCACGTCACCGAGCACCGCTGGCTCGACGACCGCACGATCCTCTTCATCGGCCAGCGCAGCCTCGCCACGGTGCTCGGCACCGTCGAGGTGACGACCGGCGAGTGCACGGAGCTCTGGAGCGGGACGGCCACGACCGGCCGGTACCAGCCCGAGCTCGGCGGCCTCGCGGCCGACGGCCGCCCGGTGCTCGTGCTCGAGCGGCACGACCTGCCGCCGACACTGGCGCGGATCGAGGCCGACGGCACGCCGGCCGAGCTCCTGAGCAGCCGCGGCCCCGGCACTGACGCGGTGCGGGCGTCGTACGGCGAGGCGCGACCGGTGTCGTGGACGGCCCCGGACGGCCTGGCGATGGACGGGCTGCTCGACGTGCCCCGGACGCCCGGGCCGCACCCGCTCGTCGTGCACCCGCACGGCGGCCCGGTCTGCGGCTACCGCGACGGCTGGATCGGTCGCGACGCACACACCGTGGTGCTGGTCGCGCGCGGGTACGCCGTGTTCCGACCCAACCCGCGCGGGAGCTCGGGACGCGGCGCGGAGTTCGCCGAGGCGGTGCGCGGGGACATGGGCGGCCTGGACGCGCAGGACATCCTCAGCGGGATCGACCACCTGGTCGCCTCCCGGCTCGTGGACCCCGAGCGGGTGGGCGTGGTCGGGCAGAGCTACGGCGGCTACCTGGCCTGCTGGCTGCCCGTCCTGTCCAGCCGGTTCCGGGCAGCGGTGTCGCGGTCGCCGTGCACGGACTGGCGGTCGTTCCACCTGACCAGCAACCTCGCGGAGTTCGACCGGCTGTTCCTCGACGGCGACCCGTGGGACCCGGACTCGCAGTACCAGACCCGCAACCCGCTGACCCACCACCACCGGATCCGGACCCCGACCTTCCTGACCGCCGGGTCCCGCGACCTCGCGACGCCCGCGAACCAGGCGGAGCAGATGTACCGGGCGCTCACCGAGCGCGGGGTTCCCGCGGCGCTGGCGATCTACCCCGAGGAGGGCCACGGGGTGCAGGCTCCGCCGGCGCTCGCCGACCAGTGCGCGCGGATGGTCGCCTGGTTCGAGAGGTACATGCCGGCCGTGCCGTGAGGCAGGTCAGAAGCCGAGGCGCCGACCGGGCAGGTCGTTGCGGACCGCGGCGCCCTTCTCCCGCGCGGTCTCCCTGAGCTCCGACTGGAAGTCGACCATCCTCGCCCGGAGCGCGGGATCGGTCGCGGCCAGGATGCGCACGGCCAGGAGGCCGGCGTTCCGCGCACCGCCGACGGCGACCGTGGCGACCGGGACGCCCGCCGGCATCTGCACGATCGAGAGCAGGGAGTCCATGCCGTCGAGGTACTTCAGCGGCACCGGCACACCGACGACCGGCAGCGGGGTGACCGAGGCGAGCATGCCCGGCAGGTGCGCCGCACCGCCGGCGCCGGCGATGATCACCGCGAGCCCGCGCCCCGCGGCCTCCCGGCCGTACGCCAGCATCTCCTCCGGCATCCGGTGCGCGGAGACGACGTCCGCCTCGTGCTCCACACCGAACTCGGTCAAGGCCTCGGCCGCGGCCTTCATCACCGGCCAGTCCGAGTCCGACCCCATCACGATGCCCACCCGTGCGCTCATCGGCTACTCACTCTCGTTTCCCAGGTCGCCGCGGAACCACGCGGCGGCATGCCGCGCGCGCTCGAGGCAGTCCTCGAGGTCGTCGCCGTAGGCGTTCACGTGGCCGACCTTGCGGCCGGGCCGCAGGTCCTTGCCGTACAGGTGCACCCGCAGGAACGGGTCGCGCGCCAGCGCGTGCGGGTAGCCGTCGTACAGGCGCCCGACCGTGGGGTCCGGACCACCGAGGATGTTCACCATGACCGTCCACCGAGCGCGCGGCGCGGGCGACCCGAGCGGCAGGTCGAGCACGGCCCTGAGGTGGTTCTCGAACTGGGAGGTCACCGCGCCGTCCTGGCTCCAGTGCCCGGTGTTGTGCGGCCGCATCGCCAGCTCGTTGACCAGCACCCGGCCGTCGTCGGTCTCGAACAGCTCGACCGCGAGCACCCCGGTCACGTCCAGCGCCCCGGCGATCCGCAGCGCGATCTGCTGCGCCTCGCCCGCCAGCGCTGCGGACAGGTCGGGGGCGGGGGCGACCACCTCGACGCAGATGCCGTCCTGCTGCGTGGAGGCGACGACGGGGTACGCCGCGGCCTGGCCGCTCGGCGAGCGCACGACGAGCGCGGACAGCTCGCGGCGGAAGTCGACCAGCTCCTCGGCGAGGATCCGCACCGCCGAGGACCCCGCGGTCTCGAACGCCTCGGCGCAGTCGGCGGCCGACCGCACGAACCACACCCCCTTGCCGTCGTACCCCCCGCGCGTGGTCTTGAGGACGCAGGGGAACCCGAACGCCTCGACGTCGGCGACCGAGGCGACCAGCGCGTTGCGGGGGCACGGGACGCCGAGCTCGGCGAGCCGCTCGCGCATCACGCCCTTGTCCTGGGCGTGCACGAGCGCCTCGGGGCCGGGACGGACGGCGGTCCCGTCGGCCGCCAGGGCGTGCAGGTGCTCGGTCGGGACGTGCTCGTGGTCGAAGGTGACGACCTGGCACCCGTCGGTGACCTTCCGCAGCGTGTCGAGGTCGCGGTAGTCGCCGACGAGGTGGTCGGGGATCACCTGGGCGGCCGAGACCCCCTCCGCCTCGGCGAGCAGCCGCAGCGGCAGCCCCATCGCGGCGGCGGGCTCGGCCATCATCCGGGCCAGCTGGCCGCCGCCGATGACAGCGAGGGTCGGGGCGAGCCGGTGCTGGTGGCTGGGCACACGGAGACTCTAGGGGTTGTCGGTCCCGGTCTCGAACCGCAGCCCCTGGCCGCGGATCGTCGTGATCAGCCGCGGGTTCCTGCTGTCGTCACCGAGCTTGCGGCGCACCCACCCGAGGTGCACGTCGATGGTCTTCGAGGAGGTCCAGAAGGTCGTGTGCCAGACCTCGCGCATCAGCTCGTCGCGGGAGACGATCGTGCCCGCGCGCTCCATCAGCGCGAGCAGCAGGTCGAACTCCTTGCGGGACAGCACGATCTCGTCCGAACCCCGCCAGGCGCGGCGGGTCTCGGGATCGAGCCGGATGTCCTGCACCTCGACCATCTACCCACGGTAGGGATGCCGGGGCCGGCTGACTCCCGAACGACGAAACTGTGATCCGGACGCCGAGCGTCCTCGCCCGTCCTCAGGCGCGCCGGACGGCCACCGGCTCCACGATGCCGAACCCCCGCACCGGCCGGGCCGGGAGCGGCCGGGTCTCGAACTCGGTGTCCGGCAGCAGCTCCGCGGTGGCCTGGTCGATGATGATCCGGTTCCGCCGGGCGACCGCGGTGAGCCGCGAGGCGAGGTTGACCGGCGGCCCGAACACGTCGCCGAGCCGCATCACCACGGAGCCGCTGGCCAGGCCGACTCGTACGTCGGGCATCCGCGAGTCCCGGCCGATCACGTTGATGATGCCCTCGGCGGTGTCGTAGGCGCGGACCGGGTCGTCGTTCACGAACAGCACCGAGTCACCGATGCTCTTGATGATCCGGCCCCGCCGGGCCGCGACCACGTCGGCGCACCGCGACTCGAACAGCTCGACCAGGTCGCCGATCCGCTCCTCGGTCAGCCGGTTCGACAGGGCGGTGAAGCTCACGATGTCGGCGAAGCCGACCGTCAGCGGGACGGTGTTGAGGTCCTCCTCGTTCGCGCCGAGCGCCTCGACTCGCGCGACGGCCGCGGCCAGGTGCCGCTTCCACACGTAGACGAGCAGGTCCTCGAAGGGCGCCTGGATCTCGTCGATCAGCCGCAGTGCGGAGCCGATCCGGCTGCCGGTCGCCTCGTCGCCGGCCTCGAGCTCCTCGACCCGGTGCACGAGCGTCGCGACCTCCCAGTCCGCGAGCCGGGCCATGGTCTGCCCGACCGCGCGGGTCAGGTTGACCGCCATGTCGAAGTCGATCAGGCCCGAGCGGACCACCCCGAGCAGGGTCGACAGCGCCTCGGTGTCGGAGTCCGTGAACGCGGTCTCGAGCCCGTGCTCGGGGAACCCGAGGGCCCGCCAGAGCCGGCGGGCCTCGTCGATCGTCACGCCGGTCTGCTCCGCCACCTGCGGGGCGTTGAAGACCGGCTCCTCCCCGAGGATCGCGCGTTCGAGGTCCTCGGGAGCCGGGCGGTCAGGTTCCTTCATGTCCCGCCGTGGCGTCGTTGGACCCGTGCAGCAGCTCGTTGATCCGGCGCTGGGTCTCCTCGACCCGCGGGATGTCGTGCAGCCGCACCTGCCCGTGCGTGCTCGCGTCCGCGATCACGAGGGTGCCGCACCCGAGCAGCCGGTCGATCGGCCCGAACTCGTAGGCCACGTCACTGATCCGGGCCAGCGGGATGTCGTGGCCGCGCCGCACGATCACGCCGTGCCGGGTGATCAGCCGGCGGTTCGTGACGGTGTACGTCGCGGTCGCCCAGACGATCACGGGGCGCAGCACGAACCAGACCGCGAGGCAGGCGAGCACGATCCAGATCACGAGCATCACCGTGCCGTTGTCGATCTTCGTCTGTGCGTAGGTGCCGACCGCCAGCAGGACGACCAGGCAGATGAGCGGCCACAGCAGGGCCTTGACGTGCGTGCGGGTGTCGACGACGACGGTCTCACCCTCGTTGAGCAGCTTGCGGGAGATGGCCACGCGCCGATCATGTCACTGATCGGGCGCCCGCACGTGGACCACGTCACCGGCGCCGACGACGGTCTCGCCGGCCGGGCCGACCACCACCAGGCGGCCCACCTCGTCGATGCCGATGGCGCGGCCCGTGAGCGCGCTCCCGTCGGGGAGGTCGACGCGCACCTCCCGGCCGATGGTGACGCACCCCGCCGAGTACGACGCACGCAGGTGCCTGGTCGCGTCGGCGCCACCGGTCTGCCACAGGTCGTAGGCCTCGCGCAGCGAGCGGAGCAGCTCCACGAGGACCGCCGTCCGGTCCGGCTCGGCCCCGCCGGCCAGCGCCAGCGAGGTCGCGGCGGGCACCGGCAGCTCGTCCCGCGTGGAGGAGACGTTCAGGCCGACGCCGACGATCGCCGCCGGCCCCGCGGGGGTGTCGACCAGCTCGACCAGGATGCCCGCGACCTTGTCGTCGCCCAGGAGCACGTCGTTCGGCCACTTGACCGTGGCCGCGGCGTACCCCGCCCCGCGCAGGGTCTTGGCGACGGTGTGGCCGGCGAGCAGCGGCAGCCACGGCCACTCCCCGGCCGGCACGGTCGGGCGCAGCACCAAGGAGAATGTCAGGGCGGCCCGCGCCGGGGTCTCCCAGGTGCGGTCCAGCCGGCCCCGGCCGGCGGTCTGGTGCTCGGCGACGACCACCGTCCCCTCGGGCGCGCCGGCGCGGGCCCGCTCCGCCGCGACGGCGTTCGTGGACGGCGCGGCCTCGAGCACCTCCACGGTGAGCTCGGGAGCGAGTCGGGCGAGCGTCTCGGCGTCGAGTGATGGGCGTCTCATCTGCGCGGGGGTCACGGGCACTACATTGGCCCACGGTCCACATCAGTGCCAGTGAGGAGCCAGACCGATGAGTGCGCACCCCGGCGAGGGAACCGACGTCCCGGTGGGCCCCGACGCCCCCGACCTGCACACCACCGGGGGCAAGCTCGCGGATCTCGACCGGAGGCTGGACGAGGCCGTGCACGCCGGCTCGGCCAAGGCGGTCGAGAAGCAGCACGCCAAGGGCCGCAAGACCGCCCGGGAGCGGATCGAGCTGCTCTTCGACGAGGGCTCGTTCGTCGAGCTCGACGAGCTCGCGCGGCACCGCTCGACCGCGTTCGGGCTGGAGAAGAACCGCCCGTACGGCGACGGCGTGGTGACCGGCTACGGCACCGTCGACGGCCGCCAGGTGTGCGTGTTCTCCCAGGACTTCACGATCTTCGGCGGCTCGCTGGGTGAGGTGTACGGCGAGAAGATCACCAAGGTCATGGACCTCGCGATGAAGACCGGCTGCCCGATCATCGGCATCAACGAGGGCGCCGGCGCCCGCATCCAGGAGGGCGTCGTCTCCCTCGGCCTGTACGGCGAGATCTTCCGCCGCAACGTGCACGCCTCCGGCGTGATCCCCCAGATCAGCCTGATCATGGGCTCCTGCGCGGGCGGCCACGTCTACTCCCCCGCGGTCACCGACTTCACGATCATGGTCGACGGGACCTCGAACATGTTCATCACCGGTCCCGACGTCATCAAGACGGTCACCGGCGAGGACGTCTCGATGGAGGAGCTCGGCGGCGCGCGCACGCACAACACCAAGTCCGGCAACGCCCACTACATGGGCTCGGACGAGGAGGACGCGATCGAGTACGTCAAGGCTCTGCTGTCCTACCTGCCGCAGAACAACCTGGACGAGGCGCCGACGTACCCGGACGTCGCCGACCTCGAGGTCAGCGACCTGGACCGGGCCCTGGACACGATCATCCCGGACTCCCCGAACCAGCCCTACGATATGCGCGACGTGATCACCGCGGTGATGGACGACCAGGAGTTCCTGGAGGTCCAGGAGCTGTTCGCCCCCAACATCGTCGTCGGCTTCGGCCGCGTCGAGGGCCACCCGGTCGGGGTCGTGGCGAACCAGCCCATGCAGTTCGCCGGCACCCTCGACATCGACGCCTCGGAGAAGGCCGCCCGGTTCGTCCGCTTCTGCGACGCCTTCAACCTCCCGGTGCTGACCTTCGTCGACGTGCCCGGGTTCCTGCCCGGCACCGACCAGGAGTGGAACGGCATCATCCGCCGCGGCGCCAAGCTGATCTACGCCTATGCCGAGGCCACGGTCCCGCTGGTCACGATCATCACCCGCAAGGCGTACGGCGGTGCGTACGACGTGATGGGGTCCAAGCACCTCGGCGCGGACATGAACCTCGCCTGGCCGACGGCCCAGATCGCGGTGATGGGCGCCCAGGGCGCGGCCAACATCCTGCACCGCAAGACCCTGAAGAAGGTCGCGGAGGAGGGCGGCGACGTCGAGGCCCGCCGCGCGGAGCTGATCGACGACTACGAGACCAAGCTGGCCAACCCCTACATCGCCGCCGAGCGCGGCTACGTCGACGCGGTGATCACCCCGCACGAGACCCGCATCGAGGTGGTGCGCGCGCTGCGGCTGCTGCGCTCCAAGCGGGAGACGCTGCCCGCGAAGAAGCACGGGAACATCCCGCTCTGATGACCGCGGACAGCTCCCCCGCCGAGCAGCAGCCGTTCCTGCGGGTCATCCGCGGCGACGCGACGCCCGAGGAGGTCGCCGCGGTGGTCGCGGTGCTGGCCGCGCTGCGGGCCCCGGCAGCGGCGCCGGCACGGGTCCGTCCGGAGTGGAACGCTCCGCACCGCGTCGTACGCCGTACGCTGCCGCACGGACCCGGAGGCTGGCGCTCCAGCGGCCTGCCGCGCTGAATCCCCGCGTAGCCCGGCCTGCACCCCTAGTCTTGAGCCAACCTTTGAGCTTTTCCGTGTGGCGTCTTGAGGCCGGTCGCCCATTCTGGAAGCGCGCGATCGACGGCGCAGTGCAGGAGACGAAGGCGTGAACGCGAACCAGATGGGCCCCGACGGCGTCCCGTACGCCCCGGACAGGGGGTACCAGCCGGCCCACCAGTCGCCGCCGGGCACGACCGTGGGCGGGAACGAGTACGTCCGGATGTCCGACCCCGGCCTCGCCGACTACGAGCCCCAGTTCCTCGACGAGCTCGAGGACGCGCCGACGTACCGCCCGACGGTCGGCTGCATCATCCCGGCGTACAACGAGGCCGAGACGATCGCCGGCGTGCTGGACTCGCTGCTCCAGCAGACCCGGCTGCCCGACGTCATCCACCTGATCGTCAACAACACCTCCGACGACTCCGTCGAGATCGCCAGCCACTACGCCGGTCCGCACACGCGGATGACCGCGGCCGGCGAGCAGAGCACGATCATCTACGTCCACGACATCGGCAAGAACCCCGACAAGAAGGTCGGGGCGCTCAACTACGGCTACTCCCTCGTCGAGCACATGGACTACCTGCTCGGCGTCGACGGCGACACCACGCCGGAGCCCGACGCCGTCCAGCACCTCGTCGAGGAGATCTCCAGCGACGACCGGATCGGCGGCATCTCGGCGATCTACTCGATCGACGACAGCGCCCTCGACGGGCTGATGGCGAAGTTCCTCACCGCCGGACAGCGCGCCCAGTTCTCGGCGTTCAACATGCAGAACCTGCTCAAGGGCCGCAACATGGCGGTGCTCGGCGGCCAGTTCTCCATCTTCTCGACCCAGGCGCTGCGCGACGTGCTGCGCGACAGCCACCAGCGCACCCCGTGGGTCAACGACAGCGAGGTCGAGGACTCGCTCCTCTCGCTGCAGATCAAGAGCGCCGGCTACCTCACCAAGATCAGTGCCAGGGCCCGTGCCCACGTGGGCGGCATGGACACGCTCCGGTCGCTGGACGCCCAGCAGGTGAAGTGGAACTTCGGCGCGATCGACCTGATGTGGCCCGGCCAGCGCGGCGACACCAAGGGCCAGCCGTTCCACCCGAACCTCCGGCTCCGCTGGTTCGAGCACATGTCGATGGTCATCAACATCACCACCCGGGTGATGTTCGTGCTGCTGCTCGCCGGCTCGCTCAACATCCACGCGTTCGTGTTCAGCCCGTGGTGGCTGATCCCGCCGTTCGCCTCGATCTGGCTGAACTTCCGCGTCGCCCGATCGATGGAGTTCGCGAACAAGCGCGACTACCTGTTCGCGGTGCTGATCGTCCCGGCGGAGACGTACATGGTGATCCGGATGGGCCACTTCATCCGGGCCTGGCTGAAGTTCTTCAGCCGCCAGCAGACCGACAACTGGGCGGCGCAGGCGAAGGCCGAGCGCGGCAAGGGCGTCGCCTGGCTCTACCCCTACGTCGCCTTCCTCGTGATCTTCGTGATCTTCGCTGCGATCTGGACGTTGCTGCTGCCGATCCAGCTGCGCTCGGACATCCTCGCCGTCTGCTGGCCGATCCTCGGTGTGATCACCGTGCTCCAGACCGCCTGGATGGTCCTCAAGTCGATGAAGCGCTATCGCGGCTTCAAGGCCTGACCCGCTCCTCCTCCCCCGACCCGCAGGAGAACCCATGACCCGCACCCGCTCGCGCCTGTTCCCGGTGGCAGCCGGCCTGCTGCTCACCGCCACGGCGCTGCTCAGCGGCTGCTCGGCGTTCGACGGGCTCACCAGCTCCGACGACCCGTCACCCTCCGTGACCACGTCGCCGACGGCCACGGAGACGCCGTACCCCTCCCAGTTCACCCGCGACGGGACGTTCCAGTCTCACATCGAGATCAACGGGATGGACTACGTCTACACGCTGTACCCGACCAAGTCGACGCCCCGCACGAACGAGTGGTACCCGAAGGGCGACAAGTACTTCTCGTTCACGTTCCAGGCCTACGACCTCAACCGCGCGATCCGCGACCCGTTCTCGACGAAGCGCCGGACGTACCTCTCCCGGATCCAGGTCGACTCCAGCACGGTGACCTACGACGGCGGCAAGGTCCAGCACCCCTACGAGCTCGACGCCGACGCGAAGACGATCACCTTCGACCCCGAGCCCCTGTCCACCACGTACGGCATGCTCGTCACCTCGCCCAAGGGCGCCTTCGAGCTGCGCAACCAGAAGATCAAGCCGACGTCGGACGACACCAAGGGCATCGACCTGCACTTCACCGCCACCGTCTGGGTCCAGGAGTCCCCCGGGTCGGAGAAGTTCGTCAAGAAGGTCATCAAGCAGAAGGTCCCGATCGCGATCTTCCAGAGCGACCAGCCCACCAAGGCGCAGTCGATCCCCGTCGACGCGAACTGAGCTCGGGCCAGGTCGCGCCGGCGACCCGGGACGCCGGCGACCCGGGGCGCGTCGGGCCTCGACATCGGCCGGGGGCTCTTGTCCGTTGCTTGCTGGCCGTGGGTGGTTGCGACCGACAGGGCAGCTACGGGACCGGTAGGTGGGTGGTTGCTGCTGCCTCCCGGCTTGCGGCTTCCGCGGCCGCGCTGGCTGTGGAAATGTGCTCGGAATCGTGACCTGTTCGTGACCCAGGACCCTGTGGAACATGGGGTTCTGGGCCTCTCACTGTCGGTGGCCGGTGTTTGAGTAGAGCCATGACAGCGATGGCCACACCCCGGCACCGAGTCTCGGTGGCCGTCGCGCACGCGCACGCGGAGATCGATGCGGTCGCGGACGCGTCGGTGTGGTCCATGGACGCCGCGGAGACCACCGCGACGCTGATCCAGCTGACCCGGCTGAAGGCGCGGGTGGTCGAGCTGGAGGCCCGGGTCGCCGAGCACGCCGACGACGAGACCGTGGACGCGTGGGCGCACCGGACCCGGCAGACCAGGCCCGCGGTGCTCGGCCAGGTCAGGCTCGGCCAGGCCCTGGTCACCCGCGGCCATGTCCGGGACGCGCTCGCGGCCGGTGACCTAGTGCTCGAGCAGGCCAAGGTCATCGTCACTGCGCTCGACCAGCTGCCCGGCGACCTCGACACGACTCTGGTGGAGAAGGCGGAGCGGCACCTGGTGGCCGCCGGGCGCGAGCACACCGCCCCGACGTTGCGGGTCCTGGGCAAGCGGCTGATGGACGTGGTCGCCCCCGACCTGGCGGACGAGTACGAAGCGAAGCAGCTCGCCCGCGAAGAGGCCGATGCGCTGCTGGCCACCCGGCTGGAGATGTGGGACGACGGGCACGGCAAGTGCCACGGCCGGTTCACGGTCCCGTCCTTCCACGGCGCGGCGCTGAAGAAGATGCTGCTCGCGATCGCCGCCCCCAAGCACCGCACCGCCACCGACGGCCCCGCCGCCGGGGTGGTGCCCCGGCCCGGCCGGGAGCGGCTGGGGCGGGCGTTCTGCGAGCTGATCGAGCGCTACCCGGCCCACCGGCTCCCGCAGACCGGCGGCGTCTCCGCGACCATCGTGGTCACCATGACCCTCGAGGCCCTGGAAGGGCGGCTCGAGCAGGCCGCACTCCTGGACACCGGGGAGAAGATCACCGCATCGCAGGCCCGCCGGCTGGCCTGCGAGGCCGGCCTGATCCCCGCCGTGCTCGGCGGCAACTCCGAGGTCCTCGACCTCGGCCGCACCCGCCGGTTCCACACCAAGGCCCAACGGACCGCGATCGCGATCCGGGACAAGGGCTGCACCGAACCCGGCTGCGATTGGCCACCCGCGATGTGTCACGTCCATCACGACATCCCCTGGAGCTGCGGCGGACCCACCGACGTGCAACACGGCCGGCTCCTCTGCCCGAAACACCACACCAGGTTCCACCGACGGACGTAGGCCGACGAAGGTCTCGTCGAACGCACACGGAGGACCTCAGGCGCCAGACGCCCGAAGACCCCGCCCAAGCCCCCTCACGTCGATCGGGTCGTGTCGAGACAGGCGCTGGCGCGCCTAGGGACCACCCATCAGCTCGTACGTCACGACCCGATCCCCGTCGACGACGTCGAGGACCGTCGGGGTCAGCGGTCCCGGAGTCGTGTAGATCGTCCCACCACCGTCCGTTTCGCCGCGTCGCACGAACCCGGGCTCGACGGCCGTGGCATCGGAGCCCCTGCTGTAGTCACGGTCGAGGAACTGGACCTTGGTCGGAGCCGCGGCGGGGCTGAGTCGCCAGTCCCACGTCTCGTCGTGCACGTGCCACGCACGGAGCGCGAGGAGCGTCGTGCACACCGCGAGGCCCCGGATCGCCCACCGTGCCGCCCTCGGCCCACGTGTGGTCATCACGCTCCGTGGACGATGTCGGGACGCGAGAAGTTGCCGGCCGGCCGGGTTTGCGCGCGGGTCGCGCCGGGCACTACGCACCTGCGCAGCGGCCGTGAGGACTCGGGGGTCACCGCGGTCGAGGCACAAACGTCCCGCCCCCCTCATGCAGGGGTGGCGGGACGGTCCACGTCAGAGTGCTGGGTGCCGGACCGGGATCCCCGGCTGGACCGCGTACTCGCGCTGTCCGCTGGTCATCCGTGCGGAACCGGCGCCGCCGACCGTCGCACCGGGTGCGGCGGGCACCTCCGGTCCGAACGGCGGGAGCCACGTCGACGCACCTTCCTCAGGAGTGCCCCACTCGTCCCAGAACCCGCCGTACGTCGGGTCGTCGGGATCGTCGGGGTCGACCCATGCGCTGGCGGCGGCACCGACGCCGACCCACTCCGGGTCGCGCAGGCAGTGCCGCGGCACGGTCACCCGGACGGTGTCGGCGGCGAAGTCGAAGACCGGGTGCGTCCGGCAGGCACCCTCCGACACGACCACGGAGACACTGCCACACTCGTCGGAGTCCTCCGGGTCCGGTTCGCGGAGCTCGCGTGCCATGAAGTCCAGGACGCGGAACTTCCCCGACCGGGCGCGGAACCGGTCGACGTCGACCGTCCAGCCCCGGATCTCCGGCACGGCGAGGTGGAGCGACACCGACTGCTCGAGCCTCGGCGAGAGGTCGCGGAACCGGACCACCACCTGCACCGCCCGCGGCGTGTGCCGGACGGTCAGCCCGGTGATGTCGTCGTTGGCGTCGGCCGATCCGTCGATGTCGGTGAACGTGCCGCACGGGGCCGGATCCGGGTCGAAGTGCCAGCCGGCGACGTCACCGCTGCCGTCGGGCGCGGACCAGCGGTCGGCGTACGCCGCGCCGGGCGCCGCCAGGGCGAACGAGACGATCGCGACGACCGTCGCACTGCTCAGGATCCGGGACACGTCGGACATTCTCGACGGCCCCGACACAGCCCGCAGGCGAAGCCGCGGACGATGCCTCAGGCCGCCTCGGCCAGCCGATAGCCGACGCCGCGGACGGTCTCGATGAACCTCGGGGTGCCCGCGTCGTCGCCGATCTTGCGGCGGAGGTTCGCGATATGGACCTCGACCGAGCGCTTGTCGGCCTCGTTGACGAAGTACGACGTGACGTACTGCTGGCCGCGCATCGTCAGCACCAGGTCCGCCTTCGATCGGACCCGCCGACCGGTGCTGAGCAGCGACGCGAGCAGGTCGAACTCGGTCCGGGTCAGGTCGACCGCAGCCCCGTTGACGGTGACGACCCGCGTCTCGTTGTTCAGCGCGAGGCCGTTGAAGCGGGTCCAGCCGCCCTGGTTCGGCGGGGCGCCGTGCGCGGCGGGGTCCGGAGGGACCGGCTGATGGGACTGCGGTGCGGGCTGCTGCACGTGCTGGGGCGGCGGGGCCGGCTGGTACTGCTGCGACGCGGGCGCCACCGGCTGCTGGTACTGCGGCGGCGGCACCGGCACCGGCACCGGCGCCGGCGGCTGCGGCTCCTCGTACGCCGGCTGTTGCGGCGCGGGCGCCGGCTGCTCGTACTCCGCCTGTGGGGTGGGGGGCTGCGGGGCCGGCGGCTGCGGGGCGGGCTGCTCGTGGAGCGGCGGGAGCGGCGCGTTCGCGGTCAGGTCCCGCGCGGCCTGCGCCGCCCAGGACTCCTCCTGCGGCTCCGGGGCGGCCTGCTCGGCGGCGTCGGTGCCCTCGGCCCAGCCGGCCGGAGTGTCGAAGCGGGTGCGCGGCCGGCGCAGCATCGAGTCGGCACGGGCGCGGAGCTCGCGCGGCCGGAACGGCTTGACCAGGTAGTCGTCGGCGCCGGCCTCGAAGCCCTGGACGACGTCGATCTCGTCCGCCAGCGCGGTGATCATGATCAGGTAGGTGCTGCTGAACTCGCGCAGCCGCTTGGCCACCGCGAAGCCGTCCATGCCGGGCATGTTGACGTCGAGGGTCGTGATCAGCGGGTTGTGCTGCCGCACCGCCTCCACGCCCTCGGGGCCGTTCTCGGTCACCACCGTGCGGAAGCCGGACTGGGTGAGCACGATGTCGATGAGGTCGCGTACATCGGGATCGTCCTCGATGATGACCGCCACCCAGTCGTTGCCCGGCTGCATGGGGCGAATGCTAACAACGGCCCCCGGTGGACGGGCCGGAGGTGTGTCGGGACTTGCCGGAGAGTCTCACCACCCGGACGACGCCGCCATCGCCAGAGCGCGCTCCGGCCAGAACTCACCGGCCGGCGGACCGCCGCCGCACTCGCCGTCGCTCTCGCCGGGCGGCTTCACCCAGACATAGGCGTCCAGGTGCGCCGCGTCGCCGGCCGGCGCGGCGGCCGGGTCGGTGCCGTAGGCCCGGTCCGACGGGTTGCACCAGCTCTCCGTGGAGCCGTTGCCGTTGCGGCCGGTGTCGATGACGTAGTGCGCGCCGTTCAGCAGGCCACTGAGCTTCTCGTCGTACTTCCGCTCGTCGCTGTCCGACTGGTAGTTCGAGACGTTGCTGGCGAAGCCGCGCACGTCCTCGACCCCCACCTGCTCCAGCAGCGGCGCGAGCTTGTCCGGGTCGACCCAGTTCGAGTGGCCGCCGTCGACGTACGTCGTGACCCCCGCGTCGTCGAACCGCGTGACGGCGTCGGCGATCAGCCGGATCCGCTCCTCGCGGTGCGCGCACTCGAGGCTGGACGCCACGGCATCCGGCTCGACGACCACGACGGAGGGCCCCGCCGCGGCGGCATCGGCGATCTCCTGCACCCAGGGGCCGTAGTCGTCGGCGGGCAGCCCACCCTGGGAGAACCCGCCGGTGCAGTCGCGGTCGGGGATGCCGTAGACGACGAACGTCGGCACCTGGCCGGCATCTGCGGCCACCTCCACCACGTGCGAGACGAAGGCGCCGAGCTGACCGGCCGGGTACTGCTCGGGGGTCAGCCAGATGCTGCTCGGCGTGGTGGCGAGGCGCTCGAAGACCGCCTCGGCCTCGGTTTCGCCGTCTTTCTTCGCCCGCGCGGCGGCCTGTGCCGCCGGCGAGTCGGGGTCCGCGTAGCCCGCGGCGTCGGCGTACCGGTTCACCGACTGCGGGTCGCGGGTGTCGGCCGGCTGCCCCTCGGAGCCCCCGCCGTCGCACCCGGCCAGCAGTGCGCAGGACAGCAGCCCGGCCGCGAGCCGGCGGAGGTGGAGGGGCACCGGCACATCATGCCCGAGGCGAGACTGCCTTCCCGCGACCCGGGGCGAAGGCGCTGGCGACCGCCGCGATCGCCACGGCGGCGGCACCGGTGAGCAGCGCCGGGCCGATCGCACCGTCGTACCCGAACGGCGTCAGCTCGCCGCCGTTGGCCAGGAACACCGCGGTCAGCAGGGCGACACCGATCGCGACGCCGAACTCGCGGACCGTCGAGTTGGCCGAGCTGGCGATCGCGAAGTCACTGTCCGGCAAGCCGTCGAGCACGGCGGTCGCCATCGGGGCGAAGGTCAGGCCCATCCCGACCCCGGCCAGCAGCAGCGCCGGCACGAACGCCGGGTACGCCGCGCCGGTCTCGGTCAGCACCGCGAACCACACCAGGGATGCCGTCTGCATCACCAGGCCGATCGACAGCAGCGGCCGCAGCCCCACCCGCGGGGCGAGCGCCCCGGCGATCGGCGCGACCACCATCGGGGCCGCGGTCCACGGCAGCGTCCGGACGCCCGCCTCGAGCGGGGTGTAGCCCTGCACGATCTGGAGGTACTGGGCGAGCAGGAACACGGTGCCGAACATGCCGATCGTGAAGAACAGGGCGATCACGTTCGCCACCGAGAAGTTGCGCGAGGAGAACAGCCGGAGCGGGAGCACGGCGTACGAGCGGCCGCGAGCCCAGAGGACGTACGCCGGGAGCAGCAGCGCGGCGACCACCAGCGGCACCAGCACGCGCGGGTCGCTCCAGCCGTCGTCGTTCCCGTGCACGATGCCCCAGACGCCGAGGAACACGGCGCCACCGAGCATCAGCACCCCCGCCACGTCGAGCCTCTGCCAGGTGCCGCGCGACTCGCGGATCGCGAGCAGCAGCAGCGGACCGGCCACCAGGGCGACGGGCACGTTGAGCCAGAAGATGGCCTGCCAGCTGACGCCCTCGACCACGGCGCCGCCGATGACCGGGCCGAGCGCGACGCCGAGGCCGCTGACGCCTCCCCAGATCCCGATCGCGGCGGCCCGCCTCGCGGGCGGCACGGCGGAGGCGAGCAGGGTCAGCGAGAGCGGCATGATCGCGGCCGCGCCGAGGCCCTGCACGGCCCGGGCGGCGATCAGCGCCTCCGAGGTGGTGCTCAGCGCCGAGGCGATGGACGCGAGCGTGAAGACCGTCAGCCCGACCAGCATCATCCGGCGCCGGCCGAGCCGGTCACCCAGGGTCGCGGCCGGGAGCATGAACGTCGCGAAGGACAGCGTGTACGCGTTCACGAACCAGGAGAGCTGGCCGACCGACGAGCCCAGGTCGGCGCGGATCACCGGGAGGGCGCTGGTCATCACCAGGTTGTCCAGAGTCGCCATGAACATCGGGACGGACGCCGCCACCACCGCGAGCCAGACCGGCACGTGCCAGCCGCGGGTAGGGCCGACGTCGACCGGAGCGGCGGGTGCTGTGTCGAGTGCGGTCATCGCGACCTCCGAAGGTAGGCATTGAATGATTACTACTGGCGACGACAGTAAGTAATCGACTGATAACATGTCAACCATGAACTCTCCCCCGGCCCCGCGGATGAACGCCGAGGACCGCCGCGAGCTGATCCTCCAGGCCGCGACGCGTGCCTTCGCCCGCGGCGGCTACCACGGCACCAGCACCGACGCCGTCGCCCGCGAGGCCGGAATCTCCCAGCCGTACGTCGTGCGCATGTTCGGCACCAAGCTCGAGCTGTTCCTCGAGGTGTTCGAGCGCTCCGCCGACCGGATCAAGGCGGCCTTCGAGGAGGTCCTCGACGCGGGCCCCTTCGACCCGGAGAGCGAGGACGACAAGGCCCGGATGGGCATCGCCTACGCCGAGCTGCTCGCCGACCACGACTTCCTGCAGGTCCAGATGCACGGCTTCTCCAGCGCCGGGGTCCCGGAGATCGCGGCCGCCGCCCGGCGCTGCATGGGGGAGGTGTTCGAGACCATCAGGCGCACCGGCTGGGACGACGAACGGTGCCGGGACTTCGTCGCCCACGGGATGCTGCTCAACGTGATGCTCTCGATCGGGGCCGCCGACCACATGACGCCGGACGACCCGCTGAGCGTGCTCGCGGCCTGCGCCTTCGGCGACGCGCTCGAACTGCTTGAATCGGGCGCGTGACCCAGCTCGTCCTCGCCTCGGCCTCCCCCGCCCGCCTCCAGACCCTCCGCAACGCCGGCATCGACCCGGTGGTGATCGTCTCCGGCGTGGACGAGTCCCGGCTCGACGGCCTGCCTCCGGCCGAGCTCGCGCTGCAGCTCGCCGAGCTCAAGTGCGCGGCGGTCGCCGCGCGGGACGAGGTGCCGGCGGGCGCGCTGGTGCTGGGCTGCGACTCGGTGCTCGACCTCGACGGCGAGGCACTGGGCAAGCCCGGCGACGCCGACGAGGCGGTACGCCGCTGGCACGCGATGCGCGGACGCACCGGGATCCTGCGCACCGGTCACTGCCTGCGCGACACCGCGACCGGCCGGGTCGCCGCCGCGACCGCCTCGACGACCGTGCACTTCGCCGACGTCACCGACGAGGAGGTGGCGGCGTACGTCGCGACCGGCGAGCCGCTCGAGGTGGCCGGGGCGTTCACGGTCGACGGTCTCGGTGGCGCGTTCGTCACCGGCATCGAGGGCGACCACCACAACGTGGTCGGGGTGAGCCTGCCGCTGGTCAGGGAGCTCGCCGCGGAGCTGGGTCACTCGTGGACGGAGCTGTGGACCCGTCCATGACCCGATCCACCAGCCCGTCCGCCAGCCCGTCCGGCAGGTCGGGCGGCAGCACGATCGGGCCGGTGTCCATCCGCAGCTCGCTGAGCTCGAAGACCTGCATGGGGTGCTGCTTGAGCTCGGCGAGGTGGACCGGCCGGCGGAAGACCAGGGTGCGGAACAGGTAGAACCGCGCCACCATGGCGAGGAAGAGGCCGATCACGTTCGCGGCGATGTTGTCCGAGAACGGGTCGTCCTGCCCGAGCACGTTGCGGCTGACCCACAGGCACGCCATCGGGATCAGCATCGTGCCCAGGTTGATCGCGATGAACATCAGCCGGCCGCCGTCGGCGGTGCGGGGCGGGCGGTCCTTGAACACCCAGCTCCGGCTGCCCCGGTAGCTGACCGCCATGCCGACGATGTTCGCGATCGCGTAGGCCAGGTAGGGCTGGCCGGACAGCGGGGCGTCGTACCCCGTGGCGAACCCGTACACGAGGAAGTTGAAGATCAGGAACGCGACCACCGTCGCGACACCACCGACGGCGAGGAACCGGTACACCTCGGTGAGGAGGCGACGCCACCGGTGAGACATGCGTCCAAGGCTAGCCGCTGGGCCTACGCGTCGAGCAGCGACGGGCCCCGCACCACCTTGATGTTGAAGTCGGAGCCGCCGAGCGCGAGGGCCGTCCGCACCCAGAGCGGGAGGAACATCTCCGCGCCGCGCGCCGTCTCGAGCCCGCCGAGGTCGATCACGTCGGTGTGCCCGAGCTCCCGCAGCAGCCCCACCACCGTGGCCTTGGCGTGCTGGTCGTCACCCGAGACGAAGACCGTGGTCTCCTCCCCCAGCCGGGCCGGGTCGACCATCACGGCGCTGTTCATGGTGTTGAGGGCCTTCACGACCCGGGCCTCCGCGTGGGCTCGCTGGATCCGCTCGGCCAGCGAGTCGTCGTCCTTCACGAAGAGCCGGGGCGGGAACCCCTGGCTGTGGTCGAGCGGGTTCGAGATGTCGAGCAGGACCCGACCCGCCAGCCCCTCCCCGACCTCGGCCAGGACCCCTTCGGCGACGTCGCCGCCGAGCGCGTTCACGACCAGGTCGGCGTCGGCCCCCGCATCGGCGAACGCGACGAGCCGGACGCCGGGGTGTGCCGCCGCCCACCCCGCGTGGTCCTCACGGCCGGAGGTCGCCTCCGGGTCCCGGGTCGCCATCGTGACGTGGTGGCCGAGGTCGTCGAGGCGGCCGGCGACAGCACGGCCGACCGCCCCGGTGCCGAGCACGGAGATGTCCATGGCGGCGAGCCTAGGAGCTCAACCGCGCTTGAGGTCAACGCTCACTCGACGGGCAGGCCGAGACCCCGGGCGATCAGCATCCGCTGCACCTCCGAGGTGCCCTCCCCGATCTCCAGGACCTTCGCGTCCCGGTAGAACCGCGCGACCGGGTACTCCTCCATGAAGCCGTAGCCGCCGAACACCTGGGTGGCGATCCGGGTCGCGGTCACGGCCGACTCCGTGGCGTAGAGCTTGGCGACGGCGGCCGCCTGCTTGAAGTCCTTCATCGGGGCGCCGCCGTCCTTCATGGCCGCGGCCCGGTAGGTGAGCATCCGGCTGGCGTGCAGCATCACCTCGAGGTCGGCGACCTGGAAGGCGACTCCCTGCTTGCGCCCGATGGGCCCGCCGAACGTCTGCCGGTCCCCGGCGTACGCCAGGCTCATCTCGAGGCAGGCCTGGATGCAGCCGACGGCGAGCGCCGCGATCGCGACCCTGCCGTCGTCGAGCGTGGCCAGGAACTGCGCGTAGCCGCGGCCACGCTCACCGAGCAGGTTGGCCTCGGGGACCCGCACGTCCTGGAAGGACAGCGGGTGGGTGTCGGAGGCGTGCCAGCCGAGCTTGTCGTAGGCCTTCTCGGCGATGAAGCCGGGCGTGCCGCTCGGCACGATGATCGTGCTGATCTCGGGCCGGCCGTCCTCCCGCTCGCCGGTGCGCGCGGTGACCGTGACCAGGCTGGTGATCTCGGAGCCCGAGTTGGTGATGAACTGCTTCGCGCCGTTCACGACCCACTCGCCGTTCTCGAGCACTGCCCGGGTCTTCGTGGCGCCGGCGTCGGAGCCCGCGCCGGGCTCCGTCAGCCCGAAGCCGGCCAGGGTGGTGCCGGCGACCAGGTCGGGCAGCCAGGCCTGCTGCTGCTCCGCGGTGCCGAAGGTGAGGATCGGGTTGATGCCGAGGCCGACCGCGGCCTCGAGCGTGATGCCCATCGACTGGTCGACGCGACCGATCTCCTCGATCGCGACGCAGAGGCTGGTGAAGTCGCCGTCCTCGCCCATGCCGCCGAACTCCTCGGGAGCCGTCAGGCCGAACAGGCCGAGGGCGCCCATCTTCCGCACCACGTCGACCGGGAAGTGGTGGTCGCGGTCCCACCGCGCGGCGTGCGGCGCGATCTCCGCCTCGGCGAAGTCGCGGACGGTACGGCGGAACTCCTCGTGCTCGCGGGACAGCTCGAAGCCTGACTGGGTGCTCATGTCGCGCATGCTAGCCCGACCGGTTAGCGATTGTTAACCTCGCGGTGCGACATGGCCCACACGCCGGGGCGGGCCCGCTGGCGATACCCTGCCCCGCGGAGATCCCTCCCTTTCCCCTCGCAGGAGCAGGAGTCGCAGGTGCCGGACACGAAGCCGCTGCAGAAGGTCCTGATCGCCAACCGCGGCGAGATCGCGGTCCGGGTGATCCGGGCATGCAAGGACGCCGGCATCGGGAGCGTGGCCGTGTACGCCGATCCCGACCGCGACGCGCTGTTCGTGCGGCTCGCCGACGAGGCGCACTCCCTGGGCGGGGCCACCCCGGCCGACTCCTACCTCGACATCGACAAGATCATCGCGGTCGCGGAGAAGACCGGGGCCGACTCGGTGCACCCGGGCTACGGCTTCCTGGCGGAGAACGCCGGATTCGCCCAGGCCGTCATCGACGCCGGGCTGACCTGGATCGGTCCGCCGCCCGCGGCCATCGAGGCGCTCGGCGACAAGGCCAAGGCCAAGCACATCGCGGTGAAGGCGAACGCGCCGCTCGCGCCCGGCACCAAGGACGCGCTCAAGGACGCCGACGAGGCGGTGGCCTTCGCCGAGGAGAACGGGCTGCCCATCGCGATCAAGGCTGTCTTCGGCGGCGGCGGGCGCGGCCTCAAGGTCGCGCGCACCCTCGAGGAGATCCCGGACGCCTTCGAGTCCGCGGTGCGCGAGGCGGTCGGCGCCTTCGGCCGCGGCGAGTGCCTGGTCGAGAAGTTCCTCGACAAGCCCCGGCACGTCGAGACCCAGTGCCTGGCCGACCAGCACGGCAACGTCGTGGTGGTCTCGACCCGCGACTGCTCCCTGCAGCGCCGCAACCAGAAGCTGGTCGAGGAGGCGCCCGCGCCGTTCCTGACCGACGAGCAGCTGACCGAGCTGTACGAGTCCTCCAAGCGGATCCTGAAGGAGGCCGGCTACTACGGCGCCGGCACCTGCGAGTTCCTGGTCGCCCAGGACGGCTCGATCTCGTTCCTCGAGGTCAACACCCGGCTCCAGGTCGAGCACTGCGTCTCCGAGGAGGTGACCGGGATCGACCTGGTGCGCGAGATGTTCCGCATCGCGGCCGGCGAGGAGCTCGGGTACGACGACCCGGAGATCCGCGGCCATTCGATCGAGTACCGCATCAACGCCGAGGACGGCGGGCGCAACTTCATGCCGGCGCCCGGCACCCTGTCGGCCTGGAGCCCGCCGAGCGGCCCGGGGATCCGGCTGGACGGTGGCTACGAGAACGGCGAGACGATCCCCGGCTCGTTCGACTCGCTCATCGCCAAGCTGATCGTCACCGGCCGCGACCGCACCCAGGCGCTGGAGCGCTCGCGGCGCGCGCTCGACGAGTTCGTGGTCGACGGCATGCCGACCGTGATCCCGTTCCACCGCGCGGTGGTCTCCGACCCGGCGTTCGTCGGCGACGGCGAGAGGTTCGACGTCTACACGCAGTGGATCGAGACGGACTTCGACAACCAGATCCAGCCCTACGCCGGCGACTCCGCCGAAGCCGAGGAGGCCGGCGAGCGCCAGAGCGTCGTGGTCGAGGTCGGTGGCAAGCGGCTCGAGGTCGTGCTGCCGGGCGGCCTCGGTGGCCTGGCGGCCGCTCCGGCCGGCGGGGCGAAGAAGCCGAAGCGCACGGCCGGCAAGAAGTCCGGCGCGGCCGCCAGCGGCGACGCCGTCACCAGCCCGATGCAGGGCACGGTCGTCAAGGTCGTCGTCGAGGAGGGCCAGGAGGTCGCCGAGGGCGACACCGTGGTCGTCATCGAGGCCATGAAGATGGAGCAGCCGATCAAGGCGCACAAGGCCGGCACCGTGACCGGCCTGCAGGCCGAGGTCGGCCAGACCGTCGCCAACGGCGCGGTCATCTGCGAGCTGAAGGACTGAGCTCCCCCGGCCCGAGCCGCCCGCGTGGGACGACGGCCCCCGGGATGATCCCGGGAGCCGTCGTACGCCGGTCGGTCGGTCAGTCGGTCACCACCGCCTTGAGCACGTCCACCTTGGCGGCCGAGCGAGCCGGGCCGACCGCGGCGACCACGCCCGCCACTGCGGCGAGGGCGAGGTAGACGAGGATCTGGACGACCGGGACCGAGACGGACTTGATGCCCTCGTCCTTCAGGACCTGCGAGAGCGCCAGCCCGATGCCGATGCCGAGCACCGCACCGCTCACGGCGCCGATCAGCGAGATCACCGCCGACTCCCAACGGACCATCGCCCGGACCTGGCCGCGAGTCATGCCGACCGCACGGAGCAGGCCCAGCTCCCGGGTGCGCTCGAAGACCGAGAGCGCCAGGGTGTTGACGATGCCCAGCAGCGCGATCAGGACGGCCAGGGCCAGCATCACGGTGACCAGGGTCAGCAGGTCGTCGATGAACCCGCTGGCGACCTTCTGGAAGCCGGCCTGGTCGAGCACCTGCGCGTCCGGGTGATCGGCCAGGGCCGCGTCGATCGCGTCCTGCACCTGACCCACGTCGGCACCCGTGGCCACCGTGACCAGGGCCGTCGACACCAGTTGCGGGCCGGCGAAGGCGCGCTGCTCCGCAAGGCTGATCACGTAGTCGTCGCCGATCCAGCCCTTGGCGTCGTAGATGCCCACGATCCTCAGGGTGTGGTCACCGCTCTGGGCGAACTGGGCCGTGACCGTGTCGCCGAGGCTCCAGCCGTGGGACGTCGCGGCCGACTTCGCGACGACGACGCCGTCACGACCGAGGTCGGTGAACGAGCCCTGCGAGAGCTCGAGGTTCATGACCTCGTTCGCGTTGCTCGGGTCGATCGAGGAGTAGCTCGACGACGCCCCTTCGAAGTGCGCCTCGCCCCAACCGCTGGCCGAGACCTCGGCCACCCCGTCCACGGCCGCCACCGCGTCCACGACCGACGGGCTGAAGCCCGGCGCCTGGGCGCTCGAGGTGGCGACGTACAGGTCGGCGTCGGTCCGGTCGTCCAGCACGTCGCCGAACGACGTCTTCAGCGAGGACGCGAACACACCCATGCTGACGACCAGGGTCAGGCCGATCATCAGCGCCGCGGCGGTGGCCGACGTACGGCGCGGGTTGCGCGTCGCGTTCTGCCGCGCAAGCTCGCCCGGCATGCCGCGGAGCGTGAGCGGTGCCGCGATCGCGGCCGCGAGCGGACGCACCGCGAGCGGCAGTGCGACCAGGACGCCGACCATGACCGCGAGCAGCCCCAGCCCGAAGACCCGGAAGCTCGCGTCGCCGTACAGCGAGGCCAGCATCCCGCCGACACCCGCGGCGAGGACGGTCACGCCGACGACGGCACGTCGCATCGACGGCTTCTCGGCGCCGGGCGTCGACTCCCGCAGCGCCTCGACCGGCAACACCTTCGTGGCCCGGCGGGCGGGCACGAGCGCGGCGACGACGGTGACGCCGGTGCCGACCAGGATCGATGCCCAGATGGCGTTGGTCGGGACCTGCAGGGTCGTGAACGGCAGGGCCAGCCCCACGGCGTCCATGAGCGACTTCAGCCCCTTGGCGACCAGCACGCCGAGCCCGATCCCGGCTGCCGACGCGGCCAGGCCGAGGACGAGTGCCTCGAGCAGCAGGCTGCCGAGTATCTGTCGCCGACGAGCACCGATCGCACGCAGCAGGGCGATCTCCCGCGAGCGCTGCGTGACGGTCATCGTGAAGGTGTTCCAGATGATGAACGAGCCGACGAAGAGGGCGATGGCGGCGAACATGCCGAACACCATCCCGACGATCGCGAAGCTCGACTTGGTCGCGGCGGCGTTCTCGGCCGCGACGGCCTCGCCGGTGACCGCCTCCGTGCCCTGCGGGATCACCGCGGACAACCGGTCGGCCAGCTCGTCCTGGGACACGCCGGGGTCGGCGCTGACGTCGATGCTGTCGAACTCACCCGGGCCGCCCAGCACCCGCTGAGCCGTCGCCGTGTCGAAGTACGCCGACGTCGTGCCGCCCAGGTCGGTGATGCCGTCGCCGTACCCGACCGTGCCGACGACGGTGAACTCCTGCGTCGGCCCCTGGAACAGCACCTTGATCGTCGAGCCGACGGCGATGTCGTTGTCGTCGGCGCTCGTGCCGTCGATGACGACCTGGTGGGGACCCTTCGGAGCGTGGCCCGACAGGAGCTCGACGTCGCCGAGCAGCTCGTCGTCGGCCGGCATCGAGTAGCCGTTGGTCGGTGCGCCACCGTTGGTGGTGATCGCCCTGCCGTCGTTGTCGGTCAGGAGCGCATAGCCGCTGACCGAGCCCTCGGCCGCGCGGACGCCGTCGACCTGACGGACCCGGTCGAGGACCGAGGCCTTGATCGGGCCGCGGTCGGTGCCGACGCCCTCCGTGGCGGTGAACGGCGCCTCGGCGCGGACGACCGCGTCGGTGCCGGCGGAGATCTTGCCGAAGAGCATGTCGAACGCGATCCCCATCGTGTTGGTGAGGATCATGGTGCCGGCGAGGAGCGCGACGCCCAGGGTGATCGACATGGTCGTGAGGAAGAGGCGCAGCTTGTGCGCCACCATGTTGCGGATGGTTGCGGTCAACATCGCTCAGCCCCCCAGGCGCTTCATGTGGTCGAGGACGCCCTCGGCCGACGGCTCGCTCATCTCGTCGACGACGTGGCCGTCCGCGAGGAAGATGACGCGGTCGGCGTAGCAGGCGGCGCCGGGGTCGTGGGTCACCATGACGACCGTCTGCCCGAGATCGTCCACCGCGCTGCGGAGGAACTTCAGCAGCTCGGTCCCGGAGCGGGAGTCGAGTGCGCCCGTCGGCTCGTCGGCGAAGACGATGTCGGGACGCGAGGCGAGTGCCCGCGCCGCGGCGACGCGTTGCTGCTGGCCGCCGGACAGCTCCGAGGGACGGTGCCCGAGGCGGTCGGTGAGGCCGATCGTCTCGACGATCGAGGCGACCCAGTGCGGGTCGGGGCGGCGCCCGGCGATCCGCATCGGCAGCACGATGTTCTCCGCTGCCGTCATCGTCGGCAGCAGGTTGAAGGACTGGAAGATGAAGCCGATCCGGTCGCGGCGCAGGATCGTGAGCGCCTTGTCGCGCAACGAGGTGATCTCGGTGTCGCCGAGGTGCACCGTGCCGGACGACGGCCGGTCGAGGCCCGCGAGCAGGTGCAGCAGCGTCGACTTGCCGGAGCCGGACGGGCCCATGATCGCGGTGAATCGACCGCGGTCCAGTCCGACGCTGACGTCGTCGAGCGCGGTGACGGTCGCCTCGCCGACGCCATACGCCTTGCTGAGGTGCTCGGCGCGGGCGGCGAGGTGGGCACCGTCGGCCGCGCCGGGGGAGCCGGCGGTGGTCGGGGCGGTGGCGGTGGGGGTCATGGCGATCTCTCCTTGTCGGTTGCACTCCGGTCGGAGGGCATGCATCGAGGACACCGCGTACCGAGTGCCGGGCGGGATCGGGCTGAGCGCCCCACCAGGGGCGCTGGCCGCGCGCTTCCCGGGGCTGCCCGTACGGCTGGCCCCACCCCCGGCGTTCGGGTTCCTCCCTCCCCTCGGAGCGGCCGAGCGCGCAGACTGCTGGCATGACCCCGCTGCTGCGTCGGCGCGGCCGGCGCGAGCTGCTCGCGACCGGCCTGGTCGGGACCGGGCTGACCGCCTTCGTCGTGCTCGTGTACGTCGTGGTCGTGCTCGGCGGCGGCGCCCTCCTCGGGCGCACCTCCTCCCCGAGCCTGGGGCTGTCCGTGCTCGCCACCGCCGTCGTCGCCGTGGCGTTCGACCCGGTGCAGTCCCGGCTGGACCGCTGGGTGTCCCGGGTCGTGCTGGGCGGCCGGACCTCGCCGTACGAGGTGGTGCGGCGGTTCACCACGACGCTCGCCGGCCAGCACCCCGACAAGGAGCTGCCCGAGCGGATGGCCCGCGTGCTCGCCGACGGGACCGGCGCGGAGTCCGCGCAGGTCTGGGTGGCGATCGGGGACCGGTCGGTCCTCGCGGCCACCTGGCCGCCGACGCACGTCGCCACCGCCGGATCGGTCGCGCGGCGGGTCCCGGTGCGGCACGGCGACGACGTGCTCGGCGCCCTGGTCGTCCGCGAGCACCCGGGCGTCGCCCTGACCCGGGTCGAGGAACGGCTGTTCGCCGGACTCGCCGACCAGGCCGGACTCGTGCTGCGCGGCGCCCGGCTGCGCACCGAGCTCGAGCTCCGGCTGGCGGCGCTGTCGACCCGCGCGGACGAGCTGCGGACCTCGCGTGAGCGGCTGGTCGACGCCCACGACGCCGAGCGGTGGCGCCTGGAGCGGGACATCCACGACGGCGCCCAGCAGCACCTGGTCGCGCTCGCGGTCAACCTGCGGCTCGCCGGCACCCTCGCCACCCGCGACCGCGACCGTGCCGACGCCCTTCTCGCCGAGCAGGAGGTGGCCGCCTCCGACGCGATCACCACGCTGGTCCGGCTCGCCCGCGGCATCTTCCCGCCGCGCCTCGAGGCCCTCGGTGTCGCCGAGGCGCTCCGGCCGGCCGTCGCCGCGCTGGGACCGACGGTCCGGTTGCGGGCCGACGGGGTCGGCCGCTACGCCCCGGCGATCGAGTCGACCGCGTACTTCTGCTCCCTCGAGGCGCTCCAGAACGCCGCCAAGCACGCGCACGCGACGTCCATCCAGGTCGTCCTGGTCGGCACCCCGATGAGGCTGGAGATCAGCATCGAGGACGACGGCTGCGGCTTCGACCCGGGCACCGGCAGCCGCGGCGCCGGTCTCACCAACATCCGCGAGCGGGTCGAGTCCGTCGGCGGCTCGCTCGTCGTCAGCTCGGTCCCGGGGCTCGGCACCCGGATCCACGCCGTCCTGCCGGGCGGGGGCACGACGTGAGTGCCTCCCGCGCGGCCCGTGCACTGGCCTGGCTCACTGTCGTCCTGGTCACGCTCGACGTGGTCATCTCGGCGCAAGCGGTCCAGCTCTGGTCCGAGACGGCGGTGGCCGTGCACGGGTTTCCGTTCATCCACGGCGCGGTCGTCGGCTCGGCCGTCATGGGTGCGCTGATCGTCGCGCGCTACCCGGGGCATCCGATCGGCTGGCTGCTGAGCATCGTCGGCACCGCCGGCGCCGTCTCCCTCGTCACCGAGGCGTACGCCTACTGGGTCCAGGAGGGCGATGGGCCGGGCTCGGCTTCGCTCGGCGGCGTGGCCGCCTGGGTGTCGACGCTGACCGGCGGTCAGATCGAGATCGCGGGGCTGGCGCTGATGTTCCTGGTCGCCCCGGACGGGCGGCTGCTCTCTCGGCGCTGGCGGTACGCCGTGTGGGTGACCGGGTTCGGCGCTCTGCTGTGCATGCTGGCCGTGCTGTCGGTGCCGCCGACCGAGTTCCGGCTGTACACCGACGGCCACCAGCTGGGACCGGCCCGACTGGTGGCGCTGAACGTCGGGTTCCTGTCGATCCTCGGCTGTCTCGTCGCCTCGGTCGTGTCGATGCTGATCCGCCTGCGCCGCAGCACGGGCGAGCAGCGCCAGCAGCTCCGGCTGATCGCCGTGGCGGCCGCGCTGCCCACGTTCGGGGTGATCTGGCTGCTCGTGGTGCAGGGAGGCAACGGTGACGAGCAGACCTGGGCCGCGTCGCTCCCCCTGTTCGTGTCGTACTTCCTGCTCCCGATCCTCTTCGCGATCGCCGTGCTGCGACACCAGCTCTACGAGCTCGACGTGATCATCAACCGCACGGTCGTGGTCGTGGCCGGGATCGCCTTCGCTGCCGTCGGCTACACCGTGCTCGTCGTCGTGCTGGGCCGGGTGATGGAGGACAACGGGAGCGGCTTCTGGCTCTCGCTCCTGGGGACGGCGGTGGTCGCGCTGGCGTTCCAACCGCTGCGTCGCAGCCTGGTCCGGCTCGCGAACCGCCTCGCCTACGGTCGCCGCGCCCAGCCCTACGAGGCGCTCGCCGCGTTCAGCAGCCGCCTCGCGGCCGCCCCACCGCCGGGCGCGCTCCTGCCGGCCGTGGCGGAGACCGCGGCCCGGGCGGTGTCCGGGACCGGAGCCGTCGCCACGCTCGTCGTACCCGGGGCCGACCCACTGACCGGCGCCTGGGGCGACCCGACCGGGCGGTGGGACCACACCCTCCTGGTGCGCCTCGAGGGACGCGTGCTCGGCTCCATCGACGTGGCGCTCCCCCGCGGGCGCGCCCTCGACAGCGGCGACCTCCGGCTTCTCGAGGCGGTGGCCCAGCAGGCCGCGATGGCCTTCCGGAACACGGTCCTCGCCAGCCAGCTCGCGGCCCACGTCGAGGAGCTGGAGCGCAGGACCAGGCAGCTCACGGCGTCCCGGCTTCGCCTGGTCCAGGCCGACGACGAGGCCCGGCGCGGCCTCGAGGCGACGATCGCGCGGGACGTGCTGCCCCTGATCGCCGACCTGCCGGCCCGGGTCGGCGTGGTCCGTTCGGCGATCGCGGCGGGTGGCCTCGACCCCGGGATCGACCCGCTCGTGGCCGACACGAACGCCGCCCTCGAGTCGCTGCGTGAGCTGAGCAGAGGCGTCTTCCCCGCGCAGCTGTCCCGTGCCGGCCTGGTCCCGGCGCTTGGCTCGATGCTCGCCCGGGTCGACGGCGCGCCGACCCTGACCGTCGAGGGCCTTGCCGGCCTGCGGTTCTCGCCGCGGGTGGAGGCCGCGCTCTACTTCTGCTGCGTGGAGGCCATCCGCCCCGAACACGCGGTGTCCTCCCTGCGGCTCGAGCTCGACGGGCCCGACCTCCGCCTGCGCATCGCCGAGGTCGACCCGCCCGGGCTCGACCTCGTGACGATCACCGACCGGTTGGGCGCCGCCGGCGGGTCGGTCGAGATCGACGGTCGGGTCCTGCTCGTGTCGGTTCCCGCGTCAGCCGTGGTCGCGAAGGCCGTCGCAGGCGTCGAGCCACGCGGCTGAGAGCCGGTCCGGCCCGAGGTCGGCCTTCGCGAGGTACGCCGCGGCGCCGCTGCCCGCGAGATCGACCTGGTCGACGTCGTACGTCGACAGCAGCACGACGACGGGCCCACCGGGGCCCGCGGTCAGGCGCCGGGTGGCCTCGATGCCGTCGATGCCGGGCAGGTTGACGTCCATCAGCACCAGGTCGGGACTCAGCTCGGCCACGGCCGCCAGGGAGTCCTCCCCCGTGGTGGCGGAGCCGACCACGCTGAACCCGTCGGTCGCCGTGACGACAGCGGTCATCGCGCGGCGGAACGGCTCCTGGTCGTCGACGATCAACACCCGTACGTCGCCCACGCGACCACCTCCTCGCCGACATCGTGCCCGTCGGAGAGTGCCCTCGTCAGGGGGGCTGGCCGCAGGCCCGCCGGGGGTTGGCCGCTCACGGAGCCGCCGTACCTCCGGTGGCCTCGAGGTAGGCCAGCACCGCCATCACCCGGCGGTTGACGTCCGCCTCGGTGGACAGGCCGAGCTTCTGGAAGACCGAGCCCACGTGCTTCTCGACGGCGCGCTCACTCATGAACAGGGCCTTCGCCGTGGCCGCGTTGCTGCGCCCGGCGGCGAGCTCGCGGAGCACCTCGCTCTCCCGCTCGGTGAGACCGCGCAGCGCCGAGCCGGACTCCTGGTTCTTCCGCGCGAGCAGGCCCTCCACCACCCTCGGGTCGAGCGCAGAGCCGCCGCGGGCGACGTCGTGCAGCGCCCGGACCAGCTCGTCGACCTCGCTGACCCGCTCCTTCAGGAGGTACCCGAGACCCTCCACGCCCTCGGACAGGAGCGCGAGCGCGTAGTCCCCCTCGACGTACTGCGAGAGGACGACGACCCCGGTGCCCGGGTAGCTCGCCCGGATCCGCTTCGCCGCGTCGATGCCCTCGGTGGTGAACGTCGGGGGCATCTGGATGTCGGTCAGCACCGCGTCCGGCCGGTGCACGGCCACGGCGCGCAGGAGCGCCTCGGTGTCGGCCGCGGTCTCGACCAGGTCGACCTCGGCCGACTCGGCCAGCAGCCCCGCGACACCCTCCCGCACCAGGTAGTTGTCGTCCGCGAAGACGACGCGCACCGTCATGGGGCCACTGTAGGGCCGCCCGACCCTCAGTCGATCCGCTCGCAGCCGCGGACATTCTCGCCGGACCGGCAGGTGTCCCGACCACGGCCGGCGCGGATCTTGTCGGTGCCGTCCCCGGCATCGATCCGGTCCGGGCCGTCGCTGCCCCAGATCTCGTCGTCACCGCCGTACGTCGTCGCGTGCAGCCACGTGCCGTTGGTGTGCACGACCTCGGGATCGTCGGTCCCCAGGTACTCCCACTCCATCGCGGTGTAGAGGCCCACGTCCTCGCCGGCGAACGTGCCCCACGTGACCCCGGCGGCGACGATCAGCCCGTCGGCCATGGTCAGCGTCGCGGATGCCGGCCGTCCGCCGGCGCCCGGCCGCGACGGACCCGCGACGGCCACGCTGTCGGTGCCCTCCCCGCCGTCGAGCACGAGGCCCGGCTCGGTCGCGAACCAGCCCGACAGCCGGTCGTCACCGGATCCGCCGTACAGCTGGCTCGGCCCGCCGCCGGTCTGCCACACGATGTCGCGGCCGGCGCCGCCCTCGAGCACGTCGCTGCCCGCGTACGCGTAGAGGGCGTCGGTGCCCGGACCGCCGTCGAGGCTGTCGTCGCCAGGGGTGCCGCCGCCGTCCTGCGCCTCCGCGTGCATCTCGTCCGCCCCACCGAGGCCGAGGAGGTGGTCGTCGCCCGCGTTGCCGACCAGCAGGTCGCTCGAGTCGGTGCCGGACAGGACGTCGTCGTGGGCCGAGCCGAGCACCCCGACGCCGTAGCAGCTGAAGTCGCATCCCGTGCCGCCGTAGGCGACGACCGTGTCGGCGCCCTGCCCGGTGGCGGTGCCGGCAGCGAGGTCGACGGTCACACCGGAGGCCGCGTTGCCGAAGTCGAGGTCGCCGTGCGAGCCCCAGTTGACCCACCGACGGTCGCCGCCGACGTCCAGCAGGTCGCCGCCGGGGCCGCCGTCGAGGCGGTCGGCGATGAAGTAGGTGCCGCCCCGGTCGGAGATCCGCGCCTCGCGCTGGCCGTACAGCCGGTCCGCGCCGGCACCGCCGAGCAGCACGTCGGCGCCGTCGCCGCCGCAGACGAGGTCGTCACCTCCACGCCCGCGCACGACGTCGTCGCCGTTCAGGCCGACGATGACGTCGGCCTCGGGAGTGCCGACCAGCCGGTCCGCGTGCGGCGTGCCGACGACGGTCGCCGGCTCGCCCTGGCAGGTGGGGACGGGTGCCGCCCCAGCGGGCGACATCGGGACGAGGAGGGCGGCCACCAGGGCGGCGGCCGAGACGGGGCCGAGAGCGCTCACACCGGGGATACGCGCAGACCGTAGGGTCGGTTGCATGCGACTTCGCGAGCCGCGCGAGCGGGTGAGCCCGCGCGCCCGGACGATGTGGGCGCTGACCGCCGCCGCGGAGGGGCTGGTGCTCGTCGTCGCACTCGCCGTCGCCGGTCCGCTGACCGACTGGCTGCCGCTGCCGTGGTGGTCGGTCCTCATCGTCGCCCTCGTGGTCGTCGCGTACGTCCTCATCGTGCCCTCGTGGCGGTACGCCGTGCACCGCTGGGAGGTCACGGACACGGCCGTCTACACGCAGACGGGCTGGTGGGCGCGCGAGCGCCGGATCGCCCCGATGTCGCGGATCCAGACCGTCGACCACGTCGAGGGCGCGGTGGCCCGGCTGTTCGGGCTGTCGACGGTCACGGTCACCACCGCGTCGGCGGCGGGCGCACTGGAGATCGCCGGCCTGGAACGGGCCCGCGCCCTCGCCCTCGTCGACGAGCTGACGGTGATGGCCGACAGCGTCCCCGGCGACGCCACGTGAGCTCGACGGCCGACTGGCGGCGGCTCGACCCGCGGATGCTGCTGGTCTACCCGGTCAAGGAGCTGGTCCGGTTCCTGCCGGTGCTGATCGGCCTGTTCATCGCCGGCACGGCGTCGGGCGGGGCCGGCGAGTGGTGGAACGCCGTCGGCGTGCTGATCCCGGTCGGGCTCGGCGTGCTGCGCTACTGGACGACGTTCTTCCGGATCGCCGGCGGACGCATCGAGCTGCGCCGCGGGCTCGTCAACCGGCACGTGCTCTCCACGCCGCTCGACCGGGTGCGCAGCGTCGACATCACCGCACCGCCCGTGCACCGGCTGCTCGGCCTGACCAGCGTGCGGGTCGGCACCGGGACCGCGTCGACCGACGACGACGAGCAGCTCGTCCTCGACGGGCTCCCGGTCGAGCAGGCCCGCGAGCTCCGGGCGGACCTGCTGGGCGCCGGGCCCGCCCCCGAGGTCGACGTGCCGGAGGCGGCTCCGGTGCTGGTGCTCGACCCGTCCTGGGTGCGGTTCGCACCGTTCACGAGTGCCGGCCTGGCCCTCGCCGGCGGCGTCCTGGCCGTCGCCAGCCAGGCGCTCAACACCGTCGGCGGCTTCCAGCGCCTGGACCCCGACCGGATCGCCCACGACGCGGAGGCCTGGTCGCCCTGGGTCGCGGTCCCCGCCGCCCTCGCCGGTCTCGTGGTCGTCGTGTCCGTGCTGTCGATCGGCGGGTACGTCGTCACCAACTGGGGCTTCGCGCTCACCCACGCCGGCGGCGCCTGGCACCTGCGCCGCGGTCTGCTCACCACGCGCGAGACCACGATCGACGACGCGCGGCTGCGTGGCGTCGCCGTCGGCGAGCCGCTCGGGCTGCGCCTGGCCGGCGGCGGCCGCGCCTCCGCCATCGCGACGGGTCTCGGCCGGGGCCAGTCGGCGCTGCTGGTCCCGCCCGCCCCGCGCGACGTCGTGCACCGGGCCGCCGGCGCCGTGCTGCGCACGCCCGGTCCCCTCGACGTGGCGCTCGTCGCCCACGGCCCGCGCGCCCGCACCCGGCGCTACACCCGGGCGGTCGGCCCCGCCGTCCTCGTCCTGCTCGCCGCCGTCGCCGTCGTCCCGCTCCTGGACGCGCCGCTCTGGCTGCCGGTCCTCGCCGCGCTCGGCGTACCGGCCGCGGCGGCCCTGGCCGCGGACCGGGTGCGCGCGCTCGGGCACGCGCTGGTCGGCGGGTACGTCGTGGTCCGCTCCGGCAGCCTCGACCGACGCCGCGAGGCCCTGGAGACCGACGGCGTCATCGGGTGGAACCTGCGCGCGACCTGGTTCCAGCGACGCGCCGGGCTCACCACCCTGGTCGCGACGACCGCGGGCGGGCGGCAGGCCGTCACCGCGCTCGACGTCCCCGAGCCGGCGGCCGTGGCGCTGGCCCGGGAAGCACACCCCGACATGGTCGGCCAGTTCCTGGAGGAGGAACCGGTCCGGACCAGTCGCTGACGTGGCCCTGCCCGGAGCCGCGGTGGCCTAGCGTGGGAGCTCCTCGGGTGCTCGGGCACCTCAGCGCCCCCTGGAGCATCGATGCCGAGCCGAGCCGTACGTCGTCGAGGGCTGGACTGCGCCCTGGCCACGGCCGTCGCGCTGGCCGCGTGCCTCGCCTGGGTCCAGCCCGCCGGGGCGACGTCTGTCGACCTCGCCGACCCGCCCACCGCGGCGGCCACCCGCTCCGGCACCGGGTGCCTGGTCCCCGAGCTCCGCGGGCTCCGCGCCCGCGTCGCCCGGACCGAGCTGGAGTGGGCGAACTGCAGCCTCGGCGCGGTCCGGACCCGGCACGCCGCCGCGTGGAAGCGGGGCTACGTGCTCAGCCAGTCCATCCCCGCCGACACCGTTCTCCGCGCGGGGCACCGGGTGGGCATCACCATCGGCCGCTGACCCGTCTCGCGACGACCACGGGACCGGCCGGGTCGCGGCACGCCCTTATAGCGTGTGCGCATGTTCTCCAAGGTGCTGGTCGCGAACCGCGGCGAGATCGCGATCCGGGCGTTCCGTGCCGCGTACGAGCTCGGAGCGCGCACGGTCGCGATCTTCCCCTACGAGGACCGCTGGTCGGAGCACCGGCTGAAGGCCGACGAGGCCTACGAGATCGGCGAGCGCGGCCACCCGGTGCGCGCCTACCTCGACCCGGAGGGCATCGTCGCGGTCGCGGTCCGGGCGGGCGCCGACGCGGTCTACCCGGGCTACGGGTTCCTGTCGGAGAATCCCGGCCTCGCCGAGGCCTGTGCGAACGCCGGCATCACCTTCATCGGCCCCAGCGCCGAGGTGCTGACGCTCACCGGCAACAAGGCCCGCGCGATCGGGGCGGCCAAGGCCGCCGGCGTACCGACGCTGGCCAGCGTCGACCCGTCGACCGATGTCGAGGCGCTGGTCGAGGCCTCGGCCGAGCTGCCGTACCCGCTGTTCGTGAAGGCCGTCGCGGGTGGCGGTGGGCGCGGCATGCGACGCGTGGACGAGCCGAGGGACCTGCGGGAGGCGGTGGAGACCTGCATGCGCGAGGCGGACGGCGCCTTCGGCGACCCGACGGTGTTCATCGAGCAGGCCGTCGTGGACCCCCGCCACATCGAGGTGCAGGTCCTGGCCGACGGCACGGGTGAGGTCATCCACCTGTTCGAGCGGGACTGCTCCGTGCAGCGCCGGCACCAGAAGGTCATCGAGATCGCGCCGGCGCCGAACCTCGACCCGGACCTGCGGGACCGGATCTGCGCGGACGCCGTGCGCTTCGCCCGGGAGATCGGCTACCGCAACGCCGGCACCGTCGAGTTCCTGGTGGACCCACAGGGCAACTACGTCTTCATCGAGATGAACCCGCGCATCCAGGTCGAGCACACCGTGACCGAGGAGGTCACCGACGTCGACCTCGTGCAGTCCCAGCTGCGGATCGCGTCCGGCGAGACGCTGGCGGACCTCGGGCTGTCGCAGGACACCGTCCAGCTGCGCGGCTCCGCGCTCCAGTGCCGGATCACCACGGAGGACCCGGCCAACAACTTCCGTCCGGACACCGGCGTGATCACGACCTACCGCTCCCCCGGCGGGCCCGGCGTCCGCGTCGACGGCGGCACGACGTACACCGGCGCGGAGGTGTCCGCCCACTTCGACTCGATGCTCGCGAAGCTCACCTGTCGCGGCCGGACCTTCGAGAAGGCGGTGGAGAAGGCGCAGCGTGCGGTGGCGGAGTTCCGCATCCGCGGCGTGTCGACGAACATCCCGTTCCTCCAGGCGGTGCTGGCCGACCCGGACTTCGCGGGCGGCCGGGTCACCACGGCGTTCATCGAGACGCACCCGCAGCTGCTGCAGGCGCGCGGCTCGGGCGACCGCGGGAGCAAGGTGCTCAACTACCTCGCCGACGTCACGGTGAACCAGCCGTACGGCCCGGCGCCGGTGAAGGTCGACCCGGTCTCGAAGCTGCCGGAGGTCAACCTCGAGGTCCCCGCGCCCGACGGCTCGCGGCAGCTGCTGCTCGAGCTCGGGCCGGAGGAGTTCGCACGGCGGCTGCGGCAGCAGAAGGACGTCGCGGTCACCGACACGACGTTCCGCGACGCCCACCAGTCGCTGCTCGCCACCCGGGTCCGGACCCGGGACCTGCTGGCGGTGGCCGGGCACGTCGCCCGCACCACACCGCAGCTGTGGTCGCTGGAGGCCTGGGGCGGCGCGACGTACGACGTGGCGCTGCGCTTCCTCGCCGAGGACCCGTGGGAGCGGCTGGCCGCGCTGCGCCAGGCGGTCCCGAACATCTGCCTCCAGATGCTGCTCCGCGGCCGCAACACCGTCGGCTACACGCCGTACCCGACAGATGTGACGAACGCGTTCATCGAGGAGGCGGCGAGCACCGGCATCGACGTGTTCCGGATCTTCGACGCCCTCAACGACGTCGAGCAGATGCGGCCCGCGATCGAGGCGGTGCGCGCCACCGGCACGGCGGTCGCGGAGGTCGCGCTCTGCTACACCGGCGACCTGTCCGACCCGGACGAGTCGCTCTACACGCTCGACTACTACCTGAAGCTGGCCGAGCGGATCGTGGACGCCGGCGCGCACGTGCTGGCGATCAAGGACATGGCCGGCCTGCTGCGGGTGCCGGCCGCGCGCACGCTGGTCACCGCGCTGCGCGAGAACTTCGACCTGCCCGTCCACCTGCACACCCACGACACCCCCGGCGGCCAGCTCGCGACCCTGCTCGCCGCGATCGACGCGGGTGTCGACGCGGTCGACGCCGCGACCGCCTCGATGGCCGGCACCACGTCGCAGCCGCCGCTGTCGGCGCTCGTCTCCGCCACCGACCACGGCCCGCGCGAGACCGGGCTGTCGCTGACGGCGGTGAACGCGCTCGAGCCGTACTGGGAGGCGACCCGCCGGGTGTACGCGCCGTTCGAGTCCGGGCTGCCGTCGCCCACCGGCCGCGTCTACCGGCACGAGATCCCCGGCGGGCAGCTCTCCAACCTGCGCCAGCAGGCGATCGCGCTCGGCCTCGGCGAGAAGTTCGAGCAGATCGAGGACATGTACGCCGCCGCGAACGACATCCTCGGCAACATCGTGAAGGTGACGCCGTCGTCGAAGGTCGTGGGCGATCTCGCGCTGCACCTGGTCGCGGTCGGCGCCGACCCGCGCGACTTCGCCGAGGATCCCGGGTCGTTCGACATCCCCGACTCCGTCATCGGCTTCCTGAGCGGCGACCTGGGCGACCCGCCGGGCGGCTGGCCCGAGCCGTTCCGCACCAAGGCGCTCGAGGGCCGCACCCACAAGCCGCCGGCCGAGGAGCTCACCGCCGACCAGCGCGACGCGCTGGCGGGTGGCAGCCCCACGCGCCGCCGTACGCTCAACGAGCTGCTGTTCCCCGGCCCGACCCGCGAGTTCACCGAGTCCCGTGCGCGGTACGGCGACCTGTCGGTGGTGCCCACGCTGGAGTACCTCTACGGGCTGCGCCAGGGCGTCGAGCACGAGGTCGAGATCGAGGAGGGCAAGCGGCTGATCCTCGGCCTGCAGGCCATCAGCGACCCCGACGAGCGCGGCATCAGGACGGTGCTCGCCACGATCAACGGCCAGCTCCGGCCCGTCAACGTGCGCGACACGAGCGTCGCGTCGGAGGTCGCCGCCGCCGAGAAGGCCGACGCCTCGAAGCCGGGCCAGGTCGCTGCGCCGTTCCAGGGCGTCGTGACGGTCGTGGTCGAGGCCGGCCAGCAGGTCGCCGCCGGCGACACGGTCGCCACCATCGAGGCGATGAAGATGGAGGCCGCGATCACCGCGCCGGTCGCGGGCACGGTCGAGCGCGTGGCCCTGCCGGGGACCCAGGCCGTCGACGGCGGCGACCTGGTGCTGGTGCTCTCCTGAGCACCACGGTGCCGACCGCGCACGGCACGCCGGTCGTGGCCGGCATCGTCACCGCGGTCGTGGGCTTCAGCAGCGCGTTCGTGGTCGTGCTCGCCGGGCTGGTCGCGGTCGGCGCCAGCTCGGCCGAGGCGGCCTCCGGCCTGCTCGCGCTGTGCGTGACGCAGGCGCTCGGCATGGTCTGGCTGAGCGTCCGCACGCGGGAGCCCATCGCGCTGGCATGGTCCACGCCGGGCGCGGCGCTGCTCATCTCCACCGGCGCCGTCGAGGGCGGCTGGCCGGCGGCGGTCGGCGCGTTCATGGTCACGGCGGTGCTGATCGTGCTGACCGGGCTGGTGCCCTGGCTCGGCGACCTGATCGCGCGGATCCCGGTCTCGCTGGCCCGGGCGATGCTCGCCGGAGTGCTGCTGCCGATCTGCCTCGAGCCGGTCACCGGGCTCGCGGACTCGCCGTACGTCGTCGGGCCGGTCGTGCTGGCCTGGCTGGTCATGCACCGCGTCTCGCGGCGCTGGGCGGTGCCGGTGGCCCTGGTCGTCGCACTCGTGGTCGTCCTGGTCGAGGCGGGCTCCGACGTGCACGGCGGCGACCTGCTGCCGGCCCTCGCCTGGACCACCCCGCACTGGACGGTCGCGGCGGTGGTCAGCATCGCGGTGCCGCTCTACGTCGTGACGATGGCGTCACAGAACGTGCCGGGGGTCGCGGTGATGTCGAGCTTCGGCTGGACCGTGCCGTGGCGCGAGTCGATGGCCGTGACCGGTGTCGGGACGCTCGTCGGCGCGCCGTTCGGCGGGCACGCGGTCAACCTGGCGGCGATCACGGCCGCGATGACGGCAGGCCCGATGGCCGGGCCGGACCGATCCCGGCGCTGGATCGCGTCCACCAGCGCGGCGGCGACGTACGTCGTGCTGGCGTTGGCCGCCGCTGCTCTGGCCGCGCTGGTCGCCGCGGCACCGGGGGACGTGATCCCGGCGGCCGCCGGCCTCGCGCTGATCGGCACGTTCGGCACGGCCCTGGCCGGCGCCCTCGCGGACGAGGACGGTCGCGAGGCCGCGGCGGTCTGCTTCCTGGTGGCGGCGTCCGGGATCAGCGTGCTCGGCATCGGTGCGGCGTTCTGGGCGCTGCTCGCCGGACTGGTGCTGCGGCCCCTGCTGCGCGCCCGCGTTTGAGTCCTGGGAGGTGCGGGCAAGGGTCTGGGCGTCACGACCACTCGGGGGAAGACAGACGATGACCGACCTGATCGAGGACCTGGCCGTCCTCAGGGAGAGCAGCGACGTGCTGCTCCAGCAGCTGGCCGGCGCCCAGGAGCGGATCGGGCCCCTCGAGACCGCCGACGACGCGGACAGGTCACGGTCCGGGTGGACGCCGAGGGCCGGCTCGAGTGGGTCCGGATCGGGTTCACCTGGGATCAGCAGCTGGCCGCGGCCGAGCTGCCAGCGGCCGTCCTGGCAGCCGTGGCCGAGGCGAAGGTGCGCCAGGTCGAGCAGTACGGCGATGCCCTGCGCGACCTGGAGGACGAGCCCGCACCCCCGGCGCGCCCGGCCCGTCCGAGCGTCGCGGTGCTGGAGGCCTTCGACGAGCGGGTCGCGGCCGGCGCCGACGGCACGGCCGTCGCCCGGGAGCTCGCGGAGGATGTGCTGATGGACGTCCGCGCGGGCCTCGACGAGGCCAACCGGCTGCTCGACGAGCACGCCGGCCGCACCTTCACCGCCCGCAGCACGTCGGGCCACGTGGCTGCCACCGCGCTCGGCAACGGCGACGTCGACAGCCTCGACCTCGACCTGGGCTGGGTGTCGCGTGCGCACCCGGCGAACCTGGGCCGCGAGATCACCGAGGCCATGCTCGCCGCGACCCGGCGCGCCCGGCGGGAGGGCCTCGCTGCCGCCATCCAGGCGTCCCGGCTCGCCGACATCGCGCGGCGTGCCATCGGCGCCACGACCACGCCAGAGGGGAACGACCGATGACGATGCAAGCGGGCTTCGAGGCCCTGACCAGCGAGGCGGGCGAGTGGGACGACACGTCCCGCGCGCTCGATGACGCCGAGGGCACCGTGGCCGGCCTGACCCTGTCCGCCGCGCAGTTCTCCTTCGTGTGCGGGATGGTCGGGCTCGACGCCAGCTACGCCAGGGCCCGGCAGCACGTCCAGGACGTCCTCACTGCCGGCACCCGCGAGACCAAGCAGCTCGCCGACGCGCTGCGCGAGGTGCGTCGCGACTTCCAGAGCACCGACGAGAACGTCGTGCACCAGGTCCAGTCCGTCTGGATCCCGGAGTGAGGAGAGGCTGATGGGACCGGAGACCGTCGACCGCATCATGGACCTTCTCGACGAGATCGACGAGAAGATCCAATGGGTCACCGACAAGGTCAACGACATCCTGTCCTGGGTCCCGTGGGGCCTGGGCTGGGTCGTCGACAAGTTCAAGGACCTCTGGAACAAGGCCATGGAGAAGCTGGGCGAGTTCTGGGACAAGGTCGGCGAGATCGCCTCGAACATCGGGGCGCCGTGGGACCTCGACTCGGCGAAGGACGCGTGGATCGAGGTCGGCGGGCCGGTCGCCGCGCGGGCGAGCGAGTCCGACCGCTCGCAGAGCGCGGTGGACACGGAGTGGAAGGGCCGGGCGGCCGACCGCTACGCGCTCTCCCTCGGCCCCCAGGGCAAGGCGCTCTCGGCCGTGCAGAGCAAGCTGACCGCCCAGATCGGTCCGGCCCTCGGCGCCGTCGCGTCGGCACTGTACGTCTTCTACGTCCTCACCGCCGCCGCCCTGGCCGCCCTCGTCGTGGCGATCATCGCCGCCGGGGGCGAGACCGTCAGCATCATCGGGCTGCCGGCGGTGCCCGCCACCATCCTCGGCGCCGTGGTGGTCGCCATCGCGGCCCTGGCCAGCGCGGTCATCAACCTCCGTGCGGCGGCCTCGGGCGCGAACTCGACGTTCCTCCAGGTCGCGAACGAGACCGGCGACTTCGGCGCCGAGAACTGGCCGTCCGCGGTCATCGGCTGATGAGCACGCCGGCACTGGCCGCGTACGACCGGGCCGTCAACCGCGGTACGGCGGTGTCCGCGGTCGGCCACGCGCTGATCATCGCCCTCGGCGTCTTCGCCGCCAACGACATCGGCCGCGACGACCCCGGGTCGACGATGTTCTGGCTGCTCGCGCTGTTCGCCGCGCTCAGCCTCGTCGCGACGATGCTCGCGTGGGCGTCGGTGCGGGCCGGCAAGATCGTGTGGGACCTCGGCGTCCTGAGCCTCGTCGTCGGGGTGGGGGTGCTGGTCTGGGCGACCACGGTCCGAGGTGGCCTGATGGTCGTGGTGCTCGGCGGCGTGCTGCTGTTCATGGACTGGCTGGTGTTCAGGAACGCCCTCAAGCTGCTGACGACACCCTGAACGTCATCCACGTCGAGCGCAGCCCCAGCAGGGACCGGAACGTGTCGCCGGAGACCGCGACCTTGCCGTCGGTGCCGCTCAGCGTCAGCGAGACGACCCGTCCGCCCCAGTCCCCGTTGCCGTCGCGCTTCGTCACGGCGATCCTCCGCAGGTCGCCGACCGCGGGCCAGGTCCGCTCGAGCACCTCGTCGCCGAGCCGCGTCGACCAGGTGTGCACCGGGTTGCCGGCCCACCCGTCGTACGGATCCTTCTGCGCCGGCAGGTAGGACACCGACCCGGCCGAGGTCCAGCCGCCGCTGCTCGACCCGAACTGCGTGAACGCCGGGTCGCCGCCGCTGAGCAGCACCTGCTTCGCCGTGTCCTGGACCGCCGTGTCGGAGGCGGGGTACTCAGCGTCGTACCCGCCGTACACCTGGCAGGACCAGGTGTCGCAGAGCTGGTACGCCGCGGACTGCGGGTGGGCGCGCTCGTACGCCGCGTAGCTGCGCGCGGCGACCGCCTGCGCGCGGACGGCGTCGGGGCTCCAGGACGCCGGGATCTCCAGCGGCACGACGCCCCGGAGGTAGTTGTCCAGGGCCAGGTCGTTGACGGTGACCCGGTCACCGGAGGACGTGACGCCGACCCGTAACCGGCCCCGGTATGCCCGCTCGCCGGTCGGGGTGACGAGCGTGACCGGCTCGCCGGCGGCGTAGAACTCGCCCTGGCCGTCGAGCGCGTGCCACCGGTGCCAGCGGTGGGTGCGGAACAACACCCGGTTGACGCCGTCGCTGCCGACCGCGACCTTCCAGCGGCTCGCGCCGTTGTCCGGCAGCGGTAGCGGCTTGCCCCCGGCGGTGTCGCGGACCGTGAGCCCCTTCCGGGCGACGACGACCAGATCGTCGGTGGTGTCCGCGGTGATCAGCACGGTCACCCGGCCCCGGGCCTGCCCCCACTCCGTGCCCGGGTAGTAGAACCGCACGATCTGCCGGTAGGTCAAGCCCTTCCGGGCCGCCCCCTCGGCGCCGTACTGCGACATCCCGTGGCCGTGCCCGTAGCCGTGCCCGCGGACGGTGATCGTCGCGTCCGCGGGGACCTTCCAGACGTCCGCGCTCGCCGCGCTCGCGGGTGCGCCGAGGCCGAGCGACGCGGCGAGCGCGGTCGCCAGCAGTCCGGGGATCGCACGCATGGTCACAATCGCACCATGCGTCACATCAGCCCCGCAACGGAGTCGCGGTAACTACAGACCTGTAGTTCAGCTCACCCGGATCGTGAGCCACGGCGAGGCCAGTCCGAGCCGCAGTGCGAAGGCCGCGCCGCTGACCGTGACGGTCCCGCCCGTGCCCGTCAGGGTCACCGTCCCGGCTCGCCCTCCCCACTCGCCGTGGCCGTCGCGCCCGGCGATCTCCACGTGGGTGAGGTCGCCGACCGACGGCCACGCCGACTCGACGTCGGTGTCGGAGAGCGTCTCCTCCCAGGCCTGGGTCCGGTCCCACGGGTCCTCCCGGGCCTGGAGGTACGGCGCGTCGCCGGCCACCGTCCAGCCGCCGTTGCTCGCCGTGAACTCGGTGAACGCGGGCTCGCCGCCGTACGTGAGGATCTTTCCGGCGGTGGCGGCGACCGCGGTGTCCGAGGCCGGCCACTCGCGGTCGACGCCGAGGTACCGCTGATAACTCGTGGTGTCGTCGAGGTCGTAGGGCTTGTCCTGACGGGTCGACCGCTTGAGGGCTGCGTAGCTGCGCGCGGCGACGGCCTGGGCGCGCTGCGCCTGCTGCGGCCACGTCGAGGCGACCACCTCGGCGGGCACCACGCCGCGGAGGTAGGCCTCCATGGGCAGCACGTTGATCGCCATCCGGTGGCCGGGGCTGGACGGGACCGAGCGGACGGAGCCGCGGTAGGACATCGGACCGTCCTGCGTGTCGAGCGTGATCGGCTTGCCCTTCGCGGCGAACTCGAGCGTCCCGGCGACCGAGCGGTACTGGTGCCAGCCGGACCGGCGGTACTGCAGGCTGCTCCGGGCGGCGCCCTTCGGCACGATCCGCCAGCGCTGCGCGCGCGGCTTCGCCCGGGTGAGGTCCCAGCTGCGGCCGCCGGCGCGCGCGACCAGGCCGCGCTTTGGCTCCACCTGGACGGTGTTGCCGAGGTCGCCCCGGCTCAGGAAGATGCGGACCTGCCCGGTCGCGGTCCCCCACGAGGTCCCGCGGTAGTAGAAGTCGAGGATCTCCCGGTAGCCGACGCCGTCCTCGGCGGCGTGCTTCGCGCCGTACTGGGACAGGCCCCGGCCGTGACCGTGCCCGTGGCCGTCGATGGTGATCGTCGCCGAGTGCGGGACGTCCCACGCATCGGCCGCGGCCGCGGGTGCGGCGGACGCGAGGAGCAGGGTCGCGGTGGCGACGACGAGCCGTCCGAGCATGTGGTGACCCCCGAGATCAGATGCGGTGCAGGCGCCGAGCGGCCTCGGCGATCGAGCCGCTCATCGACGGGTACACAGTAAACGCCTGGGCGAGCTGGTCGGCCGTGAGCGACTCCGCCACCGCGATCGAGACCGGGTGGATCAGCTCGCTGGCGCGCGGGCCCACGACCACGCCGCCGACGACGATGCCGGTGCCGGGGCGGCACAGCAGCTTCACGAAGCCGTCGCGGACGCCCTGCATCTTGGCGCGCGGGTTGCCCGACAGCGGCAGCGTCACGACCTCCGCCTGCATCTCCCCGGCGTCGACGGCCTGCTGCGACCAGCCGACGGTGGCGATCTCGGGGGCCGTGAAGACGTTGGACGAGACCGTCTTCAGGTCGAGCGGATGCACCGTGTCCCCGAGGAAGTGCCACATCGCGATCCGGCCCTGCATCGCCGCGACGCTGGCGAGCATCAGGACGCCGGTGCAGTCGCCGGCGGCGTACACCCCGCGGGCCGACGTGCGCGAGACCCGGTCGACGTTGACGAAGCCGCCGTCCTTGAGGATGACGCCGGCCTCCTCGAGGCCCATGTCGTCGGTCTTCGGGACCGAGCCGAGCGCGAGGATGCAGTGCGAGCCCTGGACGGTCCGCCCGTCGGTCAGGGTGACCGTGACGACGTCGCCGTCACGCGCGACCGACTCCATGCGGGACCTGGACAGGACCGTCATGCCCCGGCGCGTGAGCACGTCCTCGAGGACCTTGGCGGCGTCGGCGTCCTCGCCGGGCAGCACCCGGTCCCGGGAGGAGACCAGCGTCACCGGGATGCCGAGGTTGAGGTAGGCGCTGGCGAACTCGGCACCCGTCACGCCGGAGCCGACGACGATCAGCTCGGTCGGCACCTCGGTCAGGTCGTAGACCTGCTCCCAGGTGAGGATCCGCTCGCCGTCGGGCTGCGCGGACGGCAGCGTGCGCGGCGCCGCGCCGGTCGCGATCAGGACGGCGTCCGCGCGGAGCATCTGCTCGGAGCCGTCGGCGAGCTGCGCGACCACCCGGTCGGCGCCGGCCAGGCTGCCGCGGCCCCTGAGCACCGTGACCCCGTCGCGGGCGAGGCGCCGCCCGATGTCCTCGGACTGGCTCGTGGCGAGCGCCTTGACCCGGGCGTTGACGCGCTCGAGGTCGACCCGGATCGTCGTGGCGGCGTCGCCCTCGGCGTCGTGGAACTCGACGCCGAGCTCGGCCGCGCCGGACAGCTCGCTCATCACCTCGGCGGTGGCGATCAGCGTCTTGCTCGGCACGCAGTCGGTGAGGACCGCGGAGCCGCCCACCCCGTCGCTGTCGACGATCGTGACCTCGGCGCCGAGCTGGGCGGCGACGTGCGCGGCCTCGTAGCCACCGGGGCCACCGCCGATGATGACGACTCTCTCGTTGTTGCCGGTCATTCCCACGTCCCGTCAGGTCTCGATACGCCGCACCGCGGCTTCGTGCCTCAGCCGCGGCGGCTACTCGATCTGGCCGAGCCCACGCCGCGCGCTCGTTCCTCGCACCCGGCTGCTCGTCACAGGTTGATCATGTGGCCGGCGATGCCCTCGACGGCCTCCTTCATCGCCTCCGACAGGGTCGGGTGGGCGAACACGTTCCGCGCGACCTCGTCGGCGGTGAGGTCCCACTGCTGGGCCAGCGTGAGCGCCGGGAGCAGCTCGGTGACCTCGGGGCCGATCATGTGGGCGCCGAGGATCTCGTTGTACTGCGCGTCCGCGACGATCTTCACGAAGCCGACGCCCTCGGCCATCCCGCGGGCCTTGCCGTTGGCCGAGAACGGGAAGCTGGCCACCTTGACGTCGTACCCCTTCTCCTTGGCCTGGGCCTCGGAGTAGCCGAACGAGGCGATCTGCGGCTGGCAGAACGTCGCTCGCGGGATCATGTCGAAGTTGATCTCGACGGTCTCGGCGCCGGCGATCGTCTCCGCGGCGACGACACCCATCGCCTCCGCGGTGTGGGCCAGCATCAGCTTCCCGGTCACGTCGCCGATCGCGTAGACGTTCTCGACGTTCGTGCGGCCGCGTGCGTCGACCTCGATCGCGCCGCGGTCCGAGACCTTGACGCCGGTGTTCTCGAGGCCGTAGCCGTCCACGCGAGGCGCGAAGCCGAACGCCGCCAGCATCCGGTCGGCCTCGAGGACCTCGCTGTTGCCGTCCTTGCTCACCGTCACCCTGACGCCGCTGCCGGTGTCCTCGACGTCCTCGACCTTGGTCGAGAGGAGGACCTTCACGCCGAGCTTCTTGTACTGCTTGAGCAGCTCCTTCGACACGTCGGCGTCCTCGGTCGGGACCATCCGGTCGAGGAACTCCACGATGGTCACGTCGACACCGAAGTTGGCGAGCACATAGGCGAACTCGACGCCGATCGCGCCGGAGCCGCCGATGATGATGCTCCTCGGCAGCCCGGCGTCGAGGATCTGCTCCTCGTACGTCACGACGTTCTCGCTCGGGCTCATGCCCGGCAGCATCCGGACCTTCGCACCGGTGCCGATGATCAGGTTGTCGAAGGTGTAGGTGGTCCTCTGACCGTCCTTCTCGACCTCGATCTCCGTGGCCGACCTGAGCGTGCCCCAGCCGTCGATCTCCTGGATCTTGTTCTTCTTCATCAGGTAGTGCACACCCTTGGCGCTGGCGTCCGCGACGCCCCGGCTGCGCTTGTGGGTGATCTCGAAGTCCATGACCGCGTCGCCGCTGATCCCGAAGGTGTCCCTCTCCTTCGTGATGATGTGCGCGATCTCGGCGTTCCGGAGCAGTGCCTTCGACGGGATGCAGCCGACGTTGAGGCAGACACCGCCCCAGTACTTGTCCTCGACGACCGCGACGGTCTGGCCGAGCTGGGCGGCGCGGATCGCGGCGACGTAGCCTCCGGGGCCGGCGCCGAGGACGAGGACGTTGAAGTGCGTGGTCACAGCAGTCAGCGTACTGACGTGAGGCAGCCCACTCCGCATCGGTCGTTTAGTCTTCGGGCGTGACGCTTCACCCCTCGACGCTGCTCGCTGCGCTCGCATCGCCGCGGGGATCCCGATGACGCTCTACGCGGCCTACGGGACGAACCTCGATCCCGTCCGGATGAGCGAACGGTGCCCGCACTCCCCGATGTCCACCACCGGGTGGCTGCAGGGCTGGCGGCTCACGTTCGGCGGGGAGGAGCACGGCTGGGACGGCGCCCTGTCGACGATCGTCGAGGACCCGATCGAGCAGGTCTTCGTGGCGGTGTACGACGTCACCCGCGAGGACGAGGCGGCCCTGGACGGCTGGGAGGGCGCCGACCTCGGCCTCTACCGCAAGACCCGCGTCCGGGTCGCGACCATGACCGGTTCGATGGTGGTGTGGACCTACGTCCTCGACGCCTACGAGGGCGGCCTGCCCAGCGCGTCGTACCTCGGCATCCTCGCCGACGCCGCCGAGGCCGCCGACGCCCCGGCCGACTACGTCGCCGCCCTCCGACGCCGCCCCTGCCGATCCACGGGACTGTAGGGCCGGCCGGCCCCCGGCCGGTGACTCATCCGGGCGAGACCGTGTGGCAGACCGCCTCGACGTTGTTGCCGTCGGGGTCGCGCACAAAGGCGCCGTAGTAGTGGTCGTGGTACTCGGGGAAGTGGCGCGGCTCGTGCAGCACCTCGGCGCCGAACGCGACGGCGGCGTCGAAGAAGGCCCGGACGTCCTCGGCCGAGGCGGCGCCGAAGGCGACATGGATCTCCCGGTTCGGCCCGGAAGCGGGGCCCTCCTCCGGCTGGCGGCCGATCCAGAACGCCGGGTGCGACGTGCCGTAGCCGATCGCCACACCGTGGTCCGTCAGGCGGCGGTGGCCGAGGACGCCGAGGACGGCGTCGTAGAAGTCCGCGGAGTGCTGGAGGTCGGAGCAGTTGATGCCCAGGTGGTCGATCATGCCCCTACCCTGCACGAAATCGCCCCCGCGGGAAGTCCGCACTAGAGTCCGCAGGGTGATGGACCAGACCCCTGACCAACTCGCCCAGGAGGCCGCCGACAGGCTCGCCGAGCTCACGGGGGTGGAGCGGCACGACGTCGCGCTGGTCCTCGGCTCGGGCTGGCTGCCCGCGGTCGATGCACTGGGCGAGGCGACGGCCGAGATCGACACGACCGACCTGCCGGGCTTCAGCAAGGCGGCGGTCGCGGGCCACTCCGGCCGGATCCGCTCGATCCGGGCCGGCGACCGGCAGCTGCTGGTCTTCCTCAGCCGCACCCACTACTACGAGGGCAGGGGCGTCGCCGCCGTCGTCCACGGGGTCCGGACGGCGGGCCGGGCCGGCTGTCGCACCATCGTGCTCACCAACGGGTGCGGCGGCCTCAAGCAGACGTGGACGCCGGGCACGCCGGTGCTCATCAGCGACCACATCAACCTGACCGGCGCCAGCCCGATCGTCGGCGCGAACTTCGTGGACCTCACCGACCTGTACAGCCCGCGGCTCCGCACGCTGTGCCGCGAGATCGACCCGAGCCTCGACGAGGGCGTCTACGTCCAGTTCCCGGGCCCGCACTACGAGACCCCGGCCGAGGTCCGGATGGCCGGCATCATCGGCGGCTCCCTGGTCGGCATGAGCACCACGCTCGAGGCGATCGCCGCCCGCGAGGCGGGCATGGAGGTGCTCGGCATCAGCCTGGTCACCAACCTCGCCGCGGGCATCAGCGACCAGCCCCTCAACCACGAGGAGGTCCTCGAGGCGGGCAGGGCGGCCGCCACGCGGATGGGCGACCTGCTCGGGCGGATCGTCCCGCGGATCTGATGGCCGACACCCGTCGCGCGCTCGTCGAGGCGGCCACCGAGGTGTTCGCGGAGCACGGCGTCTTCGCGGCGTCCCTGGTCGAGGTGACCCGCCGTGCGGGCCAACGCAACCGGGGCGCCGTGCACTACCACTTCGGCTCCCGCGAGGGTCTGCTCGCGGCGGTGCTGGAGCAGCACGCGGCGTTCCTCGCCCAGCGTGAGGGCGAGCTCCTCGAGCACGCCCGCACGACGCCCGACGACGACCTCGGCTCCGTCCTCGAGGCGATCGTGCGGCCCGCGGTCGAGCTCGCCGAGACCGGCCCGTCGGGCCGCCGCTACCTGGTCATCGTCGGCGAGCTCGTCGAGGAGTACGACCGGGTCCACCCCGACGTGGCGGAGGCGCTCCGCCACACCGGCGGGTACGACGTGTATGCGCTGCTCGAGGACCGGATGCCGCCGCTCGACGACGCGCTGCGCAACGAGCGGCTGGCGTTGGTGACCGGGTTCATCCTGCGCTCGGTCGCGGACCGGGCCCGACAGGTCGACAGCCCCGGCCGCGCCCAGCTGCCCACCGAGCGGTTCGTCCGCAACCTGGTCGCGATGGCCGCCGGCATGGCCACCGCCCCGCCCGTCGACGTCTGAAGCGCCCACGTGCCGGGTGGAGGCCGAGCGCCCCGCGAGATAGCGTCTCGGTCCGTGCCCTCCTCACTCTCAGCGGCGATGCGCGACGGCTCCCGGACCGAGCACGCGCAGGCCGAGGACGCCGCGTTCATGTCCGAGCTCCTCGCGGGACGGGTGGACGAGCGGGGCTACGCCGACTACCTGCTCCGGCTGCGCACCGTCTACGCCACGATGGAGGCGGTCGTGCGCGAGAACACCGACGACCCCGCGGTCGCCGCGGTCTTCGATCCGGGACTGGAACGCCTCCCGGCGATCGACGCCGACCTCGACCACTGGCTGCCGGGCGGGCCGCGCACGGTGGACTCCCCTGCCGCCGCGGCGTACCGCGACCGGCTGACGGCCGCCGCCACCAGCGGCGGCCTGCTCGCCGCGCACCACTACACGCGCTACCTCGGCGACCTCTCCGGCGGGCAGGCGATCGGCCGGATCCTGGACCGCGGGTTCGGGCTGGCCGGCCGAGGCCTCGCGTTCTACGACTTCCCGGCCGTCGGGCGGCCGAAGGCCTACAAGGACGGCTACCGGGCCCGGCTCGACGCACTCGGCCTCTCGTCCCGTGCGATCGCCCGGGTCGTGGACGAGGTGAGGGTCGCGTTCCGGCTCAACCAGGCGTTGTTCACCGAGCTCGCGGCTAGCCTTCCCGCGTGAAGGTTCTCGTCACCGGCGCAGCCGGCAGCATCGGACGCGTCGTGATGGTCGGCCTCGCGGACCGTGGCCACACCGTGGTCGGCCTGGACCGGGTGCCCGAGCCCACCGGCGAGGACCGGCCCTGGTTCACCGTCGACTGCACCGACCCCGACGCGGTCGCCGCGGTGTTCGACGAGGAGGCGTTCGACGGCGTCCTGCACCTGGCCGGCCGGCCCCACGAGGCGAACCTGCCCGACTCGCTGTCCTCCCACGTGATCACCACCGCCGCGCTGCTGGACGCGATGGTCGAGCACGGCGTGCGGCGCTTCGTCTACGCCTCCTCGAACCACGCCGTGGGCCGGACGCCCCGCAGGGACCTGGTCGGCATCGACACCAGGCCCCGGCCCGACACGTTCTACGGCGTCGGCAAGGTCGCGGCCGAGGCCGTGATGAGCCTGTACGCCGACCGCTACGGCATCGACGCCGTGGCGTGCCGGATCGGGTCCTACCTCGAGCGTCCGGAGACCGTCCGCCACCTCTCGACCTGGCTGTCGCACGACGACTGCGTGCGGATGGTCGACGCCGCGCTCACCGCCCCCGCCCCGGGCTTCGCGGTGCTGTACGGCATCTCGGCCAACACCCGCGGCTGGTGGGACCTCGAGCCCGGCCGGGCGCTGGGGTACGAGCCGCTCGACGACGCGGAGGAGTTCGCGGCGTCCATCGCGCCCGGTCCGGACGACACGGCGGACGGCGCGTACGTCGGTGGTGACTACGCGTCGCCCGCGCAGGAACGCCCCGCGCTCGACCGGTCTTGACCTGGAGTGCGCTCCAGGAGTGACACTGGGGGGCGTGAGCACCGGACTGAGCATCGCCGCGGCCGCCGAGCGCACCGGCCTGACCCCGGACACGCTGCGGTACTACGAGCACGACGGGCTGATGCTGCGGCCCGTCGGGCGCACCTCCTCCGGGCACCGCCGCTACACCGAGGCCGACCTGCGCTGGATCGAGCTGCTGACCCGGCTGCGCGGGACCGGCATGCCGATCCGCGACGTCCGCCGATACGCCGAGCTGGTGCGGACCGGCGACGGGAACGAGGAGGAGCGGCTGGCGCTCCTGCGCGCGCACCGCCAGCTCGTGCTCGCCCAGCTCGCCGAGGTCCAGGAGCACCTGGGCGCCATCGACGCGAAGATCGGGATCTACGAGGACAAGCTCCTGAGCCGGGACCTTGACCTGGAGCGCGCTCGAACCGCTTGAGTGGACGGCATGACCCTTCACCAGCGCACTCTCGGAACCACCTCGTCCCTCACCGTCTCCGCCCTCGGCCTCGGCTGCATGGGCATGTCGGAGTTCTACGGCCGCGGCGACGAGGGCGAGGCGGTCGCGACCATCCACCGCGCCCTCGACCTCGGCGTCACCTTCCTCGACACCGCCGACATGTACGGGCCGTTCACGAACGAGCAGCTCGTCGGCAAGGCGATCGCGGGCCGTCGCGACGAGGTCCAGCTCGCCACCAAGTTCGGCAACGAGCGGCGTCCCGACGGCACCCGCGTCGGCATCAACGGCCGGCCCGAGTACGTGCGGACCGCGTGCGACGCCTCGCTCCAGCGCCTCGGCGTCGACCACATCGACCTCTACTACCAGCACCGCGTCGACCGGACCGTGCCGATCGAGGAGACCGTCGGCGCCATGAAGGAGCTCGTCGAGGCCGGCAAGGTGCGCCACCTCGGGCTCTCCGAGGCGTCACCGGAGACGATCCGCCGCGGCCACGCCGTCCACCCGATCACCGCGCTGCAGACGGAGTACTCGCTGTTCACGCGCGACCTCGAGGACGAGATCCTGCCCACGATCCGCGAGCTCGGCATCGGCCTGGTGCCCTACTCCCCGCTCGGCCGCGGCATCCTCACCGGCGCGATCACCTCGGAGGACTCCCTCGACCCCGACGACTCGCGGCGCTCGGCGTACTTCCCCCGGCTCAACGGCGAGGGCCTGCGCGCCAACCTCAGGCTCGTCGACGCCGTACGCTCCCTGGCGGAGCAGAAGGGCTGCACGCCCGGTCAGCTCGCGCTCGCCTGGGTCCTCTCCCAGGGCGACGCCGGGCTGGGAGTCGTCCCGATCCCCGGCACCAAGCGCGTGAAGTACCTCGAGGAGAACGCCGCGGCCGCCGACGTCGTGCTCTCCGCCGACGACCTGGCGGCGCTCGAGGCGGCGGTCCCGCGCGACGCCGTGGTCGGCGAGCGCTACGGGGACATGTCCACGATCGACAGCTGACGCCGCAGCCCGGCCACGCAGCCGGCCATCATCCGCTGGTGGTTCCAGCGCAGCAGCGGCCGCGCGGCGTACGACCCCAGCGCGAGGAGCCCGGTGACGGCGACGTCCTGGCTGAGGTCGAGGCCGGTGCCGCCCGGGGTGGCCGTCAGCACGAAGCGCACCGAGCCCTCGAGGTCGCCGGACACGGCGACCTCGAGGCGGTCGGGCGAGCGGTCGACGGCGTGCAGGACCAGGTCGAGCGTGTACGGCAGCGCCGAGCGGCACAGCACCCGCGCGTCGTTCGGGCCCAGCGACGCCACCGCGACGACCTGGGGCCACCAGTCGGGGTAGCGCTCGAGATCGATGAGCAGCGCGTGCACCGCGGCGACGGGCGCAGGGATCTCCCAGGTACCGGAGAAGGTGAAGGACGCGCGCACCCTCGTATCGTGCCCCCCATGAGCGAACTCCTCACGGCTGCGCGCGCCTGGGCCGCCGACGACCCCGACCCGCAGACCCGCGCCGAGCTCGAGCGGGTCATCGCCCAGGTCGAGGCCGGCGGCGGCGACGCCGACCTGGCTGACCGGTTCGCGGGACCGCTCGAGTTCGGCACCGCCGGGCTGCGGGGCGCGCTGGGGGCCGGGCCGAACCGGATGAACCGGGTCGTGGTCACCCGGGCCGCGGCCGGGCTCGCCGCCTACCTGCGCGACACGGGCCACACCCGCGTCTCGGTCGTGATCGGGTACGACGCCCGCCACAACTCCGACGTCTTCGCCCGGGACACCGCGGAGGTGATGACCGGCGCCGGCTTCACGGCGTACGTCCTCCCCCGCCCACTGCCCACGCCGCTGCTCGCCTTCGCGATCCGCGAGCTCGGCTGCGCGGCCGGCGTGATGGTGACCGCCAGCCACAACCCGCCGCAGGACAACGGCTACAAGGTCTACCTCGGCGACGGCAGCCAGATCGTGCCACCGGCCGACGCGGAGATCGCGGCCCGGATCGAGGCGGTCGGCGCGGTCGCGGAGGTGCCGCGCGGAAGCGGCGGCACGGTCCTCGACGAGGAGATCGTGGACCGCTACCTCGACACCGTCGCCGGGCTCGCGGTCGACGGGCCGCGGGATCTGAGTCTCGTCTACACCCCGCTGCACGGCGTGGGCGGCACGACCGTCCTCCGCGTCCTCGAGGCGGCCGGTTTCGACGAGCCGGCGGTCGTCACCGAGCAGGAGCAGCCCGACCCCGAGTTCCCGACCGTCGCGTTCCCGAACCCCGAGGAGCCGGGGGCGATGGACCTCGCGGTCGCGCTCGCGGAGCGCCGCCGCGCGGACCTCGTGGTCGCCAACGACCCGGACGCGGACCGCTGTGCGGCCGCCGTGCCCGGCCCGCACGGCTGGCGGATGCTGCGCGGCGACGAGGTCGGCGCCCTGCTGGCGCACGCACTCCTGAGCCGCGGCACCCGGGGCACCTACGCGTGCAGCATCGTGTCCTCCAGCCTGCTCGGGAAGATGGCCGCCGCCGCCGGCCAGCCGTACGCCGAGACGCTGACCGGCTTCAAGTGGATCGGCCGGGTCGACGGGCTGGCCTTCGGCTACGAGGAGGCGCTCGGCTACTGCGTCGACCCCGAGCACGTGAAGGACAAGGACGGCGTCTCCGCGCTCCTGCTCCTCTGCGAGCTCGCGGCCGAGACCAAGGCCGCGGGCCGGACCCTCGTCGACGTGCTCGACGACCTGGCCCGCGAGCACGGGTTGCACGCGACCGACCAGCTCTCCGTGCGGGTCACCGACCTCGCGGAGATCGCCGCCGCGATGGAGCGGCTGCGCGCCGCGCCTCCCGCCGAGCTGGGCGGGCTCGCGGTCGAGCGGGTCGACGACCTCGCGGTCGGCAGCGCGGACCTGCCGCCGACCGAGGGACTGCGCTACCGGCTCGCCGACGGCGCCCGGGTCGTCGTGCGGCCGAGCGGCACCGAGCCGAAGCTCAAGTGCTACCTCGAGGTCGTGGTGCCGGTGCGCTCCGAGGACGACGTTGACGCAGCCCGGATCGCGGCGGTCGGGCGGCTCGACGCGCTGCGCGACGGGATCAGGACCGCGGCCGGGATCCTGGGCTAGAACACCAGGAGCCAGACCAGGAACGCGACGATCAGCGCGACGGTGCCCGCCAGCTCGGGCCAGGCGTAGGCGCGGCGGACGCCGTCGGTCACGGCGCCGTACCTCTCCCGCGCCTCCGTGGCGAGGTGGGTGAGCCGCTCCTCGACGAAGACCTGGTAGGTGTCGAGGGGGCTCGCGGCCGACCCGGTCTTCTTCGCCGCGGAGCGCTGCCGGACGGTCTGCCGGGCCGTGTAGCCGACGACCGGCGACAGGTAGCGCTTCTCGCCCACGCTGACAGCGGTGACCTGCCCGACCGCGACCCGGTCGATGGCGGCCAGCGGGATCGTGTCGGTGTGGTACATGCTCCGCATCACCAGGTCGCGGTCCTCGACCCACATGCCGGGGCGGAGCATCACCACCCACACGAGCAGCGCGCCGAGGACCGCGACGATCGCCACGCCGAGCGCCCGGCCGGTGCTCCAGCCGGCGATCGCGAGGACCAGGACCACGGCGGTGCAGCCGAGCCCGACGTACCCGCTGATCCGCCCGTTCGTGGCGTGGAACCGCTCGACGGCGGGCTCGGCGGGCTCGGCGGGCCGGTCGGTCATGGGGGCATCTCCTGGTTTGTGGTGCTTCGCGACCACAACCCTATGCTGGGTCGGTGACCAGCACCTCCACCCTCCTCGACCCGGCGTTCGACGACGTCACCAGGTCCGAGGCCGCACTGCGGCGGTTCCTGCACGGGCTGCCCGGCGTCGACCAGGTCGGCGCGGAGGCGCGCGCGGCCGGGCTCGGCACCCGTTCCATCAAGACCACCGCGAAGGCGTACGCGCTCGACCTCGCCATCCGGATGGTCGACCTGACGACCCTGGAGGGCCAGGACACCCCCGGCAAGGTCCGCGCCCTGTCCGCCAAGGCGATGCGGCCCGACCCCGCGGACCCGACCACGCCGCAGGTCGCAGCGGTCTGCGTGTACCCCGACATGGTCGCCACGGCCCGCGAGGTGCTGGGCACCAGCGGCGTGCACGTGGCCGCCGTCGCCACGGCGTTCCCGAGCGGCCGTGCCGCCCTCGACATCAAGCTCGCCGACACCCGCGACGCGGTCGAGGCCGGGGCCGACGAGATCGACATGGTCCTCGACCGGGGCGCGTTCCTCGCCGGTCGCTACCTGCACGCGTTCGAGGAGATCGTGGCGGTCAAGCAGGCGTGCGCCCGGGCCGACGGCGAGAGCGCCCACCTGAAGGTGATCCTGGAGACCGGCGAGCTGCAGACCTATGACAACGTCCGCCGGGCGGGCTGGCTGGCGATGATGGCCGGCGCCGACTTCATCAAGACCTCCACCGGCAAGGTGCAGCCGGCGGCGACCCTGCCGGTCACGCTGGTGATGCTCGAGGCGGTCCGCGACTTCCGCGAGCAGACCGGCACCATGGTCGGCGTGAAGCCGGCAGGCGGCATCCGCACCGCCAAGGACGCCATCAAGTACCTCGTGATGGTCAACGAGGTCGCGGGCCCGGACTGGCTGGACCCGGCCTGGTTCCGCTTCGGCGCCTCCACGCTGCTCAACGACCTGCTGATGCAGCGCACCAAGATGAAGACCGGCCGCTACTCCGGTCCCGACTACTTCACGCTGGACTGATCTCCTGATGGCAGACACCAACCCGTTCGAGTACGCCCCGGCCCCCGAGTCGCGGAGCATCGTCGACATCAAGCCGTCCTACGGCCTCTTCGTCAACGGCGAGTTCACCGACGGCCACGGCACGCCGTTCAAGACGATCAGCCCGGCCACCGAGGAGGTCCTCGCCGAGGTCGCCGAGGCCGACCAGGCCGACGTGGACGCCGCGGTGAAGGCCGCCCGGCGGGCCTACGACAAGGTCTGGTCGCGGATGCCGGGCCGCGAGCGCGCCAAGTACCTCTACCGGATCGCCCGGATCATCCAGGAGCGCAGCCGCGAGCTCGCCGTCCTGGAGTCGCTCGACAACGGCAAGCCGATCAAGGAGTCGCGCGACGTCGACGTCCCGACCGTGGCCGCGCACTTCTTCTACTACGCCGGCTGGGCCGACAAGCTGGAGTACGCCGGTCGCGGCAGCGACCCGCAGCCGCTCGGCGTCGCGGGCCAGATCATCCCGTGGAACTTCCCGCTGCTGATGCTGGCCTGGAAGATCGCCCCGGCGCTCGCCTGCGGCAACACGGTGGTGCTCAAGCCGGCGGAGACGACCCCGCTGACCGCGCTGCTGTTCGCGGAGATCTGCCAGCAGGCGGACCTCCCGCCCGGCGTGGTCAACATCGTCACGGGCGCCGGCGGCACCGGTCAGGCACTCGTCGGCCACCCGGACATCGACAAGGTCGCGTTCACCGGCTCGACCGAGGTCGGCAAGGCGATCGCCCGCTCCGTCGCCGGCACCGAGAAGAAGGTGACGCTCGAGCTCGGCGGCAAGGCCGCGAACATCGTCTTCGACGACGCCCCCATCGACCAGGCGGTCGAGGGCATCGTCAACGGGATCTTCTTCAACCAGGGCCACGTCTGCTGCGCCGGCTCCCGCCTGCTCGTGCAGGAGAGCATCTCCGAGGAGCTGCTCGAGCGCCTGAAGCGGCGGATGTCGACGCTCCGCATGGGCGACCCGCTGGACAAGAACACCGACATCGGCGCGATCAACTCCGGCGAGCAGCTCAAGCGGATCCGCGAGCTGTCCGAGCTCGGCGACGCCGAGGGCGCGGAGCGCTGGGAGGTCGCGTGCGACCTGCCGACGAAGGGCTTCTGGTTCCCGCCGACGCTGTTCACCGGCGTCTCGCAGGCGCACCGGATCGCGCGCGAGGAGATCTTCGGCCCGGTGTTGTCGGTGCTCACGTTCCGCACGCCGTCCGAGGCGGTCGAGAAGGCGAACAACACGCCGTACGGCCTCTCCGCCGGTGTCTGGACCGACAAGGGCTCCCGGATCCTGCACATGGCGAACCAGCTGCGCGCCGGCGTGGTGTGGGCCAACACGTTCAACAAGTTCGACCCGACCAGCCCGTTCGGCGGCTACCAGGAGTCGGGCTACGGCCGCGAGGGCGGCCGGCACGGTCTGGAGGCCTACCTGCGATGAGCGCCCGCATCGACGTCCGGAAGACCTACAAGCTCTACATCGGGGGCGCGTTCCCCCGGTCCGAGTCCGGCCACTCCTACGAGGTGACCGACAGCAAGGGGAAGTTCGTGGCGAACGCCGCCCTCGCGTCCCGCAAGGACGCGCGCGACGCCGTCGTCGCCGCCCGCAAGGCGTTCGGCGGCTGGTCGACACGCTCCGCGTACAACCGGGCGCAGATCCTCTACCGGGTCGCCGAGGTCATGGAGGACCGCCGTCCGCAGTTCGTGCAGGCGATCACCCAGTCCGAGGGCCTCTCCGCCGCCAGGGCGGACAAGGCGCTCGACGAGGCCATCGACCGGCTGGTCTGGTACGCCGGCTGGGCGGACAAGATCACCCAGGTGGTCGGCAACGCGAACCCGGTGGCAGGTCCGTTCTTCAACCTGTCCACCCCGGAGCCGACCGGCGTCGTCGCGGTGCTCGCGCCGCAGCAGTCGAGCCTGCTCGGCCTGGTCAGCGCCGTCGCGCCCGTGGTCGTGACGGGCAACACGGCCGTCGTGGTCTCGTCGTACGAGCGGCCGTTGCCGGCGGTGACGTTCGCCGAGGTGCTCGCGACGTCCGACGTCCCGGGCGGCGTGGTCAACATCCTGACCGGCTCGGCAGCGACGATCGGACCGTGGCTGGCGGCGCACATGGACGTGAACGCGATCGACCTCACCGGCATCGCCGGCGACGCGTCACTCGCGACCGAGCTCGAGGTCGCCGCGGCCGACAACCTGAAGCGGGTACGCCGCGCGCCGGCCGCCGAGCCGGACTGGGCTGCCGCGCCCGGGCTCGACCCGATGACGGCCTTCCTCGAGACCAAGACGGTCTGGCACCCCATCGGCGTCTGACCCGCCGGTGCGCGCACGTGTGATCGTCCTGGCCGGCCCTTCGGGGGCTGGCAAGTCCCGCCTCGCCGAGCGCATCGGCCTGCCGGTGCTGCGGCTCGACGACTTCTACAAGAGCGCCGGTGACCCCACGCTCCCCCTCATCACCGAGGGCGCGAACGCCGGCATCGTCGACTGGGACGATCCCGAGTCGTGGCTGCTCGAGGACGCGATGGCCGCGCTCGACGAGCTGTGCCGGACCGGGCGGGCCGAGGTGCCGGTCTACGAGATCGCGCAGAACGGCCGGTGCGGCTGGCAGACGCTGGACCTCGGCGGGCACGACCTCTTCGTGGCCGAGGGCATCTTCGCCCAGGAGGTGGTGTCGCACTGCCGGGAGGCGGGCCTGCTCGCGGCGGCGTACTGCGTGCGGCAGCACCCGATGGTGACGTTCTGGCGGCGACTCACCCGCGACCTGCGCGAGCACCGCAAGCCGCCCCTGGTGCTGGTCCGGCGCGGCCTGGCCCTGATGCGCGACCAGCAGCGCGTCGTGGCGCACGCCGTCGAGCGCGGCTGCCTGCCGGTCAGTTCGGACCAGGCGTTCGCCGCGATCCGCGCCCTCCTCGGCCAGGGGTCGCAGGCGTGACCGAGGACTGGCCCGAGCGGGTCTTCCGGGAGCGGCTGGCCCAGCCGGACCGGGTGAGCTGCGGTGCGACCTGCCTGGTCGTGGCCCGGATGATCACTGACCACGCGTACGGCGAGTACGTCGGCTCCGCGCCGTCGGTCCCGGACCGGTTCCGCGCGGAGGTGCTGATGATGCACCAGCACGTCACCGGGCTGGTCAACGACGGCCGGCTCCAGCTGCCCTGGCCGCGTGCGCTCGGCACGCCGCCGTGGGCTGTCGCGCGCCAGCTGGGTGACCGCGACGTGCGCTGGATCCGGACCTCCCCCGCGGCCGGGTACGACGCGATCGTCGCAGCCACCCGGGACCTCCGGCCGGTGCCGGTGTACGTCGGCAGCCGCTGGCTGCCGCGCCACGTCGTGCTCGCGCTCGGTGAGGAGGGCAGCCGGCTGCGGTTCTTCGAACCCGCCGCCGGACGACTGATGGACGTCGGTCGCGAGGAGTTCCGCCGGTCCCGCATCGGCCTGGCCGGGTGGGACCGGGCCTGGTGGGCGGTCCTGCCGGACTAGCTGCACGCGCTGGGCCGGTTCGTGAGTGGTGGCGACCGGGCGGTGGCGGGGTGATGTCCGCGACCTCCCGGCAGTGGGTGGTGGCGACCGAAAGGCAGCAAACGGAACGGTGGGCGGGTGGTCGGCGCCGATCCCCGGCTTGCGGGCCCGCCGTATCCCTGGGCCTGTGGAAAGCGGCTCGGAATCGTGACCTGTTCGTTACCCAGAACCCCGTGGAACAAGGGGTTCTGGGCCTCTCGGTGTCGGTGCTCGGTGCTTGAGTAGCACCATGACAGCGATGGCCACACCCAGGCACCGGGTCTCGGTGGCCGTCGCCCACGCCCACACCGAGATCGATGCGGTCGCGGACGCCTCGGTGTGGTCCATGGACGCCGCGGAGACCACCGCGACGCTCGTGGAGATCAGCAAGCTCAAGGCGAAGGTCGCCGAGCTCGAGGCCCGGGTGGCCGAGCACGCCGACGACGAGACCGTGGACGCGTGGGCGCACCGGACCCGGCAGACCAAGCCCGTAGTGCTCGGCCAGGTGAAGCTCGGCCAGGCGCTGGTGACCCGCGGCCATGTCCGGGACGCGCTGGCGGCCGGTGACCTGGTGGTCGAGCAGGCCCGGGTGATCGTCACCGCGCTGGACCAGCTCCCCGGCGACCTCGACCCGGCCTTGGTGGAGAAGGCGGAGCGGCACCTGGTGGCCGCCGGACGCGAGCACACCGCCCCGACCCTGCGGATCCTGGGCAAGCGGCTGATGGACGTGGTCGCCCCCGACCTGGCCGACACCTACGAAGCGAAGCAGCTCGCCCGCGAGGAGGCCGACGCGCTGCTGGCCACCACGTTCACGATGGTCGATGACGGGCACGGCAAGTGCCACGGCCGGTTCACGGTGCCGTCCTTCCACGGTGCGGCGCTGAAGAAGATGCTGCTCGCGATCGCCGCGCCCAAGCACCGCACCGCCACCGACGGCCCCGCCGCCCCCGGCGCCGGTGCCCGTGCCCCGGCCGGGCCGGGAACGGCTGGGGCGGGCGTTCTGCGAGCTGATCGAGCGCTACCCCGCCCACCGGCTCCCCCAGACCGGCGGGGTGTCCGCGACCGTGGTGGTCACGATGACGCTGGACAGCCTGCTCGGGAAGCTCGAGCAGGCGGCGCTGCTGGACACCGGGGAGAGGATCTCGCCCGGGGTGGCCCGCCGGCTGGCCTGCGAGGCGGGGATCATCCCCGCCGTGCTGAGCGGCAGCTCCGCGGTGCTCGACCTCGGCCGCGCCCGCCGGTTCCACACCAAGGCCCAGCGGATCGCGATCGCCCTCCGGGACAAGGGCTGCACCGAGCCCGGCTGCGATTGGCCGCCGGAGATGTGCCACACCCATCACGAGCCGCCGTTCAGCCGAGGCGGACCCACCGATGTAGATCACGGCAGGCTGCTCTGCCCCCAGCACCACACCCGCTACCACCGACGGACGTAGACCGACCGGTCCGACAACCCTCCACCACAGACCGGCCGATGGGCGCGGTCCTGCCTGACAAACCCCAGCGCCGCGACCCGCGTGGAATGCGGCCAGATCCGGACGCTGTCGAGACGAGTTCCAAGGCGCTGAGCGCTGATGCCACGGCATGGACCCACGTCTTGCCCTCGACGTGGTCGCCGTCGAGTTGGTCTCGGTGCGTCCAAGGCCGGCGATCGTGTGTTGCCCGGAATCGGTCCGAGCGACGATGCCGTCGCCTACGGTGTGCCGCATGCACCGCCGCCGTCCTCTCCGCGCCGTCCTCGCCCTGGCAACCGTGGGCTGGGTCGCGCTCGGAGTGTCCTCGGCTTCGGCCGATCAGGTCGACCAGGTGCCGGTGACCCAAGGCGAGACCGTGACGCTGTGGGCCGGCACCTCCGGGGCCGTGGTCAAGCTTCTCGCGAACGACTCCGACCCAGATGGCGAGAAGCTGCAGGTCTGCCGGTTCGGTGAGGCGCAGCCCGACTGGCGCCTAGACGTCGAGCCCGAGGACGGCGAGCGCAACGGCCGGGTCGAGGTCAGCCTCGATCCGAGCGCGACCGGTGTCTACACCTACGACTACCAGGTCTGCGATCGCTCCTACCTCGTCCCGGCCACGCTGACGCTGGACGTGCAGCCCGTGGGCGTGACGACGGTCGAGAAGGTACCGCGACGCCCGCGCCTGCTGCGGGTGACGAACCCGGACCAGCACCGCGTCTTCTTCTTGTGGGGGCCGCCGAGCGCCGACGATTTCCTCGGCATCGTGCGGATCGCCTCAGGTGGCTCGCGGCTGGTCCGGGCAGGCACCTCCCGGGTTGACTGGGCGGCCGGCTTCGCCGAAGGCGAGGTCGGGGTCTACACCGGCTACGGCACCGTGCGCGGCCTGAAACCATCCGGCAACCCCCGCCCCACCAGGGCGGTCGGTCGCGTCCGCGTCCACTCCGCGCTGGCTGGGGCGCTGGCTGACCCGCTGGCCGACGCGCTGGACAACACGCGGGCTGACGGCAGGGCGGCCCTACCGCGCCGCTCGAACGCGGCGCCGGGGGCACGCCGTACTGGCGATGGGATCGACCCGACCACGGTCGCGCCACCGGTCACCCAGTTCGACGGGGTGAGTTGGTGGGCCGGCGCCCAGGCCCGGGTGCATGTCCTCGCGAACGACTTCGACCCACAGGGGCAGCACCTCGATGTCTGCCGCATCGACTCGAGCGGCCGCGCTGTCTCCGCCTTCACCCAGCTGTCGAACACCGGCTTCCAGGTCTCGACGGATCAGGACAGCAACGGGACCTTCAGCATCACCTACTACGCCTGCAACGTTGCGCGCCTCGCCCCCGGCACCGTCACCGTCCACCTGCGCCGCGCCAGGCCGGTGGGGGTCACAGCCCACGGCGGCGACCTGCGGATCGCTAACCGGAACGGCGACAGCGTCCGTGTCCGGATCGACGACCCCGAGATCGCGGGCGCCCAGCGCACCGTTGGGGTCGCGGCTCACAGCGTCCGACATGTGCAGGTCGAGTGGACCTACCTGCGGTGGTACGCGCAGATCGGCCACCCCCGAGGGTTCGCCGGCTACGGCCACCTCCACCTCAACCTCCGTCCCTGATCAGGGCGGCCAGCTACCCCACGAGCCCAGCCGTCCCGGCGGTCTTCGTCCTGGGAGCGTTTCTCGGGTTCGGCATCGCGGTGGGCGGCGTGGTGGTCTCGTGGACCTCCGGGATTGTCTGGCTTCTCAAGAGGCGCCAGGAGGACCCGCGTGGGACCGGCGGGGCATCGTCCTGGCGGCGACGCGAGACAGCGACCTCGTCGGGACGCGGGCGGGGTTGGGCTAGGTCGATCTCGGCCGGCCGTTGGTCTGGGTCGGTCGTGGGCGGTGGGTCGACGCCGGCCGGGGCGCCCGAGCGCGCCCGGCCGAACGTCGACTCCTACTGTCCGCCGATGCTGAAGGCGTACAGCTTGTTGTTGCCGGTGAAGCCGGGAATCCCCAGGTTCGAGTATCCCGAGCCCCAGAACACGGTGTCGTTGGCGATGGATGCTCCGGCGTTGACCGAAGACCCTGCGGCGTAGCTCCAGAGGGTCTTGCCGGTTGCAGCGTCGAGGCCGAACATCGTCTTGTTCGTCGCTCCGCCAGCCATCGACGCCGCGTACACCACGCCGTTGGCCACGGTCATCGGGCCGAGGTCGACGGCGCCGTTCGGGTCGGCGACCTTCCAGATGATTCTGCCGGTGGCCGCGTCGAGGGCCGCCCACTCCCCACCTTGGGTCGTGGTGCCATTGCCGACCTGGTCCGGGATCCCGTAGAAGTTGGCGATCTGGACGTAGATCCGCTTGCCGTCAGTGGCCGAGCCCCACTCCATCCCACCGAGGGAGGAGCCGGGACCGACCTGGGTGGCCCAGACGACCGTTCCGGTGCTCGGGTCGATGGCGGTGTACACGCCGCTCTTCTGGCCGGCTCCGATCAGCGTTTTCGGGCCGGTCGCGGTCTGGGCGGTGAACAGCTGCACCCCGGAGCCGAAGTCGAAGTCGGGCCCAGAGTTCACCGGGCAGTTCGTTCCGCTGAAGAAGCACGCGACGGTCCAGTCGTCGGAGGTCGCGAACCGGTCGCTCCACGCGATCGTGCCGTCGGCGATCCGCAACGCCATGACGGAGTCGACGTGGTCATCGGGCGAGTTGCACTGCTCCTGCGTCCGACCTGCGTCGATGCAGGATGTGTAGTCCGGGTCGGTCGGGGTGAAGTAGTTGTTGCCGGTCGTGGCGTAGACGAAGCCCCGCGCCGGGTCGGGAACGATCGTGCTGCCCCACACGGCACCGCCGTTGTAACCGGTGGGCACGGTGTAGGTCTTCCACAGCACCGCACCGGTCGTGGCGTTCACCGCCATCACGCTGCCGCGGAAGGAGCAGCAGGGATAGGTCGAGTCGACGGCTGCCCCCTCTTCGAGAGATGCCACGCCTACGTAGACGACGCCGTTGAACACGGCCGGGGAGGCGGTGTCGATGGCGAGCGGGTGCGAGTCGAGCTGCGTCCGCCACTTCAGCGCGCCGGTGGTCGCGTTGATCGCGAGCAGATAGGCGCCCTTCTGCGTACCGACGTAGAGCGTGTTCGTGGCTGTGTCGAGAGCCGGGCTCGTGCGCGAGACGACCTTGGCCGGTGCCGGCGAGAACGCGTCGGACAGGTAATCGGCCAGGATGGTCTTCGACCACACGAGCTTCCCGGAGCTCGACTTGATCGCGTAGAGGTGGCCGGACCAGTCGGGGAAGTAGGCGACGCCGTCGACGACCGCGGCGCGTGCCGAGATGTCACCGCCCGTTGTGAAGGCCCACTTCGGTTTGAGGGCGCCCACGTTGCCGGTGCCGATCTTGGTGGCGGGCGCGTTCGCCGTGTTGTTGAGATTCTGCCCGAACATCGGCCACTGCGGCGGCCCGGAGCCGCCGGCCGCGTGCGCCCCGGCGGTGGGGGTGACGACCATGGCGCTGGTCGCCGTTGCTAGTGCGAAGACGGCGAGCCAGGGCCGCCATCCACGAGTAGTGCGTGCGTGTCTCAAGGTAGGTCTCCGTCCGATCGGCCGCACAGCCGCCGCGAGGGGGTGTGGACCCCGAATACGTCCGCACGCGGGCGCGCGAACGCACGATGCGTCCGAGACCCGGTCACCCGGGCAGCGAACGAGACGTCCCCGCCGGCAAGGAACGCCGGGCGGGACGTGTGCACAGCACTAGCAGGCGCTAGGCGCCGGCTCTCGTGACTCCACGGCGGAGCCCCACGTCCGAGGGCGGTGGTTGAGCTCGGTGATCGTGGTGCATGGCCCGTCTCCTGCCACGTCCCGGCGAGCGGCCCCCGCACATGTGGCGTGCGTCCGCTCCCGGCTAAACATGGAACCTAGCGCGGTCGTGAAGGCGGCCGAATCATCGAATTCGGGCATGACAAGCCCACACCGAACCGGTACGCGCCTTGCGGGGCAGCACGCGTCCTTCCGATGTGCGGTCGCCCAGCAGACCGAGCCCGCCGGTTGCCCGGTGCCTCCCGTCATGGCCGGCGCACGAGGAACGGCGGGCGCACGACCTCGTTGTCCTTCGTGAGCGCCGTCATCAGGTGCAGCGACCCGTCGGGCAGCAGACCCGAGATGGGTGCGAGGCGGGCTTCGTCACCGTCGATCTCGACCATCAGGAGGTGCGCCTGAGCCGCCCAGGCGGTGGTGTGGGCGTCGTCGAACCCGGTGGGGACCTCCTCCCGAAGCTGGCCTCCCGCCCCGGAGACGACGTACGTGCGGCCGTCCAGCTCCGAGACCTGGAAGTTGTGCTCGTGGCCGGCGAGCACGAGCCGCACGCCGCCCCGCTCGAAGAGCGGCAGCAGGGTCTCCAGCATCTCCTGGTCGTTCCCGTGCTCCGGTCCGGCGCAGAGCAGCGGGTGGTGGGAGAAGGGGATCCGCCAGCCGGGATCGGCCACGGCCAGCGCGTCCGCCAGCCATCGCTGGTGGTCCGGCACCTCGAAGAAGCGGTGGTACTCGGGATCTGCGCTGTCCTGGGAGGTGTCGATGCAGATCAGCTCGAGGTCCTGGCCGTAGCCGAAGCGGTAGAACAGCCCCGGGCCGACCGAGGCGCGGTCCTGCTGAGCGCGGAACCGCTCGCGGACGTGGAAGTTGTCCTCCATCTGCGCCCGGTCGTCGCTGCCCTCGGTGTCGGTGGTGTCGTGGTTGCCGATGGCGGGGAACACCGGGACCCGGGCGATGACGTAGCGATACGGCTGGAAGAAGCTGGAGTACCAGTCGTCGTCCTCCCCGCCGCTCTCGTCGTCCACCTGACCCAGCTCGCCCTGGTAGATGTTGTCGCCCAACGACAGCACGAACCGGACGTCGTGGTGCCGCACGAGCTCGTCGAGCACCTCCGCGATCCGGCGCTGCCGGCGGCTGGACTCACTGTCCGACCTGATCCCGACGCCGTAGTCGCCCACGGCGACGAACCGCACGACCGGGGTCGCGGTGTCCGGGGCCGGGAAGGTGCGGAACCGGAGGTCGTAGGCCCTGCCGGGCCCGAGGTCGTACCCGCCTGACGCGGTGGGCTCCCAGTCCCAGCGCACGCCCGACGCCCACTCGCGGCCGTCGACGTGGATCCGGTAGCGGTACTCCGTGTCCGGCTCCAGGCCCTCGACCCAGACCCAGGTCCGATCCTCGGTGCCCACCTCGGCGACGACCTCGCCACCGGAGTCCAGGACCTCGACGCGGGCGTCACCGAACGGCTCCGCGCCATGCCCGATCGAGGTACGCCGGCCCACGGCGCCCTGCAGCTCGGAGTCATCGAGGATGTTCCACCGGTCGGCCGTCTGGTCGTGGCGGAACCAGAAGGCTCCCCACCCGATCAGGACCCGGTCATGCGAGAGATCGACGAGGTGGACGAACTCCTCGCGATGGACGTCGTCGTTCTCGGCTCCCATCCGGACACCCTAGGCGCCGACCTCACGCCGCCGGTCACCCAACGACGCGCGGGGCCGCCCAGTCGTGGTTGTCGATGACGACGTCGGCGCGGGAGACGGGGTCCACCTCGGCGATGTAGAGGGCCTCGGCAACCGCGTACCGGTCCTGGTGCACCCGAGCCGCCTCGTCCGCGCCGTCCCTGGAACCATCGCGGGCGACGCCGCGTGCCAGCGACTCGGCCGCAGCGACCTCGAGCCAGATCCTGTAGTCCCACAGGTCGTCCCACTCGGGGCGGAACGCGAAGACCGTGTCCACGATCAGGACCGCGTCGGGACGGGCCTCGACGACGACGTCGCGGTGGTCGATGCCGGTCAGGGGGTCATGCGCGCACAGGACGACCTGGCCCGATCCGGTCGGTCCGGCGGGATCGAGCAGGAGTCGTCGCACCGAGTCGTGGTCGTGGGCGTTGCGGTAGTAGCCCTCGCCTGAGAGCCGGTCGTATCCGTGCTCGTCAGCGTGCGGCCACGCGTGCTTGAAATCGTCGAGGGAGGCCCGCAAGGTCGGTCGGTCGAACCCGCGGACAGCCGCCGCGAGCTCGTGTCCGAAGGAGGTCTTGCCGGCCGCGGTCCGGCCGTCGACGGCGACCCGGATCCGTCGATCTGAACGCGCCAGGATCTCCGCTGCCATCCGCGTCACCAGGGTGGACCGAGACGAGGAGGCGGCCGGCGGCATCGGCTGACGCCACGTCGAGACAGAGTCCAACCCATCCACCCGCCGAGAGTAGCGACGTCTCGACAGTTCATGACCGGGGCCGGAAGTCGACCGCACCTTCGCCCAGCAGCTTCGGCGGAAGGACGACGAACGTGAAATCCTCGTCCTTGGCGACTGGATGCGCATCGGCCGGGTACCGCCCGACCTCGAGGGGTGGCCTCCCGGCCACTCGGACGGCACGGCGGGAGGGCCATGCCTGAGACCAGCGGCGGATACCTGAGCCGGCCCGCGCCGAGCGGACTGGCGGACGTCGTCGACATCATCCTCGACCGCGGGATCGTCATCGACGCCTACGCGCGCGTATCGGTCGTGGGCATCGAGCTCTTGACGATCGACGCGCGAGTGATCGTGGCCAGCGCTGACACGTACCTGCGGTTCGCCGAAGCCACCAACCGGCTCGACCTGTGGGACCAGGGAGGGGCGACCTTGCCGGACGCGCTCTCCGAAGGCGCCGAGCGACTCACAAGGGACGTGGCCGCGAACGTCGTCGAGGACAAGCTGTCCGGCAGTGTCGGCGCTGTCGGCGACGCCGTCGAGGGCGTGATCGACACGGTCGAGGACTCAGTCGAGGGGGCCGCAGAACAGGTGGCGGACGGCGTCTCCGAGGTTCGCGACCGGGTGGCGGACGTCGCTGGGCGCGTCGTCGACGCCGTCACCCCGGGCGATTCCCACGACGACTCGGAGGACTAGCTGAGCGCCTTCGCCTTGAGCTGGTCGTACTCCGCCTGGTTGATCGCCCCGGAGTCGAGGAGTCCCTTGGCCTGCGCGATCTGGTCGGCGGCAGAACCCCCGCCGCCACCCGTCTCGGCGGCCACGGTCTTGATGTAGGCCTCGGTGTCCGCTTGCGCGGCGCGCATCACCGCGGCGTTGCGCTCGGCCATGCCCTGCCCGCGGACGATCAGGTACACCAGCGAGGTGACGATCGGGAAGAAGATCAGGCAGAAGACCCAGACCGCCTTCATCCCGCCGCTGACGCCCTTGTCGCGGAACAGATCCGTGAGGATCTGGAACAGCACCATGAGGTACGCCATGAGCAGGAAGAAGGAGATGATGAACCAGAAGAAGTCCCAGAAGCTGTCCACGCGGCGACCCTAGACAGGTGGTCTCGTCCGGAGGCTCACCCGATCCGGGTGACCGGGCGACAGCAGCCGCTGGCCCAGCAGCGGGCACACCAGCACGGTGAGGGCGCGGGCCGAGGCCACCCTCGGTGACGATGGCGAGGAAGACCAGACCGCCGCGGACCAGCAGGATCAGCGCCACGAAGGCCACCAGCGCGACCGGCTCCTCGACGACGGCGTGCGGGTCGATCGCCATGCCGGAGGTGATGAAGAAGACCGGGATGAGGAGACCGAACGCCAGCCCCTCGAGCTTGTGCTCCAGGCTCTCGTGGCCCTCCGGAACCAGCTGGCGCAGCACGAATCCCGCGGCGAACGCACCGAGAACGGCGTCGAGGTCGAACGCCGCGGCGGCCACCGTCAGCGTCACCAGCAGCAGCACGACGAGCCGCACCTGCGTCTGACCGGACGTCTCGGCGCCACGACGGATCACCGCCAGGACCGAGCCCTCCGGGCTGAACCGCGCGGAGAACCGGTGCAGGACGAGGGCCAGCAGGCCGAATCCGGCCAGCACGAGAAGGGACTCCAGCGGGCCGCGGGCGCCGAGCAGCACCGCCATGGCGAGGATCGGCCCGAGCTCGCCGTACGCACCGTGGTTCATGACGACGCGTCCGAACCCGGTGCCCAGCAGGCGGGTGTCCTTGAGGATCGGCAGGAGGGTGCCCAGCGAGGTGGAGGTCAGCGCGATCGCGACCGCGATCTCACCGTCGATCTGGCCGGTGCGGTCGAGCAGCAGCACGATGCCGAGCGCGACGAGCAGGCAGGCGACCCACGTGACGAGCGCGCGGCGCCCGCCGCGGCCGACGAGCTCGGCCGGCTCGACCTCGTAGCCCGCGAGCAGGAACAGCATGCCGAGCCCCAGCTCGCGCAGCATCGTGACGCCCTCGCCTGCGACGGCGAGCTCGAGCACGTTCGGGCCGATCAGGACGCCGAGCATGAGGAGCAGCACCACCTCCGGCACCTTGTTCCGCAGCACCAGGCCGACGAGCAGCGGAGCGAGCACGGCACACAGGGCGATCCAGAACAGCGACTCGCCCGCGCCCGGCACCGGATCGCCTAGCTCGTCCAGACGACGAGGACCAGCACCAGCCAGGCAGCGGCGATGCCGAGGCCGACCAGCGCCACGCGGGAGCTGAGCACGAACCAGGTCCGGCCCGCCCCCTCGACGTGGCCCCCGGTCGCCGCGACGTCGACCCGGTCCGGCCGCTGCGGGTCGTACGCCACCTCGATCTCCGCGCCGACGCGGGGCGGCGGCGCGGGGACGTCGGTCAGCGTCAGCACCTCCACCGGCTCCGAGGCGCCGTCGGGCGTGAAGCTCACCCTCGGGAAGTACCGGGTGTCCGGCTCAGCACCGAAGCTGAGGTCCTTGGCCTCGAGCGCGGTCACCGTGGCCGTGGCCGTGACCGCCCGCCCACGGAACGTCGCGGCGGTGCGCCGGACCGACCGGCCCTTGAGCAGCAGCACGCCCGCCACCACGATGACGAGGACCGCCGACCCGAGCAGCAGCACCGTGGGGACGTAGTGGATCTTCACGTCCCGGCCTCGGGCCCGCCTTCGGCCGCCAGCGCGGCGTACTCCGGCTTGACGATGTCCTCGATGATCGCGAGCCGTTCGTCGAACGGCAGGAACGCCGACTTCATGGCATTGATCGTGAACCAGCGCAGGTCGTCGATGCCGTAGCCGAAGGCCTCCACCAGCGACGCCATCTCGTGGCTCATCGAGGTGCGGCTCATCAGGCGGTTGTCGGTGTTGACCGTGACCCGGAAGCGGAGCTTCTTCAGCAGCCCGATCGGGTGCTCGGCGATCGACGGCGCGGCACCCGTCTGCACGTTCGACCACGGGCACATCTCCAGCGGGATCCGCTTGTCCCGGACGTACGCCGCCAGCAGGCCGAGCTCCACGCTGCCGTCGTCGTGCACGGTGATGTCGTCGATGATGCGCACGCCGTGGCCCAGCCGGTCCGCCCCGCACCACTGGATCGCCTGCCAGATCGACGGGAGGCCGAAGCCCTCGCCCGCGTGGATCGTGAAGTGCGCGTTCTCGCGCTGGAGGTACTCGAACGCGTCGAGGTGCCGGGTCGGCGGGTAGCCCGCCTCGGCGCCCGCGATGTCGAAGCCCGCCACGCCGCGGTCCCGCCACGCGATCGCGAGCTCCGCGATCTCCATCGAGCGGGCCTGGTGGCGCATCGCGGTCAGCAGCTGGCGTACGACGATCCGGCCGCCCGCCGCGGCGACGCCCTGGTCGAAGCCCTCCTGCACGGCCGCGACCACCTCGTCGAGGGTCAGCCCTTGGCCGACGTGCTGCTCGGGGGCGTACCGCACCTCGGCGTACACGACCCCGTCGGCCGCGAGGTCCTCCACGCACTCCCGGGCGACCCGGGCCAGCGCCGGAGCGGTCTGCATGACCGCGACCGTGTGGTCGAAGGTCTCGAGGTAGCGCTCCAGCGAGCCGGAGTCGCTCGCCTCAGCGAACCACTGTCCCAGCGACTCCGCGGTCATCGGCCCCTCGACGGCGGGCAGCGCGTGGCCGACCTCGGCGGCCAGGTCGATGATCGTCTGGGGACGCAGTCCGCCGTCGAGGTGGTCGTGCAGCAGGACCTTCGGTGCCCGGCGGATCTGTTCGAGGGACGGGGTCATGCCCGCGATCCTTCCAGAGTTCGCTATTTTCTCGGGCATGCGCGTCTTCACGTCCCTCGACGAGGTCGCTGCCGCGAGCGGCGACGAGCTCGGGACCTCCGACTGGCTCACCATCGACCAGGACCGGGTGGACCTGTTCGCCGAGGCCACCGGGGACCACCAGTGGATCCACGTGGACGTGGAGCGCGCGAAGGACGGGCCGTTCGGCGGCACCATCGCGCACGGCTACCTGACGTTGTCGCTGATCCCGTTCCTCGGCAGCCAGGTCTTCGGGTTCGACACCCCCGGCGCCAAGCTCAACTACGGCGCCAACAAGGTGCGCTTCCCCCACCCGGTCAAGGTCGGCCAGCGGATCCGCTCCACCGTCACCGTCGGTGACGTGGCGGACCTCCCCTCGGGCAAGCAGGTCACCCTGCGCCACACCATCGAGATCGACGGCGAGGCCAAGCCGGCCTGCGTCGCCGAGACCGTGGTCCTGCTGCTGGTCTGACGCCGAGTCGGCGCAGTCTCAGCTGAGACTGCGCCGACTCGGCGTCAGCTCACCCGGTCGATGACGATCGGACCGGGCGTGAACGGCGTGCCCTCGGGCGCGACGTCGTAGCCGCCCTCGAGCGACGCGAGCGCCCGGTCGAAGCGCTCGGCCTCGTCGGTGAGCAGCGTGAACAACGGCTGTCCCGCGGTCACCGGGTCGCCCGGACGGGCGTGCCAGACGACGCCGGCGCCCGCCTGCACCGGGTCCTCCTTGCGGGCCCGGCCGGCACCGAGGCGCCACGCGGCCAGGCCGACTGCCATCGCGTCCAGGCGGGTGAGCACGCCGGACGAGGGCGCGGTCACGACGTGGGACTCGCGCGCCTGCGGGAGCGCGGCGTCGGGGTCGCCGTCCTGCGCCCGGATCATCGCCTTCCAGGCGTCCATGGCCCGGCCCGAGGCCAGCACCTCGGCCGGGTCGACGTCGGTACGCCCGGCGCCGGCGAGCATCTCGCGCGCCAGTGCCAGCGTCAGCTCGACCACGTCGGCGGGTCCGCCGCCGGCCAGCACGTCGACCGACTCCTGCACCTCGACCGCGTTGCCGGCGGTCAGCCCGAGGGGCGTCGACATGTCGGTCAGCAGCGCGACCGTGTGCACCCCGGCATCCTGGCCGAGCGCCACCATCGTCTCGGCCAGCTCGCGCGCGGAGTCGAGCGACTTCATGAACGCGCCGGTGCCGACCTTCACGTCCAGGACGAGCGCGCCGGTGCCTTCCGCGATCTTCTTGGACATGATCGAGGAGGCGATCAGCGGGATCGCCTCGACGGTGCCGGTGACGTCGCGCAGGGCGTAGAGCTTCTTGTCCGCCGGGGCCAGGCCGTCGCCGGCCGCGCAGATCACCGCGCCGACCGACTCCAGCTGGGCCAGCATCTCCTCGTTCGACAGCGCGGCCCGCCAGCCCGGGATCGACTCCAGCTTGTCGAGCGTGCCTCCGGTGTGGCCCAGGCCGCGCCCCGAGAGCTGGGGGACGGCGACGCCGCACGCGGCCACCAGCGGGGCCAGCGGCAGCGTGATCTTGTCGCCGACGCCCCCGGTGGAGTGCTTGTCGGCGGTCGGGCGCGAGAGGCTGGAGAAGTCCATCCGCTCCCCCGACGCGATCATCGCGCCGGTCCAGCGGGAGATCTCGCGACGGTTCATGCCGTTGAGCAGGACCGCCATCGCCAGCGCCGCCATCTGCTCGTCGGCGACGTCGCCGCGGGTGTAGGCGTCGATCACCCAGTCGATCTGGCTGTCGGTGAGCTCGTGGCGGTCCCTCTTGGCGAGGATCACCTCGACGGCGTCGTGTCGGGTCGGCATGCCCGGAACCCTAGGCGAGGTCCTCTGGCCCGAAGGCATCCGGGAGCACCTCGGCCATCGTCCTGATACCGGACACGGTCCAGACCAGGAGCTCCGGCCCGCCGTTCTCGAAGAGCAGCTGCCGGCAGCGGCCGCAGGGCATGATCACGTCGCCGTCGCCGTTCACGCAGACGAAGTGGGTCAGCCGTCCGCCACCGCCCAGGTGCAGGTCGCTGACCAGCCCGCACTCGGCGCACAGGGTCACGCCGTACGCCGCGTTCTCGACGTTGCAGCCGGCGACGACCCGCCCGTCCGAGACCCGCGCGGCGGCGCCGACGCGATACTTCGAGTACGGCGCGTAGGCGTGCGTGGCCGCCTCGTCGGCGACCGCACGCAGCTCGGCCCAATCGGCCTCGGTAGCCCCCACGAGCCCACCCTAACCGTTACACAATCTTTCCCGCGTAACGGCTGGCTGACACGACGATGGACGGTACGGTGACCGACTGTCGCGCCGTATCCGACGGGCGAAGATTCTGGAGGCAATAGTGAACAAGTTGAGGAAGGCCGCAGGCGGCGGCGTTGCCGCCCTGGTGGCCGCGACCATGCTGGCGGCATGTGGCAGCGCACCGGACGAGTCCAGTGGCGGCAGCGACGGCGGCAGCACCAGCGCGGCGTCGGACTTCCTGCCCTGCATCGTCTCCGATGCGGGCGGCTTCGACGACAAGTCGTTCAACCAGCTGAGCTACGAGGGCGTGAAGCAGGCCGCGGACGAGCTCGGCACCGACTTCAAGGCCGTCGAGTCCAACAGCGACGCGGACTACGCGCCGAACATCGACAACCTGGTCTCCCAGAACTGCGACGTCATCGTGACCGTCGGCTTCAACCTCGCGGCCGCGACCAAGGACGCCGCCAAGGCCAACCCGGACATCAAGTTCGTCCTCATCGACGACGCCGCCGACGGTGGCGACGACGGCCAGACGTTCGACGGCAAGGCCGACGAGCCGAACATCAAGCCGCTGCTCTACGACACCGCACAGGCCGCGTTCCTCGCGGGCTACGCCGCGGCTGACTACAGCAAGACCGGCGTCGTCGGCACCTACGGCGGCCAGCCGTACCCGACCGTCACCATCTTCATGGACGGCTTCAAGCAGGGCGCCGACTACTACAGCCAGGAGAACGGCAAGGACGTCAAGGTCGTCGGCTGGGACGGCAAGAACGGCTCCTTCACCGGTGGCTTCGAGGCCAACGAGAAGGCGACGAACACCGCCAAGCAGATCATCGACCAGGACGCCGACGTGATCCTGCCGGTCGGTGGCCCGATCTACCAGGGCGCCGTCACCGCCATCGGCGACTCCGGCAAGGACATCGCGATGATCGGCGTCGACGCCGACCTGTTCGAGACCGACCCGACCACGCAGGACGTCGTGCTGACGTCGATCATGAAGAACATGAAGGTCTCGACCTACGAGGCGATCATGTCCGCGCAGAAGGACCCCGACAACTTCGACTTCAGCCCGTACGTCGGCACGCTCGAGAACGACGGCGTCGGCATCGCGCCGTTCCACAACTTCGACAGCAAGGTCGACCCGGGCCTGCAGGGCAAGCTGGACGACATTAAGAAGGGGATCATCGACGGCTCCATCCCGGTGAACTCCTACCTGAACCCGTCCTGATCCCGGCTCTGACCCGGTAGTACGAACAGTCCCACCGAGAGGGGAAGGTCGGCTCACGCCGACCTTCCCCTTCTCGCACTCCTACGCCCCCACGCCACTAGGATCCCGTCCCATGAAGCTCGTCCTCCGCGGCATCACGAAGCGGTTCGGCACGCTGGTCGCCAACGACGCCATCTCCCTCACCGTCGAACCCGGCGAGATCCACGCCCTCCTCGGCGAGAACGGCGCGGGCAAGTCCACGCTGATGAACGTCCTCTACGGCCTCTACCAGGCCGACGAGGGTGAGATCGAGCTCGACGGCGCCGTCCAGCACTTCTCGGGTCCCGGCGACGCGATCGCCGCCGGCATCGGCATGGTCCACCAGCACTTCATGCTGATCCCGGTCTTCACCGTCGCCGAGAACGTCATGCTCGGCAACGAGTCGACCGGCTTCGCGGGCTCCCTCGACCTCGACGCGGCCCGCCGCCGGGTCAAGGAGATCTCCGACCAGTTCGGGTTCGACGTGAACCCCGACGCGCTCGTCGAGGACCTCCCCGTCGGCGTCCAACAGCGCGTCGAGATCATCAAGGCCCTGTCGCGCGACGCCCAGGTGCTGGTGCTCGACGAGCCCACCGCCGTGCTGACGCCGCAGGAGACCGACGAGCTGATGCAGATCATGCGTGAGCTCAAGGAGGCCGGGAAGGCCATCGTCTTCATCACCCACAAGCTGCGCGAGGTGCGGGCGGTCGCCGACAAGATCACGGTGATCCGGCTCGGCAAGGTCGTGGGCCAGGCCGAGCCCACCGCGAGCAACGCCGAGCTCGCCTCGCTGATGGTCGGCCGTCCGGTCGAGCTGACGGTCCACAAGGACCCGGCCACGCCGGGCGACGAGCTGCTCGTCGTCGACCGCCTCCGGGTCTTCGACGACGCGGGACGCGTCCACGTCGACGACGTCAGCTTCTCGATCCGGACCGGCGAGATCCTCGCGGTCGCCGGCGTCCAGGGCAACGGCCAGACCGAGCTCACCGAGGCCCTGATGGGGCTCCAGGACCACGTCCAGGGGTCCATCCGCCTCGACGGCGAGGAGCTGGTCGGCCGCTCGGTCCGCCACGTGCTCGACTCCGGCGTCGGCTTCATCCCCGAGGACCGGCAGGTCGAGGGCCTGGTCGGTGAGTTCACCATCGCCGAGAACCTCATGCTGAACCGCAGCCACAGCGGGCCGTTCGTCCGCCGGGGGTCGCTCGTGCTGGACGAGCTGGAGAAGTTCGCCGAGGAGAAGGTGCGCGAGTACGACGTGCGCGCCGCCGGGGTGACCTCGCTCGCCGAGGAGCTGTCCGGCGGCAACCAGCAGAAGGTCGTGGTGGCCCGCGAGCTCTCCCGGGACATCAAGCTCCTCGTCGCGGCCCAACCGACGCGCGGCGTCGACGTCGGCTCGATCGAGTTCATCCACAAGCAGATCGTGGCCGGCCGCGACGCCGGCGTCGCCGTCCTGGTGGTCTCCACCGAGCTGGACGAGGTGGCGGCCCTGGCCGACCGGATCATGGTGCTCTACCGGGGTCGGGTGGTCGGCATCGTCCCCGGCGACACACCCAGAGAGGTGCTCGGACTGATGATGACCGGAGAGCGTCCGGAAGGGGCGATCGCATGAACACCCCACGAAACTGCGGGCTTCCCCCGCTTCGCTCCTCCAGCCCACACTTCCGAGGGGACCCCGCGTGAGCAGCGCCGTCGAGGCCGAGCAGCAGCCGCCCACCGAGCCGGAGCAGCCCCCGCAGCAGGACCGCTGGGGCACCGCCCTGCGTGAGATCGCCTCCGGGAGCATGTTCAACGGCTTTCTCGCCGTCCTCCTGGCGGTCCTCGTCGGCTCGGTGCTCATCGCCGTCACCGACGAGAACGTGCGGTCGGCGGCCGGCTACATCGGGGCGCGGCCCGGGGACTTCTTCAACGCGACCTGGGACGCCATCTGGGGCGCCTACACGGCGCTGTTCCGCGGGTCGGTCTACAACACCGACGCCGAGAACTTCCAGCTGGGCGTCAAGCCGCTGACCGAGACCGCCAAGTTCGCGGCGCCGCTGATCGTCTCCGGACTCGGCGTCGGCGTCGCGTTCCGCGCGGGCCTGTTCAACATCGGCGGCCGCGGCCAGATGCTGATCGCCGGCGCGGCGGCGGGCTGGGTCGGCTACCAGTTCGACCTCCCGGCGGTCCTGCACCTGACCCTGGCCCTCGTCGCGGCCATGGTCGGCGGGGCCCTGTGGGCCGGCATCGCCGGCTTCCTGAAGGCGCGCACCGGCGCCCACGAGGTGATCGTGACGATCATGCTCAACTACGTGGGGTTCTACCTGGTCTTCTTCGCGCTCTCGAAGCAGAGCCTGCTGCAGGCCCCGAACTCCTTCAATCCGAAGTCGCTGCCGATGAAGGACTCCGCCGTCCTGCCGAAGCTGCTCGGTGACCAGTACAACCTGCACCTCGGCTTCATCATCGCCCTGGTCGCCGTCGCGTTCGCCTGGTGGCTGCTGGACCGGTCTGCGCTCGGCTTCCGCATCCGCGCGGTCGGCATCAATCCCGAGGCGGCCCGGGCGAACGGCATCGACGTCGGCCGCACGTACGTCGTGGTCATGCTGATCGCCGGCGCCCTGATCGGTCTGGCCGGCGCCAACCAGGTCCTCGGCACGGTCACGGGCGGTGTCACCGTCGACCTCGACGCGGGCATCGGCTTCGACGCGATCACCGTGGCGCTGCTCGGCCGCTCGCGGCCGCTGGGCATCCTCGCCGCAGGCATCCTCTTCGGCGCCCTCAAGGCGGGCGGCTTCGCCATGCAGGCGTCCCAGAACATCCCCGTCGACATCGTCCTCGTGGTCCAGTCGCTGATCGTGCTGTTCCTGGCGGCGCCACCCCTGATCCGGACCCTGTTCCGCCTGCCCGCCAAGGAGGCGAAGTGAGCACCACCACCGGTGAGGCCAGCATCCCGATCCACGAGACTCCGCTGGCGGGCGTCACCACTGTGATCGAGAAGAAGACACCGGTGCTCCTGAGCACCCTCGCCCTGCTCCTGCTGGCGATCGTGGCGATCTGGCCGAAGTCGGGCGACACCACCTACCGGCTGGCCGTCCCGAGCGACTTCGCGCAGCTGCCGACCGTGACGGTCCCCTCGACCCTGACCGCCTGGATCGTCGTGGTCGTCTGCGGCCTCTGCGCCGCCTGGTCGGTCGTGCTGTACCGCCGTCACCGGGCCACGCCGCTGTGGCTGGTCGTCGTCTACTCGGTGGCCTGGGTGTTCGGGTTCCTCACCTGGGCCGCCACGGGCGGGACGATCCCTCTCGTCGGCCTCCTCTCCGGGTCGCTGGCGCTCGCCGTACCCCTGGTGTTCGGCGCTCTCGGTGGTGTCCTCGGTGAGCGCTCCGGCGTCGTCAACATCGCCATCGAGGGCCAGCTCCTGGCCGGCGCGTTCGCCGCCGCGATGGTCGCGTCGGTCCTCGACTCCGCCTGGGCCGGTCTCGTGGCCGCCAGCGCGGCCGGCGTGCTGGTGGCGCTGATCCTCGGCCTGTTCGCGATCACCTACTTCGTCGACCAGGTTATCGTCGGCGTCGTCCTCAACGTGCTCGTGCTCGGCCTCACGAGCTTCATGTTCACGCAGGTGCTCGCGCCGAACGCAGCCTCGCTGAACGCCCCACCGCACTTCAAGGCGATCCCGATCCCGGTGCTCGGCGACATCCCGTTGGTCGGCCCGATCTTCTTCCGCCAGACGGTGATCGTCTACCTGCTCTACGTGGCCGTCGCCCTGGTGACCTGGTCGCTGTACCGCAGCAAGTGGGGCCTGCGCGTGCGCGCCGTCGGCGAGCACCCCAAGGCCGCCGACACCGTCGGCATCAAGGTCAACCGGACCCGCTACCGCACGATCCTGATCGCCGGCGCGGTCGCCGGCGTGGGCGGCGCGTTCTACACCCTGGTCTCCGTCCCCCAGTTCAACCGGGAGATGACCGGAGGCGCCGGGTACATCGCGCTCGCCGCGGTCATCTTCGGCAAGTGGGACCCGATCCGAGCCACGCTGGCCGCGCTGCTGTTCGGCTTCGCGTCGAACCTGCAGGGCGTGCTGTCCGTGATCGGGTCGCCGGTGCCCAGCCAGTTCATGCTGATGCTGCCGTACGTCGTGACGATCTTCGCGGTCGCCGGACTGGTCGGACGCTCCCGGCCGCCGGCGGCGGACGGCATCCCCTACCGCAAGGGCTAGCGGTCTGCCGGTCGGGCCAGCGCGGCGACCCCGGCGTGCGCGAGCACCTTCGCGCCGATCGCGACGGCGCGCTCGTCGACCTGCAGGTTGCCCTGGTGGAGGTCGTAGACCGGGCCGCCGGGCGTGCGGGTGCCGAGGCGCCCCATCGCTCCCGCCACGCGGTCGAGGTACCAGCCGAAGTCCTCGCCCCCGAGGCTCTGCTGGGTGGGGACGTGCCCACGCGTGCCGACCACCCGCTCGACCGCGTGGCCGAGCAGCACGATCGACTCCACGTCGTTCACCACCGGGGGCACACCGCGCTGGTAGTCGACCTGCGCGACGACGCCGTACGGCGCCACGATCTGCTCGACCAGCACCGGCACCAGCTTCTCCGCCTCCGACCAGGCCACCGCGTCGAGCATCCGCACGGTGCCGCCGATGCGCCCGGTCGCCGGGATCACGTTGTGGGCGGAGCCCGCCTCGACGATGCCCCACACCACGCTGACGCCGGCCCGCGGGTCCAGCCGACGGGACAGGATCGCGGGCAGCTCGGTGACGACCTTGGCGAGGGCGTAGGTGAGGTCCTCGGTCAGGTGCGGACGCGACGTGTGCCCGCCCGAACCGCTCAGGGTGACCTCGAGGTGGTCCGCGGCGCCGGTCATCGGGCCCTCCCTCAGCCCGACCTTGCCGACGTCCAGGCTCGGGTCGCAGTGCAGTCCGAAGATCCGCTCCACGTCGGCGAGGGCGCCCTGCTCGATGAGGGACAACGCCCCGCCGGGCATCACCTCCTCGGCCGGCTGGAACAGCAGCCGGACCCGGCCGGGCAGCAGGCCCCGGTCGTGGACGGAGCCGAGCGCGACGGCGGCGCCGACCAGCGCCGCGGTGTGCACGTCGTGGCCGCAAGCGTGCGTGACGCCCTCGACGGTGCTCGACCACGGGTCGTCGGTGAGGTCGGGCACGGGCAGCGCGTCCAGGTCGGCGCGCAGCGCGACGACGGGGCCGGTCTCGCCGATCTCGGCGACCAGGCCGGTGCGCGGCAGCTGCGTCACCCGCCAGCCGTGCCGGCCGAGCCAGGACTCCACGAGCGCCGTGGTGCGGATCTCCCGCCATGACAGCTCGGGGTGGGCGTGCAGGTCGCGGCGCAGCGCGATCAGCTCGCCGGCGCACTCCTCCACGGCGGCGTCGACCACCGCACCGGCATCGGGGACCTCAGGCATCGGGTCGAGCCTAGTTCACCCGGGAGTGGCGGTGCGGGCCCCGTCCATCGACTCGGGCCCGCACCGCGTTCCGACTGGCGTCAGCCGGCGGTCAGCCGACCGTCGAGAACTTCAGGACCTTGCCGTGCGGGTCGTCCGGGTTGCCGCGCAGGTCGGTGTCGGTCGCGTACAGGTCCGTGCCGTTCAGCTCCACGCCGCCGGGACCACCGGAGACCTCGGTGAACACCGACGGGTCCCCGCCGAGCGGCTTCGCCAGGACGTTGCCGGCGAACAGCTGCGAGATGTACGCCGTACCGGTGGGACTGATCGCCAGGCCGACAGGCCCGAAGAGCCCACTGCCCTGCGACGCGACCGCCCCGGTGGCCGGGTCGACCTGGTAGACGGCGCCGACCGGCAGGAACTCGCCGAGGCCGCCGCCCAGGGTGGTCACGTAGAGCTTGCCGTCAGGCCCGAGCTCGACGTCGGTCGGGACCGGCTCGCCCTTGAAGGTCCTGCCGTGCGTGCACTTCGGCAGCCCCAGCCCCTTGCGCAGCTTCTTGTTGACCGTGACCTTGACCGCGGGGAGCACCGCGACGGTCCTGATGCCGGTCGCGTCGACCGCGAGGATGGCGTTGCCGGCGGCGTCGGCGACGTAGGTCGTCGCACCGACCACGGCCGTCGCGTACGGGTGGGAGTCCTTGATGCCGTGGTACCTGACCACGAAGGGACGCACGTCCTTCGGGATGCGGTGCTTGCAGGACCTCGAGAGTCCGCTGATGCCGTAGGTCCGGTTGCCGTCGGGGTTGTGGGCCTTCTCGTAGGCCCACGTGTTCGCGATCTCGGCCTGGTCGTACCCGTCGCCGTTCGGCGTCAGGGTGTACACGCGTGAGTCGTGGAAACCGGTCGTGGTGAACGTGACCACGTCGCCGGACACCGACACGCCGCCGACCTCGCGCTGGGCCTCGTCGGCGTAGATCGGGGTCGCCTCGCCGCCAGGGGTGATCTTGTCGAGGACGGACTTGTTGTTCTCCGTCACGTACACGGTGCCGTCGGCCGCGACGGCGAGCGTGAGCGGCGAGACGAGGCCGTCGGCGAGGGTGTCCGGGTCGGCAGCGTTCGCCGCGGGGGCGAACGCGGTGGCCACGAGCGAGAACGCTGCTGCCGCCAGCGGGATCAGGGGGGTTCGACGCATGTGCTTCCTCCGTAGGTGTTCACGATGAGGTCGCCAGTCTTGGCGGCCCGGTGTCCCAAGAGCACGGGGCATGGGTCCCTGATACGCGGGATATGCGGACGGGTCCGTCGGAAGCCGGAAATCGGCCGGAGTGGTCCAGACCGATCGGCCCGGTCAGCCGGCGTCGTAGGCCTGGAGGATCCGGTCGGCGGCGACGGTCGCGGGCAGCTCGCCGGACAGCACGGCCTCGCTCAGCTCGGTGCGGATCGCGCGGACGGCGGACGAGTGCCGGAGCCGCTGCTCGAGCTCGTCGCGGACCAGCGCCCAGGTGAAGTCGAGCTGCTGCGCCGCACGCTTGCGGGCCAGGCCCTCGGCTCCGAGGTGGTGGCGGTGCTCGAGCACCCGGTCCCACACGTCGTCGACGCCGTCGTCCTCCAGGGCGGAGCAGGTCACCACCGGCGGCGCCCACTCCCCCCTGCCGCGGACCATCCGCAACGCCCCGGCCAGGTCCCGGGCGGCCACCCGGGCCTCCTGGAGGCGGTCGCCGTCGGCCTTGTTCACCGCGATGACGTCGGAGATCTCCAGGATGCCCTTCTTGATCCCCTGGAGCTGGTCCCCGGTGCGCGCGAGGGTCAGGAAGAGGAAGGTGTCGACCATCCCCGCCACGGTCACCTCGGACTGGCCGACGCCCACGGTCTCGACCAGCACGACGTCGTACGCCGACGCCTCCAGCACGGCCATCGCCTGCACGGTCGCCCGCGCCACGCCACCGAGCGTGCCGGCGCTCGGCGAGGGCCGGACGAAGGCGGCCGGATCGGTGGCCAGCCGGGCCATCCGGGTCTTGTCGCCGAGCACCGACCCGCCCGTGCGCACGCTGGACGGGTCGACAGCGAGCACGCCGACCCGGTGGCCGGCGGCGGTCAGGCGGGTGCCGAGCGCCTCGATGAACGTGGACTTCCCGACCCCGGGCACGCCGCTGATCCCGACCCGGACCGCCTCGCGCTGCTCGATCCCGGCCAGCAGCTCCCGGGCCTGCTCGCGGTGCCGGGGCCTGGTCGACTCCACCAGCGTGATCGCCTGGGAGACCGCGGCCCGCCGACCCGCACGGATGCCCTCGAGGAGCGCGCTCACGTCCGCCACGGCCGCGAGTCTAGGGCTTGCGATCGCGACCCCTAGAGGTGCAAGGTATGCGTACCTCGTACTTCTAGGTACCAGGAGGCACCCGTGCGCATCGACAAGGACCTGGTGGCCGCCTCGGCCACCCCGCTCGTGCTCGGCATCCTGGTCGAGGGCGAGTCCTACGGCTACGCCATCGGCAAGCGCGTCCACGAGCTCTCGCAGGGTCGGCTGGCCTGGACCGACGGCATGCTCTACCCGCTGCTCCACCGGCTCGAGCGGCTCGGGTACGTCGACGCCGCCTGGCAGGTCTCCGAGCAGGGCCGGCGCCGCAAGCACTACGCGATCACGGGACCCGGCCGGGACGCGCTCGGCGAGCAGCAGCGGCAGTGGACCGCGGTCACCGAGACCCTGGACCGGCTCTGGCGCGACGGCCCGGCGCCCGCACGCGCGGTCTCGCTGGGAGGTGCCCGATGAGCCTGGACCAGGAGATCGGTCGCTGGCGCGGCCACGTCGAGCGGCACCGGGCGATCTCGGCGCGCGACGTGGACGAGATGGAGGCCCACCTGCGCGACCAGGTCAACGACCTGGTCGCCGTCGGACTGGAGGACGACGAGGCGTTCCTGGTGGCCGTGAAGCGGATCGGGAACCTGGACGCGGTCTCGCAGGAGTTCGCCCAGGAGCACACCGAGCGGCTCTGGAAGCAGCTCGTCACGAGCGAGGAGCCGGCGTACCGTCCCAGCGCTGACCTCTGGCTCACGATCGCGCTCGCCATCGGCGCGGCGGTCGCGGTCCGGCTCGCGGTGGCCGTACTCAACCCCGAGCGGGCGGCCCTCAACGCCGCGCTGCTGGTCCTGCCGTTCGTCACCGCCTACTTCCTGCACAAGCGCCGGGCCGCGGCCGTGACCGTGGGCGCAGCGGTCGCGGCGTACGCCGCGACCGCGGTCCTGCTCAACGTCTACCCCTTCGACGTCGACGGCACCACGGCCCCGATCGCCGCGATCCACGCCGCGGTCGCGCTGTGGCTGCTCGGAGTCGGGATCGCGTACGCCGGGGGGCGCTGGCGCTCGGACCGGCGACGGATGGACTTCATCCGGTTCGCCGGCGAGATCGTTGTCTACTACGCGCTGCTCGCGCTGGGCGGCGGCGTCCTCGTCGGACTCTGCGCCGGCGCGTTCGAGGCCGCGGGGGTCACCATCGACGACTGGCTGGCGCAGACCGTGCTGCCCTGCGGCGCCGCAGGCGCCGTGGTGGTCGCGGCCTGGCTGGTCGAGGCGAAGCAGGGCGTCATCGAGAACATCGCCCCGGTGCTCACCAAGGTGTTCACGCCGCTGACGGTCGTGATGCTGGTCGCGGTCGGTGGCGCGTTCATCGCCAGCCCGGGCGTCCTCGCGGTCGACCGGAGCCTGCTGCTGGTCATGGACCTGATCCTGGTCCTCGTGGTCGGCTTGGTGCTCTACGCACTCTCCGCGCGCGAGCGGGACGAGCCGCCGGGGATCTTCGACGCGCTCCAGCTCGGCCTGGTCGTGGTCGCGCTGCTCGTCGACGCGCTCGTCGCCGTCGCCATGGTGAGCCGGGTCGCGGAGTGGGGGTGGTCGGCGAACCGGGTCACCGCCCTCGGGCTGAACGTGGTGCTCCTGGTCAACCTGGTCTGGTCGGCGTGGCTGAGCTGGGGCTTCCTGCGCCACCGGCACGGCCTGGGACGGCTCGAGCGGTGGCAGACGTCGTACCTGCCGGTGTACGCCGCGTGGGCGGTCGCCGTGACCGTCGTGGTGCCGCCGGTGTTCGGCTTCGGCTAGTGGCCGAGCTGCTCGCGCAGCCGCGCGAGCAGGTCGAGCGCCGACTCGGCGATCACAGTGCCGGGCAGGAACACCGCGGCCGCGCCCATCTCGGTGAGCGTGGGCACGTCGTCGGGCGGGATGACGCCGCCGATGACGACCATGATGTCGGGGCGGCCCTGCTCGGCCAGCGCCTGCTTCAGCGCCGGCAGCAGGGTCAGGTGGCCGGCCGCCAGCGACGAGACCCCGACGATGTGCACGTCCGCGTCGACGGCCTGCTGGGCCACCTCCTCCGGCGTGGAGAACAGCGGCCCCACGTCGACGTCGAAGCCCATGTCCGCGAAGGCGCTCACGACGACCTTCTGGCCGCGGTCGTGGCCGTCCTGGCCCATCTTGGCGACCAGGATGCGCGGGCGGCGACCCTCGGACTCCTCGAACTCCGCGGTCGCGTCGAGCACCTGCTGCACCAGCGTGTCGCCCGACTCGGACGAGGTGTCCCTGAACACGCCGCTGATCGTACGGATCACGGCCTGGTGGCGCCCGTAGACCTTCTCCAGCGCCGCCGAGATCTCGCCCACGGTGGCCTTCGCCCGGGCCGCGTCGACCGCCAGCTCGAGCAGGTTGCCTCCCCCGGACCGGGCATCGCCACGCTCGGCGGCGTTGGTGAGCGCCTCGAGCGTGCGCCGGACGTCCTCGTCGTCCCGCTCGGCCCGGAGCCGCTCCAGCTTCGCGACCTGCTGCCGGTAGACGTCGTCGTTGTCGACCTTGAGGACGTCCAGCTTGTCCTCGGCCGCGAGCCGGAAGGTGTTCACGCCGATCACCTTCTGCGCGCCCGAGTCGATCCGGGCCTGGGTGCGCGCGGCGGCCTCCTCGATGCGCATCTTCGGGATGCCCTGCTCGATCGCGGCCGCCATGCCGCCGGCCGCCTCGGCCTCGAGGATGTGCGCCCACGCCCGCTCGGCGAGGTCGTGGGTCAGCCGCTCGACGTAGTAGCTGCCGCCCCAGGGGTCGATGGTCCCGGTCGTGCCGCTCTCCTGCTGCAGCAGCAGCTGGGTGTTGCGGGCGATCCGCGCCGAGAAGTCGGTCGGCAGCGCGATCGCCTCGTCCAGCGCGTTGGTGTGCAGCGACTGGGTGTGTCCCTGGGTGGAGGCCATCGCCTCGATGCAGGTGCGCTGCACGTTGTTGAAGACGTCCTGTGCGGTCAGCGACCAGCCGGAGGTCTGGCTGTGCGTGCGCAGGCTGAGCGACTTCGGGCTCTTCGGGTCGAACTCGCGCACCAGTCGGGCCCAGAGCGCGCGGGCCGCGCGCATCTTGGCGATCTCCATGAAGAAGTTCATGCCGATCGCCCAGAAGAACGACAGCCGTGGCGCGAAGCGGTCGATGTCCAGGCCCGCGGCCAGACCAGCGCGGATGTACTCGACACCGTCGGCCAGCGTGTACGCCAGCTCCAGGTCGGCGGTAGCACCGGCCTCCTGGATGTGGTAGCCGGAGATCGAGATCGAGTTGAACCGCGGCATCCGCTCGGCGGTGTACTGGAAGATGTCGCTGATGATCCGCATGCTCGGCGCCGGCGGGTAGATGTAGGTGTTGCGGACCATGAACTCCTTGAGGATGTCGTTCTGGATGGTCCCCGCGAGCTGCTCCGGCTTCACCCCCTGCTCCTCGGCCGCCGCGATGTAGAGCGCCATGATCGGGAGCACGGCGCCGTTCATGGTCATCGACACCGACATCTCGTCGAGCGGGATGCCGTCGAACAGCGTGCGCGCGTCGTAGATCGAGTCGATCGCGACACCCGCCATGCCGACGTCACCGCGCACCCGCGGGTGGTCGGAGTCGTAGCCCCGGTGGGTGGCCAGGTCGAACGCGACGGAGAGGCCCTTCTGCCCGGCCGCCAGGTTGCGGCGGTAGAAGGCGTTCGACTCCTCCGCGGTCGAGAACCCGGCGTACTGCCGGATCGTCCACGGCTGCGTCGTGTACATGGTCGGGTAGGGGCCGCGCAGGAACGGGCTCAGGCCGGGCAGCGTGTCGAGCGCGTCGAGGCCCTCGAGGTCCCGTGGGCCGTAGATCGGCTTGATCTCGATGCCCTCGGGCGACAGCCAGGGCTCGCCGCTGAAGCTCTTCGGGACGCTCATCCGAGCACCTCCCGGGTCCGGGTCAGGAAGTCGAGGGCGTCCACGCCCATCGCGCAGGAGTCGTCGGCCCAGTCGACCGGCTTGCCGGCGACCACGACGCGCGTGGCTCCGGCCGCGCGCAGGGCCTGCGCGGCGGCCTCGCCCCACTCCCGATAGGTCGGGTCGGCACCGGCCAGGCACACCACGGGCTGACCGGCGTACGCCGCCAGGAGCTCGTCGACGCCCGCGGTGGGGCCGGCCAGGTCGACGGCGATGCCGCCCGCCGCCAGCAGGTTGCTGGCGAAGGTCGCTCGGGCCGTGTGCTGCGCCACGGTGCCGAGGGTGGCCAGGAAGACCGGCCTGCCAGCGGGCTCGTCGCGGAGCGCCTCGAAGCTGGCCCCGTAGCGCCGCACCGGGTCGGGCTCCCCCGCGCGCTGCGGGAGCACCTCGGCGAGGTTCGGGAACTCGGTGAGGCCGGTGATCGGACGCTGGCGGGTGGCGACCTGCCGCTCGCGCTCGGCGACGGTGGCCGCGATCTCGTCGGCCAGGTCCGCGCCGTCGTCCAGCCTGCCGAAGATCCCCCACGCGACGGAGGCGAGGTCGTCGGTCAGCTTCTCGACGGCGTACGCGCCCCCCGCGGGGTCCGCGACGTGGGCGACGTGCGACTCGTCGATCAGCAGGTGCGAGGTGTTGCGCGCGATCCGGCGGCCGAACGCGTCGGGGCGGCCGAGCGGGCTGTCGAACGGCAGCACGGTGACGGCGTCCGCGCCCCCGACGCCGGCGGCGAAGGCCGCGACGGTCGTCCGGAGCATGTTCACCCAGGGGTCGAACTTGCTCATCATCGGCCGGCTGGTGACGGCGTGCTGGTGCATCTCGCGGTGCCGAGCCCCGCTCATCTCCAGCACCCGCGCCCAGAGCCGGCGAGCGGCGCGCAGCTTGGCGATGGTCGGGAACTGCTCGTCCGTGGCGGCGTAGCGGAACTCCACGAGCGCCGCCGCCTCGTCGACGGAGGCGCCGGCCTCGGCGAGGGTGCGGAGGTATGCCGTCGCCGCGGCCATCGACCACCCGAGCTCCTGGGCGTCCGAGGCGCCGCGGTCGTGGATCGCGGTCGCGTCGACGACGAAGCACCGGATCCCGCGCTCGAGCGCGAGGCGCGCCAGGTCCGCGGTGGCGTCGGCGACCGGGACGCCGAGGTTCGTCGCGGGGTGCAGCTCCCGTCCCTCGGCGTACGCCAGGAAGGCCTGCGGGTCCGCACCGTCGAGGACGACCGGCGCGAGGTCGAGGAGCACTCCCTCCAGGAGCGTCGCCAGGTCGCCTCCGCCGGTGATCCAGAGGCTGGTCACGCCGCCGTCGAGGTCGACCAGCGCCTCGTCGTGGGCGAGCTCGGCGTCGCGGCCGTCGACGTGGGCCCGGATGTCCCAGTCGCCCTGCCGGGTCGGCCGTCCGTGGACCTCCACGTCAGCCACGAGGGCGGCTGTGCCCAGCGGCGTGACGGCGATCCCGTCGAGCGTGGTGCGGGTGAGCCGGTCCCAGACGACCTCGTTCGGATCCTCGTCGGTCACCCGGCGCGACTTGCGGAGCACGGCCGCGGCCTCGCGCTCCCAGTCGGCCACCGTCCACCGGTCCTCGGGGGACGCGAGCTCGAGCGAGCCCTGCGCAGGCTCGAGGTCGGCGGGCTCGTCCAGCCCGCCCTCGACGGTCCCTGGTTCGGTCATGGTGCGAACGATAGGAGTGCTTCCGCGCCACAGCCACTCAGTGTGACGTTTTCCGCTCCCCCGCCGCCTGGCCAGCGGGTCCTGGAAGGTGCGGACCCCGAGCTAGGCGTCCGTGCGGGTCCAGCCGCACCAGGTGACCTGCGAGCCGGCCGACAGGTCGAGCGCCGACTGCCGGTCCGCGACCACGCCGAGGGCCCGCGCCATCCGCACCTCGAGCGGGCTGCGGTCGCCGAGCGCGGCGAGCTTCGCGGCCTCCTCGCGCAGCAGCGCGACGAACCGCTCCAGCCCCGGACCGTCCCCGGTGATGTGCAGCCCCGCCTCGTCGATCCTGACCGCCACGCCCCGATCCGCCATGGCGCCGAGCCAAGCACCGTCCACCGACACCGGACTGATCCCGTTTTCGATCGTTTCGTGACCCGATCGCAACCCGCCGACCGGCAACGAGACCGCGCCTCGCCGGCGTCTCACCGGTATCACCCGAAGCGGGCGATACCGACGCGTGCCGACCGGGCGCAGGCTGGGGACCCACAGCTCGGTCACTCGGGAGGGACGGGCCATGGCACTACTGCTCCACCATCGCGACACCCCTACGCGCACGGGGACGATCCTCAGCGCACTGCTCACCTTGGTGCTGGTCACCGCGATGATCGCGGGCGCGGCCGGGCTCGTGACGTTCGTGTTCGCCAAGCTCCTCGTGGCCGTGCTGAACGGCGCCGCCTCGGGCTAGACCTCGGTCCGGCCGTCGTTGTCCTTGTTGCGGATGCCGATCTTGTTGCCGAGCCACACCAGCGGGTCGTACTTGCGGTCCACGACCCGCTCCTTCATCGGGATGATCGCGTTGTCGGTGATCTTGATGCCCTCGGGGCAGACCTCCGTGCAGCACTTGGTGATGTTGCACATCCCGATGCCGGCGGCACCCTGGGCGAGCGCCCGCCGGTCGTGGGTGTCGAGGGGGTGCATGTCGAGCTCGGCGTACCGCAGGAAGAACCGCGGACCCGCGAACGCCGGCTTGTTGTCCTCGTGGTCGCGGACGACGTGGCAGGTGTTCTGGCACAGGAAGCACTCGATGCACTTGCGGAACTCCTGGCCACGCTCGACGTCGATCTGGGCCATCCGCCGCTTGCCGTCCGCGTCCCGCGGCGGGAGCTGGGCGTACGGCAGCTCCTTGGCCTTCTCGTAGTTGTACGACACGTCCGTGACCAGGTCGCGGATCACCGGGAAGGTCCGCATCGGGGTGACGGTGATCGTCTCGGTCGGCTCGAAGTCCGAGAGCCGGGTCATGCACAGCAGCTTCGGCCGGCCGTTGATCTCGGCGGAGCAGGAGCCGCACTTGCCGGCCTTGCAGTTCCAGCGGATCGCGAGGTCACCGGACTGGGTGGCCTGCAGCCGGTGCAGCGCGTCGAGGACGACCTCCCCCTCGGAGACCTCGACCGTGTAGTCGACGAGCTCGCCGCCGTCGGTGTCGCCGCGCCAGACGCGCATCTTGAGGTCGTAGCCCATGTCCTAGCCTCTCCCCTTGCTCACACTCAGTCGAAGTACTTCTTGAGCTCGTCCGGCATCACCGGGAGCGGCTTCTCGTGCAGGTCGACGCCGGTCCCGCCGGCGTCCAGCGTCACCACGAGGTTCTTGGTCCCCCACACCTCGTTGTCGGTCTTCGGGAAGTCGTCGCGGGTGTGACCGCCACGGGACTCCTCGCGGGCGAGCGCCGCCTTCGCGATCGCCTCCGAGACCAGCAGCATGTTGCGCAGGTCGATGGAGAGGTGCCAGCCCGGGTTGTACTGCCGGTGACCCTCCACGACCATCGTCCTGGCCCGCTCCTTGAACGCCTCGATCTCGCGCAGCGACTCCTCGAGCTCGGCGCCGGTGCGGATGATCCCGACCAGGTCGTTCATCGACTGCTGGAGGTCCTGCTGGATCGTGTACGGGTTCTCCCCGCCCTCGACCTCGAAGGGGGCCAGCGCGCTCGCCTGCGCGGCCTTCAGGTCCTCGTCGCGGATCGCCGGCCGGGCGGCCCCGAGCCCTGCCGCGTACGCCGAGGCCGCCTCGCCGGCCCGCTTGCCGAACACGAGCAGGTCGCCGAGTGAGTTGCCGCCGAGCCGGTTCGATCCATGCATGCCGCCCGAGCACTCGCCCACGGCGTACAGGCCCGTGACCGCGCTCTCCTGGGTGTCCGCGTCGACCTCGACGCCTCCCATCACGTAGTGGCAGGTCGGGCCGATCTCCATGGGCTCCTGGGTGATGTCGACGTCGGCCAGCTCCTTGAACTGGTGGTACATCGACGGCAGCCGCTTGCGGATGAACTCCGGCGTACGGCGCGACGCGATGTCGAGGTAGATGCCGCCGTGCGGCGTGCCCCGGCCGGCCTTGATCTCGGAGTTGATCGCCCGCGCGACCTCGTCACGCGGGAGGAGCTCCGGAGGCCGTCGGTTGTTCTTCTTGTCGTCGTACCAGCGGTCGGCCTCCTCCTCGGTGTCGGCCGTCTCGGACCGGAAGAACTCCGGGATGTAGTCGAACATGAACCGCTTGCCCTCGGAGTTGCGCAGGATGCCGCCGTCGCCGCGCACCGACTCGGTGACCAGCAGCCCCTTCACCGACGGCGGCCAGACCATGCCGGTCGGGTGGAACTGCACGAACTCCATGTTGATCAGCGCGGCGCCCGCCCGGAGCGCCAGGGCGTGGCCGTCGCCGGTGTACTCCCACGAGTTCGACGTGACCTTGAAGGACTTGCCGATGCCGCCGGTCGCGAGGATCACCGTGGGGGCGTCGAAGGTGATGAAGCGGCCGGTCTCGCGCCAGTAGCCGAAGGCGCCGCTGATGCGCTCGCCGTCCTTGAGGAGCTCGGTGACCGTGCACTCCATGAACACGTCGATGCCGAGCTGGACCGTGCGCTGCTGGAGGGTGCGGATCATCTCCAGGCCGGTGCGGTCGCCGACGTGGGCGAGCCGGGCGTACTTGTGGCCGCCGAAGTCGCGCTGCGAGATCAGCCCGTCCTCGGTGCGGTCGAACAGCGCACCCCAGTCCTCGAGCTCCTGGACCCGCTCGGGAGCCTCCTGGGCGTGCAGCTGCGCCATCCGCCAGTTGTTGAGCATCTTCCCGCCGCGCATGGTGTCCCGGAAGTGCACCTCCCAGTTGTCCTCGGGCCAGCGGTTGCCCATCGCCGCCGCGATGCCGCCCTCGGCCATCACCGTGTGCGCCTTGCCCAGCAGCGACTTGCAGACCACCGCCGTCCGCGCACCGGCCTCGTGCGCGGCGATCGCGGCCCGCAGTCCCGCCCCGCCGGCGCCCACGACGACGACGTCGTACTGGTGCCGCTCCATGCCGCCCTCGCTGGCGCCGGACATCTCGTTGCCGGTCATCGGGTGTCGGTCAGTCACTAGAAGAACCTCGGGTCGTCGAACGTGCCGGTCGCCAGCAGGTAGATGTAGAGGTCGACGAGCGCCACGGAGAACAGGGAGTACCAGGCGTACCGCGCGTGGTCGGCGTTGAGCTTCGATACGAAGGTCCACATCCGGTAGCGGACCGGGTGCTTGGAGAAGTGCCGCAGCCGGCCACCGGTGATGTGCCGGCAGGAGTGGCAGGAAAGCGTGTACAGCCAGATCAGCGCGACGTTGACCCACATCAGCACGGTGCCGAGGCCCATGTGGATGCCGTCCGACTCACCCGGGGCGGGGCCGAACGCGAGGATCGCGTCGTAGGTGAGGATCAGCGCGACCACGACCGCGGCGTACCAGAACCAGCGGTGGATGTTCTGGAGGATCAGCGGGAACCGCGTCTCGCCGGTGTACTTGCCGTGCGGCTCGGCGACCGCGCAGGCCGGCGGCGACAGCCAGAACGCCCGGTAGTACGCCTTGCGGTAGTAGTAGCAGGTGAGCCGGAAGCCGAGCGGGAAGATCAGGATGATCAGCGCTGGCGAGAGGCTCCACCAGGTGATCGGGTTGCCGAAGTCCGAGGATCCCGCCGTGCAGGAGTCCGTCAGGCAGGGCGAGTAGAACGGCGACAGGTACGGCTCCGAGAAGTAGTTGTCGCCGTCGAAGGCCCGCCAGGTGGCGTAGACGACGAACGCCGCGAAGACCACGAACGTCGCTGCCGGGTAGAGCCACCAGGTGTCCGTGCGGAGCGTCTTCGCCCCGATCCGGGCCCGGGTGGGCCCGTCGACACCTGTCGAACCTGCTGCCGTCTCTCGCGCGTCCGTCGACGCCATCGCCACCTCCGCTGGGTCGGGTGCCTGTGCAGTCTGCACACTCGCGGCCCGATCCGAAAGGGTCCACACCGAGTTTCCGAGAACGTGTTCCATGAGCGGTGGCGCCCGACGGTTCACCGGGCGTCGACCTGGGTGCGGCCGGCCGGCAACCTCTTCCGGTCGACGGTGGAGCATGCCGATCGCCGGGGCCGCTGGCGACCCGCGGGTAACCGGACGTAAGTCACACCGTCCCGGCACCAGCGGGGCCCGACCCGCGAGGTAGCGTGGCCCTTCGTGGCAACGACGACCTTGGTGACCGGAGCGCGGGCGTCGCGCTCGACGATCACCCTCAAGCTCCTGATGGCCGTGAGCGGCATCGCCTTCATCCTGTTCGTGCTCGCGCACATGTACGGGAACCTGAAGGCCTTCTCGGGCCACGACGCCTACAACGAGTACGCCGCGCACCTCCGCACGCTGGGCGAGCCGTTGCTGCCGGCCTCCGGGTTCCTCTGGATCCTGCGCGCGGGCCTGATCATCGCGCTCGTCGTGCACGTGTACGCCGCGGCCGCCCTGTGGCGCCGGGCGAAGCGCGCTCGCACCCAGCGGTACGTCGTGAAGAAGAACCTCGCCTCGTCGTTCTCGTCGCGCTGGATGCGGTGGGGCGGAGTGGCCATCCTGCTGTTCCTGGTCTGGCACCTCCTGAACTTCTCGATCGGCAAGGTGAACGTCAGCGGTGGCGCCACCAACGACCCCTACAACCTGCTGGTCGACACCTTCGACACCTGGTGGATGACGATCATCTACCTGCTGGCGATGCTCGCGCTGGGCATGCACCTGCACCACGGCACGTGGAGCGCGTCGCAGACCCTCGGCCTCACGAACACCGTCCGCGCCCGCCGCAACGCCAAGGCCCTCGGCTGGATCCTGGCGGTCGTGATCGCCGGCGGCTTCTCCCTCGTCCCGATCTTCGTCCTCGCCGGCGTCATCACCAAGTAAGGGGTCTCGCCATGACCGACATGCCTGACACCACCCTCACCGGGGACCCCTCCCACGACGCGCCGGGCCAGCACGGCGACGACGCCGCGGGCTACTACACGCCGGGCAGCCCGCTGCTCGACACCAAGGCGCCCGACGGCCCGATCGACCAGCGCTGGCAGACCCGCAAGTTCGAGGCGCGACTGGTCAACCCGGCCAACCGTCGCAAGCTCGACATCATCATCGTCGGCACCGGCCTGGCCGGCGGCTCGGCGGCCGCCACGCTCGGCGAGGCCGGCTACAACGTCAAGTCGTTCTGCTACCAGGACTCGCCGCGGCGTGCCCACTCCATCGCCGCGCAGGGCGGGATCAACGCGGCGAAGAACTACAAGGAGGACGGCGACTCCGTCCACCGGCTCTTCTACGACACGGTCAAGGGCGGCGACTACCGCTCCCGCGAGTCCAACGTCTACCGGCTGGCCGAGGTCAGCACGAACATCATCGACCAGTGCGTCGCGCAGGGCGTGCCCTTCGCCCGTGAGTACGGCGGCCTCCTCGACAACCGCTCCTTCGGCGGCGTCCAGGTGTCCCGCACCTTCTACGCCCGCGGCCAGACCGGCCAGCAGCTGCTGATCGGGGCCTACCAGGCCATGGAGCGCCAGGTCGCGGCCGGCACCGTCGAGCAGTTCACCCGCCACGAGATGCTCGAGCTGATCGTGGTCGACGGCAAGGCGCGCGGCATCATCGCCCGCGACCTGGTCACCGGCGAGATCGAGACCCACCTGGCCGACGTCGTGGTCCTCGCGACCGGCGGCTACGGCAACGTCTTCTTCCTGTCCACCAACGCGATGGGCTCCAACGTCACCGCGTCGTGGCGCGCGCATCGCAAGGGCGCCTACATGGCGAACCCCTGCTACACGCAGATCCACCCGACCTGCATCCCGGTGACCGGCACCCACCAGTCGAAGCTGACGCTGATGTCGGAGTCGCTGCGCAACGACGGCCGGATCTGGGTTCCGAAGAACAAGGCGGACTGCGAGAAGGACCCGCGGGAGATCCCGGAGGAGGCCCGCGACTACTACCTCGAGCGGATCTACCCGTCGTTCGGCAACCTGGTCCCCCGCGACATCGCCTCCCGCGCCGCCAAGAACGTGTGCGACGAGGGCCGCGGCGTGGGCCCGGCCGTCGACGGCGTACGCCGTGGCGTGTACCTCGACTTCAGCTCCGCGATCGAGCGGCTGGGCCGTGAGGGGATCGAGGAGAAGTACGACAACCTCTTCGACATGTACGCCCGGATCACCGGCGAGAACCCGTACGAGACGCCGATGCGGATCTACCCCGCCGTGCACTACGTGATGGGCGGCCTGTGGGTCGACTACGACCTGCAGTCGACGATCCCGGGCCTGTTCGTGACCGGTGAGGCGAACTTCTCCGACCACGGCGCCAACCGCCTCGGGGCCTCCGCGCTCATGCAGGGCCTCGCGGACGGCTACTTCGTGCTCCCGCACACGATCCGCGACTACCTCGCGGACGGGCCGTTCGAGAAGATCGACGAGGACCACCCCGCGGTCGTCGAGGCTCGGAAGTCCGTCGAGGACCGGGTCCGGCACTTCCTGTCCACCAACGGCACCCGCAGCGTCGACTCCTACCACCGCGAGCTCGGCAACATCATGTGGGAGTACTGCGGCATGGAGCGGAGCGAGGACGGCCTGAAGAAGGCGATCGACCTGATCCGCAGCCTCAAGGACGACTTCTGGCGGAACGTGAAGGTCCTCGGCACCGCCGAGTCGCTCAACCAGTCCCTGGAGAAGGCCGGACGGGTGGCGGACTTCTTCGAGCTCGGTGAGCTGATGTGCATCGACGCGCTGAACCGCCGCGAGTCCTGCGGCGGTCACTTCCGGAGCGAGTCGCAGACCGAGGACGGCGAGGCACTGCGCCACGACGACCAGTTCGCCTACGTCGCCGCCTGGGAGTTCGCGGGCGACGAGGAGCTCCCGGTCCTGCACAAGGAAGACCTCGTCTACACGGCCATCGAGATGAAGCAGCGGAGCTACAAGTGAGACTCACCCTCAAGATCTGGCGTCAGCCGAACGCCGAGACCCAGGGCGCGATGCACACCTACGAGATCGACGGCGTCTCCGACGACATGTCGTTCCTCGAGATGCTCGACGTGCTCAACGAGGACCTGATCGCGAAGGGCGAGGACCCGGTCGCGTTCGACTCCGACTGCCGCGAGGGCATCTGCGGCGCCTGCGGGCTGATGATCAACGGCCAGGCCCACGGCCCGGAGGTCACCACGACCTGCCAGCTGCACATGCGGTCGTTCAAGGACGGCGACGAGATCGTCGTCGAGCCCTGGCGGGCGGACGCGTTCCCGGTGGTCAAGGACCTCGTGGTCGACCGCGGCGCCTTCGACCGGATCATCCAGGCCGGCGGCTACATCTCGGTCAACACCGGCTCCGCGCCCGAGGCGCACTCGGTCCCAGTCCCCCGCGACGACGCGATCCGCGCCTTCAACGTGGCCACCTGCATCGGCTGCGGCGCCTGCGTGGCGGCCTGCCCCAACGGCTCGGCCTCGCTCTTCATGGGCGCCAAGATCACCCACCTCGGCGAGCTGCCGCAGGGTCAGCCCGAGCGCGACTCGCGGGTGGTCGGCATGGTCGCCCAGCACGACGCCGAGGGCTTCGGCGGCTGCACGAACATCGGCGAGTGCACCGCGGCCTGCCCCAAGGAGATCCCGCTCGACGTGATCTCCCGGCTCAACTGGGACCTGCACGCCGCGCTGCGCCACGGTCACTAGGCCGGAGCCTCCGCACCAGGGCGACCAGGCCGAGGGTGCTCACCGCGCCGGCGACGTACGGCGTCACCCAGGCCGGTGCCTCCCCCGCCGGCACGGCCGCGACCGCCGGCGACGGCGGACCCTGGACGGGCGCGGCCGGCTCCGGCCCGTGCAGCGCACGGGTCGCCGGCGCGGTCTGGGCGAACGCAGCCGCGTAGAGCACCACGCGTGAGAAGTAGTTGATCCAGACCAGGACGATCAGCGCGATGCCGAAGGCCTGGAAGGCCGGGCTGCCCTGGGTGACCCGCAGCAGCAGGTTCGAGAGCTGCTTGAGCACCTCGAAGGCCAGCGCGCCGAGCACGGCGCCCTGGGCGAGCGCGCTGCGCGGCGCCTGCGGCTCGCCGAGGAGCCGGAACAGGAGGAAGAACAGCAGCAGGCTGGCGGCGAAGCCGAGCACGACCGTGAGGAGCGTGAGCAGCCGGCCGAGGTCGACGGAGACGCCCATCCGGTCCAGCAGCGCGCTCGAGAAGCCGCCGACCAGGCCGGCCACGACGACCGACAGGAACAGCACCGTGCCGATCAGGACCAGCGCGAGGAGGTCCCGCAGCTTGGCGCTCACGAAGCCGGGCTGCTCCTTCGCGGGCGTCTCGAACACCGTCACCAGTGCGGCGCGCATCGCCGACAGCCAGCCGAGGCCGGAGTACAGCAGCAGCACCGCACCGATGATCCCGAGGGTGCTCGCGGCCTTCTCGATCTGGCCGAGGGTCGCCTGGCCCTGCTCGCTGCCGATCAGCCCGGGCATGACGCCGTTGAGCGCGTCCCTGAGGTCGGCGCGTGCGCCGGAGTAGACCCGCGAGATCCAGCCGACCACGAAGAACGACAGGGCCACGATCGGGAAGAAGGAGAGGAACCCGAAGTAGGTGACCGCGCCCGCCTGCTGACTGGCCTTGACCTTCCCGTAGTGCTCCTGCATCCGCACCAGGTGGTCGAGGAGTGGACGCCGTCGGCGTACGTCGTCGATGCGCGCCCGGACCCGCTCGACCAGGGCTGCCATCAGCGCGCCGTGGCCGCCTGGAGCGGGAAGTTCCGCGTGGGTCTCCAGCCGGTCTCGGCGTCGTGGACGTAGAGGTGGAACGCCGAGACGTCGAACTCGCACTCGAAGTCGGCGAGATCCGCGAAGGCCCGGTCCAGCTGCTCCTCGCCGAGGTGGTGGGCGACGGTCACGTGGGGGTGGTACGGATACTGCAGCTCCACGTCCAGCGGACCCCGGCGCAGCGACTTGGCCAGCTGCTCGCAGCGCGAGATGCCCTCCACCAGGGTCACGAACACCACCGGCGAGACGGGCCGGAACGTCCCGGTGCCTCGCAGGTGCACGCGGAAGCCCCCGAACTCGGCGGCCGTCTCCTCGAGGTGCTTCTCGACCTCGGCGAGGTGGACGTCGTCGATCTCGGTCGGCGGGACGAGCGTGATGTGGGTGGGGATCATGGCAGCAGTGGTGTCCCCGACCGCGGTCCGGTAGTCCTGGAGCTCTGTCGCCCAGGGCTCCGGGATCGCGACTGCTACACCGATGGTCGGCACTCGTCGACCCTACTGACTCGCCGCCACGAAGCCGACCCTCTGGTAGACGTCACCGAGAGTCGCCCTGGCCACCGCACCAGCCTGCTCCGTGCCGCGGCGGAGCACCTCGGTCAGGTAGGTCTGGTCGTCGAGCAGCTCCAGGGTGCGCTCCCGGAAGGGCGTCACGAAGTCCACCACCACCTCGGCCAGGTCCTTCTTGAGGTCGCCGTACCCGCGGCCGCCGTACGACTCCTCGAGGTCGGCGATGCTGCGGCCGGAGAGGGCCGAGTAGATCGTGAGCAGGTTGCTGACGCCGGGCTTCTCGGCCGTGTCGAACCGGATGTCGGACCCGGAGTCGGTGACCGCCGACCGGATCTTCTTGGCCGACGCCTTCGGGTCGTCGAGCATCTCGATGATGCCGGACGGCGAGGACGCCGACTTCGACATCTTCGCGCTGGGGTCCTGGAGGTCGGTGATCTTCGCCGTGGACTTGAGGATGTAGGGCTCCGGGAGGCGGAAGGTCTTCTTGTAGCGGCTGTTGAACCGCTGCGCGAGGTCGCGGGTGAGCTCGAGGTGCTGGCGCTGGTCCTCGCCGACGGGGACGAAGTGCGGGCGGTAGAGCAGGATGTCCGCCGCCTGGAGGATCGGGTAGGTGAACAGCCCGACGCTGGCGGCCCCCTCGCCACCCTTGGCCGCCTTGTCCTTGAACTGGGTCATCCGGCGCGCCTCGCCGAAGCCGGTCAGGCACTGGAGGACCCAGCCGAGCTGGGCGTGCTCGGGCACCTGCGACTGCACGAAGATCGCCGACCGGTCCGGGTCGATCCCCATCGCGATCAGCTGCGCGGCCGCGCGCAGCGTGCGCTCGCGGAGGACCTTGGGGTCCTGCTCCACCGTGATCGCGTGCAGGTCGGCGATGAAGAAGAACGGCTGGTAGTCCTGCTGGAGGTCCACCCACTGCCGCAGCGCGCCCAGGTAGTTGCCGAAGTGGAACGAGTCCGCGGTCGGCTGGATGCCGGAGAGCACCCGCGGACGAGCGGTCCCGGTCCCCTCCGCGGACGTCGCGACCTCGGGCGCGGTCGTGGTGGACATGGGCGTCATTCTGACCCATGCGGGAAGTCGCTCGGGCATCCGGGGTGACCCGTCTAGGGTCGCGCCATGATCCCCACGCTGACCGACGGAGTCGTCACGCTGCGCGCCCACCGGGCCGAGGACGTCGTGGCCGCGATGGAGCAGTCCCTGGACGCCGAGTCCCAGCGCTGGACGACCGTCCCCGTGCCGTACGAGCGCACGGACGCCGAGTTCTTCGTGACCGAGCTGATGCCGCGCGGCTGGGCCGAGAACACCGAGTGGGGCTTCGCCCTGGAGGCTGAGGGCCGGTACGCCGGCACGGTCTCGCTGCGGAACCTCGGCGAGGGCCGGGCCGAGCTGGGCTACGGCGCGCACCCGGCCGCCCGCGGGAAGGGGTACGTCGAGCGCTGGCTGCGGCTGCTGCTGGCGTGGGGCTTCGAGGAGATGGACGTCCGCACCGTCATCTGGTGGGCCCACGTCGGCAACTGGGCGTCGCGCCGGGTGGCCTGGAGGCTCGGGTTCACCTTCGAGGGCACGGTACGGGACTGGCAGCCCCAGCGTGGCGAGCTGCGCACCTCCTGGGTCGGCACCCTCCTGCGCGAGGACCCGCGGGAGCCGCGCACCACCTGGCTGGACAACCCGGTCGTCGAGGGTGACGGGGTCCGGCTCCGCCCGTTCACCGACGCGGACGCGACCCGCGTGGTCGAGGGCATCGGTGATGCGGACACGCAGTACTGGCTGGCGTTCATGCCGCGCGACCCCGGCGAGGCCGAGGGCCGGCGCTACCTCGAGCAGGTGCAGGAGCGGCTCGCGACCCAGCACACGATCACGTGGGCGTTCAGCGCCACGGACGACGACCGGCTGCTCGGCGCGGTCGGGCTCTACCGGTTCGGCGACGAGCCCGAGATCGGCTACTGGACCCATCCGGAGGCGCGCGGTCGCGGGCTCACGACGCGCGCCGCCGCGCTCGCCGTACGGCACGCCTTCGAGGAGCTCGGTCTGTCCCGGCTCGCGGGCTACGCCTCGGCAGGCAACGCGGCGTCGCTCAAGGTGCTGGAGAAGCTCGGCATGCAACGGACCGGCGTACAACGACAGGCGGCGCACACCGGCGACGGCACTCCCGTCGACCTGGTCGGCTACGACCTCTTGGCAGCCGAGTGGGCGGACCAGAACAGCACCCCGATGCCGAGGACCGACAGCGCCGCACCGACCAACGCGGGCGACCGGTAGCCGTAGCCCGCGGCGATGACGAGGCCGCCGAGCCACGCGCCCAGCGCGTTGGCGATGTTCAGCGACGCGTGGTTCATGGCGGCGCCGAGCGTCTGCGCCTCCCCGGAGACGCCCATCAGCCGGAGCTGGAGGTTCACGACCAGCACCGAGCCGGTCGCGGTCACGAGGAAGACCGCCGGCAGCAGCGCCCAGCCGAACGGCGCGACCGCCCAGACCAGGAGCATGACGAAGAACGACGCGATCCCGGACAGGATCAGGGTGCGGAACACCGACCACTCAGCCAGCCGGCCGGCCACCCAGGTGCCCGCGACCATCCCGATGCCGAAGGCCGCCGTGAACACCGGCACGGCGGACTCCGGCAGCCCGCTCACCTCGGTCACGGTGGGGGCGATGTAGGAGTACACCGCGAACAGCCCACCGAAGCCGACCGCGCCGGCGAGCAGGGTCAGCATCGCCTGGCCGTTGCGGAAGAACGCCATCTCCCTGCGGCCGGTCGCGTGCGGGTTGCCCGCGATGCTCGGCACGAACGCCAGGATCATCGCCATGGTCGCGACCGCGAGCACGGCCGTTGAGAGGTACGCCGCCCGCCACCCGGCCTGCTGGCCCAGCCAGGTCGCGGCGGGGACGCCGACGACGTTCGCCACCGACAGGCCGAGCATCACGCTCGCCACCGCGCGGCCCGCGCGTCCAGGCGGGGCCAGGCTTGCCGCGACCAGCGAGGCGACGCCGAAGTAGGCACCGTGCGGCAGCCCGTCGAGGAACCGGGCCAGGAACAGCACGTGGTAGCTCGACGCCATCGCGCTCAGCACGTTGAAGGCGCCGTACGCCGCCATCAGGCCCACGAGCAGCGCCCGCCGCGGCAGCTTGGCGCCGAAGACCGCGATCACGGGCGCGCCGATCACCACGCCGAGCGCGTACGCCGAGATCAGGTGCCCGCCCTGCGGGATCGTGATGTCCACGCCATCCGCGATCTGCGGCAGCAGCCCCATCGTGACGAACTCCGTCGTCCCGATGGCGAACCCGCCCAGCGCGAGCGCCAGCACCGCGAGGGTGAAGTGCGCCGCGGGGCTGCGGGTGCTCGCCGTCGTGGGACTCGGCGTGGTCGTCGTCATGGGTGGCGGCAGCTCTTTCCGGGTCGCGGGCGTCCCAGTCTCCAACCCGGACCCGCTGCGTACCTATTCCACGAGAACAAGCAGCTACTGCACGAGCTCGACGTCGGACTGCACGACGGGGACGTCGCCGGTGTCGGGGAGGCACGGCTCGGAGGCGAAGTTGCCGACCGGGGCGGAGCCGCCGGTCATCCGGACGTGGTCACCGTCGACGGCGACCGACTTGTCGTGGTCGTCGTACAACGACAGCCGGTTGTGGTCGAGCGTGGCGTGGTAGCCGGCCGGCCAGACCGGCCAGACCTTCGCGGGGCCGTCGGAGCCGGGGACCGGCGCCAGGTAGGCGCAGTGGTCCGCGTCGATCGAGAGCACCCCTTCGATCACCGCGCTGCCGGCACCGCCGGCCGGCGCGTAGCCCGAGACCGGGAGGTGCACCGAGACGCCGGAGCGCACGTCGTCGCCGGCGGAGACCAGCGACACGACGCCGAACGCGGCCGCTGCGAGGAGGACGGGCACCGCCACCGCGAGGACGTACCCCCGGTTGCTCAGTGCCTGCGGGCGGGACCAGCGGTCGTACGCCGGCTGCTCCCGGGGCTCGTGGTCAGCCAAGGGACGCGATCGCCTCGTTCAGGGTCTTCGACGGGCGCATCACGGCCGACGCCTTCTCGTCGTCGGGCCGGAAGTACCCACCGATGTCGACCGGCGAGCCCTGCACCCCGTTCAGCTCGGCGACGATGGTGTCCTCCGCTGCCGCGAGCGTGTCCGCGAGCGGCTTGAACACGGCGGCGAGCTCGGCGTCGTCGGACTGGTTCGCGAGCTCCTGCGCCCAGTAGAGGGCCAGGTAGAAGTGCGAGCCGCGGTTGTCGATGCCGCCCACGCGTCGGGTCGGCGACTTGTCCTCGTTGAGGAGCGTCCCGGTCGCCCGGTCGAGGGTGTCGGCCAGCACCTTCGCGCCCGGCCTGCCCGCCTGCTCGGCGTACAGCTCGAACGCCGGCACCAGCGCGAAGAACTCGCCGAGACTGTCCCAGCGCAGGTAGTTCTCCTTGACCAGCTGCTGCACGTGCTTCGGGGCCGAGCCGCCGGCGCCGGTCTCGAACAGGCCGCCGCCGTTCATCAGCGGGACGACGGAGAGCATCTTCGCCGAGGTGCCGAGCTCGAGGATCGGGAACAGGTCGGTGTTGTAGTCGCGCAGCACGTTGCCGGTGACCGAGATGGTGTCCTCGCCGCGGCGGATCCGCTCCAGCGAGTACGCCGTCGCCTCGGCCGGGGCCATGATCTCGATGGTCAGCCCGTCGGTGTCGTGCTCGGGGAGGTACTCCTTCACCTTCGCGATCAGCTGCGCGTCGTGGGCGCGGTTCTCGTCGAGCCAGAACACCGCCGGGGTGCCGGAGGCGCGGGCGCGGGTGACCGCGAGCTTGACCCAGTCGCGGATCGGGGCGTCCTTGGTCTGGCAGGCGCGCCAGATGTCGCCGGGCTGGACGTCGTGCTCGATGAGCACCTCGCCGGCTGCGTCGACGACCTGGACCTTGCCGGCCGCCGGGACCTCGAAGGTCTTGTCGTGGGAGCCGTACTCCTCGGCCGCCTGGGCCATCAGGCCGACGTTCGACACCGAGCCCATGGTGGCCGGGTCGAAGGCGCCGTGGGCGCGGCAGTCGTCGATGACGGTCTGGTAGACGCCCGCGTAGGAGGAGTCCGGGATCACCGCGAGGGTGTCCTCCTCGTTGCCGTCGGGGCCCCACATGTGTCCGCTGGTGCGGATCATCGCCGGCATCGAGGCGTCGATGATCACGTCGGACGGCACGTGCAGGTTGGTGATGCCCTTGTCCGAGTCGACCATCGCCATCCGCGGGCCCTCGGCCAGGCCGGTGTCGACCGCGGCCTTGATCGCCTCGCCCTCCGGCAGCGCGGCGGCGGCGCCGAGCAGTCCGCCCAGGCCGTCGTTCGGGGAGATGCCGGCGGCGGCCAGCTGCTCGCCGTACTGCTCGAACAGCGTCGGGAAGAACGCCTGCACGACGTGGCCGAAGATGATCGGGTCCGAGACCTTCATCATCGTGGCCTTGAGGTGCACGGAGAACAGCACGTCCTCGGCCTTGGCGCGGGCGATCTGCTCGGTGAGGAAGCGGCGGAGCGCGGCGACGTCCATGAACGTGCCGTCGACGACCTCGCCCGCGAGGACCTTGATCCCGTCCTTGAGGACGGTCTCGGTGCCGTCGGCGGCGAGGTGCTTGATGGTCAGGGTGTCGTCCGCCCCGATGACCACCGACTTCTCGTTCGAGAAGAAGTCGTGCTGGCCCATGGTGGCGACGTTGGTCCTCGAGTCCGACGTCCAGGCACCCATCCGGTGCGGGTGTGCCTTCGCGTAGCTCTTCACCGAGGCGGGCGCGCGGCGGTCGGAGTTGCCCTGGCGCAGGACCGGGTTCACGGCCGAGCCCTTGACCTTGTCGTACGTCGCCCGGATCTCGCGCTCCTCGTCGGTCGAGGGGCTCTCCGGGTAGTCCGGGACGTCGAAGCCCTGGCTCTGGAGCTCCTTGACGGCAGCCTTCAGCTGCGGCACGGACGCCGAGATGTTCGGCAGCTTGATGATGTTCGCCTCGGGCGTCCGGGCCAGCGCGCCGAGCTCGCCGAGCGCGTCGTCGGCCAGCCCGAACTGCGCCAGGATCCGACCCGCCAGCGAGATGTCGCGGGTCTCCACGTCCACACCGGCCTGCGCGGCGTACGCCTGGACGATCGGCAGGAACGAGTACGTCGCGAGCAGCGGCGCCTCGTCGGTGTGGGTGTAGATGATCGTGGCCATGCTCCGCGACTCCTGGGGCTTGGGGGAATTACCTTGACGTCAAGATACCTGATGAGGTCCGACGTTCCAGACTCGCATCCGACTCGCGACCGGGCAACGTGACCCGAAACGTGACTAGAGTCGGGCCATGGCAGAGTCGACCGCCCTTCCGGGCGTCCAGCAGAAGCTGACCGCCGAGGTGATCGGGACGTTCGTCCTCGTCTTCTTCGGCTGCGGCAGCGTCGTCTACGCGAGCAACACGAGGGCGCCTTCCACCATCACCACGGTGGGCCTCACGTTCGGCATCGCGGTGATGGTCATGGCCTACGCCTTCGGGCGGGTCTCGGGTGGGCACTTCAACCCCGCCGTCTCGGTGGGTGCGGCGATCGGCGGCCGGATCTCGTGGCGGGACGCCGGCTTCTACGCGCTCGCGCAGGTGCTCGGGGCGATCCTCGGCGCGGCGGCGCTCTTCGTCCTCATGCACGGCTTCGACGGGTACAGCGCCCGGAACAACATGGGACAGAACTTCTTCGGCGACCAGGGCGGGTCGGACTACGCGTGGTGGGCGGCGTTCCTCATGGAGGCGCTGATGACCGCCGTGTTCGTCGTCGTGATCCTCGCGGTCACCGACGAGCGTTTCGAGCACCCCGCGCTGGCGCCGCTGACGATCGGCTTCACCCTGGCCGCCATCCACTTCGTGATGATCCCGGCGACCGGTACGTCGGTGAACCCGGCTCGGTCGATCGGCCCGGCGCTGTTCGCCGGCGGCGACCACATCATCCAGCTGTGGCTCTTCATCCTGGCGCCGCTGGTCGGCGCTGCCGCCGCCGGCTTCGGCTACCCGGCGCTGTTCGGTCGCGGCGGTGACGTGGTGCCGGGCTCCGGCCTCACCTTGGCGCGGGCGCGGGCGCAGGCCGTCGTCGTCGGACCCGACCAGTACCAGCAGCAGTGGAACCAGGAGACCACCACCGGCTACACCGCGCAGCAGCCGATCATCCAGGACGGATGGCAGTGGGACCCGGCCGGCCAGCAGTGGCACCCGGTCGGGCAGACGCCCGAGCAGTGGCGGGCGCAGCAGGCCGCGGCCGAGCAGCGCGCGGGCGCCGAGGACCCGGGCGACCAGACCCAGATCCGGCCGCCCCAGTAGCCGACCGAGGCGTTACTGCCGCAGCCTCACGACGCGGTAGGCGCCGGCGACCACCCGCTCGGACTCCAGCCCGGTGCCGCGGAGGTAGGTCTGCTCGGCGCTCGTGCCCGGGCGGAGCGCCGACCGGACGACGACGGTGACCAGGTCGTCGGCCACCGACTCGACGGTGGCGTGGTCCTCGACCACGCCCTCGGCGTACGCCGTGCGGTAGCCGTCGCCGACCCGCGGCGTCGCGGCCATCGCGAGCCCGGCCTCGGCGCCGTCGGTGCCGGCCGCCCACTCCCCCTTTCGGCCGAACCACCAGACGTTGCCGCGGTCGTCCTGGGCGTACCAGTCGACGGTCCGCTTCCCGGACTCGGTCTGCACCCGCGCCGTGGTCGGTACGCCGGCGACGGCCGGCCCCTTCTCCACGGTGACGACCATCGGGTGGTCGCCGGCCGCGTCCGCCACGTCGTACACCTCCCGGCTGCCGGGCGTGAGCGTGAACCACGGGTTGTCGACCGTGCCCACGAAGTCGGCCGGATCCGGGCGCGGAGTGGGGATGACCAGCTCGTCGACGCCGGCGGGCGGGCTCGGGACGGACGCCGTGCCGCACCCGGCGAGGAACGCGAGCAGGGTGAGCAGCACCACCGCTCGCGCCGTCATGGACCCCAGCATCGCAGGGTACGTAACCGCTGCTAGCGTCGGGAGCCGACAGGACCGGACCGTGATCGAGGAGTCGTCGTGAGCTCAACCCCGTTGAAGGTCGCCGTCACCGGCGCCGCCGGCCAGATCGGCTACAGCCTGCTGTTCCGCCTCGCGAGCGGGTCGCTGCTGGGTGACCGCCCGATCGAGCTGCGGCTGCTCGAGATCACCCCGGCGCTCAAGGCGCTCGAGGGTGTCGTGATGGAGCTCGACGACTGCGCGTTCCCGAACCTCGCCGGCGTCGAGATCGGCGACGACGCCGAGAAGATCTTCGACGGCGTGAACCTCGCTCTCCTGGTCGGCGCCCGACCGCGCACCGCCGGGATGGAGCGCGGCGACCTCCTCTCGGCGAACGGCGCGATCTTCACCGCTCAGGGCAAGGCCCTCAACGCCGTCGCCGCCGACGACGTCCGGGTCGGCGTGACCGGCAACCCGGCGAACACCAACGCCCTGATCGCGATGACCAACGCCCCCGACATCCCTCGCGAGCGGTTCTCGGCGCTGACCCGCCTCGACCACAACCGCGCGATCTCGCAGCTCGCCGCGAAGACCGGCGCCGCCGTCACCGACATCAAGAGGATGACGATCTGGGGCAACCACTCGGCCACCCAGTACCCCGACATCTTCCACGCCGAGGTCGGCGGCAAGAACGCCGCCGAGGTCGTGGGCGACCAGGACTGGATCGAGAACACCTTCATCCCGACCGTCGCCAAGCGCGGCGCCGCCATCATCGAGGCGCGCGGCTCCTCCTCGGCCGCCTCCGCCGCGTCGGCGACCGTCGACGCCGCCCGCGACTGGCTGCTCGGCAGCCCCGAGGGCGACTGGGTGTCGATGGCGGTCGCGTCCGACGGGTCCTACGGCGTGCCCGAGGGCCTGATCTCGTCGTTCCCGGTCACCACCAGGGACGGCAGCTGGGCGATCGTCCAGGGTCTCGAGATCGACGACTTCTCCCGCGCTCGCATCGACGCCTCGACCGCGGAGCTCGCCGAGGAGCGCGAGGCCGTCACCGAGCTCGGCCTGATCTGAGCTGCCTTCGTCGCCCGAGCTTGCTCGGGCGACGAAGGCCAGCAGCCAGGTCGAGTAGCAGCGCGAGCGAGGAACGAGCTCGCGACCGGCGTATCGAGACCACAGCGGCCGAGAGGTCTCGATACACCGCCGCTCGTACCTCGCGGCGGCTACTCGACCGACGAACGGCTGATACGTCGCCCTACAGGGGCTGGTCGGGGATCGAGCCGGCGAGCAGGATCAGCGCCACGCCGGTCCCGGCCAGCAGCAGGCAGTCCCACCATCTCCGGCGGACGGCGAGCATGCCGGCGTCCTTGGCCGGCAGCACCGCACGCACCAGGGCGGCGAAGATCAGCGCGCCGCCGAACCAGCGCACGCCGAGACGCCAGTCGCCGGTGGTGACGATCCCGATCGAGATGGCCACGACGGCGAGCACGACGAGGTAGAACGCGCCCCCGATCGTCGACGGGTAGCGACGCCCCTCCTCCTCGACCGGTCCGTCCGGGATCGGCTCCGGCTCCTCCTCGGTCACGCCACGGACTGCTCGGCCGCGGAGACGATGTTCGAGAGCAGCATCGCCCGGGTCATCGGACCGACGCCGCCGGGGTTCGGCGACACCCAGGCCGCGACGTCCCAGACGTCCGCGGCCACGTCGCCGGCGATCTTGCCGTCCACGCGGGACACGCCCACGTCCAGTACGGCGGCGCCCGGCTTGACCATGTCGCCCCGGACGATGCCCGGCACTCCCGCGGCGGCGACGATGACGTCGGCGGCGCGGGTGTGCGCGGCGAGGTCGCGGGTGCCGGTGTGGCAGAGCGTGACGGTGGAGTTCTCGCTGCGCCGGGTGAGCAGCAGGCCCATCGGCCGGCCGACGGTGATGCCGCGGCCGATCACCACCACCTCCGCGCCGTTCAGCTCGACCCCGTACCGGCGCAGCAGCTCGATGCAGCCGATCGGCGTGCAGGGCAACGGGCCGGACTCGCCGAGCACCAGCTTGCCGAGGTTGGTCGGGTGCAGGCCGTCGACGTCCTTGTCGGGGTCGACGCGGGACAGCAGCCGGAACTCGTCGAGCCCGGTCGGCTGCTGCACGATGAAGCCGGTGCAGGCGGGGTCGGCGTTCAGCCGGTCGATCTCCGACTCCACCTCGGCCTGGGTGGCCGTCGCCGGCAGGTCGACGCGGATCGAGGCGATGCCGATCTCGGCGCAGTCGCGGTGCTTGGCGGCGACGTACCACTGCGACCCCGGGTCGTCGCCGACCAGCACGGTGCCCAGCCCGGGCACGACGCCCTGCTCGCGCAGCTTCGCCACCCGCTCGGTCAGGTCCGCCTTGATCGCCTTCAGCGTGGCGGTGCCGTCCAGCTTCTGTGCAGTCACGATGCCGATCCTCTCAGTGCGCGAAGTGCCGGGTGCCGGTGAAGTACATCGTGACGCCGGCGGCCTTGCAGGCCTCGATGGTCAGCTCGTCGCGCACGGAGCCGCCGGGCTGCACGATCGCGGCCACGCCACCTTCGATGAGCACCTGCGGGCCGTCCTCGAAGGGGAAGAACGCGTCCGACGCGGCGACCGAGCCCGCGGCCCGCTGCCCCGCCCGCTCGACGGCGAGCCGGCACGAGTCGACGCGGTTCACCTGGCCCATGCCGACGCCGACCGAGGCGCCGTCCTTCGCGAGCAGGATCGCGTTCGACTTCACATAGCGGCAGGCCCTCCACGCGAACGCGAGGTCGGCGAGCAGCTCGGGCGAGGCGGCTTCGCCGCTCGCCAGCGTCCAGGTGGACGGGTCGTCGCCCTCGGCGTCGACGTGGTCGACGCGCTGCATCAGCACCCCTCCGCTGATCCCCCGGAACTCCACGGGATCCGGGTGCTCGTCGACCGGGCAGACCAGGATCCGGATGTTCTTCTTGCCCTGGAGGACCTCGACCGCGCCCTCGTCGTACGCCGGGGCGACGATCACCTCGGTGAAGACCTCGGCCACCTGCTGTGCCATCGCCACCGACACCGGGCGGTTCACGGCGATCACGCCGCCGAACGCCGACACCGGGTCGCACGCGTGCGCCCGCCGGTGCGCCTCGGCGACGTCCGCGCCGATGGCGATGCCGCACGGGTTGGCGTGCTTGATGATCGCGACGGCGGGCTCGGCGAAGTCGTTCGCGGCCCGGCGCGCGGCGTCGGTGTCGACGAAGTTGTTGTAGGACATCTCCTTGCCGTGCAGCTGCTCGGCGGCGGCCAGCCCGCCGCGCCAGTGCCGGTAGAGCGCGGCCGGCTGGTGCGGGTTCTCGCCGTACCGCAGCACCGCGGCCCTCTCCCAGGTGGCACCGGTCCACGCCGGGAAGCCGGTGCCGTCGCCGGTGTCGGTGAGGACGTTGCCCATCCACGACGCCACGGCCACGTCGTACGACGCGGTGTGCGTGAACGCCTCCGCGGCCAGCCGCTGCCGCTGCGCCAGGGTGAAGCCACCGGCGCCGACCGCCTCCAGGACCTCGGCGTACCGCGCCGGGGAGGTGACGATCGCGACCGAGGGGTGGTTCTTGGCGGCCGCGCGGACCATCGAGGGACCGCCGATGTCGATCTGCTCGACGCACTCGTCGGGGGTGGCACCGGAGTTCACGGTCTGGACGAACGGGTAGAGGTTCGAGACCACGAGGTCGAACGGCTCGACGCCCAGGTCGGCGAGCTGCTCCACGTGGGAGTCGAGGCGGCGGTCGGCGAGGATTCCGGCGTGGACCTTCGGGTGCAGGGTCTTCACCCGGCCGTCGAGGCACTCGGGGAAGCCGGTCAGGTCCTCGACCTTCGTGACGGGGACGCCGAGGCCCTCGATCAGCGCCGCCGAGCCCCCGGTCGAGACCAGCGCGACCCCCGCCTCGTGCAGCCCCCGGACCAGCTCCTCGAGCCCGGACTTGTCGTAGACGGAGACGAGCGCGCGCTTGATCGGGACCTGGTCGAGAGTGGTCATCGTCCGAACCGGACCTTCCTGTGGTTGATGGTGAATCCGTCGCGGGCCATCCGGCCCACCGCGTCGACGAGCATCCCGCGCTCGGCGACCTTGATCCGCTCGTGCAGCGTCTCGACGGTGTCGTCGTCCTCGACGGCGACCGCCTGCTGCGCGACGATCGGGCCGGTGTCGACCCCGGCGTCGACGACGAAGAGGGTGCAGCCGGTCACCTTGACCCCGTAGGCGAGCGCGTCGGCGGGGCCGCGCATGCCGGGAAACGACGGCGACAGCGCCGGGTGGGTGTTGACGACCCGGCCGTCGAACCGGGTGAGGAACTCCTGCCCCACGAGCCTCATGAATCCGGCGAGCACCACGAGGTCGGGCTCGAAGCCGGCGACCGTGTCGGCGAGCGCCCGGTCCCAGTGCTCACGGCTGGTGAACTGCCCGACCTGCTTGACGAACGTCGGGACGCCGGCCCGCTCCGCCCGGGCCAGGCCCTCGATGCCGTCCCGGTCCGCCCCGACGGCGACCACGCGGGCGCCGTACGACGCGTCCTCGCACGCGTCGAGCAGCGCCTGGAGGTTGGTCCCCGAGCCCGACACCAACACGACGAGACGGGCGGGGAGGGGGGTCACGCGAGGGAGTCTAGAGATGCCCTCCTGGCGGCGCGTCGCTGCCACCACGTCATGAGCATGCCACCGGCCAGGCCGCCGATCCCGAACGCCGTGATCGCGTGCACCAGCACGTCGAAGGCCTCCGGTCCCACCACGCGCATCCGGCCCGGGCCGACAGCACCCCCGGACACCGCCGCCAGGAGGCCGAGCAGCAGTCCGGCCAGGACACCGCCCGCACAACCGCGCAGCGCGCCCTCGTCCCAGCGCAGCGTCGGGTTGCGCCGCTGCGACCGGGCCGCTGCGAGTGCGGCCACGAGCGGAGCGAGCCCGATGAGGTACGCCGTCCAGGCCGGCGTGGGCCCGTTGTCGGGCAGCGCGGCCAGCAGCGGGAACATCGGCAGCGCGCCGACCTGCACCAGCGTCGGCGAGACCAGCGTGCCGGCGCCGACAGCGAAGCCCGGCCCGAGCAGGTAGCTCGCGGAGAACAGCGCGGAGTTCGGCAGGACCGTCGCGCTCAACGCGGTGTAGACGGTCGCGTCGCCGGCGTCGGTGTGGAGCCTGGACATCACGTTCACGGCCGTACCGAAGTCGACGACCAGGGCCGCGACGAACGCGATCGCAGCGACCGCGAGGTAGCCGCCGAGCACCCGCAGGCAGGTGGCCCCCGCCGCCCGCGCCGACGGCGGGAGCAGGGCGGCCCAGATGGCGGCGCGTCCGGAGCCGACCGCGATGGCGGCGAGCCCGAAGGTGAGGCAGAGCAGCAGCGACCACAGCAGGACCCGTGACAGGGACGGCGCGGTCTCGGGCGTGGCGGCCAGCCGGAGCGTGACCAACGCCACGGCGACGTACCCGGCGGTGAACGCCAGCGTCGCGGCGGGGACGGTCCAGTCGCGCTCGCCGTCCGCGATCCGCTGGGCGTCGGGGCCGTGCCCGGAGACCGAGTCCCCGACCCGGTGGCCGAGGCGCCAGACCGACCAGGCCGCCAGCGCGGTGAGCCCGAGGGGGACCACGGTCACCGCGACGCCGTTCACGCGGATGCCGGAGCCGTGGGCCAGCAGCCAGCCGAGCGCCCCCACGCGGAGCCCGTCGCGCGGAGTCCCGTGTGCGCCGGCATCGGCCAGGAACCAGCCCACGACCCCGAGCGCCAGGCAGACCAGGAGCGTCGCCAGCGCCGCCGCGCCGCCGCCGAGCACGGCGACGGGCACGAGCGGACGGCGGTGGCGCGCGTCGTACCGGTCCTCCGCGACGGCGGAGGCGGATCCCGGGAGCAGCGAAGTCATGACCCTGTCATCTTCACCGCCGCCAGGCGGCGATCGGGGCTCCCACGCCGTTTCGGCCCCCGACCGTCATTTCGGGCGGAGCGTCGACGCTCGGTTACCGTGGACGGCGCCATGAAGGACCCCGACGAGTTCGACCAGTTCTACCAGGACGTCCGCGACCGCCTGCTCGTGCTGACGTACTGCCTGACCGGCGACCTCCCGTCCTCGCGCGCCGCCGTGCGGGACGCCTTCGTCGTCGCGTGGCACCACTGGCGCAAGGTCTCGAAGCTCGAGGACCCCGAGGCGTGGACCCGGGTGCGGGCGTGCGCCCACGCACAGCGCCGGCACACCGCCAAGCTCTGGCACCGCGAGAAGGGCCTCGACCCCGAGGTGAAGGCCACCCTGGACGCGCTCGGGAAGCTCCCCCTGGCCCAGCGTCGGGTGCTGCTGCTCACCGAGCTGTCCACCGCCTCGATGGCCGAGATCGCACGCGAGGCGGGCCTCCCCCGCACCGACGCGGAGCGCGCGCTGCAGACGGCGGCCTCGCAGTTCGCCCTCGCCCGTGACGTCCCCACGACCGGGCTGCGGTCGGTGTTCGAGCCGGTCCGCGCCCACGTGGTCGGCGCCGGCCGCTGGCCGCGCGCCACGATCATCCGCCGCGCGGGCGCCACCCGTCGTCGTACGCACACCGTGATCGGCACCGTGGCCACGGTGGCGGCCCTGGTCGTCACCGGAACCCTCGTGAGCGACGCCGCCGGCGTCCGGCCGACGCTGACCGGAGAGCGGGTCGAGGCCGGCCAGCCGCACAGCAAGGCGGCCCAGCCGACGCCGGAGCCGGCGGACCTGCCGGAGGAGGCGCTCCTCGTCCCCGAGCAGGTCTCCAAGGCGACGCCGGGCAGGACCTGGACACTGACGAGGACCGACGACAACAGCGCCGGCAGCGGCATCGTGATGCCGTGCCAGGGCCAGCGGTACGCCGACCCGCGCGGCACGGCCGCCCTGGTCCGGACCTTCGACCCGATGAAGGCGCCGAAGGCGGCGCCCGCCCCGACCGCCGTGCAGACCGTCCAGGCCTCGGCGTCCGAGAAGGCGGCGAACCGCGGGTACGCCACCGCGCTCGGCTGGTTCGCCGGCTGCCACGACGACCGGGCCCAGCTGGTCGGCACGCACACCGTCGGCGGGGTCGGCGACGACGCGATGCTGCTCGTGCTCCGAACCTGGGACGGGGCCGGGTCGAGCCTGGTCGCGGGCGTCGCCCGCACCGGCGAGCTCACCACGACCACCCTCACCCGGACGCCGGTCGGCGAGCAGCCGTCGCTCCAGCACTCCGCCCGGCTGCTGGCGGACGCGGTGTCGGGCCTCTGCAACCTCCAGGACGCCGGCTCCTGTGCCTTCGACCCGGTCGTCCACGACGCCGCGCCCGTGCCCGCAGCGCCGGTGCCGGCGATGCTCGCCGAGGTCGACCTGCCGCCGGTGACCGGTGTCGACCGCCCGTGGGTCGGCACCGAGCCGCGGCAGGCGAGGTCGAACGCCGCCTCCACCGGGTGCGACCAGACAGACTTCAGCGGGACGTCCAACAACGTCACCCGCACGTTCCTGGTGCCGGGCGCAGACCTCCCCGACCAGTTCGGGCTCACCGAGACCGTCGGATCGCTGCCGGCCAAGAAGGCTGCGGCGTTCGTCGACGCCATCCGCGCCGACCTCGCGAAGTGCTCGGACAAGCAGATGGGCACCGAGGTCACCCCGGTCAGGAAGGTCGAGGAGAAGGGTCGCGACGTCTCCGTCTGGCACGTGAGCACCGAGATCAGCGACCACCAGACCGTCGAGTACCTGATGGGCGTCGCCCGGGACGGCACCTCGATCGCCCAGGTCGGCTTCGTCCCCGCCCCCAAGGTCGGCTTCGCCCCCGGCGCGTTCGTCGCCATCGTGGATCGCGCGCTGGCGCGGCTCGACGCGATGCCGCCGCCGAAGGGTTAGTCCGGAAATTCCCCCGGTTGCCGTGCAACCGTGTGCGCGGGTGAGGCGTATCCCTCCCGACTCAGCGCCCCGCTGAGTCGCACACGAGACGGGACGGGTCGATGGACGAACGCGAGTTCGACGACTTCTACTCCGCGTCGTTCCAGCGGGTCACGGCACAGGTGTACGCCATGATCGGCAACCGCGACGAGGCGCAGGAGTGCGTCCAGGAGGCGTTCGCCAGGGCCTGGGCACACCGCAGGAAGCTGGACCGGGCGGAGCACCCCGAGGCCTGGGTGCGCACCACGGCGTACCGGCTGGCCGTCAGCCGCTGGCGGCGTACCGTCCGCAGCCGCCGCCCGGTGGATCGGGCGGTCGGGCTGCCCACCGAGACCGCCGCTCCCAGCGAGGCGCACGTGGCGCTGGTCGCCGCGCTCAAGCGGCTCCCCGAGGCGCAGCGGCAGACGCTGGTGCTGCACCACATCGCCGACCTGCCCGTGCAGGAGGTCGCCCGCGAGATGGGCGTCCCCGAAGGAACCGTCAAGGCCCGGCTCAGCCGCGGCCGCACCGCGCTCGCCGCACTGCTCGGAACCGAAGGAGCGAGTCATGCCTGACCCCATCGATGAGCTCGAAGGCTTCACCATGCCCCACACCACCCCGCTGCCTCCCGGAGAGGTGCGCCGTCGCGGCGACCGGATCCGCCGGCGCAACAACGCCATCGCCGCCGTCGGCGGCCTCGCCGTCATCGCGGCCATCGCCACGCCGTTCGCGGTGATGGCGAACGACCGCACGTCCTCGGAGCCGCCGGTCGCGCCGTCCCCGTCACCCTCGGTCAGGTGGGTGCACGAGATCCCGGCGAGCTTCCCGCTCACCGAGGGCATGCCGGCCTCCACGAAGACCCGGGACGACTACGAGCAGCAGGCCGTCGACGTCTGCGAGAGCGAGGCGTGGAACCCGGACGGGACCACGACCGACATCCGCCAGGCCATCTACACCGGGGAGATCGAGGGCGGGGCCGACCGGACGCTGGCGCTCTACCCGAGCGAGCGCGACGCCGACGCCGCCCTCCAGGCCCTCGACGCGAACGTCGAGGGGTGTGCGGCGCAGACCACCGGCAAGAACCGCTCGGCAGAGGTGGTGCCGTCGGAGATCGGCGACGGGTCGATCGTGTACGCCGACCACATGTCCGACGCCGGCGACATGTTCGTCCACCAGGTCGTCCGCGTCGGCAACGCACTCCTCGTCGACACGACCTACGCCATGGGCGGTGGCGACCCGCAGGTGGTCCAGCAGACCGCTGACCTTCTCGAGGAGCGCTCGACCGACGTCGTCGCCGCGATGTGCGAGTTCGGTCCCGGCGATTGCTGATGACACGCGCGGGCTGCGGTTGGGGGCGAACGAGACCCCGGCCCGTCCTAGGATCGGCCTCGATGTCCCGGTAGCGGCAGACCGCGGCGGCATGAGATTCCGGAGATCGGTGTCGAAGAACCCGGCGACCGTTCGACGTACGTGCGAGAAGCAGAACCAGCAACCACGAGGAGTGATCGAGATGCCGCGTTTCATGGGATTCGTGCGGATGGAAGAGGGCGTCGGGACGCCCCCGCAGGCGCTGTTCGACGCGATGGACGCCCACATCGGCGAACGCGCCGCCTCGGGCGTGTTCCTCGACGGGGGCGGCCTGTTCGGCACCGAGGACGCCGTGAACTTCGTGGTCCGTCAGGGCGAGGTCAGCCGCGTCGACGGGCCGTACGCCGAGGCCAAGGAGGTCGTCGGCGGCTGGGCGCTGATGCAGTACGACTCCCTGGAGGAGGCCGTGGCCGACCAGGAGGAGTTCGCGGCGCTGCACGCGAAGCACTGGCCCGAGGTCAGCATGGTCGCGACCCTGCGCCAGGTCTCCGAAGGCCCGGACGCCCCCGGCGAGTGACGGACGGCGAACGGCCCCGGACGAGACCGTCCGGGGCCGTTCGCGTGTCGAGCTCAGAGGCTCTTGAGGATCTCCCGCATCAGCTCGGCGGTCTCGGACGGCGTCTTGCCGACCTTGACGCCGACGGCCTCGAGGGCCTCCTTCTTCGCCTGGGCGGTGCCGGACGAGCCGGACACGATGGCGCCGGCGTGGCCCATCGTCTTGCCCTCGGGCGCGGTGAAGCCGGCGACGTAGCCGACGACCGGCTTGGTGACGTGGTCCTTGATGTACGCCGCCGCACGCTCCTCGGCGTCGCCGCCGATCTCGCCGATCATCACGATCGCCTTGGTGTCGGGGTCCGCCTCGAACGCCTCGAGCGCGTCGATGTGGGTGGTGCCGATGACCGGGTCGCCGCCGATGCCGATGGCGGTCGAGAAGCCGTGGTCCCGCAGCTCGAACATCATCTGGTAGGTCAGCGTGCCGGACTTCGAGACCAGGCCGACCGGGCCCGTGCCCGCGATCGTGTGCGGGGTGATCCCGGCCAGCGACTCGCCGGGCGTGATGATGCCGGGGCAGTTCGGGCCGATCATCCGGGTCTGCTTGCCCTGCAGGTAGGACCACACCTCGGCGGTGTCCTGGACGGGCACCCCCTCGGTGATGACCACCAGCAGGCCGATGCCGGCGTCGATGGCCTCGATGCAGGCGTCCTTGGTGAACGCCGGCGGCACGAAGACCACCGACACGTCGGCGCCGGTCTCGGCCATCGCCTCCTTGACGGTGCCGAACACCGGCAGCTCCTGGCCGCCGAGCTCGACGGAGGTGCCCGCCTTGCGCGCGTTCACGCCGCCGACGATGTTCGAGCCGGCGTCGAGCATCAGGGTGGTGTGCTTGGAGCCCATCCCGCCCGTCATGCCCTGGACGATGATCTTGGAGTCCTTGTTGAGGTAGATAGACATCTGCTTCTCGTCCTTACGCGTTCGCGAGCTCGGCGGCCTTGTCGGCCGCACCGTCCATCGTGTCGACCAGGGTCACCAGCGGGTGGTCCAGCTCCTGGAGGATCCGGCGTCCCTCCGCCACGTTATTGCCGTCGAGGCGTACGACGAGGGGCTTGTTCTCCTCGTCACCGAGGATCTCCAGCGCGCCCTTGATGCCGTTCGCGACCTCGTCGCACGCCGTGATGCCGCCGAAGACGTTCACGAACACGCTCTTGACCTGCGGGTCGTGCAGGATCACGTCGAGGCCGTCGGCCATCACCTGTGCGTTCGCGCCGCCGCCGATGTCGAGGAAGTTCGCCGGCTTCACGCCGCCGTGCTTCTCACCGGCGTACGCGACGACGTCGAGCGTGGACATGACCAGCCCGGCGCCGTTGCCGATGATGCCGACCTGGCCGTCGAGCTTGACGTAGTTGAGGCCCTTGTCCTTGGCCTTCGCCTCGAGCGGGTCGGCCTCCTCGCGGATCTCGAACTGCTCGTGGTCCGGGTGCCGGACCTCGGAGGCGTTGTCGTCCAGCGACACCTTGCCGTCCAGCGCCTCGAGCTTGTCGTCGGCCAGCCGCGCGAGCGGGTTGACCTCGACCAGCGTGGCGTCCTCCTCGACGAAGACCCGGTACAGCGACTGGATCATCGCCACGGCCTGCTCGAAGACGGGCTCGGGGAACTTCGCCTCGGTGGCGATCGCCCGGGCCTTCGCCTCGTCGACGCCGGCGCCGGGGTCGATCGGGATCTGCTTCACGGCGTCCGGGTTGGTCTTGGCGACCTCCTCGATCTCGACGCCGCCCTCGACGGAGGCGATGCACAGGTACCGGCGGTTCGCGCGGTCGAGCAGGAAGGAGAAGTAGTACTCCTCCTCCGGCGGGGTCGCCGGCGTGACCAGGACCCGGTTGACCCGGAGGCCCTTGATCTCCATGCCCAGGATGTTCGACGCGTGCTCGAACGCCTCGTCGGCGGTCTTGGCGAGCTTCACGCCGCCCGCCTTGCCGCGGCCGCCGGCCTTGACCTGCGCCTTGACGACGGTCACACCGCCGATCTCCTCGGCGGCCGCCTTCGCGGCCTCGGCGGTCTCGACGACGACGCCGAGCGTCGTCACCACACCGTGCTTGGCGAAGAGCTCCTTCGCCTGGTACTCCATCAGATCCACTGATCCACCAAGTCTCTAGTCGGAGCGGGCGGGCGCTGCCCATGGCATTCCACAGGGCGCCCGCGACGTGCTCAGGGGTGTCCTTCGCACCTTAGTCCCGGCCTCGGGCGTACGACGAGGGCGGGCCGACGTGACGTGGGGCACCCCTCGGTGAGGTCTCGGCCCGCGGTCACTCGGCGAAGTGCTCGGCCACCCAGCCGGTGATCTCGGTGGTCGGGGCGCCCGGCGTGAACACCTTGGCGACGCCGATCTCCTCGAGCAGCGGGATGTCCTCCTCCGGGATGATCCCGCCTCCGAACACCACGATGTCCGACGCGTCGCGCTCGCGGAGCAGCTCGACGAGCTTCTTGAACAGCGTCATGTGCGCGCCCGAGAGCACGGAGAGACCGATCAGGTCGGCGTCCTCCTGGATCGCGGTCTCGACGATCTGCTCCGGCGTCTGGTGCAGGCCGGTGTAGACCACCTCGTGGCCGGCGTCCCGCAGCGCGCGAGCGACGATCTTCGCGCCCCGGTCATGCCCGTCGAGGCCGGGCTTGCCGACCACGATCCGGATCCGTCGCGTGGGGGCGGTGCTCGTCATGAGCGCAGGCTAGCCGACGCGTGAGGAGGGTCACGCCTCGGCCCGGGGCGGGGGGCGGTGTCGGTCGACCGGAGGTCGACCTCCAGAATTACCCACTGAGCGCCGCATCGATTCCCCACGACCGTGATCAGTCCGTTACAGTCGGGCCTCGCCGTCTGAACCCCCGAGCAGCGGAGAGAATATTCATGGGTAACCACCGAGCGGATCGTCGCGGCCCCAGCCGCCGTCCCTCGGACCTCCCGACCCCGGTCGCCGCCGCGACCACCGCGGTCGGGAAGCGCAGGGCCGACAAGCCCGCGAAGGCCGACCGCATCGAACGTGCCGCAGCGATCACCGCCGCACCCACGACCGAGAACGAGCAGCCCCGTCCGAGCCAGAAGTCCCACGGCACCCCCGCCGGCAAGCGCGTCGCCAGCCGCCACTCCTCGACGCGCGGCCCTCTCTTCCGCGGCCTGCCCTCCCCTCCGATCCTGCTCGGCGTCGCGGCCCTCGCGATCTCCGCGGGCGGCGCGCTCACGGCGGCGGGCGGCGGCCTGGGCGACGACGCCGCGAAGTTCAGCCAGGCCAGCGCCCTCAGCGGCGCCAGCGACGTCTCCAGCGTCAGCCTGCTCGACCGCCAGACGGTCTCGCGCGACTCGCGCCGCGACGCCCTCGCGGACGCTGCCGACGCCCAGCTCGTCGACCAGGCCGAGAGCCAGCTCAAGCAGCGCGACGCCGCGCTGGCGAAGTTCGCGCAGCAGGCCGAGCAGCAGGCGGCCAAGCTCAAGCTCAACCAGTGGGTGCTGCCGGTCGACCCGGGCGCCTACCACCTGACCGCCGGCTTCGGTGAGTACTCCGGCCTCTGGTCGCACTTCCACACCGGCCTGGACTTCGCGGCGCCCACCGGCACCCCGATCCACGCGGTCGCGAACGGTGTCGTCACCTCCGTCGGGTACGACGGCGCGTACGGCAACAAGACCGTGATCACCCTGGACGACGGCACCGAGCTCTGGTTCTGCCACCAGAACTCCTACGCCGTGGACGTCGGCCAGGAGGTCCACGCCGGCGACCTGATCGGCTACGTCGGCTCCACCGGCAACACCACCGGTCCGCACCTCCACCTCGAGGTCCGGCCCGGCGCCGGCGACCCGGTCGACCCGTACGAGGCCCTGGTGGTCCACGGGCTGCACCCTTGATCTGAGCGGCGGAGCCGGTCAGATCGATGGTGGTCGAGTAGCTCGGCGCGACTGCGGGACGAAGTCGCGGCGGGCGTATCGAGACCCGTCGGGTTGAGCGGCTCGTCCTCGGCCCGGCACCTCATCGGGTCTCGATACGCCGTCGCTCGTTCCTCACGACGGCTACTCGACCAACGAGCGGCCCACCTCACCGGGTCCCGATCCGCCAACGAGGAGGGTCAGAGCTTCTCCACGGGCGCGTAGCGCAGCAGCAGCCGCTTCACGCCCTCGGACCCGAAGTCGATCGACGCGACGGTCTTGTCGGCGGCGCCCTCGAGCGCGACCACGGTGCCCATGCCGAAGGAGTCGTGCAGCACCCGGTCGCCGGGCTCCAGGCTCGGGATCTCGCGGGCCGGCTTCGCCCGTGCGGCGGCGTCGGCGCGCACGGCCGCCGCGGAGAAGTTCCGTCGGCCCGCCGCGGTCGGCTCGCCGAAGCGCTGGCCGCCGGAGAGGTCCGGCCGGCCCCACCGGGTCTGCGCGGCCTCGGTGCGCCGCCAGTCCACGAGGTCGACGGGGAGCTCGTCGAGGAACCGGGAGCCGGGGTTGTGCGACGGCGCGCCCCAGGCGGACCGCACGACGGCACGCGAGAGGTAGAGGCGCTCGCGGGCGCGGGTGACCCCGACGTACGCCAGCCGGCGCTCCTCCTCGAGCTCGGGCTGGTCGCCGAGGGCGCGGGCGTGCGGGAACACGCCGTCCTCGAGCCCGGTCAGGAACACCACCGGGAACTCCAGCCCCTTCGCGGTGTGCAGGGTCATCAGCGTGACCACGCCGGACTGGTCCGGGTCGTCGTCGGGGATCTGGTCGGCGTCCGCGACCAGTGCGACCCGCTCCAGGAAGTCGCCGAGCCCCGGCGCGACCGTGCCCGCCTCGACGTCGGCGGGGTCGGCGGACGGGCCGGCCTGGGGGTCGTCGGCGAACTCGCGGGCGACCGCGACGAGCTCGGCCAGGTTCTCCAGCCGGGTCTCGTCCTGCGGGTCGTCGCTCTCCTCGAGGGAGGTGAGGTAGCCCGACCGCGCGAGGGTGGCCTCCAGGACGACGTCGGGGCGCTCACCCCCGTCCACCATCGACTGGAGCTCCTCGACCATCGCCACGAACCCCTGGATCTGGGTCAGGGACCGGGTCGCGAGGCCGGGGGCGTCCTCCGCCCTGCGCAGCGCCTCCCAGAACGTGATCCGGTCGCGCTCGGCGAGCGCGTTCACGCAGGCCACCGCGCGGTCGCCGATGCCGCGCTTGGGGGTGTTCAGGATCCGCCGCAGCGACACCTGGTCGGCGGGGTTGACCAGCATCCGCAGGTACGCCAGCGCGTCGCGGACCTCACGCCGCTCGTAGAACCGCACGCCGCCGACGACCTTGTACGGCATGCCGAGGCGGATGAAGACCTCCTCGAACACCCGAGACTGCGCGTTGGTCCGGTAGAAGACGGCCACGTCGCCGGGCCGGTAGGCCTTCGCGTCGGTGAGCTTGTCGATCTCCTCGCTGACGAACCGCGCCTCGTCGTGCTCGTCGTCCGCGACGTACCCCACGATCCGCTCACCGTCGCCCGCGTCCGACCAGAGCCGCTTGTCCTTGCGCCCCTTGTTGTGCCCGATCACGGAGTTGGCGGCGGTCAGGATGGTCTGCGTGGAGCGGTAGTTCTGCTCCAGCAGGATCGAGGTGGCGTTCGGGAAGTCCTGCTCGAAGTCGAGGATGTTGCGGATGTTCGCGCCACGGAAGGCGTAGATCGACTGGTCCGCGTCACCGACCACCATCAGCTCGGCAGGCTCGACCCGCTCGGGCTCGGTCAGCCCCTTCTCCTCCAGCGGGTCCGCGCACAGCTCGTGGATGAAGGCGTACTGCGCGTGGTTGGTGTCCTGGTACTCGTCGACCAGCACGTGCCGGAACCGCCGCCGGTAGGTCTCGCGGACCTCCGGGAACTGCTGGAAGAGGTGCACGGTGAGCATGATCAGGTCGTCGAAGTCGAGGGCGTTCGCCTCGCGGAGGCGCCGCTGGTAGGTCGTGTACGCCGCGGCGTACGTCTCCTCGAGGTGGTTGCGCGCGTCCTTGGTGGCGTCCTCGGCGTCGCGCAGCTCGTTCTTCTGGTTCGAGACCCAGTGCAGCAGCGCTCCGGGCTGGTAGCGGCGCGGGTCGAGGTCGAGGTCGTTGCAGACCAGCGTCATCAACCGCTTCTGGTCGGCCGCGTCGTAGATGGAGAAGTTGGACTTGTAGCCCAGCCCCACCTTGTCGAACGCAGTGACCTCCTTGCGGAGGATCCGCACGCAGGCCGAGTGGAACGTCGAGACCCACATGATCCGGGCGCGCTTGCCGACCAGCTCCTCGACCCGCTCCTTCATCTCGGCGGCCGCCTTGTTGGTGAAGGTGATCGCCAGGATCGAGCCCGGGTGGGCCTTCCGCTCCTGGATCAGCCACGCGATCCGGCGGGTCAGCACCCGGGTCTTGCCGGAGCCGGCGCCGGCCACGACGAGCAGCGGCGCGCCCTCGTGGACGACGGCCGCGCGCTGCGGCTCGTTGAGCCCCTCGAGGAGCTCCTCGGCGGTGGGACCGCTCCTGGTGGTGCGGGGTTCGTCGGGCGCGACGGACTCGAGTCCGGGAAGCGGTATCGGGCTGCTCATCTCGGTGCCCAGCCTACGGCGGGGCACCGACGCGTCACCGGGGCCTGTTCACACCCAGAAGACGGCGACGCAGATGTTGCCGACGGTCAGCAGCAGGAGCAGCGCCCACAGGCCCTTCGAGATGCTCGGCTTGCGCAGGTTGGCCATCACCAGGACCAGGATCAGCAGCGCGACGACGCCCTTCACCGCGATCTTGGCGTGGTTCACGTCCTGGTCGTCGGCCTCGAGCACGCCGACCAGCGCGAGGCCCGCGACGAACGCCGTCCCGATGCCGTCCCGCATGAGCGCGTTGACCGACTTCTCCGGGCTGCGTGCCTGGACGAGCAGACCGCCCAGGAGGGCGGCGAAACCGAGGATGTGGATCACGAGGAGAAGGTGCCGCAGGAACTCCATGCGGGGATCCTAGTGAGGCTCCCGGTCAGAGCAGACGGCGGTCCGACGCCCAGCGGGTGAGCTCGTGCCGGGAGGAGAGCTGGAGCTTGCGGAGCACGCTCGACATGTGGGTCTCGACGGTCTTGATCGAGATGAACAGCTCCTTGGCCACCTCCTTGTAGGCGTAGCCGCGGGCGATCAGCCGCATCACCTCCCGCTCGCGCTCGGTGAGCCGGTCCAGGTCCTCGTCGACCGCGGACACCTCGATCGTGCCGCTGAACGCGTCCAGCACGAAGCCGGCCAGCCGCGGCGAGAACACCGCATCGCCCTCGGACACCCGCTGGATCGCCTGCACCAGCTCGGGCCCGGTGATGGTCTTGGTGACGTAGCCGCGCGCACCCCCGCGGATGGTGCCGATCACGTCCTCGGCGGCATCGCTCACCGACAGCGCGAGGTAGCGGGTCTCGGGAGAGGCGCCGGTGGCCGTGACCTTGCGCATCACCTCGACCCCACCGCCGCCGGGCAGGTGCACGTCGAGCAGCACGACGGAGGGGCGGTACGCCGACACGGCCGCGACCGCCTCGTCGACGTCGGCCGCCTCGGCGAGCACGTCCACGAGGCCGTGGCCGGCGCTCTCGAGCTCCGCGCGGACCCCGCGCCGGAACATCGCGTGGTCGTCGACGATGACGACGCTGACCGGGTCACTCATGGCTCTCCTCCTGGGACTGACGGGCGAGGTGCAGCCGGACCTCGGTGCCCTCGCCGGGAGCGGACCGGACCTCGGCCGTCCCGCCGTGGCGCTGCATGCGGTCCACGATGCTGTGGCGGACGCCGTACCGGTCCGACGGCACGCCGGCCGGGTCGAAGCCCGTGCCGCGGTCCCGGACGAACACGTCGACCGCGGCCGGCGTGACCTCGGCGTACACGTCGACCCGGCCGGTCCCGGCGTGCTTCGCGGCGTTGGTGACCGCCTCGCCCGCGGCCTTCACGAGCGGTCCGAGCTGCTCGTCGAGGTCGCAGTCGCCGACCGAGACGACGTCCACCGAGACGGCGTACTCGTCCTCCACCCGGGCCGCGACGCCGCGCAGCGCGCTGGCGACGGTGCGCTCGTCGGTCGACTCCCCGGCGTACAGCCAGGCCCGCAGGTCGCGCTCCTGGGCGCGGGCCAGCCGCGCGACCGTCGCGCCGTCGTCGGAGTTCTTCTGGATCAGCGCGAGCGTCTGCAGCACGGAGTCGTGCAGGTGCGCGGCGACGTCGGCGCGCTCCTGGGTCCGCACGCGCTCGGCGCGCTCGTCGGTGAGGTCGGCGGCGAGCCGGTAGATCCACGGACCGATCACGATGCCGAGGCCCACGACCGTGAGGATCGCGGCGACCGCCACGTCGCGGGCCATCGAGACCGAGCCGCCGTGCGCCGAGTAGAGCACCAGGGCCAGCAGGATCAGCAGCACGCCGACCGCGACCCGGGCGTACGACGCCCAGCCGCCGCGGCCGAACACCACTCGCACCGGGTCGATCCGTCCGGAGCTGTCCAGCCACCGCTCACGCTGTGCCTCGTCGGCCTGCCGCCAGAGCAGGCCGATGCCGACGATGCCGATCAGCAGGGGCCAGAAGACCGCGCCCCGGCCGAGCACCGCGTCGAGCAGCAGGATCGCGCCGAGACCGAGCGCGGCCAGCGCGATCACGGGACCGATGTCGCCCAGCCGGCGCATCCGGCCCGGGCGACGACCGCCGCGGGTCGCGCTCTCGATGCCGGGCGCGCCGGTCTCGAAGTGCGAGTCCGACGGCAGCATCCACCACAGGCCGGCGTACAGCGCGACGCCCATGCCACCGAGGAACGCCCCCAGCACGAAGCCCGCACGCACCCACAGGACGGGGACGCCGAGGTGCCGGGCGAGCCCGGAGGCGACGCCGCCGAAGATCGGCTCCTGCGTGTCGCGGGCGGCGCGCCGGCCGCCGAGCGGGACCGTCGCGTCGGCGGTGGTGTGGGGACTGCTCATCGTGGCTCAATCGTCACACAGCGGGATGCCCCCCACCATGAGGGTGGACCCCGGCCCGACCCTGACCGCGGACGGCCTCCCCCGGCCCAGGATCAGGGGCGTCCCCGATGGTCCCGAGGCGTGCGGAGCGACAACCTTGGTGCCATGACCACCACCCCACCCGAAGCACCGTCCGGCGGGCCGACCGGCCCCCGGGTCACCGGCGACCAGGTCCGCGACCTGGGCCGCCTCCGCCGCTCCCGCGCCGACCGCAAGGTCGCGGGGGTCGCCGGGGGCCTCGCCCGCCACCTCGACGTCGACCCGCTGATCCTGCGTGTCGCGTTCGTGGTGCTGGTGTTCTTCGGCGGCGCCGGCCTGATCCTGTACGGCGCCTGCTGGCTGTTGGTCCCCGACGACGGCGCCGAGCGGGCGGCCATCCACCTCGACGACCGCAGCCGCTCGGTCGCGCTGCTGATCGTCGGCGTGGTCGCCGCGGCGGCGCTCATCGGCGACTCGTGGGGCGCCTTCTGGTTCCCCTGGCCGGTCGCCGTCGTCGCGCTGATCGCCCTGTGGCTGCTGACGCGCAACAATCCGCAGTCCCCCGCCGCGCCTGCGGCGGCGCCGCCGCCGCCCGCCGCCTCCGGCCCGGTGCCCCCGGCGTACCCCGCCGCCCCCCAGACCTACCAGACCTACCAGCCCTACGTGCCGCCGGTGACCTACACGCGGCCGCCGAACCCGCGCAAGCGCGGCCCGATCCTGTTCTGGTTCACGCTGGCGCTGATCGCCTTCGGCGAGGGCCTGCTCGGGATCATCGACCTGGCCGGGGCGAACGTCGCCGGCCCGGCGTACCCGGCCCTCGCCGTCGCCATCTGTGGCGCGATGCTGGTCCTCGGCGCGTTCTTCGGTCGCGCCGGCGGCATCATCCTCCTCGGCCTGGTCGCCGCGGTCGCGCTGGCCGCTTCCACCGCAGCCGACAAGATCGACACCGACTCGGTGTCGGTCGCGCCCACGACGGCCGCAGCCGTCGACTCGACGTACTCCCTCGACGTCGGTGAGCAGCACGTCGACCTCACCCGGGTCGCCGACCTCGACAGCCTCGACGGGCGCACCATCCACGTCGACGGTGACCTCGGTTCCATCGACGTGACCCTGCCCGAGGGCGTGCGCGTGCTGGTCGACGCCCGCGTCCACGGACCCGGCGACATCAAGCTGTTCGGGGACGAGCACGGCGGCATCGACATCGAGCAGCAGCGCACCGCCGGCGCCCCCGGCGACCCCACCGTCACGCTGGACCTCGAGCTCAGCGTCGGCACGATCGAGGTGACCCGATGAACCGCGAGTCCGCACGCCACCCCGTCAACGTCGGCCACCTGGTGATGGGCATCGCCTTCCTCGGGATGGTCGGTGTCTGGGCCCTGGTCCAGGCCGACGCCGTCGGGAACGGCGACGTCCGCTGGCTGCTGCCGGTCCCGTGGGTCCTCGCGGGCCTCGGCGGCCTGCTCGCCATCGGGCTGTCCAGCAGCCGCAAGTGGACGACCCGACAGACCGGCTGGGTCACCAACGACGCCACAGCCGACACCGACGACACCAACGACACCGAGGAGCTCCGATGAACGACCTGCGCATGAAGAACCTGGTACGCCGACGCGACGACCGGATGGTCGCCGGGGTGTGCGCCGGGGTGGCCGACCACCTCGGCGTGGACGTGACGCTCGTCCGGGTCGCGGCCGTCGTGGGGCTGGTGTTCAGCTTCGGCGCCGCCCTCGTCGCCTACGTCGCGGCGTGGATCCTGATGCCGGAGGTCTGAAGCCGGCACGCCTCGAGCGTGCTGACGGCGGGAAGGACGTGAACCCGGATGACAGGATGACGGCCATGACCAGTCCCCGCCTCGGGCCCAGCCTGGGACGCATCGAGACCGTCCCCGCTCTGGACCGCCCCGACCTGCTGGCCGCGCCGGTCCTCGCCGCACTGACCTCCTGGTCGCACGCCGACCGCGTCGGGGTGGTCGAGATCGATCCCGGCCTCGCCGACACGGCCGCGCTGGCGGACGCCTACGCGCTCGGCATGGACACCGGCGCGAACTGCGTCGTCGTGGCCGGACGCCGGGACGGCGTCGAGCGGGTCGCGGCCTGCCTGGTCCGGGCCGACACCCGCGCGGACGTCAACAACCTGGTCAAGCGCACCCTGGACGTCCGCAAGGCGTCGTTCCTCGCGATGGACCGCGCCGTGGAGGAGTCCGGCATGGAGTACGGCGGCATCACCCCGGTCGGCATCCCCGAGGAGTGGCGACTGCTCGTCGACCCGCGCGTCCTCGACATCGAGGTCGCCGTGATCGGCTCCGGCGTCCGCAGGTCCAAGCTGCTGATCCCGGGCGCCCTCGCGGGTGAGCTGCCGGGAGCCGAGGTCGTGCCAGGGTTGGCGTCGTGAACGACGGGCGGAACGAGACCGAGGAGGAGCGGCTCGACCGCAAGTGGAACGACCTCCTCCAGGAGCTGCGGGTCATGCAGACCGGCGCGCAGCTGACCGCCGGCTTCCTGCTGACCCTGCCCTTCCAGTCGACGTTCCAGGACCTGGACGACTTCGCGACCGGCCTCTACCTCACGCTGGTGGTGCTGGCCGCGCTGACGACCGCGCTGGTGCTGGCGCCGGTCGCGATCCACCGCCGGCTCTCCGGTCGCCACATCAAGGAGCGGCTCGTCAACACCGCGCACCGGCTCGTGTACGGCGTCCTCACGTGCCTGACGTTCCTCGTGTCCGGCATGGTGATGCTGATCTTCGACGTCGTGGTGGACCGCACCTACGCCGTCGTCGCGTCGGGGTCGATCTTCCTGGTGCTCGTGCTGCTGCTCGCGGTGCTACCGCTGTCCCTGGTGCGGAGCGACGACTAGCCTCCGGGCGTGACGACGCTCACCGCGTAAATGATTCGCTCCCGAAACACTCTTCTCCGTAGCGTGGGAGCGTGCACCACCTGCCCCACGACCACCCCGGAGTCCCGGACCACCGCAGCCCCGGGCGCTTCCTGTGGTGGATGGCCCGGCAGCAGTGGCCGACCCTCGTCGGCGGGATGTGCTTCGGCATCGTCTGGATGAGCGCGCAGGCGGTCATGCCGGCCGTCATCGGACTCGCGATCGACCGCGGCGTCGCCGACAAGGACACGTCCGAGCTGGCCAAGTGGGCGGCGATCCTGTTCGCGATCGGCCTGGTCCAGGCGGCCAGCGGCATCATGCGGCACCGGTTCGCGGTGACCAACTGGCTGATCGCGGCGTACCGGACCGTCCAGCTGGTGAGTCGGCAGACGGTGCGGCTCGGCGGCACCCTCCCCCGCAAGGTGTCGACCGGCGAGGTCGTCGCGATCGGCACCAACGACCTCTCCCACCTCGGCCAGCTGATGGACGTCTCGGCCCGCTTCGCCGGCGCCTGCGTCTCGTTCGTCCTGGTCGCGGTGATCCTGCTGCAGACCTCGGTCACGCTCGGCCTCGTGGTGCTGGTCGGCGTCCCGCTGCTGATGCTCGGCGTCGCCCCGATCCTCGGCCCGCTGCAGCGCCGGAGCGCCCACCAGCGGCACCTGATGGGCGCGCTCTCGAACACCGCCAGCGACATCGTCGGCGGCCTGCGGGTGCTGCGCGGCATCGGCGGCGAGCAGGTCTTCCACGAGCGCTACGTCCGCGAGTCGCAGACCACCCGGCAGGCGGGCGTCCAGGTCGCCCGGTTGCAGTCGGTGCTCGACGCGCTCCAGGTGTTCCTGCCCGGGCTGTTCGTGGTGATCGTCGTCTGGATCGGTGCCCGGTACGCCGTGGAGGGCACGATCACGCCCGGCGAGCTGGTCGCCTTCTACGGCTACTCGGCGTTCCTGATGATCCCGCTGCGCACGGCCACCGAGTACGCCAACAAGATCATCCGCGCCCGGGTCGCCGCCGCCCGCGTGGTGCGGGTGCTCGCGCTCGAGCCCGAGGTCGGTGAGCCGGCCCACCCCGCGGGCTCGCCCGCACCGGGGGCCGAGCTCCGCGACGACCGCACCGGGCTCCTGGTCCGCCACGGTCTGCTGACGGCGGTCGTGAGCGAGCAGCCGGACGAGTCGGCCGAGCTGGCCGACCGGCTCGGCATGACGCACGCGCCCGTCGACGACGAGGTGACGCTGGGCGGCGTGCCGCTGACGGCGCTGTCCTCCGCCGAGGTCCGCCGCCGGATCGTCGTCTCCGACACCGGCGCACTGTTCTTCTCCGGCCGCCTCGGCGACCGCCTGGACGTCACCGGTCGCGGCGACGTCGAACGCGCCCTCGACACCGCGTCCGCCGCCGACATCCTGGACGCCCTGCCCGACGGCCTCGACACCGTGGTCGCCGAGCGCGGCCGCAGCTTCTCCGGCGGCCAGCGCCAGCGGCTGGTGCTCGCCCGCGCGCTCGCCGTCGACCCGGAGATCCTGGTGCTGGTCGAGCCGACCTCCGCGGTCGACGCCCACACCGAGGCCCGGGTCGCGGACCGGCTGCACCGCCACCGGGCGGGGCGCACGACGGTGGTGACCACCTCCAGCCCGCTGATGCTCGACCGCGCCGACGTGGTGGCGTTCCTCCGGGGCGGCCGCGTGGTCGCGACCGGCACCCACGGCGAGCTGCTCGGCTCGAACGCCGAGTACCGCCGGGTGGTCACCCGCGAGACCGAGGCCGAGCTGGCCGTGAGCGAGGTGGCCCCGCGATGAGCGCCACGACCCACCTGCCGGTGGCCGACAGCCGCGGCGTGCGGCGGTACGCCGCCGCGCTGGCCCGCCGGCACCCGAGGATGCTGTGGGGCGCACTGTCGCTCCACGTGCTCGCCGCGCTCGCCGCGCTGGCCGCGCCGCGGCTGATGGGTGACCTGGTCCAGGCCGTCGAGGACGGCACCACTGTCGGCCACGTCGACCGGATCGTCGCCCTCCTGGCCGGCTTCCTCGTGCTGCAGACGGTGCTGACCCGCTTCGCCCGCTACCTGTCCCAGGTGCTGGGCGAGCAGGTGCTCGCCGAGCTGCGCGAGGACTTCGTCGACAACACGCTGGCGCTCCCGGTCGGCGTCGTCGAGGCCGCCGGCTCCGGTGACCTGCTCACCCGGACCAGCCGCGACGTCGACCAGCTCGGCTGGTCGGTGCGGATGGCGCTGCCGGAGTGGACCATCGCCGTGGTCACCGCGGTGGTCACGTTCGTCGCCGCGCTGAGCGTCGGCTGGTGGGTGTCGATCCCCTGCGTGCTCGGCGTGCCCCCGCTGGTGATCGGGCTGCGGTGGTACCTCAGGCGCGCCAAGGACGGCTACCTGCGCGAGAGCGCGACGTACTCCCAGATCAACGCGACCCTCACCGAGACGGTCGAGGGCGCGCGCACGGTCGAGGCGCTCGGCCTCGGTGACGAGCGGCTCCGCGCGATCGACGAGGACATCGCGGGATCGTTCCGCGCGGAGCGCTACACGCTCTACCTGCGCACCGTGTTCTTCCCCAACATGGAGATCGCCTACCTGGTCCCGACCGTCGCGACGCTGATGTTCGGCGGGTACCTCTACACCCAGGGCGAGGTCTCGCTGGGCGCCGTCACCACCGCGACGCTGTACGTGCAGATGCTCATCGACCCGGTCGACCGGATCGTCTCGATCCTCGACGAGCTGCAGCTCGGCGCCGCGTCGCTCGCGCGACTGCTCGGCGTCGCCCAGGTGCCGGACGACCGCGAGGTCAGCGGCCGCGAGCCGGAGGGCGAGAAGCTGGACGCCGAGGACGTCCGCTTCTCCTACGTCGAGGGCCGGGACGTGCTGCACGGCGTCGACCTGGCGGTGGGCGTGGGCGAGCGGATCGCGATGGTCGGCCCGTCCGGGGCCGGCAAGTCCACGCTCGGGCGGCTGCTCGCGGGCATCCACCCACCACGCACCGGCTCGGTCACCGTCGGCGGCGTCGGGCTGACCGAGCTGCCGCTGGACGACCTGCGCGGCCACGTCGCGCTCGTCACCCAGGAGCACCACGTCTTCGTCGGCACGATCCGGGAGAACCTCGCGCTCGCCCGGCCGGGCGCCTCCGACGCCGACATCCGCGACGCGCTCGACGCCGTGGACGCGCTGGACTGGGTCGACGCGCTCGAGGACGGCCTGGACACCGTCGTCGGGTCGGGCGGCCGTGCGGTGACCGCCGCGCAGGCACAGCAGGTCGCGCTCGCCCGCCTCGTGCTGGCCGACCCCCACACGCTGGTGCTCGACGAGGCGACCTCGCTCATCGACCCGCGGGCCGCCCGCCACCTCGAGCGGTCGCTGGCGGCCGTGCTGGAGGGCCGGACCGTGATCGCGATCGCGCACCGGCTCTTCTCGGCGCACGACGCGGACCGGGTCGCGGTGGTCGAGGACGGGAAGATCGCCGAGCTCGGGTCCCACGACGAGCTGGTCGCCGCCGGCGGCTCCTACGCGGCGCTCTGGGACAGCTGGCACGGACGAGGGGCTGGCGACTAGGCCGATTGTGACAGTTATGCTGTCAACATGAAGCTCTCGACGCCGCTGTTGTACTCCGGCAACCCCCGCGAGGCCGCCGACCAGGTCGTGGGCCTCGAGAAGGCCGGCCTCGACACCGTCTGGGTGGCCGAGGCCTACGGGTTCGACTCCCCCACGCTGATGGGCTACCTCGCCGCCAAGACCGAGACCATCGAGATCGGCGCCGGCATCCTCAACGTCTTCTCCCGGACCCCGAGCGCGCTGCTGCAGACCGCCGCGGGCCTCGACAACGTCTCCGGCGGCCGCGCCGTGATCGGCCTGGGCGCCTCCGGTCCGCAGGTCATCGAGGGCTTCCACGGCCTGCCGTACGACAGGCCGCTGGGCCGCACCCGCGAGGTCATCTCGATCCTCCGGCAGGGGCTGCGCCGCGAGACCCTCGTCCACGACGGCAAGATCTTCACCCTCCCCCTGCCCGCCGACCAGGGCCTGGGCCTCGGCAAGCCGCTGAAGATCCTCACCAAGGTCGAGCGCAACGTCGTGCCGATCTGGGTCGCCGCGCTCGGGGACGCCAACGTCGCGATGACCGCCGAGCTCGCCGACGGCTGGCTGCCGTTCCTGTTCCTGCCCGAGAAGGCCCACCAGGTCTGGGGCGAGGCCCTCGCCAAGGGCGCGGCGAAGCGCTCCGCCGACCTGGCGCCGCTCGAGGTCTCCGCCGGTGGCATGGTCGCGATCGGAGAGGGCGAGGACACCAAGAAGCTGCTCGACCTGATGCGGCCGCTGTACGCGCTGTACGTCGGCGGCATGGGCGCCCGCGGCAAGAACTTCTACAACGAGCTCGCGTGCCACTACGGCTACGAGAAGGAGGCGAAGCAGATCCAGGACCTCTACCTCGACGGCAACAAGCGCGACGCCGAGGCGCTCGTGCCGACCGAGTGGCTCGAGGCGGGCAACCTGGTCGGACCGGCGTCCTACGTCCGGGAGCGGATCGCGGCCTTCCGGGAGGCCGGCGTGACCAACCTCCAGATCAGCCCGGTCACCGAGGACCCGGCCGCGACCGTCGCGCAGGTCAAGGAGTGGGTGTCCTGATGACGGCGTCGATCCAGCGCCCGTCGATCTACGAGCAGGAGCACGAGGACTTCCGGCAGAGCGTGCGGACCTTCCTCGAGAAGGAGGTCGTGCCGCACCACCACCAGTGGGAGAAGGACGGCCAGGTCAGCCGTGAGGTCTGGCAACGGGCCGGCGCGGCCGGGCTCCTGTGCTTCGACGTCGACGAGGAGTACGGCGGCGCGGGGGTCAGGGACTTCCGCTACAACACCGTCGTCGCCGAGGAGATGGCCCGGGTCGGCGCGAGCGGCCCCGGCTTCCCCGTGCACAGCGACATCATCGTCCCCTACATCTCCTCGCTGGGGACGCCCGAGCAGAAGCGTCGCTGGCTGCCCGGCCTGGTCAGCGGCGAGCTCATCTCGGCGATCGCGATGACCGAGCCCGGCGCCGGCAGCGACCTCCAGGGCATCCGCACCTCGGCCGTCTTCGAGCCCGGCAGGGACTGCTACGTGCTGAACGGCTCCAAGACGTTCATCAGCAACGGCATCCTCTCCGACGTGGTGATCGTGGTCTGCCGGACCGACCCGGACGCGGGCCACAAGGGCATCTCGCTGCTGGTCGTCGAGCGCGGCATGAAGGGCTTCGAGCGGGGCCGCAACCTGGAGAAGGTCGGCATGAAGGCCCAGGACACCGCCGAGCTCTTCTTCGACGACGTCGAGGTGCCGAAGGAGAACCTCCTCGGCGAGGAGGGCTCGGGCTTCATCTCGCTGATGATGAACCTCCCCCAGGAGCGCATCTCGATCGCCGCGATGGCGGTCGCCGCCATCGAGCAGGTCCTGGACCTGTCGCTGGCCTACGCCAAGGAGCGGCAGGCGTTCGGCAGGCCGATCGGCTCCTTCCAGCACAACCGCTTCGTGCTCGCGGAGATGGCGACGAACGCGCACGTGGCCCGGGTGTTCGTCAACGACTGCATCCTCAAGCTGAACGCGGGTGAGGTCGACACCACGCTCGCGGCGATGGCGAAGTGGTGGACCACCGAGCTGCAGAAGCAGGTCGTCGATGCGGGCGTCCAGCTGCACGGCGGGTACGGCTACATGCTGGAGTACCCGATCGCGAAGGCCTTCACGGACAGCCGGATCCAGACGATCTACGGCGGCACGACCGAGATCCAGAAGGAGATCATCGGCCGCAGCCTGGGGATCTAGACACGGGTCCTAACCTGTGAGCCATGACACACGTGGCCCCGGACATCGCCCGCGAGCGAGCGCGCATCCAGGAGCAGGTCGAGGGACGCACCCTCGTGCACGCGCTGGCTGACACCGTCCGGGAGCACGGCGGGAAGCCGGCGTACTCCGACCGGCACCACGCGCCGGAGGGCGAGTCCTGGCGCACGCTGACGTGGGCCGAGACCCGGGAGCGCGCCCTCGACGTCGCGGCCGGGCTGCTGGAGCTCGGCGTCGCGCCCGGCGACACCGTCGCGATCATGGCGACGAACCGGATCGAGCACTTCCTCGCCGACATGGGCGCGGTGCACGCCGCCGCCACACCGATGTCGATCTACAACACGCTCTCCCCCGAGCAGGTGGCGTACGTCGCCGCGCACGCACGGCCGGTCGTGGTGTTCCTCGAGAGCGCCGACCACCGGGCGCGCTGGGCGAAGGCGCTCGACGAGGTCGACAGCATCCGCACCGTCGTGATGCTGGACGAGGACTGGGATGCGCTGGTGGCCGCGGGCTCGGCCCGCCGCTCCGCGAACCTCGGTGCCGTCGAGGCGCGCGCCGCCCAGCTCACCCCTGAGGACCCGGCGACCATCCTCTACACCTCCGGCACCACGGGGAACCCCAAGGGCGTCGTCCTGACCCACCACAACGTGCTCTACGAGGCGATCTCCACGCAGGAGCAGGCCGGGCTGATGGACCCGCAGCGCTCGGTGAGCTACCTGCCGCTCGCCCACATCGCCGAGCGGGTGCTCGGCCTGTACGGCCCGCAGATCACCGGCAGCCACATGTACGCGATCGGCGACCCCGCCGAGCTCCTCGGCGCGCTCGGGGAGGTGCACCCGACGGCGTTCTTCGGCGTCCCCCGGGTCTGGGAGAAGATCAAGACCGGGATCTCCGCGAAGCTCGCCGCCGACCCGGACCCGGCGAACCGGGAGATGGTCGAGAAGGCGATGGCCGCCGGGCTGGCGTGGGTCGAGGCCCAGGAGGTCGGCGGCACCATGACCCCGGAGGTCGAGGCGGCGTACCGCCGGGCGGACGAGCAGATCCTCGGCTTCCTCAAGCTCCTGCTCGGCCTCGACCAGGTCACCTGGGCGGGCTCGGCGGCGGCCCCGATGCCGCTCGACGTCGCGAAGTTCATGGCCGGTCTCGGGCTCACGGTGTACGACGTCTACGGGATGACCGAGACCTGTGGCGCCGTGACCGCCAACGGGCCCTCCGGCTTCAAGCTCGGCACCGTCGGCGCCGCCAACCCGGGCATGGAGGTGGTGCTCGGCGAGGACGGCGAGATCCTGGTCCGCGGCCCGGTGAACACGCCCGGCTACCACCTCCAGGAGGAGGCCACCCGCGCGCTGATCGACGAGGACGGCTGGATCCACACCGGTGACATCGGCACCCTCGACGACGACGGCTTCTTCTCGGTCGTCGACCGCAAGAAGGAGCTGATCATCACCTCGGCGGGCAAGAACATCGCGCCGTCGAACATCGAGAACTACCTCAAGGAGTCGCCGATCATCGGGCACGCGATGGCGATCGGCGACAGCCGTCCGTACGTCGTCGCCGTGCTCACGCTCGACGGCGAGATCGCGCCGCTGGTCGCCCAGCAGCTCGGCATCGAGGCCACCGGCCTCGCCGAGCTGGCCCAGCACCCGCAGATCGTGGCGATGGCCCAGGCGGCCGTCGACTCCGCGAACGAGCGGCTCTCCCGGCCCGAGCAGATCAAGTCCTTCGAGCTGCTGCCGGTCGAGTGGACCGCCGAGTCCGAGGAGCTCACCCCGACGCTGAAGCTGAAGCGCCGGGTCGTCCACCAGAAGTACGCCGACGTGGTCGACCGGCTCTACGGCTGAACGTACTCGTCCCGCAGCCGGCGCTTGACCATCTTGCCCGTGGGGGTGCGGGGCAGCTCGCTGCGGAAGTGGAACTCCGCCGGCACCTTGAAGTGTGCGATCCGGTCGCGGGCGTACGCCGTCAGCTCCCGCGCGAGCTCGTCGCCGGGCGTCGTACCGGGCGCGGGCTGGACGAACGCGACCACGCGCTCCCCCATCTCGTCGTCCGGCACCCCGATCACCGCGATGTCGGTGACCGCCGGGTGGAGGCTGAAGAGGTCCTCGACCTCCTGCGGGTAGATGTTCACCCCGCCACTGATGACCATGAAGGCCTTGCGGTCGGTGAGGTAGAGGAAGCCCTCGTCGTCGACGTACCCGAGGTCTCCGACCGTGGTCCAGCTGTCGTGCTGCGGGTGCTCGGTGCTGCGGGTCCGCTCCTCGTCGTTGTGGTAGCTGAAGGTCCGCTGCTCGCGCTCGAAGTAGACCGTCCCGACCTCGCCTGCCGCGAGCTCGCGGCCGTCGTCGTCACAGACGTGCAGCACGCCCATCAGTGCCGTGCCGACCGAGCCGGGGTGCGACAGCCAGGCCTGGCTGTCGATGAAGGTGGCGCCGTTCGCCTCGGTCGACGCGTAGTACTCGTGCACGATCGGGCCGAGCCACTCGATCATCCGGCGCTTCACCTCCACCGGGCACGGCGCCGCCGCGTGCACGACCGCCTGCAGCGAGCTCACGTCGTACGCGAGGCGTACGTCGTCGGGCAGCTTGAGCATCCGCACGAACATCGTCGGCACCATCTGCGTGTGGGTCACCCGGTGCTCCTGGATCGCCCGCAGCGCGTCCTCGGCGTCGAACCTCTCCATCATCACCAGCGTCCCGCCGAGCGCGTGGATCACGCCCCCGAACCGCAGCGGCGCGGCGTGGTAGACCGGCGCCGGCGAGAGGTACACCGTGTCCTCGTCGAACCCGTACAACGCACCGAACACGCGCACGTACACGTAGCCGGGCTCGTCGACCCGGATCGGCGGCAGCGGCGGCTTGATGCCCTTCGGCCGGCCCGTCGTCCCGGAGGAGTAGAGCAGGTCCTCGCCGTGCGGCTGCTCCGCCAGCGGCTCGGTGCTGGCGCCGGCCAGCGCGTCCTCGTAGTCGCCCTCGAACGTCAGCCTCGTCGGCACGTCGACGTCCAGGTGCTCCGCGAGGTCCGCCTTGGCCGGGGACACGACCAGCGCCTTCGCCCCGCAGTCGCGGACGATGTACGACGCCTCCTCGGCCGAGAGGTTGTGGTTCACCGCCGTCACGTACAGCCCCGACCTCAGCGCGGCCCAGTAGACCTCGTAGGCCTCCGGCCGGTTGTCCGACAGCAGGGCCACCACGTCCCCGACGCCCAGCCCGGCGTCGCGCAGCACGTGCGCCAGCCGGAGGCTGCGGTCGTCGAGCTCGCCGTACGTCAGGGTCCGCCCCGACCCGGCCATCACCAGCGCCGGCTTCTCGGGGCTCTTCGCCGCCCATGTCCCGGGATACATCCCGCGAACCTAGTCCTCGTCCGTTGGCGGCGGGTTGGATGGAGCCGTGAAGTCCCGATGGCCTCGACCGTCGCCGATGCAGCGCGTGCGAATGGCCCCGCCGACCATGGTCGGCGGGGTCCGGGTCAGCCGGTATGTCGGTGGCCCAGTGGGCTGGTCCACACGAACCCGATCCCGGGCACCCAGGAGTAGGTCCAGGCGGTGTGGGTCTTGAGCCGGTGGTGGCCGCGGCACAGCGGGGCCAGGTTCGAGGTGGTCGTCCTCCCGAGAGGCCATTCGACGATGTGGTCGGCGTCGCCGGGCCGGGCGGGGCGGTGGCACAGGGGGAACACGCACTGCGGGCGGCGGAGCCGGACCTGCTCCTTCATCAGCTCGGTCGGCTCGTAGCAGTCGGTGGAGAGCTCCTCGTTGAGGTCGATCACCGGCCGGACCGTGACCTTGGTGCCGAACTGCTGGCACCACTCCTTCAGGTGTCCGGGGGTGATGACGGAGCGGGTGTTCTCGACCTCGACCATGGCCTGGCCCGGACGGGTGTGGGTGTAGACAACCACCTCGCGGTGGGTCTCACCCGTGCCGAGCATCCCGGCGGCCATCGATCGCCGCACGTCCAGGCTGAGGCGGGGGTCTAGCCCTGATGCCTTCGCGGCGAGGCTGGCGTCCAACGCGACCGCGTCGGCCACGTCGGCCACGTCGAGCATCCCGGAGACCGGGACCAGGCCATCGCTCGTCATGTATTTCAGGTGGACGTGGAGGTGTCGCTTCTCGAGCGAGTCCACGTACCGGCGCCCGGCCTCGACCGGGTCGTGCTCGGCCCGTGCCCTGTTGACCTGCCGGTCGATCTCGGCGTACGAGCACTTGTGGAGCACGAAGTACAACGCCCGGTCCACCGCCGCCGCACCCGCCATGGGAAGGGAATGGGTGGCCTGCGCGACCTTCCTCGCCTTCCACACCGGCACCACACCGGCCCGGACCTTGCGCCAGATCCGAGGGAGTCGGTACCTCAGCTCGACCGCGCCACCCAGGTACAACCGGCCCGAGTCCGTCGACACACCGATCGCGAGCGCGAACTCGGCGATCGCTCCTTCGTCGATCGTGGGCGCGCCCTCGCCGGCGATCTCCATCTCCCGCATCGACCAGTCCACACTCTCGTCGACCTCGTCACCGGGATGGAGCAGCACCCACTCAACGGCCTGCTGCAGCTGGGCGATCTCGAGATCGGTGATGCCGGCGCGGGTCGCGCGGGCAGCATCCAGCACCGACTCGGGAGTCAGGGTGCCGGGCTGGTTCATGACTCCACTCAAGCACTGGCCACCGACACTGAGAGGCTCAGAACCCCTTGTTCCACAGGGGTTCTGAGAATTTTCAAACTATTTTTTGAGCTGCGGCGAGTAGTTCTCTCGAAGGCGCCCTCCTCGACCACCGGCAAGCCGGGAAGCAGCCGCAACCATCCGCCCGCGGTTTCCCTTCGCTGCCTTTCGGCCGCAACTCCGAGCTGGCCCGCAGCCCACCGCTCAGCTCCACGCCACCAGCCGCGGACGCTGAAGCCGGGAAGCCATCGCAACCACCCGCCCGCCGTCCCCGCTTCGCTGCCCGTCGGTCGCAGCCCGAGGCGGACCCGCAGCCCACGCGCCCAGCAGCGGACCCGCAAGCCGGCAAGCAACCGCAGCCACCCGCCCGCGGTACCCGCCTCGCCGCCTTTCGGTCGTAATCCCGGGCGGACCCGCAGCCGACGCACAGCTGCACGCGACCAGGCGCGGACCCGCAGCCGATCGAAGGACGCGCAAGCCCGAAGGCCCCATCAGCCCGCGGGCGGATCCTCGAGCACCGTCGGGACGTACTCGAGCAGCTGGATCCGGCCGTCGAAGGTGCGGTGGTCGACCATCTCGAGGGCGACGTCCGGGTACGCGTCGTAGATCCGCTCGGCGCCGGTGGCGCCGGTGATGACCGGGAAGACGACCACCCGGAAGCGGTCGACCAGGCCGGCGGCGAGGAGCGAGCGGCACAGCGTCACGCTGCCGACCGTCCGCAGCCCCCGCAGGTCCGCGTCCTTGAGCGCCCGTACGGCCGCGACCGGGTCACCGGTGACGAGCCGGCTGTTCGCCCACGAGAGCGGCTCCGCGAGCGTCGAGGAGAAGACGACCTTCGGGACCGCCTCGAGCGCCGCCATCCCGGCGCCGGCGTCGGCGAACCCCGACATCAGCCGGTACGTCGTGGCGCCCATCAGCACCGTCCAGTCCCGCTCCGCCGACTCCTCGAGCCAGCCGAGGTACTCGGGCCCCTCGAGTCCCCAGAAGCCGGGCCAACCGTCGGCCGCGGCGTACCCGTCGAGGGAGGTGATGAAGTCCACGAGCAGGTCGGCCATCGTGCCAGCGTCCCCCGACGGCAGCTCGGCGGCAACCTCGTCCCCGAGATCACCCGCACGGACCATGTCGAGAACGGCTGGCGCCGTTCGACTTAAGGGTGTCCGATGAGTCCGCCACGCTGCGGAGGTCGAACTAGGGGAAAACCCCGATGCCGACTGTCCCCGCTCCCTGAAAGAGTTGCCCCCATGCACCGTCAGATCGCCGGAAGCCTGACCAGCCGCGTGACCAAGTGGGTCGTCGCCGTGATCGCGCTCCTCGTCTTCTTCCCGATGGCCGCCCTCGGCGCCAAGCTCACCGACGTCCAGAACAACGAGGCCTCGTCGTGGCTCCCGTCGAGCGCGGAGTCGACGAAGGCGCTGGACCGGCTGGCGCCGTTCCAGGACCAGAACGACATCCCCACGATCGTCGTCTACCACCGCGACGGCGGGCTGACGCCGGACGACCTGGCGGCGATCAAGGGACAGCTGCCCGACATCTCCGGGATGGACGGCGTGGTCGGCGAGGCCAAGGGGCCGGTCGTGTCCGAGGACGGTGAGGTCGCCCAGACCATCGTCACCTACAACTTCGGCAAGAACGGCTGGAACGACCTGCCGGACACCGCGGACGAGCTGCGTGACATCGCCGCGATCGACGGCGTGGATGTCAACATCGCCGGCCAGGGCGGCCAGGCGGCCGACTCCGCGGAGGCGTTCGCCGGCATCGACGGCACGCTGCTCTTCGCGACCCTCGGGGTCGTGATCCTGATCCTGCTGTTCACCTACCGCAGCCCCATCCTCTGGGTCGTCCCGATCCTCTCGGCGGTCTGCGCCCTGGAGATCTCCCAGGGCCTGGTCTACCTGCTCGCCAAGTACGCCGACCTGACGGTCAACGGCCAGAGCCAGGGCATCCTGACCGTGCTGGTGGTGGGCGCGGGCACCGACTACGCACTGCTCCTGGTGGCGCGATATCGAGAAGAGCTCCGTCGTCACGAGGACCGGCACGAGGCGATGGCGTTCGCACTCCACCGTGCCGCGCCGGCCATCATCGCGAGCGCGTCCACGGTCGCCGTCGGCATGCTCTGCCTCACGCTCGCCGAGATGAACTCCACGGCGGGTCTCGGCCCGGTCCTCGCCATCGGCGTGGGCGTCACGCTGCTGGTCATGATCACCGTGCTGCCGGCGTGGCTCGTGATCTTCGGCCGCTGGATCTTCTGGCCCAAGCGCCCGGCGTTCGGCTCCGCCGAGCCGACCGCCTCGGGCCTCTGGTCCAGGGTCGGCCGCTCCATCGCGCCGCGGCCGCGCACGGTGTGGGTGACCACCGCCGTGATCCTGATGGTCGCGTGCCTCGGCATCTTCAAGCTCGACACCGGCGGGCTGAGCTCGACCGACCAGTACACCAAGACGTTCGAGTCCGTGAAGGGCCAGCGGCTGCTCGAGCAGCACGGCATGGTCGACACCTCGAGCCCGATCATGATCGTCGCGAACGCCGACCAGACCCAGGCCGTCGCCGACGCGGTCCGGACGGTCGACGGGGCCGCCGAGCCCAGCACCGACATCCCGCCGCAGGACGGCACGGCGCTGATCACCGTCCCGGTCGCGGGCGACGTCGCGGACCAGGCGGCCTTCGACATCGTCAAGGAGGTCCGCGACGCCGTGCACGCGGTGCCCGGCGCCGACGCCGAGGTGGGTGGCACGTCCGCGTTGTACCTGGACATCCAGGACGCCTCGCACCGGGACAACTGGGTGATCATCCCCGTCGTCCTCATCGTCGTGATGCTGATCCTGATGCTCCTGCTGCGGGCTGTCGCGTCCCCGGTGATCCTGATCCTCACCGTGATCCTGTCCTTCGGGGCCGCGCTGGGCATCTCGACGCTGATCTTCCGGGGCGTGTACTCGCACCTGTTCACGGAGGGCAACGGGTTCCTGCACACGGATGCGTCGTTCCCGCTCTTCGTGTTCACGTTCCTCGTGGCGCTCGGCATCGACTACAACATCTTCCTGATGACCCGGGTCCGCGAGGAGACCCAGACCCACGGCACCCGGCAGGGCAGCCTGGTCGGACTCCGCGCCACCGGCGGCGTGATCACCTCGGCCGGCCTGGTCCTCGCGGCGACGTTCGCCGTGCTCGGGTCGCTGCCGCTGGTGTTCCTGTCGGAGCTCGGCACGGCCGTCGCCTTCGGGGTCATCCTGGACACGATCATCGTCCGGTCGGTGCTGGTCACGGCGATCAACCTCGACCTGGGCGGCAAGATCTGGTGGCCGAGCGCGCTCGACCGCAAGCCACCGGTCCAGCCGTCGGAGCCCACCGACGAGGAGGAGCCGGTCCCGGTTAGCCTCTAGGGGTGAGCGACCAGCCCACCCCTCAGCAGGTACGCCGGGCGCTGGCCCGGGCCGAGCGGGGCGCCGCCCTCGACGTCGTCGAGGCGGCCGCCCTGCTCGCGGCGTCCGGGAACGACCTGGACCGGCTCACCGTGGTCGCGGCCCGGGTGCGCGACGCCGGACTGGACGCCGCCGGCCGGCCGGGCGTCGTGACGTACTCGCCGAAGGTCTTCATCCCGGTCACGAAGCTGTGCCGCGACCGGTGCCACTACTGCACGTTCGTCGAGACACCCGGCCAGGCGGTCCGCGACGGGCGGGCGCCGTACCTCTCCCCCGACGAGATCCTCGCGATCGCGGCCGAGGGAGCGGAGCTCGGCTGCCTGGAGGCGCTGTTCACCCTCGGCGACCGGCCCGAGGATCGCTGGCCCGAGGCACAGGCATGGCTCGACGAGCAGGGCTACGACTCGACGCTGGCCTACGTCCGCGCGATGGCGGTGCGGGTGCTCGAGGAGACCGGGCTGCTGCCGCACCTCAACCCCGGTGTCATGTCGTGGGAGGAGATGAACCGGCTCAAGCCGGTCACCCCCTCGATGGGCATGATGCTGGAGACCACCTCGCGGCGGCTGTTCGAGACCAAGGGCGAGGCGCACCACGGCTCACCCGACAAGGACCCTGGCGTCCGGCTCCGGGTCCTGGAGGACGCCGGCCGGCTGTCCATCCCGTTCACCACCGGCCTGCTGGTCGGCATCGGCGAGACCCTCACCGAGCGCGCGGAGACGATCTTCGCGCTCCGCGCGACCATGAAGGCGTACGGCGCGGTGCAGGAGGTCATCGTCCAGAACTTCCGGGCCAAGCCCGACACCGCGATGCGGCACGCCGACGACCTGGGCCTGGACGAGTACCGCGCAGCGATCGCGGTCACCCGGCTCGTCCTCGGACCGAAGGCACGCGTGCAGGCGCCCCCGAACCTCGTCGACCTCGCCGAGTGCCGGGCCCTGCTGGAGGCCGGGGTGGACGACTGGGGCGGCGTCTCGCCGCTCACCCCCGACCACGTGAACCCCGAGCGCCCGTGGCCGTCGCTGGACCGCCTCCGGGACATCACCGCGCAGTGCGGCTTCGACCTCCAGGCGCGGCTCACGGTCCACCCCGAGTACGTCCGCGCCGGCGAGCCCTGGCTGGACCCGCGCATCTCCGCCCACGTCGCCGCGCTCGCCACCGACGAGGGGCTGGCGAAGCCCGGCGTACGTCCGAGCGGGCTGCCCTGGCAGGAGCCGGACGGCGGGTTCGCGAGCATCGGGCGCACCGACCTGTTCGCGGCCGTCGACACCGAGGGCCGCACCGAGGACCGCCGCTCTGACTTCGCGAACGTGTACGGCGACTGGGACTCGGTCAAGGAGGCGGCCGAGGGTCTCGATACGCTCGCTGACGCTCGCTACTCGACCATCGAGAGTGGAGTCGGTGGACGCACCGAGACCGTCGGGATGGACGCCCTCCGGGCGGCGGAGCGTGACCCGGGCAACCTCTCCGACGAGCACGCGCTGACGCTGATGACCGCGGAAGGTGCGCTGCTGGAGCAGGTCTGCCGACTCGCCGACGACCTCCGCCGCGAGACCGTCGGCGACGAGGTGACCTACGTCGTCAACCGGAACATCAACTTCACCAACGTCTGCTACGTCGGCTGCCGGTTCTGCGCGTTCGCGCAGCGGCGCAGCGACGCGGACGCCTACTCGCTCTCGATGGACGAGGTCGCGGACCGCGCCCAGGAGGCCTGGGACCTCGGCGCGACCGAGGTGTGCATGCAGGGCGGGATCGACCCGGAGCTGCCGGCCTCGGCGTACTTCGACCTGGTCACCGCGGTGAAGCAGCGGGTCCCGGGCATGCACGTGCACGCGTTCAGCCCGATGGAGGTCGTGAACGGTACGGCGCGCACCGGCCTCTCGATCGAGGACTTCCTGATCAAGGCGCGCGAAGCCGGACTCGGCTCGCTGCCCGGCACCGCCGCGGAGATCCTCGACGACGAGGTCCGCTGGGTGCTCACCAAGGGCAAGCTCCCCACCCGGACCTGGATCGAGGTCGTCTCCACCGCTCACCGGGTCGGCATCCCGACGACCTCCACGATGATGTACGGCCACGTCGACAACCCGCGCCACTGGGTCAACCACCTCCGGGTCCTGAGCCGGATCCAGGACGAGACCCACGGCTTCACGGAGTTCGTGCCGCTGCCGTTCGTGCACACCAGCGCGCCGATCTACCTCGCCGGCGTCGCCCGCCCCGGGCCGACGCTCCGCGACAACCTCGCGGTGCACGCGATGGCCCGCATCCTGCTGCACGGCCGGATCCCGAACATCCAGACGTCCTGGGTGAAGCTCGGCGTCGACGGCACCCGCGCGATGCTGCGGGCCGGGGCCAACGACGTCGGCGGCACCCTGATGGAGGAGACCATCTCGCGGATGGCCGGCTCCGAGCACGGGTCCGCCAAGACCGTCGAGGAGCTCGTCGACATCGGGGCCGGCATCGGCCGGCCGGTGGTCGAGCGCACCACGACCTACGCTCGCCGCTAGCGCAGTCCCGCGTCGTCGCACGCGGCCCGCAGCCGCCTGGTGCAGATCTCCTCGACGGTCCAGTAGCCGTCCGCGACCACGGTGTCGGCGAGGTTCTCGAGCGTCACGGGTACGGGGTCCAGGAGGTACGTCGGCACGCCGTCGAGCGTCCTCGTGGGCTGGCCCGGGTCGCCGCCCGTCAGCGCCGCCACCGCGATCCTCGCGGTGGTGGTGGCCGCGGGGTCGACCGGGCGGTACACCGTCATCAGCTGGCGCCCGCTCACCAGCCGCCGCACGCCCGCGAGCGTCGCGCCCGCACCGGTCACCGGCAGGTCGGCCCCGCCGAGCGCGTGGATCGCGGTACCGGCGAGCGCGTCGTCGGCGGCGTACAGGCCCGCGAGCGTGCTGGGCGGGAAGAAGGTCAGGATCGTCGAGAGCCAGGTGTGCGTGGCCTTCGGCCGGTCCGGCAGGGCGTCGTACTCGCCCACCACCGTCGCTCGGCTCGCGTCGAGGACCTGGTGCGCCGCGCCCTTGACCTGGACCGCACCGGCGTCGGCCGGCGAGCCGTTGAGCATCACCAGGTCGCCCGAGCCGCCCGCCGCCTTCAGCAGTGCGTGCGCCTGCTGCTCGCCGGCCTGCTCGCGGTCGTAGGCGACGTAGTAGTCGAGGTCCTCGAGCAGGGTGTCGTAGCCGACGACCTTCACGCCGAGCTCCTGTGCCGCGCTGAGCTGGTTGACCACGGTGAGCGGCTCGACCGCGTCGATCACGAGCACCCGCGCGCCCGCGTCGGTCGCGCCGGCCAGCTGCTCGGACTGCCGGGCCGCGTCGCCCCGGGCGTCGTAGGAGACGACCCGGCAGTCGGGGCACCGCTCCGCCACTGCCTCGGAGAAGCTGCGCCTGTCGAACGCCTCGCTGCGCATCGCGGGCGGGCCCGGCATCAGGAGCGCGATCGTGCCGCTCGGCTCGGCGGTGGCCGGCGTCGCCGAGGTGGGCGTGGGAGCGGGCTCGGCAGGCCCGTCGCCGCTGCAGCCGGCCAGTCCGAGCACGAGCGCGGCGGCGACGGCCAGGCGTGGGAGCACGAGGAGCAGGCTAGGCCAGGAAGGACCGCACCTGCCGCTCGATCTCCAGATCCTCTCGGGCCTCGACCACGGCGACGCCCTCACCCAGCAGCGCGTCGCCCTCGGCCGCGCGGTTGCGCTCCTCGTCGATGCGGACGCCGAGGTGGGCGAGCCCGCCCGCGACCGCCGACCGCAGCTCGGGTGCGTGCTCGCCGATCCCGCCGGTGAACACCAGCACGTCCAGCCCGCCGGCGGCCGCGGCCATCCCGCCCGCCTCGCGGACCAGCCGGTGCACGTACACCTCGAACGCCAGCTCCGCCGCGGGGTCACCCGCCTCGCGGGCCCGACGTACCTCCTGGAAGTCGCCGGAGGTGCCCGACAGGCCCTTGAGCCCGGACTCCCGGTCGAGCACGTCGTAGAGCTCGTCGGCCGAGACGCCCTCGCGTCGCATCAGGTGCAGCATCAGCCCGGGGTCCACCGAGCCGCTCCGGGTCTGCATCACGAGGCCCTCGAGCGGCGTGAACCCCATCGTCGTGTCGACCGACCGCCCCGCGCGCACCGCGCAGAGCGACGCGCCGCCCCCGAGGTGGCAGGTCACCATCCGCAGGTCCTCGGGCCGCCGCCCGACGAGCTCCGCGGCGCGCCGCGACGCCCACGCGTGGGAGAGGCCGTGGAAGCCGTACCGGCGCAGCCGCCAGCGCTCGTTCCACTCCCGGGGCAGGGCGTACGTCGAGGCCGCGGCCGGGATCGTCGCGTGGAAGGTCGTGTCGAAGCAGGCGACGACCGGCACGCCGGCGTGCTGGGCGAGCAGGTCGCGAGCCGCCCGCAGCGCCGGCGGGTTGTGCAGCGGCGCCAGGTCCGAGACCTCCTCGAGCGCGTCCAGCACGCCCTCGTCGACGAGCACCGGCGCGGTGTGGTCCGGGCCGCCGTGCACGAACCGGACGCCGATCGCGTCGTACGGACCCTCCGCGTGCTCGACCAGCTGCCCGTCGTCGAGGAGCGAGGTCTTCAGGCTGCTCGACCCGGGGTTCACGACCAGGACGCGCACGTCAGGAGGTCCACTCCCAGTCCCGGACCTCGGCCAGGTCCTCGCCGTAGGTGCGGACGTACTGCCGGTGCCGGATCAGCGAGTCCTTGAGCATCTCGCGCGCCGCACCCGACGTCGCGGCCAGCCGCGGCACCCGGTCGATCACGTCGATGGCCAGGTCGAAGCGGTCGATCCCGTTCATCACGGCCATGTCGAACGGCGTGGTGGTGGTCCCCTCCTCGACGTAGCCGCGCACGTGGATGTTCTCGTGGTTGGTGCGGCGGTAGGTCAGCCGGTGGATCAGCCACGGGTAGCCGTGGTAGGCGAAGATCACCGGGCGGTCCGCCGTGAACAGCGCGTCGAAGTCCGCGTCGGACAGCCCGTGCGGGTGCTCGCTGGCGGGCTGCAGCCGCATCAGGTCGACGACGTTCACGACCCGGACCCGCAGGTCCGGCACGTGCTCCCGGAGCAGCGACACCGCGGCCAGCGTCTCCATGGTGGGCACGTCGCCGGCGCACGCCATCACGACGTCCGGACCGGTGTCGCTGTCGTTCGACGCCCACTCCCAGATGCCGACGCCCTTGGTGCAGTGGACGATCGCGTCGTCCATCGAGAGGTACTGCAGCGCCGGCTGCTTGCCCGCGACCACGACGTTCACGTACTGCTTGCTGCGCAGGCAGTGGTCGGTGACCGAGAGCAGCGTGTTCGCGTCCGGCGGGAGGTAGACGCGGACGACGTTGGCCTTCTTGTTCACGACGTGGTCGATGAAGCCGGGGTCCTGGTGGGAGAAGCCGTTGTGGTCCTGGCGCCAGACGTGGGACGTGAGCAGGTAGTTGAGGGACGCCACCGGCCGCCGCCACTCGATCCGCCGGGTGCTCTCGAGCCACTTCGCGTGCTGGTTGAACATCGAGTCGACGAGGTGGATGAACGCCTCGTAGCACGAGAACAGCCCGTGCCGTCCGGTGAGCAGGTAGCCCTCCAGCCAGCCCTGGCAGGTGTGCTCGGAGAGGATCTCCATGATCCGTCCGTCCGGGGACAGGTGGTCGTCGTAGTCGAGGATCTCGGCGTTCCAGGTCCGGTCGGTGACGTCCATGACGTCCTGGAGCCGGTTCGAGGAGTTCTCGTCCGGCGCGAACATCCGGAAGTTGTCCATGTTGCGCGCCATCACGTCGCGCAGGAACGTGCCCATCACGCGGGTCGACTCCACGGCGCCGGTGCCGGGCCGGGCCACCTCGACGGCGTAGTCGCGGAAGTCCGGCATCCGCAGCGGCTTCAGCAGCAGGCCGCCGTTCGCGTGCGGCGACGCGCTCATCCGCAGGTCGCCCTCGGGGTGCAGGGCGGCGATGTCGGGCGCGGGTGCCCCGGCCTCGTCGAACAGCGACTCCGGGTCGTAGCTGCGCATCCACTCCTCGAGCACCTCGCGGTGCGCGTCGTCGGAGCGGGCGTTCGCGAACGGCACCTGGTGCGAGCGCCAGTAGCCCTCCACCTTCTTGCCGTCCACCTCCTTGGGGCCTGTCCAGCCCTTGGGCGAGCGGAGCACGATCATCGGCCAGGGCCGTCGAGGTACGGCGGCCGACGCGGACCGGGCCTGTCCCTGGATGTCCGCGATCTCGTCGAGGCAGCGGTCCAGGGTGCCGGCGAAGTCCGCGTGCATCTGGGCCGGGTCCGATCCGGAGACGACGTACGGCGTGTGGCCGTACCCGCGCAGCAGCGAGACCAGCTCCTCCTCGGGGATCCGGGCGAGGACCGTCGGGTTGGCGATCTTGTAGCCGTTGAGGTGCAGGATCGGCAGCACGGCGCCGTCGCGGCGCGGGTCGACGAACTTGGTGGAGTGCCAGCTGGTCGCCAGCGGCCCGGTCTCGGCCTCGCCGTCGCCGACCACGGCGGCCACCACGAGGTCGGGGTTGTCGAACGCGGCGCCGTACGCGTGCGAGAGGGCGTAGCCGAGCTCACCGCCCTCGTGGATGGACCCGGGCGTCTCGGGCGCCGCGTGGCTGGGGATGCCGCCCGGGAACGAGAACTGCGTGAACAGCCGGCCCAGGCCGCGCTCGTCGAGACCGACCTCCGGGTAGATCTCGGAGTACGTGCCCTCGAGGTACGACGACGCGACCACGCCCGGTCCGCCGTGGCCGGGGCCGGTGATGAAGATCATCTGCTGGTCGCGCGCCATGATCGCGCGGTTCAGGTGCGCGTACACGAAGTTGAGCCCGGGAGTGGTCCCCCAGTGGCCCAGCAGCCGGGGCTTCACGTGCTCGGCGACCAGCGGCTCGCGCAGCAGTGGGTTGGCCATCAGGTAGATCTGGCCGACGGAGAGGTAGTTGGCGGCGCGCCACCAGCGGTCGAGGGTCACGAACTCCGGATCCATGACCCCACGGTTCCGTGCTGCGGCGCTCGGCGCAATGGGTCGTTTCGGGCGAGGCGACGCGACGTTGGTCCCGAGCGCTAGCGTGTCCCCATGAGTCACGGAGACGGCGACCAGGAGATCTACGGCGACTACAGCGTCGACGACGAGGACCAGCCCTCGAACCTGGAGGACATCCCGGACGGGGACGTCGAGGACGAGCTCGACCGCGGCTACTCCCCACCGGAGAAGTACTCCGCCGGCCAGGGCTACGGCAACACGCCCTGGGAGGAGGAGCACCGCGAGGGGATCGACCAGCGGGTCGCGCAGGAGGAGCCCGACGTGGACCCGTACGCCGAGGTCGACGACGACTTCGTGGACGACGGTGAGGTCGGTGACCGCCGCGCCGGGCGGCTGGTCGACTCCGACGAGGGCCTCGGCGAGGACACCGAGAAGGACCTGGTGGGCGACGACGTCGGCATCGACGGCGCGGGCGCGTCCGCCGAGGAGGCCGCCGTGCACATCGTCGAGGACTTCCCCGACGAGTAGAACCCCACCCGAACGGGTAACTCTCCTCCGAATCCGAGAGGGAGGTACCAACACATGGCATTCCTGCTGTGGATCATCGCCGTGATCCTCGTGATCGCCGGCATCGTCCAGCTGTTCAAGGGCGCCTGGCTGTGGGGCATCGTGCTGATCATCGTCGGCTTCGCCGTCGGTCCCGGCGGCTACAGCATCTTCCACAAGTAGCTAGCCCAACTCACGCGCAGCGACCGCCAGGTCGGCCACGAGATCCTCGTACGCCGCCTGGCGGTCGTCTGCGCGGAGCACCGCCGAGGGGTGCGTGGTCGCCAGCACCCAGGCCGGAGGCCGGCCCACCACGAAGTCGTCCGGCCACGTCGCCAGCCGGCCGCGGGTGTCGCCGACCGTGAACGACGACCCGTAGACCGCCTTCCCGGCGGTACCCCCGAGCAGCACGACGCCGGTCGGGCGGATCAGCTGCAGCTCGGCCGCCAGCCAGGGCGCGCACGCGGCCACCTGCGCCCTGCTGGGCGACTTGTGCAGCCGCTGCTTGCCGCGCGTGCCCGACCAGCGGAAGTGCTTCACGACGTTGGTCCGGAACACGTCGTCGGGATCGATGCCGGCGTCGGCGAGCGCCCGGTCCAGCACCTTCCCCGCGGGCCCCACGAACGGCTCGCCCTCCTGGTCCTCGTGGTCCCCGGGCTGCTCCCCGAGCACCATCAGGCGGGCGGTACGCCGTCCGGCGCCCATCACGCCCTGGGTCGCGTCCCGGTACAGCTCGCAGCCGCGGCAGTCCTGGACCGCCTCGCGCAGCGCCGTCAGGCTCAGCCGCTCCGGCACCCACTCGGCTGCGCCAGGTCGTTCCTCGGACATGACGGCGGGGTACCCGGGTGCCCGGCGGACCATGACCCGGACCCGCTCCTGCCCTCGCCCTCGCCCGGCATGGGCGACGGGACCCGCACGCCTGCGTGAGCCGCGCGGTCCCGTCGCACTCGTGAAGGTACCCCCCGGGGGCACTGCCATCCTTATCCTTTCGGGTGATTTTTCATAGAACACGTTCTAGTTCTCCGGCTAGGCTGGGTCCGTGCGCTTCTCGATCAGCACGGCGTTCCAGCCGGTCGACCACCTGCCCGCCCTGGCCCGTGCGGCGGACGAGCTGGGCTACCACTCGATGGCGGTGCCGGACCACGTCGTCGACCTCGAGGAGCTCGAGACGCCGTACCCCTACACCGCCGACGGCGGCCGCCGGTGGGGCCACGACGCGGCCTGGCCCGACCCATGGGTCCTGGTCGGCGCACTGGCCGCGGTCACCACCCGGCTGCGGTTCTTCACCTCCGTGTACGTACCCGCGATCCGCAACCCCTTCCAGGTCGCGAAGAGCGTCGGGACCGCCGCGGTGCTGTCCGGCAACCGGGTCGGCCTCGGCGTCGGGATCGGCTGGTGCCGCGAGGAGTTCGAGCTGCTCGGCCAGGACTTCTCGACCCGCGGGAAGCGCACCGACGAGGCGCTCGCGCTGATGGCCGAGCTCTGGGAGCCGGGGTGGACCGAGTTCGAGGGCGAGTTCTACTCGGCACCCCGGCTGGTCATGGAGCCCACGCCCACCGAGCGGATCCCGGTCCTCGTCGGCGGGCTGTCCGAGGTCGCGTTCCGCCGGGCGGCGCGTCACGACGGCTGGGTCGGCGACATCTACACGACCGACGAGGCCATCGCGCACGCCGCGCGGCTGGCGGAGGTACGCCGCCAGATCGGCGCCGAGGGCGACTTCTCGGTGGTCGCCGCGCTCAGCGACGCGTTCCTCCCCGAGCACTTCGCGCGCGCGACGGCCGGCGGCGTCACCGACTGCTGGACGATGCCGTGGGCGATGTACCACGGGCTGGACTGCACGCTGGAGCAGAAGCTCGACGGGCTGGCGCGGTTCGCGGCGGACGTGCTCGTGCCCCTCGGCTCCTAGCCTGCCCCGCTCGTCCGCTCATCCAGCAGGGGGACGCTCCGGAGCGCCCTCCTGGTCGGCGTCGTGGGTGAAGAACGAGATCCGGCCGTCCGCCTCCAGGACGGCGTACTCGATCTCCGAGGTGCTACGGATGCCCTGCTCGCGGGCCGCGACCAGCAGGTCGGCCATCGAGAGCCGTTCGCGGCGCATCCCGTCCTCCAGCGGTCGCCCGTCGGCGAAGACCAGGACCGGCCGCCCGGTGAGCACCGGACGGAACCGCGGGAAGCGCCACTGCAGCCAGGACAGCCCGACGGTCAGCAACGCGAACGTGCTCACCGCCAGCATCCCGCCGGTCACCGAGTAGTCCTGCTGGGTGACGGCCTGCTGCACGAGGTCGCCCATCGTGACGTAGAGGAGCAGCTCGAAGGTGCTCAGCTCGCCGAGGGTGGAGCGGCCGACCGCCCGGGTCACCAGCCACAGGAACAGGAAGATCACCAGAGCCCGGATCACGATCTCCATGCCGGTCCCCTCATGGCAGCAACGTCGTCTCGAAGTCCACGGTGGCGACCCGCCGTCCGTCGGTCATCACGCTCACCGAGCCGCCGCGGCCGACCTGGCTGGCGGGCTGGATGTAGGCGTCGTACGCGACCACGAACGTGTCGCCCGGCGGCGCGGCGAACGTCAGGTACAGCGTGTCCCCGTCCCGGGTCGAGTCCGACGGGTCGGGGTGGAACCCCTGGGTCTCGAAGATGTCGAAGTAGTCGCCGGTGACCGCCAGGGTCAGGTCCTTGCCGAACCCGCCCGGGTGCGTGACGGTGACCTGCCACGGAACGTCGAGCCCGGCGCGGGCCGTCGTCGCGTGGTCGAGCTCCAGGGTCCAGCCGTCGCCCGCGGCCGAGTCCGTGGCGGTGCGCACGCCGAGCAGCCCGGCCGCGCCGGCGAGCACGAAGACGAGGAGCAGCACGAGGAATCCCCGCCTGCTCCAGATCGCGGCCGCGCCCTGGGCGCGGGTCTCCAGGTTCTCGATGGTCTGCATGGTCGCTCGGGACACGGGTACCCAGTGGCATGCCGAACAAGTCCAGCAACATCAAGAACGAGAAGCAGTACGAGGCCCTCAAGGACAAGGGCATGTCCAAGCAGCGCGCGGCGAAGATCGCGAACGCGAAGGACTCCTCCAAGCACGGGGGCCAGCAGTCCGGGAAGGGCGGCGACAGCAGCCAGGGCGGCACTACCGCCCAGAAGAAGGAGGCCGGCCGCAAGGGCGGCAAGGCGGCGGCGAAGAAGAAGAGCTGACCGGTGAGGATCGGCTACTTCCTCTCCTGCGAGGAGCATCCGCCCGAGGAGCTGGTCCGGCAGGCGAGGCTGGCCGCCGACGCGGGCTTCGAGGGCCTGTGGATCTCCGACCACTACCACCCGTGGAACACCCAGCAGGGGCAGAGCCCGTTCGTCTGGAGCGTGATCGGGGCCGTCGCCCAGGTCTGCGACCTGCCGGTGACGACGGCCGTCACGTGCCCTACCGTGCGGATCCACCCCGCGGTGATCGCCCAAGCCGCCGCGACCAGCGCCCGGATGTGCGCAGGCGGATTCCGGCTCGGCGTCGGCTCCGGCGAGGCGCTCAACGAGCACGTGACCGGCTCGCGGTGGCCGACCGCCGACGTGCGCCTCGAGATGCTGGGGGAGGCGGTGGAGGTGATCCGCCGGCTGCTCACCGGCGAGCGGGTCACCCACCACGGGCGGCACTACACCGTCGAGGACGCGCGGATCTACACGCTGCCCGACCGACCGGTCGAGATCCCGGTGTCCGCCTTCGGCCCGGCCGCGATCGAGCTGGCGGCGCGGATCGGCGACGGGTTCGTCACCGCGCAGCCGGACGCCGAGGGACTGGCGTCGTACCGGGACCAGGGCGGCCGGGGGCCCGCGATGGCCGGCGCCAAGGCCTGCTTCGGCCCCGACCGGGAGAAGGCGCAGGCGCTCGCCCACCACCTCTGGCCGAACACGGGGATCCCGGGCGAGCTGGCCCAGGTGCTCCCCAGCCCGGCGCACTTCGAGCAGGCGGCGGAACTCGTCACGCCGGAGATGATCGGCGGGACCGTCCCGTGCGGCCCGGACCCCGACGAGCACGTGGAGAAGCTACGCGCGTACGCCGAGGCCGGGTTCGACGAGCTCTACGTCGGCCAGATCGGTCCCGACCAGGAGCCGTTCTTCGAGTTCTACGCCAGCGAGGTGCTGCCCGCGCTGCGCCGCTCCGCGATGTAGGCGAGCCGGCGCAGCGACTCGGTGTTCCGCCACTTCAGGGGGAGGTCGCGCAGCGGCTTGGGAATCAGCCGCACCGGGCCGCGCGCGGCGTCCTCCTCGATCGTCACCTCGGTCTCCGTGCCGACCGCCTCGAGGCGGATCGTGACCCCGGCGGTCCCGGTCGGCCAGGCCTTCGCGTGGATCACGAGCCGCAGTCCGGGGACCGACTCGACCACCTCGGTGGAGTCGTCGATCACCAGCGGCCAGGTCCCGACCGAGTGGTGCAGCCGCGAGCCGACCTCGGGCCAGCGGTCGTCGACGTCGCGCATCCGCGTGGCTCCCACCACCCAGAGCGGGTAGAGCCAGCCATCGGAGAGGACGTCCCACACCTGCTCGGGCGTGGCATGGATGAGGCGGGTGTTGGTCGACATGCCCGCGCAGTACCCATCCCGGAAATAGAAGAACCGCCGGGGTCTCGGGTCCCCAGCGGTTCGAGTACCACTGTAACCACCCGAACGGGTGAAGTCCCGCTTTTCGCGCAATTTCCCGAAGAGACCTGCGTCACTCCCACTCGATGGTGCCAGGCGGCTTCGAGGTGATGTCCACGGTGACCCGGTTGATCTCGCGCACCTCGTTGGTGATCCGGGTCGAGATCCGCTCCAGGACGTCGTACGACAGCCGCGCCCAGTCGGCGGTCATCGCGTCCTCGGAGGTGACCGGGCGGAGCACGACGGGGTGTCCGTAGGTGCGGTGGTCGCCCTGGACGCCGACGCTGCGGACGTCGGCGAGCAGCACGACCGGGAACTGCCAGATGTCGCGGTCCAGGCCGGCGCGGGTCAGCTCCTCGCGGGCGATCGCGTCGGCCTCGCGGAGGATGTCGAGGCGCTCGCGGGTGACCTCGCCGATGATCCGGATCCCGAGGCCGGGCCCGGGGAACGGCTGGCGCCACACGATCTCGGGGGGCAGGCCGAGCTGCTCGCCGACCAGGCGGACCTCGTCCTTGAACAGCGTGCGCAGCGGCTCGACGAGCTCGAACTCGAGGTCGTCAGGCAGGCCACCCACGTTGTGGTGCGACTTGATGTTCGAGGTGCCGGCTCCCCCGCCGGACTCGACGACGTCGGGGTAGAGCGTGCCCTGCACGAGGAACGCGACCTTGTCCCCGGCCGCCGCGGCCTCGCCCAGCACCTCGGCCTCGGCGGCCTCGAAGACCCGGATGAACTCGCGACCGATGATCTTGCGCTTCTCCTCGGGGTCGGAGACGCCGGCGAGCGCGTCGAGGAACTGCTTCTCCGCGTCCACGACCTTGAGGTCGGCGCCGGTCGCGGCCACGAAGTCCCGCTCGACCTGCTCCGACTCGCCCTGGCGCATCAGGCCGTGGTCGACGTACACGCAGGTCAGCCGGTCGCCGATCGCGCGCTGGACGATGGCCGCGGCGACCGCGGAGTCGACCCCGCCGGAGAGGCCGCAGATGGCCTGGCCGCGCTCGCCGATCTGCTCGCGGATCTTCTCGATCTGCTCCTCGACGATGTTGACCATGGTCCAGGTCTGGCGGCAGTGCGCGATCTGGACCAGGAAGTGCTCCAGCACCTTCTGGCCGTGCTCGGTGTGCAGCACCTCGGGGTGCCACTGCACCCCGGCGAGCCCGCGACCGACGTCCTCGAACGCCGCCACCGGGGTCTTGTCGGTCGACGCGAGCACGTCGAAGCCGGCCGGTGCCGCGACCACGGAGTCGCCGTGCGACATCCACACGGTGTGCTCGGCGGGTACGTCGGCGAGCAGGGTGCCCTCGCTGGACACGCTGACCGAGGTGCGGCCGTACTCGCGGGCGCCGGTGTGGGCGACCTCGCCGCCGAGGCCGCGGGCCATCAGCTGGAAGCCGTAGCACATGCCGAACACGGGCGTACCGGACGTGAACAACGCCTGGTCGATGGCGGGCGCGCCCTCCTCGTAGACCGACGACGGGCCGCCGGAGAGCACGATCGCCTTCGGCCTGCGGGCCAGCATCTCGGCCACCGGCGTGGTGTGCGGGACGATCTCGGAGTACACCCGCGCCTCGCGGACGCGCCGGGCGATCAGCTGGGCGTACTGGGCCCCGAAGTCGACCACCAGGACCAGATCGTGCTCCGCCGCCTGCGTCATGCGCTGAGCCTAGCGAGGTCGCCGCTCGCTCTCGCCATCGACTGGTGTCTCGATACGGCGGTCGATCCCGTCGCTTCGCTCAGGGGATCGCGCCCACTCGACCCGTTTCGCCGACGCCGGACGCGCTCCGCGCGCCCGACTGGCGAAACGCATCAGGGCCCGGCCGGGGAGGGAGGGATGGCCGGGCCCTGATCGTCCACGCATCTGCTGGACAGAGCCTGGACATGGGACCCGGCGGTGGGAGGGAGCGTATTGACCGGGTCCGACCTCTCAACGACGCGTCCAGACGGCGGTTACGGGGTCGGACACCCTCTTCGAAGAGTTTTTTCGACGGTTTCCGACGGAACCTCAGCTGACGCCGACGATGGGCAGCCGGAGGGCGCCCGGAGCGTCCTCGGGCACCACCGGGGCGAGCGGGCTGACCGGGGAGATCCGGCGGTACGGCGCGCCCAGGTCGGGGCGGAGGTCGGTGTGCCCCTTGTTCGGCCAGAACGACATCGCCCGCTCCGCCTGGGCGGTGATCGTGAGCGACGGGTTCACGCCCAGGTTGGCGGTCACCGCCGAGCCGTCGGCGACGTGCAGGCCGGGGTGGCCGTACACGCGCTGGTAGGGGTCCACCACACCGGTCTCGGGCGAGTCGCCGATGGCGCAGCCACCCAGGAAGTGCGCGGTCAGCGGCTTGTTGAACGCGTCGCCGACGGCGCTGCCCGGGAAGCCGCCCATGATCTCGGCCATGGTCCGGATCGCCTCGTTGCCGGCGGGGATCCAGGTCGGGTTGGGGACGCCGTGGCCCTGCTTGGAGGTCAGGTAGCGCCTGCGGGTGCCCGGGATCCGCTTCGTGTAGGTGGTGATCGAGTTGTCGAGGCTCTGCATCACCAGCGCGATCACGGTCCGCTCGGACCAGTGCTTCATGTCGTAGAGGTTCGCGACCTCGCGGCGCTGCCGCCACATCTCCCGGAGCCAGGTCCGCCACCGCGGCTGGTCGCCGTCCCCGTCGGTCAGCACCGACTGGAGCAGCGACATCAGGTTGCTGCCGGGGCCGTACCGCACCGGCTCCACGTGGGTGTTGGCGTCGGGGTGGAAGCTCGAGGTGATCGCGATGCCCTGGCTGTAGTCGATGCTGAGGTCCGGCGCGATCGAGCCGCCGATCGACTCGGAGTTGGTGCGTGACAGGAAGCCGAGCCGCTGCGAGATCCGGGGCAGGTGGCCCTCGTCGCGCATCCGGTGCAGCAGCCGCTGGGTGCCGAGCGCGGACGCCGCGAAGACGACCTGCTCGGCCGTGAGGACCCGCCGCCCGATCCTGCGGTCGACCTTCGCCTTCGTGTACCGCACGTGCACGTCGTACCCGCCGCCCGAGCGCGGGCGCACCCGGGTGACCGTGGTCAGCGGCAGGATCCGGGCGCCGTTCTGCTCGGCGAGGTAGAGGTAGTTCTTGACCAGGGTGTTCTTGGCGTTGTGGCGGCAGCCGGTCATGCACGAGCCGCAGGCGGTGCAGGTACGCCGAGCGGGGCCGGCGCCGCCGAAGAACGGGTCGTCGACCTCCTGGCCCATGCCGGCGCCCGGGCCGCCGAAGAAGACCCCGACCGGGGTCGGGTGGAACGTGTCGCCGACCCCCATCTCGGTCGCGACCTTCTCCATCACGTCGTCGGAGGGGGTGCGGAGCGGGTTCTCCACCACGCCGAGCATCCGCTTGGCCTGGTCGTAGTACGGCGCCAGCTCGTCGCGCCAGTCGGTGATGTGGCTCCACTGCGGGTCGGCGTAGAACGCGGGCAGCGGCTCGTAGAGCGTGTTCGCGTAGACCAGCGACCCGCCGCCGACCCCGGCGCCGGAGACGATCAGGCAGTCCCTGAGCGCGTCGATCCGCTGGACGCCGTAGCAGCCGACCTCGGGCCTGAAGAGGTACTTGGTGACCTCGAACGACGTCTCGGGGAGGTCGTCGTCCTCGAACCGCGCCCCGGCCTCCAGTACGCCGACCCGGTAGCCCTTCTCGGTGAGTCGCAGGGCCGTGACCGAGCCCCCGAAGCCCGACCCGACGACCAGGACGTCGTAGTCGAACCGCCCAGCCGTCACGCCCGGCCCAGCTTCTTCATCAGGCGGAGGTTGGCGGTCATCACCTTGGCGTACGTCTCGTCGGACATGCCGAACTGCGGCGAGAAGCGGATCAGCCGCTGGGTCGCGACCGACTGGGTCTCGGTGTAGCGCAGGATGCCCTCGCTGCCCTGCCGGCGGCCCATGCCGGACTCGCGCATGCCGCCCATCGGCGCGTCGAGGCTGGCGAACGTGGCCGCGAAGGCCTCGTTGATGTTCACGGTCCCGCACTTGATGAAGCGGGCGATCGCGCGGGCCCGGTCGCCGTCCTGGCTGTAGATCGAGGCGTTGAGGCCGTACTGCCCGTCGTTCGCACGGGCGACCGCGTCCGCCTCGTCCTGGAACCGGTAGAGCGACACGACCGGCCCGAACGTCTCCTTGCCGAAGCAGGTCATGTCCGGCGTGACGCCCTCGAGGATGGTCGGCTCGAAGAAGTACGGGCCGAGGTCGGGGCGGGCCTTGCCGCCGGTGAGCACCCGGGCGCCCTTGGCGACCGCGTCCTCCACGTGCGCGGTGACGGTGTCGAGCTGCTGCTGGGAGATCAGCGGGCCCATGTCGTTGCCCCAGTCCATGGTCGCCCCGAGCGTCATCGCCTGGGTGCGGGCCACGAACCTCTCGACGAACCGGTCGTACACCTGGTCGGCGACGAAGATCCGCTCCATCGAGACGCAGAGCTGGCCGGAGTTGGAGAACGACGCGCGCACCGCGCCCTCGGCGGCCTTCTCGAGGTCGGCGTCGCGGAGCACGAGGAGCGGGTTCTTGCCGCCGAGCTCGAGCGAGCAGCCGATCAGCCGCTCGGCGCAGCCCTTCGCGATGAGCCGGCCGGTCGCCGTGGAGCCGGTGAAGCAGACGTAGTCGGCTCGCGCGACGATGGCACCGCCGATCTCCGGACCGGGACCCGCCACGACCTGCCAGAGGTCCTTCGGGAAGCCGGCCTGCTCGAGCAGCTCGGCCGCGAGCAGCGCGGACAGCATGGTCTGGGCATCGGGCTTGGCGACCACGGCGTTGCCGGCGAGCAGTGCTGGGAGGCCGTCGCAGAGCGCCATCGTGAACGGGTAGTTCCAGGGCGAGATGATGCCGACGACGCCCTTGGGGACCCGGTTGACCTCGACCCGGGTCAGCCCGGGCACGACGCCGCTCTTGCGCTCGCTGTCGAGGTGCTGGTGCGCCGTCCGGCCGTAGTAGCGCGCGGTCAGCGCGACGTGGAGGGGCTCGTCGAAGGCGTGCTTCCGCGCCTTGCCGGACTCCAGCACGATCAGGTCGATGATCTCCTCCTGGCGCTCCAGGATCAGGTCGTGCAGCCGCAGCAGCGCGGCGGCCCGCTCGTCGAGCCGGGTGCGCGACCAGGCGAGCTGCGCCTTCCGGGCCCGCGCGAACGCGTCGGCGACGTCGCCCTCGGTGCTCTGCGGGACGTGCGCCAGCGGCGCGTCGTCGAGCGGCGACCGAACCTCCGCCGTCGTTCCCGACGTGGCGACCAGGCGCCGGGTCAGCGCTGCGGTGTACTCGGGCTCGAGCGCGTACGACGCTCGCGGGTCGTGCTCGGGGTCGTGCGGACCTTCGACCACCGGGCCACCGGGCGAGGCGGGGTTCTGGGCGCTCATGGGGTCAGGCTACCTCCGGGTAGGTTTGCTGAGGGAGGGTCTCGTGGAGAACAGGTTCGAGGCGGGCACGGACCAGTGGGCACGCCAGCTCGGACGGCTGCGCGACGCCGTGCGCCAGGCGCTGGTCGCGACCCAGCTCGACACGGTCGTGAGGCCGCCGTCCGCCGTGCTCGACGTCGGCTGCGGCCAGGGCACCCAGGCGCTCCGGCTGGCCCGGCTCGGGCACACCGTGACGGGCCTGGACCTCTCCCCCGAGCTGCTCGACCGGTTCCGCGGCGCGCTGCAGGACGAGCCCGACGAGGTACGACGGCGCGTGACGCTCGTCGAGGGCGCCGGTGAGACGGCGGCCTCGCTGGGCGAGTTCGACGTGGTGCTCTGCCACGGAGTCCTGATGTACCTCGACGACGACGACGCGATGCTGGACGCGCTGGTGGGGGCGCTGGCGCCCGGCGGCCGGCTCAGCCTGCTGGTGCGCAACGGCCTGGCGCTCGCGATGCGGCCCGGCCTCCTCGGCGACTGGGCCGCGGTCGGACCGGCGCTGTCGGCCTCCGGCTACACCAACCGGCTCGGGCTGCCGGCCCGGGCGCACACCCCGCAGCAGCTCGACGAGGCATGCGGGGCACGCGGCCTCCGGCGTACCCACTGGTGGGGCGTGCGGGTCTTCAGCGACCACCTGCCCGGCGACGCGCCGCCCGGCGACGACATCGACGAGCGGGTCGCCGCCGAGCTGGCGGTCAGCGGGGTGGACCCGTACCGGCAGGTGGCAGCACTGACCCACCTCGTCTACGAAAGGGTCTACGAACGGGTCTACGGCTTGTAGATCGACTTCACCTCGGTGTAGTGGCTGAGGCCCTCGGGGCCGAACTCGCGGCCGATGCCGGAGTTCTTGAAGCCGCCGAAGGGCGCGGCGAAGTCCATCGTGTAGGTGTTCACGCCGTACGTGCCGGTGCGGACCCGCCGGGCCACGTCCAGGCCGCTCTCGACGTCGCCGGTCCACACGGTGCCGGCCAGGCCGTACTCCGAGTCGTTGGCGATCCGGATCGCGTCGTCCACGTCGTCGAAGGGGATGACCGAGAGGACCGGCCCGAAGATCTCCTCCTGCGCGATCCGCATGCCGTTGTCGACGTCCGCGAAGATCGTCGGCCGGACGTACCAGCCGGACGAGAGGCCCTCGGGCATGCCGTTGCCGCCGATGACCACGCGGGCGCCCTCCTCCTGGCCCAGCGCGATGTACTTCTCGACGCGCTCCTGCTGCCGCTGCGCGACCATCGGGCCGATCTCGGTGGCCGGGTCGAGCGGGTCTCCGACCTGCATGCCGGAGACGGCCTCGGCCAGCGCGTCCACGACCGTCGAGTAGTTCGAGCGGGACGCGAGGATGCGCGTCTGCGCCACGCAGGCCTGGCCGGAGTTCATCAGCGCGGTGAACTTCAGGCCCTCCATGGTGGCGGCCAGGTCGGCGTCGTCGAGCACGATCGCGGCGGACTTGCCGCCCAGCTCGAGCGAGACCCGCTTGAGCTGCTGGCCGCAGACCGCGGCGATCTTGCGGCCGGCGGCGGTGGAGCCGGTGAACGCGACCTTGTCGACGCCCGGGTGCGAGACCAGGTGCTCGCCGACCTCGCGGCCCGCGGCCACGATGTTGACGACGCCGGCCGGCACGCCGGCCTCCTGGAGCAGCTCGGCCATCAGGTAGGTGTCGAGCGGGGTCTCCGGCGCCGGCTTGACCACGATCGTGCAACCGGCGAGCAGCGCCGGGACCAGCTTGGACATGATCGTGAACTGCGGGACGTTCCACGGCGGGATCGCCGCGACCACGCCGACCGGCTCGCGCCGGACGATGACCTCGCCGAGCGACCCCGCCCGGGTCTCCTCCCACGGGTACGCGCGGGCGATGCTGAGGAACGCCTCGATCTGCATCCACGGGGCCGGCGCCTGCGCGAGGTTGGAGAAGGACAGCGGCGCGCCCATCTCGGTGGAGATCAGCTCGGCCATCTCACCCATCCGGCCGGCGTACAGGTTCGAGAAGGCCTGGACGACCTCGATCCGCTCCTCGGGGCTCATCCGCGGCCACGGGCCGGAGTCGAAGGCACGGCGGGCGGCGGCGACCGCGGCGTCGATGTCGGCGGCGCTGCCCTCCGGGACCGTCGCGACGACCTGCTCGGTGTGGGGCGAGACGACCTCGATGAGGTCGCCGGTGACGGGGGCCGCCCAGTCGCCGTCGATGAAGAAGGCGTCGCGGTCGAGGGTCATGGTGTCTCCTGTTTGCTGACTGGGTTTACGGGGCGAGCGTGAAGAAGTCGGTGAAGCCGGACGGGTCGTGCCGGCCGATGCAGAAGTGCTCGAAGAGGCCGAAGCCCTCCTGGCCGTCGATCGTGGCCCGGCCGACGTGGTCGACGCAGCCGAACATGAAGCGGCCCTGGACGGCGTCGTCGGCCATGTCGTAGGTGACCCGTTCCGCGAAGCGCTCGCCCTTCCAGGTGCCGTGGATCCAGTCCGGGTCGCCGCCGTACCCGCCGCCGACGTGCAGGGGTACGGCGAGCCGTGACTCGACCTCCATCACGACCGGCTTGCCCTCCGGTGTCGCGCACCGGATGGTCGCGCCGGTCGGGGTCCGGGTGCCGGACCGATAGTGGACGTCGATGACCGGCCAGCCGAGCTGCTCGACGCGCCCGTCGTTCCAGACCCGCGTGCAGTCGTTGAGCGTCCGGTAGCCGTCCGGGCCCTCCTGGATGATCACGACGACGGCGTACTCCTCGAACTGGACCGGGACGTAGAGCCACCACATGCCCTCGAACGGCGGGTCCGCGGGCGCGCCCGGCGGCTCGGGCTCGCCGACCGGGCGGATGCCCCAGGAGCGGTCGCGGCTGCCGAGCCAGACGTCCGGGTCGACGGCGATCTCCTCGCCGTCGAGGACGATCGTGCCGCTCCACGCGCCGAGCTGCGCGAAGCGCTGGGCGTCGAGGGTCACCCGGCTGCCGCTGCGCATCACGTGCGGCTGCTCCTGCACCACCTCGCAGGTGCCCTCCCAGGTGAGGTCGAGCGCCAGGCCGTCGGTCTCCTCGAGGACGACGCGGACCTGGCGCAGCGGGTCGGGCACCTCGATCCGGTAGTTGCCGACCCGCGGGTTCATCCGGTCCTGGTCCATCAGGTCCGAGAGGTGGACGGCGGTCTGCTTGCCGTTGCGGGCCACGAGGACGAACGCGTCCTTGGTGCCGAGGTTGGGGTAGTAGCCCATGCCGGTGATCAGCATGATGTCGCCGGTGCGGTCGTGGGCGTTGAAGTACCAGCGGTCGTAGAAGTTCCGGTCGCTGCTGTCGGCGTACGCCAGCGGCAGCGGCGCCTGGTGCAGGGGGAACTCGTCGAGCGGGATGATGTCGCTCATGCGCCGGCCTCCGCGAGCAGTCGGTCCAGCAGCGGCTTGTGGTGGAACAGGCTCTCGATGTCGTCGGGCCGCTCGACCTCGCCGAAGTGGATCTGCCGGGCGCCGGTGCGCATGAAGACGATCGCCCACTGCACGCCGTTGTAGACGTGGTACCAGTGCAGGTCCCCGAGCTCGACTCCCGCGACCCGCTCGTACTCCGCCTTCACGTCCTCCTCGCGGAGGAAGTGCGCCATGCCCGGCATCTCCAGCATCCCGGTGATCGCCTCGAACACCTGGTGGGCGAAGACGATCCACGACACGTCGAGCTCGCGCGGCCCGATGGCGGCCATCTCCCAGTCGAGCACCGCGACCGGCTCGAAGTCGCGGTACATGACGTTGCCGATCCGCGAGTCGCCCCAGCACAGCACGGCCTCGTCGGTGGCCGGGAGGTTCGCCTCCAGCCAGGCCAGCGCGCGCTCGACCGTCGGGCTGCGGCCGATGTCGGGGACGGCGAAGTCGTACCAGGCGCGGGTGCGCGCGACGTTGCGCGCGAGCATGGTCGCGCCGTCGTGGTGCGGCGCGAGGAACCCGAAGGTCTGCTGGGCGTCCGGGATGCCGTGCAGCTCCGCGAGGACGGCGACGCTGTTGTCCTGCAGCCGCTTCTGGTCCTCCGGGCTCGCGTCGTGGAGCCAGTTGTCGCCGAAGTTGTACGGCAGCACGTCCTGCGGCACGACGCCCTCGATGCGGTCCATCAGGAAGAACGGCGTGCCCAGCACCTCACCGGTCGGCTCCATCCAGCGGACCGCCGGCACCGGCACGCCGGTCAGCTCGCCGACCAGCCGGATGGCGTCGTACTGGTCCTGGAGCGCGTAGTTCGGGAAGACCGGCAGGTCCTCGGCGGCGGGCGCCACGCGGGCGACGTACTCCCCGTGCCTGGGCACGCCGCCCTCGGTCCAGTCCGCGTCGAGGATGATCGTCTCCGAGGACATGCCGTTGGCGTCGACGCCGCTGTGCAGCGTGACCACCGGGTCGGCGCCGTCCGGGAGGAGCGTGGCCAGCCAGTCGGCCAGCCGGGTCGGCAACGTGCTCGGATCCCTGCTCGAGCGCTGCATCTTCATGTCGGCCGGCGGGGGCGCCTGGGTCACGTTCCCTCCTGAGGTGACGCTGTGACGTGGGTCTCAGCATCGGTGGAACGTGTTCTAGTTGTCAACGGGGCCGGCCCACCCACTCAGCGGGGAGTCGCTACACGATGTCGCGCACCGACACCCGCGCCTCGTCGGCCTCCTGGTCGGTGGGCATCAGCTGGGACTGCCGCTCCGCCTCGACCCGGCGCAGGTAGTGGTCGACCTCCTCGGCGGTGCGGGCGTCGTCCCAGCCGAGCTCGGCGGCCATCAGGGCCGCGGCGACGGGGGCGGCCGAGACGCCGCGGTCGAAGGTCTCGATCGAGATCCGGGTCCGCCGGGTGAGGACGTCGTCGAGGTGCCGAGCACCCTCGTGGGTGACGGCGTACACGATCTCGGCGGCGAGGTAGTCCTCGGCGCCCTCGAGCGGCAGCCCGAGCGGTCGCCGCGACGCGACCAGCGCGAGCAGGTCGTCGACGAGCCCGCCGTACCGCCCGAGCAGGTGGTCGATGCGGGCGACGTGCAACCCGGAGCGCCGGGCCAGCAACACTCTCTGGTTCGAGCGCGTCTCCCAGTCAGCGGCGCCGACCAGCGGCACCCGGTCGGTGATGGAGGAGCGGATCGTGAGCCCGAGCGTGGAGGAGAGGGAGTGCGCCGCGGCGTCGACGGCGTCGCGGCCCATGATGCGGTACGTCGTGAGCTTGCCGCCGGCGATCATCACCAGGCCCGGGACCGGCGTGACCACCGTGTGCTCGCGGGAGATCCGCGAGGTGGGCTCGGACTCCCCGGACAGCAGCGGCCGGAGCCCGGCGTACACCCCTTCGACGTCGGAGTGGTCGAGCGGCTCGCGCAGGATGGCGTTGACGTGGCCGAGGACGTAGTCGATGTCGGCCCGGGACGCCGCCGGATGCGCCTTGTCGAGGTCCCACGGCGTGTCGGTGGTGCCGATGATCCAGTGCCGGCCCCAGGGGATCACGAACAGCACGGACTTCTCGGTGCGCACGATGAACCCCGCCTCGGACCGGATCCGGTCCCGCGGCACGACCAGGTGGATGCCCTTCGAGGCCTGCACGTGCAGGGCGCCCCGACCGCCGACCAGCTCCTGGATCTCGTCGGTCCACACCCCCGCCGCGTTGATCACGACCCTTGCGCGGACCTCGAGGTCGCGACCGTGCTCCAGGTCCCGCGCGCGTACGCCGACGACCCGCTCCCCCTCGCGCAGGAACCCGGTCACCTTGACCCGGGTGGCCACCTGGGCACCCTGGGCGGCGGCGGAGCGCGCGATCGTCAGCACCAGGCGGGCGTCGTCGACCTGGCAGTCCCAGTACTTGATCGCGCCGACCAGCGAGCCCGGGTCGAAGTCGGGCGCGATCCGCTCGACGCTCCTGCGCGAGAGGTGCCGGTGCCGCGGCAGACCGGCGGGGGCGTCGCCCAGCCGCGCCATGCCGTCGTACATCGTGAGGCCGGCGGCGACGTACGGCCGCTCCCATCCCCGGTGGGTCAACGGGTAGAGGAACGGCACCGGGCGGACCAGGTGTGGGGCGAGCCGGGTCAGCAGGAGGCCGCGCTCCCCGAGCGCCTCCCGGACCAGCCCGAAGTCCAGCATCTCCAGGTAGCGCAGGCCGCCGTGGACCAGCTTGCTGCTCCGGCTGGAGGTGCCGCTGGCGAGGTCGCGCTGCTCGAGCAGCCCGGTGGAGAGCCCGCGGGTCACCGCGTCGAGCGTCACGCCGGCACCCACGACTCCCCCACCCACGACCAGCACGTCGAGCTCGGCCTGCCCGCCGAGCCCCTGCATCGTCGCGAGGGCGTCGTCGCGAGCCTGCGGGCTGAGGGCGCTGGGCTCACTCCTGGGCACACTCATGTGTCCAGTCTCGCAAACGGCCGTCTTCCCGATGTGCGCACGCACGCCACCCGGAACCGATTCAATGGCCGGATGCGGATGACGGGGGCCGCCCTGGCACTCGTCGCCGCCCTGGTGGCGACGGGCTGCCAGGAGACCCCGGCGCCCGTGCAGCCGGTCGCCGTCGACTCGGTCCCCACGCTGGCCCCTCCCCCGCCCACCAGCCAGGCGCCGGCACCGCGCACGGTCTCGCTGGTGATGGGCGGCGACCTCCTCTGGCACAACACGGTCTGGGCGAGTGCCGCCGAGGACCACCGGCGCACCGGCGTGGGCGACCGCTACGACTTCGACCCCATGTTCGCGTGGCTGAAGCCGGTCATCGAGTCCGCGGACCTCGCGATCTGCCACGAGGAGGTGCCGTTCGCGTCACCGGGCGAGCGGCTCAGCAGCTACCCGGTGTTCCGGGCGCCGCACCAGATCGCCGGATGGATCGGGTCGATGGGATGGGACGCGTGCACGACCGCGTCGAACCACAGCCTGGACGACGGGGTCGAGGGCGTCGACGAGACGGCGGACCTGCTGGAGGCGGCCGGGGTGGCCCACGTCGGCACCTTCCGATCGCCCGTCGAGCGCCGGGCGCCGGTCATCCTCACGACCGCGAACGGCGTCCGCGTCGGGATCGTCGCGGCGACGTACGGCCTCAACGGGTTCGTGCTCCCCACCGGTCACGAGTACGCCGTCTCCCAGCTCGGCGACGCCGACGGCCTGCTCGCGCAGGCCCGCCGCGCCCGCGAGGCCGGCGCGGACATCGTGGTCGCCCACGTGCACTGGGGCACCGAGTACGACCACCTCCCGGACGCCACCCAGGTCGCGCTCGCCCGGGGGCTGACCGCGTCGCCGGACATCGACCTCGTGCTCGGCGAGCACGCGCACGTCGTCCAGCCGGTCACGAAGGTGAACGGGAAGTGGGTCGTCTACGGCCTCGGCAACATGGTCGCGCAGAGCGAGCTCGAGCGGCCGTCGGCCTACGAGGGCATCACGGTGCACTTCGACCTCACCGAGCAGCCGGACGGCAGCTGGCTGGTCACGCGCGCGTCGTACCTGCCGACCCAGTGGAACCACTACAGCGGCGGCGACCCGATCCGGATCCGGCACGCGACCGGCAGCCACCTGGCCTCGGTGCGCGCAGCAGTCGGCGGCGTCGGCGGCAACCCCGGGCTCCAGGAGGACTAGGCGGACAGCGAGGCCGGGGCCCTCACTCGACGACGACCTCCACCCGCTGGAACTCCTTGAGCTCGGTGTAGCCGGTGGTGGCCATCGAGCGGCGCAGTGCGCCCATCAGGTTCATGGTGCCGTCGGCGACCCGGGAGGGCCCGAACAGGATCTCCTCGATCGTGCCGACGGTCTCGAACTGCACCCGCTGGCCGCGCGGCAGGTCGTGGTGGTGGGCCTCCGTGCCCCAGTGGAACCCGCGGCCCGGCGCGTCCGACGCCCGCGCGAACGGCGAGCCGACCATCACGGCGTCCGCCCCGCAGGCGATCGCCTTGGCGATGTCACCGGACTTGCCGATGGAGCCGTCCGCGATCACGTGCACGTAGCGGCCGCCGGACTCGTCGAGGTAGTCACGGCGCGCAGCGGCCACGTCCGCCACCGCTGACGCCATGGGGACGGCGACGCCGAGCACCGTCCGGGTCGTGTGCGCCGCCCCGCCACCGAAGCCGACCAGCACGCCGGCCGCGCCGGTGCGCATCAGGTGCAGGGCGGCCTGGTGGGTGGCGCAGCCGCCGACGATCACCGGGACGTCGAGCTCGTAGATGAACTCCTTGAGGTTGAGCGGCTCGGCCTGCGACGAGACGTGCTCCGCTGAGACGGTCGTCCCGCGGATCACGAACATGTCGACGCCGCCGTCGACGACGGCCTTCGCGAACTCCTTGGTCCGCTGCGGCGACAGCGACCCCGCCACCGTCACGCCGGACTCGCGCATCTCCCGCAGCCGCTCGGTGATCAGCTCGGGCTTGATCGTCTCGGTGTAGATCTCCTGGAGCCGCCTGGTCGCGTCGGCGCCCTGGAGACCGGCGACCTCCTCGAGCAGCGGGTCCGGGTCCTCGTAGCGGGTCCACAGGCCCTCGAGGTTGAGCACCCCGAGGCCGCCGTACTGCCCGAGCGCGATCGCGGTCGCCGGGGACATCACGGAGTCCATCGGCGCCGCGAGCACCGGCAGCTCGAAGCGGTACGCGTCGATCTGCCAGGCGGTGCTGACCTCCTCCGGGTCGCGCGTGCGCCGCGAGGGCACGATCGCGATGTCGTCGAAGGAGTAGGCGCGGCGGGCCCGCTTGGCGCGGCCGATCTCGATGTCCGTCACCGGCTCAGACTATCGAGGTCACCGGCCCGAGTAGTTCGGCGCCTCGACGGTCATCTGCACGCCGTGGGGGTGGCTCTCCTGGAGCGAGGCCTGGGTGATCCGCACGAAGCGGCCCTTCTCCTGCAGCTCCGGGACGGTCCGCGCGCCGATGTAGAACATCGACTGGTTGAGGCCGCCGATGAGCTGGTGCGCCACGGCCGCGAGCGGGCCGCGGTAGGCGACCTGGCCCTCGATCCCCTCGGGGACGATCTTGTCGTCGCTGTCGACCTCGGCCTGGAAGTAGCGGTCCTTGGAGTACGACTTCTTGCCACGGCTCGACATCGCGGCCAGGGAGCCCATGCCGCGGTAGGACTTGAACTGCTTGCCGTTCACGAACACCAGCTCTCCCGGCGACTCCTCGCAGCCGGCGAGCAGCGAGCCGATCATCACGGTGTCCGCCCCGGCCACGATGGCCTTGGCGATCTCGCCGGAGTGCTTGAGGCCACCGTCCGCGATGACCGGCACGCCGGCCGCCTTGCAGGCCAGTGCCGCCTCGTACACCGCGGTGACCTGGGGTACGCCGACGCCGGTGACGACCCGGGTCGTGCAGATCGAGCCGGGGCCGACCCCGACCTTCACGGCGTCCGAGCCCGCGTCGACGAAGGCCTGGGCGCCCTCCTTGGTCGCGACGTTGCCGCCGACGACCTGGACGTGCCGGGTGGCGGGGTCGGACTTGAGCCGCTGGACCATGTCCAGCAGCATCCGCACGTCGCCGTGGGCGGTGTCGGCGACGAGCACGTCGACGCCGGCGTCCACGAGCGTGGTCGCGCGCTGCCAGGCGTCGCCGAAGTAGCCGATCGCGGCACCCACGAGCAGCCGGCCAGACCCGTCGTACGACGCGAGCGGGAACTGCTCACCCTTGACGAAGTCCTTGACGGTGATCAGGCCGGTGAGCCGGCCGTCGGGGTCGACGAGCGGCAGCCGCTCCCGCTTGTGCTTGCGCAGCAGGAGGGTCGCGTCCTCGCGGCTGATGTCGGACGGCGCCGTGATCAGCGGCATCGGCGTCATCACCTCGTCGACCTTCGTGGTCGCCCACTCCGCGACGGGGGTGAAGCGCAGGTCGCGGTTGGTGATGATGCCGAGCAGCCGGCTGTCGCTGTCGACGACCGGGAAGCCGGAGATGCGGTACTCGCCGGCCAGCTGGTCGAGCTGCTCCAGGGTCGCGTCCGGCCCGATCGTGACCGGGTTCGGGATGATGCCGGTCTGGGTCCGCTTCACCAGGTCGACCTGGTAGGCCTGGTCCTCGATCGAGAGGTTGCGGTGCAGCACGCCGAGGCCGCCCTGGCGGGCCATCGCGATCGCCATCCGCGACTCGGTCACGGTGTCCATCGCCGCACTCACCAGCGGCACGTTCAGCGTGAGCTCGCGGGTCAGCCGGGTGGTCAGGTCGATGTCGGCCGGCGCCAGGTCGGAATGACCGGGCAGCAGGAGGACGTCGTCGTAGGTCAGGCCCAGGGTGGCGAACTTCTCGGGAACCTCCACTCCCCCAGCCTACCGACCGGCTACGCGCGCAGCGGCTTCAGGTCACGTACGGCGATGCGCACCGTCAGCGTGTCCCCGGCCATCCGGATCCGGCCGCGCAGCCCGGTCGCCATCACCATCGGCAGCACCGCCTGGTTGTCGGACCGGGTGGCCAGCAGGATCTCGTCGACGCCCAGCCCGTTCGCGAGCCTCGCGGCGTCCACGAGCAGCCGCGTCCCGATGCCGCGTCGCTGCCAGGCCGGGTCGACGCGCAGCGTCACCTCCCCGTCCACGCCGACGGTCGCCAGCCCGACCGGGACGCCGTCGACCGTGGCCGCGACCGAGTCCCCGTCCGCGACGTACTCCGGCGTCGCGCCGGTGCCGACGCGTCCGGCGGCGGGCCGGGGTACGGCGTGGCCGCGCTCGAGCACGGCGGACACCAGGTCGGCCATGGCCGCGCCGCGGGCGTGCTCGGTCGCCGTGAACGGCGCGGACCGGCTGACCTGCACCTGCACGTCGCCGACCACCAGGTCCATGACGTCCTGCGCACCGGGGCCGGCCTCGGCGTCGAACAGCCGCGCGACCACCTCCGGGAACGACGCCGGGCGCGCCAGGATCGACCGGGCCGCCTGCACGTAGCGGGTGGGCTGGTCGGTCAGCGCCGCCTCGGTGCACGGTGCCGTGCTGACCGAGTGCCCGCCCGCGCGAGCGAGCAGGTCGGCGATCTCCGGCGCCCCCCAGTCCTCCGGCGTGCGCAGCACCAGCTCGTCGGTCACCGCCTCCACGCCGGGGAAGATCTGTAGGCCCAGGATGTTCACGCCCGCATCGCCGCAGGCCGCCGCCAGCGCGGCCAGGGCACCGGGCCGGTCGGGCAGCGTCGTCCGCACTCTCCACAACATGGGATCAGGGTGCACCGGCCGGATCACACCTCGGCGTCCTCCGTGTTTCCCCCGTGCTACGAACGCCGAGTCGGCGCAGTCTCAGCCCCCCAAATGCCGAGTCGGCGCAGTCTCAGCTGAGACTGCGCCGACTCGGGGTGGATCAGTGGCCGTGACCGTGCCCGTGGCCGTGACCGGCCGCCTCGGGCTCCTCGTCCTCGGGCTTCTCCACGATGAGCGTCTCGGTCGTGAGCAGCATGCCCGCGATCGAGGTGGCGTTGACCAGCGCGGAGCGGGTCACCTTCACCGGGTCCAGGACGCCCTGGGCGACCAGGTCGCCGTACTCGCCGGTGGCGGCGTTGTAGCCGTTGCCGACCCCGAGCTCGCGGACCTTGGTGGTGACGACGTAGCCGTTCTCGCCGCCGTTCTCGGCGATCCAGCGCAGCGGCTCGTCGGCGGACTTGCGCACGATGCGTACGCCGACCGCCTCGTCACCGGTCAGGCCGAGGTCGTCGGAGAGGACCGACACGGCGTGGATCAGGGCCGAGCCACCGCCGGGGACGATGCCCTCCTCGATCGCGGCACGCGTCGCGGAGACGGCGTCCTCGATGCGGTGCTTCTTCTCCTTCAGCTCCACCTCGGTGGCGGCGCCGACCTTGATCACGCACACGCCGCCGGCCAGCTTCGCGAGGCGCTCCTGGAGCTTCTCGCGGTCCCAGTCGGAGTCGGTGGACTCGATCTCGGCCTTGATCTGGTTCACGCGGCCGGCGACCTCGGCGGCGTCACCGGCGCCGTCGACGATCGTGGTGTTGTCCTTGGTGATCACGACGCGACGGGCCTGGCCCAGCACCTCGAGACCGACCTGGTCGAGCTTGAGGCCGACCTCGGGAGCGACGACCTGGCCGCCGGTCAGGGTCGCGATGTCCTGCATCATCGCCTTGCGGCGGTCACCGAACGCCGGGCTCTTCACCGCGACAGCGTTGAACGTGCCGCGGATCTTGTTGACGACCAGCGTCGAGAGCGCCTCGCCCTCGACGTCCTCGGCGAGGATGAACAGCGGCTTGCCGGACTGGATGACCTTCTCCAGCAGCGGGAGCAGGTCGGCCACGGCCGAGATCTTGCCCTGGTGCAGCAGGATGTACGGGTCGTCGAGGACGGCCTCCATCCGCTCGGGGTCGCTGACGAAGTACTGGCTGATGTAGCCCTTGTCGAACTGCATGCCCTCGGTGAACTCGAGCTCGGTGCCCATCGAGTTGGACTCCTCGACGGTGATGACACCGTCCTTGCCGACCTTGTCGAAGGCCTGCGACAGCAGCTCGCCGATCACGGCGTCGCGGCTGGAGATCGTGGCGACGGACGCCATGTCCTCCACGGACTCCACCTCGCGGGCGGCCTCCTTGAGCGCGTCGCCGACGGCCTCGGCGGCGGCGTCCATGCCGCGCTTGAGGCCCATCGGGTTCGCACCGGCGGCCACGGCACGCAGGCCCTCGTGGACCATCGCCTGGGCCAGCACGGTCGCGGTGGTCGTGCCGTCGCCCGCGACGTCGTTGGTCTTGGTCGCGACCTCCTTGGTGAGCTGCGCACCGAGGTTCTCGAACGGGTCGTCCAGCTCGATCTCACGCGCGACGGTCACACCGTCGTTGGTGATGGTCGGGGCGCCCCACTTCTTGTCCAGGACGACGTAGCGGCCCTTGGGGCCGAGCGTCACCTTGACGGCGTTGGCGAGGGCGTCGACGCCGCGCTCGAGCGCGCGGCGGGCGTTCTCGTCGAACTCCAGGATCTTGGGCATGACTCTCCTCTAACGAGTTCGGGTCGTCCGCCTCAGGGCTGGCCAGAGGCAGCCGAGAGGCGGACGACCCGGTGAAATCAGGAAACGACTGCGAGGACGTCGCGAGCCGAGAGGATGAGGTACTCCTCGCCGGCGTACTTGACCTCGGTGCCGCCGTACTTGCTGTAGATGACCTTGTCGCCGACGTTCACGTCGAGCGGGACACGGTTGCCGTTGTCGTCGATCCGGCCGGGACCGATCGCCAGGACCTCGCCCTCCTGGGGCTTCTCCTTGGCGGTGTCCGGGATGACCAGGCCCGAGGCCGTGGTCTGCTCGGCGTCGAGCGGCTTGACGACGATCCGGTCCTCGAGGGGCTTGATGTTGACCGACACTACTGATCAACCTCCACTTTCTGGCACTTCGTAGGTGAGGTGGGTGCACGTCTGGTGCCTGCGTTTCGGGTACGCCGTCGCGGGGGTCGCACCGTGTCGCAAGCGCTGGCACACTCACGGGGAGAGTGCCAGACCAGAAACTAGCACTCTCACCAACTGAGTGCCAGAGCGACCCCCGTGCGGCAGGATCCGGGGATGGACCTCGAGGCGTTCGGCTGGCTGCTCACCGAGGACGGCCAGCAGCTCCTGGCCGCGGCGACCCGCGAGCTGGAGAACGCCGGGGACGACCCGCTCGCCGCGCAGACCCGGCTGCGGCGCACCGCTGCGCCGGAGCACGCTGCCGCCGCCGTCACCCAAGCCACCCTCCGGCGCCGGGCACGCGAGAAGTTCGGTGCGGACGCCGACCGGATGTACTTCACCCCCGACGGGCTCGAGCAGGCCACCCGGCAGCGGGTCGCGGAGCACCGCGCGGCCCGCCTGGTCGCCGCCTCGACCCGAACCGTGGTCGATCTCGGCTGCGGCATCGGCGGCGACCTCCTCGCGAACGCCCGCGCGGGCATCACGGCCGCCGGTGTCGACCTGGACCCGGTGCGCGTCGCAGTGGCCGAGGCGAACCTGGCCGCCCTCGGCCTGCCCGGCGCGGTCATGGTCGCGGACGCGACCACGGTCGACACCTCGCCGTTCGACGTCGCGTTCGCCGACCCGGCCCGGCGGTCCGCCCGCGGGCGGACCTTCGACGTCGACGACTGGACTCCCCCGTGGTCGTTCGTGGCGGCACTGCTGTCCCGGGATGCGTGCGTGAAGGTCGCGCCCGGCATCCCGCACGCGCTCGTCCCGGCGGGCGTGGAGGCGGAGTGGGTCAGCGACCACGGCGAGGTGAAGGAGGCCGCGCTCTGGTCCGGCCGGCTCTCGACCACCGCCCGCCGCGCGACCGTGATCGGCGTAAGCGGGCTGGCCACCCTCACCGACGAGGACGACCCCGGCGCGCCGGTGCGGAGCATCGGTCAGTACTTCTACGAGCCGGACGGCGCCGTGATCCGGGCCGGACTCGTGACTGCCGTCGCGGCCGGCGTGAACGGCGGCCTGGTCGACGAGCACATCGCCTACGTGACGTCCGACGAGTCGTTCCGCACCCCGTTCGCACGCGGCTACCGGGTGCTCGACGAGCTCCCCTACCGCGAGAAGCAGCTGCGCGCCGCGCTCCGTGAGCGCGGCGTCGGACGGCTGACGATCAAGAAGCGCGGCGTCGACGTCGTACCCGAGCAGCTGCGCCAGCGGCTCGACCTGCACGGCGAGCAGGAGGCCACGCTCGTGCTGACGCGGGTCGCCGGATCGGGTACGGCGCTGCTCGTCGCGCCGTTCTGAACGCGACTCTCCCGGGAGCCCTGGTGGACTCCCGGGAGTGTCGGTGTGGTGACTGCAGGTCGGTCAGACAGCCTGGGGAACGGCGCCGACGACCTCGCCCTTCTCGGTCTGCTCGGCCCGGCGTGCGTGCCAGATGCCGAGGCCGAAGAGCACCAGCAGCAGGGCCGCGCCGGCGAAGGACACGATGGCGGCGATCCCGGCGATGGTGCCGATGGTCGCGAACGCGTAGCCGTAGAGGAGCAGGCCGCGCAGGGTGTCGCCCATGAACAGCGTCTGCCGGAGCTGACCGAGCGCCGCGACGTCGTCGGGGTTCGCGGTCTTGTCGGCCGACATCTGCATGAACTGGCCGGAGACCTCTTCGTAGGTCTGGCCGCCACTGGCCTCGTTCATGTGGACGAGGATGTAGTGGTTGGCGAAGGCCTTGGCCTCGGGCCCGGTGTCGAGCGGGCTCCCGGCGTACTGCTTCAGGGCGTCGGCGTCGGACTTGGGCAGGCCGGACAGCGCGTCGCCGGAGGGCATCGTGATGGACTGCATGGCGAGCTGGTCGTGCACCTGGTCGCCGATGAACGAGTTGGCCCACCACAACAGCCCGCCGGCCAGGATCAGGACGGCGGCCATGGCCAGGCCCGTCCACGAGATGAACTTGTCGAATGCCGAGCGCATGATGCGCCTCCCTCTGCTGGCGGGGATTCCCTTGTCGTCCTCGCTTCACCCATCACGTTAGGAAAGGCGGCGCACTGGGAGCAGGGCCCGAAGGTGGGAGGCGGTGGGACCTAGGTCCCCCGCTGGATCAGCCGAGCGCCGACCTCTCGGCGCCGATGGTGGTGTCGTCGCCGTGGCCGGTGTGCACGACGGTGTCGGGCGGGAGGACGAAGAGCCTGGCTCGGATCGAGGCCACGATCTGGTCGGCGTCGGAGTAGGAGCGGCCGGTCGCGCCGGGTCCGCCGTTGAAGAGGGTGTCGCCGGTGAACACACAACCGAGGTCGGGTGCGTAGAGGCACACCGCGCCCGGGGCGTGCCCCGGGGTGTGCAGCACGTCGAGCGTCGTACCGCCGACCTCGATCCGGACGCCGTCCGCCAGGTCGAGGTCCCACAGGTGGTCGGCGTGCGTGAGCTCCCAGAGCGGCCGGTCGTCGGGGTGCAGCATGATCGGCGCGACGACCCGCTCGCGCAGCGCGGGTGCGACGCGGACGTGGTCGTCGTGCGCGTGCGTGCACACGATCGCCTTCACCCTCCGGTCGCCCACCACGGCGAGGATGCCGTCCACGTCGTGCGGGGCGTCGATCACGACGCACTCGGTGTCGTCGCCGACGACCCAGACGTTGTTCTCGACGTCGAAGGTCTGCCCGTCGAGGCTGAACGTGCCGCTGGTGGTCCCGTGGTCGACCCGTGTGGATCCAGGGGCAGTCACAGGATCACCACGGACCGCAGGACGCTCTGCCCCTCAGGGGCGTGGTGCATCTTCTCGAACGCCGCCTCGACGTCACCGATCCCGATCTCCTCGGACACGAACGCGTCCAGGTCGAGCCGGCCCTGCAGGTAGAGGTCCACCAGCATCGGGAAGTCCCGGCTGGGCAGGCAGTCGCCGTACCAGCTGGACTTCAGCGACCCACCGCGGCCGAACACGTCGATCAGCGGGAGGTCGGGCACCTTCATGTCCGGGGTCGGTACGCCGACCAGCACCACGGTGCCGGCGAGGTCCCGGGCGTAGAACGCCTGCTGCCAGGTCTCGGGCCGGCCGACCGCCTCGATCACGACGTCCGCGCCGTTGCCGCCGGTGAGCTCCTGGATCGCCGCGACGGGGTCGGTCTTCGAGGAGTCGATCGTGTCGGTCGCGCCCATCCGCTTCGCGGCCTCGAGCTTCCCGGCGTCGACGTCGACCGCGATGATCGGGCTGGCGCCGGCCAGCGCAGAGCCCGCGATCGCTGCGACGCCGACCCCACCGCAGCCGATGACCGCGACCGACTTCCCGCGGGTGACCGCGCCGGTGTTGATCGCCGCGCCGATGCCCGCCATCACGCCGCACCCGAGCAGACCGACGGCTGCCGGTCGCGCGGACGGGTCGACCTTGGTGCACTGGCCCGCAGCGACCAGGGTCTTCTCGGCGAACGCACCGATCCCGAGCGCCGGGGACAGCTGGGTGCCCGCATCCGGACCCTCCGCCAGCGTCATCTTCTGGGTCGCGTTGTGGGTGTTGAAGCAGTACCACGGCTCGCCGCGGTTGCAGGCCCGGCAGTCACCGCACACCGCGCGCCAGTTCAGGACCACGAAGTCACCCGGCGCCACCGTGGTGACATCCGGGCCGACCGCCTCGACCACGCCCGCGGCCTCGTGGCCCAAGAGGAACGGGAAGTCGTCGTTGATGCCGCCCTCCCGGTAGTGCAGGTCGGTGTGGCACACCCCGCACGCCTGCACCTTCACCAGCGCCTCACCCGGACCCGGGTCCGGCACGTTGATCATCGTCAGCTCGACCGGCTGTCCCTTGCCACGGGCGACGACGCCCTTCACCTGATGCATGCGCCAAGCCAAGCGGATCGCGCGAGAATTGCAACCATCCCGCGGGCGATCGCGTCAGGGTGGTGTGTTGACGGAACGGACGGGAGCGACTGCGGTGGATCGGGACACCGACTTCACGGCGTACCTCGAGGCACGCCAGGCGAGGCTGCTGCGCACGGCGTACCTGCTCACCGGCGACCAGCACCAGGCCGAGGACCTGCTGCAGATCTCGCTGGCGAAGCTGTACCTGGCGTGGGACAAGGTGCGTGACCGCGGCGCCGTCGACGCCTACGTCCGGCGGATCATGGTCAACGAGAACAACTCGCTCTGGCGGCGCGCATGGCGCCGCCGGGAGCTGACGACCGACACGGTTCCGGAGGCCACGCCCTTCCACGACCAGTACGACGAGGGCACCGGCGCCGCGGTGTGGGCGGTCGTCCAGACCCTGCCGCGCCGGGCGCGCGCCGTGGTCGTGCTGCGGTACTACGAACAGCTGTCCGAGGCGGAGACCGCCGAGGCACTCGACATCTCGGTCGGGACCGTGAAGTCCCAGACGAGCCGGGCGCTCGCCACGTTGCGGGAGCGGATCGGGGAGGAGGCACGATGAGCCAGGAGACGTTCGAGCGCGAGCTCGCTCGCCGGGCGGACGACGTGCACGCGGCGCCGCTCTCCTTCCAGGACGTGCGCGGCCGGGCCCGCTCGATCCAGCGCCGCCGCCGGGCGGCGGTCGCCGGCACGGTCGCAGCCGCGGTGGCCCTCGTGGTGATCGTGCCGTCCGTGCTGACCGGCGGCCACGGCAAGGACTCCCGGGCGCCGGAGCCGGCGCCCCCGGTCCCGGGCCACACGGCAGTCCTGCACGACCGGAAGGTCGAGATGCCCGACGGGACCACCGTCGACCTGCCGGTCGACAACGCCCACGTCGCCCAGCTCGGCGTGCTCACCGACGGCCGGATCGTGGTGGCGATGCAGAAGCCGTACGTCGTGCGGGTCTACCAGCCCGACGGCACGCTCCAGCAGGAGTTCCCCGTCGCGTCCAACGCGATCACGATGAGCGCCCGCGACGACGCGGTGGCGTGGGTCGACCCGGACCACACGGTCCGGGTGCTGTCGACCGGGGTGGCGGACCCGGCCGTCCTTCCCGGGATCCCGATGCCCGGCGAGGCCTACGGCACCATCGACGCCGTGCTCGATGCGGAGCACCTCCTGGTCGGTGACGGCACGACCACGAGCGGCGAGCTGACCCCGGCCGGCGCCACGGATCTCGCGGGTCACGACAAGTTCCGGGTGCTCGACGTCAGCCCGGTCGGCACGCTCTGGGCGGTGTCGTTCCTCCCGGACGCGGCCCACGAGGACGGCGGCTGCGCCGGGCTCTACGACCCCGAGACCCGCGAGATCACCGCGCAGAGCTGCTCGGCCTACACGCTGGCGTTCGCTCCGGACGGCCAGCACCTGGTGAGCGGGTACTACGAGAACAACATGGTGGGCGGCGTGAAGGTCCTCGACCTCGACCTGCGACCGGTCGCCACCGTCGAGCCCGCCGGCCGCACCAGCGCTGTCAGCCGCGTGGCGTGGGCGGACGCCGATCACGTGCTCGCGAGCGTGACGGACTGGCAGAGCAGCACCTGGACGCTCGAGCGCGTCGGGCTGGACGGCGCCGATCCCGACGTCCTCGAGGGCCCCGCGACCGGGAGCAACCCCGAGCGGGTCGCGGAGTACATCCTTTCGGAGTAGCCGAAAGTCGGGGGACTCCGGACACCCGCCGTCGCTAGGGTTGCTCAACGTGTTCGCCGCTCTTGGTCGCCTCGCTGCCCGTCGTCCGTGGTGGATCATCGCCACCTGGGTCGTCGTCACGATCCTCCTCGTGATGTTCGCCCCGAAGGTCGACTCGACGACCGACCAGGCGGATTTCCTGCCCGACAAGTACGAGTCGATCAAGGCCACGAACCTCGTGACCGACGCGTTCCCGCAGCAGCAGGACGCGGGCGCGACGATCGTCTTCGAGCGCACAGACGGCGAGCCGCTCGGCGACGACGACGTCGCCGCCGCCCAGAAGGTCGTCGACGACCTGGACCTGCCGCCGGTCTTCACGGGAGCCGAGGACATCCAGGTATCCCCTACCGAGCAGGTCGCGATCGTCAACCTGACGCTCGACCCGGACGCGACCGGCCAGGACCCCGACGAGTACAACCAGGTCGAGGACCTCCGCGACGGTCTCGCCGCCGCGACGAAGGGCACCGACCTGCGCGCCCAGACCACCGGCAACCTGCCGCAGACCTACGACCAGGCCCAGTCGGGCAGCAGCGCCGAGGCGATCGTCGCGATCGCGACCGTCGTCCTGATCCTCGTGCTGCTCGGCGTGATCTTCCGCAGTGTGCTGATCGCACTGATGCCGATCCTCGCGGTCGGGTTCATCCTGTCGCCGGTCTCGTCGGCGCTGATCAACATCGCAGCGAAGCTCTTCGACCTCCAGAAGGACGACTCGACGACGGTCATCCTCATCGTCGTCCTCTTCGGCATCGGCACCGACTACATCCTGTTCTTCCTGTTCCGCTACCGGGAGCGGATGCGGGAGGGCGAGGAGCACCGGGCCGCGGTCGCCCACGCGCTGGAGCGCGCGGGCGAGGCGATCGCCTCCGCGGGCGCCGCGGTCTTCGTCGCGTTCATGACCCTCGTGCTGTCCTCGCTGGGCATCTTCCGCTCGATCGGCCCGTCGCTGGCCATCGCCGTGGCGGTCACGCTGGTCGCCGCGCTGACGCTGTTCCCGGCGCTGGTGTCCGTGCTCGGCCGCGCCCTGTTCTGGCCGTCCAAGAAGTGGAAGCAGGCCCCGACCGGCGACCGCTTCGCGCGGATCGGCGGCTCGCTCGGCCGGCACCCGGTCCGGTACGCCGTGGCGGCCGGTGGTGCGCTGACCGTGCTCACCGTCTTCGCGCTCGGCTTCAACCCCACCTTCGACCTCGGCTCGTCGTCCTCGTCCAGCACCGTCGAGTCCGCGAAGGCCACCAGGACGCTGGAGGACGGCGGCTTCTCGGCCGGCGCCACCCAGCCGACGCCGGTCGTGCTGCACTCCTCCGGCGACCTCACCCAGGAGCAGGTCGACCAGTTCGCTGCCGATCTGAAGGGGGTCGACGGGATCGCCCAGGTGATCGGCGCCCAGGTGTCCCCCAGTGACTCCTCGACGGCGATCGTGATGACCGTCCTCGACGACGACCCGACGTCCGACACAGCGCTGGTCGCCGTCCGGGACACGGTCCGGCCCGCTGTCCATGACCTCGCCCCCGACGGCACGACGGCGTACGTCGGCGGCATCACGTCGGTCTTCGTCGACTTCCAGTCGGCGATGAATCGTGACTACTCGGTCGTCTTCCCGGTCGCCGCGCTCATCATCATGCTGATCCTGGCGCTGCTGCTGCGCTCGCTCGTCGCGCCGTGGTACCTCATGCTCTCCGTGGGCCTCGGCTTCGGTGCGACGCTCGGCGCCTCGGTGATCGTCTTCCAGCACATCGCCGGCCACGAGGGCATGGTGTTCCTGCTGCCGATCTACATCTACCTGTTCGTCGTCGCCCTCGGCACCGACTACAACATCTTGATGATCGCGCGGCTGCGCGAGGAGGCGCGCGAGGGCAAGTCCCCACGCGAGGCAGCGGCGCAGGCCGTGCGGCACGCCGGGCCGACGGTGGCGGCCGCCGGCCTGATCCTCGCCGGCACGTTCGCATCGCTCATGCTCGCCGGCAACTCGCTGCTGACCCAGATGGGCTTCGCGATCAGCTTCGGCATCTTCATCGCGGCGTTCGTGATGGCGATGTTCTTCACCCCCTCGATCACGGCGCTGCTCGGGCACGCCGCCTGGTGGCCCGGCCACGAGGACGAGAAGGCTCCGAAGGAGCTCTCGGAGCAGCCGTCAGACGAGCACCTCAGTCACCGGTAGCGACGAGTCGGCGGGCAGGTCGAGCGCGGACGGGGTCCGTCCGCGGCTGACCATCTCCGCCCCCAGCGCAGCGACCATCGCACCGTTGTCCGTGCAGAGGCCGGGGCGCGGGATCCGGACGCGGATGCCCTTCGCGGCCGCCCGCTCCTCGGCCATCGCGCGCAGCCGGGAGTTCGCGGCGACCCCGCCGCCGATCAGGATGTCCTCGATCCCCTCGGACACGGCCGCGTCGACGGCCTTGCGCGTGAGCACGTCGCAGACCGCCTCCTGGAACGACGCGGCGACGTCGTTCACCGGCACCGGCTCACCCGACCGCTCCCGCGCCTCGACCCAGCGCGCGACCGCGGTCTTGAGCCCGGAGAACGAGAAGTCGAAGCGGTGCCTCTCGAGGTCACGCCGGGAGGTGAGCCCGCGCGGGAAGTCGACGTACACCCTGTCGCCCTCGCGGGCGGCGCGGTCGATGTGGGGTCCGCCCGGGAACGGCAGCCCGAGCAGCCGGGCGACCTTGTCGAAGGCCTCACCCGCCGCGTCGTCGATGGTCGCGCCGAGCGGGTCCACGCCGCCGTCCTGCCCGGTCACGTCGGTGACGCGGAGCAGCGAGGAGTGACCGCCCGAGACCAGCATCGCGAGGCACGGTTCCGGCAGCGGGCCGTGCTCGAGCTGGTCGACCGCGACGTGCGCGGCGAGGTGGTTCACTCCGTAGATCGGCTTGCCCACGCCGATGGCCAGCGCCTTGGCCGCCGCCACCCCGACCATCAGCGCGCCGGCCAGGCCCGGGCCGCTGGTCACCGCGATGGCGTCCACGTCCGAGAGCCGGATCCCGGCGGTGTCGCACGCCCGCTCGATGGTCGGCACCATCGCCTCGAGGTGCGCCCGGCTGGCGACCTCGGGCACGACGCCGCCGAAGCGCGCGTGCTCGTCGACGCTGCTCGCCACCGCGTCCGCGAGCAGGGTGTGGCCGCGCACGATCCCGACTCCGGTCTCGTCGCAGGAGGTCTCGATGCCCAGCACCAGGGGTTCCGTCACCGCACCATTGTGTCCCGGTGCTGGGTCCCGGTGCGCCCCCTACCCAAGAGCCGCGTCCGGACGTACGTTGTCCGGGCTTCAGCCACTCGGAAAGATTCGGAGCCACCACATGCACATCCCGGGAACATCTCGGACGGGCGTCGCCCTGGCCGCCACGGCGGCCGCCGCGCTCGTGATCTCGTCGCCGGGGCTGGCCACCGCCCGCACCGTCGACGACTCCACGCTCACGCCGCACACCCACTTCGTCGTGCAGCCGCTCAACCCGGACGGCAGCACCCCTGCCCCGCCGGCCAACGGTGAGAAGATCCCGAACATCGACTCGGTGAAGTCGACGATCCGGAAGTACTACAACGCCAGCAGCGCCGGCATCGCGGACAAGACCTCCTCGCCCTACATCACCGAGATGGAGGGCATCGAGCAGGACGTGCTGGCCCACCTGCCGGACGCCGCCCCCGGGCAGCACCTCGCCGTCGTCTTCGACGCCGACGACACGACGCTCTGGACCTACGACATGGAGGACGGGGCGATGCACTTCAACTTCGACCCCAAGATCCAGAACGACGACTGGGTGGTCCCGGGCAAGTTCCCGGCCACCCCGGGCATGGTCGACTTCGTCCAGGAGGTCCAGGACCGCGGGTACGACGTCTACGGGATCACCGGCCGCGGCGCGAGCCAGGAGCAGGCCACCCTCGACAACCTCACGAAGGTCGGCTACGACGCGTTCGACGCGGACAACTTCTTCACGAAGTTCGACTCCACGTCCCCGAAGCCGGACTACCTCGACTGCCACACCAGCGTCGACCCCAACGACGACCCGGCCAAGTGCACCACGGTCGAGTACAAGTCCGGGACCCGGAAGTACATCGAGTCGACCGGCGAGACGATCGTGCTCAACATCGGCGACCAGTACTCCGACCTGCAGGGCGGGCACGCGCTGAAGAACGTGAAGCTCCCGAACCCGACGTACTACCTGCCGAGCCCGGACGTCCAGGGCGCTCCGGCCTCCGACGCGAGCCTCGCGCTGCCGACCGAGTTCGACATGGCGGCCGACGGGTCCAGCGGCCTGACGACGCCGGGTGACCAGATCCCGAACATCGACAACGTCAAGGCCGAGATCCGGGCGTACTACGCGGCGACCAACGGGATCGCGAACAAGGACACCTCGCCGTACATCACCCAGATGACCAACATCGCCAAGCGCTGGAAGCAGAAGCTCACGAACGCCTGCAACCGAGGCGTGAAGAAGAAGCAGCACCCCGCCGTGGTCTTCGACGCGGACGACACCACGCTGATGACCTACGACATGGAGGACGGGGCGATGCACTTCAACTTCGACCCGACCCTCCAGAACACGTGGGTGCAGGAGGGTCGCTTCCCGGCGACCCCGCGGATGCCCGGCGTCGTGCGGGCGGCCGCCAAGGCGGGCTGCAAGATCGTGGGCCTGACCGGTCGCAACAACGCCCAGCGGATCGCGACCCTCGACAACCTGGCGCGGTACTACCACGACAGCGACGGCAACCCGCTGTTCAAGTCGGCGTTCTACTTCACGAAGTGGACGAGCACCGACACCCCGCCGGCGTACGTCGACTGCGGGCTGGACGGCAACACCGCGTCCTGCTCGACGATCGACTACAAGGCGTCGACCCGGAAGTACGTGCAGGACAAGCTCGGCCTGCACATCGTGGCCAACTTCGGTGACCAGTTCAGCGACCTGATCGGCGGCTCGTCCGACCGGGTCGTCAAGCTGCCCAACCCGACGTACTACCTGCCCTAGCCGCAGGTGGGGCCGAGGCCCAGGCGGAGGACGATCGCGGTGGCGCCGTCGCGGTAGTAGCGGCGGCGCCGGTCGACCTCCGCGAAGCCACGGGCCGCATAGAAGGCCAGCGCCCCGGCGTTGTCCTCCCGCACCTCCAGCAGCAACCGATCGGCGTCGCCCTCCCGGGCGGCGCCGATCACTGCGTCCAGCAGCAGCGTCGCCAGACCGGTACGCCGGTGCGCCGGGTCGACCGCGATCCGCTGGAGCTCCGCGATGTCGCCGACGACGCTGGCGACGGCGTGCCCGACGACCTCGCCGCCCACGTCCGCCACCAGGTAGCCGATCGTCGGCAGGTTGCCGGCGACCCCTTCGGCGACCAGCCCCTCCGACCAGGCGTCGTCCCCGAGGCTGTCGCGCTCGAGCGCCGCGATGGCGGCGACGTCGTCGGTGCGCGCCGGCCGGACCGTCACGACACGCGCTTCGGCGCGTGCGGGGTCTCCACGTCGGGGCGTCTCAGGTAGAGCGGCTCCGGGTCGAGCAGCTCCGCGCGCTCCTCGGCCACCGCGCGGGCCAGCCAGCCGGCGCTGGGCGCCGCGGGCCCGGTCCGGTGCGGGAACGCCTCGGGGTACAGGTCCCCCCCGGGTCCCACCACCGGGGCGTCGGTCGCGAGGTCGGCCGGCCTGCCGACGACCGGTCCGTCCAGGCGAGCGCCCTGCTCGTCGTACGACGCCAGGTAGACCTCCTTGCGTCGCGCGTCGGTGGCGACCACGAACTCGCCGGGCATCCCGGCCGCGGCGGCCTCGACGGCCAGCACGTCGAGCGAGCAGACGCCGTACACCGGGATCTCCAGCGCGAACGCCAGCGTGCGTGCGGTGACCAGACCGACCCGCAGGCCGGTGAACGGGCCGGGCCCGACGCCGACGGCGATCGCGGTCAGGTCCTGGCGGACCAGCCCGGCCTCGGTGAGTGCCCGCTCGATCAGCGGCGCGAGCTGCTCGGCGTGCTTCATCGGCCGCTCCGCCGTCAGCTCCAGGACGACGTCCTCCCCGTCGTGCAGGGCGACGGTGACCAGCGGGGTGGCGGTGTCGAAGGCGAGCAGCACCCGCCGAGGCTAACGCGTCACCGAATCCTGGCTGTCCTGTGGATGTGCCGTGGGTCGGATGTGGAAGTGCCCGTCGTACTGTCCTCCTGTCGGTCAGGGGGAACACCGGCACGGGAAGCCAGACACCTGGTTCTCGGCAACATGGTTCGGAACGACCGTCGCGGGACGTGGGGATCCGCGGGCGCGCCGGGGGGAGCGCCACCGGTCGGTTCCGGAAGGTCCGCTCCGCGCGCTCGGTTCCCGAGAAGGCGGAGCGGGCCTTCTCCATTCGGGCCGGCGTCAGCCGCCGGCGAGCTCCACAGCGATGTCGAGGTGGCCGGCGTGCCGCGCGTACTCGGCCAGCACGTGGAAGCAGATCCACTCCAGGGACGGCGGGTCCGCCGCGAACCGGCCGCCCGGCGACGCGGTCGCGTCCGGTGGGAAGTCCCGCAGGATTGTCCGGGTCCGCTCCCCGACCGCCCACAGGGCGGCGACCAGGTCCTCGACGCTGACGTCGTCCGGCACCGCCCAACGGCCGCCGAGCTCTGCGTCCCACGGCTCGTCGACGGTCCAGTCGCCCCACGGCTGCTCGACGTGCTCGCCCAGGAACCCCCACACGAACCATCGCTGCTCCATGTGCAGCACGTGGCTGAGCAGCTCGATCGGCGTCCAGCCCGACGGCAGCCGGGTCGTGCGCCGCTCGTGCTCGTCCAGCCCGAGCACGGCGTCGGCGATCTCCTGCCGGACCCAGTCGAGGTACGCCGCCCAGCGCTGCGCGCCTGCCGGCCCGTGCTTGCTCGGCTCGCCGTCGGCACTCGCGACCCGGTTGTCCTCGCTCACGCGTCGATCGTGCTCATGGTCGGGAAGCCGTGCTCGACGCCCCACGCGACGGCCTGGGAGCGGCTGGTCACCCCGATCTTCCGGTAGACCGACCGGATGACTGACTTCACCGTGTTGATGCTGAGGAAGAGCTCGCCCGCCAGCTCGTCGTTGGTGAGGCCCTGGACGATCAGGCCGAGGACCTCGAGCTCACGCGGCGAGAGGTTGACGCCGCGGCCCTGCTGGCGGCGCCGGTCGGCCCGGTTCTCGAGGTCCGCCCGCGAGCCGTCCTCCAGATGGCCGGCGGCGAACGCCTCGATCGCGTCGACCAGCTCCTCCGCCCCGACGCCCAGCGAGATCGAGGTGATCGCGCCGATCCCGAGCGCCCGGGCGGACAGTCCCGGCTGCAGATCGCGGGACAGGGCGAGCACCCTGCCGGGGTGCTGCTTGACCGCCGTCTCCAGGTCCTTGCCGTCTCCCTGGTGGAGCCCCAGCACGTCGTACAGGACGACGTCGGCCTCACCGAGGTCGGCCTCCGGCCCGATGTCGACGACCGAGACGCGGTCGGCGTACGCGGCCAGCAGGGTGCGGACGCCGGCTCGGACGATGGACTGCTCCGAGATCAGGCCCACGCGGACCATGATGTGACACCTCCCAGGACTACCTCTCCGAGGAGGGCATTCCCGGTGCCGATTCGGTCAAAACCCGACACGTTTTACCCCAAAGGGTGAATCCAACTACTCCACGCGGTTGCCGTCGTCGTCCCAGTGCTCGGCCACCTTCTTGCTCGGCTGCACCCGTGGCGGCTCGCCGGGCATCTTCGGGTAGTCCGGCGGGAAGTTCAGCTCGCCGCCGGGCAGCTCCTCCCACAGTCGCAGCAGCGGTTCGAGGGAGTACGCCGTGTCGTCGATGGTCGCCCAGGGGTCACCGTCCCGCACCCGATCGGGGACGGTGAAGAGGTTGTACTCGCGCGGGTCGGTGACGCCGGCGAGCTCCTCCCATGTCATCGGCGTCGACACCGGCGCGCCGGGCAGCGGCCGGAGGGAGTACGCCGAGGCGATCGTGCGGTCCCGGTTGTTCTGGTTGAAGTCGACGAAGATCCGCTGCCCGCGCTCCTCCTTCCACCAGTCGACCGTCACGCCCTCGTCGCGCCGCGCAAGCTCGCGGCCGAACCCGATCGCGGCGTGCCGCACGTCGGTGAACTCCCACTCCGGCTTGATGCGCACGTAGATGTGGACGCCGCGGTTGCCCGACGTCTTCGGGTAGCCGCGGAGGCCGAGCTCCTCGAGCAGCTCCTTCGCGACCCCGGCGACGCGCACCGCATCGGTGAACGAGGTGCCCGGCTGCGGGTCCAGGTCGATCCGCAGCTCGTCGGGGTGGTCGACGTCCGAGCGACGCACCGGCCAGGGGTGGAAGACGAGCGTGCCCATGTGCGCGCACCACACCGGCACGGCGACCTCCGTCGGGCAGATCTCCTCGGCCGTCCGCCCGGAGGGAAAGGTGATCTCGACGGTCTCGACGTACTCGGGGGCCCCCTTGGGAACCCGCTTCTGGTAGAACGCGTCGGCGTCCTTGTCCTGCGGGCCGGTGGCGAGCTTCATGCCCTCGCGGACGCCGGACGTCCACCGCTCGAGCGCGGTCGGGCGATCGCGCAGCGCGCGCATGATCCCGTCGTCGACGCTCGCGAAGTACTCCGCGACCATCAGCTTGGTGACCTCCGGCGTGTGCTCGGTCGCCTCGTAGATCACCCGGTCCGGGCTGGACACGCGGACGGCGCGACCGCCGGCGTCGACCTCGGCTGCGGGGGTCTTCGGCATGGGGCGACGATAGCGAGTCGTGCCGACGCACCCGCCGATCCGGCACCGGCTCCTCGCGCATATGGTCCCGTGATGCGGAAGCCCATCGCCGTTCGGTCCGAGTGACCTCAGGCCACGGTGTCGTCCGCGGGCCGGTGCTCGGTCCTGGAGGCGTGGAGACGGGCGTGGTCGATGGCCTCGGGCGTGGTCGCGAAGAGGTGCCGCTCGTGGGAGAGCCGGTCGTGGACTCCCAGCCCGCGCAGCACGCGCTCGTGGCCCGTCCGGACTCCCGAGAGCAGCACGGTGACGCCACGACCTTCGAGGCGCCCGATCGTGTCGGCGAGGACGTGCGCGCCGGTCGCGTCGAGTGTGGTCACTCGCGACATCCGCAGGATGACGACCCGGACGTCACTCACGTCCGAGAGCTCGAGGAGGAAGTCGTGGGCGGCGGCGAAGAAGAGCGGCCCCTCCAGGCGGTAGGCGACGATGTGGTCGTCGAGGAGCGCGCGTTCCTCGACCCGGTGGTCACCTGGCACGGCGTCGTCCAGCGGCGTCGTGTGGAGCCGCGCGGTGAGGGCGGTCTGGCGGATCGCGACGACTCCGGCGAGCAGCACGCCGACGATGACGGCGGTGACCAGGTCGAACAGCAGCGTCGCCGTCGCGGTGACCACGAGCACGAGCGCGTCGCCCCGGGTCGCCCGGGCCAGGGCCAGCAGGCTCGAGACGCGCACCATGTGCACGGCGGTCGCGATGAGGACGCCGGCCAGCGCGGCGAGCGGGATCTGGGCCACCCAGCGGGCCGCGACCAGCACGACCGCGAGCAGGAACAGCGCGTGGACCAGAGCCGCCAGTCGCGAGGTCGCGCCGGCCCGGACGTTGACCGCGGTCCGGGCGATGGCGGCGGTGGCCGGGATGCCGCCGAAGAGGGGTGCAGCCAGGTTCGCCAGCCCCTGGCCGGTCAGCTCGCGGTCGGACTGGTGGCGCTCACCGACGCTCATCCCGTCGGCGACGGTCGCCGACAGGAGGCTCTCGAGGGCTGCGAGCGCTGCGACCGCGACCGCGGGAAGCAGCAGCGCGTCGAGGTCGCCGAACGGGACGGTCGGGAGGTGCGGTGCGGGGAGGCCGCTGGGGATGTGGCCGATGGTCGGCGCTCCGAGGTCCAAGAACTGGTTCGCGACGGTTGCCACCAGTACGGCGAGCAGGGCGCCGGGCCAGGTGGGCCGCAGCCGTGCGACCACCAGGATCACGCCGATGACGGAGCCGGTGAGGAGGAGCGAGACCCAGGCCGGGCTGGCGACCCAGGCGGCGACCGCCCGGGCGGCGAGGACGAGGACCTTGTCCGCATGGACGCTGACGCCCAGTGCGGCCGGGAGCTGCTGGAGCGCGATGATGGCGGCGATCCCGACCGTGAAGCCCTCGACGACGGGGACGGGCACGTACCGGATGAACCGGCCGGCGCCCGCACACCCGAGCCCGATGAGGATGACCCCGGCCAGGAGCCCGACGACCAGCACGCCGTCGGCGCCGTGCGCGGCGACGATGGGGACCAGCACCACCGTCATGGCACCGGTCGGTCCGCTGACCTGGACCCGGCTCCCGCCGAAGATCGCAGCGATCGCGCCCGCGACCACCGCAGTGACGAGACCGGCCTCGGCGCCGAGCCCGGAGCTGACACCGAACCCGAGTGCCAACGGCAACGCGACCAGCCCGACCATCACGCCGGCCACGGGGTCCCGGCGCAGGTCGGCGCGCGTCCAGTCCGACGGTCTCGGGAGCAGGGTCGCCAGTCGGGCTCCGGTGGTCATCGCGTCCCGGGCGCCGAGGCCATGACGGATCCCGGCTCCTCGAGGTGGACCAGCCCGGTCAGGATGCGCCGGGCCGCCAGCAGCAGGTCACGTACCTCTGGCACGCTGACCGAGTAGATGACCTCGCCGCCCTCGCGACGCGAGACCACCAACGACGTTCGCCGCAACACTCCGAGCTGCTGCGACAGGTTGCTCGGCTCGATCTCGATGGCCTCGAGCAGCTCGTGAACGGCGTGGTCACGCTCCGAGAGCAGCTCGAGGATCCGGATCCGCGCCGGGTGCCCCAGCGTCTTGAAGAACTCGGCTTTCGCCTGGTAGAGCGGCACGGTCACGACATGCAGCCTACATCAACTGAAGAAGTCTTCATGTGCTGGTCGGCACGATGAGGTGTCGCTTTCCCGGTACGGCCGCGACCGTGCCGGGCTCAGCCCCCACCCATCCAGGGCGTGACACCGGGGCCGTTGTCGAACTTCCCGCACCGTTGGCACGTCTTGAAGTGCTCGCCGGAGTCGTTCGTCTCCGTGCGCCACTTGTGCCAGCCCAGACGGCAGAGCAGGGACTTCGCCACAGACCGATCATGCTCCCGTCGCGCCCGGAGCGCCATGGCCCAGGATGACGAGGCGCGACCCGGCAGGGCGGGATCCTTCGGGACCCCCGCCAGGACCGCGTTGCGGTGCTCGGGACGAATGCGGGCGGCTGCCCGGGTCCTGCGGGTTGGTAGGTGGTGGCGACCGAAAGGCAGCGAACGGAACGGCGGGCGGGTGGTCGCTGCTGTCGCCCGGCTCGCGGGTCGATGGCCCCGTGTCCGTGGCTTCCTGGCCGTGGGTGGTTGCGACCGACAGGGCAGCTACGGGAAGGGTGGGTGGGTGCTCGTCACCGGTTCCCGGCCTGCGGATCCGATGGCCGCGCCGGCTGTGGAAGCGCGCTCGGAATCGTGACCTGTTCGTTACCCAGGGCCCTGTGGAGCAACGGGTTCTGGGCCTCTCGATGTCGGTGGCCGGTGCTTGAGTGGAGCCATGACAGCGATGGCCACACCCCGGCACCGGGTCTCGGTCGCGGTCGCGCAGATGCGCGACCTGGCCGGCTCGGTGACCGATGCGTCGGTGTGGTCCATGGACGCCGCCGAGACCACCGCGACCCTCGTGGAGATCACCCGGCTGAAGGCGAAGGTCGCCGAGCTCGAGGCCCGGGTAGCCGAGCACGCCGACGACGAGGCCGTGGACGCGTGGGCGCACCGGACCCGGCAGACCAAGCCCGCGGTGCTGGGCCAGGTAAAGCTCGGCCAGGCGCTGGTCACCCGGGGCCATGTCCGCGACGCGCTGGCGGCCGGTGACCTGGTGGTCGAGCAGGCGCGGGTGATCGTCGCCGCGCTGAACCAGTTGCCCGGCGACCTCGACACGACTCTGGTGGAGAACGCGGAGCGGCACCTGGTCGCCGCCGGCCGCGAGCACACCGCCCCCACCCTGCGGGTCCTCGGCAAGCGGCTGATGGACGTGGTCGCCCCCAAGCTGGCCGACGCCTACGAGGCGCGGCAGCTCGAACGCGAAGAGGCCGACGCGCTGCTGGCCACCAAGCTGGTGATGGTCGACGACGGGCACGGCAAGTGCCACGGCCGGTTCACCGTCCCGTCCTTCCACGGTGCGGCGCTGAAGAAGATGCTGCTCGCGATCGCCGCCCCCAAACGACAGGACCCGCAGGAACCGGGCGTCCCGCTGCGCCCCGGACCCGAACGCCGGGGCCGGGCGTTCTGCGAACTCATCGAGCGCTACCCCGCCCACCAGCTCCCCCAGACCGGGGGCGTCTCGGCCACCATCGTGGTCACCATGACGCTCGACAGCCTGCTCGGGAAGCTCGAGCAGGCCGCGCTGCTGGACACCGGGGAGAGGATCACCGCGGCCACCGCCCGCCGCCTGGCCTGCGAGGCCGGCCTGATCCCCGCCGTGCTCGGCGGACCTTCTGAGGTTCTCGACCTCGGCCGCACCCGCCGGTTCCACACCAAGTCCCAACGGACCGCGATCGCCCTCCGCGACAAGCACTGCCACCGAGCCGGGCTGCGATTGGCCACCGGCGATGTGCCACGCCCATCACGACATCCCCTTGAGCCGAGGCGGACCCACCGATGTGGACCACGGCAGGCTCCTCTACCCGAAGCACCACACCAGGTTCCACCGACGAACCTAGACCGACCGGCCCGACCAAGCTCCACCACAGACCGGCCGATCGGCGCGGCGCGTGGCCGCCCGCCTGCGGCAGATGCGGACGGTCAGCTCGAGCGACCGAGGCCGAGGACGTCCAGGATCGCGGCACCTCCGTCGAGGACGCCGCCGACCGTCCCGACCTGGCCGTCCGCTCCCGGTGGCGTCGTGGTGGGGTTGTCGGTGAGACGGACGTCGCGGCATCCGTAGTCGTCGATGACCACTCCGGTCAGGTCGCCGGCATGGCTGTAGACGACCATCCATCGCGGGCCGAGGTCGGCGGTGCATCCGCCGCTGTGGTCAGCGGGGGCAAGCTCGTCCAAGGCGTCCTTCAGGTCCGGAAGGTCAGCGGCGGCGACGGGCTCGGCGTGCCCCGCGCGTCTCCACCCGTAGACGGCCCCGTCGGGCGTCGTGCCGACATCGAAGGAGTTGAACTGGCAGACCCACGCCTCTTGGGGTGCGAGGAGCGTCGGGAGATCGTCCGCGACCTCCTCGGCGCCGAAGCCGTGACCGGACGGGTCCTCACCGATGGGCAGTTCCCGTGGGCAGGGTCTTCCATCCGCCTCGGTGAGCTCGCTGGGATGTACCTCCGGCTCGTTCGCGGTCGCGGTGTCGACCAGGGCACATCGCATCCGGCGAGGAGCAGTGCGGCGGACGCGAGGCCGAGAAGCGCGCCGACAGCAGTCGAGACGTTCGACGAGCTCAACGACGGCATGGTCGTACGACGAGCCCGCGACGCCGGCGGTGCCGAGGTCGGTGCGCGCTCATCGGAGGCAGGCCCGACGTCGGCCAGCGCGTCCACGAACGACGACAGCCGGCAAGAGCCCTAGTCCCCGGCGCCCCGGCTGTGGTGGGAGCCCAGGTCGACGCCGAAGTCGTCGCCGTCGTGCACGATGCCGTAGAAGCCCGAGACGAACAGGGCCATGACGGTCACCAGGATGACGGCAATCGTCACGTAACCCAGGATCTCTGCCGCGCTCTTGAAGATCGCGGCGGTATGAACGAGAGCGTCCGAGACCTTCCCCGTTTCCTCCATGTGACTTCCCCGCTTCCTCGTCGTTCGCATCGGATACCGCTCTCCGTCCTACCCTCGAGACAGACGGCTGGCGAGCGGGGTCGTCGTGGAATACCCGAAACGGGCTATGCCGCGAGCGGTCGGGCCGACGGGCGCGCGGCGCGCGGTGCGCGGCCAACCGCTACAGCAGCGAGTTCGGCTGGAAGGTCGGCCGGCGGTCGTCGTCCTCGCGGGTCGGCCGGACGAACTCGAAGCCGGCGGTCGTGACCAGCTCGGTCTCCTCGCGCTCGCCCAGGCCGACGGCGCAGGCGACGTGCATCGGCGGCAGGTGGAAGGCATTGCGGCCGACCTCCCGGGGCGTGCCCAGGAACGCGATCGGGCGGCCCAGCGGGCGCGCGCACACGCCGCAGATCCGGCTGAGCGCGCACTGGGTGACCCACTTGCGGTCCATCGTCGCGACGCTCATGCCGACGCGCGCTTGCGGAAGTAGCCACCGGTCTCGGTACGCCGGCTCGGGCGCTCGGCGTCGGTGCGCCGGCCCCGGTCGATCGACGGCGACGGCGGCTCGGGCTGGTCGGAGCTGGTCATGTGGTTCGGCAGCGAGAGCTTCATGATCGTGCGCAACGCCTGGCCGTACTGACGGTGCAGCGGGCCGGTCGTGTACGGGATGTCGTACTTCTCGCACAGCGCGCGCACCTTGACCGCGATCTCCGGGTAGCGGTTGCTCGGCAGGTCCGGGAACAGGTGGTGCTCGATCTGGAACCCGAGGCTGCCGGACATGATGTGCAGGAACCTGCCGCCGTCGAAGTTGGCCGAGCCCAGCATCTGGCGCAGGTACCACTCCGCGCGGGTCTCGTCCTCGAGCTCCTCCTCGGTGAAGTGCAGGGCCCCGTCCGGGAAGTGCCCGCAGAAGATGATCATGTAGGACCAGAGGTTGCGGGCCAGGTTGGCCGTGGCGTTCGCCTTGAGGGTGGACTTCCACTGCTTGCCGCTCAGCGCGGGGTACACGACGTAGTCCTTGAGGACCTGGTTGCGGCCCTTGCGCGCGATCTGGCGGAGCTGGCGCTTCATCTCCACCGGGTCCTTCTTGCCCTTCCGGATCGCCTCGAGGTCGAGGTCGTGGAGCGCGACGCCCCATTGGAAGAGGCCGGCGAGCAGCGCGTTGAAGACCGGCTGGCCCAGGTAGACCGGGTGCCACCGCTGCTCGCGCGCCATCCGCAGCACGCCGTACCCGATGTCGTTGTCGTGGCCGAGGACGTTCGTGAACTGGTGGTGGATGTAGTTGTGCGAGTGCTTCCACTGCTCGGCCGGCTGGGCGGTGTCCCACTCCCAGTTGGAGGAGTGGATCTCGGGGTCGTTCATCCAGTCCCACTGGCCGTGCATGACGTTGTGGCCGATCTCCATGTTCTCGAGGATCTTGGCCGCGCCGAGCATGGCGGCCCCGGCGAGCCACGCCGGCTTCCGCGTCCTCCTCGAGTGCAGGCCCGCCATCAAGGTGACCCGGCCGGCGGCGGCGAGGCCGCGCTGCACGGTGATCAACCGGTTGATGTACGCCGCGTCCTGGTCGCAGCGGGACTCCTCGATCTCGGCGCGGATCGCGTCGAGCTCACGGCCGAGCTGGTCGACCTCCTCCTCGGTGAGGTGGGTGTACTCCTTCACGTCCGCGATCGCCATGTCTCTCCTTCGTCGAGTCGTTCGTCGAGTCGTTCGTGAGTCGTTCGTCGCGTCAGATGTCGAGGGTGCAGTCGCCCACCGCTGCGGTGACGCAGGTCTGCACCTGCTCGTTGGGCTGGTCGTACTCCTCGCCGTTGCGCAGGTCCCGGACCGTGCCGCTGACGAGGGTGAGCGTGCAGGTGTGGCAGATGCCCATCCGGCAGCCGTACGGCATGCCGACGCCGGCCTCCTCGCCGGCCTCGAGCACGGTGGTCGCACCGTCGGCGTCGATGGTCCTGCCGGAGGTGCGGAACGTGATCGTCCCGCCCTCGCCACCCTCGCCGCCGAGCTGGAGGGAGAACCGCTCGAGGTGCAGGCGGTCCTCGAGGCCGGCGGCCTCGAAGTGCTCGGTGATCGCGTCGAGCATCGGACCCGGCCCGCACGCCCAGGTCTCGCGCTCGCGCCAGTCCGGGCAGATGTGGTCGAGGTCGGCGAGGTCGAGCATGCCCTCGGTGTCGGTGTGCAGCCGGTGCACGGTCAGACCGTCGTGCTTCTCCTCGAGCCGGTCCAGCTCCTCGCGGAAGATCATCCGCTCCGGGGTCGGCGACGAGTAGTGCATGAGGACGTCGGGCATCGCTCGGCCGCTCTTCTGGGAGCGCCGGTCCATGGTGCGCAGCATCGCCATCACCGGAGTGACGCCGCTGCCGCCGACGAGGAACAGCATCTTCGCGGGCGGCGGCTCGGGCAGCACGAAGTCGCCCTCGGGCCGCGCCAGCCGGACGATGGTCCCGGGCGCGAGCCCGTTGACGAGGTGGCTCGAGAGCTTGCCCTCGGGCATCGCCCGGACGGTGATCGAGATGGAGCGGCCCGAGCGGCGCGGGGGCGAGCTCACGGAGTACGAGCGCCACTGGAACCGGCCGTCGACCTGGACGCCGATCCCGACGTACTGCCCCGGCCGGTGGTCGTAGCGCCACCCCCACCCGGGCCGGATGACCAGGGTGGCGGCGTCCTCGGTCTCGGGCCGGACCTCCTCGACCCGGCCGCGCAGCTCACGCTCGCTCCACAGCGGGTTGAGCAGGCGGAGGTAGTCGTCCGGGTGGAGCGGAGTCGTCAGCTTGGCTCCGGCGGTGCGGAGCCGTTCCCAGGGGACGGTGGCGGCCATGTCTCCTCAGTGAACACTTGTTCTCCCAATGCGTCAACGCCCCTGAGGGTGACCTTTCCCCGGTCCCTAGAATGGAGCCATGGCCCACCACGTGGAGAAGACCGACGCCGAGTGGCGTGAGCAGCTCTCGCCCGAGGAGTACGCCGTCCTCCGCAAGGCCGGCACCGAGCGGGCGTTCACCGGTGAGTACACCGACACCGAGACCAAGGGCGTCTACTCGTGCAAGGCGTGCCACGCCAAGCTCTTCGAGTCCGACACCAAGTTCCACTCCGGCTGCGGCTGGCCCTCGTTCTACCAGCCGATCACCGACACGATCGAGTACATCGAGGACACCTCGCACGGCATGAAGCGGGTCGAGGTCCGCTGCGCCAACTGCGGCTCGCACCTCGGTCACGTGTTCCCCGACGGCTACGGGACCCCGACCGGCGACCGGTACTGCATCAACTCGATCAGCCTCACGCTGGAGCCCGCCGACCAGCAGTAGGCGCGACTGGACCAGACCAACAGGTGGCGGGTCGGCGAACTCGCCACGAGGTACGCCGGCGCGGAGCATCGTGCTGCGCATGACCACCACCCCGCTCTCCCCCGCTGACGACCTACGCGGCCTCTGCGGCGGTCGCGTGCACCTGCCCGGCGACCCCGGCTACGACGCCGCGCGGACACCCTGGAACCTCGCCGTCGACCAGCGCCCGGCCGCCGTCGCCGTCCCGCACTCGGCCGAGGAGGTGGCCGAGGTCGTCCGGGCCGCCGCGGCCGCCGGCCTCCGCGTCGCTCCGCAGAGCAGCGGCCACGGCGCGGGCCCGCTCGGAGAGCGCGGCCTCGAGGACGTCGTGCTGGTGCGGCTCAACGAGCTGACCGGCGTCACGGTCGATCCCGGGGCCCGCGTCGCGCGGGTGCTCGGCGGGACCCTTTGGCAGGAGGTCATCGACGCCAGCGCGCCGCACGGGCTCACGGCCCTGCACGGCAGCTCACCGGACGTCGCGGTCGCCGGCTACGTGCTCGGCGGCGGCCTGTCCTTCTACGGCCGCCGGCACGGCCTCGCGACCAACAGCCTGCGCGCGGTCGAGCTCGTCACCGCCGACGGCGCGCTGGTGCGCGCCAGCGCGGACGAGAACGCCGAGCTGTTCTGGGCGGTCCGCGGCGGCAGCGGCAACTTCGGGGTCGCCGTCGCGTTCGAGGTCGAGCTGCTGCCGTACGCCGAGGTGTACGCCGGGATGCTGCTCTGGGACCGCGAGCGGGCACCCGCGGTCGTGCGCGCGTGGGCCGCCTGGACCGCGGACCTCCCCGAGTCGGTGACCACGTCACTGCGGGTGATGAGCTTCCCGCCGCTGCCCGACCTGCCGCCGTTCCTCAGCGGGCGCCGGATCGTCGTGATCGACGGCGCCGTGCTCGAGGACGACGACCGCGCGGCCGAGCTGCTCGCCCCGCTGCGGGCGCTCGAGCCGGAGATGGACACGTTCGCCCGGATCCCCTCGGCAGGGCTCGTCCACGTGCACATGGACCCGCCCGCGCCGGTGCCGGCCGTCGCGGACCACGCGGTGCTCGCGGCCCTGCCCGAGGAGGCGGTCGCGGCGTACCTCGCCGAGGTCGGCCCCGGCTCGGACACGTCGCTGCTGTTCGCGGAGCTCCGCCACCTCGGCGGTGCACTCGGCCGGCCGGCCGAGAACGGTGGCGTGGCCTCGCACCTCGAGGGCGGCTACGCGCTGTTCTGCTGCGCGATGGCGCCGTTCCCGGCGGCCGCCGCCCAGGGCCGGGCCGACGCCCTGGCGGCGTGCGCCGCGCTCGCGCCGTGGACGACCGGCACCCGGGTCACCAACTTCACCGAGACCGTGGCCGACGTCTCGAGCATGTACGGCGACCGCTGGGAACGGCTGCGCGCGGTCAAGGCCGCGGTCGACCCCGCCGGCCGCTTCGTCGGGCACCACCCGGTGGGCTGACCCGGCCTACTCGGAGTCCACGAGCGCCGGGACGACCACGACGACGCCCTCGCCGTACTGCTCGTCGACCTGGTCCTGCAGCGAGCCGTCGTCGTAGACCACGTCGACGAGCACGCGCCTGCCGTCGACGGACGCGCCCTGCGCGCCGGGTAGGTCGCGCCCGACCTCGTCGGCGATGTCCTGCAGCTCGGCGCGTGTGTGCTCGACCGAAGGAGGCGGGTACGTCGGCGACGGCTCGGCCATCGGGTCGTAGGCGGCCCCGGGGACGGCGTCCTCGTAGGTGAGCGTCGTGCCGTCCCAGGTGCCGGTCACGACGTACTGCCCCCACCGGGTGCTGTCGGACTTCTGGTAGGTGCCCTCGTGCCGGGTCCAGTCCCAGCCGTCGACAGGCGGGCCGCTGCACTGCGGCGGCCAGGACTCCGCCACGGCGCCGAGGCAGAGCTCGGGTGAGCCGGTTTCCATGACCGTGGCGATGGCGCGGGTGCGGACCTGTCCCGGTGCGGCCGGTACGGCGGTCGGGCTCGCCGCGCCGGCCGGGTCGGTCGCGGTGGTGCCGCTGTCGCTGCCGCACGCGGCGACGAGGAGCACGGCGGCCAGGGCGAGGGCGAGCTTCATGCCGGTACGACGGCGACGGGCCCGCACCGGTTCCGCATCAGAGCCCGGGGTCAGGGCAGCCGGTCGACGAGGTCGGCGACGCCGACGAGGGCACCGGTGTAGAACGGCACCTCCTCGCGGACGTGGCGCCGGGCCTCGGACCCGCGCAGGTGGCGCATCAGGTCGACGATCCGGTGCAGCTCGTCTGCCTCGAACGCGAGGATCCACTCGTAGTCGCCGAGCGAGAAGCTCGCGACCGTGTTCGCCCGCACGTCCGGGTAGTCGCGCGCCATCTTGCCGTGGTCGGCGAGCATCCGGCGGCGGTCGGCGTCCTCGAGCAGGTACCAGTCGTAGGACCGCACGAAGGGGTAGACCGAGACGTGCTTCTTCGGCTCCTCGTCGCTGAGGAACGCCGGCACGTGGCTCTTGTTGAACTCCGCCGGCCGGTGCAGCGCCATCTGCGACCAGACCGGGTCCAGGCGGCTGCCGAACGCCGTCCGGCGGAACCGGTTGTACGCCGCCTGCAGCTGCTCGGAGGTGGCGGCGTGCCACCAGACCATCAGGTCGGCGTCGGCGCGCAGGCCGGAGACGTCGTACACACCGCGCACGACGACGTCGGACTCGGCGAGCTCGGCGAAGAGCTTCTCGACCTCGGCGCCCTCGGCGGCGCGGTCGGCCCCCATGTCGGGCGTGCCGAGCGGGTCCGCGAGCGCGAAGACCGACCACATCGTGTAGCGGATGCTGTCGTTGATCTCCCGGGCCTTCTGCGCCTTGCTGCTCATGCCTCCATTGTCTCCCCGGGCTCAATCGCGGCCGTAGCCGGCCTCCCTCGCCCTGATGATCGCCTCGGCCCGGCCGGCGGCGTGCAGCTTGGCGTAGATGCCGGAGACCGCGTTGCGGACGGTCTTGCCGGAGACGTAGAGCTCGGCGGCGATCGCGTCGTTCGAGCGCCCGGCGGCGAGCAGCCGGAGCACGTCGCGCTCGCGCGCGGTCAGCTCCGGGAACGGCTCCTCCTGGCGGGTCACCGCGCCGGTGAGGTACGCCGCGACGCGGGCCGCCATGCGGGCGCCGAACACCATGCCGCCGGACGCCGCGGCGCGGATCGCGTTCTGCACCTCGTCGGCACCGGACCCCTTGAGCAGGTAGCCGCTCGCGCCCGCGCGCATGGCGCTGAGCACGGTCTCGTCGTCCTCGTTCATGGTCAGCATCACGACCCGGACGCCGGGCTGGCGCCCGGTGATCATCCGGGTCGCCTCGATCCCGTCCAGCTGCGGCATCTGGATGTCCATGACGACCACGTCCGGCCCGGTCTCGGCGACGACGTGGATCGCGTCCCGGCCGTCGGCTGCGGTCCCGACGACCTCGATCCCCTCCAGCGCCCCGAGCAGGCTGGCCAGCCCCTCGCGGACGATCTGGTGGTCGTCCACGACCACCACGCGGATGTCGGACGGCTCGGTCATCGGTCGCTCCTCAGGGGCAGCCAGGCGCGCACGACCGTGCCGCCGGTGGGTGGGCAGGTGACCTCGCTGCGGCCACCCAGCTCGGCGGCGCGCTCCCGCAGCCCGACCAGGCCGATCCCGGCCTGCGCGTCCGCGGGGATGCCGGCGCCGTCGTCGGCGACCTCGACGAGCAGCGCGCTGTCGACGACGTCGAGGCGGACCGCGGCGCGGGTGGCGCCGGCGTGCCGGGCGACGTTGGTCATCGCCTCGCCCGCGATCCGGTACGCCGCGACCTCCACCGCGGCCGGCAGGGTGCCGAGCTCGCCGGCCTCGACGGTCGCGGGCGGGTCCAGCTGCTCCGCCTGCTGGCGCAGCGCCCCGACCAGGCCCAGGTCGTCCAGGGCCGGGGGCCGCAGGTCGTGCACGAGGCGGCGTACGTCGGCGACGACCTCCTGGACGTGCTGGCTGGTGCCGTGGATCCGGGCCTTGGCCGCGCCCGGGTCCCTGTCGACCAGCAGTCGCGCCGACTCGAGCTGGAACACCACGCCACTGAGCGCGGGGCCGAGCCCGTCGTGCAGGTCGCGGCGGATCCGCCGGCGCTCCTCCTCGCGGGCGCTGACCAGCCGCTCCCGGCTCTCCTGGAGCTCCTCGGCCAGCCTGCTGGTACGGGCGGCGGTGGCGGCCTGGCGGACCAGGTCGCCGAGCAGCTCCTCGTCGCGGCGGGAGAGCCGGCTGCGCAGCCCGCGAGCGGGCAGCACCAGCCGGCCGACCTCGCTGTCGCGGTAGGCGATCGGCAGGGTGCGCGTCGCGGCCGGCCGCTCGCCGTACGTCGCCACGAGCCGCTCGCCGCCGCTCCGGTCGACCTCGACGCTCACGAAGCCGACGCCGAAGGCGCTCGCGACGGCGCGCGCGACCGCCGCGAGCTGCTCGGTGCCCTCGTCGGTGGACTCGAGGGTGGAGGCCAGGCCGGCGACGGCGTCGTAGGGGTTGGCACGGTCGCCGAGGAACAGCCGGCGCACCCAGCGCGAGAGCCGCTGCCGCAACGGGCCGTAGAGCAGGATCGTCAGCAGCAGCACCACGAGGATCACCTGGGGCTGCTCGAGGGAGTCCCCGAGGACTGCGGTCAGGAGGGCGACGACGGCCAGGTCGACACCGACCAGCACGACCGCGAGCGCGGCCACCACGATGGTCCGGCCGAGGAGGTCCTCGATCGAGACCAGCGACGGGTCGACGATCGCGACCGTCATCGAGATCGGCACCAGCGTGATCGCCAGGAAGAACGCGGCGTCGCTCAGCGGCCCGAGGTCGAGCGCGATCGAGACGACCACGACGGCCACCGTCACGAGCGCGCCCCAGAGCAGCCAGCGCATCTGGTCGCGGGCCGCGCCGCGCGACGACCGGTAGCGGCTGACGACGACGCCCACCGGCACGACGAGCCCCAGGAACGTCACGGCCTGGAGGGTGCCGATCAGGGCGTCCGCGATCGGCCCGGTGGCCGCGATCGTGGTGGGGTCCAGGTCGAGGCCGGGAGGGAGGAGACCGGGAGTCGTCTTCGACCGGTACGGCACGACGTCGAGGGCCAGGGCGCTGAGCACCATCGCGCCCATGCAGGCCCAGCTCGCGACGCCCCACCGGCCCGGGAGGAACCGGCCCTCGGGGAACAGCAGCGGCAGCACCACGACGGTCGCGATGAGCAGCGAGGTGAAGCGGAACAGGAACCAGACCGTGAAGGTCATCCCCGGCAGCGCGTCCTCGGTGACGAGCCCGAGCCGCACGTAGGCCTCCGAGAGCCCGTCCAGGCTCCAGAACAGCGCGACGCCGGCCATCGTCCAGCCGATCACCCGGTGGCCTGGGCTGCGCAGCACGACGGCCGACAGCACGCCGAGGACCAGCCCGACCAGCCCGGTGCCGAGCCCGGTGCCGACGTCGCTGTCCGGGCCCAGCGCGTAGAGCACGGAGCGGTCCCGCGTCGCGAGGTCGAGCAGGACGATCGCGACCAGGCAGAGCGCGGTCGCGGCCGGAGGGAGAGCAGCGACCGGCCAGGAGGCCGGTCGCTGCTCGTTGCTCACGCGCACATCATGACCGGAACGCGCGGTCACCGAAGGAGAACCCGAGAGCGGTCACGACGAGCCAGAGCGAGCCGGTGACGCCGGCCATGTACTCCAGCGGCGAGACGCCGAGCACGACCGTGAGGCCGCCGAGCACCAGGCCGACCAGGCCGATCCACCGCGGGACGCCACCGCTGCGCGCCACGACGTGGAGGGCCAGGCCGGCCAGGCCCGCGAGGACCCAGACCCACGGGATGGTCCCGATCCAGTGGTTGTACATCGCGCCCGTGCTGTCGTCGACGATGCCGTCGCCCTGGGCCAGCGGCATCATGAACTCGGTGTCGAGCCCGGCGCCGAGCACGCTCACGACGGCGGTGCCGGCGAGGCCGGCGAGCGCGACGACCGGGGCCAGTCCGTGGGGGGCGACGGCCCGCAGCCGGCGGTGCAGGCCGGCGGCGAAGACGACCATGAGCAGGGCGCCGAGCGTGGTGATCGAGTGGAAGGCGAACATCACGCCGGCCTTGTCCTGCAGGGCGTCGGCGACCCCGGCGGTCGTGCCGGCGTACTCGTCCCGGTAGACGACGTCGATCATCGAGGAGGTCGCGATGGTCGCGATCCCGGCAAGGCCGGCGCCCAGTCCGGCGAGGGTCCAGGCGCGGGAGGTCCGGGGGGCGACCGGGGTGCCGGCCAGGTCCGTGCGGACGGGGTTGTGGGTGGTGACGTGGGTGGTGACGTGGGTGGTCATCGCGGAGCGCTTTCTGTGAGGGTGGGTATTTCCGATGACCCGAGGTTGTCGGGCCCGATGTCCCACGGGACAGGGACAACCGGGCAGACTGCTGCCGATGGACGCCACCCCCGCGCTGCGGATCGCGATGTGGTCCGGGCCGCGCAACCTCTCGACCGCCCTGATGCGCAGCTTCGAGAACCGCGCCGACTGCTCGGTCGTCGACGAGCCGTTGTACGCGGCGTACCTGGCCGCGACCGGGCTCGACCACCCGGGCCGCGACGAGGTGATCGCCTCGCAGCCGACCGACCCGGCCACCGTGGTGCGCGAGCTGACCTCGGGCCCGGTGCCGACGCCCGTGCAGTACCAGAAGCACATGACCCACCACCTGCTGCCGGACTTCGACCGCGCCGGGCTGGGATCGCTCACGCACGCGTTCCTGGTCCGAGACCCCGAGCGGGTGCTGACGTCGTACGCCAAGGTCCGCGACGAGCCCACGCTCGAGGACCTCGGGCTGCCGCAGCAGCTGGAGCTCTTCGAGACGTACGGCGGGCCGGTGGTCGACGCGGGCGACGTGCTGCGGGACCCGCGCGGGACGCTGGGCCTGCTCTGCTCGGCGCTCGGCATCGCCTTCGACGAGGCGATGCTGTCCTGGCCCGCGGGGCCGCGGGAGACCGACGGCGTCTGGGCGCCGCACTGGTACGCCGGCGTCGAGGCGTCGACCGGCTTCGCGGCGTACTCCCCCGGGGCGGGCGACCCGCTGGCGGACCGGCTCGCGCCGCTGCTGGAGCGGTGCCTGCCCTACTACGAGGCGCTCGCGCCGTACCGCCTCCGCCCCGCGGACCAACCTGGAGAGCGAGTGGAGGGCTGATGCAACAGCACTGGGACGAGCGCAACCGCGACCTCGTCGTCGGGATCGACGACCGGCTGGTGCACCGCGACCAGGCCGGGATCAGCCCGTTCGACTCGGTCGTGCAGGGCGGCGACGCGGTGTGGGAGGGGCTGCGGCTGTACGGCGGCCGGATCTTCAAGCTCACCGAGCACCTGGCCCGGCTGCGACGATCGGCGCAGGCGCTGGCGTTCACCTCCGTGCCTTCCGAGGCGGAGATCACCGCGCGGATCCGCGACGTGCTCGCCGCCAACGCGATGACCGACGACGTGCACATCCGGCTCACGCTCACCCGCGGCGTGAAGATCACCAGCGGCATGGACCCGCGGCTCAACCAGTCCGGTCCGACGCTGATCGTGCTTGCGGAGTTCAAGTCGCCGGTCTACGACGACAGCGGGATCTCGCTGGTCACCTCCTCGGTGCGGCGGACCCGTCCCGACTCGCTCGACCCGAAGATCCACCACAACAACCTGCTCACCTCGATCCTCGCGAAGATCGAGGCGAACGTCGCCGGGGCGGACGACGCGCTGATGCTCGACGACGCCGGGTTCGTGGCCGAGACGAACGCCACGCACGTCTTCCACGTGAAGGACGGCGTGGTGCGCACCTCGACGACCCGCGCGTGCCCCGAGGGCATCACCCGGGAGACGATCCTCGAGCTCTGTGCGACCGCTGGGATCGCGACGGTCGTCGGGGACTTCTCGCTGACCGAGGTCCACACCGCCGACGAGGTGTTCGTGACCGGCACCATGGGCGGTGTCACCCCGGTCCTCACCGTCGACGGCCGCACCATCGGCGCCGGCCGGCCCGGTCCGTTCGTCACCCGCCTGTCCGCGGCGTACCTCGAGCGGACCGCGTCCGAGGGGACGCCGGTCGCCTAGTCGATCTGCGCCGCCGCCCGGTGCGCCGACGCGATGACGGCGGGGATGCCCACGCCGTCGTAGGCGGCTCCGCACAGCGCGAGCCCGGGCACGGCGGACACCGCGGCCCGGATCCGCTCGACCCGGTCGAGGTGGCCGACGGCGTACTGCGGCAGGCCGCCGCCCCAGCGCTGGACGTGGGTGTCCACGGGGGCCGCGGACCCACCGACCGCCTCGCGGAGGTCTGCGAGCGACCAGGCGACCAGGTCCTCGTCGTCGGCGTGCAGGGCGGACTCCTCGCGGTGCCGGCCGAGCGAGGTGCGCAGGAGCAGCAGCCCGTCGCCGGCGGCGCGGACCCAGCCCCACTTCGCGAACGAGAACGTCGAGGCCTTGATCCGCCGGCCGTCGACCGGCGGCACCAGGAAGCCCGACGAGTCGGTCCCCGCGAGCTCGGGGACGTCGGACGCCTGGAACGCGAACGTCACCACCACCATCGAGGCGTAGTCGATCGAGCCGAGCTCGGCGGCGGCGACCGGCGCCACGCCGGCGAGCAGGCGCGCCGCCGGGGCGGCGGGCACGGCGAGGACGACCGCGTCGGCGAGGAGCTCCTCGGCGGCGGTCGTCGGCCCCACGGTCAGCGCCCAGCCGGAGTCGGTGCGCCGCAGCTCGCGCACGGTCGCACCGGTCCGCACCGAGAGCGTCGCCGCCAGCAGCTCCGGCAGCCGGCCCATGCCGCCCGGGATGCCTGCGAACACCGGTGCGTCGGAGGTCGGCGCCGGGAGCGCCCCGCCCTCGACGAGCGGGACCAGCTGCGGCACGGTCGACCGGGTGGACAGCCGGCGCGCGTGCCCGGCGTACACACCACCGAGCAGCGGTTCGACCAGCCGGTCGGTCACCTCCGCCCCGTAGACCGCGTCGACCAGGTCGCCGACCGACACGTCGCCCTCCACGGGTGCGGGGACCGCCGCGCGGAACCGGGCCAGGCCCTCCGGCGACAGCACGCCGGACGGGCCGGGGTCCTCGAGCGGCACTCCCATCAGCGACCGCGGCAGCGGCCGCAGTGCGCCCCGCGTCCAGATCCGCGAGGACGCCAGCGTCGGGTGCTCGAGGGGCAGCCCGAGGGAGCGGGCCAGCTCGACGCCCTCGGGGCGCCGGTTCAGCATCGCCTCCGCGCCCACGTCGACGGTCACGCCGCCGACCGAGGCGCGGAGCAGCTTGCCGCCCACGCGAGGCGCCGCCTCCAGCACCAGGACGTCGTGGCCCGCGGAGACCAGGTCATGCGCCGCGGTCAGGCCGCCGACTCCGGCGCCGACCACGACCACCCTGCTCACCCCTCGAGTCTCCCAGAGGGGTCCCGCGCCGCGGCAGCGGGTGCGTGCGGCCGCGGCGCGGGAGATCAACCGGCCAGTCGGCCGAATCCGCTGCGGTGGAACACCAGCGGCGAGGACGTGGTCTCGTGCTCCACGGCGTGCAGCTCCAGCAGCACGATCGTGTGGTCGCCGGCCTCCACCTCGCGGTAGATCGTGCAGTCGAAGCGCGCCAGGCCCTCGTCCAGCAGCGTCGCGCCGTCGTCGGTCGTGGTGACGGCGAGCCCGTCGAAGCGGCTCGCGACCGGGCCGGCCAGCTGCCGGCACACGTCGTCGTGGTGGTCGGCGAGGATGGTGACGCCGAGGTGGCCGGACCGGCGCAGCGTCGGCCAGGTCTTGGAGGAGTTCGCCACGGAGAACGACACCAGGGCCGGCTCGAGGCTCACGGAGGTGAACGAGCTCGCCGCGAGGCCGACCAGCTCGCCGTCCACCTCGGCGGCGACCGCGACCACGCCGCTGGGGAAGACCCCGAACGCCTCGCGCAGCCGCCCGGGGTCGAGGTCCTGGTTGGTGGGCAGGTGGCTGACGGTCATGCCGTGGCTCCCGTTCTGCTGTCGAGGACGGCGCCGATGACGGGCCGGGCGAGGTCGAGCCAGGGCTGGTACGCCGCGGGGTCGTCGTACGCCGAGTCGACGACGTACAGGCCCCTGGCCGGCACGATGCCGCCGATCTCGGTGAGCACCGGTCGCAGCGTCAGCTCCGGTGCCAGCGCGTGACCGGGCCCGGCGCCGAGCATCAGGGGCACGGCCACGCCGCCCAGCCCGTCGGTGGCGAAGCGGTCCAGGAACAGCTTGAGCAGCCCGGTGTAGGCGCCCTTGTACGTCGGCGACGCGACGACCACCAGGTCGGCGGCGCCGACCTCGGTGACCAGCTCGCCCACCAGCGCGTCCTGCCAGTCGAGCAGCCGCGGCCCGAGGTCGGCCAGGTCGACGACCTGGTCCGGCTGGTGCCCCGCGAGCTCGCGGGCTAGGTACGTCGCGGCCGCCAACGTGCGGCTGCGCGGCTTCGGGTTCCCGACGACCACGGACACCCGGGCCGTGGGCCGGCCCGCTGGGTCGTGCTGCGACATTCCGACCACCTCCGCTCTTTCTAACTTATGTCGATCAGATTGCTGTACTTTTGGTGGCGGTTCAAGCCGATCGGCCCCTCACGGCGGGCGGAGTCGGTGATCGGGTGACAGGGACCGCCTCTCACCCACCGCGAGAGGAGACCACCAGGTGCGCATCGAACAGCTCGAGTACGTCACCGCGGTGACCCAGCACGGGTCGCTGCGCCGGGCCAGCCAGCGGCTGCACATCTCCCAGCCCGCACTCAGCGAGGCGGTCACCAAGCTCGAGCGCGAGCTCGGCGTGACGCTGCTCGACCGGCGCCGCTCCGGGGCGCGGATCAGCCGCCGCGGTCGCGAGCTGCTGCAGAACATGGCCGAGGTGCTCGAGGCCGTGGACCGCCTCCGGACCGCGGCCGGGGACCAGGCGGCCGCGCACCACGTCGTGCGGGTGGGCACGGTGAGCGCGGCGACGGCCACCCTGCTGGTCCCGGCCGTCCGCGACCTCCGCGGCACCGATCCCGGCTGCACCGTCGAGGTGGTCAGCAACCAGCCCGCCGACATCCACCAGGGCCTGCTGGACGGCGCCCTGGACCTGGGCCTCGTCAACGTGCTCGAGGGCGACGACCCGCCGACCGACGTGGTCGGCACCAGCCTGGTGCACGGGCGACCGGTCGCCGTGCTGCCGGCACACCACCCGCTCACGGCGTACGCCGAGGTGACGACCGACCAGCTGCGCGCCGAGCCGTTCGTGGCGATGCGCGAGGGCTACCTGATGCACCGGTTCGCGAACCGGCTCTTCGGCCCGGACATGCCCTCGACGTCGTACACGACCCACGGCGCGGAGCTGGGCAAGGTGATGGTCGCCGAGGGCCTCGGGCTCGCCGTGCTCCCCGACTACAGCGTGGCGGGCGACCCGCTGGAGCGGGCCGGGCTGATCACCGCCCGTCCGCTCGCGAACGACAGCACCTCGGTCAGCCTGGTGCTGCAGCAGCGCCGCCTGCAGCACGTGCCGCGGCCGGTCCGGGACCTCGAGGCCGCCCTGGTCGCCCGGGCCCGTGCGCACCGGTCGGGAACCGATCTCGCGGAGGTCACGTCCCAGAGCGCATGACCCCGTCCCGTGCGCCGAAGCGCACCCTCCTCCCCGGCCTCGCCCTGCTCTCCGTGCTGCTCGCGGGCGCCCTGGCCGGGTGCAGTGGCAGCGACGGTGCCGGCGGTGGCGGCGACTCGGGCGCCGCGGGCTCGGCCCCGGTGGCCGCGGAGGCACCGGCCCCCGCCGACGGCGTGCGCGCGAACGCCGACCTGGCGCAGTCGTACGGCGCGGGCGCCAGGAACCGGGTCGAGCCCGGTCCCGAGGTGATGTCGCGGGCGGTGATCCGCAAGGGCGACGTGGAGCTGCGCGCCGACGACGTCGGCAAGGCGCAGTTCGACGTACGCCGCGTCGTCGGCCGCTACGCCGGCGAGGTCACCGAGGAGAAGACCACCACCGACGACGACGGCAAGCCGGCGTACACGAACATGGTGCTGCGGATCCCGACCGAGAGCTTCGGCGACGCGATGGCCGACCTCCAGGGCACCGAGGGCACCGAGCTGGTGTCGGCGAACTCCAGCGAGGACGACGTCACGACCAAGCTGATCGACACCCAGAGCCGGCTCGCGGCCCAGAAGCGCAGCATCGCCCGGATCACCGTGCTGTTCGACCGGGCGCAGAGCATCCGGGACATCATGGCGATCGAGTCGGAGCTCTCGCAGCGGCAGGCCGACCTCGACTCGCTGGAGCGGCAGGCGGCGTACCTGCGCGGCCAGACCTCGATGTCGACGATCACCGTGAGCATCGACGAGACCCCCGCCAGGGTGGTCCCGAAGGCCGAGGAGGACAGGTCCGGGTTCTTCGCCGGGCTGTCGGCCGGCTGGGACGCGCTGGCGGCGTTCGCCGTCGGGCTGGCGACCCTGCTGGGCGCGCTGCTGCCGTGGCTGGTGGTGCTCGGGATCCTCGGGCCGCCTGCGTACCTGCTGGTCCGGGCGATCCGGCGCCGGATCAGCGCGGGTAGGTCTGCACGAACTCCGTCAGCCGCTTGAGCTGGTCCGGGTCGGTCGACGGGATCACGCCGTGGCCGAGGTTGAAGATGTGGCCCTTCGCCCTCCGGCCGGCCTCGACGATCTCCGCTGCGCGGGCGGTCATCACCTCGGTCGGCGCGAACACCAGCGTGGGATCCAGGTTGCCCTGGACGCACCGGTCGCCGACCCGGTCGATCGCGTCGCCGAGCGGCGTCCGCCAGTCGACACCGACCACGTCCGCGCCGGCCGCACCCATCAGGCCGAGCAGGTTCGACGTACCGACGCCGAAGTGGATGCGCGGCACGCCCAGCGCGCCCGCCCGCTCCAGCACCCGCGCGGAGTGCGGCATCACGAAGGCCTCGTAGTCGGCCGGGGTCAGGGCGCCGGCCCAGGAGTCGAACAGCTGCACCGCGGAGGCGCCCGCGCCGACCTGGACCTCGAGGTACGTCGCGGCGATGCCGGCGATCTTGCGCATCAGCGCGTCCCAGACGTCGGGGGCGCCGAACATCATCGCCTTGGTGCGGGCGTGCTCCTTGGACGGCCCGCCCTCGACGAGGTACGACGCGACCGTGAACGGCGCGCCCGCGAACCCGATGAGCGGCGTCTCGCCCAGCTCGGAGACCAGGTTGCGGACGGCCCGGTCGATGTAGGGCACGTGCTCGGCGGTGAGGTCCGGGATCGCCTCGACGTCGGCGAGCGTCTCGACCGGCTTCGCGACGACCGGGCCGATGCCGGGCTTGATGTCGAGGTCGACACCGACCGCCTTGAGCGGCAGCACGATGTCGGAGAAGAAGATGGCCGCGTCGACGCCGTAGCGGCGGACCGGCTGGAGCGTGATCTCGGTCACGAGGTCGGGGTCCATGCAGGACTCGAGCATGCCGACGCCCTTGCGGACCTCGAGGTACTCGGGCAGCGAGCGCCCCGCCTGGCGCATGAACCACACGGGCGTGTGCGGCACCGGCTCGCCCCGTGCGGCGAGGAGGAAGGCGCTCGTCACGGGTGAAGCCTCGCAGGTCACCCGGCGTGTTCGCACATCGGGACCGGCCGGATCGACCTACTGTGACTTCATGGTCGTCGGTCAGGAGACGCACCCGGGAACGGGTGCGGGCGCCGTGCCCCCGGAGTTCCGGGACGCGGTGGCGACCATGCGCGCGGCGCGGCTGCGCCCCGAGATCCTCTGCGAGGAGATGCCCGCGCCCCAGCGGATCGCGCCGTACGCCTCGGCCCTGTCCGCGGACGTGACGGTCGACGACACCGATCTCGGCACCGGCCGGATCATCCTGCTGCACGACCCCGCGGGCAACGACGCCTGGGACGGCACCTTCCGCTGCGTCGCGTACGCCCGCGCCGAGGTGGACCTCGAGCTGGCGGTCGACCCGATGCTCGGCGCCGTCGGCTGGTCCTGGCTGACCGAGGCGCTCGACGCGCACGGCGCGTCGTACGGCGCGATCTCCGGCACCGTCACCCGGGTCTCGACCGAGAGCTTCGGCGGGATGTCCGACGAGGGCGGCACCGCCCAGATCGAGATCCGCGCCTCGTGGACGCCGATGATCCCCGACGAGGCGCCCGCGCTGGCGCCGCTCGACCTGGCCCCGCACGTCGAGGCGTGGGGCGAGCTGCTGTGCACCGCCGTCGGGCTGCCGCCGGTGCCGGAAGGCGTCGCCGTGATGCCGAGCCGTCGCGGGCAGCGAGGCCCGGGGCGCTGACATGACCTCTGAGGAAGCCCCGGAACCGCCCCTCCTCACCCTGCGCGACGGCCTGACGGCCGTCGTCGACACCGAGGCCGGCCTCGCCGACCTGGTCGAGAAGCTCGGCGCCGGCAGCGGCCCCGTCGCGATCGACGCCGAGCGGGCGTCCGGCTACCGGTACTCCTCGCGCGCCTACCTGATCCAGCTGCGCCGCGAGGGCTCCGGCACCTTCCTGCTCGACCCGATCCCGTTCGGCTCGCTGCCGACCCTGCAGGAGGTGCTCGACGGCACCGAGTGGATCCTGCACGCGGCGACCCAGGACCTCCCCTGCCTCGCCGAGGTCGGGCTCCACCCGTCGGCGTTGTTCGACACCGAGCTCGCCGGGCGGCTGCTCGGCTACCCCCGGGTCGGGCTCGCCACCCTCGTCGAGAGCCTGCTCGGTGCGCGCCTCGCCAAGGAGCACTCGGCGGTCGACTGGTCGACGCGCCCGCTGCCCCAGCCGTGGCTGGAGTACGCCGCCCTCGACGTCGAGGTGCTCGTCGAGCTCCGGACGCTCCTCGAGGCCGAGCTCATCGCTGCGGGCAAGGACGAGTGGGCGCGGCAGGAGTTCGAGTACCTCCGCGGCTTCGAGCCGACGCCGCGCTTCGAGGCGTGGCGGCGTACCTCCGGGGTGCACCGGGTGCGCGGTCGCCGCGGCCTCGGCGCCGTCCGCGCCCTGTGGGAGGTGCGGGACAGCCTCGCCGAGCAGCGCGACGTGACGCCGGGCCGGATCATCCCCGACGCCGCCATCGTCGCGGCCGCGCAGGCGCTGCCGACCGACCGCGACACGCTGCTGTCCACCAAGGGCTTCCACGGCCGGGGCGCCGAGCGCTACGCCAGCCGCTGGGTCGCCGCCCTTCGCGAGGTCGCGGAGATGCCCGAGTCCGAGCTGCCCACGCGCTCGCCGCGGGGCGACGGCCCGCCGCTGCCCCGTGCCTGGGCCGAGAAGGACCCGGTCGCGGCCCGCCGCCTGGCCCTCGCCCGCGACGCGATGACCGCCCGCGCCGAGGAGCTCAACCTCCCCGTCGAGAACGTGCTCACCCCGGACTACCTGCGCCGCACCCTCTGGACTCCCCCGTCCACCCGCGACGCCGAGCGCCTGGGCGCGGCCGTCGCCGACCAGCTCGCAGGCTACGGCGCCCGTCCGTGGCAGGTCGAGATCGCCGGACCGATCCTGGTCGAGGCGATCCTGAAGGCCGAGGAGCCGGTGGAGGAGCCGGTGGAGGAGCCGGTGGAGGAGCCGGCCGAGGTCCCTCCTGTCGAGGACGATCCGGTCGAGGAGAGCTCCGCGGAGGACTGAACCTCGACCCGGGTCGCCGACGTCAGTCGGAGGGCGACTCCGACGGCCCCGGCGAGGACGAGTACTCCGGGTCGAGGATCGGCTTGGAGGTGTCGTCGATCCGCTGCGTGATGCCGTCGAGGTCGAGCACGCCCACGCCGAAGACGAGCTGCTCGAGGTCCGGCTCGACGGCTTCCTGGAGGGCGGGGAGCGTGTCGACGAGCGGGGCCTGGACCATGCTCCGCACGGCGGTGTTGAAGACCGTGCTGTGCTGCGGCTCGCGGGCCGGCTGGAGGAACGTGTCGGAGAGCGCGACCTGGAGGTTGGCCGGCGCGAGGTAGCCGGTGCGGGTCACCCGGGTCACCGAGTCGACGGACAGCTCGTGGACCATGAAGTCCGCGGCGTCCGGCGGGCTGGCCGCCTTCCGGGAGAGGCAGAGGCCGCTGACGTCGCCGACCGTGGCCGCGCTGCCGAGGGACGGCATCGCCATCACGTCGAAGTCGAGGTCCGGGACCAGGCGCAGCTCGGGCACCAGGGAGCGGTACCCCGCGATCATCCCGAGCTTGCCGCGCTCGAACCACTTCAGCGCCGTCGCCCGGTCGAGCTGCTGCTCGTCGAGCGTGACCTGCGGGTTGCGCAGGAGCTGCAGCGTGGTGTCCAGGGCGACCCTGGAGTCGCTGCTGGACAGCGTCAGCGACTTCGGGTCGGAGCCGTCGTCGAAGACCGAGCCGCCGCCGGACACGATGAACGGCGAGAGGCCGGGCAGCGTGGCGCTGATGTGCACACCCTTGGTGCCGCGGCCGGGACGGCTCGCGAAGGACGCCGCGGCGCTGAACTGGTCGAACGACCAGCTGGTCGAGTCCGGGTCCGGTGCGTCCAGGCCGCGCCTGGTCATCCTGGCGAAGTCCACGAGGCGCTTGTTGTAGTAGATGACCATCGGCGAGACGCCGTACGGCATGCACTGCAGGCGGTCGTCGACGCTGAACGCCTGCAGGGCGTCGCGGGAGTAGCCGTCGCCGAAGTCCACCCCGCGCTCGTCGAGCAGCTCGTCGACCGGCTGGGTCAGCTTGTCGTCGAGCAGCCAGCGCAGGTCGGTGCGCGAGGTCAGGAACACGTCGGGCAGGTCGGCGCCGGACTCGACGGCGTCGCGGAACGCCTCGCGGGTCTTCCACACCCGGAGCCGCACGTCCGGGCCGTCGGTGAGGCCGTTCCACTGGTCCACCGTGGAGCGGTACGCCGCGATCTGCGTGCTCGGCCCGTAGACGCCGAACGTCAGGTGCGTGACCGGTGCCGGCGACGTGGACGTCGGGAGGCGCGATGCCGGCGGGTCGGACTCGTCGGTGCAACCGACGGCCGCCAGCACGACGCCGGCAGCGAGTGCTCCCGCCAGCGTGCGGCGTACCCGGGTCCCCCGCACTGCGCCCTCCTCGTTCCGTCGGCCGGGGCCACCCTACCGAGTGTCGGAACCCGGCTCCGACCTCGTTCCTCCCTACGATGAGAGCTGTGTCTCGGGTTCCCCTCGCCGCCGTGACCATGCTCACGGCCCTCGCCCTCGCCGGCTGCGGCGACGGTGGTGCGCCGGAGCGCGCGTCCGCGCCGGAGCCGAGGCAGCTCCCCACCCACACCGCGACCGCGACACCCGAGCCCACCCCCTCGACGACCGCGGCACCCGGCCCGACCCGCCGTCCCGGGCACAAGGTCGGCACGCTCGCTCCACGCACTCGCACGAGCACGGCCGGGGACGTGCACCTCCTCGCCGCCGACCGGCTGCCGACGATCGGCGGCCGCGCCTGGACCATCGGTACCGACCAGCCCGTCGGCCCCGTCGGCGCCTGCCAGAAGACCGCGCTCGAGACGATCGGCGCGATGTCGACCGCCAGCCGGTCGTTCACCGCGGACGACGGGCTCACCGCGACCCAGCTGGTCGCGCGGTTCCCGGACGCGAGGTCGGCCTGGCGCGCCCACCAGGTCCTGGTCGCCTGGCGCGACGACTGCGAGTCCCGGGTGCAGCGCTCGACGGTCGGCCCCCTCCAGCCCGTGACCGTGCGGACCGGCACCGGCGACAGCTATCGCGGCTCCTTCCGCGCCCGGTCCGCCGGCCTCGGCATCCTCCGCACCGGCAGCTACCTGACGATGGTCGAGGTCGCCGCTAACGGTGACCGCTACCCGCGCGACTGGGACCCGGCCCGGGTCGCCGTACGCCGGATCGCGCGCACCTTCTAGGTAGTGCGGCCTAGATCGTGTGGAACTTCCGGGCCTCGGTGACGACCCGGTCGAACACCGAGCGGTCGAGCGCGGCACCCTCCCGGCGTACGCCGGACGCGGTCAGCACGATCAGCCGGTCCAGCCGGACCTCGCTCGGTCGCCGCTCACGGTCCCAGCCGCCGGTGCCGACGTCCATCCAGTGCCGGCCCCAACGGTCCTCCTGGGCGGCGTCGCGGTCGTGGTCCTTGCTGGTCAGCATCAGGCCGAGCAGCCGCTTGCCGTCCCGGGCCAGCAGCAGCACCGGCCGGTCCTTGCCCTGCGCCGGGTCGTCCTCGTAGGGCACCCAGCCCCAGACGACCTCGCCCGGGTCGGGGCGCCCGTCGGCCTTGGGCGCGTAGACGGCCTGGACGGGCTTGCGGCGGAACAGCCGGCGGAGGGCTCGCATGGGCCCAGACTCGCACGGTTGCGGAGGAGGCCCGCAGATGAGGGAGTACGCCGGACCGGGAGCGCCTCACGGCGCGTGGCCGCTCGTAGCGGCTTATTGTGGGACCCGGGGCTGCCACAGCCCGACGTACTCGCGATGAGTGTAACGGGATCAGGCCAGGCCTTGTTCCATCTCCACATGTCCGGCGGACTCGAGCTGCTCGGAGAGCACCAGCACCCGCTGCACCTCGGCCGTGGAGCTCGACCCGAGCGCCGCGCGACCGGTCGCCACCACCCGGGCGAACGCCGCCGCGCGCAGCAGTACGTCGGCGAAGTCGCTGCCCGCGATCCCGCGCAGCACCTCGTCGACCATCGCCCTGAGCTGGTCCGGCCCCGGCGGGTCGGCGACGCCCGCGACCACGCGCGCGACCTGGGCCGGGCGCCGGCCGGCCTCGAACTCGCGCGCGACGCCGACCGGGTCGGCGTACACCCACGAGCGCAGCAGGTAGAGCCGCCACAGGCAGCCGGCCAGCGAGTCCGCGGGCGACCCCGACCACACCTCGGCGATCGTCTCGATGCCCTCGGTGTCGGCCAGGTGCAGCAGCCGGTCGGCGACCTCCGAATCGTCGGAGTCCCTGGCGCCGCGCACCAGGAGGGTCGCGGCCCGGTCCGCAGCCTCGCTCACGAGCGCCGGGTCGGTGCCGCCGACGAGCGACTCGAAGAACGGTCCGCCGGGCGTCATCGGCCGGTGGTGCTGACGATCACTCACGCCCTGCACACTACGGGGCGCGCTCCGGGGCGAGGCTGCGTCGGATGCGCTGGTCGCTGACCGGGGCTGGCGTGCCGAGCTGCTGGGCCCACAGCGAGACGCGGTACTCCTCCAGCATCCACCGCACCTGGCGCAGCGGCTCGCCGGGCGGCCGGCCCTCCGGCAGCGCGTCCACCTGGTGCAGGTAGGCGTCCTGGAGGTCGGCGACCTGGTCCATCAGCTGCCGGTCCCGGCTGACATGCACCCCGAGCCGTTCCCGGCGGTGCTCCATCGCGGCGAGGTACGTCGGGTAGCGGCGCAGCTGGGTCGTCCCCGCCTCGCCCACGAACCCGCGGTGCACCAGCCGCGCCAGCTGTGCGCGCAGGTCGGTCAGGGCGGGCAGTAGGGCCAGGTCCGCCCGCCCGCTGAGGCTCTTCTCGACTCCTCGCCACGCGTCGAGGACGCGCATCACGTCTGCCATCACCGCGCGCAGGTGCGCCTCGAGGTCGCGGGACGCCTCGGCTCTCAGCGCGGCGTACGCCTCCTCGTCCCGCACCGGCGGCCGGGCGTCGACCGCGGCCCCGACGACGGCCGCACGGCAGTCCTCGAGCAGCTCCGCGACGGTCGGGTACGGCGAGCCGGCGAGACCGAGCTTCTCGGTGTTGGTGAGTCCGTCCAGCACCCGCTTGACCGGCGAGGGTAGCTCGATCAGCAGCAGCCGCCGGACGCCGAGACGGTGCCGGGCCTCCTGCTCGTCGGCCGAGCCGAACACCTGCAGCCCGACCGTCTCGCCCTCGTCGACCAGTGCCGGGAAGACCTGCACCTCGTGGCCCGCGCGGTGCTGGGTGAACGAGGCGTCGACGGTGCCGAACGCCCACGTGGTCTCCCCGGTGCGCGCCAGCCCGCTCTCGCTGGCGACCTCGCGGATCGCCTCGGCGAACTTCGGCCGCAGCGGCTCCTTGAGCGCCTCCAGGTCCTTGCCGCGGGCCTGCTCGCGGCCGGCGTCGTCGACGACGCGGTACGTCGGTCGCAGGTGCTCGGGCACCTTCGACCAGTCCCAGGCGTCGCGGGGCACGACCACTCCGGTGGTCGAGCGGCACCACCGCTCCAAGGCGTCGAGCAGCCCCTCCTCCCCCGGAGGCACGGCGGCCAGGAAATCGCGCGCCTTGTTGGGCGCGGGCACGAAGTTCACGCGCAGGTTCTTGGGCAGGCTGCGGATCAGGCTGGTGACCAGCTCCTCCCGCAGCCCGGGGACGTTCCACGAGAAGTCGTCGGCCTCGACCCTGTTCAGCGTCGCGACGGGCACGTCGATGGTCAGGCCGTCGTCGGCGGCGCCGGGCTCGAAGTGGTAGCTGATCGGGAACGTCAGGCCCTCGGCCTCCCAGAGCTCCGGGTAGTCGCCCTCGCTGATCTCCCCGGCCGTGTCGTGGGTGAGCATCGACGGGTCGAACGTGAGCAGTCCGCCGTGGCGCTGCCGCTCCTGCTTCCACCAGCTGTCGAAGTGCGCGCCGCTCACGACGTCCGCCGGGATCCGCTGGTCGTAGAACTCGAAGAGCGTGTGCTCGTCGACCACGATGTCGCGCCGCCGGGCGCGGTGCTCGAGCTCCTCGGCCTCCTCCAGCAGCCGGCGGTTCGTCTCCAGGAAGCGGTGCCGGCTGTTCCACTCGCCGTACACGAGCGCATGCCGGATGAAGAGCTCCCGCGCCAGCGGCGGGTCGACCTTGCCGTAGGAGATCAGGCGGTCCGCGACCAGCGGCACGCCGTACAGCGTGACGCGCTCGTGGGCCATCACGGCCGCGCGCTTCTTGCTCCAGTGCGGCTCGGAGTAGGTCCGCTTCGCCAGCTCGCCGGCGAGCCGCTCGGCCCACTCGGGCTTGATGGCGGCATTCTGCCGCGCCCAGAGCCGGCTCGTCTCGACGAGCTCGCCGGCCATGAGGAACTGCGGGTTCTTCCGGTGCAGCCCGCTGCCCGGGAAGATCGCGAACTTCGCGCCGCGAGCGCCGAGGTACTCACGCATGCCTCGCTCGCCCCTCTCCCGCACCTCGAGCAGGCCGATGTGGGAGAGGAGCCCGGACAGCAGCGCCTGGTGGATGCCGTCGCTGTCGACCGCCCCGTGGTCGGTGGTCGAGTGAGCCGCGAGGGACGAGCGGCTCGTATCGAGACCCATCTCCTTGCAGACCTGGCGCAGCTGGGACTCGAAGTCCTGCCACTCGCGCACCCGCAGGTAGTTGAGGAACTCGCGCTTGCACATCCGGCGGAACGCCGACGAGGACAGCTCGCGCTGCTGGTCCTTGACGTACCGCCACAGGTTGAGCCAGGTGAGGAAGTCGCTGCCGTCGGCCTTGAACCGGGCGTGCTGCTGGTCGGCCTGCGCCTGCATCTCGGCCGGCCGCTCGCGCGGGTCCTGGAGCGACAGCGCCGCGGCGATGACGATCACCTCGCGCACGCAGCCGAGCCGCTCGGCCTCGAGGATCATCCGGGCCAGCCGCGGGTCGATCGGCAGCCGCGCCAGCCGGCGGCCGATCCGCGAGAGCTTCCCGTCCCGGAGGGCGCCGAGCTCCTCCAGCAGCTGGACCCCGGCGGTGACGTTGCGGCGGTCCGGAGGCTCCAGGAACGGGAACCGGGCGATGTCACCCAGCCCCAGCGAGGCCATCTGGAGGATGACGCTGGCCAGGTTGGTGCGCAGGATCTCCGGGTCGGTGAACTCGGACCGGCCCTCGAAGTCCTCCTCGGAGTAGAGCCGGATCGCGATACCGGCCTCGACGCGGCCGCAACGTCCGGACCGCTGGTTGGCCGACGCCTGGCTGATCGGCTCGATGGGCAGCCGCTGCACCTTGGTCCGCACCGAGTAGCGGCTGACGCGCGCGACACCGGTGTCGACGACGTACCGGATCCCCGGCACGGTCAGGGACGTCTCCGCGACGTTGGTGGCCAGCACGACCCGGCGTCCGGTGTGGGAGGAGAACACCTTGTGCTGCTCGGCGGCGGACAGCCGCGAGTACAGCGGCACGATCTCGGTGTGCGGCAGGTCCTTCATCGCGTCGGCGGTGTCGCGGATCTCGCGCTCGCCCGGCAGGAAGACGAGCACGTCGCCCGGTCCCTCCGCCGACAGCTCCTTGACCGCGTCGACGATCGCCTCGGTCTGGTCACGCACGACGACCTCTCCCTCGTCGTCCTCCTCGGACAGCGCCATCAGCGGCCGGTAGCGGATCTCGACCGGGTAGGTGCGGCCGGACACCTCGACGACGGGCGCGTCGAAGTGCTGCGCGAACCGGTCGACGTCGATGGTGGCGGAGGTGATGACCAGCTTCAGGTCGGGGCGCTTCGGCAGCAGCCGCTTGAGGTAGCCGAGCAGGAAGTCGATGTTGAGGCTCCGCTCGTGCGCCTCGTCGATGATGATCGTGTCGTACTTCCGCAGCTGCCGGTCCCGCTGGAGCTCCGCGAGCAGGATGCCGTCGGTCATCAGCTTCACGCGGCTCTGCTTCGACGTCCGGTCGGTGAAGCGGACCTGGTAGCCGACCAGGTCGCCGAGGTCGGTCCTCAGCTCGCTGGCGATCCGCTCCGCGACCGAGCGCGCCGCGATCCGGCGCGGCTGGGTGTGCCCGATCAGACCCTTCGTGCCGCGGCCGAGCTCGAGGCAGATCTTCGGCAGCTGGGTCGTCTTGCCCGAGCCGGTCTCCCCCGCCACGATCACGACCTGGTGGTCGCGGATGGCGGCGGCGATGTCCTCGCGGCGCTGGGTGACCGGCAGCTCCGGAGGGTAGGCGATCTGGAGCTCGGTCATGACCCCACCATTGTGCCGGGCCACCGCACACTTCGTTGGTCGAGTAGGCCGCCGCGAGGAACGAGCGGCGGACGTATCGAGACCCACCGGCCGCCCCGAGGTCTCGATACGCTCGCTGGCGCTCGCCTCGTTGGTCGAGTAGCCCGCCGCGAGGGACGAGCGGCGGGCGTATCGAGACCCACCGGCCGCCCCGAGGTCTCGATACGCTCGCTGGCGCTCGCTACTCGACCACCGAACACGTCATTGGTCGAGTAGCCCGCCGCGAGGGACGAGCGGCGGGCGTATCGAGACCTACCCTCCGAAGTCCTTCTTCGAGAGAGCGGGCAACGCGGCGTAGTCCTGGTCGATCAGGGCCAGCCGCTTGGAGCGGCCCCAGTTCTGGATCTGCTTCTCGCGTGCGAAC